>NZ_CCAX010000001.1:0-2198765 GCF_000612865.1 Oceanobacillus picturae
GTGACACGTGGAGCTGACGGATACTAATAGATCGAGGACTTAACTAACATTTTCTATGATTCGTTGTTACCTCTTATTTAGTTTTTAGGGTATAAATAAAAACCCCTTGCATTTTCTTTGAAAAATGCATATAATATGGTCAGTTATCAAGGAAGTTTGAAGTGATTCATTTTCTTTCTATGAGAAACACAAAATGACCTATATGAATTAGGTCTGGTAGTAATAGCGGAGAGGTCACACCTGTTCTCATGCCGAACACAGAAGTTAAGTTCTCCAGCGCCGATGGTAGTTGGGGCTTTGCCCCTGCAAGAGTAGGACGCCGCCAGGCAATTTTAAAAAAGGTTATGCATTTTGTATGCATAACCTTTTTTTTGTAGAAAAAATAAACGTGCCATTATGGCACGTTTACTTTTAGCTCATTCCATACGGTCCGAGTTGCTCCGTATTCTCTCCGTCCTGTATTTTGCTACTCCCACTCATCTGTGTAACCAATGGGACCATTTTTTCTATGGTTTGATTGAAGTTTTGGTTATTCTTCGTCATCGTATAATACGTTGCAGCTCCTACTCCGACGGAAGCTAATATAGGTAACCACATTCCATTTTTCTGCATGTCTAACCATCCTTTCCTTGAAGCAGATTTTTTGTCAGACATGCTTAGGTTGGACGTAATACAGTAAGTCATACAAGGTAGCTAATACCAATAATATTAATCTGCTGCATTACTTCCCGCAAGTCTTCCTGTTACCAATGCGGAGGTAATATTATACCCACCAGTATAACCATGAATATCTAATATTTCTCCACAAAAGAATAACCCATTCATTAACTTAGATTGCATGGTATTAGGGATAATCTCTTTAATGGAGACACCACCTCCTGTAACAAATGCCTTTTCAAGGGGCAAGGATCCCTGTACATTAAATGTAAAGTTTTTCATGTCGGCTATAATACTGCGTATTGCCTCATGAGAAATATTTGCTCCATTTTGTTCAGGTGAAATTCCGTTAGCCTGTAAAAGATAATCCAAAAAGCGTTCTGGCACTAATCCTTTTAAAATGGTCTTAATAGAACGTTTTGGATGTTCTTTCATTGCCTTTAATGTTTCATCTAATAAAACATGCTCTTTAGTGGAAGGGATAGCGTCCAAGTGCATGGCTACTTGATCAAGACCGTTCATAAGTTCTTTTACAACAAATTGAGAACAACGAAGAACAGCAGGTCCTGAAACACCAAAATGGGTGAAAAGCATGTCCATCTGGTGTGTTATAATTGGCTTACTTTTTTTGTTAAGTACAGAGAGTGATACATCCCGTAGCGACAAACCTTGCAAAGCTTTCTCTTGGATAAACCTTTCATTTGAGGTTAGAGCAACTTCTGTTGGATAAAGCTCTGTAATCGTATGTCCAGCTTTTTTGGCCCAGGCATAACCGTCGCCTGTCGAGCCTGTATGAGGTACTGCTTTTCCTCCAACTGCGATTACAACAGAACTTGTTACAAAAGCTTGTTTGTCTTTCAAAATAACATGATGTGGTTCTTCATAAGAAAAATGCACTGCATCGACTTCAGTTTCTAACTTAACGTTTACCTTTAATTCATCTAGCTTATTTATTAGTGCATTTACAACTGTTTTTGCAGAATTGGAAACAGGAAACATTCGACCATGGTCTTCTTCCTTGAGTTCTACTCCTAGTTCTTCAAAAAAAGAGATAATATCATAATTATTAAAGACAGAAAATGCACTATATAAAAACCTACCGTTACCGGGGATGTGCTTAATGACTTCATCTTCTGGCAGACGATTTGTCACATTGCAACGTCCTCCACCAGAAATTGCTAATTTTTTACCTAATTTTTTTCCTTTTTCAATAAGCATGGTATTGGCACCCTTTTCAGCAGCCGCTATCGCAGCCATTAAACCTGAAGGGCCTCCACCAATTACAATTACATCATATTTCAATTTCTTCATTCCTTTCCTATGTATCATACCACTGGTATAATGTGATCTCAACGTTCAAGGGGGCGTCTAAAAGGTATTTCAATTGATGCCTTCTTGATATTCTTGAATGAATAAAAATTATCGTTATTAGAAACCTGTCTATTTATGATAAAATAGCAGATAGAATAGAAATTAGATGCAGGTGAAAAAATGTCGAATATAATCAGAGGCACCATGTTATTAACAGGTGCTTCCTTTTTATCAAA
Source organism: Oceanobacillus picturae (assembly GCF_000612865.1). NCBI lineage: Bacteria > Bacillati > Bacillota > Bacilli > Caryophanales > Bacillaceae > Oceanobacillus > Oceanobacillus picturae. The sequence goes on from NZ_CCAX010000001.1 coordinate 2,205, forward strand.
ACTCCTTGGCATGCTTTATGTTATTCCATTTAATGCCTTGGTCGGAGAGACGGGAGGCGCGCTGTTTCAATTTGCGTACATTCCCTATAGTATATTTATTAGTATTTCAACCATTGGTGTTCCTTTAGCTGTTTCAAAGTTTGTGTCGAAGTATAATTCGGTTGGTGATTACGAAACAGGAATGAGGATGTTTAAAACAGGTATGACCATGATGGCGGTGACAGGACTGCTCTCGTTCTTGGCACTGTTTTTTAGTGCAGAATTACTTGCCGAACAAATGATTACCAGTAAGGATCCTGGTAGTATTTCCGTAGCAGATGTAACTTTTGTAATTCGTATGGTGAGTGTTGCATTGATCGTAATACCTGCAATGAGTATAGTGAGAGGGTTCTTTCAGGGGAATAATTCTATGGGCCCAACTGCAGTCTCTCAAGTAGTTGAACAAATCGTTCGTATTGTCGTTTTGCTAGGTGGAGCGTTTGTAATTTTGAAGTTTTTAAATGGTTCCATTACGACAGCGGTCGGATTTGCCACATTTGCTGCCTTTATTGGGGCACTAGCTTCATGTGTCGTGTTGTACATTTACTGGCGTAAGCGAAAGCCATATCTTACAAAGCAAATGCAACAGCAGCAATATACGTACGATATACCAACAAAGAGTTTAATAGCTGAATTGTTTCGTTATGCAGGTCCGTTTGTTTTGGTTGGTTTAGCTATTCCATTATATCAACTAGTTGACTCCTTTACCTTTGAACGGGCTATGGTTGCATCGGGTAGGCAAGATATATGGGAATTCTCCTTTGCTGTAATTAGCAATTATGGCCATAAACTTGTCATTATCCCGATAACACTGGCAACAGGGTTATCGCTTGCGATTATACCTGCAATGACCAAGTCATTCACGCAAAGAAATAGAGAGTTGCTTACAAAACAGGTTAATCAAACCCTACAAATCGTATTGGTGCTTGTTGTTCCAGCTATTATTGGGCTATCCCTGCTATCCGGCGAAGCTTATGGTTCTTTATTTGGTGCAATGAAAAGGATTGATGTATCTGGCCCCTTGCTAGGGCTTTATGCACCAGTTGCTTTGTTTTTTGCGTTGTACAGCGTATCCTCTGCTATATTGCAAAGTGTAAATCAGCAGAATTATGCTGTTATAAGTTTGCTTATAGGATTACTAGTGAAGATCCTGTTTAATATTCAGCTTATTCATATGTTTGGTGCTAAAGGAGCAATTATCGGGACAGCACTTGCTGCAATAATTGCAGTTGTACTTAATTTATATCGGATCAAAACATCCATCGATTTTTCCTTTAAACAAACATTCAAGCGGACGTTGCTTATTCTAATCTTCGTCATCTTTATGGCAATCACGATATGGCTAACCAAGTTTGTAGGAGGCATGTTTATACCTTATGAGGAAACGCGGACTGGCGCTACGATTATGCTAGCCTTAGCTGTCCTAACCGGTGGTACTGTTTATATGTGGTTTGCTTACCACTCTACATTACTTGAACGCGTGCTGGGAAACCGGATTCGTTTCCTGGATCGAATTTTTAGTAGATAGGAGAGACAAGGATGCGAGTTGATAAGTTACTGGCGAATAGTGGCTATGGCAGCCGTAAAGAAGTGAAAAGTCTATTAAAAGGAAAACAAGTAACACTCAACGGCATAGTCATAAAAGATGGAAGCACCCATGTAAATCCAGATACTGACAATGTTGAAGTGAATAACAAGAAAGTAAGTTACGAAAAATATATCTATCTTATGATGAACAAGCCACAGGGATGCCTTTCTGCTACAAAGGATGCTCGGGATAAAACTGTCATAGACCTATTGGGTAATGAAGAAAAGACCTACCAGCCTTTCCCGGTAGGACGTCTCGATAAAGACACAGAAGGGTTGCTGCTTCTTACGAATGATGGACAGCTAGCACATGAGCTGACTTCTCCAAAAAAGGATGTTAAAAAGCGCTACTATGCCAAAATTAATGGGGAAGTCCTTCATAGCCATGTAAAACTGTTCCAAGAAGGGCTCGTGTTAAAGGATGGGTACCATGCAAAGCCGGCTTGGTTGGAAATAATACAGTCAGGGACTACATCAGAGATAATAGTTACCGTAACAGAAGGAAAATATCATCAAGTGAAGCGTATGTTTGAAGCAGTAGATCGAAAGGTTCTCTACTTGAAACGTTTAGAAATGGGTGAGTTACAATTGGATAAATCCCTTTCACTTGGTGCGTACCGACCGCTTACAGAACAGGAAAAAGCGTATTGCTTCTCCATTAAACGTAAATAGAGGTGTTAACATGGGCAATCATTATTTTATCGCTGTTCCATTACCTGATCCTATCAAACAAGATTTATCAAGACTTCAGGCAAAGCTAAAAGAAAATCTTACGTATAAGCAATGGCCAGTCTCGGAAGATTTTCATATAACATTAAAGTTCTTCGGTGATTTATCCGATAATAAAGTACATCAACTAAAGGAACATTTGCCAGAGATTCAAAAACAATTAGCTTTTTCAATAAATGTTGGGAAAATAGGTTTCTTTGGTGATTCGAAAAGACCACGGGTATTATGGTCGGGAGTAGAAAAAACGGAATCCCTTCAGAGTCTTTATTCAGCCGTCGAAGAGATAGCTTCAGCTTGCGGTATTGTGAAAGAGAATAGACCATATCGTCCTCATATCACCATAGCTAAAAACTGGCTAGGTGAAGCAAAGGGAGAGCAAATAGAACAACTGGCTCACATGCACAATGAACAACAGATAATGAAGGTGGATCGAATAGTGCTCTATCAGATTTTTCCACAACAGCGACCGAAATACCATCCGGTTGCCACTTTTGAATTAAAGGGAGATGGTGATACTGGCTCAGCTGATTAAGTTGCAAGATTACATCACACGTTATGAGTGGGATACATATCGATATCCCAGTCAATATATAAGATTAAAGCAGGATAATTGGAAAAAATTATATGATCGTTGGTTAAACCCAATTGAAGAGCCCGAAAACTCGACACTTGATGACACGGATAGTTCTAGAATTTCCAAATTAAAATCATTTTTAAAAAAGGATGCTATTACATCGGAAGAAGTAGAAGCAGAACCAGAACAGGTACTTCCTAATACCGAAGCTGAGCTCAAACAATACTTTTTAGATCAACTATTTGATTTTCAGCTGAAATGGGCCACATCTACAGTGACGGAGCGTTCTATCATGCACAAGAAATATCGAGACGATTCGTTATTGAAATTCTTTCTGCAACGCTTTCCCGACTCTTATTTGCTCCTTTACTTTCCAATATTTTCAATAAAAAAAGCCCCTGTGGATGGCGAGATTCTTCTCATTGGACCACTAGGAATTGAAATAATATATATAGCAGAAACGGAAGATGAAGCATCCTTTATTGCTGGCGAGGAAAGAACTTGGACGATCCAGGGAGAAAAAGAAAGTAAAAAGATGCTAAATCCGTTGATTGCATTAAAACGAACAGAACAAATTGTCCGGAGTATTTTACGCACGAAAGACATAGAGTTCCCTGTGTACAAAACAGTTCTTTCCAGAACCAACTTAATCATTAACCATTATGAGCCCTATCAAACAAGGATGATTGATAAACGTTCCTTCGAAGAATGGTTCCAAGAGAAACGTAGCTCTTCTTCCCCGCTGAAGAGTAGTCAACTTAAGGCTGCAGGCACATTATTAACACATTGTCAGACCACTTCTGTAAAACGACCTGAATGGGATGAAGAAGCGATAACCTTTACATTTGCTGATGATGAAAAGAAATAAAATTTTAAAGTTGTATTTTTAATTCAATCCCTATAAAATAAGTAGTTGAATGCTATTTTTTGAAAGATGTGAGGAATATATGGTGAACTGGCTGAAGCAAGTTCTAGGAAAAGGCTGGGAAGTAACTCCAGCTGGTGGGCTTACTGGCGATGCATATTTAGCAACAAAAGAAAACAGGCGGTTGTTTCTTAAGCGAAACTCTTCACCTTTTTTAGCTGTACTATCAGCAGAAGGGATCGTCCCAAAGTTGATTTGGACCAAACGTATGGAGAACGGGGATGTCATCACAGCCCAGGAATGGCTGGATGGGAGAGAATTAAAACCTGCTGAAATGCAGCGTTACCAGGTAGCTGAGTTACTACGTAAGATACATGATTCCTCTGAATTACTCCATATGTTAATGCGGATTGGTAAAAAACCCGTCACTTCTGATGAAGGGTTTCTTTATATAACTGGTAGACTACAACAGTTGGGAATTGCTGAAAAGCATGCTTCTGTTGCTACAGCAATGTCATATTTGGAACAAATGCTCCCTGTTACGAGGCATCAACAGCAGGTTGTTTGTCATGGAGACTTAAATCACAACAATATTCTTCTGACCAATGAAGGCCATCTTTATTTAATTGATTGGGATAATGCAATGATCGCCGACCCTGTAATTGATTATGGGATGGTACTAAAATGGTATATTCCTCAGTCAGAGTGGGATGATTGGCTCCACCAGTATGGTGTATCAATGGACAGAGAGCTTGTTGAGAGAATGTTTTGGTATTTGCTTGTTGATGCTTTACATTACGTATGTTGGCATAGTGAGCGAAATGAGTTCGACAAAGTTACGGAAAGACTGCACAATCTTGATGAATTAAATAGCTATATTAAAACATCTATTTTGCTGTAAATTGATTAATTGCGCCAATCCATTGTTCAATATTGGCTTGATTCGCAGTAATATGCTCAGGAACGCTAGCAGCATTTTCACCCTGGGTGCCATAACTATATATATCTGGTAAGATATGGGCTAATTGCGTATCAGTAATACGATTTTCTGATAACATTGACTGGACAAGTCTCTTTATTTGTTGATATTCTGATACATTTCCACAACATTCTCCTGATTGCTCATCCAGTATATCCAAAAGAAGTACTAATTGATGATTGGTTGTTAAAGACATGTTCGATCACCTCTTGTCTTATTTTCAGCATTTTTAATAATAATATACACATTATAAACAGAGAAAGGTGCTATATATGCGTCAACGACACAAACCGTGGGCAGATACTTTTTTACAAGAGAATACACATCTAGTCATACCACAAGCTCAACAACATAAAGGCAAATGGAAAGAATTGTTTGGGAATGATAAACCTGTGCATGTTGAAATTGGCACGGGAAAAGGACAGTTTCTAGTTGGGATGGCTCAGCAGCATCCTGATATCAATTTTATCGGCATAGAATTAGCTAAAAGTATAGTAGTAACAGCTGCACAAAAGGTGTTGGATGCCCAACATAAGAATATTTTATTGCTAAATGAAAATGCCGCTGATTTCCGGGAAATTTTTGCTGATGGAGAAATTGCTTGTATTTATCTTAATTTTTCTGATCCATGGCCAAAAAACCGCCATGCTAAAAGAAGATTGACATATCAAAGTTTTTTAGAGCAATATCAAGAAGTTCTTGCGAATACCGGGGAAGTCATTTTCAAAACGGATAATCGTGGTCTATTTGAATATTCGCTTGTTAGCTTTTCACAATTTGGTATGCGTTTAAATGAAGTGAATCTTGATTTACATGCCATAGAGGACCCTTTGAATGTGATGACAGAGTACGAAGAAAAATTTTCAGCAAAAGGGCAACCAATATATCGATGCCGGGCGTTTTTCCCAGGCACTTAAGAACCTCCTAGTAGGTTCTTTTTAAATGAACAAATTGGTAACGCTTGCAGTAATTTCGAAGCTTTTGCTAAACTAAATACAGTATGGAAAGGGGAAAGGTTATGGAGAAATTACAAGTAGGCAGAGCCACATTGACCTGGTTACGGGGCGGCGTTACGCATATGGACGGTGGAGCAATGTTCGGCGTGGTACCAAAGGCATTATGGAGTAAAAAGTACCCAGTCAATGACAAAAACCAGATAGAGCTGCGTACAGATCCGATTTTACTACAAATTGACGGTAAAAACCTTCTAATTGATAGTGGGATCGGCATCGGGAAATTTACGGATAAGCAAAAAAGAAACTATGGGGTACTAGAAGAATCTTTCATAGAACAGTCCCTAATAGAACTCGGCTTAACCGTTGCGGACATCGATGGGGTTCTCATGACCCATATGCACTTTGATCATGCCTGTGGATTAACAGTAAAAGAAGGGGACACCTATCAATCTGTTTTTAAAAATGCAGTTATTTATACAACTGAAACAGAGTGGGCGGAAATGCGTAATCCTAATATTAGGTCTGTTAACACGTATTGGAAAGAAAACTGGGAGGCCATCAAAGAACAGGTTCACCCTTTCTCTAAACAAATGGAAATTTTGGATGGGTTACGTATAATACATACAGGGGGGCATAGTGACGGGCATGCAATTGTGTATTTCCAAGACGGGGATGACAGCTTTTTACACATGGCAGATATTATGCCGACTCATGCGCATCAAAACAAGCTCTGGGCACTTGCCTATGATGACTATCCTGTTACAAGTGTACATGAAAAAGAGAAATGGATGGCTACGGGGTATGCCAATAAAACGTGGTATACCTTCTATCATGATGCATTTTACAGAGCAATTAAGTTTAACGAAGACGGCGAAAAGATGGATAGTGTAGAGAAACAAGAATATACAGAGAGTTAACAATAAAAAACCAGACGACTTAGAAAAGTGTCTGGTTTTTTATTGCTTTTTAGGCCGTTTGTGTGGCGCCTAGAACAGCGCCAGTATCTACGTCAACGTGGAATTCATATTGCTTATTTTCTCCGTCGATGGTACGTGTTACCCCGCCACGGTAAGCATTATAAAGCAAGCCATCTTTTTCTATTTCCTCTGGTTTCATGTAAATCCATGATCCGCTTATAGGTCCTTGCTTCTTAAATGTTTCTTTTGCATGCTTCAGTGCTTTTTCAGGTGTAACACTTTGATAGTTATCGAATTGTTGTTTTGCCATATAGCCGATTACTGCACCGATTCCGGCGGCAAAGACTACTCGTTTTACACTCATTCTTCATCACCTCATGCTAAATTTTTGTTTGTAATCTCGTATATTATTTTCACTTAATAGTATAACTTATCCAATTAAAAATAGAAAATAATAAAATCGATATAGTGAAACTTTACTAATTAGCGATTTTCTAACCCTCCTGTAAGGATAAGCCAAAGACTACCTGCTTACCTTTTTTTGTTTTCTCTCCAGCTTCTTGTTCAGAAAGAACTACTGGTAGTTTTATAATGGATAAAAGTGAATAGTGGAAAGAGAACGACACTTTCCGGTATACTGATTATATTACATACTTGAAGGTGGGATAAGATGAAGCAGGATACATTGGAGCTTTTTAGAAACTTGACTGAATTACAAGGGGCACCAGGAAATGAGCATGCTGTAAGGTCTTTTATGAAACAAGAGCTAACAAAATATGCGGATGAAATTATACAAGACAACCTTGGTGGTGTCTTTGGTGTGAAAAAGGGAGACGAAAACGGACCTAAAGTAATGGTAGCAGGTCATATGGACGAAGTTGGTTTCATGGTTACACAGATTACGAAAAACGGTATGATACGGTTCCAAACACTTGGTGGCTGGTGGAGCCAGGTTCTTCTTGCACAACGGGTGCAAGTGATGACAGAAAATGGCCCAGTTGTGGGTGTAATTGGATCCATTCCGCCACATAATTTAACTGATGCGCAACGTCAAAAGCCGATGGAAATTAAAAACATGCTTATTGATATTGGAGCAGATGATAGAGAAGATGCCGAGAAAATAGGGATCAAGCCAGGACAGCAAATTGTCCCATTAACCCCGTTTACTCCTATGGCAAATGAAAAGAAGATACTGGCCAAAGCTTGGGATAATCGCTATGGTTGCGGATTATCTATTGAATTGTTAAAAGAGCTGCAAGGTGAAAAGCTACCAAACCAACTTTTCTCAGGGGCTACCGTTCAAGAAGAAGTTGGACTGCGTGGTGCGCAAGTAGCTGCTAATATGATTAAGCCAGACATTTTTTACGCATTGGACGCTTCGCCTGCAAACGATGCTTCTGGTGATAAAGAGGAATTTGGTCAGCTTGGACAAGGTGCGCTCTTACGTATTTTTGACCGGTCTATGATTACCCACCAAGGAATGAAAGACTTTGTTCTTGATACAGCAGAATCTAATAATATACCTTATCAATATTTCATTTCCCAAGGGGGAACAGATGCTGGACGTGTTCATCTATCCAATAATGGAGTTCCTTCAGCAGTCGTAGGGATATGCTCTCGTTATATTCACACATCTGCTTCTATTATCCATGTAGATGATTACGCAGCAGCAAAGGAATTGATTGTAAAATTAGTAAAACAAACAGATGCTAATATGGTAGAACAGATCAAAAAGGCTTAATTTTTCAATCTGCTTGATCTGATAAAGTATATCTAGTCTAATAAAATTCTTTGTTCCAGACTTTTTTGCAGACATGCTATGATATGTTGCAAGAAAGTCTGGAGTTTTTATTTTTAGAAGAGGTGAAAAGATGAATATAGTAGTAGGGTCCAAAAATCCAACAAAAGTAGAAGCGGCTCGAGCAGTGTTTACTTCCGATAGCATTGCCTCATTTGATGCTCCTTCTAATGTTTCCTCACAACCAATAACAGACGAAGAAACGAGAGAAGGGGCAATAAACAGGGCGAAACAATGTGCAAGCAATGATGAAGCAGACCTCGGCATTGGTCTTGAAGGCGGCGTGATGGAAGTGGATGGGGAGCTCTTCTTATGTAATTGGGGTGCGCTAGTCACAAAAGATGAAAAGATCTATACAGCTAGCGGTGCCCGTATCGCTTTACCAAGAGAGTTCGCTAAAGAACTTCATTCCGGCAAGGAACTAGGAAGTTTAATGGATGGTTATGCTCAAAGAGAAGGGGTCAGTAAAAAAGAAGGTGCTGTAGGTATTTTGACAAATGATCTTGTAAGTCGACAGGCGATGTTTGAACATGTATTAACATTATTAAAAGGCCAGTGGAGATTTTGGAACAAATAAAAAGCAGCGGAGTCGCTGCTTTTTTCTATGCATAGATATAGGCTAGTACTTCTAGTGCTTGATCAATTGTCTCAACGGTTACGTTTGCTTTATTACTTAACTCTTTTAATGGGTGTATTAAGGAATCTGGTCTCACAATAATGGTGGGTTTGTTTAGTGCTATAGCAGTGCTTGCATCCATTGCTGTATTCCATTGCTTGTATTGCTCTCCAAATAAAGCAATGACAACATCTGCTCTATTCATTAACACTTCTGTCCGCAGATTATTTACACTTGAAGCAGCATCGTCCTTGTATAGATTACTAGGTTGTTTACCAAGAATTTGTTCCCCTATGTTGTCTGAAAGCTCATGGTTTGTTTGCGGGGAGACAAAATGGAGGGGGAGCTTCTTTTCCTCCGCTTTTTGTTTTAGTTCGTTTCGCCAGTCATCGTGGATTTGTCCTGCTAAATAAACGGTTAGTTCCATTATATTCCTCCTCTATCTTTTTTTACCCCGGAGCAACCGTCCGTAAGACTCCCCCTTCAAAAACATATGGTGAAATCGTTAATTTTTAGTGGGAGTAAACGGACGCTAACACCCCGATTCTTTCCGCTACCAATCAGTGGGGGAAGAACGAAAATCCCACTGATTGAAGGTTCACTTTATATCGTATCGAAAATGACAGCCCTTGCAAAGAAATTAGCCTTCTGTGATAAAAGACGATACACTTTTGTTCCTTTCGTTTTCATAGTACAATATTTTCCGATTGTATATGATGTAATAGGTGAAAGTTTGAATTTGTTCCAGCTAGTATAGCCTTGATAATTGAATCTAACTCAAAAGAAAGATATGATATGAAAGGGAGTTGATACAAATGAAAAATCTTGAAACAGTTGAACAATTTAATGAATGGAAAAATAATGAAAATGTTATAATGTATTTCACTGCAGGCTGGTGTCCCGATTGTGTTGTTATCGAGCCGGTACTGCCAGAAATAGAGGAAGAATTTCCATCCTTTACGTTTATAAAAATAAACCGAGACAATTTTATTGAAATTTGCCAAGAACATGATGTATATGGAATACCAAGCTTTCTTGCATTTTCGAATGGCAAGGAAACAGGGAGGTTTGTCAGCAAGGATCGAAAAACAAAAGAAGAGATAGTGGAATTTATACAGGGACTTTCGTAGTCAATATAAAATCATTCCCTGTCCTTGATGGATGAAGTATGGACTAAGGAGGATGTAAGATGAAAATGACATCATTAAAATTAAAGCAAATTTTGCAGGAACGCTTGTCAGATACACGATATCACACATCCTACAATCGAGATAAGGACACATTTCGTGTGGAGTGGAAAGAATCAAGACAAGGTATAACCATAACATTACCTAACGTTGTTGCGAAATATAATCAGCGAGGCCAAGAAGCAATAGAAGAGCTCGTTGAACATATTACAGAGGCACTGCGGATTATGAACGAAGAACACCAATTGGCTGGAATGGAAAAAAATATTTTCCCTGTTATAAGGGCAACCTCTTTTCCTAATAAAACAAAGGCCAATAAAGAATTAATTAACAGGGAACATACTGCAGAAACCCGGGTCTACTATGCTTTGGATCTAGGCAAATCCTACCGCTTAATCGACAAGGATTTGCTTGAAAGCGAAGGATGGACCGAAGATAGGATTAATGAAATTGCTACGTTTAATTTACGTTCACTCGATTGTGATTATAATAAAGATACGGTAGCGGGCAATGATTTTTATTTTATTGCTAAACAAGATGGTTATGATGCAAGCAGAATACTTAATGAAGCATTTCTAGAAGAAATGAAAGCAAATATGAAGGGTGAAATGGCCGTAGCTGTACCTCACCAAGATGTTTTTATTATTGCTGATATCCAAAATAAGACCGGCTACGATATTTTGGCACAGATGAATATGAAATTCTTTGCAGAGGGAAGAATACCGATCACATCTCTACCCTTTATTTACGAAGACAAGCAGCTGGAACCAGTATTTATACTTGCAAAAAATAAACCAGAGAACAATTAGGGAAGGAAGAGTTAAATGGATGTATTTTATAACCCAGATGGTATTGGTGATGTACTTATCATTCCACTTAAAACAGGGGATCGTTACGAGCTAAAACATGATAAAGCAGGAGATATTACAAGAATTACGGATTCAGATGGAGCAATATTAGGCTACAACATATTTCAGGCTTCAAAGCACTTCACAAAGCTAACAAATGGAAAAAATACCATGACAGAAGCGTTGCTTGATGAGGTGAAGGAGTTATTTGCAGCAGAAAATGTAACGGACTCATTAGACTTTGACCTATCTCCGAAATTTGTTGTAGGTCATGTTTTAAGTAAAGAACCCCATGAAAATGCAGATAAATTAAGTGTCTGCCAAGTAGATGTAGGAAGTGAGACATTACAGATTGTCTGTGGTGCACCTAATATTGATAAAGATCAGTATGTTGTTGTTGCAAAGGTTGGCGCAACGATGCCAAGTGGTCTACAGATCAAACCGACAGAATTACGAGGTGTTCCTTCGAATGGTATGATATGTTCGCAAAAAGAGTTGGGTCTACCAAATGCACCGAAGGAAAAAGGGATATATGTCTTAGAGGAATCTTATACACCTGGGGATACGTTCACATTTTAATGGGAGCCAAAGTGTACTTACTATGGTATACCAAGCGAGAACAACCTTTGTTATTACATGGGTTGTTTTTATTTTGAGATCTACAATCCATATAAAACCTGTTAGAATGGTAATACACGACTTATGTATGAAATGAGTGATTAAAAATGTGGGATCAGTGGAAGAAAAAGATAAAAACACTCTTTGTTGAAGAGGAAGAGCAAGAACAACCAGAGCTAAAACAACAACACAAGCAAACACAGGATCTGCAGGCAAAGATGATGTACCAATATCCGAAAAAACCAGCTTTTCGGTTTCCTGTTATCCCAGATCAGCATGCAGATAATACTGATACTTCGACTTCTGTGGAACGAACAAGAGAAGTTCATGTAAAACCAAAACGAACAGTTAACAAAGAAGAAAAAACTTATCCAAATTATGGTAATAAAATTTACAAGAAAGAAATAGATACACCATTTAAACGTACAGAGGTGCCATCCCCTATATATGGGTTCCAGCAACGGAAAAAGAATAGTCATATCGAGGATGTTCCAGCGTTCAAGCGGAAAGAGGAGAGACATACAAACGAACTACCGATCTTGGATGAACGACAGGAAGTGGAGGATGTAACCAATACACCAAACCTTGTACATAAAGAGACCAGTGTTGAGAAAATGGCCGCTACTATCGAAGAGGTACAGCCTGTGGTTAAGGAACAAAGGGAGGAACCAGTAAAAGAACCGGCAGAGCAATCCTTTGCAAAAACGCACACAGAGACCAATGAAGGGCCTCAGGTAGGAACAAAAGAATCTTCGTCATATGAGAGAGAAAAGAGTAGCAGAAGCAATAGTACTGGTTCTGGAAACAGGACATCCGTCCAAGGCCCATTCAATGTCATTATGACACCAAGGGACAAGAAGCAATTATTTGAGAAACAAAAACAGCAAGAAAAGCTCGTGCAAACAAGCAGTTCGAATAATAATTCTTCTATTGTGACGAGACAAGCCGAAGAAGAGATTGTAGAAAACACAAAATCAATTCCAAATCATCTCCTAAATGATCCTGTTCAAAAGGATAATGCTGATCATATGTGGATAGAAGAACAGCAAGAATTACTGGAACAGACATTAAAGCACTTTAATGTCCGGGCGAAAGTGGTTAACGCAACACAAGGCCCTTCTGTAACACGATTTGAAGTCCAACCTGAGCTAGGCGTAAAGGTTAGTAAGGTGAAGAATCTAAGTGATGACTTAAAATTAAATATGGCTGCTAAAGACATTCGAATTGAGGCACCAATTCCTGGTAAAAATACCATTGGAATTGAGATCCCGAACCCTAACCCGCAAATGGTTGGTTTACAGGGGATATTTGAATCAGAAGCTTTTAAAGGCAGTGTCTCCCCTTTAACAATTGCACTGGGGTTAAGTATTGAAGGTCAGCCATTAATCACTAACATACAAAAGATGCCCCACGGGCTGATTGCAGGTGCGACGGGCTCTGGTAAAAGTGTTTGTATAAATACCATTTTAATCAGTCTTTTGTATAAAGCTAGTCATGAGGATGTTAAGTTTCTACTCATTGACCCGAAAATGGTAGAACTCGCACCATATAACGGTATTCCTCATCTTGTATCTCCTGTTATTACAGATGTAAAAGCAGCTACAGCTGCTCTGAAGTGGGCGGTTAGTGAAATGGAATCGCGCTATGAGCGATTTGTACAAGAGGGTGTCCGAGATCTTGAACGGTTTAACCAAAAGATATTAAAACAAGGTAGACCATCCGAGAAAATGCCATATATTGTCATCGTTATTGATGAGCTGGCAGATCTAATGATGATGTCACCACAGGATGTTGAAGAAGCAATTAGCCGTATTGCACAAAAGGCAAGGGCTTGTGGAATCCACCTACTTCTAGCGACACAACGACCTTCAGTAGATGTTATAACAGGTTTAATTAAAGCAAATATTCCCACCCGGATTGCATTCAGTGTATCCTCACAAGTAGATTCAAGGACCATTTTGGATACTGGAGGTGCTGATAAACTACTGGGTAAGGGAGATATGTTGTTTATCGAAAATGGAGCAGGTAAGAGTATTCGCCTACAAGGACCATTTGTTTCTGACGAAGAGATCGAGCGGGTTACAAGCTATGCCAGAGGGATTGCAGAGCCAAATTATTTGTTTGAGCAAGAACAGCTGCTCGAACAGATAGCAACAGATGACGAAGAGGATGAATTAATGGAGGACGCCATTGAATTTGTGTTGCATCAGAACAGTGCAAGCACTTCCCTTCTGCAACGCCATTTTAAGATTGGTTATAACCGTGCAGCGCGCTTAATAGATGCACTTGAAATGAAAGGGATTATTTCAGGGCAAAATGGGAGCAAGCCACGAGATGTTTTAGCAACGAAGGCACAAATAGAGGAATGGCAGCTGAACGATTAGCCTTGTTTCCCATATCTTTTTTCTATATGATAAGAGAAACAGATTATTAGATGTAAGGAGAAACAAATAATGAAGGAAATCTCGCAAAAATTAGAAGGGAAAATCAACCGGTTAACGAATAAGACATTTAAATTCGATGAACGTATTAGAGAAGGTTGGTTTTCCGCAGTATATTTTCTAAAAACAAAGGAAATAGCAGAAAACAAATTACCTGATAATAGTGTTACCATGCAATTTTTTCAGAAAGAGAGTGCTGTTTTATGTGGGACAGATGAAGCAATCGCATTGCTACACACTTTTGCCAAAAATCCCGAAACTCTAGAAATCCATTCGCTTAAAGATGGCGACAAAATTAGTCCTTTCGAGTCTGTATTAACAGTGACTGGAGCCTATCAGCAGTTCGGTTTCTTAGAGGGGATAATTGATGGAATATTGGCAAGAAGAACATCTGTCGCTACAAATGTATACAATGTCGTAAAAGCAGGCAGAACCTCCGGAAAGCAAAAGCCCGTCATCTTTATGGGGGATAGGGATGATCACTATACACAGCAGGCTGGAGATGGCTATGCTGCATTCATTGGCGGATCAACTGCACAGGCTACACACGCTATGAATGAATGGTGGGGGAAAGCAGGAATGGGAACAATGCCTCATGCCATGATCCAGATGTTCCGCGGCGATCTTGTTGCAGCTTCAAGAGCCTATCATGAAATGTACCCTGATGATGACCTTGTAGCACTTGTTGATTACAATAATGATGTTATAACAGATTCCTTAAAAGTTGCGCATGAATTCGGCAAGGATCTAAAAGGTGTACGCCTGGATACTTCGCGAACACTCGTAGATAAGTACTTCTTAAGGAATCATCATGTAATGGGAACCTTTGATCCTCGTGGCGTAAACCCTGAACTTATTTTTGCACTTAGAAAGGCACTGGATGATGAAGGGTTTGATTACGTAAAAATAATGGTTAGCGGTGGTTTCACCGAAGAACGAATCACCTCTTTTGAAAAAATCGGAGTGCCTGTTGATATGTATGGTGTTGGTGGTAGCTTACTTAAGATCAACATAGGGTTTACCGGTGACAACGTATTACTAAACGGTACACCTGAAGCAAAAGAAGGTAGGCGCTATCGACCGAATCCCCGACTTGAGAAGGTAGACTTTCTAAAATTGTAAGCTCAAGCTCATGGCGGCAACTTATTATTTAAATCCTTCTCTCATTTTGCTATAATAATAAAATAGGTGTAAAAATTTATCAGCTAATAGTTAAATAATCCTTTTTACGCACAATTTGGAGGTTCTTTTTATGACAACTTACCATTTTATTGGTATAAAGGGGACGGGAATGAGTGCTCTAGCTCAGATTCTTCACGATTCAGGTGAAAGAGTACAGGGCTCCGATGTGGAAAAACACTTTTTTACACAGGAAGCATTGGAGGAAAAGAACATTCCGATTCTCCCTTTTTCAGAAACGAACATTAAAGAAAATTTCACAATAATTGCAGGCAACGCTTTTTCTGATGACCATTCAGAAATAAAAGAAGCAAAAAGACAAGGTCTAACATTTTATAGGTATCATGAATTTCTTGGAGAATGGCTAAAACAATATACGAGTATCGCTGTCACGGGTGCACATGGTAAAACGTCGACTACAGGACTACTGGCACATGTCTTAAATGAAACGTTCCCTATATCCTATCTAATAGGCGATGGAACGGGCAAGGGACATGTTGACAGCCGTTATTTTGTTTTTGAAGCATGTGAATATCGCAGGCATTTTCTTAGTTATGAACCGGACTATGCAATTATGACAAACATTGATTTTGATCATCCGGATTATTTCACAAGCATTGATGATGTTTTTGAAGCATTTCAATCTATGGCAGACCAGGTGAAAAAAGGAATTATAGCCTGTGGAGATGACGAAGAGCTTCAGAAGATCCAAGCGAAGGTGCCGGTTGTTTATTATGGCTTCGCTGCTACTAATGATTTTCAAGCTCAGAATGTAGTGGAAAATGATGCAGGAACAACTTTTGATGTATTTGTGCGAAACACGTATTATAATACATTTACTATTCCAATGTACGGCAATCATAATGTCTTAAATGCGCTTTCTGTTATCGCGATTTGCCATTATGAAGAGGTTAAGGCAGAAGATATTAAAAAGATGGCGACATTCGAAGGTGTTAAACGCAGGTTTACGGAGAAAAAGGTAGCCAATCAGGTGTTAATTGATGATTATGCACATCATCCAAAAGAAATTACTGCAACGATTGACTCAGCAAGAAAGAAATATCCAAATAAAGAGGTCGTCGCTATTTTTCAACCTCATACATTTACGAGAACAAAAACATTTCTTGATGAATTTGCAGAAAGTCTTTCATTGGCAGACCATGTCTATTTATGTGACATATTTGGATCAGCCAGAGAAGAGGCAGGCAAGTTGACAGTGAATGACTTGCAACAGCGGATTGATGGAAGTGAAGTGTTACAGCTTGACCATACAGATGTTTTAATGGAGTATGATGATGCTGTGCTTGTTTTCATGGGTGCAGGAGACATACAAAAATTTCAAGAGGCTTATGAAGAAAAGAAAAACGTACGAAACTAATCAAGTAGAAAAGAATCTGTTATCAGGTTCTTTTTTTTTGAAAAAAATTGCAACCTCATCGTAATTTTTTATTTATGGATAAGTATGTTGTCTCTGTCGTCTGCTGTTGAGTGTGAGGTGTAACCGCGTATGTAAACACCATTCACCGCTTTTGTAAATATTATTTAAAGGGATTATTATATATATGTCGAATTAATAATAATAGAGGTAGTTTCACGAGCATGTTTAGTTCTTTTGTGTTAGGGTATTTATAAAAAAGGATTATTGTTGGTATAATTAATACGTATAAATTATACTTAAATGGCTTAATGGTTTGTCCTTTTTCATGCAAACAATGTCTAGTAGCCATACTATTGACAACAGAAGGAGTGATACTACAAAATGGAAATAATGCTTTATATTGCTGCATTGATTGTTGCGGTAGCGTTTGCAGTACTTGTTGTGTACGCAATTATGACATTGAAAGCAACAAAACAAACAATGGACAATGTTAAAGACTCACTGGATGGTTTGAACACCCAAATGAAGGGCATTACGGATGAGACCACCCAGCTCTTAACGAAAACAAACAGACTTGCTGATGATGTACAACAGAAGTCTTCGAAACTTAATGGAGTATTTGATGGAGCGAAGGGATTAGGAGAGACAGTGAGAGATTTTAATAACTCTCTAAGACAGCTGTCTGGCAGTATATCTCGCACAGCAAATCAAAATCCTGAAAAAGCAACACAGGCAGTTAAGTGGGCTTCAACACTGATGGAAGTATGGAAAAAGAAAAGTAAATAATAATAGTAAACATAAAAGGAGGATATCGCATGGCTGAAAATAACAACATAAATACAAAAGATTTTATTATTGGTACACTGATTGGAAGTATGGTGGGTGCAGCAGCAGCATTATTGCTTGCTCCTAAATCCGGTAAAGAATTAAGAAGTGATATTAATCAAGGGGCTGGGCAAGTAAAAGACCGTGCCAATGAATGGAAAGACACTGCCCAAGAGAAAAGTGTGGACTGGAAGGATAAAGCGTACACTACTGGTGCTGAGCTTAGACAAAAAGCAATGGATACAACATCGCAGTTATCCAAAAGCGCGTCAACAAAAACGAAAGAAATGACTAGCACAGTAAAGTCAAAGCTAAACCGAAAAAAATCTAAAGAAGATCAGGCACAACAGGCAGCTAATGATGTTGCCGAAGCAATAGAAGAGGCTACAGAAGAGTTAGAAGCAGCTAAGAATCAAGGATAGTCATCATATTATTTAAATTGAGAAGTATTTAAAAGTGATATAATAACAAATATGCCGAGCATTTATTCAAACCTCTTCGTTTGAATGATCGCTCGGCATTTTTCATGACATTTAAAATATAAGGTAAATCAAATAGTCCTAATTACCAGGTAATCCGAAGCTGGTCACCATGTTGAATCTCTGCGTCAAAGGAAGCGGGCACATCATTTATAAATAGTTTGAAGTCTCCACTTACTTTACTAATATCTATATCAATGTAACGAAAGATGTCTTGAAAAATAAAAGGCTCCACTTCTTTAGCTTTCATGCTTAAGTGATCCAGATTTTTCAATTCAGATTCAGGCAGAACAGTCTCTCCATCTCGTTTTACGGAGTAACAAGGGCTTTCTAATTCAATGTACTGCCCATTAAAGTAAACAGAAATGGTGTTTACAGCCTTTTTACCTAGCACGGTAAATAAATCGGATACAAGTGGGGTGCTAGCTGGTTCTATGGTCAGTTGATCGTTGTTATGAAGCACCTTGTCATCATTTACTTGATTATTGTTAACAAAAATTCTAGTTTCTCCTATCGAGAGCTTTACTTCCTCGTCATTTACATAAACCGAGAAAGAGCTGACCTGCTGTGATGCCTCTTTGCCAATATGCGGCAATAAATTTTTTACAGTTGTTTCATTTTCAAAGGTAATGTTATCTCGATCTTTAACAACATAGGTTTTAATTTGTTTTTTTCCATTTACGAAATAATTGGCATAACGTTTAATAGGTTGATTATTAAAATAGATTACTTTGGATGGAAGGTCTCCAATAAACTCTTCTAAAGTAATTAGAGCAGAGGAGCCATCTTCGCCTTTCTCTACCTGTACATTGTCGTTATTCAGTATAGTTTGTTCCACAGTTGCCTTAATGCCATTCACAGACAGTTGTGGTGCCTGTCCAAATTGCCCTGGTATTGTAATTTCCTTTCCATTAACGGTCGCCATAACAGCAGACCCAGGGCGACCATACATTTTTTGAATATCTATACCAGCCTGAATGAGGGCATCTCCAACGGTAAGTTGTTTCATTTCAAACATACGAACCTTTTGCTTATTTACATTAACCGTTACATAGTGAACTGGATTCTGTTTAGCGGCAATTGCGATACCAATAGGTGTCACAAAATCGGGGCCTTTTGGTAAAGTTTCCGATGAAACTAAATTTTGAATCGCATCAATTCCTCTAACTGCTACACGGTTCTCTGGTAATCTTAGTTTATCTGCTAATATTTTTGAAATCTCAGGTGTTAAACTACCACCACCTACCAACATGACGGCTTTCGGAGGAGTTGCATTTAAAAGTAGTATTTCTTCTGCTACTTTAGAGGCAAGGTATTCTACTTTATCGCGTATTTCTCCTACTAAGGCATCGTAGGTAATGGTTGTTTCGAATCCAAGAATATCAGCAACCATAGCTTCTCCATCATTGACAATATCTCGTTTTGTCTGTTCAGCCAAAGGAAAGTCCAGGAGATATGTATCACTAATGGCTTCTGTAATTTCATCTCCTGCCACTGGAACCATTCCGTAAGCAGCAACTGTGCCCGCATTTGTAATGGCGATATCACTAGTCCCAGCTCCAATATCAACTAAGGCTACATTAAGCCTTCTCATTGACTCAGGAACAAGAACATGAATAGCTGCTATTGGCTCTAAGGTAAGAGCGTCCATTTCAAGCGCTGCTCGTCCTAAGGCAGCCAATAGAGATTCAACTACGATTTTAGGAAGAAAAGTGGCAATAATTTCTACAGAAGCTTTCTCCCCGCTCTGATCAATCAGAGATCCAATTCTTTCCTCATCAATTTGATAGTGTAAAATGGAGTAGCCAACACAATAATAATTATGATAATTTTCTGCCTGCTCCTCTTGAGCGAGCTTGATTTGAGCAGCTTGTACGGCACTTAACTCCAAGTGTTTGATTGTTTCCTCTTCTACAATTGGCTGTTGATTCAGCTCGATCGTAGAGGTTGCCTGAGTTGTTTTCAAGGCTCTCCCTGCTGCTGCCACACAAACCTTATGCAAGCTTCCGTGTGTTTGTTCAAGCTTTTCTTTAACTTCTCGAATAATATCCGATACGGCTACCACATTATGTATTTGCCCATCTCGCATCGATCTTTCGGTATGTTCCTTTGTATAATAATCAATTACTTTAAATTTCGTTTCTTCTTTTTCTAAGATAATCCCTGTTACGGAGCGTGTTCCGATATCTAAAGCAAAAATACGATCGTCCATCATAAAATAACCCTTTCCCTCATAATCTGACTCTATTATAAACTTTTAGAAACTTTTTATCGACAAAGAAAAAGATATTAGCTATAATTGTCTCTAATTATTAAAAAACTGCAATCACAAGGGGAGTAGAAATATGAATGAAATGGATCAATTAAGAGAGCAAATGGACAGTGTGAATCTGGAAATCTTAAAGCTTATTAATCAACGAGCTGAGATTGTACAACAAATCGGTCAAATTAAGGCAAAGCAAAGTATGAACCGATTTGATCCAGTACGGGAAAGAGATATGCTGAATCAAATTACTAGCAAGAATGATGGACCATTTCAAAAAAGTACAATTGAACATATCTTTAAGGAGATATTTAAGGCGAGCCTTGAATTGCAGGAAGATGACCATAGTAAAGCATTACTAGTCTCAAGGAAGAAAAAGCCTGAGGATACAGTCATTGAAATTAATGGAGCGGCTATTGGGGACGGGAACACCCACTACGTGATGGGACCTTGTGCTGTAGAAAGCTATGATCAGGTAGATCAGGTTGCAGCAGCTGTTAAAAACAAAGGCATAAAGCTATTAAGAGGTGGCGCATTTAAACCACGTACATCTCCATATGATTTTCAGGGCCTTGGTATAGAAGGGTTACAAATCTTGAGAAAAGCTGCAGATAAGCATGGCTTAGCTGTTGTAAGTGAAATTGTAAATCCTGCACACCTTGAAGAAGCACTTGAATACTTAGATGTAGTTCAAATTGGAGCTCGTAACATGCAAAACTTTGAACTGTTAAAAGCAGCTGGTGACATAAATAAACCAGTTTTATTAAAACGAGGCTTGTCCGCTACGATTTCGGAATTCATTAATGCTGCAGAGTATATTATCTCTCGAGGAAATGGAAATATTATTCTATGTGAGCGTGGAATTCGGACATATGAAAAAGCAACACGAAATACGCTTGATATCTCAGCTGTTCCTATCCTGAAGCAGGAAACACACCTACCGGTTATGGTGGATGTGACCCATTCCACAGGGAGAAGAGACATCTTGTTACCTACAGCAAAAGCTGCAATCGCAATAGGGGCTGATGGTGTGATGGCAGAAGTTCATCCAGATCCTGCTGTAGCTTTATCTGATTCTGCTCAACAGATGGATATACCAATGTTTAATTCTTTTATGGATGATATTATAGATGTAGCAAATAAATTTAATCGATAATATAACAAATCCTTATGAATGTCGATTTAAAGGCTGAGCCATCACTTGATGATTCGGCCTTTAAATTTTTTGTAATTTTATTCATTGTAGAGTATGATAAAAAAATATAGGTTGTTTAGTTAAATAGGAGGTAAAGGAAATTGAATATTACAATATATGATGTAGCGAGAGAAGCTAATGTCTCCATGGCCACAGTATCTCGTGTAGTAAACGGGAATCCAAATGTGAAACCTACCACAAGGAAAAAAGTGCTTGCGACAATAGAACGTCTTGGCTACCGACCAAATGCTGTAGCAAGAGGACTAGCAAGTAAAAAAACAACTACTGTCGGGGCCATTATCCCCGATATTTCAAGTATCTTCTTTGCGGAGCTGGCTAGAGGAATAGAAGATATTGCCACCATGTATAAGTATAATATTATTTTGAGTAATTCCGACCAAAATAAAGATAAAGAATTAGGCTTAATCAATACCATGCTAGAGAAGCAGGTAGACGGGATTATTTTCATGGGTGGAGATATTTCGGAAGAGCATGTACAACAATTTAAAACATCCTCTGTACCAGTAGTATTGGCTGCTACCTATGATGAGAACGGCGAAATACCTTCCGTTAACATTAATTATGAAGAAGCGGCTTATGAAGCAACGAAATACTTGCTTGAACGGGACAGCCTACCTGCTTTTGTTTCTGGACAAGAAGATTCACATATTAATCTTCTTAAATACAATGGCTACAAAAAGGCATTGAAAGAAGCTTCTGTAGAGTTAGATGAATCGCTTGTTGTAAAAGGGGACTATTCCTATGACTCAGGTATTGATGCAGTTAACCAACTGCTTGAGTTGGACAAGACGCCAACCTCTATTTTTGTAGCTTCTGATGAAATGGCGCTTGGTGTCATCCATGGTGCGCAAGATAAAGGCTACAATGTGCCAGAAGATATAGAAGTCTTTGGGTTTGATAATACAAGACTATCTACAATGGTAAGGCCAACATTATCTACAATTGTTCAGCCGATGTATGATATCGGGGCTGTTGCAATGCGTCTCTTAACGAAATTTATGAACAAAGAAGAAGTAGATGATAAAAAAGTTGTGTTGCCACACCGAGTTGAAAAAAGAAACTCAACAAAGTAAAAAAGATGCCGATATAAAGAATAGAGAGAATCTTCATTCCCTTATTCCATTGTGACTTTGAGGAGAGAGAATATGAGAAAACGCGATATATTAACTCCTATCGGCATCACGTTAGGTTTTATCATGATCATGCTTGCCATAATGTCAAAAGGTGGTACCAGCGGCGCTACATTATTCTTGGATGTTTCATCCATCTTTATTGTAATCGGAGGTTTAGTTGCTTCCATGCTAATAAATTTTAAAATGGAGGAAATTAAACTCACTAGAAAAATTATTAGTGAGGCTTTTCACAAGAATGATCAGCGTCTCCCTGAGCTAATAGCGTTGTTTATCCGATTATCTGAGAGAGCCCGTCGTGAAGGCATACTTGCATTGGAAAATGAATTGGAAGATGTAGATGAGCCTTTTATTAAAAAAGGGGTCTTACTTGCAGTTGATGGGATGGAACCGGAAGTGATCAGCGATATTATGAACGCTGAAATCACGGCAACTGAGGACAGGCACTATAAAGGAAGAAATCTAATAGAAAAGGCTGGGGAGTATGCTCCGGCTTGGGGAATGATTGGTACATTAGTAGGGCTTGTACTGATGCTTAATAATTTACAGGACCCGGCCAGTCTCGGGCCTAGTATGGCAGTAGCTCTTCTAACAACTTTATATGGTACGGTCCTAGCGAATCTTGTATTCGTCCCCATGGCAAATAAATTAGAGAGCAAAACAGAAGAAGAAGTATTTATTAAACAGGTCATTATTGAAGGGGTTATGGGCGTTCAGTCTGGACAAAACCCACGCATTCTTGAAGAGAAACTATCTGCTTTTCTTTCCAGTGAGATTAAAAACCAACAGACATCGGTTGAAGATGAAGGTTTTGTAGGAGAGAGAGTTAATGAAGCGTAGGAATATAAGACGGAACAAAAACAAAGGTGCACCGAAATGGATGGTTACATATTCGGATATGGTGACCTTAATCCTTGTATTTTTTATCCTGTTATTTTCCATGTCGCAAATTGATTCGGTGAAATTTGAAGCAATCTCAGAATCCTTTCGAAATCGAATGATTTTTGATTTCTACCCATCCCCAGTTCCGATGGAAAATCCAACTGAGCATACAAGGGATGAGGAAAGTGGTAAGAATTCGAATGAATTTGAGAATCCAACACAACTGGAGAACAAAACAGATGATGACGATACAACACGACAGGATTCCTTGGACAACCTTATGGAAAATGTTGATCAATACTTAGATGAAAACGAGTTAAATAGTGTTATTTCAGCTACCCGTACGGATCAAGGGGTCGTACTGGTGTTGCAAGAAAGTATATTGTTTGATTCTGGTGAAGCGGAAATACTGGCAAGCGGAAAACCTTTTCTATCAAAAATTGCTTCCATGTTAGACAGTTTGCCAAATAATGTTAAAGTGGAAGGGCATACGGATGATAGGCCAATAGACAGCTTTAGGTATCCTTCCAATTGGGAACTGTCAGGAGCTAGAGCAAGCAGTGTCATACGTTATATGATAGAAGAAAATAAGTTCGATGAATCACGTTTTTCTTCAGTAGGGTATGGAGATACGAGACCACTAGTTGAAAATACTTCGGAAGAAAACTGGGCAAAAAACCGACGTGTCGAGATTGTTATATTAGAAGAAAGCCAGGGAGATGATGAGTAAACGCCATCTCCCTGGCTTTTTGTTAGGAAGGAAATTAGGTCACATAATTTTTTTTGTGTATTTTAACATGCTTTGTAATAGCTTCTCATTTTTTTCTGTTATTTCTGCTCTTCGGGGTATGGAAACAATCTCCTTTTCATCCTGCCAATACGCTGGAAGGGAAGTAGGCGCCTCCTTTTCCCACTGCTTCAACCAGGTAGTAGGGATCTTCCCTGTAAGGGCGCTGCCTTCATACATAATGTTCCAGAGTTGGCCCCATGCCCTTGGGACAACTCGCCAGATATCATATCCACCGCCACCTAGTGCAATCCATCTGCCACCACAATATTCGTGCGCGATTTCATGCGCAATTTTGGGGATATACTCAAAACTTCTCATCGTACTACATAAATGAGTTAATGGATCATAGCAATGCGCATCTGCACCGTTCTGTGTGATAATAATATCAGGCTTGAAAAAATCGGCAACTTCTTTGATAGCGCTGTCATAAACGGAAATAAATGAATCGTCCTCTGTAAATGCATCTAGTGGTAAATTAAAGGTATATCCATGGCCTTGTTTGAGTCCACGCTCATTTACATTTCCGGTCCCCGGGAAAAGGTATCTACCTGTTTCATGGATAGATAGGGTGCAGACATTCGGGTCATCATAGAAGGCCCATTGTACTCCGTCTCCGTGGTGCGCATCCGTATCCACATATAACACCTTTAAATCATACTTTTCCCTGAGGTATTTTATTGCCACTGCTCCATCGTTATAAATACAGAAACCAGCTGCTTTTCGTTTAAATCCATGATGAAGTCCACCTCCCAAGTGGAGTGCATGCATAGTCTGCTCTTCCATAACAGCATCGACCGCTGTCAGTGTACCGCCTACTACATAACTTGCAGCCTCATGCATATTCGGAAATATAGGTGTATCCTCCGTGCCCAGTCCAAATTGTGTAGCCTCACTTTCTGTTAACTGGGACTTACTCGCCTTTTTAATAGCTTGAATGTAAGCTACATCATGAAAAAGTGCGAGTTCGTCCTCTGTTGCTATCCGAGGAGCTAGCACTGCCTCTGCAGATAATTGACCTGTTGCCTCTAATAGCTCCTTTGTAAGCAATACACGTTTTTGGTTAAACGGATGATCTTTATTAAAGTGATAGTTTAACGTATTTTCTGAGAAGACGAACGCTGCGGAACATTTCATTGTTTTGGCCCCGGAATATTATTTGGCCACATTAGATCATACCCCGCATCTCTTAAATCCTGAATAATAGGGAGAGGATTCATCGTCTGGATCCGGAAAACAAGTATTTTGTAGGCGGGATCATCTTTATACGGATACACTAATACAGAAACAATATTTACTTTCCTTTTACCAAATATAGATGTAACTTCAGGAAGGATCCCTGGCCTATGCGGCACTCTTACTTCAATATGAGAGGAAGGCACATTCGTACCGGTAAGCTGAATCAATGTCTGAAGCATGTCCTTTTCTGTGACAATGCCAACAAGCCTATTATCCTTTCTCACAACAGGGAGGCAAGCAAATTCTTCATCATAAAAAATTCGAGCTATTTCTTCCACAAAATCAAGCGGATGAACGGTAACGACGGGACTACTCATAATGGTGTGAAGCTCATTTTTTAATTCTTCTGCCACTGTGTTATTTTTAAATATAGACGGAGAAGCATCGCGGATATCCCTATCAGAGATAATTCCTATTACATCTTTATTCTTCTCTACAATTGGGATATGTCGAATACGATTTAGTTGTAAGATGTGCAATGCTTTTTCAATCGTATCTGTTGGTGATAAAGTAATCACGTCTCGATTCATAATTTCTTCTACTAGCATTTAAAGCCCCTCCCTCATATTGCGGTATTGATGTCGCTGTAAGAAGCGCAGCTTATCAAAAGTCGTGACGGAATCATTAGTGACTTCTTTGCCAATTCTAACCATTAAGCAATTTGCTGGATGTGAAATGATTTCTGGATCATCGGTTGGAGCGGGGAGGAGGCCACCAGTAGCCATCATCTTCTCCATCACTTTCCGGTAGTCCCAAATGCTTAGTTTCGTTCCATCCAAATCCCAGTGCCAATAATACTCAGTCGAAATAATAATATAATTCTCCATATAGTCATCCATCATGGAGACTTGCAATAAACCTGAGGCTAATTTGGCTCCCCGATAGGAGGGAACTACTTCAATTGCGCCAAGTTCCATAAGTTCTTCCATCTTGAACTCGGACCAGCGTTCCAGCGGATCAGGGTGCAAATAAGTCACATAACCAATTATTGTATCTTCGGTTCGGGCAACTATAATTCTTCCTTCAGGGAAATCGGCTATACTGCGTAGTGCTTCAAATTGTTTTGGAGCGGGTCTGAATGCAGTCAGGTGTTCATGAAAATGGAAGTTTCCAAGTTCTTCACTGGACAGGGGACCTTCAATTGTTATACTGTCTCCATTATTACTTTCACGGCATAATGCTTGATAAGTTTTTGTATGTTCCAACTTTTTCACCACCTAATCTGTAAAACTAATACGCTTACATTCATTATACTAGATTACCGAACATTTATCCCGCCTCAACTGGCAGTAAAACCCCCACTTCAAGAATTTGGGAAGCAATCAAGCGTTCTAAGTGAGGGGAGGTAGGGAAAACCCACCAAATGAAGTTTCACTTTATTTAGTAATAAATGTGAAAAGGGTGAAACTTATCCTTTTTCAAAGTGTAGGACGCTGGGAAAAGGATCTATGGATAATCTTCCTTGTGATCTTCATTCACAATTATGCGTATTTCTCTACATAAAAAAAGTCGAGCGAACTCAAAACTCACCATGGAGTTTCAAAAGATCGCTCGACTTGTTCGTTTGCTAGGAAACTATAGCCAAGATATTACGAATAAGACGCGTTATTGTTCGTCCTCGCTATCATCTTGGTTATTTTCCTCATCTTGACTGCTTTCTTCATCTTGACTATTTTCTTCTTTTTCTTCTTCTTGGTCGTTATTGCTTTCTTCTTGTTGTTTATCTTCTTTTTTGCTTTCGTTATTTTCATCTGCTGTTTTTTTCTCATTATCGGTTTCCTTGTTTGAGTCAGGTGTTTCGGGCTCTGGCTCAGACGTATTACCAACCATTATTTCTTTTGAGGCAGCGGATTCTCTGCCGAAATAGTCAACAGCTTTTACGTGATAGATAGCATTATTGTTTCCGATGGTATAACTTGTTTCGGTCGTACTTCCTACAAGGCTAAATTTACCACCAGCCTTCGTAGCGCGATATACCCTGTATCCTACCACGTCATTGCTGCCTGATTTCTTCCAAGTTAATTTGCTTCCAGATTTGCTTAAGGATGTTGGTGCAGAGGGGTCTTTCCCGTCATCCTCAATGGCATCTCCTATTTCTGCTCCAGCTCCAGGTACACCAATCCTCTTCCACTTTTCTGTTTCTGTTCTAGGGTACAGTTGGGTAAGATCCGGTAGCTTATCATACCCGTTTCGTTTAAGAAACTCAGGGCTAAACATAAGACCATCTCCTGTTACAAACTCATCAGGAGTATTTGCACCTGCAACTACTGCCTTACCATTCACAATAACAGAGCTTCCGCTCACTAAGCTGTCATCCGTTTCAGTTGGTACATATTTCGCATTAAATAAATCTGATTTTACTAGTCCAGCTTTCTCGCATAATTCAGAAGGAAGCATTCCTGAAATCGCACAATAGCTTCGTTGGACAATACCGTCCGGACGTTTGAATGTTTCACTTGGTGTCACTAGCTCTGGATTAATTGCGGCAGCACTATTGATCAGCTCAGCCCATAATTTAAGGTTACGGTGACTATAATTTGTGCTCGCATTATTAATAGGACGATTGTTGTCATATCCAATCCATGTGCCAAAGGTAACGTTTGGATTTGTTGCAACGAACCAGGCATCATGATAATTATTTGACGTACCGGTTTTACCTGCCCAATCTACACTTCCATTTGATAGCTGTGGTCTCAGGTAACCAGCTGTTCCAGAACTAATAACATCTCGCATCATATCAATCGTTAAATACGTTGTTTGCGGACTGAACACTTCTACTGGCTCCGCTTTATGTTCATAGACAACATCGCCGTCTTGATTTGTTATCTTTTCAATCATATACGCGTCAGCGAATTTTCCGTTATTACCAAAGGTAGTAAATGCATTAATATTTTCTTCGAGGGTTAGTTCTGCTACACCTATTGATAGGGAAGCAATACCATACAGATCTTCGCTTATTGAAGTAATACCCATTTTCTCAAGGTACTTTTCTGCAGGATTAATATCCATAATACGAGAATAAATATCTGCTGCAGGCACATTATATGAGTTCTGTAAAGCCGTTCTAGCAGAGACGATTCCATGATAACCACCACCGTAGTTACCTGGTTCTCCATAATTCCAGCCACCTGATATCTGTTTCTTCACGTCAGCGACTGGGCTACCTGGTTGTATTACTCCTTCTTCCATCGCTGGGGCATAATCTAATAATGGCTTCATCGTACTACCATTTGAACGAACAACATTGTCGGAAATATAATTAATATTGTTATTTTCGTCATATCCTCGACCACCGACAAAGCTAATGATTCTACCGGTACTGTTTTCAATGAGCATTCCACCAGTTTGGACTCTCTCTTGTACTTCTTCTGTTTCGCCAGTTTCACTATTTGTCTCTGTAACGGTCACAGTTGGACCATAGTTATCATAGTTTGTCGCAACTTCTTGAAAAGCTTCATAGATGTCCTTATCAATGGTTGTATGAATATTGTAGCCGTTTTTCCGTAAGTCTCTTTCAGCCTTCACTTCATAGTCTTCCTTCAAAGCACTATCCTTCTCGAGATCATCTTTCGTGTAACCATCTTTCTCGGCTAGTTGATACATAATAACTTCTGTGGCCTTTTTTTCTACTTCAAAAGTTAAGTACGGATATTTCTCCACAGGGGAAGGGGAAGCTTCTTTAAAATCAGCCACAATATCATAATTGATGCTTTCATCATATTCTGCTTTTGTTATGTAGCTGGATTCGAGCATCCGGTTAAGCACTGTTTTCATTCGATTAATTCCCCGCTGTAAACCGTCCTCGTCTTTTAGATCTCCTCCGTTAAGAAAAGGAGTATAAGCGGATGGACTTTGTGGGAGCCCCGCAAGATATGCAGCTTGTGCAATATTGACGTCTTTTGCATCCACGCCAAATATTCCCTGTGCCGCTGTTTGTACACCGGCAATGTTGTTTCCGGAAGCGTCTCTACCATAAGGGACAATATTTAAGTATGCTTCAAGAATTTCATCCTTTTCAAAAAAGCGTTCCAGCCGTAAAGCAAGTAATATTTCTTTTGCTTTTCTTTCAAACGACACTTCGTTGGTTAGGATTTGGTTTTTAATCAGTTGCTGTGTAAGGGTACTACCACCTGTTTTTACTTCGGAATTTGTTACTTCCTGTAAAACTGCGCGCAGAATAGCCTTTGGCACAACACCATGGTGCTCTTCAAAGTTCTCATCTTCTGTTGCAATTACTGCATCCAGTAAGACTGGTGAGATGTTTTCTAGGGTGACTTCTTCTCTGTGTAAGTCAGACTGGACGTCGCCGAAATATTTGTCATCAGCAAAGTACAGCTTAGACGTTTCTTCATAGTTGTAAATGTCCTGTTGCATCGTTTCATAGGAGAGAACAGGCTCATCTTTTACCAATGAAGCAAAATATCCAGCCCCTACGCCGCCAGCAAAAAACATGCCAATAAAGCCAATTATTAAGAAAAACAGTAATACATTCCATCCTACGTCATAGGAAATCCGGGAGGAACGCTGAACCTTTCCAGATTTCCAGATTGATTTTAGCTTTTCCATATATTGATGAAACCGTTGTTTCCAATTCATCGCAAAACCTCCTAAAATACCTTTCTTATTATAGCATAATAATAGAATGGGGAGGAAAGATTTTCGGTTCGGTAATTGCTTTTTTAAATCAAATATGGTATAGATAAATACTATAAGATAATTTGTGTTGAAGGAACGAAGTAGTCGAGTAAATCCCTATTCTAGAGAACCGGCGGGTGGTGAAAGCCGGGATATATTTACTGACGAATTACATTCCGGAGCAATTTCGATCGTTTTGAGCGTTCGGAACGGTGGCAACATCGTTAACAATCCGAAGTGGCAGATTTTAAATTTGCAACAAGGGTGGTACCGCGTGTTAAACTCGTCCCTTTTTTATAGGGAGGGGTTTTTTTATTTTCCGCGCTAGAAAGTAATGACAAGGAAGTTAAAATTTTGAAGTCCCAAGTATAAGAAAAACGCACACATTCGTTTTAGGATGAGCGAAGGTGAGTTTTTTAATTTAGATTAAAAATGGAGTGTGAAGAGAATGGATATGGATATCTTACAGGACCTTGAAACAAGGGGACTAATACATCAGACAACGGATCGTGAGGCACTTGAAAAGCAATTGCAAGAAAAACAGGTAACATTGTACTGTGGGTTTGATCCGACAGCAGACAGTCTGCATATAGGACATTTGCTACCAATTACAATGCTAAAACGTTTCCAGAAAGCAGGACATCGCCCGATTGCCCTTGTTGGTGGAGGGACAGGAATGATTGGTGACCCAAGCGGAAGAACAAGTGAACGCTCTCTTAACGAGAGTGAGGTCGTTAAAGGGTATAGTGAAAAAATTAAGCAACAAATTGCCGGATTACTTGATTTCGATAAGGGCGAAAATCCAGTCGTCGCTAGAAACAACCATGACTGGCTTTCAAGCATGACAGTAATTGATTTTCTTCGTGATGCTGGGAAGCATTTTGGGATCAATTATATGCTCGCAAAGGAATCCGTTTCTGCACGTATCGAACAAGGGATCACATTTACAGAGTTTAGTTATATGATCTTGCAATCTCTTGACTTCCTAAAGCTTTACGAGCAAGAAAATTGTACATTACAAATTGGTGGTAGTGATCAGTGGGGGAACATTACCGCTGGTATGGAGCTAATTCGTAGGTCAAGAGAAAACCAGGAAGAAGAAATAAAAGTATTCGGCTTAACTGTACCACTTATCACAAAAGCCGATGGTACCAAGTTCGGGAAAACTGCTGGTGGAGCAATTTGGCTTGATCCAGAGAAAACCTCTCCTTATGAGTTTTACCAGTTCTGGTTAAATACAGACGACAGGGATGTTATCAAATTCCTTCGTTACTTTACTTTCATTTCAGAACAAGAGATGGAGCAGTTGGAAAAAGAGGTTAGTGATCAACCGGAAAAAAGGGAAGCACAGAAACGTTTAGCTGAAAAAATGACAGTTATTGTTCATAGTGAAGAAGCATTGGAACAGGCGAAGAAAATTTCTGCATCTTTATTCAGTGGTGATCTGAAAGACCTCTCTGGTGTTGAAATTAAGCAGGGATTCAAGGATGTTCCAACACATGAGCGTGCAAAAGAAGAAGTTGGGCTAATAGACTTATTGGTTGAGGCAAAAATCTCTTCTTCTAAAAGACAAGCGAGAGAAGATATCCAAAATGGTGCCATTTATGTGAATGGGGAAAGAGTGCAAGACTTGCAACATATTATTGGCCAGGAGGACCGAATCGAAGATGAATTTACCATTATTCGAAGAGGGAAGAAGAAATACACGTTGATTCGTTACGGCTCTTAATGAGTAGAACGTGAAAGACGGGAGTTGCTGCTGGATGCAACTCCCGTCTTTTACTAAAGATTAATAGAAAAAAGCCTGAAATACTTGTTAACAAGCATTTCAGGCTTTTCTTTAAGAAACGATTAACGAGAGTAGAATTCAACGATAAGTGCTTCGTTGATTTCAGCTGGAAGTTCAGAACGCTCAGGGTAGCGAGTGTACGTACCTTCCATTTTGTCAGTGTCAATTGTTACATATTCAGGTACGAAGTTGTTTACTTCCACAGCCTCTTTAACGATATCGAGGTTTTTGGATTTTTCACGTAAACCAACTACTTGACCTGGTTTTAGACGGTATGATGGAATGTCAACGCGTCCGCCATCTACTGTAACGTGACCATGGTTTACAAGCTGACGAGCTTGTCTGCGAGTACGGGCAAGACCCATACGATAAACGATGTTATCTAGGCGAGAATCAAGAAGGATCATGAAGTTTTCACCATGAATA
This sequence comes from Oceanobacillus picturae, assembly GCF_000612865.1. Taxonomy (NCBI): domain Bacteria; kingdom Bacillati; phylum Bacillota; class Bacilli; order Caryophanales; family Bacillaceae; genus Oceanobacillus; species Oceanobacillus picturae. The sequence goes on from NZ_CCAX010000001.1 coordinate 34,587, forward strand.
CCTTTCATTTTCCCAGCTTTATCAAACAAGGTACGGAATTGACGTTCGTTCAATCCATACATGAAGCGAAGTTTTTGCTTCTCTTGTAATTGTAAGCCATATTCAGAGACTTTTCTGCGTTGGTTTGGTCCATGTTGACCAGGAGCGTAAGGACGTTTATCTAGTTCCTTACCAGTTCCAGTTAATGAAATGCCAAGACGACGTGATTTTTTCCATACTGATCCAGTAAAACGAGCCATAAGACATTTCCTCCTTTTTATTTTATTTGCATAAAATAAGCGAGCGTGTTCCTATACGTTGTCCATTATGTTTTCATGTACCATCGCTCCAGCAGCTAAGAGTTACGCGATACACCTCATTCAAGTGATGAGGAACAAAATGGTTTCAAGCGTCCGGTTCACATAGGCTACTTTATTATTTTACACAAGGAATAGTATATAATTTCTTAGCTTATAAGTCAACCTTTATTGAGAAAACGAATTTAACGGGTAATATAATAGGAAATTAGGACTAGTTCGTTTATAATGATAACTAGTTAATTAGAGCACAATTCGTTTCGATATTAAGATAATAGGTGATAACTATGAAAAACACAGAATTGCTTATGGACAAGCTACGGAGTTTATACTTTGATTTGGCATCAACCCCCCTTGAGCAAAGTGACGCGAATACGCTATGTCGTGTTGCTGAGTGTATATGTAAAGTTCTCCCTGTTTCCTATTCAGGATTTTATTTGTTTAATGAATGGCAGAGAGAATATGAACTTTGTATATCAGATAGTCTTATCAGGGAAGTTCCTTTAAAAGAACATAGATTGTCAGAGAATGTCATGATGGGGGAGGAAGTTAACCATCAAATAATTCTAGAAAAGCAGGTCACCTTACTACATATTTTACCGGAAGAAGGACCCAAAGCCATATTGTGTATGGAACAGGAATTCCCAACTCCAGTAGATGAGTTGGCAGTTTTGAAGGCGGAAACGGAGAAGTTAATTTCCCTCTTACAATTAGATGGAAGAAGGATGAGAAGGAATCATGCGTATTTATTTGAATTAACTTCCCATCTGCTGTCTCTCACCTCTCAAAAAAAGATATTAAGTGAAATTGTTCAAGGACTTCGTAAACTATACCCGGAACTAGCTTATAATCTTTTGCTTTCACAGGATACCGAGTTAGAAGCAGAACTTCCTGTCAAAACGATAGAATATAGTGATGATGTGATAAAACGTGTAAGTACTTTGGCCTTTATTTCAGGGGAGATACAAATAGAGGAGCAATTAGATAAAACAGGCTGTTCCTTATATGCACCATTGGTAGGGAAACAAGGTGTATACGGGGTCCTCCAAGTGATTAGTGATAAAGGAATGTATATTCCCGAAAAGGAAATAAACTTTATATCCCAGATTGCTAGTACTGCCGGCAAGGCTATCGAAAACGTCACGCTTTATGAAAAATCAAATCACCTTGTCTCAGACTTAAAGTTAATTAATGAAGCTACACACAAGTTGAACTCGAATCTTGAAATGAAAGAGATCATTAATCTTGTCAGAGAGCAAGTAATGGATGTTTGTCATGCCTCAGAGGTCGGTTTCATTTATTACAACGGGGATAATGAAGAAAGGTTCGATGTTCTAACTGGAAGTACAGCGTTTTTTAATACAAATCCAGGAAGGAGATTTGCTGAGTATTTGAAAGACCATACAGATTGTAATGGGGAGCCATTGCTTAAAGGAGATTTTGATAGAATTGATCGATTTCCATACCGGTCTATTATAGCTATTCCGATGAGCCATTCTGACACAGTTCATGGTATTATTGCAATCTTGCACGAACAACCATATTTCTTTTCATTTAATACATTTAAATTAATACAATCACTCATACAGCATTCAACCTTAGCGCTGACAAATACAGTACTTAAAGATAAGTTGAAAAAGGCTGTTAAAACAGATTTTTTAACAAAACTCTATTCACGAAACTATTTAGAAGAAGAGATAATCGCTCATATGGCGACAGGTGAAATGGGAACATTAATCCTATTCGATATTGATGACTTCAAATCAATTAATGACACGTATGGACATCATATTGGTGATAAGGTATTGATACAGGTAGCGGACCTTGTTAAGTCAATTGTAAACAACCGGGACCTTGCAGCTAGATGGGGAGGAGAAGAACTCGCTGTCTATGCACCTACTATTACTATTAACGAAGGTGTGCAAATAGCTGGACTAATTCGAAGTCAAGTCGAAAAGCATACAAATCCGTCTGTAACTCTCTCTTGTGGTGTGTCCTCATGGGAACATACGGTTACAGATACTGTTAGTGAACTCTTTATTAGAGCAGACAAAGCTCTGTATGAAGCCAAAAACAATGGCAAAAATAGTGTTGTTAGATACGTGAAAAATAAGTCTTAGTTTACTAAAAGCCCGACGGTTACTCGGAAATTCTTTTCTAGAATACGAGTTTCATCGGGCTTTTTATATCTTAAAGAATATCTATTTAATTTTAACAATCAGTGGGGGAAGAATGAAAACCCCCACGATTGAAGTTTCACTTTATCCGGCTAAATGCTTTTCAAGTACATGGACAAACTGTTCTAAGTACGTTTGATCCACTTCGTCAAAACGATCTGAATTTGGGCTGTCTATATCAAGTACTCCATAAATTGTCTCGTTTAGTAGAATCGGTACAACGATTTCTGAGTTTGTCGCCCCATCGCAAGCAATGTGTCCAGGGAATGCATGCACATCCGCAATGCGTTGAGTTGCTTTTTCTTTAATAGCTGTGCCACATACTCCTTTGCCGTAGCCAATCCGGATACATGCTGGTAATCCTTGGAAGGGCCCTAATACAAGTTCATCTTCCTTCCAAACGTAAAACCCTACCCAATTTACGTCAGTGAGAAACTGATTTAATAAAGCAGATGCGTTTGCAAGTAAGGCAGTATGGTCATGCTCGCCTTCACTAAGTGCATCTACTTGCTTCACTAATAATTGATAGTCCTTTTCTTTTTGGCCTGAGTATGCTGTTGATTGAAACATATATGCACACTCCTTTCATTGTAATGTATGATAAGTTTGCAAATTCGACATCGTTAATTTTTTTGTCGAGCAAAAAATGCAGGATTACCCGTCTCTTTGTCGTAAAGGACAAGTAAGGAGTTGAATAGGATGAAACCAAACACATCAAAACAAAAAGTGATTGACGCAGCCTCGTCCCTGTTCTTTCAAAAGGGTTTTCATGGTACCTCGGTACGAGATATTGCAGAGCGTGCTTCTGTTAACGTGTCGCTCATCAGCTATTATTTTAAAGGAAAGCAAGGTCTTTTAGAATACGCTGTTTCGTATTATTATGAAGCATACTTGAAAGCGATAGAAGAAACTTTGCTCGAAACAGAACAGCTTTCTGCACTTGATCAATTGAAAGAGTTAATTTCAACTATTATACATTATAAACAAATGCATCATCAATTCTCCTGTTTTATTCATAGAGAACTGTCGTTGGATTCCGTATTTGTTAGGGAAATGGCGGTAACATACTTAGCAAAAGAAAACTTCTATGTAAGCAAGGCATTTGAAGCGGTTATTCGCGTTAATAAAAAGACAGACCCTGAGGAACGCAGTTTTTTACTCATGCAATTTAAAGGAATGCTGACTACACCATATATATTGCATAATGAATGGAAAAATCAAGTGGTTGGACAATACTCCCACAGGCAATTTGCTGAAAAATATGTGAAAAGTATCCATCACTGGATTGATTTCGCTGCAAAAGAGCCTGCTGACAAGACTGCTTCCTCTTAAAACGCATCTTTTCATACAATATGTTCATGAAAAATAAAGCATTAAATGTCGAAGCTGCAAATTATTTGTATTTTTTTAGCCAAAAACACTACGAACATGGTATTATAAGTACTATCATATTAAATAACGGTTTTTATGTTCTTCAAGAGGCTCTTCAACGTTTCATCCTCTTAAATAGGAATATAGTTAGGAGGCAATTTATGGCATACTTCATAGGAATTGTACTAGTTATCATTACATTAATTATTATCGGTCTTATTCTCAGAAAACGTGTATACGATGTCGTGGATCGTTACGAGGCTTGGAAAATGGACATTATGGGTCGGAACATTGCCTCACAGTTGGGAAGGATAAAGACATTAAACTTATCCGGAGAAACGCAGGATAAGTTTGAATCCTGGAAGGAACGCTGGGAGCATATCTTAACGAAAGAACTTCCTGATATTGAAGAGCATTTATTTGATGCAGAAGAGGCAGCGGACAAATACCGTTTTTCTAAAGCTAAAAAGACATTAAATAATGTAGAAGAGATTTTGCAAACAATCGAAGCTAACATAGAGAAACTACTTGCGGAAGTAGACATGCTGTTAGAGTCGGAAGAGCAAAGCCGAAAAGAAATGGACACTTTAAATCCTAAAATAAAAGCAATGAAAAAAGCACTTTCCCAAAACCGCTATCAATATGGAAAAGCCGAGCGATATTTCGATAACCAACTAGATACACTACAGGAAAAGACCTTGGTGTATGAGCAATCCACTGAGGCTGGAGATTATATGGAGGCTAAACAGATTGTCGATGAACTTACTATCGAGATTCATGAGCTTGAGGAGCAATTTGACGCATTTCCTTACTATTATAAGAAATGCAAACATGAGCTACCGGCACAATTAGATCAATTATTTTCCGGTCTTAAAGAGATGAAGGATGAAGGGTATCATGTCGAGCATTTGGCATTTGAAAAAGAGATACGTACATATCAAGAACGTCTAGCAAGTACAGTTGAAGCCATGGAAAAAGGCGAGACAAAAGAAGTAGAAGCAACTATGGAAGAAATGGAAGAGCGTATAAAAGAAATGTACGAGCTACTGGAAAAAGAAGCACTTGCCAAGAGCTACCTCGACACACAGGTACCAAGCTATCAGCAGGCTGTAGCAGATATGAACCAAGCTTTTCTAGACACGAAATCTGAAGTCGAGCAATTAAAGAAAGCCTATTACTTTGAAGATGGCGATATGGAACGCTATATGGCTTTAGAAAAGTCGATTGGAAAATTAACGGTTGAGCTAGAAGAACTGTCAGAAAAGCTTACAAATGATAAAGCTTCGCATTCGGAACTTAGAAATCTGGTAGAAGATGGATATATCCAATTGGAGGAAATGAAAGAAAATCATGAAGCCTTCAAGATACGGATCCGAAATCTGCGTAAAGACGAGTTGGAAGCAAAAGAGAAGTTGACGGAAATGCGCAATCAATTGTATGATATACAACGTAAATTAAAGAAGAGCAATGTACCTGGCATTCCGACCTTTATATGGAATTCCATGGAAACAGCGTCAGAGAAAAATAATCGCGTTATTAAAACACTCGAAAAGCAGCCATTGGATATGGCCGAAGTACAAAAGGCGTTAAGCGATGCTGCAACTGCCGTTGAGCAAGTAGCAGAGCAAACAGATATGATGCTTGAACAAGCGTATCTGACAGAACAAGTTATTCAATATGCTAATCGGTACCGCAGTCAATATCCATTACTTGCTGCAAAGCTAGCTGAATCAGAGCGCTTATTCCGTGCTTACGAATATGAGCTTTCATTAGAGCAAGCAGCCAAAGCAATTGAAGAAATTGAGCCAGGTGCTCTAAAACGTATAGAGGAATATCAGTTGACTGCAAATTAAACGATATAGGTAGCTTAAATAAATATTCATTAAAAAGAAAAAGGATATTATAGAAATATCCTTTTTCTTCTGTGTTCTAATATAATAAAAGGTTCATTGCAAGGAGTCCATATTATGATTTATTTAGATAATAGTGCAACAACAAAGCCTGATCCAGGTGTATTAACTAGTTTTGAACAAATCTCAAGCCATTATTTTGCAAATCCGTCCTCCATTCATCCTTTTGGTGGGGAAGCGGAGAAGCTATTGAATATGGCAAAGAAACAAGCAGCTGAGCTGTTGAGAGTGAAACAAGAAGAGGTTGTTTTCACCTCTGGGGGAACAGAAGGTAATAATATGGCGATTAAAGGTATTGCGTTACAGCACCAGCAACGCGGTAAGCATATTATTACAACGGAAATAGAACATCCTTCTGTATTTGAAGCGTGTAAAAGCTTAGAATCACTTGGTTTTGATGTTACTTATTTACCAGTTGATCAATCTGGCGTTGTTTCTGTACTTGATGTGAAAGCAGCAATTAGGAAAGATACCATTCTAATTAGCGTCATGCATGTGAATAATGAATTAGGGAGTATACAACCGATAAAAGAAATTGCTGACCTTGTTGCAACATACCCGAAATTATTTTTTCATGTAGATGATGTACAGGGATTAGGTAAAGTACCACTTACATTGTCTCATTCGGGCATTAATTTATGTACGATGTCAGGGCATAAGATTAATGGACTTAAAGGCACGGGGATCTTATATGTAGACAAACGAACAACACTTTTCCCTTTATTTCATGGTGGTGAACAGGAACGAAACCTACGATCTGGTACTGAAAATGTAGCTGGTACTGTATCGGTGGTAAAAGCTCTTCGTCTCATTAAAGAAAAAGAGGCTACAAAGCTTGCCAATCTATCCAGAGTCCGAGAATTTCTTCTCCATTCTTTAAAGGAAATACCTGAAGTAGTTATAAACACTCCAGATAACGCAGCCCCACATATTGTCAATTTTTCTGTGCCGGGTACAAAACCAGAAGTAATGATTCATATACTGGCAGAGAAGGACATCTATATTTCAACCAAATCTGCTTGCTCTTCTAAACAGTCGGATGAGAGCAGAATTTTGGTGGCATGTGGTTTTCCTCGAGATCGAGCCATATCTGCATTAAGAGTGAGCTTATCGTATGAGACTACGAAAGAAGAAATTCAACAATTTATAGAAGTGCTGAAACAGGCAATACATCAATTTAAAAAAGTTATGGAGTAGATAATAATGGAATATGATCACATACTAATTCGCTACGGTGAAATGGCGTTAAAAGGGAAGAACATTAAGAAATTTATTATAAGACTGCAGGAAAACGTTCAACAAAAGCTAAAAGCTTTTCCTAATGTAAAGGTAAAACGCACCCAGGGAAGAATGTTTATCATTTTAAATGGCTCAGATCCTGTCCCGATTATCGAAAAGTGTAAAGACATATTTGGAATTCAAAGTTTAAGCCTTGCTATAAAAGTAGAAAATGAACCAGAAGCAGTGAAAGAGGCAGCTCTTTATGCTTTGAAAAACAGTGAAGAGGTTAAAAAGTTTAAAGTGACGGTGAAACGAATTAATAAAGATTTCCCTATCCGTTCCCAAGAATTTAACCAAATTCTTGGGGGACACCTTTTAAGCAATACAGCAGGATACACGGTTGATGTCCATCAGCCAGATTTAGAAATAAAAGTAGAAATCAGAAATGAAGCAACGTATATTACATCAAGTGTTGTAAAAGGGCTAGGAGGCTTGCCTGTAGGGACTTCCGGGAAATCCCTTCTTCTATTGTCAGGAGGAATTGACAGTCCTGTTGCAGGGTATTTGGCAATGAAACGAGGCGTTCAATTAGAAGCGATTCATTTTCATTCTCCGCCGTTTACAAGTGATCGAGCAAAACAGAAGGTACTGGATTTAGCAAAACAACTTACCAGATTTGGTGGTTCCATTAAGGTGCATATCGTTCCTTTCACGAAGTTGCAACAGGAAGTATTTAAGTCAATACCTGATGGCTACGCGATGACGATTATGCGTCGCATGATGATGCGAATCAGTGAGAGGGTTTGTGAGCAGGAATCCATCTTGTCCATGACAACAGGAGAGAATCTTGGACAAGTGGCAAGTCAAACCATGGAAAGTATGAACACAATCAATGAAGTGACGAATTATCCCGTGATTCGTCCTCTCGTTACGATGGATAAATCTGATATTATCCATATCTCTCAGCAAATTGGGACGTATGAAACTTCCATATTGCCATATGAGGATTGCTGTACAATTTTTGTACCTAAAGCACCAAAAACGAAGCCAAAAAGAGAGAAAGCTAATTATTATGAATCCACAAAAGATTATACTGCGCTGATAGAGGAAGCAGTTTCTGGCATTGAAACAGTGAAGGTTACGGCAGAAACAACAATGGAACCAACGTTTGAAGATCTGTTTTAAATACAACTGATTTTTTTCTAAGATTTACCAGCTTAATCCGTGCATGTTTTCCCCTGAGATAACACATTCTATAGTTACCAAGGGAGGTGAACTAACATGGCAAGTAACAATTCTTCAAATCAATTATTAGTTCCTGGTGTTCAACAAGCATTGGACCAAATGAAGACAGAAATTGCTAGCGAGTTTGGAGTACAACTTGGTGCTGATACTACTTCTCGTGCCAACGGTTCGGTTGGAGGAGAAATTACGAAACGTCTAGTACAAATGGCTGAACAGCAATTTGGCGGACAGAAATAACAATTACAATTTTATAATTTATGGTTAGGACTGTCCGGAATCGGGCAGTCCTTAATTTTGGGCAAAATGAAACACTGGATAATTTTGAAAAATAGATATAAAAAGCTATATTACTTGCTAAACTGAAATATTCTTTTTAAAGTAAGATTAAACATATCTAGAGAGGGAGAGCACCTATGGGGGTACTTTGGTTTGGTGGAAACATTTACACGATGGAGAAGGAAGGAACTGCAATTGAAGCTGTCTACACTGAAGAAGGAATAATAAAGGATGTTGGCACTTATGAAAAACTATACCATACTTATGTAGCGTCAATTGAGCAAGTGGAAAACCTTCAAGGTAAGACAATGCTTCCTGGACTTGTAGATAGTCATTTACACATAATAGGCCATGGAGAAAAGCTACTCCGGTTAGATTTATCTCAAATGAAATCAGCGACAGAAGTAGTGGAGGCGCTGAGCAATCGGACCGCCAATCTAAGTGAAGGTGAGTGGCTGATTGGAGAAGGATGGAATGAAAATCAATGGCAAGACGCTTCCATCATACATAAAGAAGTGCTTGATAAAATTAGTCCCCATAATCCAATGATGCTTTCACGTGTTTGTCGACACGCCATATTAGCAAACACCAAGGCAATGGAGCTAGCAGGCGTAACGGAGGAAAGTCCTGATCCTCAAGGTGGCATTATCGTACGAGACGATGCAGGAGAGACGACAGGATATTTTTTAGATACAGCACAGGAACTCATTAAAAATGCCATGCCAAGTGTGTCACAAGACTATCTTGAGCAAGTTATTAATATTGCTACGGATGATCTTATGTCAAAAGGTTTAGTTGGTGGGCATAGTGAGGACTTAAACTATTATGGCGGTTTTCATAAAACATTTGGTGCGTTCAAGAATGCCATTGATGGAAAGGCGAGAAAGTTTAAAGCACATTTACTTGTCCATCATGAAGTGATGTCAGACATGGTTGATGAAGGACTAGGCTATCTTGAAGGTACCGAATATGTAGAATTAGGTGCAGTTAAGATCTTCTCTGATGGTGCACTTGGTGGCAGAACAGCATGGCTGACAGAAGAATACGCTGATGAAAAAGGGAATTACGGTGTGGCTATTCATAATGAAGAAACGCTTGAACATATAGTGAAAGAAGCACGGCGACATGGTTTACCAATTGCAGTTCATGCAATAGGAGATCAAGCTGTTGATGCAATAACTGGAATCATAAAAAAGCACCCATTGTCTAATGGGGCAAGAGACAGAATTATTCACGGACAAATCCTAAATGAACATTCTTTAAAAATGTTGAAAGAACTTCCCGTAGTAGTTGACATTCAACCTTCCTTTGTATCATCTGATTTTCCATGGGTGCTCGATAGAATAGGGGATAAACGGTTGGGCTTGTACTATGCATGGAAAACATTACTTGATGAAGGCGTAAAATGTGCGGGTGGATCAGACGCACCCATTGAGGAAGTTTCTCCCTTATTAGGAATAGAGGCAGCTGTAACGAGAAAGTCACAGATTGATAATCAGGTATACCGTCCAGAAGAACGTTTGAGCGTGTTTGAAGCAGTAACATTATACACTTCAGGCAGTGCCTATGTAATTAACCAAGAGGAAACTAGAGGCAAAATCGCACCTGGATTTAGTGCAGATTTTACGGTACTAGAAGAAGATATTTTCCAAGTACAACCGGAAACCATTCATGAAATTAATGTAGCAATGACAGTTATAGATGGAAATATCGTATATAAAAATGCCCCATCTCCATTATAGGAGAGGGGGGTTGTGTTTTGTTAAGAAATAACTGCAAGCTTCGATCGGAATCCTACAAAAACGTTCGTTTAACGCGATCCCAGTATGAATTGTCTTTAAGCTTCACTGTTTTAATTGCTTTGTCACTAAGTGTTATATTTAGCTCATGAATATTTCGAATAGAATAGGCTTCATTATCCAAGCCGATTATCGGATAATCATTTCCGTCCTGGATGATCTCTAATGATAATTTTCTATCACTGTTAAGTACAAAAGAGGAACCGAGTGTTCTGTATCGATTATTATTAATGGAAGCGAGCTCCGACACTTGGAAGCAAGGAATTTTAGGATCTATAACCGCGCCATTCGTTGATTTGTTATAGCCTGTACTTCCAGTTGGTGTTGCTACAATTAGACCGTCACCCCGGAACGTTTCAAAATACATATCGTCAATTTTAACGTCAATTACAATTGATTTAATTAAAGTAGAACGAACACTTAATTCGTTTAGACATTCAAAGGATGTTTCACCATTAACCTCCACGTTAATTACAGGGAAGCGGCGAACCTCCATCTCTGCATGCCTCATTGTATCTAGCATGTCATCAAAGTTGTCCATATTAAAATCACAATACAAACCAGACTCATTAGAGCGTGTAATTCCCGTATAAAGGCAATCCTCGCGAAAACCTGTTTTTCTGACTGCCTGCAAGAACATGCCATCTCCGCCAATACTGACGATTATATTTGCATTCTGTGGGTCCTCTACAATGTTAAAACCGTTTTCTGTTGCAAGGTCAAATAAAGTTTCTAATTTATTCTGTAATTCCTCATCCTTTTTATAATAAAAAAAGATATTTCTACGTTGCTCCATTTCTTTCCATACCTCCAATGCTAATTAGATACAAATATATCATACCATTTTGAAAGCGATTTAACCAAAAAGAGGAATATTGGAAGAGTAAAAAATGGAAATGTGTAGCAAAATAGTAATAGCTAACCAAATGAGCATGAGCGAAATGGGGTTTCCTATGATCTGGATGACGATTCTCCTTATTCTGTTATTAATTTTTTTACTACTCATCACTCGTGTCTACGTTACTGCTAACCTTATTTATACAACAGACAATCATTGGTTAGAGCTTCGTATACATGTGCTTCGTATTTGTGTCTTCCGCAGAAAAGTACCTATAGAAGCCGGTACTTCCGAGAAGGGCGCTCGCAATATATCCTTTTCCAACGTGAGAAGTGTATTGAAGCGGGAATTTCATATTGTGAAGGGACTTGGAAAGTCAGTGATTAACGTGCTAAAGCGTGTCCGTTTTCATAAACTTGTCTGGCATACAGAAGGAGGTACTGGTGATGCTGGAAGTACAGGACTTGTGGCTGGTGGGGTATGGTCAATCAAGGGAGCCATAATCTGTTACTTGGTACAGCATAGTCAGATGAAATGCAAACCTGTCATTCAAGTAGTTCCTCATTTTCAGCAACCATGTTTTTATACAAAAGTAGAATGCATTGCATCCTTACGAATTGGGCAAGCTATTTACGCTCTCGTCCTTATGTTAAAAAATACTGTAATTAAGGGAGAATCGTTTCAACCTAAAACTGAGGTATAGGAGGTAGATTAACTATGGAAGAACATCCAATACAAGGATTAATGACGACAGCAATGGAAAACTTAAAGGACATGATCGAAGTAAACACCATTATCGGAGATCCAGTTGAATCACCTGATGGGAGTGTTATTATCCCAGTTTCAAAACTTGGGTTTGGTTTTGCGGCTGGAGGTAGTGAATTTAATGCCGGCAAATCACAAGGTGATAGTGAAGTAGAATTGCCTTTTGGTGGAGGAAGCGGGGGCGGTGTTTCCATTACACCTGTGGCATTCCTTATTGTCAGTGAAAGAGGAATCAAAATGGTTCACCTTGATCAACATACTCATATTTATGAAAAGATGCTTGATTTTGCTCCACAAGTGGTTGAGAAAGTGCAACAAATTATAAAAGATTCCACACAAGGAAAAAAACCAAAAGAACAGCAATCTAGAAAATCCAAAGATTCCCCGTCTCAGTACGATATTTAAATGATTAGGCTTTCAATTTACAGAGTATGATGAATGTAATGGTTTTCAATAATTTATTGCTGAAATAAGGCAGAAATTGTTGGACAAGGTCCAAATTTATATTCATAATACAAGGGAATACAATTATTTAGGAGGAATGCTTCATATGGCAAATGTTACATTCCATCAAGACCCTGTCACATTAGTTGGGAAAGAAGTAAAGGTTGGGGACAAGGCTCCGGATTTTAAAGTTTTGAGCAATGATCTCAACTCTGTATCCCTTGGTGATTATGACGGGAAAGTAAAACTAATCAGTGTCGTTCCCTCAATTGATACAGGGGTATGTGCTGAACAGACAAAACGCTTTAATGATGAAGCGGATAAGATAGGTAATGTTAAAGTGTTAACAGTAAGTATGGATCTCCCTTTTGCACAAAAGAGATGGGTCAACAAGCACGAAATTAACAGTCTTGATACACTATCGGATCACCGAGATGCAAATTTTGGTCAGAACTACGGTGTGTTGATAGAGGAATTACGATTGTTGGCGAGATCGATTTTTGTTGTTGATTCGAACAACAACATCACATATGTTGAATATGTCAGTGAGGTAAGTAACCACCCTGACTATGATGCTGCATTAGATGCTGCCAAGAAAGCAGAATAATCGACTCCAATCTCTCTCGCTAATTAGTTGAGAGAGATTTTTACTGTGAAAACACTTTCAGTAAATTTCATAACATGTTTAGCTACCATTGCTTTGTACATAGCCATTTGTTTTGGTACAATAGAAACGCTTTAGGAACGAATGGAGGATTGTAATGGGGAAATCAAATGTAGAGCTATTATATGAATGGCTAGATCAAACAACGAACCTTATTCAACAACAACGTCATGAACCGTATTTGGATAGCCTGGCAACGACGATGGAAATTTTGTTTATGCAGGAAATACCAGAGAATCAAGATGACATAACTTCACATAAATTGCAGCAATCTATAACAGAACTTGACCTAACGGATTTTTCGAAAGAGGATGTTCGAAAAGCGACACAGTTGGCAATGCTAAAAGGGATGAAGGATTCAACTCAACAGCAACATTTGATGACACCTGAAACCGTAGCTTTGCTTGTTGCGTATTTCGCAGAAAAGGTAATGCTTGCAAACGAAAAGGTGCGGATATTTGATCCAGCAGGTGGTACTGCTAACTTGCTATCCACAGTGCTTGATCGATTACAACAGCCGGTTGAAGCATTTGCTTCAGAAGTAGATCCTACGTTGATACAGCTTGCTGTTATGAATGCTAATTTACAAGAGAAGCAAATCGAATTTTTCCATCAGGACAGCATTCGACCGTTTTTACTAGACCCAGTTGATTTGGTAGTGGCAGATTTACCAGTAGGCTATTATCCTGATGATGTTCAGGCAGCACAATATGAGCTGAAAGCTGATGAAGGACATTCATATGCCCATCATTTATTCATTGAACAAGGGATGAATTATACCAAACCAGGCGGCTATATGATTTTTGTCGTACCTGATTTTCTGTTTGATAGTGATCAATCGGACAAACTCCACCGTTACATCCAGGAGTATGCACATATTGTTGGGGTTGTTCGTTTACCTGAAAGTGTTTTTAAATCAGAAAAGAATGTAAAAAGCATTCTCATTCTGCAGAAAAAATCGCAGGATTCTCGCCCGCCAAAACAGCCTTTGCTTGTACAAATGCCATCATTGAAAAACACCAACGCCATGGCAGATATTTTAGGACAAATGAATAATTGGTTCCAAACGTATAATAAGGAGTGAGCAACAATGAGTAATGTATTGGCAATTAATGCTGGTAGTTCATCTTTGAAATTCCAATTAATAAAAATGCCAGATGAGGAAGTAATGGCAAAAGGATTAGTAGAACGTATTGGTCTTCCAGAAGCAGTTTTCACCATTGAAGTTAATGATAAAGAGGATAAATTTGTTGGAGACATCCCGAATCATGAAGAGGCTGTAAAGAAATTATTAGCTTCTCTAACGGATACAGGCGTTATTACATCCCTTGATGAGTTAGATGCAATTGGCCACAGAGTGGTTCATGGTGGAGAAAAATTCAGTGATTCTGTCAAGTTGACAGACGAAGTAATTCAAAGTATTGAAGAGGTTTCAGAGCTTGCGCCACTTCATAACCCTGCCAATTTAACCGGAATTAATGCATTCAAAGAAATTTTGCCGAATGTGCCAATGGTAGCAGTATTTGATACAGCGTTCCATCAAACGATGCCTGAATCATCTTACCTATACAGTCTTCCATATGATTATTACGAAGATTATGGAATTCGTAAATATGGTTTTCATGGTACATCCCACAAGTACGTTTCACAACGCGCTTCTGAGCTAATGGGCGTTCCACTTGAGCAATTAAGACTAATCTCATGTCACTTGGGTAATGGTGCTAGTATTGCAGCTATACAGGGTGGAGAATCTATTGATACGTCTATGGGCTTCACTCCATTAGCTGGTGTGACGATGGGAACACGTTCTGGAAACATTGACCCAGCACTTATCCCATATATTATGGAGAAAACTGGTAAGACAGCGGAAGAAGTAATGGACGTTTTGAACAAAGAAAGTGGAATGCTTGCACTTTCTGGATTCTCTAGTGACTTGCGTGATATTGAGCAACAATCAGGAGAAAACAAGCGTGCAGAACTAGCACTTGAAGTTTTCGCTGGCCGTATTCACAAATATCTCGGTTCCTATGCTGCAAAAATGTCTGGTGTAGACGCAATTATCTTTACAGCAGGTGTTGGGGAGAATAGTGCAACAATCCGTGAAAAAGTTTTACATGGTCTAGAATTCATGGGTGTATATTGGGACCCTGCACTAAACCAGATTCGTGGAAAGGATCAGTTCATTAACTATCCGCATTCTCCAGTTAAGGTTATTGTTATTTCGACTAATGAAGAAGTTATGATCGCTCGTGACACGTTGCGATTAGCTTAGATTTTTATAAAGGTTTTGCCATTATGAAGTGGCAAAACCTTTTTTAATCGGTTGATTGTTCCATTTGCTAATTTTAAGTAGATATGCTGTTTTTATCTTACAACTAACACGTCACACGAGGCATATCTCGTAATACTTTCGGAAACACTTCCAATTAAAAATCTTTCAACAGCACTCATTCCAGTAGCCCCACATATTATGAGATCTGCTTCGAAATCCTGTGCTATATCTTTTGCTATTTTGACCTTTGGGGAACCATATGCTACAGAGCGGACCAGGTCCTTAACTCCAGCAGTTTTTGCATTTTCAACATACGTATCAAGTAATTCTTTAGCATAGCTGTCAGCTCTTTCGGAGAGCGTACGATCATATGCCTCTGCGGAAGCAAACGTACGGGAATCCACGACATGTGCAAGAATTAAACGCGCATGATTGCGTTTTGCAATATCTAGTGACTTTTTAAAAGCCTTTTCAGACGCCTGAGAACCATCTACAGCTACCACAATATTTTTATATTCCATGCTACATCTCCCCCTTTCCTTTAAGTATATACCCATATAATTTGAATCACAATTGAAATCTTTTTTGTTATATAAATTTTCAATACTTTTTAGAAGCAGTTAATTGGTTTTACTGGAAAGAAGTAGGTAAGATAACGTGTCACGATTATGGACAACCTATAATGGGAGGTGATAATCTTGAGCAAACAAAAGAAAGATAATTCTCCAGAAAATATTTTTGAAGATGAGAAAGGCGTTGCAGCTGTACAGAACCAATTAAATGAGAGCTATCAAAGTGGTGTCGTTGAACAGCTGCACAACAATAAAAACATTCATACTTTTAATAACCGCAGAAGATAATATGCAGAAATAAGTCCTTCTTTTTAACGAAGGATTTATTTCTTCTTCCCCTTTGCGTAAGAATTTGGTAATGTAGCTTTAGGTACATAATGTAGTATAATGTTTGTGTGTTGTAAGTGCTTTCATGAAAGTAATTATGATTATACAGAAATTGGAGGGCGAGAGCGATGAAAATAGGGATTCCAAGAGAAATTAAAAACAATGAAAACAGAGTTGCTATGGCACCTTCCGGGGTACATACGTTATCTGATGCAGGACACGAGGTGTATGTGGAAACAGAAGCGGGATTGGGATCTGGCTTTACGGATGAACAATATATAGAGGCCGGTGCTATAATTCTGGAATCAGCACGGGAGGTTTGGGCGCAGGAAATGGTCATGAAAGTTAAGGAACCACAGCCTGAGGAGTATGAATATTTCTATGAAGGTCTTATCCTTTTCACTTATTTACATCTTGCAGCAGAGCCTGAGTTAACGAAAGCATTAATTGAGAAAAAGGTGGTTGGAATAGCGTACGAAACTGTACAGCTGGACAATCGTTCCTTACCATTGCTTACACCGATGAGTGAGGTAGCAGGAAGAATGGCCTCCCAAATTGGCGCACAATTTTTGGAAAAGCCTAAGGGTGGAAAAGGAATTTTATTAGCTGGTATTCCAGGTGTTAAAAGAGGGAAGGTAACGATTATTGGAGGCGGAGTCGTAGGAACAAATGCAGCAAAAATAGCTGTTGGTTTAGGAGCTGATGTCACAATCATTGATTTAAGCCCGGAACGTTTACGCCAACTTGACGATATCTTTGGCTCTAAAATTAATACGATGATATCCAATCCGCTTAATATTGGACTAGCTATTTCAGAATCGGATCTAGTTATTGGTGCAGTACTTATCCCAGGTGCCAAAGCTCCGAAGCTTGTGACAGATGAAATGGTGCAACAAATGCCCGAAGGTTCCGTGATTGTAGATGTTGCCATTGATCAGGGCGGCATTTTTGAAACGAGTGACAGAATTACGACACATGACAATCCTACTTATTCAAGACATGGCGTTCTCCATTATTCAGTGGCGAACATGCCTGGCGCTGTACCGAGAACGTCTACTATCGGTTTAACGAATGTAACAGTTCCGTATGCACTACAACTTGCTAATAAGGGGTATATAAAAGCCTGTTTAGACAATGAAGCTTTGTGTAAAGGCGTAAATACGTTAGATGGTTACGTGACGTATGAAGCTGTCGCAGCATCACACGGACTTGAGTTTGATGATGCACATGTATTGTTAGAAAGATAAAAAAGAAAGCCTGCAGATAGTCTGCAGGCTTTTGCTTACTCAATAATTTGTAGATCCTTTGGATATGCGGTTAAGATTTCCGCTCCTTTATCTGTCATGTATACCATGTCCTCGATTCGGACGCCACCTTGTCCTGGTACATAGATACCTGGTTCAATGGTATAGCACATTCCCGTTTTCAATGGGAGTGTGTTATTGCTGTGCATGGACGGGTATTCATGAGTTTCAATACCTAAGCCATGCCCTAGACGGTGGGTAAAGTAGTCACCATAGCCCGCAGTTTCAATATGACCTCTCGCAATTTGGTCGAGCTTTCCAACAGAGGTTCCTACTTCAGAAGCCTCAATCGCTTTTTGTTCAGCTTGTAATACCGTTTTGTAGATGTTTTCTTGTTCTTCGGTAATTGATTTGTATGCTACTGTTCTGGTAATGTCAGAACAATATCCTTCAAAAATAACACCAAGATCAAATAATACGATATCGCCTTTTTCAATCTTTTTCATACTTGGCGTTCCGTGTGGAGAAGCAGTTTTTGTTCCAGATAGAGCCATCGTATTGAAGGACATTTCCTGTATGCCTTGTTTCTTCAACTCATATTCGATTTTTGCAATTAGCTCCAGCTCACTTACGCCCTCCTGGATTGCTTCTACACCTGTTTTGACACCGAAATCAGCTAGTGCTGCTGCCTGCTTTAATAAAGTGTATTCTTTTTTATCTTTTACCACTCGTAAGTTGGCCAGTATTTCCTTACCATCACGAATAGTTGTATTCGATAGATACTGTTTTATTGCTTCGTAACGTTCTAATGTAATGTGATCATGTTCCAATCCAATGGAGGCTGGGACTTGGTTGGAGTCTTTTAGCCTTTTGGAGAAAAGCTCCCAAGGGTTTTCGTGATCACGGTAGCTGATAATTTCAAATTGCCAGCCTGCTTGTTTTGCATCCTCTACCTCCATTGATGGTACAATAAGGATAGGGTCCATGCTGTGAGATACATACACTGCAATTAAGCGCTCATGTGGCTCCGTATAGTAATTGCTTAGATAATAAAAGTTGGCTTTTGATGTAACAAACATACTATCGAGATCTTGTTCTTTCATGCTTTTTAATAATGAATCTATTCTACTTGTCATATAGGCACTCCTTCATATGTAGTGTTATACTAAAGTATAACAGAGAATCCCAAATGTAAAAAAATATTACTTTTTGAAACCAAATTCTTTTTAGAACGTAATACCTAATAGCAACAAAAGATATAATGATGTGAGGTGAGTTAATGGGGCTATTTTCCAGGATCTTTTCCAAAAAAAAGAATGATACAGCAGCTCCTCAAGAAAGAACAGTGCTTTCCATCAAAGTTGGCGATATTATCACCTATGACCTTAGGGACTTTGAGGTTGTTGGAAAGATAACATATAGAGATGGGAGCTATGAGTGGTATAGTTATCAATTGCTGGAAGGAAATGATACCATTTGGTTAGCGGCTGAAATGGATGATGAACTGGAGTTGGGGATATATCGAAAAGTACAAATTCCGATTCAAAAGCCGTATCCAAAAGAAATAACGTATGAAAACAGCAAATACTACTTGGAAGAGACAGGTTCAGCTAGGGTGACGGGTGAAGGAAGAAGCGCCTCTTTAAATGGTTCAGAAACCCACTATGCTGAATACATGGATGAGACAGAGCAAAGCTACCTCAGTTTTGAATCCTGGGGTACGGAAATAGAAGCTAGTTACGGTTATTCCATTGAAGCATATGAAATTAAAATATTAGCAGGATCTAAATAGGAGGAGAATATATATGTTTAAATTTTTTGGTCGAATGAAAACAGTTGTAAGTTCAGAGTTAAATGCCATGCTTGATAAAGCAGAAGATCCGGTAAAAATGCTTGATCAGTTTATGAGAGATATGGCAGAAGATATTCGAGAAGTAGAAGCAGCTGTTGCCAAGCAGATTGCCAATGAAAAAATGTTGAAAAGAAAAGCCAATGATGCTCAGGCAATGGTTGAAAAAAGGCAAAAACAAGCAGAACAAGCGATAGAGGCAGGTAATGATGACCTAGCTAGACGTGCACTGGAAGATAAAAAAGATCATGAAGCTACAGCAACCACATTGAACGAATCTTGGGAGCGTGCTGAACAAGATGCTACTTCACTTCGCTCAAAGCTTGATGAAATGAAAAAAGAATATCAAGAAATGAAATTGAAAAAGGATTCATTAAAAGCACGTGCTGAATCTGCAAAAACGAGAACGAAAATGAATCGTACGATGTCTTCTATCGGTAACGATGATTCCAAGCGTGGATTTGAGCGTATGGAAGAGAAAGTGATGCAATTTGAAGCAGAAGCTGAAACAAGTGAAGACATGTCCCAATCTAGTCGTACACTTGATGACGAGTTTGAAGATTTGGGCAAGAACGAAGTGGATGATGAACTAGCAGAGTTAAAGAAGAAAATGGGAAAATAAATTAGTTATTAATAGGAGCAGTACTGCTGCTCCTTTTAATAATATAAAACTTTAGTAGAGAGAGGGGGATTTTATTGTACAAAAAATGGCTGTTACTTGGAATGGTAATCATTATGCTAGGCGTACTTGCAGCATGTGGTCCTGGCGGTATGGAACAAGATGCCAATGTTAGTGCGGGTGATATGCCGGATGAACCGAGCAAATCTGAACTAGCTGCCGCTATAGAATCAGACAACAGTAATGAAATTGATGATTTAGTAGAGGAACATTTCCCTCTGCTTGATGTAGTGAATGGTGATACATATGAAGCGGAAATTTTTGCTACACAGCGTTTTACTAAAGAAGAGCTCGTATCATTGTTTTCTTCCGCTATAGAGCCGGAGAATGTAAGTGAAGAAAAAGATAATCAGCAAATCATGGTTTATCCAGATGACTTTGTTACACTGAAGCATAGTGAAAGCGATGATAACGTGATTTTAATTGAAGTTGCCAGTGAGGAGTTTGTTCGAAATAATTACTCACCAAGTTTTCTGCAGACGTATTTTACCTATCGACTGCTCGACAGTTTCTTAGGGAATGGCTGGAGTAATCGTAGAGCACGTTCTTGCCAATCGGGGGATTGCTATGGTGGTTATAAAAGTGGAAGTTACGGAGCGCCAAGTCGTGGAAGTGGAACATTCCGTGGAGGCGGTCCAGGTTCCGGAAAATAAAAGGAGGGTTTTTAGATGCAACCATTTATTGATACACTAATTTATTTTGTAATATCTGTCGTTATTGTATTGATCGGACTAATTATATTTGAAAACATGACAAGAAAATATAAAGACATGGAAGAAGTAAAGAACGGCAATCAGGCAGTTGCGTTATCGATTGCCGGCAAAATTATCGGTATTTGTATTGTATTAGCATTTGCAATTTATCACAGCATTCAGATTCAAGAAACCATCATTTGGGGACTGTTTGGTGTTGTTCTGCAAATGATCGCATACGCTGTGTTTGATCTGCTTACTAGAAAATTTTCTGTAGAAGAGCAGTTACTTAAGAACAACCTGGCAGTCGGAATTATTTCCATGGCTGTATCTATTGGTTTAGCATTAGTCATCGGTGCTTCCATAACCTAAAAAATATGGCGATTGTTTAAAACGGATTAAAATGGCTTCCGACGTTCTCTGACGCGGAAGCCACATTTATTTTCATGGAAGCAAGAAGATGGAGTGATTAAAAGTGAAAGATGCAGCTATGAAGAAAAGTACAATTATCTACTGGGCTTCAGGAATTGTATCCATTTGCGGTATTATATTCGAAGTGCTATTCGGCGCACTGGGGTCTTATATATTAGGCGATGGTGTAAAACAATACACCTTAACCATTTCTCTTTTTCTTACTGGTATGGGGATTGGGGCAAGTCTAAGTGAAAAAGTGATGAAAAACCTGATTATTTCTTTTATTTGGGTTGAATTTGGAGTAGCAATAATTGGTGGCTTCTCAAGCTTTACCATGTTTGGAATCACCGCAATTGCACCTGAGGGGACAGATGCCTTCTACCTCTACTTTATCACCGCATTAGTCGGTGCATTGACAGGTTTTGAATTACCTATACTAATTAGGAAAGCAAATGAGATAGGAGTATCACTTAATCGAAGTACAGCTAGAGTCTTATTTTCTGATTATGCCGGTGGCCTAGTTGGCGGTTTGCTATTTGTGTTCCTATTACGCCCTCAATTCGGTATGGTAAAATCAGCCTTTTTAGTTGGTTGTATTAACGTCACTGTTGCTTTGATTGTATTGTGGCTTTTTCGTAATGAAATTCGCCATTTTATAGTGCATGCTGTCTTTGGTGGCGTTATCGCATTGTCGCTCATTCTCGGACTGTTTTTTGGAGAAGAGCTCGCCTTTAGTTTTGAACAAAAATTATATAAGGATCCCATATTACATATGGAAGAAAGTAGCTATCAAAAAATTATCCTAACTAAAGATCAGAAGGACGTGCGTCTTTATTTGGACGGTTCATTGCAACTTAGTTCTACGGATGAATACCGTTATCATGAAACACTTGTGCATCCAGCGATGTCCTTTATAGATGAGCCTAAAAACGTGTTAATCTTAGGCGGTGGGGACGGGGTTGCTGCAAAAGAGGTATTGAAATATGATGGCTTAGAATCAATCACTCTAGTGGATCTTGATCCTGCTGTTGTCGAATTAGCGAATACTAATAAACAGCTATTGAAATTAAATGAGGGATCTTTAAAAGACCAAAAAGTGACAGTAAAAAACATGGATGCTTTTAAATATCTGGAAAATAGTGATGAATGGTTTGATGTTATTCTCGTTGACCTTCCAGATCCAAATAACGAAAGTTTAAACAAGCTTTATACAAAGGAGTTCTATTCGTTGGCAAGAAACCACCTAACAGCAGAAGGGGCGATGATGGTACAGGCTACAAGCCCTGTTTTTGCAAGAGAGGTTTATTGGACGATTTCTGAAACGATCGCTTCTACAGGCCTAAATACAGAGAATCTTCATGTGGATGTGCCTAGCTTCGGTAATTGGGGATTTGTCATGGCGAGCAGAGAGGAAATTGATATTCAAAACCTGACAATTGAGCCCGAAACCAGGTTCCTAGAGGAAGATATGTTAGGCAGCTTAACCGAATTCGGTAAAGATGAAGATCAAGAGATGATTGGGAAGGATGGGGAGGAAACGGTGTTAAAACCAAATACCCTAATCGATCCTCATTTAATTCAAATTTATGAACGTGCTTGGGAAAATTACTAAACGGGTAAAGGAATAGAGAACTTCTTATAGAAGAATAGTAGGGAGACAATCTTTAAAAAAGGAGCGAGATATCATGAAAGTATCTTATCACGGACATTCCGTAGTAAAAGTAGAGACCGCCACACAGACGATCCTTTTTGATCCATTTATCTCAGGTAATGAGGCATGTGATTTAAATGCCGACACGATTAAAGCAGATGTCATTCTACTCACACATGGCCACAATGATCATGTAGGGGACACGTTTGAGATTGCGAAGCGAAGTAATGCATTAGTCGTGGCACCTAATGAGCTTGCAGAGTACTTAGGCAATAAAGGATTGAGGACACACCCAATGCATATAGGCGGGAAGCACACATTCGAGTTTGGCCAAGTAAAATTCACACAGGCATTCCATGGTTCCGCCTACACACAAGAGGATGGATCAACTGTCTACACAGGTATGCCAGCAGGTATTTTATTAACAATTGATGGTAAGACCATTTATCATGTTGGGGATACTGGATTATTCTCAGACTTAAAATTAATTGGTGAAATGAACGACATTGATATTGCATTTGTACCAATTGGTGATAACTTTACCATGGGACCAGAAGACGCATTGGTTGCAGCTAAATGGATAAACGCTAAGACAACAGTGCCAGTGCATTACAATACCTTCCCAGTGATCGAGCAAAATCCAGACACATTTGCTGAGAAAGTGAGTGTGGGGGAAGGTAAAGCGATGAAAATTGGTGATGTTGTGAAGCTTTAGATAGGTGCTATAAGAAAAGCCAGGGAGCGGGTGCTCTCTGGCTATTTTAGTTGATAAATATTATACCCTCCAGGAGAAAAGCATTGCTTAGCGGTGTCCAGAACTTTTAAGTTAGAGTATAATGGTTGTTTAAACTCTGCCTCACCCTTAATACACATTGTACCTGCTCCCCATTCTGGGGTTATTGGACCATCAAATATAGCATTACCTTCTACTAAAATTATCGAGTTTTCTTGGAAGTGAAGCGATTTGTGGAATCGTGCGTCTCCTTTAATTTCCAATGTAGCATTCCCCATCATGTTAACATTGTTAAAAAAAATCCCATTTTTGCCTACCTTAAGGCTATTATTTTCTTGTAAGTTAAGATCCTTTTGAGACGAAAATGACCCATTAACATCCAAAGAGGCATTTCCCATAAGTTTTAAGCCGTTCTTAAAATTAGCATCTTTTCCGATTTGGGTAGTAGTGGACTCTTGTAATACCATATTGTCTTCAGCTATTAAATGACCGCCTATAGAAAGGTTACTTGCCCTTTTTATAGTTGCTGGACCACTGAGCTTAGCACTTTTCTTTACAATTAAATTGGCATTTTGTTCGAGGTTAAGCGATTGGTCTGTAAACAAATTATGGTCGATTGTAAATTTTATTTTCTGAAAGATAGATATGTTGTTAATAATCCAAGCACTACCGTCATGGACGGTAGGATTTAAACAAGAATTCCATTCACCTATTTGGTAACGGCTGAATTTAGTATTACCATAATAGTCACAATCTCCCTCTTCTCCAGGTGAATAATCTTCTTCGTCATTTTCTACATCATCAATATCATCGCTGTTTTCTAGTTGAATAGCTAGATTATAAGGCTCCGATTTGTTCCAAGTCGTTTCAGTTGTATATGTTTTATCGGTCTTACTTTTGACAGTTAGTTTAACCTGCATTGCCTCTGAATTATTAGCGTTTGTAAAACAACCATTTTCCTCTGTCAATTCTTGTTCGCCATTTGTTAAGTTAATAGAAACAACTTCTAGATCTCCATGTTCTCCGTCATAACAAATATTACGACCTTCCGTAAACTGATTTCTCATCTCACTAAGTAATACATTGGTATTTTGCTTCAAAGAGATATTAGCACTTGCCTCTTCTTCACTGCCTAATAGTTGCATTAAGACACCAGCAGATAATGTGATGACAATTGCTAATAAACCAAGTGCAGCAAGGAGTTCAACAAGTGTAATCCCTTTTTCATTATGAAGTTGTCGAAAATTCATATTTTCACATCCAATAAAAATGCTATAATAGGATAAAAGTCACATGTGAGGCGTGGTTATCAGAATGGTAAAAAAATCTTTTAACAATGATCGTGGTTTTACCCTTATAGAGATTATAGCATCAATAGCGCTTCTCGCACTAGTTATTATGGTACTTCTGCCAATATTTCCACAAATTTTTAAGTGGACTGGAAAAACGGAAAATGAACTTACTGCAAGTAATTTAGTAGGCCAAGTAGCCTATGCTGTTAAAAATGATAGAGTAGAAGATTGGTATCCTATCCCTGTCAAAGAGTGTAATGGGGAGGAAAAGGGAATTTCATATAAGACCTACACATTAAATAATATAAATTACCAGAGTACTATAGGTCTTTGTAAAGAGGCATCTGTTAATCTGTATCGCGCAGAAATAAAGGTTTATGGGGAAAACAATAACCTTATTAGTGAGTCTTATACATATATAAAAAGTGAGGAAAAACCATGAACTTGAAAGGTGAAAGGGGCGCGGCGCTAGTCTTAACTCTTTTAATGATTACATTACTGCTCTTATTCGTAACGATGTTGTCTGGACAAGTTATTCAAACAACAAAACAAGTTACGACAACAGAAAAACGTATTGATGCAGAGTTAGTTTCGCAAATGGGGATAGATTATGTGCAATCTGTTTTAGACACGTATGAATACAATGAGGTCCAAGATGTAATGGATTATTTGTCAACAAAATTGGATGAGTACTTGCAAATTTCAAAAACGAGAAATCCGATCCTTATACTGGATGAAGCTAGGCAG
Organism: Oceanobacillus picturae; assembly: GCF_000612865.1. Lineage (NCBI taxonomy): Bacteria > Bacillati > Bacillota > Bacilli > Caryophanales > Bacillaceae > Oceanobacillus > Oceanobacillus picturae. The sequence goes on from NZ_CCAX010000001.1 coordinate 60,065, forward strand.
TTCGAAATTGAACTACCAGACCCTCTTCCTGAGGTTATTGAAGGAGAAGATTTAGAAGTTACCTATAGAAGTATTGGTAGATCAATGGATCAGACTATAGAAACTAACGATACTATTACCATAACCTTTGAAAGGGATGAATAATTTGATTACGCGTAAACGTCTTGGTGACTTGCTCCGGGATGCTGGACTGGTTACAGAACAACAAATAAACGAAGCGATAGAAAATAAAAAAAGCAACCAAAAACTTGGTGATGCCCTCCTCGAGCATGGCTTTATAACAGAAAAGCAATTGATTGAAGTGCTGGAATTCCAACTAGGCATTCCACATGTGTCGCTATATCGATATCCAATCGATGAAAATGTCCTCCAATTCGTAACAAGAGAATCTGCGCAGCAAAATTTGATTATGCCATTGCAGATTAGTGGTACGGAACTTATGGTTGCAATGAAAGATCCTATGGATTATTTTGTCATAGATGACTTGGAAATGGAAACAGGTTTTAGCATTTCACCAGTTATTGCTGCCAAGGATGATATCCTGTTTGCGATCAATAAATATTATTACAAAAACGAACCAGAAATGATCGATAACAATAAAAATGGGGAAACCGAAGCGCCGATTATTCAGTTGTTTGACCAGTTGCTTACAACTGCTGTTCAGTTAAAGGCGAGTGATATACATATCGATCCTCAGGAAGCAGCCGTTCAAGTCCGTTATCGGATTGATGGGAAACTGCAAACAGAAAAGATTGTTGCCAAGCAGATGCAAAATGCCTTGATTGCCCGGATAAAAATTTTGGCAGACTTAAATATTACGCAGACAAGGCTGCCGCAGGACGGAAGAATTAGAACGACGGTTGGTTTAACACCAGTGGACCTGCGAATTTCTTGTCTACCAACAGTTTACGGAGAAAAGGTTGTTATTCGAATACTGGATTTAAATCAAGCATTAAAGAAAGTTAATGAGCTAGACTTCTCGCAAAGCAATCTCAAAAAATATGAAGATTTAATAAGCCGTCCTTCAGGTCTTGTGCTCTTAACAGGCCCTACAGGTTCTGGAAAAACATCTACATTGTATGCGGCACTACATCAATTAAATTCAGAAGCGGTTAATATCGTGACAGTAGAAGACCCTGTGGAGTATCAGTTAGAAGGAATTAATCAAGTACAAGTGAACAGTTCTGTTGGATTATCTTTCTCAAATGGCTTGCGTTCCATTTTACGACAGGATCCTAATGTAATCATGGTAGGGGAAATTCGTGACCAGGAAACAGCAGAAATTGCAATTCGCGCTTCCCTAACAGGTCACCTTGTTTTTAGTACCCTTCACACCAACAGTGCAGTGGATGCGATTCCTCGTTTAATAGACATGGGAATTGAACCATATTTAGTTGTGTCCTCCTTATCTGGTGTCGTAGCCCAAAGGCTTGTTCGCAAGCTTTGTAGAGATTGTTTAATAGAGAGGCCTGCAACAGATATGGAAAAGGAGATCTTTGAAAACAATGGAATGAGCGTAGAACACGTCTATGATAGTGAAGGTTGTTCCGTTTGTCACCAACGTGGTTATCGTGGAAGAATTGTAGTCCAAGAGGTACTTGTAATCGATGATGCGATTCGCGGAATGCTATTGAATAATGGCTCTATGGCTGACATAAGAGCCTATATGAAAACCCAGGGAACAGCATTTCTGATGCAGGACGGACTTGAAAAAATTAAAGCTGGAAAGACGTCAATGGAAGAGATTATGCAAGTCTCCATTCGATTGTAGGGGGTAGTGAAAATGCGTGACATAATTGAAGAATGGCTTACAGAAGCATATAACGAGAATGCGTCAGATGTGCATTTAACAATTGGGAAAGCCCCCGTTTTCCGAATAAATGGCAAGCTGGTCGAGCAGGACAAGCCCAGGTTAAAGCCAACTGAAACGAAGCAAATTGTACAATCTATTATACCGGAAACTTTATGGGAAACGTTAGAGACGACGAGAGAGTTAGATTTCTCTTATGGTATTCAAGGAGTTTCCCGATTCCGGATAAATGCGTTTTATCAGCGCGGGGAATTATCTTTGGCAATTCGTATTATCCCGAACCGTATACCGTCAATTGAGGAACTGAATCTTCCTTTGGTAACGAAGGAAATTGTTCAGGAACCACAAGGACTTGTTCTGGTTACAGGGCCGACAGGAAGTGGTAAAAGCACGACACTTGCTTCCATGATTCATTTCATTAATCAGACAATGCAAAAACATATCATTACATTGGAAGATCCGATTGAATATATGCATACTCATAATCAATCAATTATTGATCAACGTGAGGTTGGATTTGATACAAAGAGTTTTGTTAATGGCTTAAGGGCTAGCCTAAGGCAAGATCCGGATATCATTTTACTTGGAGAGATGCGTGACCTTGAAACGATCTCTACAGCTATAACAGCTGCAGAGACGGGTCACCTCGTTCTAGGAACCCTTCATACAACAGATGCTGTTTCTACAATTGAACGGATTATTGATGTGTTTCCACCAGCACAGCAAACGCAAATACGTATTCAGCTATCAACGATTTTAAAAGCGGTAATTTCTCAACGTCTATTGGTCACAAAGGATCATACAGGAAGAAGGGCAGCAACTGAAGTGCTTCGAAATACTTCCGCTGTAAAGAACCTTATTCGAAATGAGAAATTGCATCAAATCCAAAATGTATTACAAACTTCAAGAGATCATGGAATGCATACATTAGATATGGAATTGAAGCGACTTCTGCAAGAAGACCAGATTTCCATGGAAGCAGCAGCACCGTTTATGCAAGGAAGGAGCTCCTAGTATGGACTTTCAATATGTCGGCAAACGGATGTCGGGTGAACGAATTAAAGGGAAAATTGATGCCGATTCAAAGCATCGAGCTCTTAACGAATTAGAAAAACAAGGACTCTTAATAACGCGAATCGAGGAAACGAAACCGTGGAATAAAGATATTATTTTGAATAAGCGTGTTAAAAACAAAGACTTTGTTCTATTCCTAAGACAATATTCTACACTGATTCATGCTGGTATTACCATAACAGATGCGACAAATACGATGTCAAAACAAACCGATAATTATGCGCTTCGTACGGCCTTAGATGATATGCTTAAACAGTTAGAGCAGGGTGTCTCGCTATCTACTGCAGCGGAAAAACACTCCAATGTTTTTCCTGAACTACTTGTAAATATGATTCATGCTGGAGAAGTGAGTGGGAAACTAGATGAAATTCTAAGCCAAATGGCTGATTATTACGAGAAAGAATATCGCAACAAGCAGAAAGTCGTCTCCGCTTTGCTATATCCAAGTGTGGTAGGCGTTATTACGCTCGTCTTAAGCGTTTTTTTATTGGTATTTATTGTGCCACAATTTGTAACAATGTTTCATTCATTTGGAGAAGAAATACCTCCATATACGCAATTTATCTTAAGTCTTAGTGACTGGCTTGGTGTTTATTGGTGGAGCATTACTCTTCTTATCGTATTACTAGTTTTTCTCGGCAAATATATGTTACGATATGATAGTTTTCGTTTTCGTATAGATACGTATAAGTTACGTTTTCCTTTTCTTGGTGTCCTTGCGCATAAGGGAGCATTGGTCCGGATGACGCAAACATTAAGCACATTGGTTAACAGCGCAGTTCCTATATTGGAAGCAGTCGAGATAACAGAAAAAGTTGTTGGGAACAAAGTGATACAAGAGGTACTGCATGATTCAAAGGAAAGTCTAAGTGAAGGTGAGTCGATAACAAAACCAATGAAAAACCACTGGGTTATACCTCCACTAATTATTCAAATGATGCAAATTGGTGAGAAAACAGGAACTTTAGATCAAATGCTAGCAAAAGCGGCTTCTTTCTATGAAGAAGAAGTAGAACAATTATCAAATAGAATTAAAACGTTAGTAGAGCCACTTATGATTATTGTTCTTACGTTCATCGTAGGTGGTATCATAACTGCTGTTGTTATCCCAATGTTTTCTATGTTCGAAAATTTACAATAAAAATGTGGCAATTTGTAGTTTCGTATACTATAATAGTACTAGGTAAATAGACGGATGCTATGAAGGATTATCTCTATGTGGGCACTTTGATAATTTGGAGCAAGTAGTGCAACCGACCTGACTGTGTTACTAAATATACATATTTAGAGAGGCGGGGATTTTTATGCTTACACGCATGAAAAAAATGTTGAAAAAAGAAAAAGGATTTACGTTGGTAGAGCTTCTAGCTGTTATTGCAATTTTAGCTATTATTGTGGCGATTGCGGTTCCTACAATTGGGAATGTGATTAGCAAGTCAGAGGAGAAAGCTACTACAGCTAATGAAGAATTGGTGGAAAATGCTGCAAGACTTGCCGATGTATCGGATGTTACTCCAGCTACTGGTTCTGCCTATACGATTGGTGAGTTGAAGACTGCAGGTTTCCTAGATGTTGGAGACGATTTTGAATTAAAAGGAACTGTGTTAGTGGAAACTACTACTGATGGCGGTAAAACTTTTACTTACACCGACCCAAAATAAATTAATCTATTAACCAAGCAACGCCCTTGCCCCAAAGCAGGGCGTTTTCTTCAATTTTAAACATCTTTAACATGAGGGAGTACGTAAATGGAAAGTGTCATGATTTTATTGTTTTTCGCTTTAGGCTTGCTCTTTGGGTCTTTTTTTAATGTGGTTGGACTGCGGGTTCCAAAGAAAATTCCTTTTGCGAATGACCGTTCCAGATGCCCAAACTGTGACCATCAACTGGCGTGGTACGATAACATACCGCTTTTATCATTCGCCATACAGCGGGGTAAATGTCGATACTGTAGAAAACCGATTTCTTCCATTTATCCAGTTGTTGAGGCACTGACAGGCGTGCTTTTTGCACTTAGTTACATACAAATTGGACTGCACAAGGAACTTCTTACTGCTTTGTTGCTCGTTTCGATGCTTATGATCATCCTTGTGTCAGATCTTGCTTATATGCTTATACCGAATAAGGTTTTATTATTTTTCTTGCCATTCCTCGCTATCATGCGCATTCTTGAATCTCTGGAACCTTGGTGGAGCAGTCTAGTAGGAGCCATTGCGGGTGTGGTAATTATTGCTCTTGTTATTATGATTAGCAGGGGTGGTATGGGCGCAGGGGATATGAAGCTTTTTGGTGTACTAGGGATTGTGCTTGGGTTACAAGGCACTCTTCTAGCTTTCTTTCTATCCTGTATCATTGGAGCAATAGTCGGGCTGTTGTTAATCGTGCTAAAAATAATCGACCGAAAGCAGCCGGTCCCCTTTGGGCCGTATATCGTGCTCGCTTCCCTGATAACATACTTCTATGGTGACGGATTAATAGACTGGTATATTACAATACTCTAATAAGGGCGTGACAGCATGGGATTTATGTCGAATGGCAGGGTTAATATCGTGATTACGAACCGAAAATTACGGTATACCTATCACAAAAGCAATAAGATGGAAGGCTTGCAAGAACACGGAGAGCTAGAGCTTCCTCCTTCTGTCTTAGAAGAAGGCAAGATAATGGATAAAGCTTTATTTTCTGAGCTCATCAGACAGCTTGTTCACGAGCATAAATGGAAAAGAAAAAAGCTTTTATTTGCGGTCCCTGATGATACGGTAGTAATCAGGCAATTAGAAGTGCCAGCAGCTTTATCAAGAGAAGAAGCGAAAGGCTATATCGAAACACAGCTGGGAAATAGTATTTATTTACCTTTTTCCAATCCTGCTATCGCGATTGATTTTCTTGAAAAACAGGTTGACAAGCAACATGTTTTACTGTTTGCCTATCCAAAAGAAAAGATAACGGATTATGTTGATGTTTTTGAACAGCAAGGACTGCGTCCCGTGGTGGCAGATTTGACCTCCTTGTCTGTATATCGTTATTACATGGCCACAAGGCAGGAAACAACACAACACCATATCCTTCTCGTTCACTGGAACGAAGATGCGCTTGTATTAACGGCCTTCAAAGAAAACAAGCCTGTATTTACAAGGAACATGAAGGTGGAACAAGCAACAGAGGAAGTAGATATGGAGCGAACTATTGATGAGTATTTAATTGAAATAAATCGCATCATTGATTTCTACCAATATTCCATTACAAAAGGGGATGCCCAAATAGAACTTCTTTTATTATCAGGTGATTATCCTGGTTTACCAATATTGAAACAACGATTTACAGAGTCAACCTTAGTGGTAGAGGATTTTACAAATGGCGAGCTACCTTCAAAATACACAGACGTTCTTGGTCTGGCAATGAAAAATGAGGTTTAAGCAACATGACTACGGAAATTAATTTTATTAAAAAGCAACCAAATAAGAAGCTTTTCCTAATCTTTTCTACAGGTGTGTTTTTGCTTCTTGCCTGTAGTATATTGACCGTTTTATTATTCCAGAAAAATAGCGTGGAGAAAGAAATTTCTGCTTCTGAAACCTATCTAACAGAGTTGGAGATTAAAATTGCTGAGCAGCAACAAGACACTGCGGGAACAAGAGAAATGGAGCAACTGCTTAATGAGATACAAGGAATTAAAGGAGAAGCCACGCCAGTAATACCTCTCTTTCATGTTGTGTACGGATTATTTGGTGGAGCCGAACAACTAGTGAGCTATGAAAATGTTTCTGCAAATTCATTTGTTGTGACAGCAAGTTACCCAAGTATGGACGATGTGGCAAAGTTTATCGCTGAGGTGTCAGATCTAACGTATGTGTCAGAGGTACAGTTAACGAGTGTTATCACAATGGAAGAAAACTATGAAGCTGTGTTAACTGTTCAATTGCAAGAAGAAATTCTAATGGAGGAGCTGAGCACACATGAGGAAGGCATTAAATAAAAAGCATTTATTTGTGTTGGTCAGCTCACTAATTGTACTCGTCCTCGTATATTTATTAGGATATCAACTTATGGTAAAACCACAGAAAAGTGAAGCGGATAGTCTACATAGCCAGGTATCCATGTTTGAAAAACAAGTTACTGCCAGCAACGGTAAAACGGAGAAAGATGTCACGGAAGATTTTACGACTATTACGCAGTTGATTCCTGATTATTTAGCAATGGATTCCTTATTACGCGAGATACAGAAGTTGGCAAATTCCAATGACATACGTATTGATTATATAGGTGCAATGAACGGAAATACGGAAGATACCGACGTTACGGAAGAAGAGACAACAGGGGTTGAGGAAGCTACCTATACGATGGAGGTCACTGGTGAAAGTGTGGAGAAAGTAAATCAGTTCTTAGATGCCTTACTTGAAGGGGAAAGATTAATTACAATCGAAACATTAAATTTGAACCAGGACGGGGATTCGTTATTTGCATCCATTTCCTTTTCTACTTACTATGCGGAATAGCCTCACAGAGGGCTATTTTTTTAACCTTTTTTCACCGGTGCATCTCCGATTGATCAAGTTCTGTTTTATGGACTTTTTTCATACATTGGTCAATAGGAGGAGATATTATGCGAAACTATGCTATTTTAAGGCTATTGTTAGCGGGATTTTTGCTATATTTTGCTTGGCCGGTAATTCCCTATGCAAACACGACAGTGGAAATGGTGTTTTGGGGAGGATGGCTCGGCTTTCTGTTCTTAGTTGTTGGAGCTAACTTTGCAACGTTTTTACAAATGACCAAACCACCAATTATGGAACAGCAAGAATCAGAGCGGCGCAAGTCCCATAATTATTGAGTTTCACTAAGAACAACTGTATAATAAAAGTTAAATATCGTACTAGTACAGTTGAAAGTTGGTGGGACACCATTGGCAACGAAACATGAGCAAATTATTCAACATATCCTGTCCCTATCTGTAGGCCATAAAATTTCAGTAAGGCAAATTGCAAAAGAACTAGGTGTAAGTGATGGGACAGCATATCGTGCAATTAAAGAAGCAGAGAATCAGGGAATCGTTAGTACCATAGAACGAGTGGGGACCATTCGAATCGAAAGAAAAAACAGAGAGAACTTCGAGAGGCTTTCCTTTGCAGAGGTAATTAATATTATTGATGGACAAGTTCTTGGTGGAAAGACAGGACTACACAAAACATTAAATAAATTTGTGATCGGTGCTATGCAGCTTGACGCCATGATGCGCTATACAGAGGCCAACTCCCTATTAATCATCGGGAATCGTGTCGAAGCCCATGAATTAGCATTAAATGAAGGCGCTGCAGTATTAATTACCGGTGGGTTTGATACAGAGGACCATATAAAACGATTGGCAGATGAAAAAGAATTGCCGATTATTTCCACAAGTTACGACACATTTACTGTAGCTGCCATGATTAATCGGGCCATATATGACCAACTAATCAAAAAGGAAATTGTTTTTGTTGGGGATATTTTCACTCCTTATGAAGTCTCTTGGTTTTTACAGGCCGGGGACACAGTTGGCGAATGGTATGAGTTAAATGAAAAATCTGGCCATACGAGATTTCCGGTTATCGATGATAGCAATAGGGTATTAGGAATGGTTACTTCAAAAGATGTGGTAGCCAAAGAAGCTAGTCTGTTAATCGATAAGGTTATGAGCAAGAACCCACAGGTCGTCCAGGCGAAAACGTCACTAGCCTCTGTTGCGCATATGATGGTATGGGAAGGCATCGAAGTCGTTCCGGTAGTTGACCAAGCCTCTCGTCTACAAGGGGTTATTTCCAGGCAGGACGTCCTAAAAGCCTTACAGCAAATTCAGCGGCAACCACAGGTTGGAGAGACCATTGACGATATTGTGTCACGATCGTTAATTGATTCTGAGGATGATAAACCGGTGTACCATGCAGATGTAACTCCGCAAATGACGAATCAACTTGGAACGCTTTCCAATGGAGTGTTTACTTCCTTAATCACTGAAGCGAGCAGTCGACTGTTAATGCATTACAAAAAAGGTGATTTAGTAGTTGAAAACCTCACCGTATATTTTCTTAAGCCAATGCAAATTGACAGCAAGCTTGTGATTAAACCAAAGTTGTTAGAAGCAGGCAGAATGTATGCGAAAATAGAAGTGGAAGTTTACAATGAACGAAAAATTGCAGGGAAAGGCTTAATCATGGCCCAATTGATTGATCGTTAGTAAGGTCCAAATTAAAAAGCTGACACTATTCGTCAGCTTTATAACCTGCAGGATTTAACCGCCTGTATTCATTTTTATAATGTCTTGCTTCCTTAAACCCAGTGTAAAGTTGAAAACCGCCTAGTGCGAAGAATAAGATACCGATAAAAAGAGATAATTGGGTTTGATAATACACATATTGATTAACGCCAAAGAATAACACGAAGCTACCTAGGCACATACGGGATCTTGCGTTAAAATAAACCTGTGTGAGACGATCCTTTGTTTTTAAGATCGCAACCTTGTAGTACACATAGAACACAACGGATAGGATGATAATAACCGGGAAAATAAACATGAAATCACTCCTAGAAAGTATGTATACGGATAAACCGTTTTACTTATTATAATGCGACTAAACCAGATCCAGCCCGGTGGACTGACTGATGCATCTTTATATATTGTAACTTTTTTGTATCGGTTTAGCCAGAAAGAAATGAAAATTGTGGAGGTAACGAAATGTCGATTCAGCAAATAATAGACACAATTAAGGCCTATGACACGATCATAATTCATAGACACGTCCGTCCAGACCCCGATGCGCTTGGGTCTCAAGGCGGGCTAAAAGAAATCATTCAAGCATCATTTCCAGATAAAAAGGTATATGCAGTAGGAGAAGTAGATGCCTCCCTGGAGTTTTTATTGAAAATGGATGTGATACCAGATGATACGTATAAGCAGGCGCTTGTCATAACCTGTGATACAGCCAATACCGATAGAATAAGTGATTCTCGCTATAATCTTGGCGACAAATTAATTAAAATTGACCATCATCCTAATATAGATCCATATGGAGATCTACGCTGGATAAATACGGAAGCAAGTTCTACAAGTGAAATGATTTATGAGTTGTACCTTCATGGAAAAGAGGAAGGCTTACAACTGAATGATAAATCAGCAGCTTCTCTTTATGCTGGCATTGTAGGGGACACTGGAAGGTTCCTATTCCCGAGTACAACGAAGAAAACTTTTCAATATGCCTCTGATCTTGTAACATATGAGTTTGACAGAACGGCACTTTATGACGGCATATATAACGTTAAGCAGCATATTGCAAGACTCCGTGGCTATGTTCTTCAACGCTATGAAATATCACCAAATGGCTTAAGTACAATTAAACTAACCAAGGACATTCTAGACTCTTTTCAGGTGGAACCAGTTGAGACAGGGCAACTTGTAGGTATCTTAGGCGAAGTGGAAGGAATAAAAGCATGGGTGTTTTTTATTGAGGAAGAGGACTTAATCCGTGTTAGACTAAGATCTAAAGGTCCGATTGTAAACGAGATTGCCGCAAAGTATAATGGTGGCGGTCATCCAATGGCTTCAGGAGCAACCGTATACAGCTGGGAAGAAGCAGAACAGGTTGTACAAGATTTAGAGGAAGTTTGCAAGGCATTTAAATGATAGACAGAGCGATTAGGGGAAGCATATACTGCTAAGCCGAAATAAGCCAGACGAATTCGACTGTATCTGAAGTTCGAATACGTTTGGCTTTTTCTTTGGAGTTTAAGTATAGTTATATTTTTCAGGGATGAGTGGAATAATCCAGCAGCCTTTTTGGGTTTCGTCATAGTGAACTTGTAGTTGCTCCTTTTCAATTCCGCGTTTTAGAATTCTAATAAGTTCGCGGGATTTAGCGTATGCAGTGTGGCCATTTCTTAATTGAGCTAGCTTTTCATCGCGCAGTTTATAATAAGACATGATGAGCATCTTATAACCATTCCCCTTTTTAAGGATATTATATGAAAAAGGATAGGTAAAAGGTGTCTCTCTATTGATAATAAAATCAAATTGTATCCGGTATAATTCTTTTATCTCCAACAACATGGCGGTGTCTCGACATGTTGAGTTAGAGGCTAGGGCCATGTGTTCTTCAATTTGACTACTAATTTACGGTTTCTGCTTCTAGAAAGACTTTGACTGTTTCGGATATGGTTAGTTTTCGAACGGTAAATTGGTAATGAATATCGTCTATGGTATATTCCTTATTTTCAATAGCAGAAATGAGGAGTTGGTCGATTTCGTCGACAATAGAGACACTTTGCCCCGTAATATGACTTATTTCATCCTTTACTAATTCTTCAAGTTTTGGAACAACGAGACTGTCCAATGAAATTTCCTCCGCATTTTCAATTGTTATATCTATCGCCGAAACAGTAACGGGGGTTTTTAAGTTTTCCGTATCCTTTAAGAGTGCCTCATTTTGATTTTTTAAGTCATTAACTTGGGAAGTAAGTTCAAGATTTTCTTTCAGCTGATTTTCATACATGGTGCCATGCATAAAAATAAAAATAATGTATGCAATAATTCCACCGACTAGTGAACCTGCAAAGAAACGCTGCCATGTTTTCTTCTTATGGTAAGGTGGAATATGCATTAGGATACTTCCTCTTGGATGAGCCATTCAATGAGCATGACGGCAGTCTTAACGCCACCCATAGCACAAAGTATCAATACAATTTGGCGAAAGATATCCATGGTTGAACCATCAAAAATTCCTCTTTCAAAATTGCTAAGTGCATCAAATGTTCCCCCAATTGCTGCAGCGATTGCCCAAATACGCAGTTTTTTTGCAATAGTGGCGATTGCCGATAATGGAGCATCCCCTGTAGCGAATTCCCCAATACTTCCGATAATAGATCCGCCCACCATTACGCCAAAGGCGATAAAGAAGCAATGTATGGCAGTAGCGAAAAAACGTTCTTCCATGAAAACGACTCCTTCCGAAGGCATGTCCTTACCATTTTATGAGGAGATTGAAGGCGTTATGATAAATAATCAGCATATACGTATGCATGTTCTATAGAGATTGTTATAATAGGAGTGAAAGAATAGAAGGCGGGATACTATGTCATATACGCATTTGCAAGTTAGAAGTGGCTATAGTTTTTTTAATAGCACCATCACGATAGAAAAGCTAGTACAAAGAGCAAGTGAACTAAATTTTGATGCGATCGCGTTAACAGATGAGAATGCCCTTTATGGCACTATTCCTTTTTATAAGGCATGTAAGGAAAAGGGAATCAAACCAATTATCGGGATGATCATTCAAATAGAAGATAAAGAAGACAACCAGGAGCAATGTGTGTTGCTGGCAAAAAATAATACGGGCTATCAATCGCTTATTAAAATCAGCACATGGATTCAACAACAAGACCAGGAAACGATTGATGCGGAAATGCTGCAAAATCTAGCACAAGATGTGGTTGCGATATTCACGCTAAGTAACTCCACATTTAGAACCCGTATGGAAACCGAAACGTTTGAACAATTACAGTCCTACATAAAAAACTGGGAGAGCCTCTTTGAAAAAGAAGACTTTTATTTAGGTATACAGAATATTCGAATTTCAAATGATGAAAAAATGCATTCTGTCCTTAAGGACTTAAATGAACGAGCTGGTGTAGCAGTCACAGTAATACATGACGTACGCTACTTAAATGCACAAGATGATATTGTATTTGATTGCTTGCAGTCAATGAAAAATGGTGAGAGTTGGGAAGTGAGTCAGAACGGGGCAGGTAACTCAGAGCGATACCTTACATCATCTGAGGAGATGGAGAATTCTTTCCATCCCTTTTGGCCAGAGGTTTTACTTGAGACAGAAGCGATAAAACAAAAATGTAATGTCTCGATACAATTTGGAAAGCCACTGCTTCCATCCTTTCCTGTGCCAGATCATACGGATGCGCAAACGTATCTAGAGGCTAAATGCTTTGAAAATCTAAATAAGAAATATAACCCAGTTACAGAAGAAGTTAAAAATCGACTTGAAGTGGAATTACGCATTATTGCAGAGATGGGATTTAGTGATTATTTTCTGATCGTAGCTGATTTTATCCAATACGCCAAAGCTAATCGAATTATGGTTGGTCCGGGTAGGGGATCAGCAGCAGGTTCTTTAGTGGCCTATTTACTGGAAATTATTGATGTTGATCCGATAAAATATAACTTGCTGTTTGAAAGATTTCTAAACCCTGAAAGACGGACAATGCCAGATATTGATATTGACTTTTCAGATACGAGAAGAGATGAAGTAATTGAATATGTGCGAGATAAATATGGAGATGACCATGTAGCACAAATTATTACATTCGGTACCTTTGCAGCAAGATCAATTCTTCGAGAAGTAATGAAGACGATGGAAATAGATCAACAGGATACAACATATATATTAAAGCATATCCCATTGCAAGCTAAGTTACCGATCCCAGAGCTTGTAAAGCAGTCAGCGGAGCTTGTTTCCTATATAAAACAGTCTCCTCAATTAAAAACATTGTTTTCCATAGCGGCTAGATTAGAGGGATTACCGCGACACGTCTCAACACATGCTGCGGGGGTCGTTATTAGTGAAGAAGCTCTTGTGGAACATATCCCATTAAGACCTGGGACAGGCACCACAATGCTTACACAGTTTCCAATGAATGAGCTTGAAGAGTTAGGACTGCTTAAAATCGATTTACTAGGTTTGCGTAACCTATCTCTAATTGAGCGAGTCGTCCGAAACATTCATTTTTCCTATAAGAAGCAGGTCGATGTACATAACCTCGAACAAGGAGATGACAAGACTTTTTCCTTGCTTAGACAAGGAAAAACAAATGGTGTCTTTCAGCTTGAGTCACAGGGAATGCAACAGGTTCTACGTAATTTACAGCCTACATCCTTTGAAGATATTGTTGCCGTGAACGCCCTTTATCGTCCAGGTCCGATGGAGTACATTCCAACCTATATAAAGCGTAAGAATAACAACGAACAGATTAGTTATCCGCATCCGGATCTAGAGCCAATTTTAGCCAATACTTATGGTGTCTTAGTTTATCAGGAACAGATTATGCAGATTGCCAATAAAATTGCCGGCATGTCCTTAGGCGAGGCGGATGTTTTACGTCGTGCTATTAGTAAAAAGCAAGAACATGTATTACAAGAGCAAAAGGAAATTTTCGTACAAGGCTGTCTGCAACATGGCTACGACAAAGCAGTTGGTGAGGAGATTTTTGCTTGGATTGTTCGCTTTGCAAATTATGGATTTAATCGTAGCCACGCTGTGGCCTACAGTATAATATCCTATCAGCTTGCCTTTTTAAAAGCACACTATCCAGCTGCCTTTTTTACCGAGTTGCTAAGTTCTGTAGCCAATCAGCAGGAAAAAATGCATCAATATATTCAAGAAATTAAAGAGCTGGGAATACAACTCGCAGCGCCATCTATTAACTTTAGCTATGGCCGTTTTTCTGTAGAAGGTTCTGGTATTCGTATGGGGCTTTCTTCTATTAAAGGGGTTGGCAATCAAGTGGTACAAGAGATTATTCGTGTAAGGAAGGATGCCCCGTTTAAAGACCTGTTCGATTTTTGTCTGCGTGTGTCCCATAAAATGGTGAACAGAAAGACATTGGAACTCCTTATTATGGCTGGAGCCTTTGATGAAACAAAAGATAATAGGGCTAGTCTTCTAGCGTCAATCGACCGGGCGCTAGAGCAAGGAGAGCTGTTCAAAGAATTTCAAGACCAGCCGAGTCTGTTTCAGGATAAAATTGAACTTGAGGCAGATTATGTCGAAATAGAGGATTTTAGTCCGCTGAAAAAATTGTCAGATGAAAAAGACCTTCTGGGAATTTATATATCCAGCCATCCTTTGCATGCTTACAGGGATTCGCTGAGGAGAATTGGTAATTTATCTATTTCTGCGGCATTAGCTCTAGAAACTAAAAAAGAAGTACAGTGTACCGTCATGATTCAACGCATCAAAACAATCCGCACGAAGCGTGGAGAAAATATGGCATTTCTTACGCTTAATGATGAAACGGGTGACATGGATGCAGTGGCGTTTCCAGAGCTATATCGAAACACTAGGAAATTAATAGAAGAAGAGAATGTAGTTATGGTTAAAGGAAGAGTGGAGGAACGTAATGGAACGAAGCAATTACTGCTAAGTAATTTAACGTCCTTCGAAGAAGCAGCATTAGAGAAAACGGAGAAAGAAGAAAGACTGTTTATCCGTACAACGGGCGAGGACAATGAGGAAGACTTAAAAGCGATCCGGGAAATTGTGAAGGAGCACCCCGGTGCTGTACCCATTATTGTCTTTCGGCAAAAACAACGAAAATCTTACAAGCTTGATAGTGAATACTTTGTAGATCCTTCGTATAAATGCGTACAAGCTTTAAAACAATATTTTGGCGATGAAAATATTGTACTCGACAAATCAGCAAAATAAACTATACTTTACAGAGTTTTACCATCTGTTATAATGTAATGGTTAAGGGTGGTCTGACCACTTTACGGCAATTTCTACTGCTAACAAAGGAGCGATAATCTAATATGGCAAGCTTAAGAGACGAAGCATTGCATATGCACAAAGTGAACAAAGGGAAGCTTACTACCCAATCTAAGGTACCTGTTACAAATGCAGAGGAACTTAGTTTGGCCTATTCTCCAGGTGTAGCTGAACCTTGTAAGGAAATCTATGATCGCAAGGAAACAGTCTATGATTACACAATGAAAGGGAACATGGTTGCAGTAGTCAGTGACGGATCTGCTGTATTAGGATTGGGAAACATTGGACCAGAAGCTGCATTGCCGGTAATGGAAGGGAAATCAGTCCTTTTCAAAAGCTTTGCAGGGGTGGATTCATTTCCTATATGCCTGGCGACACAGGATGTAGAAGAAATTGTTCAAACAGTAAAATTAATGGAACCTACATTTGGCGGGATTAATTTAGAAGATATCGCCGCACCGAATTGCTTTATTATTGAAGACCGGTTAAAGAAGGAAACGAACATTCCTATTTTTCATGATGATCAACACGGAACAGCAATTGTAACAGTTGCTGGACTAATTAATGCACTTAAACTAGTTGGAAAAAGTTTCTCCGATATCAAAGTCGTTGCGAACGGAGCAGGTGCTGCAGGGATAGCAATTATTAAACTTTTATATAATTTTGGTGTACGTAATATGATTATGTGTGATTCGCGTGGGGCAATATTTGAAGGGCGTTCCTATGGCATGAATGATATTAAAGAACGCGTCGCGACTTTTACAAATCAAGAGAAGAAAGAAGGCAGTCTAGAAGAAATACTAGAAGATGCCGATGTCTTTATAGGAGTCTCTGTTGCAGGAGCTTTATCGAAAGAAATGGTAAGTAAAATGAGCGATGATGCCATCATCTTTGCTATGGCAAATCCAGAGCCAGAAATTATGCCAGAGGATGCGAAGGCAGCAGGTGCTAGAGTAATTGGTACAGGCCGTTCTGATTTTCCTAACCAGGTAAATAATGTGTTGGCTTTCCCGGGGATTTTCCGTGGGGCTTTAGATGTTCGTGCGACTCGAATTAATGAGCGTATGAAAGTAGCTGCTGCTAATGCAATTGCTTCCTTGATTACCGAAGAAGAACTCAATGAAGATTATGTTATCCCTGGACCATTTGATTCCCGAGTGGCACCAATTGTTGCCAAATCAGTCGCACAGGCTGCGATGGAGTCTGGTGTTTCCAGAATTGAAGTTGACCCAGAAGAAATAGCAGAAAAAACGAGAAGGTTAACCCAAATAGATAATAAATAGGCGGTAGAAGGAGTGGGTCAGGTCTGTGGCTATGTCATCGAAGCAAAAGGTATACCAGGGCGTGTTGCAGGAAATACGTCAATACATTGATCAACAACACTTAATGCCCGGTGATAAACTTCCTTCAGAAAGAGAGCTAGCTGATACACTGCAGGCAGGCAGATCCTCCGTAAGGGAAGCATTACGAGCAATGGAACTGCTTGGTCTTATCGAGACGAAAAGAGGGGAAGGTACGTTTCTTAGTACGTATCGCCCTTATCAAACTGTAGAGCTATTATCATCCTTCATTTTAAAAGAGGCAAGAACAAGGGAGGACTTGTATCTAGCCAAGAAAATTCTTGAAAAGGAAGCGGCGAAACTTGCGTTTAGCCGAATGAATGTGCAGGATTTGGACAAACTCGAACAGTTACTTCATGATCCAGTCATGGGGCCAAACGATCGGCATGTTGCTTTCTTTAAATATTTATTTACAAAGTCGGAGAATCTATTGCTAGCCAGGGTTTGGCAGCTAATGGAAGAATTCTCCCATACGATTAACAAGCTATATTACAGCAAAGTTTTTTACATAGAGCTTGTAGAGTTGTATTCAACGAAAAATTATGAGTTAATTGAGCCTTTATTCGAGTCACTCGCAGTACAAGACGACGACAATCAATTTGAATAATTTTATTATATTTTTATAAACAATTTGAATTCTATTAAAGACGTTCATAAAGCTGAGCAAGCTCGGCACAAGCACTTGACAAGAAAATGGTATGATGCCAAGTGGTGTTGAAAAAGGAGGAATTACCTTGCTTAAAGATCTTTTTGGCAAGCGGAAGAAATATGCAACCATTCCAAATCACCAGGCGAAAACAGATGTGCCGGAAGGTTTAATGCAAAAATGCGATGGGTGTCACAAAATTTTCTACCGTAAAGAGATGAAGAAAAATTTAAATGTCTGCCCTAACTGCGGCCATCATCATCCACTATTAGCATGGGATAGAATTGAATGCCTCTTTGATATGGAATCTTTTCAAGAATGGGATAAGGATTTAATCACAAGCAATCCATTACAATTTCCTGGTTACGATGAAAAAATGGAAAAGGACCGCTTGAAAACAGGTTTGAACGAAGGCGTTATAACTGGAAAAGGCTTTATTGACGGCCAGCCAGCAGCAGTTGCTGTAATGGATTCAAGCTTTCGCATGGGAAGCATGGGTTCTGTAATAGGTGAAAAGATTGCAAGGGCGATTGAAAATGCTAGAGAAGAATCTCTTCCGTTTATCATCTTTGCTGCTTCTGGTGGGGCCAGAATGCAGGAAGGTGTTCTTAGTCTGATGCAAATGACAAAAACCTCTATTGCAATCAAGCGATTCAGCGATGCAGGTGGTTTAATGATTTCCGTTATGACTCATCCGACAACAGGTGGTGTTTCAGCAAGCTTTGCCTCACTGGGAGATTATAACTTTGCTGAACCAGGCGCACTCATTGGGTTTGCCGGGAGAAGAATCATTGAACAAACGATACGGGAGAAATTACCAGATGACTTCCAAACGGCTGAATTCCAATTAAAGCATGGCCAATTGGATAAGGTGGTTCATCGACAAGAGATGAAAACCCTATTTACTACGCTACTTGACATGCATAAGGAAGGCGGCGAAATTTCGTGAAGCAAGTGATGGAATTTGAAAAACCAATTGTTAACTTAAAGGAAAAAATTGCCGAGCTGAAAAATTTCACGAAGGATAGTGAGATTGACTTATCAGAAGAAATAAGTACTTTGGAAAAAAGATTGTCCGTTCTTGAAGATGATATATACGGAAATCTTAAACCATGGCAGCGTGTACAAATGGCCCGTCATCAAGACCGGCCCACAACTCTAGATTATATAGAAAAACTTTTCAGTAATTTTATTGAGTTTCACGGTGATCGTTTATTTGGTGATGACGAAGCAATCGTAGCAGGTATCGCGTATTACAAGGACCGTCCTGTTACCGTCATTGGGCATCAAAGAGGGAAAGACACCAAGGAAAATATAAGACGTAATTTTGGTATGCCACATCCTGAAGGATATAGAAAAGCATTAAGGCACATGAAACAGGCTGAAAAATTTAACCGACCGATCATTTGCTTTATTGATACAAAAGGTGCTTATCCAGGAAAGGCTGCAGAAGAACGTGGTCAAAGTGAAGCTATCGCTAGAAACTTAATGGAGATGGCGGGGCTTAAGGTTCCAATTATATGTATTGTGATAGGTGAAGGAGGAAGCGGTGGTGCACTTGCCCTTGGGGTAGGAGATCATATCCACATGCTGGAGAATTCTACATACTCTGTGATTTCCCCAGAAGGAGCAGCCGCACTTTTATGGAAAGATTCCGGCCTAGCACAAAAAGCTGCGGAAACAATGAAAATTACGTCCTATGATTTGAAACAGCTAAAGGTGATTGATAATATAATCCCAGAACCAAAGGGTGGGGCCCATAGAGATCTAGAACAGCAAGCAGACTA
The DNA here is from genome assembly GCF_000612865.1 of Oceanobacillus picturae. NCBI lineage: Bacteria > Bacillati > Bacillota > Bacilli > Caryophanales > Bacillaceae > Oceanobacillus > Oceanobacillus picturae. The sequence goes on from NZ_CCAX010000001.1 coordinate 79,246, forward strand.
TATGGACCATGTCATTGAACAATCGCTTAGCATGTTGAAGAAATATACTCCAGAGGAACTATTAGAAAAACGCTGGGAAAAGTATAAGCAAATTGGGGACTTTACAACATTGTAAGGTTGGACTGTTCTTAGGTTATAATAATAATACTTGGAAGAGGTTGACTTTGGAGTCAACCTCTGATTACTTTCATTAGCACTGTGGAAACAGTATAATTAATTGCTATTTTTTCTATTTCCCATTATCTTTGATAGTGAAGAAATATTTAGCAGTGAGGACAGAGGTGGAACGAATATGAAAAGAATTGGTGTATTGACCAGTGGTGGAGATGCTCCGGGAATGAACGCAGCTATTCGGGCTGTCGTTAGAAAAGCCATTTACCATGATATTGAAGTATATGGAATAAAATATGGTTATCAAGGATTAATGGAAGGAAATATTGAAAAAATGGAAATAGGCTCTGTAGGAGATATTATTCACCGCGGAGGCACAATAATTTATTCAGCAAGAAGTGAAGAATTCAAAACAGATGCAGGGCAAGAAAAAGGCATTGAGCAACTTAAAAAGTTTGGAATTGAAGGATTAATTATCATAGGTGGAGATGGTAGTTTTCGTGGGGCTCAGAAGCTAACGGAGAAAGGCTACCCTTGTATTGGTATCCCAGGAACAATTGATAACGATATTGCTGGAACTGATTTTACAATTGGCTTTGATACAGCGTTAAATACCATAATTGAAGCGATTGATAAGGTTAGAGACACAGCTACTTCTCATAAACGGACTTATATCATTGAGGTAATGGGAAGAGACGCAGGAGATCTTGCTTTATGGGCGGGACTTGCTGATGGTGCAGAAAGTATTCTTATCCCAGAAGTAAAAGACGAATTTGATGAAGTCATTGAACGGCTAAAACGAGGCCATGAGCGTGGGAAAAAGCATAGTATCATCGTCCTAGCAGAAGGTGTAGGCAGTGGCTTCGATTATGGAAAACGAATCGAAGAAACATCAGACTTGGAAACAAGGGTAACTGTACTAGGTTATATCCAACGTGGTGGATCACCTACTGCTTCAGACCGTGTACTCGCAAGCCGACTTGGTGGCTATGCTGTTGATTTATTACGTAAAGGGGAAGCTGGGCGTATGGTTGGAATCCAGAATAATAAATTGGTAAACCATGATATTTTGGAAATCCTTGCACAGCCACATACTATCGATAAAGACATGTACCAGCTTTCAAAAGAATTATCTATATAGGAACATTAGGAGGTAACTAGAATGAGAAACACAAAAATCGTATGTACAATTGGGCCAGCTTCGGAGACTATTGATAAGCTGGAACAATTAATTGAATCCGGAATGAACGTGGCAAGATTGAATTTTTCCCACGGTGATTTTGAAGAGCACGGAGCACGAATTAAAAATATAAGACAAGCTGCTGAAAACACAGGGAAAACAGTAGCTATTTTATTGGATACAAAGGGACCAGAAATCCGCACTGGGAAATTCCGTGATGGAGAAGCAGAGCTTATTCAAGGAGAAGAAGTATATGTTTCCATGAATGAAGAGCTTGAAGGTACTGCTGAAAGATTCTCGGTAACATACAGCGGTCTGATTAATGATGTCCACGAAGGCTCCAAAATATTATTAGATGATGGTCTTATTGAATTGGAAGTTTTAAGTGTTGACCATGATAATAATGAATTAAGAACAAAAGCTTTAAATTCAGGAACAATTAAAAATAAAAAAGGTGTCAATGTTCCAAATGTATCTGTGAATTTACCAGGTATTACCGATAAAGACGCCAACGATATTACGTTTGGTATTGAGCAAGATGTTGATTTCATCGCAGCATCTTTTGTTCGTCGTCCATCTGACATCTTGGAAATTAAAGAATTACTTGATACACACAATGCTTCACATATTCAAATTATCCCTAAAATTGAAAACCAGGAGGGTGTTGACAATATCGATAGCATCCTGGAAGTAAGTGATGGGCTTATGGTTGCACGTGGTGATTTAGGAGTAGAAATACCGCCTGAAGATGTACCGCTTGTACAAAAACAGTTAATTAAAAAATGTAATACAGCAGGGAAGCCTGTTATAACCGCAACGCAAATGCTTGATTCTATGCAACGCAACCCTCGTCCGACAAGAGCAGAAGCTTCCGATGTAGCGAATGCTATCTTTGACGGAACCGATGCAATCATGCTTTCAGGGGAAACAGCTGCAGGAATTTATCCAGTAGAATCTGTTCAAACGATGAGCAATATCGCAATAAAAGCTGAAACAGCGCTAAACCATGAATCCATTCTGAAAGATCGCTCTAAACATGTAGATATGACGATAACAGATGCAATTAGTCAGTCTGTTACACATACAGCAATGAATCTGTCAGTGAGTGCGATTATTACTCCTACGGAAAGTGGTCATACTGCAAGAATGATCTCCAAATACCGCCCACAAGCACCAATTGTGGCAGTAACTTTTGCAGATCGTGTAAAACGTCAACTTTCTCTTGTATGGGGCGTACACGCTGTACCAGGAGAGAAAGCAAATTCTACTGATGAAATGCTTGATATTGCTATCGAAAAAGGATTGGAAACTGGCGTTGTAGAACATGGAAGCAGAGTAATTATTACTGCCGGTGTCCCTGTAGGACAAAGTGGTACAACTAACCTGTTGAAAGTACATGTGATTGGGGACGTTATCGCAAAAGGACAGGGAATTGGAAAACGTAGTGCTTATGGAAAAGCTATCCATGCAAAAAGTTCACAAGAAGCCATTGATAAGATGGATGATGGAGACATTCTAGTAACATACGGCACAGAGAGAGAAATGATGCCTGCAATTGAAAAAGCCGGAGCAATTATAACAGAAGAAGGAGGACTAACCTCACACGCAGCTGTTGTGGGATTAAGTCTAGGAATTCCAGTTATCGTTGGCGTTAAAGATGTCTTTGATGTCATCACAGAAGGACAGGTAATTACCGTTGATGGTACAAAAGGGGATATCTATAAAGGTCATACAAGAGTCCTTTAATCCGTAAGAAAAAAGAAGGGAGACCTTCTTTTTTTCTTATATTTTAAATTAAATTTATTTAAAGGGAGGTACTGATATGCGCTGGTTGTTACTTAGCATGCTCCTATTATCTGGGTTGGAAATAGGAATGTTTATTTGGGTAGGTGGAATGATTGGGCCATGGTGGGTGGCACTCTTGATAATCCTTACTGGAATTATTGGTGTTTCACTTGCTAAGCAGCAAGGGGTTGAAACATGGAACAAAGCGCAACTCTCTATGCGTAATGGATCAGCCCCTACTCCTTATATCATTGATGGTATTTGTATTTTAATTGGTGGGATTTTTCTTTTCACACCTGGTTTTATTACAGACATCGCCGGTTTTATTCTCGTTATCCCATATACAAGAGCACCGTTCAAAGCTTACATCGGCAAACTTATTACGAAGATGATGAGTAAGAACACCATTATTTATCGCAAATGGTAGTGGTAGGTTATCCTTTCACTATAAATTGCCATATCTTCTGAGGTATTTCGGCTTTGTAAAACGCGTTAACAAGAATTAATAGTACAGGCGCAATAAGGAAGCCAAGCATGCCAAGCATTTGTACACCAACAAACAAGATAATAAGTGCTGCAAGCGGGTGTAACCCAATACTAGAAGCCAGTACTTTCGGTTCTAGGATCTGTCGTAAAATGACGATAATCATATAAATAACAATCAGGCCAATCGTCAGTGGGAAATTACCTGTCATATAAAGATAGAGAATCCAAGGGATAAATAGGATGCCTGTCCCAACATATGGCAAGAGATCCACACATGCTGCCAAGAAGGCAATGGTCAGTGGATGATCAACTTGCAGTACGATTAGGCCGATAAGTATGACAATAAATGTAATGAAGATAAGTGTAACCTGCGCCTTTATATACCCTGCAGTAGCTTTTTTTAGTTGAATCATAATTCGTTGTCCTGAACTATTAATACGAGCTGGAAGAAGGGATTTCATTTTCGTATTTAATAAATCCCAGTCATTTGTAATGATAAAAGAAGCCAAAACGATGAAAATAATAATGGTAACCGAATTTGGAAGTGTGCTGACAAAGGCAGGTATGGATAACAGTAGCTGTTGCAGAAATTCTGCAGCGGCTATTGCCATATTATTTGCAAAATCTGTAACTTTTTCTTTAATTGAAATTTGCTGATCTTCGTCTAATGTGTGAATAAGTGAAGCTAACTTCTGATAAAAGGGTAATAGATAGCTGTTCGTAAGATGGTCCAGTATCTGTGTGCCTTTTGCAAAGTAACCGGGGATTTTATCTGCAATAGATATGACACCATTAATAATTTCATTTACAATAAAAAAGATAAAGCTAATAAACGTAAAAAAGGCAGCAACGATGACTGTCAATGTTGCCGCAATCCGAGGAAATTTAAAACGATTTTGTAAAAAAGTCACAGCTGGATGCATACCCAGTGACAGCATTATGGCAATAATTAGTGGATAGATGAATTTGGCAGTATAATGAAACACTAAGAAAATAACTGTACATAGTAAGATGACAATAAATAAGCGCAACAGTTGATAAGAAAGCTGCTTGTACATAAAACGACCCCATTCATTAAAATAATGACGTATACTTTTTATTTATGCTTGTAAGTGAAGGTTTAGACTTACCAGTTTAGGGCGATTTTGAAAGGTGTAATGTAAGGAAAAAATTTACTTTTTTTAAAATTAATCTGTAATTTAATCGGTTTCAATTCACATTACATTCGAAATACTTTATAATTACCCTTGGGGATGGCAATATGAAACTATGAATATATTGTCGATTTTTAAATGGTCCTAATTGAATGGAACAATTAATAGAAAAAGGAGAGGTTTTCAATGACAACAACGAAAGGGCTTGAAGGCGTTGTAGCAACACAATCTTCCATAAGCTCCATCATCGATGATCAACTAACATATGTCGGTTACAAAATCGATGACTTGGCGGAAAATTCCAGCTTTGAAGAAGTAATTTATCTATTATGGAATCAAAAACTACCAAATAAGTCAGAGTTAGATGCTTTCAAAAAAGAGATAGCAGAAAATATGTCGTTGCCAGATGCAGTTATTTCTCATTTGCGTTCTTATGACCTGTCTACCGTTCATCCAATGGCAGCTTTACGTACAGCGGTTTCTTTACTTGGTCTGTATGATGAAGAAGCAGATGTTATGGATGAAGTGGCTAACAAACGGAAAGCGTTACGAATTCAAGCTAAGATATCAACAATTGTAACTGCTTTCGCAAGAATTCGTCAGGGTAAGGAGCCAGTACAGCCTAAGCATGACTATAATTATGCTGAAAATATTTTATATATGCTGAATGGCAAGGAACCAGAAGCAATCGAAGTTGAAGCGATAAATAAAGCGTTAGTTCTTCACGCAGACCATGAGCTTAATGCTTCTACTTTTACCGCCAGAGTGTGTGTCGCAACATTATCTGACGTTTATTCAGGCATTACGGCAGCAATCGGCGCATTAAAAGGGCCATTACATGGTGGAGCAAATGAACGAGTTATGCAAATGCTTACAGAGATCGGCGAAGAAGAAAATGCGATCCCTTACATTAAAAAAATGTTAGATAACAAAGAAAAAATTATGGGGATGGGGCACCGCGTCTACCGTGATGGTGACCCACGTGCTAAATTCTTGAAGGAAATGTCCAGACAGCTTACAGAGCTTACAGGACAATCTAAATGGTACAATATGTCGGTCGAGATTGAAGACTATATTAAAGAGACAAAAGGTCTTCCTGCAAATGTAGATTTCTATTCTGCTAGTGTTTACCATAGCTTGGGAATCGACCATGACCTGTTTACACCAATCTTCGCAGTGAGTCGTACATCAGGATGGCTTGCCCATATTCTTGAGCAATACTCAAATAACCGACTGATTCGTCCACGTGCTGAGTACAATGGACCAAGATCACCTAAATACGTTTCAATTGAAGAAAGATAAAAGAGATAGTTAGACACAGATAACGGGGAATGCGTTATACTAGAATCGAGAAAAGAAACAGGAGGTTTTTAACAATGACACAAGGAACAAAAATTACAGTTGAAAACGGAAAAATGAATGTCCCAGACGTTCCAGTAATTCCTTTTATTGAAGGAGATGGAACTGGCCCGGATATTTGGGCTGCAGCTAGCAGTGTAATTGAGGCTGCTGTTGAGAAGGCTTACAATGGCACGAAGAAAATAGAATGGTTAGAAGTATTTGCTGGTCAAAAAGCATTCGACCAGACAGGGGAATGGCTGCCAAAGGATACTCTTGATAAAATCAATGAATACAAAATTGCAATTAAAGGACCGCTTACTACACCAATTGGTGGTGGTATTCGTTCATTAAACGTTGCTTTACGTCAAGAGCTTGACTTATTCACATGCTTGCGTCCTGTACGATATTTTGAAGGTGTACCATCTCCAGTTAAACGACCAGAAGATGTAGATATGGTTATCTTCCGTGAAAATACAGAAGATATCTATGCAGGGATTGAATGGCAAAAAGGTTCAGATGATGTTAAAAAGGTTATTGAATTCCTTAAAAATGAGATGAATGTAAGCAACATTCGCTTCCCTGAAACGTCTGGTATTGGTGTGAAGCCAGTATCTGAAGAGGGTACAAAACGCCTAGTACGTTCAAGTATTGAATATGCACTGAATGAAGGACGTAAGAGTGTTACTTTAGTACATAAAGGTAACATTATGAAATTTACAGAAGGTGCTTTTAAAGCATGGGGATATGAAGTAGCTGAAGAAGAATTTGGTGATAAAGTCTTCACTTGGGCTGAATATGATCGCATTGTAGAAAAAGATGGAAAAGATGCTGCAAATAAAGCACAGGACGAAGCTTTAGCATCAGGCAAAATCTTAGTTAAGGATTCAATTGCCGACATTTTCTTACAACAGATTTTGACTAGACCGAAAGAATTTGATGTTGTAGCTACAATGAATCTTAATGGTGACTATATTTCAGATGCCCTTGCAGCACAGGTTGGTGGAATTGGTATTGCACCAGGAGCAAACATTAATTACGATACAGGGCATGCTATTTTTGAAGCTACTCACGGTACAGCACCTAAATATGCAGGACTGGACAAAGTAAATCCATCATCTGTTATCCTATCTGCAGTATTAATGCTTGAACACCTAGAGTGGAGAGAAGCAGCGGACTTAATTACGAAGGCTATGGATAAAACAATTGCATCCAAAGTAGTTACGTACGATTTTGCTCGACTTATGGATGGAGCAAAAGAAGTTAAATGTTCAGAGTTTGGTCAAGAACTTATTAAAAACATGAACTAATTATAAGCTATAGAATCTCTGAGTTCGGGACATTACAAAAAGTATTAGTCAAGAGAAGGACGATAGCTAGAATAAGCGTAAGAAATATACGGAGACTCCTTGAAAATCAAAAATCGATTTTCTGCGTGCGATACAATGCTGTCGAAGTCTTCCTTGTCCTATGGGAGGAAGGCCTAGGCGAGACCCCGGAATGCAGAGCATCCGGAGGCTCACCAGCCGCCCATGGAAAGCGGAGTATATTTCTGAGGCGATTTTCCAAAGGCTAATCTTTTAGATTTATCTTTTGCGTAAATACGTTTGTCCCGTCCTCACTGCAAATATTGTAAAAGGGGGACGTTAAAATGGCTATTAAAAGAAGTAAAATATCAGTAATCGGATCAGGCTTCACTGGAGCAACAACTGCTTTAATGTTAGCACAAAAAGAATTGGGCGATGTCGTGCTTGTTGATATTCCAAACATGGAGGATCCGACAAAAGGAAAAGCATTGGACATGCTTGAAGCAAGTCCAGTACAAGGTTTTGATGCGAAGATTACAGGTACGTCTAATTATGAGGAAACTAAAGATTCCGATCTTGTCATCATTACAGCTGGGATTGCTAGAAAACCAGGCATGAGTCGTGACGATTTAGTTAATACAAATGCTAAAATAATGAAGACTGTAGCCAAGGAAGTCGTTAAATATTCTCCTGATACCTTTATCGTAGTGTTAACAAATCCTGTTGACGCCATGACGTATACTATATTTAAAGAATCTGGATTGCCAAAAGAACGCGTAATTGGTCAATCTGGTGTATTGGACACAGCTCGTTTCCGTACATTTGTGGCCCAAGAATTAAATCTTTCTGTTAAAGACATAACAGGATTTGTATTAGGTGGCCATGGTGATGACATGGTTCCATTAATCCGTTATTCGTACGCAGGAGGAATTCCGTTAGAAAAGCTTATTTCCAAAGAGCGCCTTGATGCCATTGTAGAACGTACACGCAAAGGCGGGGGAGAAATTGTAGGCCTTCTGGGTAATGGAAGTGCTTATTATGCTCCTGCTGCTTCCCTAACCGTTATGGCGGAAGCAATTCTTAAGGATCAACGTCGTGTTATACCATCTATTGCTTACTTAGAAGGAGAGTATGGTTACAGCGATATTTACTTAGGAGTGCCAACAGTGCTTGGTGGAAAAGGTATTGAAGAAATCATTGAACTTGATTTAACTGAAGAAGAAAGAACTGCGCTTGATAAATCAGCAGATTCAGTTAAAAATGTCCTAAGTATATTGGGATAATTATGAAAGCCCTCTGCAGTTTCCAAATTGCGGAGGGTTTTTTTATGATTATTTTTACGATGAAGACTTTCTTTCATCTAGGTGAACAAATTCCTGATTGTATTTTTGTTATTTGCTTCCCCCTTTAGTACCTAGGCGCTTTGCATTTGTTCTGGTAAAGTAAGGTAAGGTTTGATATAATAGAAAGCGCTTACAATACGGAGGTGGTTGCAATGTTAGGGAAGAAAAGAAAGCTTGGCATGACGTTGAAGGATATACAGATAGGGGAAACGTATACGGCAATCAAAGTTATTGAGGACAAAGAGTTATTGCTCTATCTAGGATTAACAAATGATGCGAACCCATTATATATTCAGCATGATTATGCTTCACAGACTCCATATAAAGCCCCAATTGTTCCGTCAGTCTTGCTGTTTGGGATGGTATCCTCCATCGTATCAATGCATCTACCTGGTCCAGGTAGCCATATTACACAGCATGAGATGGCTTTTCCAAAGCCAGTTCTACACCAGACTGAAGTAAGGTTTAACTTAGAAGTAATTGCTATAGATGAAAAAGATCATACTGTTTCAATTAATGTTACAGGGTACGATGTGGATGGAGATAAGGTTATCATTGGAAAGTTGCAAGTTTGCCCGCCATATAAACCAAATTCGTTAACCGCAACATCCTTGAAAAACTTTTTCTGATCAAGAAAAATACTTATTGAGCCAAGTCGAACGGGCAACATGACGTTCGACATTTTCTTTTTAAAGAGGTTGTAAAGGGGGAAGTTTTGGGTCTGTGGTATGCGAGTTTTGCTCTTCATTCTTTCGCTATCTTAAGATGTATTGTTTCTAGATCCCCATTTTTAGACTGTTTTTTGTAAATTTTAGTTAACAAAGTTTTTAATATGTTCACATTGTCACCTATTCATTGTAAGATGAGGGTAGGTCGAACGTAATTAAATGGTAATAGATACGATATTCTCTAGAGAAATGGGGATTTTGAATGAAACAGAATATACTTATTGTAGATGATGAGAAGTCCATTGTGACACTTCTTAATTTCAATATTGAGAAAGCAGGATTTCAGACAGATGTAGCATATGATGGAGCCGAAGCGATTAAAAAGGCTGAGGCAAATGACTATGATTTAATCATTCTTGATCTCATGCTTCCGGAAATGGATGGGATGGAGGTATGCAAGTATCTCCGTAATAACAAAATTGATACACCTATCCTCATGCTCACTGCTAAAGATGAAGAGTTTGATAAAGTACTTGGTCTTGAATTAGGCGCTGATGATTATTTGACTAAACCGTTTAGTCCTAAAGAAGTAATTGCCAGAATGAAAGCTATCCTAAGACGATCTAACAAGGTAAGCAAATCAACCTATTCCTCTTTAAAAATAGGGGAACTAATTGTCTACCCTGAGCGGTATGAAGCTGAAATTGCTGATAGGGTCATAACATTTACAAGAAAAGAATTTGAATTACTCCATTATCTGGCGAACAATAAAGGAAAGGTAATTTCACGTGATCAACTGTTGAGTGGTGTTTGGGATTATGATTTTGTTGGAGATACAAGAATAGTAGATGTCCATGTATCACATTTACGAGATAAAATCGAACCGGACACCAAAAAACCTAAATATATTAAAACAGTTCGCGGTCTCGGGTATAAATTGGAGGAGCCTACTACATGAAAGCACTCTTTAAAAAACCACTAGCTACTTATTTATTTGGCATTTTCATTGTGGTTTTCGCCACAGGACTTGTCCTGTACCAAATTGTTGATAACATAGTTATTTTAGGGTCTGTTCTGCTAACCCAGTTTATAATTTTAACATTATTTTTAATGCATCTTTATGAACGTTACATACGTCCGATAAAGAAAGCAACACGTACCATTGAGGAAATAGTGAAGGGAAACTACCGTGCTAGATTCCATCATCCTAGCAATGATAGCATTGGTTTATTAAGTGCAAAAATAAATTCCCTTGCTCGGAATATTGGGGAGTTCGCCAGGCACGAGAAGATGCAATCGGAGCAATTATCAACTGTGATTGATAATACGCAAAGTGGTCTTATTCTAGTAGATGCAAAAGGGTATATTCATTTTGTTAACCGGAAATTCATCCACATCTTTGGTGGTGTACCAAAAGATTATAAGGGACACCTATATTACGATATATTAGAAAATGAAATTATTCATGAAACGGTACAAAAGACATTCTTATATGAAAAAAACGTAAAAGAAGCGTTTACCCACTTTAAAGGCATTGATAAAATCTATTTGGAAATTGTCGGTGCACCAATTTTTAATGAAAAAGGCATGCTGAAAGGTGCGGTATTAGTCATATATGATATTACAGAAATGAAAAAGCTGGAGTTAATGCGCAAGGACTTTGTTGCCAATGTTTCGCATGAACTGAAGACTCCTATTACATCGATTAAAGGGTTTGCGGAAACACTTTTGGATGGCACGATGGATGATAAAGAAGCTAGTAAGGAATTTCTCGGTATTATTTATAATGAGAGTGAACGTTTGCAATTACTAATTGAAGACCTCCTTATCTTATCTCGACTTGAAAAGGAAGATTTCCAGCTAGTATTATCTGAAATTAATTTAAAACAAGTTGTCGCAGAAGTGGCCATGTTAATGAAACATAAAATGGATAAAAAGAAGCTTTCGCTATCCGTTAATATTAGTGATGAAGCAATAATAAAAGCAGATAAAGAACGTTTAAAGCAAGTCATTATTAACCTTCTAGACAATGCGATCAATTATACCCCTGTCAATGGGCAGATCTGGATTAATGGTGAAAACACTAATGACAAGGTTATGATAGAAGTGAGGGATACAGGAATTGGGATAGCCCAAGAAGCATTGCCACGTATTTTTGAACGTTTTTACCGTGTTGACAAGGCGAGGAGCAGAGATACAGGTGGCACGGGGCTTGGTTTAGCTATTGTAAAACATATTGTGGAAGTCCATAGAGGGGATATTCAAATCAGTAGTGATCTAAACAAAGGCACAACGGTGTCTGTTACATTTAAAAAAGAACTGATCGATTAATATTTTGTATAGCATATGGAGAATGGAAGAGGGTGCCCCTTTTGGCTATAGGGTCATCTTCTTTCTTTTTATCTCGGTGCGACCGTCCGTAAGACCTCCACTTCAAAAACATGTGGTGAAACCGTTAGTTTTTAGTGGGAGTAAACGAACGCTAACACTCCGATTTCTTCAACTAACAATCAGTGGGGAAAGAATGCCCCCACTGATTGAAGTTTCACTTTCTATCCGGTGGCTCTATTCCTGTATATATTTTTTCACTTTCATGAAAGAGAATGATACTATAGGGGTAATGAAGATTCAGGAATGGAGGATTATTACGATGTCTGAAAAGCTTGTTTTAATAGATGGCAATAGTATTATATACCGCGCTTTTTTCGCACTTCCTTTGCTAAATAATGACAAAGGTGTTTATACAAATGCGGTGTATGGATTTACGACGATGCTACTTAGAATTCTGGAAGAAGAAAAACCAACACATATGCTTGTTGCGTTTGATGCAGGAAAAACGACGTTTCGTCACAAAACCTATAAAGAATACAAAGGCGGTCGGCAAAAAACGCCTTCAGAGTTATCAGAACAATTTCCCCTTTTAAAAGAAGTATTAGATGCCTTTCATATTCCTCATTATCAACTGGAAAACTATGAGGCAGATGATATCATCGGTACGCTTTCTAAAACAGCTGAGGAAAATAAATGGGATGTCACAGTTATTTCAGGGGACAAGGACTTATTACAACTTGTTTCTGATTCGGTAACTGTACGCCTAACGAAAAAAGGTATTAGTGAGGTAGAAGAGTATAATCCAGCCTTTTTAAAGGAAAAAATGGAGCTGCATCAGGATCAGATTATTGATTTAAAAGCACTTATGGGAGATAGCTCAGATAATATCCCCGGGATCCCTGGTGTGGGACAGAAAACCGCCACGAAATTGTTGAAGCAGTACAATACGTTAGAAGAGCTCTATAACCATGTGGATGAGGTAACTGGGAAGAAATTACAGGAAAAGCTGATTACATACAAAGACGATGCGTTTATGAGCAAAGAGCTTGTGACCATAGATCGCGAGTCTCCCATCACAATTAAGGTGGAGGACATTGCCTTTAATGGCTACCAACCAAGTGATGTTAGTGGAATTTTTAAAGAGCTAGGTTTCCAGTCATTGTTAGACAAACTTGAAGGAGATGTATCAGCAGAAGAACCAACAGAAACGGAATTGCAGGATATTGAATTTCAAATTGTTGAAGAAATTCATGAATCCATGTTTCTTGGAGATGAATCCATCGTTGTGGAAACACTTGGTGAAAATTATCACCAAACGGAAATCGAGGGCTTTGGGGTATTTAATCGCGAGCAAGCCTACTTTATCCCAACAGAAATTGCTTTATCTTCAGAAGCATTTAAAACATGGTTAGAAGACAGTAGTAAAAAGAAAGCAGTCTTTGATGCGAAAAAGACACTAGTAACACTCCTTCGAAATGGGATTCACATAAAAGGAATTACGTTTGATATGCTGCTTGCCTCTTATTTGCTGAATCCATCAGATAATAATCATGACATCCCTGCTATTGCAAATAGAATGGGAAAACAAGTTGTTCTCTTTGATGAGGAAGTTTACGGCAAAGGTGCGAAACAAAAGGTTCCAGAACAGGCAGTATTAGCAGAACACGTTGTTCGTAAAACAAAAGCATTGTTTGATTTAACAGAAAAAATGAATCAGCAGCTGATTGATAATGAACAGAAGGAATTATGTACAGAGTTAGAGATGCCACTTGCTTTAATTCTTGGTGAGATAGAACACTACGGTGTTGAGGTGGACGTTGAGAGACTTGAGGAAATGGGTATTGATTTGAAATCTAGACTAGCTGAATTAGAAAAAGAAGTACATGAGCTTGCAGGTGAAACCTTTAATCTTAACTCACCTAAGCAGTTGGGGCCTATTTTATTTGAAAAGTTACAGTTACCTGTTGTGAAGAAAACGAAGACAGGCTATTCAACTGCAGCAGATGTATTGGAAAAGCTAGAACATGAACATGAAATTATTCCAAAGTTACTTCTTTACCGTCAATTAGGTAAGCTTCAGTCTACGTATATCGAAGGATTGTTAAAAGTAGTAAATAAAGACACAAATAGAATTCATACACGCTTTAACCAGGCATTAACACAAACAGGCCGTTTAAGCTCAATTGACCCTAACCTGCAAAATATCCCGATTAGACTGGAAGAAGGCAGGAAAATTAGACAAGCTTTTATTCCTTCTAAGGAAGATTGGATCATGTTTGCAGCCGATTATTCACAGATTGAATTAAGGGTGCTAGCACATATAGCAAATGATGAGAAATTGGTGGCTGCCTTTAAAGAGGATTCCGATATTCATACGCAAACGGCAATGGATGTATTTCATGTAGAAAAAGACGAGGTTACCGGGAATATGCGGCGACAGGCCAAAGCGGTTAACTTCGGTATTGTATATGGAATTAGTGACTTCGGACTATCACAAAATCTAGGTATCACCCGCAAGGAAGCAAAAAAGTTTATTGAGCGTTATTTTGAGAGCTACCCTGGGGTTAAGGCTTATATGGACGAGATTATCCAAGAAGCAAAGCATCAAGGATATGTCACCACACTCATGAAGCGAAGAAGATATTTACCGGATATTACGAGCCGGAATTTTAATCTTCGTAGCTTTGCAGAAAGAACAGCAATGAATACACCAATTCAGGGTAGTGCAGCAGATATTATTAAGAAAGCCATGATTGACTTGCATGAAAGGCTTAAGGAAGAGAAGTTGCAGGCGCGTATCCTGTTACAGGTCCATGATGAATTAATTATTGAAGCTCCAAAAGAGGAATTAGACAAGTTAAAAGAAATAGTGCCGGAAATGATGGAAAAGACAGTGGATCTTATTGTTCCGTTGAAAGCAGATTATGCTTATGGTTCCAGCTGGTTCGACGCGAAGTAAGGAGAGACGAAAAACATGCCTGAATTACCTGAGGTAGAAACGATTAAAAATACGCTTAAACAATTGGTATTAAATAAAACAATTGAGCAGGTGGAGGTCTTCTGGCCCAATATTATAAAAGAACCAGATGATGTGCAGCAATTTCAAACATTACTAAATGGACAGACGATTTCGGATATAACAAGAAGAGGAAAGTTTTTACTTTTTCAGCTAGATGATTACGTTATGGTATCTCACCTTAGGATGGAAGGGAAATATAGTGTAGAGCCACCGGGGGAAGCGGTTAAAAAGCATACTCATGTAATCTTCCGTTTTACAAATGGCGAAGAACTTCGTTATAACGACGTTCGGAAGTTTGGTACAATGCATTTATATCAACGAGGCGAAGAGCTTCTTAATAAACCGTTGAATCAATTAGGTCCAGATCCATTTGATGCTACTTTTACATTTGATTACTTCTATCAAAAGTTGAAAAAAACAGAGCGGGTAATTAAGTCGGCCCTCTTAGACCAAACCATCGTTACAGGTCTTGGGAATATTTACGTAGATGAAACATTATATAAAGCTGGTGTCCATCCTTTAAAAAAAGCTAGTAAACTAACCAAAAAGGAAGTAAAGGCTATTCAGGAGCAAGCTATTGAAACATTAGCTGAGGCAGTCGAACTAGGTGGTACAACCATTCGTTCCTATGTAAATGGACAAGGGCAAATGGGAATGTTTCAACAGTCCCTATATGTATACGGACAAGAAAATAAACCTTGTAAGAAATGCGGTAAACCGATTATGAAGATGAAAGTTGGCGGCCGTGGTACGCATGTTTGTAGTACCTGCCAAAAAAATAATTGAGGTGGGAGAATAGTGACGCTTATAATTGGACTTACTGGAAGTATTGCCAGCGGGAAAAGCACCGTTTCTCTCATGTTTCATGATCTTAATGTACCGGTAATCGATGCAGATAAAATTTCTAGAGAAGTAGTAAATCCTCATGAGGATGCATACAATAAAATAGTGGATACATTTGGCAACAGTATTTTACAAGATGATAAAACCATAGACCGGGCAAAGCTTGGTGAAATAATATTTAATGACCACGTGATGCGAGAGAAACTTAATAACATCGTGCATCCTGCAGTACGTGAAAGGATGCTTGCTAAAAGAGATGCCTTTGTAAAAGCAGGTGTACCAACTGTTGTATTGGATATTCCTTTGTTATTTGAGAGTAATCTAACGCACCTTGTCGATAAGACGCTTGTTATTAGTGTGACAGAATCGGTCCAGCTAACTCGGCTAATGACTCGGAATGGCTATAATGAGCAAGAAGCAAGGCAACGCATACAGTCGCAGATTCCTATTACAGAGAAAGTAAAAATGGCAGATGCTGTCATTGATAACAATGGTACAAAGCAAGAGACGTATGAACAACTTGAACAGTTACTTCAACAATGGAGAGACCTAACTACTGAAAACTAACATCCGAACCTGACAATTTTGTCAGGTTTTTCTTTTTAATAAGACACACTAATTAGTTTTTATGTTATACTTATTTTGAAATATCTCGAGTAAAGTATAGCTTAACGGGAGGTTGTCTAAATGGGGAAGACAAAAATCGCGATAAATGGGTTTGGAAGAATTGGCAGAATGGTTTTTCGCCAACTGATATTGGACAGTGAAATTGAAGTGGTTGCAATCAATGCAAATTATTCTGCAGATACTTTGGCACACCTAGTTAAATATGATAGTGTACACGGTATTTTTTCAGAAGAAGTGAAAGCGCTTCAAAATGGATTGCAAGTAAATGAAAAGAAAGTAAAGATAGTAAATTCAAGGGAACCGGAGAAGCTTCCGTGGAAAAGCCTTGGGGTTGATATAGTTATTGAAGCAACAGGTAAATTCAAAACAAAAGAAAATGCTGGTAAACATATAGAGGCAGGAGCAAAAAAAGTAGTTATCACAGCACCAGGAAAAGGGTTGGACAGAACCATTGTAATGGGGGTGAATGAGACAGAATATGATCCCCATACGGATCACATTCTTTCCAATGCTTCCTGTACAACAAATTGTTTAGCGCCTGTTGTAAAAGTATTGGATGACCATTTTGGAGTAAAGAATGGCTTGATGACAACGGTCCATGCTTTTACAAACGACCAAAAAAACATCGATAACCCACATAAAGATCTTCGACGGGCGAGAGGTTGCACCCAATCGATTATCCCTACCTCCACAGGAGCGGCCAAAGCGTTAGGTGAGGTTTTACCTCATTTGAACGGCAAATTGCATGGTATGGCACTAAGAGTACCTACACCAAATGTCTCGCTAGTAGATTTAGTCGTAGATCTGAACCATCAGGTTACAATAGAGCAGGTTAACAAGGCTTTTGCTGATGAAGCAGCTGGAAGTATGAAGGGGATTTTACATTATAGTATAGAACCACTCGTTTCCATTGATTACACCACTACAAATTATTCAGCAATCATTGATGGACTATCTACTATGGTAATGGAAGGGAACAAAGTAAAGGTGCTTGCATGGTATGATAATGAGTGGGGATATGCTAAACGTGTAGGTGATCTAACAAAATATGTGGGGAAATATATGTATCGCACTTCTGCAGTGGTGTCGTAAACTACTTTCAAGCTGTATATTTTTGGGGGGTCAACCAGTACGGCTATAGATAAAACATATAATAGAAGTATTAGAAAAGAGAGAAAGATTGTTATAAGAACAACAATTATCGAACTTCTTTTTTTCGAAAAAAACGTGTTGCAAATCGAGTAGAAAACATATATACTTTTCGTTGTACTTCCTGATTAAATGGTTTATCCGCTTAAAGGGTTAGGACCTCATCGGACTAACTTTCCCCCGTGGCGGTGTTAGAAATCAGGAGGATCACCATAAATAAGGGGGATTTATATGGATACAATGGGAAGACACGTTATTGCCGAATTATGGGATTGTAATATTGATAAATTAAATGATATGGGATTGATAGAACGAATTTTTGTGGATGCAGCACTTAAAGCTGGTGCAGAGGTTCGAGAGGTAGCATTTCACAAGTTTGCACCACATGGTGTGAGCGGTGTGGTTATCATATCAGAATCACATTTAACCATCCACAGCTTTCCGGAACATGGTTATGCGAGCATTGACGTATATACTTGCGGAGACATTATTGATCCAAATGTTGCAGCAACATATATTGCTGAAGCGCTAGAGTCTAAAACTTTCGAAAAAGTTGAAGTTCCACGTGGTATGGGACCGGTAAAAGCAGGAAAATTCCAAAGCGTATTATAATATAAGAACAGGTTGACTAATTCAGTGATCAAACACTGCTAACTAGTCAACCTTTTATTTTCCCCTAAGTATAGCCACTCTTATGATGTTCAGTCTAGAGGAATTCCCTGAAACATGTTAAGATTAATAGTAATCTATTAAAGATGGATCTATTACATAGCGATCAGAATTCTTGCATTTAAGTTTGAGAATATATTCATGATGAGGTGTGCGATATGGGTGTTCGCAATACGATTGGAAAATATTTAAGTAATCATGCGGAAACAAAGGAAGATCACTGGGACGAGTCACTTAACACACATTACTATAAAACATCAAAAGACAAGGGATTACGTGCCCTTGAAGATATCATTAAAAATTCACCATCCTATGAATTAAATGCTGTATCAGCAGAACATGGCGAGATCAGTATGTACGTAAAAAAGGGGAAAAAGGCCTTTGTTGTAGCGACCGTTATTATGGTTAGGCCATATCAGACAGCCATTGATTTTTCGGTTACTACAGAGTCAGCCTTACCTTTCGATTTGGGCTATAGCTCAAAGTTAATCAAAACATTATACAATGAACTAAACAAACATTTGCAGCTAATTACGGATAAAAAATAGATTTCCTTCATGAAAAGACATAAAGGGGGGACACCACGACATGAGATGCTCCAATTGCCAATATAAAAGTACAAAAGTATTGGATTCGCGACCAATAGAAGAAGGTCGTTCCATTCGAAGACGAAGAGAGTGTGAAGCGTGTGGTTTTCGTTTTACTACCTTTGAAAGAATTGAGGAAGTACCGTTAATCATTGTGAAAAAGGATGGAACAAGACAGGAATACAGTAGAGAAAAGCTTATTCGTGGCTTAATAAAGGCATGTGAAAAACGCCCCGTTCCACTTGAGAAAATTGAAGCGGTAGCGATAGATGTTGAGAAAGAATTGCGAAACACTGGCATGTCTGAAATTGACAGCAACGAAATTGGAGAAATGGTGATGGACAGGCTTTCCGAAGTAGATGAAGTGGCATATGTCCGCTTTGCATCTGTTTATCGTCAGTTTAAGGATATTAGTGTATTTTTCGATGAGTTAAAAGATCTCATTAAAACAGATAAGAATGACGGTACACGTTCTAAACCGTAGTAAATTGGGTTAAGCGAAAGGGTTAATCACGATGAATTTTATTGGTAAAATTTTGCCTATTGAAGGCTATTATGTGGTGGTGAAATCATCTTTACCTGTCGACTATGCAAAATCATTGACCCATTTGTATCAGCCACTGATCGGAATCCAAGCTGTTACATTGTATTTGACATTATTGCATGAAGTAGAATTACAAAAGGAAGATTCACCTCAGACACATCATACATTAATGAATTATTTAAATCTCCCTCTTGATGAAATTTACCAGGCACGATTAAAGCTAGAGGGGATTGGACTGTTAAAAACGTACGAGAACAAGGGTGAAATGCAAAACTATTATACCTATGAGATCCAAAGCCCGTTCTCTGCAAAAAGCTTTTTCTTAGATGGTATGCTTACACAATTACTATACCATCACATCGGTAAGGATAAATTTGAACTATTACAGGAACATTATACAAAACAACCAGTCACAAAAGGGTCAAATATAACGGCCTCCTTCAATGAAGTGTTTCAAACCTTTCAGCCACAGGCTCCAGCCAATAAGGTGAAGCAGGACGAGAAAACAGCTTCAAGTGAAGCAGTATTTGATTTTACTTGGATGGAACAGATGCTTAGGCAACGCATGATACCAGCACAGCGTGTGTTAACTGGTGAGAATAAGCGACTAATCATTCAAATGATGCAGTTATATGATTTGGAAACTTTTGAAATAGAAAAGTCCCTTTTATGGGCACTTACTGAGGATAATGTACTTCACGCTGAAGAATTTAAAACAGCGTGCCATGATTTATTTAAATCAAAGTACAAAGAAACGGATATACAGTTAACCGAAAAACAATCGAGTCCAACACAGATATCGTCCCAAGAAGTCGTCACGAAGGAAGATCAATTAGTTATGGAACTTGAAAAGATATCTCCCAAACAGTTATTAGAGGATCTATCAAGCGGTAACCATGCTTCTGATCAGGATATGAAAGTCATCAGAGAAGTTATGACATCACAAGGACTTCCTTCTCCAGTCATGAATGTATTAATTCATTATGTGCTGCTCCAGACTAATATGAAGCTATCCAAGGCCTACTTGGAAAAAATCGCCAGCCATTGGTCTCGAGCCAATTTAAAGACTGCAAAGGAAGCAATGGCTTTTGCGAAGAGAGAAACAAAGAATTTCCAAAAAGGTAACCAAGCTACTTCAGGCTATAGAAAACCGGCGTCAAAAGAAATTATTCCGGATTGGTTCAAGGAGCGGAAGAAAAAGCAACCCTCCACTGCAAAGGAACAAAATGTAGATAAAGAAAAAGAACAACAGGAAATTGAGGCATTACTACGCCAATTTTCAGGTGAAAATAAATAAAAATAATCATTTGCAAGGATGATTGAGATGAAACCAGTACAATCTGAATTAAAACGCTGGATGGAGCAAAATGAAAATTTCCAGGAAAACTATAACCGTACGAGACAGGAAGTATTAGCTGACCCGGAAATAAAGGAATTTTTAGCTGCACATCCCGAATTAAAAAAGAACGAAATTAATAAGAGTTTAATAAAGCTCTATGAATATAAGACACAGTCAAAACAATGTGATCGCTGTAAGTCCTTTGGTAGTTGCCAGAATATGCTCCAAGGCTATTCGCCAATTCTGCACGTGGAAGATAACGAAATTCATCTTTCCTATGAAAAATGCCATAGTAGAGTTGATTACGAAAGGCAGCAAAAGCAGCATAAACTAATTAAAAGCCTATTTATGCCGAAGGAAATTATGCAGGCAACGATAGCTGATATTGACAGTGATCCCGAGCGAAGTGAGGCTGTTAGGCAGCTTTTACATTTTGTAGGACAGGTTAAAGAAGGGTTACCTAAAAAAGGTATCTACTTTTACGGACCATTTGGCGTGGGAAAAACGTATTTTCTTGGTGCTTTAGCAAATCAGTTGAAGGAGAAAAATATTTCCTCGACTCTAATCTATATGCCTGAGTTCGTAAGGGAAATAAAAGCTTCCTTTAAGGATGACTCGATTAATGATAAAATCGATTACTTTAAAAAGGCTGATGTCTTAATGCTTGACGATATTGGGGCAGAACTTCATTCAGCTTGGTTCCGTGATGAAATTCTGGGATCTATTTTGCAATATCGCATGATGGAGGGACTGCCGGTGTTTTTCACATCAAACTACAGTATGGATCAGTTAGAGGGTCATTTGGCTACCACTCGTGGTGGTGTAGAGGAAGTGAAGGCAGGTAGAATTATGGAACGAATAAAACAGGTAAGCAAAGAAGTGCGCATTGCCGGAGGAAACCGAAGAGACATCTAGTTTCTATGGGCTTGAAACTAGATAGGTAAATAGAAGATCTCCAATTTACTTATTAAAAATAGCTGGTGATAGAGCTTAGGACTCTGTTACCAGTTTTTTCTTTTTATTTACTATATTGACTAGTTTCAGTTGTTTATTCATTTTTTGTTCTCCTCGTCCATATAATGTAACAGTTTGGTGTTGGGTGAGGGTGATGATGATTGCTTGAAGTATATTTTGAGTCAGACAAAGAAGTAATCCGATTCTGTGAACTGTTATTTCGCTACAATAAGGGAATCGAGTTACACTGGAAAACCAATAAAGATTGGGGGAATCATATATTATTTGAAAAAGAGATAAAGTCAAATGAACTATTTGATGCCATTTCGAAGGCGATGGTTGAAGTATTTGTTACCCACCGTTTAACAGCAATGATAAACGCCATTATTGAAGAATATTATTATTATACAAACCAAGATGAAATGGAAAAAATACTTGAATTAACACAATGGATATTTGCAGGGGAAGATGAGGATAGTCGTCGTGTCAGAAAAGACAAAGATCCTAGGCAACTCTTAATGTCGCTTTTTATGGCAAACTTAAAAAACACGCCTACGGTGCATTATGATTCTATCGTAAAGTTTCGCTTAAACGCATTTAAAGACAAGCTAGTTCATTATGTAGGATTGGCAATAGATGAGTTCAAACGGGAAGAGGACCATCAAGAGTTTGTTTATTTGCTCCGTGAATACATTGCCAAAAAAGAGCCTAGCTTTAAAATTATTCATATTTTACAGGGCGATCCCTTTTCCTTTTTTAAGGAGAATGGAAAAAGGTTGTCTAAAATGGAACTACACTTGCTCATGCAAAAGGAACCGTTATATATTGTTGGGCTCGATGAAGATGAACTTAATTTGGCACCGCTTGTGGCTATGGCTCCAGAGAAAATTAAAATTTATGGAGACCATCCATCAGAGCCAAAAACCCTAACAGTTATTAATGTTTTTCAGGAAAGAGTAGACTTTGAACCATACAATAATTTTCCTTTCGCTTTTTACTTAAACAATCGCCAAAAATAGGGCTTGCATTTCTGTATAGCAACAGATATAATACTGATTATAAATTATCTCAACTTAAAGGTTTTGAGAAGGACATGATTTGTTGGACTGAGTTAGTACAGAGATGGGAGCCTTGGCTGTAAGCTTCCTCTATACCATCAACTGATTACCCCCTTTGAACCCTGCTGTGGAAATGAAGTAAATAGCAGCGTATGATCTGCGTTAAAGATGTTATGAAGCCGTAATTTATTTTTACGGAAACTTGGGTGGAACCACGACGTGTCAGCGCTCGTCCCTTTGCAAATAAGCAGAGGGATGGGCGCTTTTTAATTGTAGAGAAGGAGTGAGCAGAAATGTCAGAAGCAGTAACCATTATTTTTCCTGACGGAGCTGAAAAACAGTTTCCAGCAGGATCAACAGGAGAAGATATTGCGAGTTCTATCTCCAGTGGACTAAAAAAGCAAGCAGTTGCAATTAAACTGGATGGTGAACTAGTTGATTTAAAACGTGAGCTTTATCACGGTGGCAAAATAGAAATCGTCACCTATAAAAATGATGAAGGTATTGAAGTAATGCGCCATTCTACAGCTCATTTGATGGCACAAGCAATCAAGCGCTTGTATGGTGACGTTAATTTTGGTGTAGGTCCAGTGATTGAAGAAGGATTCTATTATGATATCGAAATGGATCAATCTGTAACACCAGAAGACTTACCAAAAATTGAAAAAGAAATGAAGCGTATTGTGGATGAAAGCTTGGAAATTAAAAGGATAGAAGTATCCCGTAACGAAGCAAAGGAAATGTTTAAGGACGATCACCTCAAACAAGAATTAATTGATGCCATTCCTGAAGAGGAACAAGTGACAATCTATAAACAAGGTGAATTCTTTGATCTTTGTCGCGGTATTCACGTTCCATCTACGAATAAAATAAAGGCATTTAAATTGTTAAGCATCTCTGGGGCATATTGGCGTGGAGATAGTAATAATCAACAACTACAACGTATCTACGGAACAGCTTTTGAAAAGCAAAGCCAAGTGGATGAGTATTTGCGGATTTTGGAAGAACGTAAAGAACGAGACCACCGTAAATTAGGCAAAGAGCTTGAGATATTTACTGTCTCACAAAAAGTTGGACAAGGGCTGCCTCTGTGGCTTCCAAAGGGTGCTACTATTCGCCGTAACATTGAACGTTATATTGTAGACCTTGAGGAACGCTTAGGTTATGACCATGTATACACCCCAGTACTGGGTAGTGTTGACCTATATAAAACAAGTGGCCACTGGGATCATTATCAGGATGACATGTTTCCAGTAATGGAGATGGATAATGAAGAATTAGTTTTACGTCCTATGAACTGCCCACATCATATGATGGTGTATAAAAACCAACTATATAGTTACCGTAACTTACCTGTGAGAATTGCAGAGTTAGGAACAATGCATCGCTATGAAATGTCTGGTGCCTTGGCTGGGTTGCAGCGTGTACGTGCGATGACATTAAACGATGCCCATATCTTCGCTCGTCCTGACCAATTGAAGGATGAATTTATTCGGGTAGTAGAGTTAGTACAAAAAGTATATGAAGACTTTGGTATCGAAGATTATTATTTCCGTCTTTCCTATCGTGACCCTGAGGATAAAGAGAAGTATGTAGATAATGATGCTATGTGGGAAAAAGCGCAAGCCATGCTGAAAGAAACAATGGAAGAAATGAATGTAGAGTATGTAGAAGCTGAAGGAGAAGCAGCATTTTACGGACCAAAGCTTGATGTTCAGGTGAAAACAGCTCTCGGCAAAGATGAAACACTTTCCACAGTTCAATTGGACTTCCATCTGCCAGAACAATTTGATCTAACCTATATTGGGGAAGATGGAAAAGAGCACCGCCCAGTGGTTATTCATCGAGGTGTTGTTTCTACAATGGAACGCTTTGTTGCATTCTTAATTGAGGAATACAAAGGAGCATTCCCGACTTGGTTAGCTCCCGTTCAAGTAAAAGTGATTCCTGTATCTCCACAAGTTCATCTGGAATATGCAAAAAAAGTGGCCGACGACCTTCGTTTAGAAGGTGTACGTGTATCCCTTGATGAAAGAGACGAGAAAATTGGGTACAAAATACGGGAAGCACAAACACAGAAAATCCCATTTGCACTCGTTCTTGGTGATAATGAGATTAATGAAGGTGCCGTAAATGTAAGACGCTACGGTGAAAAAGCTTCCAACACCTTATCTTTTGAGGCATTTAAACAATTAATTAAAGAAGAAATAACAAGTAAAACATTATTTAAAAAATAGATATCTAAAGGGTAAATCCGTTTTTAAAGGATTTACCCTTTTTAAATGGAGATATTTATGATAGAATGAATTTTGGTTAAGAAATCAATGTTGTTTACCATGTGTTGACAGCAGTGTTTATAAATGATATGATAATTAAGTTGAAAACATTATATGATCTTAAGACAAGAAGAAGCACCCGCTTCTCACCTGATCGACGCTCTATTGCAGTTGACTGGTTCCGAACTTTTTTAAACGATTGGAGACGTGTGGGTGCATTTTGTACCGACGCTTTTTTAATGTATATGATTCGCTTGTCAATAGAGATCAGAAACATGCAAAATAACTTTGGAGGTGGCTGGCTATTAGCAAAGATATGAATGTTAATGAGAAAATCCGTGCTAGGGAAGTACGTCTTATTGATTCAAACGGTGATCAGCTTGGAGTGAAATCACGCCAGGAAGCACTTGAAATCGCACAAACAAGAAACCTAGATTTAGTGTTAGTTGCACCGAATGCGAAACCGCCTGTTTGTCGGATTATGGATTACGGTAAATTCCGTTTTGAACAACAGAAGAAAGAAAAAGAAGCACGTAAGAAACAAAAAATCATTAATGTTAAAGAAGTACGCTTTACTCCAGGAATTGGCGATCATGATTTTGAAACAAAACTTAAGAACGCTAGAAAATTCCTAGAGAAGGGTGATAAGGTAAAAGCAGCAGTCCGTTTTCGTGGACGTGCTATTACCCACAAGGAGCTTGGACGTGAGGTGCTAGATCGTTTCGCTGAAGAAGTGAAAGATATTGCAACCGTTGAAACCAAGCCAAAAATGGAAGGTCGTAATATGTTTATGATGATCGCTCCAGTTAACGAAAAATAATATTTGGACAGCTTACGAGGAGGAAATAACTATGCCAAAAATGAAGTCCCATAAAGGTTCTCAAAAACGTTTTAAGAAGACTGGAACTGGAAAACTTAAACGCGCACATGCTTACACAAGCCATATGTTCGCAAACAAATCTCAAAAGCAAAAACGTAAACTTCGTAAAAGTAACGTTGTATCTGCTGGAGATTTCAAACGTATCAAAACAATGCTTCCATACAAATAAGTTAAGAAGCACATACGAATAAAAAGACTACTATGAGATGTATTTTAGGAGGGAATTTATATGCCACGTGTAAAAGGTGGAACAGTAACGCGTCAACGTCGTAAACGCGTCCTTAAATTAGCAAAAGGTTATTATGGTTCAAAGAGAACGTTATTTAAAACAGCAAAACAACAAGTAATGAAATCAGGTCAGTATGCTTATCGTGACCGCAGACAGAAAAAACGTGATTTCCGTAAACTATGGATCACACGTATTAATGCTGCAGCTCGTTTGAACGACCTTTCGTACAGCAAATTAATGCACGGTTTAAAAGTTGCTGGTATTGATATCAACCGTAAAATGCTTTCAGATCTTGCTATTAATGATGAGCAAGCATTCGCTCAATTAGCAGAAAAAGCTAAACAAGCCGTTAAGTAAAAAACGTTTAGGTACAGCTATTTCTAGTGGAGCTAAGTCTCCATCTGGTTCGGCTCTAAATGGTAGAAGACCAAATCTTTTATTTTATAAGAGATCTGGTCTTTTTTACACTTGAGGAAAGTATAAAATTCCAGCAAGGAAGCAAAGTCGACGCAGTTGAAATTTTGAGGTTCCAAGTATAAGAAAAACTTACACATTCGCTAAAGGACGAGCGAACACGAGTTTTTTAAAATAGCATAATACTTAGTCTATCATGTAAAATTATCAAGTAATTATAAGAAAGAAGGTATTCCAATGGATGAGCTGAATGGATTGCTGCTATATCTTCTAGGCGTTAACATCATTGCATTTATTATGATGGGTTTAGATAAGCAAAAAGCAAAGAAGAGACAATACCGTATACCCGAAAGGACGTTCTGGCTTTTAGCGATTGTTGGTGGAGCTCTAGGGGCGATTTTGGGAATGCAACGATATAGACACAAGACCAAGCATAAAACATTTGTATGGGGAATGCCTATCTTACTATTAGTCAATATAGCTTCCGTTGTATATCTGCTTTATTCCATTTAAAACTTTACATAACGCTCTATTAGGGCATAATCCGACAATGACCATCATATAATGAGGTGAGGAGGTGGGCAAAGAGGCTTGAGCAGGCTCTGAAGCGAGGAGGTTTGTTATGGAGCTGTTTGGAAATTACCTGATGGCGTTTATTGAAACAGGAGGATTTTTGGCACCGTTGTTATTCATCAGCTTTCACTTATTAAGGCCGTTATTTTTCCTTCCAGTTGTTTTCATTTGTATCTCCGGAGGGGTGCTGTTTGGTGCGGTTGCTGGCAGTGTTTATTCATTAATTGGTATTACGTTATCCAGTATTATGTTCTACTATGTAATTCGTTGGATGCCCGGAACGTTTAACAAATTAGTCCGTGTCAAACATAAATTAATCGGGAAGCAGACCTCATTCACACCATCTCAAATTGCATTACTTAGGCTTGTGCCATTTATCCATTTTCACTTACTTTCCCTATGTTTAATGGAAATATCAGCTGGCTTTAAGGATTACACAAAGTCTGCACTTATTACCAACATTCCATTAGCCTTTGTTTACACATCCATTGGTCAATGGATTTCTAATTTAACCCCACTTCATATCTTCATTTTCCTAATGGCTCTGCTTCCTTTATTATACTTATTGAGACGAAAAGAGATAATAATTAAATGGAATGAATTCTTCCACCCAGCGACATAATTTAATGAATAAACCACTCATCTGATGATGAGTGGTTTTTAGTTTGTTTTATACTATTTACTCAATGCTTGTAAGAAGCAGCTGATTTATTGGATGCTTCCATTCAATACTTGCATATGGATATCGCATTAAAATTTCTTTCTCCATAAAATAAAGATCATCTCTCGTAAGCCCTCTTAGTTCAAGGGGATCTCGTACCGTAACATGGATGTTAACTACTTCAAATGCATCCTCGGTTGTACCTAAATACTTTTCTCCTTCAAATAAACAACCTTTATAGACAAACTGCACATTTTTTTTACTATTATTTGGTTCGTCAAGAAAGAAAAATTCATTTGCTTCCTTAGCCAGACGCAGCCGCCGTGAAGGATTGCGATAGTATTGTATTAATGTATAAACGAGGAGTACCAGTGCGATGATAACTAGTACGCGAAATAGAATCACAATCATAAAGATACACGTCTCCCTGCAGATTAATACTCGTTATACGTATACCAAGGGAGGAAGGTTTCACTTTTTGACTAAAAAATAATTTCATGACTTAAGTTTTGTCTTGTTTAATATTAAAGGTCCAATCATGTTAAAATGAAATGATTGTAATGTTGATTAAGAAAGGCTGAACAAGTGCATCGCGATCGACGCACACATATTGTAGCTAGATGGAAATAGGGGAGAGGTTGATTACATGACATATACATTAAAAGTAAAATTAGTTGATGAGGAAGCAACATTACCATTCCGCGCAAATGAAGGGGATGCTGGGATGGATTTATTCTCAATTGAAGAAAAAACAATTAAAGCAGGCGAGTCAGCTTTAGTAAGAACAGGAATTCAAATTGAGTTACCACAAGGAACAGAGGCACAGGTAAGGCCTAGAAGTGGGTTAGCTTTAAAGCACTCTGTTACAGTTCTGAATAGTCCTGGAACAATTGATGAGGGGTATCGAGGAGAGATAAAAGTAATCTTAATTAACCACGGGAAAGAGGATTTCCAGGTTTTGAAACAAATGCGAATTGCCCAAATGGTTGTCGCGCCTGTCGCACAAGTAAAACTAGTTGAAGCAGTCACCTTATCTGAAACTGCTAGAAATAAAGGTGGATTTGGATCCTCTGGAAGATAAATGAGGATGCCTTATTAAAACTAAGTCTTCTGTTTTGTTATTTTTCAAAAAACGGTTATACTGAAAAGGAACATTATATTATAGGAGGTACTTGTACATATATGGCAAAATTAGATGAAACATTAACGATGCTGAAAGATTTAACTGACGCTAAAGGTATTTCAGGTAATGAAAAAGAAGCAAGAGAGGTAATGCAAAAATATATCTCTCCATATGCAGATGAGGTTTATACCGATAATCTGGGGGGGTTAATTGCTAAAAAAACTGGCGATGAAAATGGACCAAGCATTATGGTTGCAGGTCATTTGGATGAGATTGGCTTTATGGTAACACGAATCGATGAGAAAGGCTTCGTTTATTTTCAAACCATTGGCGGATGGTGGAACCAAGTTATGCTCGCACAACGTGTAACGATAATGGGAACTAAAGGAGATGTAACTGGTGTAATTGGTTCAAAACCACCACATATTCTCTCTGCAGAAGCACGTAAGAAACCTGTAGATATCAAAGATATGTTTATTGATATTGGTGCTTCAAGTAAGGAAGAGGCAAAAGAATTTGGTGTAAAACCTGGAGATTCCATTGTCCCTTATTTTGAGTTTACCCAAATGAATAACGAGAAATTGCTAATGGCAAAAGCATGGGATAATCGTATCGGATGTGCTATCGTAATTGAAGTGTTAAAACAGTTAAAAGATACAGAACATCCTAACGTTGTATATGGAGTGGGAACTGTTCAAGAGGAAGTCGGACTGCGTGGTGCTAAGACAGCTGCACATACAATAAAGCCAGATATTGGTTTTGGTGTTGATGTAGGAATTGCTGGAGATATGCCAGGTGTATCAGACAAAGACGCTGACAGTAAGCTAGGAGAAGGCCCACAGATTGTTTTATATGATGCTTCTATGATATCTCACAAAGGAGTGAGAGATCTTGTTTTAGCGACAGCTGACGAGAACAACATCCCTTATCAGTATACCTCTATCGCGGCTGGTGGTACGGACTCAGGTTCCATTCACTTAACTGCAAATGGTGTACCTTCATTATCTATCACGGTAGCTACGCGCTATATTCATTCTCATGCAGCAATTTTGCATCGTGATGATTTTGAAAATGCTGTTAAAATCATTGTAGAAACCA
Source organism: Oceanobacillus picturae (assembly GCF_000612865.1). Classification (NCBI taxonomy): domain Bacteria; kingdom Bacillati; phylum Bacillota; class Bacilli; order Caryophanales; family Bacillaceae; genus Oceanobacillus; species Oceanobacillus picturae. The sequence continues at coordinate 108,992 of NZ_CCAX010000001.1, forward strand.
TTAAAAAACTGGACGCAGATACAGTAAAAGACATTGTACTAAGTTAAGCAGGGATACGGAAATACCTTGCATAGACTAAAGAGTATAGAATAAAGAAACGCCGAACGAAATAGGAATTCTAAAAGAGTTCCCGTAACGTTCGGCGTTTATATGTCCACATTTTTTTGCCGCGGTGCAAACATCCGTAAGACTCCCACTTTAAAACATAAAGTTAAACCTTTAGTTTTTAGTGGGAGTAAACGGTCGCTAACACCCCGATTCGTTCAACTAACAATCAGTGGGGGAAGAAAGAACCCCCCACTGATTGTAGTTTCACTTTATGAAACTATGCAAAGTAGCTGTTCATAACATTTGTTACATAATTTTGTGTTTCTTTAAATGGTGGGATTCCTTGATGTTTGTCAACATTACCTGGACCAGCATTATAGGCAGCAAGTGCCAATTCCATATTTCCGTTATATCGACTAAGCATCTGACTTAAGTATTTTGCTCCGCCTTCTATATTTTGCTGGGCGTCAAATGGATTTGTTACTCCAAGCCCTTTAGCTGTAGCTGGCATCAGTTGCATGAGACCTTGGGCACCAGCGGTACTACGTGCGTTTTGGTTATAATTGGATTCATTTTTAATAACCGCATGTATAAGTTTTTCATCCAAGCCATACTTCGTCGCTGCTTCTTGTACATATGTATTATACTGTGTAGCAGCACCAGTTGCCTCTGTTGTGAAAGACGGTGACGGGCTGGATTGTATTGCAGTATAAAGAGTATTCATATTTGAAACATTTTTATTTAAATCAGCACTCTGAGTTGTTGCCTGGTTTATTCTTTCCTGTAGCATTTGTTTAAATGCTAATTCCATCATGGGGGAACCATTAGAGTAAGGACTTGAGCCAGAAGATGAAGTCAACGTAGCCATTGCCTGATATTGAATCATTTGTTGTAACTCTCTTATCTCCATAGTAACTGCCCCCTTTCTCTTTTAAAATAGCTTACAGGATTATTTTACTATAATCTATCTATTATGCAATATAAATTTAAACTGGAATAATAGACTTACCTGCTTCTTCAAGTAGGTTTTTATAAAAAGGATCTTCACCGATACAGATAATTCGATCACATAATGAGATAATTTCATCCATATCATGGGAAGTATAAACGATGATTTTGCCTTCATCCATAGCTAATCGTTTTAGATAGTTGCCGATCTCTTTGCGCGATTTAAGGTCTATACCTACTGTAGGCTCGTCAAGCAACAGTAGATCCGGATCATGAATTAGACTGATTGCAATGTTTAATTTACGCTTCATCCCACCAGACAAGGACTTAACAGGGTCCTTCCATCTATCAAGCTTCATATCCAAACAAAGTTGTTTTAGCTGGGTTTTAGTTCTATTGGTCCAGGCCAGCTTTTCAAAAAACACCATATTTTCCTCTACGGTAAATTCATCCCATAAGGCTATTTCTTGGGGGACAAACCCAATCTGTTTTCGGAGATTCTTTTTATCTTCAAAATTTCTTTCATACAGTGATAGGCTACCATTAGTTGGTTTTTGTAAGGTGGCAAGGATCTGAAGCAGAGTAGATTTCCCCGCACCATTTTCCCCAACCAATCCGATGACTTCTCCTGGGTTAACGATGAAACTAATATCTCGTAATACTTTTCGCGCTCCGTAATTTTTTGATAGGTTATGCACCTTTAACATTTCTCTTCTCCTTTCGTACAAACCATATTGCAATTAAGATAACAAATACTATGTTCCATCCATATCCAATTTCTTTAGAAAGAAAGGATGCTAGTGGATTTCCTAATTGAAGCCATGGATAGCGACTTATTAATCCTTCGGTCGGAAGAATGGCACCACTTACAATGGCAATTAAAAGTGTGAGCACAAACGAGAAACCATAATAGACAGGTAATTTATTAATCCATATGGCAAGTATGAATGCTCCCATTAAAACGGTAAGTCGAAAGGAGAGGACAGCTAAGGTTAATGCCAGCGTTACAGCTTCTCCTAAGAATTTGTAAAATACTGCAATTGTTATGATGTCTACAATGATAAATAACAGCAGATATAACATAGCATTTCGCAGTAGATAAGAGTTAAGTGCTATTCGCATAAAGAAAAAACGTGGCGATAAGCTCTTGCGTCGTTCCCGTATAATCCAATCCATTACCATAAAGGTCGAAAGGATTGAAAAAATGGCCCATAATCCCCAGGGATTAAATAAAACAAATCGGTTTTCATCCTCTTTTGTGTTGGCATTTAAAAACGTAAAAGAAGTCTGTAGTAAGTTTTCTTCTGCTTCTACTTCCTTACTTTTGTCCACGATTTCTTCCCATGTCCAAATTTGTCCTGTATTAGGATATTGTTCACTAAGTTCCTGAATAGTGAGCACTGCTTTCGTTCTACCGGTATCCTGCTGTACGTAGGACATCACCATTTCCGCAATAGGAGAGTAAGCAAAGGATAGGTCTGAACGATAGCTCTTGATCAGACGATTTCTATTTCCTTTTTTTATTTGTTCCTCATAGCCTTCCCGTATGATAAATACACTATCAAGCTGGTGCTGTTCCAGCTGAGTTAAAGCTTCATCTTCAGATAGTTGTTCAACTCGAATGATGGGTGTTTGTTTGATAGAATCAACCAAGTCCAATGCCATAGGGGTGGTCTCTTCTAAGACAATTCCTACCGGTACCTTGCTGTCTTGTTGTAGGGAATTCGTTAATCCCATAATGGCCAGAGTAGCAATAATAGGAAATAGGAGCCAAAAAAGAAGCGATCCCCAATGCTTTTTTAAATGGATGAAGCGTGTTTGAAGAATTGCTTTCATTCCTGAATTCGCTCCTTTCCTATAGCTGTCCCTATAAAAATAAGAGTAGTAGCCATCGTTAGAAGCAAGAGTGGAATATAGTCAACAAATACTCTGTTATTTAAAACAATTTCTTGCACCCAATGGAGTGCCTCCACTGAGGGAACATAATCTATAAATTTTTGGAAAAAGACTGGAAAGTAAATCGTCGGGATAAGTGCACCACTTATTAAAAGGTACACACCGCTTACTATACTTTGAAGTAACAATCGTAATTTTTGCGAGAAAATTATTATTTCTACCATCCCGAGAGCAAAGAGAAATTGAGTACTATAAAGCAAGCTAAGCAGTAAGACTCGTCCATAGTCTTTGATCGTCATATCCCAATCAAATAATGAATGAAAAAGAAAAAGGGCAATTGCGGAAAATAACGTAGCTACCATAAGTGTAACGCTCATTTTGGCTAAGGTTTGCTGTAACTCGGTAACACCATATAATTTCATCCGCTGCTTAAGTCGCACAGTGTCTTCCTTAGATAAGAAGTTATATATAACAAAAAGCCATAATGTTACAAAAGTAAACCAAAAAGACAAGCTATAATAATTCAGTGGGTTAGATGTAGCCGCATTGCTAATTTCACTTTCATTTACTATTCTGTCTTTTCCAATTGTATAGAAAAAGTATTCCTTGAATTGTTCAAATAATAGATCGCTTCTTGTTTGACTATCCATGTCTAACTGCTTCGCATAATAATTAATGGTCAGGATATTAGCCTGTGAAGCACGTATGTGTCGTGTCACGCTTTCAATTAACTCTCTTACTAATTGGCTCTGTGCCGGTTGTGTTGGATTACCTACAATTGGGAACTCTACTGATCGACCTTGATATAGGTCTTCTGTAAACTCTTTTGGGATGATTATATAAGCACTCAAGCTGTCATCTTCTATTCGTTCAATCGCCTGCTGTTCTTCCATTCCTCTAAGTTCGAGGAAAGAGCTCAGCGGGGTCTCTTCAATTAATTGACTCACAAGTTGTGTTTCTTCCGATTGGTCTTGATCAACGATCCCGACTTGAACAGGGGCATGCTCATCGTTAATAAAAAACTGAAGTATAATAAATAGCACAAGACCAGTTAATAAGATCGGAAAAAGCAAAAGAAGAGGAAGTGAGAGCCACTTCCTCCTAAACTGTAATACATTATTTTTAACAAATAATCTTACATTCCTCATGAAATGCATTCTAGCACTTCCATTTCTTTAAAGATTAAAAGCCTGCTCCTCCGTAAAGAAGGTTTGAAACCCATTGCTGGAATTGTGGTGTTACCTCAGTATTGAAGTATTGTGACAATTCATCCATGCTCATACTTCCTATATCTTTCACGTTGTCCTCGTTTGGTAGCTCGACACTATCAATTGTTTTCCCTTCAACAGCAGCGTGTAAGGAGAACATGTCTTGACTCATATCTGGCGTGTTCACAGAGAAGGAATGTTCAGAAGTCATTTGATCACCTTCATAATTTGCATTTCCAGACCAAATTAAGCTTCCTTCACCATTCATTGGATCTTCGAACGAGAATGTCCGCTCAAACTCACGTGCTGTACCATCAAGTGTTTCTTCACCAGTGTAAGAAAGAACCGTATCAGCGAAAGTTAACGCAAGTGTATCCGTTGCTTGATTATCTTTCCAGGATAGGTCTCCTGTTAAGTTCATCGTACCTTCTGTATACCCATCGTCATAACTGAAATCATAATTAAATGATTGTTTTGCATCTTCAAGAAGTTGTGTGCCTTTTACAGCCAAGGTAACGGTATCCTCATTTTCTGTTGAACCTAATTTAACAGAGAAATCTCGCTGGGCAATTAAATCATCTGTGACCCAAATTGTAGAATTTAGTCCATCTGGGATGCTTACTTTATCTATTTCATCAATTCCTTCTTCTAAACCAGCTTCAAAATCGGCGATAAATTGGTCAGCATCAGGCGACATTGCTGTACCACCAAACTGTTGTAAAGCCATTTGCTCACGAATCATTTCCTTTAGTTTTTCATCGTCTTTCATTTTCTCTAATGTTTTAACGATAATGTCTTTAACCTGTTCTTCAGAAAGATGTAGACTAATTTTTTCTGTGTCTAAAGAGTGATCTTGGACTTTAATAGATTCTTCCGTTTGTTCAAATGCATCTTCAGGTAGCTCTTCAAAAATCATCTTTCCATATTCTTCTTTAAAGTACTCTAGATCTTCCGAGTTTGTTCCTTCAAATAATTGTTCTAGATTCATAGATTCCTCACCTGTGAAGGTTTCCGGGTCTACTTCTTTTAATAAAGGTCCAAGGTCTTCATCTTTTAGTTGTAATATTTCATCGATGAATGGTAGGCCTAGAAGAATCTTCTCTGCTGTAACATGGAATTGAACCCCATCTATCTCCATTCCCCCGAATGATGCAGCTAGTTCTGTGGATATTTGTTTTTCTTCCATGTCAGCAGCAGTTGTTAAGGTGATAGTAGAGTTATTAATGATCTGGCTAGGATCCAATCCCATTCCGTATCCCATCCCACCATTTGGGTCATTATATTCAGCTGATAACTCAACTGTTGACTCAGTAGGATTTTCTTCTGATGTTTCTAACCAATCCATTTCCGGTTGGTATCGATCTTCAAATTTATCACCTATGTAATCAAGTGAGTTTTTCTCTGCTAAAAAGTACTGAGCCTTAGCCGAATTGTCTAATAATATAAAAGCAGCTACACTACCTCCTATCACTAAAACTGCGGCAACAATGATTGCAATAAGTCCTTTGGATACTCCTTTCTTTTTCTCTGGAGTATTGTTTACAGTTTCATCCATTATCTTGCTCCTCTCCTTTGTCCTTTATCATTATTATATATGCTTAGAGTAAAAATACATAACGACAAAGTATCTTCATTCTTTTTATCAGATAAAAAAAATATAGTCAAATGGTTTCACAAAGGTAGGTAAATAGATTGTCATACCAAGGCTTATAATACTTTGACTTCAAGATAATTAAGAGGGTAATTTGGCCTTGTTTATTTCCGTAATTTGTAAATATAATTGGTAATTTCAAGAAATTGAATCGATGTGCGTAGGTCTTTTTCTTTATTTTAAAAAAATAGATGCGAATCGCATCTATTTTAGTATCGGTCTATTTATTGCTTTACATGACCAGGTTTTTTTAGTTTTTTGTCTAGCATTGAGCGCCAAAGCGTAAACCTACTTCCCTTTTTGCACTTATTTTAGCTAGCAGTTGCCTTTTTAACACCTTGCTCAAGGGCGTCGATCATTTCTTGTTTTTCTTGTTCATCTGATGCATTCCAAATTAATTCAAATAGCACACCTAAACCCGGAAGCATTTTTTCTTCTCCATCCTGGATGGCATCCACGATGGTTGCTTCTAATTGGGATTGGTCATTTGTCGCGATATTTGATAGTATTGCTTTCCGTAAATTTAAATCCATTTCTATTCACCTCTTTTAGAAAAATTAAAGCTAGGGATAGTTTGACCAGGAAGTAAAATAATATGTATGATAATAAAAATGGATTTAATTAATACAAGGATTACGAATGCAAATTAATAATAATCGGATGTTTTAGCTAATTTTAATATGAAGGATGAAAAGTCTATGATCACCTCAGCAAAAAATGAAAAAATAAAAGCGTTACGTAAGCTACATAAGAAAAAGGAAAGAACGGAGACAGGAACTTTTCTAGTTGAAGGAAACCACTTGGTAGAAGAAGCATGGAAAAGTAATTGGACTATTATGGAGGTTATTGCCCAGGAGGGTGTTGAGCTACCGAAATGGTGTGAAGAAATACAAGTTATTTTTGTAACAGAACAAGTATTTCAGCATGTGTCCCAAACGAAGTCTCCTCAAGGGATTGCGGCGGTTGTAAAAATCAAACAAGCAATGGTCGATTTAGATAATCATCTGTTGTTAATTGATGCTATTCAGGATCCCGGAAATTTAGGAACGATGATTCGCACTGCAGATGCAGCTGGATTTGGTGGCATCATCCTTGGTTCAGGCACTGTTGATCTCTACAATGATAAAGTGGTTAGATCAACGCAAGGATCTCTGTTTCATATTCCTATCAAAGCAGCACCCCTAGATACAGAAATAAAGCAATTAAAGCATAATGGGTACACCATTTGGGCTACTGCTTTGCAAAATGCACATAATTTTAGTGAAACCAACAGAAATAGCAAAGTAGCACTTATTCTAGGAAATGAAGGTGCTGGTGTACAACAAGTTTTACAGGAAAAAGCAGATAATGTGGTGAAAATTCCTATTTACGGGGAAGCAGAATCTCTTAATGTTAGCATTGCAGCTGGAATTTTAATGTACTATATTAAAGGATAATGTTGCACAAGTAATTTAAATTGCATATAATAAGTGTATTCTTAATAGAAAAGCGAAGAAAGAGACAGATAACATGATCATGTGGGAAAGGGAAAAAATGCCTTGACTGAAAGCATTTTTACCATAACGACTGTTATTATTTCACTCTAGAGCTGACACCGGGACCCTGTTTTATACTACAGGTAAAGGTGATCCGGAACATTCCGTTATCATGTTAGAGCTGGATGCATTTTGTACGTTAATGCGTCAATTAGGGTGGTACCGCGAATTTATAGCCTCGTCCCTTTTCTGGGATGGGGCTTTTTGTATTCTTTTTTAAACGAGTCACTTCTCTCATTGTTGGTTTAAGCAGTTAAAAAAGAAGTATCTTTTAATAAAGAACCATGCGGCATTTACAAAGATAGAAGGAGGTAAAACAGTATGAAGGAACAATTGGAAACAATTAAACAAGAAGCACTTGGTAGGATTGTGAGTGCAAATGAATTAAAAGAGTTACAGGACATTAAGGTTGCCTACCTTGGAAAAAAAGGTTCTTTAACCAGTGTATTACGCGGGATGGGTAAACTATCAAAGGAAGAGCGTCCAATTATTGGGGAATTAGCAAATGAGGTACGCGAAACAATTACGACAGCCCTTGAAGAAAAGGGGCAAAAACTTGAAGAGCTCGCACTTGAAAAACAGCTGGAGGAAGAAGCAATAGATGTCACCTTGCCAGGTCGTCCAGTTAATGTTGGGGGAGAGCACCTTCTAACAAAAATTGTAGAAGAAATTGAAGATTTATTTATTGGGATGGGTTATGAAGTAAGAGAAGGTCCAGAGGTCGAAACAGACTATTATAACTTTGAAGCATTAAATTTACCTAAAGGCCATCCAGCAAGAGACATGCAGGATACATTCTACGTAACAAACGAATTATTAATGCGAACACATACTTCTCCTGTGCAGGCAAGGACGATGAAGGAATTTGACGGAGATCAGTCGGTCAAAATGATTTGTCCTGGAAAAGTGTACAGAAGAGATACAGATGACGCAACACACTCCCATCAGTTTACACAGATAGAAGGGCTTTATGTAGGGAAAGACGTCCGCATGAGTGATTTAAAAGGAACATTGGATCAGTTTGCGAAGAAGATGTTTGGGAAAGATCGGGAAATCCGTTTACGCCCTAGCTTCTTCCCATTTACAGAACCATCTGTTGAGATGGATATCTCTTGTAAGGTATGTAATGGCCAAGGGTGCTCTGTATGTAAGGGCACAGGCTGGATTGAAATTCTCGGTGCAGGTATGGTACATCCAAATGTGTTGGAAATGGCCGGGTATGATCCGAAAGTATACACTGGTTTTGCCTTTGGGATGGGTCCAGAACGAATTGCCATGCTGAAATACGGTGTGAATGATATTAGACAGTTCTATACAAATGATAAACGATTTTTGAAACAGTACCATAACGCGTAAGGAGGTAGAGGCAATGTTAGTATCACTTAATTGGTTAAAGAATTATGTAGATATTGGAGAGATAAGTCCGGAGCAGTTAGCTGAAAAAGTAACAAAGTCCGGTATTGAAGTGGAAAGTGTGGAGTACATTGCGGAGAAAAGTGAGAATGTGGTCGTAGGATATGTACAATCCTGTGAAAAACATCCTAATGCAGACAAGCTAAATCTATGTCAAGTTGATACGGGAGAAGAAACGTTACAGATTATCTGTGGTGCACCGAATATCGCGCAAGGACAGAAAGTTGCGGTAGCTAAGCCAGGGGCTGTGTTGCCAGGTGACTTTAAAATTAAGAAAGTCAAATTACGTGGCGTTGAATCAAACGGTATGATTTGCTCACTACAGGAACTTGGGATCGAAGAAAAATATGTACCAAAAGAATTCGCTGAAGGAATTTTTGTTTTTCCTGAAGATGTAACAGTGGGAGAAAGTGTAGAACCATTATTAAACCTTAACGACGCTGTACTTGAATTTGAATTAACACCCAATCGTGCGGACTGTCTTTCCATGTTAGGGGTAGCCTATGAAGTTGCTGCACTACTGGATCAGCCACTCCAACTGCCAAGTGAGGAAGTAGAAGTTACAGATGAAGATGCTGCAGACTATATAAAAGTTGAAGTCGAAGCTAAAGATTTAAATCCGTATTATGGAGCTTTTGTTATTAAAGATATTCAGGTAAAGGATTCGCCACTTTGGATTAAAAATCATCTAATCGCAGCGGGTATTCGCCCGATTAACAATGTAGTCGACATTACCAACTTTGTAATGTTGGAGTATGGTCAGCCATTACATGCATTTGATTATGACCGCTTGCAGTCAGAAAGTATCGTGGTTCGACGTGCTAAGGATGGCGAGACACTTGTGACGCTTGATGAGCAGAAAAGAACACTTTCAGAAGAACATCTGGTTATTACGGATGGTAACAAGCCTGTTGCATTAGCCGGCGTAATGGGTGGCCTTGATACAGAAGTTCATGAACAGACTAAAACGGTATTACTAGAAGCCGCTTATTTTGAATCGTCTGCTGTAAGGAAAGCAGTGAAGGATACCGGTTTACGTAGTGAGTCAAGTACACGTTTTGAGAAAGGAATCGATCCAAATAGAGTAAGAGAAGCAGGTCAAAGAGCATGCCAACTTTTAACACAATATGCTGGTGGGAAGGTCCTAGCTAATGTGGTTGAATTCGACCAAATTGATCGAACCGAGAAAAAGATTAAACTTGTGACAAGTGAAGTAAATAAGCGACTTGGAACAGAGATAACAGCTGAAGATATTGCTGATATATTTCGCAAGCTTCGTTTCCATTTTGAACAGGACCTTGAAGAATTTATTGTCTATGCACCAACTCGCAGGGGCGATATAACCATTTTTGAAGATTTACTCGAAGAAATTGCACGTGTATATGGGTACGATAACTTGCCTTTTACATTGCCAGAAGGGGAAGCCCATGCTGGGGCGCTTACAGAGACACAACAGCTAAAACGGGATGTGAAACGCTACTTACAAAGTGCTGGACTTATGGAGACAATAACATACTCCTTAACAAGCTCGGCGAAGATCAGCCAACTAATCAGTCCAGAAATTCAAACATTAGATCCACAAGCTGTTGCACTATCAATGCCGATGAGTGAGGATCATAAATATTTAAGGTTAAGTCTTTTGCCAGAGTTGTTAAGTACTATTTCCTATAACCAGGCAAGAAATCAAGCAGATCTGTTTTATTTTGAGCTAGGTAAAATCTTCGTTTCCCAGGAAAAGATGATTACGAGCCAACCATCTGAGCAACTTAGAGTTTCTGGTGCACTTTCTGGAAAATGGATGGAGCATCCTTGGCAACAGGAGAAAAAAGAGGTTGATTTTTATGTAGTGAAAGGCATAATGGAAGGATTATTCGACTACCTAAAATTACCCGTCTCCTTCAAAAAAGGGACAATACCACAGATGCATCCAGGAAGAAGTGCTGTAATACTTATTAATGGTAAAGAAGTCGGCTTTATTGGCCAAGTACACCCTAGTTTACAAAAGGAAAGTGGGCTTAAAGATACGTATGTATTTGATGTGAATATGGAAGAAGTAATTGCCGAGCATAGTGCTGTTCCTTCCTATAGTCAAATTCCGAAGTATCCTTCCATTTCAAGGGACATTGCCTTTATCATGGATAAGCAAATTCCTGCTGGTGATGTGAAACAGACGATTGTCGAATTAGGAGCTCCATTAGTGAAACAAGTGGATATATTTGATGTCTATCAAGGAGAAAACATTGGGGAAAACAAGAAATCAGTCGCGTACAGCTTAGTATATCAGCATCCTGATAAAACTCTTACAGACGAAGAAGTAGAAGAGTCTTACACTAACATCCTTCATCACGTAAATGAGAAATATGATGCATATGTAAGATCATAATAGTGATATTAGAAGCCGATCAATTAGTCGATACGATTAATTGGTCGGCTTCTTTTTTAGTTACTTATAAATAGGCTTTCGCTTTTGTGGTATTTGCAAAATGGGTCTTAGCACATTGGTTTAATGCATCTTCACCCTGTTCGGTGATGAGCCTGGCGATTACTTGGTCAACTTTTTTTGATGCTCCTTTCGGTATCGTAACACCAAGTTTTTCGGATAGCCTATCTATTTCATCGAGAAAACGACTTCTAGCAATGATTGATCCAGCTGCAACTGCAATGGAGTAGCTTTCTGCCTTTGTCATAAAATAGGTCTTTTCTGCAAGTAATTGTTTTTCCGAAGCAATATGCCGCTTATAAATTGCTGGCTCACAAAACTGGTCAATTAATACACCCTCCAGGGGTTTATCTTCTACTTTCTTTAAAAGGCTTTTAATGACAGAGTGATGTAGCATAGCCTTCATTTTACCTTGTGACCAGCCACTGGCCTGTAGTTTATTGTACTTTTCATTTGCTAGCACCATCAGCGTATAGGGGATGTTCATTTTTACAATTTCCCTTGAAAGCTTCCTTATGGTAGCATCGGTTAGGTTTTTGGAATCCTTTACCCCCATTTTTTTCAACGTATCAATTTGGTCTGCACTTACATAAACGCCAGCTACTGTGATGGGGCCAAAGTAATCTCCTGTACCAGCTTCATCTGTTCCTATATGGCTCTGGGAAAATAAAGTGGAAGGTGGTGCATATGTGGATTGCGGTTTCCCTGTGGAATTCTCTTTTTTTGTGGAAGTGTTTACTGTTGCATCTGTCCATTTTCCTGCTTCTTTTTCAGGACTTCCGCCTTGAAATAAAACCTTTCCAGATTTGTAGGCTGTTATGACCGCATGTTCGGTCTTTGCCCGAAAAACCGCTCCCTGTGGAGTAGTAGTTAGAGATGTATGATAATGTTGCATCATTTTCTTAATTGTATTATATGGTAACGTATGCACAGACTGTGGCATTTACTCAACTCCTCTTTTTCCGATAGATTGACTATAGCAAAAACAGCGACAGAAGAAAACGGGTTTGTTCCATGATATCTCGGTTTCCTAATTCATTCACTTCATGTTAATATAAGATGTAGAATTTTTTATCAGGCAGGAGGGTATTCCCGTGACCCAAAATAATAAATCGCGGATCACTGTTGATATACATAATAAATCATATACGATTGTTGGGGAGGAATCTGCAAGTCATGTTCGCCTCGTTGCCAGCCTAGTTGATCAAAAAATGAATGAAATCCAAGAGGCTAACAGGCACCTAGATACAACCAAGCTTGCAGTACTTACAGCCGTGAATACAATGAATGATTACTTAAAATTAAAAGAGGACTATGCAGCATTATTAGGTTCATTAAAAAAGAAAGAGGATAACTAGATATGTTTGATCTTATCATACTGATTATATTAATTTTTGGTTTATTCGTGGGATTGAAGCGAGGGTTCATACTCCAGCTATTCCATTTATTAGGGTTTGTTTTGGCCCTAATAGCAGCATCTCTCTACTATGATAATTTGGGTCCGAAGCTAAAACTGTGGATACCTTATCCCGATTTAACAGATCAGGGAGCTTGGGCAGATTTTCTTCAAGCACTTCCGTTAGAAAGTGGTTTTTATAATGCCATTGCCTTTGTTATCATATTTTTTGCAGTCAGAGTTATATTACAAATTATTGCCTCAATGCTTGATTTTGTGGCATCTTTACCTGTCTTGAATTCAGTAAATAAACTGCTTGGTGCAGTGCTGGGATTTTTAGAAGTTTATCTTTTATTGTTTATTGTCCTGTATATTTTGGCCCTTACGCCAGTTGCCAGCATACAATCATGGATAAATGACTCTTCCATTGCCCTTGGGATGTTAGAAAACACCCCTTATTTATCAGAGAAGTTAAAGGATCTTTGGTTTAATACAGTGGCCTAATCTGATTGAATAAACTAACTATAAATGAAAAAGCAATAGATGCACCATAACTGACTGGTTCAAGTAGTAGTGATACAGTTGTATGTCATGTACAATAGGTATTAACTAGTTTGAATCAGTCTTTTTTACACGTGAGGAATGTATAAAATTATGGCCAATAAGCAAAGTTGGCGTAAAAATAGTGGCCATGCTCAAAGGTTAGAAAGAGAATATTAATGAATGTAGGTGAATTAAAATGAGTGTAAATAAAAAAGATGTTATTAAATTACTTGAAAAAATTGCAATCTATATGGAATTAAAAGGTGAGAATACGTTCAAGATAGCTGCATACCGAAAAGCAGCACAGGGCCTTGAGAAGGATGAAAGGTCGCTTTCTGCTATTGAAGACTTTCAAAAAATCAGTGGGATTGGGAAGGGAACCAGCTCGGTAATAGAAGCATTCGTTGAAACAGGTAATTCGGAAACACTTGCACAATTAGAAAAGGAAATACCAGAAGGACTCATCCCTTTATTAGATTTACCTGGTCTTGGTGGTAAGAAATTAGCCAAGCTATATCAAGAACTTGGGGTAAGGGATGGAGCATCTCTAAAAGAAGCATGTGAAAATGGACAGGTTGAGGCATTAGCTGGTTTTGGGAAGAAAACGGCAGAAAAAATTCTTTCTGCACTAGAGGAAGTGGGGAAACGTCCAGAACGTCTGCCAATTGCTATTATGCTTCCAATTGCTGAAAAAATTGAAGCATACTTAAGCCAGGTTAGTGAAATCCAGCAGTACTCCCGTGCTGGTAGCCTAAGACGAATGCGAGAGACGATTAAAGACATTGACTTTATCATTGCGACCGAACAGCCTGAACGTGTTAGAGAGGCATTATTAAATATAGAGAGTCTTAAAGATGTAATCGCAAAAGGAGATACAAAGGTATCTGTGACACTTGAGGATATTTATGATATTAATGTAGATTTTCGTTTGGTTGATCAGTCCGAATTTGCTTCTACCTTGCATCATTTTACAGGGTCAAAGGATCACAATGTTGCCATGCGACAACTTGCGAAGTCTCGGGGCGAGAAGATCAATGAATATGGGGTAGACGTGGAAGAAACAGGTGAGACATTACACTTTCCTACTGAAGAAGCCTTCTTTAAACATTTTGGTTTACCATATATCCCTCCAGAAGTAAGAGAAAATACAGGAGAAGTTGAGGAATTCCTCCCTTCAAATAGCTTACTTGAGCTTACTGACATTCATGGTGACTTACATATGCATACCACAGCAAGTGATGGAGCACAGTCACTGGAGGAAATGGTAGAAGAAGCAAGAAGAAGAAACTATCGCTACATTGCGATTACAGATCATTCTAAGTACCTGCGGGTGGCAAATGGTCTTGATGAAGATCGTTTAAGGAAACAACGAGAACAAATTGAAAAGCTAAACGAAACATATAACGATATCCATATTTTTGCTGGAGTGGAAATGGATATACGTCCAGATGGAACGCTCGATTTCTCGGATGACTTCTTAAAGGAAATGGATTTTGTGATTGCTGCGATTCATTCCAATTTTAATCAGTCGAAAGAGAAAATAATGGGTAGGTTACAGACAGCGCTTGAAAATCCCTACGTGTCTTTAATTGCCCATCCTACAGGTAGGTTGATCGGAAGACGGGATGGGTATCAAGTAGATATGGAACAACTTATCAAAAAAGCAAAAGAAACAAATACAGCTTTAGAAATAAACGCCAACCCAAATCGCCTAGATATAGCTGCAGAGTGGGCCAGAAAAGCCCAAGAGGCAGGGGTGAACCTCGCAATAAATACGGATGCGCATAACTATCAAATGTTGGAGCATATGAAGTATGGAGTAGGCATTGCCAGAAAAGGTTGGATTGAAAAAGATACGGTTATGAATACGTGGTCCGTTGAAGAGCTAAAGAAATATTTTTCACGGAATAAATAAGGAAGAAAAAAGGAGTAACACTTTTATGAATGAGCGAATCCTACGGGTAATGGAATTCGATAAGATTATAGATCAATTAAAAGACCATGCAGCAACATCTTTAGGTAAACGTCTTGCTGTTCAAACAAAGCCATCTGTTGTAATGGAAGAAGTCATACAGCGCCAGAAAGAGACGGATGAAGCTTCGCAAATTGTGCGTTTAAATGCAGAACTGCCGCTTGGTGGTATTTCTGACATACGGGCAAGCATCAAACGCTCGGTAATCGGAGGTAGCTTAGGGACTGACGAATGTTTAGATGTGGCAAATACCATTTATGGTGGAAGGCAAGTTAAAGATTTTGTTGGCAAATTGGAAGAAACGTACCCTATCTTAGAAGAGCTTGTGGAGCAGATCACCCCATTAAGAGAACTTGAGCAACTAATAAAAAGCTGTATTGATGATCACGGTTATGTGATGGATAGTGCTTCCCAGAAATTACGCAGTATCCGTTCTTCTATAAGAACCTATGAAAGCAGAGTCCGGGATAGGTTGGAAAATTACACACGAACTAATAGCAATATGCTTTCGGACGCCATTATTACCATTCGTAATGATCGCTATGTACTGCCTGTAAAGCAAGAGTACAGAGGAGCGATAGGTGGCATTGTACATGATCAATCATCCTCAGGTCAGACATTGTTTATGGAACCTAAAGCAATCGTTGACTTTAATAACCAGCTCCAAGAAGCATCGGTAAAAGAAAAGCAAGAGATTGAAAGAATTCTTCAGGAAATCACCGAACAGATTGCATTAGAGGAAGCCCCATTACTAATCAATATCGAAGTATTATCAG
The DNA here is from genome assembly GCF_000612865.1 of Oceanobacillus picturae. Classification (NCBI taxonomy): domain Bacteria; kingdom Bacillati; phylum Bacillota; class Bacilli; order Caryophanales; family Bacillaceae; genus Oceanobacillus; species Oceanobacillus picturae. The sequence continues at coordinate 124,818 of NZ_CCAX010000001.1, forward strand.
ATATCGATGTAATGTTTGCTAGAGCAAAACTGGGTAAACAAATGAAGGCTTCGATGCCGAAAATGAATGATAATGGAATAATTAAAATGCAACAAGCAAGACATCCACTCATCCCCAAAGAGGAAGTGGTCCCGAATGATGTGGAAATTGGAGAGTCATATACCTCTATTGTCATAACAGGCCCCAATACAGGTGGGAAAACAGTCACTTTGAAGATGATCGGATTATGCACGCTCATGGCACAATCTGGTTTACAAATTCCCGCATTGGATGGCTGTGAGCTTGCTGTGTTCCAACACGTTTTTGCCGATATTGGAGATGAACAATCGATTGAGCAAAACCTGAGTACCTTTTCATCGCATATGACCAACATCGTAGATATCTTGAAGAAGGTTGATGATAAGACACTAGTTTTATTCGATGAACTTGGAGCGGGTACCGATCCACAAGAGGGAGCAGCACTTGCGATGTCCATCCTAGATGATGTGATAAGTAGAGGAGCAAGAGTAATTGCAACCACTCATTACCCTGAATTAAAGGCCTATGGTTATAACAGAGAAAATGTCGTGAATGCTTCAGTAGAATTTAATGTGCAAACGTTACGACCAACTTATCGTCTGTTAATTGGCGTTCCGGGTCGCAGTAATGCTTTTGAAATCTCCAAAAGACTAGGGTTGGATAATCATGTGATCGACCAGGCTAAAGGGCTGATCGGTGTTGATACAAAGAGCGTTGAAAACATGATTGCCTCACTCGAAGATTCACAGCTTTCGGCTGAAAAAGAATACGAAGAAGCACATCGAACGCTTATAGCAAGTGAAGAATTACATCAAAACATAAGAAATGCCTGGAACCAATATGAACAGAAACGAGAAGCTTTATATAAGAAAGCGGAGGAAAAGGCAGAGAGAGCATTAGCAAAGGCCCGTGAGGAAGCCGAGCTAATTGTAGATGAAATTCGTAAAATGAAGACAGAGACGAAGTTAAAGGAACATGAGTGGATCGAAGCGAAAAAGATGCTAGAAGAGGCACAGCCTAAGCTACGACAAAAACAAAACGACCAACAGCCTTCCGCGCCGGCGCAGTCCAAGAAAGAGATCAAAGCTGGTGATGAAGTGAAACTTCTGAAACTTAATCAAAAGGGAACGATTGTAGAAAAAGTTAGTGATAAGGAATTCCTTGTACAAGTTGGTATAATGAAAGTCAAAATGAAGCGCGATGATCTCCAGCCATTAGGAAAGCAAAAACAAACATATGAAAAACCCCTCACTACAATACGTGGGTCTAATTATCATGTTAGTACAGAACTTGATCTACGTGGAGAAAGGTTTGAAGATGCTCTTTTAAAACTAGAAAAATATATTGATGACAGCTTACTTGCCGGGTATGGGAAGGTATCCATCATACATGGTAAAGGAACAGGTGCCCTGCGCAATGGTGTAAAAGAGTTTGTCAAAAAGCATCCGAGAATTGCGGGGCAGAGATCTGGAGAAGCGGGAGAAGGCGGTAGTGGAGTTACCGTCATAGAATTGCGTTAGTGACAAATAGGAGGAAGCGCTGTGAGCACATTTTGGGAAAATGTTATTGTTGTAACGGCTGCTAGGTACAGTGTGGTTATATTAGCCACACTTGTGTTCCTAGCCATATTTGAAACAGTAACATCTTATAGAAATTGGGAAGAGATAAAAAAGGGAAATTTAGCAGTGGCAATGGCGACCGGTGGGAAAATATTTGGTATAGCTACCATTTTTCGTTTTTCCATTGAGCATAATGATACGGTGCTTCAAAGTATAGGCTGGGGAGCATTTGGCTTTTTGTTATTATTGTTTGGGTATTTTATTTTTGAATTTCTCACTCCAACAATAAAAGTTGATGAAGAAATAGGAAAGGGAAACAAAGCTGTTGGTTTAATTTCCATGATGATATCCATTGGATTGGCCTTTGTTATTGGGGTTAGCATAGAATAGGGGAGCGTTATTATGATACTTGACAGGCTGGCGAAAATATTAACAGTTGTAGCGGTTATTTTTATGATAGTTGGCATCGTTTATTTATTTAAATAAAAGTTACATAAAATTTTCAAAAATTGAAATTTACCGTTATAATGAAAATAGTATAGTAATAAAGGAGGAGATATAGAATGGGGCAGAGTAAAAGATGGTTAAAGCATTACCCCTCTGAGATACCTACCAGTATTACGTATGACAGGAAGCCCTTGCACGCTTTCCTTGAAGAAAGTGCTTCCCGATTCGCAAAAAAGAAAGCGCTTTATTTTATGGGGAAGGAGATAAGTTTTGAGGCGTTATATGTGGAAGCAAAAAAAATGGCATCCTTTATGCAGAAGGAAGGGCTGAAAAAAGGCGATAAGGTCGCCATTATGCTACCAAATTGTCCTCAGGCGGTAATTGGGTACTACGCTACACTTATGGCTGGGGCAGTTGTTGTACAGACTAACCCTCTTTATAAAGAAAGAGAACTGGAGTACCAGTTAAAAGATTCAGAGGCAAGCTTCATTATTTGCTTGGATGTTCTCCTTCCTACCGTTACCAACGTTATTCCTAAAACAAGCATTATGCACACAATTGTCACGGGCATCAAAGATTACCTACCATTTCCCAAGAATATGGTTTATCCTTTTATTCAAAAAAGACAATATAAAATGGTCGTGAAAGTAGAAGAATCAGAGATAACCCATAGCTGGCAAAAAGCAATTTCCGCATTGGAAACAGCTTACCAAAAAGTGGATATTGATCCAATGGAGGATCTTGCATTACTGCAATATACGGGTGGCACAACAGGATACCCTAAAGGCGTTATGCTGACACATTACAACTTAGTTGCTAATGTACAAATGTGTGACGCTTGGTTATACAATACAAAAGGTGAAGAGGATATTGTTCTCGGAGTTCTGCCCTTCTTTCACGTGTATGGGATGACAACCGTCATGAATAACTCTATTATGGTAGGCTCAAAAATGGTATTACTGCCTAAATTTGATGCAAAGGAAGTATTGAAAACAATTGATAAGCAAAAACCCACGCTCTTCCCAGGAGCGCCAACCATCTATATTGGTCTGCTAAACCATCCTGATCTATCTAACTATGATTTATCCTCAATTGAAGCCTGCATCAGTGGATCCGCCCCGCTTCCTATCGAAATACAGGAGCAATTTGAGAAATTAACTGGTGGTAAATTGGTGGAAGGGTATGGACTAACAGAAACCTCGCCTGTAACCCATGCGAACTTTGTATGGGAAAACAGGATTAATGGAAGTATTGGAGTACCTTGGCCTGACACAGAATGTAAAGTCGTGCTAATGGAGACGGATGAGGAAGCAGAAATAGGTGAGATTGGTGAAATTGTAGTAAAAGGACCGCAAGTAATGAAAGGTTACTGGAATAACAAGGAAGAAACAGATCAAGTACTGAAAGATGGGTGGCTATTCACTGGAGACTTAGGATACATGGATGAAGATGGGTATTTCTATGTAGTTGATCGTAAAAAAGATATGATTATTGCAGGTGGGTACAACATTTATCCTAGAGAAGTGGAAGAAGTGCTATACGAGCATGAGGGTATTCAAGAAGCGGTAGTGGCAGGAGTTCCAGACGCATATCGAGGAGAAACTGTTAAGGCCTACATCGTACTTAAGACTGGATCTACTTTAAATGAAGAAGAATTAAATCGTTTTTGTAGAAAGCATTTGGCAGCATATAAAGTACCAAAAATTTATGAATTCAGGACAGAACTACCGAAAACAGCAGTCGGGAAAATACTTAGACGTAGCTTAGTAAACGAAGAAAAGGAAAAACGGAAAGAGGAAGAAACGGAACACATTCAAAAAGCATGAGCCAATATGGCTCTTGTTGGAAAAGTTTGGACAACTTATATCGGTTGACAGATATCATCTTTGATCGTAAAATGAAATATGAATGATGATTCATTCATTTGATTATTTCTTGTTTAGATTAGGAGATTAAGATGAATAAACGAAAACCAAAGTATAAGCAAATTATTGAGGCAGCAGTGGAAGTAATAGCTGAAAATGGTTATCATGCCTCACAGGTTTCAAAGATTGCCAAAAAGGCAGGGGTTGCAGATGGCACCATTTATCTATATTTTAAAAACAAGGAGGATATTTTAGTCTCTGTTTTTGAAGAGAAGATGGGACAGTTCATAGAACAAACCGAAAACTCCATTGAGCAAAAAGAAGATGCGAATAAAAAGCTTTTAGCATTAATTGAAATGCATTTTCAGCAATTAGCAAGTAACCCACATTTGGCTGTAGTAACGCAGCTAGAACTCCGTCAGTCTAATCCTGAGTTGAGGGTGAAAATTAACCAAGTTTTAAAGCCGTATTTGACTTTGATTGACAGTATAATTAAGGAAGGTATGGAGGATGGGCTTTTTCGAAAGGAATTAATTCTACCGCTAGTAAGACAAATGATATTTGGTACATTGGATGAAACGGTAACCAATTGGGTAATGAAAGAAAGGAAATACAACCTAGTAGATCAGGCTGGAGACGTTCACCAATTACTTACTAATGGCCTTACTGTAAAATAACAAAGGAGGGAGAAAGATGTCTATATTAGCTTATGATGTAAAGGACGGGGTAGCTTATCTAACTATTCAAAGTCCACCTGCTAATGCGCTCTCCAGCACACTTCTGCTTGAATTGGAAGAAAAACTAAAAAAAGTGGAAGCTGATAAGAGTGTGAAAGCAATTGTATTAAAAGGAGAAGGAAGGTTTTTCTCAGCAGGGGCGGATATAAAAGAGTTTACTTCTTTTCAAGATTCTTCAGATTCTAAATCACTAGCACAAAAAGGGCAAGAGCTTTTTAACAAAATAGAACATTTTCCAGTACCAGTTATCGCAGCGATTCATGGGGCTGCGCTTGGTGGAGGATTGGAACTGGCAATGGCATGCCATATTCGAATTGTTACAAAAACGGCTAAGCTTGGGCTGCCTGAACTTACTCTTGGTATCATTCCAGGTTTTGCGGGAACACAGCGCTTACCGCAGCATGTAGGGAATGCCAAAGCATATGAAATGATTTTATCTGGTGAACCTATATCTGGGGAGGAAGCATATCATTTTGGGCTTGCCAATAGGGTCGTGGAAGAGGATGAATTGTTTACCGAAACTAGTAAACTTGCAAAAAAAATTGCAGAAAAAAGTAGACCTTCCATTCAGCATATTATGAACTTAGTGCCTTATGCGAAAACGGAACTCTTTGACAGAGGGTTGGAGGCAGAAGCAAATGCATTTAAAGAAGTTTTTGGTTCCCAGGATGCTAAAGAAGGTATCCAGGCATTCTTGGAAAAACGCAAGCCAAACTTTATAGATAAGTAATCCACTTTTAATTGAGGAGGAACAAAATTGGATATATACGTACTGTTAAAAAGAACGTTTGATACAGAGGAAAAGATAAACATATCGTCAGGGAAAATTGAAGATGACGGCGCTGAATTTATTATTAATCCATATGATGAGTATGCTGTTGAAGAAGCAATTAACCAACGGGATGAGCATGGAGGAGAGGTTACAGTAGTAACGGTAGGAGATGAAGAATCCGAGAAACAACTCCGTACAGCGTTGGCAATGGGAGCGGATAAAGCAGTCTTAATTAATACGGAGGAAGATTTAGAAGATGGAGATCAATATACTACTTCACGTATTCTTGAAGCGTATTTTAAAGATAAACAAGTCGACTTAATCCTTGCTGGTAATGTTGCGATTGATGAAGCGAGTGGACAGGTCGGACCGAGATTAGCTGAATTGTTGGGTATGCCTTATATTACAACGATCACCAGCTTAAAGATTGATAATGAAACAGTTTCCTTAGAAAAAGATGTAGAAGGAGACGTCGAAGTCATAGAATCAACACTGCCTTTATTGGTGACATGCCAACAAGGTTTAAATGAACCAAGGTATCCATCACTTCCAGGCATTATGAAAGCGAAAAAGAAACCGCTTGATGAGCTGGAATTAGATGATTTAGACCTTGATGAAGATGAACTTGAAGCGAAAACGAGAACAGTCGAGATTTTTCTGCCACCGGAAAAAGAAGCTGGAAGAGTTCTTGAAGGGGAAATTGGTGATCAGGTTCAAGAGCTAGTATCTTTACTTAAAAATGATGCAAAAGTGCTATAAAACCGTTCAGTCAGAAAGGGGAAGACGTAATGAGTGATAAATTTTTAGTTATTGGTGAAGCAAGGGAAGGTACATTACGAAACGTGACCTATGAGGCGATTGCAGCAGCTAAGAAGATTCAGCCCGAAGGTGAAATTGTTGGCATAATATGCGGTGATACAGATCAAGGAAGCCAAGCTGAGGAAATGATCTATTATGGCGCAGATAAAGTAATCACAATAAAGCACGATAATTTGAAAGCGTATACGTCAGAAGGTTATGGGCAGGCCATACTTTCTGTAATAAAAGAAGAAGCGCCTTCTGGTATTGTTATGGGACACACCTCGGTTGGTAAGGATCTTACACCAAAGCTTGCAAGTAAATTAGAGAGTGGTCTGGTCTCAGATGTGGTGGATTTAGAGCTAGATGGGGGAACTCCAGTTTTTACAAGGCCGATATACTCTGGTAAAGCATTTGAAAAGAAAACGGTAACAAGTGGGTTAACATTCTTTACAATAAGACCAAACAATGTACCAGCACTGGAACGAGATGAAAGCCGGAAAGGTGACGTTATCACAAAAGATATAGATGTTGCAGGTATTCGAACTGTAATTAAAGATGTTATTCGAAAAGCAGCAGAAGGAGTAGATCTTTCTGAAGCGAATGTAATTGTTGCGGGTGGTAGAGGTGTCAAAAGTGAAGAAGGCTTCAAGCCATTGTATGAACTAGCAGAAGTACTTGGTGGAGCAGTCGGGGCCTCGCGTGGAGCATGTGATGCTGAATACTGCGATTATTCTCTACAAATTGGCCAGACTGGGAAGGTTGTTACTCCAGACTTGTATATTGCTGTAGGTATTTCTGGAGCAATTCAGCACCTTGCCGGAATGTCTAACTCTAAGGTTATTGTTGCCATTAATAAGGACCCTGAAGCAAACATCTTTAATGTAGCTGACTATGGAATTGTTGGGGATTTATTCGAAATCCTTCCATTGTTAATTGAAGAAATTAAGAAAATGAAGCAATAGAAAAAGCTATTGCTTTTTCTATTGTCTGTCCAGTTACTGCGGCCCGGAGGACCAGGTCATGCCGACGTTGACCCACAGGACGGGTCGGTCCTAGACGGCGTACCTAGTACAGGGCTCTGCGCTTTTCTTATGTATAAGCAAAGTATTCGCAAGGAAATAATAACGATGGTATACTCGGTGTATGATTTAAAGCTTCACTTAAGGAGGAATTAGAATGGCAATTACGAACGTAACAGATCAAAACTTCGCTAAAGAAACTGCTGAAGGACTAGTGTTAGCTGATTTTTGGGCACCTTGGTGTGGACCTTGTAAAATGATTGCACCAGTACTCGAAGAAATCGATGGCGAAATGGAAGATAAAGTACAGATCGTTAAACTTGATGTAGATGAAAACCAGGAAACTGCTGGTAAATATGGTGTTATGAGTATCCCTACACTACTATTGTTTAAAGATGGTAACGTAGTAGATCAAGTTATCGGTTTCCAACCTAAAGAAGCGCTTGTAGATCTTATTAACAAGCACGCGTAAAAATGGTATAGTGAATAGAAAGTAAATTAAAATCCCTTGTTGCCTATGTAACAAGGGATTTTCTAAGTGATAAAAGGAATGGATAACATGAATCAGACGATTAAAGAGAAACTGGCTGTACTGCCATTACAACCGGGCTGTTATTTAATGAAAGATAAACATGGTACCGTTATTTATGTTGGAAAGTCAAAGCTTTTACGGAATCGCGTTCGTTCTTATTTTACTGGTGCTAATGACAGGAAAACACAGCGACTTGTGCAGGAAATTATAGATTTTGAATACATTGTAACTACATCGGAGATAGAAGCTCTGATATTGGAAATGAATCTAATTAAGAAGTATGACCCTAAGTTTAATGTCATGCTCAAAGATGATAAATCCTACCCTTACCTAAAAATTACGTCTGAGAGACATCCTCGATTATTAATAACCCGTAAAGTGAAAAAAGATAAGGGAAAGTATTTTGGCCCATACCCGAATGTTATTGCAGCAAGAGAAACGAAGAAACTACTAGATCGCTTGTATCCATTAAGAAAATGTAATAACCCACCAGGGAGAGTCTGTTTATACTATCACTTGGGACAGTGTAAAGCATGTAGTGAAAATCCTCCTTCTAAGCAGGAATATTTTTCAATTGTGCAGAGTATCTCTTCCTTTTTACATGGAGGATATAAAAAGATTAAAGCCGATCTTAAGCGAAAAATGTTGCTGGCTAGTGAGCAACTAAACTTTGAACGTGCGATGGAGCTCCGTGATCAAATTGAGCATATAGAAATAGTAATGGAACAGCAGAAAATGACACTTAATGACAATGCGGACCGTGATATCTTTGGCTTTAGCTATGACAAAGGCTGGATGTGTGTTCAAGTGTTTTTCATAAGGCAGGGGAAGCTAATTGAACGTGATGTCGCGGTGTTTCCTTTCTTTGATGATGCAGCGGATACATTTCTCAGCTATGTCGGAAGGTTTTATATACACCAGCATCATCCAAAGCCGAAGCAGATTCTTGTTCCAATTGGTATTGATAATGATTTGGTGAAGGAATTATTAGAAGTAGATGTCCATACGCCATATAGAGGACGTAAAAAAGAATTGGTGGAATTGGCGACCAAAAATGCAGAGATCGCATTGAAAGAGAAATTCTCTCTTATAGAAAGAGATGAAGAGCGGACCATTGTGGCGGTTGAACAGTTGGGGGAAACACTTAACATTGAGACACCGCATCGCATTGAAGCCTTTGATAATTCAAATATTCAGGGTACGGATCCTGTTTCTGCAATGGTTGTCTTTATAGATGGAAAACCAAATAAAAAGGAATACAGAAAGTATAAGATTAAAGATGTAGAAGGACCAGATGACTATGATACCATGCGTGAAGTTGTTCGTCGTAGATACTCGAGGGTACTTAAGGATGGATTGCCATTGCCAGATATGATTATAGTCGATGGTGGAAAAGGACAAATGAGTGCAGCGTTAGATGTTTTGGAAAACGAATTAGGGCTTGATATTCCGTTATGCGGATTGGCGAAAGATGACCGCCATAAAACGAGTGAATTATTGTTCGGCTTCCCACCAGCAGTAATCCCGTTAAAACGTCAGTCGCAGGAGTTCTACCTTGTCCAAAGAATACAGGAAGAAGTCCATCGTTTTGCTATTACATTCCATAGACAGTTGCGGGGCAAAAACTTGTTCCAGTCAGAGCTTGATAAAATACCAGGAATTGGTGAAAAGCGGAGAAAATTGCTTCTTACTCACTTTAAATCAGTGAAGGAAATAAAGAAAGCAACTGTTACCGATATCACAAAATTAGGTATTCCAACAAACACTGCTGAAGATATTTTAGAGCATTTAACGAAAGAAAATAAGGGTAGCGACTAACATTTATTAGTCCCAAAATATGAAAAGCCACGTAGCATTTATGCTTCGTGGCTTTTCAATATAGAGCTTTCTAATAAGCTCATTAAATTTATTTCGTATACATAATATTGAATTGGACTTGGTGGATTTTTCGATGTATATCCTCTGTGCACTCACAATCGTGTCCCACTAATCTTTGTACAGCTTCTGCAAGAAATCCGGCTTCAAGTCGAAAATCAGTATTTAAGGGGGCTTGAAGTCGTTGTGCCACACTATCGGCCATCAACTGAAAGACTAGCTCCTTTTTCTTTTCTTTTACTAGCTCCAATTTTCCCCACCCTAATTTCTCGACAATATCATAAATATCCTCCATGGTTTCAAGAGCAAACTTTCTAGCAAGATTTCGTCCCATAAAATAAAGCAATGTATCGGATTCACTACCAAATATTTCAGGTAAACCAATGTATCGAAGTATATCGTATCCGGCGCCAGTGCTTTGAAGGTTAGTTAATAAAGAATTATCAAGTGTATCTTGTTCCTTTGACATGAATGTCATCCTTTCCAAATAGGTAGCCTGCTTCTTATGTATGAAGAAGTAAATTGCTAGTCTTATTATCTATATAATTAACGAAATTAGCAAGTGTACCGTTGGAAGTTACGCTTAAAAGTTTATTTTTTTCGGGAAGACTTTCTATAAGAATACGGTAACGTTTTCTTGACGCTTTTTCTAGTTAGAAGTACAATAAATATGTCGCAAATTGTACATTATGCAAATAGTAAGGGAGCAACACATAAACATATACTATTGGATAATGTTACTAGTTATGAAAATCGTAAACTTTGAAACTAAGGGGGGGTAACACATGGCAGAGCATCGTGAGTTTTTTTACAGGAGATTACACTCACTGTTAGGCGTAATACCAATCGGGCTCTTTCTGGTTCAGCACTTGGTGGTGAATCATTTTGCTGTGTATGGTGAAGAAAGTTTTAATAAGGCAGCTGGTTTTATGCATGGACTACCATTTAGGCTATTGCTTGAAACCGTAGTCATTTATCTGCCAATTCTGTTTCATGCAATACTAGGGGTCTATATTGTATTTGTCGCGCGAAATAACATGAAAAGATACAACTATTTCCGAAATTGGATGTTCTACGTACAGCGATTCACAGGCATTGTAACACTTGTATTTATTGCCTGGCATGTATGGGAAACACGGATACAGCTAGGGATGGGTAATGTAGATCTTGATTATAGTCTAATGGAAAATATTTTAACGACTCCATTTATGTTCTGGTTCTATATTATTGGTGTCATTTCTACTACTTTCCATTTTGCAAATGGTTTATGGAGTTTCCTTGTAACATGGGGCTTCACACAGTCACCAAAATCTCAAAAAATCGCTACATATGCAACATTGCTAATCTTTTTAGCGATAAGCTATTTAGGTGTAAGAACATTAATTCAATTTGCTTACGGCGTTTAATTTATAGAAAGAGGAGTGAGTGTTCATTATGAGTAATCGCAAAATTGCTGTTGTTGGCGGCGGACTTGCCGGCTTGATGGCAACAATCAAAGCAGCTGAAGCGGGTGTAAATGTAGATTTATTCTCTATTGTACCTGTTAAACGTTCTCACTCTGTTTGTGCACAAGGTGGTATTAACGGTGCAGTTAATACAAAAGGGGAAGGGGATTCTCCAGATATTCACTTTGATGATACAGTATACGGAGGAGACTTCCTAGCGAATCAGCCTCCTGTAAAAGCAATGTGTGACGCAGCTCCAAGTATTATCCATATGTTGGATCGGATGGGTGTAATGTTTAACCGGACACCAGAAGGGCTACTTGATTTTCGCCGTTTTGGTGGAACGCAACATCATAGAACAGCGTACGCTGGGGCAACAACGGGACAACAATTGCTATATGCATTGGATGAACAAGTTCGTCGCTATGAAGTTGAAGGGCTTGTTAATAAATTTGAAAGCTGGGAATTTGTTGGCGCCATTATAGATGACGAAGGAACAGGTAGAGGGATTGTAGCACAGGATATTAAGACACATGAAATTAAATCTTTCCCTTCAGATGCAACAATTATTGCTACCGGTGGTCCAGGAATTATTTTTGGTAAATCTACCAATTCAATTATTAATACAGGCTCTGCTGCAAGTGTGCTTTATCAACAAGGTGCAAAATATGCAAACGGCGAATTTATTCAAATCCATCCAACTGCAATACCAGGTGATGACAAGCTTCGTCTCATGAGTGAGTCAGCTCGTGGAGAAGGTGGACGTGTTTGGACTTATAAGGATGGAGAACCATGGTACTTCCTTGAAGAGAAATACCCTGCTTACGGAAACCTTGTACCTCGTGATATTGCTACACGTGAAATTTTTGATGTATGTGTTAATCAGAAGCTTGGAATCAATGGGGAGAATATGGTTTATTTAGACCTTTCCCATAAAGATCCAAAGGAACTGGACGTAAAACTTGGTGGGATTATCGAAATCTATGAAAAGTTTGTAGGTGAAGATCCTAGAAAAGTTCCAATGAAAATTTTCCCTGCTGTTCATTACTCAATGGGTGGTCTATGGGTTGATTATGATCAAATGACAAATATCCCTGGGATTTTTGCTGCTGGAGAATGTGACTATTCCCAACATGGTGGAAACCGATTAGGTGCTAACTCGTTGCTTTCCGCTATCTATGGTGGTTCGGTAGCTGGCCCTAATGCTATTAAATACATCGACGGACTGGATAAACATGTAGATGATATCTCTCCAGAGTTATTCGAGAGAACTGAAAAAGAAGAACGTGAGAAGTTTGAAGCATTAATGAATATGAAAGGTACAGAAAATGCCTATCAAATTCATAAAGAGCTAGGCGAATGGATGACGGATAATGTAACAGTTGTTCGAGATAATGAGAAACTATTAAAAACCGATAAGAAAATACAAGAGTTGTTGGAGCGTTGGGAAAATATTAACATTAATGACACTTCTAGATGGAGCAATCAAGGTGTAATGTTTACCCGTCAGTTGAAAAACATGCTTCACCTAGCTCGCGTTATAACAATCGGTGCATATAATCGTAATGAAAGTCGCGGTGCGCATTACAAACCAGAGTTCCCTGATCGTAATGATGAAGAGTGGTTGAAAACAACTGTTGCCGCATTTAACCAAGAGACAGAAGAGCCTGTATTTACATACGAACCTGTAGATACGTCTCTAATCAAACCACGTAAGCGCGATTATACAAAAAAAAGTGAAGGGAGTAAGTAATGATGGCTGAACAACAAACCGTTACGTTTATTATTACCAGACAGGACAGTCCTGAATCTGCTCCTTATGAAGAAACATTTCATGTTCCTTACCGAAAAAACATGAATGTTATCTCTGGCTTAATGGAAATACGGCAAAACCCGGTAAACGCGAATGGTGATAAAACCGCTCCTGTATATTGGGATATGAACTGTTTAGAAGAGGTTTGTGGAGCATGTTCTATGGTCATTAACGGAACAGCTAGACAATCTTGTGCAGCCCTAGTAGATAAATTAGAGCAGCCGATTCGTCTTGAGCCAATGTCTACATTCCCTGTTGTAAGAGATCTAATTGTTGACCGTGAACGAATGTTTGATGCATTAAAACAAGTAAAAGCTTGGATTCCAATTGATGGAACGCATGATCTAGGACCAGGACCTCGTATGCCTGAAAAGAAACGTCAATGGGCTTATGAGCTTTCAAAATGCATGACATGTGGTGTTTGTCTAGAAGCATGTCCTAATGTGAATGATAAGTCTAATTTCATTGGACCTGCAGCATTATCACAGGCACGTCTTTTCAATGCTCACCCAACTGGTGAAATGAATGCAAGCGAAAGATTAAATGGTTTAATGGAGGAAGGCGGTATTGATGGGTGTGGTAACTCACAAAACTGTGTACAAGTTTGTCCAAAAGGGATACCTTTGACTACATCTATTGCAGCCATGAATCGTGCTACAAACATTCAAGCATTTAAAAATTTCTTTGGTAGTGATCAAGCACATTAAGTGGTAGTAAAAGCCCCCTTTTGCCTCGATGGGTAACAAGGGGGCTTTGTGCTACACTATTATTTAGCGAACAATTGGAGGACTAAATAATGAAAACGATATCATATATTGAAAATCTAGAGGAGTGGAGAAGTTCTTTTTCTTTTTCCACACCTATAAAAATTCGATTTTCCGAGACGGACATGTTTGGACATGTTAATAATGTCTCTCCCTTTATTTATTTCGAACAAGCAAGAATTGAATTTTTAAAATCAGTTGGCTTATTCAATACCAAGTCTGAAGATGCTGGTATACCAGTGGTCGCCGATTTACAGTGCGACTACCTGCAACAAATGTATTTCAATGAAAACTTAACCATGTATGTAAAAGCGAATCATGTTGGCAATACGTCAATTGATATTCACTATATGGGGGTGGTTGATGGGAAAGTCGCTTTGACGGGAAGAGGAAGACTTGTTTATGTTCACCCTAAGACTGGGAAACCTATGCCAATTAGTGAAGAAATAAAAAAAGAATTGCTGGCAACATAGATTAAAAAAACTGTAGACACCCTACAGTCCATTAAGCTTAGTATGGTCCTGAAGTAATATCTCTCCATATACAAACAAAACCGACTTCCTGTTGAAAGTCGGTTTTTTAAATCTAGAGCTTTAATTCCCCCATACGAAGGAGCTCTACAACAGCTTGTGATCGCCCCTTGACTCCTAACTTTTGCATAGCATTTGAAATGTGATTGCGGACAGTTTTTTCTGATATGAAAAGCTCTTGAGCAATGTCTTTTGTTGTTTTATCCTGTACTAACAATTCGAATACTTCCTTCTCTCGCTTTGTCAGTAGTTGCTTCGGTTTAAACTCGTTGTCCTTCAAATGTTAACCCCTCCTTGCTCTTATAGAGCTGCAAATTGAAGGGAAATTATTTAGTCTCTATAAAGTATGAAGGGGATGAGAAAACGGTGCGTACAATTCCAATAACTTCAATGTGAAACAGATGAAATTTTGGTATAATAGGTTAATCATTTATTTTTATACCGATTGTGGCTATAATGGGAACAGTAGAATAGGACTAATTTAAAATGAAACATTTTGGCTGTTTACTGAATATTATAGGTTGAAATCCTGTTTACATGATAGTGGTTATCTTTAAGAGCAATGAAAGATCATTAGGGGGTTACATTTTTGAAAACCGATGCATCTACGATCACAATAAACAAAATAGAAAAACGTATGCGCTATATATCAGGTATTATTAAACAAAATGGACGTAAGATTTTAAATAACTATCCAATTACCTCCCCGCAGTTTGTTGCATTGCAATGGTTGCTTGAAGAAGGCGACTTAACAATAGGTGAATTATCAAATAAAATTAGTTTGGCATTTAGTACAACGACTGATTTGGTGGATCGTATGGAAAGAAATGAACTGGTAGAACGCGTTCGCGATTCTAAGGACAGAAGGGTAGTCCGAATTCATGTGTTAGAAAAGGGAGAATCCATCATTGAAGAGGTAATTCAAAAGAGGCAGGAATATCTTGGTGAGGTGCTTGATAAATTTTCCCTTGAACAAACAGAGCAATTAAGTGAGTTGCTCGATTTTTTACATGAAGAAATGATACAAGTAGATAAAAAATAATAGAAAAGTAGAGGGGATTTTTGTGGAGCAGGCAATCGGGGTCATTGACTCTGGGGTAGGCGGACTCACGGTAGCATATGAGCTGATGAGGCAGCTACCAAAAGAAAAATTAATCTATCTTGGAGACACAGCTAGATGCCCATATGGTCCTAGATCGGAAGAAGAAGTGAAAAAATTCACTTGGGAGTTAGTAGATTTTTTGCTGGAGAAAAATATTAAGATGCTCGTGGTAGCGTGTAATACTGCAACGGCGTTTACACTACAGGAATTACAGGAGAAATTAGATATTCCGGTTATCGGTGTTATTCAACCTGGTGCAAGGGCTGCCATTAAGTTTACGAGAAATAATAATATTGGGGTCATAGGAACAGAAGGAACAATTCGTAGTGAGGCTTATACCAAAGCACTTGAAAGCATCCATTCAAGCATAAAAGTAAATGCACTGGCCTGTCCGTTATTCGTACCGATGGTAGAACAGGGGATATTAACTGGGAAAAAAGCTCAGGAAGTTGTAGAGTCATCACTATCTCCCTTAATGGAAGGCGAGATGGATACATTGATACTTGGCTGTACACATTATCCTTTGCTTAAACAAACGATACAAAATGTAATGGGAGAGCAGGTGACAGTTATCTCATCGAGTGAAGAAACAGCCAGAGAAACGAGTACTATCCTCGATGTGCATAATATTATTAAAACAGGTGATGTCATACCTGTTCACGAGTTTTATACAACAGGTGAGTTGGAAATCTTTATTGAGATTGCTAAAAGTATATTCAAAGATCCATATTTACAAATGGTTACTATAAAAAAAGCTCAACTTGGGCAAACCCAGAAAACCTAATTTCATAGGTTACTGGGTTTTTTATTTATTTATTAGAAAGAATGGCCTTATCTTGCAAAATCGTGAAACATACTATTTTTCGACTTATATATAATGCATTTATTTCTTTCTCACTTATTTTTATCTTGTTTTGGTCTATTTTCACTGGAGGCTCGTATACATAGTAGTACAAACCATCCTAGGGGGGAAAGACATGTATAAGCGCGGGATATTATTAACAGGAAGTGTTACAATGGCCATATTATTATCAGGTTGTTTCCAGGGAGAGGAATCGCTGGAGGACATGGATCCACCACAAAATGCATCACCCGTTGATAATTTAGAAGACGGAGAAGAGAATGAAAGTGTGACATGGGACGGTGAAGAAACGGTCGTTAACGAAACAGTACCAAGAGAACTGTACTTAGTGGATGCAAATGGCATGGTAGCGGCACAGACTATAGAATTGCCTAATCCAGAATCAAAAGAGGTAGCTTCTCAAGTATTGGAACACTTAGTTAAAGGTGGGCCAGTCACTTCTATGTTGCCAAATGGATTCCAGGCGGTGCTGCCAGAAGGAACACAAATTCTTGGAGTAAACCTTCAGGAAGACGGTACGATAGTGGTCGATTTCTCAGAGGAGTTCCAAGACTATGAAGCAAAAGAAGAATTACAAATACTTGAATCAATAACCCATACACTGACCCAGTTCGATAATGTAAATACCGTTCAGCTGCAAATTAATGGACATGCGGTAAAGGAAATGCCAGTCAATGGCACACCAATTGGTGAAGGCTACTCTAGGGCAAACGGAATTAATGTTACAGAAACAGACAACACTGATTTAATTAATAGTAAAGCTGTTACGATGTATTATCCAACAGAGCATGATGAGAATCGTTACTACGTTCCCGTAACACAATATGTAGAGACAAATGAGGAAGACATTTATGCTTCCATTGTACAATCACTACTCGAGGGACCTGGTTTTAATACGAACGTGCAGCATGTCTTTAATTCTACTACTCTCCTAACAGGGGAACCAACACTTAGTGACGGTGTACTGAACCTAACATTTAATAAAGATATCTTACTGAAAGATGGAGAAGGTGTTATCGCAGACGATGTGATGGAGACGATTGTAAGGACATTGACAGAGCAGGAAGGTATTGAAGCAGTCGATGTAAAAGTAGAGAATGTCGAACAACTGGTAAATGAAAACGGCGAGACTTATGAGGAGCCTGTTACGAAACAACAATTTACACCAACTGAAAAGCTTTAAACGAAGGGGCTAAGCAATATAGCCTCTTTTTTATTTTTTAATCTTTAGGTTCGGGGCTTAAAATAGCCTTTTCTTATAATGTATTAACGTGTTGATTTCGTGCAAAATATGTTAAGCTATTGGTTGAAACAAGGAGGAGACATTCATGAGAAACGATGAAAGAAAAATAAATAGTTTACGGTCTGTAAATATTACAGCGAACTATATTACGCATCCAGAAGGCTCTGTGTTAATTGAGGTAGGTAATACAAAAGTAATATGCAATGCAAGTATTGAAGACAGAGTTCCACCATTTCTTCGTGGTCAGGGAAAGGGCTGGATTACTGCTGAGTATGCTATGCTACCAAGGGCTACAGAGCAGCGAAATATTCGTGAATCTTCTAAAGGGAAAGTTAGTGGAAGAACAATGGAAATTCAACGTTTAATTGGCAGAGCTTTACGCTCGGTTGTGGACTTGGACAGTATAGGAGAGCGTACTGTCTGGGTAGATTGTGACGTTATTCAAGCGGATGGTGGTACGCGCACAGCTTCTATTACAGGTGCATTTGTTGCTGTCGTCTTGGCATTCGGCAAACTATTAGAAGCAAAGAAAATCAAAAGGATGCCTGTTACACAATTTCTTGGTGCCGTATCAGTTGGTGTTTTACCAGATGGCACGGAAATATTAGATTTAAATTATGAAGAAGATTCTCAAGCAAATGTTGACATGAACATTGTTATGACTGGACAGCAAGAATTTGTAGAAATACAGGGTACAGGTGAGGAAGCTACCTTTACCGCTAATCAATTACAGACGATGCTCAAGTTAGCTGGAGAGGGAATAGAGCAGATTTTTGAAATACAACGTGAAACACTCGGTGACTTAGCTGAACGAATTGGTGAAACATTAGAATAACGGAGTGATTGTAATGGAACAAGTTCTCATAGCGACTAGGAATGCGGGGAAAGCTGCTGAATTTAAGCAATTTTTTTCCCATTATCATATCGAGGCATTGTCTATGCTTGATCTTGAGGAAGACATACCAGATGTTGAAGAAACTGGTGTCACCTTCGAGGAAAATGCAGCACTAAAAGCCGAAGAAATTTCTACAAAATTGGGGATACCTGTACTTGCGGATGACTCAGGATTGGTAATTAACGCTTTGAATGGTGAACCAGGTGTATATTCGGCCAGATATGCTGGCCTCGATAAAAACGATGATGCCAACATGGACAAAGTATTAAAGAAGCTGCAAGGAGTATCGAGGTTGGAGCGCACCGCCCGATTTGTTTGTGTTATTGCGTTGTCCATACCTGGAGAGAAAACAATCTTTCGAACTGGCTTCTGTGAGGGACACATTGCGGAAACAAAAAGCGGAACAAACGGTTTTGGTTATGACCCTATTTTTATACCAAACGATCAAAAGAAGACGATGGCTGAATTAACTGCCGAAGAAAAGAACCGTATTAGTCATAGAACGAAAGCTATTCAGCAGTTTGATGAATGGATAAAAGGGTATAAAGAAAGAAAAGCATAAGGAATTGGTTTTCTCTAATCATGTTGCCGCTGTGAGATTATACATATTTGGGGTGAAATAAATGACAAAGGTTCTTATAATAAGTGATAGTCATGGATTAACAGATGAATTACTGCAAATTAAAAAAGAGCATAATTTAGAATACATGATCCACTGTGGAGATTCTGAACTGGATCTTGATTCTGAGGAGATGGAAGGTTTCTTTAAAGTAGCAGGAAATTGTGACATGGACACAAGATATCCAGAAGAACAGACAATGGAAATTGATAAAATTAAAATCCTTGCTGTGCATGGTCACTTGCATAATGTAAAACAAAATTTGTTAACAGCTGGGTATCGTGCTGAGGAACTAGGTGCACAGGTCATTTGTTTTGGTCATACGCATGTGGCAGGCGCGCAACAGGTGAATGACCAGTTATTTATTAATCCCGGAAGTATTCGCCAGCCAAGAGGAAGAATGGAAAAGACGTATGCTATCATGGAGTGGGAAACACCAGGAGAAATTGACGTTACATTTTACACATTGGATGGCAAAGAAGTAAAAGATTTAGCTTCTCATGCATCCATATAAACGAGGAAAAAGAGACCTGCTAGGCTATTTTTTCACCAAGCCAAGCAGGTTTTAATCTTTTTTTAATAAAGTGTTGACATTTTCTCGATTTATTAATATAATATTTCTTGTCCGTTAAAAAAGTAACGAACAAAACAAACTGCTCTATGAGGGACAATTATTCATACATACATATCCAATGCGGGTGTAGTTTAGTGACGAGCAAGGCATCTACCGAGTAAACGTCGAGTTGCCTCGAAGCATGAATCATCTGTGAGTATTCTGGAAGATGTAGAGGCAGTAAAGATCTATTTATAAAACGTGTTATAATGAAAACACAATTGCATATTCTATGCGGGTGTAGTTTAGTGGTAAAACCTCAGCCTTCCAAGCTGATGATGAGGGTTCGATTCCCTTCACCCGCTCCATACATACTTGTCCCAGTAGCTCAGCAGGATAGAGCAACAGCCTTCTAAGCTGTGGGTCGCAGGTTCGAATCCTGCCTGGGACGTCTCCAAAAACCTTGCAAACACTTCGTTTGTAAGGTTTTTTTATATTCTACTTCTATGTATTTAAAAAGCCCTCTGGCAATCTGGGCTTCTTACACTAAGCTCTCACCTTATTATATTGTTCTATCGCTTCATCCAAATATTCTAGGATGCTTTCATCGACTGCATATAATTTCATTGCCTGTGAATCTTCTTTTGATTTTCTAGCCTCCCAAAATTTTCTTTCCAAATCACTATTTCCATTAAACATTTCTTTCGATAAGAGTAACGTATCTTCCGCTATAATTTGAGCTTCAACGGAGCTAGGGGAGTTTCCTGTATTCATACTTAATTCAATTCTTCTTATTAAATTAATCCACTTTTTAATATTGGATGAATCTGACTCCATTTTGGGGAGGTTATTTTCCAAAATTTCTTTTTCTTCCTCAACAAATAATTTAGCCATTATCTTCTTTTTATTTTCATTGCTAGAGTCAGGATCTTTGGAAACAAGAGGTAAAAGTCGCTCCCATGGTATGGAGCCTTCCAGCTTAATTGTATTAATAAGCGAATTTGTGTAGGCTAAGGCCTTCTTTAAATCTTCTATATTTGTAAGAAGCTGTTCCTTGTGGATTTCCACAATTTGTTCTATTGAGACTTGATTTATCATTTTTTTTATATTATCCAAAGACATAGAGGTTGATTTTAGTAGCAGAACTTTTTGGAGAAGTAGAATATCTTCTTCTGTGTAGCATCGCTTACCATTTTGATCTTTAACATGTGGTACTACTAAGCCAATGCTATCGTAATAACGAATTGTTCGTTTAGTTATGTTTAGTTTTTTTGCAACTTCACCGGTAGAAAAATATTTCATACAAAATTCCCCTTTTATCCTTGCAGGTTACGTAGCGTAATCTTTTATTCTAAATATACCATATTATATTTGGAGGAATCAGAATTGAAACATTTTTTTGAAGCAAAATGGACATCTAAGGAACTTATCATTTTACTGATACTTACTTTTTTAATTGTACCTTTCGCGTTAGAAGGACTATTACAAGAGCTATTAAGCAGCATTTTCCATAGTAATCTATATGCCGGTACGTTAACAGGATTGATTATGGCGATTGTTTTTACTACTGCTGTGTATGTGGTGGCTTTAAGGCCATTTAATTATAGTTGGCGAGAAATAGGGATTCATTCCTTTAAGGAGGATTACTGGAAATGGATATTTGTTTGGCTACTAATCTTAATTGCAACGAGTATCGCGCTTGTAAGCATAATGGACTTATTTGGTATAGGTACTGATAATGATAAAACAGAATCCTTAAAACAAAATATAAACTGGATAAACATAACGGTTGGCTTTGTCTCAGCCGCAATAATTTCTCCCATGTATGAAGAGATGTTTTATAGAGGATTTCTTTATAAGTGGTTTAGAGTTAAATGGGGGTTAGTACCTGGCCTCTTCTTTAGCTCCATAATATTTACGCTTGTTCACATACCTACGTATAATACGTTGCCTGTCAATTTTATTTCCGGTTTAATTTTCGCTTGGACTTACGAAAAAACAAATTCTATTATACCTGGTATGATTATTCATGGAACTTTTAACGGGATAGCGGTTATTCTAACTACTATAGCTTAATATATTTCGTTCGCCATCGTTCGTTTAAAATGTCTATTAAATTGAATGAAAAAAGAGCCTGCTCTTTTTAATAAAGAAAGCAGACTCTGCTCCATTTCATATAACACAATAAATTAACTTCTGTGTTTTTTATTACGTTGGTTTACACCGAGTACATTATTTCTATTATTACTGCACCTTCTTCTAGGTTGTTGTTCAGCTTCTTCGGCTTCTGCATCAACTTCTTCATTCTCACTATTAGCTCTAACATCACAACCGTTGACATAAACTTTTACAATATTATAGTTATTGTTCTTGTTTTTTAGATCATTCTCATTGTCATTCTCGTTGTCAACGTCGATATCGCTGTCAAAATCTACATCTGCATGCGCTTTAGCAAAGTAATATTCTTGGTTTCCATTCTGATCAAAGCTTCTGTTCTGACTTCTTCTTTTTCCCATTGTATTTCCCTCCTTTTATCTTGATAATGTATCTTATTCTAAAAGTGATAGTTTGGAATGGCAGTTTGCTCAAGTCAATCGTCTGTTTTTAGTAGAGGAGATAGTTTAAAGTTTAGTGGCTTTTGAAGGCGCGGTTCAAGATGGGTTATAGCAAACATTAAGTATCTGTGTTAAACTTTCTAGAAAAATGATTAAATTATATAACACTTACTATTTCGGCATGTTGACTTAGATTCATGTTATAATTACATAGCTTAGTTTTACATAGTATACGGTGGTCTGTAAGTGATTTGCGCTTATACATAGGTCTTACTTAAAAAGTTGTTAATTTAAAGAAACAGGCCAAAATCTCTTTTATTGGATTTGAAATTCTTTATAAAGAGGTTTATTTATACAAAATCAGGGTATGTATCTCTATTGACTGATTAATAATAGAATAAATACGTTGGAAAGGAGGAAATTGATGCAGCAGCATACAGAAAAAGAGAATGTTATTCTCTTCCCAAAGTGGAAAGATGTATTGGAAGAAGAGAGTGTGCAGGCTCTTAAAGATAAAAGGTATGAAGAGGCGCTTTCGAAGTTGGACAAATTGCTAAGCTACCACATAAGATCCCATGAGATAATAATTGGCAAGCTGATTTGTCTAATGGAATTAGACCGACATACTGAAGCACAAGAGATATGTGAGGAATTACTTACAGAGAAAGATGAGCATTATTATCATTACGTACATATTTATTTGACCATTTTATTTCAGACGAACCAATATGAATTGTTAATGGAGCAAGTGGATTATGAATTTGAAATGGGTGATGTTCCATCGCCATTAGAAGAACAATTTCAACAGTTATACACAATGAGCAGTAAGATGAAAGCAGATTTAACCGTGGAGACGTCAAGCTCTCAACTGAATGGTCTCGTTCAAGCCGCCGAGGAAGAGGATCATCAGGAGCAGTGGAGAATTGTAGAAAGTTTACGGCAAATGTCCGCACTACCAACTAAAACAATTCCACCGATGCTTGCTAATGAAAAAGTACACCCTGTAGTCAAAACGGTAATCATGCAATGGTTAGCGGAATCAGATTATAACCAAGAGGTAAGCATACATAAGTTTGGAAGGGAGCGCATCGTAACACCTTCCGAGTTAGAAAAGCTTGATGATATTGCGATATTGCATCAAGCCCGAAGTTTATTGGAAGAAACCGAGCAGAAAAACCCTACGTTATTTGATATGCTAGAAAAATTGTTATTTCGTTTCTTGTATGTACATTATCCAATACTCCCCCCTTCAGAGGAAGTATTCCAACTTGCTGAGGCAATAAAGCATGTTGGTCAGGAATACCTAGGTATACATATGGAAGAGGAGTCACCGCAATCTGAGAAAATGCAACAGTTTAGCGAAGAGGTTATGCTATGTGACTCCCTATACTTAAGCATTATTGAAGAGTAGTAGAAGCTGGGCTTGAAATGCTTGAAAGGCATAGTAATTATGTTATAATAAGATGGTTGTAAATTTAGATCATTATATAAGTAGTTATCATAATGAACGTGTAAAATGATTGGAAACAATAGATTTGATTTTGGAGGGAAATTTTATGTCAGTAAAATGGGAAAAACAAGAAGGAAATGAAGGGGTTCTTACTTTTGAAGTCTCCGCAGAAACGTTTGATAAAGGATTAGATCAAGCTTTTAAAAAGGTTTCCAAGGATGTTCAAATTCCTGGATTCCGCAAAGGGAAAATTCCGCGTAAAATCTTTGAAAATCGCTTTGGTGTAGAAGCTTTATATCAAGATGCTGTCGACATTGTTCTACCAGAAGCTTATATCAGTGCAGTAGAAGAAGCAGAAATCGATCCAGTAGCACAGCCGGAAATTGATATTGAAACAATTGAACAAGGCCAGCCACTTGTTTTCACTGCTAAAGTGACAGTTAAACCAGAAGTGACACTAGGTGAATACAAAGGTCTTGAGGTAGAAGAACAGTCTGTTGAAGTAACAGATGAAGATGTTAACCATGAATTGGAGCATCAACGTCAGCATCACGCAGAACTAATTGTAAAAGAAGAAGGTAGCGTAGAAGAAGGCGATACTGTTGTTATGGACTTTGAAGGCTTCCTAGACGGAGAAGCTTTTGAAGGTGGAAAAGGTGAAAACCATTCACTAGAAATTGGTTCCGGGCAATTCATCCCAGGATTTGAAGAGCAATTAGTTGGAAAAACTCCAGGTGAAGAAACAGAAATTGAAGTTACATTCCCTGAAGATTACCACGCTGAAGAACTTGCAGGTAAAAAAGCTACATTTAAAGTAAAATTAAATGAAGTAAAAGCAAAAGAACTTCCAGAGCTTGATGATGAATTCGCTAAAGATGTAGACGAAGAAGTAGAAACGCTTGAAGAATTGAAGAGCAAGAAAAAAGAAGAACTTGAAGCTCAAAGAAAACAAGATGCTGAAAATCAAACAAGAGAAACATTAATTGAAAAAGCTTCAGAAAATGCTCAGGTTGAGATTCCTGAAGCAATGGTGAACACAGAGCTTGATCAAATGGTTAAAGAATTTGAACAGCGTCTACAAATGCAAGGGATGACAATGGAAATGTATTCTCAGTTTTCCGGTCAAGATGAGAGTGCTTTAAAAGAACAAATGAAAGAAGATGCTGAAAAACGCGTCAAAACAAACCTTACACTGGAAGCTATTGTCAACGAGGAAAACCTTGAGGTTACCGAAGAAGACGTAGAGGCAGAGCTTGAAAAAATGGCGTCTATGTACGGAACTGAATTGGATCAGTTGAAACAAATGCTTGGCGGAAATACTGACGCTGTAAAAGGCGACCTTAAAATGCGCAAAGCAATTGAATTTCTTGTTGAGAACAGTAAAACTGTCTAATACAAACAAATTTGTTTAGACTCAGTTAGATAAGGTAAATACTAAAACAAGGTGCAGAGAAGTCGCACCTTGTTTTCTCATATTACTTTCCATTTGTTATCTTAGCCCCTAGGCTAAAAAATATGATGGAATATCTGTTTTAATTAAAATACTTAATTTTAGAAAGTTACATATAGTATAAGTAGTATGATTTGACTTTTACGGATTATTATCCATAATTAGATTATGCTATTGTTATGAAAGTGTATCGCTTTGTATTTTAAATTTGATCTGATATGATGACTATGAAAGTTGAATCCTGAAAATTCCATTCAGGTGGAGATTTAAACTTTTAGGGGTGAAATTAATGTTTAAGTTTAATGAAGAAAAAGGACAACTGAAATGTTCGTTTTGTGGAAAGAGTCAAGAACAAGTACGTAAGCTAGTTGCCGGACCAGGCGTTTATATATGTGATGAATGTATTGAGCTTTGCACGGAAATTGTGGAAGAGGAATTAGGTACAGAGGAAGATACTGAACTGAAAGAAATTCCAAAGCCAAAAGAGATCTGTGAGATACTAGATGACTACGTAATTGGACAGGACAAAGCAAAGAAAAACCTTTCAGTTGCGGTATATAACCACTACAAACGGATCAATTCCCCAAAAGCCACTGGTGATGATGTGGAATTGTCTAAAAGTAATATTTCAATGATTGGCCCAACTGGTAGCGGGAAAACACTTCTTGCTCAAACGTTGGCAAGAATCATTAATGTACCGTTTGCAATGGCGGATGCTACCTCTCTAACTGAAGCAGGTTATGTAGGAGAAGATGTTGAGAATATCCTACTTAAACTGATCCAGGCAGCGGATTACGATGTAGAAAAAGCAGAAAAAGGCATCATTTATATTGATGAAATTGATAAAGTTGCACGTAAGTCTGAAAATCCGTCTATTACAAGAGACGTTTCTGGTGAAGGGGTACAGCAAGCGCTATTGAAAATTCTAGAAGGAACTGTAGCGAGTGTACCACCACAAGGAGGCCGTAAGCATCCACATCAAGAATTCATTCAAATCGATACAACAAATATTTTGTTTATCGTTGGTGGAGCATTTGATGGTATCGACCAGGTAATTAAACGTCGTCTTGGTAAAAAAGTCATTGGGTTCGGCTCAAATGAGAAGCAACAGGATTTTGAAATGGGTGAACTACTTTCTAAAGTGCTGCCAGAAGATCTACTTCGTTACGGTTTAATTCCTGAATTTATCGGTCGTATTCCTGTAATTGGTAGCTTGACACCATTAGATGAAGAAGCACTTGTAGAAATTCTGACCAAACCTAAAAATGCGTTGGTAAAACAATACGAAAAACTATTCTCAATTGATAATGTTGAATTAGAAATTGAGGAAGAAGCATTAAAAGAAATTGCTAAGAAAGCAATAGAGCGAAAAACAGGGGCCCGTGGTCTAAGGTCCATTATTGAAGGAATTATGCTTGATGTGATGTTTGAATTGCCTTCAAGAGATGATATTGAAAAATGTGTTATTACGAAAGACACCGTATTGGAAGAGAATGGCAGTCCTAAACTTATCTTCCGCGATGGAACCGTCAAAGAAGGAAATAAAGAGCCTAAAGAAAGTGCCTAAGCCTTTCTAAAGCATATTGCTGTTTTACAAAGATACGGAACGGGTAGCACAAGACTGTCTTGAGTGATTTAGTTGCCAAGACAGTCTTTTTTTGCATCTTTGGCTAGAGTTGTAAGCATCCATTTCGCACATACTAATCCCAAATATTCCCCATTTATTCCGAGGTTATTTTTCTGATTAGGTTGAGTTGTTGAAGGGAATGCTACAATTAAACAAGATGTATAGCGTTTCACGTTTACAAATGGTTCAGCTTTATATAAACTTTAAGAACACATAGAAGAATTTAAACTTATATAATACATATTAACGAAATACGGAGGTCGTTTCATGACTAAAGAGACAATACAACTCCCTCTCCTGCCTTTGCGTGGGTTACTGGTTTTTCCATCAATGGTAATACATTTGGATGTAGGAAGGGATAAATCCATTGCTGCACTCGAGCAAGCAATGATGGGGGACCAAACCATTTTTCTTGTTGCACAGAGGAAGGTAAGTATGGATGAACCGGAACCTCAAGATATCTATTCCATCGGGACTATGGCAGTAGTAAAGCAAATGTTAAAACTTCCTAATGGCACAATGCGTGTGTTGGTTGAAGGTTTACACCGAGGTGAGATCATTCGTTACACAGAAGATAGTGGTGATGCATTTCAGGTAGAGATCGAGAAACGAGAAGATATACACGGTGACTCGAACGAAGAGGAAGCACTTATGCGCTCTTTATTAGGGCTTTTTGAACAATATGTATCCGTTTCTCGAAAAGTTAATAAAGAAACCTATGCAACGGTTGCAGATATAGATGAACCTTCAAGGCTAGCTGATCTCATTACCTCGCATTTATCTCTAAAAATAAAAGAAAAACAGGAATTGCTGGAAACACAGAATGTCATAGCAAGACTCAAATATCTTATTAAACTTATCACAAACGAAAAGAAGGTACTTGATCTTGAGAAGAAAATTGGGCAACGAGTAAAGACTTCAATGGAAAAAACGCAAAAAGAATATTACTTACGCGAACAGATGAAGGCGATCCAGAAGGAACTTGGAGAGAAAGACGGTAAAACAGGGGAAGTTGGACAGTTAAAAGATAAAATAACGAATTCCGATATGCCCGATAATATTATGGAGGTTGCACTCAAAGAATTAGACCGTTATGAGAAAGTACCACAAAGCTCTGCGGAAAGTTCTGTTATTAGAAATTATTTAGAATGGCTAATTGCATTACCTTGGACACAACAGTCTGAAGATACTATTGAAATAAACAAGGCTGAGGATATCCTTAATACTGATCACTATGGGCTAGATAAAGTGAAGGAACGAATATTGGAATATCTTGCTGTTCAAAAATTAACCAATTCTATTAAGGGACCGATCCTTTGTCTTGTAGGCCCTCCTGGTGTGGGGAAGACATCACTGGCAAAATCGATTGCGCGGTCTATTAATCGAAACTTTGTACGTATATCTCTAGGTGGGGTTAGGGACGAGGCTGAGATTCGAGGACACCGCCGAACCTATATTGGTGCAATGCCAGGACGGATTATCCAAGGGATGAAAAAAGCAAAGACAACAAACCCTGTCTTTCTTTTAGATGAAATTGATAAAATGTCTAATGATTTCCGTGGGGATCCCTCATCCGCAATGCTTGAAGTATTGGACCCTGAACAAAACAGTAACTTCAGTGATCATTTTATTGAAGAAACTTATGATTTGTCGAACGTATTATTTGTTGCGACCGCAAATTATGTGAATAATATTCCAGGTCCATTGCTGGATCGGATGGAGCTTATTTCTATTGCCGGTTACACAGAAGTGGAAAAGTTGCATATTGCGAAAGAACATTTATTACCAAAGCAACTAAGAGAAAACGGGCTTAAGAAAAGCACCCTGCAAATGAGAGATGAAGCGTTATTAAAATTAATACGTAGATACACACGTGAAGCTGGAGTTAGAAATTTAGAAAGACAGCTTGCGACAATTTGCAGAAAAGCTGCAAGGATCATAATATCTGAAGAGAAAAAGCGCGTCATTATTACCGAGAAAAGTCTTGAAGAGCTGCTGGGCAAACCTATTTATCGTTATGGCCTAAGGGAACAAGAAGATCAAGTAGGCACGGCGACAGGTCTGGCATATACCGCAGCTGGTGGAGACATACTTTCTATTGAAGTATCCCACTATCCTGGTAAAGGAAAGCTAACACTTACTGGGAAGCTTGGTGATGTCATGCAGGAGTCTGCACAAGCAGCATTTAGTTATATACGTTCAAGAGCCACAGAACTTAAAATAGCGCCTGATTTTTATGAAAAATACGATATTCATATCCACGTACCTGAGGGCGCTACACCAAAAGATGGACCATCAGCAGGGATTACGATGGCTACCGCCCTAGTTTCGGCACTAACAGGGCGTGCAGTAAAGAAAGAGGTCGGGATGACCGGGGAAATTACGCTACGTGGAAGGGTTCTTCCAATCGGTGGACTGAAGGAAAAATCTTTAAGTGCACATCGTGCAGGGATAACGACAATTATTATTCCGGCTGAAAATGAAAAAGATATAGAGGATATTCCGGAGAGCGTGCGAAATGAATTAACCTTTATCAAAGTTTCACACTTAGATGAGGTACTAAAGTATGCACTGGTGGAGGAGAAAAATGAAAGTAAATAATGCAGAAATTGTAATTAGCGCAGTAAGTCAAAAGCAATATCCAGGTGATCGCCTGCCGGAGATTGCATTGGCTGGAAGATCGAATGTTGGAAAATCTTCCTTCATAAATAAGCTTATTAATAGGAAAAACCTTGCCAGAACCTCATCCAAGCCTGGGAAGACACAAACCCTCAATTTCTATAAAATAAATGAAGTATTTTATTTTGTAGATGTCCCTGGGTATGGTTATGCCAAAGTCTCTAAAAAGGAGAGGGAAAAGTGGGGCGTCATGATGGAGGAGTATTTCGAAACACGCGAAACACTTAAAGCCGTATTGTTAATAACGGATGTCCGGCATGAACCAACGAACGATGATATCCAAATGTACCACTTTCTAAAGCATTATGACCTGCGTGTTATTATTGTTGCTACAAAGCTTGATAAGGTACCTAAAAACAAACGTGCCAGCCATGTAAAAAGGACAAAGAAGGCATTAGAAATGGACGAAGAGGACCATCTCCTGCCGTTCTCCTCAGAAACAGGGGAAGGGAAAGAAGAAGCGTGGAGATTGCTAAGCCAATATATCTAACCTTGCTTTAGAATATTTTCGTCTTAATATAAGCTCTTCGATGTACTTAAGTTCCCTTCTATATATGCAATTTGCTAAATCAAATTATATACAGTCAGGCACCAGTCAAAACGATTTGAATGGTGTTTGGCTTTTTTATTAGGTAAAAATGTCTTGTCGTACGCATGGAATTTACTACATAGCTAAGTTAATAGGCAAGGAAAATGGGATTCTCTTGAAAAAATAGACTTTTTTAAAATTTTTAAGAATTTAGGAGTATTGACGAGTTAATACGGGTATATATAAGAAGGAGAGAGGTAATTACACCATATTTAAATTATTTATACATACATGTGGTGAAATGGGAAGATAGGAGGTTGGTAGTAAGAAGCGTAGATTGCTATAATTTTACTTATCGGTGCGCGACAATAGAGCGAGTACAAGCGTGTATCCGGAATAAAAACAACGTAGCATATTAAAGAGAGGAAGATTAACGGATGAAAAGACTGAATATTGCGATTTTTTCTGCTTTAATTCTTTTATTATTGGCAGCGTGCGGATCAGAAGAGGGTAGTACAAACGCCGATTCAAGTGAAGCAGAAGCAGGTGGGGAATATAATCTGATAAAAGATGGCAAGCTTACATTTGCTGCTTCGGGAGAGTTTAAGCCTTTTAGTTATATGGAAGGCAGTGAGATGGTTGGATATGATATCGCAGTCGGGGAAGCCATTGCTGAAAAACTAGGATTAGAACCTGTTCAGCAAAAAGCTAAGTTCTCGGGTATTGTTACAGGTGTAAATGAGGGACGTTACGATATCGCGGTAGCTAGTCATACTATTACGGACGAACGGAAAGAGCAGGTTAATTTCACTGAACCATATTATTATTCAGGTCCGGTTATTTATACACGTCCTGATAGTGATATAACTTCGGCGGATGACCTTAAAGGCAAGGAGATATCCGTGTCACGAGGTTCTTCTTATGTATCCATCGCAGAGGAATATACGGATAATATTCCCCAAGTTGACAGTGATGTAGTAGCACTACAATCATTAGCAAGTGGTCACCATGATGCTGTAATCACGGATGATATAACAGGTATCACGGCAATTGAAAATGGGCTGGAGATTGAAAATCGTGGCCAACTTGGTGTGAGTAATCAAGCTATTGCCGTTAACAAAGAAAATGAAGAACTGCTTAATGCAATTGATGAAGCGCTTCAGGAGATGAAAGATAGCGGTGAACTTGCAGAGCTAGCTGAAGAGTGGATCGGTGAAGACATTACAGAAGAACCAGAAACAACGGAATAAAGAGAAAGAGGTCGGGACATAACAAAAAGGTTTAGTCAAAAGGCGGATGATAGCTAGAATAAGCGTAAGAAATATACGGAGACTCCTTGAAAATCAAAAAACGATTTTCTGCGTGCGATGTAAAGCTGTCGAAGTCTTCCTTGTCCTATGGGAGGAAGGCCTAGGCGAGACCCCGGAATGCGGAGCATCCGGAGGCTCACCAGCCGCCCATGGAAAGCGGAGTATATTTCTGAAGCGGTTCTTCATTTGCATTTATCTTTTGCTTAAATACTTTTGTCCCGTCCTCTTTGTACGAATAAGGAGATGAATGTTGTTGTCGTCAATCTTAAGTTTCTTCGATATATTTATAGATAGCTTTGATGTATTTTTAGATGGGCTTTGGATTACATTTAAATTATCAATCGCCTCACTACTTATTGCTTGTGTAATCGGTCTATTCTTTGCTATTTTAAAAATTTCTAACATTAAAATTTTACAATGGATTGCAGATGCGTATATTTGGATCGTTCGTGGTACTCCGTTAATTGTTCAAATCTTTATTTTGTATTATGGACTTACGGATATTTTCCTAATGCCGATGTTTTGGGCGGGGGTAGCAGGTCTGGCATTTCATAGTGGAGCATACATTGCAGAGATCATCCGAGGGGCCATTCAGTCTATTGATAAAGGGCAGTTGGAAGCAGGTCGTTCTTTAGGAATGACGAGTGGACTGACGATGCGTAGAATTATCCTTCCCCAGGCTTTTCGCCGGGCAGTTCCATCTCTAGGCAACCAATTTATTATTGGAATAAAAGATTCTTCGCTTATTTCCTTCATTGGAATGCAGGATCTTTTTGGTGTGGCAAGTACAATGGGTTCAAATACCTTTGACTACCTTCCGTATTTCATTACGGTAGCCATCTATTACCTGTTCATTGTCTTAATTCTTACATTAATAGTAAATAAAGTTGAAAAGAAATTAGCGCAGAGCGATTGATTCAGGAGGTAAACGATGAGTGAAGTAAGAGAAATGATTCGAGTAGAGAAGCTTAATAAATCCTTTGGCGATTTACACGTACTGAAGGACATAGATATGACAGTTAACGAAAGTGATGTTGTTGTATTAGTTGGGGCTAGTGGTTCAGGAAAAAGTACATTATTGCGCTGCTTAAATTTCCTCGAAATCAAAAATAGTGGGACTATAACGATTGAGTCAGAAAGGGTGGAGAAAGAAACCCACAACTTAAACAAGATCAGAGAAAAGGTTGGAATGGTATTTCAGCATTTTAACTTATTTCCTCATAAAACGGTTCTCGGTAATGTAACAGAAGCACCTATACAGGTGAAAGGGCTTAGTCGACAGCAGGCAGAAAAGGAAGGGAAAGAGCTGTTGGATAAAGTGGGCCTTGGTGACAAATATAATGTTTACCCGTCAACATTGTCAGGAGGGCAAAAGCAACGTGTGGCGATTGCTCGAGCACTTGCCATGAAGCCTGATGTAATGTTGTTTGATGAGCCTACTTCTGCACTAGATCCTGAGCTAGTAGGAGAAGTGCTTGCTACCATGAAAGAGCTTGCGGTGGAAGGAATGACAATGGTTGTTGTAACACATGAAATGGGCTTTGCCCGAGAGGTTGGGGATTGGGTGGTATACATGCACGATGGTAAAATTGTGGAAACTGGCAATCCATCTGATTTATTTGATCGCCCACAGGAGGAGCGGACAAAAGCATTTTTAAGCTCCATCTTATAAAGAAGTTAAAACAAGGGGGAAATCAGCTAACAAGGCTGATTTCCCCTATTTCCTTTTCATAAGTAAATACAATCCAATTAAAATTAATACAACTGGCCAAAATTGTTCAAGTGTATCAATCACCTGATAAACCCAGTCGAGCCAAGGGGGGAGTGATACAGAGAATATAAGCAGGATAGAAACGGCAGTAAGAATAACCCCAGGGAAAAGCCCTTGTTTGACCTTTGTCCGTCTAACAAGGAAGGCAATCCCAATAATTAGAGGATATACTGCCCAATGATCTATCCAAAAATCATAATGCTGTATGCCGTGCAAATGAATGCCGATACCAAGTAAAATCGAGCCACTGAATAGATTATGATAGCTTTTGGAAGTATAACTATGTATAAGAAGAGCTAAACCGATAATAATGATAATGGTCTGCCATGAATAGAAATCGGTTATAATCGGAAGTTTTAATTGACGCAATAAGAAAAAGATACCGATTCCTATTAGTATATATGCTGGAAGTGCGTTTTGTTTTTTCACTATTTCACAAACCTTTCCTCATATAGGTTGATTTCTTGCCTATTCAATCTTATTTATGATACAGTACATTCGTACTAATTCATATACGTTATATCCTAACACATTGTTTCAGAATCTGTTCACATTTCTCTGCAATGTGACTGGATACACATGTTATAATATAGTTAATATGTCGAAAGCCATGGCACGAAGTTGGACTGGCTTGAAAGTTTTATGGGGGTAGATGTGATGCATATACTGAAGGTTGGGTTTAACTACAAAACAGCCCCAGTCGAAATTAGGGAAAACCTTACTTTTTCCGAGGATGCACTCTCTGATGCAATGGTAAAGTTAAATGAGCAAAAGAGTGTGTTGGAAAATGTTATTGTTTCCACCTGTAATCGTACGGAAATTTATGCTGTAGTGGATCAAGTCCATACAGGACGTTATTATATTAAAAAATTCATGACTGATTGGTTTGATATTGATAAAGCAGAACTTTCCACCTATTTGCGAATTGCTGAGGATGATGCTGCTATTGAACAGTTATTCCGTGTCACAACAGGCCTCGATTCCATGGTCGTTGGAGAGACGCAAATCCTTGGGCAAGTGAAGCATGCCTTTTTAACTTCCCAAGAGGGCGATACAACGGGAACTGTGTTAAATGAACTGTTCAAGCAAGCGATCACATTTGGTAAACGGGCGCAAAAAGATACAGCTATAGGACAAAACGCTGTATCTGTTAGCTATGCTGCAGTCGAGCTAGCAAAGAAAATTTTTGGTGATTTGCAGAACAAGCATGTAGCAATTCTTGGTGCTGGGAAAATGGGTGAACTTGCTGCCAAAAACCTGCAAGGTTCTGGAGCAACGGAAATTACAGTATTAAATAGAACATTGGAAAAAGCAGAATTGTTAGCAAAAAAATTCGCAGCAAAAGCGGTTCCGTTAAATGGGCTATCAAATGTCCTACTTGATGCTGATATACTAATTACGTCAACAGGTTCTGATGATGTTGTATTGACTAAGAGTATGCTTGCTCCAATTCAGAAAAAGCGCAAAGGCAGTCCGTTATTTTTAGTGGACATTGCGGTCCCAAGAGATTTGGATCCTGCGATAAGTGAATTGGACAATGTATTCCTGTATGATATTGATGATTTACAACATATTGTGGATGAAAACCTTGCTTCAAGAAAAGCAGCAGCGGAGCAGATTGAGATAATGATTGAAGGGGAAATTGTTACTTTTAAGGAATGGTTAAAAACGCTTGGTGTTGTTCCTATTATTTCCGCACTGCGCCAAAAAGCTCTTTCTATTCAAGCTGAAACGGTACAAAGCATTGAGCGGAAGATCCCTGACCTAACAGAGAGGGAGAGAAAAGTAATTAACAAACATACCAAAAGCATCATTAATCAGCTTTTAAAGCAGCCAGTTACACAAGCAAAAGAAATGGCTGGAAATGACAAAGCAAAAGAATCATTGGATCTGTTTGTGGAGATATTTGGAATAGAGGATGAGTTACAGGAAGAACTTGCGAAACAGGTAAAAAAAAATAGTACTTCCAAAAAAATAAATAAGAACGAAGTATCCTTTCCAATGCTGGACAGTATGACAACCATTTGATGAAAGGATTTTCAGATGATGTTTGAACTGAAATGGGTTTATGAATTCATTTTAATTATTTATGGACTAAGTTTGATTGGGTACTTTATTGATTTCATCCAGAACAACCGGAAGGCAAATAAAACAGCTTTCTGGTTGCTTTGTATGGTATGGGTTATTCAAACGTTATTCTTGCTGTTTGAAGTCATTTTAGAACATAATTTACCAATTTTCACGTTTACAGACAGTCTTTTCTTTTATTCTTGGGTGCTTCTTACATTATCGCTTATCGTAAATGCATTATTTACGATTCACTTTATTTTGTTTTTCATTAATTTATTTAGTTTCTTTATTCTATTACTCTATATTTCCACAAAAGCTCAAGAAACTTTCGCAACAGGCGGAGTGCGAATAGTAGATGAAATGCTTGTGGCCCATATCTCCCTGGCTATTTTATCTTACGGTTTCTTCACGCTTTCCTTTTTCTGCTCACTAATGTATATTGCGCAATATCGAATACTGAAGGAGAAGAAAGGTTTAAAATGGATATGGCGTTTAGGAGATTTAAAAATGCTGGATCGGTATGCGCTACTAGCCATCACAATCGGAGTGCCTTTGTTATTAATTGCCATCACGCTAGGCGTTGTTTGGGCTTATGTGTCCAGCTCAGAGTTTTATTGGTTTGATCTAAAAACAGCGGGATCCATTCTCGTATTGCTCGTCTATATTGTATATCTTTTATTACGTGTAGGCCGTGGATATAATGGGAAGCGCATTGCAATATATAATTCTGCCGCATTTCTGATGTTATTGGTAAACTTCTTTTTATTTAGTGTACTTTCAAATTTTCACTTTTAACGATCATATAGGAGGATATTTATGCGAAAAATCGTAGTTGGTTCAAGGAAAAGTAATCTTGCGCTTACGCAAACAAATTGGGTGATTGATCAATTAAAGAAAGCGGGCGTACGGAATGAGTTTGAAGTAAAGAAAATTGTAACGAAGGGTGATCGCATTCTCGATGTTACGCTATCTAAAGTTGGAGGAAAAGGGCTTTTTGTAAAAGAAATCGAGCAGGCAATGTATGACAAAGAAATTGACTTTGCTGTACATAGTATGAAAGATATGCCATCAAGCATGCCAGAGGGGCTGACAATCTCTTCTATACCAGTTCGTGAAGATCACCGTGATGCTTTTATTTCAAAAGGAAATGTTGCCCTAAAGGATCTTCCAGAGGGTGCCATCATCGGAACAAGTAGTTTAAGGCGGGCTGCGCAAATGCTTGCTGAACGGCCAGACGTATCAATCAAATGGATTCGCGGGAATATTGAAACGCGAATTCGGAAATTGCAGGAAGAAGACTATGATGCCATTATTCTGGCTGTTTCTGGTTTGAAACGGGTTGGTTTGAGTGAAGAACTTATTACAGAATACCTTGAGCCGGATGTTTGTGTACCAGCAGTTGGACAAGGGGCACTCGCTATTGAATGCCGAGAAGATGATCAAGAACTGCATACACTTCTAGATCTAATTAATGATCAATATACAACAATAACGGTAACAGCAGAAAGAACCTTCCTTCATTTATTAGAAGGTGGTTGCCAAGTTCCGATTGGCGGATATGCATACTTGGATAAGGAAGAGATAGTACTGACAGCACTCGTAGGAACACCAGACGGTAAAACTATCTTGAAAGAGGTTGTACGAGGAACAGATCCTTATAAAGTTGGGGAAGAAGCTGCACGTCTACTTGCCGACCAAGGGGCTAAAGAAATAGTGGAGAGGGTAAAAGAGGAGCTGGACAGCTAATGTCTTTTTCCCTTATGCAAAAAAACATCTTGGTTACAAGGGGAGCTGAACAGGCGAATCTCTTTGCCGATAAAATTACCCAACACGGGGGTAATCCGGTGGTCGTTCCTCTGTTAGAAATCGTGTGTAAGGAAACAGATTTTACTTGGGAAGTATTGAGAAACCTATCTCAGTATGACTGGATTTTGTTTACAAGCGCTAATGGAGTTGATTGTTTTTTTGAGTTAAGGAAAAAGCTAGAGAACTCTTCTTCTATTTCCGCCAAAATTGCCACAGTAGGGGAAAAAACGAGTAGTGCTTTGAAGCGATATGGGTATGAGGAAAACTTTGCACCAGAAACATATAATGCGAACTCAATGGCAAGCGATTTTTTAAAGAGATTTCCTGCCCCTGGTAAATTATTACTCATCCGGGGCAATCGTTCCAGGAAGGTGTTACCCGAGAAATTTCGTCAAGCTGGGTTGGATTTTGATATGCTGGAGGTGTATGATACACATTTCAGTTATGAAAGAAAACCTCAGCTTATTGAAGCCGTTACTAAGAATAATTTAGACTATGTTAGCTTTACTAGCCCTTCAACCGTAGAAGCTTTTTGTGAAATGGTGGAGAATATACCAGATATCATCCCCTGTGTTTGTATAGGGAGCACAACGAGTCAAAGGGCAAGAGAGCTTGGGTTTCAATATATTTTAACACCAACTAAATTTACCATTGATGGAATGATACAAAGCATAAGTGATCACATTTTAAGGAAGGGATAGATAATATGTCAAATACATCTGAGTTTAAACGACATCGCAGGCTACGTAGTTCTGCTTCCATGCGTTCATTAGTAAGGGAGACAACATTAAGCACCGATGATTTTATATACCCTTTATTTATATTAGAAGGAACAAATATTAAAAACGAGGTTCCTTCCATGCCTGGGGTTTTTCAGGTAACACTCGATCGTCTAGAAGAAGAACTTAAGGAGATCCATGAGTTAGGAATTAAAGCAATTATGTTGTTTGGTGTACCGAACGAAAAGGATGAAGAAGGAACAGGCGCATTTATTGCGGAAGGAATTGTACAACAAGCTACGAGAAAGGTAAAAACAGGGTATCCTGACATCCTCGTTGTAGCAGATACATGTCTTTGTGAATACACGTCCCATGGCCATTGTGGTCTAATCCATAATCATGATGTTGACAACGATGCATCTCTTCCACTGTTAGCGAAAACAGCAGTTTCACAAGCTGAAGCAGGTGCAGATATCATTGCACCCTCTAACATGATGGATGGTTTTGTAACTGTAATTCGTCATGCGTTGGACGAAGCGGGCTATACAAATATCCCAATCATGTCTTATGCCGTAAAATATGCTTCAGCATTTTATGGCCCATTCCGTGATGCTGCGGACAGTACGCCGCAATTTGGGGACCGTAAAACGTACCAAATGGATCCTGCAAACCGCCAGGAAGCATTGAGAGAAGCTGAATCAGACGTTGCAGAAGGTGCAGACTTTTTAATCGTGAAACCTGCCCTTTCTTATTTAGATATTGTGCGTGATGTTAAAAACAATACGAACGTTCCTGTAGTGGCTTATAATGTAAGTGGGGAGTATTCCATGGTAAAAGCAGCTGCTTTAAATGGCTGGATTAATGAAAAAGAGCTTGTGATGGAAAAATTAACTTCTATGAAACGTGCAGGCGCAGACTTAATTATCACATACTTTGCAAAAGATGTAGCGAAATGGTTGAATGAAAAGTAAGAGCCTACCTGCGGGACAGGATAAAATTCAATAGAGGTGATTGATTCGATATGATTAATTTAACAAATTCAGAAGATGCATACAAAGAAGCGGTTGATTTAATGCCAGGCGGAGTAAATTCTCCTGTACGTGCATTTAAATCTGTTGGCATGTCACCTGTATTCATGCAATCAGGCAAAGGTTCCAGAATTTACGATATAGATGATAATGAATATATCGATTATGTACTTAGCTGGGGACCCCTTATATTAGGACATGCAGATGACCGAGTAGTTAGTAAATTAAAAGAAGTTGTTGAAAAAGGGACAAGCTTTGGTGCCCCAACTTTACTCGAAAATGAGTTGGCACAATTGGTTATAAATCGTGTGCCATCGATAGAAATGGTGAGAATGGTTAATTCTGGTACAGAGGCTACCATGAGTGCTTTAAGGCTTGCTAGAGGGTATACCGGAAGAGACAAAATTCTTAAATTTGAAGGGAATTATCACGGCCATGGTGACTCCTTACTTATTAAAGCAGGTTCGGGTGTAGCAACATTAGGTCTACCGGATAGTCCTGGTGTACCGAAAGGAGTAGCAGAGAATACCATTACTGTGCCTTATAATGACATGAAAAGTGTTCGCTATGCATTTGAACAATTTGGCGATGATATTGCTGCGGTAATTGTTGAACCGGTTTCCGGTAATATGGGTGTTGTTCCTCCACAGGATTCCTTCCTGCAGGATTTACGTACCATCACGGAAGAAAATGGTACACTTCTTATCTTTGATGAGGTAATGACAGGGTTCCGTGTAGGTTTCCATTGTGCTCAAGGCCATTTCGGAGTGACACCAGATTTAACATGCCTTGGGAAAGTGATTGGAGGCGGTTTGCCAGTAGGTGCTTACGGTGGTAAGCGTGAAATTATGGAAAAGGTAGCTCCAACGGGGACAATTTATCAAGCAGGTACCTTATCAGGTAACCCACTTGCCATGACGGCAGGACTGGAGACACTCAGTGCTTTAGACAAATCCTCCTATGAGCAAATAAATAAAAAAGTTGATCGCTTGATGGAAGGGTTTAAAGAAGCTGCTCATGCCCATGACATTCCACTGCAGATTAATCGGTCGGGTTCCATGGTAGGTGTCTTCTTTACTGATCAAGAGGTAATTAATTATGAGACTGCACAATCAGCCAACTTAGATTATTTTGCTCAATATTATAGAGCGATGATGGAGCAGGGAGTATTCCTTCCACCTTCACAATTTGAAGGATTATTCCTTTCTACCTCACACACTGATGAAGATATTGAAAAGACAATTAGTGCTGTTAACCATGCCTTTGCGTCAATAAAAAAATAATTTCAAAACTTTGCTATAGAAACGCCGCGTGTGATTCGAATTCCTTGAGAAGCCGAGTCAACGCGGCGTTTCATTTTTATTGAAATGAATGAGTATTCATTTATCGTGGTGAAACCGTCCGTAAGACACCCGCTTCAAACATGAGGCCGAAACCGTTAGTTTTTAGCGGAGTAAACGGACGCTAGCACCCCGACTCGTTCAGCTAACAATCAGTGGGGGAAGAATGAAAACTCCACTGATTGAAGTTTCACTTTACAAGCTTTGAAAGTGAATTTTTTCTACACATTTTTACCTGGTATGTCCATTCTTTTTTGGGGTTATAGACAGAATCGGCTAAATCAAGCATATCCCTAATTTGTCGTTCATATAGATGAATAAGACATATAAACATATGGAATATGTTGAAGGGAGGAAGCTAGGTGTCAAATGATCGCTCAGTTTTTAGTTTTGAATTGAATGAAGTTCTTTCTTTTGAAAGAGGTCAGGAAGTCGCGGAGATGAAAGGCATTTCGTTAGAACCTGATATTTCGATACAACCTTTTAATGAATATATTTCAATACGTGGAGTTATTGAGTTAAAAGGGGAATATCAGAAGGTTGCTTCTCAGAAAGAAGATACGATTGAGCTAGAAGACTATCAAGCAAAACGTTTTGTTGAAAAAGTCGAAGAATACCCAGATGGTAGAGTTGAATTTACCCACCGTTTCCCAGTGGAAATTTCTGTACCTACTTATCGCGTACACAATCTTAATGACGTTTCAGTCTATATCGATTCCTTTGATTACGAGATTCCAGATGAAAGTAGTCTTAAGCTATATTCTACCATTGAGATATATGGGATAAGTGAAATAAAGGAAACACCGAGAAATGAAATAGACCAAGCAAACGTGGAAGAGGTAGCGAACGCAGAGCAAGAATTAAGAGATGACACGGAACAACCACATCTTTCATCTAAGACGCTAGAAGAGGATGAGCAGCCAGATGCAATAGGCAATGAAGAAAGGGAAGAAAGCGAAGAAAGCGAAATACAAGATGACGAATCTCTAATAGATAGAGAAAAATTGGATTTCGAGTTTGAGTTAAAAGAAAAAGAAGAGCCATCAGAAGAGGTTAAAGCCTTTCCGTTTTCTCCTCCTGAAATTCCAGAGCTTAAAAAAGAGTTGGATGATGGTATTAAAGAAGAACCAGAAGAAGGCAGATGGAAATATAAAGAAACGAAGTCCTTTAGTGAGTTTTTTAACAAATCTGCATCAGAAGAAAGTAGTAGTGAAAGTGAATCTGAGATATTAGATGTAGAAGAAAACGAAGAAGATTGGGAAGAATCCACGGTAGAGTATGACGTACAGGATAGTTCAGAAAACCGTGAAGACCCTGTTCAAGATGTTAGCTACCTATCAGACATGTTCCGTGATAGTGAGGAGGAAAAATATACAAAGATGCGTCTTTGTATCGTGCAAGAAAGGGATACAATCGAATCTATTGCAGAGCGCTATCAGGTTACAACACTACAACTTATCAAGCAAAACCAGCTCGATGACGAATTTGAAGTGTCAGAAGGACAACTGTTATACATTCCAAAGAAGAGATAAATTTAATTCACTGCCCCTTGATTAAAAACAAGGGGTAGTACTTATTTAGGAATAACAATTCCTCTAAGGTGGTGAGCTAGAATGGAAGCCGAAAATATATTGCAGTCTTATTCTGTATACCCATTGTCTATAGAAAAGATTACGAAACGTTTGTGGAAGATAAGCGATGGAAACCGCAACTATGCACTAAAAGAAAGCAAGCTGTCTTCCAGTACGATCGTAAATTGGGAAAAGTCATTTAAATTGGCTGAGTATCATCAGCTACATGCTATTTTGCCAGTATATATGACAAGAAATGGTCAACTATATCAGGAGCATCTCGGAAGCTTTTATTATCTTAGTCCATGGGTCGACCATGATAACGGTAGAGGCACGGAACGAAACATTGCCGATTTTTATAGCAACCTTGGTGCTGTGCATGCAAAAACGAAACAGACTAAACAAATTGAAAAAGACACTTTCGTTCGTGAATTTGGTACATACAAGCAGGCTTGTGAAACACTTTTTAATGAATTAAACAGAACGGTTGATCGTTTTGAGCGAAACCACTATATGTCTCCATTTGAATTATTGGTATGCTCACAGTTTCGCGATATTGACATGGTGTTTCAGGTTTTGAATAAACGCCTGGACCAACTTGTTTATGTGTCCAACGATGAGCAAGTAACCTGGAATAGTAGTTTTTGTCATGGGCAGTTAAGCAGAGATCATATAGTGCATCACAACAGTGCCCAGCTTATTAATTGGGAACAAGCTCGATATGAGAATGCTACAATGGATTTAGTGCGTTTTTATCGTTCCGAAACGCTTGATTATGATGCCCCAATAACTGCCTATACAGAGGAATTTCATTCTTACATAAAGGAAAATGAACTAACTGAAAAAGAGTTACAGCTTTTGACCATCCATTTACTGCACCCATCTTCCTATTTTCGGTTAGTTCAAGAATATCTTGAAGACCCTTCAAATCAAACAATGTTAGCGAGAACGAGACAATTACAACGTGCATACAGACAGCTAACTTTTGGCCTGCAATGGTCTGATTATGTGGAAAAGGAGCATGAAATAATAAATTTTGATGATCTAGATAGCTAAATCCACTCCAAATAAAAAGCTATAAAGACCCCAACGATTAAACCAAGTAAAAAAACATCAAATGTAGTCGGAAAAAATAATGTGCGGACTAACTGAAATATCAGGATAGGTAATGTGACCTTTTCGGCTATAAACAAGCAGTTTCTTGCCCATGGTGGGAGTTTATATCGGTAATAACGGGCCATTATAATCTTCTCCTTTCTACCCCTTCACTTTTTGTGTGTGTTTTAATATACTATGTATAAACATAGGGTGATTGTGCAACCCTGCTAAATAATAGTTGACGTAAATACAGCTTAACTATAAAATGTATCTAGATATTATAATAGTGATGATGGAGAAGAGTACAGAATGAGCTGTCTAAAGAGAGGGAAACAGATGGTGAAAGTTTCCCGGCTGAGCGTGTTCTGGAAGGTCGCTCCTGATGCTGCATCTTTGAACGCTTACGTTAGTAGGAGAATGCCGGTTACAAACCGTTATCAATTAATGAAGTGTACAGGTCTGTATGTGACCTGTAAACAAAGGTGGTACCACGGAAAATAGAACTTTTTCGTCCTTTCTATAGGATGAAAAGGTTTTTTTTACGTTAAAAAGTATAAAATTTTTAGCTAGGGAGAAGTGACGACGTAGGTAAAAATTAAAAGTACCAAGTATAAGAAAGACGTACAGATTCGTTAACCGACTAGCGATTGCTATTTTTTCTAAATGGAAAAAGGAGGATTAAGATATGAG
The DNA here is from genome assembly GCF_000612865.1 of Oceanobacillus picturae. Taxonomy (NCBI): domain Bacteria; kingdom Bacillati; phylum Bacillota; class Bacilli; order Caryophanales; family Bacillaceae; genus Oceanobacillus; species Oceanobacillus picturae. Next base: position 167,962 of record NZ_CCAX010000001.1, read on the forward strand.
TGAACAAGAAAAACAAGCACTGTCTGCAAAGTATAACCCGCAGGAAGTAGAAGAAAACAGGTATCAATTTTGGTTAGATGGAAAGTACTTTGAAGCAGAAGGGAAGGATTCTAAGAAAGAGGCCTATTCTATTGTAATTCCGCCACCTAACGTAACAGGAAGACTCCACCTTGGCCATGCATGGGATACGACCATGCAGGATACGATCTCAAGAATGAAGCGAATGCAAGGATATGATGTACTATGGCTTCCTGGTATGGACCATGCTGGCATCGCTACTCAGGCTAAAGTAGAAGCGAAGCTAAAGGAACAAGGAACGAACCGCTATGAGCTAGGTAGAGAGAAATTTCTCGAAACTGCTTGGGAATGGAAATCCGAATATGCAGATTTTATTCGTTCACAGTGGGAAAAATTAGGCTTAGGATTAGATTATTCTCGTGAACGCTTTACGCTTGATAATGGATTGTCAGAGGCAGTTAAAGAAGTGTTCGTTAAACTGTATGAAAAGGGCTGGATTTATCGTGGCGAGTATATTATTAACTGGGACCCGAAAACCAAAACCGCACTTTCAGACATTGAGGTTATTTACGAGGAAGTACAGGGGAAATTTTATCACTTACGTTATCCAATTAAGGATAGTGATGAGTATATCGAAATAGCCACCACTCGACCTGAAACGATGCTTGGTGATACAGCAGTTGCCGTACATCCGAAAGACGAGCGTTATAGCCATTTAATTGGTAAGAGAGTTATCTTACCAATTACTGGTCGGGAAATAGAAATTGTTGCCGATGATTATGTAGATAGAGAATTTGGTTCAGGAGCTGTTAAAATAACTCCCGCACATGATCCGAATGATTTTGAAATTGGAAATCGACACAATCTGGAAAGAGTCCTTGTCATGAATGAGGATGGAACAATGAATGAAAAGGCTGGGAAATACGAAGGTTTAGATCGTTTTGATTGCCGTAAGCAGATTGTGAAGGATCTTGAGGATATGGGCGTGCTATTTAAAATAGAAGATCATATTCATCAAGTAGGACATTCGGAAAGAAGTGGAGCGGTTGTAGAGCCTTACTTGTCTACACAATGGTTTGTAGATATGCAACCACTGGCAGATGCTGCAGTGGAAATGCAACAAACAGAAGATAAAGTCAATTTTGTACCAGATCGATTTGAACGCACCTATCTAAACTGGATGGATAATATTCGAGACTGGTGTATCTCTCGACAGTTATGGTGGGGCCATCGGATTCCTGCTTGGTATCATAAAGAAACAAATGAATTGTATGTTGGCAAAGAAGCTCCGGAAGACAGTGAAAACTGGGTACAGGATGAGGATGTACTTGATACATGGTTCTCTTCTGCATTGTGGCCATTTTCTACAATGGGCTGGCCAGATACAGATTCAGACGATTTCAAACGATATTTCCCAACAGGTGTATTGGTGACTGGATATGACATTATCTTTTTCTGGGTTGCACGAATGATCTTCCAATCGAAGGAATTCACCGACGTTAAACCTTTTAATGACGTATTAATTCATGGATTAATACGCGATGCAGAAGGCCGGAAAATGAGTAAATCCCTTGGAAACGGTGTTGATCCAATGGATGTAATCGAAAAATATGGAGCAGACTCTCTACGGTATTTCTTATTAACAGGGTCTACCCCAGGGCAGGATCTCCGTTTCCATTGGGAGAAAGTTGAATCAACTTGGAATTTTGCCAATAAAGTATGGAATGCTTCTAGATTCTCACTAATGAATATGGAAGGCTTTACGTATGAAGATATTGATTTGTCAGGGGAAAAATCTCTAGCAGATAAATGGATACTGGCCAGACTTAATGAGACAATTGGACATGTAACAAAAAATAATGAGAAATACGAGTTCGGTGAAGCGGGCCGTCATTTATACAACTTTATATGGGATGATTTGTGTGATTGGTATATTGAGATGGCAAAACTACCATTGTATGGTGAGGATGAAGACCGGAAAAAGACAACTCGCTCTGTACTTGCCTATGTTTTAGATCAGACGATGCGTATGTTGCACCCATTCATGCCATTTATTACAGAAGAAATTTGGCAACAGTTACCACATGAAGGATCTTCTATCACCATTGCAAAATGGCCAGAAGAAAATCCTGCATTTGATAACGAACAAGCGGTAAATGAAATGAAACGTCTCGTTTCGATCATCAAATCAGTGCGAAATATTCGAGCTGAAGTAGACACACCAATGTCTAAACAAATTAAACTGCTTATCCAAACCGAATCAGCTGTAATTTCAACAGAGTTAGAACATAACCGTCATTATCTTGAACGTTTTTGTAATACAAGTGAGTTAGAAATAGCTGAGAAGGTTTCAGTACCTGAGAAGGCGATGAGTTCGGTGGTTACTGGAGCGGAGCTTTTCTTCCCACTTGAAGGGTTAATTGATTTCGAAAAAGAATTAGAGCGGCTTGAAAATGAGTTGGCTAAATGGACGAAAGAAGTGGAACGTGTTCAGAAAAAGTTAGCAAATCAAGGGTTCGTCAGCAAGGCGCCAGAGCATGTAGTAGAAGAAGAGAAACAGAAAGAAAAAGATTATTTAGATAAGCAAGCCAAAGTGAAAGCAAGATTACAGGAATTGAAATAACGTTAAGTTAAAGAGGTCGTGACATAACTTATTTTACACGTTAGGAAAGTATACAATTTCAGCAAGGAAGCAAAGTCGACGCAGTTGAAATTTTAAGGTTCCAAGTATAAGAAAAACGTACACATTCGCTAAAGGATGAGCGAAGGCGAGTTTTTCTAATTAGTGAAAAACTAGATGTGATATAGGATCTCTTATTATCACACCTGAAATACACTTCAAAATTAGGATGTCACTTCTTTTGCAAATGAAAAGTCCGAACTAGATTGAGTAGAAAACAATCATAGTTCGGACTTCTTTTTTAATAGTTATGTTCGAGCTTGGTGGTTCCTGTTCAATTCATCTTTAATATGCTGAATATAGATCTTTAAAATATTGACATCACTTACAGCACTAAGTGTCCTGGAACCAACAATGTCTTCTATTTCGTTAAACAGAAGGGTTCCTTTTTCATCCAATAGAAAGTCAATACCAACCATTCCAAATTCAAATGAAGCGATGATTTTTTCAATTTGACTTTGTTCCTTCTCACTTAATACATAAGCTTCAGCAGATCCACCAAGTTTGTAATTGGCACGGAAGTCTTTGTCACTCTTTCGCAAGACTGCCCCAATTATTTTATTCCCTACCACAAATACACGAATGTCTTTACCAAGTTGTACCTTACATGACTGGATCACCATATAGTCAGAATCAATGGAAGGGATTGATTGTTCGAACATGGAGATATCCTCGATCAAGAATACCTGGGACCCACCTCTACCACGCGGTTCTTTTAAAACAAATGGAAAATCGATAGGAGGTTGTCCATGCAAAGCATCTTCTTTTCTAAGGAAAAAGCTGTCTAACATTGGAATACCTAATCGTTGTATAGCAAGATGAGTCATTGCCTTGTTGTTTGCCATATATGATATTGCAGATGAGTTAAAGACATGAATACCAATGAACTCAAGTTGTTTGCTTAACAATGTATCGATTGTTCTTATAACGGCAAAGTGTGGAAAGGAGACGAACTCACCTTTCCATTTTATTATAGGCTGATCATTACTTATCCCAATGAGGAGATCTTCTCTATAAATTAGGGAAAGCAAGACATCTTGCTGGGAAGCCTCTGATATAAACCAGTCTATATACGAGCGATTTTCCTCTGCTTTTTCTTTATCATAAATAAGCCACCCATTAATCATGGCTATTCCTTATTCTTCCATCCTTAATAACTTCTAAAACATACTGCACCATATGGTCGGCGACATTTATTCCAGTGCAATCAAACATGCTGCGTATATGGGCGTTAGAATTAATCTCACAAACGATGGGGTATTCGTCTTCACCAATAAGTAGGTCCACTCCAGCAAAATCTGCTCCTATTGCCTTGGTCGCGGCTATAGCCAGCTCTTCTTCTTGAACTGAAGGAGTGTAAGTTTGAGTGGTGCCGCCGGCAGATACATTAGCGCGAAAATCATTCAATGATTGTCGTTTCATGGCAGCCACCACTTGATCGCCGACTACGTGAAGCCTAAGATCTTTTCCAAAGCTGGAGGAAATAAAAGCTTGATAAAGATATGGTTTCCCTTGAAGTTCAAGTACCTTTTTGTGTAGTTCATCTTCGTCATGGATTAGATAAACTTGCTCGCCAAATGACCCAAAAGCTTCTTTTATTATTAGAGGAAAGCCGAGCTCTTTGGCAATGATATGTACGTCCTCTAAATGAGTATTGTCTTTCATAAATACCTTCGGGGCCACAATAGTAGCTGGCAGGGGAATATTATATTGGGATAGTTGCTGAAACGTAGCGATTTTGTCATCACTTACCTCAATTGCAGATGAACGATTGAACACTGGAATTCCAAGTAGTTCCAGTTGCTTTGCCAGATAGATATCTTTATCAGCGAAAACGACATAATCCGGTAATGATGGCGAATTATCAGATAAGATTTTTATATTATTTGTTTGTAATGATACAAGCAACTCATTATTTTTATAGATAGTTGTGGAACTCCCTTGCTTTAAGGCTGCCTCTTGTATCCATTCAGCAAAGTCGAGAAACTTGTTACCTTTTAGACTTCCATTATAAACAATCCAACCGTGTAAATTCATGAGAATGCTCCTTTCTGCTATACTAATTCTAGTTTAGAATTTCTAGAACTTAAACTATCATAATACACTATAGGCAGGGGATATATATGTTTGCAACATTTGACCAGGTGGTTGATTTCTTTGAACAAAGAAAAACTTTCGGAATCAAACCAGGCCTTGAGCGAATAAAAGCACTATTGAGACTTTCCGGCGAACCTCAAAAACAGATGAAAGCTATTCATATTGCTGGTACGAACGGCAAAGGATCAACCTCTCATTTCTTAAAAGACGCACTTATAGCCAATAACTACAAAACAGGGCTATTCTCATCGCCTAGTCAAACGCTAACGGGGCATATTTGGATCCAAGACAGACCAATCACGGAAGCTGCGTTCATTATAGAGTTAAATAGACTCTACCCAGTTATTAACGTACTCGATGAGCAAGATATGCATCCGACAGAGTTTGAGATTATGACAGCAATCGCTTGTCTCTATTTTTCCCAGCACACCGATATTGCTGTTATAGAGGCTGGTATGGGTGGTAGGGAGGATACCACAAATTGTTTTGTACCGATCCTATCCATTATAACAAATGTGGCTATGGATCATACTGGCTTTTTGGGTGAACGTATAGAGCAAATTGCCTACCATAAGGCTGGTATTATAAAAAAAGGAATACCTGTTATTACAGGTGATCTGAAGCTGAATGCAAATCGCGTCATTGTAGAGGAAGCAAACAGGTGTGAAGCAGATCTTTATCAACTCGGCGACCACTTTACCATTCGTACACCAGTAATTAAAAACGATTTACAACATGTGACGTGGCAGGATGGCTCTCCCATGACTCACACATTGCAACTGCAAATGAAAGGCGTTCATCAGGCGGAAAATGCTGCTTTAGCAGTAAAGGCAATAAAACTACTTAAGCAAAAAGGTTATATGATGGATCTATCTGTTGCCCTAACCGCTATGAAGCATACAAAAGTGCCTGGAAGATTTGAGCAAGTTTGTCACGATCCGCAGGTAATCTTGGATGGTGCACATAACCCAGACGGGATTGAGTCTTTCCTTTCTTCTGTACAGACCTATTATCCGAGCAAGGAAAGACATCTTTTGTTTGGTGTTTTTAAGGACAAAGACGTGGAGGTAATGCTAGACAAACTGCGGTCTTATTTTGCTACGATAACCTTAACAACCTTCGATCATCCTCGTGCAGCTAGTAAAGATGAACTTCAATCATTTCTTGTTAACGACCCTTCTCTGTACTTTGTTCCATGGCGGGAAGCGGTTAGTGCTATGAATGATGCAAAAGCTGTTTATTTTATTACAGGCTCTCTTCACTTTATTATGCAGGTTGAAGACTTTTTCGATATATGTAAAAGATAAAATCTGTCGTTAAAAATTGATTAGCAACGTTTTAAAACGGCGATTTATGTCTAAAGGTTTTTTGATAGTGTGACAAGATTCTTCTTACTTTTCAAACGACGTATGCTAGAGTGTGTGTAACTACCATTCCAGTATCGGAGGGGAAAATGTGGACAAGGACAAAATGGTCGTGTTGTGGGAAAACGGGAAGCAGATTAAGGTAAAAGTAAATACCTCTTCAAGTAATTTGTCTGACCCCCGATCCAAGGAAGAAGCAGCAGCATCGGTGGAACGACTGCAGGATAATGAGGACGTACCACTTTTTCAAAGAAAGATGCCAAATAAATTTAATTCAAAATCGAATAAGCCTAAACGTTGGGGGGCTCTTAAGCCTGTTTTGCTTACCATTGCATCTGCATTGGGGGTAGGGACATTATTGGGAATTATCATGCTTCGAATGTTTGGCACGATTGATCCAGAGGTACCAACAAATGGTAGTGCTGCTGTCCCAGCAGAAATAGAAACAGCTAATGAGGAAAGTAGTAATGCCGAAGTAGCACTTGAACCAGTGAACGCTTTTGTTTTACAAGCAGGTGTTTTTTCAGGGAGAGAGAATGCTTCAGAATGGGCTGAAACATATAAAGAAGCTGGCGTATCGACCATTTTGTGGGAGAAAGACAATCAATTCTATCTCCTGGCAGGAATGGCACAAGATAAAGAGGGAGCAACACAGCTTCGGGACGAGATGACCAAGGACGGGTTAGAATTTTATGTGAAGGAATGGAGTACTGGAGCAGGCACGTTGCATGTATCAGAAGATAACAAAGCTTGGTTAGAGCAGTTGCAAAAAAACTGGATTGAAACCAAAAAGGGACTTTCAAATGAACGTCCTTTTGAAAAAGAATCATGGGACAAGTTGGCTCAACTAATACCCAAACAAGCTGGTCAATTCAGTCCACTTGCTGAAGAAGTGAGAAAAAGCGCGGAATTGGCAGAAGATTTAACTTCACAAAAGGCACAACATCAACTTCTTTTGTTGTGGAATCTCTATACGAATTCAGCGGATAAGCAATAATAGAGTAACTACAAACAATTAGATTATCTAATGACTAACCTATTTAAATAACGCATTTTATCTAGTAGAAAAAGCATATTTACCAAAAAAGCTAATGACGGAAATATTATTTTATAGAGTTGTGCTGTTCGCTAGTAATTATATAATGGAGGATATTAAAGAAAGGATGATAGACGATGACAGTTTCCTCCATTATGATTAAAAATGTTCCCAAAAATGATCGCCCTCGCGAAAGGATGCTGGAGTATGGTGCAGATCACTTATCAAACCAGGAATTACTGGCTATCTTGCTTGGTACGGGGACGAAAGCTGAATCTGTAATGGCCCTTTCAAATCGTGTACTTATGCATTTTGAAGGGCTCAAACTGTTGCATGATGCAACAATCGAAGAATTGACCGCTATTAAAGGGATTGGTTCTGCAAAAGGTGTTCAACTCTTATCCGCAATTGAACTGGGAAAGCGTATGAATCAATACAAACCGGATGTTCGTTATGTCATTCGATCCCCAGAAGACGGAGCGAATTATGTCATGGAAGAAATGCGCAGTTTACGACAAGAGCACTTTGTTGTTCTCTTCCTAGACGAAGAATCAAGTCATTCATAGGCAAACCATTTTTATCGGCAGTCTCAATGCTTCCATCGTTCACCCTAGAGAAGTATTCAGAGAGGCAGTCAAACGTTCAGCAGCTTCTATTATTGTCATCCACAACCACCCTTCAGGTGACCCCACCCCCTCTAAAGAAGATATCCATGTAACGAGAAGATTAGTTGACTCAGGAAAAATGATCGGTATTGAGCTATTAGATCATCTTATTATCGGGGATCGCAAATTTGTCTCTTTGAAAGAAAAAGGATATGTGTAAATAGAAAGACTAAGCGTGGCAACTCTAATCTAATATGTTTCGATTGGAGGTTTAATTGCACTTTAATGAGAATAGATTATTAGATGGTAAATAGTATTAACGGAAAATGCCCAACTCGAATATTTTATTTATAAGATGTAAATGTACAGGGGTTGGGACGTATGAATAAGAAATACAGAAATAATTCAAAAAGCTACACCAGAACAAGATGCAACACTTGCTGGAAGTCTAAAAGTCGCCTGGGTCGCAGGATTACTCAGTACATTAGGAGATGCATTAGGGACCTATGCGGCATCATTAGCTATTGAAGAAGCGATCGAAGATGAAGCCCTACAGAATAAAAAAGATGAACAGTTAGAAAAAAGGCTAGAAAATCTGGAAAGGCAGTTAGAGACAATTCAAAACATGTTAAAATCGAAATAATTGACGATTATAGTTAATTCTGGCACGTAAAAAGGAAAAAAGGTCTGAGTTCAATTATTTTTTGAACTCAGATCGATTACAAATACTATCAAGAAACCAAAAATAAAAGGAATTAATGAAAAATAATTATTAGCATAGTACTTGCACCATACATAGCGAAATGTAACGCCACACTAACAAGAAAAAACAACATACAACAGAATTAAATTAGCTTACTTTATTTAAGATATGTATGTATAATATTGTTTGCAATCGAAACATGTTAAAAATCCTAATAGAGGTTATGGATAATACTATCTATTTTATGGATTTTCTCGTATAATTATATTGACGAACATATAGACAGCGCCATTTTTCGATTTTATTTTGAAAGTGGCGCTATTAAGATTGTTACTCAGACAGTCTTAAGTACGTGCATGTAATGAAGGTAAAGAACCTGACAGCACATAACATATAAATAATCGATATAGTGTGATTTTGGAGAGGGAGATTTGATTGGGAATTTTTAATTTATCTCAAGATTTGGGAATAGACTTGGGTACCGCCAATACTCTGGTTTTTGTAAAAGGAAAAGGCGTGGTAGTACGTGAACCTTCTGTTGTAGCGAAAAACATTCAAACAGGTGATGTGGAAGCAGTTGGAAACTCTGCCCGTAATATGATTGGCAGAACACCTGGTAACATTACAGTTATTCGTCCAATGAAGGACGGAGTAATAGCTGATTATGATACGACAGCAGTTATGATGAAATACTATATAAAAAAAGCAATGAAAAATCGATCTTATTTTGCAAAAAAACCAAACGTGATGGTTTGTGTTCCTTCAGGGATAACCATGGTGGAGGAAAGAGCTGTCATTGATGCCACTAAGCAAGCAGGTGCGAAAGAGGCATTTCCAATTTCAGAGCCATTTGCTGCAGCGATTGGTGCTGGCCTTCCGGTATGGGAACCGACTGGAAGTATGATTGTAGATATTGGTGGCGGAACTACAGAGGTAGCAGTGATTTCATTGGGTGGCGTTGTAACGAGCCAATCCATTCGTGTAGCTGGAGATGATATGGACGAGGCGATTATTTCCTATATTAAAAAGAATTATAATTTACTCATTGGTGAACGTTCTGCTGAGTCTATTAAAATGGATATTGGAACAGCAGGAGAAGTTACTGGAGACGATGAGATGGACATCCGGGGCCGGGATCTGTTAACAGGATTGCCGAAAACCATTACGATCACAGCAAAAGAAATTGCCACGTCGCTTGAAGATACGGTGACAGCTATTGTAGAATCTGTGAAGACCACGCTCGAGAAGACGCCACCCGAACTTGCGGCAGATATTATGGACCGTGGAATTGTTCTTTCAGGTGGAGGATCTCTTCTTCGAAACATTGACCAGGTTATCAGTGATGAAACAAAAATGCCTGTTTTTGTTACAGAGGACCCGCTAGAAAGTGTGGCAATCGGTACAGGTAAATCTTTAGATTACATTCAACATTTCCGTTCCCATCCGAATGTATCATCACGACCTACAATAGATTAAGCAGGTGTTAAGATGTCATTTTTACGTAGAAGAAAACTATTTATTTTTTTGATTGGCTTTATCGTCCTTGTTGCTTTGATTGGTTTCTCATTAAGGGATAGGGCGAATTTAACGATTGCCGAACAGTTTGTACTTGATACAGTAGGATTTGCACAAAAAGTAGTACACACACCAGTTAATTTTATAACCGACATCTTTACAAATATTGATGATTTTCGTGACACGTACACAGAAAACCAGGTATTGAAAGAGAAATTGGCAGAGTATAAAGGATTAATTTATGAAGTTCAAGGATTAAAAGCGGAGAATGAAGAGCTGAGAGAAATTGCGGATCTAAAGGAATCGGATCAATTGCGTAATTTTACGCCAATTCAAGCTTCTGTTATGTCTCGATCTCCGGAACGTTGGGTTGAACAAGTTACGATTAATAAGGGAAAAGATGATGGAGTGGCTGAGAACATGGCTGTCATTACACCCGACGGCATGATTGGAAAGATCCTTACTACATCTTCGTCTACTGCTAAGGTACAGTTATTAACAGGATTCGATCAATTTAACCGGATCTCTGCCTCTGTTTCTCGTGAAGACGGCGATAAAGATATAAGAGGTATGATAGAGGAATATGATGAAGAATCTGGCTCCCTTTTATTCCGAATAATAGAGGAATCAGATAAAGACCTTAAGGAAGGAGAGTTAGTATTCTCCTCCGGACTAGGCGGTGTTTTTCCTTCTGGTTTACCAATTGGTGAAGTGAAAGAAGTGGTACCAGACCAGTATGGGTTAACACGGACTGCTTTAGTAGAGCCAGCGGCCGATATGTATGATATTAACCAAGTAATCGTGGTGGACAGAGCCATGGATGAGGAAGAGGACACAGCAGACAGTGAGGAGGAGGCTGAATGAAGCGGCTATACCTCCCACTAATCCTGTTTCTATTTCTTGTATTGGAAGGTGTGGCACTCGATCTTTTGCCAGGAAGTCTTTTGACAGGGGACCTGCTGATTGTGCCGCACTGGGTTCTTATATTTCTAGTCTTTATCACGATTTTTTATGATAAGGAGACGACTTACTTTTCTATCATTTATGCACTTACTTTTGGTCTGTTAATTGATGTGGTATATACGGGAATATTAGGTGTATATATGTTTTCCTATGCATTTGCTATATATATTACTCACCTTTTGAATAAAATGTTGCACGGAAATATCCATGTCAGCATTTTATTGGGGGCTGTAGCGGTCATACTTTCCGATATTTCTATCCATGTTATTTATTTGGTAGCAGGAGTAAACGATATGATGTGGAAGGACTACTTTATGACACGTTTACTTCCAACACTTATTTCCAATCTTGTTTTCTTGGTCGTTCTTTATCCTATTGTGGTAAAGCGTCTTACTACTTGGGGACAAGAACAATTATCTAGAAGTAATACATTATAAAAAGTATTGTGCTACTATGTTTGTACCATTGAAGAAGTGTTTATAACGATCGGGTTCTTGAAAAGCTGATAGTAAGTTGAATTATTGCTAAGGTAACAGTAATGAGGTGAGTAATCGTGCTTGATAAAAAACAGTTTATAACCATAAAGGGTACAAAGGAAGGACTCACTTTATTTGTTGATGATTCCTGTACTTTTGAGCATGCTTTAAATGAATTGCGTGAAAAAATACATGCAAGTCGCCCGAAGCATGATGAACCGGTTGTATCCGTTAAAGTGAAGCTAGGTAATAGATATGTACAGGAAGAACAGAAAGAAATATTAAGAAAAATTATTGCCGAGGATGAAAGGTTTACGATTGACTCGATTGTCTCCGATGTGGTCCGAAGAGACGAAGCTTTGCAATGGCAAGAGGCGAGTGAGGTTAAAACGGTTAATCGTATTATACGTTCAGGACAGGTGCTGGAAGTTACAGGCGACCTACTTTTGATAGGAGATGTAAACCCTGGAGGAAAAGTTGTTTCGACAGGTAATATCTACATAATGGGAAGACTGAATGGAATTGCTCATGCAGGCATTAATGGTGACAAGCAGGCTTTTATTACAGCCTCCTATATGAAGCCAAGTCAGCTTAGAATTGCAGAATATATCAGTCGTGCTCCAGATTATGAATCTGATGGTGTGTATATGGAATGTGGTCTCATTGATGAAGAACAAGATAAAATCGTAATAGACCGACTACAAGTTCTTTCACATAAAAGCGAAATAAGCGGATTCGGAAGGAGAATGCAAAATGGGTGAAGCAATTGTTATTACATCGGGAAAGGGTGGAGTAGGGAAAACCACTACGACAGCCAATATAGGTACAGGTTTAGCACTTATGGATAAAAAAGTATGCTTGATAGATACTGATATTGGTTTGCGAAACTTGGATGTTGTGATGGGGCTTGAGAATCGAATTATTTACGATATTGTTGATGTAATAGAAGAGCGCTGCAAACTTAAACAAGCCTTGATTAAAGACAAGCGTTTTGATTACTTATCCCTCTTACCAGCAGCTCAAACAAGTGATAAGTCGGCTGTTACAGAAGAAGGTATGAGAAAGATTGTTGGAGAATTAAAGCAGGAGTATGACTATGTAATTATTGACTGTCCTGCAGGCATTGAGCAAGGATTTAAAAATGCTATAGCGGGTGCTGATAAAGCAATTGTTGTTACTACTCCTGAAAAATCAAGTGTAAGAGATGCTGATCGAATTGTAGGGCTTTTAGAACAGGAAAGTATTGACCCGCCACTCCTCGTTATTAACCGTATTCGTAACCATATGATGAAAAATGGCGATATGATTGAGATTGATGATATTGTGCAAATTTTATCCATCGATTTAATCGGGATTGTGGTGGATGATGATGATGTTATAAAGGCATCTAATAGTGGGGAGCCCGTAGCTCTCCAGCCAAATTCAAAAGCTTCTATTGCCTATCGTAATATTGCGAGAAGAATTCTTGGTGAAACAGTTCCCCTCCAATCTCTTGAAGATGAAAAAGGTGTTTTTCAGAAAGTGAAAAAGTTTTTAGGTATACGTGCATAATAGTAAACTAGTAACCTGAGAATACGAGGAATAACTCGTGTTCTCAGGTTTTTAACATATCTCCCAAAAGTCGCTCATAAACTTGTACAAAAGTATGAGAAGGATTGTGAGGATAATGGATAATGGAGTTAAAAAGGTTAGGCAATCTATTAATCAAAGAAAGAAAGCTCGCGGGATAACAGGGAAAGAAGCTGGCAAAAGACAGGTAACACCTGTCTTTCCACAAGATGAAGAAAAGCATGGTTATATGCCCATATACGATGGTCAGGGAGCTACAGGGGGCAAAAAGAACAGTATAATGGGTGGTTTTCTGTTAAAAGGAATTTTATCTACCATGCTGTTTTTTGGTGTGGCCTTAGTATGGGAAATTAATGCTCCGGTATTGCAATCCCCAAAGGAGTGGACGAGCGGTGTACTCACAGAGGAGTTTCCGTTTGCTAAAGTTAACCACTGGTATCAGGAATCATTTGGCACACCATTGGCTGTGCCCCCAAATGGTGACAAAGCTGAAAGCGTTACAGAGGAAGTACTTGCTTTGCCTGTATCGGGGAGTGTAACAGAGTCTTTTCAAGCTAATGGAACTGGGATTATGATAGCACCTGAAGATACCTCTGCTGTGTCAGCTTTGCATGATGGCGTTGTAGTGTTTGCTGGGAATGATAGCTCCACTAATAAAACCATTAAGATTCAGCATGCTGATGGAAGTGTATCAACGTATGGGGAACTTAGTGACTTGAATGTTCATCTTTATCAATTTGTAAAGAGCAGTCAGCCGATTGGGCATTTTACGCCTCAGCCAGATAGTACCACCGTATATTTTGCCATTGAAAAAGATAAGGATTACATTGATCCTGTGCAGGTAATTAAAGTTGACGATAGGGAGTAATTACTTGCCAAAAATCCATTTCCACCCCATCTTACTTGCTTTTTTCTTCATATCCTTTTTGACGGGTACTTTCGTAGAAATGGCAGTAATACTACTTATTGTGTTAATTCATGAACTTGGGCATTTTACGATGGCGAAATGGTTTGATTGGAGAATAGGCACCATAATGCTTTGGGTGTTTGGTGGGGTAATGAAAACAGACGAGCATGGGACCAGGCCCATTGCCGAAGAAGCTCTCGTCACAATTGCTGGACCACTACAGCATGTATGGATCTATGCAGGCATATTTACTCTATCGCATAGCGGTTTGTTGCCAACTTCTTTAATCGAAATGATGTTATACTATAATACAGCTATCCTATTATTCAACTTACTACCTTTATGGCCACTTGATGGAGGAAAGCTATTGTTTTTGTTGCTTGCCTTAGTACTTCCATACAAACGTGCCTATCATATCGTTATACTCTTTTCTATGGTGTTAGCGGTGGCTTTTCTTCTTGTACAACTGATTCTTCCTTCTTTCACGTTAAGCACATTTCTTATCGCGCTCTTCTTATTTATGGAAAACCAGTCAGAATGGAAACAACGTCATTACGTGTTTATGCGATTTTTACTAAAACGTTATGAAAAAAAGACCAAGATAATGAAAAATAAGCCACTGTATGTATCATCAGAGAGCTCTTTGATGAGCGTGTTTTCTGGCTTTAGCCAAGAAAAAAGGCATACCATCTATGTGACAGATAAATATGGTAGGCATACTGTATTAGAGGAGCAGGAATGTTTGCAAGCCTATTTCAAGCATAAAAAATATCATCAAAATGTTGGGGAGATTATAGAGAAAGGTGCTTGAAACATAGAGAATTTGTCGTACGACACCTTGACAAACCTAGTTAATACATGGTAACATCAATACGTTATTCATCGTAGCACCAGTGCTACAACCGCACAGAACAGGTTTGGATAAACTCTTGAGAGAGTACCTGAATGGCGAGTCTGAGTTAATTAAGGAGGTGCAAGTTATTATGTACGCAATTATCGAAACAGGTGGAAAGCAAGTTAAAGTTGTGGAAGGCCAAGAAATTTACGTAGAAAAAGTCGCAGCAGATGCAAATGACGCTGTAACATTTGAAAAAGTTCTATTCGTAGGTGGAGACGATGTGAAAGTAGGCGCACCATATGTTGAAGGTGCAACTGTCACTGCTAAAGTTGAAAAGCATGGTCGTCAGAAAAAGGTTACAGTTTTCAAGTTCAAGCCTAAAAAGAACTATCATCGTAAACAAGGTCATCGTCAGCCTTATACAAAATTAGTTATTGATAAAATCAATGCATAAAGGTATTTCTCTATGATTCAGGTTACAATTTATCGTAATGACAATCGAATAACCGCATTTAAACTTTCTGGACATGCAGATAGTGGACCTTATGGCTATGATCTTGTTTGTGCAGGAGTATCAGCAGTATCGATTGGTACAGTAAATGCTGTTATGACACTGTGCGATGCTGATTTACAGATTGAGCAAGGTGAGGATGGCGGATATCTTTATGTCCAGATTCCCACCAATGCAGTGGATAATATCGAACAGGTACAACTCCTGTTTGAAGGCATGCTGGTATCATTACAATCTATTGAGAGTGAATATGGAGAATTCATTAAGATTCGTACTTTATAAGGAGGTGCAGTGGTATGCTACGTCTTGATTTGCAGTTTTTCTCACAGAAAAAAGGTGCTGGTAGTACTAAGAACGGTCGTGATTCAGAATCCAAACGTCTTGGTGCTAAACGTGCTGATGGCCAATTCGTAACTGGTGGTTCTATTCTTTACCGTCAACGCGGTACGAAGATCTATCCAGGTGAAAACGTTGGTCGTGGTGGAGATGACACACTTTTTGCAAAAGCTGACGGCGTTGTTAAGTTTGAACGCTTTGGCCGTGACCGCAAAAAAGTTAGTGTTTATCCAGTGGCACAGGAAGCATAACATTTTGCATGTACGTAAAAAACTCCAACTTTCTTAAGGTTGGAGTTTTTTTAGTATATGAAACAATATACCCTTGTCCGAAGAAAAGAATAAAGCTATATTCGGTACAGAAGAGTATCTTATGTTATGCTAGTTTAAAATGGTAGGCCCTAAGCCTGTCCATGCAATTAAGGTGCCCCAGCCTTTCTAAAAAGTAATCTGCACAGATGTCTAGCTCTGAGTGTCAAGCTAGGTGACTTCGCAAATCGACTTTTAGCTAGGATGATTTGTCGACTGATTGGAACCAGCGTCTTAGTCGTCTCCCTAATACGGCCACTCCACGCTTTTCTAATTACATATACTTCTCTGGTTAGGAAGATTACTGGTTTTTCTGCTATACTTTGATATGTAATGGAGGGAAGACATGAACGAGAAGGATGTTATCTTATTACTGCAGCATTATCGTCATGATTTAATGAACCATTTACAAATTATTCATGGCTACTTAAGTATGAATAAAACAGACAGAGTGGAGAGTAAAGTCCAAGAAAGTCTGGAATATTACAATGAAGAAAGAAAACTCATGCATTTACAAGGCACGTTATTAACATTGTGGGTCATCCAATTTAATGGCTATTATGAAGATTTTCGTCTGACCTACCAAATACATACCGAAAATAAAAAAATATCCCAATCAGATGAGCAATTGGTTAGACAATGTAATCGTGTTATATCACTTATTAGTCACTTACACGAAAAAATGGAGCTATTTGAGGCGAAGCTCCTTCTCGAAGATACAGATAAACAAGAAGTTTTACGTGTCAAATTGTCCATTAATGGGAATTTTAAAGACAAAGAAGAAGTAATGAAAGAGCTTAATGGCTTGAAATTGGAATATCAAATGAGTATAGAAAATACCAATGACGGAATCATGTGTACGTTTGCAATTCCGTGTGAAATATGAGGTGAGTCAACAATGTTTGTAGATCAGGTTAGTGTGTATGTGAAGGCTGGAGATGGCGGAAATGGACTTGTCGCCTACCGTCGCGAAAAATATGTTCCGAAAGGCGGTCCTGCTGGCGGAGACGGTGGAAATGGCGGCGATGTTGTTTTTGAGGTTGATGAAGGGTTAAATACCTTAATGGACTTTCGTTATAATCGTCACTTTAAAGGCAAGCGTGGCGAAAATGGGATGAGCAAAACACAGCATGGTAAAAATGCTGCACCATTAGTAGTTCCCGTTCCCCCAGGCACTACGGTTATTGATGAAGAAACCGATGAAGTTATTGCTGATTTAACAGCACATAAGCAAAGGGCTATCATTGTCCATGGTGGACGTGGCGGAAGAGGAAATACAAGGTTTGCTACACCCAGAAATCCTGCACCAGATATGGCAGAAAATGGTGAACCAGGGCAGGAACGAAACATCAAAGTCGAACTTAAGTTAATTGCCGATGTTGGATTGGTCGGTTTTCCAAGTGTAGGTAAGTCGACGTTTCTTTCTGTTGTAAGTGCCGCTAAACCGAAAATTGCTGATTATCATTTCACAACGCTTGCTCCCAATCTGGGTGTCATCGACACAAGTGATCAGCGTAGTTTTGTTATGGCTGACTTACCAGGTTTAATTGAAGGGGCCCATGAGGGAGTGGGACTTGGCCATCAGTTTTTACGCCATGTAGAGAGAACAAGGTTGATTGTTCATGTAATTGATATGGCCGGAACAGAAGGTCGGGATCCTTACGATGATTTTGTAAAAATAAACCAGGAACTAATAGAGTATGATATGAAACTTACAGAACGCCCACAAATTATAGCAGCAAATAAAATGGATATGCCTGGTGCTTCAGATAACTTAGAAATGTTTAAAGAACAGCTTGGTGAAGATATTCCCGTTTACGAAATATCTGCTTTAACTAAAGAAGGCTTACGTGATATTCTATTTGCAATTGCCGACCAACTGGATGCTATTCCTAAGGTTGCTCCTAAGATGGACGAAGTTGAAGAAAAAGTTATCTATCGCCATACAAAAGAGGATGCACCATTTGAAATTACGCGTGACGATGATGGCGCGTATGTCCTTTCAGGCGTTAAAATTGAGAAATTGTTCAAAATGACGGACTTTGCAAGAGATGAAGCAGTCCAGCGTTTCTCTAGACAAATAAGAGGAATGGGCGTAGATAAAGCCCTTCGTGAACGAGGTGCGAAGGACGGCGATACGATTCGACTGCTTGATTTTGAATTCGAATTTATCGAGTAATAGATGCAGTTTTAAGGGAAATAGGGGGAGAAATTTTGTCAGCAACTATTGGTTATTTGGGACCTAAGGGGACCTTTACAAAACTAGCTGTAGATGCAGCATTTAATGGGGAACATAAAGAAAGCTATGCAACCATTCCAGAATGTATTGACGCAGTAGAACATGATGAGATAGATATCGCTGTTGTGCCACTTGAAAATGCAATCGAAGGGACGGTCCAGCTAACAGTAGATTATTTGGTACACCAAGTAAGACTACCAATTGTGGCTGAAATTGTAGTGCCTATACAGCAGCATTTGTTGGTACAACCGACCTTTCAGGGTGGCCTTGGGGATATTACGGAAGTGCATTCTCATAGTCATGCAATCGCCCAATGTCATCAATATCTTCACCAGTCGCTACCTGAGGCTAAGATTCAATACACCACTTCAACAGGGAAAGCTGCAGAGATTGTAAGTAAGAGCGATTTGCCGATTGCTGCAATTGGAAACAAATTAGCAGCAGAGGTGTATGGTCTCAAACTGTTAGAGGAAAACATCCATGACTATTCAAATAACCATACTCGTTTTGTGGTACTTTGCAAGGAGGAAAAAAAGCTAAAAATTAAACATCCTGTTAGCATAGAGAAAACCAGTATGCTCATTTCCTTACCTAGTGACCAAGCTGGTGCTTTGCATCAAGTCCTGTCTGCGTTCGCTTGGAGAAAAATGAGTTTGTCTAAAATAGAATCTAGGCCAATGAAAACTGGCTTAGGAAATTATTTCTTTATCATTGATGTCGATCAGCCCTATGATGATGTATTGTTTCCAGGAGTAAGAGGGGAATTAGAAGCTTTGGGTTGTAATGTAACGATAATGGGGACATATCCCGTTTATAAGTTAACTATTTAAGTGCATCATCTTATGCCGCCTATTTTTTTGAGATAGGCGGTTTTTCTGTTGTTAAAAAGTCATTCGTAAAAAAGTCTGGTGGTGACTTTTTCTAAAAATATCTTTCAACTTTTTCTGTATGCTTGCATATGTTGATATAGAGTAATTAGCCCAGTTCTATATCGAAAGGAGTTCGGTTCGTTTTGAAAATACACATTGTGCAAAAAGGAGACACACTCTGGGAATTATCCAAGAAATATGGGGTAAATTTTGAAGAGTTAAAGCAAATGAATAGCCAATTGTCGAGCCCTGATATGATTATGCCTGGAATGAAGATTAAAATTCCGAGCAGTTCTAAAGCTGTAAAACAGGAACACATGCCAAAAAAGGAAACGGTAAAGCAACCATACAAGGATACCTCCCCTAAACCGATGCCAGTAATAAAGGAAGATGAAAAAGAAATGCCAAAACCACAGATGCCTCAAATGCCGCAGATGCCAAACCAGCCCATTATGCAAATGCCAATTCTAGAACAGGAATTTCAAAATTATACGACGATTAACTTCCCAGAAACACACCATCATGTGCAGCCGAAGAAAGAGATGAAAAAGGAAAAGCCGAAAGAGAAGCCAAAGGTTGAAGCTAAAACCTATCCGAAGCCATCCCCACAACCACAACCGCAGTACCACATGCAGCCACAACAGGCACCAACACATACGGTCCCAATGTGCTGTCACATCGTACATCCATGTTATCCACCTGTTCCATTTCCGGTAATGGCCCAAGTTTCTGACTGGCCAATGGGACCAATGCATGCTATGGACTCACATCACGGTATGGCTCCTGCGCATATGCAGCAAGGTAAGGACGATTGCGGATGTTCTGGACCAAAAATGCACGGTAACCCTCATCACATGATGTTCGATCCTATGCAACAACAAATGTTCATGGGGCAGCAGCCATTTCAAAATCAGGGGCAACAGCCATTCCAGAATCAAGGACAACAGCAATTTCAACAACAAGGGCAGCAGCCGTTTCAACCGCAAATGTTTCCACAACAATTTGATGGTATGTCGAATTTTGCTCCGACGCCCCCAGCATATCCTGATTTTAGTAATCGAGAGGAAGATAAGAAGGATTCAACTAAAAGTGAATAGCATAAACATAGAGACGAGAAAAGATATCGTCTCTTTTTTTTGGGAAGAACTCTACATATAGGTTCCAACGTTACTACTATCTTTTATGTTTGTATTTTTAAGAGACGGGAATAAAAGCTTGTAGGTAATAATATGTACAAGAAAGTGTAGATGAAACGCTTTAAACGTCGTTATTTTTTTAAAAAAAGTGAAATAGTGATAAAATGTTTAATATTGAACATTTAAAAGGAGAGATAGCAGTGGAAAAACAAGTAGACCTTATTGTACAGTGGTTACGCGACCAAGTTAAGCAAGCTGGAGTAAATGGCCTCGTGGTAGGGATTAGTGGTGGATTAGATTCTGCCGTCGTTTCGCATTTAATTCAACGTGCCTTCCCAGACAATTCCTTAGGTGTTTTGCTTCCAATTTATACAAGTGATTCGAATTTGGATGATGCCAAGCAGGTAGTGGAAAGCAGTGGAATTAAATCTATGACAGTTGATCTTACAGAGACACATAAAATTATGTACTCTGAAATCAAAGACAGTTTAAATGAAAGCAACACATTCATTGAAGAAAATGATAAATTAGCTGGTGCTAATCTGCGCGCACGCCTTCGTATGAGCACGTTATATGCACTGGCAACGAATTATAACTACATGGTAGTTGGCACAGATAATGCAGCAGAATGGTATACAGGTTACTTTACAAAGTACGGTGACGGTGGTGCTGATATTCTTCCACTCGTTGAATTTACAAAGCAGGAAGTTCGCGACTTGGCAAGTTACCTTGGGGTTCCTAGTCATATAGTTAAGAAAAAGCCAAGTGCTGATCTATGGGAAGGACAAACGGATGAAGATGAGATGGGAACAAGCTATGATACAATTGATGCCTATCTAAAAGGAGAGCAAATCCCTGAACACGATAAAGAAATTATTGAATCCTTGCATAAAAAGTCTGCCCACAAGCGTGAGGCACTTCCGCAATTTAAGCGCGAGCAATAATGTGTAATTCCCTAAAATTGACTGTGTAAAAAAACCTTCCTTATCCAAACTATGGATAAGGGAGGTTTTTTTATGAAAAGAAAATTAGTGTTTGGGCTAGCATTGTTGATACTTACTGGATGCAATTCTGGTACCGAGGAGCAAGGGCAGTCAGATGATAACCAGCAAAAAACAGAGTATATAAATTATGAAACTGAACAAGAACATAAAGAAAGAGAACATGGGAAAGAGCTATCTATAGGTGAGCGAGGGGGCTACCCGCAAAGTAAACAAGAAGGTGCCAATGATGCTGATTTTGAAAACGGTTACTCAGATGCTTATACGAACGAAGAGGCGTTATGGCTATCCGAGGAATTGGAGAATCGCAAAGATATTGTAACAGCACAGGTTGCTTCAACGGAAGATCAAATTTTAGTAGGGCTCATACAAAGGGAGTATGCTACAGAAGATGTACCAAAGCGTGTGAAAGAGGAAATTCAAAAATTGCTTCCAGATACAAAAAAGGAGATTATTGTCTTTACAGATAATGCTTATTGGGAATATATGAAGAATCGAGATGCAAAACCAAATGGAAATACGCCTTAATAAATGACGTTATCTAGCCATTAGTTTTATATCCCTCTTAAAGTGACTGAAAGTCCTCCAATTCCAGAAGGGAAAAGATATCTAACTTTGAAGTGGGATAAACTGTCAGTAAAGGGCCTGCCCGGTAAAGGAACATCTGGAGGAAGAGGTAGTGAACGCCCCCTAAATGAAGTTTCGCTTTATGAAATTCCTTTTTTTTGGTATAGTTAAAAAGGAAATTTCTAGAGAGGAGAATGTCCGATGGCTGGTCATTCTAAATGGAAGAATATACAAAGAAGAAAAAATGCACAAGATGCAAAAAAAGGTAAAGTTTTTATGCGCCATGCGAAGGATATATATACTGCTGCCAAACAGGGAGGCGGGGACATCGCAACAAATGCGTCTCTACGTCTGGTAGTAGATAAGGCGAAAGCGGATAATATGCCTAATGATAATATTGATCGTGCTATAAAAAAGGCAACTGGTACACTTGATGGTGCTAGCTTTGAGGAACTAACGTATGAAGGGTATGGCCCCGGTGGTGTTGCAGTTATCGTTAATGTTTTAACAGATAATAAAAATCGTACAGCTGCAGAAGTTCGCCATGCATTTAAGAAAAATGATGGCAACCTTGGAGAAAATGGAAGTGTTTCTTTCATGTTTGACCGTAAAGGGTATATCATAATTGCGAATGAAAATGGAGAAATTGATGAAGATGAACTTACCTTAGAAGCTCTTGAGGCAGGAGCAGAGGACATTACAACAGAAGAAGAAGCCTATGAAATCTTTACTGAACCCGAAAACTTCCAAGATGTCGTGACACACCTAACAGAAAATGGGTATGAAATAGCTGATTCTGAAGTAACCCTCTTTCCACAAACATACAGTGCTCTGAATGAAACCGAGGAGAGCAAAATGTTAACTCTTATTGAGACGTTAGAAGAAAACGAAGATGTACAGGACATTCACCATAATTTAGAAGAATCAAATTAATTCATTAACAAGGAAGTTTCTATTCCCGTTCGAGGATAGGAGCTTCTTTTCTTGTCGGCTTGGAAATTATAAAATTTACAGCTAGTGGATAATCCTTGACAGGGATAGCCACGTCCAGCTCCAGCGCCCAGCGACTAGCGCAACTTCCCTCACCTTCGTACGATAATTCAACATCGGCTTCCTTCGGTTGCCGTGTTTCCCTTATCTCCTACGGCTCAGTCCAGTTCGTACGTCGCTAAACGGGCGCTTGCGCTTTTGTTCGGTAAATATGCGTAATAACTGTAAGTTTCGCTGATTGTAAAGTTATGATAAAATAGTGAAAGGATTGTAAAGGAGACGGATGAATGATTGCATATATTAAAGGAATGCTTACATATATTTTAGATGATTCCATCATCATGGACGTTCAAGGTATTGGCTACGAACTATTTTGTGCCAATCCTTTTGTGTTTCAGTCGTCGTTACATAAAGAGATTAAGATTCATACATATCACCACGTAAGGGAAGACGCGCAAATTTTATTTGGATTTAAAAATGAAGAAGAGAAATTTTTGTTTACCAAACTAATTTCAGTTTCCGGGATAGGTCCAAAAGGAGCATTGGCAATACTCGGAGGAGTGGATGTAGCAGGCATTGCAGCAGCGATTGAACGGGAAGATGACAAATTCTTAACCAGTTTTCCAGGGGTTGGGAAAAAGACAGCAAGGCAAATTATTTTAGATCTAAAAGGTAAGCTTACAAACGTCCTTACCATCACCGAAGTGGAAACAGATATGGCTAATGCAAAGCATGCAGATGCAGAAGGTCTTCAGGAGGCTGCAGAAGCTTTAAAGGCGCTTGGATATACGGATAGGGAAATAAAAGGTATTATGCCAGAGTTAAAAGCAACGGATAGTAAAAACGCGGATGAGCTTATTAGAAAAGCATTATCTTTATTAATGAAAAAGTAGGAGAGGGGGAGAATAATGGAAGAACGTATGGTTACAGGAGAATTTCAAGAAGAAGATTCAGTTGAGCTAAGTCTTCGGCCTTCTGCTTTAAATCAGTACATTGGACAGCAGAAGGTTAAAGAAAATCTTAGTATTTTTATTAAGGCAGCTAGAATGAGAGAAGAACCATTGGACCACGTTCTGTTGTATGGCCCTCCAGGATTAGGGAAAACCACATTAGCAGCAATTATTGCAAATGAAATGGGAGTGCAATTTCGTTCCACCTCTGGACCCGCCATAGAACGAGCTGGAGATCTTGCAGCTATATTGTCTTCTTTAGAACCTGGTGACGTGCTGTTTATTGATGAGATTCACCGCCTTCCGCGTTCTGTAGAGGAAGTATTATATCCTGCAATGGAGGATTTTTTCCTCGATATTGTTATAGGCACAGGACCGAGTGCAAGGTCGGTTAGGATCGACTTACCCCCATTTACATTGGTAGGTGCTACTACAAGGGCAGGACTATTATCTGCACCTCTTCGCGATCGATTTGGCGTACTTAGCCGCTTGGAGTTTTATGAAGCGAAAGATTTATGCTCTATCATTGAGCGAACAGCCGAAATTTTTCAAACCAGTATTACAAAGGAAGCTGCAACGGAAGTGGCCAGACGTTCTAGAGGCACCCCGAGGATTGCAAATCGTTTGCTAAAAAGAATTCGAGATATCTCGCAAGTGAAGGGCGAGGTAGAGATAAGCGCAGATACGACAGCTGATGCTTTAACGATGTTACAGGTAGATGATGAAGGACTTGACCACATCGACCATAAGCTATTAAAAGGAATGATAGAAAACTTCCAGGGTGGACCTGTTGGTTTGGATACAATAGCTGCTACAATTGGCGAGGAATCTCAAACAATTGAAGATGTTTACGAACCATATTTATTACAAATCGGTTTTATCCAAAGAACACCAAGAGGGAGAATTGTCACACCAAAAGCTTACCTACATTTTGGAATGAAAGTGCCTGGCTCAGAATGAGTATAGGTAAATTGCTTATTGTCGCAGGGATTATTATGGTCCTTATTGGAATTATCTGGACGTTTATTGGGAAATTACCTGGTGATTTTTCTTTCAAGAAGGGAAATGTCACACTGCATTTTCCAATTATGACTTCAATTATTGTAAGTATTATACTTTCCTTGGTATTCTTTATCTTAGGAAAGTTTCGTTAAGTAAGGAGATGCAACATGAATATAGAAGATTTTGATTTTCATTTACCAGAGGAACTAATTGCACAAACACCACTCAAGGATCGTACATCCTCGAGACTACTTGTCCTAGATAAAAACAAGAAAGAACTGGATCATAAGAAATTTAAAGATATAAAAGATTATATTAAACCAGGTGACGCCCTTGTACTAAATGATACGCGCGTATTGCCTGCAAGACTATACGGTGTGAAGGAAGACACAGGAGCAAATATTGAAGTGCTTTTATTACATCAAGAAAATGGAGATACTTGGGAAGTACTAGCTAAGCCTGCAAAAAAAGTAAAGCAAGGATCTGTTATTACGTTCGGTGACGGAAAGTTACAAGCTACTTGTGTAGGATTGAAAGAGCATGGTGGGCGAGTAATGGAATTTTCCTATAGCGGCATATTTTATGAAGTTCTTGATGAGCTCGGAGAAATGCCTCTTCCTCCATATATAAAAGAAAAGCTACCTGAAAAGGAAAGATACCAGACTGTATATGCAAAAGAAGAGGGTTCGGCTGCAGCACCTACAGCAGGGCTTCATTTCACAAATGAATTGCTTGATGAGCTCAAAGCAAAAGGAGTTACAGTATCTTTCATAACCTTACATGTGGGATTAGGAACGTTTCGTCCAGTAAGTGTAGATAATATTGATGATCACCAAATGCACTCGGAATTTTATCATATGTCCCAAGAAACAGCTGATACACTAAATCAAATAAAAGAGCAAGGTGGAAGAATTATCTCAGTAGGTACAACGTCCACTAGAACGTTAGAAACAATCGCTAGGGATAATGGCACGTTTGTGGAAACAAGTGGCTGGACAGATATTTTTATTTATCCACCATACCAATTCCGTGCAGTTGATGGGCTTATAACAAACTTTCATCTGCCTAAATCTACGTTAATTATGTTAGTCAGTGCATTGGCAGACAAAGATTCCATTTTACATGCCTATAAAGAAGCAGTAAGAGAAAGATATCGGTTCTTTAGTTTCGGCGACGCTATGTTAATTATTTGATTCGATAATGAAACATTCTGAATGTGCATACTAGAGACTACTTAGAAAGTAAGTGTAGCATGAGGATAGATTCCTCATGCTTAATATATTAAAAAGGACGAATACTTTATGACACCCATAACATATGAATTAATAAAAACATGTAAACAAACAGGGGCGAGATTGGGACGGGTCCATACACCGCACGGTTCATTTGATACTCCAACATTCATGCCAGTCGGTACACTCGCAACTGTGAAAACAATGAGTCCTGAAGAGCTTCAAGAGATGAATGCGAATATCATCTTGTCTAATACGTACCATTTATGGCTTCGACCAGGAGAGGACATCGTAAGAGAAGCTGGAGGATTACACAAGTTTATGAATTGGGATGGCGCTATTTTGACTGATTCTGGTGGATTTCAAGTCTTCAGTTTGAGTGACATGCGGGAAATCAAAGAAGAAGGAGTTCATTTTAGAAACCATCTAAGTGGAGATAAACTCTTTTTATCACCAGAAAGGGCAATGGAAATTCAAAATGCGCTTGGATCAGACATCATGATGGCCTTTGATGAGTGTCCACCATATCCTGCCAGCTATGAGTATATGAAATCTTCTGTAGAGCGTACCTCGCGCTGGGCAGAACGTTGTCTAGAAGCGCATCAACGACAACATGATCAAGGCTTGTTTGGTATAATTCAAGGCGGTGAGTATGAAGATTTACGTAAATTAAGTGCACAGGATTTAGTTTCCTTAGATCTACCCGGCTATGCAATTGGCGGGCTATCTGTTGGAGAACCAAAAGATGTCATGAACCGTGTATTAGACTTTACGGCTCCCCTAATGCCGTCTAATAAGCCACGCTACTTGATGGGAGTTGGTTCACCTGATTCCTTGATTGATGGAGCTATTAGAGGGATTGATATGTTTGATTGTGTGCTTCCAACAAGAATCGCACGTAATGGGACATGCATGACGTCAAATGGACGACTTGTTGTACGAAATGCAAAGTTCGCTAGAGATTTTGGGCCGATTGACGAGAATTGTGACTGTCATGTATGTAAAAATTACTCCCGTGCATACATTCGCCATTTAATTAAATGTAACGAAACATTCGGTTTTAGGCTTACTACTTATCATAACCTCTATTTTCTGTTAAAATTAATGGAGCAAGTCCGAACAGCGATTGCTGAAGATAGACTTGGTGACTTTAAAGAAGAATTCTTTGAGCAATATGGTCTGAATAAACCGGATGCGAAGAACTTCTAAAGAGGTTTTTTATATATTTTGAAAGGAGGGAATACAAAAATGGATATGCTAATATCACTATCACCAATTATTCTTATGTTTGTAATCTTCTATTTCTTGCTAATACGTCCACAACAAAAACGCCAGAAGCAAGTGAAACAGATGCAGTCAGAGCTACAAAAAGGCCAATCCGTTGTTACGATCGGTGGATTCCACGGTGTTGTTCACGCTATCGATGAAAACACTGTCGTAATTCAGTCTGGTGACGGCACGAAGCTGACGTATGACCGTTCAGCAATCCGTGAAGTTAGACAATAGTAAGTAGTCTAAGGTGCCACCATAGGCATTTCTCCTGTGGTGGATGGTTTTTAAGTAACATTATGTATCTAATACATAGAAAAACGAAGTTAACGGAATCTTGTTAACTTCGTTTTATTTTATTTTATTTCTAGGAAATAATATTGGCATACACGTTTGCTAAAGAAGCGAATGCTAGTTTGTCAACGTTACATACCCTTCGTATTCTACCAAAGTATACGAATAAACTTCCCTACTTCTCAACCTGTCCTCCGGTAATATTAACACCTATTACACCGCCAAATAAAGCTACGAGAATATAGGCTGTATGATGTATGGTCTGTTCCATGCTAAACCCGACTTGATATCCTAGATATTGGACAAGGAATGTAAACAATGTAAATCCCATTCCTGTTAAAGCTCCAATAATCCACCCCTTGGCTTTGCTTTTGGCTCCAGCTACCATTCCACCTATAAATAGAGAAATTAATCCAATTACGAGCGTTACCCACGTTAAGGCCGGTTCATTAAATGTAGAAAAACGAAGTAGCAACGCTAAGATGAAGCTGGCAAGTAGTATAAGACCTAACACGATAATCCACCCATACAATAGGGCTGTAAATTGTTGTTTGTTCACTCATTATCCCCCCCTGAGATTGTCCACTTACATTAATAGTATTCAAGAAAAAATAAAATAGACGAAAAATATTTTAGTCTGTCCTCACATAGAAATAGTATAGAAAGCAATATCTATAACGAATTGTGAAAGTGGGTGAGAAATGGACGTCCTTCTTGCAACAATAATATTTATAGTTAGCTATTTGTTCATTATGACTGATAAAATAAACCGAGCAATAGTAGCACTATCTGGAGGAACCCTCTTATTATTAACTGGAATTTTTACAACCCAGGATATATTTACAGAATACATCGACTGGGCTACAATTGCATTGCTATTTTCTATGATGGTGCTTATTTCTATTACAGAAAAAACGGGCTTATTCACCTTTATTGCAATCCGCTTCGCACAGCGGGTAGGGGGAAGACCTATTCCACTTCTAGTAGGTGTTGGAGTATTAACCGCGGTAGGTTCAGCAATGCTTGATAATGTGACAACCGTTCTTATTTTTGTACCTATTCTCCTAAGAATCACAAAACTATTAAACATACCATCCTTTCCATACTTATTAATGATTATATTTAGTTCAAATATAGGAGGTGCTGCAACATTAATTGGCGATCCTCCGAATATTATGATTGGACAAGCAGTAGAACATCTAACTTTTCTTTCTTTCTTTATACATGTGGGCCCAATTGCCTTGATCATGTTTCTAACCATGATACTTTTTATTTACCTTTGTTTTAGAAAGACGCTGTCAAGTTCAGTGATCGATGCTAGGGAGTTAGAAAAGATGGATGCTGCGGCTCATCTACATAAGACACCCATGCTTTATAAATCGATTAGCGTTCTTATATTAACGATAACAGGCTTTCTGCTTCATGCTTTTGTTCACATTGACCTAACCGCGATTGCGTTAGCAGGAGCCCTGCTTTTACTGTTTCTAACCCAAGACGAATTAGAAGCTGAGAGGGTTTTTGAAAAGGTAGAATGGGTTACGCTATTTTTCTTTGTCGGTTTATTTACGCTTGTAGGTGGGCTACAAGAGGTTGGAGTAATTGATGAACTTGCTCGTGCTATTGTCCTTACAACAGATGGGGATTATGTAAATACTACGTTGTTAGTGCTTTGGGTATCGGGGATTTTCTCTGGAATAGTGGATAACATTCCTTTTGTAGCTGCAATGATCCCTGTAGTACAGGAGTTTGAAAGCTATGGGATGGTATACTTGGATCCAATATGGTGGGCACTATCGCTCGGTGCTTGCTTAGGTGGGAATGCTACACTAATTGGGTCTTCTGCAAATGTGGTAGTTGCCGGATTGGCAGAGCGTTCAGGTGATAGAATTTCATTCGTTCGATTTATGCTGTTTGGGGTGCCAATCGTGTTACTATCCCTCGTTATTTCAACGATTTATATATATTTACGATACCTATTACCATATATAAGCCAGCTATAAAAACCTGCCATCTGGCAGGTTTTGTTGCATAAAAAGAAGACATGCTTAGGTTTTAACCATAGGCATGTCTCGTTTTTTCATGGCGATAAATGTTATCGATTTGTGAATGAAGGGAGGCCGATAAAATGGTTCACTGCATAGGCGGCGTTCACTAGTATAGATGCCTGCGCTCATGTTATTACTTCAGCCATTTTTTAAACAAGGGTAATTGTATAAGTTCTTCTCTTGAGATAAATCGAAGGATAAAGAGAGTGATAACATAAAAGATAAGAAGAATGCTGAGAGCAAGTATAAACAGAATTAAATTTGGCCCCATAGATTCATATAGATTTCTGATCCAAGATCCGATCACCCATGTCGTACCGATTAAAAGAATCATTTTACCAATATCGAGCAACGGAATGGAAAATTGAATGGCTTTTTGTAAGGCTGCAAAGTGAAGTAAAGTAACAAGTACTACACCAACAGACATGGCAATAGCTACACCATGAATCCCAAAGCTAGGATTTGATGCGAGAAAGAACAATACACTTAATTTACACAGCGCCCCGATTAAGCTATTCCACATGGCTGGTTTTGCTAAATCGAGTGCTTGTAGTGCTGCTTGTAATGGTGATTGGACATAGAGTAAAATGAAAAAAGGTGCCATTAATACAAGCAAGCTACTAGCTTTGTCTGTACCGT
The DNA here is from genome assembly GCF_000612865.1 of Oceanobacillus picturae. Classification (NCBI taxonomy): domain Bacteria; kingdom Bacillati; phylum Bacillota; class Bacilli; order Caryophanales; family Bacillaceae; genus Oceanobacillus; species Oceanobacillus picturae. Next base: position 198,121 of record NZ_CCAX010000001.1, read on the forward strand.
ACATATAGGTGAGGATTGGTGAGGAAAACAGGCATAGCACTACTGTTGCAATGGCGCCGGAAGCGAATGACAAGCGAATGGATTGATGGATACGGTAATGGACCAAGCCCTTGTTTAAATTGGCTTCTGCCTCTGAAATAGACGGAACGAGAGCGATGGACAAGGAATGTGTAATAAATGTTGGTAAAAATAGTAAGGGGAAGATATAGCCTGTGAGCTCTCCGTATTGCTTTGTTGCTAGTGAACTTGAAATGCCTGCAATAGCGAGACTTTGCGCAACAAGTATGGGTTCTAAGAAATTTGTAAAGGAGCCTATCATTCTACTGCCTGTACTTGGAAGAGCAATGGAGAACAGCTCTTTTACTGTAGAACGGCTAGATTTTAAATAGCTAAAAAATTTCGTGCGTATTTTAATTTTTTTCTTTCTTTTAAACATGTAAATCATATATAAGAGGGAAATAAACTCTCCCAAGATGACACTAATCATGGCGCCTGCTGCTGCAAACTCTACGCCATATGGAAGTAATAGCTTAACGAAAAAAGCAACACATGTTATTCGAACAATCTGTTCGATCACTTGTGCATAGCTCTGTGGCTTCATGTTCTGCTTACCTTGAAAGTACCCTCTTAGAACAGAGGATATTGCAACAATAGGAATGATAGGGCTAATAGCCATTAAAGGATACAGTGTCCGTTCATCTGTCAAAAGTGAGGTTGCGACAAAGGGTGCTGCAAACATAAGACCAACAGTAAATAGAACACTGGTTATTCCTGTAGCGATTAATGACACGATTACTATTTTCTTCACTTTTTGTGAATCATTTTTAGCTTCTGCTTCCGCAACCCTTTTGGAAATGGCGACAGGAAGCCCTAGCTGAGTCAGTGTCATTACCATAAATAAAGTGGGGAGTGCCATCATATAAAGGCCAACACCTTCTTCTCCCATGAGCCGAGCTACGACAATCCGATTTATAAAACCTAGAAATCGGGTAATCATACCAGCTAAAATTAAAATAAGTGTGCCTTGCAGAAATGTTTGTTTGGTCATTATAGCCGACCTGCCTTCTCAAATAATAATTTTTCATATACAATGATATATATGCTTGCAAGTGGGCCAAGCATGACAAGAAGGATTAAAGAAGAAATAGATTCTATTCTCCTTGTAAGGAGGGACACTATGGAAATTGTACAAACTGTATCAGAATGGAAAGCCATGATTTTACCAACATTAGAGAGTAAGGCTGATGAATTTCAAATGATGGGATACTCAAGGGCTAATCCCGAAGAGATCTGGGACTGCCTAGTTAAAAAGGTTTGGAAAGGTGATCCAGAAAAACGAATTTATGAAGTGGTGCAAGATATTTTTCACCTTGGATCTGGAACCTATATTAGTTATCTGACTGTAGCGGCTTACCAGGATGATAATTTATTTGCATCCATTTCTGCTTTAACTGCGGGTGGTCAAGAAGATGGTGGATAGTTTACATAATTGCAAAAGATGGTTTAATTCCTAGTAAAAATTTAGTGAAAAGTATTGGCTGGAAAGATCTGGCCAATTGTTTGGAGGCAAAGAAAAATGAAAAAGAGAGGCAGAATCGTCGCCTTTTTTCTGATCGTACTTATTTTTGGGGGTCTGATCGGATCAACGGTTACTGGTGTAACGAAGGATATTAATTTAGGATTGGATCTTCAAGGTGGTTTCGAGGTTCTCTATGAGGTAGAGCCAGTAGATGAAAGCCAAGAAGTAGATAGGAAATTACTTGAATCAACTGTCCAGATATTAAATGAACGTGTTAACCGTTTAGGGATCAGTGAAGCGAGCATTGATATTGAGGGAGAAAATAGAATACGGGTGCAACTTGCCGGTGTACAAGATCAGACAGAGGCAAGAGAAATCCTCTCAACCTCTGCAAGATTATCTTTCCGAGATGTCAATGACAATGAGCTATTAAACGGTAACGATGTGAAAGAGGGAAGTGCGAAGCAGGATTTTGATCAGACGACAAATGCACCGATCGTCACATTGCAATTAAAGGATGCAGCTAAATTTGGCGAAGTCTCAACGCAGATTAAAAATATGGGAGCGCCAGATAATTTACTTGTCATCTGGATGGATTATCAGGATGGCGATTCTTTTGCTGCTGAATCGGAAAAAGAAGATCCAAAGTATATTTCCGCACCGAGCATCACACAAACGCTAAATACTACAAATGTCATGATTTCTGGGAATTTCACTGTTGAATCAGCACAGCGTTTAGCTGATATTATAAATTCCGGTTCATTACCTGTTCATATGACGGAACTGTACTCTACTTCCGTAGGGGCACAATTCGGGGAAATGGCATTAGATAAAACCGTTTTTGCTGGCTTTGTCGGTGTAGCATTGATCTTTATATTTATGATAATTGTTTATCGATTACCAGGATTTGTAGCGGCAGTTAATTTAAGTATTTATATCTATTTAATACTTGTTATCTTCGAGCTCATGAATGGTGTGTTGACACTACCAGGAATAGCTGCACTTATTTTAGGTGTCGGGATGGCAGTAGACGCCAATGTTATAACGTTTGAACGAATTAAAGAAGAATTACGGACGGGAAAATCTGTAATAGCGGCATTTAAAACAGGTTCTAAAAACTCCTTGTCGACTATATTTGATGCAAATATTACGACATTGCTAGCTGCTGCAGTCCTCTTTATGTTTGGTACTAGCTCAGTGAAAGGTTTTGCCACAATGCTGATTGTCAGCATCGTAGTAAGTTTCTTGACAGCTGTATTTGGTACAAGGTTGTTACTAGGACTCTGGGTGAAGAGTAAAGTGTTAAACAAGCGTTTAGGTTGGTTTGGGGTTAAAAAAGAGTCTGTGAAGGATATTTCCAGTAAAGAACAACCTGAACCAGAATTCTTTAAGAAAAAACTTAACATTGTACAACATCGCAAAAAATTCTTTGCTATTTCTATCGCTATGGTAGTAGTGGGTATTGCCTCATTACTTCTGTTTAAGTTAAATCCAGGGATTGATTTCACCAGTGGTTCTCGGGTGGAAGTAACGGCAGAAGAGACCATAACTGAAGAGCAAGTTACATCTGACTTTGAAAGCCTCGGCTTAGAAGCTGACGTCATTATTTCAGGTGATAATAATGACCGAGGTGTTGCAAGGTTTGATAAAGTGCTATCGGAGGACAAGGTTTCTGAAGTGACCACATATTTTGAAGATGCGTACGGAAGTTCACCAAATATCAGTGTGGTATCCCCGATTGTTGGGGAGGAACTAGTGAAAAATGCACTATATGCAGTTGGAATTGCATCCATCTTTATGATTATTTATGTTGCGTTCCGATTTGAATTGTTCTTTGCAATAACAGCGATTATCGCATTGTTGCATGATGCATTTTTTGTTCTTGTTATTTTCAGTATTACCCGCATCGAATTTGATGTCACGATTGTAGCTGCAATTCTTACGATTGTCGGTTACTCGATAAACGATACGATTGTTACGTTTGATAGAATTAGGGAAAATCTGCGTAAAGAGAAGCGGATTAAATCGTTTAAGGATCTCGCAGTTATTGTGAATAGAAGTCTTGTACAAACTTTAACAAGGAGCTTGAATACAACTATAACGACATTAATAGCCGTTTTAGCATTCTTGTTCCTCGGGGCTTCCCCTATAACAGGATTTGCTATTGCATTAACTGTAGGACTAATTGTCGGAACATATTCTTCTCTCTTCCTAGCTGCGCAAATTTGGTTAGTTTGGAGAGGGAAAATGATTAAGAATAAACCTGTAGACTTTACCAAGAAAAAACGTGTGGAAGGTCCACAAGTATAGTAAAACATTTATAAGCCTTAACTAAAGCTAAAGTCGAACAGAATTTGAAGGCTCTTCCTTCGAATCTGTTCGGCTTTTTTTATTCATATCAGTATAAGAAAACCTAGAAACCACTTGCTTAGTTGATGTTTAGGTTAATAAATGCTCACTAGTTTCTTGCTTAATTAAAGCAAATCCAGGGTATGATACTTAAGAATGCGATAATAGAAGGAGGAATTACATGAAAGGGCAAGGCTATGTTATTTTGGCAATTATTTTTGTTATTATTGTGGCAGTGTTTGCAGTAACTAATGTAGATCCAGTGGAAGTTAACTATTTATTCTGGACAGCGGAGTCCCCGCTTATTCTAATTATTCTTTTCTCCGTCTTAATGGGAGGAATTATTACTGCTGCGGTGGGTGTGATTCGAATGTTTCGCCTACAGCGACAAGTTCGAAGTTTACAAAAAGAAAATGAAACCTTGCATACCCAATTGCGCGAAAACGACTTAGAGCCTAGTGAGAACATCCAGAATGATACTGATATAAACCAGGTAGACGAGATAAAGTGAAACTTCAATCAGTGGGGTTTTTGTTCTCCCCCACTGATTGTTAGTCTTACGGACGGCTACACCGGGATAAAATAACTATGGAAGAAAACAGCATTGCTACCCTTGACTTACTCTTGTATAATAGATTAGTCAGGGGTGAATTTATGTTACAAAGCAAGACAAAATGGAGAAGTAAAGAAATAACGAATGTGGAAGACCATTGGATGGACGACTCCATTACGTTATCGCCAATTATCAAAGAGCTTTTAGTTCAGCGAGGTATAAAGACTGGCGAGGAGGCTAGACAATTCCTCTCACCTGATATAAGTACATTACATAACGCTGCAGACTTCGATTCCATTGAGGTAGCTGCAGATCGTGTTCGAGTGGCTATTGACCAACATGAGAAGATTCTTGTGTATGGAGACTATGATGCCGATGGAGTTAGCTCTACAACAGTTATGCTCCTTGCATTAAAAGAGCTTGGCGCAGAGTGTGATTACTATATTCCAAACCGCTTTAATGAGGGCTATGGCCCAAATGAAGCTGCTTTTAGAGAAGCGAAAGAACAAGGCTATGCACTTATTATAACAGTGGATAATGGGATAGCTGCAGTACATGAGGCAGAAGTAGCTAAAGAGATCGGTCTGGACTTAATTATAACCGACCACCATGAAATTCAAGAGCAGCTCCCTGATGCATATGCAATTATACACCCAAAACGCTCTACAGCTGATATTTTTCCAGAATTAGCAGGAGTTGGGGTTGCCTTTAAATTTGCAGAATACCTACTGGGATATTTCCCAAAACAATTTCTTCCATTTGTGGCTATTGGGACAATTGCTGATCTTGTACCACTGGTCAGTGAGAATCGCGTCTTGGCTTATCATGGATTACGAGCTCTTGCCCAAACCAATAATGTTGGGTTACAGGAACTTATGCGTGTCTGTAATATTGAAGGGGATGTGTCCGAAGAGGATGTTGGCTTTTTAATTGGTCCCCGAATCAATGCTGTAGGAAGATTACAGGATGCCGATTTGGCTGTACAGCTTCTCATGACAAACGATAAAACGGAAGCGGAAGAGATCGCTACAGAGATTGACCAAATTAATGTAAAAAGACAACAAATTGTAAATGATATAGTCAAAGAAGCCGAAAAAATGGTGGATCCAAATCAAGAAAAAGGTGTCATTATTGTAGCAAAAGAGGGCTGGAATGAAGGTGTGCTAGGTATTGTTGCATCAAAGCTAGTACGAAAATTTGATCAGCCTGCGATTGTATTAACTAAAAAGCCGGAAACCTCCCAAGTAAAAGGTTCTGCTCGAAGTATCCCTGCTTTTGATTTATTTAAAAATTGTATGACTGTAAGGGACTTATTTACTCATTTTGGCGGGCATTCACAAGCGGCTGGCATGACATTACCACTTGAGAATTTGGATGAATTGCAAATTCAGTTAAATGAACTCATTCGTAATGAACTAGCAGAAGAAGATTTTAAACAGTTGTTAGAAGTCAGTAGTAAAGTGAGTATACAAGATGTTAATGAGAAGCTTGTTGACGAAATAGGAAAGCTTGCTCCTTTCGGAATGAAGAATCCTAAACCTATATTTCAACTGACTGCAATCCCGTCTGAATTAAGACAAATAGGGAGCACGAAGCGGCATCTTAAGTTATTATTTAAAGAAGAAGGAAAGAATGTAGAGGGAATTGGTTTTGGGTTTGGTGAGCTTTACCCACATATATCTCCTAATACCCCTGTAACGGTTGTTGGGGAGTTGGGAATAAATGAATGGAACGGCAATAGAAAACCCCAAATCGTACTGCAGGATATGGAAATTAGACAGTGGCAGTTATTTGATCACCGTGGAAGAAAGAATATAAATCTCACCCCATATATTGAGCACCATAACGCTAACCTAGTAGTTGGTAATCCGGAAATTGGTTTGGGGGGCGACGTACAATATATTCAATATGACGCCATGGAAGTGGTACCTGATACAGATGCCCTTTACATCTACGATATGCCACAGGATCTTTCAAAATTAAAAGAGATAATACAAAAGGCAAAACCACAAAATATTCATGCATGTTATTATATAGAAAACAGTGCCTTTTTGAATGCTTTACCAACACGCGAAGACTTTAAATGGTATTATGCTGCTCTATTAAAGAAAAAGGTTCTTGACCTCAATAGTGAGATAAATGTAGTCATGAATACAAAAGGGTGGAGCAAGGAACGCATCTATTTCATTTCAGAGGTGTTTTTTGAACTCGGCTTTGTTAAAATAGATAACGGTATTATTACAGTGAATCCAAAACCAGATAAAAAAGATCTTTTGGAGTCTTCTGCATATCAGACACAGCTAGAACAAGCTGAAATAGAAAAGACATTATATTACTCAAATTACAACGAATTGAGAAACTGGTTCAATAATTGCATGGACCAAGTGGAAAGTCCCAAGGAGGAACTAAGTTATGGATTATAAACAATATGTAAAAATAGTAGAAGATTGGCCAAAAGAGGGTATTCGTTTTAAAGATATTACGCCTTTGATGGATAACGGGAAAGCTTTTAAATCAGCTGTTGACGAAATAGTGTCGTTTGCAAAAGAGAAGGAGATTGACATTGTAGTAGGGCCTGAAGCACGTGGATTTATTGTTGGCTGCCCGGTTTCCTATGCGTTAGAAGTTGGGTTTGCACCTGTAAGGAAAGAAGGAAAGCTTCCACGTGAAGTTATTAAGGTAAACTATGGTCTTGAATATGGAAGTAACGTGCTGACTATTCATAAAGATGCAATCAAACCAGGACAACGTGTATTGATCACGGATGATTTGCTTGCAACAGGCGGTACAATTGAAGCAACTATAAAGTTAGTGGAAGAATTGGGTGGTATTGTAGTTGGGTGCGCTTTCATAATAGAATTGAGTTACTTGGATGGTATGGAAAAACTTGACGGATATGATGTACTTTCCTTAATGAGCTATTAATTACTGGAATGAAGAACAGGTCTGATGGAATAATCTCCGTCAGACCTGTTCTTCTAAATTTCACATAATATATTTTTATTTTTTAATCATTGTACATACGTGTCGGAAAAGCATATAATATGCATTATATAGTTTTTTACTACCGTTATATATTTTATCAGTTAAGAAGCTAATGAACGCTAAAAATTGAAATGAAACGCATTTAAAATACATTCGGAACATAACGAACTTTTCCAAACAAGGTGATTACATGGCAAAGGATAATATAGTATCAATAGAAGACATTATTAAAAAGGTGCGCGAGTATCTAACAGAAGAAGATGCTACGTTTATTAGGCATGCATATAAATTTGCAGAAAATGCCCATGCGGAGCAATTTCGTAAATCAGGGGAACCCTATATTATTCATCCAGTACAGGTCGCAGGAATTCTAGCTGACTTAGAGATGGATGCAGAAACAATCGCTGGAGGTTTCCTACATGATGTGGTAGAGGACACAGAAATAACTGTGGAAGAACTGGAGACTGCTTTTAATAGAGAAGTAGCATTGCTAGTTGACGGTGTTACCAAGTTGGGTAAGATTAAGTATAAATCGAAGGAAGCGATACAGGCAGAAAACCATCGCAAAATGTTTGTCGCGATGGCAAAAGATATTCGAGTTATATTAATCAAACTTGCTGACCGCCTCCATAATATGAGAACCTTAAAACATCTGCCTCCTGAGAAACAACGCCGCATATCTAATGAGACCCTTGAAATTTTCGCACCTTTGGCACATAGGCTAGGAATTTCAACGATTAAATGGGAACTTGAAGATACAGCACTACGTTATTTAAATCCACAGCAATATTACCGTATTGTTCAACTGATGAAGCAAAAAAGGGATCAACGAGAATCCTATATAGACGAAGTAATGAACGAAGTCACGAAGCAATTAAATGACGTAAATATACAGGCGGAAATGTCCGGTAGGCCGAAGCACCTATATAGCATTTATCACAAAATGGTGGAGCAAAATAAACAGTTTAATGAAATATATGATCTTCTTGCTGTACGTATTCTTGTGGATAGTATTAAAGACTGCTATGCAGTACTCGGCATTATTCATACGTGCTGGAAACCCATGCCAGGGCGCTTCAAAGATTACATTGCGATGCCTAAGCCTAACCTTTACCAGTCACTTCATACGACAGTAATTGGGCCAAAAGGGGATCCACTGGAGGTACAAATCCGTACGAAAGAAATGCATGAGATTGCCGAGTACGGCATTGCTGCGCATTGGGCCTATAAAGAAGGAAAGCAGGCGCATACTAGTAAGAAATCTTTTGAAGAAAAGCTAACATGGTTCAGAGAAATACTTGACTGGCAGAATGAAACACATGATGCGGAAGAATTCATGGAGACATTAAAAGTCGATCTATTCTCCGATATGGTTTATGTATTTACACCTAAAGGCGATGTAATTGAATTACCTTCAGGATCTGTTCCGCTTGACTTTGCTTATAAAATTCACACCGAAATAGGCAATAAAACAATCGGTGCTAAGATTAATGGGAAAATGGAGCCACTTGATTACATTTTAAAAAATGGCGATATTATTGAAGTGATGACTTCTAAACACTCTTACGGGCCATCACAGGATTGGCTGAAGATCACCCAAACTTCACAAGCGAAGAGCAAGATTAAGCAATTCTTTAAAAAGCAACGGCGCGATGAAAATATTGCAAAAGGTAAAGAAGCAGTAGATCGTGAAATCCAAGCGTTTAGTTTGGAACCAAAAGAGGTTCTGACACAAGAGAACTTGCAAAGGGTATATGAGAAATTTAATTTTATGAATGAAGATGATATGTATGCAGCTGTCGGGTATCAAGGGATTACAGCAGCACTTATCGCTACAAGACTTACTGATAAAATTAGACAGACCAAACTAAAAGAACAAGATCTTGCTCAGACCATTGAAGAAGTAAAGACAACGGAACTTAAAGAGAAAAAACCTCATAAGCGGGATTCAGGTGTCAGAGTAGAAGGTGTCGATAATCTCTTAGTTCGTTTATCCAAGTGTTGTAACCCAGTTCCAGGTGATGAGATTATGGGATATATCACAAAGGGAAGAGGCGTTTCCGTGCATCGGTCTGATTGCCCAAATGTTCAAACCGATGAAGCTAAACAACGCTATTTGCATGTAGAGTGGGAAAAGAACCACTCTGTCCAAAAACAATACCATGTAGAGTTGGAGATTTCTGGATATGATCGCCGAGGCCTTGTAAATGAAGTATTACAGGCAGTAAACGAAACGAAAACAAATATTACCTACGTAAATGGTAAATCAGATCGAAATAAAATGGCGCTCATACAGATTACTATTTTAATCCACAATACGGGGCACCTACGCAAAATTGTAGAGCGAATTAAACAGATAAAAGATGTTTATACCGTTACAAGAACTCTGCAATAGTTTTTTTAATAACAAAAAGGGCCAAGTTTTTAACGCATGGAATTTAATGAAACTTTTAATAAAGAGCAGATCGGGGGAATGCCTGAATGAAAGCAGTAATACAACGAGCGAAAGATGCCCGTGTTTTAGTGGGTGGCGAAGTTGTTGGCAGCATTGACAATGGACTGGTCGTGTTGCTGGGAATTACCCATGAAGATACGATAGAGGACGCAAAATATCTAGTACAGAAAATCATTCACCTCCGAATCTTTGAGGATGAAAATGAAAAAATGAATTTATCTTTACAAGATACGGATGGGAGTCTGCTCTCTATATCACAGTTTACCCTCTATGGAGATACGAGAAAAGGCAGAAGGCCAAACTTTATGCAGGCTGCCAGGCCAGATGATGCGTTAGAGCTCTATAATCAATTCAATGAGCTTGTTAAAGAACAAAATATTCATGTGGAAACAGGCAAGTTCGGCGAAATGATGGACGTGCAGTTAACGAATTCTGGACCTGTGACTCTCATTATTGATAGTAAAGAGTAAGAATGTGAATGAAAAGTATAAAGATAGAGTGAAGAACTTCTTACAGCGCATTAGAACAATGATTGCTGAAGCGTAATAACCAGAGTTATCAGTTAGAGAATCTTAGCATCTCGTGGTAAGGATTATAGCTAATAATAAGACAATAATAGTATGAAAAAAAGCTGGACAAAGTCGAATAATTATTCGAACATGTCCAGCTTTTTCTTTCGATCACTCGTTAGCAAAGTATTTACCCAGGCCGTTGACAATCCCGGAAACAAGTTTCTTTTGGTAAGCAACTGTTCCAAGTAAAGACTCTTTATCTGGGTTGGATAGGAAGCCTAGTTCTAAAAGTGCAGAAGGCTGCAAGCTTTGCCTTAGAACTAGAAAATTCCCATGGGTAACACCTCTGTCTGTTGCTTCTGTTTCTTTTACCAGTTCTGATTGAATGTAGGAAGCAAGAACTTCATTCTTTCCTTTATAAAAATAGGTGCCGATCCCGGTAACATCAGGGTGTTCTGGTATGCTATTATAATGTATGCTAATAAAGGCATCTGTTTCCATCGTGTTGGCATAGCTGACTCTGCTGCTCAATGAAATGTATTCATCCTCTGGGCGAGTCTTTAATACTTCAGCGCCAAGCATGGTAAGTTCGCTTGCTAATTCCTGTGCGGTTAAAAACGTTACATCCTTTTCAAGTACCTCAGCGGAACCAATCGCTCCAACATCCCTTCCGCCATGGCCGGCATCTATAACAATGGTCTTGTTTTTAAAGACTGAAGAAGAAGTAGATGAGCTAGGGCTCTTCTTGATTATCCGTTTGGATACAAAGCCAGATAAATCATCGTTGGAAACCTCTAACCAATCTTCCTGATCACCAATCACCTTAAAGGTATCTCCTTTTTCAGCAAACCCAACAATCTCCCCTTCAGTTGAGGGGGCGGACCGGATATGTGTGTTATCAAATGGAATAGTCATTGTTTCTACAGAGCTTGTGCTCGTTTCCGTTACCTTCTCATCTTCTTTTTCTTCCTCTGCCATCTTTGTGAAGGAACTCGTTACCCAGCCGTCCTCTTCATTAAATTGGATTCTCATCCAATCTCCTTGCTCTTCAAGCAGTTCGTATGTATCTCCAGAATTTCCACTTCCAATTACGTCAAAATTAGTACCAGGTCCGCTACGTATGTTTACACTGTCTCCTGTAAGTTCTATTTCATCAGCAAAAATAGTAAAAGGGAATGCAAACCACATTACTGCTAAACTGAAGAGGGTAAGCCATTTTCTCTCTATGCGCAAAATAGTTCCTCCTAAATTATGTACTCTTTACCAAAGTATAATAAAAACAGAGCGTTTAGGCAAAACTAATGGTAAGTTAGGAAATCTTAAAGGATCTTGGAGGGAAAATCGTATGCGATATGGTGAGAAACAATGGACTTCCGCTAATAACAAAGAATTATTTGGCGTGAATCTACATCGGTTTGTAGAGATGGAGGGACATGCTAATCATATGGAAATAGCTCAGGAATTTGGAATTTCCTTAGGTGAAGTGAAAATGCTAAAGAAAAAACTGAATCGTGCTTGACAATCCTCCATGTAGCAATTAATATAATAGTCATTCCATAATACACGAATAAAAGAACCGATGACGGAAAAAGTAGTGGAGTCCCACATAAATAAGAGAGAAAATGCCAGAGGCTGAGAGCATTTTCACTTGATGGCTCAACGAAAGACACTCCCGAGGCTTTATGCTGATATGTAAGTATAAACGTTTTGCAGGCGTTAACTGTGAAGAGCGGATGCAATATTATTGCATCAACTAGGGTGGCAACGCGGGTGAACTCCCGTCCCTTATTTTTAAGGGACGGGAGTTTTTTATGTTTTTTAGAAAAAACGCGAGAACCACGTGCACAGAAAATAATAGTGTTTTATCAAATGAAGTTATATAGGAGGATTTGCAATGAATATGAAGGCGCCAAGAGGTACTGTGGACTTACTTCCTGAAAACACGAGGAAATGGCAGTATGCCGAGAAAAAAATAAAAGATATTTGTGATCGTTACAATTTTAATGAGATTCGTACACCAGTTTTTGAGCACACCGAATTATTCCAACGCGGTGTCGGGGATTCTACAGATATTGTCCAAAAAGAAATGTATACCTTTAAAGATAGAGGTGGACGGAGTCTAACTCTTAGACCAGAAGGGACAGCGTCTGTTGCCCGTGCCTATGTGGAAAACAAATTATTTGGTACTCCTATTCAGCCAACAAAGTTATACTATTTTGCGCCGATGTTTCGATATGAACGTCCACAAAAAGGGAGAATGCGGCAGTTAAACCAGTTTGGAGTAGAGGTGCTAGGAAGTGCTGATCCGGCGGTGGACGCTGAAGTTATTGACTTAGCTATGACGTGTTATAAAGAGGTAGGGTTAACTTCATTAAAACTCGTTATTAACTCACTTGGTGACAGTGAAAGTAGAGACAATCACAGAAGAGCGCTTGTAGAGCACTTTTCACCTGTTAAGGAAGAACTATGTAGTGACTGTCAAATAAGGCTAGAGCAAAATCCGCTTCGAATCTTAGACTGTAAAAAAGATAGGGAACACCCTGCCATGAAAAATGCGCCATCAATCCTAGACTACTTAAACGATGAATCAAAGAATTACTTTGAACGGGTTAAAAGCTATTTAACGATGATGGGCATTGAGTATGAAGTTGATAAAAATCTGGTTAGAGGACTTGATTATTATAATCACACAGCTTTCGAAATCATGAGTGAAGCAGAAGGTTTTGGTGCCATCACAACATTAGCTGGCGGAGGCAGATATAATGGCCTTGTCGAAGAGCTAGGCGGTCCTGACACGCCGGGAATTGGATTTGGAATGGGATTTGAGCGTCTCCTTATGGCACTAGAGGCTGAGAATAAGCAAGTCGCAATAGAGGAGCAATTAGATTGTTATGTTGTTGCAATGGGCGACCAAGCTGAAAAAGAGTCTGTGAAAATTCTTCATGAACTACGAGCTGTTGGAATCCAAGCAGATAAAGATTACCTCGGACGTAAAATGAAGGCGCAATTTAAATCTGCTGATCGCTTTAACAGTAGCTATGTGCTAGTGCTAGGCGATGAGGAATTAGAAAAGCAGATGATAAATGTTAAAAACCTTGAGACAGGTGATCAAATCGAAGTCAAGCTACAAGAAGTTGTTTCATACATGAAAGAAACGTTGCAGGGAGGCAAAGGAAATGAGTGAAAGAGTATACGCAGGAACACTACGCGACGCGCATATTGAGCAATCCGTTTTACTAAAAGGTTGGGTACAAAAAAGACGTGATCTTGGTGGTCTGATTTTTATAGATCTTCGTGATAAGTCAGGACTCGTTCAGGTTGTTTTTAATCCGGACATTTCCAAGGAAGCATTGGAGACTGCTGAGGCAGTAAGAACAGAATATGTAGTTGAAATAAAAGGAAATGTTGTAAAAAGAGATACATCCACGGTGAATCCGAATATGAATACCGGGACAATCGAAGTACTTGCAAATGAATTAACGATTATTAACAAAGCAAAAACGCCTCCTTTTGTCATTCAGGATGAGACAGAAGTATCCGAAGATTTGCGATTGAAATATCGTTATATGGACCTGCGCAGAGGGCCACTTCAAGAAACATTTAAGTTGCGCCATAAAACAACGCAGGCAGTGAGGAATTACTTAAATAACAATGATTTTCTTGAAATGGAAACACCTATTTTAACGAAGAGCACACCAGAAGGAGCAAGAGACTATCTGGTACCAAGCAGAGTTCATGCTGGAGAATTTTATGCTTTACCGCAATCTCCTCAACTGTTTAAACAGTTAATTATGATGGGTGGATTTGAAAAGTATTATCAAATTGCACGCTGTTTCCGTGATGAAGATCTAAGAGCAGACCGTCAACCAGAATTCACACAAATTGATATTGAAACATCCTTTATGTCAAGTGATGATATTATGGCTATGACGGAGGAAATGATGAAACAAGTCATGAAGGAAGTTAAGAATTTAGATATTACACTTCCGCTTCCGAGAATGCCATACGATGAAGCAATGGCTAGATATGGTTCCGATAAGCCGGATACTCGCTTTGGTATGGAACTAACACATGTGACAGAAGTATTAGCAAACTCTGACTTTAAAGTGTTTAAAAGTGCTATCGAATCAGGCGGTAAAGTTTGTCTGTTAAACGTAAAAGGGCAGGCAGCTAATTATTCAAGAAAAGACATTGATAAACTAACAGAGTTCGTTAAAGTTTATGGTGCAAAAGGAATGGCTTGGCTGAAAGCAGAAGGAGAAGACTTAAAAGGGCCAATATCAAAATTCTTATCAGAAGATGAAGTGAAAGGGATTAAAGAGACTGCGGATGTAGAAGACGGAGATCTTCTATTATTTGGTTCTGATAAAACAAGCGTTGTATATGACAGTCTTGGTGCACTCCGATTAAAATTGGGAAGAGAACTTAATCTGATTGATAACGATTTATTCAACTTCCTATGGGTAACGGATTGGCCGCTACTAGAGTATGATGAAGAGCTTGGTAGATATTTTGCTGCGCATCATCCGTTTACATCACCTGTTGAGGAAGACGCTTCCTTGTTAGAGACAGATCCAGGTAATGTAAGAGCAAATGCATATGACCTTGTTTTAAATGGATATGAGCTTGGTGGGGGATCTATTCGTATATATAAGAAAGAACAGCAACAACAGATGTTCCGCGTACTAGGCTTTACTGAGGAAGAAGCAAATGACCAGTTTGGCTTTTTGATGGAAGCACTGGAATATGGAGCTCCACCTCATGGGGGTGTGGCGCTAGGATTAGATAGAATTATAATGCTATTAGCTGGAAGAACGAATTTACGAGACACCATCCTGTTTCCAAAAACAGCTTCTGCATCTGACTTACTTACAGAAGCACCTAGTCCGGTGAGCCATACCCAGTTGGATGAGCTTTCAATCGGGTTAACAAAAAAAGCCACAACTGAGAAAGAGTAAGACGAAGAAATACTACCGTTGAAAAGCAACGGGGTATATGTTAAGATAAATTTACAAAATCATAAAGTTATTAATCCTGATGTGTTCGTCTGAATAAAGTGTTTGACCGAACAACTGATTATTTGGGAGCTCGTTTCGTTTCTGTGTTGCGTGCAGGCCTCCCCCTTGTGGGAGGAAGCATAATATATGCAGAACAGAGCACCCACCTGCTATGAGCGGGATCAAAACTTGTTACCGGACGGCACAATCGGGATTACTACATAAAACAACCCCCCTGTAGAAATAATACAGGGGGGTTGTTACTTGATAGATAAGGGAGGAAAAATCGAGCCTCATATTATGCTTTACAGAAGCAGTCGCTTGCGCTTTTGTTTCCTTAATTTCCTTGAGCAAGTTGCTGAAGGTTTCCGTTTTTGTCCATACGGAAAGCTGGTGGGGCTGAAGCTCCAGTTTCTTCTAGGACGGTCATTTTTCTTGCTCTATCCATAATTTGGATGAACACCTGATAATCTTCTTGAATGGTTGCAAGCTGATTCTCAGTTTGTTTCAGTTGGTTATTTAATTCTTTTACTTCTTCTTTTAATTTTGTATTCTCTTGTTCCATTTGAGCAAGAGAAGCTTTTGATTGATTGGAAGCATAGTAGTCTTTTTTAACATCCTTTAGAAAGCGAATCACGGTATCCATGGTGATAGGTGTGCTTTCAACTACTGCAGGTGGTGGTGTTTGCTCCACAGGTTGATAGTCGCTTTCGGAAGTTTGCGCTGCAATGTGAGCCACGGGTTTCATTACGCGTGGAGAATGTCCAGCTAAAGCGCGTTTCTTCTCTTTTCTCTGTCTTTTTGCAAGATCAATAGCATTGTCATACTTTGTACGAACTTCTGCATTCCAGCGAAATCCACATGCAGCAGAGGTACGATTTAGTTTATCCCCTACTTCATCAAACGCATTTAATTGTGTACTACCTTCTCTAATGTGGCGTAAAACGGTTTCCGCCAACAATAAATCATCTTCATGGGACCATGCATCCTGTCTTACTTTAACCATTTGGTTCAACTCCTTCATCGATAAAAATAAATCATAGATTTCATGTTTTATAATGTTATCTTTACCGATATGGAGTCATTTTATACCTTGATTATGAGAGTCGTTCTTTTTCTTGTACTTTAAAAAAATATTATCGCCAGGCTTCTCTGTTTCTGTATTATTTGTCATACTACTTTCTCTTGAGAAAACAGGCTAGTAGTTAGGGAGACCTTAACCCGGTGCAACCGTCCGTAAGACTACCCCTTCAAAACATGAAATAAAACAATGAGGTTTAAGAGTAAGTAAACGGACGCTAACACCCCGATTCGTTCAAATAACAATCAGTGGGGGATATTGAAAACCCCCACTGATTGAAGTTTCACTTTATTGTTTCTTCTCACTCTGTAGCTTTTCATACACTTGTTTCATGGCTGATTCAAACTTACCTGTACTCTTTGGCTGGTAATAGTGTTTGTTTTTAATAGAGTCAGGCAGGTATTGTTGGTCGATCCAGGCATTATCATAGTTGTGAGGGTATTTATATTCTACGCCTCGTCCGAGTTTACTGGCTCCCTGATAGTGCGCGTCTTTTAAGTGGGATGGTATTTCTCCACTTCTCCCATTCTGGATATCTGCAAGTGCTGCATCCAATGCTTTATATGCAGTATTTGATTTAGGAGAAAGACATAATTCTACAATGGCAACGGAGAGGGGGATGCGAGCTTCCGGAAAGCCTAAACGTTCAGCTGCCTGTACCGCAGCAATAGCCCGTGGGCCAGCTTGTGGGTTTGCAAGCCCGATATCCTCATAGGCGGTTACAATCATTCGGCGTGCAATACTATCAAGATCGCCTGCTTCAATCAGCCTTCCCAAGTAATGGAGCGCCGCATCGACATCGCTCCCACGGATAGATTTTTGAAATGCTGATAGGACGTCATAATGAGCATCGCCCCCTTTATCATGAGAAAAACTTTTCTTTTGCATACATTCTTCTGCTATATTTAAGTCAATTACGATGTGTCCATCACTGTTTTTGGGGGTAGAAGCCACCGCAAGTTCCAGTCCGTTTAGAGCTGATCGCATATCCCCATTTGCACTTCCGGAAAAGTGACTTAATGCTTCATCTGTTAGTTCTATTGTCAGGTCACCAAAACCCTCCTGATCATCTTGAATTGCTCTTTTGATGGCTACCTTAACATGGTCCTCAGACAATCGATGAAGCTCAAATAAATGACACCTACTTCTTATTGCTGGATTAATTGAATGGTAGGGATTGCTCGTTGTACAGCCAATCAATGTAATTAAATTACTTTCTAGGTGAGGAAGTAAAAAGTCCTGTTTCGCTTTATCCAGCCTGTGTACTTCATCCAATATTAAAACGAGTTGTCCACGCATTTTTGCTTCTTCTACAGCAATTTCCATGTCTTTCTTCTTATCTGTCACAGCGTTCAGTTTTTTAACAGGCAAACCAAGACTTTTGGCAAGTGCCTGAGCCATTGAAGTTTTGCCAGTGCCGGGTGGTCCAAATAAAATCATTGAAGCTAATCGGTTCGCTTCTACCATTCTATAAATAATTTTTCCTTCTCCAACCAAATGCTCCTGTCCAATAATCTCATAAATGTTTGCAGGTCGCATTCGAAAGGCAAGTGGTTTCTGTTTCATTTATACCGCCCTCTATAGTAAAATAGTAGTTTCTTTAAAAAAATGTACATTCTATTGTTTTTTCAACCCATCTAAGTAGTGTTACATGAGTAATAGATATGTCTAACCTTAGCTTAAGCATGATGCCGATAAAATGCAAGAAAGACAAGATTCGTGCTATACTATCATGTATAAACAGGATAGCATTGTACTTAAAATAGAGGTGTAACAAGTGAAGATTTCAACTAAAGGAAGATATGGTCTCACCATTATGATCGATCTAGCTAAAAAGCACGGTAATGGGCCGACCTCTTTAAAAAATATTGCAAGAGAAAATGATTTATCAGAACACTATTTGGAACAGCTAGCATCTCCGTTGAGAAACGCGGGGTTAATTAAGAGCATCCGAGGTGCATATGGGGGGTATATCCTGGCAAAAGAACCTGCCACGATTAGTGCAGGAGATATTATCCGGGTTTTAGAAGGACCTATCACGCCAGTCGAGGGCATTGAGGACGAAGAGCCTGCTAAGCAAGCACTATGGATGCGAATAAGAGATGCAGTGAAAGATGTTTTGGATACTACAACACTAGAGGATTTGGCGAACCATAACGGGGAGCAGCCTGAAGAAGGCTACATGTTTTATATATAAAGTGAAACGCCACTCTGGTGGGGGTATGATGGTCTCACTATAAGGTAGGTAAATCATTTCGAGATAAATTGTTTGGAAGGGTCGATTACAATGGAACAAATCTATTTGGATCACGCAGCCACAAGCCCAATTCACGAAGAAGTAATTGCTGCTATGAATCCGATATATACAGACGTATTTGGTAACCCGTCCAGTGTTCATTCGTTTGGTCGAAAAGCGAGACAGCAGCTGGATGAAGCGAGAAGAGTATTAGCAGGAAGCATCCATGCTAATGAAAAAGAGCTTATATTTACAAGTGGTGGTACAGAGGCAGATAATATGGCCTTAATCGGAACGGCCTTAGCTAATCAGCATAAAGGAAAACATATTATCACGGTAAGCCAGGAACATCATGCGACATTGCATACTGCAGAAAAACTGGAGAAAATGGGATTCGAAGTTACCTATTTACCGATTTATAAGGACGGTAAAATAGCAATAGAGGATTTACGTACTTCTCTTCGGGAAGATACGATTCTCGTCTCTATTATGTTTGTAAATAATGAAACGGGAATCATACAGCCAATTGAAGAAGCAGCGAAGCTTGTGAGTCAACACCAGGCATATTTTCATACAGATGCAGTCCAGGCATATGGATTACTGGATTTGAATGTAAAGGAAATGGGTATTGATCTGCTTACCGTTTCTTCTCATAAAATAAATGGCCCTAAAGGAATTGCCTTTTTATATGTAAAGGAAGGTATTGCAATGCAGGCATTGCAATTTGGCGGTGAACAGGAGCGAAAACGTCGCCCAGGTACAGAAAATGTTCCGGCTATTGTAGGTTTTAAACGAGCAGTTGAAATAGCTATGGAGAAGCGACAAGAGAGAAATAAGCTATATCAAAGCTTTAAGGATCACTTCGTACAAATATTAAAAAATAATGAAATAGATTTTGCTATAAATGGCGATCCGGAATCGGCGATTGCTTCTATTGTAAATATTAGTTTTCCTGGAACCAATGTGGAAGCACTTCTTACTAATTTTGATCTTAGCGGAATTGCTGCTTCAAGTGGTAGTGCTTGTACAGCAGGTTCAGTAGAGCCCTCCCATGTACTTAGTGCGATGTTTGGTGAAGGGCATCCATGTACAACTAATTCCATCCGATTTAGCTTTGGACTTGCGAATTCAAAGGAAAATGTAGAAGAAGCTGCAGAAAGAGTGTCCAAAATAGTAAAACGATTAGTTTCATAAAAAGGATGAATGAAAATGAAAAGAATTGAAGATACAAGAGTTGTAGTGGGCATGAGCGGAGGAGTAGATTCCTCTGTTGCAGCTTTACTATTAAAACAACAAGGCTATGATGTTGTCGGGATATTTATGAAAAACTGGGATGACACAGATGAATTTGGAGTTTGTACAGCAACAGAGGATTATGATGACGTTGTACGAGTGTGTAACCAATTAGATATTCCTTACTATGCCGTAAACTTTGAGAAACAATATTGGGATAAAGTATTCACGTATTTCCTTGATGAATACAAAGCTGGTAGAACACCGAACCCAGATGTAATGTGTAATAAAGAAATAAAATTCAAGGCTTTTCTAGACCACGCTATTTCACTTGGAGCGGACTATTTAGCAACAGGCCATTATGCTCAAGTTCGTGAAACAGATGGACGAGTTGAAATGCTTCGTGGGGTGGATGATAATAAAGACCAAACTTACTTCCTAAACCAATTGACAGAAGAAGTTCTAGAGAAAGTTATGTTCCCACTAGGGCACCTTCCAAAATCTGAGGTTAGAGAAATAGCAAAGAAACATAACCTTGTAACGGCAGATAAAAAAGACAGTACAGGAATTTGCTTTATCGGCGAACGAAATTTCAAAGAGTTTTTGAGTGAGTACTTGCCAGCACAACCTGGAGAAATGAAGACATTATCTGGAGAAACAAAAGGAAAACATGATGGCTTAATGTACTATACAATTGGACAACGTCAAGGACTTGGAATTGGTGGAGCAGGAGATCCTTGGTTTGTAGTCGGTAAAAATCTTAATGATAATATTCTCTATGTGGAGCAAGGTTATTCTCATGATACCCTGTACTCTGACGGCCTAATAGCAACTGATTTAAATTGGATTAACAAAGATAGAGTAGAAAACACATTCACATGTACAGCTAAATTTAGATACCGTCAAAAAGATAGCAAGGTTACGGTGTCATTGCTGGAAGATGGCAAGGTAAGAGTTGATTTTGCTGAAATGGAACGTGCTGTTACACCAGGACAAGCTGTTGTATTCTATGATGGTGAGGTTTGCCTAGGTGGCGGTACGATAGATGAAATTTTAAAAGATGAGAAAGCACTAAATTATGTTGGATAAATAAGGGGTTTTTAGATGGATAAAAACAAGCAGGCTATTGCTTATATGCAAGATAATAAATTTGAAGAGGCAGCAGCTCTTTTTACGGAAGTAATTGAGGAGCAGCCAAATGATCCTGTTGGATACATTAACTTTGGTAATTTACTATTGCATGTTAATGACCAAGAGCGTGCCCAACGTTTTTTTGAAAAGGCCATCGAACTAGATGAGAAGGCTGCTACTGCTTACTATGGCTTAGGAAATTTATATGTTGAACAGGCTAATTATGGAAAAGCACAGTTCAACTACCAAAAAGCGATTGAACTTGGTTTAGAAGAAGCAGATGTGTACTATATGCTTGGTATGACATTCCTGCAACAGGAGCACGATAAGCTAGCACTTCCTTATTTACTTAGGGCCGCTGAACTGGCACCAGACGATGAGGAAATTCTCTTTCAATACGGACTAGCACTTGCGCAAAGTGATCACATCTCGGATGCTGGTTCTGTGTTTGACAAAGTCATCCGTTTAAATGAGGCACATAGTGATGCGCACTATAACCTTGGAGTTATTGCACTTTTTGAAGATAAGATAAATAAAGGGTTGGAGCATTTTGACCGTGCGCTTGAAGCTCAGCCTGATCACGTTCTGGCACAGAACGGAAAGAAAAACGCAGAACAGTTACTAAGCGAAATGTAAGATTGTGGGGTTGTGTTAAATGGAAATGGGCAGGCATTCCGAGGAAGAAAAAGTTGGCTATATAAAAGGAGAACTAGTCTACACCATTTTTCATAATGAGACAGAGCATTTTTCTATTGCGAAGATTAGAATACTGGAAACAGATGAAGATTTTCAAGAGAAGGATGTTGTGGCAAAGGGGTATTTTTCCACTCTCCAGGAAAATACACCCTACTTTTTTTATGGAGAATTTGAAAAGCATGCCAAATTCGGAATGCAGTATAATGTTCACTCCTATAAAACGTTTATTCCAGATACGAAGGATGGGTTGGTGGCGTATCTTTCCAGTGATATTTTTTACGGGATTGGCGAAAAAACAGCCGAAAAAATAGTTGGGAAGCTTGGGGAAAGTGCTATTTCAAAAATCTTGAATGACCCTAAAGTTTTAGAGAACGTCCCAGGGATAAAAAAAGAGAAGGCAGAATCTCTTGCTAGAACGTTGCAAGAGAACCAAGGTTTTGAACATGTTGTTGTTCATCTTGCAACTTACCATATTGGTCTAAAAATGGCACAGAAAATTTATCAGGCGTATAAAGAAGAAGCGATTGATATTTTGGAAGAGGATCCATATCGTTATGTTTTTGATATTGAAGGCTTTGGCTTTCAAACAGCTGATGAAATAGCCGGACGAAATGGACTTGCCCCCACACACCCTAATCGTATTGGAGCAGGCTGTATTTATGTGTTGCAAAAAAGCGTTCAAGAAGGCAACGTTTATATGCCATTGGATGAATGTACTACCAGGGTTCTCGATTTGCTAGCAACAGTCGACTTAACACATGATGTCATTCACAACAGATTGACAGAGTTAAATACTGAGAAAAAGATTATTCTTCAAGAAGGCAATGTTTATTTGCCTTCCCTTTATTATGCAGAAGATGGTTTTGCAGCACAGGTAAAACGCATTATGAGTGAAGAGACAGATCATGAGACTCCAACTGCAGAATTAATGAAAATCATCGGATCGATGGAAGAAGAGGAAGTTTTGAGCTATGGGAAGGAACAGTTTGAAGCGATCAATCAGGCAATCCATTCCAAAATGATGATATTAACTGGTGGGCCAGGGACAGGAAAAACAACTGTTGTGAAAGGTATTTTAAATGCTTATGCCTCCATCCATAATCTCTCGTTAAACAAAGAGGACTACCAGGATCGCTCAGAGTATCCGTTTATTCTTACGGCACCAACTGGCCGTGCTGCAAAGCGTTTAACAGAATCAACTGGACTTCCTGCCGTTACCATTCATCGCTTGCTTGGCTGGGACGGAGTAAGCGGTTTTGAAAAAGGCGAAAGCGAACAACTTGATGGGAAGTTTCTAATTATCGATGAATTTTCTATGGTAGATATTTGGCTTGCAAACAGTTTGTTTAAAGCTATTCCTAAAGACATGCAGGTGTTAATCGTAGGGGACGAGGACCAGCTTCCTTCTGTCGGTCCTGGCCAAGTCCTTTCTGATTTACTTAGCAGTGGATACATTCCTTTTGTACGTCTAACCGAAGTTTACCGACAAAAAGAAGGATCAAAAATTATTCAGCTTGCCCACGAAATAAAAAATGACCAGGCGACCAACCTGGAAAATGATAAGGATTTTAGCTATATTTCTTGCTATGAGCCGCAGCTTCTAGACGTTATCGTAAAGATTTTTTCTAAGGCAATGGATAAAGGAATTGAAGTCCGTGATATTCAGGTGCTTGCACCAATGTATCGCTCACAGGCCGGCATAACGATGATTAACAAGGAACTTCAGAAATTGGTCAATCCAAAAACACCGCAAAAGCGAGAGGTACGTACACAGGATGCAGTATTTCGTGTAGGAGACAAAGTGATTCAGCTCGTTAACCAACCTGAAGATGGTGTATATAATGGTGACATTGGTGAGGTTGTAGCCATTTTTACGGAAGATGAAAACACAGATAATGTGGAACAACTTGTCATCGTCTATGATGAAAAAGAAGTGGTGTATGAAAGGAAAGACTACACAAATATTATGCATGCCTACTGTATTTCGATTCATAAATCACAAGGTAGTGAATTTCCGATCGTAATATTACCAGTAGTGTCTGCGTATAACCGAATGCTCCGCAAGAATTTATTATATACAGCAATTACCCGTAGCAAACAATCCCTAATTATTTGTGGGGAACAGCGTGCGTTCGTTCGCGGTATTGAAACAATGGATACAAATAAACGCTATTCAGCTTTAAAAGAACAACTGCAAGCACGACTTGAAAAACCATTAGATGTAAGTGAAGAACACGAAGAAGAGGATATTTCGCCTTATGACTTTATGTAATGTATAATTTGTTACAATTTGGGTAAGCCTAGCTTAATAAGTTTTATGTTAAAGGGGCTTGAGTTAATGCGTTGTCCGAATTGTAATGGCAGGGATATAGGTAAAATTGGCGTACAGCAATATTATTGTTGGACTTGTTTTATTGAAATGGCGGTCGTCAACGATGAGCTAAAAGTTCACCAAGTTGAAGCAGATGGCTCGCTTAGTTCGCTAGATGATCTTTTCTCTCAAGAAGAAAGAAAAATACAATGGTAGTCACCTGAAGCATTAAACGAAGTATGTAGTATGCGAGGGGGACGGACTATGTTCAAAGACAGGAAGGGATTGACTATTCTCTACTGGTTAATCTTTGGTATTTTTCTTTTTTTATTTGTTTATTTAATGATAAAGCTGTTCCCATTTTACGGAGCTGTATTTTCTTTTCTATGGCATTTATTAGCCCCTTTTATCATTGCTTGTTTCATTGCGTACTTGCTTTACCCTGTCATAAATCGAATTCACAGCTTAGGTATTCCAAGAAGCTTGGCAATTTTACTCATTTACTTATTATTCTTCGGAGGTGTGGGTTAC
Source organism: Oceanobacillus picturae (assembly GCF_000612865.1). Lineage (NCBI taxonomy): Bacteria > Bacillati > Bacillota > Bacilli > Caryophanales > Bacillaceae > Oceanobacillus > Oceanobacillus picturae. The sequence continues at coordinate 222,710 of NZ_CCAX010000001.1, forward strand.
TTAGTCTATCGTATTTTTCCAGTTATGTTAATCCAAATCAGGGACCTAAATGAACAGCTTCCACAATTTATTAGTATGTACGAAAAACTTATCTATCGAATGTATGAATATACTTCCTTCTTACCTGAAACGGTCCATGATAAAATTGATGAACTTATTATTCGACTCGAAGGTTTTGTGAATGGTTTGCTTTCAAATATAATAGAAAGTACGACAAAGATATTCGATATGATTGTCGTCATAACGGTTATTCCGGTCCTTGTATTCTATTTTCTCAAGGATGATACCAAAATTAAATCCTATATTAAAAGATATATTCCGGAAAAGTATAAGCCAAGGACAGGTAAAATGGTAAGAGCGGTAGATGAAACAATTGGTAATTATATTCGAGGTCAGTTAATTGTTTGTCTATTTGTGAGCATAACCTCTTTTATTTTATTTCAATTACTTGGTTTGCAGTATGCCCTTCTCTTAGCACTCATTATGGGGATTACAAATATCATACCTTATTTTGGCCCTATCATTGGGGCAGTTCCTGCCGTAGCAATCGCGTTAACAATGTCAGGAAAAATGGTTTTATTTGTTATCCTATCGGTGTTTGTAATGCAGTTAATTGAAAGTAATCTACTTGCTCCTTATATTGTTGGAAAAAGCATAAATATGCACCCTATTGCCATTATATTTGCATTATTACTTGGCGGACAGCTGTTTGGTGTATTTGGTATGATCCTTGCTGTACCTGTCTTTACTACGTCCAAGGTCATCATAAAGCATTTGCTTCATACAGAGCATTAACTTAGGTGGTTTAATAGAGTTTTAGTGGAATGCGGCAAGAGGTTATCAATTCTTGCCGTTACCCTTTTACCCGACGTCTCGGCTTTTTCTTGACATTGGCTAGAATGTTTTCTATAATATCGCTGAACTATAATAAAAAACTGTGCATAGTTTAATAACAATAAAACCAATACGTAGAAGGTTCCAAGTACATGAGAGTCGATTGATAAGAGAGGGTTTTCCTTGGCTGAAAGAAAACCTGAATAGAGACGCATGGAATGCTAAACCAGAGTGCGGTTAATCCCCGTCGGTTTCATACCGTTACCATGATCAAGTGATGAATAAGTCTTATACTTATTTGTAATTAGGGTGGTACCGCGAACGAAACTCGTCCCTGCATTGTGCAGAGAGGGGTTTTTTTGTTTTCTATAAAACATATAGGAGGTATATGGATGAAACAGTTAACATCTGCAGAAGTAAGGCAAATGTATATCGATTTTTTTAAGGGAAAAGGACATCGCGTAGAACCAAGTGCATCACTCGTTCCACAAGAGGATCCGACATTGCTATGGATTAATAGTGGGGTAGCTACACTGAAAAAATATTTTGATGGTAGGGTGATCCCCGATAATCCACGACTTGTAAATGCCCAAAAATCTATCCGAACCAATGATATCGAAAATGTTGGTTTCACAGCAAGACACCATACATTTTTTGAAATGCTGGGTAATTTCTCAATAGGGGATTATTTTAAAAAAGAGGCAATTGAGTGGGCATGGGAATTTTTAACGAGCAGTAAATGGATTGGATTTGATCCAGCATTGCTTTCTGTTACTGTTCATCCAGAAGATGATGAAGCATTTGATATTTGGTTACATGACATAAAGATTCCAGAAGAACGCATCATTCGTTTAGAGGAAAATTTCTGGGATATTGGGGAGGGCCCAAGTGGTCCAAACACAGAGATCTTCTATGATAGAGGAGAGAAATACGGGAATGATCCCAATGACCCTGAACTGTATCCTGGTGGAGAAAATGATCGCTATTTAGAAATATGGAATTTAGTGTTCTCACAGTTTAACCATAATCCAGATGATACGTACACGCCATTACCTAAGAAAAACATTGATACAGGTATGGGACTAGAAAGAATGGTTTCGGTTATCCAGGATGTTCCTACTAACTTTGAAACAGATTTGTTTATGCCTATTATCCAGAAAACCGAAGAACTTGCGAACACCAAGTATGGAAAGACAAAGACAGGGGATACAGCATTTAAAGTGATTGCCGACCACGTCCGTACAGTTAGCTTTGCAATAGGCGATGGAGCAGTTCCTTCAAATGAAGGGAGAGGCTATGTTCTTAGAAGACTATTACGTCGTGCCGTACGATTTGCTAAAGAGATCGGCATAGAAAAACCATTTATGTTCGGACTTGTCGAAACAGTAGGCAACATCATGAAGGAGTTTTATCCAGAAGTGTTAAAACAACGTGAACTGATTGAGAATATCATTAAAGTTGAGGAAACACGTTTCCACGAAACCTTAAATGATGGCTTAGAGATTTTGAGCACGATCATTAAAAAAGAAAAAACAAAGGGTAGCAATGTCTTTCCAGGGGTGGAAGTCTTCCGTCTTTATGACACGTACGGTTTTCCTAAAGAATTAACGGAAGAGTACGTGGAAGAACAAGGATTTACGATCGACCTTGAAGGCTTTGAAAAAGAAATGAAGAAACAGCGTGAACGTGCAAGGAATGCCCGTCAAAAAGTAGATTCTATGCAGGTTCAAGATAGTCTTTTAGGAGATATAGACGTAGACAGTGAATTTGTCGGCTATAACGAGCTGGAAAAAGAAACAAAACTTGCTGCCATTATTAATGAAAATGAAAGAACAGATGTAGCAAAAGAGGGCGAGGAAGTCTTTTTACTACTTGATCGCACCCCATTTTATGCCGAAAGTGGTGGACAGGTAGCGGATAAAGGCTGGCTCTATTCAGAAAAAGGGACTGCTTATGTAAAGGATGTTCAAAAAGCGCCAAAAGGGCAGCATGTTCACCATGTAACAGTAACCGAAGGAGAGCTTCGTACTGGGGATAACCTCAAAGCGAAAATAGATAATCCGTTTAGAGCGGCAGTCGTGAAAAACCATACTGCAACACACTTGCTACACCAAGCATTGAAGGATGTACTAGGTGATCATGTTAATCAAGCTGGTTCCCTTGTGAGTCCAGATCGACTGCGCTTTGACTTTTCTCATTTTAACGCAGTGACAGATGAAGAATTACAGCAAATTGAAACAATTGTAAATGAAAAAATATGGGAATCTATGCCGGTTAAGATTGAGACGATGCAGAAGGACGAAGCCAAAGAAATGGGGGCAATGGCCCTGTTTGGTGAGAAATATGGTGATGTTGTCAGGGTTGTACAAATGGAAGACTATAGTATTGAACTTTGCGGTGGCTGTCATGTTTCCAATACGTCAGAGATTGGTCTGTTTAAGATCAGCTCAGAAAGTGGGATTGGGGCAGGAACAAGAAGAATTGAAGCAGTTACGAGCAAGCATGCTTACACATTCCTGAATAGTAAGCTGCATGTATTACGAGAGGCTGCAAGTCAAGTGAAATCAACAGATGAAAACGTTCCAGAGCGTATTAATGGTCTATTCCAGGAAATTCGCACACTACAGAAGGAAAATGAATCATTGAACGCGAAACTTTCCAATGTAGAGGCTTCTTCCATTTTAGATAAAGTAGAAAAAAGCCAAGATATCCCGTTTCTTGCTCAAAAAGTAAATGTAAAAGATATGAACCAGTTACGGAACATGGTTGATGAATTAAAACAAAAACTAGGATCTGGTGTCATTTTATTAGCAGCAGAAAATAATGGAAAAGTGCAACTAGCTTCAGGTGTTTCCAAAGATTTAATTGAACGTGGCTTACAGGCTGGACAACTTATCAAGTTAGCAGCTGGAATTTGTGGCGGTGGTGGCGGTGGCCGCCCAGATATGGCACAAGCAGGTGGAAAAGACACCAGCAAAATCGGTGATGCTCTATCTGTAACGAGCGAATATATTGCGGATAATCTGAAATAATTTCCTTTCAGCTTGTAACGAGCGATAGGAATAAGTATAATGAAACACACAGACATGTTAGAATGAATTTAACGGTGACAGGTTCGGGAAAATCTGTTTGCAGGCTGGTTTGAATAGAACAAATCTATTAATCAAAGCAGAAATAAAGTGTTATTCTAAGATCGAGGTGTCATGATGAGCTCAATTGATAAAACGATGAAATTTAATTTTTCGGAGGAACCTTTTGATCAGGATATAAAGGAAATTCTTTTTACCGTGCATGAAGCGCTACGTGAAAAAGGATATAATCCGATCAATCAGATTGTGGGTTATTTACTATCAGGTGATCCTGCATATATCCCGCGCTACAATGATGCAAGGAATTTGATCCGTAAAATTGAGCGGGATGAAGTCATAGAAGAGCTGGTCAAATTTTATTTAGAACAACAGCAAAGGAATAACTAAATGAAAATACTAGGACTGGATGTAGGCTCCAAAACAATCGGTGTTGCTGTAAGTGACGCATTTGGTTGGACTGCTCAAGGGCTTACTACAATCGAATGGAATGAAGAGAGCATTACTTCTGCAGACTCAAAACTTGCAGAAATTATAGCAGAGAACGAAATTGGAAAAGCCGTCATTGGCCTTCCTAAAAATATGAATGGTTCTATTGGGGAACGTGGCGAAGCATCTCAGCGTTATGCAGAACATATCGAAAAAACCCATCACATTGATACCGTATTATGGGATGAACGTCTAACGACTGTAGCTGCTGAACGTGTTCTTTTGGAAGCAGACATGAGTAGGAAGAAAAGGAAGAAAGTTATCGATAAGATGGCTGCCGTGATGATATTGCAAGGCTTTCTAAATCAAAAATAAAGGAGTGATATAAATGGCACTAGAAGAAAAAGAGCGTATCATAATACCGGATGAAAACGGGGAAGAACATTTATTTGAGGTTTTATTTACTTTTGATGTAGACAAAACAAGTCATTCGTACATCGCTGTTACACCAGTGGAACAGTCAGAAGACGAGGAAGTTGAAGTATATGCTTTCCGTTATGAAGAGAAGACAAAAGATGATGATGACTTATCTTTATTCCCAATCGAATCAGATGAAGAATGGGAAATGGTTGAAGAAATGCTACACACACTTGCAGATGAAGAGAACGAATCCTAAAAAATGCACAACCTGCTGGTGTCCTAATAAGGGGCACCAGCTTTTTTTGAGCACTATTATTTTTTCTCGTCTATGATTTCAATAGAGACATACAATGATTCATTTCCCTGTAAGCAATTTCTACAATAATTCCCTCAAATGTGTCTATATCTACTAAGGAAAATGGAATGGGAAGTAATATATTTTGTATGATTATGTTAATTCTCTAGGCAATAGCAATAAGAAATGTAACTCGCACCTGTCGAATTGTGGGATTATAATGGCATATAATCGTATATTTTAGTATAATATAGCGGATGAGAGGGGGATACTTAATGTCCAAGAAGAAAAAGAATGGCAATTTTAAGGACAATCTCATTGCTCGAAGTGAAGAAGCTAAAACGGTGAGAAAGATTGTAGCAATCATTATCATTTCATTGCTTCTTATACTTATAATTGGTAGCATATCCGGCTATTTGTATGTTAAATCTGCATTAGAACCTGTGGATCCTTCTAGTGATGAAGAGGTTACCGTTGATATACCAATTGGTTCTTCAACCTCTACTATTGCTGCAATTCTTGAAGATAATGGGATTATTAAAGATGAGCGGATATTTCGTTTTTACATAAAGTTTAAAAACGAATCAGACTTTCAAGCTGGGGAATATACATTCACACCGTCTATGTCAATTGATGAAATAATTGAATCACTCAAAGAAGGCCGAGTAATTGCGGAGCCGGTACATACTGTTACTGTTCCTGAGGGTAAAACGATTGAGGAAATTGCTGAAATATATGCCGAGGAACTGTCGTTTACAAAAGAAGACTTTTTAAACACTGTAAATGACCAGGCATACATTGAGCAACTTATCGAAGCATATCCTTCGATACTAACAGAAGACATCCTTGACCCAGAGATAAAGACACCTCTAGAAGGATATTTGTTTGCCGCAACGTATAATTTCTATGTCGATTCGCCATCCGTAGAAGCGGTGATCGAAGAAATGTTGAATAAAACAGACTCCGTTATTGCAGAATACCGAGAGGCGATTAATGAATCCGATTTTAGCCTCCATGAAGTGTTAACCTATGCGTCATTGGTTGAAAAGGAATCTGCAAATGAGGAACAACGCAAGAAAATTTCTGGCGTATTCATAAACCGAATGGAAGAGGGAATGAAGCTTCAGACAGACCCAACTGTTCTATACGCTCTGGGAGAACATAAAGATAAAGTACTGAATAAAGACCTAGAAATCGAATCGCCTTATAATACGTACTATGTAGACGCACTTCCTATAGGGCCAATTGGCAATTTTGCAGAGAGCTCACTGGATGCTGCATTACATCCTGAGGATTCAGATTTTCTTTATTTTTTACATGATGGGGAAGGCGATATCTATTACGCCGAGACCTATGAAGAGCATTTGGAATATAAGGATGAACATATTAATTAAATCTAATAGAGGTTGTTCAAAAAATCCGGTAAAAATGACACATCGAATTTCTTTGTTGGCTTGCTTTTTTGTTCCTCACGTATTAAAGGAGTTTAATGAACTTCTGTTAGAATCGTCCACGTCCTGTGGACAACACAGAAGTCACCACATCCTGTGAAAGCCCGGTACTCAAAGCTACGCCGCCTCGAACTTCTCGGTCCTTTATAACCTCCTTTTTGAACACGCACTAATAGGGAGTGTGAATGAGACGTTCACATTTCCCTTTTTTACACATTTGGAAAGTATAAAATTTTAGCTAGGGAGAAATAACGACGTAGTTAAAATTTTGAAGTCCCAAGTATAAGAAAAACGGACACATTCGCTAAAAAGATGAGCGAATACGAGTTTTTTTAACACAACGAAACAATATAAGTCTATATAGCAAAGTAACAAGTTTTAAACGTAATGAGTTAGAGTACAAGGAAAAGAGGTAGTTGCATGTATCTAAAAGAAGAAATGAACAACTATTTAATTGACCTTTTACCAGCGAAGGAAGCATGGATAGAAGAGATGGAAGCGGAGGCGGTAACTGACCACGTCCCAATTATGGATAAAGTCAGTATGCATTTTGTAACGCAATTAATTCGCATGTATCAACCAAATAGAATATTAGAGGTTGGTACGGCTATTGGATACTCTTCATTACGTATGCTGCAAGCAAACCCTGAAGCAAGCATTGTTACGATCGAACGTGATGAAAAAAGATATAAACAGGCTTTAGAGAGAATCCGTCAGCAAGGAAAAGAGAATAATATTTCTGTTATTCTAGGTGATGCCTTAGAAGAAATCCCTAAATTGGACGGAATGTTTGATTTAGTATTTATCGATGCAGCAAAAGGACAATATAAGCGATTTTTCGAGCTAGCTAGTCCAATGTTGTCTACGGGTGGCGTTATTCTTTCAGATAATGTATTATTCAAAGGGTATGTCGCTGAGCCTGAGATGGCAACTGGTCGATATAAAAAAATGGTGGGTAAAATTATTGATTACAACGAATGGCTAATGCAGCACCCACACTTCACAACGTCTATTGTTCCCATAGGTGATGGGGTAGCAATTAGTGTACGAAAGCCCTGAAAGGAGTAACAAAGAATGCAAGATAGACCAGTAGTAATTGGTGTAGCAGGGGGAAGTGGTAGTGGAAAAACTTCTGTTACTAGATCTATATCCCAGCGCTTTACCGATAAAACGGTGCTCGTTATTGAGCAAGATTATTACTATAAGGACCAAAGTGATCTACCACTAGAGGAGCGGTTAAACACAAACTATGACCATCCTTTAGCGTTTGATAATGACTTATTAATTGAACATTTACACGAGTTATTAAGAAATAAACCAATAGAAAAGCCTGTTTATGATTACAAGCTACACACACGTTCAAGTGAAGTAATTCCTGTAGAGCCTAAAGAAGTTATCATCCTGGAGGGAATCTTAATTCTTGAGGACCCTAGACTGGTTGATTTGATGGATATAAAGGTATTTGTTGATACGGATGCCGATCTACGAATTATTCGTAGACTATTAAGGGATATTAAGGAGCGCGGCAGAACACTTGATTCCGTGATTGATCAATATATTCAAAATGTCCGACCATCTCACCTGCAATTTATTGAGCCAACGAAGCGTTATGCCGACATTATTATTCCAGAGGGTGGGCAGAACCATGTTGCAATAGATCTTATGGCAACAAAAATTGAGAATATATTAGAAAAAAACAAGCAACTTAAGTAAAATTTTATATACTCAGAAAGACAAACTAAGGAAAATTTTAGAAAATAATAAGAAAAGTATTGAAAATATAAATAAAATCTGCCATAGTATTGTTTAGTATATTTTTACTTATCATGAGAATTATTCTCAATTGATATAGCTAATCATTTCCAAGGAAGTCAGAAAAGGAGTGTTTTTTTAATGGCAATAGAGAAAAGCTTTTATATGACACAAGAGGGGAAAGAAAAGTTAGAACAGGAATTACATCATTTAAAAACAGAGCGTAGACAAGAGGTTGTGGAACGGATTAAAGTTGCTCGTGACTTTGGTGATCTTTCTGAGAACTCCGAGTACGATGCAGCAAAAGACGACCAAGCCTTTGTTGAATCTAGAATTGCTCAAGTTGAAAAAATGATACGCAATGCTGTTATTATAGAAAATGATAACGATAACCCAGACATTGTTTCACTAGGTAAATCTGTAACGTTTCAAGAACTACCAGATGGTGATGAAGAAACGTATACTATTGTAGGTAGTGCAGAAGCCGATCCGTTTGAAGGGAAGATCTCGAACGATTCTCCGATGGCGAAAAGTCTTTTAGGACATGAAATAGGTACAGAAGTTTCAGTTGCAACACCTGGTGGGGACATTCAGGTTAAAATTACAAAAGTAGAATAGAGAAAAAGCGGGGTGCATCCCCGCTTTTTTTATGTTTTAAGGATTTTATAGTAGCATTTAACTACAGGTCAAACGCTTTTTCGTCACTTGAAGTAATTATAAAATACTCGTTTTCATAAGTATCCAGTTTCCATTGCTCCGCATCCTCATCGTAAACTAACTCCAATTCTCTACTACGCGTATATTCATCTTTCTCCCTGTCAGCTAGCAACCACCCAAGGTTTTCTACTGGTTCATAAAAAATATAGTGGGCTCTCATTGTAATTGTGTAGGCATCTAATTTCTCGTCAAATTCAGGGTTTGAGATTTTAGAGAGGTCATATTCTGCGCGTATAAGTTTACCTTGATATTCAGGATATTTTTTTGCAATATTTTTCTGTCTCTCCTTTAGTGTATCCTTCATTTTATTGGTAACACCAGTTTTCATTATGGATACGTCCTTTTCAGCTAATGCCTGATGGTATTCCGCAATTGTAGTATTAAGTTGTTCCATTATGTTTGTTTGCATTTCAGGCGTTAAAGCATTTACTGTATCAAGTCCAACATAATTACTTTCCAATGGCTCTTCCTCACTGCTTACCTCTCCCCATGGGAAATCTTTATGGAAAGAATAAGAAACGGATCCATCTGTTGGGAATATTCCCACGGTCTGTTCTCCCTCTTGTATTTCAATATCAGTTTTCTCCCCGTTGACAGCTAATGTATAGCCATCTAATAAGGATTCAACAGAAATCTCGCTTATTGGTAACTTAAAAGACTCTTCTACAGTGTCCTGTCTCATTGTAAAGAGTTCTATTTCAACTTTTTCCTCTACTTGAGAATAATCATTTTCAAAATTGGCCATTGCTTCATAGGATCCAGGCATAAACGGTCCGTATGTATCCGTAAAATCTTCTTCAGTTGATGTTCCTGCCACTTCTCCGTTAATAAGTAATTGGACATCTTTATTTGCTGTATTTAATTTTATAAATGCTGGAACGACTTGTAACTGGTAGCCATCAAATAGGAGCCATTCCTTACCATCTTGTCTAATATTAACGGTTCCATACATATCATCTAAGTAGGCTGTCCCATTACTCTTTTCCGGCGTAGACTTGATGAATTCTACCTGGTTATGTAGTCTACTTAAAAGCTCTTCATAAGCAGTAGGGTGATCCTTTAGATAAGTTATGAATAGAGCAGTATTCTCTTCTGTGATTTCAAGAGAATCGTGTGCTGGAGTCAACAAATCAGCTAACATGCCGGCATCTTCCTGTTCAACTGCCTCTTCAAACGAAGCTACAGTATTTTCTGGTGTGAATTTCCCCTTCGCTATAAAAAAGAAAACAGAAAGTACCGCAACGAGAACCAGAACGGGGACAATGATGAATAAAATCTTTTTACTTCTTCTTTTTGCCTTTACTTTTTGTTCTGTAATATCTGCTCCACATTCAGGGCAAAATTTACTCGTATTGCTTTTTAAAGCGGCACCACAATGGTTACATTTCACTTGATAAATCCCTCCTTAAACGAATTGTAATAGTATGTAATTAATCGTAACATATTCAAGTTGATTAATTATGAACCAATTTTACTGTTTAGAAGTTTTTTATCTGGGTATATATTATTAATCTCGAAAACACCTGGCACTTTCTAAAAGGGTAATAGGTAATGCTACTACACATTTTTTATTCTACAACAGGTATAAAACTTCAATTTTTCTCCTTTGAAATATTACATTTTTGTTACAATCCCGGTTTATTTTTACTTCAAAACAAAATTAGATAAAAAGAATCAGGCATATGGTCTCCATAGACTTCCATTAAATTACATTCTTGCTTTTTTGATTAATTATTCAAAATTATTAATTATTCAGTTAAAGACGGTTATTAAGTTAAAAACGCTTTTAATCCGAACGTTATTCCTTATATTTTATAAAATTATACGTTTTTTGGATTAAATTCTCTAAAATAAGCCAGAAAATTATCTTGAATTTAAGATAATAAACTAATGACAATGGGTAAATCGAACTGTTTTTGCTTATAGCTCTTAATTTCATGTTACAAATTTAGTAATATTTAGAAGTAACGAAGACGATAGTGAAATGACGGTGGTGAATGCATGAAAAAGTTACGTGTAGTCATATTGGATGATAATAAAGATTACTTGGAGTCATTATCCGCATTTATGCGGACCTCAGAAGAGACAAATCAGTTTATTGTAACGTGCTTTACGGAAGCTACTAATTTACACACATACATACATCAAGGTCAACAGATCGATATCTTATTGATTAGTACTTCTTTATTAACAGAAAATCTTCAAGTGAATCCTGGAACAACGATTATGACGTTAGAGGATGATGAAGTTAAAGGAGAAAATGGAACGAATGCTATATATCGATATCAAAGATTAAACCAACTCATATCCTCCATGTTAGCTATTTATTATGAGCACAATGAAGTAGCTGGAAGACTTCTGAGTAGAAGTAAGCAAACAAGGGTTATTGCATCTTATTCAACAAGTGGCGGAGCTGGTAAAACAACCGTTGCAGTAAATCTAAGTAAACAGCTTGCACTTACAGATGCAAAAGTTTTCTATCTGAATCTTGAGTTATTTAATTCAACAAGCCTGTATTTTACATCAGCAGAAGATAGACCATCTTTGCAAATATTTTATTATGTAAAGGCAGAGACAGAGCAACTTCGCTCAAAATTAGAAGCATTAAAAAAATATGATCCCTATTCCATGGTTGATTACTTCGATTTGGAAATAAGTGCTGATGAGATGCTGGAAATGTCCGAAAAGGATGTAGGTAAATTAGTGAACGGGATTGTAGAAACTGGTACTTACGATTACGTGGTAGTGGATCTTGACAGTTCATTGCATGAACGCAATATTGCCGTGTTGAAGGAAGCAGATCATGTCATCTGGACAATCGTGAACGATGTACAAAGTCAATTAAAACTTAAAAGCTTCTTTGCAGAGGAAGAGAAGTTAGTAGGGAAAGAAAATCTTGTGAAGGATAAGACGCATGTTCTTCTAAACAAACATATAGGAACGCCTGTGCAACATATTGAAGCTGCAGAAATGAGCATTGATGGTTATCTCCCTTACATTGAAACCTGGTCTAGTATGCAGTCAAGCTCCGAGATCTTAGGAAATGAGCTATTTAATCAGGAACTACAAGCCATTATTCAGGACAAAATCATCCCAGTAAGGGAGGGTGTCGCAATTGGAAACAGAGAAGGTAATTAAAGAACTAATCCAGCATTTACGCGAAACCCTTGATTTAATGCATTCTATCAAAAATGATGAGCTACGAGAATATGTAGAAGCCGCTGTTTTTGATTATGCAAGTGAACACAAGTTGAAATCTAGTGAGATAAAGTATCTTGTAGAACGAATTTACAATGCATTTAGAGGCTATGATGTTCTTCAACCATTAATAGACGATAGAAGCATTACAGAGATTATGGTCAATAACCATAAAGAAGTATTTATCGAAAAAGATGGCTCTACCTCTCAGGTAGACATACAGTTTGAGAGTGAACAAAAACTGGAGGATATAATCCAGGCAATTGTTTCTAAAGTGGATCGTGTGGTTAATGAATCTTCTCCAATTGTGGATGCAAGGCTTCATGATGGATCGAGGGTGAACGTGGTCTTACCGCCAATTGCATTAAAAGGACCGGTCATGACCATTCGGAAATTCCCGGAAAAACCACTTATGATTGAGGATTTAATTGAGAAGAACTCTATCTCGAAGGAAGCATCCGAGTTTTTACAAAAGCTCGTTGTCTCAAAATACAATATTTTCATTGGTGGAGGTACCGGTTCTGGTAAAACGACCTTCCTTAACGTACTATCTAACTTTATTCCACAGGATGAACGGATTATCACAATTGAGGATTCAGCAGAATTGCAAATCAAAAGTGTCCCAAACCTCGTAAGTTTGGAAACTAGAAATGCCAATACAGAAGGAAAGGGCGAAATTTCAATTAGAGATTTGATCAAATCTTCTCTAAGGATGCGTCCTGATCGGATAATTGTTGGGGAGGTTCGTGGTGCCGAGGCATTGGATATGCTTCAGGCCATGAATACAGGCCATGATGGCTCGCTTTCTACGGGTCATGCGAACTCAACGAAAGATATGCTCAGCAGACTGGAAACAATGGTGTTAAGTGGTGCATCTTTACCAGTAGAAGTTATTCGCCAGCAAATCAGCTCTTCTATCGATATTATGGTTCACCTCATGAGACTTAGGGACAATACGAGGAAAGTAGTCGCCATAAGTGAAGTGATTGGGGTAGAAAACGGTGAGGTCCTTCTCAACCCGCTTTATGAATTTGTTGAAGAAGGAGAAACGGATACAGGAAAAGTGATTGGGGAATTGCGGGCAACAGGTAATGACCTTCTGAATGAAACAAAAGCACAGTTGGCTGGAATTTCTGTTAATCAGGAAAGGCTGAGTGGGTGAACACATGACAGATATTATACTAATTCTCCTATTACTTTGTTTGGTTGGAGCCTATTTTTACACCGTAAGAAAAAGAAAAAAACAGGAAGCGGCAATACCGCTAGACAGTAAGCTAGCTGAGGCAAAAAACAAAGAATTGGAAATGCTGAAAAAAAAGCATTTCATGGAAAAACACAAAGAGAAGCAAAACAAAGAAGTAGAAGGCCATCTGGTTAATTACGCTGTTTATCGGCTTTCAGTGAAGGAATTTGTGTTTTACGCCGTTATAGCGGGAGCTTTTTTTGCCTTCGTAGGATACCTTTTTTATGAAAGTATAATCGCTGCTATTGTACTGGGAGCATTAGGACTACTCTATCCAAAAGTCCAACGGAAAACCTTATTAAACAAACGTAAAGAAAAGCTAAAAGTACAGTTCAAAGAAGCCATTGCCTCTTTGTCTTCTTCCCTAGCTGCGGGAAGATCCATCGAGAATAGCTTTCGAGAAGTGGTTACAGATCTGTATTTGCTCTACCCTGATCCTAATACATTAATCATTCGTGAGTTTGAGGTTATTAACCGACGTATTGAAAACGGGGAAACGATTGAGAACGCACTGCTTGATTTTAGTAATCGTTCCGACATGGAAGATATACAGAATTTCACTAACGTATTTATTACATGTAAACGTACTGGCGGGAACCTTGTAGAAGTAATTAGAAGAACATCAGACATTATCAGTGAAAAAATTGATATACAGCAAGAAGTTGCCGTTATGGTATCGCAGAAAAAATTCGAGTCCCGAATTATGAGTATTGCTCCTATAGGGATGATTCTTTTACTAAAATACAGTGCAGAAGATTACTTGGCCCCCATGTATCAATGGAGTAGCAGAGGTCCGGTATTTATGACCATCTGCCTTGGTTTGCTCGTTTTCTCATACTGGTATGGACAGCGAATCATGGATATTAAGGTGTGATAAGTATGGTTATTTACGCAATATTAACGTTTATTATAATTGGTATCTATTTTGGATTATCTTTAAAGGTCGGAAAACGCTACGATGTTGTGGTAGAAAGCTTTAAGAACCAATACCCGCTTTTATTTATGGCTCCCGTTTCTTTATATTTAATTGATCATTTTAAGATCATGGAGCGGTTATATAGTCAAATTGCTAAAATTCAACAGAAAATGATTAGTCTTTATGGCAATCGTACAGCATTACAGCATACAAGAATGTATGTCGCGCAATTAATTTCCACATCGCTTGTCTGCTTATTGGGAACATTTCTTTTCACATTGCTCTCTGAAGGAGATACGACGATCTTATTTGTCGGTATTATCTTTACGGTCATGATTCCATATGCGATGGTTGCTAAATTGGCCAGTCAGGAAAAGGAAAGAAAAGAGGATATTTTGACAGAGCTTCCTGAGGTGGTAAATAAAGTTATTCTCTTAGTTAACGCAGGGGAAACGGTACAACAGGCACTTATTCGTTGTGTTACCACAACCCAAAATCCAAACTCTCCGCTTATTCGAGAATTAACAGAGACAGTAAATAAGATGGTAAGTAATGAGCCATTCCACCAGGTCCTAAACGACCTAAGTAAAAAGTGTGGGATACAAGAAATTTCTATTTTTACTACAACCATTCTATTAAACTATCGAAAAGGTGGAAATGATTTAATACTTGCACTCCGAGAGTTGTCTCATGATTTATGGGAAAAGCGGAAAAACATTTCCAAAACAAAGGGTGAGGAAGCATCATCCAAAATGGTGTTTCCCTTAATCATTATCTTTGTAGCTGTCATGATTATAGTGGGTTACCCCGCGATTACAATAATGTAATCAGGTTATATATAAAATTTTAGGAGGAATCATAAATGAAAAAGTTTAAAAACGTTTGTAAGAAGTTTTGGAAGGATGAAGATGGTCTACAGACCTTGGAAATTATGTTGATTATTGCTGTTATCGTTGTTATTGCTTTGTTGTTTAGAGATAACATTACAGATTGGGTAGAAAGGCTTTTGGATTTTGGTGATGGTGAAATTAAAAAATTCGAAGGTGAAGGTGGAGAATAGAAGCTTTTATAACAAGAAAGGACAGCAATTTATGAAAACAGGCAGTCTAAGCTTTCGTAAGTTTAAAGAGAGTGAGAAGGGAAGCTTCACCATTGAAGCATCCCTAGTTTTCCCTATCCTTTTGATGCTCACGCTCTGTTTTATATTCTTTGCCCTGGTAATGTACCAGCAATCTGCCTTACATTACAGCGCCAATTCGGTAGCTGAAAAGCTTGCCTTTGTATGGAACAACAGCGACAAAGACATTAATACGGGTAAATTTGATAAGTATACTTCCTTTGATGGCGGAGATGGACTTTACTGGCGTGTTACAGATGACCAGTTCCTCTCGCAGTTCGGGATTGATTTCTTTTCAAATGGAGGAGCCAGCATTCCTATTGGCTCAGGGGGAGGCGGGGGCCTCCCGCAAGAAAAGCTAGGGAGAGTCTCGTCTGGTATTCTACCGGCGGGTGCAACTGGGGAAGTTAGGTATGAAAATAATCTGACAGGTAGCCAGATTGTCGTCCATCTAAATAGTCCTTTAAACTTCCCTTCTTATGTTACGAATTTATTTGGAATCGACCAAATAGAAGTGGAAGTGAGTCAATCTGTGGTTGACCCTACAGAATTTATTAGAACAACTGATCTTGTTATGTATGCAGTAAAATCACTGACAGAATACTCGAATTATATTACACAATTTATGTCTCGCAGGTAAGGAGGGTGACACTTGAAAAGCAGGTTCAAAGCGGCGTTTCGTCGCTTCGTTATAAAAGAAAATGGAGCTGTTTCGATCTATGTAATTATCGTTACCCTTCTATTATTTTTATTTAATGCTGTACTAATAGATTTTGTACGTATTATGGTAGCAGAGTACCAGGTAGACCAGGCTTCGAAATCAGCAATTAGGTCCTCGTTTTCTTCGTTTAATAAAGATGTCCAAAACAAAGGATTGTTTGTGGTAAACGAAGGGGCAGAATCACCTGACCAGATCTTTTCAGAAGTATTTGAGAAGAACCTGACTGTTGATGAAGGAAGCTATTATAAATTTGTCGATACCCGGGTGGAAGATGCCTCATTTGAAATGAATGATCAGCGTACTTTTTCCAACACGGAAATTGTAAAACATCAAATATTAGAAGATATGAAATATACTGCACCAATCGAGTTTGGAAAGATTATTGTAGATGGTATACTTCCATATACTTGTACGATGATGGAAGCAGAAATTTATGTTGACATTTCAAAAGATATTAATGATTTGATTAAAGACAGAGATGAGGAAATGAATCAAGCTGTTACACATTTGAGAAATGCGCATCAGGATTTAGAGTCAGTAGAAGGCAAGCTTAACAACAATTCATCTTCCACCTATCCAAATGTAAATAACTTAAATGATGCCAAGAAGCATTTTCCTGAATACTTAGAGGAAGAAGACGGGGAATTTGAACAGGATTTAAGAAGGCTGCTAACCGATATTCGCAGTGCTGCAGATGATGGGCATGGAGATCTGGAAAAGGCTAGAAAAGCTCTTAGAGATGCTCAAACCATTAATAATTCAATTGAGAAAAAAATATCTGATACAAGAAAAGAAGTAGAAGAAAAGTATACTAACCTTTCTAATGGTGATTGTAGTCAGGAAGCTATGTCCGAGGTGGAAAATGAACTTGATGGTTTGACAGAGCAAATCAACGATTACGTTATAGAGGATAGCTTTTTTACAACTGCACTACAAAGAGCGGATGATGCAATGGAATCTGTAGACTGGGGATCCCCAGGAAGTTCATCATCATTACGCCCGTATGTTCAATACCAAATCACTCACTTTGACGAACTTTTGTTAGGGGAAGATATAGCATTTACCCCGGTAATGAACAGAATTCAGTCACATTATAGAACAGCACTTGATGATACGAAGGATGCCCGTAATTACGCAGATGATAATTATGAAGAGACAGATACGGGCGATACAGGGGATAGTGGTGGGCTTTCTGACGCTTTTCAAGCTTTAAATACGTTAAAAGATATAATAAATAAAGGGAATGGCCTAGTAACAGATACTGAAAAGTATTCAACACTTCAAGGGTTAGTAAATGATTATGGTTCCTCATCAGAAGCAAGCACAGGAGATTTAGATATGGATGATCCAGAGGAAGGTGCCTCTGATGCGTTTGATATGATTGGAAGTCTTTTTCATAATCTTGGTGATATAGCGTTGGAAATGCGTGATCATGCCTATATTAATGAATATATTTTAACAAGATTTAAGGCAGATGATACCCTCGGTGTCATGGAGGGATCAAGCTACCCAGATAATTTTCTATTTATAAATAGAGAAGTAGAATACATTCTATATGGACATCATGTGACAGGAGCGAATTATTTAAATGCTTTACTTGAACTGTCAGCCACCAGATTTGCTTTTAACTTTGTCTCAGCGTTTACACAACCTGCAATCAAGGTAATACCGCATCCTCTTCCTAAGTTTCTATCTGCAACTAGTTGGGCCTTTTCAGAAACAGTAAAGGATATTAGGAATTTGACGACTGGCAATGAAGTACAGTTATTAAAAATTAGAGGGGTTAAGCCGTTTGCAACTGATTATAAGTTTTATTTAAGGTTGTTTTTATTTCTTCATCAAGATCCAAATGATGAAAGAATTAATCGAATTCAAGCAGTGGTGGATGACAAAACAGGTGAAGATATTATCGACGCTCCCACTTATGCAACCGGAAAAGCAGAAGCTTCCATAGATCTATGGTTTATACCATCTGTAATAGATATGTTAGGGGCTACAGGTGTTTTGGAAGGGAAAGTGCGTAACGGCAGGTATTATATCGAGGAACAAATAGATTACTCATATTAAAAGATAAACTAAATGGAGGAATGAGATAAATGAAACGAATAATGTTAAGTATAAGCATCCTTTTCCTATTAAGTCTTCTGTTAGTAGCCTGTAACAGTGATGAGGAACAGCAAGAAGCAGGGAATGAAAATGATGAAGTATCAGAAAGCGAAGATGTAAGTGAAGAAACAGATGAAGAGGAATCAAATGAGAGTAATCAAAAGGATGAAACTACTGAAGGCGATTCTGAGAAAGCTAATAGTGATAATGGGGAGATCTCAACGGAAGATCAACTGGATCTTAATATTGGCGACACTGCTAAGGTAGAAAATAATTTCACAGAATTTGAGGTTACATTAGATGCTATAGAAGTCACAGAAGAGGCAGGGGACACTCCGTCGGAACAAGGAAATTACGTCATAGTAGATTTAACTGTTAATAATTTAAGTGACGACCCTTTAACAGGCGAAGATGCATTCGGTAGTACCAGTCTAGAAACAAAGGAAAACTCTAGTGGATTCACCTGGTTTTATATTGATGGCGTGGTCGAGGCATGGGATAGCGAAATAGCACCAGGTGAATCGCAATCTGGCTCTCTCTTATTTGATGTAGCTAAGAGTGAGGAGTATATGTTGACAATGGGACAAAACCTTGATGGTTTATCTAATTATGTAACTTATACATTCACACCAGATGAAGCCAAGTAGTTAGTAGAAAACGAAGCGCTTGAGGAACTATTCAAGGAAATAGTTCCTCTCAGCTGCTTCTGCTCGGAGGCGCTAAAATTGCACGTTAGAAATGAGAATGGAAGTATTACATTAGAAGCTGCTCTTGTGTTACCTGTTTTTATGCTTTTTATTGTTTTTATGGCTTCTATAATTCGTATCTCTATAGCAGAGATTGCTTTAAACAAATCAGTAAATGAGACTTCCAAAATTATAGCTACACATGTTTACCCTGCAACTATATTGGCTGAAGAGGCCAGTAGTCTGGTTTCAGGAAAACTTTCTGGTTTAACTTTAGGAGAAATTAACTTAACAGATGTGGAAGAGTTGGTTGGCACCTCTATGAGAGAATTTTTAGATCTAGATGTATCCGGGGCCAATTTCCTAAGCGATTTAGGGACGTCCGCCATCTCCCCAATCATTAAAGATAAATTTGCCGAAAATATGAATGCCGACTCAGGTAGTATTGACAATTTAACCGTTGAAGTGGAGATGCCAGGTTCGCTTAATGGTGGAGAAGATTCATATCTAGGTATTACAGCCAGCTATGATCTGGATCTTATTGTTCCATTTGTGGAAAAAACAATTACTATCAAAAAGCAGGCTTATGAAAGATTATGGGTTGGCGGGTATTAATAAATCTTCACACAACAAAGTGGGTAGGGGAATCAATTGACTGACATTATACAATATCTATTATTTATTTTTATTATTACTGCATTCATTTGGGATGTGAAATATCAACGAATTCCAAATTGGCTTACCCTCGGAGGTATGTTGTTTGGAATGGTTTTTCATCTCATCAATGGGGCAATTCAAGGCTTTTTATTTTCTGTATCTGGTCTATTAGTAGGTGGAGTAATATGCCTTGTTCTGTATGGACTTAAAGCAGTTGGGGCAGGTGACGTAAAATTGTTTTTTGCAATAGGTGCATTTGTAGGCATAGAAATAACCTTATATATACTTATGTATTCCATCATTTTTGGAGGTCTAATCGGCATTGTATTATTAGTGCTATCAAGAACGAGCCTATACAAAGTCTATAACAGAGGTGTTGGGAAGTTAAATAAGTTATTTGGTAAAAGTTGGGGATTGTTAAACAAAGAAAAGAAAATAATTACATTTCCCTTTATGTATGCTGTACTACCAGCAATCATTACAACTTACTATTATACATTTTTTTAAACGCTTTTACATTAGTCTAAATAAGCTTAAAAGGGAGCATTACGATGACAGAAATAATAGATTTTTTGTCAAATATAGCCTCGAAAATAATGGAATTTATTTTGGTAGCTTTTTTCTGGTTAGCCGATGTACTGGCCAACCTGTTGATAAAGATTGGTTTAGTTGAAAAGGAAAGTGATGCAATAGTTATTGGTATCATTATAATGTTTATTATCTTCGTCATAATTATGGGTGCAACTATAGGGTCCAAATACCATAGTCGAGGCCCTTATGATGGCGGAGGGGATGATTGACTGCATATAAATTTAACAAACACTTGTCATATAAAACTTATTCAATAAGCCAGGAGGGAAAAGAATGGGTGAAATTTATGGCCTTCACTATGATTATTCGAATCATAACGGTCAATCAATTGTGTTCACAGAAAAAAATGGTAAAAGTATTACTTCGGGAGACTTAAATGAGGTTCAACTGAAGATGATTCAGTCTAATTCAATACCACATTTGCTTTCCCTTTCCGTAGAAAATATGGACTTGAAAACGAAGCTATTTTACGATCTTACCTCAAAAAGTAAGCTGACATCTTATTTTCAAAAAAAGAACGCAACAATGAATGACTATTATCAAGTGTTTCTGTCTATTATATCTACTTTGGAAAGCTGTTCTTCCTATATGCTAGATCAAGAGAAATTTATCCTCAAACAGGATTTTATTTATATTGGAAAGAACCCCGGTGATATCTATATCGCCTATTTGCCTGTGAAAAAATTAGACAAAGAGACCAATGTTACAGAGGATATGAAAAAACTTTTAACCGATGTTGCTGGAGAGGTAGAAGGGCTTCAAGGGAACGAGTTTAAAAGCATCTTGAACTATATTAAAAACGATGGTTTTAGTGTAAGTGGTCTGAAAAAGCTTTTGTTAGAGTTAATCTCCTTACGGTCAAATGTGAACCATTCTAGCCAGGTTAGTGGATTTTCGAATGAAGCGGGAATAAATGAGAATCCGGTCCATTCATCGTCCAATACACAGCAACCGTCCAGCAATAATGGAACTAAAGTAACTACCTCACAAAATGAACAGTCAACTGTGACTCAAACTCAGTTTAAAACAAAAAAGAAGCTGCCAAAACTAACATCAAGAGAAAAAGTCTATATATTCTCTGGGACGTTATTAGCCTTAGCTTTAATATGGAAGCTATACGATTCAGTGACTACACAGGCTATGCTAGGAGTAAGCAGTGGACTTTCTATTATCATTGTAGTTGCAGTTGTTACTTACATTAAATGGTGGCGCCCTGGAGTGAAGCCAATAGAAACACAAACTTCGAATCCAGTCAAAAAACAAAAAGGGAATGGCAAACAGTCACAGCCAGAGACGCAACAACCCCAGTCAAAGCCATATAGCCAACAAGCACCTGTTAGTTTCCAACAACAGGCACACTCACAGCAACCAGCATATGCAAGTCAACAGTTAGCCGCTGCAACAGCAATGGATACCACACTATTGACAACCCCATCGGATGATACGGTGTTATTGGAAGATGAAGCTAATCTATCGGCCACATCAACTGCTCCATCAAATGTAACAGCTATATTATCTAAAACTTCCCCTGATGGACAGGAGGAAACAATTGAACTGAATCGAAATAACTTTCTTATTGGTAGAAATGCAGACGCTGTAAGCTATGCGGAGGAAGCAACCGGGGTATCCCGATTACACGCAGAAATTATCCAGATTGATTCCACTTCTTATGGCATAAAGGATTTAGGGTCGAAAAACGGCTCGAAGCTAAATGGAAATACCATGGTCCCATACAAGGTGTATGCACTTCAGGAAGATGATGAAATTATGCTTGGAAAAGCCACTTATATTTTTAAATGGAGTCATTCCTCGTGAGCAGAAGATGGCAAACTGGTAAAGCTACACACAAAGGGACTAGAAAAAATAAGAATGAAGACTCCTATCTGCATCGTCATGCCATTGATAGCGAAGGAAACGAAATTGCGATGTTCGCTGTGGCAGATGGGATGGGTGGCTATGAGGTTGGAGACACCGCCAGCAAATTAGCAATATCTTTTTTTCAAAGATGGTGGGATAAGCGCATCATCAAACTATTAAAAAAGCGAGATATTATGGAACGAATTGCCCGAGAGGGTGCATCGACCATGAAACAGATAAATACTTCAATTAAAGCAACGAGTTTGCATACAGGGAAGAAGATGGGAACGACACTCTCCTTGCTCATTATGTTTAAAGGCCAATATGTTGTTCTCCATGTTGGGGATAGTAGGATTTATCAGATGAGAGGCTGGAATTACGGGTTACAGCAATATTTTCATCATGCTAACCAGGAGGACCTTACTAGTCTCCTGCAAGAACAGAGCACAGAAATTTTGGAATCAAACCCTGAACTAGTGAAGCTAACAGAGGATCATTCATGGGTGGAAAGACAAGTAAAGGATGGAATCTTAACAGATGAGGATGCCCGCAATCACCCGAAGCGAAATGTATTGACACAATGTCTTGGAATAGAGGATGAAATAAACCCGCAAATAAAAATAGGGCAATATCAATCAAGTGATATGTTTCTTGTATGTTCGGATGGTTTTCATTCCTTGTATTCTAATGAAGAGATCTTAACCATGTTAATAAATCTGGAGAAGGAATACACAAATCTACAAATGATGTGTGAGTACTTAATAAACTTTTGTAATTTTTCCAATGCTGAAGACAACATTACACTCATGCTTATTCGGAACTTATATGTGGAGAAAACAGAAACAAAAGGAAAACGAAATTTGTTATCAATACTGGGAATGAAATGATAGTGGAGGCATGGGGTGTTAACAATGAGTAAACATAATATCTTCGTGAAGCCAGGTGACATTTTGCGTGAGAAATACAAGGTAGTAGAGCACATAGCAACTGGTGGTATGTCAGAGGTATATCGCGTCCAAGAGGTGAACAATTCATTTCAAGAGTGGGCTGTGAAGATCTCAAATATGTCTAGTAAGCTATCGAGAAAGCTGATAGATGAGACAAAGCTATTAAGTGAACTAGATCACCCTATTTTGCCGCGTGTGGCTGACTTTTTTCAGGATGATAATTATTTCTACCTTGTGTTGGAGTATGTGGAAGGTGTATCCTTAGCAGAATTTCTGGAAGACGACTCTAATGAACTTAAGCTTGAGGATATTGTAAACATTGGGGTACAGCTCTGTGATGTATTATATTACTTACATACTCGCAAACCTCATCCGATTATATATCGTGATCTGAAGCCAGGAAATATTTTATTAAAAAAAGATGCTCAGATCACATTGATTGACTTTGGAATTTCTCGTAAATACCAGGAAAAACAGATGAGGGACACTGTTCAGATTGGAACAGTAGGTTTTGCAGCGCCCGAGCAATTCGAAAAAAAGCAGACGGATAAACGTACCGATTTATTCTCTCTTGGAGCATTGCTTTACTATCTTTTATCTAAAGGGAAATATGTGTATATCACACAAGAGCCAATAAAATCACTCAATTCATCTATCCCGAAAAGTCTTGAGACCTGTGTTGGCCAACTTGTTGAATTGGATCCCGAAGACAGACTGCAGGATGTTAGAGAGGCGAAGATACTCTTATTAAAAGCTAGAGAAGAATGGGAACATCGAAAATCAAAACAGTACTCAAAAAAGAATCTTTTGCCATATGTAATTGGTTCTTTAGCCGTAGTTGCAACAATTATATTATTTTCTTTGTAAGGAGGCGAAAAAATGAGTGAGTATAGTAAGCTACCATATGGTCGGATAATGGAGAACGAAGGGTTGGTTACATATCAGATTTCCAGAGAAGAGACGAACATTCAAGATGTAGAACAACTTGAAGAATTAAAACGCGATGAACTGCTGTTTTTCTCATGCCAGCATTATCAAGTAAAGGAAGATCTTGTTACCATCTTTTATAAGAAAAAAGCAGGATATGTATGCTTGGACCAAATTAAGACGATGGACGACAAGAAGAAGAAAAAGGTGACTGATATACTCTTGCAAACAGAGAGCTTAGTTGGTACACAATTCAGCACTTTTCTACATCCTTCAAACATTTATGTAAATGAGCGAGGGGATGTAAACTTTGCACATCGAAGTATCCGGTCTGTTTTACCACCAGAGGAATTTACTGAGCAAGGCTTATTAAACGAGCTAAAGCCAATATTAATAGCATTACACAGCAATCATACTTTTGAAGAAATAGTTGAAGATAAGCAGCTTTTGGTGTCAGGAAACAATAGCTTACTGAATGCAATTAATGTAGCCACTTCTATCGACCAACTTCGTAAGCTCTTTGCCACACATGTTCCAGCTGGCTCTTCAGAAGATAAGAAAACCCATAATGTTAGTCATAAACCAACAGAAGTGAAACAACCGAAAAAGATAAAACTATCCCTTATGTCAGGTGTGCTAATTGGTGTTTTAATTGGCATGCTCGGGTTGTACCTTATTAAAGTGGTACCTTTAGCAGATTCAGCCAGCGCTCTTGAGAGTGAAATGAGTGAGCAAGAGAATAGTTTAACGGAAGAAAATCAGGAGCTTCAAGAGCAGGTAGATCAAAACCAACTTATTATAAAAGGATATCAAGAGGCAATGGCAGGCAATACAGAAGCAGCAATTACCAACTTGGAGAAAGTTAATAGTCCTGACAAAAATGCTGAGCAAACGTTAATCGAGCAGTATATCAAGTTGAATACGGTAGAGAGTTTGACAAAAGCTGCTGGAATGGGCGATGCCTATCAAGCTGAAGTCGTAGAAAAATTAGCTCAGCTTGAAAGTGATGAAGCAAATGACGTCATTCTATCACTAACTTCCAGTGCACCAGAAGTATTAATTGAACAAGCATGGCTAGAGAAAGATTATGAAACAGTATTAGAAGTATATAAGCAAATTTCCGACAATGGTCATGCTAAACTCTTAGCTGCTAATAGCTATCTTGAACTTGAAAACAATAAAGAAGCAATGAAGTTAGGAAAAGAGCTTAAGAACAAACAGGTCCAAATTGGTAGCTTAGAAATAGAAAAGAAAAAAGCAAAAGATAACAAAGATATGGACAAAGAAGAAAAAGAAGAGAAATTGGATGAATTAAATAAAAAGATAAAAGAATTGAAGGATTAATAGCATATGCTGTGTAGGTTAGTTGAAACTATACAGCATTTTTCTGATTGCGAAAACCATTTTATTACATATCTAGAAGACTTATAACAACTAAAAATTAACGTTACGTTAAAAAAAAGTATAGAGGTGGTAGAAATGAAGAACGGACTAACAAGTGTATTACTAATCGTAGTTATTACTTTCATTTTAGGTGCTTGCGGGAATGAAGAGGTTACAAAACCCAATGAAGCTGAACAAAATTTAAATGAAACGATTGAAGGAGAACAGAAAGATAATGAAGAAGGCGAGGATTATGGTACTTCTAGCACTCACGATGAAGAAGATACTGACAGAAGCGTTCGGTTCGAAACAAGTACCGAAGACCAGTTGGATTTGAGAATTGGTGACAAAGGTAAATTTGATACAGATTTAACTACCTTTGAAATAACCTTAAATGGCGCAGAAATTATCGATGAAGTCGATGATATTTCATCTCAACTAGATAGTTTTATACTATTAGATATAACGTTAAAAAACACTGGGGAAGAAACTTACACGGCTCAAGATTTACTTTACGGTTTAGAGGTTACAGCTTACTTGGATTCAACTGGCTACCAAGATTATTCAGAAGACTTCGAGAGTGTGAAAGGGTTGGAAGGTGACATATCTCCAGGAGAAGAGTTGTCAGGTGAATTTATTACAGAAATACCTAAAGCAGAAGAATATTTTTTCCACTTAAGATCTGGGATCACAGGTACTGGTGCAAGTAATGAGGTTGTCTGGACTATTCCTGCAGAAGAAGCAAGATAAATAACAAATTGGAAAGGTGGATGTTGATGAGAAAGAACTTGATTATAGGCATAACACTATTATTATCCATCGTGCTGACTGCATGTAATGGAGAAAACGATGAAGCAAACAGCGAAACTGCAAATAAGTCAATTGAGAGTAATAGTAATAACTCGATGGAAGGATCTGAAAAAAGTGGTGAAGATAATAAAAATGATGATACTACAAATAATGAGACCACTAAATCAGTAACAAAGGATCAACTAGAATTAGGCATTGGGGATACGGGGAAATTTGATACTACCATAGGTAAGTTTGAAGTAACGTTAGATAAAGCCAAGGTCTTGGAAGAACTCGATGGAGAAAGCTCTCAATTAGATGTCTTAATCTTAATGGACCTAACTGTTAAGAATACGAGCGATGAAACGCAACTAGTAGAAGATCTCTTAGAAAGTACCGTTGCTTCAGATGATGTTGATGCGACAGGTTCTTCTAATTCAGCGGAATACTTTGATAGTGTTGAAGCATTAAAAGGCGAACTTGCCCCGGAAGAAGAAATATCAGGTCAATTTATTGCTGATGTATACGAAAGTGATGAATACTATTTAATGCAGAGGGCAGGGACTCAAGCTGCAGAAACAAGTAATCAAGTGATCTGGACTATTCCTGCTGAGAAAGCTGAATAACAGAATGACTAAGAAACCTGTAGAGGTGTTTGGAGTTAACTTCTATAATACTGCAAAATCTCCATTTAAAACTAAATACATAACTATCTGAGGTTAACTAATTTAAAAAACAGATACACATTAAAGGGAGTGGAAGACTTGAAAAAGAGGTTAGTTGTTTTATTCGTATTATTGGTAATGGTATTCAGCGCATGTAGTAATGAAGAAGGAAGCTCAAATGAGGAAGAACAAAAATTGGATGAGAGTATAGAAGGAAATAACAATGGAGAAGAGAAAGAAGAAGAAATAGATAATGATACTTCAGAAGAAGACGAGGATTCAGAAGGTGTCAGTGGGGGATTTGAAACGCAAACAGAAGACCAATTGGACCTGACAATTGGTGACACAGGTAGGTTTGATACAGACTTAACTACATTTGAAATTACGCTAGAGGATGCTGAAATAATAGAAGGAGAGTTGGATGGAGTAGAGCCACAATTTGATAGTCTAATTTTGTTAGATATCACTTTAAAGAATACAGGAGAAATGGTTTATCCAGTTCAAGATCTTATGTATGGATTTGAAGCCACAGATTATTTAGAAGGTACTGGAGTGCAGAATGCAGCGGAGTTTTTTGATAGTGTTAAAGAAATGACTGGTGAATTAGCACCAGGAGAAGAAGTATCAGGTCAATTTATTACAGATATACATGAAGCAGAAGAATACTATTTCCGCTTAAGGTCTGGAATAACAGGATCTGGAGCAAGTAATGAGGTGATCTGGACTATTCCTGCAGAAGAAGCTAAAAAATAAAAAGACTTGTAAACTCTGCTGTTGAATTTTTAATACTATAATTCTGTTAGTTGAAATAATTTGTACATAAATATAACTGTTGCAAATCACCGAGGTAAGTAATAAGGAGTGAGAAAGTTGAAAAAGTCCTTAGTTGTTTTATTAGTATTAATCACGTTGATAATTAGCTCATGTAGTAATGAAGAAGGTAGCTCAAGCTTAAATGAGGAAGAACAAAATTTGGATGAAACTATAGAAGAAAATAATAATGGAGACGAGAAGGAAGAGGAAGAAGAAATAGAAAATGATAATGATAGTTCAGAAGACGAATTAGAAGGTGTCAGTGGAGGTTTTGAAACACAAACAGAAGATCAATTGGATCTGATAATTGGTGACACTGGTAAATTTGATACAGACCTAACTACATTTGAAATCACATTAGAAAATGCGAAAATTCAGCAAGAAGTAGAAGGTAAAAAATCTGAACTCTATGGCTATATAATTCTGGATATTACTGTAAAGAATACGGGTGAAACCTCTCAACCTGTACAAGATTTACTATATGGGTTTGAAGTTACGGATAATCTCGAAATGACTGGATATCAAAATTATTCCGAAAGTTATGAAAGTATAGATCATATGACTGGGGAATTAGGTGAAGATGAGAAAGTTTCTGGACAGTTTATTACAAAAATTTACGAAGCAGAAGAATACTATTTCCGCTTAAGATCAGGAATTACAGGCTCTGGTGCAAGTAATGAGGTTATCTGGACTATTCCTGCAGAAGAAGCAAGATAAACACTATAAATACGAAGGTGGGTACTTATGAAAAAGAGTTTTGTAATTTCGACAATACTGATACTAACTATCGTAATCACTGCCTGTAATGGAGAGAGCGAGGAAGCAAATAATAATGAACCAAATGAGAACTCAACACCAGCTGAAAATGAATCAACTAAAAGTAATAGCAGCATCACAACTGAAGACTCTGAAACAAGCGAGGAAATAAGTGATAATGAAAAAACTACAGACAATGAGACCTCTGAACAGACTATAGAAGATCAACTCAATCTAGCTATTGGAGATACTGGTACATTTGATACTACATTAGGGACTTATGATATCACGCTTAACTCTGCTAAAATAATCGAGGAAGAACTTGATGGAGAAGCTTCGCAATTGGATAATTTGATACTTTTAGATATAACGGTTAGAAATACAAGTGATCGTAGTTTACAAGTAGAAGATTTGCTTGCTAACTTGGAAGTCACACATGATTTAGAAGGAACAGGTTCTTCTAACGCAGCGGACTATTTTGATAGTGTAGATGAAATAGCTGGCGAGATCGCTCCTGAAGAAGAGGTGAATGGACAGTTTATAGCAGATATTTCAAAAGAAGAGAAATATTTTTTCAGAAAAAAAGTCGGCAATATTGCTGCGGAGACCAGTAACCAGGTTATCTGGACTATTCCTGCAGAAGAAGCAAAGGAGTAACCTTATTATTGGAACTGTAATAAAACACGAGTAAAAATTACTTTTGTAATATCCCTATCATATTATTCTATCTTAAAAATATGATACTATAGTAGAGTAAACATAGGGAGGGAAGACCATGAATGATTTCGATAAACATTCCAGAGTTGATAAATTTGAAAAAAGAAGGAAGAATACAAAATCTATTTCTGTTCTAATGATAGCAGGTTCTCTTCTTGTTATAGTTTTGCTTGGTATGTGGATTTTTGGTGGTGGTGACGAGCAAACGTCAGAAGAAGAATCTACCAATACGGAATCAACAAATGAATCAAATAATAATGACACTGAAGAATCAAATGAAGAGCAAACCGAAACAGATGAAAACAATTCCTCTAATTCAGATGAACAAGCAAATGAAGCCAACGAAGAAGAATCAGATGCTGAAACGGATGAAGAAGAGAGCCAGTCTGCAGAAGATATTGAAACAGAACAGGTTGAACCTTCTGGAGATAATGTAAAAGAAGCTTATACTGGAAACTGGGAACCAATTGGAACAGAACAAGAAGGTCCCCATACAACGAATTACAGTGACGGCTCACAGGATAGACAAGAAATTGTAAGAGCTGCTGCCCTGGCAACAGGACTTAATGCTAGTACGTTGACTACACATTGGGTCGGAAATGGTGGGGATCAGAAAGTAGAGACTACTGTATATAATGAGGATCAGTCAGAGATCTATCGTGTTTATTTATCATGGGTTGATAATGAGGGGTGGCAACCAACCAAAGTAGAGGCCTTGAACAACTTACCACCTATTAACTAATCGCACAAATCGGAGGCATAATCATGACAATAGGTATTATAGGAGCAATGGATGAAGAAGTTGCATTACTTTTGCAAAATGTATCAAACCAAAATGAGGAAACCATCGCCGGATGTAAATTTGTAAAAGGACAAATAAACGGAAAAGAAGTTGTCATTCTTCAATCTGGTATAGGAAAAGTGAACGCAGCAATGGCGACGACCATTATGCATGAAAGATACGAACCTTCGCATATCATCAACACAGGTTCCGCAGGTGGATTTGCTGAGAAATTGGAAGTAGGCGATGTTGTTATTTCCACTCAGGTAGTACATCATGATGTCGATGTAACGGCTTTCCAATATGCATATGGCCAGGTGCCTGGCATGCCGGCTATGTATGATGCCGATACAGAGCTTGTATTAAAAACAATCTCTTCAGTAAAAGAAATGGGCTTAAATTATCAAGAGGGGATCATTGCAACAGGTGATTCCTTCATGCAGGATCCAGAACGAGTAGCGTTCGTTAGAGAGAAATTTCCTGAGATGATCGCAGCAGAAATGGAAGCAGCTGCAGTCGCACAGGTTTGCCATCAATACGGAAAGCCGTTTGTTGTTATTCGTGCACTATCAGATATTGCTGGCAAAGAATCATCTGTTTCCTTTGACCAGTTTCTTGAGAAGGCAGCGAAAAATGCAGCTACTTTAATTATGACCATGCTCAAAAGTATGTAATTTGTCCAATATTTACCTTCCAAAAGGATGCATAATTTATGTTATGATGCGTTATAGAGGAGGGGACGTATTGGATCAACAAAAGAAATTAGAGTTGAAATGGAAAGATTATCAGCGTTTTACTGCAGTTCTACTAATATTAAGCAGTTACCTATATATGGGTGCCATCATTAATACGTATATGCAACCCTCAAGCAATGGGGATATGCTATTCGTATTGTCACTTGCTGGTATTATAACGGGAATAATTTTAGCGGTTAAGCAACTTAATATAAAGAAAGAAATAGAGAATGAGCGCTGATTCATATCAGCGCTCATTTTTTAACTTCTACGTTCTTTACGGTAATATTCATGAAACACTTTCATTAGGGCCCGCTTTTCAATACGTGATACATAACTTCTTGAGATATTCAGCATCTTGGCAATTTCTCTTTGGGTCATTTCTTTATGATCATTTAAGCCATAACGGTAGATAATGACTTCTTTTTCCCGTTTATCCAAAATTGTAAAGTATTCCTGCATCTTGGCAATTTCCATATTTAACTGGATGTATTCGATAATATTATCGTTTTCAGCCTCTAGAATATCAATAAGGCTGATTTCATTTCCTTCTTTATCCTGCCCGATCGGATCATGGAGGGAAACATCTTTTTTTACTTTCTTTAATGCTCGTAAGTGCATTAAAATTTCATTTTCGATACAACGGGCTGCATATGTCGCAAGCTTTGTGCCTTTATCAACAGAAAAACTCTCCACGCCTTTGATTAAACCAATGGTACCTATGGATATCAAATCTTCTACATCTTCACCTGTATTCTCAAACTTTTTAACGATGTGTGCCACTAAGCGTAAATTATGCTCGATAAGCTTGTTACGAGCAGTCTCACTTCCTTCTTTCATTTCTTTCAAATATTTTATCTCATCTTCTGGGGGAAGCGGCTGGGGGAAGGCATGGTTTTTCACATACGAGACAAAGAAAAGGGTTTCTTTTATTAGAAGAGCAAGCACGCTTAATATTCCGGACAAATATATCCACCTCCTAAAAGTGCCGGCTGGGCTATTGCCTATAATTCGATTTTATGTAGATAAGGGGCTTTTCGTGTCTGTCCTTCTAAAGATAATTAGAAAAACTCGCATTCGCTCGTCTATTAGAGAATGTGTACGTTTTTCTTATACTTGGGACTTCAAAATTTTAACTACGTCGACATTGCTTCCTAGCTGAAATTTTATACTTTTCTAACGTGTAAAAAAAGCACTTCCCGAAAGAAGTACTTGGTATTTCATTTATTATATTTTCGGTTTAAGCACTCTGTTACTACCGTTTCATCACTATGGGGGTGTTTTGTATTTCCTGTGATTTGGTAATGCTCTTTACCTTTCCCCGCAATGATTAGGATGTCACCAGGTTCGCTAATCTCTACCGCATGTTCAATAGCCTCTTTACGCTCGGCAATCATACCATAATTCTCGTGTTGCATTCCTTGTTCCATATCTTCAAGGATACTTGTAGCATCTTCGTTCCGTAAATCATTAATAGTTAAAATGACGATGTCTGCTGTGGATGCTTCTTTGGCCATAAGAGGCCGTTTTTCTTTATCTCGGTCGCCGCCTGTTCCAGCTACATAGATAAGGCGATTTCGTTTAAATGTTGAGACGGATGTAATGGAACTCCGGATAGCATCAGGCGTATGCGCATAATCAATAAAAACCTTAAGTGGCGCATTGTGCTTTACTTTCTCCATTCTTCCCTCAATTGGATTAATCGACTTGAGTAGATTCACGGCTGCTGACACCTGGATACCTTTGACGAATAAAGTAGATAACGCTGCAAGAACATTATATACATTAAACTCTCCGAGTAATCTAGTCTCTACAGGATAATTTCCTTCAGGGCTCTGAAGGGTAAACAAGGTCTTATCCTCAAAATATTGGATTTGTTTGGCTTGAAAATCGGCTTCTTCTGATATTCCATATGTCAAGACCTCAGCTGGTGACATGTTTTCATAAATTTTTGACCATGCATCGTCTTTATTTAGGATGGCATATTTACGTTTTGTTGCATCATTACCTAATTGGGCAAATAATAAGCCTTTAATATATCCATACTGTTCCATACTTTGATGGTAATCAAGATGGTCTTGAGTTAGATTGGTAAAGATAGCTATATTGAAATCAATGCCCCATACTCGGCCCTGCGCTAACCCATGTGAAGATACTTCCATAACTACATCTTCGACTCCAAGATCCTCTGCCTCTTTTAACAATTTCTGATTTCCTAACACATCACAGGTCGTATTGTCCGTATGTTTGACTCCACCATTAATTGTAATTCCGTTTGTTCCAGCTAGAGCCGTTTTACGCCCTGAATTTTCAAGTAACTTATTTATAAGTGTTGATACACTTGTTTTACCATTTGTTCCAGTAACCCCGATAATATCCATATCTATAGAGGGGTAGGAGTAAAATCTATTTGCGAGATGAGCAAGTGCTTTAGTAGTATTTGGTACGATAACTAGTGTTGTGTTGGGTAAATCCATGTCAGGTTTCTCTTCCGCTACTATAATAGTTGCACCACGATCAATAGCATCTTTTATGAAGTGGTGGCCGTCAACGGTATACCCCTTTATGCAAACGAACATCGAACCATCTTCCACTTTTCTTGAATCCTGCTGAATTGATTGGATGTGTAGTGGAAGGGGGCCAACTATTTGTTTGACATGGAGACATTCTAGTAAGTTTTCTGTATTCATTGACCGTCACCTCTAATTCTTCTTATTACTTATTTTATCCGTATGTAACATTTTCTATTTATATCTACTGAATAGATATCTTGAATTTTTTAAGAAAAAAAGCAACTAGTTATAGTCGCTTTTAACTTTTATCTGATGATTGTTGCTTGATATACGCATCTTTCGCTTCCTGATATGCATCTCCTCGATTTTTCAGGACTGGTTTTACCCCATTAGCATGTGCGGCTCTTCCGATCATGTGGGCCGATACTGGTGCCGTTAAAAGAATAAATACAATTGCAAGTAGTAATTTACCACTCACAATGGAGTGTGCAGCGTAGAGATATAAGAACGCTGCGATTAATATAAAAGCAATGCCTAAAGTGGAGGCTTTGGTAGCAGTATGCAGCCTCGTATAAACATCTGGAAATCGCACAATCCCTATGGAGGAAGACAGGATGAAGAATGTACCTGCCAACAGGGAGATGATAACAAGAATGTTAATGATAATATTAATCAACGTCTCTATCAATGATAACACCCTTTTCTAAATATTTTGCAATGGAAAGTGTTCCAAGGAATGCAAGAATTCCAACCAATAAAATAACATCATTTAGTTTGGATGTTACCAGATAGACTGCCATGATCCCGGCTAAGGCCATAATGTTAATTCCGATTGCATCTAGCGCAACAGCACGGTCCGGTTGGGTTGGACCGACAATGACCTGATAGAGAAGCAATAGAAGTGAAATAGCTATACCTGCAAAACTGATGGTGACAGCTATGTCTAGAATATTTTCGGTGATGGATAAAACCTCCGTCATCTTGACACCTCCAGAATTGCTTTCTCAAATGTATTTTTAATTGAAGAAATGGCTTCCTCGCTGTCTTGTATGTGCATTGCATGGATAAATATTTTCGTGTTATCACGAGAAATAGCTACGGATAGGGTACCAGGCGTTAAGGAAATTAGATTTGCTAGCAACGTAATTTCCCAATTGCTTTTTACATCAATAGGCAATGCAAAAATACCTGGCTCAAAGTCCTGCTTCGGTTTGTATACAAGTTTTACAATTTCCCAGTTTGAAGATAACAATTCTTTTATAAAGAGGAGGAGCAGGGCTCCAATCTTAAAAATTCGCCTCAGATAAAAGGTATCAGGAACAAAACGGCGCAGAAGGAAAAGCAAAAGTATACCTAACAAGTAACCAGCAATAAAGCTGGGAGCAGAATACGATTCACTTAAGAACATCCATAAAAATGCGATGATTAAATTTATAACAATCTGAAATGCCATTAGTTCACTACTCCTTTAACACAGAATCAATATAAATTTGCGGATCCATCAGGTATGCAGCTATTGAGTCTGCAATAGGGTAGAAATATTCAGCTCCGACGCCCATTATGACTGAAAGAGCTAGCAAGAATACAATCGGAGCTACCATCCCTTTGGTAGATTTTTTCTCTATTGGGCCCATTGCATCTTTGTCACCCCAGAAAGCATGGATGAAAATTTTTGCAACAGAATATAGGATAAGCAGACTTGTTAAAAGTCCGATAAGGATGATAATGATATGCTCACCCTCAAACGCTCCTTGTAATAATAGAAGCTTTCCAATAAAGCCACTAAACGGTGGAATACCGGCTAGCACAAACGCTGCAATAAATAAGAGCCAACCTAGTAGGGGATAAGTATGAATAAGCCCTCCCATTTTCTTTAAGTCAGATGTACCTGCAACATAGGCGATAACACCAACAAGTAAAAATAATGCTGATTTAATAATCATATCATGTACTAAATAATAGACGGACCCACTTATAGCTGTCTCGTTCATAACTCCTATCCCAAGGAGTATAAACCCAATTGCTGGAATTATATTGTATGCAATAATTAGTTTAATATTGGAAGTTGAGAGCGCTCCGATTATACCGAAGACCATCGACAACCCTGCAAACCAGATAAAGACTTCGTGGGTTAAGTCCACTCGATGGACGAAAATTAGTGTGAAAACACGGAAGATCGAATAAATACCTACTTTTGTTAACAGGGCACCGAATAAAGCAGAAATAACTGGATTCGGAACGACATACGATTTCGGAAGCCAGTAGTAAAGGGGGAATAAAGCCGCCTTTGTAGCAAAAACAAAGAATAGTAGGATACCTACAGTTGTTAGTATTCCTTGTTGATCTGCTTCTTGAACGCGCTGCGCTATCTGTGCCATATTAACGGTCCCAACTGCACCATAAACGAAGGCCACTGCCGTAACGAAAAGCATGGAGGAAAATAAGTTAATAAGTAAGTACTTTAGTGATTCCCTTAATTGTACTTTGTCACCACCAAGTACAATAAGTGCATAAGATGCCATTAACAATACTTCAAAGAATACAAATAGGTTAAATAAATCGCCAGTAATGAAAGCCCCTGAGACACCCGTGATTAAGAAAAAGAAAAAGGGATAAAAATAGTAATTTTCTTTTTCTCCAAGTCCGGCAGAAGGGGCATAAAAAGCACAGGCAACTGCAATGATGTTCGTAGTCATCACAAGGACAGCTGCAAGGGAATCCATTACAAGGACAATACCGTACGGTGCTACCCAGTCACCTGTCTCGAGTATAATCGTACCATTCTTTAAAACTTCCCACACAATGTATCCACTTAAACCAAGCCCAATTAGAGAAAAAACTTTTGTTAAGGTACGGGAAACGTTCACTTTAGAATTGAAAAATATTAACACAATGGCTGCCACGAGTGGCAGGATGATTGGTAGAACTGCTAAATTACTCATTTGCCTTACCCCTTAATTGTTCCATATTATCTGTTTTGTTTTCCTGTGTCGTCCGGTATGCAAGTACGAGAAGCAGACTGGTCACACCAAAGCTGATTACAATGGAAGTTAAAATTAATGCTTGGGGAAGGGGGTCCGTGTAGTCGGAAACCCCTTCCGTAAGAATCGGGGGCTGCCCTGTTTTTAGCTTTCCCATTGTTAAAATGAACAAATGGGCACCATGAGATAGAAGAGCAGTTCCGATTACAATTCGTAGTAATTGTTTTTGCAGTAAATTGTAAATAGCCGTTGCAAATAATATACCTGATAAGATAAGGATGATTATTTCCATTATTCTGCCTCCTTGTTTTTCTTAAGTTTAATGAGGCTAAAGATGGCGAGTGCAGCAATACCTAGAACTGCAATCTCGAATAAGGTATCCAGTCCACGCATATCGACTAGGATAACGTTCACGACATTATCACCGCCTCCTAGTTTGTAGGAGGTTTTTAGGAAGTAATCCGAAATGGAGTCAAACCAGTTCGTGCTATAGGCAGATATACCAATTAAAGTCATCATGGCACCAAACCCAATTGCCAATACAGCATTTAAAGTTTTGGATCCACTTGAATCGTCTGTTTTTCTTAACTTCGGCAAATGGTAAAAACATAGAATAAACAATGCTACTGTAATGGTTTCTACAACAAACTGTGTAAGTGCTATATCCGGTGCTCGGTAGATAACAAATAGTAGAGCAACCCCATAACCAACCACTCCAAGTATAAGAAGAGCAGCCATATTATGTTTTGTAAATATCGTTGCGATGGCAGCCGCGACCATGATAATGACAATAGACACTTCAATAATGGTAATGTCAGCAAGGTTATTTGAGCTAATTGTAAATCCATCTGTTAGCAACATAAAGCCGGTTGTCACGATAATCATCGTAGCGAGAATCAAGGACATGTACAGCTTTAATGAACCAGTCATATATGAATTCGTAATACCTGCAGAGTAGGTATCCAGCTTGTTAACAAGACCGTCATAAACTCGGTTAAAACTTAACTTGCCAGGTAGAACTTTGTAAACGCCACTCCACTTTTTCCTTGTTAGGAACAACACGATTCCAAGAGCAACAACGATTAGAGACATATGAAGTGGAGTGAAATCCCAACCGTGCCAGAAACCAATTTTATGGTATTCTGCATTACTGTTAACCGCTTCTGCAGCATGTTGAATGAAAGGTGCATTAACCATGTTAGGAAATAACCCAATTAAAATTACACCAAGGACGAGAATAATTGGTGATAGTAACATTCCAACAGGTGCTTCATGTGGTTTCTTCGGTAATTGATTAAGCTTTTTAGGTCCTGTGAAAACACCAAAAAAGAAATACATAGAGTATACAAAGGTGAAGATACTTCCGAGAATAGCTAAATAAGGAATTAGTTCAGCTAATAAAGAAGCACTCTCCAAATCCAAGGTAGCTTCAAAGAACAATTCTTTACTATAAAAACCATTTAGGAATGGGAACGGAACACCTGCCATAGAAAATGTTCCAAATATAGCCAACGTTGCAGAGATAGGAAGAAGTGTAAACAATCCACCTAATTTCCTAATATCCCTTGTGCCTGTTTCATGATCGATAATTCCTGCGATCATGAAGAGACTTCCTTTAAATGTGGCATGGTTTAAAATATGAAAGACCGCAGCAAAGACTGCCGCTGGTGTTCCAAACCCTAGCATTGCCATGATCATACCTAGCTGACTAATGGTTGAAAATGCAAGGATTGCTTTTAGGTCTGTCTGTCTCACTGCCATGTATGAGCCCCAGCAAAGTGTTACGATTCCAACGAGGCTAACTGTAATAAAGAAACCTTCATAACCAGAGAATATTGGAGAAAACCTTGCTATCAGGAAGATTCCTGCTTTAACCATGGTAGCCGAGTGAAGATAGGCACTAACCGGAGTAGGAGCTTCCATAGCGTCTGGTAGCCAGATGTGAAATGGAAACTGAGCGGATTTAGTAAAAGCTCCAAGCAGAATTAATGCAAGAATTAATGGGAGATAATTACTTGAAAGTATGACATCTGTTTGGCTGATCATCTCTT
This sequence comes from Oceanobacillus picturae, assembly GCF_000612865.1. NCBI lineage: Bacteria > Bacillati > Bacillota > Bacilli > Caryophanales > Bacillaceae > Oceanobacillus > Oceanobacillus picturae. The sequence continues at coordinate 260,843 of NZ_CCAX010000001.1, forward strand.
GAATACTTGTTGAGCCTGTTATAACGGAGAGCAGAATGAAACCGCCGAACATGCTCAAACCACCAAAAATGGTAATTAGCATTGATTTTAATGCACCATATCTCGATCTTTCTTTAAAATGCCAATAACCAATTAGCAGGAATGAAGAAATTGATGTTAACTCCCAGAAAGTATATAAGACAAATACATTATCTGAAAGAACAACTCCAAACATTGCCGTCATAAAGAGCAATAAGTAAACGTAAAAATGTCCTAGTCGTTCTTTTTTATCCAAATAGAAGATAGAATAAAGGACAACAAGTGATCCTATCCCGCTTATCAATAAAACAAATAATAAGCTCAACCCATCAAGATAGAAATCCAAATTAATTCCTAGAGAAGGGATCCAATTGTAGGTTTGTCGAATAGGTGTAAAGTCTTTTCCTACAAGTCTAATAAAATACAGAAAGATAAAGAATGGCACAAAGAAAGTGAATATCCCAGTATGTATCTTATTTTTAGCCTTGCTGAGTGTGGGAATAAAACAAGCAACAAGAAGTGGTATTAAAACAGCAAATATCATCTAACGGTATTCCTCCTTATAAAATCTTAGTTGTATCTCTATGTGTAAATTCTCTGCTCTTCCATTGAGTAATTGGTTTTAATTCAAAATCTACTAGACCCTTATATTTTCTCCAAACACATTTTTAATACAAATGATGGTCTGCTGTAGGCTATGTAAGTTCCAATATTCAAGGATTAGTTTAACACAATATAAATTTAAGAAAAATAAATAACCCCTGTTATTTCGCAAAATAATAGGGGTTAACGCGTTTCTTCATATTTAAATATAAAATTTTTTAGACAGGTCTTTTTTCTGTGATTTTATGGGACAATCTCCTTCTGTGAATTTCCTCTTCAATTAAGTTTAGAAAGTCAGGGCTCAAATTTAATTCATTTGCTGTGTAATAAGATTCAATTAATAGTTCATCTGACAAATGTTCCATCAACTCAGCCCTCCTAAAGTTTGTAATTTTCCCAATTAGGTTATTAATAACTTACCACTTTATATATGGCAGGACAAGGCGAAAGTTATCTACAAACCCTTGTAGATAAGGTGTGTATAATTACTTTTTTATATCGACAAATGTTGTTACAACAACTTTTCTTATGTTAGTAAAGTTATCCACAATTGCGGATTTTAGGGATATTTGTCGAACGATTCTTGGAATATTTATAGCTATCTACAAGATTCAACACAGATATGTTTCGTTTTTATAATGAAAGGAAGACGATTTATGCAAAATTCCATGAAATTCCTCTAAAGAACTTTTTCTTTTAATTCACACTGCATTCTATGCCCAAGTGGTGAGAAGAAAATGGATCTAACTCCCAGTAATCGTCCGATCCTTTCCAATTCCTTTTTGTTCATACCCTCATAGTATTACCAAGCAAACAAAAGAAATCCCCCACAGATTGAAGTTTTAGTTTATGGAATGTTATTATAGAATGGTTTATAATGGTGATTCGTATGAAGTTCGAACTGATGATTGAGAATATGAGGTGTGAAGGTTGTTAAAAAAGTTTTTGCCGAACGAACATGTGAAAAGCGTTTTTGATATTAATCCAGAAGTTTTAAAAAGCAAAGGTATTAAAGGTATTATTACAGATCTCGACAACACGCTAGTTGCTTGGGATGTGAAGGATGCTACTCCGGAAGTAATCGAATGGTTCAAACAAATGAAAGAAAATGACATTAAAGTAACGATTATTTCAAACAATAAGCAGGAGCGAGTCAAAGTATTTTCTGAGCCATTGGAAACGCCATTCGTTTTTAGTGCTAGAAAGCCTTTGAGTAAAGCCTTTAAGTCGGTAGCAAAACAAATGGGAATGAAGAAAGAAGAAATTGTAGTGATTGGTGATCAGTTGCTAACAGATGTTTTAGGTGGGAACTTTGCTGGTTTCTATACCATTTTAGTTGTACCGATAGTTCAAACAGATGGAAAAATAACGAAGATTAACCGGAAGATTGAACGCAGAATATTACATTATATGAGGAAAAAAGGAAAAATCACCTGGGAGGAATAGGGATGGAAGAATTATATTGTCAAGGTTGTGGTGTCCTTATTCAAACGTCAGACCCACAAGCCCCTGGTTACACACCAGCATCTTCATTGGAAAAGGAGAACATACTCTGTAAACGTTGCTTTCGATTGAAGCATTATAATGAAATTCAGGACGTAGCTATTACAGACGATGATTTCTTGAAGATGGTTAGCTCGATTAGAAGTGCGAATGGGCTGGTAGTACATGTTGTAGATATATTTGATGTGCATGGCAGCCTGATTAAAAGTCTACCAAGAATTGTAGGAGATAATCCCATTGTATTGGTCGGTAATAAGGTAGATCTGCTGCCTAAATCAACAAACAAGCGAAAATTGGAACAATGGCTTCGGTCTTCGGCCAAGGATGCTGGTATTAATGTCAAGGAAGTTTGCTTAATTTCCTCAACAAAGGGATACGGTATGAAGGACCTGACTGAAGTTATTGAGGAACAACGTAAAAACCGAGATGTATATATAGTAGGGACGACTAACGTTGGGAAATCCACGTTTATAAATCGCTTGATTAAACAATCGACCGGGTATGGAGAAGTAATTACCACTTCTTATTTCCCTGGCACAACCCTTGGATTCATTGAGATTCCTCTTGATGATGAAACATCATTAATCGACACACCTGGTATTGTGAACAGGCAGCAAATGGCCCATTATGTATCTGAACAAGATTTAAAGCTTATTACACCGAACAAGGAAATTAAGCCAAGAGTGTATCAATTGAACAGTGGGCAAACTCTTTACTTTGGCGGATTGGCTAGATTGGACTTCGTAAAAGGAAAACGAACTTCCTTTGTATGTTATTTCTCTAATCAAGTTCCTATACACCGAACAAAATTAGAAAATGCAGATGAATTATATGGACAACATATTGGGGAGTTACTGTCACCACCTGATCAAAAGACATTAGAGGTTCTACCAGAACTAAAAGAGAATGCTTTCCGGCTAACAGGTGGAGAAAAGACGGATATCGTATTTCCTGGCCTGGGTTGGGTAAGTGTGATCGCAGAAGATGTAACAGTTGCGGCTCACAGTCCAAAAGAGGTTTCCGCCTCTATTAGAAAATCATTATTATAGGGGGGAGCTTATGGTATATCGTCTTGGGTTAATTGGATACCCGATTGAACATTCTCTTTCTCCATGGATTCATGAGTCCTTTATGAATCAAGTTAGAGTAAATGGTAGCTATAGACGAATAGAAATTTCGCCAGATACGAACTTTCAGGATGAGATTTCCATGCTAAAACAGGAGAATTTAAATGGCTTTAATATTACAGTCCCTTATAAGCAGAAGATTCTTCCCTTTTTAGACCAGGTCGATCCCGGAGCAGCTGATATTGGTGCTGTTAATACAGTTTGTGTTAAGGATGGGGAATGGATAGGATATAACACAGATGGCATGGGTTATTTACGTTCGCTTGTAGAAGAATATCCAGAAATAATAAAACAGGATAAAGTACATGTCTTACTACTTGGTGCAGGTGGGGCTTGTAGGGGAATCTATCATGCTTTTGTGAATGCAGGTTTTACAAACGTCGATATTGCAAATCGGACAATAGAAAAGGCAGAGGAAATTGCACTTCTTCAAGGTGGGGGAACCGTGACAGAAGTGTTCACATTAGAAGAGGCAACAAGACTCACTGGACGGTACGATCTCATTATCCAGACCTCTTCAGTGGGGATGAAACCAGAGACGGATACATCAATTATTCCATTAAACCAAATAAAAAAGGGCGCAATCGTAAGCGATATCGTTTACCAACCGATTAAGACTGCTTTTTTACAGCAGGCTGATGATCTTGGAGCGAAACTCCACTACGGGCATACCATGTTATTGTACCAAGCACAGTATTCTTTTGAAATTTGGACAGGCAAGCGCGTACCGATTGGTGAGATGGATAGGGAATTAAAAACAATATTGGAAGGATGATACGATGTTAACAGGTAAGCAGAAACGATTTTTGCGGGCTGAGGCGAATCAGCTTAAGCCTATTTTCCAAGTAGGAAAAGATGGGGTAAATGAAAACATGATAGAGCAAATAGGAGATGCACTTGAGAAGAGGGAATTACTAAAGGTAAGTATTTTACAAAATTGCCTTGAGGATAAGCATACTGTTGCGGAAAAACTAGCAGAGGGAACGGGAGCGGAAATTGCTCAAATAATTGGAAACAATATTGTGCTTTACCGCGAGTCTGAAGAGAACAAGCAGCTTTTACTTCCCTAATGAAGGGGTGTTTAAAATGAAGAAAGTAGGTATCCTAGGAGGAACGTTTGATCCTCCGCATCTCGGTCATCTCATGATTGCTGAGGAAGCGCGTGAAAAACTTGAATTAGAGGAAGTTTGGTTTATTCCTTCTTTTACTCCGCCACATAAAGCGGATCTAGGCACAACTGCAGATGATCGTATGAAGATGGTTAATTGTGCAATTAGTAATAATCCTTTTTTTAAGCTGAATACAATAGAAATAGATAGGACAGGAAAATCCTATACAATTGATACCATCAAGCGTTTAAAGGAAATACATCCTGATCATAACTTCTATTTTATTATCGGCGCAGATATGGTGGAATATTTGCCGAAATGGTATCAAATTGAAGAGTTAGTTAACTTAGTACAGTTTGTAGGAGTAAAAAGAGCAGGATCGACATTAGATACAGATTACCCTGTAATCATCGTTGATGTTCCTAGTGTTGACATTTCTTCAACAGATTTGAGGCAAAGGGTAAAATTCAATCAACAAATCACTTATCTAACCACAGAACGTGTGCAAGCGTATATTAAGGAGAATCATTTATATGGAAATTAGGAAGGCGAAGGAGCTTGTAGAGCCTCACTTAACAGAGGCAAGGTTTGACCATTCACTTCGGGTAGCAGAAACAGCGCGCTATCTAGCTGATCTCTATGGTGGTTCAAAGGAAAAGGCGGAGTTAGCAGGAATTTTACACGATTATGCTAAATATCGTCCTTTAGAAGAAATGGAACAGCAAATCAAAGCATTTAACCTGCCTAACGATTTATTGGACTTTCATTCTGAGCTATGGCATGCACCAATTGGAGCAATTTTGGTTGAAGAGGAATGTGGCCTAAAAGACGAAGATATTAAGGGTGCTATCAAATACCATACAACTGGAAGAGCCAATATGACGAAGTTAGAAAAAATTATTTTTTTGGCTGACTATATTGAACCTGGAAGAAGCTTTCCTGGCATAGAAGAAGTTAGAGAGTCCGCGAAAACAAATTTGGAGCATGCCTGCTGGCTAGCAGTTCGAAATACAATACAATATTTAATAAGAAAAAATGCTAAAATCTACCCGGATACATTCCATGCTTATAATGATTTAAGCAGTCACATAAACGGAGGTAATGAATGAATGGAAAATAAGGAAATTGTAAAATTAGCAGCAAAGGCTTGTGATGACAAGCGTGCAGAAGATATTACGGCACTTGATATGAATGAGGTGTCATTAGTTGCAGATTACTTTTTAATTTGCCATGCAAACACAGAAAGACAGGTTCAGGCAATAGCGCGAGGCATTAAAGAAGCGATGGATGAGGCAGGTGTAGCTGTTAGTCGAATTGAAGGCCTAGAACAATCCAGATGGGTACTTGTTGATTTAGGTGACGTTGTATGTCATGTGTTCCATAGAGAAGAGCGTGTTTATTATAATCTTGAAAGACTCTGGGGAGACGCAGAACGCCTTCAGTTTGATCATGAGGGCTAGATAGATGGCCTATAAACAGATGGCTAACGTATACGATCGCCTCATGGAGAGTGCACCGTATGATGCCTGGCTTGAATTTACGAAATACATCTTTAAAGAATATGGAAAATCCGTTCAAAAAATCGCTGATTTAGGTTGTGGCACTGGTGAGATAACCAAACGACTTGCGATGGAGGACTATCAGGTGGTAGGTGTTGATTATTCCTCTGATATGCTAGCATATGCGGAACAAAAGTGTAGTAATGCAGGCCTTAAAGTCCAGTGGTTAAATCAGGATCTAAAAGAATTACAAGGCCTTGGGGATTTGGATGCAGCTATAAGCTATTGTGATGTAATCAACTATATTACAGAGGAAAATGATTTAACAAGCGTCTTTCAAGGAGTGGCGGATAGCCTTAAAGAAGATGGGCTGTTCGTTTTTGATGTGCATTCCATCCATCAAGTCGAAAATAACTACGTAAACCAAACCTTTGCAGATGTACTGGAAGATGCTTCCTATATTTGGTTCTGTCATCAAGGAGAGGTACCTGGTGAAATGTTTCATGAGTTGACTTTTTTTCAGTCGCAAGAGGACGACACATATGTACGATTTGATGAAACGCATCACCAACGTACATATGAACCGAATTTTTATATAAATTTATTAAAGAGGACTGGCTTTAAAAACATAAAAGTACATGGTGATTTTCAGCAAATTGATGAATTTGACTTGGAACATGCAGAGAGAATCTTTTTTTCAGCTGAAAAAGGGAAGGATAGTTAAACTATCCTCCTCTTTTTTTGTTTGAAGGAATACGAAAGTTGGTATCGAATATAAAAGATATCCCCTAATTTTAATGAAAGGAGATGGAAAGCGTTGTTAAAAACAGTAAAAAAAGCGGGGATCTTTATTGTCGCGGCTGCTGTTATGATCCTGTTTCTGTTTCTCTCAAGAGATAATTCTACTACAGCTGATAAAACCCTCAATCAAGTGAACCCCTCCCAAACGGATGATCCTCCGGACGATACTGAAGATGCCTTTGTCGAGGATGTTTCAATCTATGTCGATATTAAAGGAGCGGTAAACAATCCTGGTGTCTTTGAAGCTAATCCAGGGGAGCGAGTCAATGATATGATACAAAGAGCTGGTGGCTTCACAAATGAAGCTGATCAAACTCAAGTAAATCTTGCACAGAAGGTACATGATGAGATGAGTATTATTGTCCCGACAACCGGAGACGTTATTGAAAATGTGTTTAATAACGAGATAGGCTCAGAAAAGGTACATCTTAATTCGGCTAGCAAAGAAGAAATTGAGACACTGAGTGGGATTGGTCCGAGTAAAGCAGAGGCGATCATTGCTTATCGAGAAGAAAATGGACTTTTTCAATCGTTGGAAGATTTACTTAACGTTTCGGGAATTGGTGAAAAAACAATCGAACAGTTAGAAGATTCTATTCAAGTGCCATAACCACTTTATCCCGATGCAACCGTCCGTAAGACTCCCACTTCCAAACATGAAGTGAAACTGTAAGTTTATAGTGGGAATAAACGGACGCTAACACCCCGATTCGTTCAACTAACAATCAGTGGGGGAAGAACAAAAACCCCCACTGATTGGAGTTTCACTTTATTGACGAACAGAAATAACGAAAGGTAAACTACTAATAGCATATTGAAAAAGGGGACTTAATAATGGAAAGAATATCGTGGGATCAGTATTTCATGGCACAAAGTCAGCTACTTGCATTGAGAAGTACCTGTACTAGATTGATGGTAGGTGCGTCCATTGTAAGAGATAAACGAATTATTGCTGGTGGCTATAATGGGAGTGTCTCCGGAAGTATCCACTGTATTGATGAAGGCTGTTATGTAGTCGATGGCCATTGCGTACGAACTGTGCATGCGGAAGCAAATGCTTTATTACAATGTGCTAAATTTGGGGTGCCAACCCAAGATGCGGATGTCTACGTGACTCATTTCCCATGCCTCCAATGTTCTAAGCAATTAATCCAAGCAGGTATTAAAACGATCTATTATAAAGAAGATTATCGAAACAATGAATATGCCATTCAGCTATTTAAAGAAGCTGGCGTTTCTGTGAAAAAGGTTGCCTTGGATTACTTAGCTGTAGATTTAAATTATCAAGAAAAACAAAACTATGTTGACGAGTTGCTTGCTATGTTGTCGGATAGTACCGATCATAAGGAATTTGAAAAACTAAAAGAGAAAGCGGATGCCTTATTTTCCGCAACAACTAGTAGGGGTTAAGCTTGAAAGGAAACTGGCATATCGTAGCGATTGCTGTCACGGTTAGTATTATCACCGTTCTGACATCGAATTATCTCTTTGTTGCCTGCTATATTATATGGCTTGGATACTTATTATTTCAAAGAAGGCTGAGGAAGGTTGCGTTACTTCTGGGGTCAGCCTTCCTTTGCTTTTTTCTCCTCTACATTCCAAAGATCCAAGATTCCCAACCTGGATTCTCAGAAACCTCGCTTCCTGAACAAAGCTTTATTGGTCAAATTAACGGGCCGATCGAAAAGAAACCAACACACATCCAATTCACCTTTGAAGATAACGCCACTAATCAACGTTTCCTCGTTATGTACTTCCAAAATGATGCTTCAGAAACATTAAACTCATCTCATTTAAAGTCTGGCGCTACTTGTGAATTTCTGGGGGTTCCAGAACGCCCTAATCCGAGTACGAATCCTGGAGAATTTAACTATCGGGACTATTTAGCTTCGAAGAAAATAACGTATCAAGTAAATTTAAACGCTTTACATGACGTTATCTGTACAGGCCAAGACTTATTTCACCGCTTTTACACCTTACGTGAAAATTTATCCACCTATATAGATAAACGAGTATCTTCAAATACGAGTGCCTGGATGAAGGGCTTAGTACTGGGAGATGATTCCGCAATCCCTGAAGATACCATTGAACTTTTTCAACGATGGAGTCTATCTCATCTTTTGGCAATTTCAGGTTTACATGTTGGTTTATTTGTGGCATTTTTGTATTTCGCCCTACTAAAACTCAATTTGCTTACAAAAGAAAAAGCACAGTGGCTTATACTATTTTTACTTCCTGCCTATGCAGTAGTAGCTGGAGGAGAGCCTTCGATTTGGCGTGCAAGCATGATGGTACTATGTTTTATCCTCTTAAGAAAATTTAAGAGAGCCTTTAGTTACACCGACGTCCTTAGTTTTGTGTTTCTACTATTTGTTTTAATCAATCCTTATATGGTTTACCATGTTGGGTTTCAACTTTCATTCCTCGTTACGCTAGGATTACTTCTCTCACAAAAATGGCTTTCTAATTCAAATTCACTGATAGAACAAGGGTTAAAGATTAGCTTTGTAGCCCAAATGATGATCCTTCCATTGTTGTTCCATCATTTCTACACTTTTCAGCCGCTCTCTCTCTTGGTCAACACGCTTGTCGTTCCATATTTCTCTGTTCTGATCATTCCCTCCATGTTCCTTTTTCTTCTCATTTCTCCTTTCCCGATTATCAATGTCTTCGATAAGTTATTTTCAATGGCGCAAAATGTACTTTTAACTTTGCTTAGGTTCTTTAACGAGCATGTTAATTATCCATGGACAATGGACGGAATGGCAATTGAGTTTGTTGCTGTCTATTACGGGTTATTTTTTGTTTTTATGTATTATGTACAAAACAAAGACAATAAAAATGCATTTATCGCCGGCTCAATTGTTGTGATTTTTGTTTCGTGCTTTGTAGCTATACCCTATTTCTCGCCGTATGGAGTGATTACAATGCTTGATATTGGGCAGGGAGATGCATATGTTGTTGAATTGCCATACCGCAAAGGAGTTTTTCTAATAGATGCGGGCGCTGGTGTATCGTTTCCTGAACGAACACCAACCAACTCGAAATATAAACAAATCATTCAGCCCTATTTAAAATCGAGAGGGGTTACCAAGCTTGATGCCATTATAATAACGCATAAGGATATTGATCATTCCGGTAGTGTCCAATATTTGGCAGAGGAGTATAAGACAGATCAGATTATAGTGAGTGATTATTATGAGATTGATCAGAGCTCAAAAGAATTATGGAACCAGAAAAATATTGCAGTTCAGCGTGTTAAACAAGGTGATCAACTTAATTTGGGAGGACAACAGCTACATGTGCTGGCACCTATGAGTGATAAAGGATCTCCAAATGAAAATTCAATCGTACTACTAGCAGAATTTGGAGGGCAATCGTGGCTATTCACAGGTGACATTGGCAGAGAGGAAGAAAAGGAGCTTATGCGTTCTTACGAGCATTTATCTATTGATGTATTAAAAGTTGCGCATCATGGTAGTAGTTCATCATCGGATGATGCATTTTTAGACCATATCGAGCCAGAAATCGGGTTGATATCAGCTGGAAGGAATAATAGGTATGGCCATCCAACTGAGGAAGTCATTGCTGGATTGGAGAATGTTGAAGCTACGGTCTTACGAACTGATAAAGATGGAGCGGTACAGTTTGTATTTACCCAAGAAGCAGGAACCTTTTATAAATTTCTACCATAGGATAACATATGACCAAAAGCGCAGCGTAAGGTTTAGAAGCAAAGCTAGCCTGATGGTGCTACTTTCATTAAAGAATGCTACGTGCTCATTTTATAACTCCAAGAAAAAAGAGACTGTATCGGAGCAGTCTCTTGGTTAATCAGCACGGCACATTGCTGACTACTTATTACTTTATTCACGTCTAACGGCCGGCTACGCTGATAATGACACCGATCGCAAAAATTAAAGTGAAGAAAATAAATGAAAAAGCAAAGCCTTTAATGGAATCAACTACATCATTGTTTTTGGATTGTACATTCTTTTCAAAATCATTCACTTTTACCCCTCCTATATCACCATTTAGTATAAATTAAAAACGTTAAAAAATCCACTTATGGCTAAATATTTGTTACAGACAATTTATACGTCTCCAATTATAGAAAGACTTAACAACCATACTTTAAGACATGATGGATACTCTATAAAGGAGAACAAATATCGTTTTGCTGATAGTTCCTAGGCCTTGAAGCAAAGCGTTTATATAGATATCGGAGGGAAATAATGAAGTTTATTTCCCTCTAAAAATTCCTTGCTATTCCACCTTTGAAGACGTACCATTATGGTATACATAGTAGTGGAGTGAGTGGAATGAGTTATCTGGAAGTCATGAAAAGTTTGAAAACAGAAGTTACTCCGGTTTATATGATTTACGGAACGGAAACATATTTTATCGAGAAACTTAAAAAGGAACTAATAAAGCAAGTGTTGGGCCAAGAGAAGGAAAATCTTTCGATATATGAATTAGATGAGACACCAATTCAAGAAGTCGTTACGGATACGGAAACCTATCCTTTTTTTGGTGGTAGGAAGTTAGTTTTTGCAAATAATCCAGTCTTTTTAAAAGCAAAGCCTGATAAATTATCCTTTGAACACGAGGTAAGTACATTAGAAAGATACCTTTCTAACCCTGTTGATTACACGGTTCTGGTGATCATAGCACCATATGAAAAAATCGATGAACGAAAGAAAGTAAGTAAGCTACTTAAAAAGCAAGCAACAGTTGCAGTATGTAACCCGGTAAAAGAGTATGAAGTCAATAAATGGATTAAAGACTTAGCTGTTCAATTTAAAGTGAGCATTGCTCCTGATGCATTGGAAATTTTTGAATCAGAGTTGTCAACAAACCTGCAGATGCTAGAGAATGAATTGACGAAGTTGGCTTTATATGTAGGGGAGAATGGGGTTATTACCAGGGAGATTGCAGAACAGTTAATTGCACATACTGCAGATAACTCATCTCTTCGTTTGGTTGATGCTGTAATAGAAGGAGATTTGTATAAGGCAATCTCTATTTCTAAGGATTTGCAGAAATTGAAAGAAGAACCAATTGCCCTAATTGGGTTGCTTAGTTTTCAGTTTCGCACCATCTTAAGAGTAAAACTGTTAAAACAGAAGGGGTATACACAGTCCCAGATGCAAAAGCAACTTGGTGTACACCCTTATGTTATTAAAATTGCCTTAAGCAGGGAGAAGAAATTTCAGCTTCATGTGTTGCAACGTATAATGGACAAGCTTGCTAATGCAGATGCAGCAATGAAAGTTGGCGGAATGGAAAAAGAGCTTACTCTGGAGCTTCTGCTCTATGATTTAGTGCAAATAAGATGATGGGCTCAGTGGGGAACTTTGGTCTAAGTAACGAACTATGTTTTGGAAAGTAAAAAAACGATCCTTAGGGGATCGTTTTTTATTTGGTCTATTAAGCACCAATTGTATTAACTTTTTTAGTCAAACGGGATTTTTGACGATCACCGTTATTTTGATGAATAATTCCTTTTTGAACAGCTTTGTCAATATGCTTAATTGTTGTTTGTAAAGCAGTTTTTGCGTTTTCCGCATCATTTGCTTCTACAAGACGTTCAACACGTTTAATCTGAGAACGCATTTCTGATTTCTGAGCGTTATTTTGCAAGCGTTTTTTGCTGCTTGTTTCTACGCGCTTCATTGCAGATTTAATATTAGCCATTATTTCACCTCCTAAAAGAACTTCAACTTACATTCCAATTCTAATGTATCCCAATCTAATTTAAGCAAAGGCATTGGCCTTCATTACTTTGTTAGTGGACAAGAGACATTTTACCAAAGGAACCGATTGTTTTCAATAGCTTTGTTGTCTTCTTCGTCAAATTGTATGTTTTAGGTGAATTTGTTCATTCTAATTACTAATGAGTTCTGAAAGGATGAGAGACATGAAGGAGCAACAAGATATCGTATTTCAAGTCCGTACAGACCTTGCTATTGAAGCAAAGGATATGTACGTGGAAAAGGATCAATCAGATGAAAGAAAGCTAACAGGGGTGACCATTAAAGAGAGAGAGCAAGACAACATAAAGATATCCTATGTTGATATAGACGAAGAGGGGGCCAAAATGCTTGGAAAGAAACCTGGTTCATACATTACCATTTATGCTGATGGCGTAAAAAAACAGGATACAGCCAGGCAGGAAGCAGCGGCTAAAATTTTGGCGAAGGAGTTAGAAGAACTAATTGCCAAAAATAATATAGGGCCCGACAGTACTGGTTTAATTGTTGGGTTAGGAAATTGGAATGTTACCCCAGATGCGCTAGGGCCGATGACAGTTGAGAAAATACTTGTGACGAGTCACTTGTTTAAGCTTCAGCAGGAAACGGTCTCTGAAGGATATCGCCCTGTTGCTGCAGTTACGCCAGGAGTGATGGGTGTAACAGGTATAGAAACGAGTGATATCATCTTTGGAATTGTAGAGAAATTAAAACCGGATTTTGTTTTAGCGATTGATGCATTAGCTTCACGCTCTATTGAAAGAGTAAACGAGACAATACAGCTATCTGATACTGGGATTCATCCAGGTTCAGGAGTGGGGAATAAAAGGAAAGAACTAAGTAAAGATACACTTGGTGTTCCGGTAATGGCAATAGGTGTTCCGACAGTAGTAGATGCCGTAACTATTACGAGTGATACAATCGATTATATTTTAAAGCATTTTGGTAGGGAATGGAATGAGAAAGACAGACCCTCTAAGGCGCTCGTACCGGCAAGTATGAACTTTGGGGCCAAAAAATTTACGGAAGAAGACCTTCCAGATGAAAAACAGAGGCAAACCTTTCTTGGTATTGTCGGCACACTGTCTGATGAAGAAAAGCGGAAATTAATTTCAGAAGTGCTGACACCGATTGGTCATAATCTGATGGTAACACCAAAAGAAGTAGATGGATTTATGATTGATATGGCAAGTGTTATTTCTAATGGCGTTAATGCTGCGCTTCATGAAAAGGTCAATGTCGACAATTTCGCTTCCTATTCGAGATAGTGAAAAATCTCTCTATTAAAGTCATTGCATTCTAAAAGAATTAGTTCTACTTCCGAAACACAGCTCATAGAGTGAACTATAGAGTTGGATTTCGGGAGGTTAGATGTATGCTGCGGAGAAATAGAGGGATACAGACTTTATATAAAAGAGGTGGGCTATATTTGCTCGGTATCATCGTACTATTTATTAGTATCGGGATACTCACCACCATAAAGCCAGCTTACCGCTTATCATCAGAAGTCATTACCAATTTGACCAGTGATATCGATAGCTCTACCTTCCTCTATCTACTTGGAATGGAAAATAGAGTCTATAGAGAAGCATATCCAGATGACAAAAGGATGCCAAATATATCTTCAGCATTATTGCAAGTTGCAACTAGTGTTAAACCAAATGATCCAAGGAGCCTCCTTGGCAATGAACTGCCTGGATTTTCGGAGTTTGACAGCCGTATTCTAATCGCTGGGGAAGGAACTAACTATACAAATTTACCGATGGAATCATCTCCTCCATTAGAGGATGTTCTAAAAGATCGTGATGCAGTAGTCAAAGAAACTGAAGAAGACGAAGAAGTGGACAAGGAGCAAAACGAGGAAACAAAAGATACGCCTACCACTGGTGATCGAGATGTGGTTTATATATATAACACGCACAACAGAGAGTCCTTTTTGCCGCACCTTCCTGGTGTGACAGATCCAAATCAGGCGAGTCACAAAGAAGTTAACATAACGATGGTAAGTGATCGTCTTGCCGAATCATTAGAGAAAAATGGTATTGGAACCAGTGTAGATGATAGTGACATTATGAGTATACTGAATGGCAAAGGCTGGGGCTTTGGAAAGTCATACGACGCTTCTCGAGAAGTGGCAGCTGAGGCGCTGGCAACAAATAAGGAGATCCAATATGTCTTTGATTTGCATCGTGATTCGATAGGAAGGGAAAAAACAACCAAAAAGTTAAATGGAGAGAATTATGCCCGAATTATGTTTGTAGTGGGATTAGAGCACCCAAATCATGAAAAGAATCTAAAAATCGCCACAGAACTTCATCACCTCATAGAGAAAAAATATCCTGGTCTAAGCCGTGGGGTAATTACGAAAGCTGGCGCAGGTGTGAATGGTATATATAATCAAGATCTTACGGAAAATGCGCTGTTAGTAGAGGTTGGTGGAGTGGAAAATAATATGGATGAGCTTTATCGATCAGCCGATGCAATTGCCGATGTTTTTAGTGAATTTTATTGGGATGCCGAAAAAGTGGATGCCAATGCGGAGGGAGAGTAATCGATGTTACGTTCAATCGTTGTCTTGTTATTGCTCGCTGTCTTTTTCCTTACGGGGATGCTATATGGCTTGAATAAGGACGAAGCAATCATCCTTGAAGAACCGAAGGCAGAACAGCTTGATGAATCAAAGGATGAGCTACCTGTTTCGGGGAATGAGAAAGAGAAAGAAGAGTCACCTGACAATTCTGCTACCTCTCTCCAAATGGAAGAACCAACAAATCTCACCCAAAAGACGGCCTCTATAATGGAGGCCGGGGTCAAAGGCTTTTATGAAGCAATTGTACAGATTATGTACCAAATATCACAGATCTTTTTTTAGGGGGGAGCAAGGATGCTTATAACATCTTTGCTTTTTTTGTTTGTACGAGGATGCTTTTCACACTTGCCTCCGTCCAATATTAGCGAGACTTTCTCAACTTAGCAAAGAAGATTTGCTATAGATTTCAGTCAGAGACTTTCTTTTCATTTTACAAGTAAAGGTGATGACGCTTTATTCCTATTTCGATATTTCTTGAATATAAGACAGGCTATTGCTATAATCAATGCTAGCCCTTATCGTTGTTAGAAGTGGAGCTTTTAAGAGGTTGCTCCATCCGAGTTATAGATTATTATTTGATAGTGAACTTAAAGGGATTCATAATCCTAATATAAAGTGAAACTTCAATTAGTGGGGGTTTTCATTCTTCTCCCACGGGTTGTTAGGTGAGCGAATCGGGGTGTTAGCGTCCGTGTACTCCCGCTAAACGGTTTTACTTCATGTTTTGAAATGGGAGTCTTACAGACGGTTGCACCGGAATAAATTACAGCGATAAATTTGGAACTATTATCTAATTTTAGATAATAGTGTGTAGGAGTGAACACCAATAATGGCAAAAAAACAGAGAAATGTCCGTAACTTTTCAATTATCGCCCATATTGACCACGGTAAATCTACGTTGGCTGATCGGATTTTGGAAAATACCAAAGCGATAACGCAACGTGAAATGAAGGATCAGTTACTGGACGCAATGGACCTTGAAAGAGAACGCGGTATTACAATTAAATTAAATGCAGTTCAGTTGGAATATACAAGCAAAAGCGGAGAAGAATTTATATTTCATCTAATTGACACTCCGGGACATGTGGATTTTACATATGAAGTTTCTAGAAGTTTGGCTGCCTGCGAAGGAGCGATCCTTGTAGTGGACGCAGCCCAAGGAATCGAAGCACAGACGTTGGCGAATGTTTATCTAGCATTAGATAATGAACTTGAAATAATTCCAGTCATTAATAAGATTGACCTCCCAAGTGCGGATCCAGACCGGGTGAAGCAGGAGTTGGAAGATGTTATCGGCATTGATCAGGATGACGTTATTCTAGCAAGCGCTAAATCAAATATTGGCATTGAAGACATTTTGGAAAGGATTACTGAAGCAGTTCCTGCGCCAGCGGGAGATGTGGAAGAACCCCTTCAAGCATTAATTTTCGATTCATTGTATGATCCGTATCGTGGGGTTGTTGCCTATGTATGTATTAAAGAAGGGTCTGTCAAAGTTGGAGACAAAATACAGATGATGGCAACCGGAAAAACATTCGAAGTGAATGAGCTAGGTGTTTTCGGACCGAAGCCTATTAGCAAAAAGGAACTTACAGTAGGAGATGTTGGTTTCCTAACAGCCTCCATTAAAAATGTTGGGGATTCTAGAGTGGGGGATACCATTACACTTGCTAATAGACCTGCTGCAGAACCATTACCAGGCTACCGCAGACTGAATCCTATGGTATTCTGTGGTCTTTATCCAGTCGATTCGAATGATTATAATGACCTTCGAGAGGCACTTGAACGACTTGAATTAAATGATTCTTCTTTACAATACGAGCCTGAAACCTCACAGGCATTAGGCTTTGGTTTCCGCTGTGGTTTTCTTGGTCTATTGCATATGGAAATTATTCAGGAACGAGTTGAAAGAGAATTTAATATTGATTTAATTACAACTGCTCCTAGTGTAATCTACGAGGTTGAGCAAACAAATGGGGAACTGATGGAGATAGATAATCCATCTTTAATGCCAGATCCTCAACAAATAAGTCAAATTCGAGAGCCATTCGTCAAGGCTACGATAATGGTACCTAATGAATATGTCGGTGCGGTTATGGAAATAACACAGAAAAAGCGCGGTCAATTTATTGATATGGAATATTTAGATGATATTCGCGTTAATGTAGTATATAACATTCCTTTATCAGAAATAGTGTATGATTTCTTTGATCAACTAAAATCTCAAACAAAAGGGTATGCATCTTTTGATTATGAGTTAATCGGTTATAGAGAATCTACCTTGGTTAAAATGGATATTCTTCTAAACGCAGAAACGATTGATGCGCTTTCCTTTATTGTTCATCGTGATTTTGCCTATGAAAGAGGAAAGCAAATTGTCGACAAATTAAAAGAACTTATTCCACGCCAGCAATTTGAGGTCCCTGTTCAAGCGGCGATTGGTAATAAAATCGTAGCCCGTTCAACTATTAAAGCAATGCGTAAAAATGTGCTAGCTAAATGTTACGGTGGGGACATTTCACGGAAACGTAAATTACTAGAGAAACAAAAAGAGGGTAAAAAACGTATGAAGATGGTAGGCTCTGTTGAAGTGCCACAGGAAGCATTTATGGCCGTCTTACAAATGAATGATGATTAATCGTAAAGGGAGGGAGAACTTGTGGGTGTTAAAGCCTGCGGGTTTCCCTTTTCCTTTTACACTGGAGGATTTACATTGAAAAACGAAATTCAATCGGTTTATATTCATATTCCGTTCTGTGAGCAGATTTGTCACTATTGTGATTTCACCAAGTTTTTCTTTAATGAAAAGCTGGCTACAGAGTATATAGAGGCGTTAGCAAATGAAATTAATACGAATGTGCCAGGTGAGAAAAACAAGATTAAAACAATCTTTATCGGCGGAGGAACCCCTACTGCATTGACTTTAACGCAGCTTACATCCCTTTTAAAAATTATTGATACAAAATTTGATGTTTCAAGTTGCGAAGAATATACGATTGAAGCAAATCCAGGTGATTTTGATGAACAAAAGATACAGCTTCTTGCAGCATATGGTGTCAATCGAATCTCTCTAGGAGTACAGGTGTTTGATGACCAAAAGTTAGAAGAACTGGGACGGCTGCATAAGATTAAAGATGTTTATCAAACTGTAGATAGATTAAAACAACATGGATTCTCAAATATAAGTCTTGATTTGATTTATGCTTTGCCGAACCAGACGGTAGACCAGTTCAAGGGATCATTAGAAGAAGCTATGTCTTTTGGACTTCCACATTTGTCTACCTATGCATTGCAAATCGAACCTAAGACAGTATTTTATCAGAAGCATAAAAAAGGGAAACTTCATCGCCCAGCACAGGAAGAAGAAGTAGACATGTACCATTTATTAAGGGAGACGACGAAAGCTTATGGGATTGAGCAATACGAAATAAGTAATTTTGCGAAACCAGGCTACGAAAGTAAGCATAATTTAACTTACTGGGGTAATGAATATTATTACGGCTTTGGGGCTGGGGCATATGGCTACCTACCAGGTAAACGATACGGGAATATCAAGCCACTTCCAGCTTATACAAAGCAAGCAATGAATGATGGGCACCCAATTCTTCATGTAGATACTATTACTAGGAAAGAAAGAATTGAAGAAGAAATGTTCCTAGGTCTTCGTAGAACAAAAGGGGTAAGTAAGAAGCATTTTCAAAATAAGTTTGGCATTGCCCCAGCAGATCTTTACAGTAAATCGATTGAGGAGCTTATTCGTAGAGATTGGTTGGCTGAAGATAAAGAATCGTTGCGTCTAACAGATGACGGTCTTCTTCTTGCAAACGAAGTATTTGAGCGTTTCTTACTTGACGATCCGGTTACGATATAAGAAATGAAGAAATCCAATCTTTTCAAAAATGTTGGTTCTTATGTGGAATTTTTAATTTGTGAGGCATGGTCGTTGACAAAAAAATTATGATTTGATAATTTAATATTAGAATTAGCACTCGCGGCAATAGAGTGCTAACAGGGGTGATCATCATGTTAACAGAAAGGCAGTTATTAATACTACAAGTCATTGTTGATGATTTCATCGAGTCAGCTCATCCTGTTGGGTCTAGAGCTATTTCAAAGAAAGAGCATATACCATTTAGTGCTGCAACAATTCGCAATGAAATGGCAGATTTAGAAGAGCAAGGCTACCTGGAAAAGACACATTCTTCCTCTGGGAGAGTCCCATCTGAAAAGGGTTATCGCTATTATGTTGATCATTTGATTTCTCCCGCGGGCCAAACTCACAAGGGAAATGTGATCAGCCATATGTTAAAGGATGGGTTTTTCGAATTTGAACAGATTGTTCAAATGTCAGCCGAAGTACTGTCTGAGTTAACCAACTATACATCCATTATTTTGGGGCCGGAACTATTCGAAACAAAGTTAAAGCAAGTACAGTTGATTACGTTATCAGCACATACAGCTGTAGCTATCCTTGTTACGAATACAGGTCATGTTGAACACAGATCGTTTTCCATTCCGGCTGAGGTAAACCCGTCAGATTTGGAAAGAATGGTAAACATCTTGAATAATCGGTTGCATGATGTACCTATTTTAAAGTTGCAAGAGATTTTCAACACAGAAATTGCAGCTATGATGAAGATGTATGTAGAGGATTTTGATCGATCCTATGATTACCTTAAAGCAGCATTTTTGTCAGATCACCCGGTCAAACTTTATATTGGTGGTAAATCCAATATTTTAAGACAGCCTGAATTTAATGATGTGGATAAAATCCGCTCTTTCTTTACCATGATGGATAAAGAAGAGGAAATAATTAGCCTGCTCAAACATACAGACCATGGTATTAATGTCTCGATCGGCAAAGAAAACGAAGTAGATGCCATTAAAGATTTCAGCTTAATTACCTCCTCCTATCAGTTAGGGGATGGCCAGCTTGGAACGATTGCATTACTAGGCCCGATGAGAATGGAATACAAGAAGGTCATTTCGCTGCTGAACATTGTATCGAATGAAATGACAGATGCTTTGTACATGTGGTATAAAAACAATGAGTAAACAGGTGAAGGCAGACCATTTTATCTACCGTACATGAAGTGGTATAGTTTAACAGGATGATTTAATAGGAGGTGGCACATAGTGGAAAGCGAAGATAAAAACGTTATAAATGATAATGAAACCGAAAATAATGAATCAGAACATATAGAAGTGATTGATTCAGAAGAAAGTATCATGGAAGAAGCAGGAAATGCAGGAAATGCAGGAGAAAGTCCGGACCCCTTACAACAAGAAGTGGACAAACTAAAGCAAGAAAAAGATGAAGTATACGGACGCTTTTTGCGATTGCAGGCTGAATTCGATAATTTTAAAAAGAGAACACAAAAAGAAAAAGAAGCTGACCGTAAGTACAAATCACAAGACTTGGTAAATGATTTGTTACCAGCGGTTGATAACTTCGAAAGAGCCCTTCAGGTAGAAAGCTCTGAAGAAAATGCGGGGCTGGTTGAGGGGATTACAATGGTTTACCGTCAACTTAAGGATGCATTGAAGTCAGCTGGTGTGGAAGAAATTGAAACAACCGGCAAGGAATTCGATCCTAATCTTCATCATGCTGTAATGCAAATTGAAGATGCTGAATTAGAAGCAAATACCGTAGTCGAAGAGCTACAAAAAGGTTATATGCTTAAAGATCGTGTTATTCGACCAGCAATGGTTAAAGTGAATAAATAAAGAGAAGCGCAGTTAAGGAGGAAATGGAAGATGAGTAAAATTATTGGAATTGATTTAGGTACTACTAACTCATGTGTGTCTGTAATGGAAGGTGGAGAAGCAGTTGTTATTCCTAACCCGGAAGGCAACCGTACTACACCATCTGTTGTAGCTTTTAAAAATGGTGAACGTCAAGTAGGGGAGGTTGCGAAACGTCAAGCAATCACTAACCCTAATACGATTCAATCCGTTAAGCGTCATATGGGAACAGATTATAAAGTTAAAATTGAAGACAAAGAATATACACCACAGGAAGTATCAGCAATTATTCTTCAGCATATTAAATCTTATGCAGAAGACTATATTGGTGAGAAGGTAGAAAAAGCTGTAATTACTGTACCTGCTTACTTTAATGATGCAGAGCGTCAAGCAACAAAAGATGCTGGTAAGATTGCTGGATTAGAAGTAGAGCGTATCATCAATGAACCAACTGCTGCAGCACTTGCATATGGTATTGATAAAGAAGACCAAGATCAAACTATCCTAGTTTACGACCTTGGTGGCGGCACGTTTGATGTGTCCATTCTCGATATTGGTGATGGTACATTTGAGGTTGTTTCAACTGCAGGTGATAACAGACTTGGTGGAGACGACTTTGATAATGTAATTATTGATTACATGGTACAAGAATTCAAAAAAGAAAATGGCATTGATCTTTCAAAAGATAAAATGGCGACACAACGTCTTAAAGATGCAGCTGAAAAAGCGAAAAAAGATCTTTCTGGTGTGTCACAAACGCAAATTTCACTACCATTTATTACAGCTGGTGAAGCAGGGCCACTTCATTTAGAAATGAACATGACACGTGCTAAATTTGAAGAACTATCTTCAGAATTAGTTGAACGTACAATGGTACCGACAAGAAAAGCATTGCAAGATGCAGATCTTTCATCAAATGAAATTGATAAAGTTATCCTTGTTGGTGGTTCTACACGTATCCCAGCAGTACAAGAGGCAATCAAACGAGAAATCGGTCAGGATCCTTCAAAAGGAGTTAACCCTGATGAAGTTGTAGCACTAGGTGCAGCAATTCAAGGTGGCGTACTTCAAGGTGATGTGAAAGATGTTGTTTTACTTGATGTAACACCACTATCTCTTGGTATTGAAACAATGGGATCAGTCTTTACAAAATTAATCGAGCGTAATACAACAATTCCAACAAGTCATTCACAAGTATTCTCTACTGCTGCTGACAACCAAACAGCTGTTGATATTCATGTGTTGCAAGGTGAACGTGAAATGGCTGCTGATAATAAAACACTTGGCCGTTTCCAACTAACAGATATTCCACCAGCACCAAGAGGAGTACCTCAAATCGAAGTATCTTTCGATATTGATGCTAATGGTATTGTTAATGTACGTGCTAAAGATATGGGTACGAATAAAGAGCAATCTATTACCATTAAATCTTCTTCTGGTCTTTCTGACGATGAAGTAGAAAAAATGGTTCAAGAAGCAGAAGAAAATGCTGAAGCTGACAAAAAACGCCGTGAAGAAGTAGAGTTGCGTAATGAAGCAGATCAACTTGTCTTCACTACTGATAAAACAATTAAGGATCTTGGAGACAATGTATCTGACGAAGAAAAACAAAAAGCAGAAGCTGCAAAAGAAGAATTAAAAACTGCATTAGAATCTGATGATCTTGATCAAATTAAAGAGAAAAAAGAAGCATTGCAGGAACAAGTTCAACAGCTATCTGTTAAGATGTATGAGCAAATGCAAAAAGATGCAGAAGCTCAACAAGGTCAAGAAGGCCAAGAAAACAGCGGCGATGATGTAGTAGATGCTGACTATCAAGAAGTAGATGATGAAGAAGGTAAAGAAAATAAATAATGCAGGATATCTCGCTATAACATAAATATAGTGGGGAGAGATCTTACCCTGTAATCCAAAGTCAAAGTCAGGATTCTCTTGGCTTTGACTTTTTTACACATTGAGAGAGTAAAAAATTCACCTATATAGGTTTTTGTTATTTCAAGTGTTCAGATTCATTTTGTTGTAAATGCGGTTCTTTCAGAAAGCCAAAACCGATTTGCCATGCGAGTTAACTTGATGATATGATAAAATTTATGCAATAGTGTGTGTCGGGAGAGTGATGAAGTTGAGTAAGCGAGATTATTATGACGTTCTTGGGGTAAGTAAAGAGGCTCCAAAAGAAGAAATAAAGAAAGCTTATCGTAAATTGGCAAGAAAATATCATCCAGACGTCAATAAAGAAGCAGATGCATCAGAAAAATTTAAAGAAGCAAAAGAAGCTTATGAGGTGCTCAGTAATGAGCAGAAACGTGCACAATATGATCAATTTGGTCATGCAGATCCTCAAGGACAGGGATTTGGAGGATTTGGCGGTGGAGCACAAGACTTTGGTGGCTTCGGAGATATCTTTGATATGTTCTTCGGCGGCGGGGGTAGACGAAGAGACCCCAATGCACCGCAACAAGGCGCTGATTTACAATATACTATGGTTCTGGATTTTAAAGAGGCCATATTTGGCAAGGAAACAGATATTACAATTCCTAAAGAAGAAAACTGTGATACATGTAATGGGTCTGGAGCTAAACCTGGCACTAAAACAAAAACATGTTCGCACTGTAACGGTTCTGGACAGTTAAATATGGAACAGAACACTCCTTTCGGTAGGGTTGTAAACAAAAGAGTTTGTAATTACTGTAACGGTACCGGTAAAATAATTCCTGAGAAGTGTAATACTTGTGGAGGAAATGGAAAAGTCAAGAAGCATAAGAAAATCCATATTACAATACCAGCCGGAATAGATGAAGGACAGCAAATTCGAGTTTCTGGTAAGGGTGAAGCAGGCGTAAACGGAGGACCTCCAGGCGATTTATATGTCGTAGTTCAGGTGAGAAGAGATGAATTCTTTGAACGTGAAGGAGATCATATTTTCTGTGAACTGCCACTAACCTTTGCACAGGCTGCACTTGGTGATGAAGTAGAAGTGCCGACGGTTCATGGAAATGTAATGCTTAAAATACCAGCCGGAACCCAAACAGGAAAAACTTTCCGTATGAAAGGGAAAGGGGCACCGAATGTTCGTGGTTATGGACAAGGTGACCAACATATTAAAGTCAAAATAGTTACTCCTACCAAGTTAACTGAAAAACAAAAAGAATTATTAAGGGAATTTAATGATATAGCTGGGAATGAAGCTACAGATGAGCAGGAGAGTTCTCTATTCCAGCGATTTAAAAAAGCTTTTAAAAGTGAATAACGGTGCATTAAGCACCGTGTACATATTATGAGAATAGGAAAGATTGAAAGCTGTTGCTTCTAAAATAAAGTTTCTTAATTTCTCAAGAGAAATGGGTGAGCGGTAATGAAATGGTCAGAGGTCTGCATTCATACAACAAATGAAGCAATTGAGCCAATATCTAACATTCTTCATGAAACAGGGGCAAGTGGCCTGGTGATTGAAGACCCAATGGACTTAGTGAAAGCACATGCGACTCCATTTGGGGAAGTATTTGAACTTGACCCTTCTGAATATCCTGAGGAAGGAGTCTACATTAAGGCATACCTTCCAGTTAATAGCTTTTTTGGAGAGACAGTTGAAGAGATTAAACAGGCGATTAATGAATTAATGCTTTATGATATTGACCTCGGAAAGAACCAAATCTCTCTAAGTGAAGTAAATGAGGAAGAGTGGGCTACTGCTTGGAAAAAGTATTACAAGCCTGTTAAGATCTCAAAAAGAATTACGATTACACCAACTTGGGAAGAGTATGAGCCCGTATCTAGTGATGAGATTATCATTGAGTTAGATCCAGGGATGGCTTTTGGTACAGGTACCCACCCAACTACGGTCTTAAGCATCCAAGCCTTAGAGCAATTTTTGGCAGAAGGAGATAACGTGATCGACGTTGGTTCAGGTTCAGGTGTGTTGAGTATTGCTGCTGCTTTGTTAGGAGCAGAAAAAGTAGATGCCTTTGATTTAGATGATGTAGCGGTGACGAGTACACGATTAAATGCCAAGCTAAATAAGTTAGGAGAGAAGATACATACAAAGCAAAATAATCTTCTTGACCATGTGAACGACCAGGCTGACATCATTGTTTCGAACATACTCGCCGAAATTATTGTACGCTTTGT
Source organism: Oceanobacillus picturae (assembly GCF_000612865.1). Classification (NCBI taxonomy): domain Bacteria; kingdom Bacillati; phylum Bacillota; class Bacilli; order Caryophanales; family Bacillaceae; genus Oceanobacillus; species Oceanobacillus picturae. The sequence continues at coordinate 285,719 of NZ_CCAX010000001.1, forward strand.
TGATGACGCGTGGAGAAACTTGAAACCAGGTGGCTACTTTATTACTTCAGGAATAATTCAAAATAAAAAGCAACTTGTAAAAGATAAATTAGAGGAACAAGGCTTCACAATTATCCAAGTCAATGAGCTAGAAGACTGGGTCTCCATTGTAGCAAGAAAAGCATAGAGCGCCGCTAAGAAACTTAGCGACGGGAGTGAATTAACTGAGATAAAGGAATCATGCCCCTGCAAAAGGGGTATGTCGGCGTTGGCCGCAAAGGCCGTTTTTAGTCGACCCACTTAAATCTCGAACTGATGATGACTTTCACCTTCCAGGCATAAGTGCGACTATGCTTCTGGTTAATACCATTCAGCAAGTCTTCTATATCGCAAGGCGATTTACGAAGTAGCCTAGTTTCTGGCGCGCGGAGCTAGACAATAAGAAAAGCATAGAGCGCCGCATAGAGTTAAATATAAGAAGAAAAGAATATTTACATGGAGGTAGGTGTGTAAGGCATGCAGCAATACTTTGTTCCTGAGGAAAATTGGCAAGCTGAATCCGTAACAATTTCCGGTGATGATGTCCATCATATTAACAGGGTTGTCCGTCTAAAAGCAGAAGATGAAATAATTTGCAGCCACCCAGCTGGACATGCCGCACGCTGCATTATAGCTTCCGTTGAGTCAGACGCTGTTCATGCTACCGTGATAGAGTGGCTAGACAATTCTGTTGAACTACCAGTTGATGTTACCATTGCGCAAGGCTTACCCAAAGGAGATAAATTGGACCTTATCATTCAAAAGGGAACCGAACTAGGTGCCAAGGCTTTTATACCTGTTCAGGCTAAACGCTCTGTAGTGAAGTGGGACGATAAAAAACGTCACAAGAAAAAAGAGCGGTTTGAAAAAATAGCGAAAGAAGCAAGCGAGCAAAGCCATCGAAACCTTATCCCTGAGATAAAAACAATTTTGTCACTATCAGAGCTAATCGACGAAAGCAAACAATATGATGTGAAAATTTTTGCCTATGAAGAAGAAGCAAAAACAACCAATTATCAATCGTTTAGTACGATTTTGCAGGGGATGAAAGAAGGGCAAAAATTGTTAGTGCTTATTGGTCCTGAAGGCGGTATTTCGGAAGATGAAGCAGAACAGTTAAAAGAAAGTGAATTTAGCCCAGTTCGTTTAGGGCCACGTATTTTACGTACTGAAACAGCTGCCCTGTATATGCTTGCGAGTGTTTCTTATCATTTTGAAGAATTGAGGTGGAATGAATGCCAACAGTAGCATTTCATACATTAGGGTGTAAAGTGAATCATTACGAAACAGAAGGGATTTGGCGAATGTTCATGGATAACGGCTATGAGCGAGTGGATTTCGACCATGACTCAGATGTTTATGTAATTAATACTTGTACTGTAACCAATACAGGAGACAAAAAAAGCAGACAGATAATTAGACGTGCAATTCGGAAAAATCCGGAAGCCATTGTTTGTGTAACGGGGTGTTATGCGCAAACTTCTCCTGGTGAAATCATGGAAATACCTGGAGTCGACGTTGTTGTCGGCACACAGGACCGTAAGAATATGATTAAATACATCGAAGAACATAAAGAGACTCGTGAACCAATTAATGGTGTCACCAACATAATGAAAAACCGTGTTTTTGAAGAAATGGATGTTCCTGAATTCACGGATAGAACACGTGCCTCACTGAAGATTCAAGAGGGTTGTAATAATTTCTGCACCTTTTGTATTATTCCTTGGTCTCGAGGCTTACTCCGTTCAAGAGATCCTGAAAGTGTAATTAAACAGGCCCAGAACTTAGTAGATGCTGGTTACAAAGAAATTGTGCTAACAGGAATTCACACAGCAGGGTATGGGGAAGACCGTAAAGATTATAACTTTGCAATGTTGCTTAAGGATCTGGAAACAAAAGTGGAAGGGTTAAAGCGTATCCGCATTTCTTCAATCGAAGCCAGTCAAATTACAGACGAAGTAATTGAAGTGTTAGATCAATCTGAAAAAATCGTTCGCCATTTGCATATTCCCTTACAATCAGGCTCAGATACTGTTCTTGCCAGAATGCGTCGGAAATATTCTAGCGATTTTTATAAAGAGAAGGTTATGAAAATACGTAAAGCCTTGCCAGGACTTGCAATTACATCAGATGTTATTGTTGGGTTCCCGGGTGAAACGGATGAAGAGTTTCAAGAAACCTATGCGTTTATTAAAGAAATTGGATATTCTGAGTTGCACGTATTTCCTTTTTCCAGAAGAACGGGTACACCTGCCGCAAGAATGGACAACCAAGTGGAAGAGGATGTTAAAAACGAACGTGTTCACAAACTCATTGAGCTATCAGATCAACTTGCAAAAGAATATGCTTCAGAATACGAGGACGAGGTACTTGAAGTAATACCTGAAGAGCGAGTCCATGATGAAAACAATCCGGAAATGCTTGTAGGTTATACTGACAATTATCTCAAAGTACGTTTTGAAGGAACGCACGATATGATAGGAAAGCTTGTTCGAGTGAAAATCAACCAATCCGGCTATCCATATAACGAGGGAACCTTTGTTAGGGTGCTGGAAGATGTCCCGACAGTAGCAGGGAAATAAAAAACCGGTCTGCGGACCGGTTTTCTTATTCGTTGTTTCTCATAAAATTAGATTTCTACTATGCTACATGATATTATGGAAGAAAAGCACGTGCTGCAAAAGAGGAAGGATGACACGATGAGTAAAAATTTAGCAAGCTATATAGATCATACCCTATTAAAACCGGCTACAACTCAAGAACAAATTGAAAAAATTGTGGAAGAAGCAAAGGAGCACCACTTTGCATCTGTTTGCGTAAACCCATATTGGGTTCCGCTTTGTTATAAGCACTTAAAAGACACGGATGTAAAGGTTTGTACTGTGATTGGCTTCCCACTTGGTGCTAATTCGACACAGACAAAAGTATTTGAAACAAAACAAGCTGTTATCGATGGGGCTACAGAGGTAGATATGGTAATCAATGTCGGTGAACTAAAAGCTAAGCATGATGACATAGTAAAAGAAGATATTCAAGCTGTTGTTGAAGAAGCTAAAGGAAAAGCGTTAACGAAGGTTATTATTGAAACATCATTGCTTACGGAGGAAGAAAAAGTACGTGCATGTAAGCTTGCAAAACAGGCCGGAGCTGATTTTGTTAAAACATCCACTGGTTTTTCTGGGGGTGGAGCATCAGTAGAGGATATTAAACTTATGCGCGAAACGGTTGGCCCAAATATGGGTGTGAAAGCTTCCGGTGGTGTTAGAGACCTAGCTTCCACGGAGGCGATGATAGACGCTGGTGCAACTAGAATAGGCGCAAGCGCTGGGATTGAGATCATTAAAGGTAAAACTGGAACTTCCGATTATTAAAGTTTTTATGCAAAAGTTTAACAGAATGTAAATAATTTGTTGACCAATAACTAGGAATATATTATACTTTAACAAGGCATGTGATAGCAGATTACATATGCCGGTACAATTCTTTTTTGTGCTTCGGAGGGAGGGAAATTAGCATGTCAAATACAACTCGCGTTCGTAAAAACGAGTCTCTTGAGGATGCTCTTCGTCGCTTCAAGCGTAGTGTGTCAAAAAGTGGTACACTGCAGGAATATCGCAAGCGTGAACATTATGAAAAACCTAGTGTTAAGCGTAAGAAGAAATCTGAAGCTGCTAGAAAGCGTAAATTCTAAAGTGGGTGCAAGAGCATGGGATTACTTGAACAGCTGAATCAAGATATGAAGCAAGCAATGAAGCAGAAGGATAAAGAAAAACTGAGCGTTATCCGTATGGTTAAATCTTCATTGCAAAATGAATCAATTAAGCTTGGTAAAGACTCAATTAGTGAGGATGAAGAATTAACAATCCTTTCAAGAGAGTTAAAGCAAAGAAAAGATTCCCTCCAAGAATTTAAATCAGCTGGACGCGAAGATCTTGTTAAAAAACTTGAAGTTGAAATCAATATTTTGCAAGAATATATGCCGAAACAGCTTACAGAAGAAGAGCTTGAGGTAATTGTTCAGTCAACGATTCGGGAAGTTAACGCAACATCTAAGAAAGATATGGGTAAAGTGATGAGTGCTGTCATGCCAAAGGTTAAAGGTAAGGCAGATGGCTCTCGGATAAACAAACTCGTACAACAGCATTTGGACTAATCTAAATATAAAAAATCCCTGCTAGCAATAGCAGGGATTTTTTATATACGAACTTTTCTTCTCAACCATAATATTTGTAACTTATATCAATTATTAATAGTCTAAGTAAGTTTGTTTAAAATTTACAAACAGTCTCGAATGTATGATACTATTTAAAGGAGTATAAAGAAAAATGAAACTTTACGCCTTACTATTCCGTATTTAAAGAGGAACCGTTTAGAGGAGGTGAATCCTATATTGTCAAGAAAGAGGCTGCTACCATACATAGTACTAATATTTACCGTTTTATTTTTATGTAGCCCTTTTATAAAAAGCATTGCTCATGCTGATAATGGGGCAGGTAAAACAGTTTATGTGATTCCTATTGAAAAGGAAGTAGAACGGGGTCTGGAAGCTTTTTTGAAAAGAACGACAGATGAAGCTGTTGAACAGGGTGCAGATCATATTATCTTTGAAATAAATACACCAGGCGGTCGAGTGGATTCTGCTGGTCAGATAGCAGGCCATTTGCAGGCGTTGGAAATTCCAACTACATCATTCGTAGTAAATGAAGCATTGTCCGCTGGCTCATACATTGCATTAAATACGGATACAATATACATGCGTCCACAAGCGACCATGGGTGCAAGTGGTGTTATTACTTCTGATGGAAATGCTGCAGATAAAAAAGCACAATCTGCGTGGCTTGCATCGATGCGAAGTGCTGCGGAGTCTAAAGGCAGAGATCCGCTATATGCAGCTGCCATGGCAGATCCAAGTATTGATCTATCCGAGTACGGTGCAGGAGAGGGAGAGTATTTAACCTTAACTCCAAGTATTGCAATAGAAGTTGATTATTCAGAGGGTACGGTTGATGACAGAGTAGAACTATTAAATGAGCTTGGTCTTTCTGACGCTACTATTGTTGAAAAAGAAACAACAATTGCTGAGGAGGTAGCTAGATTTCTGACCAATCCAATTGTCATTCCGATCCTACTATCTGTAGCCAGTCTCGGCTTGATTGTAGAACTTTATTCTCCAGGTTTTGGTGTGCCAGGATCCATGGGTATTATCGCGTTAATCTTATTTTTCTATGGCCACTTTGTAGCAGGTTTGGCGGGTATGGAAGCCATGATCCTTCTCCTACTAGGAGTTGTGCTACTAATTGTAGAATTTTTTGTCCCCGGGGGAATTCTTGGGTTATTAGGAATTGGCGCTATCATTGGATCTCTGTTGATGTCTGGGTACGACATTGGCCATATGTCTATGAGTATCGCAATAGCCTTTATGGTCGCTGTTATTGCCTCCGTCATTTTATTTAGAAGAATTGGCCTAGACAAAGGGGTCTTTCGCCATATTATTCTAAGAGACCAAACAACTACTGAACTGGGATATGTGTCGACTGCAAATCGCTTAGAACTATTAGGGCTGGAAGGTAAGACGGTTACACCACTTCGTCCTGCCGGTACAGCAGTGTTTGACAACGAGCGTCTCGATGTAGTGTCAGAAGGTAGTTTCATTGAAACAGACCGTAACGTGAAGATCGTTAAGGTAGAAGGAGCTCGTATTGTAGTTAGAGAAATCTAACTTTAATAAATAAAACAATTAACAGGAGGAACTTACATGGAAATACAAGATCTAATGCCGTTAATTATTATAGCGGTAATATTGATTGCTGTAGCAATTTTATTTACTTTCATCCCCGTGATGCTATGGATTAGTGCACTAGCTGCCGGTGTGAAAGTGGGCATCTTTACATTGATTGGTATGCGTCTTCGTCGCGTTGTGCCAAATCGTGTTATTAACCCATTGATCAAAGCACATAAAGCCGGGCTTAATGTGAAAACAAACCAACTTGAAAGTCATTACCTTGCTGGTGGTAATGTGGACAGAGTAGTTAATGCGCTAATTGCTGCTCACAGAGCAAATATCGAGCTTCCTTTTGAAAGGGGTGCAGCTATTGACCTTGCTGGACGTGACGTATTGGAAGCTGTACAGATGAGTGTAAACCCTAAGGTTATTGAAACGCCATTTATTGCCGGTATTGCGATGGATGGGATTGAAGTAAAAGCAAAAGCGAGAATTACAGTTAGAGCAAACATTGACCGTTTAGTCGGTGGTGCTGGTGAAGAAACTGTCATTGCTCGTGTTGGTGAAGGTGTAGTAAGTACTATTGGTAGCTCAGAAGCTCATACAAAAGTACTGGAAAATCCGGATTCCATCTCACATAATGTGTTAAATCGTGGACTTGATGCTGGTACGGCGTTTGAAATCCTTTCGATCGATATTGCAGACGTGGATATCGGGAAAAATATTGGAGCCATCCTGCAAACTGATCAAGCTGAGGCTGACAAAAACATCGCGCAAGCAAAAGCAGAGGAACGCCGTGCAATGGCTGTTGCTCAAGAACAGGAAATGGTTGCTAGAGTACAAGAAATGCGTGCTAAAGTGGTTGAAGCCGAAGCAGATGTTCCATTGGCTCTTGCAGAAGCATTGCGTTCAGGAAATCTTGGAGTAATGGACTATATGAATTACAGAAACATCGATGCTGATACTGACATGCGTGACTCGCTTGGTAAACTGTCTGATAATCACGATGAAAACGACCAAAACTAAGCGCTTTGGAAATAAAGGAGGCGTTTCATAAATGGATGCCATATCCAACTTAATGGAAGCAATTTTTGGTAATATTTTTATCATAATTGCCATTGTCGCCGGTATAATTGGCTTTTTCAAAAATGGTTCTGAAAATAAGGGGGAGCAACAGTCTCCCAATCAGCCCCGACCAACTTCAACGCCGTCGGGAAGAACGAATATGCCGAGCCAGAGAACATCTACTACTTCCACAAACTCTCAACAGAGCAGAGTGGACACTTCTTCTGTTGAGGAGAAGCATCAGAGCCAGCTTGATCAGTTGGCTGATAGGTATGCTACAACTACACGCTCTGCAAAAAGCATTCCAGATAATCTGCAGAGAAACACCTCGTTGAGGGAAGGAAAGGAAAAGAAAGAAGAACTGTTATCTACCAAACAAAAAAAGTTTAAGAAACGGTTCGACCGCAACCTCACAAAGCAAGGTGTCGCAAATGGGGTAATCATGGCTGAGATACTTGGACCACCAAGAGCTAAGAAGCCTTATCGAAGTGTAACGTCAGAAAGAAAATAAGAGATAATCCAGAATGAGGAGTATAACTTTCCTTGTTCTGGATTTTTTTATTGGAATTTTAACCTAGTGCAACCGGAGAAGAATGAAAACTCCCACTAATTGAAGTTTCACTATATTAGTAAATGCCCCATAAGACAAGTTGTTTTCTACGTTTCCAGTTCTTATTAAAGTATTGGAAACATAAATATGTAGAGGAGAGGGGGCTGCATCTGTGAAGAAATTGCAACAAGGGATTCGCCCATGGTTAATAAAATATCTTGCGCTTCCTTCTGATATAGTGCTTGAACTTCCACGCATCACCATTATAGGACAGTTACATGTCTACATTGAGAATCATAAAGGCCTGGCCACATATTCAGAAACGGAGCTTAAGCTGAAAATAAATAAAGGATTTATTCAAATAACTGGATCGGGCTTTGTATTAAAGATGATGCTACCGGAAGAAATCTTATTAGAGGGCACCATTCAAGAAGTGAAGTTTGTACCAGAATAACTAGGGTGTTAAGGGGGAAAAAATGAAACAGGTACAAGATTCTTATCTGACAGGTTATGTAACATTATCCGTCACAGGTGAAAAGCCTGAGCTTTTTTTTCAACATTGTACAAGCGCTGGTATAACGGTCTGGAATGTTAGAAAGAAAGCGCCTGATAGGTGTGATGGTAACTTAAAGCTACGTGATATTAAATATATTCGTAAACTTAATAAACAAACCAATTACAAATTAAAGTTTACCGATAGAAAAGGCTATCCCTTTTTGTTTCGAAGGTTTGTTAGACGGAAGGAATTATTGCTTGGCATGATCCTTAGCATGTTTCTTATTTTATTTCTCTCTAATATTATCTGGGAGGTAAAAATAACGGGGGTTCCTAAGGATATTGAAGAAAAAATTAGCAAGCAGCTACAAAGTGATGGTATACATCCAGGTGCTTGGATTTTCTCATTAAAGTCTCCGAATGAGATTCAACAGAAATTAGTTAAGGATGTTCCTGAGTTATTATGGGTAGGTGTGGAGCAAAAAGGGACAACCTTCTCTCTTGAAGGTGTAGAGAAAATCATTGTCGAAGAAGAAAAGCCTATAGGACCAAGGGATCTAGTAGCAACCAAAAAAGGGGTCATCAAGAAGATGTATGTCTCAAATGGGCTAGCAAAGGTTCAAGTCAACGATTATGTGGAACCTGGTGATAAGCTTGTTTCAGGTGTTATAAACGAAACAACTACAGAAAATAATGAGGAAGAAGATAAAAAGAAAGAAGCAAAAAAAGAGCTAGTGGCAGCTGAAGGTGAGATTATTGCAACTACATGGTATGAAGTGAACGTAACAGCTCCATTGGAAACAAGCTATGAGAGCTTAACAGGGAATAAAGAAAAAAAATTCTTCTTAAAAGCTGGGAATTTCCATTTGCCAGTATGGGGATTTGGCACACCAAATTACAAACATATTCATAGGGAAATAAACCAGAACAAGATCAAATTCTTAAAATGGGAGTTGCCTGTACAATTTGTTGAAACCACTTTGAATGAAAAAACGTATACTAGTGTAGAACGTTCTCAAGAGGAAGCGGTTAAAGCAGGAATAGAGCAGGCAAAACAAGAGTTGACACTCCAACTTGGCCCTGATGCCGTAATCGTTTCCGAAAAAGTTTTGCATGAAACAATCGAGAATGGTAAAGTTAAATTAAACTTATATATTAACGTTGAAGAGAACATTGCAAAAGCCCAACCTTTAACCCAAGGAGATTGATTATGTCAGAGAACCTAACGGAAATTGATTTACAACTCAACAGTCCAAATGAAGCATTAGCCTTGTTTGGGACAAACGATAAATATCTTCTTCAATTGGAAGAACAGTTAAATGTTTCTATTGTTACAAGGGGAGAAGTCGTTCGCGTATCAGGAGATGAGACCAATATTACGCTTGTTCAGAACATACTCTTAATCATGTTATCTCTTATTAGAAAAGGGTTAACCATTTCTGAACGCGACGTCGTATATGCTGTTGACCTGGCAAAAAAAGGTAAGATTGATCAGTTTGAAACTTTATTTGAGGATGAGATAACTAAAAATGTTAAAGGGAAATCCATCCGTGTCAAAACACTTGGTCAAAAGAAGTATATTGCATCCATTAAAGCAAATGACCTTGTGTTTGGTATTGGCCCAGCTGGAACTGGTAAAACGTATCTAGCTGTTGTAATGGCTGTACATGCTCTAAAAAATGGCAATATCAAGAAAATCATTCTAACACGACCAGCTGTGGAAGCTGGAGAAAGCCTAGGTTTCTTACCTGGTGACTTAAAAGAGAAAGTTGATCCATACCTTCGTCCGTTGTATGATGCTTTGCACGATGTTTTGGGAGCAGAACATACGCAAAGGTTAATTGAACGTGAAACAATAGAAATTGCTCCTCTTGCTTATATGAGGGGGAGGACATTGGATGATGCTTTTGTCATTTTAGATGAGGCGCAAAATACAACACCTGAACAAATGAAAATGTTCTTAACAAGATTAGGCTTTGGTTCAAAAATGGTAATTACAGGTGACGTCACTCAGATAGATCTTCCAAAAGGAAAAAAATCCGGATTACAGGCTGCTGCACAGATGCTTGATCAAGTAAAAGGCATTTCTTTTACTTACCTGGAGCAAACCGACGTTGTCCGTCATCCTCTTGTACAACGTATTATAAATGCGTACGAAAAAGGGGAATCAAGCTAAGTAAGACCCTGAGAAGGGTCTTATTCTCTATTCGTTTTAAAATACAAACTATACAGAACTACTACAAAGGGGTATTTCAGTTTTTCTATTGAAGTGGATGTGGGGGGGAGAAATTGAAAAAGAACAAAGGGTTAAATAAGAGGGTTTATCGAAGTTTAAGTAAGAACTGGTTTCTAATATTAATAGCTACAGTGCTGATTGCAGTTTTCTTCTTTTTCATAACATTGGGAAACGTACATACAGAAGTATACAATATAGAACGGTTTGCAAATGCAACGGAAACAATTCGTTCTCCAATCACCATAGAAAATGAACAGGAAACACAGAGAAAAACAAGAGAAACCGTCCAGTCTGTTGAAGACAGGTTCAATATCTCAGAAGAAATTACGGAAGAACGCCTATCATATACGAACGAGGTTTTTGAAGCGATTTCAAAGCTTGAAGAAGAGAAGTCCAATACCGAAGAGAATAATGAAGATGCAACAAGGGTACCGCTGACTAGTCAGGAAAAAGTGCAACGTTTAAAACAGATTCTTTCAGATGAAATTACAGAGGAGTTAAGTGATGCTACGCTATCAAGTCTAGTGAACATGCCTGAAGCGGAGCGTGAGAAAGGCAAAGAAGTACTCCTTGAAGCATTAAAAGCTACCTTTCAAACGGGTGTGAGAACAGAAAGCTTAGCAAGTGCAAGATCAAATGCCAAGGAAATTATTGCGTATTCTTCGTTTAATGAGGATGTTACAAAAGTATTATCAGAATTAGCAAACTTCGCTGTAGTGGAAAATTCTATCTATGATGCGGAAAGTACAAGCGAAGCACGTAAAAATGCTGCTAGTAGTGTAGAGCCGGTGATGATACGAGCTGGTGAAGTGATCGTGCGCGAAGGACAAACCATTACAAATGAAGTATACGAAGAAATGAAGCTTGTTGGATTGCTAAATAATGAGCGTAATATTTACCCAATCATTGGCTTAGGTTTATTGGTTACTTTACTATCCTGTTTTGTTGCATATGAAATGAATTGGGTTACAAGGAAGTTTCATGCAGATAAGCGCAAAATTGCTTCCATTGTGTTGATAAGCGTCATTGTTGTTTCCTTGATGAAAATTGTTAGCTTATATACGACACAAAGCAATCAGTTATTCTTTGTAGTCCCGTTGGCGACGGGCGTGCTGCTCATTAAACAATTAATCCATGAGCGATCGGCTATTGTTTTAAGCGTCATATATGCCATTTTGGGGAGCATTATTTTCAACTATCAAATCCCAGGCTCACTTAATATTGAAGCTGGTATTTATTTTCTGCTATCACAGCTAGCAGCTATCATTTTCCTAATGAATGTGAAGGATCGCTTGGCGATTTTGAAGGCTGGAGCTGGAATGTCAATCGTAAATATTGTAACACTACTATCATTTGTATTTCTATCCTTCGAAAAATATGCTCTTGGAGATATATTTATTCAAACAGCATATGGAATCGGAGCTGCTTTCTTGTCAGCAGTATTAACTATAGGGTTGTTACCATTTTTTGAGACTGTCCTTGGTATCCTTTCTGATATCAAGTTATTGCAGCTTTCTAGCCCTAATCAGCCCCTACTTAAAAAGCTTTTAACAGAAGCGCCCGGGACCTATCATCATTCGATTATGGTTGCTAATCTCAGTGAAACAGCGTGTGAAGCGATTGGAGCAAATGGTTTGTTAGCGAGGGTCGGGGCATATTATCATGATATGGGGAAAACTGTAAGGCCACATTATTTTATTGAAAATCAGCTAGCCATTAAAAACCCACATGATGTAATTAGTCCAAAGCAAAGTGCAGAAATCATTATTAGCCATCCATATGATGGAGCTGAAATGCTACAAAAGTATCAGATACCTAAAGAGATCATTGATATTGCATCCCAGCATCATGGAACCACATTACTGAAGTACTTTTATTACAAAGAAAAGGATAAAAATAAAGATGTGAAGGAATCCGACTATCGTTATCCCGGGCCCAAACCCCAGACAAAAGAAGCTGCCATTATTTGTATTTGTGATTCTGTTGAGGCAGCGGTTCGATCTTTAAAAGAACCGACTGAGGAAAAAATTGAGGATATTGTGGCCTCCATTATTAGGGATAGAATGACAGATGGTCAGTTGGATGAAAGTCCATTAACCTTACAAGATTTAAATTTAGTACAACGCACCATCTGTGATACACTCAAGGGGATATTCCATTCAAGAATTCAATATCCAATGAAGGAGGCAAAATAGTATGTATATAGATTTTCATGACAGTACGAATACAGTGAATAGTGATTATATTGATATGCTTCAACAACTTATAACATTTGCAGCAAAAGAGGAAAAAATCTCTACTGAGGCGGAGATGTCGATTAATTTTGTAGATAACGAAGAAATTCAGGAGCTGAACAGAAATTATCGACAAAAGGATGTACCTACAGATGTCATTTCTTTTGCAATGCAGGAAACGGTTGAAGGCGAGTTAAACATTGTTGATGATGAAATGCCACTTATTCTTGGTGACATCGTTATCTCTGTTGATAAGGCGAAAGAACAGGCAGAGGATTATAATCATTCATTTGAACGTGAATTAGCATTTCTCACATTGCATGGGTTTCTTCATTTACTAGGATATGACCACATAAGAAAAGAAGACGAAGTGGTTATGTTTAAAAGACAAGACGAAATTTTGGGTGCATTTGGTATTGAAAGATAATCAAAAGTCCATTGGCTTTAAATATGCATGGAACGGTATTATAAGTGTGGTGAGGTCGGAGAGAAATTTCCGAATTCACCTGCTTGTAGCTATTATCGCCATCACGGCTGGATTGGTCATGCAATTGAATCAGATAGAATGGTTATTTATTGTAGTAGCGATAGGGAGCGTTCTAGTGACGGAATGTGTAAACAGTGCAATAGAAAAAATGCTTGACTACCTTAACCCAGAGATTCACCCGAAAGCAAAGATAGTGAAGGATATGTCTGCGGGAGCTGTGCTGCTTTGCTCTATCATGGCGGTAGTGATAGGGCTGATTGTTTTCATCCCTAAAATAGTGGGTATATAAAGTCCCGAGGAGGGGCTTTTTTCACGTTGGTAAGTAAAAACATTTTATCTTGGAGAAAACTCTAATAAGCAAGAGGCAAACTCAAAATAGGAGTTTATTCGCTAAAAATCGAGCGAAACCCTGTTTTTCTAATTTAACGAATAATTATCAGCTTTTCAAAAGGAACTGACGTAATAAGAGAACGTGTAATATTCTTGCAGAAGATAGAAAGTTTTTAAAGGTTTTGTCGATTATATGAAAGTAGTTAGTATTTGTAGTATGATAATAAAAAGAAATCTCGTCTTGGAGGACACATCATGGAAAATTTCAAATCAGGATTTGTAGCAATCATCGGTAGACCCAATGTAGGGAAATCAACGTTTATGAACAAAGTAATTGGACAAAAAATTGCTATTATGAGTGACAAAGCGCAAACCACAAGAAATAAGATTCAAGGGGTACTCACACAGGATGACGCCCAAATTGTCTTTATCGATACTCCAGGGATTCACAAACCAAAGCATCGCCTGGGTGATTTCATGGTCAAAACAGCGGAAAACACGCTTAATGAAGTGGATTCCATTTTATTTATGATTAATGCAAAAGAAGGGTATGGCAGAGGAGATCAGTATATCCTCGATATGCTCCAAAATGTAAATCGACCAGTCTATCTTGTTATAAATAAAATAGATCTGATTCACCCTGATGACCTTTTCCCTTTAATTGAGCAATACAAAGGGAAATTGGCGTTTGAAGAAGTCATCCCTATCTCGGCACTTGAAGGGAATAATGTGACCCATTTACTCGATGTTTTGAAAGGTAATTTGCCTGAAGGCCCTCAGTACTATCCCGAGGATCAAGTGACGGATCACCCTGAGCGTTTTATTATTACAGAATTGATCCGAGAAAAAGTATTGCAATTAACAAGAGAAGAGATACCTCATTCCATAGCTGTTGTCATGGAAAACATGGAAGAACGGGATAATAACTCGCTGTTTATTCAAGCGACCATTGTGACAGAAAGAAAGACCCAAAAAGGCATTCTAATTGGTAAACAGGGAAGCATGCTGAAAAATATTGGAAAATATGCTAGACAAGATATTGAAGCATTACTTGGATCAAAAGTTTATCTCGAACTTTGGGTAAAGGTAAAAAAAGACTGGAGAAACAAACAAAATCAGCTTCATGAATACGGGTTTAGAAGCGACGAATATTAAACATGGTAAATTTTTATACTAATTGTTTTAGCCTGTGTGGTCATTCTAATTAATGAGTTACATTTTCAAACTAAAAAGAAAGGTGGGGTTTCTTGTGATCGACTTAACCTGGAGAGTTTTTAGTCAAACGGGAAACATTGAAACCTATTTATTAATGAAAGAGTTGGAAAATGAACCAAACAATACTATTACTGGACAGACGGAGCAGGAAGAAACTTCAATGGATTCACAGCTTTAGTAAAAAAACTTGGGCACATTCCGTTAGAAAAGGGGAAGGTCTGTGTTAGAGAAAATAAATGGCTTCGTAATTAAAACGACGGATTATGGTGAAACCAATAAGATAGTCACGATCTTTAGTAAAAAGGTAGGCAAGTTCTCTCTCTTGGCAAAGGGTGCTAAAAAACCTAAAAGCCGAATGGCTGCCGTAACGCAGCCATTCATTTATGGAGAATTTTTCGTTTATCTAAACAGTGGGTTAAGCACCCTGCAGCAGGGAGAGGTACTTCATTCGCTGCGCGCGATACGAGAAGATATAGTAAAAACCTCTTATGCCGCTTATATCTCAGAATTGCTGGATAAATTAATGGACCAAAAAAGTCCGGACATCAATATATATGATGAATTCGAGCGGACTATGCATTGGATTGCAGAAAAAGAAGATCCTGTAATCCCCATAATGATGCTGGAAATGAAACTCTTTCAAAAAGGTGGTTTTGCTCCAACCGTTGACCGTTGTGCCAATTGTGGGCAAAAGCGAAACCCCTATGCTTTTTCAATACAAGAAGGTGGACTTCTCTGTAGACAATGTCGTTATTTAGATGACGCTGCAGTAGAGCTTCCGGATTCCGTCACACGGCTTTTGTATGTATTTTCAGCAGTTAATTTAGACCAAGTTGGATCTATATCGGTAAAAGAGGAAAATAAAAATCTCCTTCGACAGTTGTTGAACAGCTATTATGATGCATATGGAGGATTTTATTTAAAATCTAGAAAATTCCTCTCTCAGATTGACATGTTTTCATAATCATTCAACTTGACAAGATAGGAGTTAATGACGTATTATTTTTACATATTTCAATGTGAATAATAGCTACAGTGAAAGAGATTAGTACTTTTTGTAAACTGTGATCAGCGAATTCGGGATCGTGTAAGCCGAATGACAGTACATAAAGGAATGGCAACTCTGGAGTAGCTCCGATAAAGTGGCTCATTCTTGCTTGAGCAAATAGGGTGGAACCGCGGCTAAAACCCGTCCCTATGTCTACACAATAGACATAGGGACGGGTTTTTTGTACGTTAGGAAAGGAATTTTTTAGCCAAAAACAATGACATGACAATTGAGAAAACGGAGGTTTTGTGACAATGAATATTCAAGAAATGATTTTGACATTGCAAAAGCACTGGTCAGACCAAAATTGTATTATCATGCAAGCATATGATGTGGAAAAAGGTGCAGGTACGATGTCACCCATGACATTATTAAGAAGCCTTGGACCTGAACCATGGAATGTAGCATATGTAGAGCCATCAAGACGGCCAGATGACGGTAGATATGGAGAAAACCCGAATCGCCTTTATCAGCACCACCAGTTTCAGGTAATCATGAAACCATCACCTGATAATATTCAGGAGCTATATCTAGAGTCACTTAAAAAACTTGGTATTGATCCTTTAAAACATGACATTCGCTTTGTGGAAGATAACTGGGAAAACCCTACATTGGGTGCAGCGGGGCTTGGTTGGGAAGTTTGGTTAGATGGAATGGAAATCACACAATTCACGTACTTTCAACAAATTGGTGGTTTAGAAGCGAGTCCGGTTACAGTAGAGCTTACTTATGGCATTGAGCGCCTCGCATCATACATCCAGGATAAAGAAAATGTTTTTGACCTTGAATGGACAAATGGTGTAACAGTAAAGGACATCTTTTTCCAGCCAGAATACGAGCATTCTGTCTATACGTTTGAGCAGTCGAACACAGATATGCTGTTTCAGTTATTTGAAATGTACGAACAAGAAGCAAAGGTAACAATGGAGAAAGGTTTAGTCTTTCCTTCCTATGATTATGTCCTTAAGTGTTCACACACCTTTAATTTACTTGATGCCAAAGGAGTCATATCCGTGACCGAAAGAACAGGGTACATTGGAAGGATACGTAATCTTGCTCGAAGCATTGCAAAGGCATATGTAGCGGAACGGGAAAGACTTGGTTTCCCTATGCTTCAAAAGGAGGAGAAGTAAATGGCAAAGGATATTTTACTTGAAATCGGACTAGAAGAACTACCTGCCAGGTTTGTCGATGATGCAGAAACCCAACTAAAAGAGAAGACGGCCAGCTGGTTTAAAGAACAACGGATTGCTTTTAATTCTATTAATAGCTATTCTACTCCTAGAAGGCTTGCAGTCCACATTACAGGTGTAGCTGAAGAGCAGGAAACGATCGAAGAAGAAGCAAAAGGACCTGCTGAGAAAATTGCCAAAGATGAGAATGGTAATTGGTCTAAGGCAGCTATAGGCTTTACTAAAGGACAGGGGAAAGATATCTCCGATATTTATATCAAAGAAATAAAAGGAACAAACTATATTTATGTCTCAAAAGTTATTAAAGGAAAGCCAACATATGAGCTACTTCCGGCATTTCAGTCCATTATTGAGTCCATCCAATTTGGTAAAAACATGCGTTGGGGAACGCAATCATTACGTTATGCAAGACCGATTAGATGGATTACTGCTTTATTTGGCAGTGAGGTCATTCCATTTGAAGTAGCAAGTGTGGTTACAAGTAATGTCACATACGGCCACCGCTTTCTAGGAGATAAAATCACACTAACAAATCCAGAAGAGTATAAGGGAAAACTAGAAGAGAGTTATGTGATTGTTGATTCACGTGCAAGGGAGAAGATGATTCTAGATGAAATAGAGTCAGCTGAAGAGGAGAATGGTTATCAAATACCAGTCGATAAAGAATTACTTGCAGAGGTTCGAAATCTTGTTGAATACCCAACACTATTTATTGGATCTTTTGAAGAACAGTATTTAAAGCTTCCTTCTGAAGTACTCATCACTTCTATGAAGGAACACCAACGATACTTTCCAGTTAAATCAACGGAAGGCGAACTATTGCCTCATTTCGTAGGAGTACGTAATGGTGATTCAAACGGCTTAGAGACTGTAATAAAAGGAAATGAGAAAGTGCTACGTGCTCGTTTATCCGATGCAGCTTTCTTCTACAATGAAGACAAAAAGCATTCCATAGACTTTTTCCAAGAAAAATTGGGTAAGGTTGTTTTCCAGGAGAAACTTGGCACAATAGGTGATAAAACAAAACGCATTATCGGAATCACAGGTGAGTTAGCCAAACAGCTAGAAAGCGACGAAGAAATTACAAAGCAAGCATTAAGAGCTGCAGAGATCTGCAAATTTGACCTTATGACGAATATGGTAAATGAATTTACCAAGCTTCAAGGGATTATCGGCGAAAAGTATGCCCTCCACTTTGGAGAAAAAGATCAGGTTGCCAGTGCAATAAAAGAACATTACTTGCCTGTCCAAGCAAATGGTACACTACCTGATAGTCAGATTGGCGCAATGGTTAGTGTAGCAGATAAATTAGATACCATAGTCGGTTGCATTGCCATAGGACTTACTCCAACCGGCTCACAGGACCCATATGCACTAAGGCGTCAAGCTCTTGGAGTAATGCGTATTCTTGAAGCAAAAGGATGGAATATTACGCTTGAGAAAATGCTGACTATCACCTTACAGCTACTGAAGGAAACCGGTATTCAGATAAAAGAAGAAACCGATGTGCACAATGAACTACATTCTTTCTTTACTGCTCGCGCCAGCTTTATCTTGAAAGAAGTAGGAGTCGAACAAGATATTACACAGGCTGTATTGCATCAGGAAATTGGTAATGTGTCTTACACTATTTCAAAAGCGCAAGCATTGTCTGCAGTTAGAAATGATGAAGCATTCAAGCCAGTGCAAGAGGCGCTTGTCCGTCTTCTGAATCTTGCCAAGGAAGAAAAGCATGGTAATGTGGATACAAGTTTATTTGAAACAGATTCTGAAAAAGAATTGTATCAGCACTTCCAATTAGTGCAAGAGAAATATCAGGATAAAAAAGATAGGAAAGAGGCAAAAGCTGCATTAGATATTCTTTCTCCCCTTTCTGACTCTATCCATGAATTCTTTGAACATAACATGGTCATGGCCGATGATGAAAATATCCGTGCCAACCGCTTAGCACTTGTTGAGCAGATCGCAAAGCTGATTAGAGATTATGCTGATCTCGCGAATATCGAATGGAAGCAACATTTCTAGTCACATTTGGTACTACATTTTCTTTTTCCTTGTGTATAAGCTATAATATGATGCAAGTATGCAATATTGATCGCCAGGTGGTGGCTTGATGGAATTATCGAAAAGACAGGAACGCATTATAGAGATTGTAAAAGAAGCTGGACCGATAACTGGTGAAAACATCGCGGAAAAGTTAAGTCTAACACGTGCAACATTAAGACCAGATCTGGCCATCCTGACGATGGCCGGGTTTCTTGATGCTAGACCGCGGGTAGGCTATTTTTTCACAGGGAAGACAGGATCGGAGTTACTTACAGAACAAATCAAAAAATTTAAGGTTCAGCAGTTCCAGCATGTTCCGATAGTGGTAAAAGAAAGTGTGTCTGTGTATGACGCTATATCAACCATGTTTCTAGAAGATGTGGGGACATTGTTTGTCGTTGATGATCATTCTTGTTTAACTGGTGTTTTATCTCGTAAGGATTTATTGCGAGCAAGCATTGGACAGCAAGATTTAAACAGCGTGCCGGTACATATTATTATGACCAGGATGCCGAATATAACAGTCTGTAGAAAAGAAGATTTATTGATTGATGTTGCGATGAAGCTGATAAATAAGCAAATAGATGGAATTCCTGTTGTACGGGACACAGAAGCAGGCCTTGAAGTCATTGGCCGAATTACCAAGACTACTATTACTAAAGTATTTGTCGAGCTGATTACCAATGACCAAGTTTAATATATGAAGGGGGCATATGGATGACATTGGCACCGGTTGTATACGTTATTTCAGACTCTGTCGGAGAAACCGCTGAACTTGTAATCAAGGCGGGGCTTAGTCAGTTTAATAATGGAGAGTATAAAATACATCGGATCCCTTATGTAGAGGATACTGGTACGATAGATGAAGTAATGCAACTGACGAAAGAGAATAAAGGAATGATCGGTTTTACTTTAGTTGATCCAGTTTTAAGGAAGTACGTAAATGATCAGGCAGTGAAGATGAATATTGAAGCAATAGATATCATGGGCCCTATGCTTGCTTCTATGGAACGTGTTTTTGATAACTTGCCAAGGATGGAAGCAGGGCTGGTTCATAAACTCGATGAAGATTACTTTAAGAGAGTTGAGGCTATTGAATTTGCTGTTAAGTATGATGATGGGCGTGATGCAAGAGGAATTTCACGTGCTGATATCGTCCTGATCGGTGTTTCAAGAACATCCAAAACACCATTGTCACAATTTCTTGCTCATAAGCGGTTAAAGGTAGCCAATGTTCCTATTGTTCCAGAGGTTGATCCACCAGAAGAACTTTTTGAAGTGCATCCTGATAAATGTATCGGACTGCGAATTAGTCCAGATAAATTGAATGAAATAAGAAAAGAGCGATTAAAGGCACTCGGACTTGGTGGTCAGGCTACATATGCCAACATAGAAAGGATACACCAGGAACTACGTTATTTTGATGATGTGGTCAATCGGATTGGTTGTAAAGTAATTGATGTTTCGAATAAGGCTGTCGAAGAGACAGCAAATAATATATTACAATTAATTCAAGACTAGGGAGATAACAACTTAACATTCTATTCATTAGATAGGATGTTTTTTGTTACGACTTAATTATTAAATTAATGTGCTAAATTCTGGCTTTTTTGGTTAAAGTGTATTATAATCGTAATTTGTGTAAAGATATATATAGAAACAATCGTTCTATTTATATGACTGTTGCATATTCTGAAAAGTAAAACATTCAATTAAAAGAAGGATTCTTTATGGAATATGTAGAAATAGTGTAAAGCAAGCAACTATTAAGTTCGTTTTAATTCGTTTAACCTTGTTTTAGGATAGTCATTATTACGGAGCTTCATACCTGTATTTGGTGGAGTAAGTAAAATAACAAAATAATCGCATGTGTTATTTGCAACTAATCCTTCTAAGAAATACTTCTCAAATGAAGGAATTTTTTCTCCGTAAAGAAAAAATATTGTCGAATAATGAAGGATTTTCTTTCTTATGTGACGAATAGTAATGATAGTATGGTGATGACAATGGCAAATCAAATTCCCGAAACAGTAATCGAAGAAATTCGACAAGCTAATGATATTGTGGATGTTATCGGGGACTATGTTCAATTGAAAAAACAAGGTCGAAATTATTTTGGACTTTGCCCATTTCATGGAGAAAAGTCTCCTTCCTTCTCCGTTACACAAGAAAAACAGATATTTCATTGTTTTGGTTGTGGTAAGGGAGGCAATGTTGTAACCTTCCTAATGGAAATGGAAAGTTATTCTTTCTATGAAGCACTACAATTCTTAGCAGATAGGGCTGGCAAGGAATTACCTGACACGGAGATTAAAAAGGAATCCTCCTTATCTCAGGAAAGCCAGAGTGTTCTGTCTGCCTATGAGTGGGTTACAAAGCTTTACCATCACTTATTGCGATATGCGAAAGATGGCAAAGAGGGATACCACTATTTACAAGCTAGAGGGTTAGCTGAAGAGGCAATTGATGCATTTCAGTTAGGTTTTGCACCAAATGCTAAGGATTTTACTGCTGAATTCCTAGAAAAAAAAGGGTTTCATAGGCAAATCCTTGTCAAAGCAGGTTTAGTTTCGCTTCTGAATGATAATAGTGTAAGTGACCGGTTTCGGGGCAGGGTGATCTTTCCCATCCGAAATCATTTAGGGAAAACAGTTGCGTTTGGCGGGCGAGCTCTAGGGGAAGGTCAAGAACCAAAGTACCTAAATAGCCCAGAAAGTGATTTATTCCAAAAAGGTAAGCTACTGTTTAACTTCGATTTAGCTAGGAAGTACATTCGTAAAGAAGGCGAAGCAGTTTTGTTTGAGGGGTATATGGACGTTATATCCGCCTATCAGGCCGATGTCAGAAATGTAGTTGCTACAATGGGAACATCGCTGACGGAATATCAAGCAAAATTGTTAAAACGTTATGTGAACACGGTTATTATTTGCTATGACGGGGATAATGCTGGTGTCGAAGCAACGAGCAAAGCCGCTGATTTGTTGCGCACTGTTGGTTGTGAAGTGAAAATAGCAAGATTAAAGGATGGACTTGATCCAGACAGCTTTATTCAGAAATACGGCAAAGAAGCCTTCCAGAATGAAGTGATAAAAGCAAGTGAGACCTTTATCGCGTTTTATATGCGATTCCACCGGCAAGCGTATAATCTAAACCTTGAAGGTGACCGTATTAAGTATATTGAAAAAATGCTTGAGCAGCTTGCAATGATTGATAGTCCAGTGGAACGGGAATATTACTTAAAAGAGTTAAGTAAGGAATTTGACATATCACTGGATACTTTAGCTGGTGAGTTACAGACATACCAAAGTAGAAACGGCAGAGTGAAGGATAAGAGCGAAAAGAACAGATATACTAATAACGGTACAGCATCTGTTCGAAGCAAAAAATTACTACCTGCTTTTCAAAATGCTGAAAAAAAACTCATTTCATATATGTTACAGGATGCATCCATTGCGGAAAATGTTCGTGAAGAGCTTGGGGCGGCATTTAATGTGGATGAGCACAAAATTATTGCTACCTATTTATATGCTTTTTATGAAGATGGTCATACAGCTGATGTAAGTTTATTCATTGAACGGCTAACTGACCAAAAATTAAAGCAGATGGTGATTGAAATTGCAATGGCCCCTGTTTTTGAAGATATCAGTGATAAAGAGATCAACGATTATATAAGAGTGATTCGTACCCAAGCGAATGATGTGACGGACATTCAATCGTTGAAAAATCAACAAGTAATGGCTGAGAGGCAGAATGATCCATTAAAAGCAGCTCAGATTGCTAAACAAATTATGGAAATACGAAAACAGTTAAAGAATACGAATTAATTTAACGTAGTCTGGAAGGAGGGGGACTCATGGCCGAAAACAAGCCTTCAGAAACCAAAGAAAATAATGAGCCTGAACTAACCATTGAACAAGCAAAAGATCAATTACTTGAGATGGGGAAAAAGCGTGGTGTGCTGGCATATGAGGAAATAGCTGATCGCCTATCCAATTTTGTAATCGAATCTGATCAAATGGATGAATTTTACGAGTACCTTGGAGAACAGGGTGTCGAGATAATTGGCGAATCCGAAGAAGATCCGAACATGCAGCAAATTGCTAAGGAAGAAGAATTTAACCTTAATGATCTGAGTGTCCCGCTAGGAATCAAAATTAATGATCCTGTTCGTATGTACTTAAAGGAAATTGGACGAGTGGATCTATTATCTGCTGCGGAGGAAATTGACCTTGCAACAAGAATTGAAAATGATGAAGACGAAGCAAAGAGACGACTTGCTGAAGCAAACCTTCGCCTAGTTGTAAGTATTGCTAAACGTTATGTTGGACGAGGTATGCTGTTTCTCGATCTAATCCAAGAAGGAAACATGGGTTTGATGAAAGCTGTTGAGAAATTTGATTACCGAAAAGGATTCAAATTTAGTACGTATGCAACCTGGTGGATCCGCCAAGCAATTACGCGTGCAATTGCCGACCAAGCTAGAACAATCCGTATTCCGGTTCATATGGTTGAAACCATTAACAAGCTTATCCGGGTACAACGTCAATTACTACAGGACTTGGGTAGAGAACCTACACCAGAAGAAATTGGTGAAGAAATGGAACTCTCGCCAGACAAAGTTCGTGATATCTTGAAAATTGCTCAAGAGCCCGTATCATTAGAAACACCAATCGGTGAAGAAGATGATTCACATCTTGGCGACTTTATAGAAGATCAGGAAGCTGTGTCACCATCTGATCATGCTGCCTATGAATTATTAAAAGAACAGCTTGAAGACGTACTTGACACACTAACGGATCGTGAAGAGAACGTATTACGTTTACGTTTTGGACTTGACGACGGACGAACTAGAACGCTTGAGGAAGTCGGAAAAGTCTTTGGAGTAACACGTGAGAGAATCCGTCAGATCGAAGCTAAAGCTCTAAGAAAGTTAAGACATCCTAGCCGAAGCAAACGATTAAAGGATTTCCTTGATTAAATAGTGGTACGGTCATTGTACATGCTGCATGTTCAATGACCCCTCCTATTATTACAAGGAAAAACGCTCTTTTAGCATTCTTTTATAGGAGTGTGAGGGATGTCAGAGGATAGAATTGCTACAATTGTGAGAGAGATTAACTACTGGAAAGAACACCACCTGCTTCCTGATATATACTGTGATTTCTTACTTGCATTATATACCAATGGAGAAGGGGTTACAGAGACGGAAAATAACGCTAAAAAACGACATAAAAATAGCTTGCAAATAATTTTAGTGTCTATTTTGTTACCGTTCTCATTCTATGTAATTTATTTTACGCAAGTAGAACTGTTTTTGCAACTTGGTATGCTACTCCTTTTTCTATGCTATAGTGGCTGGACGTATGCCTCTATGAAAAACAGGTATAATGCACTCTATCATGCAGGTTTAATTACAAGCTTATTTCTTATCTTCTTAATAACGTTGACGCTTGGGAAGTTATTTCAATTCCACAATATTTATACTAGTTTGTTTTTTACAGTAAATTTCTGCTCCTGGATCTTAATAGGAAGACGTCAACGACTTAAATATTTAGTTTTTACTGGTATAGTTGCTCTATTATTTACTTGCCTTTACATTATTTTGTGAATTTTAATAGGTAAACTCTTTAAACAATTTGGTTTTTCGAGTAAAATATAAATAGTCTTTTCTAGCTAAATAGAACATGGGGATTACATAAGGAGGAAACGCAATGAGAAGAAACCCAGTTGTCCCATATGCATTAATAGCTCTATTGGGAATACTTGCTGTAATTGTTATATCTGTTATTGGTTTGGACCAACGTGAACAAATTCACCAGGCTGAAGAAGGAGAACAAACCGAAGAAGGCGGTGAGTCTTCTGAGGGAGAGTCTAGTGAAGGGGAAACATCTGACGACCCAGAAGCGATCTTTGAATCTAATTGTTCAAGCTGCCACGGTGCTGACCTATCCGGTGGGGTAGGACCGGATTTAACACAGGTAGGAAGCAAATTGTCAGAAGAAGAAATACATGATGTTATTATTAATGGTCGCGGTTCTATGCCAGCAGGAATGGCAACAGAACAAGAAGCGGAAGTCTTGGCTGCTTGGCTTGCCGAGAAAAAGTAGTTTTAACGATATGAAATCCAGATAGTTAAGCTTTCTGCCAATTACGACAGAAAGCTTTTCTTATTACCTAGAAATTACGATATAATAGAAAGTTGAGATAGTTATGTCATCTAATATTAATTTATCTGAAAGATTAAAGAAAGTATCTTCTCTATTACCAAAAGGAGCGTTTTTTGCAGACATAGGTTCGGACCATGCCTATTTACCGTGCTATGTATGCCTGCAGGATCATTCTTCTCAAGCGATTGCTGGAGAAGTAAATGTAGGTCCCTACGAGAGCGCAGTAAAAACAGTAAAGCAATTTAACATGAATGATCGTATAGATGTACGGTTGGGAAATGGATTGGCAGTACTTGAAAAAGAGGAAGTAGACCAATTAGTTATAGCAGGGATGGGCGGTTCACTTATTCGTAGTATATTGGAAGACGGTAGAGACAAGCTTGGTTCGGTTAAGCAAATTATCGCGCAGCCAAATATAGATGCGAGAAGTGTAAGAAAATGGTTTCTAGACAATGATTACATAATTGAAAATGAAGGTATTCTAGAAGAGAATGGTCATATATACGAGATATTATCCGCCAAACGAGACGATACGTCTTCACCTTACCAAGATGAGCTACTTGAAAGACAACTGCTCTTTGGACCATATTTGATGAAGGACCGGAACGTAGCGTTTTTTAAAAAATGGCGTCACGAGTATGAGAAGCTACAACGCGTTCTTTTGCAAATGGAGGGAGCAAAAGTGAAAGACGAGGTTAAAATAAAACAATTTACTCAAGAGTTAAAATGGATGGAGGAGATAATCAATGACGAAAACAAAGATCACTAATAAAAATGTTTTTGCTGCGATGGAAAGACTTGCTCCAAAATCACTAGCTTACGATTGGGATAATGTCGGTTTGCAAGTTGGCTCTTTTAGTACGCCTGTTAAAAAGATTATGGTAACATTAGATGTATTGGAAGAGGTAGTGGACGAAGCTATTGCAAAAAATGTGAGCTTAATCATTGCTCACCACCCATTGCTGTTTAAACCAGTCAAACAGCTCAATACAGATAAACCACATGGGCGTGTGCTGCACAAGCTATTACAACATAATATAACCGTCTATGCTGCACATACAAACTTGGATATTGCCGAAGGTGGAGTGAATGATGTACTTTGTGAGAAACTAAAAATAAAAAACACAAAGGTTCTTATAAAGGAAAGGACAGAAACACTTTATAAATTAGTAGTTTATGTACCTCAAACACATCAAGAAGAATTACGTGAGGTCTTAGGAAAAGCAGGAGCTGGTCATATCGGTAATTATAGCCACTGTACCTTTCAAACTATGGGGGAAGGGACATTTAAACCATTAAAAGGGACAAACCCTTATATTGGGTCCCAAGATAAAATGGAGTTTGTGCCTGAGGTTAAAATAGAAACCATTGTTCAAGAGAGTCTGCTTAATAAGGTTCTTGCTGCCACAATTGCCACACACCCATACGAAGAGGTGGCTTATGATATCTTCCGATTGGAGAATGAAGGAAAGAAATATGGCCTCGGCAGAGTCGGCACATTGGAAGCGGAACTAAGTCTACAAGAATTTAGTTCACTAGTTAAGAAGCAATTAGACATACCTGGGGTACGTGTTACCGGTGACCTTGACCGTCCGGTAAAAAAAGTTGCTGTTTTAGGCGGAAGTGGAGAAAAATATATACGGGCTGCACGTAACGCTGGAGCGGATACATTTATTACAGGTGACATGACCTTCCACACTGCTCAGGATGCTTGGCAAACAGGTCTTGCTATTATTGACCCGGGTCATTACGCTGAAAAAGTAATGAAAGAAGCTGTTGTTCAATATTTGGAAAATGAATTTAGAGAAAATGGTATTGAGCTATTGGCATCTACTGCCAACACAGATCCTTTCACGTTTATTTAAAATAAAAATATGTATAAAGGAGTTCTATTTGAATGGAACAAAACAACTTTAGCGAATTCTCTTTTCACCCAATCATGCAGAATGTTATAGAGCGATTGGGTTTCAAGGAACCGACAGAAATACAGAAAAAGGCTATACCATCTATTTTAAAAGGGACCAGTGTTATTGGACAGTCACGTACTGGTTCTGGTAAAACCCATGCTTTTCTACTGCCCATGTTTAATCAGATTGACACGAACAAGAAAGAAGTACAATTTGTCATTACTGCCCCCACTAGAGAGTTGGCAACACAGCTTTACGATGAAGTGAAACGTATTATCCATTATGCGGATAGGGAAAAGCAATGGGTTGCGAAATTATTAATTGGCGGAACAGATAAACAGAAAATGGCGGAAAAATTAAAACAGCCACCACATATTATTGTGGGAACGCCTGGTAGAATTCTTGATTTAGTTAAAGATGAAGCAGTATCCATTTATTCTGCAAAATCTTTTGTCGTGGATGAAGCAGATTTAATGTTAGATATGGGCTTTATTACGGATGTCGACCAATTATTGGTTCGGTCAGCAAAAGATATCCAACTTTTAGTATTTTCAGCGACTATTCCCCAGCGCCTACAGCATTTCTTTAGAAAATATTTAGAGAATCCGTTATATATAAAAGTTAAAGACCATTTTTCGCCTGAAACGATGGAGCATCAACTAGTTGCTCTTAAACACCGTGATGAAGCACAACTTCTTTTTGAAATTTCCAAAACAATTCAGCCCTATTTAGCCATTATTTTTACAAATGGAAAAGAAAAAGCGAACCAGTTGGCAGAGTCATTACAACAAAAAGGGTTAAAAGTTGGTCTTATTCATGGTGGGTTAGCACCAAGAGAGCGTAAAAGGGTGCTTAAAGAGATCCAAAATCTTCGCTATCAATACATCGTTGCAACAGATTTAGCATCACGTGGGATTGATATAAAGGGTGTCAGCCATGTGATAAATGCTCAGCTTCCAAAAGAAGAAGATTTTTATATTCATCGAGTTGGACGAACTGCTAGAGCTGGTATGGAAGGCACAGCGATTAGTATTTACCAGGATGATGATATAAAACTAATTCAAAAGCTAGAACAAAAAGGACTTACTTTCACTTATACTGATCTCCGAAAAGGGGAGTGGATGGAAGCAAAACCTTGGAATCAACGTAAACTTCGAACGAATACAACGACTGATGTGGAACAAGAAGCCTGGAAACGTGTTAAAAAGGCTAAAAAAGTAAAGCCAGGGTACAAAAAGAAAATGAAATATCAACAGACCAAGATAAAGAGAGAGATGACACGTAAAAACAAATTTAAAAAATAAAATAACGTGGAGAGGTGCTTAAGTTGTTGAAGATAGGATCACATGTTTCAATGAATGGGAAGAAAATGTTATTAGGATCAAGTGAGCAAGCAGTTTCCTATGGGGAGAACACGTTTATGATATATACAGGAGCCCCACAGAATACAAGAAGAAAGCGCATCGAAGAATTAAATATTTCCGAAGGGCTCGAACATATGAAGCAGCACGGAATACAAGACATTGTAGTACATGCTCCATATATTATAAATATTGGCAACACAACAAAGCCACAAACCTTTGATTTAGGTGTTAACTTTCTGCGTAGCGAAATTGATAGGACTGCAGCACTTGGTGCAAAACAAATTGTATTGCATCCAGGGGCCCATGTAGGTGCGGGGCCTGAACAGGCAATCAAGAAAATAGTCGAAGGTTTAAATGAAGTATTAGAAAAAGAGAAAGATGTACAAATTGCGTTGGAAACGATGGCTGGCAAAGGGTCTGAGATTGGACGCACCTTTGATGAAATCGCCAAAATAATTGATGGTGTCACCCATAATGAAAAGCTCTCTGTATGTATGGACACCTGCCATATCCACGATGCAGGATATGACATTGTTAATGATTTTGATAGTGTATTAAATGAATTTGATAAAATTATCGGAGTCGATCGCATTAAAGTTGTCCATGTAAATGATAGTAAAAACGAAAGAGGGGCACATAAAGACAGGCATGAGAACATCGGCTTTGGCCATATTGGGTTTACGGCTTTACATAAAGTCATACACCATCCGCAATTAGAAGAATTACCAAAGATTTTAGAAACACCTTTTGTTGGCGAAGATAAAAAAGATAAAAAAGCTCCATATAAACATGAGATTGACATGATTAAGTCCGGCAAATTTAATGATAATCTAAAAGAAGAAATAATGGGAAACTAACATGATTGGCAGGAACGCTTAAAGGAGCTTCCTGCCTTTTATTATTCAAATAAATGTTCAAGTCCATAGGAGGTAATAAGCTCTTTAAAAAGCTTGTGTGCCTTTTTGGCTGTGGCAACATCTGTTCTCTTAGCTAATTCTTGCAGCATTGTATTGCGACCTTTCTCCGTAAAGGGGTCTACACTATGTGATTTTAAGTATTGAGCTATAGAATTAGCTTCTTCTTCTGTGATCGTGAAACCATATTGCTTTGCGTATTTAAATAATTCCTGAGGTGAGAGTTGTTTTAATTTAGAAGTTATCATTTGTTTTATAAAAAAAGACATGTTGTTCCTCCTTTTGTTTTTGTTTTACCTCGTAGCTTATGCTCTAATTGCAGAAATCGTTAACAAAAAGTAATGCTCTCCAAAAAATACCATAGGTAATTCAGTTAAATATCCATAGACTAAGACTGCACCTCAAGTAAATAAAGGAGGTTTCCTTTAATATGGATGAGTTCAAATCTTATCAAAATAAGAACCAAGTTGAGCAAGCGCCAAATCATGGTGAAAACCGTAAAAATGAAGATTATGTTGGGGTAGAACCAGATAGCACCAGAGACGAAGAGTACGCTGCTGAATTAACCGCAGATGACTATAATGCCTCTTTAATGGAAGATGCTAATACAACCTCTGAGACGGAATCTGATGTGAATTACACATATGGATGGATTGCAATTGCGCTCTCAGTTATTTCATTTTTTGTATGGCCAGTTATTATGGGGGCTGCGGGTATTATTTTCGGTTTTGTCTCAAGGAGCAAAGGTGCAGACACATTGGGCAATATAGCAATAGCTGCAGGAACTATTTCAATCGCCATTACGTTATTTGTACTGCCATTTATTTAAATAACTGTATGGTAAAAAGGGCTGAGGGTATCAGCCCTTTTTTTCTTGTCATAGAATCTTTGTGGATACACTGTATTAATATGTATATGAGTTTTGTACTCATTCATAAACAGGAAAATAATAGTAACGGTCTACTTGTAAGTTAAATGGATCAGCTTCCGCATTAAGTACTTGAAAATCTTGTACAAAATTATCGACACTTACTTGGGTTAAAGTAGGGTTAATTTTCTCAATTATAGAAAGAACTGTTTCACCTTGCTGTACTTTTAATTGTTTGGCAGTATAATTTGTATTAGTCTCGTTATTTTCAGGAGCCGTAGGTAAACTTCCTTTTGTTAAATCTGTATAGACAGCTGCAATGAGGAATACACATAATAGAAAAAGTGTACATCTTTTTAAAAATGACATACATTTTGCCCCCTTTTTTGAAACTTAACCGCTCTGTCAAACGTACCATTAGATGTAGGGAGGAGGATTTCTCTTGGATATATTAAATCTAGAATGGATTGCACTTGTAATTACTGGTTTTGGTACTTTGTTTCTAATTGGTGAAGTACTGGTTAATATGCGTGGTTTTTTTGCACTATTGGGAATTGGATTTATTACAGTATATTTTGGTGCTTATGTTGAGACAGGTTCTGTTATTCTTATGCTTATTATCTACTTTATAGGATTATTACTTATCATCATTGATGGTAAACTTCTAAACGATGGCACGCTTGCCACCATCGGACTTGCAGCTATGTTAACAGCAGTGGCTTTACCTGCACCTAATTTGACGGCCGGTTTATATGCTGTATTAGGCGTGTTGCTAGGAACTGGAGCATCATTTCTATTTTTAAAAGTATTTAAACGTAGGGATATGTGGAATAAGTTAACATTAAAGGATCAGCTTTCAACGGAAGCGGGCTATAATTCGATAAATGAAACGTATGCCACACTTGTTGATCAGGAGGGTGTAACACTGACTGACTTAAGGCCAGTAGGGACAATTAGGGTTAACAATAAGGACTATAGTGCAGTGTCAAATGGGCAATGGATAACAAAAGGGACTTCAATCCGAGTAGCGATGGTTGATGGAACAAAAATTCTAGTTGAAAAACAATAATGTTACTATTAAAATCTTTTATGGACCATTCGGTTTGTAAAAGATTTTTTATTTGCCTATTGGTTGCATTTTAACAAGAGGAGTAGGGAACTAAATAAAAGGGAAGCGATAAACGGTTTGTAAATTTAATGTTAAATTTGTACGCAAATCCTTTACAAAGTATTTATATTTATTAATAATAGTCTAAGTGTGCGACAAATTTCTACATGAATGAAGGGTGGTAAAAGGGATTGGAATTAGATCTGCAAACACTGTTATTTGAATTTATCGGGGGATTAGGGATCTTTCTTCTTGGTATAAAATACATGGGAGAGGGACTTCAAAAATCGGCAGGAGATCGGTTAAGAAACATTCTTGATAAATTTACAAGCAATCCTTTTATGGGAGTTTTAGCTGGAATTATTGTAACTATCCTGATTCAAAGTAGTTCAGGTACAACCGTTTTGACGGTTGGTCTAGTAAATGCAGGTTTTATGACATTCAGACAAGCAATTGGTGTAATAATGGGTGCGAACATCGGGACAACCGTAACCGCGTTTATTATTGGGATTGACATTGGAGAATATGCACTGCCAATTATTGCGGTGGGCTGTTTCTTACTGTTTTTCTTTAAGAACACACTGGTTAATGCCATTGGACAGACTATATTTGGTTTTGGTGCCTTATTCTTTGGCTTAGAACTAATGAGCAGTGGTATGTCACCATTAAGAGAACTGGAATCCTTTCAGCAGTTGACTTTAAATATGAGTGATAGTCCAATACTAGGAGTGGTGATTGGAACAGTATTTACCCTAATTGTGCAAAGTTCAAGTGCCACTATTGGGATTCTGCAAGGTCTATTTTCAGAAGGTGCAATTGAGCTTAAAGCAGCTATACCTGTTCTTTTTGGGGACAACCTTGGTACAACGATAACCGCAGTTCTTGCGTCTATTGGTGCATCGGTAGCAGCAAAGCGTGCTGCATACACGCACGTTATTTTTAATCTGGTTGGTGCAACTATATTTATTGTTTTTCTCGGAGTATTCACCCAGGTAATTACTTATCTACAAGGACAATTTGACTTGAATGCGGAAATGACAATAGCATTTGCCCATGGTACTTTTAACGTAACAAATACGATTATCCAATTTCCATTTATCGGTGCATTAGCATGGCTTGTAACAAAAATCATTCCTGGAGAGGATACGATAGTTGAATATAAACCAAAGCATTTAGATCCTATTTTTATTCAGCAATCTTCCACCCTGGCATTGGACCAAGCCAAAGCCGAAGTTATTCGGATGGGGGAATATGCATCTCAAGGATTGGAAGAGACAAATCTCTATTTAAACAATCATTCCCAAAAACATTCAGATATGGCTATGCAGGTAGAGGGTGCTCTAAATAATCTCGACCGCAAGATTACCGAGTATTTAGTAAGTATTTCTGCAGGCTCTCTAACAGAGCTAGAGAGTAACAAGCATACTGCACTCATGGACTCTGTACGAGATATTGAACGGATTGGTGACCATTTTGAAAACATTATCGAGCTTATTGACTATAAGATTTCCAATAAAGTAAATCTTACTGATAAAGCGAATGAAGATCTTAACGAAATGTTTGAGCTGACAATTGCTACAGTGAAACAGGCTATTCGTTCTCTTGAAAAAACAGATCGTGAAGAAGCTCTGGCAGTTGTACAAAAAGAAGATGAAATTGATAAGATGGAGCGGAAGTTTAGGAAAAAACATATCATTCGAATGAACGAAGGGTTATGCAGTGGTTCTGCAGGGATCGTTTTCGTAGATATTATCAGCAATCTTGAACGAATAGGTGATCATGCCGTTAATATTGCGGAAGAAGTGTTAGGAGAAGAGTAAGGATGAGAAGAAGGGTCTGTTGAGGCTCTTCTTTTCTATTTTAGATGGCATCATTAATTGTTTAATGTTCAAAATAAAATAAAAATAATTTTATTATTGAAATCAAGTTAAGAAAGTGATATATTATATATTGTCGTTTCCGAGGACAAACTACATAGATTGTAAAAAAGAAAAAAATCTTTTAAAAAAATGATTGACAGTTTTTGTCGAACGTGGTAAATTATATCTTGTCGCCGAAACAATGTGTAACAAAAAAAGACAAGGTGATCGGGTTACAATGTATCCTACCAGTTATTACTAACAAGATAAACATGGCGGTGTAGCTCAGCTGGCGAGAGCGTACGGTTCATACCCGTGAGGTCGGGGGTTCGATCCCCTCCGCCGCCACCAATATCATAATTTTATGGCGGTCGTGGCGAAGTGGTTAACGCACCGGATTGTGGCTCCGGCATTCGTGGGTTCAATCCCCACCGGTCGCCCCATAAATATAAAAGCAAAGGACCCTTAGCTCAGTTGGTTAGAGCTATCGGCTCATAACCGATCGGTCGCAGGTTCGAGTCCTGCAGGGTCCACCATAAAAACTCGGAGGTATACCCAAGTCTGGCTGAAGGGATCGGTCTTGAAAACCGACAGGCGGGTCAAACCGCGCGGGGGTTCGAATCCCTCTACCTCCTCCATACATACTCAAACAAAAAGGAAACAATTTATAGTCAATTCCTTAATGGCTCGGTAGCTCAGTCGGTAGAGCAAGCCGTAACTTCATCGAAAAACTGCTATGTGCAGGCTTGCGAGGAGTGCGACTTCATCGAAATAGCATGCAACACGACGAGCACAGAACTACGAAGCAACGCATCGAAACTTCTTAAACTGAAGGAAACAAAATAATAATATACTATAACAATGGCTCGGTAGCTCAGTCGGTAGAGCAAGGGACTGAAAATCCCTGTGTCGGCGGTTCGATTCCGTCCCGAGCCACCATTTTAAATGATATACAGGCGAAGGCCTGTTTTTTTGTGTTTTCAAAAGTTATCTACATAGAAGCTATGTAAATTTTGAGTAGAACTAGGGGGTTTGTTTTTTGAAGGCTATATTTGATACTCATGCATATTAGTTGCAACTGTATGCGTGCTTTGATACTCTTTCCATAAAGGGTGGATACATTCCTTTTAATAAACATATTTATTAGAGGAGGAACATTAATTATGGCAAAATTTGAATTACCAGAACTACCATACGCATACGACGCGTTAGAACCAACTATCGACAAAGAGACAATGAACATTCACCACACGAAGCATCATAACACTTATGTTACGAAGCTTAACGGAGCATTAGAAGGGCATGCAGATCTTCAAAATAAATCATTAGAAGACCTTTTAAGCAATTTAGATGCTGTACCAGAAAGCGCACGCACTGCCGTTCGCAATAATGGTGGCGGACATGCAAACCATACTTTATTCTGGAACGTATTATCTCCAAATGGTGGCGGCGAGCCATCAGGTGAGCTTGCAGATAAACTAAACAGTAAGTTTGGCAGCTTTGATAAATTCAAGGAAGAATTTGAAAATGCTGCAACAACTCGCTTTGGATCCGGCTGGGCATGGCTAGTTCTTAACAATGGAGAGCTTGAAGTAACAAGCACGCCAAATCAGGATACACCTCTAATGGATGGAAAAACTCCACTATTAGGTCTTGATGTTTGGGAGCATGCTTATTACTTGAAATATCAAAACAAACGCCCTGACTATGTATCTGCATTCTGGAATGTAGTTAACTGGGATCAAGTAAACAAAAACTACAACGAAGCAAAATAAAAATAGTCTTTAATTCAAAGAGCGCAAGGCTTAAAGCCCTGTGCTCTTTTTATATGGATTAGTAAAAAGCATACTGCATATCTCCATTACTTCTGTTCAAACTAAGAAAGGATTCATGAAGGAGTATGATTCATGCGGAAGGCTATACAATTTTACCAAGAGAAATTAGATATAAATAAAGATCTACTTTTTTTGCTTGTTATTGGCGGACTGTATTCTCTGGGAATATTCTTGTCCAATACTTTTGTTAACATATATTTGTGGAAGCAGTCGGGTGATTATATTACGATTGCCATCTACAACCTGGCCATATACCTATTTCAACCCGCTACATTTATTTTAGCGGGGAAATTAGCTAAAAAAGTGGATAGGGTGATCGTCCTCCGGCTTGGAGTAATCTTTCTGTCCATATTTTTTCTAAGTGTTCTTCTTATTGGAGAACAAGCTTCAAAGTACAATTTTTTATTAGGGAGCCTACTAGGGATTGGTTATGGCTTCTATTGGCTTGCTTTTAATGTACTAACTTTTGAAATTACGGAACCTGAAACACGTGACTTTTTTAATGGCTTCCTAGGGGTGCTTCAGTCCTTTGGTGGTATGATTGGCCCGTTGCTGGCCGGGATAATTATTGCTCGTATGGAAGCAAATATTGGGTACACGACCATTTTTACAATTTCCTTTATCCTGTTTATTTTGGCGGTCGCTTGTAGCTTTTTTCTTAATAGGCGAAGAGCTGAAGGAAGCTTTCACTTTAGAAGAATCTTACAGGAGCGTCATCATAATAAGAATTGGCGAAGAATCTTATATGCGCACACTTTTCAGGGACTTCGTGAGGGTATTTTTGCTTTTATTATTTCTATATGGGTTTTCTTGATAACCCAAAGTGAATTTTCACTTGGTATGTTTAACTTAGTCTTATCAGGGCTCTCTTTTGTGTTTTATTTCATCGCAACAAAGTTTATTAAAAATAAACTGCGCAAAAAAGCGATTTTACTTGGTGGACTAATTCTCTTTTTCTCCACCTTTATTATCCTGTTTAATTTAGGTTATGTCCAATTAATCATATATGCTGTTTTCATTGGAATTGCTTACCCGATTATTAATGTCCCATACGTTTCCATGACGTATGATGTGATTGGTAAGGCTTGGAAAGCCAAGGAGATGCGCGTAGAGTACATTGTTGTAAGAGAACTATTCGTGAATTTAGGGAGAGTTGGTTCTATTGTCCTCTTCTTGGGAGCAGTCATGCTGTTCCCAGCAAAGCAAGTGATACCTGTCTTGCTTATAATTCTTGGGAGCGGACACTTGATCATTTACTTTTTTGTTAAGAATATTTACCTCGGAACAAAGCAAAAGAAAGAGGTCTTAATAAAAGATCAAATAACAGATGAAAAAAACCGATAAATTCACTTAGATTATACTATCTGACATGTTATAATAAAAATATATGACTATTTTTATTATGGGGGAGAAGCGATGGGTAATAAGAAAAGAAAGAAAAAAGCACAACTTCCTTTCCGGATTAACATATTGTTCTTTGTTGTGTTTCTTATGTTTTCTGTATTAATTATGCAGCTCGGTGTTGTGCAAATACTTAATGGGGAAGCATTTCAGGAGGAAATTGACAGAACGATTCAAGATACCACAAAAATACCAGTTCCACGCGGGAAAATTTACGATACTAATCACAATGTGGTGGTCGATAATAAACCACTTTATTCCATTACTTATACCCCAGCAAAAGGGACACAGGCCGAAGATAGGCTAGAGGTCGCCGAAAAACTTGCAACGTTTATTTCAATGGATAGTGAAGAATATATCGATGGGATAACAGATAGAAACAAACAGGAATATGTATATCTACAAGACATAGAAAAGGCTGAGGATCGTGTAACCGCTGAAGAGCAAAAGGAGCTTAGTAATTCTGATTTCTATAAGCTTGTTTTAGAACGCATTCCAGAGGAAGATTTAAAAGGATTCTCTAAGCAAGAGTTAGAAGTGATTGCAATTAAAAAAGAGTTAGACAAAGCTTATTCTCTAACACCACAAATTGTTAAAAATGAAGATGTTACAGCCGAAGAATATGCCCAAGTAGCTGAACATCTCAGTGAGCTGCCTGGAATTAATGCAACGACTGATTGGGATAGAGAATATCCTTATAAGGACACTTTTAGAGACTTAGTTGGTTCTATTACTTCACAGGAACAGGGCATCCCAGCCGAAAGTGAAGACTATTACATGACTAGAGGGTATAGTAGAAATGACCGTGTGGGCAAAAGTGGTCTGGAAGAATATTATGAAGAATCTCTTCGTGGCAGAAAAGAGCAGATTCAATATACGACAACCAAGTCAGGAAGAGTTATTGACTCTAAAACAATTGTAGAAGGGGAACGAGGAAAAGATCTAGTACTCACAGTTGATATGGAGTTTCAAGAAGAAGTTGACAAAATTGTTCGTGAAGAATTAAAAGCTGCTAAGAGTAAGCATCCATACGCAAACAGGTATATGAAAGATGCCATGGCTGTTGTACTTAATCCACAAACAGGAGAAATACTAGCAGTTAGTGGCCAAAGTTATGATGAAGAAAATGATAAATATATTAGTAATCCCTTAAAAACATTGTATGACGCACATCGACCGGGTTCTATTGTCAAAGGTGCAACTGTATTAGCTGGGTACGAATCAGGTGTTATTTCACCCGGGCAAACTTTTAATGATCAAACCATTAAAATTGCGGACACACCTTCCAAAAGTTCTTATTCGAACTTAGGCCCAGTAAATGATTATGCAGCATTAAGAAAATCTTCCAACGTGTATATGTTTTATATTGCACTTAAAATGGGGGGAGAGAATAGATATCCTTTCCCTAATGATAGTAAGGCCGCTTTTGATACAGCGGCATGGCAACAAATACGAAATTATTTTCAGCAATTTGGCCTTGGAGTAAAAACCGGTATTGATTATCCTTACGAAAGTACGGGTTATGTTGGGGATAGCTCATATGATCCTGGTCTCTTAATGGATTTTGCAATCGGCCAGTATGATACTTATACAACAATGCAAATGGCGCAATACGTATCAACTATTGCCAATGATGGATACCGCGTAAGTCCACATTTTTTGAAAGAAATTCGTGAACCAGGGGAATCTGATGAAAAGTTAGGCTCTGTATCTAAGAGTGTTAATACTAACGTTCTGAATCGTATTCAAATGGACCAAACATTAATTGAGCGTGTCCAAGAAGGGTTCCGACAAGCATACCAAGAATCGGGTGGTACAGCAGTTAGCTATTTCGGGGATAAAGATTATAACCCAGCCGGAAAAACTGGAACTGCTGAAAACGAAGTATATGAAGATGGGAATAAAACCGATGTAAACAATCTCTCATTAGTCGGGTATGCTCCCTTTGATGAACCTGAAGTAGCCTTTGCAGTAATTGCACCAAACACTGGAATAGTATCTAATCAATATAATATTAATAAATATATTGGCGAACGTATTCTTGATGCATATTTCGATTTAAAAGAAGAACGTAGCGAAGATAATGAGGAAGAAGAAAACTAAGTAGAAAAACAGCTCTCCTGCGGAGGAGGGCTGTTTTTTGTTTACGAAAATTTTACAAAGAGTAAATAGTAGCTTAATACTTACCTGTTACCCTTATAGTATGTTAGACAGAATAGGGGGGGATTCCATGGCAACACGTGGACAGTTTCACCATGAACTGGAAGAGATAAATAATGATATCATCCGGTTAGCAGATGCAGCCGAGGAAGCATTAGAGAATGCAATTAACGCATTATTTAACAAAGACACAGAGCAAGCTAAGGCAATTATTGAACAGGATCATAATATTGACAGGTTGGAAATTGAAATTAATGATAAAACCATTTTACTTATTGCTAAGCAACAACCGGTAGCAACAGACTTGAGAAGGCTCATTATTGCTTTAAGGATTGTAACAGATTTGGAACGTATGGCAGATAACGCAAAGAATATTGCCAATGCTACGATCTATTTAGGTGAATATAATGAGGTTGTATTACCAGAAGGTTTAAAGAAGATGCATGAAATTGCTAAAGACATGCTTCACACGGCTTTAAAAGCCTTTAGAGAAGAAGATATAACACTTGCAAGCAGTCTATCTGCGATGGATGATAAAGTGGACCGATTGTACAAATTAATTATCAGTGAATTGCTCGGTGAAACAGCAACGAATCCTGACAAAATTCAATATGTTATGCAAGTCTCCTTTTGCGCTAGATATTTGGAGCGCTATGCGGACCATATCACGAACATCGGGGAAAGTATTTTGTTCCTAGTTAAAGGTGAGAATTATAATTTAAATTAAAAGCAGTATGGCAGTTAAAACCTGCCATACTGCTTATTTTGTAATTGCCTCAGCTACTTCATAATGGCTCATGCCAGTGGTAAGTTCATATTCACCTATTTGTACTTTCAGGTGATAATCATTATCGATCAAGTATTCATTAAACTCTCCTGCATCATCAATAATATCGTTATTTTCTAATACAGAGCTGATATCAGATGAAGCCATTCCTTCTTGTATCTTTAACGTATAGGAAGTTTTTTCCTTTTCTTCTTCCTTTTCTGCTTTTTCGCTATCATTTTCATCAGAGTTTTCTTCTTTGGCTTTCTCAGTTGCTTCGTCTTCCTGATCTTTCGAGGCGTCCTCTTCTTTATTGGAAGATTCCTGTTCGGAATTTTCTTCTTTAGAAGTAGACTCAGCGGAAGCTGTTTTACTTTCATCTCCAACCGAAGCAGCAATATATTCTTCTTTATTTAAGACATAGTAGCCTTTTTGTTCAACAAGGTCGATTAGGTCCTCTGCAGCTAAATCCTCTACTTTCTCTCCACCGGTACTAAAAAAGAATATCCCGCCAAGTAGCAGTATACCTGCAGTAAATAACCCTATAGCAAACGATCGTACACTTTGTTTCATTGGTTTCTCCTTTTCAAATACAGATTGTTACCTTTTGATCAATTGCTTTTAGTTAAGTCTTCTGGATAGTTTTCAGTAAGTAATTCTTCTTCCAAAATCTTAATCTTCTTCTTCATTTGATATGTATCTTGCATTGTTGAAATAGAAAATTGCTCGAGCTGGCTTTCCAAATCTTCCAAACGGTCATTCATAAAGAAAGACAGAACGAATAACACAATAGCAACCACAAGAATAGCAATGACTGCGAATAACATTTTTCAACCTCCTTATTATCAGCAAATGCTTAATTTGAGTCATTTCGCTTTTATTCTACATTACTAGTTATATCATATAAACAAGCTCTAGACCATAGTAAATATATGGTTTCAAAACGAAAGCCGAATAAACAATGTTCGGTGGAATCATAGATTGAGCTAAATAATTTCCCGCTCCTATTCTATCATAAAGGCTTTTTAAAATAATAAATGTAATTGAAATGAATAATAATAATGAGAAATATGTTTGCCATCTAAATAAAAAAAGATGTGGCTGTAATCCACGTAAAAGAATTATAGTGAGTTAAAATATTTTTTGTTACTTCTTGATAGTTTGGCGAATTTCTGCTATTATTATTAAGTCTGAAATGAATGCTGAGCTGCCTATAAGCAAGTTTCTTATAGTTTGGAGGGAAAATTATGCGCGTAAACATTACATTAGCTTGTACTGAAACAGGTGATCGTAACTATATTTCAACAAAAAACAAACGTACGAACCCTGAACGTATCGAGCTTAAGAAATATAGTCCACGTCTTAAAAAACACACTTTACATCGCGAGACTAAATAGTTTTAAACGAAACTCCTGTCATTGATGGCAGGGGTTTTATTTCTATTTTAGGGAGCTGATTGTTTTGACCAAAGCAGAATTGCGTGCAAACTCGATAGAATTTTTAAAAGGGATTAGTAAAGAGGACAGATACATAACAGAAAAGAAACTTAAGGATCAATTAATTTCCAGTTCTATTTGGGAGCAAGCAACTACTATTGGGTTAACCGTCTCCCAAGCAATGGAGTGGGATACCAAGCCTATTATTGAAGAAGCTTGGAAGGCTGGAAAAACGGTGTGTGTTCCAAAATGCTCGCCAAAGGAAAAGATGCTTACCTTTTATAAGTTAGAGTCATTTAATCAATTAGAGGTAGTTTACTATAATTTGCTTGAGCCAAATCCAACTGTCACACAACCAGTGGCTAAAATGGAAATTCAGCTATTATTAGTCCCAGGTCTCGTTTTTGACAAACGGGGTTACCGAATTGGTTTTGGTGGAGGATATTATGACCGTTATCTTGCCGATTATCCAAATGTAACAGCTTCACTCATGCATTCTGAGCAACTTGTTGATCAAGTACCAGCAGAGTCCTTTGATATTCCAGTTCAACATATCATAACAGCAGAGAAATCTTGGTAGAGAGCAAATAAGCTAGATGTATAAATATTGATGAACCACCTCAAACTAAGTTCACCATCTAAAGAAAGAGAAGGTGAAAAGTGTATGCGAGTTACGACAATTGTTTTAGGAATATTAGGTATTATAGGTATTGTATATAAATGGCGATACAGAATCGTTAATACATTACTGGCAATTAGTTTTTTACGACGTCTTGCTGTTACCTTATCCATGAATATGCCAACTATTCGATCGAAAATATTACCTGGTTTGTTTGGAAAACAACAATCAAATGAGATGTAAAAAAAGAAGCTGCCATGTCAGCTTCTTTTTTGTAATTTACCAACAAAAAATCAAGAGCATGAAGGGACCTTTATCAGGATATGTATATGAAAGTTTGGTATGATGGAAAGGCAGGAGGGGAGACCATGTACTTAGATGAACAATTTTCAATGTATCAACTGGCACATCACTTGGTAACGAAACACCAGTTCGAGGTACTATATATAAATAATAAAGAGGAAGAAATTTGGCTAGAGCAAAATGTGAAGCGAAACTCCAATGTGATTAGACTTATACATAAAGGATTCGACTGGAAAAATCATTTACGTAATGATATAGCAATAACATTTCAACGATGTAAAGCATTGAGTAAAGTAATCACTGGAAAATTTATTACAATACATAAT
This sequence comes from Oceanobacillus picturae, assembly GCF_000612865.1. Classification (NCBI taxonomy): domain Bacteria; kingdom Bacillati; phylum Bacillota; class Bacilli; order Caryophanales; family Bacillaceae; genus Oceanobacillus; species Oceanobacillus picturae. Next base: position 327,391 of record NZ_CCAX010000001.1, read on the forward strand.
GTTTATTTTTCTTCACACCCACCAGTTGATGATTGGGAATTTCTAAAAAAGCCTATGCAATTAAAAGAGAAAAATGCCACGAAAATGAATGTCTATTATATTACTAACGAAAACACCCAAGAAGAAAAATCACGATTGTTAAGTTCCCTTGAAATGGATTCGACGTTAGAAGGGAAGTCCAGTGAAGAGAAGGAAACTGCTGTTTTAATCTATAAAAAGGCATTAGAGGATGCACTTTTTGCAAAGAAAAAAGAAGTGGATAATTTATTTTTTTATGGTAAACCATTCTTAACGTATTTGTTGTTAGCTATAAATATTATTTTATTTATTTGGTTGGAAGTACGAGGTGGCAGTGAAGATATTCACAATCTTATTGCATCTGGGGCAAAATACAATCCGGCAATTATTGAGGGAGAATGGTGGAGAATAATAAGCTCGATGTTTTTACATATCGGGGTTTTGCATTTAATGATGAATATGCTGGCTGTTTATTACCTAGGTTCCACTGTAGAAAGAATCTATGGATCAGCAAGATTTTTATTCATCTACTTCCTAGCAGGTATTGGAGGGGGACTTGCAAGCTTTGCCTTTTCCTATAATATTTCTGCCGGTGCTTCAGGTGCATTATTTGGTTTATTTGGCGCCTTATTGTTTTTCGGAGTAATATATAAGAAAGTCTTTTTTCAAACAATGGGGCGTGGCGTCTTAATCATTCTAGCTATTAATATTGTTTTTGGATTCTTAGTGCCTCAAGTTGATTATAGTGCACATTTAGGTGGACTTGCTGCAGGGTTTATTGCTTCTGCCATTATCCATTTGCCACACAAGAAAAAGATTGCACTCCAACTTAGCGCATTGGTAATCTATTTTTTACTGTTAAGTGGGCTGGTAGCTTTTGGTATCCAGCATAACGAAACTAGTCAAGAATATTATTTAATGCAAATAGATGAACTTTTACAGCGGGAAAAGTATCAGGAAGTTGTAGAGGTTGCTACTGAGGGACTGGCAAAAGAGGGAGAATTGGAGGCGAATCTCCTTTTTCAACGGTCGTATGCTTATATACAATTAGATCGATCAGAAGAGGCGGAGAAAGACCTTGAACAAACAATAGAAATTGACAATAGCTTGTCAGAAGCTCACTATAACTTGGCAGTGCTTTATGCGAATAAGGGAGATTTGACAAAGGCGAGAGAAGCAATTGAACGTGCTAGTCAACTTAAACCTAAAGATGAAAATATTAAAAGTTTATATGATCAATTAATGGAACAAAGTCCTTAAAAAGTATCTATTGTTTTTTCAACTAAGCTAGCAGTCAATAAGAGAATAAGGCATTCACTTAGAAAAAATTAGAGATGGGGGTAAATCTGTTGCAAATCGTAGAAATAAAAGATATAGCTGCCTATCAGGACGAATTGGCAACTTTGTTTCAAGAAGTAGTTGCTGAAGGTGCTGCACTTAATTATTTATATCCCATGCATTACGAAACAGCCATTCATTACTGGAAACATGTTGTATCGGAGCAGGTTCGATTATTTATTTGTCTCCTTGACGGTAAGCTGGTAGGTACAGTTCAGTTACACCTCGCAAATAAGGAGAATGGACTGCACCGAGCCGAAATTGCCAAGTTAATGACACATCCAGAAGCACGTAGGAAGGGTGTAGCGAGAAAACTCCTTCAGTCTGCCGAACAAGCAGCCAAGCATGAAAAAAGAACGCTTCTATTATTGGACACAGCCAAGGGATCTTCAGCTAATATGCTTTATCAATCAGAGGGGTATGAACTATACGGAGAAGTACCAGCTTATTCGCAGGATGCCTTCGGTAATTACAAAGATAATAACTTTTATTATAAGATAGTAAAATAGTGAAACCTTCATTTACGGAAGGTTTCCCAGCAAAGGATAGATTAACGAATCAGACCTACACTGGCAGTTGTCTCTTGCTTAGAATACTTGTATTTCCCTCGGATTTTTGGCGGGGAGCTTACTTCAAATCAAAGAGAGGATATTTCCTTAGAAAACCTATGGGGATAAACTAAAAAAGTGCCATAGGCACTTTTTTAGCTTTCAGTAAGACTGTACTTCTGTATAAGCTGATTTTTCCTTCCATTTAGCTCAAAAAGGACAAGTAAATGATCCTGGTCTTTACTAAAAAGAATAATGGGGATGTAGCTAGTAGGTTTTTTGTTGTTTTTCGTTGTGGCGGGTACAATATAATTCTTATAGAGACCCTCCCATAACTGCCCCATGATTTTGTCTGTTTCCTGCTGTGTTAAAGATGGTAGTGGTTTTGTTTGATAAGTAGCCAGGCTCGTCAAAGGGACGGATAGATAGTTGCTACTATCTATATCAAAATGAGTAAATAGTTGATTCCAATGGTATAAAAGCTGCTGACGGGTGGTTTTTTCCAAGAGGTTTTTCCACTCCACCTCATAATTATTCTGTGGTTTTTTAAATGATTCTAAAGCAGTAGTTGGAGAATCAATGACATATAGTTGATCTGCAGTTATTTGTTGCATACTATGAATGGATTTATCTTGTTTATGAATCTCACCGTGGTGAAACGTGATGGCTTGGAATAAGCTGCTGTCTTCATGGAATAACCGTTCTTTCATTATAATACTATCTGTATCTTGCTTCCATATACTTCTTAACCCACGTAGTCTCCCATTATCGAATAATAAAGAAGCGTCTTGCCTAAGATAGGTTGGAGCATCGCTTACAGAGGTTGCTGACCAAATAATTTCATATGAATCATTCCCATTTTCCGAAAACAGCGATATATCTGTTTGTACTTTCTCAAAACGTTGATCCTCTGTTATAGGAAAATAGGTTATGGCAGGCAATGTATGAATGTTTATTATATAAATGCTGACAGCAACACTTATTGAAACAATAATAATCGAAAGAAATCCCCATTTATTCATCAACTATTCACCCTCTAGAGTAGCTTGTCTAATCCATTGTATGAATTTTGGATAGAAGATATGTTAGATGTATAGAAAACAACCCACCTTGTCAAACTACCATTATGAAGAGAAAGAGAGTTGGGTGAGGATATGTCAGAAGAAATAAACAAAGAAAAAGTCATGTATACCAGCTATGATAAAAATGTAGAATATTTATCAAAAAGACTCGGTGTAGATAAAAGCTTTGATATTATACAACTGGATTTAGAGTACGCGGGAAAAAGAATGGCACTGTTTTTAATAGATGGATTTGCAAAAGATGACATTCTTCACCTTTTGATGAAGTTACTTGCTAAGTTGGAGCCAGAAGATATTGAACCAGATCCATTAGCCAAATTACTTAAAACGTATATTCCCTACGTAGAGATAGAACAGGTGGATGATCTCAACCTGGCTACTAAGCAAATACTTGCTGGTCCTTCCGCATTGATCGTAGAAGGTATCAATAAAGTAATCATGATCGATGCCAGAACATATCCCGCTAGAACCCCTGCAGAACCAGATTTAGAAAGAGTAGTACGAGGATCAAGGGATGGATATGTGGAAACGCTTGTATTCAATACGGCTTTAACAAGAAGAAGAGTACGTGATCGAACGCTAAGAATGGAATATACCCAGGTCGGGCGCCGTTCTTTGACAGATGTTTGTATTTGTTATATTGAAGATATTGCAGATATGGATAGAGTCGAACATTTGAAAGGCGTATTAGATAAAATCGATACAGACGGACTACCGATGGCTGAAAAAACAATAGAAGAATTTCTTAGTGGGCGTTATTGGAACCCATACCCAACAGTTCGATACACGGAAAGACCTGACACTGCTGCATCTCACCTGTATGAGGGACATGTATTGCTTATCATCGATGGCTCACCAAGTGTCATGATCACACCCGCAACGTATTGGCATCATCTGCAACACGCGGAAGAATATCGGCAGAAACCATTGGTAGGTGCCTATTTACGTCTAATAAGGTTTATTGCTGTATTCGCTTCAATTTTTATTCTTCCACTATACTATTTATTTTCTGTAAACCCTGAACTGCTACCAACTGGATTAGAGTTTATTGGTCCAAACCAAATGGGGGTTGTGCCTATAATTGCACAGTTTATAATTGCAGAAATAGGAATTGATGTCTTGCGCATGGCTGCCATTCATACACCATCTTCTTTAGCCACTGCTCTGGGACTAGTGGCAGCCATACTGATTGGACAAATTTCTGTAGAAGTTGGATGGTTCTCTAATGAAGTTGTTTTATACTTGGCCGTAGCTGCTATTGGAACTTACGCAACACCGAGTTATGAAATGAGTTTAGCAAATCGGCTCGTACGTATCTTTTTATTAATTTGCACTTCTTTGTTCGGTGTAATGGGATATGTAACTGGAATTACACTTTGGATTCTTTATCTTGCCAGAATGCAATCGTTTCATATACCTTACTTTTGGCCGTTCCTGCCTTTTTCCTATCGTCCATTTCGGGACATTTTTGTACGGACACCAATCCCATTAAAAAATAGAAGACCTCTCTTTTTGAACCCGCAGGACCCTGACCGCTAACAGGGTACTTGCGGTTTTTTATGAGAAATGAAACGAGTTATGCCGACATGGAACAAGGATAAGGTGTATTAGACTGTTTCCCCGGGGGTAACCGCCTTTAATGTAGTTCCTATTACAAAAAAAGTTTGCTATAATTAAATTTGGTGATTTTTATGAAAACAATTTATGATGTCCAACAATTACTTAAACGATACGGTACATTTGTATATACTGGTAATCGGTTGGGAGACTTAGAATTAATGGACATGGAACTAACTGAATTGTATAAGTGGGATTTTATTAATGGAGAAGATTATACAATGGCCAAGTTACTTTTGCGAAGCGAAATATCTAAAGTAGAAAAAGAAAAAAGGGGGAACGTTTAACATGACTGAGAGCAAATGGATTGTTGGTGTTGATGTTGGAGGAACGAGTGTAAAGATAGGTATTATTTCAGCAAAAGGGGATATTTATAAGAAATGGGAAATTAAAACAGATAAATCAAATGGTGGGCAGCGTATTATGGAGGATGTCTGGAACTCTGTCCAACAAAAGCTATCTGAATCAAATATCTCATCAGATAATATATTAGGGATTGGTTTAGGCGCACCTGGGTTTATTGACGGAGATACTGGATATATTTACGAAGCAGTCAATATTGGCTGGAAGGAATATGATTTACCAGGTCATTTGAAACAACTTTCAGGACTCCCAGTTTTTGTAGAGAACGATGCAAATGTTGCTGTGCTAGGAGAGAATTGGCAGGGAGCGGGTCGTCAAGAGAAAAATGTTATCGCCATTACACTTGGAACTGGTGTAGGGGGCGGCATTATTGCGAACGGTGAGATTGTAAACGGTGCAAATGGGATGGCTGGTGAGATTGGACATATGACGATTGAAACAGCTGGAAGACCTTGTAACTGTGGAAGAGCAGGTTGCCTAGAAACAATTGCTTCAGCCACGGGAATTGTAAGACAGGCGATGGAGTTAATTGAAGCTGGTAATAGTGAAAGTAAACTAGTGGAACATTTTGAAAATCACGGTGTCTTAACTGCTAAAGATATTTTCAACTATGCGTCATTGGGAGATCAAGAAGCTAGTTCTATTGTTCACTATACTGCCGATGTACTTGGTTTAGTTATAGCTAACATGGGTGCCCTCCTTAACCCGTCGAAAGTATTAATTGGCGGCGGCGTATCAAAAGCTGGAGACCAATTACTTGATGCGATTAAGGCATCATTTGAAAAATATGCCCTTGAAAGGGTAAGCTCCATTTGCGATATGAGGGTTGCAGAGTTGGGAAATGATGCGGGCATTATAGGGGCGGCCTTCCTTGTAAAACAAAAAGTTCTTCATGTTTCTTTCTAATTTTTTTACCTTTTCCTGTGAATTATTATAATCCGTCATTTTTTTATGTAGCTTTGAAACTTTTATTATATTCAATACGTCATATACTTATATGTGCTTTACAAAAAACATACATGAATTTCCTTGCGTTTATAATGTAAAGGCAGGGGAATTGATAAGTAGTGATAGTAATACATTCGTAATGTACAAATATGTTATTTTGACAACATTGAAAGGGAAAAGCAGGAGGAAACAAAGATGAATTTTATTCAAAAGAAAATGCCTTTTTTTATCATTGCGACTATATTATTTGGGATAAAAACATACATTGTTTACCGATTTATATTTAACATCGACCTTGAAAATATAATGCAAGCGTTGATCCTATTTATAAATCCATTTGTTTCAACCTTTTTGTTGTTTTCGATTAGCGTCTGGTTCAGCAAAAAATCAAGACAAATGAAGTATATACGGTATACAGCATTACTTGCTTCCCTATTAGTGTTTGCTAATATTGTGTTTTATCGATCGTTTGCTGATTTTATTACCATTCCCCAGTTATTACAGGGAAGTAATGCCGCTGACCTAGGGAAAAGTATTTTATCCTTAATGAGACCATATGACATTTTATTGTTTATCGACGTAGCAGTAATATGGCATTTAAGCAAAAGAAGAGCAGATAGTTTCATTATAGATTTTTCAAGGAGAGGAAAAGTATTTGCTTTAGCAATGTCTCTTGTACTACTCGCAGGAAACTTTTTTTTAGCAGAGATGGAGCGTCCACAGCTTTTCACGCGTGCATTTGACCGCGAATATCTTGTGAAAAATATAGGGCTATTTAACTACCATATATACGACATTGCAATTAATACAAAAGCAACTACACAGAAAGTTTTTGCGGACGGCAATGAAATCCCAGAAATTAAGAAATATGTAGAGAATAACGTTAAGGATGATCAAAAATCAGAGATGTTCGGGGTTGCGGAAAATAAGAACGTCGTCTTTATCAATGCCGAGTCTTTACAAAGTTTTGTAATCAATAATGAAGTAAATGGGGAGGAAGTTACGCCATTTTTGAATAGCTTAACAGAAGACAAAGACACGTATTACTTTGAAAATTTCTATCATCAGACAGAGCAGGGAAAAACATCTGATTCTGAATTCTTGATTGAAAACTCCCTGTATCCTTTGTCACGAGGGGCTGTGTTCTTTACACATGGACAAAATGAATACAATGCAATGCCTGAAATTCTAGGTCAAGAAGGTTACACTTCGAATGTTTTCCATGCGAATAACAAAAGTTTCTGGAACAGGGACCAAATGTACGAAAGCCTAGGTATTGATGCGTTTTATGGGAAAGAGGCTTATGAGGTAACAGACGATAATTCTGTGGGCTGGGGATTAAAAGATAAACCTTTTTTTGAACAATCTATTGAACATATTAAGACATTGAAGGAACCATATTACTCTAAATTTATAACGCTGACGAATCATTTCCCTTTTGAGTTAACGGATCAAGATAAGTCTATAGAATCTTATGATTCTAACTCAACTACTTTAAATAATTTCTTCCCAACAGTCCGTTATATGGATGAATCCATTGAACAGTTTTTCGAACAGTTAAAGGCTGCAGGATTATATGAAGATTCGATTATCATCATTATGGGAGATCATTATGGGATCAGCGCCAATCATAATAAAGCAATGAGTCAGTATCTAGGAAAAGAAGAAATTACTCCTTTTGATCATGTTCAGCTTCAGCGTGTTCCTTTCTTTATTCACATTCCTGGTCACGGGAAAGGGGAAGTACGTTCTGAGGTATCAGGGCAGATTGATGTTAAACCGACTATGCTAAGCTTGCTGGGGATTGAAAATGAAGATGATATATACTTTGGAAATGATTTGTTCTCAAATGAACGAAAAGATTATATTGCCTTAAGAAATGGCGATTTTATAAATGAAGATTTCGTTTATACAAGCGGTATTTGCTATGATCGCCAAACAGGTGAGCCAGTAGAAGGGGAAAGTGAAGTCTCTCTAGATGTTTCAATTGATGAAGAGGTGACTGCTTGTACTCCTATTGCGGATAAAGTAGATCGGGAACTTGCTTATTCAGATGACATGATTTACGGAGATCTATTTCGGTTTATTGAATTTGAGGATAAAGAAAAATAACAATAAAACGGAGGACCATGGACTGTTGAGCAGTCACAAGGAAACCTCCGTTTTTAAATAGGTTAATCTGATTAAATAAAAAAGTCCGGACGAGTTAAATACCCGTACGGACTTTTTGTTGTTCACCCTTATTTTAATTCATTCCCGAAATCTCAGTGATAAGCGTTGCTATAGAGAAAAATCCAAATGCAACAGCAGCTATTGCGGAAAAAGCTAGAGCGAAGAAATTTTTGTATTTAAGCTGACGAATAACAGATACAACTGCAAGTAGTGCAACCAATAATAATAATATTGCCAAAACGATATGCATCTTAGTTAACCCCCTTGTTCAGTTCATAAAATTGATAGTGACTACCGTTTATATTATTATGTAACTAACCCAATATATTATTTATTTTATAGTATTTCGTATCATTTGTCGAGAAATACATGGACTAAAAATTAATGAATAGCTATAACCAGTTGGAGGGATAGGAATGGAAGTAAAAGCGCTACCATTAGGGCCAATAGGAACAAATTGTTACATCATACATAACGAAGGAAATGCATTGATTATCGATCCAGGAGGAAATCCAGAAAAAGTAATGGCACTTATGGAAGACCTTATACTAACTCCGAAAGCCATTTTATTAACACATGCTCATTTTGACCATATAGGAGCAGTCCAAGAATTAAGAGAAAAATACCAAATAGATGTTTATTTACACTCTGAGGAAAAAAATTGGCTACAGGATGCTTCATTAAATGGTTCACTAGGTCTTATGGGGCAAGAAATAACCACTTATGAGGCAGAAAATGAGCTCCAAGAAGGAGATACGGAGATGTATGGCTTTACGTTCGAGATTAGACATACACCAGGACACTCACCAGGGAGCGTAAGCTTTGTTTTCCATGATCAGTCTATCGTGATTAGTGGAGATGTACTATTCAAGCAAGGGATAGGAAGAACGGATCTAACTGGCGGAGACATAAATGTGCTAGAAAACAGCATCCGAAACAAGTTATATAACCTGAGTGACGGCTATACTGTCTTTCCAGGTCACGGTCCGGAAACCACTATTGGGTTTGAAAAGCAACAAAATCCTTTTTTCCCTGACCATTAAAAAACAGGGCATCGGTCAAAATAATTGACTGGATGCCCTGCTTTTTAATGTCCGAAGCCTGGTACTAGTATAAACTCCGAGTACCATGTAAAGCCGATAAAAAATACCGTACAATAAGCCCCGAATAAATACATATACATACGCTCAGATAATTTCAAATAACTTACTGTAAGGAAAAATGCCGTTTGAACCAGGAAAAGAAGAGCTGCTCCATGCATATCACCGATAAATAACATGACGGTGAAAATGCCAGTCCAAAAGGCAAGCACGCGAAACATACGATCCATGCTTCCCCCTCCTTCTAGGTAACCTTTTCATTGTTATTATAAACGACCTTCTGCTACTTGTAAACGAATCTTGCTAAACAAAAGAAAGATTTGCAAAATAAAGGGAAATTTAGCCGTAAACGATTGCATCTGCATCGTTAATCCTTCCTTTGTTTAGTATAACCCACTCATACTAAATTATGATTTTTGAATTACCTAATCCAATATTCTGCTTAGCACAAGTGGACTTTCAATATTTTTTACAGCATTTCCTTTAGTTGTAATGGTAAAGGCCAATAAACAGGTAGCTTCATTAATTCGCTCTATATTAATAAATACCTCTCCATGTGGAAAATGATAGGAGGCGTGATCTGTTACATTTCCGGTAGCTTTAATCTCTTCAATCAGTAGTTGCCTTGAAGATTGAAAAAGTGTTTCTATTCTTGTTTGCTCCATTTGCATATCAGTCATGTGAAGTTCATTACGATAACCTGCAGTTCCGTGAAAAAGCAAAAGGAAAATGATTGAAAGAACTACCAGTACATAGGGAAGAATAAAACCCCTTTCATTCTTCATCGTACCATATGATCGTCTTTTCAAATGTTTCACCATCCTCCATCGTAACAAATATGGAAAATCCGTAAGCTGCTGGTTCAAAGCGGAGACTTGCTATATTTCTTAAATAAACCTCATGTCCCGTGCCGTTTACCCTGCGACGAATCAAGTTACCATATTTCTCAAGTGTGGTAGTCGATCCGCCGACAAGGTTGAGTTCTAATATCTTACCAGCATCTTTTAATTTAAAACTAGTTGCATTTTTTACATCGTCTTGTAGAAAGGTAAAGAATTGTTGGATAGAAAGCTCCTGTTCGTGAAGAGGTATGTCGGCAGCTTTCAGAAGGGAGGCAAGAAAAGGGAGGCTTAAGGCGAGAAAGCTAATTGCTAACAATGATTGGATCATGGTGAATCCACTACTTTTTTCTAGGAACACCATATAAACAGATTGTTTCTCTTTTTTCTTTAACATTCGTCCATTCGACACATCCTTTTATCAATTCACGCTCTTGCGTAAAATGGTATACGGCTTTCATTCCGTTTGCTTGAAAGGTTGTATGTTGAGATTGGGGGAGAGGACGGCCAGGTGACCATAGAAAGGGCTGTAGCTCATCAAATAATTCTTGGTTCATATATCGTCTGTCTGTAAGGGTCTCGCCTTCAAGTATTAGTAACTGAAGTAAGGGGATCACTGTAATAACAACACCTAATAGGATTGATACTGTAATAAGCACTTCAATTAAGGTAAAACCTTTATTGTCTCTCAAGATAAAATCTTCCCTTCCCAAATGGAAACACCATCCGATAGCTGTTTAGCGATGAGACAAGATAAAGTGTTCTTGGGTTTTTTATATTCCCATTATAATTGAAGGTGATATTTCTGTCTGTTCGTGTATCAATAGTCAGTCCTTTAGGATAGGCACGATTCATACTAGGTCGTCCATCTACTGTGATTCGATAGCTGTTTTCATTAAAAGTTATCCGATTCATCCCACTTGTTAGGGTGGAACGTTGCTGGATATATAAAACGTCAGACGCTAATGTTTTTAAAAATTGTTTTTCTTCCTGTTCTTTTAATACATTAAACTGTAGGGGGAAAGCGAGTAAAACTAAGGTTGAGATTATACCTAACACCATAAGCATCTCAATTAGTGTAAAGCCGTCCTCTTTCATATCAAAGCCCTACAAGCTAGGCGCTGTTACCTTGCCATCCGCATATCCTAAAGAAAGGTTATTACTACAAGTTGTTTGTTCTGTTGTTATATAATCTCCTTCTACAAGGATAGCAAGTGTAGCAGGATATTCTCTTTCATTTAAATAGTATGCATCAACCTGGGCTTGGACTAATGCTACAAGTGCTTCACAGCCTGTTGAGTTCACTTCTTCGCTCTTCCCACTAAGACTAGGTATAAAGAGTAATATTAATACCGAAATAATCATTAATACGATTAGCATCTCAATTAGTGTAAACCCACGCTCGTTTTTTAACATGATAAGTCTCCTTTTATATTGTTTTAATTAGTTCGTACATTGGCCACATGATTGTTATATAAATAAAAATAATGAAGCCTGCTAGTACGAGGAAAAATACTGGCTGGATATATGTCACAAGTCTAAGGGCTCTCCGCTTCATTTCTTCTGTTAATACTTCTGTAAACATATCAAGGTCTTTTGTTAAGTGCATTGAACTTGCATCTTGATTAAATAATGAAGATAGTTTTTTATCAAGAAACGGTAAAGAAGCTAGTAAGGAAGACATCGTATAGCCTTTTGATAGTTCTTCTTTTAAGTAAGATGCATAGAAAGAAATGATACGTTGTTTCTTTAATCCTGACATCTCCTGAACTATGTCATAATAAGAAATGCCTGTTTTAAGAAGAGAACTGAAATGTGCTGCAAAGAGTAGGGATGTCTGGGCCTTAATATAGATTCGACATAGGGGAAGGGATTGATAAATTTTGATAAGCGTATTTGTGGTTACTTTCCTCGTGTAAATTGGCCAAAGGAAAACAATGAACAATCCAATGAATGCCATTGTGACGAGGAGATAAACTACATAATCCACTAGGAGCATAAAGAGAACAAGGGTGGAAGAGGCGGAGGTTGATTGGAACAGACTCGAAAAGGAAGGAAGTACGATCTGTTTCATGAGAAATAACAGAATGCAAAAGATGAATAGAAGTAGTAGAGGATATCTAGTTATTTGTTTGATTTTATTGAAATAAAATATACGATCTCTGAATGTGTCTGCTGCCTTATTTATGCTTTCCTCTAAATTCCCCGTCGTTCTGCTCAGATAAAGGTGGCTGACTATATGCGGGTGGAATGCTGCCAATTCAAACGCTTCATCAATTGTTTTCCCAGCTGTTAATGCCTGAGTTATTGTGTCAGCTAACTTTATAAACCTATCTTCCCACTTGGTTCGCTCCAATGCAGGCATGAGAGGGTACCCTATCGATAATAGCCGATGCAATCTGGTTAGGAATGCCAATTGTAGCTCATGAGTAGGTTTGTAATTCTTTATAAACACTTTCGGAAATAAATCCATAAGCAAGAGCCTTCTTTCTTAAATGGTCGAAGGAATGAAGTCGTTCTACCATATTACTGCTTCTATTAAGAATCGACTCTTCCAACTGTTTTCCTTCAAGTAATTCCATAATAGCTCCGCGCCGCTTGGTTGTTCCGTTGATCTGTAAAGGCAGTAGCTCCAGTGAAGCTACGGCCAGCAAGGATTGCTCCAAGTCACTTTGTTTTAACCCCATTTCCAGCAATCTATGGATGGTCCCTGTGGTATTTTTGGCATGAAGCGTACTGAAGACTAAATGCCCTGTTAGAGATGCGTCAAATGCAAATTTAGCCGTGAAGGAATCACGTATCTCGCCAACCATAATAATATCTGGATCATGCCTTAGAGCTGCTTTAAGACCTGCTTGATAAGTAACTCCAGCCTTTTCGTTTACCTGAACCTGAAGCATATTATCCATTTTTCTTTCTATTGGGTCTTCTAAAGTGATGGTTTGGTAGGATTTTTCTTGAAGAATGGTCTGAAGTAATGCGTAAAGAGTGGTCGTTTTTCCACTACCTGTCGGGCCAGTAAATAGAATGATACCAGAACGGTTAGACACCCATTTTTTTAATTTTTGTAATTGGTAAGAAAAGAGAAAGAGCTGATCAAGTCTCAATAGATTTTGCTCGGGAAGTATTCGTATTGCTAAACTTTCATGTTCTTTTACAGGGAGGGTGGAGAGGCGAAGGGAAATTAATTTATCTATTGCTTGGTGGGTAAGTGTACCGTTTTGTGGTTTTCTAATCTCACCAATGTCCATACCTGAAGCAAATTTGTAATAAGAGAGTAAGGAACGATAAGTGAAAGTGGGGAGCGAAGTGTGATACACACGTTTGCCGTGAATTCGAAAATAGACATCTGTACCTGTTTCAAAAGGATAGAAGTGAATGTCTGTGGCTAACTGACGGAATGCTTCGTTGAAGAGCTTTTTGGATAGTGCGGTGGCGTGGTTCAAAGGACTCACCTCCTGCATATTATTGCACCATACCGATTAGATTCGACATGTTTAGTGAGATTCCTTCTTTTAATTAAATTTTTTTAGCATAAATCGTGAAGGGTTGGGACAAGCTGATCAAAACAAGATCTGTAAGGGTGATGAGCGTGTCTGGTAACGATTATTTAAAATTTATGACTGAACAGGTTGTAGCCTATTTGGATTTGCCGCAGGAGGAACGAAAAAAAAGGAAGAAGCAAGAAAAGGTTCCTAGGCCAGTATACAGCTCACGCTGGCTTGGTGTTTTGCCTTTCGCAGTCAAAACCTTTCTGAGAAAATAATTAAAGTAACATGCATAACACCGTTCTAATTTATCGCCACCAGAAAAGTTATTATTCCTTGTCTGGTGGCTTTATATATCCACTAACTCGAGCGCAAGTCTCTGGGGGAGCAAAGGGTCTAAAAAATATGCCTAACCTTAGAAGAAATTTTTGTTTAAATTATCTTTTCTTACTACGCAGCTCTCACATTTGGTTACACCTTGGAAAGATAAAACATGCCTCCATTTATAACCTCATAGGAGATAACAGGTCGATATCTCTCTTCAATCTCTGCAATTTCTTTTTCCATTGTTTCTGTCTCTATATCGTTTTGTTCTACATAAAAGTGTTTTAACGTGTCAATATCTTCCTTCATAGCTAAAAGGGAAGCTTGTGCCCACTCATGAGTTTGGTTCTCAATGTAGTTGTCTATTACAACCTCCATTCGCTTAAAACCACTGTTCAGACGAATAATTGGTGATATCGTATAACAATAGTCAGAAATAGTTTGCTGTAGAGGTATGGTTCGAAGTGTATTCATCATCTCTGCTCTCATTTCACCTGTCACCATTTGTAAACCTAGAGAGAATATTTCTTCTTTTTTCTGCTTGCCCTTATAACTTATTTTCAAATTGACGACAAGCCAAGGGTACATAGGGGTATTAACTTGTGTATTAACACGCTGAAAGAGCTTTGTGTACTTCTCATTTTGTTTTAAGTGACGAAGGATTTGTTGCAGGCGAGGACTGCCAAAATGAATCCATTCACCTTGTTCTTCTCTTTTGTCCGGGTTTGTTATAAATGTAAGTTGCTTTGGTTCACCTTCACGGCCCATCTTTTTAATATAATGCCAATAAAAAGGTCTGTTCATTAATGCTCGGTCCATCTGTTCGGTTAGTTGAACCTGCAGGATACCATTCTTATTACTGAGCAACTGACAATGATGGGCTCGGAAATAACCAGCTAGAAATTCATTTAAGTTTTCAATTGCCATATTGCTCCTCCTCAGATTCGGCATGGAACGTGTTTTTTAATACATGTGAAAGATTATCAAGCTTAATTTTTGCTTCACCCATGGACTCTGATTCGGAATAAATGGTTGCAATTTCTTTTTCCATGTTGGTTATTTCTAGTTCAGCTAATATATTATCGAGATGTCCAATAACCTTCTCAAATAGTTCTATTTTTTCATAAAGTAAGGTCATTATATGTTCCTCAATTGTTCCTCTGATGGCAAAATTATATATGTGGACGTCATTCTCCTGTCCATAACGATGGATTCTACCAATTCGTTGCTCCAATCGCATTGGATTCCATGGTAAGTCATAATTAATCATATAGTTACAAAATTGTAGGTTAATTCCTTCTCCTCCTGCTTCCGTTGCGATGAGCACTTGAGCATGGTTTTCAAACAATTGACGCATCCAATCTTTTTTTCCACGTTTAAAGCCCCCGCGAAATGGGACAGAAGAGATACCATGCTGTTGCAAATACCATTGCAAATACAATTGGCTAGCACGATATTCCGTAAACACAATGACCTTCTCGTCTCCAATATCCTTTATTAACTCAACCAACTTCTCAGCTTTCTTATGGTGTGGTAGTGCTTCGATTTTGCTGGTGATTGTTTGAAGTATCTCATTGGGATTATTTATGTCATTAAGTTTTGCTAATGAAAGGTAGCATGCCTCTCTTGAGGAACAGAACTCTCTTAAATAGGTTATTTTTGCGAAAGAGCTTTTGTGAATACTATTCTCCAGTAACTGGTATACTTCTTTTTCAGGTTCAGAGAATTCCAGCCAGACTGTTTCGATATTCCGTTTTGTGTTTTTAATGGTGGTTTCCGCTCTTGTGTTCCTAACCATCACCTTTTGAACTAATTGCTTAAGAAATAGATCGTCCTTCATCTTTGTTCTATCTTTGCCAAACTTAGAAAGGAAGTCATCATAATTACCAAGATGCCCTGGTTTAAGAATGGAGACGAGGTTAAATATCTCTACAAGCTTATTTTGCACTGGTGTAGCGGTTAGTAATAAACAATATTTCTTTTTTAAGGAACGTACAAATTCATAGTTTTTTGTTTTGTGGTTCTTTAGCTTATGTGCTTCATCTATCAGAATTAAATCATAATCAATATCAAGTATTTTCTCTCTATGTGGAGAACGCTTCGCTGTGTCCATCGATGAAATTAAAATATCGTATTCTTCCCATGCATAGTTTCTCCGATGACCTATAGCAGGTATGTAAAACTTTTCATTTAATTCTCTTTCCCATTGATTAACAAGGGAAGCGGGAACTAAGATTAAAATCTTTTTAACTAATCCCCTGATCATATACTCTTTCATGACTAAGCCAGCTTCTATCGTCTTTCCAAGTCCAACCTCATCTGCTAGTACGGCCCGCCCATTCATCTGTTCAATAACCTGTTGAGCCGTTGAAACCTGGTGACTCATAAAATTCATATGCGGTAAGAAATCGAGCGACCGGAGACCATGGAATTCAGGTGTCATCGAGGTTAATTCAGCTTCGTACGTCATTGAAAACAGTTCCCAAGAAGATAAGGCTTCTCCTTTTTCGAGCTCAGCTTGTAATTGATCGATATAGTTAGAATCCTTTTGGATTGATATTTTATTCATAAGATACTTCCTTTATAAATAGTTTATTAAGAGTTTCTTCATAATTTCTACTTTATAAAACATTTCTATGCTATAATGAATTTGAAATTAGAGCATTCCCTGTAATAAGTAGTACATAGTATATCCAACTTCAACTATTTCATAAAAGCGAATGATTACATGGGGAGAGATTATCGTTCCATTTCGTTGATCAATTTGGAAAGATAACGCCGAAGGAGCAAGCAAACATGCGAATCTCTCAGGCAAAAAGACTCTTGTAGGACGCACCTCTGGAGAGAGTTTACATAAGTAAACCACCCACGAAGCAAGTAGCTGTATGTACATAATAGGGACAGCTATGCAACTTTCTGGTCTAAGGACAGAGATTTCATTGATAACAGTGGAATCTCTGTCTTTTTTTGTACGCTTGGAATGAATGCATAATAGCAACCAAGTTTATAGAAACATTCATCGTCGCTAGAAGTAATAAATGTAAATTTTTTACTGAAAAATGGTGAAAAGGAGTGAAGATAATGACTGATTTACAGCGTACCCCATTGTATTCCGAGTATAAAAAAAGCGGGGCAAAAACAATTGATTTTGGTGGGTGGGACCTTCCAGTTCAATTCTCAAGCATTAAGCAAGAACATGAAGTTACAAGGACGAAAGCAGGGCTGTTTGATGTATCGCATATGGGCGAAATACACGTAACAGGACCAAAAAGCAAAGAATTCCTCCAGGGGATCACGACAAATGACGTTACAAAACTTGTTCCAGACAGAGCACAATATACACTAATGTGCTACCCAGACGGTGGAACAGTAGATGATTTTATTATTTATATGCTTGCAGAAAATGATTATCTACTCGTGGTAAATGCTGCAAACACGAAAAAAGATTATGAATGGTTAATAGAAAATAACACCTACTCAACAGAGGAGGTTTCGATTAGCAATGTGTCTGATGATTATGCACAAGTAGCCTTACAGGGACCATTGGCAGAAAGAATTTTACAGCAACTGACTGACACTGATTTAGGTGCAATAAAATTCTTCCGATTCGCACAGGACGTTAAGATCGGCAATATTCCAGGACCTGCCCTTGTTTCTAGAACAGGGTATACAGGGGAAGACGGCTTTGAAATTTATATTAATAAAGATTATGCACCAAATCTATGGAATCTTTTATTAGAAAATGGGACAGACCAAGGACTTGAACCAATTGGCCTTGGAGCAAGAGATACCTTGCGTTTTGAAGCAAATCTAGCACTCTATGGGCAAGAGTTATCCGCAACCATCACGCCAATTGAAGCTGGCTTAACATTTGCTGTGAAAGTGGATAAAGGAGACTTTATTGGTCGTGAAGTTTTAAAGAAACAATTAGAAGAAGGACCTGATCGTAAACTTGTCGGTATTGAAATGATAGATAAGGGGATTCCGAGACATGGTTACAAAGTTCTCTATGAGGGAGAAGAAGTGGGATTTGTGACATCTGGAACACAATCTCCAACTTTGAAAAAAAACATTGGTCTGGTACTAGTCAAACGAGAATTAGCTCAATTAGACCAACAATTGACTGTTCAAGTAAGAAACAGAGAATTAAGTAGTGTTGTAATTAAAACACCTTTTTATAAAAGAGAGAAATAGGGAGGGACCGAGATGGAATTTAGATATTTACCGATGACAGACTCAGACAAACAAGAGATGTTGGCAACAATTGGTGTGGACTCTACGGAAGAATTATTTGCTGATATACCAGAACAGATTCGCTTTAGAGGAAGTTTAAACTTAAAAAAGCCAGCTAATGAAGCACAATTAAAGAAGGAACTTGCCGATATGGCAAATAAAAATGTAAATCTTAAAACACATGCTTCTTTTTTGGGAGCTGGTGTTTATGATCATTATATTCCATCTGTTGTAGATCATGTAATTTCACGGTCCGAATTTTATACAGCTTATACGCCCTACCAGCCAGAAATTTCCCAAGGCGAACTACAGGCAATTTTTGAATTTCAAACTATGATATCCGAATTAACTGGATTACCTGTAGCCAATTCGTCGATGTATGATGGTGGAACATCTCTAGCAGAAGCGGTTAATTTAAGTGCAGCTCATACTAAACGGAAAAAAATTCTCGTTTCCAAAGCAGTACATCCAGAATCACGTGCTGTTATCGAAACGTATGCAAGAGGACCAGAACTCGAAATTGTGGAAATTGACTGTGAAGGTGGGTATACGAACTTACAGCAATTGGCAGACGCAATCGATGAGGATACTGCAAGTGTGGTTGTGCAATATCCAAACTTCTTTGGTCAAATAGAACCATTGGAAAAAATAAATGAGCTGGTAAAGAGTCAAACCAAAACAATGCTCATTACTTCAAGTAATCCACTTTCACTTGGCTATTTAACACCACCAGGGGAGTTTGGCGCTGATATTGTGGTAGGTGATACGCAGGTCTTTGGTATTCCTGCGCAATTCGGTGGGCCACATTGCGGATATTTTGCAACCACGGATAAATTAATGCGCAAAGTACCTGGACGCTTAGTTGGTCAAACTGTCGATGAGGACGGTGCCCGAGGGTTTGTTTTAACATTACAGGCAAGAGAACAGCACATTCGAAGAGATAAGGCTACGTCGAATATCTGTTCCAACCAGGCATTAAATGCACTTGCAAGCTCTGTTGCTATGAGTTCGATTGGAAAACATGGCTTAAGAAAAATGGCTGTTTTAAATATGAAAAAAGCTCGATACATGAAACAGAAGTTGAGAGAGACAGGCCTGCGAGTTGTTCACGAAGGAATGTTCTTTAATGAATTGGTAGTGGATATTGGGTCCAACGTAAGTGAAATTAATAAACAGCTTTTAAATAAAGGATTTATCGGTGGATATGATTTGGAAATGAACTATCCTGAATTAAAAAATCATATGTTGATTGCTGTTACGGAGAGCCGTACAAAAGAGGAGATAGACATCTTTGTGAAGGAATTGGGGGATTTGCATGAATAAGAAAGATTTTCCGTTAATGTTTGAACGTAGCAAGGAAGGACGTACAAGCTATAGTTTACCTGAATTAGATATCCCGGATTTTGATTTGGATGCTGATATAGAAAGTAATTATATCCGAACTACCCCAGCAGATTTACCTGAAGTAAGTGAATTGGACATCATGCGCCATTATACAGGTTTATCAAATCGAAATTACGGTGTGGATTCTGGTTTTTATCCACTAGGTTCTTGTACAATGAAATACAACCCAAAAATGAATGAAGATGTAGCACGATTTGATGGATTTAGTCATATCCACCCATATCAGGGAACAGAAAGTGTTCAAGGAGCGATGGAAATGATGTATGACCTGCAGTCTTCTCTTAAGGAGATTACAGGGATGCATGAAGTTTCTTTGCAATCAGCTGCCGGAGCTCATGGCGAGTGGACGGCCCTCATGATGATCCGTGCTTTCCATGAAGCAAATGGAGACATGAATCGAACAAATATTATTGTGCCAGACTCAGCCCATGGTACAAATCCTGCATCCGCAACAGTAGCTGGCTTTAAGGCTATAACGGTAAAAACGAACGAAAAGGGTTTAGTTGATTTAGATGACTTAAAACGTGTTGTGGATGAAAAAACAGCTGCACTTATGCTGACAAATCCAAATACGCTTGGGTTATTTGAAACAGAGATAATAGAAATGGCTGAGATTATACATGAGGCAGGAGGGAAATTGTACTATGATGGTGCAAACCTTAATGCCATAATGGGTTATGCAAGACCTGGGGACATGGGATTTGATGCCGTGCATTTAAACCTTCACAAAACATTTACAGGTCCTCATGGCGGGGGTGGGCCTGGATCTGGACCAGTAGGTGTATCGGAGGAACTTGCGGCCTATTTACCTAAACCGCTACTTACCAAAAAAGATGAAAAATATGTATTTGAATATGATCGTCCTTCTTCTATTGGTAGAGTAAAACCTTACTATGGCAATTTTGGAATCAACCTTCGTGCCTACACATATATTCGAACAATGGGTGCTGAAGGGCTTAAGAAAGCAAGTGAATATGCAGTTCTTAATGCAAATTATATGATGAGAAAATTGCAAAAGGAATATGATTTACCATATGACCAGCACTGCAAGCATGAATTTGTATTATCCGGGAAGCGGCAAAAGAAGCTAGGTGTTCGAACACTCGACATTGCTAAAAGGCTACTTGATTTTGGTTACCATCCACCAACCATTTATTTTCCACTTAATGTGGAGGAAGCGATGATGGTGGAGCCAACAGAAACGGAGTCTAAAGAAACTTTAGATGCGTTTATAGATTCCATGTTAGCTATTGCAAAAGAGGTAGAGAATAATCCAGAAAGAGTTCAGGAAGCCCCGCATAATACGATTGTGAATCGAATGGATGAAACGCTTGCTGCAAGGAAACCAGTTTTAAGATATCAAAAATAGAAGCATTTTCTATGGAAAGTAACTATCCGCCCGTAAAACGGGCGGTTTTAGTTTCGCCCTATAAGGGCACTTTACCAACGATGCCCCTAAAGGGGCTTCGAAATTGACCGTCAACCGTTTATATTCCTATCTATTTTTTAAATGGATCGACGTATTCACGTTTACTCATGTTGTCTCTTAGTCTATCCTCAGATTCCTGTTCACGAATGTACTTTGCCACCGTTTTTTGATTGAGCCCTACTGTACTGACATAGTAACCTTTTGCCCAAAATGTGCGGTTCCCATGATTGTACTTTGGTTTGCATGTCTGTCGTGAATCATTAAAGAGCTTTTACCTTTTAAGTAACCCATAAAGTAAGATACTGACATCTTTGGTGGTATCTTCAACAGCATATGGATGTGGTCGGGCATGGCATGAGCCTCGATAATTTCTACATCTTTCATCTCACATAAACGTCTTAAGATCGCCCCGATGTCTCTTCTTAACTTGCCATAAATTAATTTCCTTCTATACTTGGGTATAAAGACTAAGTGATACTTACAATTCCATCGGGTGTGTGATAAACTATTGTCACTCGACATGAGTAGTTCTCCTTTCTGTATATAGAGTCGGTTTGACGGCCAACTCTATTATATCGAAAGGAGATTTTTTCTGTTACAACTCTACAAGTTGAATTCTCACACAGGCAGAGCCTGTGGTTTTAAAACCAGTAATAAATAAAAATCCTGGGGTCATTTGTACCCCAGGATTTTTTTACTTGGCTTTAATTTTACCTGTCCATTTTTTGAATCCGCCTTTTAGCTGATAAATATCTGTATAGCCTTTTTTATTTAGAAGTTGAGCCGCACGCGCTGATCGTGATCCGCTTTGGCAGTATAGATATACAGGCTTGTCCGGCCTCATCTCAATTAAACGTTGTTTCATTTGTGTCAATGGTATATTTCTTGCGCCAAGGATATGCCCCTTGTCAAATTCCTGTGGCTCCCTGACATCGATTAATTGTGCTTTCCGATAGCCTTCTCTAAACTGTTGCTCTGTAAGTACCTTTAGGTAGTTTTTCTGTCTAAAGTAGCGAAATACGCCAACAACCAATAAAGCAACAATAGCGATTACTAAAAATTCCATGCTAGTTTTTCCCCCGTCTGTCCGTATACTTCTTCTCTATTATATGCGCAAACAGCTATTTTTTCAAAGTATTTTCGTTCTTATGAACCAAGTCAATAGAGTTGGTATATTTGCAACCACTTGTATAACAATATTATTTCATGTATCCTTTTATTAGAAACAGTTTTGCGTTAGATAAAAAAAGATTCTTGAAATGAGGAGAATACATGCCTACACCAAGTATGGAAGATTATATAGAGCAAATCTACAACTTAATGGAATCGAAGGGATATGCAAGAGTTTCCGATATTGCCGAAGCACTGGAAGTACACCCTTCTTCCGTTACAAAAATGGTACAAAAACTTGATAAAGATGATTATTTAAATTACGAGAAATATAGAGGCTTCATTCTTACAGCTAAAGGGAAAAAGGTTGGAGAAAGGCTAGTCTTCCGCCACGAATTATTAGAAGACTTCTTAGAAATCATCGGGGTTGAAAAGGAAAATATTTATGAAGATGTTGAAGGGATTGAGCATCATCTAAGCTGGAATTCCATTGACCGTATAGGTGACCTAGTGAACTACTTTAAGCAAGATAGTAAGCGGGTTAATCAATTAAGAGACATCCAAAAGCAAGCTGAGAAATAAAAAATAGTTCTATTATGTCATCCTTATGCTTAAAAATGTATAAACATCATTTGTCAGGCATAAGGGAGTGGTGTCATGAAAATCGATGGCGTTTTTTCAGGCGGCGGTGTAAAGGCCTATGGATTTCTTGGTGTCTTAGAAGTGTTAAAAAGTAAGGAATTGAAGCTTGAACGTGTAGCTGGGACATCGGCTGGCGCTATTGTTGCTTCTTTTTTGGCTTCTGGATTTGACGTCGATGATATTCGTTTGAAGTTAGATGAACTTGATCTTAAAATGTTCCTTGACCCGCCTCTCATTACAAAGTGGTTACCGTTTAGTAAGTGGGTATTTCTCTATTTTCAACTTGGCATTAACAAAGGGGACAAATTAGAAAACTGGTTATATAGCCAGCTTGCTGAGAAAAACATTTATACATTTAACGATATCCCCAGGGGGTATTTAAAAGTAGTGATAAGTGATTTGTCTCTAGGTAAGCTTGTCGTTATACCAGATGACTTGGAAAGAGTTTATGGTATCAACCCACTTCATTTTCCTGTAGCAAAAGCTGTCCGCATGAGCGCAGGATTTCCTTATTTTTTTATGCCTAAAAAGCTTCCAGGGAAAAGTAATACTAAAAGTATTATTGTGGACGGTGGGCTGTTAAGTAATTTTCCATTATGGATATTTGATAACCAAAAAGGAAAGCAGGATAGACCAATTCTCGGTGTTAAGTTAAGTGAGACTGTAGAAAATACAGAGCCTAGACGAATACGAAACGCACTGGATATGTTTCAGGCGCTTTTTGCCACAATGAAAATGGCCCACGATACACGTTACATATCTACAGCGCAAAAAAGAAACATTATCTTTGTCCCTGTAGAAGGAATTGGTGCAATTAACTTATCTATTAATGAAGCAACGAAAGAGAACCTTATAAATATAGGAATGGAAAGCGCTGAGGTTTTCTTACAAAAATGGCCAAAATAAAAATGACCCTACTACTTAGAAAGTAGCGCGGTCATTTTTTTTCTGTTTATTTCCTTCAATTACTCTAAGGTGAGAAGCTCGTTTTGACACTTTTTTTCTAGTCGGTGCTGCAACTGGTTTGGTTCCCTTTGACTGTGTTTGGAAAACGGGCCGATTGTCCTTGTATTTTGCTTTCGATTGCTTTACTGCCTGCTTGTATTTTTTCATGTCATCCGAAGTAGTTCGTTTACGCAAGAATAAAAAATAAATAACACCAAAAAAAACAATTCCAGTACCAATCATGACAAAGACGTTAGTAAAAAAACCACTTGCATTTGTCAAAAGTTGGGATACTAAACCAATGGCAGCTAATCCAATAATGAGATAAATAAATATGGAGATTTTTTTCCGTTGCATTGTTTTTCCTCCATTCTGTATTTAATTCCAATTCCTCCTTACGAAGTTATCGCACTATTTATCCCGGTGAAACCGTCCGTAAGACTCCCACTTAAGTGTGAGTAGACGGACGCTAACACCCCCGATTCGTTCAACTAACAATCAGTGGGGGAAAGAGTGAAAACCCCGATTAAAGTTTCTCTTTATTCTTAAAGCCTATTTTTTATATGCTCTTATTCTTTATTATTTCCTATAACACTAAAAAGTATTCAGTTTTACTAGAATGGTTTGTTTTTATTTTACTTGATTTTAATGTTAAAAACCAGTTACACAGGAAGAAAATATCATACTATTTTGGATTGCAGATACGCATATTGGTCATAATATTAAGCGAGGTGATCAAATGAGCGATATGAAACAATTGGATCAGAATAAAAGAGAAGAGCCCTTAACATTATTTAGCCGATCCGCAGTAACCGGATTTGTCGGTGGTGTATTCTGGGGGCTTATTGCTACAATTTTAGCCTACTTTAACTTTACAGAGGTTGCACCAAAATCATACGTGTTACGTTCATGGACAACAGCTACATGGACTGATGGATGGCTTGGCACCGTAATCACGATTATGATCCTAGGTGGTTTATCTGTTTTGGTAGCATTTATCTATTACCTTTTCATGCGGAAAATAAACTCCATGTGGATGGGGGCTGTTTATGGTGTGATTTTATGGGGGATCTTGTTTTTAATATTAGATCCAATTTTCACTAATATTAAACCTATTCAGAAATTCAATCAAGAAACCATTGTGACAACTATTTGTCTGTATGTCTTATATGGAACATTTATCGGATATTCATTATCTTATGATTACCATGATAAAGTAATGAAAGAGAAGAATGAACATAACAAGCAGGCATAACAGGCTAAATTGCAGAGCAAATGAACGTAAATACTTATTAATTACGAAGGTTTATGATAAACTGAAGTCATCCATCGTTTTACGTATAGAAATGTAATAGAGAAAGGGATGATTTTTAGTGGGGAAGCTAACAAAATTACGTGAATTGTTAGAAAAAAATGAGTTGGATGCAATTCTTATCACTAGTTCTATTAACAGACGATACGTGTCTGGATTTACTGGAACTGCCGGAGTAGCACTTATTAGTAAAGAGCATGCACGCTTTATAACAGATTTTCGTTACACTGCTCAGGCTACTGAACAAGCAACTGAATTTCAAGTTGTAGAGCATAAACAATTAATTGAACAAGAAATACGTGACCAGCTAAAGGAAATGGGTATTAAACATCTTGGTTTTGAAAAGGATCATGTAACCTTTGCCCAATATGAAAATTATAAAAAAGTATTTGATATTGACATGAAGCCTGTT
The DNA here is from genome assembly GCF_000612865.1 of Oceanobacillus picturae. Lineage (NCBI taxonomy): Bacteria > Bacillati > Bacillota > Bacilli > Caryophanales > Bacillaceae > Oceanobacillus > Oceanobacillus picturae. The sequence continues at coordinate 352,715 of NZ_CCAX010000001.1, forward strand.
AGTGGTCTTGTTGAAGAGATGCGGCTTATAAAAACAGCTGATGAATTAGCTGTGATGAAAAAGGCTGCAAAGATTGCGGATGATGCTTTTGTACATATACAGTCCTTTATTAAGCCAGGAGTTAAGGAAATTGATGTCTCGAATGAACTTGAATTTTTCATGCGTAAACAGGGTGCTATTTCCTCCAGCTTTGATATTATTGTGGCATCTGGATTTCGTTCAGCATTACCGCATGGCGTGGCTTCAAACAAAGAAATTAACTCAGGTGAGTTGGTAACGCTTGACTACGGAGCATGGTATGAAGGGTATTGTTCAGATATTACAAGAACCTTTGCAGTAGGAGAAATCAGTGAAGAACTCACTACCATTTATAATACAGTCTTAGAGGCACAGCTTCTTGGTGTAGCGGGTGTTAAGCCAGGTATCACGGGTAAAGAAGCAGATGCACTGACACGGGACTATATTACAGAAAAAGGCTACGGAGACTATTTTGGCCATTCAACTGGACATGGTCTTGGTCTAGAAGTACATGAAGGTCCTGGATTATCCTTTAGAAGTGATAAGAAGCTAGAAGCTGGTATGGTAGTAACGGTTGAGCCAGGAATTTATATTCCAGAGGTTGGCGGATGCAGGATTGAAGATGATATTATTGTAACCGAGACGGGTAATGAACGCCTCACACATGCACCAAAAGAATTAATACATTTATAAGTTGAGCTTTGATGAGGAGGAAAAAATAAGTATGATTTCAGTAAATGATTTTAAAACAGGACTAACAATTGAAGTTGACAATGATATATGGCAGGTTTTGGAGTTCCAACACGTAAAGCCTGGTAAAGGAGCAGCCTTTGTTAGATCTAAGCTACGTAATCTCCGTAATGGGAATATTCAAGAAAAAACATTCCGCGGCGGTGAGAAAGTAAGTAAGGCACATATTGAAAATAGAAAGATGCAATATCTTTATGCTTCAGGGGATGCTCATGCATTTATGGATACCAATTCGTATGAACAAATTGAGCTAACAACTGATCAAATCCAACATGAATTAAAATTCATTAAAGAAAACATGGAAGTATCTATTATTACCTATAATGGCGAAATATTGGGTGTAGACCTTCCAAATAACGTAGAGTTAGAAGTTATTGAAACAGAGCCAGGGATAAAAGGAGATACAGCAAGTGGTGGATCTAAACCAGCAAAACTAGAGACAGGCCATTCTGTACAAGTTCCATTTTTCATTAATCAGGGAGACGTGCTAGTAATCAACACCTCTGACGGAAAATATGTATCAAGAGCATAAATTTCAAAGCATGAAGAAATAAAAAAGAGGCTGTACCAATTCATTTTGGTACAGCCTCTTTTTTATTTTGTGCTGATATCTAGCATTAAACGACTTCGGTTTCACTTAAATAGACTTACTGTATGCTGAGCTACTTTCTAAGTCATAAACGTTTAACTTCATCATACATTTAGTAATAAGCTATCAAGCAAAGTGAGGAAGTTTTATATGAAAGAAATAATCCGGTTGTTTCCAGAAGGATTGCAAGCACCCCTTCAGAAACATATTGCTGGCAGGTGGAATGAACTTCAAGAAATACGATGTCGACTGAATAAGCAGTTAGAAATCATCCTAAACACCAGGAACGAATGGGATACAGCGATCACGCTAACTAAACAGGATTTTACCTATATGGTAAATCAACTTAGTGAGTTCTCTTTATATCGAATGGAGGACGAACTACGCGAAGGCTATATTACGATTGAAGGCGGACACAGAATCGGAATTGCTGGGAAAGTTAATACAATGCAAGGAGCAGTAAAAGCGATTCAGCATATAACCTTTCTAAATATTCGTGTAGCAAAGGAAAGAATTGGCTGTGCAGATAAAATTATGCCTTCTCTTTACCATCAAGACTATCTTAATACATTATTCGTTGGTCCTCCACAAACAGGAAAAACGACACTTCTCCGTGATACTGCAAGGCAAATAGCTTCAGGTTGGAAGAATATTTCAGCAAGGAAAGTTGGGATTGTCGATGAACGCTCCGAGATTGCCGGCTCAATCAAAGGGGTGCCACAACATAATATAGGTCCTAGAGCTGATGTCATGGATGCTTGTCCAAAAGCAGAGGGAATGATGATGATGATACGCTCCATGTCTCCGGAAGTCTTAGTCGTCGACGAAATTGGTAGCAAAAAAGATGTACAAGCATTACTAGAAGCGATAAATGCGGGTGTTATTATTATTAGTTCCATCCATGGAAAAAGCCTTGAGGAATTAAAAAAACGACCATCTTTGTACAATCTTTTTGAGCAACATGTTTTTCAACGATTTATTTTATTGGACAGGAAACAAATTCCTGGACAAGTTAGCAAAGTGTATAACGAGTATGGTGAGATTATTTCAGAGGTAACGGAGGACAGGCCACATGCAATGGATTGGGGCACTTCTTTTCGTCATAACAAGCACATGGGTAGGATTTGAGTGGAGTAGCAGACTTTCTAATAGACCAAAGCAAATAAGACAACTAAAGAATGCATTGCAAATACTTGAGGCTGAGATTTTATATAGTCAGCTTCCACTAAATGAGGCGTTCTTGGTAATTGCCAAACAAACACCTCAGCCAATCAGCAAGTTTTTTGACACCTTGTATTACGAATTAGAGCAGGATAAGCGCGACCTATTTTCTGTATGGGAACAATCAGTTAATGGGCTGATGAAGTACTCGAGTTTAGGCAGTAATGAGCAAGAAATAATCAAGCAATTTGGAAGAACCCTGGGGCAACATGATTTTCACCAACAACAAAAGCATATTCAACTCACGCTCAGTCACCTTGAACGCGAGTTAGAAGAAGCAAGGGATCACCATTTGAAATACGGCAAGATGGCGAAAAGTCTCGGCGTTTTGTGCGGACTGTTTGTTGTTTTACTTCTTTTATAAGGAAACACACGAAGCTCCAAATTAATGAGTATTGTGCGTTTGAAGTAATATTTTTCAACCAACATTGGAACAACATGATCGATCTTTATGGACACGCATTATTAGTGAAAGGAGCCAGTCCATGTTTACAGATGCATCCATTCTATTTCAAATAGCTGGCATTGGTATTATTGTTGCGCTTATTCATACCATTTTAAAACAGATGGGGAAAGAGGAAATTGCTCAATTTGCTACACTGATAGGTTTTATTATCGTACTCGTTGTGGTTATTAACGGACTATCAGATCTTTTCCAGCAAATTAAATCAGTCTTTCTCTTTCAAGGGTAATCGTTAATGGATATTGTACAAATCGTAACACTTGGTATCGTTGCTAGCATTTTATATATCATTTTAAAAGAGATAAACAGCTCCATAGCGTTTTTTGTCATTCTGATTACCGGCATAATCATCTTCTTTTCGGTCATCCAGCAGATTAGCAGTATTTTTCAGCTGATTCAATCATTGGGTACAAAAGCGAACGTGGAAGGTATGTATATGGATACCATTCTAAAAATAATAGGAATTGCTTATATTGCCGAACTAGGGGCGGGGATTACCAAGGATGCTGGGTTAGGTTCAGTAGCTGCAAAAATTGAACTGGCAGGGAAAATATTTATCCTTTTACTTGCGGTTCCAATTATTAGCGCTGTAATTGAAGCCATTATTCGCTTTCTACCTACAACGTAGTCAAATCCCTCCATTTCCTGTGAAGGGGGAAGTTATAGTGAATGAAGCCAAATAAGAAGTCGATCCTATTCCTAACCGTTTTTTTCTGTTTATTTTTTGGACAAGCCTCGGTAAGTGCATCACCTGCAGTTAACGTGGAAGATCCTAGCGATAAGGTACTTAAAGAAGTCTCCTTAACAGAGGTACAGAGTTATTGGACAGACTTGGTAAGTGAATATGGTGGTTACCTTCCAGAATTAGAGAAGACAAGTGTATATGAATTTATTAAAAATAACGGTGAACTTTCTATAAAAAATGCAATAAATGGGCTACTAGAATTTTTATTTCATGAACTGATTGTAAACGGAAAATTACTAGGTCTGTTAATTATGCTTATCTTATTTTCGGTACTTTTGCAAACAATGCATAATGCTTTTGAAAAGAGCTCTGTTAGTAAAATTGCCTACTTTGTGGTCTATATTGTTTTAATATTCATTGCATTGAACAGCTTTTATCTCGCTGTTTCCTATGCCAAGGAAGCCATTGACACGATGAGTAGCTTTATGGTTGCCTTACTTCCATTAATGCTTGGCTTAATGGCTACTTTTGGGAATATAGTATCCGTATCGTTCTTCCATCCAATCATTATTTTTCTAGTGAATTTTAGCGGTATTCTTGTCTCCACTATTATTTTACCGCTTTTATTTTTATCAGCACTTTTGCTAATTGTTAGTAGTCTTAGTGAGAATTATAAAGTAACACATCTAGCAAATCTCTTCAAAACAGTTGGATTGGGTATTCTTGGTGTATTTTTTACGATATTTCTTGGGGTTATGTCCGTCCAAGGCGCGACCAGTGCAATTCAGGATGGTGTCGCGATGAAAACTGCAAAATTTATTACAGGTAATTTTATTCCAGTCATTGGCAGAACATTTACGGACGCAGCGGACACCATTCTTAGTGCCTCTTTATTATTGAAAAATGCAGTAGGGTTAGTCGGGTTACTACTCATTATATTTATTGCTTTATTCCCTGCATTAAAAATATTTGCGATTGCGCTCATTTATAAAATTGCAGCGGCAATATTACAGCCGCTAGGCGATGGGCCAGTTATTTCAAGTATCAATACGATCAGTAAATATATCGTATACATTCTAGCATGCATGCTGGCTGTATCGTTTATGTTTCTATTAGCAATTGTGATTATAGTCATAGCTAGTAATTTAACGCTGCTTTTACGATAGGATGATGAAAAATGGATGCTTTAATCCAATGGGTTACCCAAATTATTATATTTGTACTACTAGCTACCATAATAGATTTATTAATGCCCTCCACCTCCATGAAGAAATATATCAAGTTAATTGTAGGATTAATTTTAATTTTGATCCTTTTAAAACCTGTTTTCTATTTGTTTCAAATTGATATTGGAAGCCAGTTAAACCGTTCATTTCAGCAGGTGATACAGCAGGGAAATGAGGGAGAAGATGTAGAAAGTTTGATCGAATTTCAAAAAAGTGAAATAGAAACATCTCAGTCTGCATATATTTTAGAACAAATGGCTGTCCAACTTACGGATCTTGCAGAGGATCCATTACTGGAGGACTATCAGGTCGAGATTACAGATATAAGCTTCTTGTTTTCTCAGGAAGATGAAATATCGTTTGAGGTTCTCGATGAAGTCATTGTTAGTATAAGAGAAATAGAAGAAGATGGGGAGGGAGCAGTGAGTATAGTTGAAGATGTGGTAATTAACACGGAAGAGCCAGCAGTCACAAAAGATAATGAAGAAGAAGAAAAACAAATAGTAAGTATGTTAAGAGATGTTTGGGATTTACAAGAGAAAGAACTGACCATCATTTGGGAGGGAGGGGCATCTTGAAACAACTACTTGATAAACTTTTTAAAAATGGAGCAAAAGGAACTTCGAAAAAGACAGGCTATATGCTTATTCTTGCACTTGGTGGTCTGATGTTAATCATTGTAGGCAATTTATTTACTTCTTCTAATGAGACACCACCACAGCAAGAGATAACGCACAACCTGGATGAAGAATCAGAAGAAACTGCTAAACAGGTTAAATCAAATGAGGACATGACCTCAGACATCTCCGAATTGGAAGAAAGTTATAAAAAAGATCTCGAATCCATGCTAAACAATATAAAAGGTGTATCTGAGGCTGAGGTAATGGTAAATCTTGAATCAACTAAAATTAAAGTCTATGAAAAAAATCTTATTTATGGCCAGCAATCAACCGATGAGTCAGACAAAAATGGTGGCACAAGAAAGGTACAGGACAGTACGGAAGAAGCACAGACCGTATTAGTCAGGCAAGGTGAAGGGGAAGTCCCATTGCTTATCCAAACAAAGAAACCGGAAGTAAGAGGTGTGTTTGTAGTCGCCAAAGGGGCAGACCACGCCTCAGTAAAGAAATGGATAATAGAGTCAACATCTCGCGTACTTGATGTTCCAACACATAGAGTATCAGTAATGCCAAAGAATTAAAGGGAGGAAGAAATAATGTTAAAAAAGCAAACGGTTTGGTTACTAACTATGTTGAGTCTCATGATTGTGTTGAGTGTGTATTACATGACTTCACCTGATAGTGAAGATCTGGCTTACCTAAATAATGGACAAGATGATTCAGAAGAAGCAGCATCAACTGATCCTACTGAGGATGAGGGAGAAGCAGATGGTAACCTAGATGAGACAGAAGTGGATAGCATCTCAAACCTTGGGGAAAATGAACTATTTACAACAATTAGAATGGAACTCACCGATCAACGAAGTAAAACAAAAGATCGACTTACTGATGTAGTTGCATCAAGTTCAAGCTCACCTGAAGAAAAAGACGAGGCACTAAAAGAGATTGACGTTATTGAAGAAGTTGAAACAAAAGAAACAATTCTGGAAGGAAGTATTGCAGAATCTGGTGAATATCCAGATGTTCTCGTTCGCTCTGAGGATGATAAAGTACACGTGCATGTAAGAGCTGAAGAACTATCACCGACTGAGGCAAATAACATTATGCAAATGGTAAGGGATGAATTTGATAGAGATGTGGTTGTAGATGTAAATTATCAGCCAGCAAGCAGTGAAGAAGAGTAATAAGGAAAACCGGACACTTTAGGTGTTCGGTTTTTTATGTTCCGTGAAGCGTTAGCAGCAGTTAGGCGAAAAGAAAATCTTTCTAAAAATATACAGCATAGTACTCCAGTTTCTTCCAAAGATCGTTTATACTTAGAAGCAGAAGGATCCCATAATAGTTTATTCCATCAAAGTAAATAAGAATAATAAATGTAATTTATGGAAAAAAGTTATCAAGAAAAGGGAATTTGTTTGCAAACCATGCTGATCGTTTTATTTCTAATACTTAATACTTACCAAATGATGCGGCACATTCAAGTTTTAGTGAAGATGAGAAAAAAAGCCATTTTCCCAGTTGAGGAGAAGGATATTATGGCGATCAGAAAACATCCAGTAAGGCCAGTACTCCGGTCAACTTATAAGGACCAGAAAAATGGTATCATAATATATGGAGTATTCCTTTTGTTTATGCTGGCATTATTTATATATACAGTATCTCTTGAAAACTGGCCACTACTTCTGACACCGGCTATTTCGCTTTTATACTTGCATAATTTATTCAATATGTTCTCTATTGTAAATGACGGTCTGTTGGTTGGAGGACGGTTTGTACATTGGAAAGACATAAAATCCTACCAGTTCAAACCAATTGATATCGACCATCGTTTCTATGGCCATACTAAAGAGGTAAACGAAGCAGGATATGAATTAGTCTTCAATCGACGTCTTTTTAGTTCCTACTGCATTGTGATATCTGAAGAAACAAAAGAGAAGATTACGGAGATTCTTAGAGAGTATGGGAAGGTGGCAGAAGAGCCGTTGAAGCCTCAAGAAGCATAGTAAAAGAAGTGTGTTTTTAGTCAAACCCTGTATTAACTATAATGGACTACGAAGAGTGCAATAGTTAAATTATCTTGATGTTTACCATACATTTATCGTACTATATTAAGAGGAGTTATTAGTACCTAATATTAAAGTTATAGAAATGAAAGGGTGCCTGTAAATATGTTAAAGGTAGAAGAAATACGTGAAATAATTAAACTAATTGATGAATCATCTATTGATGAATTTTCGTATGAAACGAACGGAACTACCGTGAAAATGAAGAAAAATAATGAGACTGGTGTCCCAGCAGTAACTGCGCCAGTGCCTAATGTATCAGCGCCAGTCGCAACACAAAGTGAAAAACTTGTTAATACAACAGAAAATCAAGCACCAACAGAAGCAGAAACATCAAACAATGAAACTGAAAGCAAGGATTATGACTATGAGATTGTTTCCCCAATGGTGGGAACTTTCTACATGGCACCTACGCCTGAAAGTGATCCTTTTGTGAAAAACGGCAGTAAAGTTGATCCTTCTACTGTTGTGTGTATTGTAGAAGCAATGAAATTATTTAATGAAATTGAAGCCGAAGTAAAGGGAGAAATCGTGGAAATTCTTGCAGATAATGGCGATCTAGTTGAATACGGACAGCCGTTGTTTAGAGTAACCACAAAGTAAGGGGATGTATGGTGTGATTAAAAGATTATTGATTGCTAATAGAGGAGAAATAGCTGTTCGGATTATTCGTGCTTGTAAGGAAATGGGCATTGAAACAATCGCTGTTTACTCTGAAGCAGATAAAGAAGCACTTCACGTGCAAATGGCAGATGAAGCATATTGTATTGGACCAACTTTATCGAAGGACAGTTACCTTAACTTTACAAATATTATGAGCGTGGCTACATCTACTAAAGTAGACGCCATTCATCCAGGATACGGTTTTCTAGCAGAAAATGCCGATTTCGCTGAGATTTGTAGAGCATGTAATATTACATTCGTAGGACCAACCCCTGAAGCGATTCAAAAAATGGGGATTAAGGATGTTGCAAGAGAAACAATGAATCAAGCAAATGTTCCGATTGTTCCTGGTTCTAATGGTATTATTGAAAATGAGGAGCAAGCGAAAGGGTTAGCTTTAGAAATTGGTTATCCAATTATTATTAAAGCGACTGCTGGTGGTGGCGGTAAAGGGATCCGTGTTGCACGAACAGAGGAAGAGTTAGTTAAAGGAATCCAGATTACCCAGAATGAAGCAGAAACAGCATTTGGAAATCCTGGTGTCTATCTTGAAAAGTATATTGAAGATTTTCGTCATGTAGAAATACAGGTGTTGGCCGACAGACACGGTAATGTAGTACACTTAGGGGAAAGAGATTGTACAATACAACGACGTCTTCAAAAGTTGGTTGAAGAATCACCATCTCCAGCCTTAACGGAAGAAATACGACAAAAAATGGGTGAAGCATCTGTGCAAGCTGCAAAGGCGGTTAATTATGAGGGTGCAGGAACCATTGAATATATCTTTGACAGAAAATCAAATGAGTTCTATTTTATGGAGATGAATACTCGGATTCAGGTTGAACATCCAGTAACAGAGCAGGTAACAGGTGTAGATTTGATTAAAGAGCAAATTAAAATTGCAAATAATGAAGAACTCTCTTTTAAACAAGAAGACATCCAGTTTAATGGTTGGGCACTAGAGTGTAGGATCAATGCAGAAAATCCGTTTAAAAATTTCATGCCATCTGCTGGGGAAATTAACATGTATTTAACGCCAGGTGGTCTAGGTGTTCGAGTGGATTCTGCGGCATACCCTGGTTATTATATTCCACCGTATTATGATTCCATGGTTGCTAAGTTGATTACATATGGTGCAACACGTAAAGAAGCGGTTGACCGTATGAGAAGAGCACTTGATGAATTTGTTATCGAGGGAGTTCATACAACAATCCCGTTCCATCGTCAACTAATGGAACATGAAATTTTCATCGAAGGTGATTTTAATACAAAGTTTCTAGAAGATCACCCAATCCTCGAAAAAGGTGAATAGAAGAAAGTATTAATAAAGGAGTGATGAGACGATGAGTGAACAGCCTTTGTTAAATGTGAGTGATGATACGAGCCTTGGTGGTGTAGAAATTGCGCCTGAAGTAATAGAAGTAATCGCTGGTATTGCAGCTGCCGAAACCGATGGATTATATGCAATGCGTGGAAACTTTGCATCCGGAGTAGCAGAACGTTTCGGAAAAAAAGCACATAGTAAGGGTGTCAAAGTAGAGCTGACAGAAAGCGGCATTCTGATTGATATCTACGTAATATTGCATTTCGGCGTCTCCATTCCACAGGTTGCTCAAAATTTACAGACAAATATACGTCAAACACTGATGAACATGACAGCATTAGAAATTGATGAAATAAATATTCATGTTGTTGGCATACAGATGGATATTAAAGAAGAGCAAGACAATTCCGAAGAATAGGGATATGCTTTAGACAGGATCAGAAAGGAACTTCTTCTGATCCTGTTTTTAATTTTACTTAGCCTAATGGCGCTAAGTTGTTTTGGACGTGTGGATTAATAGTTTGATTCTAGCATTGGAATTTCAATCATGTTATGATTTGTAGGAGATAAGGATAAAAGGAGCTAATATAGAATGAATAGACATGCAGCAAGGGAGAAAGCATTTCAAATACTCTTCCAATTGGATATTAATGATAATGAACCGAAACAGGCTATCGCTGAGTTTCTTGAATCAGAGGAGAATGATGCTTTTTTAACATTGCTCGTTGAAGGAGTAGCATCACATAAAACGGAATTGGACGAGATCATTTCCGAAAACTTAGAGAACTGGAGTCTACAACGGATCGCTTCTGTTGAAAAGACAATTATTCGAATCGCTGCATTTGAGATGAAGTATCTCGAAGACATTCCAGTTAATGTATCCATAAATGAAGCCGTGGAACTAGCTAATACATACGGCGATGATAAATCTGGTAAATTTATTAACGGTGTACTATCTAAAATAAATAAATAAAGGGGAAGTAATCAATGGCTGCAGAAATAATAAGCGGAAAAGACTTAGCACACGAATTGAGACTGGAAATGAAACAGAAGGTATCAGAGCTAAATGATCGTGGTATTTATCCCAAACTAAGCGTTATTTTGGTTGGTGACAATCCTGCTTCAAAAAGCTATGTTAACGGCAAAAAGAAAGCGTGTAAGGAGACAGGGATCCTTTCGGATGTAATCGAAATGGATAGTGACACGACGGAGGCACAATTGCTGCAGCAAATTGAACTACTTAATGAAGACCCATCCGTTCACGGTATTCTTGTACAATTACCACTTCCTAAACAAATCCGGGAACAAAAGGTAATTGATACAATTTCCTTTGAAAAAGATGTAGATGGTTTTCATCCCATCAATATTGGCCGGATGATGACTGGTGAAGATGCATTCTTACCATGCACCCCGTTCGGCATTATTACAATGCTTAAATCAAAAAACATTCCTATTGCTGGAAAGCATGCAGTTGTAGTAGGACGAAGTAATATTGTCGGAAAACCAGTAGGTCAATTATTGTTAAATGAACATGCTACTGTTACATATTGCCATTCAAGAACATCCAATTTACAGCAATTGACACAACAAGCGGACATCCTTATTGCGGCAGTTGGCAAAATAAATGCGATTCGTGCAGAGCATATTAAGGAAGGAGCTGTTGTGATCGATGTAGGGATAAATCGATTGGAAGATGGATCCCTGACAGGAGATGTAGATTTTGAGGCAGCAAAAGAGAAGGCATCTTACATTACGCCTGTTCCTCGTGGAGTTGGTCCAATGACGATCACAATGTTGCTTGAAAATACGATCAAAGCTGCAAAAGGGCTGGCATAGACGTGAAAGACAAGTATTTAACTGTTACTGCATTAACTAGATATTTGAAGCGTAAAATGGATACAGATCCTCACTTAAGAAATGTATGGCTAAGAGGGGAAATTTCTAATTTCAAGCAACATAGTCGTGGACATATGTACATGACAATTAAAGATGAACAGGCCAGAATGCAGTCTGTCATGTTTGCTGGCAATAATCGGTCTTTAAAATTCAGGCCAGAAAATGGAATGAATGTGCTAATCAAAGGTGAAATAAGTGTCTATGAAGCCCATGGACAATACCAGCTTTACATACAGGATATGGAACCGGATGGAATAGGGGCATTATATCTTGCCTATGAGCAGTTAAAAGAAAAGCTAAGCAAGCAAGGCTACTTTAACCCAGAATATAAAAAAGCTCTGCCGCTTTTTCCTGAGCGTATTGGTATCATAACATCACCAACAGGTGCAGCGGTTAGGGATATTATCACCACAATTAAAAGAAGATATCCCATTGCTGCATTAACCGTTATCCCTGTTTTGGTCCAAGGACCTAATGCTGCTAAGTCAGTAGTGGAAGCAATAGAAACAGCAAACAATAGACTCTCCCTTGATGTGCTTATTGTAGGCAGGGGCGGTGGCTCAATTGAAGAACTTTGGTGCTTTAACGAAGAAATAGTGGCAGAAGCTATTTTTAAGTCAACGACCCCTATTATATCGGCGGTTGGTCATGAAACAGACACAACGATTAGTGATTTTGTTGCTGATTTACGTGCTCCAACCCCAACTGCTGCAGGAGAAATTGCCGTACAATCTCAGGATGAGTTGTTTGAAAGCATTAGGAAAAATAGAAAAACGGTACAAAGAGAGCTAGAAAGACTACTAACTACCCACCAGAAAGAGTTGAAGCAATTAAAACAGTCATATGCTTTCAGGTACCCTGAACAGCTTATTAAACAAAAGGAGCAAGCACTAGATACTGCAGTAGACTCTTTAACAAAAGGGGTATCCAACCAGGTTAGAACCCTGCAAGAGCGTTATCGGAATTTGCATAATCGCATTGCCCTCCAACATCCAAATGAAAAAATTAACCGTGCAGGTGACCGTCTTATTGAGATGAAAAAACGGCAAAATGCTAGTATGTCTCAAATATTACAGAGAAAAACCACCGAGTGGAGTAGTCTAATTGACAAATTGACCTTGCTTAACCCGTTAGAGACGATGAAAAGAGGATTCGCCCTTCCATACAGTTCAAAGGGTGAATTAATTAAGTCCGTTAAAGATGTTGAGAAAAAGGATTATATTGAAGTAACATTAGCAGATGGTAAATTAAACTGTCAGGTACAGGATATTGAGGAGGAGAGCAATGACAGATAAACAAGAACTTTCATTTGAAGAGGCAATGAAGGAGTTGGAAAGCCTAGTTGAAAAATTAGAAGAGGGAGATGTCCCATTAGAAAGAGCCATCACGTATTATCAGGATGGAATGAAGCTTTCTAAACTTTGTAATGACAAGTTAAAAAATGTGCAAGAAAAGATGACAACTATTATGAATGAGCAAGGAGATTTAGAACCTTTTCATGTAGAGGGGGAAGAGTGATTTTGACGGACTTAAGTTTATATATCGATCGTAATAAGGAACTGGTTCAAAAAGAATTAATAAACCAGCTTGATCAACAAACAATTCCTGAGGTACTTAAAGAATCTATGCTATATTCTGTGGAAGCTGGCGGGAAAAGACTTAGACCAATCCTGCTATTAGCAAGCTACGAGGCTTATGCGGATAAACTTGAGAAGGCCTTGCCAACTGCTGTTGCCCTTGAAATGATTCATACCTACTCCCTTATCCACGATGATTTGCCAGCTATGGATAATGATGATTTTCGGAGAGGGAAACCTACGAACCATAAAGTCTTCAATGAAGCCACAGCAATTTTAGCTGGTGACGCTCTTCTTACATACAGTTTTGAAATAGTGGGAACTGATACAGGTCTCTCTGATGAACAAAGAATTCGCTTAGTCAGAATGCTTGCACAAGTAAGTGGTCCTACTGGGATGGTAGGTGGACAATTACTTGACATGGAAGCAGAAGATCGCGCGGTTTCTCTAGAAGAGTTAGAACGGATTCATACATTAAAGACAGGGGAATTGTTAAGGTTTGCTGTCTTTGCAGGCGCATATATTGCTGGTGCGAATGAAAAACAACTTGCAGCATTAGAAAAATTCGCATATTATCTTGGTCTTATTTTCCAAGTGCAGGATGATATTCTTGATGTCACAGGAGACCAAGAAAAACTAGGAAAGCCTGTTGGAAGTGATGAAGAAAATCAAAAGAGTACTTATCCAAAATTACTGGGACTTAAAGGTGCTCAAAATAGAAAAGACTACTATGTAATTGAAGCAAAAAAAGCATTGCAGCTTGCTGGAGCTGAAGGCTCGACTCTAATGGAATTAACCGATTATTTTAGCAATCGTGATTATTAATTTTTCCTTTTTTAATAAACCGTACAGTAAATCAGCAGCAGTATGAAACTTACTGGAAAAACAGCTTAAATAAATGAAAAACGTGCGAGTTTGTGCTATAATAATATTATAAAAGGAATGGTGCAGTATTCTAGTCAGTCTTCCGTTTCTGAAGGCGGGCCTAAAAATTCGCCAAAGGGCACATCGATGAAGTTCCTTGTGTAGGCTTGAGGCGCCCAGCCTTGGGTTTATGCTGGGAGTTAAGGTTTTTGGGCGATCCACAAAGGCATGTGGGCGTTGACCCGATTACCGCGGAGGCCCATCTCTGTAGTAGCGACTAAGCCTAGGAGCTATTATGGAATGGGGTATGAACCTGCACAATATGGTAAGGGACATCATATTTGCAGCGTAGCCTGCCTTGAGTGGTGTTTGAGGGGATTAGAGTCATAGGTAGCAACTCATATGGCCAATGGGTTGACTATTTTCATCTCTATGAAATCAGCACTGCAAAAGAGGCTAGGGGACGGTTAAAGGCTGCTGAGGAAATCTCCTAGACTGTTCGAAGACTTTTAAAAGGGATTATAGTGTGGACTAAGTGGTAATCCAGTCTAGCAATTGGTGACAATGCTAAGATGATTTTAAAGGGGAACCGCCTACATGGCAACATGAGGTAATCATCTGGGAAAACCTACTGGACCTAAGCCACAGTTTTTACCTTTTAAATGACCATTCCTTACTACATATTTTAACAATAAATCGAGGTATGAAATGAATCCCAATATAAAGCGTTCTTTGAAGTTTAGCTTAACCATTGCCGTTATCACTTTTGTGCTAGCGGCTATTTTTTCAGTTATCTCTTCCTCTATTTTAGGAGGGGTAGTTTGGTTTGTAGGATTGTTCATTGTCCTATTAATTGTTCTCATCGGTATTTTATTTGATATGATGGGGATTGCAGCAACAGCAGCAGATGAGACACCTTTCCATGCAATGGCAGCAGAAAGGGTACCTGGAGCTAAGGAAGCAGTTATGATCGTAAGGAATGCTGACAGATTTGCGAGTTTCTGTAATGACGTGATCGGAGATATCTCCGGGATTGTCAGTGGTACGGCTACAGCTATCGTGGTTTTACAGATCGCCAACCTGTTTGGCGAAGGTGATGGTTCTACCCTACAAATTATTCTATCAGTTGTCTTAACAAGTATTGTAGCTGCATTAACAGTAGGTGGGAAAGCATTAGGGAAATATTTTGGGATTAATGCCTCCACAAGAATCATTTTTTTTGCTGGGAAAGTAATATCCCTAGTGGAAAACAAATTAAAAATCACTGTGTTTTCTAACACTACAAAAAATAAGACACGTAATAAAGGACAGACAAGATGACAAAAACAAGATTAGACATACTATTGGTTGAACGGAATTTAATTGAATCTAGAGAAAAGGCAAAGCGAGTCATAATGGCGGGATTGGTTTACTCGGAACAGGAACGCCTTGACAAGCCTGGTATGAAAGTCGATAGTACTATTCCCCTTACTGTAAAAGGTAAGCTTATTCCGTATGTCGGAAGAGGCGGACTAAAGCTTGAAAAGGCTTTAAAATACTTTGGTATATCAGTAAAGGATAAAATAATGGTGGATGTAGGTTCTTCTACAGGTGGTTTCACAGATTGTGCATTACAAAATGGGTTGAAGCGTAGCTATGCAATCGATGTTGGCTATAATCAACTTGACTGGAAGCTACGAAACGATGATCGTGTCGTTGTAATGGAACGAACTAATTTTAGATATGTCACCAAGGATATGCTTCAGGAAGGTACTCCTAATCTTGCTACAATTGATGTTTCCTTTATATCGCTAAGACTTATCTTACCTGTACTGCGCCAATTGCTTGCAGAAAATAGTGATGTAATCGCGTTAATTAAACCGCAATTCGAAGCGGGAAGAGAACAAGTGGGGAAAAAGGGAATTGTTCGTGACAAGAAAGTCCATAAACAGGTATTAAAGGATATTATCCATTTTGCAACAGAGGAAGAGTATGAATTAATTGACCTTACATATTCTCCTATTACAGGTGGAGATGGTAATATAGAATTTCTTGCGCACTTTGGCTGGCGAAAAGAAAAGGAAGGAATACCTGAGTCTCCTGTCGAAATAGAAGAGGTAGTAGAGCATGCACACCATGAGTTCCATACATCACAAGAAAAATAACGGGCTACTGATGTAGGCCGTTTGAGTTTATCCCGGAGCAAGCGTCCGTAAAACTCCCACTTCGAAACATGAAGTGAAACCGTTAGTTTTTAGTGGGAGTAAACGGCCGCTACCCCCCCGATTCGTTCAACTAACAACCAGTGGGGGATGAACAAAAACCCCCACTGATTGAAGTTTCACTTTATAGAAAATGAAGAGGTGTTATATGAGTAAAATACAACGTCATATTAAAATACGTGAGTTAATAACAGAAAATGAAATCGAAACACAGGATGATCTAGTTGATCGTCTAAAGAGATTAGACTATAAAGTCACCCAAGCAACGGTTTCACGTGATATAAAAGAACTCCATCTAGTAAAGGTACCTGCTTCCAACGGAAAATATAAGTACAGCCTTCCAGCAGATCAACGATTTAACCCACTAGATAAGCTAAAAAGGCTCGTCATGGATGCTTTTGTGAAAATTGAACATGCGAGTCATCTGATTATCCTTAAAACACTCCCAGGAAATGCACAAGCAGTTGGCGCTTTAATTGATAATTTGGATTGGGAAGAAATTATGGGGACAATTTGTGGTGACGATACATGCCTAATAATTTGCAGAACAGAGGAGAATGCAGCACTAATTAAAGAACGATTTTTAACGATGCTCTAATGATTATTTCTAAAATGGAGATGAATGTTATATATGTTAACAGAATTATCTATTCGGGATTTTGCAATTATTGATCAAATATCCATAACATTTAATGAAGGGCTAACTGTGCTGACAGGAGAAACGGGTGCTGGTAAGTCTATTATCATTGATGCAGTTCAATTATTAGCAGGTGGCAGAGGATCTGTTGAATTTGTTCGCCATGGAGCAAAAAAGGCTGAGATTGAAGGTTTATTTACTCTAGATAGAAAAGAGCACCCCATCTATCAAGTGGGCAGGGATTTTGGTATTGAGATATCTGATGAACAAGTCGTTCTTCAGCGGACCATTACTTCGAACGGTAAAAGTATATGCCGGGTCAATAGTAAGCTTGTGACTTTAGGTATACTGCGTGAATTTGGAAAAACATTAATCGATATTCACAGTCAGCATGAAACACAGTCTTTAATGGACCCTGAAAGCCATTTAGAATTACTTGACCTTTATGATCCGGAAGCGATGAAAGCTACCAAGAAAGAATATAGCTACCTTTATGAACGTCTTAGTAGTTTAAAGACAAGGTATAAAGAATTAAGCGAAAATGAACAAGAAATGGCACACCGTTTAGATCTACTGGAGTTCCAGCTCCAAGAGCTAGAACAGGCAAACTTGGAACCGAATGAAGATACGGCACTTGAAGAGGAACGAATGTCTTTAGCTAACTTTGAAAAAATTTATACTGCTTTGCAAGATGCTTACAATGCATTATACGGTGAACAAAAAGGACTTGAATGGGTCAACACTGCCCGCACAGCCTTAGATGTAAGCAGTAATTTTGATTCGTTTATTAGTGATAAAGCGGAGGAAATTTCCAATCATTATTATGCCCTGGAGGAATTAACCTATTCTTTGAGGAACTATAGTGAATCACAGCAATATAATCCGGAAAGGCTAAACGAAGTAGAATCCAGATTAAATGAAATCAACAGATTAAAGAAGAAATACGGACCTACCGTTAATGATATTCTTCATTATATGGCGAAGATAGAAGAAGAAATGGAGGAAATCACCAATAAAGATTCCCATCTTGCTAAACTTTCCGAACAAATAGAGGAAGTGAAGAAAGATGCATATCTTGAGGCCAAACAGTTGCATGACATGCGAGTAGAGAACGCGAATGCTCTAATGGATGAAATTAAGAACGAGTTAAAAGATCTATATTTGGAGAAGGCGACCTTTTCAATATCCTTTCAACAAACGAATCACGATGAAGCTAAATTCGGTGAGCAAAAGTTGCATAAGAATGGCTTTGATAGAGTGCGCTTTTTAATTTCTACAAATGCAGGCGAGCCGTTGAAAGATCTTCATAAAGTAGCATCAGGTGGTGAATTATCACGGATTATGTTGGCGCTTAAGAAAATATTTGCCAAACATCAGGGTGTAACTAGCGTTATATTCGATGAAGTAGATACAGGAGTAAGCGGACGTGTGGCTCAAGCTATTGCAGAAAAGATTTATCAAATATCAAGTAGTTCTCAGGTGTTATGTATAACTCACTTGCCACAAGTAGCAGCCATGGCTGATACCCATAAACTCATTGAAAAAGCTGAGAGTAACAACCGTACTGCTACAAAAGTTGAAGAATTGACGACTGATCAACAAGTGGTGGAATTGAGTAGGATGATTACTGGCACAAAGCTTACTGAAACTGCCAAAGACCATGCAAAGGAATTACTTGACATGGCTCTTACATTTAAATCCAAATAAAAAGGATATTTTTTCTTAAAAAGTCAGATGCTATAATAACTGGCTTTTTTATTTTGCTTTAATTAAGTCTTCCGGAACTAATAAGATTTTAATACATATGCAAATTTCTTCCAACCTGTTGTCAATACATACGAGAAAAGCTCCTTTATAAAAGGTTATACCAAAATTAAAGGTGATAAAAAAGGAAATGTTACACATCTTGCTTAGGTTTCACCAGTTTAAAACAAGTCTTGTTCGGTCAAATTAGAAGTACAGAAATAAATAAGTTGGTATGGGTTAGGAACGAGGAGAGTGAATGGAAACTTGAAACCACAAGAAAATAAAATACGACTATGGGTTGGCTCGATATTGTTTGCTTTCGTATTATCCATACCCTTTATATCCCCTGTAAAGCAGTACCTATCCATTCCCGATGAAATCGTTACTTTTCATAACGAGTCTCCGATTGAACTGCCTAATTTAGGAGAAAAATCGCACATTGCCTCAAGCAGTCAAGCTGTACAGGCCGTAGATAGTTCTGTTTTTGAAACGAAAGATTCTGGAAATAGTCAGCTGATGTATGAAGTTGCAGGCTTGCCAATAAAAAAAGTTGATGTCTCTGTCTTAGATGATATGAAAGTAATTCCAGGAGGGCAATCTATTGGGGTACAACTTCACACCCAAGGTGTTTTGGTTGTTGGACATCACTTGGTAAACGTCGCAGATAAGTCATTATCTCCAGGAGAAGAAGCAAAAATTAAGGTAGGCGATATTTTGTTGGAGATTGATGGGAAACCGATAAAAGAAATGAAGGAAGTAAGGCCATTTGTAGAAAAAGCTGGTCAACAAAATAAGTCATTAGATGTAAAAATAAAAAGGGGCAAGGAAATAATTGATACGAAACTGACTCCAGTATTAGACGATAAGGAAGAAGATTATAAAATCGGTCTATATATCAGGGACTCGGCAGCCGGAATTGGTACAATGACGTTTTATGAACCAAAATCGAAGAAATATGGTGCTTTAGGGCATGTTATATCAGATATGGATACGAAAAAACCTATTGAGATACACGACGGTACCATTGTAAAATCAACTGTTACGGCTATAGAAAAAGGAAATAATGGTGTCCCCGGTGAAAAGCAAGCAAGGTTTTCTGTGAAGGAAAACCAAATTGGATCCATCACAAAAAATACACCGTTTGGCATATTTGGTAAGTTGGAAGAGACCATTAAAAATGGTAAAAACGACAAACCTCTGCCAGTAGCTTTATCACACGAAGTAAAAGAAGGTCCAGCAAAGATACTGACCGTACTTGAAGACGAAAAAGTGGAGGAATTTGATATTGAGGTAGTAAGCTCTGTACCTCAAAAATTCCCGGCAACAAAAGGTATGGTCATTCAGGTAACGGATAAGGAGCTCCTGAAAAAGACAGGAGGGATTGTGCAGGGCATGAGTGGGAGTCCTATCATACAGGATGGTAAGATTATTGGGGCTGTTACGCACGTTTTTGTCAATGATCCTACATCAGGATATGGGGTTCATATTGAATGGATGCTTCAAGATGCAGGGGTTAATATTTATAAACAAACTAGGGAAGAGCAAAAGGCGGGCTAAAGTAGTGACTTGTATGGATTAATTCCATTCAAGTCACTTTTTTTGTAATTAACAGAAAACATAACGCCATTATGATATACTTACATTGAAAATATTATTCGACAAATTATGTATAACTTTATCGAATAATATCGTAAATCGTAGTAAAACTTTGATATTTTTAGTATTTGCAAAAAAAGCCAAAGTTTTTTAAATAAATAAAGGATATTTAGAAGTTGTGTAGAATAAGTAAGAATAAGAAGAGTTACTACATAAAGGAGGAGCTTTTGAGTGGATAAAATATCAGTATGTTTGGTCGATGATAACAGGGAGTTAGTGCAGTTAATGGAGGATTACTTTGAAGAGCAAGAAGATATCGAGGTAATTGGTACAGCATTTAATGGCAGAGATTGTCTTACAATGTTAGAAGACCATGAACCCGACGTGTTAATATTAGATATTATTATGCCACATGTTGACGGTCTTGCCGTTTTAAATACAGTTCGTGGAATGGATGGCAATAAGCCAAACGTAATTATGCTAACGGCATTTGGGCAAGAGGAAGTAATGAAAAAGGCCGTAGATTTAGGTGCATCCTATTTTATATTAAAACCATTTGATCTTGACAATTTAGCTGATCAGGTTCGTCAGGTTCAAGGAACAAACTCAATGCCTTCTGCCGCCAAAAAGGTGGTACGTAAAGAGAAAAAGAAGCAAGACCTTGAAGCTAGTATAACCAATATTATTCATGAAATTGGTGTGCCAGCACATATTAAAGGCTACATGTATTTGCGAGAGGCAATTACAATGGTATATAACGACATAGAATTACTTGGTTCTATCACCAAGGTTCTTTATCCGGATATTGCTAAGAAATTTAACACAACAGCCTCCCGTGTTGAGAGGGCGATTCGTCATGCGATTGAAGTAGCTTGGAGCAGGGGAAATATAGATTCAATTTCCGCTTTATTTGGTTATACTATCTCCATTACAAAAGCAAAGCCAACCAATTCCGAATTTATCGCGATGGTTGCAGATCGTTTGAGATTAGAGCATAAAGCGAGTTAAAATAACTTGATAAAAGAAAAAGATGATTCGCCTGCTAGCGAATCATCTTTTTTCTTTAAAGAGTTAAGTGAGTCTGCAAATTATTGCAGTGGTATACTACTTAATCAAAAAACACATGATATAGCGATTCTACAGAACGGTTAAGGTCCTCTGCTTTTATCCCAAACATCATAGAAACCTCGGAAGAACCCTGGTTAATCATTTCAATATTCACATTTGCACTTGCAAGCGCGGTAGTTGCCTTTTGTGCAACACCAACAGTGCTGACTAAGCCTTCACCTACCACCATAATCATGGCTAAGTCCCTGTGCATGATGATCGTATCAGGATGTAGCTCATCGTATATACGCTTCGTTATATTAGCTTCTTTCTCTTTTGTTAGCTTGCTATCACGTATAATGACGGACATATCATCAATACCAGAGGGTGCATGCTCAAACGAGACTCCTTCATCCTCTAAGATGTTCAATAGTTTTCTACCAAAGCCAATTTCTCTGTTCATAAGGTATTTACTTACATACAAACTGCTAAACCCGGTGTCACTTGCAATACCAACGACACACTTTTCATCTTGTTTTTTCTCAGCTACAATATTTGTTCCTGGCAAGTGTGGTTTATTTGTATTTTTAATACAGACCGGAATCTGTTCTTTAAAAGCTGGTATAAGTGCTTCATCGTGAAAAACAGAGAACCCCGCATAGGAAAGTTCCCGCATTTCTTTATATGTTAATGTCCTAATTTCCTTTGGGTTTGCTACAATGGTTGGGTTAACCGCATAAACGGAATCCACATCTGTAAAATTTTCATAGAGGGTTGCTTTTACTCCTGCTGCCACAATGGATCCCGTTATATCAGAACCACCTCTAGAGAAAGTCATCAATTCGCCTTGCTCTGTGTATCCGAAAAAACCAGGTATAACTAATATTCCGACTTTTTCACGTAAATTGTATATTCTTGCAAAGCTATCATCCAGAATTTGTGCATTACCTGGGTCATTACTCACAATAATGCCAGCATCCTTTGGGTTAATATAAGAAGCAGCTAACCCAATCGAACAAAGATAAGCGCTAAGAATTTTTGCCGAACTATCTTCCCCAATAGACTTTAGGGCATCTAGTTTGGAGATTGAAGATGTGTCTTGACCTATTACGGATTTAATTGTTTGTTCAATGTCCTCTAACAGAGTTATATCAAGCGAAAGTTCTTCTGTTATCTCTCTAAACCGATCGATGACTCTCTCATAGCATTGCTCATATGATTCACCATTTATGTATGCTTCACCGAGCTGAATTAACAAATCGGTTATTTTTACATCATCAGGTGTCCTTTTACCTGGAGCAGAGACGACAATAATTTTTCTTGCGGGGTCCTCTTGAATTATATTACCCACTTTTTGAAGTTGGGTTGCTGTTGCCATCGAGCTTCCCCCAAATTTTGCTACTTTCATAAAAAGCCTCCTGAATCAATAATTTTTATATAAAATAATAACACATATCAAGAAATATGGACACTAAAAAATTTACCGCTTTGAGCTAGAAGTTTAAAGGTAGAACCTTGTCCCCATAAAAAAAGATGGCTACTTGTCCATCTTTTTTGTTTGTTCTTTGCTTTTTTGTCTTTTCCGATCTCGATAAACAATAAAACCTCCGATAAAACCTAAGCCTGCAATGAAAAAGAGAAGACCGACGACAAATTGTATACCTGTATGTAGGAAAATAGGATAGAATTCAGAAAAAAGTGCGTCTCTCATAAGTTTAATGCCAAATGCGGCAATAATACCTGGAATAAAGAGAACAATTAAAGCAAGTGATCTACTCATATGGTGATTTCTCCTTGGATATCTTATTGCTTTCTATTATATCAGAGGTTGTACGCTAAATGTACCCTTAAGGTATTTGCCAAATTATGCAGGATAGCGTATTATAGAACTGTGCAAATTAATGCAAGGTGGGATGAGATGAAGCGTGTACTTATCGTTGGGGCAGGTAAAGGCGGTAGTATTCTGTTAAACATACTATATCAGGCAAACCAGATGAATATTGTAGCAGTAATTGATGTTGACAAACAGGCTGAAGGTTTAGAAGTTGCCCAAAAGTATGGAATTGAAATAGGTCATGACTGGAAAAAGTGGATAGATAAAGATATAGATATTGTGATTGAAGCAACAGGTAAAGAACAGATACTGGATGAAATCGTTGACAAACGTAACAGAAAAACTGTTGTGATCCCAGGAAGTGTTGCATACATAATTTCGGAGCTTTTTAACGAGAAAGAAGCCTTGCTTGAACGCATAAAGCTCCAGATGAACAATCAACATCTTATTTTAAATAACATTCGAGACGGAATGATTGTTGTTAATAACCAAGGTGTTGTTCAGTTTGTGAATAAAAGTGCTGAACAAATTGTTGGCCTAGCGAAAAAACAAGTAGAAGGGAAATATATCCAGACCGTTATACCAAATACTCGTCTGCCAAAGATTCTTCGTAATAAGCGTAAAGAGGTAAACCAAAAATTAACGCTTGATAACGGGAAACAGATCATTACTACGAGAATTCCTGTTATAGACGCTGAGCAAAATTTGGTTGGTGCGTTTGCTGTTTTTAAAGATATTACAGAGGTTGTGAACCTTGCTGAGGAAAATACGGACCTAAATGAGATAAAAACGATGCTTGAGGCAATTATTCATTCTTCTGATGAAGCCATCACCGTCGTGGATGAAAACGGGAATGGGATGATGATTAACCCTGCATATACACGAATCACTGGATTAAAGGAAGCTGATATAATCGGTAAACCGGCAACAGTGGATATTTCCGAAGGGGAAAGCATGCATTTAAAGGTACTCCAGACCCGAAGAGCTGTTAGAGGGGTTAGAATGAAAGTTGGCCCCGGACGTAAGGATGTTTATGTTAATGTAGCACCTATCATCGTGGATGGCAAAATTAAGGGTAGCGTCGGTGTTTTACATGATGTCTCAGAAATTCAATCACTTACCAGTGAACTAAGACGGGCCAGACAAATCATTCGTAACCTTGAAGCAAAATATACATTCCGAGACATTCTTGGGGATTCAGTAGAAATGAAGCTAGCTTTGGAGCAGGCAAAGGTAGGGGCAAAAACACCAGCAATTGTACTGCTAAGAGGTGAGTCAGGTACTGGGAAGGAACTATTTGCCCATGCAATTCATAATGAAAGTGACAGGAAGCATAATAAATTCATCCGAGTAAATTGTGCAGCTATTGCTGAATCAATTTTGGAAAGTGAGTTATTTGGTTACGAAGAGGGAGCGTTTTCAGGAGCAAAGCATGGTGGGAAAAAGGGCTACTTTGAAGAAGCAAATAACGGTAGTATTTTCCTTGATGAAATCGGGGAGCTATCATTAAATATGCAAGCGAAATTATTGCGTGTGTTACAAGAACAAGAGATTGTGCGGGTAGGTGGCACAGAGCCAATTAGCATAAACGTTCGTATTATTGCTGCGACAAATGTTAACCTTGAAAAAGCGATAATAAAAAAATCATTTCGTGAAGATCTCTATTATCGGTTGAACCGCCTTCCAATTTATATCCCTAGACTAAAGGAGAGGTTATCGGACCTGCCCGTGCTTGTTCAGCATATGATCTTAAAAATCAATGAAGATTATGGACGAAACATCCAATCGATTTCGGATGAAGCACTGAGTAAGTTAAAGAACTACCATTGGCCAGGTAATATTAGAGAGCTAGAAAATGTAATTGGACGTGCCATGATATACATGGATATGTCGCAGGAAGAGATAAAAGCAAAAGATCTTCCTGATCTTCAGTCAGCTCGGATAGAAACAGACACTCAGAATTTTATTCCAAGGCAAGGACAACCGCTCCAAGAGGCCATGGAAAAATTTGAACGTACTTATATATATGAAACATACAAACAAAACAACTTTAATAAGACAAAAACAGCTAAGGATTTAAAAATTTCCATTCGTAATCTTTATTACAAAATGGAAAAATATAAAATTGAAAAGAACGACATGCAATAGTTTGCATGTTTGCATGCTCGCGTCAAGTCAACAATACCTTGATTTCGCATTAATACGGCAAAAGAAAGTTGGCATGAAATTTGCTACATATTTAATGGGCAGACAGGAGGGCAAACGTGAAAAGTTTAGTTACGCTTATATCAACCAATCGAAATACAGAAAACAGAAAAACCGTTTCCATTGCAAATGCAGGAGATAAAGAAGTGTTACTGGCTGTACGTGATGCTTTAGAACAAGATTTATGTTCATTTATACTATTCGGTAGCGTGGAGAAAATCAAAGATGCAGCGAAAAAGGTTAGCCTTGATTTAGACAATCCTTTTATTATTGTTAAAGACACTGCAACACGTGAGGAAGCGGCACAAGCTGCTGTTAAGGCAGTTTCACGACAAGAAGCAGATGTTTTGATGAAAGGAAATATTGCCACAAATATCCTATTAAAAGCTGTTTTAAATAAGGAATTTGGACTCAGAACAGGAAACATTTTATCACATGTTGCGCTTTTTGAAATTCCTGGTCGTGAACGTTTGGTATTTTTGACAGATCCAGCAATGAACATCGCTCCAAATTTGAAGGAAAAAGCCGAAATCATTAAAAATGCTGTAATGGTAGCGAGAGGCATCGGTTTAGAGACACCAAAGGTCGCGGTTCTAGCTCCTGTTGAAACAGTGAACGAAGCGATGCAGTCTACTGTTGATGCAGCATTACTTACACAAATGCAAAAACGTGGCCAAATTAAAAATTGTATTGTTGATGGTCCATTAGCTTTTGATAATGCTGTTTCTACTGAAGCAGCTAAGCATAAAGGTATCCAATCTGAAGTAGCAGGGGATCCAGATATTTTGTTGGTACCGACAATTGATGTTGGCAATGCACTTTATAAATCATTTATTTATTTTGCAGGTGCAAATGTGGCAGCTATGGTTAGTGGTGCAAAAGCACCAATTGTTTTACCGTCGAGATCAGATGATGCAAAGAGTAAATTATACTCATTGTCTTTAGCTTTAGCTACTACAACTACTTTTTAGGAGGAATTTGTAATGGAAATATTTACTTATATGGAGAAATATGATTATGAACAACTTGTTTTTTGTCAGGATAAGAGCTCTGGATTGAAGGCTATTATAGCTATACATGATACAACATTAGGACCTGCACTTGGTGGTACAAGAATGTGGACATATAAATCTGAAGAAGAAGCGATTGAAGATGCACTTCGACTTGCTAAAGGCATGACATATAAAAATGCAGCTGCAGGATTAAATCTGGGTGGAGGGAAAACCGTTATTATCGGGGATCCGAAAAAAGATAAAAATCCAGAAATGTTCCGTGCCTTTGGTAGATATATTCAGGGGTTAAATGGTCGTTATATTACGGCGGAGGATGTTGGAACTACTGTCCATGATATGGATTTAATTCACCTTGAGACAGATTTTGTTACAGGAATTTCACCTGAATCAGGTTCATCAGGCAATCCTTCACCTGTCACTGCATACGGCGTTTACAAAGGAATGAAAGCAGCAGCTATGGAAGCTTATGGTAGTGATTCATTAGAAGGCAAAACAGTTGCTATACAGGGAGTAGGTAATGTTGCATACGCGCTCTGTGAATTCCTACATGAGGAAGGTGCGAAACTTATTGTAACGGATATCAATAAACAATCTGTTGAGAGAGCCGTAGAGGCATTTAATGCAACAGCGGTTGACCCGGATGACATCTATGATGTTGATTGTGATATTTATGCACCTTGTGCATTGGGGGCAACGGTTAACGATGATACAATAAATCGATTAAAAGCAAAAATTATAGCTGGATCAGCAAATAATCAACTTAAGTCTTCTAAGCATGGTGACATCATCCATGAAAAAGGTATCGTTTATGCCCCTGATTATGTTATAAATTCTGGCGGTGTTATTAATGTTGCGGACGAACTCGTTGGATATAATCAAAAACGGGCCATGAAAAAAGTTGAAACAATATATGATAGCTTAACTAGGGTATTTGAAATTTCCAGAACAGATAATATCCCAACATATGTTGCTGCTGATCGTATGGCAGAAGAGCGTATTGAAGCGAAAAAAAATTCAAGAAGCCAATTCTTACTAAATGACCACCATATCCTGAGCAGAAGGTAATCGTGTGTGCAATGGAGGGTAATAACTTGGAATCAAATTACAGAAACTTAGTCATTAATCCTGGCTCTACTTCTACTAAAATTGGGGTTTTTGAGAATGACATATGTATTTTCGAAAAGTCAATACGACATAGTGGGGAAGATTTAAGCCAGTATTCCAATATCATGGATCAATATGATTTTAGAAAAAACGTTATTCTTGAACAATTGGACTATGAAGGCATTAACATTTCCAAATTGAGTGCTGTTTGTGGCAGGGGTGGTTTATTACAACCTATTGAAGGTGGAACTTATAAGGTGAATGACATCATGCTACATGACTTGCAAACAGGTTATAATGGGGAACATGCTTCAAACCTTGGAGGGATTATCGCTAATGAAATTGCCAGTGGGTTAAACATCCCTGCATTTATAGTCGACCCGGTGGTTGTCGATGAACTTGCTGATATCGCACGATACTCCGGAGTGCCTGAAATACCAAGAAAGAGTATTTTCCATGCTTTAAACCAAAAAGCTGTAGCGAGAAAAGCTGCCCATGATGCGGAAAAAGCATATGAAGAGATGAATATGATTGTCACACATATGGGCGGTGGAATAACCATAGGGGCCCATAAAGGTGGCAAAGTAATAGATGTGAACAACGGACTACATGGGGATGGCCCATTTTCTCCAGAACGTGCAGGAACTGTTCCAGCAGGTGACCTCGTTTCCCTATGCTTCTCTGGAGAGTACTACGTTGATGAAATTATGAAAAAAATAGTAGGGCAGGGTGGCCTAATGGCATACCTTGAAACAAACGATGCAGTAGAAGTAGAAAAGCGAATTGCAACCGGAGATACATACGCAGAAGAAGTATATGAAGCGATGGCTTATCAAATCGCAAAGGAAATCGGGTCCATGGCTTCCGTTCTTCAGGGTAGAGTAGATTTAATCGTACTTACGGGTGGGTTGGCTTATGGGAAAACCTTCACCGAAATGATTATGAAACGGGTAAAGTGGATTGCTGACACAGTCGTATACCCTGGTGAAAATGAATTAGAGGCACTTAACGAAGGTGTTCTTCGAGTGCTTCGGGAGCAAGAAGAACCTAAAGTTTATCCTAATGATGACAAAGAGGAGCGATTCTTGTATGGCAAAAGAATATGATTTAGTCATTCTTGGCGGAGGAACGGGCGGCTATGTGGCTGCTATTCGTGCTTCCCAACTAGGAATGCAAGTAGCAGTCGTGGAAAAAGGAGAATTAGGTGGAACATGCCTGCATAGAGGCTGTATTCCATCAAAAGCTCTTTTAAGAAGCGCAGAGGTATTTAGACAGACAAAAGAAGCTGCCGAGTATGGTGTGGAAACGAAGGATCCGAGCTTAAACTTTAATAAAGTACAAGAACGAAAGAATAAAATTGTTGATACATTGCATAAAGGTGTACAAGGATTAATGAAAAAAGGGAAAATTGATGTTTTCCAGGGCTATGGCCGTATTTTAGGACCAAGTATTTTTTCTCCAATGCCTGGAACCATATCCATTGAATATGCTAACGGCGATGAAAATACTATGATCGTCCCTAAGAATGTTCTTATCGCAACTGGCTCTAAACCTAAATCACTTCCTGGATTGGAACTGGACGGGGAATTGGTCATGAGTTCTGATGATGCTTTAAAAATGCAAACTCTCCCTGAGTCTATTCTTATTGTTGGAGGCGGCGTTATTGGCGTTGAATGGGCTTCTATGCTGACTGACTTTGGGGTAAAGGTGACTGTCTTGGAATATGCGACACAAATCTTACCAACAGAGGACAAGGATGTTGCTTCAGAGGTTGAAAAGCAATTGAAAAAAAGAGGAGTAACGTTTGTTAAAGGTGCAAAGGTTCTTCCTGATAGTCTTGAACTTAACAGCAATGTAACTATTTCAGCAGAAAAAGCGGATGCCGTGGAATCCTATACTGCTGATAAAATGCTTGTGTCTGTCGGACGTGAAGCAAATACAACCAACATTGGAATAGAAAACACGGACATTGTATTAGAAAATGGCTTTATCAAAACAAATACATTCTTCCAAACGAAAGAATCACATATATACGCAATTGGAGATGTTATTGGTGGAATGCAACTTGCTCATGTGGCATCACATGAAGGTATTGTAGCTGTCGAGCATATGGCAGACGAAAAACCTCTTGCATTAGAATATGATAATATTTCTTCTTGTATCTATTCAAGCCCTGAGGCGGCAAGTGTAGGTCTAAGCGAGAAACAGGCTACTGAAAAAGGGTATGACGTAAAGGTTGGAAAGTTTCCTTTTAAAGCAATTGGTAAAGCATTGGTTCACGGGGAATCAGAAGGCTTTGTGAAAATAGTTGCAGACAAGAAAACCGAGGACTTGCTTGGTATCCATATGGTTGGTCCTCATGTAACGGATCTTATCTCAGAAGCTGGACTTGCAAAAGTGTTGGATGCTACACCATGGGAGTTAGCTCATACAGTACACCCGCATCCGACACTTTCCGAAATAGTTGGAGAAGCTGCTTTAGCAGTAGAAGGAAAGCAGATACATGGGTAAAAGATAGTTTTAATGAAAAAGGAGGCTATTAAGTTGGGAAAAAAACGTCATGAAGCGTTAGGATTGACTGATGATCAGGTTATTGAAATGTTTAGAACCATGCTGCTTGCTAGAAAATTGGATGAGCGTATGTGGCTTTTAAATCGTGCTGGTAAAATTCCGTTTGTTATTTCCTGTCAGGGACAGGAGGCCGCTCAGGTAGGGGCTTCCTTTGCACTAGATCGGGAAAAAGATTACACGGCACCATATTATAGAGATATGGGTGTGGTTCTAGCATTTGGTATGACCGCAAAAGAGTTGATGTTATCAGGTTTTGCAAAAGCTGAGGATCCTAACTCGGGTGGAAGACAGATGCCTGGACATTTTGGCCAGAAAAAGAACAGGATTTTAAGTGGTTCTTCCCCAGTAACTACACAAGTACCACATGCAGTAGGCGTGGCACTAGCTGGAAAAATGGAAAAGAAGGATTTTGTTTCTTTTGTAACTCTTGGAGAAGGTTCATCTAATCAAGGGGACTTTCATGAAGGATTGAACTTTGCAGGGGTACATAAGCTCCCTGTTATTACAATGGTAGAAAACAATAAATATGCGATATCTGTTCCAATAGAGAAACAAATAGCGAGCAAAAATGTTTCTGACCGTGCGATTGGTTATGGGATGCCTGGAGTGACGGTTGACGGTAATGACCCGTTAGCTGTATACGAAGCTGTTAAAGAAGCAAGAGAAAGGGCGATCAACGGAGAAGGCCCGACCCTAATTGAAGCAGTTTCATACAGACTTACTGCACATTCAAGTGATGATGATGATCGTCAGTATCGCGAAAGTGATGAAGTGGAAGAAGCAAGGAAGAAGGATTCTATTATTACTTTTGCTGCGTACTTAAAGGAAAATGGTGTGTTAAGTGATGAATCGGAAAAAGAAATGATAGACGAAATTAACTCTATTGTAAATGAAGCAACTGACTATGCTGAGAACGCAGCATATGCTGAAGCGGAACATGCATTAAAATATGTTTATGAAGAGTAGGGAGGGAATAGAAACATGCCAGTAATGTCGTATATTCAAGCAGTGACAGCTGCACTAAAAGAAGAAATGCAACGCGATGAAAAAGTATTTGTTTTGGGAGAAGATGTAGGGAAAAAAGGCGGCGTATTCCGCGCAACAGATGGACTTTATGATGAATTTGGAGAAGCGCGCGTGCTTGACACACCGCTTGCTGAGTCTGCAATTGCAGGTGTAGGGATTGGGGCAGCAATGTACGGAATGCGTCCAGTTGCGGAAATGCAATTCGCTGACTTTATTATGCCTGCCGTCAACCAAATTATCTCAGAAGCTGCAAAGATGCGCTACCGTTCAAATAATGATTGGAATGTTCCGATGACGATTCGTGCCCCATATGGCGGAGGAGTCCACGGAGCGCTTTATCATTCTCAGTCGATTGAAGCGGTTTTTGCTAATCAGCCTGGTTTAAAGATTGTTATGCCCTCTACTCCTTATGATGTAAAAGGACTGTTAAAAGCATCTATTAGGGACAATGATCCTGTCCTTTTCTTAGAGCATAAAAGAGCGTACCGGTTACTTAAAGGTGAGGTTCCTGAAGATGACTATGTACTCCCGATCGGCAAGGCAGATGTGAAGCGAGAAGGCTCTGATATAACCGTTATTACGTATGGTTTGTGTGTCCATTTCGCTCTACAAGCTGCTGAAAAACTTGCAGAAGAAGGAATCGATGCTCATATTCTAGATTTACGAACTGTTTATCCATTAGATAAAAAAGCCATAATAGAGGCAGCTCAAAAAACGGGTAAAGTACTTCTTGTAACGGAAGACAATAAAGAAGGAAGCATTATTGGGGAAGTAGCAGCTATTGTTGCCGAAAACTGTTTATTCGATCTTGATGCACCAATTAAGCGTCTTGCTGGCCCAGATGTGCCATCCATGCCTTATGCCCCAACTATGGAGAAGTATTTTATGATGAACCCGGATAAAGTAGAAAAAGCGATGCGAGAACTTGCAGAATTTTAAACTTGAAGGAGGATTGAATAATGGCTTCGGAAAAAATTAACATGCCCCAGTTAGGGGAAAGTGTAACAGAGGGAACAATAAGCTCTTGGCTTGTCCAAGTAGGCGACAAAATAAATAAATATGACCCAATTGCAGAGGTACTCACAGATAAAGTGAATGCAGAAGTACCTTCTTCTTTCACTGGTACCATTAAAGAGCTCGTTGCCGAAGAAGGGCAAACCATTGCAGTCGGTGATTTAATGTGCTACATCGATACAGAAGACGGTGCAGTCGATGCAACACAGGCTGTGAATAAAGAAACGGATGAAGCTCCAAAAGAAACGACAGAGGAACCGAATCAAGATCAATCCATGAAAAAACGTTATTCACCTGCAGTGCTCCGCCTAGCACAAGAGAATGATATTGATCTTGACCAAGTTACTGGTTCTGGTCAAAAAGGTAGGATAACACGGAAAGATATTGAAAACTACTTGTCAAATGGAAAACCAAAAACGACAAGCAGTAATCAAGAAGTTTCTTCTAAGCCTTCTCAAGCTCAGTCAGTGCCAGTTGTAGAAAAAGCTCCTTCTTCCGCACCTGTTTCAGATATGCAACAAGGAGATATTGAAATCCCTGTAACAGGGGTACGAAAAGCAATTGCGCAAAACATGGTACGATCTAAACAGGAGATTCCTCATGCATGGATGACTGTGGAAGTAGATGTTACAGATTTGGTCACATATCGTAACCAAATTAAAGATGATTTTAAGAAGAAAGAAGGATTCAGCCTTACGTTCTTTGCTTTCTTTGTAAAAGCAGTTGCTCAGGCTTTGAAAGAATATCCTCAATTAAACAGTATGTGGGCTGGAGATAAAATCATACAGAAAAAGGCAATCAACCTCTCCATTGCTGTAGCAAAAGATGAAGAATTATTTGTC
This sequence comes from Oceanobacillus picturae, assembly GCF_000612865.1. Taxonomy (NCBI): domain Bacteria; kingdom Bacillati; phylum Bacillota; class Bacilli; order Caryophanales; family Bacillaceae; genus Oceanobacillus; species Oceanobacillus picturae. The sequence goes on from NZ_CCAX010000001.1 coordinate 385,510, forward strand.
CCGGTAATAAAGAATGCTGACGAAAAGAGTATTAAAGGAATTGCCAAAGATATTACTGAACTGGCAGGTAAAGCGAGGAAAGGTAAATTAACAGGGGACGACATGAAAGGTGGTACATTTACGGTAAATAATACTGGTTCGTTTGGGTCAATTAGTTCAATGGGTGTCATTAACCACCCGCAGGCTGCCATTTTACAAGTAGAATCGATCGTAAAGCGTCCAGTTATTGTCGACAATATGTTTGCAGCTAGAGATATGGTTAATCTATCTTTATCCCTTGACCATAGAGTATTAGATGGTTTAGTTTGTGGGAATTTCCTCTCCTATCTGAAGACAACGTTAGAAAATATGAATGAAAAGACAATGAGTATTTACTAAATCAGCGAGCATAGTATTTTGTTAATCTTAATAAATTGATAAATCAAGTGAAACTTGGTATGCTGTTTACAAGATTTGATAGAACTAATTTAACGTAAGGGGTTGGATTTCGTATGGATTTCAACATTTTTATGAATGATGTTGTCAATGCAGCACGTGAAGATATAACTGAAGCAGGATACGAAGAGTTGAAAACACCAGAAGATGTAGATCAAGCAGTTGCTCGTAAAGGGACGACCCTTGTGATGGTGAATTCTGTTTGTGGATGTGCTGGAGGAGTAGCTCGCCCAGCTGCAGCTAATTCTGTTCATTATGACAAACGACCAGATCATTTAGTTACTGTTTTTGCCGGTCAAGACAAGGAAGCTACGGAAAAAGCACGAAGCTATTTTGAAGGATATCCTCCTTCATCACCTTCCTTCGCATTTTTGAAAGATGGGGAGATTGTAACCATGTTAGAAAGACATGATATAGAAGGTCATAGCGCGATGGACGTTGTAGGCAGATTGCAATCCATATTTGATGAACACTGTGAAGAAATTTAACGCTCTTTTTGCTTGTTTTAATAAGCAAAAAGTGTATATTAGAAAGAGGCTGTCGCTATTTATTTAGGTCAGCCTCTTTTTTCACGTTTCATGCATAAGAGAAACGTGAATATTCGTTACAAAACGAATATGCCGTAAAGCATTGCGAGTTAAAGGAGTTATAAAAGTGAAGATCGGCTATAGAACGATAAAAACGGCAATAGGTACACCTCTTGCCATATCTATTGCTCAATTTCTTGGTTTATCAAATTTTGTTTCAGCAGGAATTTTAACTATTCTTTGTATCCAGCCCTCAAGGAAACAATCTTTTCTAAGTGCCTGGAACCGTTTTTTGGCTTGTGTACTAGCAAGTGTTTTTTCATTAGTATTCTTCGAGATCATTGGCTACCATCCTGTTTCAGTGGGTTTGATGCTAGCGGTATTTATACCGACGACTGTTTATTTGAAAATCACCCAGGGAATTGCTACAAGCTCTGTAATTATTTTAAATTTATATAGTGCCTCTGGGATAGATTTGAATTTTTTAACAGATCAGTTTGTCCTGATCATTGTGGGAATCGGTACAGGGCTATTGTTAAATTTATACATGCCAAGCTTGGATAAAAAGTTAAAAAATAAGCAAAACAGAGTGGAAAGTAACTTCCAGACTATTTTGTATGAGGTAGCTTTATATATCCGGAATAAAGAGATACATTGGGATGGCAAGGAAATATCCGAGACAGAACAGCTTCTTGAGGAAGCTTTTGATCTAGTAGAGCGGGACAAAGAGAATCATCTATTGCGAAACAAGCACCCATATAAGGATTATTTTTATATGCGACAGCGACAATTTGAATTATTGAAAAGGATGTTACCACTCGTAACGAAATTACCAAATAAAATTTCCATCTCTGAGAAAGTTGCTGTTTTCTTTGAAAGCTTATCAAAGGCTGTTCATCCAGGTAATACAGCCATCTTGTACTTAGAGGAACTAACTAAACTACAAAAAGAGTTTGATGAGGAAGAACTGCCTGAAACACGCGAGGAATTTGAAACCCGTGCTAATCTGTTTCGCCTTCTCCATGAAATAGAAGACTACTTAGTATTGAAACAGAAATTTAAAAAGAGCGACATCCAACATAAAAAAGAGGCAAAATCTAAAGCAAAAGCGTAATGCGCCGTTAAAAAAGTGTCGTTGCTATTTTTCTCATTAAAAAAGACTGAAATCCATTTGATTTCAGTCTTTTGCCGATTAATTATATAAACATTGCCAGTCCAGCAGTTAATGTTGAGAGTACCATTGCAATAATCATAATGTAAACGATGACTGTAGTCCTTCTTTGACGCTTTGATTTTTTTGCAGCCATTTTCTTTCCCCCTTTGAACCCTTCTGTTACTTGTATTTTATCGTGAAAACCGGATTTGGACAAGTAAAAGTTGAAAAGAACTAAATGTTGCAAAATATAAAGTTATCCTCCAAGAATTTGAAGCATATTAATCTTCTTATAGTAGAGAAAATTTTAGGAAGAAGCAGAAATAGGAGGGAGAACATTTTTATGGACTTTTGTGCGAGAACAAAAGCTACAGCCGACGACAGAACTATGTCTCTTCCACCAAAGATTTCTCATATTGCAATTGCAGTAAGAGATCTGGATAGAGCATTGCCCTTTTATACAGAAGTCTTAGGATTACAAGTTGTGAGCAAAGAAGAAGTACTCTCTGAAGGGGTTAGAATTGTTCACTTAGAAGCTGAAAATATTTTGATAGAATTATTGGAGCCAAGCCATACAAATTCCCCTGTTCAGTCATACTTAAACAAATATGGTGAAGGCCTTCACCATATTGCCTTTGAAACAAACGACATAGAAAAAGTACTTATAGACTTAAAAGCAAAAGATCTGCCAATAGTCAATGAAGGTGTGAAAAAAGGCGCTAGGAACAGTGATGTTTTATTTATCCATCCAGATGCTACAAATGGTACATTAGTTGAATTCTGCCAATATAGAAGGCGTAGAGAACAATGACCCCATCCAAGTACATAAAAGAGCTAGCTAGCAAACGAGAACAAGTGGAAACAGGTGGAGGAGAAAAGCGAACTTCAAAGCAACATTCTAAAGGGAAGTGGACAGCAAGAGAACGTCTGACCTATTTACTTGATCCGGGTAGTTTTATAGAAATCCAGCCTTTTTTAACAGAACGAAAATCTAGCAATGATTTAGAATCTTTAAATGGCGATGGGGTTGTTGGTGGCTTTGGTAAAATAGCTGGAAAGGCCGTATATGTTTATGCGCAAGATTTTACAGTATTAGGTGGATCTCTAGGTGAAATGCATGGGAAAAAGATAGCAACAATTCTTGACCTTGCTGGTAAAAATCGTCTTCCTATAATTGGTTTAATTGATTCTGGTGGGGCACGTATTCAAGAAGGGGTTTCCTCATTAGATGGATATGGTCAGATTTTTTACCGAAACGTCCTTTATTCTGGTGTTATACCCCAGATTTCTGTCATAATGGGACCAAGTGCGGGTGGGGCAGTTTATTCTCCAGCATTGACAGACATTGTCATCATGGTAGAAAAAATCTCTCAGATGTTTGTGACAGGACCTAAGGTGATGCAGGAGATTACAGGAGAGCAAATCACGGCCGAGGAACTGGGCGGCTCTTTTATTCACAGCCAAAAAAGTGGAAATGCCCATCTCACAAAACCAACAGAATGGGAAGCATTGGACGCGGTTAAGGAGCTTTTACTGTTTCTACCTGAGCAAAACCAACAAAAAACAAAGCCATTACCAATTAGTGAAGAAAATCATGAGCGACCTAAATTACTCGAATTGGTTCCCTCTGATAGCAAGACAGCCTATGACGTAAGGCGAATAGTTGAGCAAATAGTAGATGCGGATTCCTTTATGGAGATTCAAGACAAATTTGCAAAGAATATTGTAGTAGGTTTTGCTAGGGTGCATGGAATAGCTATTGGATTGGTTTGTAACCAGCCGAAGTATAAAGCCGGGGGACTGGACATCGATGCTAGTGATAAAGCAGCGCGATTTATACGTTTTTGTGATTGCTTTCATGTCCCTCTCATTACTTTAGAAGATGTTACGGGCTTTTTACCTGGGGTAAAGCAAGAGCACGAGGGAATTATTCGGCATGGAGCAAAAATTGCCTATGCCTATGCAGAGGCAACTGTTCCTAAAATCACGGTTATTTTACGTAAGGCATATGGTGGTGCTTTTGTCGCCCTTAATAGTAAATCGCTCGGTGCCGATGTAGTCTACGCTTGGCCGCAGGCTGAAATTGCTGTCATGGGACCAGAAGGTGCAGTGAGTGTTTTAAACAGTGATGAAATAAAGAAATCCCAAAACCCAGAGAACACTAGAGAAGAGAAGATAGTTGCTTATCGAGAAAAGCACGCTAATCCTTATAAGGCTGCTGCCTTAGGGATGATTGATGATGTGATTTTTCCAGAGAAAACGCGCATTAAACTTATTCAAGCTTTAGAAATGATGTATAATAAACAAGTGGAACGACCAGAGAAAAAACATGGTAACATGCCATTATAGTAACTATTGGAGGACTAAAATTTATGACTACAGTAAACCAGGAAAGATTAATCAACGAATTTTTTGAACTTGTCCAAATTGACTCAGAAACGAAATATGAAACAGAAATTGCGGCAGTACTGAAGCAAAAATTTACAGACCTTGGTGTTGAGGTAGCGGAAGATAATGCATCAGAAGTGACTGGCCATGGAGCTGGAAATCTTATTTGCACCTTAAAGGGAACGAAGCCAGGAGTAGATCCAATTTATTTCACTTCCCATATGGATACAGTAGTACCAGGTAAGGGAATTAAGCCTTCAATTGAAGGTGACTATATTGTTTCGGATGGAACAACAATCCTTGGAGCAGACGATAAAGCAGGCTTAGCGGCAATGCTAGAAGCAATCCGTGTACTTAAAGAGAACAATATAGAACATGGAGATATTCAATTTATTATTACTGTTGGTGAAGAATCAGGATTAGTGGGGGCAAAAGCATTGAACCCAGAACACATTAATGCGAAGTATGGCTATGCACTGGATAGTAATGGGGATGTAGGAGATATTATCGTCGCTGCCCCAACCCAAGCAAAGGTTTTCGCCGTTATAAAAGGAAAAACAGCTCATGCAGGTGTAGCGCCTGAAAAAGGAATTTCCGCTATCACATTAGCAGCAAAGGCTATTGCTAAAATGCCTTTAGGACGAATTGATGAGGAAACTACAGCTAATATCGGGCGCTTTGAAGGTGGCAAGCAGACTAATATTGTCGTAGATCATGTGGAAATTCTTGCTGAGGCAAGATCTCTTGTACCAGAGAAAATGGAAGCGCAAGTTGCCAAAATGAAAGAAGCATTCGAAAAAACGGCACAGGAACTTGGTGGTTCAGCTGATGTTCAGATTAACGTTATGTATCCAGGGTTTAAACAAAAGGCAGGAGACCAGGTCGTTGAGGTAGCTCGTCGTGCAGCAAAGGCAGTAGGACGTGAAAGTAAACTATTACAAAGCGGTGGTGGAAGTGATGCCAACGTAATAGCTGGTCATGGCATCCCTACGGTTAACCTTGCTGTGGGATATGAAGAGATTCATACGACTAACGAACGTATTCCAGTAGCAGAACTTGTGAAGATAACAGAGCTTGTCGGATCTATTATAACAGAAGCAGCTAATGAAGCGTAAAGGTAGATTGAACAGCAATTACTTTCGACAACCTCGTTTTATAACTAATTCTGAGAAACCCTTTTGAGGTGAAGCCTTAAGAGGGTTTCTCTTTGGATGGTTCATTTGGAGGAACTGGGTCATGCCGGTGTTGACCCAGGACGGGTCGTTTTTAGCCGGCGTTCTTTTGACTCAGCGCTCTTCGCTTTTCTTGTGTTATAATTGTTAAAGATAATAATAAAGGGTGTATGAAATTGACAGCAAACAATCCTCACAAAGGACGGGTTATTTTCCATATAGATATGAACTGTTTTTATGCCTCTGTGGAAGCTGCTTACAACCCGGATTTAAAAGGTAAAGCCTTGGCTATTGCGGGTAATCCGGAGGAACGGAAAGGGATTGTTGTGACAAGTAGTTATGAAGCCCGTGCAAAAGGTGTTAAAACAACCATGACAATTTGGCAGGCAAAAAGGAATTGCCCTGAACTCATTGTGATGCGTCCAAACTTTGAACGGTACCGCGCAGCATCAAAAGCGCTATTCCGTATTCTATCAGAGATCACGCCAGATGTTCAGCCTGTTTCCATTGATGAAGGGTATATGGATATAACCCATGTAACCAGTGATCTTACTCCATTACAAATAGCCGATTCATTACAAAAAAGAGTACTTGATGAATTAGACTTACCCTGTAGTATTGGGATTGCACCTAATAAATTTCTAGCCAAAATGGCCTCCGATATGAAAAAACCATTAGGCATAACGGTTTTAAGGAAAAGGGAGCTGGCTTCAACACTTTGGCCACTTCCCATAGGGGAAATGTATGGCGTGGGGGAAAAGACAGCAACGAAATTGATTGAAAAAGGAATAAAGACTATTGGTGATCTGGCAAATTATAATACGTATGAATTAAAGCAAGTACTCGGTATAAATGGAGAACGACTAAAAAACAGAGCAAATGGAATAGATAACAGACCAGTTGATCCAGATGCCATTTTTGAATTTAAAAGCATTGGAAGCTCACAAACCTTACCTTATGATACTGTTGATGAACAGGAAATAAGAAGGCTACTTGCAATTCTTTCAGAGAACGTAGAGCGCAGAATGAAAAGAAAGAATGCAGCAGGACAGAGTATACAATTAATGATAAGATACCAAGATCGTAAAACGATTACACGGAGTAAAAAGCTTTATCGGTATATTGATGGAAAAGATGAAATTATGTATGAAGCAGAAGAACTTTTCCATAAGCATTGGAATCAAGAGCCTGTTAGATTGCTCGGCATCACGCTTCAAGATGTGGAAGTGAAAAAGAATATTGCAAAGCAATTAGACCTGTTTACGTATGAAAAAGAGGCAGGGAAAGAAAAGCTCTATGAAGCAATAGAAGGATTAACAGAGAAGTATGGCGAGGATGTATTTAAAAAACTAGAAGCGGTTAAAGAAGATCAACCAAGAACTAGTTTTCAAAAAGACTTTCTTGATGACTATAGAAAAGAATAGCTCCCATTTTCACTAGGTGAAAAATGGGAGCTTTCTTGTGTTACTTCATGATTCGTTTGATTACAGCTTTGCCAAGTTTACTTCCAGGGTAACGGAAAGGCACATCAAATTTAGTTGATTGCTTTAGAATACTTTTTTGGTGGGAAAATGTCTTAAAGCTAGATTGACCATGGTACTGGCCCATTCCACTATTGCCAACACCTCCAAATGGTAGATGGGGGTTTGCTAAATGAAAGATTGTATCATTAATGCTTCCACCACCAAAAGAAAGATATTGAATGACCTGCTCTTGCGTCTTAATATTTTCACCAAAATAATAAAGTGCCAGTGGCTTTTCCTGCTTACTAATCATTTCCACCGCTTCTTCTACGTTTGTGAAAGATAGAACCGGCAAAACAGGTCCGAATATTTCCTCCTGCATAACGCTGTCTTCCCATGATATTTTATCAAGAATAGTTGGTTCGATCATAAGTGATTGTTTTTCTGCATTTCCACCATGAAGAAGGGTACCATCTGTTAGATAACCTAAAATCCGTTCAAAATGTCTTTCATTAATGATTTTAGTATAATCAGGATTATTTAAAGGTTCTTTTCCATAGAAGGACTTAATATATTTTTTCATTGCCTTTAACAGCTTAAATTTAACTTTTTCGTGAACATAGACATAATCTGGAGCTACACAAGTTTGACCAGCGTTTGTAAATTTACCCCATACTATACGTTTTGCAGCCAAATTGATATTAGCATCCTTATCTACAATGGCTGGACTCTTACCACCTAGTTCAAGTGTGACAGGGGTAAGATGTGTGCTGGCTTGCTTCATCACAATCTTTCCAACTTCTGTGCTACCAGTAAAGAAAATGTAATCAAAACGCTGGCGTAGCAGTTCTTGATTCGTTTCTTTTTCACCTTCAATAACCGTGATGTAAGAAGGGTCAAATGTTCGTTTTATCATACTTGCCAATAAGGAGGAAGTTGCTCTAGCGTGCTCCGACGGTTTTATTACCACACAATTTCCCGCAGCAATAGCACCAATTGCTGGCGCGAGCGCTAGTTGGAGTGGGTAGTTCCATGGCGAAATAACTAAGCTAACGCCATAAGGCTCGTGCACGATGTAGTTTTTCGTTCCTTTATGGGTAATAGGAGCAGTAACTTTCGTTGGCTCCATCCAATTCATTAAGTTTTTTAAAGTAAAATCGATTTCCGAATAAAGGAAACCAATTTCAGTTGTATAGGCTTCGTGCTCAGATTTGTTCAGATCTGATCGCAAGGCATGATATACTTCTTTTTCATGCTTTTTAAGCATCCTTTTTAAGCTTTCTAGTGATGCTTTACGAGTCTGATAGTCTCTTGTATTTCCATTTTGATAAAAAGCTCGCTGTTCTTCTACGATTTGTTTGATTGTAGTGATGTTGATCTCCCCCTTATGAATGTGCTGTGATGTCTAGTTTGAAGAAGTCCGTAGCAAGCTCTGTATTGGAAAATATTTGCTTTGCTTCTTGGAGCAAGCGATGGTTATCTTCACCTTGGTAACGAGATGAAATATGTGTCAACACTAATTTCTCAACATTAGCTTGCCTTGCGGCTTCGGCTGCTTGTGTAGTAGTAGAATGGAAATAATCCCATGCCATCTGTTCCTTTTCCCTTTCAAAGGTAGCTTCATGCACAAGGACATTCGCATCTTTTATGAATTCATGGTGTGTTGCCATCGCACGAGTATCTCCAAGTATAGCTAGAACTCTTCCAGATTTGTTTGGCCCAATAAAATCTTCACTTATTAGCCGCTGTCCGTTAGCGATATCCACAAAGGGGTTCTCTTTTATTTGGCTATAGATGGGACCAGGGTGAACGCCATGTGCTTTTAGCCGATCTACAAGAAGTTCTCCTGGTCGGTCCTTTTCTACAATACGATAACCATAACTGGTTATACCGTGATCGAGCTGTTTGGCAAACACGGTGAACTGATCGTCTTCATAGATTTTCCCTTCAGCAATTTCCTGAATTTCGATAGGGTAACGTAAATGGGTTCCACTGACCTTTAAAGAAGTAGTAACAAAATCCTTTAACCCCTCTGGTCCGTATAACGTGACTTTTTCTTCGCCTCCTTGAAAAGATCTACTGCTTAGAAGACCTGGTAAACCGAATACGTGGTCGCCATGTAGATGGGTAATAAAGATTTTATTAATCTTTCTAGGCTTAATCGAGGTGTTTAGTATTTGATGTTGGGTTGCTTCACCGCAATCAAATAGCCAAACACTGTTTTGCTCTTGTAAGAGAGTTAAGGCTATGGACGTTACGTTCCGTTCCTTTGAGGGAACACCTGCGCCAGTCCCAAGAAAAACGAGTTCCATAAGTTATTCCTCCATGATTTACCAGCCACGCTCATATTGTTTAGGGGCAGATAGTTTTTCGTTTAATTCAGCAGCAGCCGTTCTTGGCCAATACGGATCTCTCAACAATGCTCTAGCTAGGAAGACTAGATCGGCACGTTCATTCTGCACAATTTCCTCAGCCTGCACGCCTGTAGTAATGAGACCTACAGCGCCTGTGGAAATGTTTGCTTCTTTTCTGATCGTCTCACAGCGTGGAATCTGATAGCCTGGATAGACAGAGATAGAAGCTGGCACAACACCACCAGAACTGCAATCAATCAACTCAATTCCTTGGTCACGCATTCTACGAGAAAAATAGACAAAATCATCCAGACTGTTTCCTCCCTCTGCGTACTCATCGGTAGATATCCGTACAAACAATGGGCCATTCCACGCTTGTTTTACTGCAGAAATAATTTCCTCGAGTAAACGGTAGCGATTTTTTCTATTACCGCCATAGGAATCTTCACGCTTATTAGTTAATGGAGAAAGAAATTGATTAATTAAATAACCATGAGCTGCGTGCAGTTCTATAATGTCAAAGTTTGCCTGTTTTGCTCTTTTGCTTGCAGCTTTAAACGCTTCGATCGTTTCCTTGATATCTTCTACAGTCATTTGTTGAGGTGTTTTATAGGAATCGTTGAAGGCTAGGGCAGAGGGAGCAAAGATGTTGGAATCTAATTGTGCTTTTCTACCAGCATGCGCCAGCTGTATAGCTGTTTTGGAACCATAATGATGAATCTGATGGTTTAAATTTGTAAGCCCTTCTACATGATCATCATCCCAAATACCAAGGTCCTGAGAAGAAATGCGACCTTCCGGTTGAACAGCTGTTGCTTCAAGCATGATTAATCCAACTTGGCCAACAGCCCGTGAAGTATAATGTGTTACATGGAAAGGAGTAACCTTGCCATCTTCTTCGCTACAGGAGTACATACACATTGGTGCCATTACAATTCTGTTTTTTAAGGTTACGTTTTTAAAGTTAATTGGTGAAAATAGTTTAGCCATGCTTTCTTCCTCCCGTTATAAAAGATCAGGTGAATAATCTACGATAATCCTTAGCAATATCTGGCACATCAGTAAAAATCGCATCGCATTCCTGGTTGAAACAGCGTATTAAGTGTGACGGTTTGTTCACGGTATAGACACGAACATTCAGGTGATGCTGTTTGCTTTTCTCCATTAATCGAGAATTTAGCAAGCGATACTTAATATGGATAGAGGAAGCGCCAAGATTATTGGCATACTTAGTAAAATATTTCATTCGCTTTGAATTTAAAAATGCAATATCGACCTTACTAGTAAGCTCATGCAACCTCTTTACGCTCTTTGGATTAAAGGTAGATAGTGTGGTACGATTTAATAACTGATAGTTGGTTAATAATTCTAGTACAATTTTTTCTAAGTCCTTATAATCTATTTTATTATTTTTTAGTTCAATATTTAAATGTAACGGTTTGTCTTGGACCCATTGTAGGAAATTTTCTAATGAAACTATTTTTGTTCCAATGAATTTAGTGGAGAACCAAGAACCCATATCGAGATTGATTAATTGTTGATAGGTTAAGTCCTTAACGTAGCCTTTTCCATCGGAGGTCCGCTTTACGTTTTCATCATGAATTAATACAGGTATTTTATCCTTTGTTAACTGAACATCTGTTTCGATACCATCAGCGCCAAGCTCAAGCGCTAGTTCAAAGGCTGGCATCGTGTTTTCTGGTGCGTATTTACTTGCACCTCGATGCGCAATAATTTTTGTTTGCAATGGTTTCACCTCTATATTTAATTGTGTTTTATTTTAGGGCAAAAGTCAATTTAGACAGGGGGATTTAAATTGAAAAAGTGGCAAACGAAAGAAGAGTTAACGGATTTACTTTGCTCCATAGTACAATATCAAAGTATAACTGGTTCAACTGCTGAGATTGCAATTGCGGAATATCTTTATCACATCCTATCCCAAAAGGAATACTTTCAAAAGAACGCATCTTCTTTGAATCTTCATCCGTTAGAAGATGGGAGGAGACTGTTAACAGCACTTGTGAAAGGAAAGAAAAAGAAAAAAGAAACAGTTATCCTGCTGAGCCACTTTGACGTGGTTGGTGTTGAAGATTATGGCTCACTTAGAAATTTGGCCTTTCATCCAAAGGAACTGACAAAGGAACTCTTCCAATCAAAGGATCAACTCCCTGAAAATGTTAGAAAGGATTTAGAAGCGGGGGATTGGTTGTTTGGGAGAGGGACAATGGATATGAAGGCAGGGTTAACACTTCAACTAGCAATGCTAGAACGAGCTATTGAAGGGGAGTTTGATGGGAACGTGTTGCTACTTTCTGTACCCGATGAGGAAGTGAATTCGAGTGGTATGCTTACAGCTCTTCCCGTGTTAAATCACTTAAAAGAAACCGAAGAAATAGAATATATTGCTTGTTTAAATAGTGAGCCTATGTTTAGCAAATACCCTGGAGATCCTGCTCATTATGTATACACTGGATCGATTGGAAAAGTGCTTCCTGGATTTTATTGTTATGGAAAAGAATCACATGTTGGGGAGCCATTTGCAGGGATTAACCCCAATCTAATGATTAGTTTCTTATCACAGCAGATGGAATTAAATGAGGCATTTATTGAGCAGATAGAAGATGAGATCACGCCACCGCCTGTGAGTTTAATGCATCGGGATTTAAAAGGGGAATATTCTGTACAGACCCCTCAAGCTGCCATCGCAATGTATAACGTTCTTTATTTAAAACAAAGCTTTGAAGAATTAAACAAAAAGCTTCTGGTTAGTGCGAATCAAGCTGTAAAGCAAATTGAAGCATATGTAAAAAAGAAAGCTGAGCATTTTGCAACAGTAGCAAAGGACTTTACCATGCCCGCTTCAAAAGTAAGTGTATATATGTATGAGGATTTATACCAAGAGGCGGTTAATAGGTTTGGCCAAGAAGAAATAAATCGCCGGCAAAACCTGTTAGGAAGTCAACGGGAACAGGGAGACCGCGACTTTTCCACGTTATTAGTTCAGGAATTAGCAGCAATGTGTAATGACTTAGCTCCCATGATCGTATTGTTCTACAGTCCGCCATTTTATCCTGCCGTATCTTCCCACCAAGACCCGTATATACAATATGTTATGGAAGATATAAAAAAGTTTACAAAAGAAAAATATAGTATTGATTTAGTTAATTCCGAATTTTTCACTGGTTTATCTGACTTGAGCTTTGTAGGTCCTGTTACCTCTAATAGCAAAATAAAACAGCTTACAGAAAACATGCCACTTCAGCATAATGGTTTTGTCTTTCCCGAGGAAATGATGGAGCAATTAAAAATGCCTATTCTGAATATTGGACCATTGGGAAAAGACCCTCACCAATGGACTGAAAGGCTAGAGCTGAATTATAGCTTTAATTCTTTACCTACTATTATGTTTAGAGCCATCCAAAAGTTGCTGGCAAACTCCCCGAAAAGACAGTAAGCTAAAAATAGTGTAAAATAGCAATAATGAATAGCTATTCATTATTGCTGGGTTCGAGAACGAGGCGGCACACTATGCTTATCTTAAAGGGTGAAAATCATGAATATTATTGACAATACATTATATCAAATCACTGTTCCAACTCCTTTTGCAGTTGGGGATGCCCATGTTTATTTATTAAAAGGAGATGTGTTGTCTCTTATTGATGCAGGTGTAAAGACAAAAGAGGCTTATGAAGCACTACTAATACAATTAAAACAAATTGGCTATCATCCAAGGGATGTCGATCAGATTATATTAACTCACCATCATCCAGATCACACTGGATTGATTGAGGCATTTCCACGTGCTAGGGAAATAATGGCTAATAATCTTGTTGACCTATGGATTAGAAAAGATGAACAGTATTTCAATAGATATGAGGATTTCTTCAAAGAATATTTTAAGCAATGTGATATTCCTCAACGTTTTCAGGGTATAGGGAAAAAGTTACGGTCTTTATTAAGCTATGCTGGAGAGGGCCATTTAACCAAAACTCTTGAAGAGGGGGATAAACTACCAGGACATCCTGATTGGCAGGTCCTTAACACGAAGGGGCATGCACAGAGCCATGTGTCTTTTTATAGGGAGTCTGATGGAATTTTCATTGGCGGAGACCATTTATTGAAAAACATTTCTTCCAATCCTGTAGTCGAACCCCCCATACATGAAGGGGAACGTAGAGCATCTCCTATGCTACAGTACAGAGATAGCCTTCTAAAGTGTCTATCTATCGAAATCAGTCAGGTTTTACCAGGTCATGGAGAGATCTTTTCGAATGTATCGGAGATCGTCCAGTCTCGTTTTAATAAACAGGAAAGACGTGCTGCTAATGTATTAGCTTTCCTTCAAACAGGTAAACAAACTGCTTTTCAACTATGTCAAAAAATATTTCCGGTGCGTTATGAGAGCCAGATTGATTTGACTATGTCAGATATTATTGGCCAGCTCGACTATCTTGAAGCGAGTGGGCTTGTTAGCAAAAGTACAGAGGGGACGACAGAGTTTTATGAAGCAACGAAGGCTGCAAAATAAAAAAGTAATTGTTACTGGCGCCTCAAGTGGAATTGGGGAAAGCATCGTATGGCAGATCGCTGCAAGTGGAGGGATACCACTTCTAATAGCACGTTCCACTGCTAAAATGCAGGAGCAGTGTGATAAAATAAAACAAACTTTTAACACCGATTGTTATTACTATACTTGTGATTTATCGAATAAAAACGAAATGATGCGGACAGCGGACTTACTCTTACAGGACCATCCTATTATAGATGGACTAATCAATAATGCTGGTTTTGGCAAATTTCAGCTTGTTGAAGAAATTTCTATGCAGGACGTAGAAAGCATGTTTCAAGTTAATGTTATCTCTTTAATACACTTTACAAAAATGCTCCTCCCACATTTTCAGCAAAACCAACAAGGGCACATCGTAAACATTGCCTCGCAGGCAGGAAAAATATCTACTCCTAAATCGGCTGTCTATGCTGCAACGAAACATGCCGTTATTGGTTTTACTAATAGTTTGCGTATGGAAACTGCAAAAGATCACATTTTTGTTACAGCAGTAAATTTAGGACCTGTAGATACAAACTTTTTTACTCAGGCAGATCCTAAAGGGGCGTATAAGAAAAATGTTGGCCGTTATATGCTAGACCCTAATCGTGTTGCAAACAGAGTTACGCGCAACCTGTTCAAGCAGAAAAGGGAAATTAATATGCCTGGTTGGATGGAAGCAGGGAGCAGACTGTACCATGTTTTTCCTAGTATGATGGAGAAACTCCTTGAAACGCAATTTAATAAAAAGTAAACAAAGATCAATTGGAGGGAATAGTATGGAACTTCATATCACCCCAGCAGCAAAAGAGGAATTGGAAAAAAGAAACATAAGTCAAAATCGTTATGTTGTTCTCTGGTATGACACAGAGGGATGTGGTTGTGGTGTAAATGGCGTACCTACAATAAGATTTACTAATGGCTATACAAATGACTATTTTGAGATAGAAAGTGACAGCTTCCCTGTTTTAATACAGGAGCACCAAAAAGTATTTTTTGCTGAATCAATGAAGCTTGATGTAATAAATGGCATGCTTCGTTTATCGAGTCCTGAAGGCATCCTAAATCCATTTATCGCACCACAAAGCATATGTGAAATATAAAGTGAAACTTCAATCAGTGGGGGTTTTCGTTCTTCCCCCACTGATTGTTAGTTGAACGAATCGGGGTGTTAGCGCCCGTTTACTCCCACTAAAAACTAACGGTTTCACTTCATGTTTCGAAGTGGGAGTTTTACGGACGGTTACACCGGGATAAAACCCAGGGGATGACGTATTGACCATCCCCTGGGTTGATTTATACTATAGAAAGATAAAAGCTGTGTGATTATAGTTACCGATGGTTTTCATATTGAATAGGTTTAACAAGTTGTTGAATTTCCAAATAAGTTTCATTTGAAAGTTCTTCTAAGGAGAATCCAGTGTTAGCCTTTAGTTGTTCGATAGAACTTGATCCAAATACTGCACTGGCAACAGCTGGGTGTTTGAGTACATACTGTAGAGCAAGTTCTTGTAGGCCACCTTTAAACGTGAGCTTCGATAATGTCTCATAGTATTTCTGTAAGTCATCATAGGAGTGGGTGAGGTACCCTTCACTCCCTTTTGCCTCGATCTTTTGTTTAGCTTGATTACTCAACATTCCTTTGGCTAGTGGACCTCTTGCAAGTACACTGATTCCATTTGCGTGAAGTAGATCAAGTAGTTCCTCCTCGGGCCGGCGATCAAAAATACTATATTGCATCATAACAGCATCAATCGTTGAACGCTTTACATATTCACGAATAACATTAGGACGTATCGAGGAAATTCCATAACTTCGTATATAACCTTCTTCTTTCAAGCGTTCAAATGCTTCAATTGATTCATCTATTGGATCATCGAGCGTACCACCATGCAACATATAGAAGTCAATATAATCTGTCTGTAGACGACGTAAACTGTCTTTTACCCCTTCCGTTATATGTTTAGCTGATGGGTCCCAGTGCCAGTCTTTTGTTTCCTTATTAAAATGATTTCCTACTTTTGTAGTGAGAACAACCTTATCTCGGTTTCCTTTAATTGCTTTTCCTACGATTTCTTCATTTGTACCAAAATCATATAGATCTGCCGTATCAAGATGTGTTATTCCTCTCTCAAGTGCCATGTCGATTATATTTTTTGCCTTTTTTTCATCTGTACCAAGTGACATACAACCTAATGTGAGGGCAGAAATCATAATTCCCGATTTACCCAATTGATTTTCTTTCAAACGAATCATCCTCCCAATTTCATACTATTCCCATTGTAAAAAGTGCTTAAACACAATACAACTATTTTGCGGTGGGCTTTATAATATCTTATACTAACAGAAGAAACTTAACTAGATGCTTGTGCTGAGGGGAATCATACTAACGAAATAGTCGTGAATGAAAGAAACAACTTAAGAAAGAAGGATTATATATGAAGAAGTTTGAAGAAAAAACAATAAACACAACCTCTATTTATGAAGGAAAAGTCGTTGATTTGCGGGTAGATGAAGTAAGTCTTCCTAACGGGAGAACAGCGAAAAGAGAATTAATTAAACACCCAGGAGCAGTTGCAGTAATTCCAATTACAAAAGATAATAAAATTGTGTTAGTAGAACAATTTCGTAAGCCACTTGAAAAGTCACTGGTTGAAATCCCAGCTGGAAAAGTGGAAATTGGTGAAGCGCCCGAAGTTACTGCCAGACGTGAATTAGAGGAAGAAACAGGTTATACAACTAACGAGCTTTCATTCGTTACATCATTTTACACGTCACCCGGTTTTGCAGATGAATTAATGCATATCTATATAACGGATGAGCTTGAGAAGATGGATACGCCACCCGCAAGTGACGAAGACGAGTTTGTCGAGGTTCTTGAACTGACATTAGATGAGGCAAAAGAGCTTGTAGAGCAAGAAAGAATTCATGATGCTAAGACAAACTATGCAATTCTTTACTTGCATGCATTGGGGAGATAATCATGCTATCAAATTATTATGTTGACATGCATATTCATATTGGTAGAGATATGGATAATAGGCCAGTGAAAATAACTGGTGCAAAATCGCTAACGTTAACGAACATTCTTATAGAAGCAAGCAGGAATAAAGGGATGGGCATGATTGGTGTAATTGATTGCCATACCCCAGCGGTTCAGAGAGAAATCGACATGCTGATTAAATCTGGGGAAGCACGGGAATTAGAAGACGGTGGGATACAATTTGAAGGGGTTACCTTAATACTTGGATCGGAAATTGAAATATATGACGCTTCCTGTCAGGGACCGATTCATGTATTATGTTTTCTTCCTAATCTTAAAAGCATGTCTACGTTTACCGAATGGCTCACACAGCGAATGACAAATATTAATCTAAGCTCACAACGCTACTATGGAACTGGAAAAGAACTACAATACAAGATTAAAGAGCTAGAGGGTATTTTCATTCCCGCGCACGTCTTTACCCCGTTTAAAAGCTTGTTCGGAAAAGGAGTAAAAAAATCGCTGACCGAGGTATTTGATTCAGATCTAATTGACGGGATTGAACTGGGACTTAGTTCTGACACCGAAATGGCGGATCAGCTTGCTGAACTCCACGCCTATACTTTTTTAACAAACTCTGATGCACACTCACTGGCTAAAATCGCGCGTGAATATCAAGTAGTGCGAATGGAAAGCCCATCGTTTAAAGAGTTTCTATGGGCCTTACACAATGTGAAAGGACGGGCTATCTCTGCTAATTATGGTATGAATCCAGCGCTGGGCAAGTACCATCTTACAGTTTGTAATGAGTGTAACCAACATACTCCCTCAAAATCGGCCCATTGTATCCACTGTGGTTCTAACAAAATAACGAAAGGTGTGGCAGATCGAATCGATGAATTAAGTAACGGTATAGCGAATAAGCAGAACCGGCCACCCTACGTTTATCAAGTACCGCTTGAATACATTCCATTTCTTGGAAAGAAAACGTATGAGAAGCTGCTAAAGCGATTTGACAACGAAATGAATGTGATACACCGCGCTCCGTTAGAAGAAATGGAAGAGATCGTACAAGGAAAGATTGCCAAATCTATCATCCAAATGCGAGAGGGGAAATTAGGGATAAAAGCTGGTGGCGGTGGGAAGTATGGAAAGATAATTTCGGATGAGACATGAATTATAAGAAAGTAATAATAGTAAAGTGGTATTTTTAACAGGAATTCTTCATAGTTTTTAGTATAGCAGTACTCTTGAATGGAGGATTCCGATGTATAAAAATAGAGCTATTATTACAGACCACCTAAAAGATCATGCCACCATCTACTTGTTTATGATTATCCTGTTCATGACAGGGATCGTATTTGGTGCCATTCTTGTTAATAGTATGAGTGTCATTCAAAAACAGGATCTCATTTTTTATTTGGAACGTTTTTTCGGTCAACTTCACAATCAGCAGCTAACTGAAAATACAACCATCTTAAAAAATAGTTTCTTCTATCATGTAAAATATTTACTCTTACTATTTATCCTTGGGCTTTCCGTAATCGGTCTTCCGATTGTATGGATTTTATTGTTTATTAAAGGCCTTGTTGTAGGATTTTCAGTTGGGTTTATCGTAAATCAACTAGGAATGGATGGCTTTTTACTAGCTACTTTTTCCATAGCACCACAAAATATTCTAATTATACCTATATATATTGTTGCAGGTAGTTTAGCCATGATCTTTTCTCTCAAATTGCTAGGCAAATTATTTACTCGTAAAGTGTCGCAACCAGTCTTCCAGCCTTTTGGGAGATATGCTATGATATTTGGTTTTCTCTTGATTCTTTCATTCGCAGCTGCATTATTAGAGACCTATGTATCGAATGAGGCAATGACATATATAGTCAAATCATTTTACCAATAATAAAACTTAAACTATAATAATTATAAATATAAAATAATAATCAAATTATATTTTGACACGTTCTAATTCCATGCCTATAATAAAGATGGGATACGAGGGAGGGAACCTGCCATGGAACATCGCATAGACCAAATAAAAAAACAGCTCCATGCACAGAGCTATAAGCTTACTCCACAACGGGAAGCCACGGTTAGGGTTTTGCTTGAAAGAGAAGAAGACCATCTTAGTGCAGAAGATATCTATCTACTGGTAAAGGAAAAAGCACCTGAAATCGGTTTGGCAACAGTTTATCGTACATTAGAGTTATTATCAGAACTAAAGATTGTAGATAAGATTAATTTTGGCGACGGTGTGTCTCGTTATGATCTAAGAAAAGAAGGAGCAGAGCACTTCCATCACCATCTTGTTTGTATAGAATGCGGTTCAGTTGAAGAAATTGAAAATGACTTATTGGGTGATGTAGAGAAAATTGTGGAGCGAGACTGGGGATTTCAAGTAAAAGATCATCGATTGACTTTCCACGGCATATGTAGGAAGTGTCATGACGGAGCCACTACATTAAAAAAATAATCCGGGTGCCTTTTTTCAGCTGAAGAAAGGCATTTTTGATCGACTAGTAAATTATAAAATTTAGTTGCTGTGTTTAACTAAACAACTGAATCTGCCACGTCCAGCTCCAGCACCCAGAAACTAGGCGACTTCACGAAATCGCCCTACGATAAGTCATCATCGGTTCGTTACCTCACCGTGATTCCTTTATCTTAGTTGATTCGTTCCACTCGCTACGTCTCTAAACGGGCGCTTGCGCCTTTGTTCTTTGTTAACTATAAGTAAGCATTTACAAAAGCTATTAAAAAGGGTAAATTGTAGGCAGTGTTCTTTTTAAAACTTCTATGTTTCTATGTATAATGTTAATCTTTTTTGGCATATCTTCTAATAATAGAAGATAACAGAAGGGGAGTTATACATTTGAAACGATTAGTATGGGACACGTTAAAGGTTTTCATTATCTTTACTGCCTGCACCTGTTTATTTTATTTCGGGCTTAAAGCTATGCATACGGAGTATGAAGAATTTCATCGTTATGATCAACCGGATGGCCCTGCAGTTAAAGTGTTTCAACAAGAATCAAGTCTGCTAGACAGATTAAATCTATTTTTTCGCTTGGGGGAGTAATCGGATGCTGAAAGATGCTTTAGAGGATTATTATCATTTTTTGCGCATAGAAAAGGGACTTTCAGATAACACATTACAGTCGTATAATCGAGATCTTTCTCATTATCTCTACTATACGGAAAAAGTGCTAGAAAAAACGGATTGGAATCAAATAAGGCGCTCTGATATTGTCGGCTTCTTACATATTTTAAAGGATGATAATAAATCCTCCTCAACGATTGCCAGACATGTATCGTCCATTCGATCCTTCCATCAATTCCTCGTTAGAGAACAATTGGTTAACCAGGATGCTAGTCTTAATATTGAAACGCCTAAGAAAGATCAGAAGCTTCCTGACATTTTGTCATTAAAGGATATTGAAGCACTTCTACAAATTCCTGCTGCTACCC
This sequence comes from Oceanobacillus picturae, assembly GCF_000612865.1. NCBI lineage: Bacteria > Bacillati > Bacillota > Bacilli > Caryophanales > Bacillaceae > Oceanobacillus > Oceanobacillus picturae. Next base: position 406,002 of record NZ_CCAX010000001.1, read on the forward strand.
CGTTGCATATTCGAAACAGAGCGATGTTTGAACTGCTTTATGCTACAGGGTTAAGGGTGAGTGAACTTCTTTCTCTAAAAATTGGTGACTTGCATCTAACAATGGGTTTCGTCCAGTGTTTTGGAAAGGGATCGAAAGAACGGATTGTCCCACTAGGCAATGTGGCAATTAAAGCAATCGAGACCTATTTACAACAGGCAAGACCAACTCTAGTTAAAAATAAAAAGGATGACCAGGCTGTTTTCGTAAACCAGCATGGACGACCACTGAGCAGACAGGGTTTCTGGAAAATACTAAAAGCATCTGCACAAACTGCGGGGATAAAGAAAAGTATTACACCACATACATTACGCCATTCTTTTGCAACCCATTTACTAGAGAATGGGGCAGACTTGCGTGTAGTGCAGGAAATGCTGGGACATGCTGACATTTCTACTACCCAAATTTACACACATGTTACAAAAGCTAGATTAAAAGATATTTATGATTCTTATCATCCAAGAGCCTAATTACATTTTTAGTTGTCTGACATCCTACAAGTGGGTCGAATCACATATAAGTATACATAGCTAACGAAAATAAACATATAACAGCAGAAATATGGGAAGATAAAGTACAGGAGGTATCAATATGGGAAATTTTAAACGTGTATTTTTAATCGTAATGGATTCAGTTGGGATTGGTGAAGCGCCAGACGCTGAAAAATTTAATGACAAGGGTGCCGACACGCTTGGACATATCGCCGAGCATATGAATGGGCTTAAGATGCCGAATATGGGATCGCTTGGATTAAGTAATATTAGAGAAATTAAAGGAATTAATAAGGCAGAAAAGCCGAAAGCTTATTATACAAAAATGCAGGAAGCGTCTAATGGAAAAGACACGATGACAGGGCACTGGGAGATTATGGGTCTACACATCGAGCAACCTTTCCGTACTTTCCCTGAAGGTTTTCCTGATGAACTAATTAATGAATTAGAAGAGAAGTCCGGCCGTAAAATAATCGGTAACAAACCTGCATCGGGAACAGAAATCCTCGATGAACTTGGGCAGGAACATATGGACACAGGAGCTCTTATAGTCTATACATCTGCAGACTCGGTTCTACAGATAGCTGCACATGAAGCGATTATCCCAATCGAAGAACAGTACCGTATATGTGAAATAGCCAGAGAGTTAACACTTGATGAAAAATATATGGTTGGCCGTGTGATAGCTAGACCGTTCATTGGTTCACCTGGCGCGTTTGAAAGAACCTCTAATCGCCATGATTATGCACTAAAACCATTTGGTCACACAGTGATGAATGAGTTGCAGGATCAAAAGTATGACGTAATTGCGATAGGAAAAATTTCAGATATTTACGATGGTGAAGGTGTCACTGAAGCGATTAGGACGACAGACAATGAAGATGGCATGACTAAAATAGTGGAAAGCATGGACAAAGATTTTACTGGTATCAGTTTTCTAAATTTAGTGGATTTTGATGCCAAGTTTGGCCACCGCCGTGACCCTAAAGGGTATGGAAAGGCGCTAGAAGCGTTTGATTCCAGATTACCAGAAGTGTTAGACAAAATGAAAGAAGATGATTTGCTATTGATAACAGCTGATCATGGAAACGATCCAGTTCATCATGGAACTGATCATACACGGGAATACGTACCATTACTGGCTTATCATACCGGCATAACACAAGCCACTGAACTCCCGATAAGAAAGACATTCGCTGATATTGGTGCAACGATTGCAGCTAATTTTGAAGTAGCTACACCAGAACATGGAGAAAGCTTTTTAAAAGATATAATAAATTAAGGGGATGACATGATGAATCAAATGGAATTAAAAGAAGCTACAGCATTTATTCAAGATAAATTGGAAGTGAAACCAACACTAGGGTTAATCCTTGGATCTGGTTTAGGTGTGTTGGGTGAAGAGATAGAAAACCCAGTTAATATACCCTATGAAGAGATTCCGCATTTCCCTGTGTCCACTGTATCTGGTCATAAAGGCCAGCTTGTAGTTGGTACCTTAGAAGGGAAACAAGTTATTGCAATGCAAGGGAGATTTCATTATTACGAAGGCTACAGCATGACACAAGTAACCTTTCCTGTTCGTGTCATGAAACAACTTGGGATAGAGGCTGTTATTGTGACAAATGCTGCCGGAGGAGTTAATGAAACCTATAATCCTGGGGATCTGATGATTATCTCAGATCATTTTAATAATATGGGTGATAATCCACTAATCGGAAAGAATGATGATAGTTTAGGGGGACGTTTTCCAGATATGTCACAAGTTTATGATAGGGAATTTATTAAATGTGCCCTAGCTAGCGCTAATGAATTAGGGTTATCAGTACGTGAAGGTGTCTACGCTGGAAATACTGGTCCTTCCTATGAAACACCTGCCGAAGTTAAAATGCTACGTACGATTGGCGCAGATGCTGTGGGCATGTCTACGGTACCAGAAGTAATTGTTGCTGGGCATGCAGGGCTTCGTGTCTTAGGAATTTCATGTATCTCAAACATGGCAGCTGGTATATTGGATCAACCTCTGACCCATACAGAGGTGATCGAAACAACTGAAAAAGTAAGAGAAGACTTTTTACGCTTTGTAAAACTGATTGTTCAGACATTACCACTATCATAAAATGAGGTGAACAAAATGAGAATGTATGACATTATAGAAAAAAAACGAGATGGTCATGCACTGACAAAAGAAGAAATCTATTTCTTTATTGAAGGGTATACCAATGGAGAAATTCCAGATTATCAAGCAAGTGCGCTGTTAATGGCGATATACTTTGAGGATATGACTGTTGAGGAACGTGCAAATCTAACTTCCGCTATGGTCGAATCGGGTGATCAAATAGATTTATCTGAGATTTCAGGTGTAAAGGTAGATAAGCATTCCACTGGAGGGGTTGGCGATACAACTACGCTAATACTTGCACCGTTGGTAGCGTCTGTAGGTGTACCAGTAGCAAAAATGAGTGGAAGAGGGCTTGGGCATACTGGGGGAACGATAGATAAGCTTGAAGCGGTTCCCGGTTTTCACGTGGAAATAAGCAACGAGAAGTTTATTGAACTTGTAAACCAAAATAAAGTTGCTGTAATCGGCCAGTCAGGGAATCTAACACCAGCTGATAAAAAGTTGTATGGTTTACGCGATGTTACGGCAACCGTCAATTCCATACCTCTTATTGCCAGCTCTATTATGAGTAAAAAAATTGCATCAGGAGCAGATGCAATTGTGCTGGACGTGAAAACAGGTGCTGGGGCATTTATGAAAAACCTAGAGGATGCCAAAAAGCTTGCGGAAGCAATGGTTACAATAGGGAATCGAGTAGGCAGACAAACGATGGCAGTAATTTCTGATATGAGCCAACCGCTTGGGTATGCAATTGGTAACGCGCTTGAAATTAATGAAGCAATTGATACATTGAAGGGTCGAGGTCCTGAAGATTTAACCGAGCTTTGTCTTACTTTAGGAAGTCAAATGGTTGTTTTAGCTAATCAGGCTGAAAGTATGGAGGAAGCAAGATCGAAGTTAAAGGAAAGTATTGCAAATGGGAAAGCGTTTGAGCAATTTAAAACCTTCCTTGCTTCACAAGGTGGAGATGCATCTGTCGCAGATTATCCTGAAAACCTGCCACAAGCAGAGTACAAGATAGAATTACCTAGTTTATCAGCCGGTACGGTTTCTAAAATTATTGCCGATGATATTGGCACTGCTGCAATGATGTTAGGAGCAGGTAGAGCAACAAAGGATTCGGAAATTGATCTTGCTGTTGGGATTGTGCTTCATAAAAAAATCGGTGATAGTGTAAAAGAGGGCGAAGCGTTACTAACAATTCATGCTAATCAGGAAAATGTAGATGAAGTCCGCGCTAAACTTTATGATAGCATTGTAATAGCTACTGAAAATGTACCTGCACCAACGTTAGTATATGATACTGTTACAAAATAACTTTATAAGCAACATAGGAAAAGTTTTTTTCAGGAGCATGGCCTTATTTATATGGCCATGCTTTTTTATATTGTATATAGCTGACAACCAACCAACAATAATAGGTCAATTTCCAGTGGCTTGTATCCATCGTCAGTGAAACGTTAGCGCGTATAAATCCACTAATGATTGTCAATCCTAACTATATATTGATTGTTGGAGGGATAGCTATGAAAAAAATTGTACTACTAAGCATCATGCTTTTATGTGTTTTTGCAATGACTTTACCAGTAGCAGCAGAAGAAAAAAGTAGTGACAATAGCAAGGCAAACCTTGCTAAAGGTGCTGATTCAGCCATTTTACTAGAACGTGATACAGGAAAGCTTTTGTTCGATAAAAACGCCCATGAAAAGCTTCCTCCTGCGAGCATGACTAAAATTATGACATTGCTTTTAATCATGGAGCAGTTAGAGAAGGGAAGCTTAAAATTAGATGAGACGGTTCGAGTAAGTGAGCGCGCGGCCTCTATGGGTGGATCACAAATTTTTCTTGAAGCCGGAGAGGAAATGACTGTAAATGATCTGCTGAAAGGGATCGCAATAGCCTCCGGAAACGATGCTAGTGTAGCCATGGCTGAAAGAGTTGCTGGCAGTGAAGAAGAATTTGTCAGCTTGATGAATAAAAAGGTAAAAGAATTAAAACTCAAGGATACAAAATTTCAAAACACTACTGGTCTCCCTGCTGATGATCATTACAGTACAGCCTACGATATGGCGATAATTGCAAAAGAATTATTAAAATACGAATCTATAACAAACTACACTTCCGTTTATGAAGACTACTTAAGAAAAGGACAGGAAAATGAATTTTGGCTAGTTAATACAAATAAACTTGTACGATTTTACCCAGGTGTAGATGGGCTTAAAACTGGCTTTACCAATGAGGCAAAATACTGCTTAACTGCGACTGCTGAGAAAGACGGAATGCGGGTTATTGCAGTAGTAATGGGAGCAAAAACAACGAAAGAACGAAACGCATCGGTATCAGAGATGCTTGATTATGCTTTTAATAAATTTCAGACGAACAAGCTTTTCAAAAAAGGAGACGTAATCACAACACTCCGACTGACGAAAGCTGAGAAAAAGAAGAATGACGTAGTGGCTTCTGAATCCATTAGTACTTTACATGCAAAAGGGGATTCAGTTGATAGCATAACAACAGAGGTGAAAATGAAGCAAGACCTAGTCCTTCCTATAAAAAAAGGAGACCACGTTGGAACTTTGATCGTAAAAGATGGAGACAAGGTGTTATCTGAATCACAACTAACCGTAAAAGACACAATTGAAAAAGCCAGTTACTATACATTAATGAAAAGATCATTGCAGAAATTGGTGAAGTTTGACTGATATCCACTGATTTAGTACCTTTCCTTCTTCTTTTGTCATCATGCAGGAATTATTGCAAGGAATGGAGAAAAAGAAGTACATGAAGGATAAATAAGGAGGAATACAGATGGGTCTTCAGGCAAACTTTGCAGTGAAAGAAGAAGTACTAATCGTTCGATTGTCCGGAGAACTGGACCACCATGAGGCAGAAGGGCTGCGTGATCAGTGGAAGGATACAATGTATACGAATCCGGTGAAGCACGTCATTCTAAATCTTGAGGATGTAAGCTTCATGGATAGTTCTGGACTTGGAGTCGTATTAGGTAGATATAAAGAAGTGTTACAGTTAGGCGGAGAAATGGTTGTCTGTTCTGTATCGCCACCTATTAAACGGCTATTTGAGATGTCTGGTTTGTTTAAAATCGTTCGATTAGAGGAGAACGAATCATTTGCCTTAATGACTTTGGGGGTGGCTTCATGAGAAATGAAATGAGTTTGGAATTTTCTAGCATTAGTGAGAACGAGGCTTTTGCGCGTGTTACGGTGGGCTCTTTTATAACACAAATTGATCCTACAATGGACGAATTAACCGAAATAAAGACAGTCGTTTCCGAGGCTGTCACAAATTCCATTATACACGGGTATAATAATGATCCGAATCAAAAGATCTTTATTTCCTGTACTATCACAGAAGATGGAATAGAGTTGTCGATAAAGGATGATGGCATTGGAATAGGCGATGTTGAGGAAGCGAGACAGCCGCTGTATACGTCCAAACCAGATATGGAACGTTCTGGTATGGGATTTACCATTATCGAGAATTTTATGGATACAGTAGAAGTTATCTCCTTACCCAACGAAGGAACTACAGTTCATATGACGAAGCAACTCGCCAAAACAAAGTCTGTTTGTAAATAGGGGTGGGGTGCCTATGAATGTAAATGTTGAGCGCCAGAAGCGGAAAGAAACACTAACAGATGATCAGGTTAAAGAATATATTAAACGTAGCCAGCAGGGCGATAAACTGGCTAGGGATATACTAGTTGAAAAGAATGTACGTCTAGTGTGGTCAGTTGTACAGCGTTTTATTAATCGTGGTTATGATCCAGATGATTTGTTTCAGATTGGTAGTATCGGTTTAATTAAATCGATTGATAAGTTTGATCTCTCCTATGATGTTCGCTTTTCTACCTATGCTGTACCTATGATTATTGGGGAGATTCAACGTTTTATTCGAGATGATGGTAGTGTTAAAGTAAGCAGGTCTTTAAAGGAAACGGGTAATAAAATTCGAAGGAAAAAAGACGAACTAACAAAAAAATTCGGCCGTTCACCTACTGTTAAAGAATTAGCAGAGGCTATGGAGCTCTCGCCGGAAGAAATTGTCCATGCACAGGAAGCGGCAAAGTCACCCCATTCTATTCATGAAACCGTATTTGAAAATGATGGGGACCCAATTACCTTACTTGATCAAATTGCTGATCAGGATACAAGATGGTTTGATAGGATTAGCTTGCAAGAAGCTATTCGTTGCCTGAATGAGAGGGAGCGCCTAATTGTATACCTGCGTTACTACAAAGATCAAACACAGTCTGAAGTAGCTGATCGGTTAGGAATCTCACAAGTACAAGTCTCGAGATTAGAGAAGAAAATCTTACATGATATGAAAGTAAACTTAGACTTTACATCCTGATAGTTTTTAAAAAAAGTTGCACAATACGTATAGCTAACGCTAATTCCGAATAACCAATCGTTTCTTACGGGGGATTGACGCCTTGTAAGCAAAATTCGAGAGGTTGTTCGGTTTTTTGTGTCCATATTATACGCCTTGATTTATTTATATCAACATGCTTTTTTTAATTACCAATCATAAAAACCATTGTTCTGTAAATAATACATTATAAACGATTCTGGTAGAGGGTGATTAGCTGTGAGTGAGATGATTTACCTGAGAATGAAGAAGCGCTTAGAAGTTACGACACTAAAGGAATTAAAGCTAAAAGATATCGCTCATATTTCTGCACAACCAGTATGGAAGAAAAAGCTAGAATCCGTACCAATCTACCGTCTGTCTAAAAAGGACCAATCGATCGTAATAATTGATGGTTTTGTTATTATTGACCATTTAAGTCAACTGTTTGAAGATATGGAATTTCAGTTAATTGGCCCGGAGCAAACGATCATCCGCATTCTTAAAAAAAGTAAGTCGCCTAGCGTATTATTTGCAACAGTAGTCTGGCTCATTCTGTTTATTGGTACCGCAATGACGTTAATGAATTTTCATTATGATGTAAGCATGCAGGAGGTACAACAAAAATTACATTTTCTATTAACAGGTAAGGAAAATGAATATCCTTTATGGATACAAATACCATATTCTCTAGGATTAGGGTTAGGGATGCTACTGTTTTTTAATCACTGGTTTAACAGACGGTTTAACGAGGAACCAAGTCCGCTTGAGGTTGAAATTTATAAATATCAGCAAGACCTTGACAATTATGTCATTCAATATGAGAGCGAATTAAATGATCGTAAGCCTTTTGAGTAATCTAATACAAGTAGTTATCGGACTATCAAGCGGAATGGCTGTAGGAGGAGGTTTTGTTGCCTTTCTTACTGTTTTAGGCGTTATACCAAGATTAATACAATTGAGTAAAACAGGCAGAATGTTAAAAGTATACATTGGTTGTGTTATCACAGGCAGTTTGTTTGGGACCTATTTATCCTTTACATCGATAAACTGGGACCAGCCACTTATATTCTTAGTCATTTGGGGTCTTTTCCATGGAATATTTAATGGCATGCTAGCTGCAGCTCTAACTGAAGTTTTGAATGTATTCCCCATTTTATCTAAGAGGATTGGGATGGATGGCTATCTCTTGTGGATGCTAATGGCTATTTTATTTGGAAAAGTCGCAGGCTCGCTTTTTCAATGGATTTATTTTGTAAAGTAACTCTGCAGGTGGAAGGTGTGAAAGCATGCGTCAAAAAGATGATAAAATAGAAATTGCAGCAAATATAAAAGAAAACAAGGCTTATATGGAAAAGCGTCTTGGAATGGACGTTTCATTTGACCTTGGTTTTAGAGAAGTTATTATATTAAAAAGAAAAGTGCATGTTTATTATCTAACAGGGTTGTGTGACTCCATTATAATTCAGGACCTATTGAAGGAACTGGTTAACTTAAATGATCACGAATCCAACAGTAAGAAGCTACCTGAAATAATTGAAAATCGTCTCTTGCATCAACAAGTTGAATCGGTTAAAACGATGGATGAATCAGTAGATCAGGTTTTGTCTGGACTTATAGTTGTATTTATTGATGGGGAAAGGTTTGCCTATGTTGTAGATGTTCGTCATTACCCAGGACGGACCCCAGAAGAACCAGATACAGAGCGCGTTATCCGTGGTTCGAGAGATGGCTATACTGAAAATATTATTGAAAATACCGCCCTTACCAGAAGAAGGTTACGTGATGCAAGGCTTAGACACGAAATGCTTAAGGTAGGGGAAAGGTCCAAGACAGATGTCTGCGTAAGCTATGTAAAGGATATCGCAGATGAAGGGCTAGTCCATTTAATAAAGAAAAAAATACAGGACATCGAAATTGACGGAATTAGTATGGCAGATAAAACCATTGAAGAGTTTATCATTGATCGAAAGTGGAATCCATATCCTCTTGTCAGATATACGGAAAGACCAGATGTTGCTGCAAATCATTTACTAGAAGGGCATGTCCTCATTTTGGTTGATACTTCCCCGAGTGCGATAATATTGCCAACTACTTTTTTTCATCATTTACAGCATGCTGAAGAGTATAGACAGGCACCAGCGATTGGAACATTTGTAAGATGGATCCGTTTCTTAGCAATCCTTGCTTCCATGTATCTCTTGCCACTTTGGTTACTTTTTGTACTCGACCCTACGATCCTTCCGAAGGCACTTGCTTTTATCGGGCCGAATGAGGAAGGAAATATTCCGATTACGATCCAAATTGTAATGGCTGTTATTGGGATCGAATTTCTGAGAATGGCTGCCATCCACACACCGACTCCCTTATCCACTTCCATGGGTTTAATTGCGGCTGTGTTAATAGGACAAATAGCCATTGATGTGGGGATGTTTAGTCCAGAGGTCATTCTCTATGTATCGATCAGTGCGATAGGATCATACGTTACTCCAAGTTACGAATTAAGTGTTGCAAATAAAGTAGTCAATATTATGATGGTGATTTTCACCGGTTTATTTGGCGCAATTGGGTTTGTGATCGGGATAACCCTTCATATTATGTACCTTGTAAATCTAAAATCAATTAAGACACCTTATTTATGGCCTTTTTTGCCATTCAATCCAAAAGCTATGCTACAAATTATCTTCCGTATTCCTGTACCATACTCGAACAGCAGACCAAGTATAGTACATCCGAAAAACAACTACCGCCAGCCAACAAAAAAATAATCCACCTTTCCATTTTAGAAGGTGGAATGAAGACAATTGAATACTGTTACGAAAATGCCGAACGATCATTCGATACTTTTAGACAAAGTAGGAATATTGTTCGGTATCTTTATAGTCATTCATTCGCTTTGAACATAGCAATAGCAAAATGCGTAGCTTCAATAGCCATTACCAAACTACTTTTTTTATTTTTTTACATTTATTCCCGCCATTGCGATAAGTATTGCTCTTGTCCTCTTTTCAATTTAGCTTTATTATGATAAAGTTTTAAATTATATTTAGTAACGGAGGACGCTTTATGATCATCGATAGACACCCATTCACTGTTAATAGTCATGGCCATCTAGAAATTGGAGGAGTAGATGCCATTAACTTGGCAAACGACTTCGGTACACCACTATATGTATATGATGTTTCCCTCATAAGGAAGAATGCCCGATCATTTGTTGATGCTTTTGAAGAATTGGGTGTTAAAGCAAAAGTAGCATATGCAAGTAAAGCATTTTCATCCATTGCAATGCTGCAAGTAATACAGCAGGAAGGGCTGTGCCTTGATGTTGTATCAGAAGGTGAACTTTATACCGCGATTGAAGCAGGTTTTCCTTCTGAAAGAATCCACATGCATGGAAATAACAAAAGCAGACAAGAGCTACAAATGGCAATAGAACAAAATATAGGATGTATCGTCTTAGATAATTTTTATGAGATTGAATTGCTTGGAGAACTCCTAAATCTTCAAAATAAAGAAATGGATGTTCTAATGCGCGTTACTCCGGGGGTTAATTCAAAGACTCACCAGTATATTATGACGGGTAACGAGGACTCGAAGTTTGGCTTTAATTTGAAAAACGGACAGGCAGATGAAGCTTTCCAACTTCTTAAGAAGTATCCATCTATTCGCTTTAAAGGATTACATTGCCACATTGGTTCACAAATATTTGAAACAGACCGCTTTCTAAGTGCTACAGAAATATTATTTGCAGAGCTAGCCAAATGGAAGCGAAACGAAAACTATACCCCAGAAGTCTTGAATCTGGGAGGTGGATTTGGAATCCGTTATACTTCCGAGGAGGAGCCTATTCCATATGAACAATATGTCTATGCACTAGTGGAAGAGGTTAGAAAACAATCAGAAGAAATGGATATTCCTCTGCCAGAAATTTGGATGGAACCAGGACGGGCAATAGTCGGGAATACCGGCGTTACTTTATATACGATTGGATCGATGAAGTCGATTCCTGGCATACGAGAGTATATATCTGTAGATGGCGGTATGACAGATAATCTACGACCAGCATTATATGGAGCTAAGTATGAAGCGGTTGTCGCTAACAAAGCAGACCAAACTCCTATAAAAGAAGTTTCCGTTGCTGGAAAATGCTGTGAATCTGGAGATATGCTTATATGGGATTTACCGGTACCAGAAGTACAAACTAATGACGTATTAGCAGTTTTTTCCACAGGTGCTTATGGTTATTCCATGGCAAGCCACTACAATCGGTTTGCTAAACCTGCTGTAGTCTTTGTGGAAAATAAGAAAGCAAAGCTTGTTGTGAAAAGAGAAAGCTATCAAGACGTAGTTAAGAACGATTTGTCTTATTTGTAATTGCTTTTCAATTCATAGATTAAATGATAAACTTGTCGTGGTTTATTAAATTTAAAGGAGATGCAAATATGACTAAAAAAGGATATTTCCTAATGGAAAATGGTAATAAAATAGAATTTGAATTATATCCGAATGAGGCTCCAAATACAGTAGCTAACTTTGAAAAGCTTGCTAATGAAGAGTTCTATAACGGTTTAACTTTCCACCGTGTAATTGATGGCTTTGTTAGTCAAGGTGGTTGCCCTACTGGTAACGGTACTGGTTCTGCAGGTTATACAATCGATTGTGAAACCGAAGGAAACCCTCATAAACATGTCGAAGGCAGTCTATCTATGGCACATGCGGGGAAAAACACGGGAAGCTGTCAATTCTTTATTGTTCATGAGCCACAACCACATTTAAATGGCGTACATACCGTATTTGGGCAAGTTACGTCTGGAATAGAACATGCAAAAGCAATGAAAAATGGGGATGTAATGAAAGAGGTTAAAGTATTTTCTGAATAACCGCGTAAGCCCACGCTTACCTTAGGGAGTTCGAAATGGTGGATATTTATCTCATAACCTTTCTCCTGTTTGTTGCAGCACCTATTAGTATTTTCTTGCATGAACTTGGACATGCAATAGCAGGAGTTATTTTCAAGGCTGAACTTGTTTATCTAACTATTGGCCGGGGGAAGCGAGTGATCGAATACTCCTCCGGCAAACTCCATTTCATTATTCATGCTGGATATTTTATGGGGGGATATGCAAACAGTGAACGAGTTACACCTTTTAATCGTTTTGAAAGATTCATAATTAGTATATTAGGTCCGATTGTCAATATTGTTGTATTCCTTTCTGTCTGGGGGTTACAGAGCCATTTTAGGAGCGATTATTTACAATTGTTCGCTTTATTTAATCTCTGGTTGGTTATTATTAATTTAGTGCCATTTAAATTGAAAAATCAGAAGTCTGATGGATATAATATACTTGAAACAATCGTGCACAAAGACAAAATGAACAGCTAATGTATGCATTTTCTGTTTATTGTTCATGATGATACATAATAGATGAAAAGAACTAGCGGATTTGACAATTGTTGTCATATCGTGCATAAATATATATAAACACCATTTGGGTAACCGAAACCTAGGATACAAATCAGCCGTAATCGGTCATAAAAATAACAGCAAAATAGCGAACAGAGATATTTGGGAGCTTTTTTGTTAATGAGGGGTATCTATGTTAATTCGTTACAAAAAAAGTCTGGAGAAGATTGCGATGGGTCTTCTATCCTTTATGCCTGAGGAAAAAGACGTAAAGAAACTCCAGAACACAATAAAAGAATACGAGACGAATTCTGATTGGCATCTCTTCTTATGGAAAGAAGCTGATGATGTACTGGGAGCTATTGGAGTAAGACTGGAAGAGGATATTAATGCTGTCATTCAGCATATTTCCGTTAATCCTTCCCACAGAAATCAGGGAATTGGCAAGAAAATGGTAAACGAAGTGTCTAAGCTTTATGAGGAAAAATACGCAGTTTGTGCTGTGGATGAGATTCAGCAGTTTTACACAAAGTGTGACGATGATATAGAATAAATCATACCATCAAAAAAAGCCAGCCTCTAAGGCTGGCCTTTTTCTTCTTTCCAACAAGGAAATATTTTAGCGATGCAATTTTGGGTTTCGCTAGAATCTTAGAACCAAGAAGCACCAACAATAATTAAAAGAATAAACAATACTACGATTAACGCGAAACCTCCGCCATAACTATTACTCATAATGAAATTCCTCCTTTTTCTTCTTAACATAAATGTTTTATGGTAACATTTATCTTACGTTAATAACGTATGTCGAAATGCTCCAAGTTGTTTGGGCGGATGTTACATTGCTTTTTATTTTCATTATTCATGAGAGGAAGTTTGCTTATGAGCGAAGCTTATCAGGTTAAGCTGGAGGCATTTGAAGGACCGCTTGATTTGCTGTTGCATCTAATAAATAAATATGAAATTGATATAAATGATATCCCCGTAGCACAGATTACAGAACAGTATATGCACTACATACACACAATGCAGAAGTTGGATTTGAATATCGCAAGTGAGTATTTAGTAATGGCAGCAACTTTAGTCGCTATTAAAAGCCAAATGCTCTTGCCGAAACAGGAAATAGATGAAGAAATGGATGAATATGTAGAAGATCCAAGAGAGGAACTTATGCATCGATTAATTGAATATCGGAAATATAAAGATGCAGCAGAGAAACTAAAACAAAAAGAAGAGGAATCCAGTCATTTGTTTACAAGATCTCCTGTCATATTTGAGGAACTCACACAAAGCCCACAAAAGGTAGTTAAAGGGGAATTAACTATTTATGACATGCTCGGGGCTTTAGGGAAAATGATGGAACGGAAAAAATGGAAAGAACCGCTTGATACTAAGGTTCAGAGAGCTGAGATACCGATTGAACAGCGAATGGATGAGGTCATAGAGCTTGTTCGTGACAGACGTGAAGGCGTCTATTTTGATGAACTCTTCACTTATCAGTCACGAACTCATATTGTCATAACGTTTATGGCATTATTAGAATTAATGAAGTCTAGGAAAGTGTTTTGTGAACAAGAGAGGCATTTTGATGCTTTACTCGTTCACTATATGGAGGAATAGCAGTGGAAATTCAGCAAATGAAAGCAATATTGGAGGGCCTATTGTTTGCAAGTGGAGATGAAGGTATTACGGTTAAACAGCTATCGAATATTCTTGAAATAACAGAGGCCTCTGTGCATACCATACTAGAAGAGTTGAAGTATGATTATGAGAATAAAGAACGTGGGATAATGTTGATGCACTCACATGGGGCCTACCATCTTACGACAAAACCGGAACATAGTAAGTATTATCAAAAGTTTATTGAAACACCCCATTCCACTCGAATGTCACAGGCAGCTTTGGAAACATTAGCCATAATCGCTTATCAGCAACCTATAACTCGAACTGAAATCGAAGAAATTCGTGGGGTAAAAAGTGACCGTCCTGTGCAAACTCTCGTGGCAAGAATGCTAATCGAAGAAGTTGGCCGAAAGGAAAGTATAGGCAGACCTATTTTATTCGGAACAAGCAAGGAATTTCTAACATTTTTTGGGTTAACGTCCCTTGAGGACCTTCCACCATTACCGGAAGGGCAATCAAATAGTGAATTAGAAGAAGAGGCTGATCTTTTTTTCGAGAAATTTAATGAACAACTGAAAGAAGATGAACCATCTAATTAAAAAGCTGGCATAATTGCCAGCTTTTTTTGTTTAACTCCATATTAGTTATTGTTTCACCAATCTTATTAACTGGGCATAAGCTACAGCGAGGTGATGATATGAGTACAATTCAAAATTACTTACTAGAATTAGTTGAGTGGGGAGAAGAAGTGCAACGGAAAATAGATAGTCTAGAAATCAGCGCTGAAGAAAAGAATAGCTTAAATAAACAGATAGAAACATGGATAAAAAATGTTAAAGTCAATTCGAACCGTGATATTACTCATGATGATGAGATTATTGACGTGTTGCAAGGGGAGGCCCAACGGATCGTCCTGTCAATGAAACACAACCATAATAGTAATACCGAACAGGTTGGGTATGGAAAACACAAGCTTCCTCAGCTTCCCTATAATTATAATGCATTGGAGCCTTATATAAGTGAAGCAATCATGCGGTTGCATCATGATGTACACCATCAGGCATATGTCGATGGGCTGAATAAAGCAGAAAACGAACTATATGTAAAACAGCCTGATAAGAGTCTTGTAAAGCATTGGCTGAGAGAACAAGCCTTTCATGGCTCTGGCCATAATCTCCACACTATTTTTTGGTTTAATATGACTCCTAATTCAGACAAGAAACCTTCTGGAGACATATTAAAACAAATTGAAAGAGATTTTGGAACATGGAAGAAATTCAAAAACCTATTCAATAGTACCGCTTCCTCCGTTGAAGGAGATGGGTGGGCCGTGCTTTATTGGAATCCGAGAAATGGAAGGCTTGGTGTACAATCCTTTGAAAAACATCAACTGTTTCAAATAGCGGATATTATCCCATTACTTGTTCTGGATATGTGGGAGCATGCCTACTATTTGCAATATAAAACGGATAAAGAATCTTATATAGAAAATTGGTGGAATGTTGTTAACTGGCAAAATGTAAATGAGAGATTTGCTAAAGCCAAAAAACTAAAGTGGGCACTTTATTAATCTTTAAATTGGTAAGATTTCTTTTGTATTTTAATAAGCAGGATCCTCTTATAGTTAGTTTTTGTGGAATACTTACATGTCATAACTGATGTAGACATGCATAGACTATACAGACACCTAATCTGTGGGAGGAAGCCTGCTATGAGATTTATATCTACACTTCTTATCTTTTTTATAATTGTTTTTTTGTACCCAATTGCTGGACAAGCAGCACCAGGAGTTTCCGCAAATAATGCAATCTTAATCGAACAGTCTACCGGCAGGGTTTTATTTGAAAAGAAAGCACATGAAAAACAATCTATCGCTAGCATTACGAAAATCATGACGGCGATCGTAGCGATAGAGTCTGGGAAAATGGGAGAAATGGCAAAGACAAGTAGAAAGGCAATACATACAGAAGGATCATCTATTTACCTGGAACAAGGGGAAAAAATGCTTGTGGAAGACCTTGTGTATGGTTTGATGTTACGTTCTGGGAATGATGCCGCTGTTGTGATAGGAGAACATATTGGGGGAAGTGAAGAGGGATTTGTTCATCTTATGAACGAGAAGGCTAAATGGCTTGGGATGACAAATACGCACTTTGATAACCCGCATGGTCTTGATTCAGATACACACTATTCCACAGCTTATGATATGGCAATCCTTATGCAATATGCGATGGATAATGAGAAGTTCCAAGAGATTACAGGAGCAACATCATACCTTTCCAAAAGTAGGACGTACAGCTGGCAAAACAAGAATAAACTTCTAACCCAATTGTATGAATACTGTATTGGCGGGAAAACTGGCTATACAAAAAAGACAGGAAGAACACTAGTAAGTTCTGCAGAAAAGGATGGCATGAAGCTGATTGCTGTAACGTTAAATGCCCCTAATGACTGGCAAGATCATATCGGAATGTTTGAATGGGGATTTGAAAATTATTCCCTTGAGACGATTGATGATAAAGGAAAAGCTGCCTATACGCTGCCTGATTTCGAGGAACCTATTATTGGTCATATCACATCAGAAATACATTTTCCTTTAGCAAAATCAGAACGATCGCTCATTACGCAGCAAAATTACATTCTAAAAGACGAAACAAAGTCAGAGGATAATATTATCGGCAAGAAGGTCTACTATTTTAATGAAGATCAAATTGGCGAAGTATTTATTTATAAAGAAGACGAAGTAAAACAAAGAGATAATTTTTTTACCAGTACCCTAGATATTTTTCAAGACATTGTGGGATGGCCATAATATGGTTAATTTAATATGGGCAGGTATGGCTATTATCGGGATTGTTTATGCCATGCTTGCGGGGACAATGGATAAAGTAAATGAAGCTATTTTTAAAAGTTCTGGTGAAGCAGTAACCCTATCAATTGGCCTCATTAGTGTGCTAGTGTTTTGGTTGGGAATCATGCGAGTAGCAGAAGAAGCCGGGATTCTAAGGATTCTTGCCAAAGGTTTTCGCCCTTTGGTGAGTAGGCTCTTTCCTGAAATACCAAAGGATCACCCAGCAATGGGATATATCCTATCCAATTTAACAGCTAATTTGTTTGGGTTAGGTAATGCAGCTACTCCAATGGGAATAAAGGCGATGGAACAAATGAAGCAACTAAGTGGTACGGATACAGCCTCTCGGTCTATGATTACTTTTTTAGCCCTAAACACCTCTAGTCTTACGATTATTCCTACAACCGTAATAGCAATTCGAATGCAATATAACTCTGTATCACCGACCGAAATCGTTGGTACTACTATCATAGCAACCATTATTTCGACTACAAGTGCGATTTTAATTGATAGATTTTACTTTTATAAAAGTAATCGGAGGGGAAAATAAATGGGAATGGTAACCTCTGTTAGCGTTTGGCTCATACCGTCCTTTATTTTAATTGTACTATTAGTAGCATCGTGGAAAAAAGTGCCTGCATATGAAACGTTTGTAGAGGGAGGGAAAGAGGGTGTTAAGATGGCCTTTTCTTTACTTCCTTTTTTAGTTGGAATGATTGTTTCGATTTCTATTCTCCGAGCATCAGGGGCCATGGAAGCCTTTATTGGGCTCATAGCTCCCCTCTTAAGCCTAATAGGTATCCCGCCCGATATTATACCACTGGCTCTTGTTAGGCCAATTTCCGGAACAGCAGCGTTAGGCATGACTACGGAGTTAATTCAGACACACGGACCCGACTCTTTCATTGGTAGACTTGCTTCAACCATGCAGGGGAGCACAGATACAACACTCTATATATTAACTGTATATTTTGGTGCCGTCGGAATACGGAAAATGCGCTATGCCTTAAAGGTTGGCTTGTTAGCAGATGTAATTGGGATCATTGCTTCTATCATCGTGGTAGGGATCGTATTTGGTTAATGACATGTAGCATGTATCAGATAAATGTTCTTTCAATTTTTACTTATGAAAATTGCATAGCGTAATAAAGCCGAGTGGATTCGACTAGAAATTTAAAGGTCGAAGGTCATTCGGTTTTTTACTTATCTACTTTGGAATCCGAGTATTGTACTATAAATGTTATTCTCTTTATGTGTTTAAGAATTATTTTTAGTTTATAATATATGGTACAATTGCTTGGGAACGTTTTAACTCACATCTATAGAAACCTGGCAAAAGTCAAAAAAGTTCTGGACAAGTAAGTTAGCGTAAGTCTCACGCCATGTTAAATGGTTCGATACAAAAGGAAATGGTGATATAAATGTCAAACATGAATGAACGTCTTCAAAAGGTTATTGCCCAAAGTGGTCTTACCTCAAGAAGAAAAGCAGAAGGATTTATAACGGAAGGAAAAGTAAAAGTGAATGGCCGGATTGTAACAGAACTTGGTACAAAGGTAACACCGAGTGATAGCATAGAAGTGGATGGGGTTCCATTGGTGAAGGAAGAGTTAGTATACTATCTACTTTATAAGCCACGTGGCGTTATATCTAGTGTTAAGGACGATAAAGATAGAAAAGTTGTAACAGATCTACTTGTAGGCATTCCTGAACGCGTCTACCCTGTTGGTAGACTGGATTACGATTCGTCCGGCGTCTTGCTTTTAACAAATGATGGTGAATTTGCGAACCTTCTGATGCATCCAAAATACGAAGTTGATAAAGTGTATGTTGCCAAGCTCAAAGGCATACCATCTAAGACAGAATTAGGTCAGCTAAAAAAAGGAGTACAATCCGACAAG
The DNA here is from genome assembly GCF_000612865.1 of Oceanobacillus picturae. NCBI lineage: Bacteria > Bacillati > Bacillota > Bacilli > Caryophanales > Bacillaceae > Oceanobacillus > Oceanobacillus picturae. The sequence goes on from NZ_CCAX010000001.1 coordinate 424,804, forward strand.
GACCTATTAAAAGCAGTTCAGTATAATGTTCTTTCCGTAGATAAGAAAAAGGACTCTATGCTGCTTGAATTAACTCTACGCGAAGGAAAGAACCGCCATGTAAGAAGAATGATGGAAAGCTTAGGCTACCCTGTTGAGAAGCTAAAACGGGAATCATATGGCCTTTTAAATCTTGATGGCCTACAGCCGGGAAAATATCGCGCATTGACGCCAAAAGAAGTTAAACAAATGCGGAACTTGGCGTTAAAATTGTAAGATAATAGTCAAAATTAGCTTCCAGGTCTAATGGTATAATAATTACTTGGAGGAGTGATCTGTTTGAGTCGGGATCAAGCAAAGAAAACAAAAGAGAACAAAAAGAGAAACCGCTTTATTTTCAGAATTAGCATCCTTGCCATTCTGGTCATTGCGCTTATCTTCGCATTGGTTTCTAATCTACAAAAAGATAATACCATTTATAATGTGGGAGACCAGGCACCAGATTTCAAGCTTAATCAAATTAGCCATAATAATGATTTGGAATCTTTTAGACTTAGCGACTACAAAGGCAAGGGCGTTATGTTAAATTTCTGGGGAACTTGGTGTAAACCGTGTAAGAAGGAAATGCCTTATATGGAGCAACTCTATCCTAAATATAAAGAAAAAGGAGTCGAGATCATCGCCGTAAGCTTGGATGCAACCGAGCTAGTTGTAAACAGGTTTATTGATGATTACAATTTGACATTTCCTATTCCATACGATGCTAAAGGCGAAGTGAAAGACCTTTATAAGATTGGTCCTATACCAAGTACTTTCTTTATAAACCCAGACGGCACAATAGAACACATTGTGGAAGGAGCATTATCACTGGAATCCTTAGAAAAGCATTTACAGGATATACAACCAAACGCATCGTGATAATGATTACAAATTGTGAGGGATTTTTATGAAAAAAATGAAGTGTGACTGCGGGCATATGAACCCAGACGGCACGATCCTGTGTGAAGCATGCGGGAAGCCGATTGAGGGGAACCAGCATATTGAAGGAAATGACGAAAAAAGTCTACTTAATATGCGTTATGATGGAACAGCTAGACGATCACAAACCTATAATAAATCTATAGTGGATAAAATTTGGAGCTTTTTTTCTTCCGTTAAAGTAGGCGTATGGCTTATTTTTATAGCTTTGGTCTCTTCGGCCATTGGCTCAATATTCCCGCAAGAAATATACATACCAGCAGACGCGCCGAATAGAGCTCCGGAGTTTTTCTATGAAGACAGATATGGAATTTTAGGTCTTATATATTACCAATTGGGCTTTCACCACTTATACAGCTCTTGGTGGTATATGATCCTTATAGGACTAATAGGTGTCTCACTTGTCATTGCGAGTCTTGACAGATTTGTTCCTTTATTCAAAGCGCTTAGACATCAAAAGGCAAAACGACATGAGTCCTTTTTGAGTCGACAACGCTTGTACAGTAAGTCGGACAATGTGTCGACCGAGGATTTGAAAACGTTAAAAGAGAATTTGAAAAAACAGCGTTATAAAGTAAGAGACGAAGATGGGTATGTACTTGCAGAGAAAGGCCGCTTTTCAAGATGGGGCCCCTATGTTAACCATATCGGATTAATCATCATATTAATTGCTGCTATCCTACGGTCAACACCTTTTTTCTATACGAATGAGTATGTATGGGTAAGAGAAGGTGAACAATTAGTCATCCCGGGAACCGATGGAGAATACTACATTGAGAATCGGGACTTTATCCTGGAAACATATGACGAAAATGATGAACGTTTTCGTGATGCTATCTCGTTAGAAGGAGCAGATGTACCTAGTAATTATCAAACAGATGTTACGATTTATAAGGCTGAAGACAATCCGTTGCCAGGAGCCGAAGCAGAGCTGAATCAAATCGCAGAAGGTTCGATACGAATGAATCATCCTGTAAAATTCGATGGCTATTCTGTTTACCAATCTGGATACCAAGCTAACGAATTTGAAAAAATGTCGTTTAAAATTCATAAAAACGACGACCCAGAGGAAGAGGCCCTTGATACGTTCACAATAAACCTGACTGATCCGGAATCAGACTACCAATTAGAAAATGGTTTTAGAGTTGAATTGCGAAATTATTATCCGGATTATTATTTACAGGATGATGGGACACCTGCTTCCGAGACAAATTATCCGAGAAACCCGGCGTTTGTTATGTTTGTATACCCTCCTGACAGTGATACACCTGAGATTAGCTTTCTCGGCATTGGAAAGAATATTGATGCCTCCGGAGAAAATCAATATAATGTTGGAATTACAGATTTTGAGATGCGTGATGCGAGTGGGTTAACTGTTCGAAAAGATTACTCTCTACCTTTTTTCGGGCTGGGCGCAGCAATCTTTATGATCGGTGTTATCCAGGGAATGTACTGGCAGCATAGAAGAATTTGGGTCAACCCGAAAGATGGCGGATTGTTATTAGCCGCTCATACGAATAAGAACTGGTATGGTGTTAAGAAGGATATTGAAAAAGTAATTTCAGGGACAACCATTAAAAATGTAGCAGATCAGCAGGAAATAAATGACTAATTAGTTGAACAGGAGGCTTGTCATGAGTGATTTAATACAGTGGAGTAGCGCACTACTTTACACTGCTTTTATTCTATATTTGATCGCAACAATCTTTTTCTCTGCAACAATCCGAGATAAACGAGGAAAAAACAAAAAAGGGAAAGCTGGAAGCATTGGGATCACATTAACTATCATGGGCTTGATCGCGCAAATAGGTTATTTTATCACCAGATGGATTGTTAGTGGACATGCACCAGTAAGTAATTTATTTGAGTTTATGACCTTTTTCGGAATGACGATCGTATTCGCATTCATTGTCATTTACTTTATATACAAGATCTCGGTACTAGGGCTTTTCGCATTGCCTGTGGCATTAATTATTATTGCATATGCGAGTATGTTCCCTACCGAAGTGTCGCCATTAATCCCTTCATTACAAAGTCATTGGCTATACATTCATGTGACTACTGTCTCTCTTGGACAAGGTATTTTGACAATCAGCTTTGTTGCAGGGTTAATTTATCTTATTAAAAAGATTGATCAGACTGCTAAAAGCAAGCAAACAACTTGGCTAGAAGTTGTATTGTATTCTCTTATATTGTTCGTTGGGTTTATTATCATCACGGTAGTATTCAACGTTATGAATTATAGTGCACAGTTTGATTATCCTGCTACTGGTGGCAACACCGTAACAACGGAATATCATCTACCTGCTATCGCTGGGCCGACAGATGGCACACTTTTGACCAATGATGTAATGGAACCACTATTTGATACACCAGCCTGGATGCATGGAGCAGATGCAGGTAGAAAATTGAATACTTTAATTTGGTCTATTCTAACTGGCTCTATTGTTTATCTATTACTAAGGCTCTTTCTCCGTAAGAGACTTGGTGCAGCAATACAGCCATTATTGAAGAATGCAAAGCTTGATCTCTTGGATGAAGTTGCATATCGTGCTGTTGCGATCGGCTTTCCTGTCTTCACACTCGGAGGCTTGATCTTTGCTGCTATCTGGGCGGAAGAAGCCTGGGGAAGATTTTGGGGTTGGGACCCTAAAGAAGTATGGGCGCTAATTACCTGGTTCTTTTACGCAGCATTTCTTCATCTTCGCCTCTCTAGAGGTTGGCATGGTGAGAAATCTGCGTGGCTTGCTGCAGTAGGTTTTGCAATTATTATGTTCAACTTAATTGTGGTGAACCTTGTACTAGCTGGCTTACATTCTTATGCTTAACAGTACTGATTCACAATTAACTTAACAAGGTATTCAACGTGGAATACCTTGTTTTACTGTTAACGTATATGTTTACAACCAATATGAGGTACATGCAGACTATGTTTATACTTAAAGTTAATAATTTGATAGGGGGAGCGAACAAATGTCACTTGGAAAGGTATTAATAGTAGATGATGAAGAACGCATTCGCAGATTAATTAGGATGTATTTGGAACGTGAAGAATATGAAGTGGAAGAAGCTGACAATGGTAAAGACGCACTTGAATTAGCTCTTTCCAATGAATATGATGTGATTTTGCTCGACATTATGATGCCAGAAATGGATGGAATAGAAGTATGTCAGGAATTAAGAAAAGAAAAATTAACCCCTGTCATTATGCTTACCGCTAAAGGTGAAGAAGCGAATCGAGTTCAAGGTTTTGAAATTGGTGCTGATGACTATATCGTCAAGCCATTTAGCCCAAGAGAAGTAGTGCTTAGGGTAAAGGCATTACTACGTAGAGTATCACCATCTTCTGTTAATCAAGGAAACGGAGCTGCAAAAAATGTATTGGTATTCCCACATCTAGAAATTGATGATGATGCACATCGTGTCATGGCTGAGGGACAGGAAGTCAACTTGACACCGAAAGAATATGAGTTATTATGCTTCCTAGCGAAATCACCGGACAAAGTGTTTAATAGAGAGCACCTTTTAAAGGAAGTATGGCAATATGAATTTTTCGGTGATTTACGGACTGTTGATACACATGTTAAGCGGTTAAGGGAAAAGCTCAATACGGTTTCCTCTGAAGCAGCAAAAATGATCGTAACAGTATGGGGAGTAGGCTATAAGTTCGAGGTAGAAGAAAGCTAATGTTTTGGAAAAGTGTCGTTGGTAAGCTTGCGATAACTATACTATTACTTGTTTCCTTTGTTCTATTTATTTTAACAATCTTGCTGTTGCAGTTCTTTGAGAACTTTCACATTGAATCTGCAGAAAGTGATATGTTACAGACAGCTACAAAGGTATCGGTACTTCTTGAACAGCATGAGAGTAGAGACTTGATTGCGGAAACGACGGAAAGAGTTAAAGACCCTGCTAGCCGTGTAGCCATTTTATATGAAGATAGTGATGTATGGGTATCCAAAGGTGGAGATGATAATCTATCAAGACTTGAGGAGACATGGCTACAAAAAGAGAAGTTATTAGAGGAACTTGAAAATAATAATGAAATTCGTAAGCAAATGCTGTTGCCTGATGGTAATACAGAAGCGATGATTGTTGGTATCCCTACTCCAGATAACCAAGGAGCTATTTTTGTATACCAGTCACTTGACGTTATTGATCAAACGAAAGCAGAAACTACAAAAATTATCTTCCTTGCAGCAGGAATCGCGATTATCCTGACTGTTATTTTTGCTTTCTTCCTCTCTACAAGAATTACTTCACCACTAATTAAAATGCGAGAGGCTGCTTTTGATTTGACAAGAGGAGAGTTTGACACGAAAGTTCCTATTTTAACCCATGATGAAATAGGGGAACTCGCGTTGGCCTTTAACCGTATGGGAAGACAATTGAAATTCCATATCAATGCTTTAAGACAAGAGAAAGAACAGCTCTCAAGTATTGTTAGCTCCATGGCGGATGGTGTTATTACTTTAAATCGAAATGGAGATATGATCGTAACCAATAGACCAGCCGAAAGATTTATTGAAAGCTTGTATTACGAGAATAACCGCGCAGTTAGTAGTGAAGATCGAAAACTACCGGATGAGCTAAACCAAATTTTGTTGCAAGTTATTGAAGGAGAAACAGAGGTACTTCATGAAATTAGTCTCCAGGGGCGGAACTGGGTAATGTTAATGACGCCATTATATGATCAAACATTTGTTAGAGGTGCCGTTGCGGTTATTCGGGATATGACTGAGGAGAGACGACTGGATAAACTGCGTAAAGATTTTATTGCAAATGTATCACATGAATTAAGAACCCCAATTTCGATGCTCCAAGGTTATAGTGAAGCTATAGTCGATGATATAGCTGAAACGAAAGAGCAAAAAAATGAGCTTGGACAAATTATTCATGAGGAATCATTACGAATGGGGAGGCTGGTAAACGAATTGCTTGACCTTGCAAGGATGGAAGCAGGACACCAGCAGCTTCAAGTGGAAGAGATTGAAGTAGAGCCATATCTTAAACGGATAGTGAAGAAGTTTAGTGGATTGGCAACAGAAGGAAAAATACGTATTGAGTTAAAAGACAACATAGAAAAGCAAACAGCACGCTTTGATCCTGATCGAATGGAACAAGTATTGATCAACTTGATAGATAATGCAATTAGGCATACCTGTGAAGAGGGACATGTTACCGTATATGCAAGCAATGATGATAGTGAGCTCTCTATCGAGATTAAAGATAGTGGAAGTGGTATTCCCGAAGATGATCTACCATTTATCTTTGAAAGATTTTATAAAGCAGATAAATCCAGAGCTCGTAATGAGAAGAAGAAAGGCACCGGTTTAGGGCTTGCTATTGCGAAAAATATCATTGATTCTCACCATGGAATTATTACAGTTAAAAGCAAGATAAACGAAGGAACTTCATTTACTATACGATTGCCACATAAACGGGGCAGCTAATCTAAATAGATATCAGATATTCAAGAAGTGGAGGAGATAAGATGCATAAAATACTTTGGAAAACAGGAGCTTTCTTACTTTTCTTTGTACTACTTACAGGTTGTGGTTCAGGTGAGAATCAAGAGACCGCACCAAATGCAAACTCTGACCAAACGGAGAGCAGCCAGTCCTCTGAACAAAGCGAAGACACGGTAAGAATTACGTTAACGAAAGATCAGGGTGAGGAATATATCCATGAAAAGGAAATACCGGTGGAAGAAGGGGATCTTCTTTTAGATGTATTAGAGGAGAATTTCTATGTAGAAACGGATGATACTGGCAAATTTATAACGTCAATTGAACGCGTTTCTTCAGACGATGATGAGGAAAGAGCCTGGATCTATACTGTAAATGGTGAATCTCCTAATGTAGGTGCAGCCGAGTATGAATTACAAGCTGGAGATGAAATCATTTTTGATTTTCAAAAATGGAAATAAAGTTAGTGAATAGTTATAAGCTTACTTTATTGGCGTTGCTAGCTTCGTTGGCAGTATTAGGCAGGTATGTATTTACATTCTTGCCTAATGTTCAACCAGTTACTGCACTTATCATTATATGTGGCTTAATGCTCGGACCAGCTTCTGCGATAATCCTAACAATGTTAGTGACCTTTCTTTCTAATATGCTTCTTGGGATGGGGATTTGGGCCATTTGGCAGTTGATATCTTGGGGACTCATCGGCTTCGTTAGCGGACTTCTTAGGAAGCAATTAATTAAAGCACCACTTTTCATTATTGCCATTTACGCTGCATTCTGTGGATTTCTATATGGGTTCATTATTTCCCTGACTAATTATCAAATTAGTGGACATTTTTGGCCTTATTACATGGCGGGAATACCTTTTGACACACAGCATGCTATTGGAAATGCTTTGTTTATCATGTTATTTTATCCGATCTTTTACTACCTTTTTAAAAACTACAAAAATAAACTTTTCACTTAAAAGGTAATTTCTTTTAAGAAGTTTTATTTACTATCAAAAATGATCCCTATTAAAGTGGATCATTTTTTAATTTTAAATCCTCTCATTAAACCTAATTAAAGATGGACTTGCTAAAAGCCAGCATACTGACATATAGTGTAGCTAGACTGTAACTTTTTAAAGAGCCAAACGACTATCTATTAGAACGGGGGATCTTGCATGAAGGTCGTTTTTGATGAAATCTATGATCAATACCATCAAGATTTGTATCAATTTATATTTTATATGGTAAAAGATAAGCAGATAACAGAAGATTTAGTGCAGGAGGTCTACTTGAAGGTACTTAAATCTTCTGAACGATTTAGGGGAGATAGCAGTATTAAAACATGGCTTTTTTCCATTGCAAGACATGTAAGCCTTGATCATTTTCGTAGGAAAAAACGTACCCGTGATCGAATTGCTGATTATTTTGATTGGGGTGAGAAAAGCCATATTATAAAAGATGAGCATCCACTCCCTGAAGAAATGGCAATTAAAAGTGAGGAAATTAAAAATCTATATACATACCTTGATTTTTGCACAGTAGATCAAAAAAGTGTTCTCATCCTTAGATATATCCAGTCATTTTCTATCCAGGAGACTGCAACTATTTTGAATTTCACTATTAGCAAGGTGAAAACAACTCAACACAGAGGGCTTAAGTTATTAAAAAAACTTATCATCGAAGAGCAGGAGAAAGGAGGGGGATCTAATGGATTCTAACCAGAATAAGTATGACGAAATTACTGAACAGCTTTCCCAATTTCCATCATTTACAGATAGGCGTGACAAAGAAGCGATTAGACAACAGATCTTTGCGCAAATGAAGCAGAATGAACCTACAAGACAATATAAGCCTAGAAAGAGATGGATACCTCTCGTGAGTACCCTGCTTGCGACAACCGTTCTGGTTTTTATTTCTTTCCTTTACTACACGAACACTAATGTCTTAAAAGAGAACAGTACGCAACAGGATGCGATGGAGTACGCTACAGAAGAAGAAACATTAATAGAGAAAAGCGCAGACCAAGAAAGTGGGGTCCAGTCTAATGGGAATATGGAATCTTCTAATCAGATGGGAATGTTTGTGCAACAGACGAACGAGCAATCTATGGTCATCCATGGGGCAACAAGTGACCCACAATTGCAGTTTGTCATCCCTGTTTCTTTTATTGCTCCAGAAGGGAAATCAAAAGAAACATATTATAACCAGCTAGAGACCTATTTACAGGAACATGTTCCGGTAAGTTCAAATTATTTATTTGAAGGGGTATCGTTTCAATTAGATGAGGAAAATAAAGAAGTGATTTTAGAGCTCCCAAAAAATTTTAGTATTAGTGAAGGTTCTACTGTTCCTAATATGTTCGAAGACCAGTTACGTTCTATGTTCTCGCCATACGGTGTTGAAACAGCCGTTTTTAATAATCAGGAGGGGATAGACTTCGGTCAATTTGGGACCATACATGAATTGGCTTTAACTAAAACGAAAGCCGCCTATAAACTATATAGCGACGAACAAAATAATTTGCTTGTCGAGGTACCGCTCGATGAATATACAACAATAGAGGAAGCACTTGCAGAGATGCAAATAGGGGAGGAAGACTATAATGTTTTTCCGACTGTTCCAGGTAAAATGGAATTCTCAGTCGTCACACGAGGTGAACAGCTTGATATATCCTTAGATAACGAGGTCGTTATAGAGGATAGTCGTACTGGCACCATCATGATTGAGGCGATCTTAATGACTGCAAAAAGCTTTGGGTATGACTTTGTTAAGATAAATAATATCTCCGGTGACAGAGTAGGTTATTACGATGTATCGGAACCACTGCGAGTTCCCGATGCTGTAAATCCGATTATGCTTCATTAAAGTTTTAGGGTAAAATAGGAGCCGAGCGAATCTGATAATAATCTATTCGCTCGGCTCAAAAAAGTATGTTGGCTATGAGCTAACATATGATAGCCTCCGGAAATGAGATCTATTTAGGTGTAACAAGGTTTAATCCTCTTCATATTTTAAGGGGTCACCGTTGAAAGGCTCTGAAGATATTTTTACTGAATCCGTTGGACAACCTTCAAATGCATCAAGCATGTCTTCTTCTAATCTAGGATCTACCTCGATCAATCCCTTATTATCATCCAGTCTAACATATGCAATTCCTTCGTCATCGTAATCATATATTTCTGGTGCAGCCGCACCGCACGCACCACAAGCAATACACGTTTCAATATCTACAATGGTGTACTTAGGCACTACTCCACCTCCATATGCTCTTATACTCAATCATTAATCCATTATAAACGGATTCCTTGTAATTTCAATAACAACAGCTTATCTTTCTTTTCACGTTACCATTCTTTATAATAGAATTATATATTCCTTATAGATAGAAGAGAGGAGGAGAAATGATGCTACTCAAAGGAATCGTGCTATTATGCTGTAAAACGTTATCCGTGGAAAGAACAGAGTCAGCAACCTTCCATATTCTTACAGGAAAAAAGTCTGTGCAAACAGTACAAGATATTCATCTGTATCAGCTAACAAAATATTACGGTGTCCACAGAAAATTAGAACGAACTGTTTACGACCGTATACTTAAAGAATTACATGAGGAAGGGTTTATAATACGGGATCATACTTCACTTACCCTTGAATTAACCAATCAAGGGGAGGCATGGCTTCAAGAAATTAAAGAGCAACTACCACTACATTATTTTAACGGCTTAAAGTTCAAAAGCAGTGCAGTGTTATTTCTTGAACGATTAATCTTGCTTGTCCAAACGTTTTCTAATGTAGGGATGAATCATTTCTCTTTTATCCCGGTACTTGACAATCCCTTGGTTGAAAACTGGGTGAAGGAACAGTATAGGTTAAATAAAGAACGAATTTCCATTTACCTGAACGACTTACATAGCGAACTTTTACCATTACTCCAGAGTATTAAAGGAAAGGAAGCCAGCATTTTTGTTGACAGGTTAAGTGGACACCAGTACTATGGCATGAGCTGGGAGCAATTAGCTAAAAATTATGATATGACAATTGAAGATGTCCAGTTACTCCTAACTGGGATTTCTCATAAAATGGCTCATCAAATCATGGAAAATAAAGCATCTTTCCCATTACTTTATCAGATGATAGAAGAAGGTAACCAAAAACGTCTCATGACAGAATCAGCTTATAAGACGTACCAGCTGCTTGAGAAAGACTATTCCATTGAAAATATTGCATTGGTACGCAATTTACGTATTAATACAATTCAGGACCACCTTGTGGAGATTGCGCTTTATCAAACTGACTTTCCTATTGAGCGTTATGTTCCTTCCGATGTTCAGAAAGACATTTTAGCGGCAATCGAAAAAGCATCTTCCAATAAATTAAAAGAAATTAAACGATTAACGGAAAAGGATACTACATATTTTCAAATACGGCTATTTATGGCAGGAATCGATTATGTAGAGCAAACAGGTGATATGAATGTCTACAATTAACTTAGAAAAGGAGCTTGATACGTATTTTGGCTATCAAGCTTTTCGTCCAGGTCAACGGGAAATTATTGAGGATGCCATGTTAGGAAACGATGTATTAGGAGTACTTCCAACCGGTTCAGGTAAGTCTATCTGTTATCAATTGCCGGCTATGCTTTTGAAAGGTGTGACAGTAGTTGTTTCACCACTGATATCCCTTATGATGGACCAGGTAAAACAATTAAAGGCGATAAACATAAAAGACGTTGTTGCCATCAATAGTTTTATGAATACGAAAGAACGAAGGGAAATATGGAATACAATACATCGGTACAAATTAATATATATCTCTCCAGAATTGCTTCAACGACCGGATGTTCAGCGGAAATTAAAGCACGTAGGAGTAGATCTTTTCGTTGTCGACGAAGCACATTGTATCTCGCAGTGGGGACATGAATTTAGACCTGACTATTTGAAACTAAAAAAAATCATAACATTCCTAGACCACCCTACTGTACTTGCATTAAGTGCTACGGCCACGACAAATGTCCAGCAGGATATCTTATCTTATTTGAATAAACCAAATATGAAAAAACATATCTACCCAGTTGACAAACCGAATATTACGTTTAATGTGGAACACTTATCTGGTGACAAGGAAAAACAGGAGAAAATTGTATCGTTGTTGAAAGCTTATTATGTTCCGACTATTATTTACTTTTCTAGCCGGTTAGAGGCAGAAAACATATCTGCGCTACTTAGCTTACAAACAGATCGTCGCGTAGCATTTTATCATGGTGGAATGGAGTCACAAGACCGAATTATCATCCAACAACAATTTATGAACGGTCAATTAGATGCTATTTGTTGCACAAGTGCTTTTGGAATGGGGATAAACAAAAAAGACCTTCGGTTAATCATCCATTATCATCTAACGCCACAGCTGGAAGCCTATATACAAGAGGTTGGCAGAGCAGGACGTGATAATAAATCTAGCGTTGGCCTATTATTATTTTCCGAAGGAGATATATTTTTACCAAAAAATATAATAAAAGGTGAACTGCCAACCAAAAATGAAATAACTACCGTGTTTCGCCAATTAAAAACGATGTATGATCAAGGACAGTCGCTTCCCACTACAGATCAAGAGAAATTAGCAGTGTTTCAAGTTTCCGAATCCAAGTGGCGTTTTTTACAGTATCAATTTGAAAAACATGATATCCTTAAAGAAAACAACGTTATAATATATGATTCACAATTATGGAAAGAAGCTTTTCTTGCTATTAGCAATAGGTGTGAGGAGCGATTGATCAAGAAGGACAAGCAACTACAGTCCGTCATTAATTGGATTTATCATACTGGTTGCCTCCGTAAAAAGCTTTATCAAGATTTCCAGCCGTCCTATACGGAAGCAGTAGATCAATGTTGCAGTAATTGTGGTTTTTCTTGGAGCGATTGGCAGCCTGAACAGCTAACACACAAGATAGAGAAGACATACTCCTGGGAGGAAAAACTTAAAAAACTCCTTTTGGTGGATGTGCAATGAGTCAAAGAGATATTATATTAGGAATGACTGATCGAGAACTAAGAAAGCAAGTTATACTTTCACAAGGTCTTCTCCTTGCTGCTAGCATTGTTTTAAGTTTGTTATTATTCGAATCAATCGGTGATTGGTTTCAATATTTAAACTGGAACCCAAAAGAGATTATTTATTTCGGGCTTTTGCCAGGTATTATAATTGTCTTAATTGACCTTATTTTGATGCGCTTCTTACCGAAATCTACCTTTTATGATGGTGGGGTTAATAAAAAACTATTTACGGGACAGCCCGTCTCCTCTATTTTTTTCCTTACGTTGCTTGTAGCATGGAGCGAAGAAATGTTATTTAGAGGTGTCATTCAGACCTCCTTTGGGTATGTTTTTGCAAGTGTTTTCTTTGCAATCATCCATTTACGTTATTTAAAAAAGCCTGTTCTCCTGGTTTCCGTTCTAATGATTAGTTTTTATATTGGTTATTTATTCGAACAAACCGGGAATTTGTTTGTTACCATTACGGCGCATTTTATTGTTGACTTTTTGTTGGGGTTAACCATTCGCTATTATAAGGGAGGAATAATCGGTGAAGCATAATACAAAAGAAACAGAAGATCAGGCTGATGAACTTCGAAGGATTTTTGTGGAACTAGAGAATTCTGTCGAACCAATGGAACCAAATGCAAGAGAAGAAACAGAAGATCATCACAAAGATGATGAGATGGACTTACTTAATTTACCTCCCAGAAAAGAAGTACATGATCAGAACTCAAAGCGCCCTAAATTAAAAATGAGTATGTCTTTATTTAGGTTAACAATTGTTGTTATCTTTTTATTTTGTATCCTGGCAGGAGTGTATTTTATATGGCAGGATGAAATAATACTATTTTTCACAAGCTAATAATAGGACAAGACGTTAAATTTGCCAGTTCTATAGGTAAACCAAGGCAAAATAATGGTACAATTTTAGAGCATTCTGTTGGGTCCCTACTCTTCAAGAAGATAGATGCCTATTTTTCCTAGGGGGAAAGAATGCTAAAACCCATCTAACGCTGATGGTCTAACACATTCCTTTACTATTTCAGATTGGGATAAATAGGCGAAAGCTTGAAAGTAGTGAAAAATGAGGCTGTCAAGTTCAACATACTAACGAAAAGCATATAGTATAGAGAAAGAGCTTTGTAAGGGAATAATAATTAGTATTAGACCGCTTTAAACAGATGATTATTTGGAGGAGGATGCTGTATGCGCATAGAAAGAGTGTCTGATGACCAGTTCACTATTTTTTTAACTTTTGATGATTTGATTGAACGTGGGTTTACAAAAGAAAATCTGTGGCATGATGCTACAAGCGTCCAGAACCTGTTTAGTGATATGATGTACGAAGCGAGTTCCGAACTGGATTTTGAGTTGGAAGGTGAACTTCTTGTTCAAGTTCATCTGATGCAGGCACAGGGCATGCATGTTATCGTCACACAAAAATTTGAAAATATGGATTGGGATGAGGATTTTATTGAGATGAAAGTGACACTGGATGAAAGTAAAGAATTAATTTTTTCTTTTTCAGACTTTGAAAACATCATTCAGGTTGCTTCTTATTTGAGCCAAATTGGCATCAATGGCGGTCAGGTGTACTTTATGCAAGGGAACTATTATATGCTTCTCAGTGATGATGATTTGGAAGATATGGATAAAGAAGACGTCATTGCCATCATGTCTGAGTACTCCAGTCCGAGCATTATTACTTCTTACCGCTTAATTGAATATGGGAAGCAAATTTACGTAGCAGATGCTGTTAAAAACATTATGAAAACCTTCCATATAGATTAAAAATGATAGAACATAACTGCTTAAAATGATACGATAGTATATGGTTTTTGCTAGAGAACTGAGATAAGGAGTGCACGGAATGAAAATTGCTGTACTATATGGAGGGACCTCAGGAGAACGAGAAGTTTCGCTCTCCTCAGGGAAAGGAATTATACAGGCACTAAAAAACAACGGGCATGAAGTTACAGGAATTGATTTTCACCCTGAAAGGCTTGAAGAAATCATTGAACTAAATGTAGATCTCGTATTTATCGGGCTTCACGGGAAATTTGGGGAAGATGGGCGAGTCCAAGGATTACTGGAAATGCTAGGATTGCCATATGTAGGATCAGGCGTGTTAGCATCTGCACTTGCTATGGATAAAGCGAAGGCTAAACAAATATTTGATTCGAACGATATCCCTGTAGCAAAAAGTAAAGTGTATACTATTACAGACAAGACAAATTTGCAGGATGTAGGAAAAGAAGTTAACCAAGTATTTAAGGTGCCGTTTGTTATTAAGCCAAATAGTGAAGGATCTACGTTGGGTTTGACAATAGTAGAGAACCCTGAACAAATATTGGATGGTTTAAAGAGGGCAGCTACTAGTGATGATACGATCTTGATTGAAGATTTTATTCAAGGTAGAGAGATAACAGTAGCGGTTCTTGGCGAGAAGGCACTTCCAATTATTGAAATCATTCCTAAAAATGCTTATTACGATTATGAGTCTAAATATGCTGCTGGTGGCAGCGAACATATTGTTCCGGCACCAATTGATGCCGAGACAACCAAGACCATCCAAGAGCTGGCTGTGAAAGCTCACAGCGTACTTGGATGTAAAACTTATTCTCGAGTAGATTTTATATTGACAGAGGAAAATCAGCCTGTGATTCTAGAAGTAAACACGCTTCCAGGTATGACACCAACTAGTCTATTTCCGGATGCTGCCAAGGTGATTGGGCTTGATTATGACTCTATGATTGAAACATTCGTTAAACGATCAGTAGGAAATAAAAACTAGAAAAAGTATCTTTCAAAATTAGTATATTTCTCGTATATTTTATTGCATATTTGCGATGAACGTGTATACTAATTTCTGAGAACAGCAATTATAAACTATTTACAGATATTATAGGAGGTAAATTCATGGTAGCCGATAACGCAGCAGATTCTACCAGAGAAAGTAATGAAAAAACGGATGTATTAAGTTCCACACAAACTGTTGTAAAAACTGCATTGGAAAAGTTGGGTTACCCTAATGAAGTATTCGAACTACTAAAAGAACCGATTCGTATGATGACGGTTCGTATTCCTGTTCGAATGGATGATGGATCAATCAAAATATTCACAGGGTACCGGGCACAACATAATGATGCGGTTGGACCTACAAAAGGCGGAGTAAGATTCCACCCAGATGTCACTGAAACTGAGGTGAAAGCTCTTTCCATTTGGATGAGTTTGAAGGCGGGCATTGTAGACCTTCCTTATGGTGGCGGAAAAGGTGGTATTGTCTGTGATCCTCGAGAAATGTCCTTTAGAGAGTTAGAGGGTGTCAGCAGGGGCTATGTACGTGCGATCAGCCAAATTGTAGGACCAACCAAAGATATTCCTGCTCCAGACGTTTTTACAAACTCTCAAATTATGGCATGGATGATGGATGAATATAGTCGTATAGATGAATTCAATAGTCCTGGTTTCATTACTGGTAAACCTATCGTTCTTGGTGGGTCGCATGGAAGAGAATCTGCTACAGCAAAAGGGGTTACAATTTGCATTAATGAAGCTGCCAAAAAGAAGGGATTAAAGGTAGAAGGCGCTCGCGTTGTTGTCCAGGGATTTGGAAATGCGGGGAGCTTCCTTGCGAAATTCCTTAATGATGCAGGGGCAAAAGTTGTCGGAATCTCTGATGCACACGGAGCATTGCATGACCCTGACGGATTAGACATTGATTACCTGCTTGATAGAAGAGACAGCTTCGGTTCTGTAACCAAACTCTTTAATAATACAATTTCTAATCAAGATTTATTAGAATTGGATTGTGATATTCTTGTACCAGCTGCAGTGGAAAATCAGATTACAGAGCACAATGCACATAAAATCAAAGCTAGTATTGTCGTCGAGGCTGCAAATGGTCCAACAACAATGGAAGCAACGAGGATATTGAGTGAACGAGGTATTTTACTAGTTCCCGATGTACTTGCTTCTGCAGGTGGCGTGACTGTTTCCTATTTTGAATGGGTACAAAACAATCAAGGTTACTATTGGACCGAAGAAGAAATTGATAAAAAGCTGCATGAAATTATGATTAAAGGATTTAATTCCATATATAACACAGCAGAGACAAGAAGAATTGACATGCGTCTTGCT
Source organism: Oceanobacillus picturae (assembly GCF_000612865.1). Lineage (NCBI taxonomy): Bacteria > Bacillati > Bacillota > Bacilli > Caryophanales > Bacillaceae > Oceanobacillus > Oceanobacillus picturae. Next base: position 441,391 of record NZ_CCAX010000001.1, read on the forward strand.
GCATATATGGTCGGTGTAAGGAAAATGGCGGAAGCATCACGATTCCGTGGCTGGGTATAATACCTGTTTAGAAATCAATTGTATGACAAAAAAACTCTTATCCTGTATTATTAGATAGGAGTTTTTTTATGTTTTTTCTTATTGCTTGTAGATACCTTAAGTATTAAGATTAACTAAATAAATCTTCGGTATACAGCCTACGAGATAGAATTCTTCTAAAGGAAGTGCATATTGTGCCACATGAAAAAGTAATTATTGTAGGGGGAGGGCCTTGTGGCTTATCCTGCGCTTTGGAATTAAAAAAAGAGGGTTTTAGCCCGTTAATCATTGAAAAAGAAAATATTGTAAACACGATACACCAGTTTCCGACACATCAAACATTTTTCAGCTCCAGTGAGAAATTAGAAATAGGAAACATTCCATTTATTACAGAAAAACAAAAGCCTGTTAGAAATGAGGCGCTTGCATACTACCGATCCGTGGCTATGCGTGAAGAATTACGGATTAATGCCTTTGAAAAAGTTACGGAAATCACAAAAGGGGAAGGCTTATTTCGTCTGTCCACCATTACAGGCAGTGATCAGATAAACAACTATTCAGCTGATTATGTCATTATAGCAACTGGATATTATGACCAACCAAACTATATGAATGTTCCAGGTGAAAAGCTGAATAAAGTTACACATTATTTTAAAGAAGGTCATCCTTATTTTAACAAGGATGTTGTCATAATTGGTGGAAAAAATTCTGCAGTAGACGCCACGCTAGAGCTTCATAAAGCTGGAGCTAACGTGACCGTTTTATATAGAGGTGCAGAGTATTCGAAGAGCATCAAGCCATGGATATTACCAGAGTTTGATTCCCTGGTAAGAAAAGAAATTGTGAAGATGGAATTTAATGCCAATATAGTAGAAATCACAGAAAATAGTCTTCGCTATCGTGTTGGCGAAGAAGAAAAAACAATAAAGAATGATTTTGTGTTCGCTATGACTGGTTATAAACCAGATTTGGATTTTCTTAATAGCGCCGGAATACATGTTGATCCCGCGACAGGATCACCTTCTTATAAGGAAGACAGTTATGAAACCAATATTGACAATTTGTTTATAGCTGGCGTGGTAGCTGCCGGATACAATAATAATAAACTATTCATTGAAAATGGTCGCTTTCACGGAGGGGCCATTGCCAGAACAATTACAGGTAGAGAAGAGTAGCTATACAGCTGCTCTTCTTTCCTTTAACCTTGGTTTCTTAGTTTTCCTTTTCAAAAATATCTTTTAGTTTTGGTAAGTCCATTTTCTGTTCCAATGCGATCTGCAACTTAATTCGTGCTTTAGGACCTGTCAGCCCATTTGAAAAGATAATTCCCATTTCTTTTAACTTACGTCCGCCACCCTCATATCCATAAGTTGGCTGAACAATCCCCTGAAAACAACGTGAAACAAGAACAATAGGGATCTGAGAGTCCATAATCTTTGCTAAATAAGGAACTGATTCTTTTGGTAGATTTCCTTGGCCAAGTGCCTCAATAACTAATCCGTCTGGTTTAGCCGCTAAGACAGCCTCTAACAGACCATTATCCATACCCGCATAAGCTTTTAGTAAATAAACGCGTTGATTAATTGCATCTACATCGTAGCAATATCGCGAAGTAATCGTGTGATGAAAAATGATCGAATCCTTCGTTATGATTCCAAGTGGACCATATTGGGGACTTTGGAAGGTAGCAATATTACTTGTAGAAGTCTTTGTTACATTTCTAGCAGTATGTACCTCATCATTCATCACTACTAGTACTCCCTTTTTACTTGAATTGCCATCACTAGCTACGCGGATTGAACTTATTAAGTTATACAGTGCGTCTGAGCCGATTTCATTACTTGAACGCATGGCACCTGTTATAATGATCGGTTTATCAGTGTGAACGATAAGATCAAGGAAAAAAGCGGTTTCTTCTAATGTATCTGTCCCGTGTGTCACGACAATTCCCTCGTAGGAAGGGAGCTCTTCTTTTATTCGCTTGGCAAGTTGCAGCATGTGTCTTGGTTCAATATGGGGGGATGGGAGAGAAAACTCTGTCATTTCCTCTACATCTGCATATTGATTAAAATAGTAAGTTAGCTCTGATAATGGATGTTTTGTTGCTGTTGTAACTTCCCCAGTCGTTTTATTCTCCACCATTGAAATGGTTCCGCCTGTATGAATAATTAATATTTTCTTTTTCATTTTATTCTCCCTCACAAATGTTGTTTTCTTTATCCTTCTTTAGTGATAACATAATGATAGTAAATTAGGAAAGGGGCCGTTTGATGTTTGCTATATTTTCAGCTGGAATTGCACCGGCCATCGCACTCATGTCTTTCTTCTATTTGAAAGACCGGTATTCAGAACCCCTTCCATTACTTATACGTACGTTTGTTATCGGATGTTTACTTGTGTTCCCAATTATGTTCATTCAATATGTTCTTACTACAGAAGGCATAACAGATAATCATCTAGTTGAATCTTTTCTATATACCTCCTTAACTGAAGAGTTTTTTAAGTGGTTTTTATTTATTTATACCATCTATCATCATTCTGAATTCGACGCACATTATGATGGTATTGTTTACGCCGTGGCAATCAGCCTAGGATTTGCCACAGTAGAAAATGTATTGTACTTGTTTACAAATGGAATAGGATATGCCTTGAGTAGAGCTCTTTTCCCTGTCTCATCCCATGCCCTTATAGGAGTTATTATGGGCTATTATTTCGGTAAGGCGAAAACAAACAAAAAACATAAGAAACGTAACATTGCAATGGCTTTTATTATACCCTTTCTACTCCATGGAACCTATAATTATATCTTGAATATCGTTCCTGGTAATTGGCTCCTCTTCTTAGTCCCTTTTATGATCTTATTATGGATTCTTGGACTACGCCGTGTGAAAATAGCCAGTGAAGCTGCGCCATTAACGATGTTTCAGAAAAAAAAGCAAGGAGCCTAATATCCTCTGTCAGTGAATTGACAGGGGGTATTTTTTTATATCAGCCTATTTTATTTCCTCCTATAAAAAGATATTGGTATAAACAGGGTGAATAAAAAGTAGGTTTCTTCAAAAAATAGGTTTACAACATAATGAAATAACCAGGAGGATACCATATGAAGTATAAAAAGTTCCTATTCTTTATTATGATACCTATTTTATGTATAACGCTTCAAGCAACTCATCCGGAAAGTCCGGTACACGCTTTTAGCTCTCAAGTTATTCAACAAGGTGCAGTGGGAGATGATGTAATTGAATTGCAGGCTAGATTACAATATTTAGGGTTTTATAATGGCAAGATTGACGGTGTCTTTGGCTGGGGAACATATTGGGCTTTAAGAAATTTCCAATATGAGTTCGGCATGGAAATTGATGGGCTGGCAGGCCAGACCACCAAGGACAAATTAGCTCAAGCAAGTAATTATGATGAACAATATGTCAAAGAGCAGTTAAACCAGGGCAATAAATTTACTCATTATGGCGGTACGGATAACAAGAACCAAACAAATCAAGGCGAAGCGGACCAAAGTGAAGATGCCCCTGCTACAGGAAATACATCAGTAAATGTCCCACAGGGTTATTCTCAGAACGACATACAATTATTGGCCAATGCTGTATACGGTGAAGCTAGGGGAGAACCCTATGTCGGACAAGTAGCGGTTGCCGCAGTAATATTAAACAGAGTAGAAAGCCCTACATTCCCAAATAACGCATCGGGAGTAATTTTTGAGCCTAGAGCATTTACCGCTGTAGCCGATGGACAAATTTGGTTAACCCCGAATGAAACGGCAAAAGAGGCAGTGCTTGATGCTATAAATGGGTGGGACCCTACTGGTAATGCACTTTATTACTTTAATCCTGACACAGCTACATCAAGTTGGATCTGGACAAGACCACAGATTAAGCAAATAGGAAAACATATATTCTGTAAATAGAAAGGTGTGATGTCATTGATTAGGTGGATCATAATCGCTGTTTTGGCAATTGGAGTTACTGGAACTGCTTTTTGGGGTTACCAAGAACATCAAGAAAAAAATGCTGTCTTAATACAAGCTGAAAACACGTACCAAAGGTCTTTCCATGAGCTTTCCTATCATGTTGATTTACTGCACGATAAAATAGGTTCTGCGTTAGCAATGAATTCAGGCCAAAGTCTTTCCCCGCAAATGGTAGATATCTGGAGATTGACTTCAGAAGCCCTATCAAATGTTGGACAGTTGCCATTGGGACTTTTGCCTTTTAATAAAACCGAAGAATTTTTGTCGAATATAGGTGATTTTACCTACAAGACTGCCGTGCGGAATTTAGATGATGAACCACTTTCTGAGGAAGAGACAAATTCTTTTGAAGAGCTATACCAGCAGTCAGGCGATATTAAAGATGAATTGCGTCAAGTCCAGCATGTCGTACTTGATAATAACTTACGGTGGATGGATGTACAGCTAGCATTGGCAAATGGAGAAGAGCAAGTAGATAACACGATCGTTGATGGTTTTCAAACTGTGGAAAAGACAGTCGAGGGTTACTCTGAAAGTAATGTAGACTCTCCGATAGTTGGCACTTCCTCTCAAGATCATGCATTTAAAGGATTAAACGGAGAAAAAATTTCGGAAGAACAGGCACGTGAGAAGGGGAAAGAAATACTTGATGTGAAAGATGCCGAAAAACTACATGTTACCAAAAGTGGAGAGGGTGCGGACATTCCAACATATAGTATCTCTTATAAAGATAATAAAAAAAGCGCATATATGGATCTAACAGAACAAGGTGGACACCCCATTACAGTTTTAGTAAAAAGGCAAATCAAGGATAAACAGATTAGCCTAAATGAAGGTATGGAAAAGGCAAAGGAATACTTGGCGAAATACCAATTTAAAGACATGGAGTTGTTCTTGAGTAGCCAATATGACAACATAGGTGTCTATTCATTTCTTTATAACCAGGATGGAGTGAGAGTTTATTCTGACGCGTTAGAAATAAAAGTTGCATTGGATACCGGTGACATACTAGGTCTTACAGCGCGAGATTATCTGATGAACCATACTGAAAGAGAGATACCAGAACCAACACTATCAGAAGAAGATGCAAAGGAAGCAGTTAATCAAAAAGTTGAGATTCAAGAATCGTTTTTAGCAGTTATTGACAATGACCTTGGAGAAGAAGTTTTAACATATGAGTTTTTAGGTATTATGGGAAATGAAACATATCGAATATTTATTAACGCAATGGACGGAAGAGAAGAGAAGGTAGAAAAACTAGATGGTGCAGAAGCTAATTATGCAGCAAATAGCTAAAGAGAGAGACATTAGTCTTTCTCTTTTTTTCGTTTTCTGTGATAATAGGTATATCGAATTAGCGTAGTGATTTTTTACCAGTACGGGGGGGTTTTAAGTGAAAATTGGGAGCGTACTTACTCTTGAGTTGAAAAAAACAGGAAAAAAGATGGAGACATATCGATGCAAAATCATTGAAAAAAGTGAACATTATCTATTTATCGATTATCCAATAAACGAAAAAACTAAAAAGACAACCTTTATACCAAAGGGCACCGTGTTAAAAGCAATGTTTATGGACGAAAGGCAGAATTTATATGCTTTTAAGACAGAAATTGTTGCTAAAGTAAAATTAACTGTTCCAGGAATAGCCATTAAATTACCTGGTGATGATCTAAAACGAATACAAAGAAGGGAATTTGTAAGAGTAGAGGCAGCGATTGATGTTGCTATCCATTCTAAGAATAATTCTTTTTCACCAATTGTCACAGTGAGCACGGATATTAGTGGGGGTGGGCTCTCTGTCATCCTACCACATGGCAAAACAATGGAAGGTGATGGACCTCTAGATTTATGGCTCACTTTAGATATGCAATCAGGGGAATATTTCTATATTAATGCCGAAGCTGAGTTGGTTTTCATTAAAGAGCAAGATACACATGTACATACAGCATCATTGAAATTCATTAACCTCTTAAAAGAAGACCAACATAAAATAATTCGCTTTTCTTTTGAAAAACAGCGAGAGGCAAGGAAAAAGGAACTATCCATTTAAGTTGCAATTTGGTATTCGAATAGACCATTATTTTATTGGTATGTTATGATTTATATAGAATAGTTAAGATTTCAGCTATTGCCAGATCTTTTTCTCTAGCTGGCTATGTTCATTTAATGTTGGTCATGAGGCTGGATGATAGTTGAATGATAGTTGAGAGGAATGAGCTTTATAAATGGAAAATGAAATGATAGCCATCGCTATTGATGGCCCAGCAGCTGCAGGTAAGAGTACAGTAGCAAAGATAGTTGCAGAAAAACTTTCGTGTGTCTATATTGACACCGGAGCAATGTATAGGGCATTAACACTAAAAGCAATAAATAATCAAGTCGACTTACAAAATGAAGAAGTATTGGTAGGATTGCTAGCAAACACTACAATTAAATTAAAACAAAGCGCGACTGGTCAATTGGTCATTCTGGATACAGAGGATGTTACGGAGGAAATACGATCCCAAGAGGTTACAAACAATGTTTCCTATGTGGCGATGCACCCAGAGATCAGGAGAGAAATGGTAGCCCGTCAACAAGCATTGGCGGCCCATACAAGTGTGGTAATGGACGGACGGGATATAGGAACCCACGTTCTACCTAATGCAGAAGTAAAGATATTTCTCATAGCATCTGTCGAAGAACGGGCTAAACGGAGGTTTGAAGAAAATACTAAAAAAGGGTACAACGTTGACCTAGAGGAATTAAAAAAGGAAATTGAGCAAAGGGATTTAATTGATTCTCAAAGAGAAGCTTCACCGCTCATTAAGGCAGAGAATGCTGTGGAAATAGATACTACTTCTCTAACTATTGAACAAGTAGCTGACAATATCTTAAATGAAGCGTATAAGGTTCTCCAACGTTCCTAAGTGTTATATTGTTTATGTAAGATAAACTTCCAAGGTAACTTCTTCTGCTTTATCTTCCCATTCATTCGATAAGGGTAGGTAGTAGGGAAGTTACTTTTTCTTACATACAAGACACCAATAAGGTGACAGTTTTAAAAATCATTATTTGGGGAAATTTAATTGTATCTCAAGTTTTTCTATTTTAAGACGCAAAGTATTTGTAGTGAAATGGCTTGTAAGCAGCGCTTTAATGTCCATGAAGCTAACATTATGTCGTATGAATGAAAAAAATAAAATTATCAGAATCAAACAACATTACTTGACAAATAATTATAATTATTAGAAGTTATAGAAAAGGAACTTTCTATTTAATTCTAAATCTAAAAAGATAGAGTTAAATAATGTTACGTTAATGCGTTTTTTGATATGTACTTAGGAGGGCTAGGATATGACAGAACAAAACAATGAATTACCAGAATTACAAGTAGGTACTACCATTACTGGTAAAGTAATCAAGGTTGAAGAAAAACAGGTACTTGTAGACATTGGTTACAAAACAGAGGGCATAGTACCAATCGGTGAGCTATCCAGCTTGCATGTGGAACAAGCCGGCGACGTTGTGAATGAAGGAGACGAACTAACGCTTAAAGTTAAAAAAATAGATGATGATGAAGTTGTCCTTTCTAAGAAAGCAATAGATGCTGATCAAGCATGGGTAGAGCTTGAAGAAAAATACAAAAGCGGTGAAATCTTTGAAACAGAAGTAAAAGAGGTAGTAAAAGGCGGCCTTGTAGTGGATGTAGGAGTTAGAGGATTTATTCCTGCTTCATTAGTGGAAACATACTTTGTGGAAGATTTCTCAGATTATAAAAATAAAATGCTTGCCGTTAAAATTGCTGAACTGGACAAAGATCAGAATCGTATAATCCTTTCACACCGTGCTGTAGCTGAAGATGAAGCGCAGGCGAAAAAAGGTGAATTGTTACAGTCTTTAGAAGCAGGTCAAGTGCTTGAAGGAACAGTACAACGTATTACAAACTTTGGTGTATTTGTGGATCTAGGAGGAGTAGATGGACTTGTTCATATCTCCCAATTAGCTCATAAACACGTTGAAAAAGCTTCAGATGTAGTTTCTGAAGGAGAAAAACTAAAAGTTGAAGTCCTTTCAGTAGATATGGATAACGAGCGAATTTCTTTATCTCATAAAAATACAATCCCTGGTCCATGGTCAGATATTGAAAGTAGATTCTCTGCTGGAGATACAGTGGAAGGGACAGTCAGACGACTAGTTAACTTTGGAGCCTTTGTTGAAATTGAAGCTGGTGTAGAAGGCCTTGTGCATATTTCACAAATTGCCAACCGACATATTGGTACACCTCAAGAAGTACTAGAAGTTGGACAAAAAGTTAATGTGAAAATACTTGATGTAAATGAAAACGAAGAGCGCATTTCATTAAGTATTAAGGAGTTAGAACAAGAACAAGCTGAAAAGGAATATAAGCAATACGCAAAAGATGAGGACCAGTCTGGCTTCCAGCTAGGTGATTTCATTGGAGATAAACTAAATAAGTATAAATAATAATTATAGAGAAAAGCGTCTCCCAGCTTGGGAGGCGCTTTTTTCTATGAAAGAAAAACCAATTATGGTCCTTACTTTCACAAATTAACAAGTTTGTTAACTCGAATAGTTCCATTATACACAACTGTCTTTTTCACTATGAATCTTTGTATACATAGCAGCTAAAACACCCATAATGAAAAGGGGCAGGTGATTTTACTAATGGCAAACGAAGCATATTTTTATTGGGTTGGATGGATGCTTTGGATCATAACAACCTTTTTTATGAAGAGAGGGAAGAAAAGAGACTTATTTACACTATGGCTCTTGAGCATTTTAATATTATCTAATACCGATGTAATGATAGGAGAGATAGTATATAATGCCTCCTTCTTTCTTTTAATAATAGGTACCATTATTCTCCTCCTTCACCTTAAGCGACAAATTTACCTAACCATCTCTACCTTTACCATAATGCTCGGCTATGCTTCTCTCCTATTTTGGGAAAAAGCTGCTCCAATATGGCTTTTTTGGCCTAGAGAAGTGTTAGTTCCTCTTCTACTTGGTCTGACCGCCCTGCTGCTTGTGAGGGGACTTGAGAGCCGATTATGTGTGGTACTGCTTGGGACTAGCCTTGGTGAAGTTGTCTTTAGTTTTACTCTATCTACGTACGGACTTTCAAGAGGAACTGGTGAGCTTCCTTTTTTAGGCAATATTATGATTACAATAGTATTTATTGTGTTTTTAGACATAATACGAAAAAGCAGAACAAAAAAAGCCAAGCATCATAATATACCTATAGACCTGGAGGTAGCAAAATGAATGAATATACATACCCTATAATCTTTGGGGTGTTATTAGGAACACTCGCGAGAATTTTAATGCTTAGGACTGATTATCGACAGTACCCTACATACTTACATGGGAAAGTCATTCATTTATCACTTGGATTTATTGCTGCCGCACTTGGAGCAGTGGCTGTTCCTGCCATAATGGAAATGGAATTTACAGCTGTCACTTTTCTTACAGTAGCAGCCACTCAATTTAGAGAAGTTAGAAATATGGAGCGTAACACACTAACCGAAGTCGATGAGTTTGAACTGGTACCCCGTGGGAATACATATATAGAGGGCATTGCCATCTCATTTGAAAGTAGAAACTATCTTGTTATCATGACTGCATTTATTACCACTCTCTTGTATATTGTTTTTAACGCTTACATCGCGCTTGCTGGAGCAATTGTGAGCTTAATTGTGAATAAAGCCCTTATGAGTGGTTCTACAATCAAAGATATTGTCAACATAGAGTATCGAGAGCTTCGTTTTGAAGGGGCTGGTCTTTACGTGGATAATATTTATATTATGAATATCGGGCTACCTGAAAGGCAAAAGGAAATTCTTAAATATGGAATGGGTTTTATTTTGACACCGAAAAATATGAATGTCATAACGACGATTGGAAATCTTGGACAACGTCAGGCGATCCTTCATGATGTTTCTGTTTCACTAGGTGTTGTAAGGGATTCTGGGACACCAGCTCTAACGCCATTAATTAAGAGAGATTTAGACGATGGAAGAATTGGTATATTTATTCTTCCTCAGCTAAGGGAAAAACAAAAAGCGATTGAAGTAATAGGTGCCGTGCCAGTTTTGGAAAATGCAATCCGAATGCCATCAGAGTCAAAATCTCATAGTAAGGAGAAACAATAAAATATGAAGATTGAAAAAGCGATTTTGGCAGTAATAACAACAAACCAATCAAAAGTCGGTGGTGGCGCGCCTATTTTTTATTGTAATGATGCAAAAGAGTCAGCAAAGGTAGCTGCAAACCTTGAAGCGATAACGGATGGGATTGCGCATTCCCTCTCGGATGAGATGTACATCATTGTAAAACATTAAAAATAAATTGTTAATATGTGTTACTTTTGCTAGAATGAATAAATGTTAGGAAAATAAGAACGTATAGAGAGAGGATGCTCCTTTCATGAGAAAATCTGTTGTAGCAATCGTAGGAAGACCTAATGTCGGAAAGTCGACAATATTTAATAGACTAGTTGGAGAAAGAATTTCAATCGTTGAAGATATACCCGGTGTGACCCGTGACCGAATATATGCAGAAGCTGAATGGCTGACTTCCAAATTCAATCTTATTGATACTGGTGGAATAGAGATTGGGGATGAACCACTCCTAGTCCAAATGAGACAACAAGCTGAGATAGCAATTGATGAAGCTGATGTTATTATCTTTCTGTTAAATGGTCGGGAAGGCATAACTGGAGCTGATGAAGAAGTAGCCAAGCTGCTATTTAAATCCAATAAGCCAGTAGTACTTGGGATAAACAAAATTGATAATCCAGAAATGCGTGAAACTATTTATGAATACTATTCATTAGGTTTTGGGGAACCATTCCCTATATCAGGATCGCATGGGTTAGGGTTAGGAGACTTATTAGACGCAGTTGTAGGCCATTTCCCACAACGATCTGAAGAAGTCTATGATGAAGAGACGATTTACTTTAGCTTAATTGGTCGTCCGAATGTCGGAAAATCTTCCCTTGTTAATGCAATGCTTAACGAAGAACGGGTTATTGTAAGTGAAATAGAAGGCACCACAAGAGATGCAATCGATACCACTTTAACTCGAGACGAACAAGATTACGTAATTATTGATACGGCAGGTATGCGGAAGAGAGGGAAAGTTTACGAAACAACTGAAAAATACAGCGTTTTACGGGCATTAAAAGCCATTGAACGATCTGATGTCGTGCTCGTGTTAATTGATGCAGAAACCGGTATTAGAGAGCAAGACAAGAAAATTGCTGGGTATGCTCATGAAGCGGGAAGAGCTATTGTCATTGTAGTAAATAAATGGGATACCGTAGAATCAAACGAGAAAGCCATGAAGGAATTTGAGACAAAAGTTCGTGCGCATTTTCAGTATTTAGATTACGCACCAGTGGTCTTCCTATCTGCAAAGACCAAAAAGCGATTACACACCCTTTTACCTGCTGTTAAATTAGCAAGTGAAAATCATGCAAAACGTGTCCCTACCAATGTGCTAAATGATGTCATAATGGATGCAATTGCAATGAACCCTACCCCTACCTTAAAAGGGAAAAGGCTTAAAGTGCTTTATGCAACACAAGTTGCTGTCAAACCACCAAGTTTCGTGGTCTTTGTAAACGATCCCGAATTAATGCATTTTTCCTACGAACGTTTTCTAGAAAACAAAATTAGAGATGCCTTTGGTTTTGTTGGAACACCTATAAAACTGTTTGCAAGAAGAAGACAATAAGGAGGAAAGGCATATGGAGAAAGTAGCAGTTATTGGAGCAGGGAGCTGGGGAACAGCCTTAAGTATTGTCCTTGCTGATAATGATCATGAAGTGCGATTATGGACACACCGTATTGAGCAAGCTGAAGAAATAAATAACGTGCATCGAAATGAAAAATATCTTAAAAATGTGGAGATACCTAAACAAATTAGAGCATATCACGATCTAAGCGAAGCAGTGGATGGAGTATCTGCAGTAATTGTAGTTGTTCCTACCAAAGCAATTCGTGATGTTAGTAAGCAGCTTCAAGCTGTCTTAAAACAAAAAGTTACGATTATCCATGCAACTAAAGGGATAGAACCTTTAACACTTAAACGTGTATCACAGCTAATAGCTGAAGAAATGGAACAATACACAGAAGAAGAAATTGTTGTATTATCCGGACCTAGTCATGCTGAAGAAGTAGCATTAAGACAACCAACTACGGTAACAGTGTCTTCAAAAGACGCCAAAAATGCTTCATACGCACAAGATTTATTTATCAATGATGCGTTTCGTGTATATACGAGTCCCGATATATTAGGAATTGAACTAGGTGGCGCTTTAAAAAATATTATCGCGCTAGGAGCAGGGATTTCAGATGGTCTTGGTTATGGAGATAATGCCAAAGCTGCTCTAATAACGAGAGGATTAGCTGAAATTGCCAGATTAGGAACTTCCCTTGGTGCAAATCCTTTAAGTTTCTTAGGTTTACCTGGAGTCGGCGACTTAATTGTGACTTGTACCAGTGTGCATAGTAGGAACTGGCGTGCCGGAAACCTATTGGGCAAAGGTTATAAGCTGGATGATGTATTAGAACAAATGGGGATGGCCGTCGAAGGAGTTAGGACGGTTAAGGCTGCCTATCAATTTGCTGAAGAACAAGATGTGGAAATGCCTATTACAAAAGGCATATACCAAATTCTTTTTGAAGAAGAGAACCCTAAAAAGGTTGTCGAGCAACTGATGAGTAGAACGAAGCGAGAAGAAATGGACGACCTAGCTGCGCTCTTAAATGAGCGATATACCCAATAACACGGATTATACCTCCTTGCATATACTATGTTGAATAACACATGCAAGGAGGAGAATAGGTGAATAACTTTCAAAAAGGTCTGTTTGACAAAATACAGAAGAATGCAAATGTGAAGCCAGAGGATGTATATAAAGTTGCTGATTCTGTGAAGAATGCTGATTTTTCCAATGAGCAAACGGTGAGACAACTGGTTCGTCATTTGGCCAAGTTAGCTAATAAATCCATACCAAAAGAAAAAGAAGACAAGATAGTTGAGTCTATTACAAAGAACAATGTTCCAATGGATATGCAATCATTAAACAAACTTTTTAAAAAGTAGTAGGAGTATAGGCAATTGAGGATACAGTAATGCTTCCAGCTGCATACACTAAATCGCACAAGCATTCACAATAGAGCTGTAGCGGACATTATTTAGTCATTCCGGGATAAGGCTAGCCCTCTTAGTCCCGGTTTTTTTATTTCTTAATTAAACTTGTTCCCTACGTGTGTTCATAGACGAGTCATGCACCTCCGGCTCAGCAGGAGGCCAATCAGTTGGCGTTCCTCAATACGGTACTTTACGCTTTTCTTTATAAAAAACACAATTTTATGTTTGGTTTGATTACTCTATGGTATAATACTCCATGCATGAAATTTAAGAGAACGCATACAGGAGTGAAAAAAATTGTCTTTATCAATGCTTAAGATGTACATATCATTCGCTGGCATGATATTTTTATTTCTTGCTATAGGACTCATTCTGTTAAGTCGCTATAAGCTTAAAGGAATATTAGCCGTGATTGTGTCAATTCTTGCATACATATTTTTAATTTCGGGTGGACTTATTATCTTTTATATTGTATTCAGCGGACCAACAGGATAGTACATAGGGAGGGTTAATATGAAACACAACTACATACTTGTTTTCACTATGATTTGTATACTTGCCGTATTAAGCGGTTGCTTATATCCCCAAGGAGAACTTGCAAAGAACCAACCCCCTAATGAAGCACAACTTGATATGGTTCAGAGCGCGGTGGAGCAGTATAGAGAAATAAAGCAGGGTTTAGTTCCAATAAAAACAAAGGACAATGATACTCCTTTATTTCAAAAATACTTGGTGGACTTTTCCTTATTGAAGGAAAATAACATTCTACAGGAAATACCGGGTACAGCTTATGAAAATGGGGGTCTTTACCAATATACATTGATTACTCCGGAAGATGATCCTCGGGTAAAATTAATTGATTTGCGCATTACAGAGCAAATTAGAAGTGTCAATGTCAAATTAGATATATATCGAAACGAACATATATATCCACCTTTTAAACAGGAAATAGAAGAAGGGATATATACAATTGATTATGAGAAGTTAGGATTCGAAACACCACCACATGTTGTTAGTCCATATTCACAAGAAAATCTTCCTATTATTATGGATGTGGATGGAAATCTCTATGTTGATTACCGTATTGATCTTCTCAATGCATTAGAGGACTATGAGCACACATACCAGGAAGGGGATGACATCCGCTTTCTGCTTGCAGAGAACACCCCATTCGTCCCTGCATACTCGTTACCCTATACTGTGCGTTCAGGGGAACCAGTATTTATGAATGACAAATAAATATCATAAACATGCCCTTGTAACATATATTGTTGCAAGGGTTTATTTGTATACCGTCATACATTTGGATGCGAAGGGAATGAGTAATAATACTTTTACACATATTTAAGTCATATTTTGATAGGACAACATCATAGACTTGTAATGTCAATTAATCGCAGTCTGTACGTAAACAAATGCAAGGAGATCGGGAGGGGATCTTTTGGAAAGAGTTGATATTTTTAAAGATATTTCAAAACGGACAAATGGAGATATTTACCTTGGTATAGTAGGCGCTGTCCGGACTGGGAAATCAACATTTATTAAGAAATTCATGGAGCTGATTGTACTTCCTAGCATTGAGGATGACACAGACCGTGCTCGAGCGCTTGATGAACTGCCACAAAGTGCTGCTGGAAAAACAATTATGACGACAGAGCCAAAATTTATTCCAAACCAAGCAGTATCCATTAATGTCGAAGAAGGACTCGATGTAAATGTAAGGCTAGTTGATTGTGTAGGCTATGCTGTACAGGGCGCCAAAGGTTATGAAGATGAGAATGGCCCAAGAATGATTAATACTCCGTGGTATGAAGAACCTATTCCGTTTCATGACGCTGCAGAAATCGGAACAAGAAAAGTAATTCAGGAGCATTCGACAATAGGCGTTGTTGTTACAACAGATGGATCAATTGGCGAAATACCAAGAAGTGATTATATCGATGCCGAAGCAAAAGTAGTGGATGAATTAAAAGAAGTGGGCAAACCATTTATCATGGTTGTAAACTCGGTTAAGCCAACTAGCCAGGAAACAGAACTGCTTAGGCAGGATCTAGCAGAGAAGTATGATATACCCGTGCTGGCCATGAGTGTTGAATCTATGACAGAGCATGACGTATACAATGTCCTTAGAGAATCTTTATATGAGTTCCCCGTATTAGAGGTTAATGTAAATCTTCCAAGCTGGGTTATGGTATTAAACGAAAAACATTGGTTACGAAAAAATTACCAAGAAGCGATACAGGAAACAGTTAAAAACATTAAGCGTTTAAGAGATGTGGACCAAATAGTCGGTGAATTTAGGGACTATGAATATATTGATAAAGCTAACCTGGCGGGTATGGAGATGGGAGAAGGAGTAGCAGAGATTGACCTACATGCCCCTGACTATCTTTACGATAATATTCTTAAAGAAATTGTTGGAGAAGAGATTCGTGGAAAAGACCATTTGCTTCAATTAATGCAAGATTTTGCGCATGCGAAGAGAGAATTTGACCAAGTATCTGGTGCTCTAAAAATGGTAAAACAGACTGGCTATGGTATTGCAGCGCCATCCCTTGAAGACATGATATTAGATGAACCAGAGATAATTCGGCAAGGGTCACGATTCGGTGTCCGTTTAAAGGCTGTTGCTCCATCCATTCATATGATTAAAGTAGAGGTTGAATCGGAGTTTGCACCAATTATTGGTACAGAAAAGCAGAGTGAGGAGCTAGTTCGTTACCTAATGCAGGATTTTGAGGAAGATCCATTATCCATTTGGGAATCTGATATATTTGGCAGATCATTAAGTTCTATCGTGCGGGAAGGAATTCAGGCAAAAATTGCTCTCATGCCTGAGAATGCAAGATACAAATTAAAAGATACACTGGAAAGAATTATTAACGAAGGTTCTGGTGGATTAATAGCAATTATCCTTTAGCAGCTAATTTTAGCTGCTTTTTGTTTGTTTCTAAAAAGATAATTTTATTAGATAATTCGTCACTTTTCACTCTGTTCAAGATATTTTCTATGCAACGGCAGGAATTCTAATTTTCATGTCGTATATGTATAATAAGCTTTAAAGCCAGAGTTTCGCAGCAAATCAGACAAGTTATTAAAATAGGTTAATTTGGTAAAAATTAGGAGTTTATTTGGATATATTTTACTTTTTTTAAATAAAAACATAGAAATTCAGCACTAATTGTTGAATTTTGCAGCGAACTCGGTTAATATAAGCCTTGTCATCAAAAGAAAGTGATGGCTTTAAGTATAAAAACAGGCAGATTGGTAAACAAATGATGATAGTTTCTTTTTGTGAGCTAATCTCGATTGAAAAGATTTGGGAGGAGGTGAATGTCATGAACAAAACAGACTTAATTAATGCTGTAGCAGAAAAAAGCGATCTTTCTAAGAAAGATGCAACCAAAGCAGTTGATGCAGTTTTCGAATCTGTCATGGATTCACTAAAAGACGGTGAAAAAGTACAACTAATCGGATTTGGTAACTTTGAGGTACGTGAACGTTCAGCTCGTAAAGGGCGTAACCCACAAACTGGAGAAGAGATTGAAATCCCTGCAAGTAAAGTTCCTGCTTTCAAACCAGGAAAAGCCCTTAAAGATAGTGTAAAATAATTTTACATAGGGCGAAGGGAGAGGATACGCTTAGGCGTATCCTTTTTTTCTTACACATTAGGAAAGTATAAAAATTAGGAAAGTATAAAATTTTAGCTAGGAAGCAATTACGATGCAGTAAAAATTTTGATGTTCCAAGTATAAGAAAAACGTATACGTTCGCTATAAGAAGAGCGAATGCGAGTTTTTCTAAAATTTATCTTTCTATACTTAATAGCTAGTACCTGGATGTTTGACAATACAGGATAGATGGTAGATTATTTTAATGAGAATGCTAAGGAGGAATAAATATGGATGATTCAACTGCTAAATCAGACTTTTTCGTTATAAAGGCTTTGGAAGATGGTGTCAGCGTGATTGGATTGACTAGAGGGACAGATACTAGATTCCATCATTCCGAAAAGCTTGATAGAAATGAAGTGATGATTGCCCAGTTTACGGAGCATACTTCTGCCGTAAAAGTTAGAGGCAAGGCAATCATACAAACTAGCCATGGCGAGATTGAAAATACATAGTGATAAGGCTTTGTCGGATTGTTTGATTATCGATATCACTTAATTTATGCTATAATAACGAAAGCGTTAGGGAAACAATGAAAGGGCTATGGTGATATTTTGATGACTGCAAGATTAGACATTTACCACCTAAAAGAGCTACTCCGTGAAAAAATGAGACATGCTTACTTATATAAACATATTGAGAAGCCCATATTAGATCAAGCCAAGCTTATCCTTTTAACTGAGATAATAGATGAGACTTCCTTGACTACTTCGCAAAAAGAAAGCTACATTATTACAGCTATGCTCGTCCAGGTGGCTCTTGATACGCATGAAAAGGTTCCTGCGACTAGTAAGGTGGATGAAGACAAAGGAAGAAAAGTAGCTGGACAGCTAAATGTATTAGCTGGAGATTACTACAGTGGCCTTTATTATTTACTCTTATCCGAGATGAAAGAAATAGTTCTTATACATAAATTGGCAAATGCCATTAAAGAAATAAACGAAAATAAAATGAAATTGTACTATAATGAGGCATCTACTTTTGAAGATTACCTCAACATTTTAACAAACATAGAATCATTACTTATTACAAGTGTTGCAAACTATGTTGATAACAACGCCTACGAAAGTATTTACAGGGAATGGATTTTAACGAACTGTCTACTGCGGGAGAAGCAGAACTATTTGCAATATGGTAATTCACTATTGATTGATGCAGGATTTCATTATACAGATAAAGAAAACAAGGAAGACGTTCTTGCTATAGTAAACGAGAAAATTGGTGGAAGCCTTCAAAAGCTTTCTCTTTTTATGGAAAACTATGCAAATAAGGAGACAATACTTGGACAAGCAATTCAAGAACTCCTAAAAGAAAACAGCACGTTAGCGGAAGAAGGATAGATACATGAAGCCACAACAATCTAAAGAAGAACGAGTACACCATGTGTTCGAAAAGATTTATGGGAAATACGATAAAATGAATTCCATCATTTCCTTTCAGCGTCATAAGTCATGGCGAAAAGACGTTATGCGCCGGATGAAGATGGAAGAAGGCTCTCAAGTTCTTGACGTTTGCAGTGGAACAGGCGACTGGGCAATATCTTCAGCAGCTACTGTGGGCCCAAGTGGAAAGGTTATCGGACTAGACTTTAGTGAAAATATGTTATCGATTGCCAAAGCAAAGAAAAAAGATCTTCAATTAACCCAGCTTGAATTACTTCATGGGAATGCTATGGAGCTTCCTTTCGAGGATAATTCGTTTGATTATGTGACGATAGGCTTTGGCTTGCGCAATGTTCCTGATTATGTAACGGTGCTAAAAGAGATGTATAGGGTAGTTAAGCCAGGTGGGAAAGTAGTATGCTTGGAAACTTCTCAGCCGTCATTAGTAGGATTTCGCCAACTATACTATCTTTATTTCCGATTTATAATGCCATTGCTTGGTAGAATGATGGCAAAGAGCTATAAAGAATATGCCTGGTTGCATGAGTCAGCAAAGGACTTTCCGGATAAAGAAAAATTAGAACAATTATTTCACCAAGCAGGTTTTTCCCGTGTAGAAGTCAAAAGCTATACTGGTGGAGTAGCTGCCATGCATATGGGGCACAAATAAAGCAATCTTTTATGGATTAATAAATTTATACTTTTTAAGTGAAGTTAAAGGTGACACACATGAAGCTAGCAAGAATTTATAGTTTTTTAAAAAGAGATTTAGACATAATAGAGGAATCCCTTAATGAGGTATTTCAAGCAGAGCATCCTATTCTGCATGCTGCCTCTACTGAGCTTCTTAAAGCAGGTGGTAAAAGGATAAGGCCTGTTTTTGTGATACTATCAGGACAACTGGGAAGATATCAGCCAGACCGCGTCAAAACGGTTGCTGTATCGCTTGAACTCATTCATATGGCTACATTAGTCCACGATGATGTTATTGATGATGCATCGTTAAGAAGGGGGCAGCCAACTATCCGGGAACTATATGGCAATAGGGTTGCCATGTATACAGGTGATTATATATTAGCTAGAGCACTCGAAGAAATAACCCAGATTGAAGATGCTCCTGTTCACCAGCTTCTTTCACGAACAATCGTGGAAGTTTGTGTTGGAGAGATTGAACAAATAAAAGACAAATATAATTGGGACCAAGGGCTTCGAGATTATTTGCGTCGTATTAAACGTAAGACGGCCCTGCTTATTGCTACAAGTTGTCAATTAGGGGCCTTAGTTTCTGATTTAACAGAAGCGCAGGCTAACAACCTTTATAAATACGGCTATTATATTGGAATGTCCTACCAAATTATTGATGATATATTAGATTTCACTTCAACGGAAAAAGAATTGGGTAAGCCGTCAGGTAGTGATCTATTACAAGGGAATATAACATTGCCTGTACTATACGCAATGAAAGATAAAAAATTTGCTTCTGTTTTAAAAAGTGCAATTCAAGCCAACGATACTCTAGACGAAGAGCAGCTTGGTAATATTTTGTATGCTTTAAAAAATACCGATGCCATCGAGCAATCGTATCAACTTAGTGAACTTTATCTACAAAAAGCCTTAAAAGCTTTGGAGGAACTGCCAGAAGGGCGGGCAAAGCACACTCTAGAAAACATTGCTAAATATATCGGGAAAAGACGCTCTTGATAAATCTATTGTTATTTTTCAAAAAATTTGATAGAATTTTACGGTAGTCTATTAAGCCTATACATATTAGAGGGGTGAAAGCATGGAGAAAACTTTTTTAATGGTAAAACCCGATGGTGTACAGCGTAACTTAATTGGCGAGATCGTAAACCGTTTTGAGAGAAAAGGTTTTAAACTCGTTGGTGCAAAACTAATGGTAATTTCAGAGAACCTAGCAAAAAATCATTATGCTGAGCATAAGGAAAGACCTTTCTTCGGGGAATTGGTTGAATTTATTACCTCTGGCCCTGTCTTTGCAATGGTTTGGGAAGGGCATGATGTTATCCCGACTGCAAGAGAAATGATGGGGAAAACGAACCCTCTTGAAGCAGCACCAGGGACAATACGCGGTGACTTCGGTGTGACAGTTGGTAAAAATGTTATTCATGGCTCTGATTCATCAGAAAGCGCTGAAAGAGAAATAGCGTTGTTCTTCAATGAAAGCGAAACCACTTCTTACGAAAAACAGGATAGTGCTTGGATTTATTAAGCAGTTTAGCAAAAGCCTCCGTTTTAAATGCGGAGGTTTTTCATTTATAAAAAATTAAGCTGGCGAAAGAGGAATGAACATGATTGACGAATACGTTGGATTTACCGCAAATATAAAATCGAAACTTGGGATTGACCTTAATTTATATAAAGAGGCACAAATGAAAAGAAGACTTACCTCTTTACGAAATAAAAGGGGCTACTCTAATTTCAAATCATATTTCGAAGCTTTAAATCAAGAAGAATTATTATTAAATGAGTTCATAGATAGAATTACAATTAATGTATCTGAATTTTATCGCAATCCAAAGCGTTGGATAGTATTAGAAAAGGAAATTTTCCCATTGTTGCTAAAAAGCACATCTAAGTTATCTATTTGGAGTGCTGCATGCTCTACAGGTGAGGAACCTTATAGTCTAGCAATTCTTTTAAATGAATATTTTCCTGAGACAAATTTTCAGATTACCGCAACTGATATTGATCAAAACGCCTTAGAAAAAGCGAAGCAGGGGATTTACAGTGAGCAGTCCTTAAAAGAATTACCTGCTAAACTAAAAGAAAAATATTTTATTGAACAGCATGGCCTTTATACGGTAAAACCTATTCTTAAAGAAAAGATCATATTTAAGCAGCACAATTTACTAGCTGATAGTTATCCCAAAAACATGGACTTGATCGTATGTAGAAATGTCCTCATTTATTTCACTGACCCTGCAAAGGAAACCATTTATCATAATTTTAGCGCATCACTTAAAAATGGAGGCTTTCTGTTTGTCGGTAGCACGGAACAGATTTTTAGTCCAGCTACCTACAAGATGAGTTTAAAGGATACTTTCTTCTATGAGAAACGATAAGATGAGCTCTTTTATACATAAATTGAGCATTTCATGATTTTTTTTACCACAATTCTGTAAGATATGTTATAGTAGTTAGAAAAATCTTAAAGGAGTATGAATATGCGCTATTTAACTGCAGGAGAATCCCACGGAAAACAATTAACTACCATTATTGAAAATGTCCCGGCTGGAATGCCATTACAGAAAGAAAACATTAATGAATCCTTACTACGTAGACAGAAAGGACATGGGCGTGGTAAAAGAATGCAAATTGAAAAAGACCTTGTGGAAATTACGAGCGGAGTTAGACATGGCTACACTTTAGGATCACCGCTATCTCTCGTTATACATAATGATGATTTTAAACACTGGGTTGATATTATGGGTGATGACCCAATTGATGAAGATACAAAAATCAGAAGAGTCATAACAAGGCCAAGACCAGGTCATGCAGATTTAAACGGTGCTTTAAAATATGGACATCGCGATATTCGTAATGTATTGGAAAGATCATCTGCACGTGAAACTGCTGCTAGGGTGGCAGCCGGAGCTGTAGCAAAAACATTACTTAGACAGCTAGGGATAGAGGTAGCTTCCTATGTTAGGGAGATTGCAGGAATTGAAGCAGAGGAAAAGCCTGAATTAACTATGCAGGAAAGACAAAATACTGCTGAAGAATCCCCAGTTAGGGTTCTAGATAAAGAAGTAGAACAGCCTATGATGGATGCAATTGATCAGGCAAAGAAAGAAGGAGACTCGATCGGTGGAGTGGTAGAAGTCTACGTAGAAGGAATGCCTGCTGGTGTGGGTTCCTATGTACATTTTGATAGAAAGCTTGATAGCCGGATTGCAGGCGCTGTTGTCAGTATTAACGCATTTAAAGGAGTGGAGTTTGGCTTAGGATTTGAAGCAGCCCGCCGAAATGGCAGTAAAGTACATGACGAGATAGCCTGGGACGAAACTTCTGGATATTACCGTGAAACAAACCGTCTAGGAGGCTTTGAAGGTGGGATGACTACAGGAATGCCACTTGTGATTAAAGGGGTTATGAAACCAATCCCGACTCTTATGAAAAAGCCTCTTCAAAGTGTTGATATTGATTCAAAAGAGCCTTTCAAAGCAACGGTAGAGCGATCTGATGCTTGTGCGGTTCCCGCTGCGGCTGTGGTTATGGAACACGTTGTAGCGTTTGAGTTAGCCAATGCTTTAACAGAACAATTTACTAGTGATCAATTTTCTCAACTGAAAAAGGCAGTGGAGGAATATAGAGAAGAAATCAGGTGTTTTTAATGGAGGAAATCGTAATCAAATCAAGTATGCACGATTACACCATTACCATGGGAGAAGGAATACGATCCCAGCTCAGTAATTTTCTTAGCAAAGCCTATTCTTCCATCTTAATTGTGACAGATGAAAAAGTTGGTGAATTGTTCTTAGAAGATGTATTAGCAGGATTAGATAACGAACACATTTTTCACACAAGTATTAACGCAGGAGAACAATCGAAAGACATTGCAACATTCTATAAGTTGCAAACCATTGCTTTAGAATGCGGATTAGATAGAAATTCTTTAATAATAGCGCTTGGAGGTGGAGTAGTAGGTGATTTAGCAGGATTTGTTGCCGCCACCTTTATGCGTGGTGTCGATTATATCCAAATGCCAACAACAATTCTTGCACATGATAGTAGTGTTGGAGGTAAGGTTGCCATTAACCATGAATACGGAAAAAATCTCATCGGCAGCTTTTATCCTCCTACAGCAGTCATATATGACATGGAAACATTATCTACACTTCCTACAAAAGAAGTGCGTTCAGGTTACGCAGAGTTAGTCAAAGAAGCCTTGATTACGGATCATATTACTTTAGTCAATGTTTTAAAGGCAGACTTAAATAATCTCATCCCTAGCAAACTTAGCAGGGATTTACGAGCAGGAATTATGACGAAAGCAGCTATTGTGCAACAGGATGAGAAAGAAGCTGGAGTTCGTAAATATTTAAATCTAGGTCATACACTTGGTCACGCCCTGGAGTCTTATCATGGGTACGGTAAGTTAACCCATGGTGAGGCGGTTGCAATCGGTACATTATTCTCACTGCATATTAGTGAGGACCTTTTTCATACGAATCTTCCATATAAGGAAATATACGATTGGATGAAGGTAAATGACTATCCACTTCATGCGAAGTTACTTTCCGATACAGAAGTATTAATTAAAAAAATGAAAGCAGACAAAAAAACGGTCGATAACAATATACAAATGGTACTCCTAGAAACTACAGGAAAACCTGTGAATAGAATTGTTTCTGACGAAGCATTACAAACCTATTTACATTCATTTTCAAAAAGGTTGGTGGAAGTATGACGCGTGGTATAAGAGGGGCAACGACTGTAGTTCAAAATGAAGCAACTACCATAATAGAAGAAACACGTAGACTTATAGAAGAAATGGTTACAGCTAATAACATTGCACCAGAAGATATTTCCCATGTGTTTATCTCTGTTACACAAGATTTAAATGCAACCTTTCCAGCCAAAGGTTTGCGTGAATTGCCAGGTTACACGTATGTTCCTGTAATGTGTATGTCAGAAATAGACGTGCCAGGCAGTCTGACAAACTGTATCCGAGTTATGATGGTAGCCAATATAAAAACTGACCAGTCTAGAATTAACCACATCTTTCATAATGAAGCAATAAAGCTACGTCCTGATTTAACAGAGAAAGGCGGTTTGTGATTCATGCGAGGGAAAAAGATTCTAGATAAATTGACGCCATACCAACAAGGAAAACAAATGAAAGAAATTAAGGAAGCTTATGGTTTAGAGAGAATCATTAAGCTTTCCTCTAATGAGAACCCATATGGTTATTCTTCGACAATAAAAGCATATTTTAAAGAAAACCCGATCGATTTTAACATTTATCCAGATGGTTATTCTACTGAGCTCCGAAAAGCGATAGCAGAAAAATGTGAAGTAGAAGAAGATCAAATTATATTCGGGAGCGGATCTGAAGAAATTGTTCAAATGTTGAGCAGGGCTTTTTTATATTCAGGTGCTAATGTGATTATGCCTACACCATCCTTTCCTCAATATAAACATAATGCCTTAATTGAAGGAGCAGACATTAAGGAAGTCCCTACAGTTGAGGGGCTTCATGATCTTGATTCTATGCTTAAAGCGATTGATGATCAAACGAATGTTATGTGGCTTTGTTCTCCAAACAACCCTACTGGTAGCGTTATTGAAAAAGAGTTACTATATGACTTTCTTGATAAATGTCCACAACATGTCGTAGTAGCATTAGATGAAGCGTATTATGAATACATGGAAGAGGGGGAAGACCCTCAAGCAATAAAATTACTATCGCGCTATCCCAATTTGATCATCTTAAGGACATTTTCCAAAGCTTACGGGCTAGCGGGCCTGCGAATTGGATATGGACTTGCCAATCCAGAGCTAATTCGAAAGCTGGATGTGATTCGTGGCCCATTTAACACTACATCTATTGCCCAAAAAGCGGCCCAAATAGCAATAGAAGATGAGATATTTATGGAGGAAACTTATTCGAAGAATCTTTCAGTCAGGAAGTCCTTTGAAGCTTTTCTTGATGATCTCGGTTGGGGATATATTCCATCACAAACTAATTTCCTGCTCGTTTCTACCCCCGTTAGTGGGATGGAGGTCTTCCAACATCTAATTGAGAGTGGCTATATTGTCCGTCCTGGAGAACTTCTAGGTTGTCCACAAACAATTAGAATGACACTGGGTACGGAGAAGGACATGGAAACATTAAAAAATGTTCTTAGAAATTATAATGAACAATTAAAGAAGGAGCTTTCATTGTGAAACAAGTAATCGTAGTGGCAGGCCTTGGCCTAATCGGCGGATCCATTGCGAAGAGTGTGATTCGTGATAATGGTCATTATGTAATAGGTTATGATACAAACAACGAAACACTCCAGTTTGCTTTAGAAATGGGTATAATTCATGAAGCTGCTACTGACTTGATGACAGTCGCTAAAAGAGCTGACTATATCATTCTAGCAGCGCCTATTTCTGAGACAATTAGATTAATGGAGCTGCTTGATAATGTAAGTTTTGAAAAAGACATTATCATTACTGATGTGTCCTCTGTTAAAAGGCCAGTAATGGAGGCAGCTGAGAATTTAGTAAATCCACACCTATATTTTATAGGCGGACATCCCATGGCAGGGTCACATAAAAAAGGGGTACAGGCAGCAAAGGCTCATTTATTTGAGAATGCTATATATGTCCTCGTTTCGGGAAGTACTGTACATACGAAACAAGTTAAACAACTAAAAGAAATCCTATCAGCAACAAATTGTAAATTTATTGAATTGAATGCAACGGAACATGACGAAATGACAGGGGTTGTATCACATTTCCCTCATCTCATCGCCTCTTCCCTTGTTCACCAGGCTAGAAAGTGGCAAGAGACACATCAGTATTTACCAAATCTGGCAGCAGGGGGATTTCGTGATATTACACGTATTGCCTCAAGTAACCCAGTCCTTTGGCAAGATATTTTTCATCATAATCGAGAAAAGATGGTTCAATTACTAGATGAGTGGATTAAAGAAATGTCCTTTCTTAAGCAACTAGTGGAGCAAAAAGATAGAAAGACAATGATCTCCTATTTAGAAGAAGCCCAAGAATACAGAGACGGACTTGGTAAAAAAGAAAAAGGTGCCATTCCTTCTTACCATGATCTTTATGTCGATATCCGTGACCAAACAGGTGCTATTGCTAGTGTTACACAGCTACTAGCAGAGCATTCAATTAGTATTAATAATATTCAAATTCTAGAAATCAGAGAAGGGATCACGGGAGCATTACGTTTATCTTTTTCTTCCCAAACTTTTTTGGGCCATGCAAGCCAATTATTACGTGATCATGGTTATGAAACAATGGTTGAAAAATAATTAGAAACATAAAGTGAAACTTCAATCAGTGGGGTTTTCGTTCTTCCCACTGATTGGTAGTTGAACGAATTGGGGTGTTAACGTCCGTTTACTCCTACTAAAAACTAACGGTTTCTCTTCATGTTTTTGAAGTCGGAGTTTTACGGACGGTTGCTCCGGGATAAAAAGGAGGAAGGGCTATAATGGAAAAGCGATTAAAAGCTGTTAATCATTCTCTAGTTGGAGAAATAGAAGTTCCTGGAGATAAGTCGATCTCTCACCGTGCTGTAATGTTCGGCTCTATGGCACATGGTGTTACACATGTGCGGCATTTTCTTGATGGGGAAGATTGCATGCGAACTGTAAAAGCCTTCCAAGCGATGGGTGTTTCTATAAATAAACAAGGAGATGAACTCAAAATAGACGGCAGGGGAATAACAAACCTAAAGAAACCTACAGAAGAACTTGATTTCGGAAATTCGGGAACAACTGCTAGATTAATGCTTGGGGTACTTGCTGGAATGAAGTTCAACTCAACGGTTTATGGCGATGCTTCCTTAACGAAAAGACCTATGGATCGGGTGGTGAACCCACTAAAGAAAATGGGAGCAAAAATTGATGGGGCAGAATCTGGCAGTTATTTACCTTTAACCATTACAGGCCAGCCATTGATAGGAATTGATTACAGTTTGCCCGTTAAAAGTGCCCAAGTGAAGTCAGCGGTATTGCTGGCAGGTTTACAGGCAGAAGGAGAAACGATAGTTAGAGAGTCTAATCTAACCAGAAATCATACAGAAACAATGCTACAGGCTTTCGGTGCCTCCATTAAAACAGAAGGACTAAAAACTACGGTTACAAACGAAAAAATGTTGCAGGGTACAGACGTATATGTCCCTGGTGATATTTCGTCAGCCGCTTTTTTTATCGTTGCCTCAGCAATCGTACCTGGTAGCAAATTGACATTAAAGCGTGTTGGATTAAACCATACACGAACAGGTATACTTGATGTGATCCAAAAGATGGGTGTACGAATAAATATCTTGAATGAGCAAATGTTAGGTGGAGAAAGTTTCGGAGATATTATCGTTGAAGCCGGAGAACTAAGAAGTGTAACGATAGAGGGAGATTTGATCCCTCGCCTAATTGATGAAATTCCAGTGCTTGCTTTACTTGCCACCCAAGCTGAAGGAACAACCGTAATTAAAAATGCAGAGGAACTACGAGTAAAAGAAACGGATCGAATTACAGCTGTTACAAATGTATTAAACGGGTTAGGAGCATCAGTTGAAGCTACGGCAGACGGGATGCTTATTCATGGAAAAACCCAACTAAAAGGCGGGAAAGCAACCTCCTATAACGATCATCGTATCGCCATGATGAGTGCGATTGCTTCATTAATTACAGAAGAAGATGTTATCATAGATGATATATCTTCTATAGCCATATCCTATCCAAGCTTCTTTGAGGATTTACAAAGGATAAAATAAAAGGTAACGTTATATTACAATTCGTTGATATATACTAATCAACTAAAAGAATCTGCTTAAAGCGGATTCTTTTAGTTCCAGGAACATTTTTGTTATAAAGGAAATTCACATAGTTTATCTTTTTCTTCTCAAGCTATGGGATCGGTATAGATTTTTTATTCAACCGAATGGCTCTTCTGTGCGGCAAGGTTGGTTATAATGAAAAGGTACGGTAGGAAAGGATGCGTAATATATGGAAACAATTATGGAAGCTGTCCATTTAATGGAGGCAAAACAAACAGAAAAAGCAATACAACTCTTGGAGGGGTACTTACCAACTGCGGACGCTGAAGAAAAGTATACAATAGCAGAACTTTATATGCAGTGGGGATTTTTACAGGAGGCAAGCGTGATTTTAGATGAATTGCTTCAATTATACCCTGAAGAAAGTGAGTTAAAAATCACTTTAGCTGACATTTACATTGAATTGGAAAAAGATGAGTCTGCAATTGAATTATTGAACGAGGTTAAAGAAGATGATGAAGCCTATGTTCAGGTGCTGATCCAGCTTGCGGACTTATACCAGGCTCAAGGATTATTCGAAGTAGCTGAGCAAAAGCTATTGAACGCTAAGCAGGTTGCTCCTAATGAACCTATTATTGATTTTGCGCTTGCAGAATTGCTATTCTCGATTGGAGAATACCGAGGTGCGACCACCTATTATGATAAGGTTGCAAGTATGGATATTAAAGAGCTTGCAAATGTGTCCATTGATGATAGACGCGCAGAATCCCTTGCCGCGTCAGGTGAATATGAAAAAGCATTAGAGATATACCAAGGTCAAGAGATGGAAAACTCAGATTCTCTTTTCAAATATGGTGTGACCGCAAATCAAGCAGATCGGAAAGACATCGCTATCAAGGCATGGGAACGCGTGGTAGAAACAGATCCATATTACCACACAGTTTATCATAAGCTTGCAGGTGCTTATGAAGAAGAAGGCTTGGAAAAAGAAGCCTATGAAACAGCCATTAAAGGATTAAAGTATGATGAATTCAACAAGGAACTATATTTTATGGCGGGTCAGTTAGCACATAAACTCGATAAAAATGATGAAAGTGAAAAGTGGATGCGTGAAGCTGTGGCAATAGACCCAGATTATAAGGAAGGAGTCCTATTTTTAATAGAACTGTTAAAAAATAATGAGAATTTTAAAGGGATTATTGAGCTCGTTGGCGAAATTAAAAGTACAGGAGCTAGTGATCCTCTTTATGAATGGGAACTTGCCCGAGCTTATAATGAGGAAGAATTATATAAAGATGCATTAAACCATTATAAGGAAGCATATAATAGCCTTAATCAGGACAGTGACTTTATGAAGGAATATGGTTATTTTCTTACAGAGGAAGGGAGGGTTCAGGAGGCAATACCGGTATTGGAATCCTATATGGCGCAGCAACCCTTGGATGATGATGTGGAAGGATTTTTAAGTCGCTTGAAACAAGCGAATACTGAAGCGTAATGTAATGCAAGAACAGATAATTGAAGGGGGACTGAAAATAGATGCAAACTCCTATTTCCATACAAGATAAAAAAGGGTTTCTTCAGTGGTTTCTTAACCATTATCAACTGAAAAAAAGAGAAAGTGTATGGATCTTAAATTATTTGGTCAACCATGATGAAATTCTGGCGAATGTCCACTTTGTTAGAGAAGCTAAATTTTGTCCGCGAGGTATCATTATGACGAGCCACTGTTCCGAAGAGACACCATTTAGATTCTATAAAAACCAATTGGTGACAACAGATGCTGAAAAATCATTCCATGACATTCGACTTAACCATAACGAACCTTTATATTTACAATTAAATTTTAAGAAATCCTATCAAAACGCTGCGTATGTAGCGGTATTAGAAGAAAACCCCTACATTCCAGATGAATATTTTATAACAGAAAAGGATCAACAGATAGCTGAAGATTTACTAGAAAGATCAATTTACACATTTAAACGAAGCTATTTAACTCAGGAAATCGATCTGGCTCTAGATAAAATGGATCAGAAAAGGTTCCTTGACCTTTCCAATGAATTAAAGAAACTAGAAGACTCGTTTTCCAAAAATCAACCTTTGCAGGAGCAATAGGTTGATTTTTTTTGAACAGTTAAGATAAGATTTATGTAAGCATTTCGCATTTATAGCTATATTAATGAATCATCAAACGTGTCACCTATGACCTGAAAAAAGGGGATGCATTACAGTATCTACAAACCTCCTCTTTTTATCGTCTCATGAGGTTGAACTTATAGACTTTAAATGTTTAGCTACACATTGTAAAACAGAGAGAGGATGATGGGTAATAATGAAATGGAAAAAGAATGATATTATTCAGTATATGGAGGCAAAAGATTTTATCGATAGTGTGCTTATTCCATTGGTGCCTTTTCAGGTTTCAGATGACAATACCTTACCGTCAAGCACCTTTCAAAGTGAGGTCATTCAAATCCTGGCAAATGAAATTGAAAAAGAGCTAACGGGGAGAGTATTACTAACACCGCCTTTACACTACTTAAAAAATACCAACAAGGAAACAGAAGTATCTCGTCTTAATCAATGGGTTCAAGATGTAAAGCAACAGCCTTTTGAACATGTTTTCTTTCTTACCTTTGATTCTGGTTGGAAAAAGTTAGAGAAAGACTTGGATGGTACGCTTCTTTGGTTGCCC
This sequence comes from Oceanobacillus picturae, assembly GCF_000612865.1. Taxonomy (NCBI): domain Bacteria; kingdom Bacillati; phylum Bacillota; class Bacilli; order Caryophanales; family Bacillaceae; genus Oceanobacillus; species Oceanobacillus picturae. Next base: position 471,803 of record NZ_CCAX010000001.1, read on the forward strand.
GGAAGTAAATCTGGAAACCTGCAATCAGCAGAAATGCGTGCCGTTATTAAAGATCAGGTAGACCAGTTAGGAGAATTGATCCGTTCCTATTGGGTATAATAAAAAATGTATGCATTTTCATTTAGAACAGTTAATTTTGTTATTAGGCTGAATATTTATTGACCGGACAAGCAGTTTGCGCTATCATGGTAATGTCCTAGTAATATGATAATTAACTAATAATTGTCCCGTGATTAATGTAAAGAGGGGGGAAACAGATGAGTGAGAAAAAGCAACAAGTATCCCGTAGACAGTTTTTAAATTATACGCTTACAGGCGTTGGCGGATTTATGGCTGCTGGTATGCTAATGCCAATGGTTCGTATGGCTGTAGATCCTGTCCTTAAAGAGTCTGGACATGGTGGGTTGACCAATGTCAGTCTGGCTGTAGAGGATATCACAACAGAGCCACAACGAATTGATTGGAAAATTGATCAGGTGGATGGATGGTATGAGTCTGAGGTAAGTAGGTCTGCATGGGTATTTAAGGATGAAAATGATGAAATTCAGGCTTTTTCCCCGATATGTAAGCATCTAGGATGTGTCGTATCCTGGGAAGGTAATGAGTCCTATCCGAATGAATTCTTTTGTCCTTGCCATAATGGACGCTATTACAAGAGCGGTGAAAACGTTCCAGGTACACCACCATTAGCTCCACTAGATGTTTATGAACAAGAAGTTAGAGACGGAATGTTGTTTCTTGGCGATGCAATTCCTAGAGAGGAGGCGTAATGATTTATGCTACAAAAAATTTATGATTGGATCGACGATCGTATAGATATTACGCCAATATGGCGGGATATTGCTGATCACGAGGTTCCAGAACATGTTAATCCGGCCCATCACTTCTCTGCATTTGTATATTGCTTTGGCGGTCTGACATTCTTTGTCGTGGTCATTCAAATCCTTTCTGGAATGTTTTTGACCATGTACTATGTTCCCGATATTGAGAATGCATGGAAGTCCGTTTATTACTTGCAGACAGAAGTTGCGCATGGACAAATTGTCCGTGGGATGCACCATTGGGGAGCTAGTGTTGTAATTGTCATGTTACTACTACATACATTGCGAGTGTTTTTCCAAGGGGCTTATAAAAAACCGCGTGAGCTTAACTGGATTGTCGGAGTATTAATTTTCTTTATTATGCTTGGACTTGGTTTTACAGGTTATTTATTACCATGGGATAACAAAGCATATTTTGCAACACAGGTTGGGTTAGAAATAGCGGAACAAGTTCCGTTTATCGGAACCCAGCTTAAAACATTACTATCTGGTGATCCATCTATTGTTGGTGCGCAAACATTAACTCGTTTCTTTGCAATCCATGTATTCTTCCTGCCAGCAGCTTTATTTGGATTACTGGCAGCACACTTTGTTCTAATACGAAGACAAGGTATTTCTGGACCATTATAAAAAGGAGGGAAAGCTGTGCATAAGGGAAAAGGCATGAAATTTGTAGGTGATTCTCGTATCTCTGCTGAGAGAAAACCTAATGTACCAAAAGATTATTCTGAATATCCCGGAAGAACAGAAGCTTTCTGGCCCAACTTTTTATTAAAAGAATGGTTGGTTGGTGCTGTCTTCCTTGCTGGATTTTTAACATTAACATTGGCTCATCCTTCTCCACTTGAAGGTGTAGCCGATCCAACGAATGCCGCGTATATCCCATTACCGGATTGGTATTTCTTATTCTTATATGAATTACTGAAATATGAATTTGCTAGTGGTGATTGGACGATCTTGGGCATTCTTGTCTTACCTGGTATCGCATTTGGAGGACTATTACTTGCTCCATTCCTTGATAATGGACCTGGTAGAAGGCCACATCAGCGGCCAGTTGCAGTTGGCATGATGATTTTAGGGCTTGCATCTGTTATGTGGTTAACCTATGAGTCAGCTGAACATGTTGACTGGGAAGCACGTGCAGAAGCGAATAAGCCTATTCCCGCCTCTGATGTAGAAATTGATACAGAGGATCCTGGCTATGCTATTTATGAAAATAACTGCATGCAATGTCATGGAGAAGACTTACAAGGTGGGGGAGCTGCACCTGCTCTTATAGGGACAGAGCACTCAGCTGAAGAAATAGCTACCATTGCGGTTGAAGGGATTGGTTCTATGCCACCCGAACAATTTCAAGGTAGTGATGAAGAATTACAACAGCTTGTAGATTTTATTGTTTCGGTTAATGAACAGGCTGAATAAAGATGACTAAAAAAAACGCCTTTGCCATGTAAACTGGTGAAGGTGTTTTTTTAGACATTAGGGATACATAAAATTTTGTTAAGGAACCAATATTGGAGCAGTTGAAATTTGTGAAGTCTCAAGTAGAAAAAACATACATTAACGAAAAAGATAAACGAACGCGAGTTATTCTAATTTATGATTCCGTAGAATAAAGGAGAAGCTATGGTTAACTACATATTACGTGATAAGCGCTTTTTAATTATATTGTTTATTATTAATTTATTAGGTACTATCTATGGCTATATATGGTACGAAAGTCAGCTTGCAATAACCCCTGACATCTTTCTTATTTTCGTTCCTGATAGCCCTACAGCGAGTCTGTTCTTTACCATTTTCCTCTTGTTTTTCATCTTTGGAAGGAATATTCCATATATAGAAGCACTCGGCATCATAATGCTATTTAAATATGGCGTATGGGCTGTGGTAATGAATCTTTTAACGTTAATTATAGATGGTTCGCTTTCACCAGCTGGTTATATGCTAATGGTTTCGCATGGCGCTATGGCCCTACAGGGACTGTTATACGCTCCATATTACAAAATAAAGCTTCGCCATATTGCCGTTGCAGGGATCTGGACATTGCATAATGATGTTATTGATTATGTTTTTGGAATGATGCCAATTTACTCATCCTTAACCGATTATATGAATGAAATTGGTTACTTTACGTTTTGGTTAAGTATTCTTTCGATATTTATTGCTTACAAATATACAGTAAATAGAAATAACCGTATAAGCGCCTGAGTTGTTGTTATATATTGAGGTCCCTCGCCATATAGTAGATGTAGAAGATATATACGAGGTGATCTCTATGGCTAAGAAAAGAATTTGCTGGTTACTGTTCATCCTCATAGGGATTAAGATAACATTGCTGACAACTTCAACCCGCGTTCTGGCCTATACATCTAGCGCAGCAGCACAGCAAAATGGAATGAAAACTGATTTTACTTTATTGTTTTGGACCATCGGAATTGTAGGTGGTTGTATTGCCATTACATTAACTTATGTAAGCTGGAGAAAATATAAAGGGGAAGAAAAGAAGAAAAAGCAACAAGACAATATAATTGACTAAATCCTCATTTTTGACTAAAATTGACCTTAAGGAATCTATTTTAAAACATGGAGGAATGTAGAATGTTTGGCGGGTTAGGTGGGTATCTCATTTACATTGCGCTCATTATGATTATCCCGTTGTGGGCACAATCAAAAGTTAAAAGTACGTACAAAAAGTATTCCAATAAAGCAACTTCTTCTGGAATGACAGGTGCTCAAGTTGCTCGAAAAATATTAGATGATAATGGATTATACAATGTTTCGATTCAAGAGACCAAAGGAATGTTATCAGACCACTACGATCCTCGGAAGAAAGTCGTTCGCTTATCTTCAGGCAACTTCCATAATCCTTCAATGGCGGCCTCAGCAGTTGCTGCTCACGAAGTAGGACATGCCATCCAGGATGAACAAGGGTATGCATTTCTGAAATTTAGAAGTGCACTTGTACCTGTAGCTAGCCTTGGATCAAATATGTCGTTCTTTCTAATCCTAATAGGGATCTTCACTCAGATATCTCAACTATTTCTTTTAGGGATTATTTTTATGGCAGCTGCTGTATTATTCCAACTTGTAACATTGCCGGTTGAGTTTGATGCGTCCAATCGGGCTATGGGTCAACTTGTTTCGGCAGGAATTATTCGGAATAATGAAGAGCGCGAAACCAAAAAAGTGTTAAATGCTGCCGCAATGACATATGTAGCCGCTGCACTTGTTGCTGTAGCCGAGCTTCTTCGCTTCATTCTAATGTATGCAGCTTCAAGAGATTAACGATAGCTTAAAAACAACACTAAATATGTTTTCCCATTAAACAAGCCAAGCGGCCATTATATGACCGCTTGGCTTTCTTTTTAATCATCATGTAGGGGGTTCTTATTTTCATCTAATGTAAATCCTTCACCTAAAACATCATGGACAGTACTTACTGCTACGAAAGCATGAGGATCGATGGAGTTAATGATACCTTTTAACCTGACTATTTCGTTCCTTGCTACGACACAGTAAAGCACATCTCTCTTCTCTCCTGAAAAACTGCCTCGGCCATCCAAGACTGTGACACCACGATCCATTTCCTTAAGAATTTTTCCTGCAATTTCTTCGCTTTGACTGGAAATAATGGTTGTCCCTTTTGCTGAATAGGCACCTTCTTGAATAAAGTCAATGACCCTCGCTCCAACATATACTGCAACGAGTGTGTACATGCCTTCAACAAGATCAAGAATAGCAAATACCGATGTTGCGATGACGACAAAGTCAAATAAAAACATCGTGCGCCCCATACTCCAGCCTGCATATTTATTTACAAGCCTCGCAATAATGTCAACACCACCAGTGGTTCCACCAAAACGAAAAATGATACCGAGTCCCACACCGATAAATACCCCTGCAAATAAAGCTACCAGTGTCATATCATTCTGTAAGCCTATTTGAAATTGGTATGCTTGGAAAATGCTTAGAAAGACAGACACTGCAGACGTCCCGATTATTGTGTAAAGAAACGTATTCCGGCCAAGAAATTTCCACCCTATAAAAAATAGAGGAATATTTAACAATATATTTGTAATGGCAGGATCCCATTCCCAAATAAAATATAGGAGTAGGGTAATCCCGGTAAATCCGCCTTCTCCGAGGTTATTTTGCATATTAAAATGAACAATACCAAAAGAAAAAATAGCAGAACCTAATAATATAAAGAGTATGTTTTTTAATTTTAATCCAAACATCATGGACAAGTCCTCCCTTCATTTATATGTAAATAATATATATCCACGCCCCAATTAAGGTATGTCAGAATAAAAAGTTTGTCAAATCACAGCCTATTAGCTAACATGTTAGATAGGATAAAGTGAAACTTCATTGGGTATGGACTTATCTAGCCAATGTTAGTTGGATGAATCGTATCAATATAAAGGGGTTTTTTATTATTCATACACATGACTATACCACAAAAGAAATGCAAAAACGTGTCGATGATTATATTTCCCAATTCAAGGAAGGATATTTCTCTCCATTAAGTTTGATGGCAAGACTTTCTGAAGAAGTGGGAGAGTTAGCACGTGAAGTCAACCATTATTATGGGGAAAAGCCCAAAAAGGAAAGCGAGCAGGTAAAAACAGTGGAAGACGAGTTAGGGGATATTTTATTTGTGCTTTCCTGCTTTGCTAATTCGCTAGACATTAATTTATCTGATGCGTTTAATACGTCACTAACAAAAATAGAGACAAGAGATAAAAATCGCTGGACAAAAAAGGAAACAACGTAGATTACCAGTCAGGGAGGAAGCAAAAAATGAAGAAGATAATTATTGCTGGACCACGTGGCAAAATGGGCTCTGAAGCTATAAAGCTTGTGCAATCTCATGAAGACATGCGTTTGGTCGCTTGTATTGACCGAAAGAACAATGGGAAAAAGCTAGCAGACATAGCGGAGTTACCTAACCTAGATGTGCCAATCTATGAAGATGCATTGGAGTGCTTTAGTGAAATTGATGCAGATATTCTAATTGAATTAACTATCCCTGAACAAGGATACAAACATACGAAAGCGGCAATGGAGCATGGTATTCGACCAGTTGTTGGTACTACTGGCTTTACTGAGGAACAAATTGATGAGCTAAGTTGGCTCGCTAGCGAAAGAAAAATCGGATGTATTATTGCGCCTAATTTTGCTATTGGGGCCGTTTTAATGATGAAATTTTCTCAAATGGCAGCACAATATTTTCCAGACGTTGATATTATTGAGAAGCACCATGATAACAAACTAGATGCCCCTTCAGGTACTGCAGTAAAAACAGCTGAAATGATAAAGGAATCTAGGGAATATAAAAAACAGGGCCATGCAGATGAAAAAGAGACCTATCCAGGTGCAAGGGGAGCAGATTATGATGGAATGCGAATCCATAGTGTTCGTTTACCAGGCTTAGTTGCCCATCAGGAAGTAATCTTTGGAAGCCCTGGGCAAACTTTAACAATAAAGCATGACTCAATTAATCGCGCTTCTTTTATGGAAGGGATTAAACTAGCCACTGATAAAGTAATGGAAATACAAGAAGTTATATATGGTTTAGAAAATGTTTTATAGGGGGAGAACACAATGAATATTGCTTTAATTGCACATGATAAGAAGAAACAAGAGATAATTGGCTTTACTGTGGCCTATACCTCCATTCTTAAAAGACATCAATTGTTTGCGACAGGTACAACTGGAAGCAAGATTTCGGAAGCGACCTCCTTACCTGTACATTTATTTCAATCTGGTCCGCTCGGAGGAGATCAGCAAATTGGAGCCATGATTGCCAATAATGAAATGGATATGGTTATTTTTTTCAGAGATCCATTAACTGCACAGCCACACGAACCAGATGTGAGTGCACTTATGCGACTTTGTGATGTTCATCAGATTCCACTTGCAACAAATATTGCAGCTGCAGAGATATTTATTCGAGGATTGGATCAAGGGAATTTAGATTGGAGAAAAATCATTAAAGACAGAGAGGAAGAGGATAAACAGGGATGAAGAAGATAGGAATTACCTGTTATCCCACTGTTGGTGGCTCTGGTGTTATTGCAACAGAGCTGGGGATACGGTTGGCAGAGGAAGGGCATGAAATCCATTTTATTACGTCAAGTTTGCCCTTTCGCTTAAATAAAGTATATCCAAATATTTTTTACCATGAAGTAGAACTTAATCATTATCCTGTTTTTCAATATCCGCCATATGACCTTGCCCTTGCAACTAAAATGGCAGAGGTTATTGACAGAGAGAAACTTGATATACTACATGTACATTATGCGATGCCACATGCTGTATGTGCTATTCTTGCCAGAGACATTGCGAAGCATGAGGTAAAGATCGTAACAACGCTTCATGGCACAGATATTACGGTTTTAGGTATAGATAACACTTTCCAAAAAATGATTAAGCATGGCATTGAGCAGTCAGATGCCGTCACGGCAGTGTCAGCAGATCTAGTTAGACAAACAGAAGAAATGCTACAAGTTAATAAAGAAATTGAAGTGATTTATAACTTTGTAAATGAAAATGAATACTATAAGCAGCATATTCCAGAGTTGAAAAAGCAATATGGGATCCAGGACGAAGAAAAAGTAGTCATTCACATCTCCAATTTTCGTAAAGTTAAACGGCTTGAGGATGTCATTCAAACCTTCTATAAAATCCAATCGGAGGTACAGAGTAAATTACTTTTGATAGGCGATGGACCAGAATATACAAATGCAGTTCAACTAGTAAAAAATCTGAATATAGAGGATAAGGTACTGTTTCTTGGTAAACAGAAAAATATTCGTGATCTTTTATCTATTTCAGATCTTAAATTACTCTTATCTGAGAAAGAGAGCTTCGGATTGGTATTGCTTGAAGGTATGGCCTGTGAAGTTCCTTGTATTGCAACAAATATTGGAGGCATACCGGAAGTGGTGAATGACGGTGAGACGGGCTATATCGTGGAACTAGGAGATACGAAGCGGGCTGCCGCACTAGGGATTGAACTATTACAGGATCCAGAGAAGTTAGAACAGTTTTCACAAAATGCACTTAATAGAGCCAACAGCTATTTCAATTCAGAGAGCATTGTACAGCAGTATATCGAACTCTATTATAGGGTGTTAAACTAAACACTAGTGGTGATTAAAATGCTTGATAGTCCATTTAAAGAAGCGACTGCCGTGTTAGAGCGGATTGAACAAAACGGGCATGAAGCCTATTTCGTTGGAGGTTGTGTTCGTGATCATCTGCTTGATAGAAAGATAAGAGATGTAGACATTGCAACATCGGCAACACCGCAGTTCGTCCAAAATATATTTGATAAGGTAATTCCAGTAGGGATAGAACATGGGACAGTTATTGTTCGACATCTGGACACTTCCTATGAAGTTACAACGTTTCGGATTGATGGAACCTATTCTGACAGCCGTCATCCTGACCATGTCGCATTTATTAATAAAATTGATAAAGACTTAGAAAGACGCGATTTTACAATTAATGCTATGGCAATGAATAAGCAAGGACAAATTATTGACCTCTACCATGGTAGAGAAGATTTAAACAAACGAATTATTCGCACGGTTGGAGATGGATATGAGCGATTTAAAGAAGATCCCCTACGGATGGTTCGAGCGGTGCGATTTGCCAGTCAGCTTGGATTTACGCTAGATATAGAAACGAAAAACCAGATCAGGTCATTAAATAAAGAAATAAATACTGTTGCTGTAGAACGTATTGCTGTTGAGATGGAAAAGTTTTTTGCAGGTGATTATATTTCCGAGGCGATGAAGGAGTTAAAAACAACCGAACTTTTTAATAATCTCCCTGTTTTTAAGTACCAACCTAGTCTAATAAATCTGCTTCCAGCGGAACAGACACCATTACATTCACTTGCAGAAATGTTTGCCTTTTTTCACTTCCTTTACCCACAAATTTCGGTAAACACATGGATAAAAGAATGGAAGGCCTCCAATCAATCGAAACGGAATACAATCAAACTAGTTGAAGCAGTGACAGAATTTAGAAACAATGGATTAGAAAACTGGATTGTTTATCAATTACCGAGTGACCTCTATGCAGGTTTTATTCGTGTATTAACCGCTCTTTCTGAACACGCCATACCAACTTTACAAGAAATGCGAACTATTGTATCTGGTCTGCCTATTGAAAATCGGCAAGAGCTTGAAATAGATGGGAATGATTTAATTAAATTATTTCCTGATGTAACAAAAGGCCCTTGGATGCAAAAGCTCCTTAACCAAGTAGAATATCTTGTTGTAATGAGAAAATTAACCAATAAGAAAGAAAAAATAAGGGAATGGTTAAAATGGAATCCACCAGAAGTAAATTGATTCGACTACTTGCAGATGCTAAAGAGTCTTATATTTCAGGTCAGCAGCTCTCGGAACAATTACATATTTCCAGAACGGCAATTTGGAAACACATGAAAGAGTTAGAAAAAGATGGGTACGTGATAGAGGCGAAACCTAAAACAGGATACAGAATTAAGAAATTTTCAGGAAACGTTAGTTCCAATACTATTACATGGGGTCTTAACACGTTGTGGATAGGTAAGGAGATTATTCATAAACCTACAGTCACTTCCACGCAGGTTGTTGCACACCAAGCTGCACGGGATAACTCACCTCATGGCACAGTGGTCATAGCTGATGAACAATCCAGTGGCAGGGGAAGAATGGAGCGCGTATGGCACTCCAAAAAAGGAAAGGGTGTATGGATGAGTATCATTTTACGTCCTAATATACCGCCATATATGGCTCCCCAGCTAACCCTCATGACAGCAACAGCTATTGCTGAGGTGCTGGATCAGTATGATGGCATACAACCTAATATAAAGTGGCCAAATGATATACTTATCCAGAATAAAAAGGTAGCTGGTATTCTTACAGAGATGCAGGCTGAACAAGATCGTATCCAGTATGTGGTAGTAGGCATAGGCTTAAATGTAAACCAAGACAATACAGAAATACCTGATGCCATCCATTACAGGGCAACTTCTTTGAAAATGGAGACAGAGAAGGAGTGGCCAATAATAGAGTTAGTGCAAAAAATTCTTGAAGGACTTGAAAAAGAATACGAATCTTTTCTCAAAAAAGGTTTTGGTGATGTAAAATCAAAATGGGAAAACTATGGATTTAGGATAGGCGAAATGATTTCTTTACATAGTGGTACTGAAAAGAAGGAAGCCGTTTTTTTAGGTATCGCAGAGGATGGTGCACTCCTAATTGAATCATCAAAGGGAGAAGCAGAAAAAATTTACTCAGCTGAAATTGATTGGTTTGTGGAAGACTAAGAAGTAGTCATATAATGAAAGCATAGATAGAGGGAAAGTGAGGTGGTCGAGTGGAACGATTTGTCGTGATCGACCTAGAAACTACCGGCCATTCAGCAGTAAAAAGAGATAAAATTATTGAAGTTGGTATTGTAGTTATCGAAGAGAATGAAGTAGTTGATAGCTATGGCACTTTCCTCAACCCGGGTAAATCCATTCCTGAATTTATATCAAGTTTAACAGGTATAAGGGATGAGGATGTTAAAGATGCACCGACATTTGAAGAAAGGGCAGAGGAAATTGCTGCTTTATTTGAAGACAGTTATTTAATTGCACATAACGTCCCATTCGATATGGGCTTTATAAACGCTGAATTTGCAGCAGTGGGGAGAGAATTACTTCAAAATCCAGTTCTAGATACGGTAGAATTGGCACGTGTTCTTTACCCTAAGGCTCCCAGCTATAAATTAGGTCAGCTTGCAGAGTACTTGGGAATTCACCATGAAGACCCGCATCGCGCATTATCTGACGCATACGTAACAGCAAAGCTATTTTTAAAGCTTAGGGAGCGACTTGATAACCTTCCTTATGAGACAATTACACATTTAATACGCCTTGAGAAAATGTTAAAATCAGATCTTTTCGCATTACTGGCTGATCGAGAAAATGAGCTTGCATTTTCTACCCAGGAAGATCCTGAGTTAGAAACATTTCAGGGTCTTGCATTTAAAAAAATCAAGGAGACAAAGAATACGCCACAAACGAGGATAGGCTCCTATGGAGATTTTTTAGATGCAATCTATGAAGAAGGCGGGACACTATCTCAGCAAATGGCTCGATATGAGAAAAGAACAGGCCAGCGTGAGATGTCAGAAACCATTTATGACGCATTTCAATCTCGACGTCATGCTTTAATAGAAGCAGAAACTGGTACAGGAAAATCACTTGCATACATACTTCCTGCTATTTATGATGCCGTTATATCTGGACAGCGACTGGTTATCAGTACCTTTACTACCCAGTTACAGACACAGCTATTAGAAGAGGAAATCCCGCTAATACGTAATCTTCTTCCATTTCCTTTTAAGGTAGCCTTACTAAAAGGGAAAAGCCATTATATCAGTTTGGAAAAATTTGAAAGGGAATTGCTTAGCACAGAGAAGGATAATTATGATATCACCCTCACGAAGGCCATGATTTTAGTTTGGCTAACAGAAACGCAAACCGGAGATATTGACGAGGTTCAGTTACCTTCAAGTGGTTATTTATTTTTTAGACGCGTATCTACAGATACAGAAGCCCATGTGGATCCCCAGTCTCCATGGTTCTTAAGATCCTATTACCAAAAAGCGAGAAAAGCAGCTCAACAGGCTGACATTGTGATTACAAATCATGCGCTTCTAGCTACAGATATCTTTAATGATTATCAATTATTGCCAAGCTACGATAAAGTGATCATTGATGAAGCACATCATTTTGAGGAAACCGCATCAAAGCACTATGGACTTAAGCTAGATTATATGAACATGCAGTATACGCTAAATCAGATAGGCGAGACCAATGATCCAAAATTTATTGGTCAATTGATTACGAAATACAGAGACTTTATAGAAGAGGAAATGATTGATAGATGGGATGATCTCATAATTGATGCAAAATATGAGACCGATGATTTGTTTCGGGGTATTTTCCAGTATGTGGCCGAACAAAATAAGCATCAAAAATCTTTAAGCGATATTGGTCGGACACAATACAGGTTTGAGAATAGCAAGGAAGATACGGCAAAATGGGACACTATTTTGGAGATGACAAACCGCTTGATGTTTTTCCTTCGTGATTTAATCTATATTTTAGCAAGGCTAGATCAGAATCTTGCGAAACAATATGAAGATAAATATGACAAAAATGAAGTTGAACAGTATATTGAGCAGCTACAACAATATATGGATCATCTTGAATCCCTCTTTCTTGCAGCCGATTCACCTAAGTTCGTTAAATGGGTGGAAGTGGAAACATATGGAGCAAAAAATGCAGTATATCTATATAGTGAACCAACGGATATATCTGGTTTTCTATCCACTGATTTCTTTGCAAAAAAAGAAAGTGTTATTTTGACCAGCGCTACCCTGACTATGAAGAATTCGTTTACTTTTATTAAAGAGCGATTAGGATTAACAGACGAAGAAATTGAAACCAAGAAGATTCCTTCTCCATTCTCTTATAAAGATCAGGTCCAACTGATGATTCCAACTGATTTTCCTGATATAAAACATGGCAATCAGGACGACTTTATTTATGCCACGTGTGAGGCTATCTTTTCGCTAGCTGAAATCACCAGTGGAAGAATGCTTGTTCTATTTACGTCTTATGATATGTTAAAGAAATCCTACTATCTGCTTAAAGAAATTATGGACACATCCACCTACGCTTTAATTGCGCAAGGCATATCAAGTGGAAGCAGGAGCAGGCTAAAAAAGAATTTCCAAACATTTGATCAATCCATATTACTGGGAACCAGTTCATTCTGGGAAGGTGTAGATATACCTGGAGAAGACTTATCCAGTCTGGTGATTGTACGTTTGCCATTTCAACCACCAGATCATCCTATTTTTGAAGCAAAATCTGCAAATTTAAAGGAAAATGGGAAGAATGCGTTCATGGAATTATCGTTACCAAATGCTGTTATTCGATTTAAACAAGGCTTTGGCAGGCTTATCCGTTCAAACACGGATAGAGGGATCGTATTCGTTTGTGATTCAAGGATCATTCAAGCGAGATATGGCAAGTATTTTCTTGATTCTATACCTGAGATTCCTTTAACGAAGGATACAACCCAACAGCTAATGCGAAAAGCAGAAGAATGGTTCTAATATATTTATCAGTGGATCATAAAAGGTAAAAAAACTACTGATGCGTCAATTGTGCATCAGTAGGAAAGATGGTATGGTATAGGTTGGAATAAATTTATTGAATTAAATAAAACACAATCCTTCGCTTACTTGGTATACTGTAATTGCGTTTCACCTTATATCAACATACTTATAGTATAAGCAATGAGCCCTACACTATGTCTAACAATATTTGATAAAACAAGCAGTTCTTTAACTGGAGGGGAAAAGATGGATAATAAAATACAAACCCTGTCAACAGTCAAGCTCCAATATTCATCAGATCTTTATAAAATTGTCGATTCATTAAATCGAACTCTTAAAGAGGATGATTTAATGTTTGGTCTAACATTGGATGAAAATGATGAGAATCAGGCAATCTTCACCATATACAAAACCTAGCTGGCTGAGATGGAGCTTGCTGCTAGTAGGCATTGTAGTAGTAGCAATAGGGATATATGCTGCATTTTTGTATCATGACATAAACGAAAATCGAACTGCAGGATTTGAAACAACAAAAAAGCAGGTCTTATCTGCTACATCTGTAACAGAGATTGAAAAAGTTGTCACCTTCAATGGGGCAGAGAGCTATCATGTAGTATTTGGGCAAACGGATGAGAATGAAGGCAGACTCGTTTTTTACCCTTTGAAGGGTAAGGAAAAGACCTTGACGACTATTAACGAACAAGAGATGATTAGTGAAGAAGATATGCTACGTAAGTGGAAAAGCAATTGTACCGATTGTGAATTTATTAAGATCGTACCAGGAATAGTCGATGAAGAGGTACTCTGGGAAATCACGTATCGGGATGCTTCTGACCGTTATGTTCTCGATTACTATGCAATCGAAGATGGTAGTCAATTCGAACAATATCGCTTAAAACAAATGTTTAAATAGAAAGGTGAAAAGTGAATGAACTTAGCTAAAAGAGTAAAAACATTATCACCCTCTTCCACACTTGCTATTACAGCAAAAGCGAAGGAGTTAAAACAGCAAGGACATGATGTAATTGGACTCGGAGCGGGGGAGCCGGACTTTAATACCCCACAATATATCCTCGACGCTGCAATGGAGGCAATGAATGATGGGAGAACAAAATATACACCATCTGGCGGCATTGTAGAATTGAAAGATGCGATTGTGAATAAGTTTCAAACTGATAATCAACTTCGTTATCGTCCTGACCAAATTATTGTAACAACTGGCGCTAAACATGCATTGTACACGTTATTTCAAGTGTTATTAGATGATAAAGATGAAGTTATTGTGCCAAAACCATATTGGGTAAGCTATCCGGAGCAAGTAAAACTAGCTGGCGGGCAACCTGTTTTTGTAACAGCTAAAGAAGACAATCATTTTAAAATGACACCACAGGAGCTTGAGGCGGCGATTACAGAGAAAACAAAAGCTGTTATTATCAACTCTCCAAGTAACCCAACAGGTATGATGTATACAAAAGCAGAGTTAAAGGCATTAGGCGAGGTATGCCTAAAACATAATATCCTTATCGTTTCAGATGAGATTTACGAAAAGCTAATATATACAGATGATGAACATGTATCAGTTGCTCAGTTGTCACAGGAATTATATGAACACACGATCGTAATCAATGGTGTAAGTAAATCCCACTCCATGACTGGTTGGAGAATTGGATACGCAGCTGGACCACAAGAAATTATTAAAGCCATGACAAACCTTGCATCGCATTCTACATCAAACCCCACATCTATTGCTCAATATGCAGCTTTGGCGGCGTATGAGCAAACCGGTGATACAACATTAGATGAAATGAAGAAAGTATTTGCAGAACGATTGGAAATGCTACACGCGTTGTTAAGTGATATACCTGGTGTTAGCTGCATTAAACCAAAAGGGGCTTTTTACTTATTTCCTAATGTTAAGGAAGCAGCAACCAATTGTGGCTATGCTAATGTAGATGATTGGGTAGCAGCTTTATTAGAAGAGGAAAAAGTTGCCGTTGTGCCTGGTTCTGGCTTTGGTTCAGAGGATAATATTAGGTTATCTTATGCTACTTCAACAGAAGCACTTAAAGAAGCAGCCGAAAGAATTAAACAATTTGTTATAAAACATCAATCATAGATGTGTAGGAGGTAGAAAAGTGAAAATTACTATATCGCAAGCACCAAAATATAATGAACAAACGGTTACTATGGGAGCATGGTTATCAAATAAACGCTCAAGTGGTAAAATTGCATTTTTACAATTACGTGATGGGACAGGTTTTATCCAAGGTGTTGTTGTAAAAAGTGATGTCAGCGAGGAAGCTTTTCAGCTCGCAAAAAATATCACACAGGAATCTTCCATGTACATAACTGGTAAGATCGTGGAAGATACAAGATCTCCTTTTGGCTATGAAATGCAGGTTAGTGATATCGAATTGATTCATGAAGCAACAGATTATCCAATTACACCAAAAGAGCATGGGACAGAGTTCTTAATGGACCATAGACATTTATGGCTTCGCTCTAAACGTCAGCATGCAGTGATGAAGATTCGTAATGAGATCATTCGTTCGACTTACCAATTTTTCAACGAAAATGACTATGTAAAGATAGATCCACCAATCCTAACTGGCTCTTCTGCTGAAGGGACAACAGAGCTTTTCCATACAAAGTATTTTGACGAGGAGGCATATCTCTCTCAAAGTGGACAATTGTACATGGAAGCAGCTGCAATGGCTTTTGGTAAAGTATTTTCTTTTGGACCAACCTTCCGTGCCGAGAAATCTAAAACGAGAAGACATCTTATCGAGTTCTGGATGATAGAACCCGAAATGGCTTTTGTAAATCATGAGGAAAGCTTAGAGATACAAGAGCAATATGTCAGCTTTATCGCACAAAATGTTTTAGAGAACTGTAAATTGGAGTTGGATGTTCTCGAGAGGGATACATCGAAATTAGAAGCTATTAAAGCGCCTTTCCCAAGAATTTCTTATGACGATGCGATTGCATTACTTCAAGAAAAAGGATTTACAGATATTAAATGGGGCGAAGACTTTGGTGCGCCACATGAAACGGCTATAGCAGAAAGCTTTGACAAGCCTGTATTCATTACAAACTATCCAAAAGATATTAAAGCCTTTTATATGAAACCACATCCGGATCGCTCGGATGTTGTGTTATGTGCCGATTTAATCGCTCCCGAAGGATATGGAGAAATCATTGGAGGATCACAACGAATTGATGATCTACAATTAATGCAGGAACGCTATGAAGAGCATGGTCTAACAGGACAAGCTTATAAGTGGTACCTCGAACTCCGTCAATATGGAAGTGTTCCACACTCTGGTTTCGGTCTTGGCTTAGAAAGAACGGTAGCCTGGTTATCAGGTGTAGACCATGTAAGAGAAACAATACCGTTCCCACGTTTATTAAATCGTTTGTATCCATAAGTATCGATTAAGTTTTAAAACGCAATCCCTTGCCTTTTACAGTGCAAGGGATTTTTATTCCGTTTATGAAAGAAAATGGTAGGGGACAGGCTACTTTAGTAAAATATCTCTAGTAACCAACTTTGATCTCTTTAGACATTTTACACTTTTAAAATGATGTGTCGAAACGGTAATAAATGGTGATGTGTCACACTGGAAAGTCTTAAACCAGCCGAATTCAATCGAGATTTTTCTAACATTAACATGCTATACTAACAATTGAGGTGCTAATATGAAGAAGCAATTGCAAGTTCAACAAATACTATTGGATCAAATAAATATACCAATAAAGCTTTTCACTTCTTTTCAAACGTTGGGGCTTGACGAAACAGACGTCATGCTTATTTTACAAGTACAGCAATTTCAACAAAAGGGAATTGGGTTTCCCACTCCAGCAGAACTATCAGATAATATGACAATAAATGAGGAACAATGCTCTAATTTATTACGCAAGCTAATTCAAAAAGGAGTACTGGTTATTGAAAAAAATAACAATAAAGAGACGGAAAAGATTAGTGAAGTATATTCTTTAAACGAGTTATGGGAAAAGCTCTATACAGAAAAGGAAGATAAAACGGAAGAACATGCGGATGGGACGATTTTTGTTCTATTTGAACAAGAATTCGGCAGACCACTGTCACCTTTTGAAATTGAGACAATCAATGGTTGGCTTGATGAAGATAAACAAGCCGCCTCTTTAATTAAGGCAGCCTTAAGAGAATCGGTTTTAATGGGCAAGTTGAATTTCAAATACATCGATCGTATTTTAAGAGAATGGCATAAGAAAGGAATCCACACGGTAGAACAAGCAAGAGATGCGAGTAAGAAGTTTCATGGCAATCAGACTACAAAACAAGAAGGCCATCGTACTAAACGGGATACATCCTTTTACTATAACTGGCTAGAAGGGGAGGATTAGGCAATGCTGAATAAAAAACAAATACGATACTGCTTGGATGAAATAACAAAAATGTTTCCTGATGCGGAATGCGAATTAAAGCACGCTAATCCTTTTGAGCTTGTGATAGCTGTTTTATTATCCGCGCAGTGTACAGATGTACTTGTAAATAAAGTAACAGCTGAACTCTTTAAAAAATATAAGACACCGGAGGACTATCTTGCAGTTTCCCTTGAAGAATTACAACAAGACATACGTTCCATCGGCTTATATCGTAATAAGGCGAAAAATATTCGTAAACTATGTGAAGTATTAATTGAGAATTATGGTGGGGAAGTACCGAGAACAAAAGCAGAGCTGGAGAAGCTGGCAGGTGTCGGTCGTAAAACTGCGAATGTTGTAGCATCTGTTGCGTTTAACGAACCAGCAATCGCTGTAGATACGCATGTAGAGCGGGTATCTAAACGATTAGGTATTTGTAGGTGGAAGGATTCAGTTGTTCAAGTTGAAGAGACGTTGATGCGGAAAGTACCTATAGAAGAGTGGAGCGATACCCATCACCGACTAATATTCTTTGGCAGATATCATTGCAAAGCGAGAAATCCTGAGTGCCCAACATGTCCATTGCTAGACCTATGTAGAGAAGGGCAAAAACGAATGAAAAAAGAAAAAGAGGTAAACGCATAGTAACTGCGTTTACCTCTTTTTAGATTCGAAGGGGGAGGGTTAATTCCCACTACCTTCCTCGTCATCATTTTCACTTTCATCGTCTGTACCTTCATCATTGTTTCCATTGCCATTGCCATTTCCGTTTCCGTTATTTCCATTACCCTCATTATTAGCTTCATCATTATTTCCCTCATCAGAGCCCTCATCACTTTGGTCTCCGCTATCCTCATCATCACCGTTACCTTCGCCAGTATCTTCTTCCGCCGCTGGTACCGTGACGCTTGTTGACTGAGATTCGCCCTCGACGCCTTCATTTGCGCCATTTTGACCAATAGGTGTCACGACAATATTATACGTTTCACCTGGTGAGGCACCACTAATTTCAATGCCGTTGGATTCAACGGTCTGGGTTTGACCGTTAACAGCTACCTCAAAAGAGGCTGGTGGCCCATTGTAATTCCATGACACATCGATAATGGAGTTATCTTTATTATATTTAGCAGATAACCCACTAACTGGCGGGATATTTCCTTCTTCTTCTTCCTCATCACCGCCAGGAACGGAAACCGAGGTCGTTGCCGGTTCACTTTGCATATCCCCGTCATTGCTTGTTGCAACTACCTGTATTGTATAGTCAGTACCAGGTTCTACTTCAGATATCTCCATAGATGTATCTTCGGTTGTAGAGAGACCTTGCATTTGACCATCATCTACCTGAGCACTAACTTCAAACGAAACATCTGCATCACCGTCGTAATCCCATGTAACTTCTATCGCGTTACTATCTTCGTTATAGCTTGCAGATAGCCCGCTTACAGGATCAAGTTCATCAAACTTCTCGGAGGTGTCATCTGGTTCTGTTCCCTTTACGAAGAGCTCCGTTACGATTTGGGAAGAAGGGGTGTAGTCACTTGGCTTCGCTGCAGGGCGCGAACCTTTTTCTACTGCCGCTTCTACTACTGAATCTGGCTTAACGAAGTCCGTGTTCTCCATGTCTTTGGAGATTTCTGCCATTGTATTACTAAACAGGGCATGTGGTATTTTCGTTTGACCATTCGGAATTGCTGCTCTTTGTCCATCCTCATTCGTGTAACCACCAGTCCAAACCGAGATCGTATAATTCGTTGAATAACCAGTAAACCAGGAATCCGGGCTGCCTGATTCGTCAGGTAAACTCGTTGTTCCAGTCTTACCTGCAACCGTCACACCTGGAACATTTGCTTGGGCACCAGTTCCGTCCGTAATTACGGTTTTTAGCATATCCGTAATCATGTACGCCGTGTAATCAGCCATCACGGCTTCTGCTTCCGGCTTTAATTCGACGGTCCTACCATCAGGGAATTCAACACTGGTAACAGCATACGGATCGTTGTATAGACCTTCATTACCGAATGCTCGATATGCTCCAGCCATTTGTAATGGGGTAACATTCGTTCCGGTTCCACCAATCGCATCACCTATTGTAATAGAATCATCGGCAAATTTTATACCTAGACTCTCAGCAAAACTTTGTGCTTTATCATAGCCAACTTCTTCTAATGTTTTAACTGCAGGAACGTTGAGCGATTGGTTTAGTGCATGTCTTGCACTCATCCAACCTGCATAGCTTCGGTTCCAGTTTCTAATTGGGCTGTCCCCACCATAATCATATGGTTTATCATCATTTATTTGATGATAAGTGGACATTTTATTAAACTCAATTGCTGGACCGTAAGCTACAAGTGGTTTCATGGTTGAACCAGGCTGTTGTCCACCTTGGATGGCATAATTGTATCCCGTACCATTCCCATTTCTGCTACCGCCAATTGCTCGAATGGCACCATTTTTTGTATCAAGCACTGTCATCCCTGCTTGCATTTCATCATCAGGGTAGGGGATAGGGTTCTCCTCACTATCAGTTAGTAAGAACTCAACATGTTCTTGAATACTTGTATCAATAGTAGTATGGATTTTCAGACCATCTGAATAAATGTCTGCACCATCTACTTTTTCATTCACTTCGCGCTGTACCTGTTTTAGAAATGCCTGATAAGGAACAGAGTCGTCACTTTTTCCTGCTAATAAAGAGGGAATATCGACTTCTCTCGCTTCTTCTGCTTGCTCTTCTGAAATCTTACCGTGTCTTACCATTAATGTAAGAACAGTATTCATTCGTTCCTTTGTCAGTTCTGGATTTTCATAAGGATTGTAAGCTGTTGGACGCTGTGGTAAGCCTGCTAAAATAGCTGCTTCTGGAAGGGTAAGTTCGCTTAAATCGTCCTTACCAAAATAAGTCTCAGCAGCTGTTGCTACACCATATGCATTACTACCATAAAAGATTTTATTTAGATACATTTCTAATATTTCTTCTTTGGAATATTCACGTTCCAGTTTAAGTGCAAGCCACTGCTCTTGAACTTTTAAACTGATTTTCTTCTCAGCAGATAAAAAAGACTTTTCTACAACCTGTTGGGTTATAGTACTCGCTCCTTCTGATCCAAAACCATTTTTAAAGTTAGCTAATACAGCACCACCGATACGGCGCAAATCAATTCCAGAATGCTCAAAGAACCGGGCATCCTCAGTAGCCGTGACCGCATCTATGAGTACCTGGGGCAGATCATCATAGCTGATTTTTGTTCTATTATCTTCACCCAGTGTTGCAAATACTTCTCCATCCTTATCTAGTATTTGAGAAGCAAGGGGATCGGATAATTTTGATTCATCAAGGTCGGGTGCTGTTGCAATCCAATAAGCTGCGGTTGCTCCAGCACCTATTCCCATAATAATAAAGATAAGTAGCATAATAAGTAGGATTTTTTTCCATAAAGGCTTTTTCGATGATTTCTTTTGTTTTCTTCTTGCTGTACGAGATTGGCTATTATTGGCCATAACTCATTCCTCCGTCTCTAAAAATAAAGCTTATCAATGATAGCTAAATAATCAATTCTTGCCTGATATTGAAAGGGGATCTGGTGCCCTTCCTGACATATCTGGTCGTAGCTTATCGACTTTCTTCCACCTTTTAATTTGTCGTCCCAGTGCTGAAAAAGTTTCTCAGCAGGTAAAAAGTACGTCTCTTGATATAAAGTAAATCGAATTAATAAGAAACAAATACCACCATGTTCCACCACAGAACGCATATGAGCAACTTGGTGATCATGGATATTTGCTAATGGAAATAACGTTTTGTTTTTCGTTTCTTTGGCTTCAAAGTCTATATGCTTGCTTCGGTATACACCATTATAGTCAGTGGTTGATGCTTGTTTGAAATATGCTTCTGTTATTACAGCAGCACTCCTTTTTGGGTAATTTACCTTAACAATTTGAACAGGTGTTGGTTTTTTATGAATAATCGCCTTGTCCGTATCAAGGTAAAAGCGGTTTGTTTCATTAATATCTTCTTCTAACGTCATTCCTCTGTTACTAAAAGCATGGTTTGCTGCACTGGAGGGTCTACTTTGAGAAGGTTGTGTTAACGATCCTCTTTTTCCATTTGGGTAGTTCATTAAAAAAATCCTCCTTGCATATTACAGTATCATATCAGATATAGTAGGAAATGATAACTGTAAAAGCATCAATTGGATGAGAATGAAACAAAATATAGTAAACGAAAGCAGGTTCATCCATGTACGGAGACGACTCATTCGATCCATATATCCATTATATAATAAACACCACAAGGAAGCATAATAAAGACAATATTTCTCGGACAAAGGCTTACCAGAACTTCTATTTAGAAAACCCGGAAATTAAATGGGCCTTTCTTGCAAGCATGGTTTCTAGAAATGCTGGCTGGAACATGACTGACCTTCATTTACAACCTTTTAAAAAAATCTTAGGAAAAAAAGAAAGAGACCAGTTATTTATGACGTATGAGCGAGCAAATTGGCTGATTTTTTCAGATGCTTTCCCTCAGTTACTAGTGTATAACCTTTCCAAGCAAGCAGAAAAACCGCTGTTTCATTTGTTGAAAAAGTTTCACGTTTCATCATTTATGATCGAGCAATGGATGTTATTTTGGGAAAGGCAGGAACGCGACAAGCTTATGATCGCCCTAATTATTAATGAACAAAATGTAATCCAAGGCCCCGTTGTGAAACAAACGTACTTTCAGTATCATGTTTTTAATCAACTTCCATACATAATGCAGAACTTTTTACGATTGAATGCTGTATTATTCCCAACTAGTTCCTCGGAAGTATTCGGATCGTATGTTCATGGATTTACAAATATCTCGAAACGAATAGGCTTAGGTGTTAGACTTGCTAATATACTCTATTCCCCGAATGTTTATGACAAATCCCTATATTTTGCTAAAACACAGGAACATACTGGCTCACGCAGGGATTATGAACCGTATTTATCTTCACATTATCCGTACGCTCCAATGTTACGCGTGCTCTACCCAGTAATTAAACATCAGGATAATATTCGTAAAGATTGGTGGAAGACAGGGGGTATTCCTAGTAAATGGTGGCAAACACCAAAAGAAACATCTTTGGAGGACATGAAAAAAACGTATTATAGGAGACGTGACTTACTATTTGGATACTATTATATGAAGTACGCAATGAGGCCCGACTGGTAAATTGTTATCCAGCCGGGCCTAATGCTTTTTATCCCGGAGCAACCGTCCGTAAGACTCCCACTTCAAAACCGGAAGTGGAACCATTAAGTTTTTAGTGGGAGTAAACAAACGCTAAGATCCCGATTCGTTCAACTAACAATCAGTGGGTGAAGAACGAAAACCCCCACTGATTGAAGCTTCACTTTATGTGGAAGGGCGATTCGGACCTTGTAGCTTCTTATCCCCAGTTTTTAGTGAGCGGGACTTTTCGCTTTCAGCTTTTTGCTTTTGCTTTTTCTTATTCATTTATATCCCTCCTTCGCTTATTAGTTTGTCTCATTATTGCTAAATGATAAGTAATTCCACTTCTTTTGTTGTGTTCTTACTTCTTTTGTCGAACAGGCAGGACACTTTCATTCTGAAGCGAATAGAACAATTACACAATGAAGAGGAGTGGGTGTATATGGGGCTGGCAATTAAATATGTAGAGAGTAGTGTAAATGGGGTAGAAAAGAATACGGTGGAACTGCACTTACAAGGATTAGCTGATCAAGTTAGAAGAATGGATCAGAAATTAACCACACGTGTGGATCGTACTATTTCTGAAGACTTTGAAACACAGCAGTTAAGGATAAGTCATACACGCTCCACTATCAGAGGCGCATTTTCGCTAAAGTAGAAGGTGCATTTTTTGTAAATTGATGATAAAGTATTGTTGTAGAGTTTGAAGGCAAAAGGCGGTTGTTTTAACATGAATTTACTCGAACAGACAGAGAAGCTTCAGCAATATTTAATAAGGCTGAAAGACAAATTTGAATACAGTGATCCACCTGAAAATAAAAAAGATAGAGAATTCTTTTTACAGGTGAAGCAGGAAACAGAACCTGTCTATGAGCTCCTTAACCAATGGGAGCAGTCCGCATTAGAGGCGGTAAAGAACAGGGAGGTACAAGTACATCCACACCAAGTAACTTCCACAAGAGAGAACATGGAGCTAATGCTTATGCATAGCTACTATATTGATGCGAGAAGGAAACGGTATATGGAATTAAACAATTCTATCCATTATGTACTGGATCAAATCCAGCGGGAGTTGTCCCAAGCATAATACCGTTTTACATAAATTAAGAATGATACTGGGGGATACAAAATGACGAAAGATAAATTGATTGAAGAAGCATTGAAGATGAGAGAAAAAGCTTATATCCCATATTCCTCTTTTCCCGTCGGGGCTGCTTTGTTAACGAAGTCTGGTAAGCTTTATACTGGCTGTAATATTGAAAATGCAGCTTATCCTGTAACCTGTTGTGCTGAACGAGTGGCCATTTTCAAAGCAATATCAGATGGCGAAAGAGAATTCACAGAAATGGCTGTAGCAGCTGATATGAAACGTCCAGTGCCGCCGTGCGGTTCTTGTCGACAAGTGATGAGTGAGTTTTTTGATAGTGAAATGGTGATCCACTTGACGAACAATGAAAAAATGGTTAAAACTGTGACTATGGAGGAACTGCTTCCATTCTCTTTTCACCAATCCGATATGGAGAAGTAATCGTATTTTCTTTACATAAATCTGCTATTAGGATTGAAGATATTCCTTTAATTAATAGTGCTATCCACATTATAGAACGAAAAGTAAAGGGAGCTGATCTTTCAGGTTCCTTTTTTATTGGTAAACTGGTACCATGTAGGTATGCGAAACATTCAATTTGGATATCGATGTATAAAATAAGTTTCGGATAAATAGACTTTACATTGACAATAAGTTTGTATTTTGGAAAAATAGGCATGTAAATAGGATGAGGTGATAAAATTGAGTTTAAGTCAAGTTCAATTTAGTGGGAAAGACATACTTGAGAAAGAATTTAAAACAGGTATGCGAGGATACAATCAAGAAGAAGTGGACGAGTTCCTAGACAAAATTATTCAAGATTACGATCTATTCAAGCAAGAAATTGACCGATTACAACAAGAGAATGAGCGACTTAAGAAAACAACATCAGATCAAACAAGAAGCCGATCTACACAACCAGCGCCACAAATGAATTATGATGTTTTAAAAAGATTATCCAACTTGGAGAAAGCTGTTTTTGGTAAAAAGTTTGCAGAAACGGATAACTAGGTTTATGTAAAGCAGAACTTGTCGAATCAGCAAAAAAATGATACAATAGTGAAACTGAATATAAATACTCAGGTAATCGCTGCATGCTACATGCAGAGGAAAGTCCATGCTCACACAGACTGCGATGTTTGTAGTGTTCGTGCTTGACGAATTCATAAGTCAAGGTAACCTTCAGGGTTAACGGCAGGAGGTATTCCTAAGTCTTCGGATATGGGATACGTACCTTGAAAGTGCCACAGTGACGTAGCTGAATGGGAAACTATTCAGGTGGAACGAGGTAAACCCCACGAGTGAGCAACCCAAATTTTGGTAGGGGCATCCTTCAGTAGGGAAATGAACCGAAGTAGGGACAAGTTTTTGCACTTGTAGATAGATGATTACAACCAATGTACGAGGCTGACCACCACTTGTAGTACGTTGGCGACAGAACATGGCTTATCGAGTATTTATTGGTCTATTATAACAGAAATGAAAACCTTGCTTACAGCAATACTGTGAGCAAGGTTTTTTTATTTGTTTTATGCGTTTTTATTGTACATGATTATATCATCTACCAATATGTCCACAATGAGTACCGATTAAGCTTTTAGTTAACTAGTTGTTTATAAGGAACTCCTCAAGCCCATCCCATTATGCCAGATGGTAAGCTGTTAACTCAATGGATATGGATTCATCTTTTACAGAGGATTATGATAAACTAAAAAAGAATTAATTTCGAGATATGAAAGGATATATTACATGCAGAATGTTACATTGATTGCAACTGCAGCAATGGGACTTGAATCAATTGTTGCAAATGAAGTAAAAAGCTTGGGGTATGAAGTAAAAGTAGAGAATGGCCGTGTTGTATTTGAAGCGCCGGTTTCTGCTATTCCACGGTGTAACCTATGGCTCAGAACGGCGGACAGGGTCCGATTACTTGTAGGAAGATTTAAGGCTTATACGTTTGATGAGTTATTTGAAGCGACGAAAGCCTTGCCATGGGAATACTATATTTCTGAAGAAGGACAGTTTCCTGTTTCAGGAAAATCAGTACAATCCAAATTATTTAGCGTTCCAGACTGTCAAGCTATTACCAAAAAGGCAATTGCTGAACGACTTAAGCTAAAGCATGGTGTTGCCTCTAAAATGCCAGAGACTGGGGCTCTTTACAAGGTTGAAGTTTCTTTGTTAAAGGATGAAGCAATGCTAACCATTGACACATCTGGTGTAGGTCTCCACAAAAGGGGCTATAGGATTGGCCAAGGAGAAGCTCCTCTTAAAGAAACAATGGCTGCAGCACTCGTATTGTTGACGAACTGGAAGGCCGAGTATCCATTAATTGATCCATTTTGTGGTTCAGGTACGATTCCAATTGAAGCTGCCATGATTGGACAAAATATCGCTCCTGGATTCAATAGAGAATTCGCTTCAGAAGGTTGGTCGCTTATTAAAGCAAAACATTGGGAAAAGGCCTTTGAAGAAGCAGAAGACAAGGCAAATTATGACCAAAAACTTGACATTACGGGGTCCGATATTGACCATAAGCTCATAAAAATCTCAGAAGGAAATTCCACAGAAGCAGGGTTTGGTGACTTAATTTCTTGGAAGCAAATGCAAGTAAAGGATTTATCTATTAAAAAAGAAAATGGATACATCATTGGCAATCCACCATATGGACAGCGACTTAGCGATAAGGAAGCGGTAGCGAAGATTTATCAAGACTTTGGAACTGTTATGCAAGAACATCCTAGCTGGAGTGTTTATATTCTAACTGCTTTTGAAAAATTTGAGAAACAGTATGGAAAAACCGCTACTAAAAAGCGTAAGCTATTTAATGGGTTTATAAAAACAGACTATTACCAGTACTTTGGAAAGAAAACCAAGGGGGAGAAGTAATTGGAGAACACATACTTAATTGAGAAGGACTTTAAAGAACTGTTAAAAGAACAGAGCGCTTATAAGGAAGCAATAGCTCTTGCACATTGGGATATGAGAACAAAGATCCCAAAGAAGGGAGTGGAGCAGCGCTCAGAAGTAGTTGGTTTCCTAGCTGAGAAGCTTCATCAGCTTGAAACCTCCGAGAAAATGAAATACTTCATAGACGTACTGAAGGATAATACAAAAGATGACATTATACGAAAAACGGTTGAAGAATGTGAGCAGAATTATGAGAGAAATCGCAAAATCCCGCATGATGAATTTAAAGAATATGTAATGCTTCAATCTAAATCCGAGGCAATCTGGCAAGAAGCAAGAGAAAAGTCAGACTTTACGCTTTTTCAGCCATACTTAGAAAAGCTTGTTGACTATAATAAAAAATTTGCTAATTACTGGGGATATGAGAAAAATATTTACGATGCATTGTTACATAATTATGAACCAGGTGTCACAACAGAAACTTTAGATCAAGTGTTCCCTGCGTTACGTAATTCGCTAACAGGTTTGCTGGATAAAATCAATCAAAGCAATGTGAAACCAGACCCACAAGTGCTTAAAGGACATTTTCCAAAAACAAAGCAGGAAGCTTTTACATTAGATATTTTAGAAAAAATGGGGTATGACTTCAGTTCTGGAAGACTTGATGAAACCATACATCCTTTTGCTATTTCATTAAACATTAATGATGTTCGCGTAACAACCAGATATGATGAAGAAGATTTTCGTATGGCTGTATTTGGTACAATCCACGAAGGCGGGCATGCGCTTTACGAACAAAATATAAATCGCAATTTGGCAAGTACTCCACTAGCTACCGGAACTTCTATGGGAATTCATGAATCACAATCCTTATTTTGGGAAAACTTTGTAGGTAGAAGTGAATCATTTTGGTCTAGTCATTATGAGTTATTTAAAAATTATGCACCAGAGGCTTTTCAATCTGTACCATTAAATCAATTTTATCGGGCTGTAAATGAAGTAAAACCATCCTTTATTCGCATAGAGGCAGACGAGTTAACTTATCCACTTCATATTATGATTCGATATGAACTTGAGAAAGCACTCATTAACGGTGAAATAGATGTGAAAGATTTACCTGGTTTGTGGAATGAAAAAATGAAGGATTACTTAGGAATAGTACCACCTTCAGATAAAGAAGGTGTACTACAAGACATTCATTGGTCTGGAGGAGATTTTGGTTATTTCCCATCCTATGCTCTTGGTTATATGTATGCTGCACAATTTAATCATACATTGAACAAGGAAATGAATGTGAACAACCTTATTGCTTCAGGGGAGTTTCACCAAATTAGAGAGTGGTTTACCAAACATGTCCATCAATTTGGGAAAATGAAAAAGCCGTTGGAAATAGTAAACGATGTGACTGGTGAATCATTGGATGCAAAGTATCTCGTCGACTATTTAACGAAGAAATATAGCGGTATCTACCAATTTTAAACGAATAAACTGTTGGAAGGTGCATTATGACATACATTTGTTCAACTGGGTTAGGAGTACCCCCAAATGCGATACAACAAGAAGAGATTACGGAACTAGTTCAAGATATTTTTCGTAGTTCCAGTAGGCATATCACAAGACTACTTCCTGTTTTTAAAAACGCTGAGGTTGCCATGAGACAATTTGTCGTTAATAGAGACTGGTTTCGATCAGATCACAGCTTTAAAGAACGAAACGATCTTTATCAACAACATGCTGTGACAACTTCCCTAGAAGCGATTGACAATTGCTTAGCAAATGAAACATTCTTAAAAAAGGAAGTTCCCCATGACGCTATTGATATGATTTTATTTGTTTCTAGTACTGGAATAGCGACACCTTCTATTGATACCTACTTGTATAATCAGCGAGATTTTCGCAGTGATATAAAACGCATGCCGTTATGGGGGCTAGGTTGCGCAGGGGGAGCTATTGCCCTGTCCCGAGCTCATGATTGGATTACAGCAAACCCAGATAAAACTGCACTTATTGTATGTTGCGAATTATGTAGTTTAACCTTTCAAAAAAGCGACCTGAAAAAAAGCAATATAATAGGAAGTGCTTTATTCGGTGACGGAACAGCCGCTGTCTTATTAATGGGAGAGACGTCTCCTTATCAAAGCCATCTTAAAACAGACCCTGCTAAAATCTTGCATACGAGTTCCCGGACGAAAAAATATAGCACGGATGTAATGGGATGGGATGTAACAGATCAAGGATTAGAAGTTATCTTTTCTAGGAGTATTCCATCCTTGGTACATTCTTTTTGGAAGGAACATAGTTTAGCCTTTTTTAAAGAGAGAGAGCTTGAAGAAAACATGATCCATTCCTATATCGCCCATCCTGGTGGTAAAAAAGTGCTGGAAGCGATGGAGGAGGTCCTGGAAACATCGAAAACAAAACTGAAGCATTCTTATCATGTTTTAAAAAACCATGGGAATATGTCTTCTGCTACCGTTTTCTATGTCTTAAATGAAGTGATGAAGGAGCAGAACCCTGCGAAAGCAAAAAGTATACTTTCTGCTCTCGGACCTGGCTTTTGCTCAGAATTGTTGTTACTGGAGTGGACATAAATGTTACCAGTATTTTTATGGGTCATATTTATTTATCTTGTTGTTCAAAGGCTAGTAGAGGTAAACATCGCCAAACGAAATGAGCTTTGGCTCAAAGCACATGGAGGGGTGGAAAAAGGGGAAGGACACTATAAATGGTTTATTATTGTCCATACTCTTTTCTTCTTGTCTATTCTTTTAGAAATTTATACAAGAAAAGCACCTGTACAAAATCCTGGGCTAGTATTACTAACTCTCTTTATCTTAACGCAAGTTTTACGAGTCTGGTGTATTACATCACTAGGGAAGTTCTGGAACACAAAGATTATTGTTTCACCAAACTACCCATTAATTAAAACGGGTCCATATAAATACATCTCACATCCTAATTACGTTGTGGTTGGGATAGAGCTCTTTATTATACCCATTATGTTTCAAGCCTATTTGACCAGTATTATATTCCCGATCCTGCATATTATCCTCCTCCTAATCCGTATCCCAGCAGAGGAGCGGGCATTAAGGGAGACATCGATTTCTAAATGATCTAAATGAGAGACAGTCAGCACTACGTTGACTGTCTCTTTTTATATGGATAATTTACAAATACAAAAGGAAACAAACACATTTGAAATTGCTTGTAATCCAACTTCATAAATTAACAACCTAATGCAAATACTAAACAGAAAAAGTAGAGGAGAGGGTTTTGGTGATCGTATCCTGGATGTGGATTGCAATCGTTGGATTAGTAGTAGAAAGAATTGCTACCAAAAAAATTTCTAGCAGAAATGAACGATGGCTTTTGGAAAAAGGGGGAAGAAGCTCCATCGAAAAGCATTATCGTGGCTTATTAATTGTGCAGTATATAAGCTATAGTGCCATTCTATTTGAATTGGTATTTTTACGACAATCAACCGTCACCTTTAATATGTTCTTCTTTGTTTGCTGTGTCATCATTCTCAGTGGGAAATGGTGGTGCATTCGATCTGCAGGAATGTTCTGGAACGCAAAGAAGATTACATTACCAAGGGTAAGATTGTTTAAACAAGGGCCGTACAAATATGTAAAACAACCTGAATATGTTATTACATTATTGGAAATTGCTTTTATTTCCTTCTTATTTGGAGCTTATATCACGGCGTGTGTTTTCCCCTTTTTATATATGATCTATTTTAAATCTATTCAAAGTGGAGCACAAAAGGTCTATACCAATGCTTAAAGCAAAAGGCCAGCATTAGCTGGCCTTTTCGTTGTTCATTCTTTTTGCAATATACATAAAAGGTGTGTCTAAGAGCGCGACGATAAATTTTATAACATATGTCGTTAAAAGTATTTCCAACCATACAGAAAACGGAAATTGTCCGTAGAAGGCTATTGTACAAAATACGACGGAATCCAACAATTGACTAATCACAGTACTACCATTGTTTCGAATCCATAGCTGCCGGTCAGAAGGAAAGAGTTTTCTTAGTTTGTCATATATCCATACATCAAAATATTGACTAATAATATATGCTGCGAGGCTTCCGGCAGCGACACGAACTACTAAGCCGAAGATGGTGGCAAGTGATCCTTGCGCAATATCATCAGCTGCTGGTTGAAACGCTAGTGCGAACTGCATTACAACGGTCATGGTAATTAAAGTAGCAAACCCAAGCCAGACGGCTTTTTTAGCTTCTTTCTTACCATATTTTTCGTTGATAATGTCGGTTGCAAGGTATGCTGTTCCATACATAATATTCCCTAACGTCGCTGTCAGACCGAGCAGTTCAACCGTTTTTAGTACTTGCATATTGGCGACAACAGTTGACATCCCAATCCATACAAATAGCCCCGTTTTACCAAATAAACGATAAAATAAGAGTAGACAAGAGAAATTGATCAGTGCAAACAAAATCCATATAAGTTCATTTGACATGTAAATGCCTCCTTAGTTTTGATAACGCGGGAGTTTGCGAACCGCGAAAATATTATTATAGCATATTTTTCGCTAAATGCACGAAAGAGATAAACCAGAAAAAGCGGTAATCCTTTTACAGATTACCGCTTCTATATACGTTCACTTATTTTTTTGTTACATTTGCAGCTTGTGGTCCACGTTCGCCTTCAACTATTTCAAAGGATACTTCTTGTCCTTCTTCTAATGATTTGAAGCCTTCCTCTTGGATTGCAGAATAATGTACGAATACATCATTTCCTTCTTCTAATTGGATGAAACCGTAGCCTTTCTCTGCGTTAAACCATTTTACTACTCCGTTTTCCATGAATATAATCCTCCTAGAAACTTTCACGTTCGAAATTAGAAACGTGTTAATACAAAGCAGATTTATAGAACATAAATGAAGGCAGCTTCTATAGAAGTGTAGGATCACGTTACATCCACTTCTATAGAAGCTGCCTGTGTGTCATAAAGGATCCATACATCTTCTTTGCTTGTGTCTAATATAGCTTATATAGACATGTCAGTCAAGAAATAGACTGTATATTTAAATGATTTTCTAGGAATTTTTCTTAAATACAGGTATAATGTAACCATTTCAAAATAATCTTCTACATTTCGACAAACCAGCAAATAGAAAAGAGGAGTAAGAGAGTGAAATCAGACATTGAAATTGCACAGGAAACAACTTTAAAACCGATTCACGACATTGCAACAGATCTTAGCTTATCAGAAGAAGACTGGGAACCATATGGTAGAACGAAGGCAAAGCTCTCCACAGGTCTCTTAGAAAAGTTAGAGGAAAAGCCCGATGGGAAAATCGTTTTAGTCACCTCTATTAATCCCACTCCAGCAGGTGAAGGAAAGTCAACCGTAACAGTAGGTTTGGGGCAAGCATTAAATAAACTTAATAAAAAGGCAATTATTGCCCTGCGTGAACCGAGTCTTGGTCCTGTTATGGGCTTAAAAGGTGGCGCTGCTGGGGGAGGATATGCTCAAGTTCTTCCAATGGAGGATATCAACCTGCACTTTACGGGGGACTTACATGCTATCACAACAGCGAATAACGCGTTGTCTGCGCTTATTGATAATCATATACATAGAGGGAACAATCTACAAATCGATCCAAGAAGAGTGGAATGGAACAGGGTACTTGATATGAATGATAGAGCATTACGCCAAGTTGTAGTAGGACTAGGTGGACCTACCAAAGGCGTTCCGAGAGAAGATGCTTTTAGTATTACGGTTGCCTCTGAAATCATGGCTGTTCTATGCTTGGCAAAGGACCTTCACGATTTAAAACGCCGGCTTAAGAAGATTGTAATTGGCTATACCTATGATGAAAAGCCAGTTACTGTTAAGGATTTAGATGCAGAGGGGGCATTAACTGTACTACTAAAAGATGCATTAAAGCCAAATCTCGTCCAAACAACCGAAAACACGCCTGCTATCATTCATGGTGGTCCATTTGCTAATATTGCTCATGGCTGTAATAGTATCATTGCAACCAAAACAGCAGCAAAGCTAGGAGACTATGTTGTTACTGAGGCCGGATTTGGAGCGGATCTTGGCGCAGAGAAATTTTTAAACATTAAATCACGAGCAGGAGGCATTCAGCCAAGTGCTGTCGTCATTGTCGCTACCATTCGTGCATTAAAAATGCATGGCGGTGTTGGGAAAAATGAACTAACAACCGAAAATGTTGAAGCAATTGCAAGTGGGATCGAAAACTTAAAGAAACATATAGAAACAATTGAATCATTCGGCCTTCCATATGTTGTAGCAATTAATAAATTCCCGACCGACTCTCAAAAAGAAATAGACTTTTTGAAAGAATGGTGCTCCACAAATAAAGTAGAAGTAGCACTAACCGATGTATGGAAGAACGGTGGAGCAGGTGGCGTAGACTTAGCAGAAAAAGTCATCAAGAAAGCGGAAGAACCGGCTAAAAACTTAGAATATACGTACAATTTACACGATCCTCTAGAAGAAAAAATAAGAAGTGTAGCCCAAACTATCTATGGAGCAGATGACATCGTATTAAGCGCAAAAGCTCGCTCCCAATTAGTATTTTTCGAAAATCTAGGGTGGGGAAAATTGCCTGTTTGTATGGCAAAAACCCAATATGCTTTGTCTAATGATCCTTCACAGGTCGGACGACCAACAGGATTTACAATTCACATAC
Source organism: Oceanobacillus picturae (assembly GCF_000612865.1). Taxonomy (NCBI): domain Bacteria; kingdom Bacillati; phylum Bacillota; class Bacilli; order Caryophanales; family Bacillaceae; genus Oceanobacillus; species Oceanobacillus picturae. The sequence continues at coordinate 505,099 of NZ_CCAX010000001.1, forward strand.
GGGAACTACGGGCTTCTGTTGGAGCCGAATTCATTGTGGTATTAACAGGGGATGTTATGACAATGCCAGGCTTACCACAGCATCCTGCTGCATTAAACATGGATGTGACAGAAGATGGCAAGATAGTAGGGTTATTCTAATGGAGAAACGTGAACTATTAACTGCAATTCGCCAGTATGTAACGAACTCCTTTAATAATGAACGAACAGGCCATGACCTTTATCATTTACAACGCGTCACCCGTATGGCGATCGAAATCGCTAGGGAAGAAGATGCTAATCTATTCCGTTGTGAGGCTATTGCATGGTTACATGATGTGACAGACCATAAGCTTGTTGAAAATGAAGAGGCAGCAATACAAGCATTAGAAGACTTTTTAGAGTCTCTTCCATTAACTAGACCTGATATTGAAGCTATTATCAAAGCAATCAACACCATTTCGTTTAGCAAAGGTAAAATACCACCCTCGCTGGAAGGTAAAATTGTTCAGGATGCCGACCGCCTTGACGCCATAGGTGCTATTGGTATTGCGAGAGCTTTTACTTTTGGTGGAGCAAGAGGGAAATTTATGTACCATGAACAGGATACTGATAATACGATTCAACATTTCTATGATAAATTATTAAAACTGAAATCAACCTTGCATACGAGTACTGCAAAATCACTAGCAGAGGATCGACATCAATTTATGCAACAATTTTTAGAGAAGTTTCATCAAGAATGGTAGTAGTAAAATTAGAAAGAGCAGGCATCCTCACAACGGTGCCTGCTCTTTCTAACATATACTTTTTCATCCTTATAGACCTTTTTAGCGTAAAATGCCTTCTTTCTTTATTCTTCCACTATTGATTAGCCAATTATGTTGAAAGATCTCAGTAATAACGAGAATGACTGCTGTTAGAATGGCTCCAAGTAAGGTTACGCCAGTGTTTGCAAACACCCATGCCCCAATATATATCCCGACAGCAGATATAACAAAATCCATTGCTAGAACAAAGCCTTTCGTTTTTCTGCCAAGAAACATGAGCTCTCCCATATAACCAATAACAGCTAACACTGCTCCCAACAAAATCGGCTGATACCAAGCAGCAAATTGCACATTTGGCAAGATCCAGGATGAAACAACAATTCCCAACGGTGTGATGATTAATTTCAATAAGAGGCCTGTCATAGAATCCACCTTTTACTCTTTTGATAGCTTAGTATATGTAATCTGCTATTTCTTATCCGAACATATTCTATCTATTGCATAACCCGTTTGGACCCAATATATCTTTCTTTCCAATACTCATTATCTAAGTTCGTGACCTCAACGCCGCGCGATTCACCAGCGTGAATGAATTTTCCATCGCCAATATATATTCCCATATGGGAAGGACCTGGTTTATAGGTTTCAAAGAAAACCAAATCTCCAACAGACTTTGAATCGACAGGTGTAGCAAAATTCCACATATCACTTACCGTTCTTGGAGTTTCAATCCCCTGCATGTTGAACACGTATTGGATAAAACCGCTACAGTCGAAACCTGCTGGTGTAGTGCCGCCCCATACGTAGGGAACACCAACAAAGGAGTGCGCTTGGGCAACGATGCTTCCACCGTTAATTCCTTCAACAACTACCTGCTTTTTTTCTTCCTCTTTTTCTTCTTTAGCATTTTCCTTTTCACCAGCGTTACTTGCTTGAGCCTTTAATGCTTCAGATTCAACCTTGTTTTGGACTGTCACCTTTACGGCTGGAGCTTCGGCCAACTCAATGCCATCGTGTTCATTGCTAGCGGTAATAAGTGCTTCTTTCGTAAGAGGTCCATATATACCATCGATATTTCCTTTATAATAACCAAAATACTGAAGGGCGTTTTGAACTGTTTCTACATTTTCTCCTGTTAATCCTGGATATACTTCTGTGGAAAGACTTTGGATTTGTTTTAAATAGATATCTTTTTCGGTATCTATCAAGGCCTGGATGGTTTGTTCATCTGCTTGGCCGTTGATTGTTATATTATAATCTGCCTGAAAATTTTTCAAAGCATGGGCAGTTAAAACACCATATTCTCCATCTAATTCAGAATCAAAATATTCTAGCTTATTAAGCTTTTTCTGCAGAAGTTTAATAGACTCTCCGTGTTCTCCAAACTCTAGCTGTTCTGTTTCCATTAATATTTTATTTTGCAGTTCAGGGTATGCATCGACGTACGTAACAAGCGGTTGACTAAGTACATAACTACACAATATGGAATGTTTTACCACATGTTCCATTGTTCCATTCAGCATGCAACAATCCCCTTTCCCGATATGAAAGCTCTTAACAGATTTATGTAGAAAATTATATTTTCATGCGTTACGTTTATGTTACAATAAACATTAATTTGAGATTATTGAAGTGGGGAGATCATAATGATAACTGGTGAACAAGCTTACTTAGATTTGTGCAGTCATATTTTGGAGCACGGAACAAAAAAGGAGGACCGGACAAACACTGGAACATACTCTGTTTTTGGTCATCAAATGCGATTTGATCTTAGTAAAGGATTTCCATTATTAACTACAAAAAAGGTTCCTTTTCGTCTTGTTGCTTCTGAACTATTATGGTTCATAAAAGGTGACACCAATATACGTTATCTTTTAGAGCATAATAATAATATTTGGAATGAGTGGGCCTTCGAAAAGTGGGTTAATAGCACAGAATATAAAGGACCTGAAATGAAGGACTTCGGAAACCGCAGTCAGGTGGACGATGCATTCAAAGCGCAATACTTGGAGCAAATGAATCTTTTTAAGCAAAAAGTATTGCAGGATGATGTTTTTGCTGCCAAGTATGGAAGTTTAGGGTCTGTATATGGGAAACAATGGAGAGAATGGAAAACCTCAAACGATACAACCATTGACCAGTTAAATGATGTCATTACATCTATTAAACATAACCCTGATTCCCGACGTCATATCGTGTCTGCTTGGAATCCTGAGGATGTACCAACAATGGCTTTACCGCCATGTCACACCTTATTTCAATTTTATGTAGCAGATGGAAAACTATCTTGCCAACTATATCAGCGAAGTGCCGACGTCTTTTTAGGTGTACCTTTTAACATCGCAAGTTATGCACTGCTAACACATCTTATTGCATATGAATGTGGCCTTGAAGTTGGCGAATTCGTTCATACCTTAGGGGATGCGCATATCTATCTAAACCATGTTGAGCAGGTAAAGACACAATTAGACAGAGATGTTCGGAGTATGCCTGAGTTAAACATTACGGGGGACAAGCAGTCTATCTTCGACTTTGAGATGAGTGATTTTGCTGTAGTGAATTATAATCCTCATCCGTCTATTAAAGCACCAATCGCAGTTTAGGGAAAAAAGGAGGGAATAGAATGATATCTTTGTTATTGGCGATGGATCGGAACAACTTAATTGGAGAAAACAATGATCTTCCATGGCATTTACCTAAAGATTTACGATTCTTTAAGGAAAAAACGTTAGGCAATACGATTATCATGGGTAGAAAAACCTTTGAATCAATAGGTTCTCCGCTACCCAAAAGAGAAAATATTGTGATCACGAGCGGTTCAGAGTTAGAAAAAGAAGTTACTTGTATTTCGAGCGTTGACACCATCATGGAATGGAACAAAAAGAACCCTGAAAAAGAGTACTTCGTCATCGGTGGTGGCCGTTTATTTGAGCAAGTACTGCCATTTGCTGACCGAATGTATATTACGTTAATTGATGAAGCCTTCCAAGGAGATACTTACTTTCCTGAAATCTCTTATGCGGACTGGGAAGAGACATCCAAGGTAAAAGGAGAAAAGGACGAAAGTAATCCTTATGATTACTACTTTATACAGTATGATCGAGTTAAATGATTGACTGTTAAAGTGAATGAAATAATTTAAAGTGATTAAACTAGGAAGAGAGACATAAAAGCTTGTTCGTCTATGGGCTTCCATGGTAAACTAAGGGAAACAAGTCTGTATCATCAAGACATAACTTTAAAGAGTAGAGAAGGTGTTTAGATGTTTTCAAGTATTGGATTTCCTGGATTGATTCTTATCCTTATCATAGCACTTGTTATCTTTGGTCCGAAAAAACTTCCAGAAATAGGGAAAGCAGCGGGACAGTCATTAAGTGAGTTTCGCAAGTCAACCCGTGACCTAACTAACGATGACTCATACGATGAAAAAGAAGTCACTAAAAGTGAAACAAAATAAAACTTGGGAGTGAAATGAAATGTTCAGTAGTATCGGCATCCCGGGCTTAATATTAATTTTAATTGTTGCTTTAATTGTTTTTGGACCTTCAAAGCTACCAGAAATCGGCAAGGCTTTTGGAAGTTCTCTGAAAGAATTTAAAAATGCTACAAGAGATATTGTTTCAGATGAAGAAACCACAAACAAAAGTAATAATCATACATCAACTAAAAATTAATGAATGAAGGTGTAAGGTACATACCCTTGCATCTTCTTTTGTGTCTGCTAAGATATAATTCAGGAGTGTGGAATATGTCAGACAACAGTACAGATTTACATGAGAAGGAAATGAACGTAACAGGACATCTAACAGAGTTGAGAAATAGAATAATTGTTACAGCGGTTTTCTTTATAGCTTTTTTCGCTTTGGGATTTATTTATGTGAAGGACATCTATCATTTTTTCACAGCAGATCTCAGTTTTCAGCTTAACATTATTAGCCCTGGTGAAACGATTTGGCTGTATTTTACCATGGCAAGCCTTGTGGCAATCGCTGGTACAATACCAGTCTTGACATACCAAATTTGGGCATTTATTAAACCTGGGTTAACAGACCTTGAGAGAAAAGCCTCCATGGCATACATACCTGCTGTATTTTTACTGTTTATTGCCGGTTTAGTATTTGGCTATTACTTATTCGTTGAATTAATACTGCCTTTTTTACTTGGTTTAAGTGAAGGTATGTTTAACGAGATGTTTACAACAGAAAAGTACTTTAAATTTATGTTACGCGTTACGTTGCCATTTGCAATCCTTTTTGAGATTCCAATCATTGCAATGTTTCTAACAACAATTGGCGTTCTAACACCAGAATTTATGCGCAAGAGCCGAAAATACGCCTATTTAATTTTGATTATTATAGGCACTATTGTCACGCCACCTGATTTCTTACTACAACTCGTTGTAGCAGTACCATTAATTCTTCTCTATGAAATCAGTATACGTCTTTCAGCATTCGTTTATCGGAAGAAATTAAAAAGGCATCAAGAATTTATGGATCAGGAGGAGCTGTAACAGAGGAGGAATATACATGCGCTCTTTTTATCATTATTTAATGACCTATCGTGGGAAGAAAAGGCCTGACGATAAATCACAGTTAGCGGACTGGGCATTTTACGACCATAACTTTCCACGTCATTCTACTGACTACGATGAGTTAAGTAGCTACCTCGAGTGGAACAGTCCGTTTGCTACGGCATTGGTGACCTTCGATGCGTTGTGGGATGATTATAAAAAATAAAAGTTACAATAGTGGAAGAGCTGTCTAAAAGGCAGCTTTTTTTATCGCGGTGCAACCGTCCGTAAGACTCCCACTTCAAAACATAAAGTAAAACGGAGATGTTTAAGTGGGAGTAAACGGACGCTAACACCCCGATTCGTTCAACTAACAATCAGTGGGGGAAGAATGAAAACCCCCACTGATTGAAGTTTCACTTTATTTTATAATACTTCAAACAAACGTTTGATTAAAAATTACACGAGTTTAGAAAAGTAGTAGTAGTCATTATAAATAAGGAAGGGATCATTGTCCGACCATAATTGTCCCCCTTTCGACAAATTAAGCCACTCCATCGGCGAGAAACTGTTGAATCATGCGGTTGCCCGGGAAATATTCCATTAAATTATTTCCCCAATTTCTTAGCCTACACCATTTTGATAATGCAACGTATTCTATTAGTGATGCAAAGTCAAAATTCATATAATAAAGGGGAAGTGCAGCATGGTATTTCCATCACCTCGGAACCAGCCATTCCATCGTCCATCAGGTCCAAGTTCTAATCCATTTATGTTTCCCAATCAAAATGCAGGTCCAACTAGACAAGGATTACCATCACTTTTAGGTAAATTTACAAACCAACAAGGCTCTGTGGGATTAATAAATAAAGGGGTGGGAGGACTATCTTCGACTTTAAATAATGTACAGCAGGTTTTGAAAGTCGTACAGTCTACCGCACCTATTGTGCAGGAATACGGTCCAATGGTAAAGAACCTGCCATCTATGTATCGTATGATGAAAGCTTTTAAAGATATGGAAGCAGATGATAAAGAATCCAAGGATGCTCCAAGCAATTTAGAGGATCAAAAGCAAAGGAAAGAACAAACCACAAATAATCAACCCAGCATACGAAAAAAGAAAGAAACGAGCGGTGATTCAAAGCCAATTCTATTTTTTTAAAAAAATAATGCCCCCGACTTGATTTTTTTAATAAGAAACGGAAAAATAGAGGTAAGCTGAAATCAGCAATGGAGGTAATAGTATGAGTTCAAATAAAGAAACTGCAACATTTGCCGGGGGTTGCTTTTGGTGTATGGTAGAACCATTTGATCAGAGGCCAGGGATTCATCGCGTAGTATCGGGATATACAGGGGGCCATGTAGAAAACCCAACATACGAACAAGTTTGTTCTGATACGACAGGCCATGTAGAAGCTATAGAAATTACTTTTGATCCAGAAGTCATGCCATATGAGCAATTACTTCGTACATTCTGGCAACAAATCGATCCAACTGATGCCGGAGGGCAATTTAACGATCGCGGGGAATCTTATCAAACCGCTATTTTTTACCATAACGAGCAACAAAGACAACAAGCAGAGCAGTCTAAAAAAGAATTAGAGCAGAGTGGAAAATTCTCTAAGCCCATTGTTACACCAATTCTTCCAGCAAAACCATTCTATTTAGCGGAAGAGAACCATCAAGATTACTATAAGAAACAGTCGTTTCATTATAGACTGTACAAAAAAGGATCGGGAAGAGAAGACTTTATAAAAAACACATGGAAGAAAGCTATTGACAAAGAGGAGCTTAAACAAAAACTCACTCCTATTCAATATCATGTTACCCAAGAAAACGGGACGGAAAGACCTTTTCAAAATGATTATTGGGATAATGAAGAAGAGGGAATTTATGTCGATGTTATTACAGGAGAGCCATTATTCTCTTCTAAAGATAAATATGATGCAGGTTGTGGATGGCCAAGCTTTACCAAACCAATTGATAAAAATCAAGTGGAGGAGAAAACAGATACTACTCACGGCATGAGGCGTACAGAAATAAGAAGTAAAGATTCCGATTCTCACCTTGGACATGTCTTCGAAGACGGTCCAATGGAAGCGGGAGGCCTTCGATATTGTATGAACTCAGCTGCTATGAGATTTGTACCTGTAAGCAAAATGGATGAAGAAGGTTACAAAAAGTTTCTATATTTATTCAAGTAAACCATAATAATATTATGTAAACAAAGAGAGGAAACAAACATGATTCATTTAGATTGGGATAAAAGACAAACACAAAAACAAATAAAATGTGTCCATGCGGATGCTAAAAAGTTTATCGTACATCATAAATTAACTCCAGGGGAAGTTTATGACGTAAAAAATGAAACAGATGAGTTTTATTTCATTATGGATAACAGTAATCGCATTGGCGGTTTTCGTAAAGATTACTTTGAAGAGGTAAAATAACAGGGGAGACCCCTTGTTATTTTACCTCTTATTTTTTTAACCGCGTCTCTTCGAACTGGTTTATCCCGGTGCAACCGTCCGTAAGACTCCCACTTCAAACATGAGGTGAAACAGTGATGTTTAAGTGGAAGTAAACGGACACTAACACCCCGATTCGTTCAACTAACAATCAAACATGAGGTGAAACAGTGATGTTTAAGTGGAAGTAAACGGACGCTAACACCCCGATTCGTTCAACTAACAATCAGTGGGGGAAGAATGAAAACCCCCACTGATTGAAGTTTCACTTTATAAATAAAGATTTGCAAGCATGATTCCGAGGGTTTCTTGGTAGATATCTTCATATTGTTCAATGGGTAGTGGGTTCACTCCACTACCTAATTCTATTGTAAATCCTGGGAGTTGAAACTCTTGAATAAACCAATCTTTATAGCCTGCATAACTATCTATATACTGGATAGGCTCGTAACCGCTAACTCGTGCGTATTCCATCACAATTTGTTCTGATTCTGGTGGTTCAAACCCTTCAAACCCCCAATAAATTTCTTCTCCCTGTGTGTGTAAAGCATTCACACGTACAAAATCACGTTGTCTTGCTAATTCTGCCATTGCAATCGCCTCAGGTTCAGTTAAAGGGGCATAGCCCGGGAAGTCCCTAGGCTCGGGGGACGTTGGTTTTCGTTCAGCTTCCACTTCCCAAAGTGCTGGGTATTGGTTATTTAGGTCGACTCCCCGAATATTCGCCTTCCAATTTGAAAAATCAGCCTGTTGACTATTTATCTCCAAAACTTCTTCTTCCCTGTCCTCAGCAGCACCAGCACCATTAAGAACTAGGTTTACACCATCTGGATTAACCATTGGAACGATAGAGAAAGTCGTATCTGTAAATAATGGTAATGCAAAAACCCCTCTTATGGGGAGATGATTTGTCAATGCAAGGGCATATTCGTTTAAGAAACGTATAATAACTGGTGTTGTAATCCACTCATTTGCATGAAAAGAGCCATTTAAATGGACTTGCTTTGCTCCATTACCAATCTGCAATTCAATTAGATCTTTACCCATTACAGAATTTCCAATAATGTTTTGCCGAATAAAAGGATATACCTCTTGTAATGCTTGGAGATCTTCTAACATCTTATCATACGTATACCTATCCGGATCAGTGAAGAGCATAGCGTTAACCTTTTGGGGGATCTGTAGTAATTGTCCCTGTTGCAAGTTGCTCGGATCCAGAGTACCATTTGCAAGAAACAACATATCCAAAGGGACGTTATTACGGATTGAAATAGAATACAATGTATCATTTTCCTGTATGTTGTAGGGATCATTTACATAACCAGGAATTTGAATATTCTGCCCTATGGATAATTGATTAGGGGATATTCCAAAATTGGATTGTTCTATTAAAACGAGGGGGATACCAAATAACTGGCTATAATACCATAATGAATCCCCTTGGCGGATTGTTATTTCCATGCAATTCTCTCCCTTATCATGTATTACTAAATAATATGGTTATACGTTTAAAAAGTGAATCGTACAAGGTATGTAGATTGTGTTACTTTATAAATAGTATGAATATTTAACTAATATGCTATAATATACAAAAAATGCGACCAATCGAACTAAGAAATACGTCAACAAGTATGCTCTGTTTCCAAGAATATCCCACTTCAATTATCCCGAAAGGTCGAAAAGTGTGGGTAGTTCAAACAACAGCCTAAGTAATAAAGATTTTCTACACATGGCGTGGTAGGAGGTTTGCTCTTTTAATTTTTGGTAAAAATAGTTATAATAGCTTGTAGCATACTTATTAGAAACGGATATGTAATGATTAGAGGAGGAAATAGTTTTATGGCTTTTGTAATAACTTCACCGTGTAAGGAAGAAAAGGCGGGCGAATGTGTAGAGGTTTGTCCTGTTGACTGTATAGAAGAAGGAAAAGATATGTTTTATATAGATCCAGAGATTTGCATCGATTGTGGTGCTTGCGAAGCAGTTTGTCCTGTAGAAGCAATTTATATGGAAGATGAGGTACCTGAGGAAGAGACCCCATATATCGCAATAAACCAAAAGTTTTTTGAGGAAAAATAATTCGTAACAAAAAGCTCAACCGGAGAAATTATCGGTTGAGCTTTTTGTGTATAAACAGAGGTAGAGTTAATTATCTTGTTTGAAAACTATCATACCCATAGTCTTCCATAGTTTCAATCTCCATGTGTTCTACGTTAATGAACTTATTTAAACCCTCATCAAGTTGTTGTATAAAGGTATTTAGCCGTTCTTCTTTCCCTTCAACTTCAAGTTCTACCGTACCATCATCATTATTTTGAACCCAACCATATAGATTCATTTCTTTTGCCCTCATCTGTGCTGAATTCCTAAAACCTACACCTTGCACTCGTCCACTAATAGTTAGATGCTTTCTCATCATTTCACCTCTCTACTTATTCTAATTACCTGTTTAACTGTTATTAAAACACATATATTCATCTAAAATAGTTCATAATAATGCTAATCTATAGTGTAGAAGAGGAGACAAAATAGTGAGTGAAATTCAACTTCCACAATTTCCAGAGCCTTATTGGCGTGAAATGAAACTACCCACATTTGAAAAATTGACCACTTCCATAAAAGCTGATGTTGGGATTGTAGGAGGCGGTATTACTGGTATCACTGCAGCCTATTTATTATCCAAACAAAATTTAAAAGTTGTTTTAATCGATTCAGATGAAATACTTAACGGTACTACAGGTCATACAACAGCCAAAATAACGGCACAACATGGTTTAATCTACGATGAATTTATGAAACATATGGGAGAAGAAAAAACAGCCAAGTATTATCATGCTGCTATAAAGGCGAAAGAATTCATCAAGAATACCATATTAGAAAATAAAATTGATTGTGATTATGAAACGCAAGATGCCTATGTATACACAAATGATGATAATTATATTATGCAGCTAGAAAATGAAATAAAGGCTTATGGGAAGTTAGAAATTAGTGGTGAATATTTATCGGAAATGCCTTTAAATCTGCCAGTAAAAGCGGCAGTTATGATGAAAGACCAAGCCCAGTTCCACCCTTTAAAATACTTAAAGGCACTCGTTCAAGCAAGCAAGGATAATGGAGTCGAGTTTTATGAGAATACGACAGCTGTTGATATTGAGTATAACAAACACCCAAATATTGTGACAAAAGATGGCCACCGTATCACTTGTAATCATGTAATTGCTGCATCACATTTCCCATTTTATGATAAGCAAAGCTTTTACTTTGCCAGAATGTACCCTGAACGATCATACGTTCTAGCTATCAACTCAAAGCTAAAATACCCTGGGGGTATGTATATTAACGCAGAAAGCCCTTCACGATCTGTTAGAAGTACACCAGGGGAGAAGGGAGCCTTATGGTTAATTGGAGGAGAGAATCACAAAACAGGTCAAGGTGAATCCGTTATTCATCATTATGAAAAGCTTGAGGATTTCTCATCGAAGCATTTTGAAATGAAGAATATTGCCTATCGTTGGTCTGCCCAAGATTTAACCACCATAGACAAAGTACCGTATATTGGTGCGGTATCCAAAGGGGAGAGTAATGTTTATGTAGCTACAGGGTACAGAAAATGGGGTATGACGAATGGTACTGCAGCAGCCATGATCCTTGCTGATAAAATAACAGAGACACCGAATGAATATGCGGATATATATGAACCATCGCGGTTTCAGCCAGATCCATCTGTACGTAAATTTATTGAAATGAATGCAGATGTAGCAAAGCATATGTTAAAAGGTAAATTGGATTTTTCTAATAATGAACTAGCACAAATAAAACCAGATGAAGCAATCGTTACTCGGATTAATGGTAAAAGAACTGGGGTTTATAAGGATAAAGAACAAACGTTGCATGCTGTAGACACGACCTGCACACATTTAGGCTGTGAGGTCGAATGGAATTCTGGTGACCGAAGCTGGGATTGTCCATGTCACGGCTCGAGATTTTCTTATGAAGGTAATGTAATGGAAGGTCCAGCAAAAAAACCTTTAGCTAAAGTAGACATTAAAAGTGAGCATGGTTGATTAGAAATAAAAACATAAAAAAACTACACGAAGAAAATTGTTTCTTGTGTAGTTTTTTTACAAAATATCTCACTATCTCAAGTATACTTTGATATTAAGATGAGATTTCAGATTTTTTCTATAACTTCCTATAATATATATTATGTCAACCCGTAGAAAATAAAAAATAAGTAGTCATCATTTCAATTAATTCTCTTCCCCAATAAGCTACTGGATTCGAAAAGTTACTTTTTTTCACCGAAAAAGTCTTGATTAGATTTAGAAATCACTTTATATTGAATCGTTGTTATTTTAACTATTTTCATTACCACCAGGCTTAATAAAACAAATTTAACCCGATTATAATAATCATTAAATCTGCGCAAATATGTATTATCCATGATGCCCAAATGGTTCTGTTCTTCTCATTAACCAAGTGGAAAACCAAACCAACTACCCATAACCCAATAAAGCAAATTAAAATAATTTCAGCTGTAAACCACAACATAATCATCGGTATATGGTAGCTTGCAAACAATAACGGGCTATATATATAGCCCCATTTACGCGGTAAATTAAAGAATATAAACCCTCTAAAGAAATACTCTTCAAGTAAAGAGTTACCAAAAGAAACATAAATCCCGACAAAAATAAAACCAGTTGCTGTAATGCCGAGTCTATCTGTTAAATCTTGCTGGATCAGGTTAAGATCAATTTGTGGTAAAAATAACAGATAAGCAGCAAGTACAATTCCTGCTGATGATATGCCAAGAATCGTAACTTTCAGCCATTCTCTCCTTCCCATCTTGGATAATGCAAGCACTTGTTTGAAATGAAAATCCTTAAATAACTTCATATAGACCCATACAACGATGAAAAAGAAGCTTATTTTACAGGCAGTCTTTATAACATAATTAATCTCTATCCCGTGCTCTATAAATGCCAATACTGCACAGGTAAAGAAACTACTTAACAAGATATAAGTCATTTTTTTATTCATGTTCTCCCCCATTTACCTTCAGAATGCTCTAAATATCAACATAAAAAAGACTACTTTTATTTTAACATAAGAAATATTCAAATGAGTTTACCAATAAAAAAGCCTGCTTTCCCCAAGGAATACAGGCTTTTTAAACATATATAAGAACACAGACTAAAGGCTTTACTTTATTGGGGCTTTTAAGGGACTGGAAAAACTATGCATCATCATCTTCAAACAAATTCATACTTAAGTACCTTTCTCCTGTATCAGGAGCTATACAAACGACACGTTTTCCTTTTCCTAATCGAACTGCTTCCTCTATGGCAGCTGCGACTGCAGCCGCTCCTGATAGTCCAATGAAGATACCTTCTTGTTGAGGTAACCTTTTATACATGGAAACTGCAGTTTCGTCTTCGATTTGTACAATTTCATCATATATAGATGTATTTAAAATATCTGGTACAAATCCTGGGCTTGTTCCCACCAGTTTATGACTCCCTGGCTCTCCACCAGAAAGAACAGGAGAACCTTTTGGTTCAACCACGGTTATTTTTAACTCTGGTAATTTCTCTTTTAACATTTCTCCAGTACCCGTTACCGTTCCACCTGTCCCTGCGGTGCATACAAATGCATCAAGCTTTCCATCCATCTGTTTGAGAATTTCAGGGGCTGTTGTCACACGATGTACGTCAGGATTGGCTACATTTTCAAATTGCTGAGGAATAAAACTGTTCGGTATATCCTTTTGTATCTCCAACGCTTTTTGAATTGCTCCAGGCATTTTTTCCTTGCTCGGTGTTAACACTACTTGTGCTCCAAAAGCCTGTAGAAGATTTCTTCTTTCCTGTGTACTATTGTCAGGCATAACAAGAATCGCTTTATAGCCCTTGGCAGCAGCATTCATTGCTAGGCCAATTCCGGTGTTCCCGCTTGTTGGTTCAATAATCGTGTCTCCTGGTTTAATGAACCCTTTTTCTTCTGCTACTCTAATCATATTATAAGCTGCTCTGTCTTTAACACTTTTACTCGGATTAAACATTTCCATCTTTATATACACATCTGCTGCATTCTCTGGAACGAGTCGATTTAATTTTACCATTGGGGTTTCGCCAATTAATTCTGTTATATTTTGAACAACCTTCATATAGATAACCTACCTTTTCGCACTCTCTTTTGTATTTCGATCATATCACCTTAAAGTTATGACAAACAAGTAAACTGCACAAGATAAATTGGTATTAATTGGTAGTATAATGAAATGTATAGGAATTGCATAAAGGGTTAAAATAATTTTTGTAATTGTTATGTGGCCTGCAAAAAGCAAACCACATATAAAAAAATAAAAGGAGTTTTAGCGATGAGCAATAATAACAACAACAATCGTCAGAACAACCGCAATAACAACCGTAATGAGAACAACAACAATAACAACAACCAGGATATTAACAACGTTGAATTTGCGAATGAATTTCTTGACGATAACAACAATAACAACAACCGTAACAATGATAATAACCGCAACAACAATCGTAACAACAACCGCAACAAATAGATTAACCTCAAAAAAAGCCGCTTCCATTGTGAAGCAGCTTTTTTGTATCCAATTCAGTATAAATAGCCCTTGGTAAAAATAACATCTTCTACTCATTCAAAGTCTTTAGCGACTCCACAGCAGGACCTTCAATTACCTCACCTGTTCCACTAAAACGTGATCCGTGGCATGGACAATCCCATGTATTATCACCGTCGTTCCATTGGACACCACAACCGAGATGCGTACAAGTAAGATCTACATAATGTAAATTGCCATTTTCATCTTTATAGGCTCCTACCTCTTCGCCGTCGCGCTTGGTGATCATCCCTTGATTATTTGACAGCTCTTCCGGATTATTTTCTTCACTGGCATCATCATAGTGATTATGATTTTCTTCCTGCGGTTCTACCGAAATGCTTTCCTGTATAATCCTTTCAGGAGTAAACATAGCTTTGTAAGGATTGTCTTTTTCAAGGATGGCATCGGTTAGAATTTTTGCACCGGTAGCAGAAATGGCCAGCCCCCACTTGCTTAACCCTGTTACTACATAAACATTAGGTTGATCTTCTGAAAGTGCGCCAATAAATGGGAGTCTATCTTCTGATATATAGTCATGGGCGGACCAGCGGTTTATAATCTCTTTTACTTCAAACAGCTCCTTGGCAAAAGATTCTAGCTCTTTATATCGCTCTGAGGAAGACTTTCCATCACCAGTCGAATGACTTTCTCCACCAACTAATACTACCCTTCCTGTTTTACTATCTAAGCCACGTAACGTCCTTTTTGGTAAGTCTGCATTAATGTATAATCCGTCTGGGAATTCATCCTTTGTTTTAACAGCAAGTGCATAAGAGCTCTCTGGATTATTTTGTTTTGAAAAGAATTTACTTTCAGGTTCTATAATTGGTAAATGCGTTGCCTGTACCACTTGGCTAGCTGTTACTTTTAGCCCGCTTTCTGTCGTACATTCTGTCTTATTGGCTTTATCCGCAATATCCATTACCTTTGTCTGGTCATATACTTTACCACCAAGGTTTACAAACTCCTCTAACAGCCCAGCTAAAAACTTAACCGGATGAAATTGTGCCTGATTACGCATCATAATTGCAGCTTCTACTTCCATATTTAGAGGAAGATCTTCAACAAACTCGCCTTCAATCCCTAATTTTTGATAGGCTTCTGCCTCTTTTGATATTTTGTTACGGTTCTCTGCTTTTTGAGTAAAAACAAAAGCTTCTCTTTCTTCGAGTTCACAATCAATACCAAATTGGTCGGCAAGTTCCTTAATAGAGGCAATCCCTTCCATATTCGCTTGATAGAACAGTTTAGCTGTTTCTTGTCCGTAACGATTTATTAATTCGTCATAAATGAGATTATGCTGTGCAGTTAGTTTTGCTGTAGTAAAACCGCTCGTACCACTAAATAATTCACGCGCTTCAAGCACTGCTACTTCTTTCCCTGCCTTGGCAAGCTGATAAGCAGTCATCACACCAGCTATTCCTGCTCCGACTACTACCGTATCCACATGAAGATCATTTTTCAGCTCACCATATGAAGGAACTTTTCCTGTGTCTCTCCAATAGGATTCATTTGCTTTAGGTAAAATAGATGTCGTCTCATTTTGTCTCAATGTTATACCTCCAGGTTAAACTTTGATTATGTTATTCTAATAACCTGAATTAGCAAGGTGTAAACACTAAGTCAGAACTTCTAATTTAATAAATGGTTTATATGAGAACGAATTCGTGCAACATAGGATGGTGATAAAATGTCTGCCGCTCCCCGTAATATTTCGTTTGCATATCTTTCAGTAGGCTTCGTTTCCTTATCCTTTTCTACGCTAACGAAGGTTAGGCCTTCTACTTCCACCCCGTAATTTAAAGCTAGCGTAATAACCGTCGGGCGGTATCTTTTAGAATACACTCCTTCTCGCTTATATAAATAATCAATCGCTTCTAAAGGCACTTTATAGACGACTCCTTCCACCTTTTCCATCTGGGATACAATAATATCTGCTTTCCCGCCGTCTTCACTGGATCTCGTAAAGCGAAATCCATAATTTTCAACGACCCCTTTTCCAGCAATAGATGTAAAGTATTGATCGACATTCGCCATTTTAAATCGATTATCATCCATACATGAGCCATATGCAAAGTAGTAAAGCGTTTCATTTTTTAAGTAACGGTATACTTTCCAGTCTCCAAATGGTACTTCTTCCAATTTATCTTCAATGTCTGCTTTTTCTTTATAAATAAATGCTTCATACTGATCATTTGTTGATGACAATACAGAAACGGTAGACCGGGAACAATTTAGTTGATTATCTAGTTCTACTAGCTTTTCATCGTTAATCTCGACTAGCTCCCCATATGTTAACGCTTCGGGATCGTCCACTAAATAAGGCACTCCATTCCGGTCAAAGAGTTTACCTCTTATCCAGACCTGTTCATCTATGCTAGTCGATTCTTTTCTAAGTACTTCCGCTTTTTCACCTATTCTTAGATCGCCATAAATAAATAATAAATGCATTTGAACTCCCCCTTTCTTTTTTCTATACCTTATGAAGGTTGCTATAAAACGATAAAGACATAAGGGTATAGATTCTTTACCTTAGATAAAAATAAGATAAACCTCAATACAAATTAGGAGTATGATAAATATGAAAGCCGTAACATATCAAGGAAAGTATGCCGTTGCTGTTAAGAAAACCCCTTTTCCCACAATACAGGATTCAGAAGATGTAATTATTCGAGTTACTTCTACTGCTATCTGTGGGTCTGATCTTCATTTATATCAAGGAAATTTCCCATTACCTATTGGCTATACTATTGGTCATGAGCCGATGGGGATTGTAGAGGAAGTTGGTCCTGATGTAACGAAAGTAAAAAAGGGTGACCGGGTCGTTATCCCCTTTACGGTAGCCTGTGGCTCATGTCCCTACTGTACGAATCATCAGGAGAGTCAGTGTGACAACTCCAACCCACACTATGATTCAGGAGGCTATTTTGGTTACTCCGAAAAATTCGGTGACTTTCCTGGTGGGCAAGCGGAATATTTACGCGTCCCTTATGGAAATTATACCCCCTTTTTAATACCAGAGGATTGTGAGTTAGAAGATGAGCAATTGCTTTTCTTATCCGATGTCCTTCCTACAGCATATTGGAGTGTGGAGCATGCCGGTGTTAAACAGGGGGATACAGTTATTGTCCTTGGTTGTGGACCTATTGGATTAATGGCACAGAAATTCGCTTGGCAAAAAGGAGCAGAGCGTGTAATTGCTATTGACTATTTTGATTATCGTCTTCAACATTCTAAGCAGACAAATAAGACGGAGATCTTTGACTTTACGAAATATGATGATATGGGTGAAACATTAAAAGAGTTAACAAAGGGTGGAGCTGACGTTGTAATCGATTGTGTAGGGATGGATGGAAAGAAGTCAGCTTTGGAATTTGCTGAGCAAAAGTTAAAGCTTCAAGGTGGAACATTAGGTCCAATTCAAATTGCTACAAAAGCGGTTAAAAAATGGGGTACGGTGCAATTGACAGGGGTATATGGAGGGCTCTACAATATGTTTCCATTGGGGCCATTCTTCACAAGAAATATTACGCTAAAAATGGGGCAAGCCCCTGCACGAAGTTATATGCAGGAGCTTTACCGACAGATTACAGCTAATGAAATTGATCCAACTGATATAATTACCCATAAGCTTCCCCTAAATGACGCTGCAGAAGGGTATAAGTTATTCCAAAATAAAGAAGATGACTGTATAAAAGTCATCTTAAAACCATAATTCTTAAATTAATTTGGCGAGATTTTTAAACTCCAGCTCGTCAAATTTTTTCTGTATCTTCTCTTTATCATAACTCCATAAGGCCCCGTCTAGTTCGCAAGTAACAGGCACATCACATTTAATTTCAGCGAGGGTTCTTGAAAGGTGTAGCATATCTAGGTTCGCTTTAATTTTAGTTTGTACACCTTTTGGTAATGAGTCTATATTAACAAGCAGTTCGTCTATTGTTCCGTGCTCTTTTATAAGCTTGAGTGCCGTTTTCTCCCCAATCCCTTTTACACCAGGATAGTTATCAGAGGTGTCTCCCATTAATCCTTTTAAATCTATGACCTGTCTTGGGGTAATTCCTTTCTTCTCATAAAAGTTTTCATTTGTGAAGACCTCATAATTGCCTTGTCCTTTTCGCATGATGGCAACTTGGATATGCTCTTCTACAAGCTGTAAAATATCTTGATCGCCCGTAAGGATCGTCACGTCATTCTCTTGAGCATATGTTCTGGCTAATGTCCCAATGCAATCATCCGCTTCAAAGTTTTCTAATCCGATGTTTGGCATATCAAATGCCTCGACAACTTCTTTTACTAGGTCAAATTGTGGGATCAATTCTACTGGTGGAGCATCACGGTTAGCTTTATAGCCTTCATACATGTCAGTACGGAAAGTCTTACTCCCCATATCCCAGCAGCACACTACATGGGTAGGCGTAAATGTTTGTACTGCATCTAGAAAATAGCGCATAAACTGGTATACCCCATTAGTTGGGATGCCTTGCTTTGTAATCATAAAGTTACCCCTGAAGGAAGTAGCAAAGAATCCTCTAAATAAGAGTGCCATTCCATCGACGAGTAAAACTTGTTTTCTATCCATCATTTCTCAATCCTTTGTATTGTGATTAGTTAGTATATCTACCAACTTTTGACGTTTCTCAGTAAGAATGTCTGTGTTCAGCGGGATTGTCAACGCAGCAAGGGACTCTTCTACATATTGTTCGACTCTAAATTGAAGCTGCTGCTGAATTTCTGAGACGTTTTCCTGCCATTGTATATCATATTGCTGCTCCAACACCAGTCTAATTTCGTCTAAATAAGTTGATGCCATTGGGCGAATCTGTTGGAAAAGTGCTTCTTTCATTTTTTCTTTTTCATTTTGTGCAAAGAAAGCTTTCGTGCCTCGATAAGATGCTAACACAGCAGAAAATTCCTTCGCACTCACAGATTGGAGCCCTTTTTCAAATACTGGCGTCTCTAGCGTTACCATTTCCAAATCTGCCACCTGAAATTGAGCGTCCCGCGCATTCAATCTGGTGTATAAATCGTGGTATATTTCCTGAAGCAATTTATTTACCAATGCTTCAATCCTCAATGCCACAGCCTGTACCTCTTGAAGTAACTCAAATGCTGTATATTCAAGCAGCTGTTGCAAGGCTAGTTTTAATTCTGGCTGTGCAGCTTTTCCAGACTGTGTAATCGTAGTGGGGTTAAATGTTTCTTTAAACATATCATGAAATCGAATGGTATAGCGTTCTAAAACATGAAAAAGTTGTTTGGTAATTTTTTGCTTCATTTGATTGGACAGGACATCCGTTTTGTACTCTTGAATATCCTGTATCATCTCATACTTCTTATTAGATAATGCTAGCTCGTACTGTTCTCTTTCCTTTTGATCAAGCTTGCTAGAGTTCAAGAAATGCGTCAATGTCGACAGAGCCCGCTCCATGTCTCTAACTGCAGAGGCTACAGTAAGTGAGCTTAGGTCATGTTTTATAAAGCTATAAAATGTTTCTTCAAATCGAGCCATCCCTTTATTTAAAGGCCTTGCCTGCTTCTTTTCTAACAGTGATACTTTACTTGATACAGGATAAAGCCTTGGGAAGCGAATTCCTAATTGTATTAACTGCTCTTGGACATAATCAGTAACCAGTTTTAACTCTTGTTCATTCTCTGCAAGATCAGCAGCATTTACTAAGAAGAACATTTTATCAAGTTCAAAAGTGTCTTTAACACGTCCAAGTTGCATCAGAAAGTCTTTATCTGCTCGGGATAAGGCATGGTTATAATATGTTACATACAAAATAGCATCCGCATGTTTAATATAGGTGAAAGCCGTATTTGTATGTCGAGCATTAACAGAGTCGGCACCTGGAGTATCCACAAGCGTAACACCCTGTCTTGTAATCTCACAATCATAATAAAGGTCTATCGCATCAATGTAACAGGCCTTTTTTTCATCTGTTATATAAGGACCTAAATCCTTTAACTGGAGATCAAGTTGTCCTCCGATATACTCCTTCATTTCATCATATCCATCTATCATTGCCTGGAGATAAGATTGATATAAAGGATTTAATTGGTTACTTTGTTGGTAGTTATGGTCTTTTACCCAATTAAGCAACTCTTCAAAATCTGTAACAGTAGGTTGAAATACCTTTAATATTTCAAGTAAGTCTTTTTCCAAATCTTTTCTTTTTTTCACACTTATATGAACCTCACCGTGTGCTATAGCACCAGTTACTGGCTTGATTCGGTTGACGGCAGCTGTTGTTGGATTCGGAGAAACAGGAAGCACATTATCACCAAGTAAAGCATTGGCAAAGGAGGACTTACCTGCACTAAAAGCACCAAATAATGCAACGGTGTACGATCTTTTTTCTAGACGTTGTTTTTTCTGAAGCAGGTCATCGACAAGAGTCTTCGTTCCTGGCACACCCTCTAAAATTTTCATCGCATTGTCTAAATGGGGAAGGATATCATTTTGAGATGCGACGCGGTTCTCATCAGGAAGTTTAATGGTATCTTCTTGGTATTCTACTTTCACCTCTTGACTCAATCCTTCTACAGAACCCTGCTTCCTTTTTTCGATTCGCTGGTGAAGTGCTTCCTCCAGCAATTCACTTGTCTTGAGGGGAGGCTGATCTGCTTCCAATTGTTTCTGAACGACAGCTTTTTCCTCCGCAAGGTCTTGCTCCAATTCTTGCAGACGTAATATGTTAGACGTTTCTCTTTCAAGCTCAGCAATAGTCGTTTCCCACTCCGTTAGTTGCTTGCTACTTTGTTCAAAAAGTTTAGCTTCTACCATATCTGCTACATGTTTCGCCTGTACTTTATATTTTGATTTAATATCTGCTGACACATCGTTTGTATAATGTAAAACGTAGTCACTGTTCATGGTGGCACCTGGTTTAATTAAACGAAGGAGGTCTTCTTTAGTATAGTCAACGTTCATCCCCTGTACAATGTGGATTAGCTCTGTATCATGAATTTGATATTCTGATAAAATAGTCGATAACTTTTCTTTCAAACGCCATTCTAACGAGGAATTTACCGACTCATTTAATTTTTGTAAAAAAGTAAGGAGTCTAGCTTCCTGCTCCTCTTTCGTTTTCTTTTTGGAACCAAAAAGCCCGACTTTAAAATTAGGCTGTTGTGAGGCAAGAAACTGTTCAGCTTTCTCTCTAAGTGTTGCTGGCATCAAGTATGCATTCTTTATCGTTTGCTGTGTTTCCAACATCATTTGATCCTTTACAGCCTTATGCTTCTCCGCTAACACGTCCTTTTGTATGATGAGATCCCTCTTCTTTTGAAGCAATTCTTCATACGTAAACTTATCATCTACAACAGGCATTTTTTCAATATAAAGACTATCTAAATATGTTTCATGTGCTTTTACAATGGTCTTAAGCGCGTTATACGTTGTATCGTAAGCTTTTGACTCTTCTTCAATCATGTTATTAATTGTTTGTTGCAATGCGCCAAATTCATTATAACGGGCCGACCTGTTAGTTAAAGAGGTGTAAAATATGCGCAAGGGAGAGATTCCCCACTGTTCAAACGTTTGTTTGATACTCGCCTCAAACAATGCAAACGGAAGTTCAGAATCATCATGTTTATCAACCTGATTAATGATGACATAGTAAGGAATACGTTTTTCCTGAAGAGATTCGAGGAATTGCAAATTCACTTCTGACTGAACATGATTATAATCCATAACATAGAACACAACGTCCACCAAATGCATAGCAGACTCTGTCATTAGCCGATCCGCATCATCCGCTGCATCAATACCTGGTGTATCCATAATTACGGTTCCTTTTGGGAGGACTGTATCATAAGAACGAATATCAAGTTGCTTTATTAGTTCCCTGTCTTTTGAATATTTTTTAATCAGTTCAAGATCATAGGGTTCTTTTATCTCTATTGTCTCACCGTCACGGTAATATACTCGAATAAGACCTTCCCCTCGAGAAATGGTCACAATATTAGCACTTGTGGGTACAGGGCTTTTGGGTAACAAATCTTCTCCCAAAAGCGCATTTATCATAGAAGACTTACCAGCAGAAAAATGACCAGCAAAGCTGATGATAAACTGAGCATTCTGTTGCTTTTCATAGAGGTCAACTAATTTCGCAACATTAACGTGATCCTGTTTGTCGAGTAAATGGTCATATATGGAAGCCATCTTTTGTAATATCAATTGTTTCTCTTCTTTTAGCATGATCAATTCTAAGACCCTCTCCGTAAACTTTCTCCTTCTCATTATACGCCCTTTAGGTACTATTTTCTACATTTGCTAACACTTACTTTTCAACAGCCTGATCGATCAATTGTGTAGTAATATAGCGGATTAAATCACCTCGGCTTATTACTCCAATGACTCGATTAGCCGGGTTTACGACAGGTATTTTTTTAATATGGTGTTTAGAGAAGACATTCATTGCTTCATCAATTGGGCTTTTGGGGTTAACTGTAAACACATTCTTTTGCATAATTTCTTTTACTTGTCGATTTAATGAATAGCTTAATCGTTCGGTCAGATCTGTTTGTTCACTAACTAAGATTAAAGAAAAGATATCGTAGACCGTTCTTCCTTTTGGTTGTATGTGTCGAATTACGTCTCCATCGGTAACCATCCCGAGCAGTTTACCTTCTCCATCGACCACAGGGACACCCGTAATTTTATTTTGTACTAGCTTTTCTAGAAGCTGCTTAATGGTTGTTTCCTTGCTAACACTTATTACATCTCTAATCATGAACTCTTCTATTTTCATATTGCACCCTCCATTTCAACGTACTATTACGGTTTATTATTCTATTTTCCTGGTAAATGTCAAATAAGAACCATCATTTAGCAGTTAACATAATAATATTATCGTAAACTTTTTCTTTAAAATACAGATTTTAATCCTATTTAACGATACAAAAAACCAGAGGCTATACTTTCCACCTCTGGTTAAAACATTAAACTATACAGGATAAACACCATGTTTCCTCTCTGTAAATGTCACATTTTTTGTCTCATAAAGAGAGAAACGACTAGACAGCTCTTCCCTTAGATGTTCTGGGTCTATAATCGCATCGACAACCATTTCTGAAGCCATCCGGTAAATGTCAATATTATCTTTATACTCATCTTGTTTTTCCTTAATAAAAGCAGGTCTTTCAGATTCAGGGAGTTCTGCGATTTTGTTCGCGTAAACCGCATTTACTGCAGCCTCTGGACCCATGACAGCAATATGGGCTGTTGGTAAAGCGATACAGCTATCCGGCTCAAATGCAGGACCTGCCATCGCATATAACCCTGCACCATAAGCTTTTCTTACAATAACGGAAATTTTCGGGACCGTTGCCTCACTCATTGTTGCCACCATTTTAGCTCCGTGTCGGATTATTCCTGCCCGCTCCACTTTGGTTCCAATCATAAAACCAGGAACATCTACTAGAAACAACAGCGGGATATGGAAGGCATCACAAAGCTGCACAAATTTTGCTGATTTATCTGCTGAGTCAGGAAAAAGAACTCCGCCCTTTACCTTAGGTTGGTTGGCAATAATCCCAACTGGTTTCCCATTAATCCTAGCTAAACCAGTAATTAATTCAGGAGCGAATTTTTTCTTTATTTCACAAAAGCTCTCCTCATCAATTAGCTTATCTATTAAGTCATACATATTAAAAGGTGCATTTTGGTTTTCGGGAATAATATCCGTAATACTTTTATCTATGAACTTTACTTCTCTTGCTTCTTTTGCTTTTGGGTTCTGTCTAAAATTAGTAGGAAAATAGCTTAAGTATTTTTGGGAGAACGAAATGGCCTCTTGCTCGGTCTGGACTAGTACATCCCCTACACCCGAAACACTGCAATGCATGGAAGCTCCTCCCATTTCTTCAAGACTCACCTTTTCTCCAATTACCTTTTCTGCCATTCTAGGTGAACCCAAGTACATTGAAGCATTGCCATCCACCATGACAACAATATCGCAAAATGCTGGAATGTATGCTCCACCTGCAGCTGATGGGCCAAATAATAAGCAAACCTGTGGCACACAGCCAGAAAGCTTAATTTGATTATGGAAAATACGACCTGCTCCCCTTCTTCCTGGAAACATCTCTACTTGGTCCGTGATTCTAGCACCAGCTGAATCTACCAAATAAAGCATCGGTATTTCTAGCTTCATAGCGGTCTCTTGAATTCGGAGAATCTTTTCAACAGTCCGTTTTCCCCAGGATCCAGCTTTTACTGTAGAATCATTTGCCATCACACAAACCGCTTCTCCGTTAATTCTTCCAATTCCTGTGACCACGCCATCTGAAGGGAGCGTATCATCCATACAATTGGCGAAAAAGGCGTCCTCTATATTAACATCTTCATCAAAGAGTAATGTGAGGCGCTCTCGGACAAATAATTTTCCTTTTTCTTCGTTTTGTTTATGATATTTTTCCTTGCCACCGCTTTTTATTGAATCGACTTTTTGTTTTAACGTATCTCTATAATTCATATCTGCCCTCCTGCGTAAACTAGTTCCCTTTATAGATAGGTTTTCTTTTTTCTTTAAATGCTGCAAGGCCTTCTATCCGGTCTTTTGTAGGGATTGTTTCCTTATATGCCAGGTGTTCTAATTTTAACCCTGTAGTAAGATCGGTCTGCAACCCTGAATCAATCGCAAACTTTGCCTGACGTATGGCAACAGGCCCGTTAGATGCAATCTTGATTGCCATTTCTGTTGCCCTTTCAACAACATCGTCCGGACTAGTTAATTCCTCTACTAGTCCGAGCGTATATGCCTCCTCTGTACTAATCGGTTTGCCTGTGTAAATTAAACGTTTTGCCTGACCAGGTCCAATTAAACGTGGTAAGCGTTGTGTTCCACCAGCTCCCGGGATAATGGCCAGCGTGGTTTCCGTCAGCCCTATTCTAGTTTGATTACTAGCTATTCTGATATCACAGGCCAATGCTAACTCTAAACCGCCCCCAAATGCCGCACCATTTATCGCTGCAATGACAGGGATACGAACGTTTTCCAATGCAGTAATAGTTTTGCCTATATAATGAACTGCTTGCACAACTTGGTCTTCTGACATCTCTTTGCGTTCCTTTAGGTCCGCACCTGCACAGAAAGCCTTGTTTCCAGCCCCTGTTATAATGAGGCAGCGAATAGTAGTGGATTGATTGATTTCGTATATATATTCATTCAATTCATCAAGAAGTACTTTCGATAATGCATTCGCTGCATTTGGCCGATTTAGTGTAATAATTGCAATACTATCGCTTAGTAGTCGATATGTTGTACCACGCATAAACACCCTCCCATTCAGCTATTTAGTAGTTTCATTTGATGGCTTGATAGTTCTGGTACATGCTTTGCAATATATGTTGCTGCCTCTCTAACCTTTTCCGTATCGATGCCTGTATGAATACCCATCCGGTGCAACATATATAAAAGATCTTCCGTTGCTAAATTACCTGATGCCCCCTTTGCATACGGACAACCGCCTAGTCCTCCAACTGCACTGTCAAATTTAGCAATACCTAAATTCATTGCTGTTAGGACATTAGCTAGTGCCGTCCCTCTCGTATCATGGAAATGCATGGCTAGGCGATCACTTGGAAAGTGGCTAAGTAAGGATTTAGTCACATTTTCTACCTGCAGGGGATCCGCAATCCCAATCGTGTCTCCAATCGATAACTCTTCAACTCCCATTTCTAATAACTTGTCACAAATAAAAAGAACTTGATCAATGGAAGTCTCTCCTTCATATGGACAACCGAAAACAGTGGAAATATAGCCCCTAATTCGCTTATTACTCTTCCTTGCTTCTTCAGCAACTTTCTCCATAATAGGGAGTGTATCTGCAATGGTTTTATTTACGTTTTTTAAATTATGCGTCTCACTAGCGGAAATAAAAACGCATACTTCATTTATGTCTACCTCTAACGCCCGCTCTAGTCCTCTTTGATTAGGGACAAGAGCTGCATACGTAACACCAGGGTGCCGTTTAATACTTTTTGCAACCTCTGATGCATCCTTTAACTGTGGTATCCATTCAGGTCTGACGAAGGAAGATACTTCGATATAGGAAACCCCGGTCTCACTAAGCATGTTAATCCATTTTACTTTTGCATCTAGCGAAACTAGAGCACTCTCATTTTGCAATCC
Organism: Oceanobacillus picturae; assembly: GCF_000612865.1. Classification (NCBI taxonomy): domain Bacteria; kingdom Bacillati; phylum Bacillota; class Bacilli; order Caryophanales; family Bacillaceae; genus Oceanobacillus; species Oceanobacillus picturae. The sequence continues at coordinate 531,608 of NZ_CCAX010000001.1, forward strand.
ATCCCTAGGACCGACCTCTTTAACCGTCACTTTTGGTGGAAAGTTCATATACAACCCTCCTCATAGTCAGCTTATTCAATTACCGCCAATACATCTCCTTCATTCACAAAATCCCCTTCAGCTACGTTTAATATCTCTAAGGTACCTGATTTTTCTGCAGGTATGGGGATTTCCATCTTCATTGATTCCAAAATAATTACGTCCTGGCCTTCGTTCACCGTATCTCCTAGGGCAACATTTACTTTCCATACACTTCCTGCCATACTTGCTTTTAATTCCATCTTTATATCCTCCTTATTTTGCTTTGATAGTAGGTAAATAGTGATCCTGAATATAGGCGGTGGTTACATTTCCTTTTCTAAAAATTTCATCCTCTGCAATGCGTTTAAGCATTGGTAGATTCGTTTTTATACCTTCCACTTTATATGCTTGCAAAGCCTCTGATAGTAAGGAAATTGCATCCTGTCTGTCCGTTCCGTGGACTACCAACTTTGCTATCATTGGATCATAAAATGGTGTAACATCACATGTTCCCGTGATAGCTGGTTCGTTTCGTATATGCTCACCCTGTGGAAATATCACTTGACTCACATGACCAGGCGAAGGTAAAAATGTCTCTGGATCTTCTGCATAAATACGTACCTCGATGGCATGCCCATTGATTACAATATCCTCTTGTGACAGGCCAAGGGGTTCACCAGCAGCAATTAAAATTTGCTTTTTTACAATATCAATTCCTGTTATTTCCTCCGAGACAGGATGCTCAACTTGGACCCGAGTGTTCATCTCCAGAAAATAAAAATTTTCCTTGCTATCTACTAAAAACTCGATTGTTCCTGCATTGGTATATCCTAGTGCTCTAGCTGCATTTATTGCAGCTTCAGTCATCTGGTTCCTTGTTTTCTCTGTTATAAAGGTAGACGGTGCTTCTTCAACTACCTTTTGATTGCGACGTTGAATAGAACAATCCCGTTCAAACAAATGAAGAACGTTTCCTGTATTATCAGCGAGAAGCTGCACTTCTATATGTCGAGCATCTTCAACTTTCTTTTCCATGAACATGTCACCATTACCAAAAAATGTTTTGGCTCGCTTTGTGTTACTTTCAAAGGCAAGAATTAGTTCCTCGTCGGAATTAACAACTTGCATTCCAATCCCGCCACCACCGGCGGACGCCTTTAGCATGACTGGATATCCAATATTGTGCGCAGCTATTAATGCTTCTTCTGTTGTACCAATAGCATTCTTTGTCCCTGGAATGGTAGGTACACCAGCTTTTTCCATTAACTGTCTAGCCAGAATTTTACTCCCCATTTCTCTTATTACAGAGGCAGGGGGACCAATGAAAATAATGCCTTGTTCCTCACATTGCTCGGCAAACACATCACTTTCACTTAGAAAACCATAGCCTGGGTGAATGGCATCTACATTCGCTTGTTTGGCTATAGAAATAATTTTATCTGCATTTAAGTAGCTTTCGTTTACCCGTGGTGGGCCAATTAGATAACTCTCATCTGCCATGTCTACAAAGTCTGCTTTTTGGTCAGCCTCTGAATATATTGCCACTGTCATAATGTTCATCTTGTTGCATGTTCGAATTATTCTAGCAGCAATTTCTCCTCTGTTTGCTATTAGTATTTTTTTTATCATGGTATCTCCCCTATTGCTTCAAGTTTTTTCATTGCATCCTCTCTCAATTTAAATTTTTGAATTTTTCCACTTGCTGTCATTGGATAGGAGCTAACGAATTGAACATATTGCGGGATTTTATGTCTAGCTATGTTTCCCCTACAATAAGTACGAATATCTTCTGCTGTTATTTTTTCTGTTTCTTTTAGGATAATCGAGGCTAATACCTCTTCTCCATATTTCTCATCTGGTACCCCAACGACCTGCACGTCAAGAACAGCTGGGTGCTGGTATAAGAACTCCTCTATTTCACGAGGATAAATATTTTCCCCTCCTCGGATGATCATATCTTTCATCCTACCGGTAATTTCCAAATATCCATTCTCATGCTGAATAGCTAAATCTCCTGTATGTAGCCATCCATCTTGATCTATCGCTTCAGCTGTAGCCTCTGGATTTTTATAATAACCTTTCATAACATGATAGCCTCTTGTAAGTAGTTCACCAGTCAGTCCTTTTTCTTGCTCTTCACTAGTTCCAGGTATTACAATTTTTACTTCTACATTAGGATGGGGCTTTCCTACCGTACTGACCTTTCTTTCAATTGGATCACTTGTTCTTGTTTGGGTAATTACTGGAGAAGATTCCGTTTGCCCATATGCAATGGTAATTTCTTTTGCCCCCATTTTATCCATTACCTTTGTCATCACTTCCATAGGGCAAGTAGAGCCTGCCATAATACCAGTTCGTAGTGAGGTTACATTATAATCATCAAATTCAGGATGATTTAATTCTGCAATGAACATGGTTGGTACACCATGCAAGGCCGTACATCTCTCGGATTCTACTGCTTTTAAAACTGCTACTGGATCAAACTGCTCGAGTAGCACCATTGTCGCTCCTTTAGACACTGCAGCCAATATACCGAGTACACAACCAAAGCAGTGAAAAAACGGAACTGGAATACATAACCTATCAGCTGGCGTTAATTTCATACAGTCCGCAATTTGATTTCCATTGTTAACTATATTATGGTGTGTGAGCATAACTCCTTTAGGGAAACCGGTAGTGCCTGACGTATATTGCATATTTATGACGTCAAATGGGTCTAGTGAACCACTCCGAACATTTAACTTTTGTGTGCTTACAGCGTTCCCTGCTTTGACAACCTCTTGCCAGTTATATGCATATTTTGGAGACTTATTATCTAAAACAATTATATTTTTCAAGTTTGGAAGGTTGTCAGAATGAACTTTTCCTTTGTCACTTGTCTCAAGTTGTGGGCATACCTTCTCCAAAATGTCCAAATAGGAAGTACCTTTAAAGGAGGATGCTAGTATCAACGTCTTTGTGTCAGATTGTTTCAGCAAATATTCAAGCTCCATTGCTTGGTAGTTTGTATTCACTGTTACAAGCACCGCGCCTATTTTTGCTGTAGCAAATTGGGAAATAAGCCACTCTGGTTTATTATCAGCCCATATTGCTACATGCTCTCCTTTTTCTATTCCTAGAGACATAAGTCCTTTTGCTGTTTCATTTACCATTTCATTGAACGCTTTATACGTTTTTCGAAAATTTAATTCTGGATAGACAACTGCCTCATGATGGGGATTTTCATTCACTTGTTTCTCCAATAGTTCACCAATTGTTAGAGACATTAGCCCCATGAATTTTCTCCTCTCATCTTTTTAATCTAGCAACCTAGTTGTCTAGCAATGACAAGGCGTTGAACCTCAGAGGTGCCTTCCCCAATTTCCAATAACTTTGCATCACGCAAATATCTTTCCACTTCATACTCTCTCATATATCCATAACCGCCATGTATCTGGATAGCTTGATTTGCTGCGCGAAAAGCTGTTTCAGTTGCATAAAGTTTGGCATACGCTGCTTCTTTACTAAACGGCTTCTCATTATCCTTTAACCATGCAGCCTTATGAACCATGTTTCGTGCTAATTCTATTTCCATCGCCATGTCAGCCAACTTAAATTGAATAGCCTGGAACTTGGATATTGCCTTTCCAAATTGTTTCCTCTCCTTTGCGTAGCTTAGGGCTTTATTCAAAGCCCCCTGTGCTATCCCTACTCCAAGGGCAGCAATCGAAATTCTGCCCCCATCAAGGGTATACAGGAATTGATTAAATCCTTTATTCGGATCACCAAGCAGGTTAGTTCTCGGAACCCGCACATCCGTTAGCACGATTTCCGCAGTATCTGAACCTCTAACTCCCATTTTTTTGTATTCACTTGTAATCGAGACGCCTTTCGTATCAGTAGGCACAATAATGGCAGAGATGATATTTCTTCCTTTTTCATTTTTGCCTGTAACAGCAGTAACGATAAGAGTCTTAGCAAAGCTTGCATTTGTGATAAAGCATTTTTCTCCATTTATAATATAATCATCGCCATCAATAACTGCAGTTGTTTTTGTTCCACCAGCATCTGACCCTGCATTAGGCTCTGTTAGACCAAAGGAGCCAAGCGCTTCCCCTCTTGCAAGCGGTTTCAAAAAAGTATCTTTTTGTTCCTCTGTTCCAAAATAATAGATAGGACTTGCACCCAAAGAGACTGCTGCTGCATAGCTTAGCCCAGTACTACCACAAACTCGCCCGATTTCTTCAACGGCAAGAGCGTAAGAAAGAGTGTCGCCTCCAGAACCGCCTATCTCCTCAGGAAAAGGAATACCGAGCAATCCGAGTTTCCCCATTTGCTCAAAGATATCGACGGGAAAGGCAGCCTCTTCGTCAATTTCGATGGCTCTTGGCTGGATAACCTCATCAGCAAAATCTTTAACCATTTTTTTAACCATTAATTGTTCCTTGGTAAGTTCAAAGTTCATAATATACCTCCCTTGAGTCAGACCGACTGGTTGGTCTGTTCACGCTATTAAAAAAGTATGCGAATAACCACATATTTAAAACACTTTTTCTAAAGAAACTTTTTCACTTTCTTTCTCTAATACTGCTCGTAAGATTAGATCAACGAAAATATCTCCGATTTCATTAATCGACTTTTCCCCTGACTGTTTATACCATTTGTATGTCCAATTAACCATTCCTAATATGGCCATACTTGTAATTTCCACGGAGAGATCTTGACGAAATTCTCCCGCTTTCTTTCCATCTTTTATGGCTTCCATAATCATTTTTTTATATGTGTCACGTTTTTCATTGATAAGCTTAGCATAATGTGGCTTTAAATAGATGTTCTCTTGATAGAACACAGAAATGTGTGGTTTGTAAAGATCAAACACCTTTACAAAATCTTTGATGATAGCACGCAGCTTAAGGGTTGGTGAGGTATGTATGGCGTTTGCTATGGATGCTTTTTCCAAAACATACGATATAAAGGTGTCATGAATTACAAACAACAACTCATCCTTTGATGAAAAGTGATGATAAAAACCACCTTTTGATGTCCCGACGTTTTCCACAATTTGTTTGACCGTTACACCATGAAATCCATTTTGTTCAAATAAGAGCAGGGATGATTGGATTATTCTTTGACGTAGCCCCGTTATGACCCCTCCTTTCTCTTAATACATATACTTTAGCATACTTTTCTGATAATAGAAAGCGTTTTCATTAGTGTAAAAATTAAAATCTACAAGATAGCTTGAATAAAGCAAACGCCGAACAAACATGCGTAAACTGTTATCAGTTTACCAAGTTTGTTCGGCGGGCTATTATCATTTAAGATACTTCATACAACTATTTTATAATACTCCCACTAAAATCGTCTTTAAGAAGGTTTTGAAACTATACATCATCATTCCTCTGTAATTAGTCGTTCATATCTTCAAAGGGTTTGATATATTCAGCTTGTTTCCATGCTTCTACAACTTCTCCATCATGATCGGCATCAATAACAAAAGAGCCATTACTGTATCGATCACTTGTAGAAAGTGCAAGTGGATAAATACTATGGGTTTCCCCATTTGCAGTATTGTAACAAATAGTATCGTTGTCATTTACTACAAAAAAGCCTTGTATTCGATGCGGTTTGCTTTTTAGCTCCCTGAGCATCAGCAATCCGCGTTTTGCCCTACTGGTCTTTTCAAATTCCTGTAGTTTCATGCGTTTGCATGCACCGCGCTGTGTAATAATCGCTAAAGATGGTGCGCTCATATCATTAAAAATCTGGCCATTTACGACATATTCTTCTTCTTTTAGCTGAATTGCTTTAACTCCGGCAGCACGCTGTCCTACAATCGTTACTTCTGATTCATGATACCAGAGTCCATATCCTTTGTTAGATGCCAGGAATATATCGGAATGTCCGTCTGTCTGGTAAACATTCACCACTTCGTCGCCTTTTTTTAAATTTAATGCAATTAGTGCTTTAGAAAAACGCTGCGAGTCGTATAAAGCAAGTTCACTACGTTTAATCATCCCATTCTTAGTAAAGAAGAGAAGGAAATACTTATCAGAAAATTCCCGAATAGGCAGGACTTGAATAATACGCTCATCTTTATCAATCGATGCGAAATTGGAAATATGCTGTCCAATATCTTTCCACCGTATATCTGGTAGTTCGTGTACAGGGATTGGCAGGTACTTTCCTTTATTGGTAAATAGAAGTACTTTATCGGTAGTATTCAGCTCGACAAGACCTACTAAGTGGTCTTCCTCTTTAATTGCTAAATCATCCCCATTTGAAGCACCATAAGATCGTAGACTTGTCCTCTTTATATAGCCATCTTTCGAGACAGACACAAGTACATCTTCGCTTGCTACCATTACTTCTATATTTATCTTCAGTTCTTCAATTTTATCCTCTATTACAGTTCTGCGCGGAGTATAAAAGGTTTTTTTAATTTGCTTTAGATCTTTCTTAATAGTCTGGAGAAGTTTTTTATCACTTTGCAGGATAGCTTCCAGCTCTGTTATATTTTTGCGTAATTCAGCTGCTTCTTTTTCAAGCGATGTTATATCTGTATTTGTTAATCGATATAACTGTAGCATTACAATCGCTTCTGCTTGAGCCTCGGAAAAATCATAGCTTGCAATAATGCGCTGTTTGGCATCCTGTTTGTCCTTAGATGCGCGAATTGTCGCTATTAGTTCATCCAAAATAGAGATTGCCTTAATTAAACCTTCGACAATATGTGCTCTATCCTTTGCTTTTCGCAAATCGTAATTTGTCTGTCTTGTTACAACTTCTTTCTGATGATCTATATAGGCATCAAGCATTTGCGGTAACGAAAGAAGCTTTGGTGTTTTATCTTGTATCGCTACCATATTAAAATGATAGGTAACTTGTAAATCTGTATTTTTAAAGAGGAAGTTTAAAATTCCTTCACTGTTAACATCCTTTTTGAGCTCCACTACTACACGTAAGCCAGTTCGATCCGTTTCATCACGTACCTCGGCTATTCCTTCAACTTTTCGGTCGATGCGTAGCTCATCCATTTTCTTCACCATATTAGCCTTATTCACTTCATATGGTATTTCCTCAATTACAATTTGCTGCCGGTTTCCGCGGACTTCTTCTATCGACGTCTTACCACGAACAATGATCTTTCCTCTACCAGTTTCGTAGGCTTTTTTTATCCCTTCAACACCCTGAATAATTCCACCTGTTGGAAAATCTGGTCCTTGCATCACATGCATTAATTTATCAACTGACACCTCGGGTTTGTCAATCTTCATAATGACAGCGTCAATCACTTCAGAGAGATTATGTGGTGGTATGTCGGTTGCATAACCAGCCGAAATCCCTGTAGAACCATTAACTAAAAGGTTAGGAAATTTAGCAGGCAAGACTACAGGCTCTTGGATCGTATCGTCAAAGTTAGGTATGAAATCTACAGTTTCCTTATCAATATCTCGTAACAGTTCCGAGGAAATGCTAGAAAGCCTTGCCTCCGTATATCTCATTGCTGCTGGTGGATCACCATCGATACTCCCGTTATTTCCATGCATTTCAACAAGCACATTGCGAATCTTCCAATCCTGGCTGAGTCGCACCATTGCTTCATACACAGAAGAATCACCATGTGGATGATAGTTACCAATTACTGTACCAACCGTCTTGGCAGATTTACGAAAATTTTTCTCAAACGTGTTTTTCTCTACATGCATGGCATACAAAATTCTTCGTTGTACTGGTTTCAACCCATCCCGAGCATCAGGTAATGCCCTATCTTGTATAATATATTTACTGTACCTTCCAAATCTGTCGCCAATTACTTCTTCTAATGGAAGGTCCAGAAATGTTTCCGGTTGTGACAAATGAAGTCCCCCCTATTTCTTTAAAACATTAGCTTTCCTCATGTATCCGTTCATTTTCTAGAATGTTGGAATCTTCTTGAAGGCCAAATTCTACATGTCCCTCAATCCATTTTCTCCTTGGTTCCACTTTATCGCCCATCAGAGTAGTGACACGACGTTCTGCTCTAGCAAGATCTTCAAGCGTTACTCTTATAAGCGTGCGCGTATCCGGGTTCATTGTCGTTTCCCACAATTGATCGGCATTCATTTCCCCAAGCCCTTTATATCGCTGGATCATATAACCATTTTTAAATTCAGCTACCGCTTTTTTCATTTCCGCTTCATCCCAGGCGTAAACAACCTTTTCTTTTTTACCTTTACCCTTAGAGATTTTAAACAATGGTGGTAGCGCTATATAAATTTTACCTGCTTCAACAAGCTGACGCATATAACGGTAGAAAAAAGTAAGCAGTAATACTTGGATATGGGCGCCATCTGTATCAGCATCTGTCATGATAACGATTTTATCATATTGCACGTCTTCTAAATCAAAGTCGCCGCCCACGCCTGCTCCAATTGTATGGATGATCGTAGAGATTTCTTCATTTTTAAATACATCCTGTAGCTTTGCCTTCTCCGTATTGATGACTTTACCACGTAATGGAAGGACCGCCTGGAACTTTCGATCTCTTCCCTGCTTTGCAGAGCCACCAGCTGAATCACCCTCCACAAGGTATAATTCGTTTCTCTTCGGATTTTTCGACTGGGCCGGTGTCAACTTTCCACTTAATAGCGTATCTTTTCTGCGCTTTTTCTTACCAGAACGGGCTTCATCTCGAGCTTTTCTCGCTGCTTCGCGAGCTTCCTTTGCCTTAATAGACTTTCTAATAAGTTGCCCTGAAACATCAGGGTTTTCTTGAAGAAAGTAGGCTAGTTTCTCTGATACAACACCATCAACCGCTGAGCGAGCCTCAGAAGTACCTAATTTCCCTTTGGTCTGTCCTTCAAATTGAAGCATTTCTTCGGGAACACGTACAGATACAACTGCTGTAAAACCTTCTCTAATATCCGTACCTTCTAAATTTTTCTCTTTCTCTTTTAAAAGTCCATTCCTTCTGGCATATTCATTAAAAGTCCTTGTAATTGCTGCACGTGCTCCAGATTCATGCGTTCCACCATCTCTAGTACGCACATGGTTAACAAACGAAAGCATACTTTCTGCGTACCCATCATTAAATTGAAATGCAAAGTCCACTTCAATGTTCTGTTGTACTCCCTCAAAGGAAACAACTTGATGTAGTGTATCCTTTTCTTCATTCAAATAACTAACAAATGACTCAAGGCCATCTGGATATTCGAATACTTCAGTAGTATCATGGCGAAGATCATCTAATTGAATCGTCAATCCTTTTAGTAAAAAGGCCGCTTCACGAAGTCGCTCAGATAACGTTTCGTAGTCATATACTGTAACAGAAAATATGCTTGGATCTGGTTTGAAGTGAATGGTAGAGCCTTTTTTCTTAGTAGGACCTTTTTTTTCCACTGATCCCACAGGCTTTCCACCGTTTTCAAAGCGCTGATAGTATGTAAAACCATCACGGTGAGTCGTTACATCAAGCCATTCTGAAAGTGCGTTCACTACGGACGCACCTACACCGTGAAGTCCACCACTTGTTTTATATCCGCCTTGCCCAAATTTACCACCTGCATGTAAAACAGTAAAAATTACTTCTATGGTTGGTCTGCCTGTACTATGCATTCCAGTTGGGATGCCTCGTCCATTATCTATGACAGATATACTGTTGTCTTTATGTATCGTCACTTTAATATTATTTCCATATCCGGCGAGTGCCTCGTCTACTGCATTATCGACAATTTCAAACACTAAATGATGTAACCCTCTAGTATCCGTGCTACCGATATACATACCAGGCCTTTTTCGGACAGCTTCTAGTCCTTCAAGCACTTGTATTGAATCATCACTATATTGTAATGGTTGCTTAGTCAAAATATTTAACTCCTTTCTAAAACCCGCTCTTTCCACACACGTATGTATTATAATAGAACAAATGTTTTACTTTTGTAAAGACTATAAACATATTCAAAAATACGTATATAAAATTGATTACCGGCCACCTAAGGCTCCCTCTATTTGTAGACATGTAATTAAGTATACTATAAAAGAAATCAGCTTGTATAGGTGAACCGTAGTGTCAGACCTTCTCTAGTCAAGCTAAATCGGTTAGAAAAACAGCAAAAAGGATGGTATTCTCTGATACCATCCCATGCAGTCTACCCTTTTACCAGTACGGCATGAACTACTTTTATACAAAGGTCCATTATAACTGTAAAGTTTTTTTCTTTAAGAAAATCGTAGGCTTCTTGATTAACTACCCCTTGTTGAGCCCAAAAAATCTTGCAGTTTGTTTGTGCTGCTTCTTCTGCTATGGCTGGCAGGTGTTCTGGTCTCCTAAAAACATTAATAATGTCTACGTCATGTGGTACGTCCTGCAAAGAAGAATACGCCTTCTCTCCTAAAACCTCATCCACTGTTGGATTAACGGGGATGATTCGATAGCCTTGTTTTTGCATTGCCTCCGAAATTTGGTAGGACGTTCTTTCAGGTTTGTCAGAAAGCCCGACCACTGCGATTGTTTTTGCATCTGTTAATAGTTGTTTTAATTGATCATTCGATGGATTTTCCCATGTCATGATGAATACCTCCCTAATTTCTATAATAAACCTTCATCTTGTAGAAATTCCTCAGCTACTTCCCTTGGAGAACGATCTTCATAATCCACTTCATAGTTCATCTCGCGCATTTGTTCATCTGTGATCTTTCCACCAAGTTGATTAAGAATATCTTTAAGTTCAGAATACTCTTTCATTGTTTCATTACGCAATAAAGGAGCACCTTGATATGGCGGAAATAGATTTTCCGGGTCTTCTAAGGTGACAAGATTTAATTCTACCATATAGCTATCTGTCGCATAAGCGTCAATGATATCAACCTCACTATTTGCTAAGGCGTCCTGTCTTATTCCTGGTTCCATGGTACGAATATTACTAATATCAAGGCCATAGACATCCTGCATGCCAACATATCCATCGTAGCGGTCATTAAACTCTAATGTGAAACCTGCCGTCACTTCATCCTCTACAGCTTGCAAGTCTCCAATTGTCTCTAAATTGTATTGATCAGCAAGTTCCTCTGTAGTTGCCACAGCATACGTATTATTAAAAGCCATTGGCTGTAGTAGAGCCATATCGTATCTCTCATCCATACCGATTTTAGCCTGTTCATAAACCTCTTTCGCATCATTGCTTTCCGCTTCTTCTTCCATAAGCGTCACAATTGCTGTTCCAGTAAATTCTGGATAGATATCAATACTCCCTTTATCTAAAGCACTAAACACAAAGGAAGTCTTCCCAAGCCCTGTTTCTAACTCAACATTTAAATCAGTATCTTCTTCAATCAACAACTTGTACATATTTGCTAGTATCGCTGGTTCAGAGCCGAGTTTACCGCCAATTATGATATCTGCTCTTTGAGAGCTGTTAAAAATAAACGGTGCGGTAACCACAAGCACTGCTATAAGTAACATGGCAACAAATGACTTAAAACCAGCTCTTTTTGAAATACGTTCAAATCCGCGCAGAATTAAATCGAGTATAATAGCCAGTAAAGCTGCCGGTATCGCCCCAAGTAGGATTAGATTGATATCTGCTCCTCGATCAATTCCTAAGAGAATCAGTTCGCCAAGCCCACCAGCTCCAATTAGTGCTGCAATTGTCGTGGTACCGACGATTAGTACCATAGACGTACGTATACCGGCCATAATTACCGGCATGGCAATTGGAAGTTCTACTTTAGAAAGTCGTTTAAACGAGTTCATCCCCATACCAATTGCCGCCTCTTTCAGTGCAGGGTCAACCCCGACGATTCCCGTATAACTGTTACGCAATATCGGGAGCAAACCATAAGCAGTTAGCGCAATGATAGCAGGTACTTTGCCTATGCCCAAAAACGGAATTAGGAATGCTAATACTGCCAGACTAGGTATGGTCTGCATTACTGCAGATATTCCTATTATTGGCTCAGCAACTCGGGGATATCTTGTGAGTATGAGTCCCAGTGGAACGGCTATTATAATTGCAATAACTAAGCTCAATAGGGAAATCTGTAAATGTTCCCATAACGTCTCTAACAATTGTCCTCTTCTATCTTGGAAAACGTTAATAAACTCCTGCATTACTGAATCACCCCGTTTTCGAGGGTTGTTTTACTTCTAAGGTATTCAACAATTTTCTTATTACTTAATACCCCAATTAGCTTCCCTTGTTTAATGACAGGGAATAGGTGTTGGGTATCCTGTTGTTGTATTAAAGCTGTAGCCTTATAAAGCGGGAGGTCATTCTCTAAGGTTAAAAATTCAGGCTTGATAGTACCCTTACTGACCACCCCTTCATACATGTTGTTTCTATCTGTAACAATATAGGTCACATTTTGATCAAAATTGCCTTGTTCAAATGCTTCTTTTGTAAGAACGTGACTTGATAATGGATCGCAAATAACGTCCACAGCTGTTTGCCAAGGTGATTTTCTTTCCCCAATAAAGTTCCTCACAAACTCTGTCTTGGGGTTTAAGATGAGCTGCTGCGGTGTGTCCAATTGTACGATTTCGCCATCCTTCATTAAACACACCCTATCACCAAGCGCCATCGCTTCATCCATGTCATGGGTAACAAAGAGAATAGTTTTCTTTATTTCCTTTTGCAATGTCTTTATGTCTGTCTGGAGTTGCTCCCTGCTGATCGGGTCAAGGGCACTAAATGGTTCGTCCATTAGAATAATATCTGGGTCAGCCGCCAAAGCGCGAACAACGCCGATCCGTTGTTGTTGGCCACCTGATAGTTCTCTAGGCATTCGTTTTTGATAAGTAGTAGGGTCTAATCCCACCATCTCCAATAATTCGTCGATTCTCTTTTTTACTTTTTTTCCTTTCCACTTTTTCATTTCGGGCACAACGGATATATTTTCTCCTATCGTCATGTGCGGAAATAATGCAATTTCCTGGAGAACATAGCCAATATTCCAACGTAGTTCATGTATGTTGTATGAATTTACTTTCTGTTCATTTATGTAGATGTCACCTGCCGTTGGTTCAATTAATCGATTAACCATTTTCATAGCGGTAGTTTTACCGCAACCACTCGGGCCGATTAACGTTACAATTTCACCGGCTTGCACCTTCAACGAGAACTCACGTATAGCCTCCGTTCCATCTGGGTAGATCTTTTTTACTTTATCAAATTCAATCATCTCTTGTTCCCCCTCAGCAATATACACAAACCATTTTCAATTTCTTAAAACCTTACCCTATCTTCGTGAAATAAAAACGTCAACTGGAATGTTTCTCTTTAAAATAATAAAAATGGTTCTTTCCCCACTTACTTCGTGCTAGAATGTAAATAGAATTTTTTTGCTACATACTAACCGGAAAGTAGGAATTATGATGGAATATATTATATTCGCTATTGTTGCTTATTTATTGGGTTCTATTCCAACAGCACTAATTGTTGGAAAACTGGGTTACAACCTGGATATACGCGAACATGGAAGCGGAAATCTCGGTGCGACCAATACATTTCGTGTGCTTGGATTCAAGGCTGGGAGTATCGTAATCGTTACAGATATTCTTAAAGGAACGATCGCTACATTAATCCCCCTTCTTTTTGACGCGGATGTTTATCGGTTGATAATCGGGTTATTTGCAGTAATTGGACATACCTATCCACTATTTGCTAAATTTAAAGGCGGAAAAGCAGTCGCTACTTCTGGCGGAATAATATTAGGGATTAACCCATTATTATTTGTCATTACGATAAGTACTTTTTTAGTTAGTCTTTATTTGTCAAAGTATGTTTCATTATCCTCTATCATCACCGGGGTGGTTGCAGTTATCGCTTCCTTTCTTTTTCAAGATACCGGACTTATTATTGTAACTGCACTGCTTATGCTATTTGTAACTTACCGACACAAAGCTAATATTAAGCGGATTAGAGAAAAGACCGAACCGAAGATCACATGGATGTAATTTCATCAAAACCAATAAATTGAATAATAAAAGGTGCTCACGTATACTTGTTTATACATGAATAGAAAGGGGACTGTGTCGTGAATACGAAATTCTTCCCACTAAAACAACTGCCATCCAAGGCAGAACGGCATAAATTATTCGGTTCAGTATTACCAGTTCCGAGAACAAAACCAATTGAAAAAAGTCAGATGGCTGACTTGCAAAATACAAAAAAAGATTTTCTTTTTGATTTAGATGCTGTAGGGATTTCAAATGTAAAACATCCTCTGTCAGTTACGGGGGACTTGGAACCAAAAATACAATCAAGTATAGCCAATATTTCCTTTTCAACTAGCTTGAAAAGCACAAGTAAAGGGACAAATATGAGTCGCTTTACAGAACAACTAAGTACCTATTACAGACAAGGTGTCTTCCAAGCTGATTGGCAACTATTAAAAACGTTCACAAAAGAATTAGCAGACCGACTCGATCAACAAGATGCGACAATTGAGTTGCAATTCCCTTGGTTCTTTGAACGACGTGGCCCTCAAAGTGATCTCGCAGGATTAAATCACGCGGATATAACCATGAAAGTAATCTATGACTATCAAACGGGTTATACCCTCTCCGCTTCTTTATCAGCATTAATTACTACACTTTGTCCATGTTCCAAAGAAATTAGTGAATACAGCGCACATAACCAAAGAGGTGTTGTATCAATAGATGTGGAACTAAATGAAGGAGCAGTTCAAGCAGAGATGGACTGGAAAACACTGCTCTTAGAAGCGGCAGAAAGTAATGCTAGTGCAAGGATTCACCCAGTGCTTAAACGACCAGATGAAAAAATGGTAACGGAACAAGCTTATGAAAACCCACGCTTTGTTGAAGATATGGTTCGTCTCGTTGCAGCTGACTTATACGAAATGGATATGGTTGATAAATTCCAAGTTGCTTGTCGAAATGAAGAGTCTATCCATATGCATGATGCCATTGCTTCTGTTACGTATGATAAGCGCACTGAGAATCTCGGGTAATATCGATGAAATATCTATTCATTGGGCTCATTACATTTTACCGGAAAGCAATAAGTCCATTTACTCCAAGAACATGTCGTTTCTATCCAAGCTGTTCGGAATACGGCCTTGAAGCGTTTAAAAAATTCGGTGCCATTAAAGGAACATATTTAACAGTAAAAAGAATTAGCAAATGCCACCCTTTTCATGAAGGCGGTGTTGATTTAGTACCGGAGAAAAAACAAAAGATCAGGAAATAGTTTCAAAAGGAGTTGTCACAATTGAAGTTGCAGGTTAGCAAGGAAGCTGCTAAATGGTATAAAGAAGAATTAGACTTAGAAGAGAATAGCCCAATACGTTTTTATGTTAGGTACGGCGGGGTAGGTGGAAATCTTCCTGGTTTTTCCCTCGGAGTTGCTGTTCAAGAACCAGAGAACAAGCATGCTTCTGTTATTGTGGAGGGAGTTTCTTTCTACGTAGAAACAAAGGACGCCTGGTACTTTGAAGACAAGGATTTAAAAGTACAGATGAATAATAAACTTGCAGAACCTGCCTTTAAATACACGTCGCTTAATAAGTAAACAATCTATCAAAAAACAACAGCACAGAGAAGTCCCACGTGCTGTTGTTTTCTTATTTAGTCAATAAATTAAATTGTTCTAGTTGCTTCCATTGCTTTTCGGAAAGTAATATATCCCGTTGTTTATCTCCAAACAAATCAAAATGGGGAAATTTTTGGTCCCTGTGAATCCATTCAGCTTCTAAACCATATTGTCTTCCCCATTTAGTTAGTTTCTGGAGATCATTACAACCAACCTTTGTAACGGTTGTACACCCAGGAAATCGATTATCGAGCCAATAGTGTGTTAAGATTGCAATTTCTCCAGCAAGTACTTTCTTCTTCCAGGAAGTTAACTCATCTCTTTTTAAACCAAACGCCATGCCTCTTATCCCTCTTTCAATTTGTTGCTGTATGCTTCATGCCATTCAGGAAAAGCTTTTCTAAGCGAAAGTGGTCGAAAGCTGTCTTTTTTCACAATCACATGCTCCGTCTTACCGCTAACTGCTACATGTTTTTTTGAATTGAGAATCTGATATCCATAGACTGTTCGTAATCCATCGTAACTTTCCAACCATGTTTCTACAACCGTTTCTTCACCATAACGAATGGGCTTTTTAAAGCTAATCGTAGCATCTGTAACAGGTGATACAACACCCTGCTCCTCCATCGCTCCGTATCGTAATCCTAGTGATTCTATAAATTTTGTTCTCCCTATTTCAAACCATACTAAATAATTGGCATGGTAGACGACACCCATTTGGTCGGTTTCCTGATAACGTACTTCAATTGGTGTTTGCACTTTATTCAACAATGATTCCTCCAATACAGCTTGTTACACTTTATATCCTACCATATCTACCAAAGTCTCTGCTTAATGAAACACTTATAAAGTGAAACTTCAATCAGTGGGGTTTTCATTCTTCCCCCACTGATTGTTAGTTGAACAAATTCGCATGTTAGACCGTCTACCCCCACTTAAACATCTTCGTTTTACTTTATGTTTTGAAGTGGGAGTCTTACGGACGGTTGCACCGCGATAAAAGATCAAGAAAAACGTTATATTAAAATAAAAGTCGAACGAAAGCTCAAGTCCTTTACCAAGGATTTGCATTCGTTCGACTTTAAATACTGTGTAAAGTTATGTGAAGCAATACAATATCTAGTCAAGTGCATTATATTCATCTTTGATTTCATTACGCATTGCATCAATTGCTTCTTCACGACGTTTATTTTTCGTTTCAATAGCTTGCTTTTCCTCACCATCAGTAAAACGCATGGTTTCATGGGACTTCTCAATGTTTTGAATTGTATCTTGCACCATATTTTGCAATTTCTCTACGTTATCACTACGGTCATCAGGTTTTGGTTTGTGTGAATGGTTATCAGTCAACTTCATGCTTTTATTCTAACTTATTATTAGAAAGCTATACGTCCTTTTTTATCAGGAAGATCATTTTAACGTTATCAAGGCATAAAAATACTCCTCTGAAATTTCAGAGGAGCTCATCTTTCTAAGATTCTTTCTTTTCTAGGGTTTGATTCATTTTCATTTCTAAATTCCGCTCTATTCTTTCTAATAATGAAGCGTCCTGCATAATTTGCTTTTTATTGTCCTGTACGAGTTGTTCAAATGATATTTTCTTTTTCAAAGAAATGGTAATTCACTCCTTTTTAAATAGAAGTATTACCATTCCTCTTTATTTTCATACTATTATTCCATTTGTGAAATACTTTCCACCATGAAATCATACGTCATGGGCCCTGATTTCCGAGGTAATGCGATCTTACCATTTGAACCAATAAAGTACGTTGTTGGGACATTATATACCTTATAAGCTGTACTTAATTCTCCATCTTCATCAAGTGGCATCGTGTAAGTATACTTGAACTTTTCTTGAAACTTTTGGACATCACTTATACCCTTCGCTTCTGAATCTGTCATATTAACAGCTAAAATCTCTACTTCATTCCCATATTCTTCCTGAATAGTTTGCATTTCTGGCATTTCTTTCTTGCATGGTGGACACCATGTCGCCCAAAAATTTAGAATGACCTTTTTCCCCTTAAAGTCTGAAAGCTGAATCGGTTCACCATTTAGCGTTTGTAGGCTAAAATCAGGTGCCGCTTCTCCTGGTTCTAGTCCAGCACTTTCGACTGGTGCAATTGCTCCGCCCTCAGAGCTTGTATTCATTTCACTCGCTTTTTCAGTCTCTGCTTCTTTTTGATTATCAAAGAAGTTAAATACAACAATACCTACCAATACAAGCAAAACACCTGTTGCAATTATATTTTTAATCATCTTTTAGCTCCTTTAATACACATTCCTGACAAATTGATTCTCTTCTTATGTTAGTTAGAAAAGAGCCTTTTGTAAAGTAAACTTTCTTATAATACTAGTTGACTTCTTCCCCCTATTTTTCACTTAGCATATAGTAAGAAAAGCTTGTTACACAAAAAAACCGCGCATACACAGAAATACTGTGAGGCACGGTTTCATTCTTAACAATTATTCATTACGTAAACAGTATTGTTATACGACTTGTTTACTGTAAGGAATTACGGCTTTTATTTTTTTAATTTGTCGCGAAGCACCATTTGTAGTATGCCACCATGACGGTAGTAGTCAATTTCCACTTCACTGTCAAAACGAGCAACTGCCTTGAATGTTGTAATATTACCATTTTCATCTGTTGCGGTAACATTTACAAGATCATGTGGTTTTACACTTTCGTCTACTTCAATATTAAAGGTTTCTCGACCAGTTAGACCAAGCTTTTCAGCACTTTCACCTTTTTCAAACTGTAGTGGTAAAACACCCATCATAACTAAGTTTGAACGGTGAATACGTTCAAAGCTTTCAGCAATAACCGTTTTAATACCTAAAAGGTTTGTACCTTTGGCTGCCCAGTCACGTGATGAGCCCATACCATAGTCTTTTCCACCCATAATAATAAGGCCAGTGCCATCTTGTTGGTATTTCATTGCTGCATCATAGATCGGCATTACTTCCTCAGTAGGCCAGTAAGTTGTATATCCACCCTCTGTCCCAGGAGCAAGTAAGTTACGAATACGAATGTTTGCAAATGTACCACGCATCATTATTTCGTGGTTACCACGACGGGAACCATATGAGTTAAAGTTACGAGGTGAAACACCTTTGTTCTGTAAATGCTTGCCTGCAGGCATATCCTTAGCAATTGCCCCAGCAGGTGAAATATGGTCTGTTGTTACAGAGTCGCCAAAGTGACCAATGGCACGTAAGTTTACTAATGGATTCACTTTGCCGGCGTCTTTGCTAAGTCCTTCAAAGAACGGTGGATTCTGAATGTACGTTGAATCATCATTCCATTTAAACAATGGTTCATCCGTTGTATCAATTTCATTCCAGCGTTCGTTAGATTGGAACACATTTTCATATTCTTTGCGGAAAATCTCAGGTTTGACAACATTTGCCACCTGTTCTTTAATATCTTCCATCGATGGCCATATATCATCCATATAAACTGGCTTGCCATCTTTATCTTCACCAATCGGCTCTTTGGTTAAGTCAACATCCACTGTACCAGCAAGGGCATAAGCTACTACAAGTGGCGGTGAAGCCAAATAATTCGCTTTAACTAACGGATGAATCCTTCCCTCAAAGTTTCGGTTACCTGATAGGACAGAAGAAACAAGCAAATCATTGTCCATGATGGATTGTTCTATTTCTTCACGCAAAGGACCTGAGTTCCCAATACAAGTTGTACAACCATAACCAACAAGGTTGAAGCCAAGTTTATCAAGATAAGGCGTTAAACCAGCATCTTCCAAATATCTTGTTACAACTTTAGAACCGGGTGCCAAAGAAGTTTTTACATAGTCAGGTACCTTCATACCCTTTTCAACAGCATTCTTCGCAAGCAGTCCAGCACCAAGCATTACGTATGGGTTTGACGTATTTGTACAAGAAGTAATAGCAGCGATTGCCAATGCGCCCGTTTTCATAACTGAGCTATTACCATTTGGATGATTAACTGTTACCTCTTTTTTAAATTCTTTTTTATCCATCCCGAAGCCTTGGTTGCCTGCAGGCGCGGTTACAGCTTTATTAAATTCTTTTTTCATGTTTGATAGTGCTATTAAATCTTGTGGACGTTTTGGACCTGAAAGGTTTGGTTCCAGTTCAGAAAGGTTAATTTCGACTAATTCGGTATATTCCGGATCTGCCTGATCTGGAGAATACCAAAGGTCATTTTCCTTACAATACGTTTCTACAAGATTTATTTGCTCTTCGTCCCGCCCAGTTAGGCGTAGATAGTTTAATGACTCTTCATCAACAGGGAAGAATCCACATGTTGCGCCATATTCCGGAGCCATGTTTGAAATGGTTGCTCTGTCTGCAAGTGGCATGTCTTGGAGACCAGGACCAAAGTATTCAACAAACTTGCCAACCACTTTCTTTTCACGAAGTACTTGTGTTACTTTCAAGGCTAAGTCTGTTGCAGTTGTTCCTTGAGGGAAACTACCTGTGAATTTAACACCAATTACTTCTGGAGCAGGGAAAAAGGACGGTTGACCAAGCATTCCTGCTTCAGCTTCGATACCTCCAACTCCCCATCCTAGTACACCAAGTCCGTTAATCATCGTTGTATGGGAGTCAGTACCTACCAATGTATCTGGAAATGCATCATACTCTCCGTTTTCATTTTCAATGCCATGTACTACATTGGCAATATACTCAAGGTTAACCTGGTGAACGATACCTGTTGCAGGTGGTACTGCACGATAATTTTCAAATGCTTTTTGCGCCCAATTCAAAAATTCATAGCGCTCGGCATTACGCTCAAATTCAAGATCCATGTTTGCTTTTAGTGCATTCGCTGTTCCGTATTGATCAACCTGTACGGAGTGGTCTATTACAAGATCAACTGGAACTTCAGGGTTAATTTCATTTGGCTCTCCACCCATATCTACCATGGCTTTTCGTAATGATGCCAAATCAACCACAGCAGGAACGCCTGTGAAATCTTGAAGTATAACTCTGGAAGGTTTAAAAGGAACATCTACACCTTTGCCTTCTTTTGTGCCCCATTTTGTTAGTCTTTCAACGTGTTCATTTTTGATTTGTCGTCCATCATGTTGGCGTAGCAATGACTCTAGTAATACGCGAACTGAAAACGGCAAACGGCCAATTTTACCATGGCCAGCTTCTTCAAGTGTTTTTAGACGATAATAATTGTACTTTTTCCCGTTCAAATCAAACTGTTTTTTCGCATCATAAACATTATGATTCCCCATTTTGTCTTCCCCTTTCAGACATACTTCACTTAATCATTTAATAAACTCTACAAATTTCGACTGCTTTTATACTATTACTCTATCATTCATATAAAAGCGATTTCCTTACAATTATATCTTAAAGGATAATCGAGGAGAAAACAAACCATTCCCTTTTTCTTGCATATACTAATATCTTATGTAGAGTGATAAGTTTTACTTATTAGTTTGTTTAAAAAAACCAAGTGCAACGAATAACCAGATCATTTATGAAAAATCATGTGGAACGTACTTCCACCCTTCTCGTTTTGACTGATCTCTAATCTTGCCTGGTGCGACGCAAGGATTTGTCTTGTAATCATGATTCCAAGTCCCGTACCTGTTTGCTTTGTTGTAAAAAAAGGCTCGCCTAACTTATGTATGATTTCTTCTGGAATGCCGGGACCCTCGTCGCTGATACTAATTTTAACTACTTCTTCACTGTCTTTTACGTAAAACGTAATAAAACCTGGTGATTCCATTGCTTCAATTGCGTTTTTCAGCAAATTAATTAGGACCTGTTTAATTTGGGAACGATCGCAGTTAATCTGTGCTTTATCTGCTCCATCCACTCTAATGTCTATGCCCTTTAATTTGGCTTGTGGTCCTAAAAGAACTGTTACATCGTGAATCATATCTTTAATAGATTCCATTTTTCGATTGTCCGTTAAAGGCTTTGAAATAAAGAGTAATTCAGATGTTATCGTTTCTATCTTTTCTATTTCTTCCACCATGATTTGATAATATTCCTCTTTACCCTTAACACCAGCTTGTAAAAGCTGAAGAAACCCTTTTAAAGAGGTCAAAGGATTACGTATTTCATGTGCGATCCCAGCAGCAAGCTGTCCAGCTACTGACATCTTTTCTGAACGGATCATCATTTCTTCTGCTTCTTTTTTATCTGTAATATCTTTTAAAGTCGAAATATAGTATTTTGTGTTGGTTGCATTATCCGTTAACTTCGCGACCTTGCATTCTGACCAAATGTATTTGCCATTATTATTTAATATATTTACATTAATTTTCTGAAAGGAATCAGAAGCATTCTCCAACTGTTCTCTAATATAACTCACATCTTCTGCCGATATTTTTTCGTACCAGTAGGTGCCTCTTAGATCAGAAGTTTGGTAGCCCAATAAATCCTCTATTGAGCTAGAGATGTAAATAACCTTACCACTCTCATCCCAGACTGTCACAATATCATGGTTGTTTTTTTCTACCCAATCTACCATGTATAGGGGTAGTTTCGATAATGCTTCAAAGGTATCCTGTGTATTGGCGGGTTCTGCTTTTTTTACAGTATGTTCAACTTGATATTTATCTTGATCTCTGTTCTTAAAAGCCATAGTACTCCCCCTCTTTGTCATAATGTAACAACCATTTGGCGTCTCATAATTCTAAATTATGATATATAATGCGATAATATGTCGCTTGTTTGCAGTAATTTTTCCTATTATAATATGATATAATTGTTGTACCTGTTATCTTTATGAATATATACCCAATTATTAGTAATATTACTATACCTGCGTAAAAAAATAAATTACTTATGTAAAATACTTGTAACAATTTGTAATTTCATTCGATTATTTGAAGAAAAAGGTGAAACGATGTCGGGATTTGTAGATTATTCTGTTATAATCATTTTATGGGGCTTTCTTATGATTATGTTTATGGCAATAGGCGGTTTTTTCATGTTTCGTAAATTTTTGAAACGACTCCCTAAAGAAGATGGTAAGTCCATTATGGACTGGGAAGAATACTACATGGAAAAAAGTCAACATATGTGGGAAGCAGAAGAGAAAGAACTCCTTGAAGAATTGGTTTCCCCTGTGCCTGAATTATTTAGAGATATTGCAAGACATAAAATCGCAAGTAAAATTGGAGAAATTGCGCTCAAGAGAGAAATGAGTGCTATCAATCAAGAAGTGTTAATTGAAGGATATATTCTAGCTACACCAAAGCGGGATCATAAGTTTCTAAGAAAAAAATTAAAAGAAAAGAACATCCAAGTTACTCCATATGAACATTTGTTTAACATGGCAAAAGAGGATTATACCCCGGATTGGGAAAAACGAATGGAAGACAATAATAAAAAGAAGTCCGAACACTAAACATTTCGGACTTCTTTTTATGCATTAACATGTAATTGCTTTTCAAGCTGAAGAAATTTATACAACATACAGCATCTCCAAGTAAATATCATCCCAAATGCCAAGATAAAAAACATTCCACTTGTTTCCCCTGCTGAAATACTGCTACCGATGATCAGTTTCATTACAATTCGAAAAAGCAGTAAACCAAAGAGAATAAAAACAAACGATTTTGAGGGAATCAAATAGATCGCTTCATGCCGAATCTCAAATCTGGAAGCTCTAACTAAGAAAAACGAGCAAATAACGCCTACGATAAGAGCTTCTAAAAACTGGCTTAAGCTAATCTGAAAAACAGGAAATATAAACATTAATGCACCTGTACTCATAAAAAGGGGCGGCAACATAATTTTTTTAACCGAAGCCGGCTTTTTAGCCCCCCTTAAGCGAACAAAAATCATAGTCACAGCCATACAGGCTGCAACAATAGTACTGGCTACCAACCAAAACATAATGACATTACCTCATACTTTCTATCAGGTTATCCCCTTAGTTATTACCGTTTCTCATTTCACTAAACGGTTAACGGTTTCCAACACCTGACTATCATCAAACGGCTTTACAATAAAGTCTTTTGCACCAGACTCGATTGCTTCCACTACAACCTTTTGTTGGCCCATAGCTGAACATACAATGATGGTAGCATGCGGGTCATATGACTTAATTTCCTTAATTGCATCAATACCATTCATGACAGGCATCGTAATATCCATTGTAACAAGGTCAGGATTCAATTCTTTATAGAGCTTCACCGCTTCTGCGCCATCTGCAGCTTCCGCTACAATATCATGGTTTTCTTTTTTCAGTATAGTGGACAAGGTTACCCTCATAAAGTTTGCATCGTCAACTACCATAACTCTGGCCATATTCTTCCTCCCCTAAATGTTACTGATCGTTTGCTATGGTTAGAATGATTGTCATCATTACTCCGATTACTGTGAAATAGACGCCTAAGTCAAAAATCATGGCTGTTGCCAACTCAATTTCACCAAATAAAGGTATTGTAAAGTAATCAAAGGTTTGGGATAAGAATGGTACACCAAATATAAATGAACCTATACCTGTACCAAGTGCGATAGCTAAACCAATTGGAATTAATACCAAGAAGTTTATTGGTAGTACTTTCTTTACAGCCTCGATTCCATAGGCTATATACATGAGCAAAATAGCCGCTGACGTCATAAGCCCACCGACAAAACCACCACCAGGTGAATTATGTCCTGCAAGCAATAGATAGACTGCAAAACCTAGCAGGATAAAGGCGATCAATGATGTGGTAGTACGTAATATTAAATCGTTTGTTTTGTACATGTAAAAAGCTCCTTTATACCTATATACTTTAAGTTTAATATACTATGCTAATAAAATCCATCAAAATCCTGTGAAACCAAACAACCCGCCCAAATAGGACGTCAATTTATAAATCCAGTCAAAAAACAATGCTATTCCTATCACAACCATTAGGTATCCACCGATCTTCACAATGATGGAACTGTGTCTTTTTATCCAACCTAATTTCCCAACGAAGAAGGATAATACAAAGAAAGGAACAGAAAAACCAAGAACATAACTGATCATCATCCACATCCCTGATTGTGGCTCTGTAGACGCAAGTGACAGGACGACACCTAGTATAGGACCAGTGCATGGCGTCCATCCAAGGGAAAATGCTAACCCGATGATAAAAGACCCTACGAAGCCAGCTGGGCGATTTTTAAACATAATTTGTTTATTCTTCATTAAGAACTCAAAGTTCAATACTCCTGCAATAACTAATCCAAAGAAGATAATTAGAATAGCACCCACTTGTCTAATTAAATCTTTGTATGTCATCAAAAACTCCGATATGTAGAGGCTCGTGAACCCCATCATGATAAACACAAAAGAAAAACCTAGTAAAAAGAAAAGGGTATGCATTGTACTCTTCACATTAAAATTTTTATTATCCTCTTTTAATTCGCTTACACTCATACCTGTAATATAGGATATAAAAACTGGAAATAACGGCAATACACAGGGAGATATAAACGATAAAAAACCAGCACTAAATGCAATAAAAATATTTACTTCAGACATATTCTACCTCCTCATAGCTAACTTATCACAGTGTAGCTAAAAATGTATTGTTCCATGCATTAAAATTATGACGAAAAACCGAAAATATTAGCCGTTGTAATAAAAAAGCCCCTTACGTTGTATGGTAAGGGGCTGATTCGCGCGGATGCTTTTTGCAAAATTATAAAATAATTGCTTATTTACCAGATTGATTATTCATAGAACGCATCATCTGATTAATTTTCTTCTGAGATGGTTTTTGTCCCATTTGCATCATTAACGTACGAAGCATTTGCTCATTAATTGGTGGATTCTTTTTTAAATAGCTCATCATATATTTTCTTGCAATAAAAAATCCAAGAGCAACACCAGCAATTAACGCTGCTATAGCAATTAGTACTACCCAAATCGTGCTCATGTCACGCCTTCCTCCTTCGTGTTGTCTCTTTAACAGTATAGTAAATTAATGATAAGAATACAATACTTGTCCACTTTTTGGTTCACGTATACGAATAACTGGTGATACCCAGCCATATTGCGCTGTATTTTCTCCAATGATAAAGAAGGTAGAATCAATCTCCCGTAATATTGGAAACAATATCTCTTCAGCTTCCAGTATTGTTTTACAACGAAATTTTAAATGTTTTTCACTTATATGTAAAGGAATATTAGTCGAATTTTTATATAATCGTAAAAAATCTGCTGTTTCATAAGAAAACATCGTCTTATCCAGCTTCTCTTCTACAATCTTACAAAACTGCGTTCCAGGAAAAGGATAGGTACTATAATCATATTGCATTTGTAGATCCGGTCTTTGCTGACATTCTTTCTGATAATGTTTAATAAAACGATAAAGAATATCACTTTTATGGAAATAATGCCAAGAAAACTCTTCTTTCATCCGGAATACAGTATATTCATACATACTAAGCTTCCCCCTTTTCCTTCTATTATACGGAAAGAAGCTTTAAAATAATGTCGGTTCATCGGAGATATTTTAACTTGTTTTGTCGAGAAAAGTTTATAAATAGACAAAAGCCCTAATACCGCTCTTAAACAAATAGTAGTTTTATTCTGTAAACTATCTCAAACAAAAAAATAGCCTACCATTCCCAATGCGAATTGGTAGGCTATTTCTTTTAATTTTTCTCAATTTATAGTGGATAATTCACCTTTTAAATTGAGCTATTTTGTTAGTGATTCTACATGTTCTACGACGTTCTCTACAGTGAAACCATATTCTTTGATAACTCTGTCACCATTAGCTGATGCACCGAAGCGA
This sequence comes from Oceanobacillus picturae, assembly GCF_000612865.1. Lineage (NCBI taxonomy): Bacteria > Bacillati > Bacillota > Bacilli > Caryophanales > Bacillaceae > Oceanobacillus > Oceanobacillus picturae. The sequence goes on from NZ_CCAX010000001.1 coordinate 557,886, forward strand.
TCAATAGCAATAATTTTTCCATGGTCACCTACATAACGATCCCAACCGAATGATGCTGCCATTTCAATTGCTACTCTGTTTTTGACAGAAGAAGGTATAACTTTTTCTTTATATGCTGCATCTTGTGCATTGAAACGATCCCAGGATGGCATGCTTACAACGCGAACGTCAATGCCTTTTTCTTTAAGAGCAGCTTGTGCAGAGACCGCCAACTGTACCTCGGAACCTGTTGCTAAAAGCAATGCATCCGGTGTTTCTTTGGTAGCATCACTAACAACATATGCACCTTTCTTAACACCTTCATATGCATACTCTTTTGTCCCTTCAAGAGTAGGAAGGTTTTGACGTGTAAGCACAAGTGCGGTAGGTTGATTTGTTGATTCAATAGCTAATCTCCAAGCAGCTTGTGTCTCATTAGCATCTGCTGGGCGAATTAATGACAAGCCAGGCATAGCACGTAAAGCTGCTAGTTGCTCAACTGGTTCGTGCGTCGGACCATCTTCTCCTACTGCGATGGAATCATGTGTGAATACATACGTCACAGGTGCATTCATAATGGAAGATAGACGAACTGCTGGACGAAGGTAATCACTAAATACGAAGAAAGTACCCGCATAAACCTTCAATCCACCATGAAGAGCCATTCCATTTAATGCTGCGCCCATCGCATGCTCCCGTACACCAAACCACACATTACGCCCAGCATGATTTTTACGAGAGAAATCCTCTTCATTATCCATCATTGTTTTATTAGATCCAGCCAAATCTGCACTACCGCCGAAGAAATTTGGTACAGCTTGGGCAATAGCATTCAATACTTTTCCGGAAGAAGCACGGGTTGCAAGAGTATCTTTACCTGCTTCAAAAACAGGAAGTGATTTTTCCCAATCGACTGGAAGTTCACCTTTCATTGCTAATTCTAATTGCTTAGCCAATTCAGGGTACTTTTCATTGTATGTTGACAACAAAGCATTCCACTTATCTTCTGCTTCAGCACCTTGCTTCCCAATTTTCTCTTTGAAGTCTTCATAAACTTCTTCTGGAACATGAAAGTCTTGTTCGTAAGTCCATTTATAATAATCTTTAGTTAGTTTAACTTCGTCTGCACCTAATGGAGCACCGTGAGAAGATGCTGATGCTGATTTATTAGGAGATCCATAGCCAATAATTGTTTTTACTTCAATTAATGTAGGTTGGTCCGTATTCTCCTGTGCTTGCTTAATTGCTTTTCTTAGAGCATTTATATCATTACCATCTTCAACGCGAATTACTTGCCATCCATATGCTTTAAAACGCTCTTCCGTGTTATCAGAGAAAGATTGATTTAAATCCCCGTCTAAGGATATATCATTGGAATCGTATAGTGCGATTAATTTGCCGAGTCCTAAATGGCCAGCAAGTGAAGCCGCTTCATGAGAAATACCTTCCATTAAATCTCCATCACTTACAAGTGCATAAGTGTGGTGATCAACGATTTGAAGATCTTCCTTGTTAAATTTCGCAGAGAGATGTGCTTCAGCCATTGCCATACCAACTGACATGGCAATTCCCTGACCAAGTGGACCAGTTGTCGCCTCTACACCGTCTGTGTGGTGTACTTCTGGATGGCCTGGTGTCTTAGAATCCCATTGACGAAATTCTTTCAAGTCATTCATCGACACGTTATAACCTGATAAATGAAGCAAACTATATAGAAGCATAGATCCATGGCCTGCTGAAAGAACAAAACGGTCTCTATTAAACCACTTTGAGTTTTTTGGATTGTGATTCATGAAATCAGTCCATAGCGTGTAGGCCATTGGAGCTGCTCCCATTGGAAGTCCAGGGTGACCAGAGTTCGCTTTTTCGATTGCATCAATAGATAATGTACGGATTGTAGTAATTGAATTTTGTTCTATGTTGTTTGACATATTGTTTAGCCCCTTTCAAAAATAACTACTGGTTGTTTCCTCCTCATTCTATAACGAAACCCATCCAGGAACAAGTTAAAACGGATAGGCTTCCTTATAAAAGGGCTGATTTTTGTCGTAGTTTGGTACAAAATTAATGTTTCTTATTTCTCTCTTGCAAGTCTTTCACTTTTTTTGGTGTAACATCGTTTCCTTTAGGATCCACAACTGTCATGGATTTAAACTGGTTTTTAAAAGAGCTTCTTACATTGTTTAGATATTCTTCACGGAGCTCTTTTTGTTCCTGTTTCTCTTTCTCAGTTAGACCTGTATCTTTAGCCTTTTTTGCCAGTGAATTAATTCGCTCAATTTTATCCTGAGATAACATAGCTCTACCTCCTTTTTAATTTTCTATTAATACCCTTATGACTTTTACAAACTTCATCGCCGTCTTGCGTATACATCATTAGCTGTATAAGATCTTATTAAGCTTTATCTTTAAAAAATCTATTTTACGTCTGAATACAACAAAAAACAAGAGCCATTAGCTCCTGCTTAGTTATTTTACGCCTATTAAGGCTTATATTCAAGTATCTTGCAGTTCCTTATACCTGCGATGGACCGTCGCTTTGGAGACAGGATATCCCATTCCGTTTAATGTACTCGTAATCTCTTCAAATGTAAGCTTTTTCTCTCTAAGTCTAACCACTTCTTCTATAGGAAAGGCAACTCTATCGCGCCCTGGAGCATGATGCTGGTTTTTGAGATTTTCAGCAGGATTATATCCTTGTTCTACTGCGCGTCTCATTCCTCTTTTAATTTTTGCATTGTGAATTTTGCGTTGGTATTCTTCCACTATCCCAACTATTTGCAAAACCATAGAGTCTGATTCTGATAGTTCAAGCTTCCCATCATGCATTGCAGTATATACATCTATATGGAGCTTTTGCAGCTGATGGAACAACGCAATTTTGGTATTTCCACGCCCTAGTCTTGTTTCATCCTGAATTAGTAAACAGTCAGCATCTTTAGCCGCAAATATATCGAGCATCTCAAATATGCCATTTCGCTCTATTTCATAGCCACTCTTCTTTTCTTCTATACAAGCTATTACATTAAAATTATAGCGTTCTGCTAATCCCATTAGCTCTATTTTTTGTCTAGCAAGAGAGGTCTCTTGGGTATGTTTGTCGGTACTCACGCGACAGTAGATAATTGCATTCAACACGCTTACTCCTTCTTAAACCAATTAACTCGTAATCATAGTAAAGTACAGGAATCCCAGCGTCAAGGCAAAGGCAACTATATAAAACAAATCCGTTTTTGTAAGTTTACTAAACATAGTTTCATTCCCTCCTTTTCTAAATAGGAACCTTTGTTCGCTTATTTGTAATTTTAATTATAGCAGAACATATGATCCTGTCAAGGCTTTTTCTCGAACGAATGTTTGCTTTATGTGGAATCAAATGGTAAACTATTAATAATTAATCTTATGGGCGAGGTGAAACATTTATGTCAAAACTATCAAAACGTCAGCAAATGATTTTAGATTATATTAAAGACGAAGTAACAAAAAAAGGATATCCGCCTTCCGTCCGGGAAATTGCCGAAGCTGTCGGACTTGCTTCAAGTTCTACAGTACATGGACATTTATCTAGAATTGAAAGCAAAGGATACATTCGACGAGATCCGACTAAGCCAAGAGCAATAGAAATACTTGATTTGTCGGAAGGAAATAATATCCCAAGAGAAGAAGCTCGCTATGCTCCTGTAATTGGGAAGGTAACAGCAGGACTACCTATTACAGCAGTTGAAAATATCGAGGAATTCATTCCTCTACCAACCACAAGTGCTGGACCTGATGATAATCTTTTCGTATTGGTTATCGAAGGGGAAAGTATGATAGAGGCAGGAATACTTGATGGGGATATGGTTATCGTTAAACAGCAGAATACAGCACAAAACAGTGATATAGTTGTTGCGATGACAGATGAAAATGAAGCAACAGTGAAAAGGTTCTTTAAAGAAAAAGACCACATTCGCCTCCAGCCCGAGAATGCAACGATGGATCCGCTTCTATATGATAATGTAACAATACTAGGTAAAGTAATTGGTTTATATCGTAATATCCATTAAATCGAGCAACGTGTAGTACCTAGTACTCACATCTCACCAACACCAAATTCTAGTAAAAAAACAGCTACCTCGAGGGCAGCTGTTTTTTATTGTTCCATTATTACTTTGACTGATTGGAAAAGAATGTTAACTGCAGGTAATAACGTGTCTTCTTTAATATCAAACTTTTCATTATGATGACCTGCAGCCAGTTCTGTACCGAATACACAGTAGGTTGCCTTTCCGCCATTTTTCTGTACTTCGTTCATAAAATAGGTGGCGTCCTCTGAACCTCCTGGCGTGTTATCTTCCAGTTGACTTATTTCAATATCCGGGGATGCTTCGGCACATTTGTGAAGGATACCTGCTAGGTCCAACGAACATTTACAACTTAGTGCCTCGCCTACTGTTTCAATATTATGTTCTACTTGATACATGGTAGCCGCTCCACTGACGACAGATGTCACCTGTTCTTTCACATAATCATTTATTTCAGAAGTCTCTCCTCGCGTTTCTACTTTCATGCTAGCATGATTGGCAATAATATTTCTTCCTGCACCAGCTTCTAGCTGCCCAACATTTATCCTGGTAGCTCCTCCTGAATGACGAGATATACCATGGAGGCTTAGCACACTAGCGGCAGCTGCTAAGAGTGCATTCTTGCCTTCTTCAGGGCTACCTCCGGCATGTGCTGCTGTACCGTCATAGGTGATATCTAATTTGGAGGTGGCAAGAAAACCGCTATTGGCGGCAACGAATTGCTTATGCGGAACACCGACCCCAATATGGGTGGCGATGAAATAATCGACATCTTCCACTATATTTGCTGCTGCCATAGCTTTTGCTCCTCGTGTGCCTTCCTCTGCTGGTTGAAATATTAATTTTATTTTTCCCTTAAGCTCTTCTTTATTCTCAATAAGCAGGGTGGCGAGGCCTAAACCCATCGAAGTGTGGGAGTCATGACCGCAGGCATGCATTTTCCCGTGAACTTTTGAACTGAATCCTTCATTGTGCGGGAAATGCTCGTTACTGTCTGACTCTAAAATATCCAATGCATCCATATCAAATCGATATGCAATAATAGGGCCTTTCTTACCTGTATCTAATGTGGCAACTATTCCTGTATAGCCTTCTGAAAAGGGATTAAGATAATCATCAATTGCCCCATTTTTCTGTGCCCATTGATAATGTTTCTTTGTTTCCTCTTCAGTGGGTTTTCCCATGCAATCTGCCTCTGACATAACTTCCTTTCCCATTTTCAGTTGGAAACCAAGTTTGTCTAAAATAGAAGCTACAATAGAAGCTGTTCTCATTTCCATAAAACCTGTTTCGGGATATTGGTGGAAATCTCGGCGCCACTGAATTAATTTATCTTCTAATTGTTGCATACTGCTCTCCTCCTTCTATAAGAACGGGTATATTCCTGGACCAAATGGTAGACCTGAATAGTAAAATACCAGAATTAATATAACCCAAGTAGTTAAAAACGCAATACTATACGGTAGCATTAATGAAATATAAGTACCTATACTTGCTTTTTTATCATATTTTTTTATAAACGCCAAAATGATAACCATATACGGGAACAATGGTGTAATAATATTTGTTGAAGAATCTGCCACCCTGTATGCAACTTGCGTAAAGGCCGGATGATATCCGAGTTGCATAAACATCGGAATAAACACTGGGGCTTCAATTGCCCACTTAGCAGACCCTGAAGTAATCAGGAAGTTCATTAATGCAGTAAATATGATATAGCCAATAATCAACCAAATACCTGTAAAATTAATATCCTTTAAATAATCAGCCCCGTTAACCGCTACCCATGTTCCTAGATTCGACCAATTAAAATATGCAATAAACTGTGCAATAGCAAATACTAAAACAATATAGCTTGACATGTCCTTCATAGACTCTGCCATATAGTCACTTACATCCTTACCAGTCTTAATTCTCCCTACTGTTATGCCAAAGGTAACAGCTACAATGATAAAGAAAAATAGCACAATAGGAATAATCCCGTCTAAGAATGGTGAGGGTACAATACTACCATCTTCACCTCTTAATGGGCTGTTTGGTAAAGAAATAACAATGACGATCAGTGCAATGTAGGAAAGCCCAGCAATGATCGAATTTCGGAATCCTTTGCCGCCATTCTGTAACTCCTCATTCTCCTCATCTTCAACAGCTTCGCCTTTATATTTCCCCAGCCTTGGTTCAACAAATTTAGTAGTTATGAGTCCACCAATAATTGTCATAACAAAAACAGATACAATATTAAAGTACCAGTTATCGACCGGGGTTACCACCATCGACTCGTCCACAATGGCTGCTGCTTCTGTTGAAATTCCTGCTAGTAATGCGTCTGTACCAGCAATAAAGATATTGGCTGTAAATCCAGCACCAGCCCCTGCAAAACCTGCAGCTAATCCGGCTAATGGGTGGCGTCCAACTTTATAAAACACCATTGCAGCAAGTGGTGGTATCAATACAACCGCAGCGTCAGAGGCAAGGTTTCCAAGAATCCCTACAAATACTACCGTATAAGTAACTAAACTTGGAGGTGAACTCAAGATAGTTTTTCTGATGGCATAATCCATTAGTCCAACCTTTTCAGCTAGACCAATTCCTAGCATCATAACAAGAACAAGTCCCAATGGAGCAAAACCAGTAAAGTTATCGAGCATGGAAGTTAGGATAAACTGCAAGCCTTCACCTGATAGCAAATTTTGAATCTCTAGCTCTTCTCCTGTACCTGGATGCACAACGGAAGCATTAAACAAACTAAATATATAGGAAACAACGATCATTAATAAGGATAGTCCAATAAATAAAATAAACGGATCCGGTAACTTATTTCCTACCTTTTCAACCAAATCTAAAAATCTTTGAAATAAACCACGCCTCTTTTCCATAATACCCCTCGCATTCTATACTAATATTTCGATTTAACTATTTGGAAAGCCTACTTCTCATGCAACTTTGAAGGAGTTACACCCTCAGGAATAGGATTGCTGTATGGATTGGCTTTCTTAAATGCCTCAAATTCTTCTTTTATATTTTGTAGGTCTTCTGGGTTGTCAAACAGCTGAATACCAGCTAAGGCCATTGTTTCTGCGGCGCGGAACATCCCGTTTAATGCATAGTTTCTTAATCCTTGTGTTGTCATTTGCCATGTGTGTAAAGCAGTACCCAGCACAGAAGTAGATGCTGATAATTGAGCTGTTGGGACGACCCAGCTTACATCTGAAACATCTGTAGAACCAGCAAGGATTTCCTTGGATTCATAATAAGGTGAAATAGAGTCAGAATAATACTTACCAGCAAACTCACTACCATCTCCAACATAACCAAAACCTTTCATTGGATCTAGGAAGTTTTCTTTTTCACCGTCTGTAAAGGTATTCCATATTTTCTTTGCAAATGCATTCTCTTCATCTGTAGGCTTTTGTACTCCAACCTCGGTAAATTTCTTATACAAGATTTTCTCCAGAGAACGATTGGGAATATAATTAGAACATGCCTTATCAAAATCAATTGTTACTTCAGTTTCTGTCATGAGTGCAGCACCTTCAGCAATTTTCTTTACTCTTTGAAAAATGCTGTCCACCTGTGCCACCTTTGGAGCTCTTACCAGGTATAGTACCTCGGCATTTGCTTGAACCACATTTGGGGATATCCCCCCTGTGTTTGTCACAGCATAATGAATACGTGCCTCTGGCACAATATGCTCTCGCAAATAGTTAACGCCCACGTTCATTAGTTCCACAGCATCCAATGCACTTCGACCCAAATGTGGCGTGTTTGCAGCATGAGATGAAATGCCTTTGAATTTAAATGAAACTTGATAGTTTGCCAAGCTTGATAAACTCATAATCGCATTTGCAGGAGAGGGGTGCCATGTAAGCGCAGCATCGAGGCCATCAAACACACCTTCTCTTACCATAAATGTCTTTCCTGAACCGCCTTCTTCTCCTGGACAGCCAAAAAATTTCACAGTACCTGGCAGGTTATTTTCTTCTAAGTATTTTTTTGCAGCACATGCAGCAGCAAATGCCCCTGTACCTAACAAATTATGACCACATCCATGTCCAATATCTTTCTCTAAAGGTTGATAACTCGTTTCATTAGGCTTCTGACTTAAGCCTGAAAGTGCATCAAACTCACCTAGATATCCTATTACAGGCTTACCTTCGCCATATGTAGCAATAAATGCCGTTTCTATCCCAGCAACATTACGTTCAACAAGAAAGCCTTGTTCCTCGCAAGCCTTAGCAAAATAGGAAGCTGATTCATATTCTTCAAATCTTGTTTCTGGATGGTGGTAAATAAAGCTACTCACTTGTTCAAAAGTATTCCGATTGGTAGATAAATAGTTTTCAACAAATTTATTCATGTTAGTTCCTCCTTAGTTGGCCTTAAAGATTGATTAACGACATAATTAATAACATTCTGAATTTTTATCTCGCAATTTAAGTCGAGAAATGTAGATTTATTTTACCATAAGTCTAAAATATTAGACAAACGAAATCGTTAGAATCATAGGAATGTTTTGACATTTAAACTAAAGGATAGAGTGCCTGCATTATGGGACACCTACTCTATCTCCCTTTAATCTCAAGAATTCAAGTGAATTTCTACGAAAAGTTATTTTTAAAAATACCGCCCATAGATGGACGGTATTTTTAATATACATTTAAAATAGTTGCGTACTTAAAAGCTTCTTTAAAGCTTAGTACGTGCTTAAATATTGTTCTCTTTCCCATGGGTGCACTTGCGTTTTGAACATATCCCATTCAATTTCTTTTGCTTCAACAAAATGCTCGAATAAGTGTTCACCAAGTGAGTTTACGATAACCTCATCTTTTTTAAGTTCTTCAAGTGCACCAGCTAATGTGCTAGGTAGATCCTCGATTCCAGCTTCTTCACGCTCTTCTTTTGTAAGAACATAAATATTGCGGTCTACGGCAGTTGGTGTTTTCATTTTCTTCTCAATCCCGTCTAGGCCTGCTGCAAGTAGGGATGATAATGCCAAGTATGGATTAGCAGATGGGTCAACACTACGCGCTTCTACCCGTGTGCTAATTCCACGTGAACTTGGAATACGCATTAGACAACTTCTGTTAGAACCGGACCACGCGATATAACTAGGAGCTTCATAGCCAGGAACTAATCTTTTATATGAGTTAACTGTAGGGTTCGTAACAGCAGTAAAGCTTTTCGCATGACTGATTGTGCCTGCAATAAACTGATAAGCCGTTTCGCTTAGTTGCATATCTCCTTTTTCATCGAAGAAGGCATTTTTACCGTCTTTGAATAGAGACATGTTAACATGCATCCCAGATCCGTTAACGCCGAATAATGGCTTCGGCATAAATGTAGCGTGTAAATTATGCTTTCTAGCAATTGTTTTAACTACTAGTTTAAAAGTTTGAATATCATCAGCATGTTTTACAGCATCAGAATATTTAAAATCGATCTCATGCTGTCCAGGTGCAACTTCGTGATGGGATGCTTCAATCTCAAAGCCCATTTCTTCAAGTTCAAGTACGATATCACGACGACAGTTTTCCCCTAAATCAGTAGGAGCCAAGTCAAAATAGCCACCTCTATCATTTAGTTCAAGGGAAGGGTCTCCTTTTTCATCTAATTTGAAAAGGAAAAATTCTGGCTCTGTACCAATATTAAAAGCATCAAACCCTAGCTCTTCCATTTTCTTAAGGTTACGCTTTAGATTATAGCGTGGATCCCCTTCAAATGGCGTGCCGTCTGGCTTGTAAATATCGCAGATAAAACGGGCAACTTTACCTTTTTCTGAAGTCCATGGGAATACAACGAAGGTATCCAGGTCAGGATATAAATACATATCAGATTCTTCAATGCGAACAAATCCTTCGATAGAAGAACCGTCAAACATCATTTTATTATCTAATGCTTTATCTAATTGACTTAGTGGGATTTCAACGTTTTTGATTGTCCCTAGCATGTCTGTAAATTGAAGACGGATAAACCTCACGTTTTCTTCTTTAATTTGTTTCATGATTTCATCTTTTGATAATTTCTTTCCCATTCCTTCTCCTCCTAATAATTTATATATTTGAATAAAAAATATGGTTATATAAGCTAAGCTATGTATCCATATTTTCTATACATTATTAATGATTGGTAAAGAATCTGGATAATTCACCTTGGCGCAGGTTTGTTTTACCATGTCTGCCCGCATCGGTAAGTTCTGTTCGTAAAATTTTTCGAAGTTCCTTGTCTGACAATTCGTTTGATGTTGGCTTTGGCAACACTTCTTTTGTCTCGACCATTTCCTCTTGAAGCATAAGCTTGATCCCTGCGATATTCAGACCTTTATCTAAGAGGTCTTTTATCTCAAGTAATCTGTCTACATCATTAAAAGAAAATAACCGTTGATTTCCACCTGTTCTTTCTGGATGGATTAGATCATGCTCTTCATAATACCTTATTTGTCTTGCAGTTAGTTCTGTAAGCTTCATTACAATACCAATTGCAAATAAGGGCATGGAACGTCTATCTTGATCATTCAATTCATGACCCCCTTGTAACGAATTAGTTATATTATATGAAATGTCAGGTAATATGTCAACCCGATGTAAGGTTTTCTCACACAATTAAGTTTCTACTTCTTTTTAATACCCTAACTTCTCTTTATTAAACCTTCTTTTGTCAATGTTTCCACAGATGCTACTAGCGCTAGCTTAACATGCGCATACGTTAAGCCTCCTTGAACAAAGGCTGTAAATGGGTGTCTTAAAGGGCCGTCCGCTGACAATTCAATGCTGGCCCCTTGAATAAATGTACCTGCTGCCATAATCACTTTATCTTCATAACCGGGCATTTCGCTAGGGTATGGAGTTACAAAAGAATTCACTGGCGAGTTCCGCTGTATTTCCTGGCAAAAGCGTACCATCGGCTGCTCTTCCCTGAAGGTAACGGATTGAATAAGGTCTGTTCTTTTCTCTTGGTAGTGCGGGCTTGTCTCAAAACCAGCCAGTTCTAAAAAGCGAGAAGTGAAAACTGCCCCTTTTAACGCTTCTCCCACAATATGCGGAGCTAGAAAGAAGCCTTGGAACATTTCTTGAAGCGTATGAAAAGTTGCCCCCGTCTCTTTTCCTAGACCAGGTGCTGTTAAACGGTTAGCACACTGCTCAATTAGTTCTTTACTTCCCGCAAGGTAGCCACCAGCTCTTACAATCCCCCCGCCTGGGTTCTTTATAAGAGAGCCAGCAATAATATCTGCCCCTACATGCAATGGCTCTCTACTCTCTACAAATTCCCCGTAGCAATTATCAACAAATATAATAAGATTTTCATTTATCCCTTTAACAAAAGAAATCATTTCTTGTATTTCATCAATCGTAAAGGAGGGGCGATCATCATAGCCTTTTGATCGTTGAATACCTATAACCTTCGTTTGATTAGAAATGGCTTCTTTTATACCCTGGTAGTTCACCGTTCCATTTTCCCTTAAATCGACTTGATTGTAATGGATTTGGAACTCTTTTAGTGAACCTGTATTTTCACCACGAATGCCAATAACTTCTTCCAACGTGTCGTAAGGTTTGCCCGTAATGTAAAGTAATTCATCTTGTGGTCTTAAGAGTCCAAATAATGCTGTTGTAATAGCGTGGGTACCTGATACAATTTGCGGTCTTACAAGCGCATCTTCGCCACCAAATACTTCTGCATAGACGGCTTCGAGTGTCTCTCTTCCTATGTCGTCGTACCCGTAGCCACTTGTTGAATGAAAATGGCTGTCACTAACCCGGTGTTTTTTAAAGGCATCTAGTACTCGTTTCTGATTTAACTCTCGAACTTCTTCAATACTTTTATGGTGAATAGCACAATCTTCTTCTGTCTTTTGTATCATATCTTTAATCATGTAATGTCTTTACTCCTCTAAAAAGCCCCTTAAAGGGTGATCTTGTTTAATATAGCCTTGTAATACATACCGGTTTGTTGTTTCCTCAAACTCTTTTCGTATAATAAGTGTTTCTTGCTCTAGTCTGTTTAATTGTTTTCCTTCCTCAGGACCCAGTTGGACGTTGTATGGTTTCCATATTTCTTGCAAAATCGTTTCTACTTTGGAGAGCATATTATCAATGTCTTTTTGTTGATAAGCACTCATGAAGAAGTAAGGATGCTGCATAGGGATAACTTCTTCCCCATTAAGACGGTCTTCTTTATTGTAGATAGTAAGCATGGGAATGGAGCCCGCATCCAATTCATCTAAAAGCTTGATAACCGTATCTTGTTGCTGTTCTTGATCAGGATGGGAAACATCCACGACATGTAATAAAAAGTCTGCCTCTTTCACCTCTTCTAACGTGGACCGAAAGGCGGCAATCAAGGCTGTTGGTAAGTCTTGCATAAAGCCTACTGTATCTGTAATAAGCGCTTGAAAACCAGAAGGTAATTGAATTTGCCGTGTTAGTGGATCCAATGTAGCAAACAATTGATTCTCCTCAAGCGATGAACTATTTGTCAAACGATTAAACAATGTTGATTTCCCTGCGTTGGTATACCCGACAATGGCAATTTGAAAAGCTTCATTTGATTTTCTTCGTTTTCTGTATTGCTCCCGTTGACGAACAATCGTTTCTAGTCTTCTTTTAATATCATAGATTCTTCTTCTTATGTGACGTTGATCGGATTCAAGTTTGGTTTCGCCTGGCCCTCTCGTACCAATACCCGCTCCCAGCCGGGACATTTCAATCCCCTGGCCTCGAAGTCTCGGCAAAGTGTATTCATGTTGCGCTAATTCAACTTGAAGTTTACCTTCCTTGGTCCTCGCACGCTGGGCAAAAATATCAAGAATTAGCTGACTTCTGTCAATTATCCGCACACCAAATTCTGCCCCTAGGTTCCGCAATTGGCCAGCTGACAATTCATCATTGGAAATAACTAAATCTATACCAAGTTCTGTGATGGCTTCCTTAATTTCTTGTACTTTTCCTGTACCAATATAGTGAGCAGGGTCGATTCGATCTCTATTTTGAGTCATTATAGACTCTACGTTCCCACCCGCTGTTTCACTTAAGGAAATAAGCTCATCTAAAGAGGACTGGAATTTTGCTTCATTTTGCTGTTTTTTATTTACGGCAATTATAAGAATTTTTTCGGACATAACTGCATCCTTTCTTTCGATGAGTGTATTGTTTTCAGTGTTCTCGCTAGTTTAATCTTACCAAAATTGGCAATCGAGCACAAAATTGAGACTAGCTAGTTATTGCTTGAAAGATCTTCTCGCGTTAGATGAATTAAATCGTGCGTTGTAAAATGTTCTTCTGTTAGAAGTCTTACAGCATGCATACGGATAGCATGCTCTATCACATTTCTAACATAACGTGCATTGGAGAAATTCCGCTCCTCCTCTTGCATCTTTCTCGTAAGCCGTTCCCTTAGTTCATATCTTGCTTCCTTTGTAAATCTATATTCACGTTCAGCTGCCATTTGGGTTGCAATCTCCATCAACTGGGAAACTTCATAGTTTTGGAAATCCAGAATGAACGGAAAGCGCGATTTAAGACCTGGATTTAAAGATAAGAATCGTTCCATCTCAGAAGGATAGCCCGCAAGAATAAGAACAAAGTCGTTTTGATAGTCCTCCATATGCTTAACTAACGTATCGATTGCTTCTTTCCCAAAATCCTTTTCTCCACCGCGTGCTAACGAATAAGCTTCATCAATAAATAGGATTCCACCCATTGCTTTTTGAATAAGCGCTCTCGTTTTTTGAGCAGTCTGCCCGATGTATTCTCCAACCAAATCTGCTCTTTCTGCTTCAATAAAATGACCTTTTGATAATTGGCCCATATCAAAATAAATTTTGGCGAGCTTGCGAGCAACGGTTGTTTTGCCTGTTCCGGGATTACCTTTGAAAAGCATATGAAGTACTTGTTTAGAACACGATAAACCTGCTTGCTTTCGTTTTTCATTGATTACTACCGTAGCATAGACTTCTTTTATTTTCTGCTTTAGCTCATGCAACCCGACAAATGAGGAAAACTCACTGTCAATGTGTTTAAAAGAATTACTCTCAGCAAAACGATTTTGCTTATTTGGAATTGCCTTAATTTCCTCTTTTCTATCCTGAAGAATGATGTTGATTTGGTTGCTTTTACTACGCATTAACTGTGTTTCCATGCCTTCATCCCTCCGTCATTTCATTATACGCGGAGGCATAAAAGTTGTGACATTAGCCCAATAATCTTAAGAATGCAGCTAATAAAAGAGCAAATGAAAAACGGGCGCCCTTAGCGCCCGTAAATTTACTTATTCTTTTTCCAACGTTACATTTTTGACAGGAGCGAATGTGGAAATTGCATGCTTAAATATCAGCTGCTGCTTTCCGTCGGTTTCTAAAAGAACGGTGAAATTGTCGAATGCTTTCACGACTCCACGTAATTGAAAACCGTTTGTCAGAAACACAGTCACCGCAATATGGTTCTTTCTCAATTGGTTTAAATATTGGTCCTGAATATTTACTGTTTGCGCCATTTTCCTTCCTCCTCTTTTCTATCTATATATTCATTTCTACTTTTCTTGAAGAAATCCTGCAATATCGCGTAAAATAAGTCTGGATTTTTCCCTAGCCTCTTCAGGTTTAATCGAATACCAGTTGACATCCATCTTGTTTCTAAACCATGTATACTGGCGTTTAGCAAACCTGCGAGAATTCTGCTTTAGTATTTCAATTGTTTGCTCAAGAGACTGGCGATTTTCAAAATAAGGAATAAACTCTTTGTAACCAATCCCCTTCATGGAAGGCTTATCTGTATATCCCCTTTGATATAGAGTTTGAACCTCTTTTACCAATCCCTGTTGCACCATGAGATCTACACGATGATTAATTTTGTCATATAAGAGCTCTCTATCCATCTCCAACCCAATTAAATAAAGCTGATATGGAGAAGTTAGTTGCTGTGTTTTTTGCCACTCTGACATAGTCATTCCCGTTGTTTCATAGATTTCAAGCGCTCGAATCACACGTCTAGCGTTGTTTGGATGCGTCTTTGCAGCCTGAACTGGATCCAATTCTTTTAACCTACTGTACAGGACATTCGCTCCATCTTCTTCCATTTGTTTTTCCAGCTTCCTTGAGATGGTAATATCTCGCTTTACATTGGCAAAATTGTAATCATATAAAGCAGCCTGTACATACAGACCGCTTCCTCCTACGAGAATGGGTAATTTATGTCTTGAGCTAATTTCCTCTATGTGTTCTTTAACGCTTGCTTGGAATTCAGCAACAGAAAAAGATTCCCACGGCTCCTTAATGTCTATCATGTGATGGGGGATACCTTCCATTTCATTTTTTGACACTTTGGCAGTCCCAATATCCATACCCTTATAAACTTGCATTGAATCCCCGCTAATAATTTCTCCGTCAAATTGCTTTGCTACCTCAATGCTGAGTTTCGTTTTACCAACTGCTGTTGGACCTATTATCGCGATTACTGTTTGTTCCATTATTATCCCCTAAATCCTAAATGTTTAATCATATGCCATATACGCTCTAAGCATCCAGCATCTTTTCTCCGTCTTTGCTTGGATCGTTAAAAGTAAATCCTCTGTCGGGCCATCTTCCAATTCTCTTGCAAGTTTAAGGCCACTTGAGCGTATTTCCTTATTAAGTTGTGTAAGATCATCATACAACTGACTTATTAATTCACTTTCTTTGTCATCTGCACTGGCTTCCACCAATGTCGCTTCTTTAATATACATACTCATAGTAGCAAGCGGCTTTCCCTCTATCATTAAAATTCTCTCGGCAATTTCATCCGAATCTTCCGCAACATCTGTGTACATCTCTTCAAACTTCTCGTGCAATGTAAAGAAATGTCTTCCTTGCACGTACCAATGATATCGGTGTAATTTGACATATAGGACAAAATGATTGGACAATAATTGATTGAGAAAATTAATAAGTCTTTGATTTTCCATTAAATCCACCTCGGTGATCGTTTTTTTCTATCATCGGCGAGGCGCATTCGGTTTATTCATTTTTACATAACTCTTTTAAACATTTTTTCAAGCTCGTAAGAAGAAAAATGCACAATAATCGGCCGTCCATGAGGGCAGGTAAATGGATCCGTCGTTTGTCTTAAGTCTTCAAGCAAGCGAAACATATCTTCCTGATTTAAATAATGGTTTGCTTTAATCGATCGCTTACAAGACATCATAATAGCAGCCTCTTCTCTAATCGACTCGATATTGATACGTTCGTCCGCCATTATTTGCTCCATCATTTCCCTAATAACCTCTTCTTCAAAACCTTTCGGAAACCAATTAGGGTGTGAGCGAATCACATAAGTATGCTGTCCAAAGGACTCAAAAAACAGGCCAACCTTTTCTAAATCTGCTTTATATTGCTCAATAAATATCGCTTCCTGTTTAGAAAAATCAAAGGTTAACGGCAACAAAAGCTCTTGCGCTTCGTTGTTCGTACTACCAAGTTTTGCTTTAAAAAACTCATATTTTATACGTTCTTGGGCAGCATGCTGGTCCACCATATAAAGCCCGTTTTCATTTTGTGCCATAATGTAGGTTCCGTGGAGTTGTCCAATTGGATACATCATTGGCACTCGTTGTGCTTGTTGTTTAGGTTCCGTGCTGTCCATTTCGGTTTCGGACAGTTTTTCCTCTGGCAATTCCTCTGTATACACGTTTCGATTCTTTTGCTCTTCGGTTTTTTCGAAAAGCTTGCTTGTCAGAGGTTCTGTTTTAACCGCTGCTTGCTCTTGATCAAAAATGTTTTCTCGAACTGTATCCATGTTGTTCCAAGTTTGGTCTGATACCGATTCTGCTTTTTTCTGTTCAAAATCCATCGTATTTTGAACTGTTTTTTCTCTTGCAATAGACTTTGATTGTAATTCAGGTATCAACGTTAGTTGTCTAAATCTTTCCCGTATGGTCTCTTCTATAAGCTGGAATAATTCTTTTTCTTTACTAAAACGTACTTCAAGCTTCGTTGGATGAACGTTTACATCGACAAGGATTGGATCCATCTTAATATCTAGTACAACGATAGGATATTTTCCAATTGGCAATAAAGTATGATAGGCTCTTAGAATTGATTGAGACAGTGGAATACTTCTAATATAGCGCCCATTGATCATGGTAGATATATAACTTCTTGATGCCCTTGTAACTTCAGGCTTGGCAATATAGCCTTTAATTGAAAAATCCAGTGTCTCCCGTTCTATCCAAAGCATTTGCTTGGCAATTCCCATACCATATACATTTGAAATGACCTGTAAATGATCACCTGTACCCGGGGATTTAAACAGGCCCTTCCCATTATGGGTGGCTTCAAAACGAATTTCAGGATGGGAGAGCGATAACCGGTTTAGTAGGTCTGTTATATGTCCAAGTTCTGTATGGATTGTTTTCATATACTTTAATCTAGCAGGCGTATTAAAGAATAGATCTTCAACAAGAATCTCCGAGCCTTTGCGCGCATCACTTTTCGCTTTACGTGTAACCTTGCCACCTTCTAGTTGGAGAAGTGTGCCCGCCTCCTCACCCTGCGACGTTTGAATGGTAAGTCTGCTAACAGAGGCAATACTAGCCAGCGCCTCGCCACGAAATCCTAATGTCCTTACATGAAAAAGATCGTTCTCATCTTTTATCTTACTTGTTGCATGGCGGAGGAAGGCGCGCTCACAATCATCCTCTGCCATTCCATCCCCATTATCGGTGATTTTAATTTGCTGAAGCCCTGCCTCCAATATATCTATTTTTATCCATGTGCTATTTGCATCGATGCTGTTTTCTACCAGCTCTTTTACGACAGAAGCAGGGCGTTCTACTACTTCACCAGCAGCAATCTTATTGGCTAACACATCGGGCATTTGCACAATGCTCATACTAACAATCCTTTCTATTTCGTGCTTTTTGCTTCTTTCTGTAATTGATACAAGGTATTCATGGCATCCATTGGTGTCATGTCAAATAAGTCTAGCTCTTGTAATTGTTTTATCAGCTTCGTATCTATCGGATTATTTTCACTACGGGAGTTCGAAGTTTCACGCTTTTCTTCTACGAAAAAGGACAGTTGATCAGACGCTGGTAACTCTTCTTTCGCTTTCGTTTCCTTTTGCTCCCCTTCTAGCTGTTGCAATATAAGATTTGCACGTTCAATTAAAGTTTCCGGAAGATTAGCAAGCTTTGCTACATGAATTCCATAACTTTCGTCTGCTGCACCTTCTTTTATTTGATGGAGAAAGACAACATTTCCTTCATACTCTTCTGCACGTACATGAATGTTCTTCAAGCGATCCAGTGAGTTTTCTAATGAAGTGAGCTCATGATAATGGGTGGAGAATAATGTTTTAGCATGAATATTATCATGGATATACTCGACTATCGCCTGGGCAAGCGCCATTCCATCGTAGGTACTTGTTCCCCGACCTATTTCATCTAGTAAAATCAAACTTTTATCTGTTGCATGCGAGATGGCATGGTTTGCTTCAAGCATCTCTACCATAAACGTGCTTTGTCCTGAGACTAGGTCATCGGCAGCTCCAATTCTAGTAAATATCTGGTCAAACAATAATAATTCAGCTTCATCACAAGGAACAAAGCAACCAATTTGTCCCATGATGACAGTTAAGG
Source organism: Oceanobacillus picturae (assembly GCF_000612865.1). Lineage (NCBI taxonomy): Bacteria > Bacillati > Bacillota > Bacilli > Caryophanales > Bacillaceae > Oceanobacillus > Oceanobacillus picturae. The sequence goes on from NZ_CCAX010000001.1 coordinate 576,536, forward strand.
CAAGTTGCCGCATATACGTACTTTTACCTGACATGTTTGGACCAGTAATAAGGAGCACATTTTTCTCAGCATCTAATTCCACATCATTTGGTACGAAATTCCCGTCACGCATGACCTGCTCAATGACAGGATGACGGCCATTTTTGATAGCAAGCTTTTCTGTGCTAAAACTCGGTCGTTTAAAATTATTCACTTCACTAACTGTAGCAAAGGTTTGAAGAACATCTATCCTGCTTACTATGTCAGCCAAATATTGTATCTCTGGAATATGTCCCTTAATTTTTTCCCGAATTTCTAAAAAGAGCTGATATTCAAGTTCGACGCTTTTCTCTTCTGCCTCTAATATAAGTTGTTCTTTTTCTTTTAATTCTGGTGTGATAAATCTCTCTGCATTGGTTAGAGTCTGTTTCCGTTCATATTTATTTTCCGGTAGGAGGTGAAGATTCGCCCGTGTCACTTCAATATAATAACCAAATACACGATTATAGCCGATTTTAAGTGATTTAATATTCGTCTCTTGCTTCTCTCTCTGTTCCAGTTCAGCAATCCACTGTTTTCCATTTCGTGACGCATAACGATACGTATCAAGCTGTTCATTGTATCCATCTTTGATGATAGATCCTTCTTTTATTGAAACGGGTGGCTCGTCTACCAAGCTTTCATTCAATAATGCTACTAGATGTTCAGGGTAATGAAGGTCGTTTGCAAGGTTTACAACCTCTTTCTGATCTATTTGATTTAAGGTTTCCCTTATACCCGGGATTTTTTCTAATGATACTTTTAACTGTTGAAGGTCTCGGGCATTAACATTACCAAAAGCGATTCTACCAGCTAGTCTTTCAAGGTCATAGACAGATTTCAACGTTTCCCTTAATGTATCTCTTTCAAGAAAATGTTCATAAAATGCCGATACTGCATCAAGTCTTTCCTCGATTTTTTCCTTGTGTAGTAATGGGCGTTCAAGCCATTTCTTTAACATGCGGGATCCCATTGCGGTTACGGTCTTATCTAGAACCCAGAGCAAGCTTCCTTGTTTTCCCTTTTTCATTATCGTTTCGGTTAATTCTAAATTTCGTTTCGAGTACATATCCAATGAGAGATAATTTTTTCGATTAATGATTTCTGCTTGTTTTAAATGATCAAGGGACCGTTTTTGCGTGTCTTGCACATAATTGAGCAATCTGCTGAATGCTGTCATTAACCGTTCATCATTAAGATTCTCACTAAGGTCGCGATATTCCGCACTAAATTTGACTTCGTCCTGATAGGATAATGTGACCTGCAGGCGTGTTTGCAATTGACTTTGTAAACCTTCGGGTAGTGTGGATGGAATTACAACTTCTCTGATCGGCTGGTTGTAAAATTCATGGATGACCGCTTCAAATCCTTCCTCGATAAGGGCAAGTCGATTCTCTCCTGTAGATAAATCATTGTAAGCTATCACAAAAGAGCCATCTTCAAAGTGAGAGAGACTGGCAATATAATTATTTTCTCCCTCGGTAAGCATTGTGCTTTCCATGACTGTTCCAGGAGTTATAAGTTGAACAACTTCCCTTTTCACAACACCTTTAGCCGTCTTCGGATCTTCCACCTGTTCACAGATGGCAACTTTATAACCTTTTTCAACAAGAATTTTTATATAATTAGCTGCTGCATGGTATGGGATACCACACATTGGGATGGGCTCTTTCTGTCCAGGATCCCTTTTGGTCAAGGTTATCTCTAACTCTCTTGCAGCTTCTATTGCATCATTAAAAAACATCTCATAAAAATCACCTAATCTAAAAAATAAAAAGGCATCTTTATAAGCTGCTTTTATTTGTAAGTATTGCTCCATCATGGGTGTATATTTTGCCATGTTTCATCCTCCAAAACCTATCTTATACTAGCTATAGTATAGCATACATCCCCTTACTCATACGAATTTGCAAGAAGCTTCTAACTAGATAAAGTGAAACTTCAACCAGTAGGGGGTTCGTCCGCTACTCCCACTAAAAACTAACGGTTGCACCGGGATAAAACATTACATTATATTTGGCTAACTAGAAATCTTATTTACAAACAGCTTAAAAAACAAAAAATTACGAGAGAGACTATCCCTCGTAATTTTTATTAGTCTTTATGATGAAGGAAATCTGGTTCAACTTCTTCCAGTTCATCATCAGTTAATTCAAAATCCCAATTGTCTTCATCGTCATCAAAGTTGTTCTCAGAAGGATCAACACGGACAGCAATTTTTGTTTCACCGATAATTTGAACAACAAATTCTCTTTCAATCTCGACAACAATTTTGTGTCCCTTACTTGCAATTTTACATTCCAGGCAGTTTGGTTGCTGTGTAACTTTTGCGATTACGTCAAACTCATCATTGATACATTTATCATCTTTAACAGAAAGCGGGATTATGTCCGTATAGGTAACCCTCTCCGTTACGACCTCTGTTTTAGTATTATCATTATAGGAATACCATACATTGATGTCATAGCTCCCATTAATTTCAACAGTGTCTTCGGACTTCTTCTTAGCATTGTATAAATGATTGATCACCCAGCACCCCAGGATACTTGATGGTCTATGAGATGGCGTAATGGAATGAGAAGCTTGCGTGAATTTTTTTCCTTTTCCACAAACGGCTTTTGTAATGATTTCTCTATAGTCTTTTTCAAGAAAAGTCATAATTACTTTTACCTCCTCTTTTTTCATTCTCATTTTATGCAAGACAAATACCTAAAGTGCATAGCGATTTGTGAAAAAAGAAAAGAAACCAATTTTAAGGTGGGTGAGAAGTGTCAGGATGCGGTTTGGAAATAAAAAAAGAAAGAGACTGCTTCGTCTCTTTCATCATAATTAGTTACTGCAACCATGATTCTTTTTTGCTTTTGAGCCAGTTTCTCCTGCTAAAAGGTCACCGCCTGTTGATTCAATGACATTATTGGTAACTTCTCTGGCTATCGTTCCTGAAACGAGCTGTAATACATCATTTACAACAATTTGTGTTTCTTTAAATTCCTGAACTACTGGGATTTCGTCAATTTCATTTTGCAGACGATCAATTTCTTCCTCAATACGTTTTAACGCTTCTCTTTTCTCATAAGCCTGAAAGTTTACTGCTTGTTTCTGCAATGCTTTAATCTTTGTAATTAATTTTTGTACTTTTTGATTTTCATTTATTTTTGCTTCTACTTGCTTAAAGCGATCAATTTCTTCTGTATTTGCAAGCATTGATGCAAGTCTTTTTGCTTCTTCTAATACTTGTGTACGTGTATATTCTGCCATATTAGTTCACCTCAACTGTATTTTCTACCATCACACCGTTTAAAGACCATGTTTTTGCTTCTGTAATTTCAACTTCTACAATACTGCCAATAGCAGACTTCGGCCCTTTAAAATTGACTAATTTATTTTTTTCTGTATATCCTGCTAATACGTCAGGGTCTTTCTTACTCTCCCCTTCTACAAGCACTTTAACTTTATTATTTGTATAGGTTTTCATTGACTCTGCCGACTGCTTATTAACAAGATCGTTTAAACGATATAGGCGCTGTTTTTTCACTTCTTCTGGTACATCGTCTTTTTTTCGTGCAGCAGGTGTCCCTTCACGAGGTGAGTAGATAAACGTATAAGCTGCCTCAAATCCAACCTCTTCAACTAACGTCATCGTTTCCTCAAATTGTTCATCTGTTTCATTTGGGAACCCAACAATTATGTCAGTTGTTAATGTCGCATTTGGCATTGCTTCACGAATTTTCCTTACAAGTTCAAGGTATTCCTCTCTCGTATACTTGCGGTTCATTTTCTTTAAGATCTCACTGCTTCCTGATTGTACTGGCAAGTGAATATGATCTAGTAAATTACCGCCTTTGGCCAATACTTCAATTAGACGGTCGTCAAAATCGCGTGGATGGGAAGTTGTAAAGCGCACCCGCGGAATATTTATTTTGTGCATGTCATCCATTAAGTCACCAAGACCATAGGTTAAATCTTCAAAATCTTTACCGTAGGCGTTAACATTTTGCCCCAGCAATGTTACCTCCTGATAGCCTTGGGCAGCAAGGTGACGTACCTCTTGTATAATGTCCTCAGGTCGTCGACTTCTTTCTTTTCCTCGGGTCATGGGAACGATACAGTAGGTACAGAATTTATCGCAACCATACATGATATTTACCCATGCTTTGATTTTTCCTTTCCTTGCTTTAGGGAGATTCTCTATAACATCTCCTTCTTTTGACCACACTTCTACAATCTTTTCTTTGCCAAACATTGCTTCTTTCACTAAATGTGGCAAGCGATGAATGTTGTGTGTTCCAAAGATGAGGTCCACATGCTGATGCTTTTTCAGTATACGGTTTACAACAGATTCTTCCTGTGACATGCAACCGCAAACACCTAGAATAAGATCAGGCTTTTCTAATTTTAAAGGTTTTAAATGGCCAATCTCACCGAACACTTTGTTTTCAGCATTTTCTCTGATGGCACAAGTGTTTAGTAGAATAATGTCTGCTTCATTTGTATCAGAAGTTGACTCATATCCCATTTCGGTTAAGATACCCGCCATCACTTCTGTATCGTGTTCATTCATCTGACATCCATATGTACGTATTAAAAACTTTTTTCCCTCACCAATTCGCTCCATGTCTTCCGGAATAGCAAAATCATAGTGAACGTTTACTTTATCCCGACCACGCTTTCGAGCTTTATTTAAATTAGGTGGTTCATAAGTAGTTTCGAAGTATTTCGCAAAATCAGCGCTTGTTTTTTCATGTAAAGGTTTTTCCAGTCCGGATTTTCTGTCCGCGGCATCTGCCTGATTGACTATTTGCGACTGTTCTTTTCGTTGCTGTTCGTTCATTTAAAAGACCCCTTTCATGTGTTCCCACACCAAACTATACCTATACAATATTACAGTATAAATGCTACAAGCAAAATACACAATATTATAACTCAAAAGCATGGAGCACCTTTTCATCTTTTTGGCAAAGTGTTTGTATTAAAATTGTCCCACGCCATACTTTCTCCCTTAAACTATCTCTTTTAAGCTTATTTCTACCATAATAAAAACCTCCCTAAATTGCGGGAGGTAATATCGTTTATTCTATTTATCTCGGTTCTACAATAAGTTTAATGGCTGTTCTTTCTTCATTATCAATCATAATATCCGTAAATGCCGGTATACAGATTAAATCCACTCCACTTGGAGCTACGAAACCTCTTGCAATAGCTACAGCTTTTACCGATTGGTTTAGTGCACCAGCACCAATTGCCTGGATTTCCGCTGTGCCACGTTCTCTTAGGACATTCGCGAGTGCGCCCGCTACTGAATTTGGACTTGATTTAGCTGAAACTTTTAATACTTCCATTACTAGTACCTCCTTTATTTGCTATTGTAGTTCTATTGCTACTATATTCTTGGAGATGTTAGCTTATTACAGTATGGACAAATAATTCACAGATTCAAAGACTAGCCAAAAAATGGGTGATCCTCATTAATCATAATCCGCTCTACTTTAGTTGCTTTCCCACTATTCTTATCAATTGAAACAACGAATCCATTTAATTGTGTTCTTCCCTCTTTCGTGATTTCAAAACGTACCGGCATAGATGTAAGAAATCTTTTCATTACAGCTTCTCTATTTACTCCAAGGATTCCATCATATGGCCCTGTCATCCCAACATCTGAAATATATGCTGTACCCCCAGGCAAAATGCGTTCATCTGCTGTTTGTGTATGTGTATGCGTACCAACTATAGCACTTACCCTTCCATCCACATACCATCCCATCGCTTGCTTTTCACTTGTAGCTTCACCGTGAAAATCAACAAAAATAATATTCGTACGTTGCTTTGCCTCTTCAATTAAAAGGTCCATCTTTTGAAATGGATCATCTATAACAGGTAGAAAAGTGCGGCCCTGCATATTTATAACCGCTATTTCCGTACCATTTACATTCAAATAAACAATACCCTTCCCTGGGTTATTTTCAGGAAAATTCGCTGGACGTATCATATATTTTGCATCATCAATAAACTCAAAGATTTCTTTCTTATCCCATGTGTGGTTACCCATGGTAACGACTTGTGCGCCCCATTCTAAAAACTGCTTGTAAATTTTTTCTGTAATGCCCTTTCCAGACGCAGCATTTTCACCATTGATAATTGTCACGGTCGGGCGATATTTCTCTTTTAATTTCGGTAAATAATCCTGTACCATGTCTCTTCCCGGTGAACCTACTACATCACCAATAAATAATATCTTCATAATTAGTTCATCCCATCTATATTAATTATATTTAGTTTTTCATATAAACTTTCTATTGTCAAAACGTAGCCTTTTTTCTAATCCCTAAGGTATATAAGACAACTCAAATCGGCCAAAATCCAACAATTTTTCATAGAGTGTTATGAAACCAGAATAACTTTTTACCAAACAAAAAAAGCGGTCATTGACCGCTTTTTTTGATAGGCTATGCATTATTTTGCATATTCAACTGCCCTGGTTTCTCTGATTACCGTAACTTTTATGTGTCCAGGATAATCAAGTTCACCTTCAATTCGTTTTCGTATATCTCTAGCAATACGAACAGATTCGATGTCATCAATTTCGTCAGGTTTAACCATGATTCTTATTTCTCTTCCTGCCTGGATAGCAAAAGATTTTTCTACTCCCGTAAAGGATTCAGATATCTCTTCCAGTTTCTCCAACCTCTTAATGTAATTCTCAAGTGTTTCACTTCTTGCGCCAGGTCTAGCAGCAGATAGTGCATCCGCAGCAGCAACCAGGACAGAAATGATGGAGGTAGGTTCCTCATCACCATGGTGGGAGGCAATCGAGTTAATGACAACTTCGTGCTCTTTGTACTTCATTGCTAGTTCTTTACCAATCTCAACATGGCTACCTTCTACTTCATGGTCAATTGCCTTTCCGATATCATGAAGTAATCCCGCTCTTCTAGCCAATGTCTCATCTTCACCTAATTCAGCTGCAAGCAATCCAGATAAGTAAGCAACTTCTGTTGAGTGCTTAAGGACATTTTGTCCATAACTTGTCCGGTATTTCAGTCGACCAAGTATTTTAACCAGATCCGGGTGGAGACCATGTACACCAACTTCAAATGTGGTTTCCTCACCGATCTCTCTTATATATTCGTCCACTTCACGTCTGGATTTATCAACCATTTCCTCAATTCTCGCAGGGTGAATTCTACCGTCCTGTACAAGTTTTTCAAGTGCCAAACGGGCAGTCTCTCGACGAATTGGATCAAATCCAGATAGAATTACCGCCTCTGGGGTGTCATCTATAATAAGATCTATTCCAGTTAATGTTTCCAGTGTACGTATATTGCGTCCTTCTCTACCAATTATACGTCCCTTCATTTCATCGTTTGGAAGATTCACTACAGAAACGGTTGTTTCCGCAACGTGGTCTGCTGCACAGCGCTGCAGGGCAAGGGAAAGAATGTTCTTCGCCTTTTTGTCTGCTTCTTCCTTCGCACGATTCTCAGCTTCCTTGATCATTAGTGCGGATTCATGCGCAACATCTTTTTCAATACGCTCTAAGATAACCTGTCTTGCCTGGTCGGTCGTGTATCCTGAAATGCGCTCAAGCTCTGTTTGCTGCTCCTGCTTCATAGCCTCCACTTTGCTTTCCATTTCTTCAATTTGTTGTTGTTTTTCTGTTAGTGACTGTTCTCTCTTCTCTAACATGAGCTCACGCTTGTCTACTGTATCACTTTTTCTGTCCAGATTTTCTTCTTTTTGCATCAGACGATTTTCTTGCTTTTGTACATCTAAACGACGTTCTCGTAACTCGTCTTCTGTCTGCTGACGAAGCTTGTGATTTTCATCCTTCGCTTCAAGAAGTGCCTCTTTTTTAGCGGCATCTGCATTTCGATGTGCCTCATCCACTATTTGTTTAGCTAAGGTTTCTGCACTGGAGATCTTAGCTTCAGCAATAGATTTACGAATCAGATAACCAACAACAATACCGACGATTAGGAGCAAAATGGAGATGATTATAAAGATAGGATTGTCCATAATTTCACCTCCTATTGCTATTAAATTTTACAAATCATTATTGTCGGCATGTACCGTTTTCAAATGCAAAAGAACAATAATTCATATAATATAAATTATAAATTTATACATATTTAATTTTAATTGTCTATATAAGGAATGTCAAGGAAACGTCACAAACTATTTCGTTACCCTAATAGGAAATAGAAGAAACGCTTTTATTTCTCATATTTAATAGGAAGTAATTAGCTCGATATAGACCTCTATTCACCCACAATGACAAGAATATAGGCATATAGGGAAAATACTAAACTGTAACAATCAAACTTAAAACCTTATAAAGAAAACCGGACATATTCGAATTTGCTTCGAAATATTGTCCGGCATTTTTAATAGAATACTACTAAAGTTTTCAATTCCTGCTTACACATCAAAACTTTCCTGGCTAACCTCTTCTGCTTCCTCTTCTGGCTCTTCATCCAACTTATAATGTTGACGAATTGCTTCATGGATTTCAGCCGTTATGTCTGTGTTTTCCTTCAGGAATTGCTTCGCATTTTCGCGACCTTGGCCTAACCTTTCTTCATTATAGGAATACCAAGCACCGCTTTTCAGTACAATGTCCAGATCTGATCCAATATCAAGAATCTCACCTTCTCTAGATATACCTTCACCATACATAATATCTACTTCCGCCTGCTTGAAAGGTGGAGCTACTTTATTTTTTACTACTTTAATTCTAGCTTTATTTCCCATGATGTCGTTACCCTGCTTCAAAGTCTCTGCACGACGAACTTCTAGTCTTACAGATGAATAGAATTTTAGTGCACGACCACCTGGTGTAGTTTCAGGGTTACCGAACATGACACCTACTTTTTCACGGATCTGGTTAATAAAGATAGCAGTGGTTTTTGACTTGTTAATTGCTCCAGATAGCTTTCTAAGTGCCTGTGACATAAGACGAGCTTGAAGCCCAACATGGGCGTCACCCATTTCACCTTCTATTTCAGCTTTCGGTACAAGGGCAGCGACGGAGTCTACTACAACGATATCTACTGCACCACTTCGCACAAGCGCCTCAGCTATTTCCAGTGCTTGCTCCCCCGTATCTGGTTGGGATAACAACAATTCATCAATGTTAACACCCAGTGCTCTTGCATAGATTGGATCAAGTGCATGCTCTGCATCAATAAAAGCAGCCTGTCCACCTTTTTGCTGAGCCTCTGCAATGGCATGTAAAGCAACAGTCGTTTTACCTGAAGACTCCGGGCCATATATTTCAATAACACGTCCGCGCGGGTATCCACCTATTCCTAATGCAACATCTAAAGCAAGTGATCCACTAGGAATGGTTGCTATCTTCCTTTGTTCCTGCTCCCCAAGTTTCATTATTGATCCTTTACCAAATTGCTTCTCTATTTGTCTCAACGCCATATCTAACGCTTGTTTTCTATCGCTCACAACGTACTCCTCCTTCAGTTCTTCTATTTACATCATACATTGTTTTTTGCCTTTTGCCAAGAAAAAAACGAATAAATGTTCCCCTTTTTTAATATGGTTCTATTGGAAAAAACAGCATTTTACAGTATGAAGGCCAAGCTAGAATTAAATTATCTCCTCATACAACCTACTCAAGAGTGGATTTTAAATAATTAAAAAGAAATTCTAATCCCTTTATTGTCGCCCGATGTCTTACTGAATTGCGATCACCATGTAGATGATAACCTTTCGTTTCAGAACGTTTATTCATGTGGTCGTATATGGAAACAAAGACAGTACCTGGTTGTTGGTCCTCTATTGACATAGGTCCCGCAACTCCAGTAAATGAAATTCCATATGAACTACCCAGCAAACCACTTACCTTCTCAGCCATCTGTTCTGCACAAACTTCAGAAACGGTACCGTCTTCTACGAGGACTTCCTCTGATATTCCAAGTACATTCCTTTTTACATCCGTGTCATAGCATACAATTGAACCTTTACAGGCAGCTGAAGCACCAGAAACAGAGACGAGTTTATCAGTAAACATTCCGCCCGTCAGGCTTTCCGCTGCAGCTATCGTCTTACCACTAGATTTGAGTAAATCTATTATTTGTTGCTCGATCGTTTGCTCATCGACACCAAAAAGATATTCCCCGAGTCGATCCTCTACTTGTGCTTTTGTTTGTTCTAGCAAAGAATTGGCTTCTGTTTCGGAGTTATGTCTGGCAGTCAGCCTGATTACAACACCACTTTCTTGCGCTAGCGGTGCGAGAGTAGGGTTGCTTTGATTTTGAATTAAATCATATAATTCATGCTCAAGTTGGGACTCTCCGATTCCGATAAACTTTAAGATCATTGATTTGATAACTTGCTTTTCACCAGTCAAATTCTGCAAATATGGAAAAACAGAAGTACTGGCCAAATGCTTCATCTCTCTTGGGACTCCAGGAAGAAAAACCCATATTCTCTCTTCATGAGTGACAATCATACCAGGGGCCATCCCAGCATGGTTTTCCAATACGCTAGCTCCTGAGAAAACTCGCGCCTGCTTCCGATTATTCGGTGTCATATTGGTTCCGCGTTTAGTGAAAAAAGCTGTTATTTTATCCATGGAGGGCGCATGTTCTACAATGTCCATACCACTCATTGCTTGGAACGCCTCTCTTGTTAAATCATCATCTGTCGGGCCCAACCCCCCTGTCACAATAATCACATCTGAACGAGCATGGGCTTGGTTGAATATTGCTTTGACACGCTGCAAGTTGTCTCCTACAACAGTATGATGGTACACATTAACCCCGAATAAAGCGAGTTGTTGAGATAACCACTGTGCATTTGTATTCGAAATTTGTCCGAGCAATAATTCCGTACCTACTGCAACAATCTCTGTTTTTAATTGTTTCATCACTTCGAATCCCTCATAACATGCCAGTTTTTCATGAAGTAATCAACACCCGAAACTATGGTGAAGAATAGTGCAGCATAAAGCATTACCGTACCGAACGGAAAGCCTATGTAGGAAAACGGGAACTGATGTAGAAGTAAAATTGCAATTGCGACCATTTGTGTTGCTGTTTTAAGCTTCCCCATGCTACCAGCAGCAAGTACTATACCTTCCCCGGCCGCGACAAGTCGTAACCCTGTAACTGCAAACTCTCTGCTTATAATGACAATCACAAGCCAAGCTGGTGCCATTCCCATCTCCACTAACAGTATTAACGCTGCTGAGACAAGAAGCTTATCAGCAAGTGGGTCTAAAAACTTTCCTAGATTTGTTACGAGGTTATGTTTACGTGCATAATGACCGTCAACCCAATCTGTAGCAGCTGCTAATATGAACAGCAAAGCCGCTATGAAATCTGATACAGGTAGAGATGTTTCCCCAATATCCCAAGTGCCCCAATTAAATGGGATACTTAACAATAGAATAAAGATAGGGATTAGAAAAATTCGAGATAGCGTAATTTTATTAGGTACATTCATTCGTAAATCCTCCTATTATGTTTACTATTATGTGTAAGATAAGTGATAAAACCCTTCCGTAAGTATAAAAGGGAAGGGCTTCTCTACAATTATTCTGTTTCCTGGTTAATTTCCAGCCAAATATCCTGACGCACTTTTGCATTCGCGTCAACCGGATATTCCATCTCCATTCCATTTATCGTAATGGTTAAATTAGAGGCATTTCCGATCTTAAAGAATATGCGTCCTTTTCCACTTAAGTCAATTTCTAGTGGGGATTGGTCACTGGTAAACATTCCTTCTTCAAAAAATGTCTCCCCATCTTCAGATTCTACAAGAAGCCAAGTATCGCTTTCTGCTTCCAATGTTGCTGTTATTTCATCCCCAGCGTTATCTAATGCTACAGTTGAGACAGGTGTAGACCCCGTCCCCTCTTCCACTACAGAAAAAGAAGGCTCTGGCTGATTTTCTTCCTGTTCTTGTTCATCTGTTTCTTCCTGATCCCCATCGTCAGTAGTAGACTCATCTTCATTGCTTTCATTATCATCATTACCAGATGCATTCTCTTGTGAATTTTCTGGGTTGGTTATAATAATGTCTTCTTCCTCACTTGGCGCATTGCTTTCATCATTCCCCATGGATTGATTAATAAAATACCATGCAGCAAAAAGGATACCTATAACGAGTATAACTGTAATAATTGTTGGCAAAATGGAAGAATGGGAACTGCTTTTCTCAGCATTTCCAGATTTCCTTGTCCGTTGCATACGAGTATATTGTGCTTCATCTTGTTCTTCTGTTTTTGGTACTTCTTCTTTGTACTCCTCTAACAATTCATCTGGATCAAGTCCTACCGCATTGGCATATTCCTTAATAAATGCCCGTGCATAAAACTTACCGGGAAGGATTTTCATATTCCCTTCTTCAATCGCCATGAGGTAACGTTTCTGTATTTTGGTAGATTCTTGAAGACTTTCTAAAGAGATATTCTTCGCTTCTCTCGCTTCCTTTAACCGTACACCAATTTCCATATATAAACACCATCCATTTTAAAAATCAAACATTGTAAAGCCATTGTCCTGGCTAAAATCCTGCCTTTCGATAGGCTCATATGTAATTACTTCATCTTCATGGCTTCGAAGTTCAATGATATAGTCAAAATCATCTATTTTATACTCCGTCGCCTGTACAAAAATATCTGGATGCTCAACCACCTTTATAGATGGAAGTTGCATCACCTCTCGTATTAATTGCCAATGTTTCTCATTCGCTCTGTTCTTTGAAACCACGCCATCAATAATATATATATTATCGGGGTTATATTCACCTTCAATCAGTTTACTGCGCACCGTCTGCTTTAGTAATGTACTTGACACAAACAACCATCGCTTATTCGCACAGACACTTGCTGCCACCACTGATTCTGTTTTGCCAACCCGTGGCATCCCTCGAATACCTATTAGTTTATGGCCTTCTTGTTTATATAATTCCGCCATAAAATCGACTAATAAACCAAGTTCATCTCTCACAAACCGAATTGTCTTACGGTCATCAACATCTCTATGAATGTACTTCCCATGTCGAACAGCTAATTTATCCCGCAGTTTTGGCTTCCTGATCTTTGTCACATTAATTGTGTCCATTGTTTGCAAAATTGTCTTTAGTCTTGTAATGTTTTCATCATATTTAGAGAGCAGAAGCATTCCTCTCCTGGAATTCTCTACTCCATTTATTGTGATAATGTTGATTGACAACATTCCTAGCAATGAGGAAATATCACCAAGTAACCCAGGTCGATTTATTTGGATTTCATATTCAAGATACCATTCTGTTCTCTCCATAAGATTACTCCTTAGTAAATAACTTCCTAAAATCTATCATGTCAATCCCTCTCTATATAATAAAGGATTTTTACGAAAGTGAAAAGAGATTATCATCCATATGTGTAAATAAAGTTAGAAAAATGCAAAGCGCCGATTAGAAAAGTAGCGACTGGGGTGTTGTAAGCCTAGAAATTATACCCGCAATAGCAAAAAAGGAAAAAGGAATTGCACTATTTCTCTACAATCCCTTTTTCTTCATTCGTTTTATTTGCTTGTTACTTTTGGACAAGCTTAATCATTGTGTTTGCAAGTGCTTGTTGTTCCTCTTCAGAAGCAGCGTTCCATAGTTCACGCAACACAGCCTCTTCTTCATTCTTAGCTTCTACACTTTGTGAAAGGTAATCGCCTACTTCTTGTGCTACACTTTGAATTGTCTTTTCACTCATACCCTGTTGCTGGGCTTGCTGTAATTTATCCGATAAGAAACCCTTCCAGGAATCAAAATTATCCAATACTGACATACAGATGCCTCCTTCCATGTTATACACCTATAGTATTTGATGAAAAGCAGGCTTTATACATGGAATTTGTTAGATCACCAACCACCAGTCATGTTAATGATTTCACCGTGAATATAAGGAGAGTGCTTATCAAGTAAAAACGTGACTAAATTTGCTATTTCTTCTGGTTTGCCAGCTCGGCGTAATGGGATCTCATCCAAAATGGCTTCTCTCTCGTCTTCGTCTAGTTGCCCATTCATTTTTGTTTCAATAAAACCCGGACTTATCCCATTAACTGATATCCCTGTTGGTCCTACCTCTTTTGCAAGTGCCTTGACAAAACTGTTTTGTGCGCCTTTTACGGAAGAGTAAACCACTTCATTGCTAGCACCTTCTCTACCCCAAATAGAAGTAATAAAAATGATATTACCATCGCTTTTTTGAATCATATAGGGGAGTAGATGCTTGGTAAGCAACCAAGGGGCTTTGACGTGTATGGATAACATCTCATCCATTACCTTATCCGGCGTTTGCTGGAAGACCCCATAATAGGCATGGCCTCCAGCATAAATGACACTATCCACCGAATAAGCGAGTTGATTTATAAAATTCTGTATACCTTCTGGTTTTGCCAAATTTGCCTCGATTATATCTAAAACAGCTTCTGAATCATGCCGCCTTCTAAACTCGTGCAATCTTGCTTTATTTTGGTAACCATGCAAAAGAAGGGTATAGCCGCTTAGTACAAGTTTTTCAGCAATTGCCATTCCAATATCTCCACTTGCACCTATAATTAATACATTCTTCCCCATTGTATCTCCTTAGTCTCCTGTAATCACATGTACAGCTAATTGTTTTTCTGAAACCCATTCTTTTAAAAATCCATTGGCATCTTCTAAAGTAAGCGCCTGTATTTCCGGGATGAGGTTAAAGAAATCAATTCCCAGCATGTGATAATGCGTGTATTTACTTGCAATAAACTCAAGAGAGTTCATTGCCCTTAATAATTGTCCAATCTTTTTCTTTTTCATTCGGCTAAAATCTTCTTCTGCCAGGCCGTTATCTCTCGTTGAAAGCAACATTTCTTTCACTTTACTTGAAAAAACTTCAGGTTTTTGTGCATTACTCCCAATAAGGGTATAACCAAAATTCCTTTCAAGGTTCGTTTCATAAAAGAAACTATCATCAATTAACTCTGATTGATATAACTCTTGATAAAAGTCCCCACCTTTAGAGAAATAATGATCCATAACCATGCTCTGCAGAAGTTCTCGCTTTAAAAATTCTTCCTTCATCAATGTAGAAACAGAGTCTTTAATCCCGATCGTACATTTAGGTACGGACACGGACATCGTTTGCTTGGCTTCTCGCTTTGCCACTTCCATCTTTTCTTCTGGAAATTGTCGTTTAATTTCATCCATTTTTTGAAATGTTTTTGCGTTCTGATTAGCTTCAATTAGTTCCATCATGGAGCTAGGATCAAAATTACCAGCTAAAAAGAAGATCATATTTTCCGGATGATAAAATGTATTGTAGCATGTATATAAATCATCTTTGGTGATGGTATAAATCGAATCTACTGTCCCTGCTATGTCAATATTTACAGGGTGTTCCTTAAACATGCTTTTAATCGTGCCCATAAAAGATTGCCAATCAGGCTGGTCATCATACATCTTAATTTCCTGTGCAATGATGCCCTTTTCCTTCTCGACTGATTCCTCCGAAAAATAGGGATCCTGGACAAAATCTAATAGTGTCTCCACGTTTTTTTCAATATGGTTCGTTGCCGAAAACAAATAAGCGGTTTTTGTAAAAGAAGTATAAGCATTTGGCGAAGCACCCTGCTTACCAAAGTCTGCAAAAACATCTCTATCTTTTTTTTCAAAAAGCTTGTGTTCTAAAAAGTGTGCAACCCCTTCAGGTACGGTCACTGCCTCATCTGAACCTATAGGAGTAAAGGTTTGGTCAATGGACCCATAATTCGTGGTAAAGAGACCATAGGTTTTTGCCATCTCTGGCCTTGGCAATAATAAAACGGTCAGACCATTATCCATCTTTTTCGTGTATAGCGTTTCGGATATCTCCTCATAAACTTGCTTATTCATTTGCTTCACCGTCCTTGCTTGTTAACAGATAAAGGGTGTCAGCTTCCACTTTCTCAGCTGCTGAGATGACTTGTTCACGGTTGACTGCTTTTATTCCTTTGATTAACTGCTCAGGATTTCTTTCCTTCCCAGCAAGAACCTGCTGGTAAAGCAATTCAACTAAGCCTTGCGGATGGTCCATTGTTTCTCGTAATTGATTAACAATAAGATCTTTTGTCTCTTCCAATTCCTCGTCGGTAAAATCGCCCTTTTTCATGGCTTCAAGCTGCTCATTCATGATGTCCCTTGCCTGTTCATAGTCCTTTGGCGCAATGCCACTAAATACAATTAAGAGACCTTTTTGACTCTCCAGACGCGAGGAAGCATAATAGGCCAAACTATTTTTTTCTCTAACGTTAATAAATAATTTAGAGCTCGGAAAGCCTCCAAACATCCCATTAAACACCTGTAAGGCAAAATATGCCTCATCATGATACGTACAATTTGTACGGTACCCAATGTGTAGCTTGGCCTGCTGGATATTTTCCTTTTCCACTACCTCCGTTAATTCCCCAGAATTATTTTCATTAGGGGGGCTTACTTCCGTAGCCTGAGTATTCACTTGCTCACGCTTTAGCCTTGCGACAAGTTGCTGCTTTAATGCTTTTTCATCAAAATCTCCCTGTACATACACATCCAACTGGTCTTCTGAAATGGCTTTCTTATAGTAAGCGAATAAGTTTTCAGGTGTTATTCCCTCTAGATCTTCTTGGTAACCATGTACATGGAGGGCATAGGCTTCTCCTTTACACATTTCATCTATTAAGCGCATATTTGCATAACTCATTTTGTCATCTTTAATGGCATGAATCTTCTGCTTTAGTGTATCCTTCTCACGTTTAACTACTTTTGGGTTAAATGCATCATTCTCTGCATTTGGTTTAAAAAGAAGTTCACTTAGTAAGGATATGCTTTCCTCTACAATCTTTGATTCATCCGGAATAAACTTCTCATTTGGGACTTCCAAACGAAAGCTTATAATATGTTGCTCGCCTTTTTTTGAACCATCGACCGAGAGTACGGCACCATATAAGTCATCCAATTTTCTTTGTAGTTCCTTTTTTCCTGGATAGTTAAGCGTTCCTTGTTGCAAAATATACGGTAGTAATGCTCTTTTCGTGATCGTGTCTCTTTCTAGTGAAGCTTTCAGCTTTACAACAATATTAATTGTTTTGTATTTCTTATTATGGATAAAATGTAGGTTTAACCCATCTGTATGGACGACGTTTTCTTCAACAGCTTCCATCCTGTTTCCTCCCGTTCTTTTTATACGTGGCATTCTAGAGTACGTTGATTATTCTGTTCAATTTTACCAATTGTAATCCATTATAAAATAAAAAAATCTGACTTGCTACTAAATGCAAGTCAGATTTCTGAACAGATTTTATCTGCTTCCTTTTATATATGGCTCTCCATTAGCTCGTGGAGCTTCAGAACGACCGATAAACCCAGCTAAAGCTAGAATTGTCAGTACATATGGTGCAATTAATAAAAATACCTGTGGGACATCAGCAAGCAATGGAATTCCCGCCCCAATGACACTTAGGCTTTGGGCAAATCCAAAAAACAATGCTGCTCCCATCGCGCCAAGGGGATGCCACTTACCGAAAATTACTGCTGCTAAAGCCATAAACCCTTGCCCAACGATAGTAGCATGTGAGAAATTTAGTGCAATGGTTAAGGCAAAAACAGAACCACCCAATCCACCAAACGCTCCTGAAATAATGACAGCTACGTAACGCATCTTCGTAACGCTAATTCCATTGGTATCTGCAGCCATCGGATGTTCTCCCACCGCACGCAACCTTAAACCAAATGGCGTTTTATACATAATATACCAGCAAACTAGCGCTAATATAATGGATATATAGGAGATAACATAGATCCCTTCAAAGAAGATTGGCCCTAAAACTGGTATGTCTGATAAAAGCCAAACATCTGTCGTGTAAAAAGGTTGTGTAACCATGTCGGTCTGCCCTTTACCGTAAAATTGTTTGGTTAAAAATATACCAAGTCCTAGTGCCAAGAAATTAATAGCTACACCACTTACAACCTGATCTGCTCTAAACGACACAGCTGCTACAGCATGTATCACGGAAAAAATTGCGGAAACAACCATAGCAACTAGGATGGAAACCCACGGTGTCCATGGACCTAAAGCATCTGCGAAAGTTAAATTAAACACAATCCCAACAAACGCTCCCATTACCATTAGCCCTTCAAGACCAATATTAACGACTCCTGATCTTTCACTGAACACTCCGCCTAGCGCTGTAAAAATAAGTGGCGCAGAGAAGAAGAGTGCTGGTGGAATAACCTGTGCTAATAACTCAATAACCCCCATCTATTTCTCCCCCTTTTTTAAACGAAGCAATACCCAGCGAATAATATAGCTTGATGCAACAAAAAAGATAATGAGTGCAATGATAATATCAACTAACTCGTTTGGCACGCCAGCTTCTGTCGGCATGTTCAACGCTCCTACCTTTAATGCACCAAAAAGAAAAGCAGCTAAAATAACTCCAATCGCTGTATTAGCACCCAATAGAGCAACAGCTATTCCATCAAATCCAAGGTTTGTAAAGCCTGAACTTACAGACATGTTACCATAGGTCCCAAGCCCCTCCATCGCTCCAGCAAGACCTGCAAATGCTCCAGATATAACCATTGCAAGGATAATATTGCGTTGAACATTCATACCAGCATATTTTGATGCATGCTGGTTATAACCAACAGACTTTAATTCATAGCCAATAGAAGTTCGTTCAATTAAAAACCACATAATGATAGCTGCGAATAATGCAATTAAAATTCCATAATGCATTCTTGAGAAAAAAGTTAGGTTCTGCAACCATTCTGATGAAAGAGAAGCAGTTGCAGCAATTTTATCTGTTTTATCCTGATTATCGGATAGGACAGAACGAATTAAGGCATTTGAACTGTATAAAGCTACATAGTTAAGCATGATCGTAACAATAACTTCATGTACTCCAAGTCGTGCTTTCAAAAGACCTGGAATAAAGCCCCATATTGCACCGGCAAGAGCAGCAACGATAACCGCAAATGGGAGATGAATATACATTGGAAAATCAAATGTAATACCCACCCAAATTGCTGCAAGCCAACCCACAATAACCTGGCCCTCTGCACCGATATTAAATAATCCAGTTCGAAAAGCAAATGCTACGGCCAGTCCGGTGAGGATATACGGCGTTACTTGTCTGACTGTTTCACCTACAAAATACATATCACCAAAAGCGCCTTCCCATAATGCAGCATAGCCCTCAATAGGGTTATATCCAAATCCGAGCATAATAACGGCACCTGATAGAAGACCAATTAATACTGAAATAACCGGAACCAAGATGTTAAACATTTTATTCGAGGTCATTTACAACACCTACCTTTTCTTCTGAACTTCCGGCCATCAGTAGTCCCAATTTTTGTTCGTTTGTTTCTTCTGGTTTCACATTTGCGACAATTTCACCATCAAAAACAACTGCAATCCGGTCACTAACATCAAGGATTTCATCCAGTTCAAAAGAGACTAATAAAATTGCCCGCCCTTTATCTCTTTCTTCAATCAGCTTTTGATGAATAAATTCAATTGCTCCAACATCAAGACCTCGTGTAGGCTGTGCGGCAATTAATAGATCTGGTGAACGGTCAACCTCACGACTGATTATCGCTTTCTGCTGGTTTCCACCGGATAGAGCACGAGCTTTTGTATAAACACTAGGCGTTCGAACGTCGTATTCTTTAATCAATTTTTCTGCTTTATCGTAAATTTCTTTGTAATTTAATACCTTGTATTTAGAATATGGTTTTTTATAATAGGTTTGAAGTACAATGTTTTCGCCTATTGGAAAATCTAGGACTAATCCAAACTTATGCCTATCTTGTGGAATATGACCGACTCCACTTTCCGTCACTTTACGAGGAGATAAATTTGTAATCGCTTTTCCATTTAACTCGATGGAGCCTTTTTGAGCTTTTTTCAATCCCGTAATGGCTTCGATTAATTCACTCTGTCCATTACCATCTACTCCCGCAATTCCAACAATTTCACCAGCACGGACTTCTAAGTTTAATCCTTTAACCATTTCAACTTTTCGTGAATCCTTCACATGTAAGTTATTCACCTTTAATATGGTTTCTTTAGGTTGTGCAGGAGTCTTTTGTGTCTTAAACGAAACATCCCTACCAACCATTAAGGAAGCCAATTCATCAACAGACGAATCCGCCACATTGACTGTGCCAATACCTTTTCCTTTTCTTATTACAGTACATCGGTCGCATATTTGCATAATTTCTTTTAATTTATGTGTTATTAGAATGATAGATTTCCCTTCTGCAATTAGAGACTTCATAATCTGCATAAGTTCAATAATCTCTTGTGGTGTTAATACAGCAGTAGGTTCATCAAAGATAAGTACTTCAGCTCCACGATATAAGGTTTTCAAGATTTCTACCCGCTGTTGCATTCCAACAGAAATATCCTGGATCTTTGCTCTTGCGTCCACCTTTAAACCATATTTATTGGATAATTCTTGTACTTCTTTTTCTGCCTTTCGTAAATCAATTTTCCCCATGGAAGTCGGTTCAGCACCCAAAATAATATTTTGCGTTACGGTAAAAGGCTCTACAAGCATAAAATGTTGATGCACCATACCAATACCATGATCATTCGCGACGTTTGGGTCCGTCATGTTCACTGGTTTCCCTTTAACTCGGATTTCTCCTTTTTCCGGGTGGTATAATCCAAAGAGTACATTCATTAATGTTGATTTCCCAGCACCATTTTCTCCTAGCAATGCATGAATTTCACCTTTTTTTAGTTGTATGGTAATATCATCATTCGCTACAATTCCTGGAAATTCTTTTCGTATATTTAACATTTCAACAACATAGTCCACCAAAAATCAACCTCCTTATGAGCAGAATTATCTGAATAAAATCGTTATACTTAAAATGAAGATCGCCAACTGAAGGAGCGGGATACTACCCTTCAGTTGAAGATCTTCTTAATAGAACACCACATAATGGCATGGTTTAAATTTAAAACCTTGATTAGAGAGTGAAAAAGGCTGTTTATCAGCCTTTTTCACGTTTACTAAAACCTTATAATGCTTCTTCGAATGCTTTTAATTCGTCATGAGTTTTAGGGATCTCCACATCTCCATTAATGATTTTTTCTTTCCACTCATTAACTGCTGTTGCAATTTCTTCTGTGTATGCTTCTTCATTTGTTTCAGCAATCCCGATTCCTTCATCTTCAAGTCCAAATACGAGTACTTCCCCTCCAGGGAACTCTCCGTTAAGTCCTTGGTTACTTACTTCGATAACGGAAGTATCTACACGTTTAACCATAGAAGTTAATGTAACGTTGTGATCACCAATTGCACCTTCCTCATATTGGTCACGGTCAACCCCAATTACATAGATTTCTCTATCTGGATCTTTTTGTTTTAAATCTTTAGCCTGTGCAAATACACCATTCCCAGCAGCTCCTGCTGAATGATAGATTACATCTGCTCCATCATTGTACATACGTGTTGCAATTAATTTACCATCTGCAGCAGAACTGAAGTTCCCTACATATTGAATATCTACTTCAATGTCAGGGTTTACAGATTTAGCACCTGCTACAAATCCTGCTTCAAATTTATTAATTAATGCAGAATCTACTCCACCGATGAAACCTAGTTTATCTGTGTTTGTTTTCATTGCTGCAGCTACACCTGTAAGGAATGAACCTTCATGCTCCGCAAAAGTAATACTCGCTACATTCGGTGCATCTACTACTGTATCAACGATTGCAAAGTCCTTTTCTGGGTTTTGCTCTGCAATTTCAGCAATTGCATCCTCAAGTAGAAAACCAATTCCAAATACTAGATCATAATCATTCCGAACAAGACGCGTCATGTTCGGAAGGTAATCAGACTCATCTTCTGATTGTGCATAATCGAACCCATCTGCTTTTGATAGATCATGTTCTTCTCCCCATGCTTGTAACCCTTCCCATGCAGATTGGTTAAATGATTTATCATCTACGCCGCCTTCATCTGTTACCATTCCGACAGTATAATCTGCAGAATCCTCTTCAGAAGAACCCTCAGACGACCCTTCACCTTCGCTATTACCACTCGACTTTTCATCACCGCCACCACATGCAGCTAATACAAGACCAAGACTTAGCAATAATGCAAACAATAAAATAAATTTACGATTCTTCAACATTGTTACCCCCTGTTTTCTTTAATATTGTGAAAATTAAACTCGCAGTTATCTCGTTAACTATCACCTCCCCAAATGCTTTCTATTACGTCTCGCTACATTCTTTTACGTAACACATGGAAACTAAATACATCTGAACGAAAATAGTTTGCAGAATAGAGGACAGGTTCATCTAATTCGGTATAGTGCATTTGCTTTAAAAGTAATAGAGATTGCTCTGGTTCACAGTTAAGAATACTGTAAATTCTTTCATGATAACTAACTGGTTCGATATAGGTTACAGCATAAGCGACACGCTTATCTGTGTACTCCTCAAGTAATTGAAACAGTGAATCTTCTTCATGCACTCTCTCCAAGGGAATTAAATGTGAAGGTATTTTATCAATACAGAAAACCACTGGTATATTATCGGCAGTTCTAACTCGCTCTATCTTTGCAAGTATATCAATTTGCTCAGGTGCAAATCTCTTTCTCTCTTCATCTGTTGGATCTAGAAACTCTGTTGTCAAATACTGAGATGCTGCCTTTTTACCTGATTGTTCAATCATATCTGTGACACTATTTAACTGTTCAATGCCAGAGGAAAATATCGGCTTCTGATTAACGAAAGTTCCCACACCATGTCTTCTTGTAACAATATTATCTTCTTCTAGTATGCGTAATGCTTCCCTTAGCGTAGCTCTAGATACCCCTAAAAGCTTGGATAATTGAAATTCAGAAGGAAGCTTTTGCTTTTCTTTATATTTACCGCTTTCAATATCCCGTTTAATTTCATCGATTACTTGAAGGTATAAATGCCTAGCATCGATTTTAATAGACATGAAGAGCTTCCCCCATTCTCTCCGGTATGTAAAGTCTAGAGAGTTCAGACCTCTGACGTTTGACATATCTCTCATTTATTCGAGATAAATCATACCATTAATAGAAGAATAAATAAATAGTTATAGGACAAATTCCTTAAATAATTTGCTAATAATTCGACGTTTTTCTACAATAACCCTTTATAATTCATATACCACCTACCTTTTAACATGATAGCGTTCTCTTTATTTTGTTCAATTTAACGCTTCTATTACCTCGATGATATATAGGTTCCTTTTATACTACGTAATAAGATATCTTTTGCAGTGGAAACTACCAAATTATAACTGCAGCTAAAAACACAGCAGGTCACTATTGATAGTGCCTGCTGCTTTTATATATTTAAATAGATTCTACTAAGAAGATTTTTCTTCTGAGTGTGTAACGAGTACTGTGCGTGGTTTACTTCCCTCATATGGGCCAACTATGCCTCTGTCTTCCATCGCGTCTATTAACCTTGCAGCCCTTGTGTAGCCTATTCTGAACCTGCGTTGTAGCATGGACACACTAGCGCTTTGCATTTCAGTGATTAATTGGACAGCATCGTCAAATAATTCGTCACTGACTTCTTCACGAACCTCGTTCGTATCATCTGGAATCATTTCCTCCTGATACGACGCTTTTTGTTGATCAATACAATGATCAACTACTCTTTCTACTTCTTCATCTGAAAGAAAAGCACCTTGTACACGGGTCGGCTTGGAGGCACCCACTGGTAGAAATAACATATCTCCTCGACCAAGTAATTTCTCAGCACCGCCAGAGTCCAAAATTGTTCTAGAATCCGTTTGAGAAGAAACACTAAACGCAATCCTAGAAGGAATATTAGCTTTTATCACACCTGTTATGACATCAACAGAAGGACGCTGTGTGGCAATAATCAAATGAATTCCGGCCGCACGAGCCATCTGTGCAAGTCGAGTGATCGCATCCTCTACATCATTAGAAGCAACCATCATTAAATCTGCAAGTTCATCGACCAATACTACAATGTACGGAAGATTTGGCTGTGTATCCTCTGTGTTTTGATTAAACTTTCTTATATATTCGTTATATCCTTCAATATTACGTGTGCCAGTATCCGAAAACAACTCATACCTTCTTTCCATCTCGGAAACTACTTTTTGTAAAGCTCTTGATGCTTTCTTCGGATCTGTCACGACTGGTGCCAATAGGTGAGGAATGCCGTTATAAACATTTAATTCCACTTTCTTAGGGTCAATCATCATCATTTTAACTTCATGGGGTTTAGTCCGCATAAGAATGGTAGTGATAATTCCATTAACACAGACACTTTTCCCACTACCAGTTGCTCCTGCGATAAGCATATGCGGCATTTTATTAAGCTCGGCTACTACGGCTTCTCCTGAAATATCTCGTCCAAGTGCAAACAACAATTTTGCAGATGGGTTCTGTAACGTTTTATCTACCACTTCACGGAGGCTTACCATTGCAACTTCTTGGTTAGGCACCTCTATACCGACTGCTGATTTACCAGGAATAGGAGCTTCAATTCTTATATCCTTTGCTGCAAGAGCGAGAGCTAAATCATCATGTAATCCTACAATTTTACTTACCTTTACACCAGCCTCTGGGTATACTTCATATTTTGTTACAGCTGGCCCGACATGAACCTTTGTGACTCTTGCTTTTACTCCAAAACTATGAAATGTTTTTTCTAGCTTTCTAACAGTTGCTTGTATCTGGGACTTTTCCTGTTGCTGTGAGTTATTAGCAGGCTCTGCTAGCAACTTAGGAGATGGGAGTACATACTCATGATTCTCCGGCTCAGTCATTGGCATATTTTCCATAATATCGTCTACAATAGTATCTTCTTTTTCCGTATCATCCGTCTTTTCCTGAGGAGCATCCTGTTTTGATAGTTCTGAAGCAGCGTATGTAACATCAGTAAAGTCCTGGATTACCGGTTCATTTTCATATGCCTCTAACGGAGCTTCTGTTCCTTCAGTTGTATCAAGTTCTTCGATCTCTTTATCCTGTTTACGTTTACGTTTTGCTTCCTTATTATCTGCAGATTTATCTTTATAGTTGCTTATCATTTGTGCTAATTTTTTGCCAAACTTGGAAAATAAGTCTCCAATGGAGTATTCTGTCATAAAGATAATTCCGATTAAAATAGAAAACACGGAAACAATTTTTGCACCGACTAAGGAAAATAAATAATAGCAAAAGGTAAAGAGTAATGCTGCAATCATACCTCCCCCAAGCATAGCGTTACTCGTCTGCCCATTTAAACTGGAAATAAAATTATCCCAAGAAGCTGCCATAATGGAGACATTACCATTTTGCACAACTTGCTCGTATGCTTGTATATGTGTTAGCAATAAAACGCCACCAAATACAATATAGAAGCCTACCAATCTTTTGTTTGTCAAATCCGGATATCTTCTTTTAACAACCAGCAACACACCAGTTATGAGTAATAGAAGAGAAGCAACAAAATACCAGATTCCGAAAAAGAATCGAAATACATGTTCTAACCCACCAGGAATTGCCCCGTCGCTAATTGCGCCTGCTCCACTACCAAGTATTGCTAGAAAGATAAATAATAGACCTAATAGTTCATATTTTAGTTGTTTCTTTAACTTACTGTTTCTTTTTTTTCTTTTTTTTGCCATTTTTTCACCTCTGTTCTATCATGCATTATGACGATTAAACCCCTGCCGTTTACCGACAAGGGTTATTCCTTTATTTACTCTATTATACCATAAAAAACCTATCTAAGATAAAATCGTTCCGGGGCTATATGCGTCATTCATAAAATCCTCTGGGTCAGTGGAAAGCAATTGTAACAACTGATAGGATCCATCTTCTTTTTGCTCTACATACATGCTCTTCCCCTGAAAGACAACACAATGCCGATTTGCAATAGCTTCATCCTGCTGAGGAAAAATTTCTTCTTGAGACAATGGTGTATATAGGATCATTGAATCACCTGATTTTCTTCTGGTTTCGGACCTATCATTTCGTTAATCTTCTGCATAGCTTCTTTTACCCCACCAACGCGATCAATCAAGCCATACTCTACAGCATCTGTTCCCACTACATTCGTACCAATATCCCTTGTTAAATTTCCTTTGTCGAACATGAGGTCCTTAAATTTCTCTTCCTTAATATTCGAATGGCTGACAACAAAATTAATAACTCTTTCTTGCATCTTGTCAAGGTACTCAAAGGTTTGTGGTACGCCAATAACTAAACCAGTGAGCCTTACAGGATGTATGGTCATCGTCGCAGTAGGTACAATGAAGGAGTAATCTGTGGCAACGGCTATTGGTACACCGATGGAGTGACCACCACCAAGTACAATGGAGACAGTAGGCTTAGAAATAGATGCAATCATTTCAGAAAGGGCAAGCCCAGCCTCTACATCCCCGCCTACCGTATTTAGCAATATAATTAAACCTTCTATTTTAGGGTTTTGTTCAATTGCAATCAGCTGTGGCAATAAATGCTCGTACTTCGTTGTTTTGTTTTGAGGAGGTAGTTGTATATGTCCCTCTACCTGACCAATGATGGACAGCACGTGTATATTGGAGTCAGGGGCTTGCGGAACACTTGATTGTCCCAGCTGCTGAATCTTTTGCACCAAAGCAGAAGAGTTTTGTTGACCATCCTGATTTTGATCTTCTTTTCTACCTTCTTTATTCATTTACGAACACTCCTTATCACTAGTAACTATTCCTAGTATGAACGTAAATGAATAACTCCATGCAAAAAACAAAATACCAGCTAGAAGCTGGTATTTTGCACTACATATCGATTTTTTCTTTTAAAAGGTTACGTTCGTCATCTGTTAATGGGAGAAGAGGAAGACGCACACTACCTGTTTCAATTCCTTTCATTTGTAGTGCAGCTTTTACAGGTGTTGGGGATGGTGATGTAAACAAGGCATTCATAACAGGAACTAATTTCCTGTGTTTAGCCGCAGCCTGTTTTACGTCGCCGTCTAAATAAAGATTCACCATTTCCTGCATTTCATTGCCGACAATATGAGAGGCCACAGAAATAATTCCATCGGCTCCAATTGAAAGCATTGGTAGAGTCATGCTGTCATCTCCGCTATATAAACTGAAATCGTCACTTGTATTCTCAATAATTTCGGCTGCTTGATCAAGGTCACCTGTTGATTCTTTAACTGAAACGATATTAGAGATTTTACTTAGTTCAATAATCGTATCAGCAGTCAATTTTACAACAGATCGACCAGGAATATTATAGAGCATCACCGGGAGTGATGTGGCATTTGCTATCGTTTTAAAATGCTCATACATGCCTCTTTGATTCGGTTTATTGTAGTAAGGAGCTACAAGCATAACAGCGTCTACACCACTTTTTTCTGCTTCTTCGGTTAATTGAATAGAAGCTGCAGTGCTGTTACTACCTGTACCAGCAATTACCGGGACTCGCTTATTTACAACTTTAACTACATGCTTAAAAAGATTTACTTTTTCATCCACTGATAAAGTTGGTGATTCTCCCGTCGTACCAGCAATAACTAAACCGTCAGTGCCGTTCTCAAGTAAGTATTCAATTAGTATGTCAGTCTGATCATAGTCAATCTCTCCAGTATGATCAAAAGGGGTCACCATTGCTGTTAAAACACGACCAAATTTCATTTCTATCACCTTTCTCTTTCTTGTCTTATCTAGGATTGTTTCTGTAAACCGCTAAGCTCAAACACCTCATGCAATGCATTTACTGCAGCCTTTAAGTCCTTATTATTAACAAGTACCCAAATCGTTGTGTGACTGTCCGCTGATTGCAGGATCTGTACTCCGGCGTCAGTAAGTGCCTGCACAATCATGGAAGCAACACCAGGTACCCCAGTCATCCCTGCACCGACTGCAGAAACCTTCGCACAGTTTTCCGTAAATTCTGGATAAAATCCAAGTGTTTTAAGAATGTGCACAGCCTTCTCCGTATGTCTTTCGGGAACTGTATAGGCTACACCTGTTGGAGAGATATTTATAAAATCTACAGAGATTCCGGATTCCGCCATTGCTTTAAATACTTCTGATTGCAAGCGGTATGCTTCTTCCTTAGCTTGCACTCTTATCTGCGTTATCGAGGATATGTGTGCAATACCCGTGATAAGTCGTTCTGTAACATCCATGCCTGCTTCCTGCACTCTTGATGAAGTAACAAGTGTTCCTTCCTCCTGTGAATATGTGGATCTAACACGCATCGGTATTTTAGATTGCATTGCTATTTCGACTGCCCGTG
The DNA here is from genome assembly GCF_000612865.1 of Oceanobacillus picturae. Classification (NCBI taxonomy): domain Bacteria; kingdom Bacillati; phylum Bacillota; class Bacilli; order Caryophanales; family Bacillaceae; genus Oceanobacillus; species Oceanobacillus picturae. Next base: position 604,802 of record NZ_CCAX010000001.1, read on the forward strand.
GGTGAACAACCTTCGCCCCCTGGTATGCCAAGTTACAAATTTCCGTGTAGGTTACCACATCTAGCGGGCGAGCAGTTTCCACCACCCGCGGATCCGCGGTCATGATACCATTCACATCCGTGAAAATTTCAATACGCTCTGCTGCAAGTGCTGCTCCCAGCGCGGCGGCTGTTGTGTCACTTCCACCACGACCAATTGTTGTTATTTCACCATCTTCAGTTTGGCCTTGAAACCCAGCAACGACTACTACATCGTGCTTTTCCAGTTCCTTGATAATTCTTTCTGGATGTACTGCTTTAATTCTTGCCTGATTAAAATCATCATTCGTTATAAAACCTGCCTGCGCACCGGTTAGGGCTGTAGAAGAAATATGTTGCTTTTTCAGTTCATTAGACAATACGACTGACGAAATGACCTCTCCACATGAAAGGAGCATATCAATTTCTCTAGCAGAACTTTTCCCAGCAGGATAATTGACCAAACCCAACAATGTATCCGTTGCATAAGGGTCTGGCTTTCTACCTAGAGCAGAAACAACTACTACAAGCTTATATTCCTGCATTAATGCATTTTTTATATGTTTTACTACATGTTTTCTATTTTCTTCGGATTGGACAGATGTTCCACCGAATTTCTGAACAACTATTTGCATTGTAACACCTCAAGTACTATAGCCATTTATTTTCAACTAACGTTTCCGCAATTTGCACAGTATTCCAGGCAGCACCCTTCATAAGATTGTCGGATACGATCCACATGTGGAACCCATTCGCTAAGTCTGGATCCTTTCTAACACGTCCGATAAAGACTTCTTCTCTATTCGCTGCACTTAGTGGAGTCGGATATGTTTGTGTCTCTGGATTATCTTCTAGAATAACACCCTCTGCTTCGTTTAATACTTTCTGAATATCCGCTGCAGTTAAGTCATCTCTATTTAATTCTACATACACACTTTCGGCATGCGAAGTAAAAATCGGTAAACGAACACACGTTGCCGCTACCGATAGTTCGGGTGCATGCATGATTTTCTTCGTTTCATTAATCATTTTCATTTCTTCAAAAGTATAGCCATTTTCCTGAAAAACATCAATTTGAGGCAAGGCGTTAAACGCGATTGGATAATGTTTTTTATCCCCTTTTACTGGTAAGATCTCAGCGTGCATTTCTTCCTTGTTTAAATGGCTTGCTGTCTGATTTTCCAGTTCCTTATTGGCAGTCATACCAGCACCAGACACGGCCTGGTAAGTAGATACAATTACACGACTAAGGCCAAATGCTTCTTGTAACGGTTTTAATGCTGCCACCATTTGAATAGTTGAACAGTTAGGGTTGGCAATAATTCCTTTATGATTTAATAGGTCTTCTTTATTCACTTCTGGCACAACAAGTGGCACATCTTTATTCATTCTATACGCACTTGTATTGTCAACCACAACCGCACCATGTTTAACAGCTTCAGGAGCTAGTTGTTTTGATATAGAACCACCAGCAGAAAATAATGCTATGTCTACTCCTGCAAAGCTCTCAGGTAACGCTTCTTCCACTGTGACTTCTTCACCATTAAATGATATTTTTTTACCTGCGGATCTGCTTGAGGATAAAAGCTTTATTTGATCTATTGGAAATTTCTTTTCTTCTAATAGTTTTATTATTTTTTGACCTACTGCACCTGTTGCTCCTACTACGGCCACGTTGTATGCTGCTTTATGCGACATCCCCATTTCTCCCTTCACTCATAAAAAATATTTCTCTCCTAGCTTTTTATTCTACCACAATCTAATCGATATGCGGAACAATAACAGGCTGTAGTTGTCTATGTTCCAAAGCAGCCTCTACTGTTTCACTTAAAAGATCCATTTTGGCAACTAGTGAGTTAGGTTTTTTGTATGGGTCATCCTGTCCATATGGTATAAAGTAGATGTATTTACTGGCCATAAGCCGCATAAGGTTCACTCCGTTTAGGCCAAGTGCGTCATTAGTAGAGATTCCAAGGACCACAGGACTTCTATTACGCATTGTCGCTTTAGCGGCCATTAACACAGGGGAATCCGTTAAAGCATTTGCCATCTTGCTTAAAGAATTTCCCGTTAGCGGGGCAATTACCATGCAATCAAGTGGAGCAGTTGGGCCAAGTGGTTCTGCCTCCTGCATAGTGGAAATAACTCGTTTTCCTGTTATGGATTCAATTTTTTCAATATGATCTTCTGCTTTTCCAAACTTTGTACTAGTGTTTCGCACCGTATACGTTACAATCGGCACAACCTCTGCCTTTTGTTCCATTAACTTTTCCAACTGTGGAAAAACTTGGTCATATGTGCAATGAGAACCCGTAACTCCAAAGCCAATACGTTTTCCTTCTAAACTCATAAATCATACCCCTTTTCTACTAATTTCCTATAATTGCGTGTTTTCTTGAAGAAATTGCTTTATGACATCCGCTAGTATCCTACCCGATGTTTTTGGTGCCACAATGCCCGGTAAACTTCTTGCTAAGATTGCTTTAATGCCTCGTTGCTTTGCATAATCAAAATCTGTTCCACCTGGTTTTGATGCTAAGTCGATAATTATTGCATGGGTTGGAAGATGTTGAATGGTTTTTCGATCTATAACAGCTGCTGGAATCGTATTGATAACTACATCGTATTCATTAGCATAGTCGGCCATTTTATCAAGGTGAATAGCAGTTAGTGCCATTTCTGAAATTCTAGCAAGTTCTGCGCTACTTTTGGTTGCTACAGAAACCTTCGCACCCAACGCAGCAAACTTGTTGGCAATCGTTTTACCCACTCGACCAAAACCAGCAACCATGACACGAGATCCATGAATGGTATAGTCAGTATGTTCTATTGCCATCATAATGGACCCTTCTGCGGTAGGTATGGAGTTGTAAATCGCAACATCGTCTCTGTTTAATAAGGGAATTAATGAAATATCTTCTTCTGTCGTTACTTTTTTTAAATAATCACTTGAAATGCCAGTAAAAATAATAGCCGTATCCTTTAATTGTCCAAACCATTCTGGCGCTATGTGAATCGTCTCATGAGAAAATACGGTTTCTACGTTTCCTGTATTATCTGTCCCTGTAATTGGTAAAATCAGGACATCAAGTTCTTCTGGTTTTAGCTCACTAAACTCCAATTGTTTTAATCCGGTAAATCCTTGTTCCAATTTATCAAAGCCGACAAGGTTTATGTTCGCACCTGGAATAGCCTGTAATTGACGAATCAACTCCAGATAACGGGCGTCGCCTCCTATTACTGCAATTGTATGACTCATTATAATGAACACCCTCCAAACATCGAGTTCCTTAAATTATTTCTATATAGCTTATGAAACGGGAGAATGTTAGTGATTGGTTATTTTTAAAAAACAGGAAAAAGGCTGATACCCCGCTCTCCGGGTCAGCCTTTTTGATCAATTTTAATTCTTATTTAATACCTTAACCGAGCCTGTTTGTGTCAATAATAATCATGTCTTCCCCAATCTTTTTTATAGCATCCCACTTAATTTTCGTTTCCTCCCCCTCCTTTTTTAAACCAAACCATTTATAGTTTGGTATGATAAAGGATTCAATTTGACCAGTATGCTCATTTATCTCGAGGTCTGTTTGTCCCAATACTCCCAATCGTGACCCTTCATTCACATCCACAATTTCTTTTCCACTCATATCCTTATATCGCATCCTTGTCATCCTCTCAACTTATCGTTATTGTTCATACATAAAGCTATACTACAGTCTTGATACGTTTAAATAGCATGCTAGAAATTACGGCTTAATTAAAAAACATGTTAGGAAAAAGCTTATCCTTATTATTATAGTTACCGACATAAAAAAAAGAACCTATGGATTACATAGGTTCTCCTGAAGGAGCAATTAGAGCACTTGAAGACGGTTTTTCAAAAACGATGTCTATTACATTTCTGATTGATTCATGATCCACAGCATCGATTTCTTGTATCATGTGGTCCATCGTTCTGTGGCGTCCTAGAAGCAACTCATTTTTACCGTTTCGACTCATTCGGCTATTTGTGCTTTCCAAACCAAGCAAAAGGTTTCCTTTTAATTGCTCTTTATTGTTTTTTAGTTCTTTATCGGTAATACCATCTTGAATTAGCTTTTCCACTGTACTATCAATTGTTTTCCTTAACTGCGGTAATTGATCTTTACCTGTTCCAGCATAGATAGTAAGCATACCATTATCCAAGAAAGAAGAATGATACGAAAATACCGAATAGGCAAGTCCTTGCTTTTCTCTAATATCTTGAAACAGTCGAGAGCTCATACTACCGCCCAAAACATTATTCATAATAATAAGGCTGTAAATTTGCTCATGACCTGTTTGAAGTCCGTCATAGCCAAGGCAAAGATGCGCTTGTTCCGTATCTTTATGACGCTCAAGCTTATTGGTAAGGAATTGTGGTTTAATTAAAGAGCTAGGCTGGTGATTTGATTCATAGGAACCAAAATATCCATCTACCTTATCAATAAATGCACTATCTACATTCCCTGCGACAGAAACCACAACGTTTTCTGGATTATAAGCTTCCCGCATATAGTCTCTTAAAGATTGCGGCTTAAAAGAACGCAAGTGTTCCTCTGTACCTAAAATAGGATAGCCTAGAGGATGGGTCCCATAAGAAGCTGTTGCAAGCAGATCATGCACGATATCGTCAGGTGTATCTTCATACATTTTTATTTCTTCATATACCACTTTCTTTTCTCTTTCCATTTCCTCTTCATCAAATGCAGAGTTAAAGAACATATCAGCTAAAATTTCCAACGCTAAGTCTTTATGTGTATCAATGACCTTGGCATAATAGCATGTGTATTCTTTTGAGGTAAAGGCATTGACCTGCCCACCTATCGAATCAAATGCTTCGGCTATATCTTGAGCTGAGCGGGTTTTCGTTCCTTTAAAAAACATGTGCTCCAAAAAGTGAGAAATACCGTTATTTTTCTCTGTTTCGTTTCTCGAGCCAGTTAATACCCAAATACCTATCGTAACAGACCTTACTGCAGGTACGTTTTCGAGGACAACCCGCAAGCCGTTCTTACTTTTGTGTTTTTCAATCAATGTACTTCCTCCTATGCTAGATATGTAAGATGAACGCCAACTTGATTATCTTTCCGGGCTGACTAATTGTTCCATTGTACCTAGTTTATACCCTTTATCCTTTACAGAATCTATTAATTCATCAAGACCCGCAGCCGTTGCAGCAGTAGGATGCATTAGAATAGTTGCTCCCGGATGCAGCTTACTATTCACTCGGTTAATCATAACAGATACTGTTGGATTCTTCCAATCAATCGTGTCTACTGTCCAAAGCACGGTCTCCATTTTCTGGCTATGTGCAGCATCCACAACATATTGATTATAACTACCACTAGGTGGGGCAAACCAAGCAGGTGTAGCTCCAGTTATCGCTTTTAAAATATCATTTGTCTGGCTTATCTGTTCAACCATTTGTTGTGTAGTCAAATTCGCCATATTCGGATGATTATAGGCATGATTTCCAATTAAATGGTTCTGATTTTTTATCATCTTCACCAAGTCAACATTTTCCTTTGCCCATTTTCCCTCAATAAAGAAGGTAGCTTTGATGTTCTTATCTTTCAGTATGGCTAATATTTTGGGGACATATTCTGTTCCCCAGGAGACATTGATTAACAAAGAAACCATCTCTTTTTCTGGATTACCACGGTATATAGGCGACGAGGGCAAATCTTTTAAAGAAATATTTGGAGTGATCTGCTTATAAACAAGTAAGGCGTCATCAAACTCTCCCTTTTTGCTCATTCGTTCATACGATTTAGCAACATCGACCTCGAGACCATTACGCCCCGGTGTTTTCTTCCATACCTCATCAATATATGGATCCACAGGTTCTTCCTTATAGGCTTTTGCCTGCTTTTCTATTTCCTTGTATAAAGTATTACTTGGTTTTGTAACTTGCATAAAGGTTGTACTACTTTCCATTGAGAATGGATTATAAGTAGTATTGAATGAAATCGTAACGATAATTATAAAAACAATTACATGTATGATTTGTCTTAACTGATACATACTTACCCCCTCCTATTTCAAACTTATGATGAAACGGGACAAGGTATGCTTAAACTATGTAAGTAGTGAGCAGTCACTTTTTTCTTTTCTAACAAAAAAAGAGAAGCAATGGCAATTGCTCCTCTTTGTTACTTTAAAACAGCTGTAAAAACAGCCATCCTAAAACAGGCACTATTCAATTAAGAATTTGCTTTTTCCTGTCTTTCTTTTTCCTCTTTTAATACTGCTTTTCGGGAAAGATTTACTCTGCCTTGGTTATCAACTTCCTTAACCTTAACCATGATCTCATCCCCAATTGATACAACGTCTTCCACTTTATTAGTACGTTCCTCAGCCAATTCAGAAATATGAACTAGTCCATCTTTTCCTTTAAACAATTCAACAAACGCACCGAACTTTTCAATACGTTTAACTGTACCAAGATACATTTGCCCAACCTCTACTTCTCTCACAAGGTCTTCGATGATCTTTTTAGCTTTTTCATTCATCTTGGCATCTGTTGATGATATAAACACACTTCCGTCTTGTTCTATATCAATTTTTACACCAGTTTCATCAATGATTTGATTTATTTGCTTACCACTTGGCCCAATAACATCACGGATCTTATCTGGATTAATGGACATCGTAAGGATTTTCGGTGCATATTCAGATAATTCTTCTTTTGGCTCCTTAATCGTAGCAAGCATAGAATCAAGAATTTGCATTCTTCCTTTTTTCGCCTGGTTAAGTGCTTCTTCAAGAATCTCTCTTGATAAGCCATCAATTTTAATATCCATTTGTAAGGCCGTTACGCCTTTAGATGTACCGGCTACTTTAAAGTCCATATCCCCAAGTGCATCTTCCATGCCTTGAATATCTGTTAGGATGGAATAATCCTCACCAGATTTAACAAGTCCCATTGCGATTCCTGCTACAGGTGCCTTGATTGGTACACCAGCTGCCATCATTGCAAGTGTGCTTGCACAAATACTTGCCTGTGAAGTAGAACCGTTTGATTCCAAGACTTCTGAAACAAGGCGGATGGTATAAGGAAAGTCCTTATCAGATGGGATAACCTTTTCTAATGCACGTTCTCCTAATGCACCATGGCCAATCTCTCTTCGACCTGGCCCTCTTATAGGACCTGTTTCTCCCACACTATATTGAGGGAAATTGTAATGATGCATAAACCGTTTAGACTCTTCTAAATCAAGCCCGTCCAAGATTTGCACATCACCAAGGGCTCCCAATGTACATACGCTTAGTGCTTGTGTTTGCCCACGTGTAAATAATCCTGAGCCATGTGTTCTTGGTAATACATTAATCCTTGAAGACAATGGACGAATTTCATCTATCTTTCGGCCATCCGGGCGTACTTTTTCCTTCGTGATTAATCTGCGGACTTCCGCTTTAACCATTTTATCTAGCACAGATTTAACCTGTTTCAAAATGTCAGCATCTTCCTCATTTTCATAGGACGCAAGAACATCCTCTTTCACCTTACTAATAGCATCTTCTCTAGCATGCTTTTCTTTTACTTGAATAGCTGCTATAAGGCTTTCTGAAGCTTCTGCTTCTATCTTCTTAGAAAGTTCTTCATCTAATTCAAAAAGCTTCACTTCAGACTTTTCTTGTCCTACCGCTTTTACGATCTCTTCTTGGAATTCAACTAGACGAATAATTTCTTTATGACCAAACATGATAGCTTCAAGCATAACTTCTTCAGGTACTTCATCTGCTCCTGCTTCCACCATGTTAATTGCATCTTTTGTTCCAGCAACCGTTAGTTCAATATCGCTTTTTTCTTCTTGTTCAATGGTTGGATTGATAATAAATTCGCCGTCAACTCGGCCAACGTTTACGCCGGCAATCGGCTCTGCAAACGGAATGTCAGAGATGCTTAACGCAATGGAAGAACCGATCATAGCAGCAATTTCTGAAGGACAATCTTGGTCAACACTCATAACTGTGCTAATAACCTGAACTTCGTTTCGGAAACCGTCAGGAAATAAAGGTCGAATCGGACGGTCAATAAGACGTGAGGAAAGGATTGCTTTTTCACTTGGACGTCCCTCTCTTTTAATAAACCCTCCCGGTATTTTCCCAACTGCATAAAGACGTTCTTCATAGTTTACGGTTAATGGGAAAAATGGCAGATCTTTCGGTTCCTTTGAAGCTGTCGCAACAGACAAAACAGATGTATCGCCATAATGCATCATGGCAGCACCGTTCGCTTGCTTTGCTAATTCTCCGATTTCAACGGTGAATTTTTTACCTGCAATTTCTGTAGAAAATATTTGCTTCTCTTCTGGCATTTGTAGTACTCCTTTCAATGAAATCAAGCTCCATATGAGCTTTTGCAGCTTAGTTAATATTCATCACGGCACTTATAGCAAACAAAATGCTAGCCGTTATAAAAAACACTCCAATTATTATATTATAGTTTATAAGCAGGAATGTAAATTTTATGTAGAAAAATCTTGTCATAATATAGTAGCTTCTTTCTTCATTCATGTAAAAACCACTCATTTTTCATCAATATCTAAGGTTTAAATGAAAAATTTTTACTTATAAAAAAAGCAGGATTTCTCCTGCTTTTTGAATAATTATCGGCGTAAGCCAAGTTTTTTAATTAATTCACGATAGCGGGTAACATCTTTATTACGTAAGTAGTTAAGTAAATTACGACGTTTACCAACCATTTTCAAAAGACCTCTACGTGAGTGGTGATCTTTTTTGTGAACACGAAGATGTTCATTTAGAGTTGTGATTTCTTCCGTTAGTACAGCGATTTGTACTTCTGGAGAACCAGTGTCACTTTCATGAACCTTGTATTCACTAATAATTTCATTCTTACGTTCCTGTGTGATTGCCATATGGCGCACCTCCTGTAATTGTATTGAATCCCCATTCCCCTAGCAGTCGTCGGAGTTACGAATTGCCAAGCGATGGTTTTACGTTGTTAATACTACATGTTTTTATTTAAAAATGCAAGTAAAAGATAGTTAGAAGCAAGGTCGCTTATGAATTAAAGTACTTTCTGACTTTCTTTTCATCCTCCGCAATTTCGCTCACTAATTCTTCTACCCCGGAAAACTTCTTTTCTTCCCGAATAAAGGTATACCACTGTACTCTCAACTCTTCTTCATACAAATCATTGTTATAATCAAAAATGTTTACTTCCAGAACCGGTTCTACCAATTGGTCCGTAAAGGTTGGTTTGAAACCTAAACTAGCCATCCCTTCATAAACTTCATTTTTATAAAGAACTTTTACTGCATAGACGCCGACCTTGGGCAACAACGTTTCATCGCTCACCGCGATATTTGCTGTTGGATAGCCAATGGTTCTGCCACGTTGTTCCCCTTTAACTACAAATCCTGTAACAGATAACGGTCTTCCAAGTAATCTTGCTGCCTCGTCCATATCTCCTGCCTCTAGCAAATTACGAATTTTAGTGGAGCTAACCTTTTCTCCGTCTATTACTACTTTATCCACTTGCGTTACGGTAAACGCACCGGCCGCATGCTCTTGTATGGTTTGCATGTTTCCTTTTCCTTTGTGTCCATAAGAAAAGTCAAAGCCTGCTACCATATGTTTGATATGTAGCCCTTTTAGGAAATGATCCACAAACACTTGAGGAGTCAAGGATGCAAGCTCTTGATTAAACTGAATAATGTAAAGTCTATCCACCTCAAGCTTTTGCAGAATTTCTTGTTTTTCTCGAATTGGAGTAAGATATTTCACGTGTTGCACATCTTTTTTTAAAACAACAGAGGGGTGGGGATGAAAGGTAATTACTGCACTTTCCATCCCTCTTTCCTTTGCTTCTCTTACAGCTGTTTGAATGACTTTCTGATGCCCTTTATGTATTCCATCAAAAAAGCCGATGGCCGTAACCGTTTCAGGTAGTTCGTTCAACACCATAGAATGTGGATATGTTAATTCAAATGTTCTCATATTCCTCACCTGCACTTTATCCGTTAAAAACACGAACGGGTTTTATTTCCATTGGTTTATCCGGATGGGTTTGATATATTGCCAATAATTCTTGGTTAAACATCATTACAAATGGCTCTCTCATTATTTTATCAGGTTTTGAGAGTTTTTGCCCGTTTCGTACTTTCATCGCTGTTTGTTCATCAACATGATAATAGTCCAGATGCTCTAGCCCTCTTTGAGCAGCCAATAATACAGATTCTGGATGCGAGTCCTTTAGTTTTTCTTCAATTTGTTCAAATGTCACGGTTTCTTCCTTAGAGAAAGAAGCAACCTGTGTTCTTTCAAGATGCGCCATATGAGCCGGGTATCCTAATTTTTTTCCAATATCCACACAAAGCGTGCGAATATAGGTTCCTTTTGAGCATACAACTTCAAAGGAAATACTTTTCCTCTCCTCACATGACGAAATCTTTGAAATAGAGAAAACTTCAACCTGGCGTGTTGGTCTTTCCACCACTTGATTTTCCCTTGCATACTCATACAGTTTTTTTCCTTTAACTTTTACTGCAGAGTACATTGGTGGAACTTGGGTGATGATACCAGTAAACGCTTTTAGCACTTCATCAATCTGACCTTCAGTTGGAAATACAGTAACAGGTTTCTCTTCTATTATACTGCCATACGCATCTTCTGTTTCTGTAGAGACACCAAGTTTAAGCTCTGCAACATACGTCTTTCTTGTATTAGTTAGAAAGGGGACGATTTTCGTTGCCTGTCCAACACATATTGGTAAAACACCTTCTACCTCAGGGTCTAACGTACCAGTGTGACCTACTTTTTTGGTTTGTAATAATTTACGAAGCTTAAATACACAATCATGAGAAGTCATTCCCTTTGGTTTCCATAATGGCAAAATTCCATTCATTTTTTCACCTCCAATATATACATTAAACATACAGAAAGGTTTCATTGCTCTATTTTAAGCACTAAAGTTTTCTACGCACATGGAAAAAATCTGACTCGCAAAAAAGGAGTCAGATTATCCACCAAGCTTATTTGTTTAAATCACGTAGTATTGTTTCAATTCTATTTCCATATTCAAGTGCTTCATCAAATTCAAACAAGAGCTCAGGTGTTTTGCGAAGGCGAATTCGCTGTCCTATTTCGGAACGAATAAATCCTTTCGCTTTAGCAAGTCCCAATAGTGTGTCTTGTTTTTGATGTTCATCACCTAATACAGAGATAAACACTTTTGCTTGTTGTAAATCTCCTGTGACTTCAACATCTGTAACCGTAACAAATCCAACTCTAGGGTCTTTTATTTTTCGTGTTAAGATTTCTCCAAGCTCTTTTTTCATTTGTTCAGCAATGCGGTTTGCTCTTAATTCTGCCAACTTATTCACCTCTTTAAGAAAGCTTCGTGCTTCAATTAGAAAACTACATTCACTCGTCTTATCATCTTACAATGAAGCTTACATCCGTTCAACCGTTGTTTGTGTTCTTTCAAGTTCAACGAACGCATCAATAACCTTCATCACTTCTTGCATAACCTTTTCCGAGTGAACGTAATCATTAGAAATGGTTACAATGCCAAGCTTTGTTCGTTGCCATAGATCGTGGTAATCAAGCTCTGTTACCGCTACATTAAAGGTGTTCTGAAGCTTTGCGAGCAACCTTTTGAGCACAGACCTTTTTTGCTTAAGCGAATGCCCGTCGTACAACATACACTCTACTTCAGCATAAACGATCATTTGCGTTCTATTTCTTCCATTACATATGCTTCAATAATATCGCCTTCTTTAATATCATTGAAGTTCTTTATTGTAATACCACATTCGTAGTTTTGTGCTACTTCTTTCACATCGTCTTTAAAACGTTTTAATGCGTCAATTTCTCCTTCGAAATGAACAACACCATCGCGAATTAACCTAATACCGGCATCTCTTGTAATTTTGCCTTCTGTTACGTAGCTTCCAGCAATCGTACCAATTTTTGATACTTTAAAGGTTTCACGAACTTCTGCTTGACCCGTTACTTTTTCTTCATATTCTGGGTCGAGCATTCCCTTCATAGCAGCTTCTACTTCTTCAATAGCTTTATAAATCACACGATGTAGACGTACATCCACTTTTTCAGATTCTGCAGCTTTTTTAGCATTCGCATCAGGTCTTACGTTAAACCCAATAACAATAGCGTTTGAAGCTGAGGCTAAAATAATGTCAGATTCTGTGATTGCTCCAACACCAGTGTGAATGATCTTAATATTTACGCCTTCAACCTCAATTTTTTGTAAGGAGGAAGCTAATGCTCCAGCAGAGCCTTGTACATCTGCTTTAATAATAATATTAATTTCTTTCATTTCCCCTTGCTTGATTTGTTCAAACAAGTCATCCAAACTAACTTTAGTTTGTTCACTTCTGTTTTCCTGGATTTGTTTTTGTTGACGGGCTTCACCAATTTGTCGCGCTTTTTTCTCATCAGTAAATACAAGGAATTGGTCTCCAGCTTGTGGTACTTCATTTAAACCAGTAATCTCCACAGGAGTTGATGGTCCGGCTTCATTTACTCGTTGTCCAAGATCATTTACCATTGCACGAACACGTCCATGAGTATTTCCAACTACGAGTGAATCCCCTACATGTAGCATACCATTTTGTACGAGTAATGTTGCAACAGAGCCACGCCCTTTATCAAGCTGTGCATCAATTACAGTACCAAATGCATTCGCTTTAGGGTTGGCTTTTAATTCTTCTATTTCAGATACAAGAACAATCATTTCTAACAAGTCGTCGATACCTTCATTTTTAATTGCAGAAAGGTTTACAAAGATCGTGCTGCCGCCCCAATCTTCCGGGATTAATTCATATTCGGTTAATTCTTGCATAACGCGATCCGGATTGGCGCCTTCTTTATCCATTTTGTTAACTGCAATAATGATTGGTACTTCAGCTGCTTTTGCATGATTGATTGCTTCCACAGTTTGTGGCATTACACCATCGTCTGCAGCCACCACTAAAATAGCAATATCCGTAACTTGAGCTCCTCTTGAACGCATACTTGTGAAGGCAGCGTGACCAGGAGTGTCGAGGAATGTGATTTTCTTCCCATCATTTTCTACTTGGTATGCACCAATATGCTGAGTAATTCCACCAGCTTCACCAGCTGTAACTTTTGTATGACGGATCGCATCAAGCAAAGTGGTTTTCCCATGGTCTACGTGTCCCATGATCGTAACAACTGCAGGACGTTCTACAAGATCAGCTTCGGAGTCTTCTTCAAGGTATTTATCGAAGTCAGTATCTTCTAAGATGATTTCTTTTTCAACTTGCACGTCAAACTCAGCACAAATTAATTCAATTGCATCATCATCTAGATCCTGGTTCTTTGTTGCCATAACACCTAGGAACATTAATTTCTTAATAATCTCGGAAGCATCTTTGTTTAATTTAGCAGCAAGATCACTTACAGTAAGAGTTTCACTATAAGTAATATGTTTTGGTGTTTCTTTTACCACAGGTTGTTTAGGGGCTTGCTGATTCCCTCTTTTATTCCCTTTTTGTTTCTTATTATGCGGATTTGAATTTCCAGTGTTTCGCTGTTGATTGGAATTCGGTTTATTTTTCCCTTTATTGCCTTGATTATGATTCATTTTGGCTCCTGATGTATTCGAATTCGTATTTTGCGCTCCAGTATTGGCAGATGTCTGATTTGGTTTATCAGAAGTCTTAGGTTTGGAGTTAAACTTTTCATCCAGCTTACTAACGGTATCAGCTGAAATAGTAGACATGTGGTTAGACACTTCTACCTTAATTTCTTCTAAATAATTGATTACATCTTTACTAGGTTTATTTATCTTTTTTGCATATTCATATACACGCATTTTACTCATACGTTCACCCCCGAATTTAATTACCCGAGTAACGACTGTATTTTAGTAGCAAATCCTGCATCTAAAATAGCAACAGCTACTCTTTGGGATTTTCCAATAGCTTGTGATAGTGTCTCTCTATCATCTACTATTTCATATGGAACATTATATGATTTGCACTTGTCTGTGAGCTTTTTCTTCGTTTGTGGTCCTATGTCGCTAGCCAACAGAATAAGCTTTGCTCTATTTTGCCGAATATCCTTCACAATTGCCTCTTCTCCCAGTGAAATCTTTCGAGCACGGTAGGCAAGCCCAATCATATTTAAGTAAGAATTATTGTTATTATTAGTCATGTTTTTTACCCTCAACCAGTTTTATTAAATCCTCATAAATTGAGGAATCTACTTCTGTGTTCAACTGGCGACTTAAAACATTGGTTTTCTCAGCTTGGCGGATGATTTCAAGATCTCTAGTTAAATAAGCTCCGCGGCCATTCTTCTTTCCTGTTTCATCTACAAATACCTCGCCATCCTTATTACGAACAACGCGGATAAGCCGTTTCTTTGGTTTCATTTCATTGGTTACAACACATTTTCGCTCAGGTACTTTTCTTTTTTGCACCATTGGACAGCCCCCTACTCGAACAAGTCTTCCTCAGTGTCTGGTAGAACTTCTTCCTGCTCTATTAATAAGCCCTCTTCTCTCGCTTCAGATTCACTCTTAATATCAATCTTCCAGCCAGTAAGCTTAGCAGCAAGACGAGCATTCTGACCACGTTTCCCAATAGCTAAGGACAACTGGTAGTCCGGTACAATGACGGTGGTAGCTTTTTCTTCCTCATTAACAAGCACATCTACTACTTTCGAAGGGCTTAGCGCATTGGATACATATACCACCGGATCTTCTGACCACTCTACCACGTCAATTTTTTCGCCTTTGAGCTCATTAACAATCGCTTGGACACGCTGTCCTTTTTGCCCAACACATGATCCTACTGGGTCTATGTCTGGGTCTGGGGCATGAACAGAGATTTTAGAACGATCACCTGCTTCGCGGGCTACGGACTTAATTTCTACGATGCCTTCATATATTTCTGGCACTTCCATTTCAAACAAACGCTTTAGAAGGCCAGGGTGAGACCTCGAAATATATATTTGCGGTCCCTTGCTCGTATTTTCTACTTTGGTTACAAATACTTTTAAACGGTCATGAACGTAGTATTCTTCTGTTGGCATTTGCTCTGCTTCAGCTAATTTCGCCTCAATTTTACCAAGGTTTACATACACAAAGCGTGGATCTTTACGTTGAATGATCCCTGTCATAACATCTTCTTCACGGTCAGCATATTCGGAAAAAATAACTCCGCGTTCTGCTTCTCTAACACGTTGTGTTACGACTTGCTTTGCTGCTTGTGCTGCGATTCGGCCAAAGTCTTTTGGTGTCACCTCAACTTCCACAACATCTTCAAGTACGTAATTAGGATCAATCTTTTTTGCTTCTTCAAGCGAAATCTCTTCTTGATTGTCTTCTACTTCCTCGACAACTATCTTCCTCGAGAATACACCCATTTTTCCCGTTGCTTCATTAAGTTCCACACGGACATTCGTCGCAGATTTAAAATTCTTTTTATATGCTGAGATCAAGGCCGCCTCTAATGCCTCTAGAAGAATATCCTTATCGATCCCTTTATCTTTTGCCAAATAATCAATCGCGTCAAACAACTGATTGCTCACGTTCTTTTCCCCCTTCTAAAACATTACAGCAAGACGTGCTTTTGCTATTTTATCGTATGGTAGTTCTACTTGTTTTTTTCTTGTTTTCTCTTTGTACTCTATGGTTAAGAGATCGTTATCAAAGCTTTTTAGAATACCTTCATATTCCTTCTCGCCTTCAATCGGCTCGTAAAGTTTCACAAAGATATTGTTGTTAACATTATTTTTAAAGTCTTCTTGTGTCTTTAATGGCCGCTCCACCCCAGGGGAAGATACTTCTAGAAAATACGCTTCCTTTATTGGATCCGTATTATCCAATTTCTCACTTAATTCTTCGGAAACCTCACCACATTCCGTGATATCTACACCGCCTGGTTTATCAATATACACACGTAGAAACCAATTCTTTCCTTCTTTAACGTATTCAACATCAACAAGTTCCAGGTTTTTAGGTTCCAAAATCGGCCGCAATAATTCCTCTGTTGTTTTGATTACTTGAGAACTCAACATTCATCCTCCTTTATTCAGTTGTTTTGCTGCCTGTCAGCTAATAGCTGTCTTTCTGATAGTATGAACCATCATACTACTTTTCATTTGATCATTCTGTAAATCAATAGAAAACCCCTGCCGAATTCTGTGGCAAGGGGAAGTTTACGCGAAGTTGAAAAGAAGTATGAAGAAAGAGTGGGCGTTTACCCACTCTTTTAACCGTTCGTATCAATACTTACCAAAAAATAGTATATCATAAAGGGAAACCTATTGCAAGATAGTGGGTACGTTAGTAATATAACCGTAATTACTTCCTCTTAAACGAAAATTCTTTCGTCATTATCTTTATTGGAAAAAAGCTCAAGTGCCTGTTGTAAATTCCCTGTCGTTCTTACTTTATTTCCAAAAGAAACATCAAACGCTACAATTTCTCTAACTATATCAGGTCGCAACCCAGTAATAATTGTTTGGCATCCCATCATGGATACACCATCAAGTAGTTTTAGAAAATGATGAATCGCTTCTTTGTCCATTTCTGCAATTCCTGAAAGGTCTAAAAGCAATTTCCCTACATGGTTCTTGCCAATTTCTACGAGAACTTTTTCTTCGATAATTCCAGCTCGATAAGTATCAATGGTGCCAATTAAAGGTAATATGCTTATGTTATTGGAGATTGGAATAATCGGTACAGATAAGTTTTCAACGAGTTTTCGTTCCTTTTCCAGTAATTCATCCTTGTAATCAGAATAGGAAATAAAGAAGCCTTGAAAGAACTCGTCAATCAACTTATTAATTTTAATGACCATTTCATAAGAATTCTCTGTAATTCTCTTCATATTATGGGCTTGCTCATATTCATACAAGAAGCTCCAAAAAGCTTTTCTTATAGCTTTAACCCATTCAAGTTTAAACGAGAGTGTAAGAGAGGTTTTTGCCC
Source organism: Oceanobacillus picturae (assembly GCF_000612865.1). Taxonomy (NCBI): domain Bacteria; kingdom Bacillati; phylum Bacillota; class Bacilli; order Caryophanales; family Bacillaceae; genus Oceanobacillus; species Oceanobacillus picturae. The sequence goes on from NZ_CCAX010000001.1 coordinate 621,797, forward strand.
AGGCAACCCCCTCTTTTTTGGCGAAATTTATCACTTCTTGCTCCTTATTATTCACAATCATGAGAATCAAATTATAGGCATTATCCACCAAGTGGATGCCGCCAACCACTTTTATCTCCTCTAATTTTTCTATATCAATGGATGCTTCACTAAGTAAAAGGGCTTCAAGTTCTTTTCTTTTTTCTATAATAAAGCTTTCTAATGCATTTTTATCATTGAAAATATAACTCATACAGCTGCATCTCCTTCAAGTCTCTTATAGTATAAGTAATGTGTAAATTCATTGAATATTCTGTACCGATTATAACACAATATCTAACACCACAAAAAAGAAATAGGCAGTGGCCTACTTCCTTTTTGTGGAAAACACACAGTTCACTTATCTGTAATTTCCCCATTTTTTAGTTATTAAAACAATGATAATTGATTTTTTTCTGCCATACCCTCAAGACAACCATGGTTATCCAAATATTCTAGTACTGTTTTAGAAATTTTACTTCTTTCACGTAAATCTTCTTTAGAAAGGAATTCCCCTTCTTCTCTAGCTTTTACTATATTAAGAGCAGCGTTTGTCCCTAGTCCATCTACCGCGTTAAATGGAGGTAATAACGAATCGCCATCGACAATAAACTCTGTGGCACTTGACTTATAAAGATCAACCTTATTTAAATGAAAACCTCGTTCACACATTTCTAATGATATCTCCAACACGGTTAGAAGACTTTTTTCTTTGGGCGGTGCTTCATTTCCTTTTGCAGTAATTGAATCAATACGCTGTTTTATCGCAGCGGGCCCTTTGATCATCGTATCTAATTCAAAGTCGTCAGCCCTAACAGTAAAATAAGCTGCATAAAAGAAGATTGGGTGATGAACTTTAAAGTAAGCAATTCGGACAGCCATTAATACATAGGCTGCTGCGTGAGCTTTAGGAAACATGTATTTTATTTTTTTACATGAGTCAATATACCAATCCGGCACACCATGCTTTTTCATTTCTGTAATCCATTCATCTTGAAGTCCTTTTCCTTTTCGGACAAACTCCATGATTTTAAATGCTAAAGAGGCTTCCAAGCCTTTATGCATTAAATAAACCATAATATCGTCACGACAACCAATTACATCTGGGAGCTCGCATATCCCATCATTAATCAGTTCTTGCGCATTACCCAACCAAACGTCTGTGCCGTGTGAAAGACCAGATATTATAACAAGTTCAGCAAATGTGCTCGGTTTTGTGTCCTCAAGCATCTGTCTAACAAACTTCGTCCCAAATTCAGGGACTCCTAATGTTCCTGTTTTACAATAGATTTGTTCCGGAGTAACACCTAACGATTCTGTACCAGAGAATATTTTCATCACATCTGGATCATCTGTGGGAATTGTTTTAGGGTCAATCCCACTTAAATCCTGGAGCATCCGTATTACCGTCGGATCATCGTGACCGAGAATATCAAGTTTTAGTAAATTGTCATGAATAGAATGGAAGTCAAAATGCGTTGTTCTCCACTCACTTTTCCGGTCATCTGCTGGAAATTGTATCGGTGTAAAGTCAAAGATTTCTTTATCATCTGGCACAACAATAATGCCACCGGGATGTTGACCAGTCGTACGTTTAACTCCAGTTGTTCCCTGTACTAACCTATCTACCTCAGCATTCTTATATACAAGCTGTTTATCTGAAGCATATCCTTTCACATATCCATAGGCTGTTTTTTCGGCTATCGTGCCAATAGTACCTGCTCGGTAAACATTATCAACACCGAATAATTCTTTTGTATAGTTGTGTGCTTGTGGCTGATATGCCCCTGAGAAATTCAAGTCAATATCGGGAACCTTATCCCCTTTGAAACCTAAGAATGTTTCAAACGGTATATCTTGTCCATCTTTCGTAAGAGGTATATTACAATGCGGACAATCTTTGTCTGCAAGATCAAACCCGCTCCCCACTGACCCATCTGTAATGAACTCATTATGATGGCATTCTAAGCATACATAATGAGGTGGGAGTGGATTCACTTCCGTAATTTCCGTCATAGTTGCAACAAAGGAAGAGCCTACTGAACCACGAGAACCAACAAGATAGCCGTCATCGAGAGACTTTTTCACAAGCTTGTGGGAAATGAGGTAAATAACCGCAAAACCATGCCCAATAATACTTTCCAACTCTTTCTCAAGTCGATCGGTAACAATTTTGGGTACTGGCTCGCCATATATTTTCTTTGCCCTGTTATAGCAAAGGTCACGCATCTCTTGATCAGCACCTTCGATCGTAGGTGTGAAGAGGCCATCTTTAACAGGTGAAATTTCTTCCATCTCATCCGCTATTTTATTTGTGTTATCAACAACTATTTCGTTTGCCTTTTCTTCACCAAGAAAGTGAAATGCTTTAATCATTTCAGTTGTAGTGCGGAAAGGTGTTTCAGGCAGTGTTTGACGATTTAGCGGATTTCCTGCTTGAGCGGCTATTAAAATTTGGCGATAGACTTTATCATGATCATCCAAATAATGGACATTCCCTGTAGCTACGACAGTTTTACCCAAACGGTCTCCCATCTCAACAAGTTTCTTAATTATATCTAGAATCTGGGCTTCATTTTGGACAAGATCTTTTTCTATTAAATGTGCATAGTTTGCAGGTGGCTGTACTTCAATGTAATCGTAAAATTCTGCCACACTCTCTGCTTCTTCAGCAGATTTCTGCATCATCGTTTCAAAAACTTCCCCTTTATCACATGCAGACCCTATGAGTAACCCCTCTCGATATTTTTTCAAAAGAGATCTCGGTATACGAGGCACCCGGTAAAAATAGTCAATATGAGCATGAGAGACAAGTTTGTAGATATTCTTTAAACCTACTTCGTTTTTTGCCATTATGGTGCAGTGAAAAGGTCGCGAGCGCTGATATGCATTTCCTTCTCCCATATGGTTATTCAGATGAAGATGATTTGCAATTTCTTTTTCCAAAAGCTTTTGCACTAACTTCCATAACAAATAGCCTGTGGCTTCAGCATCGTAAATTGCTCTATGGTGTTGAGTCAATTCAATATCTAAATGCTTACACAAGGTATTCAGCCGATGGTTTTTTAGTTCTGGGAATAAAAATCTTGCAAGTTCTAACGTATCCATTACAGCATTCTGAGCTTTTGGATAATCTATTTTTTGAAAGCCTTGATTTAAAAAGCCCATATCAAAGCTTGCATTATGAGCAACCAAAATATCATTTCCCATCCACTTATGGAAATCTTGAAGAACAGTGGATATTTCTGGGGCATCCTTTACCATGTCATCCGTAATCCCAGTCAAGTCTGTGGTTGTTTGAGACAAGGGATGGTGAGGATTTGCAAAGGATTCAAATCTGTCGATAATTTCCCCATTGTGTATCTTTACTGCAGCGAGTTCGATGATGGAGTCATATACTGCAGACAAACCTGTCGTCTCCACGTCAAATACAATATAATTGGCAGTCGCAAGATCAATATCTTGTTCATTATAGGCAATGGGAACTCCGTCATCTACGAGATTTGCTTCAACACCATACAAAACTTTTATACCATGTTTCTGACCAGCAGCATGTGCATCAGGGAAGCCTTGAACACCAGCATGATCGGTAATGGCCACTGCTCTATGTCCCCACTTTGCAGCTTGGGCAATTAAGTTACCTGGTGAAACAACAGCATCCATTTGACTCATCGTGCTATGTGCGTGCAGCTCTACCCTTCTGCTATCTTCGGGTGCCTCATCCATACGAGTCGCTACTTTTATCTCTTGAATGTCATTTGCCATCATAGCAAGCTCGTTGGTGTACATATCCGTTTGAATACTACCACGCGCCTTGACCCACATTCCTTTTTTTACTGTATCGAACTTATCAGCATCCTCATCACCTTTTGAGAACATTTTAATTTGTAAGGAATCAGTGTAATCTGTTGCTTTAATAATGAGTAGACTTCTACCAGAGCGAAGCTTGCGTATATCAACATCAAAAATATAGCCCTGGATGGTAACACGTCGTTCTTCATCCTGGATTTCCTGCATTTGAAGAGGTTCATCCTGTATCTTATAACCTAATGTTAGTGGACGGTTGTCCTGCTGTATTTTCTGGGTATCTCTTTTCTCTTTTTCCTGGACAGTCTTAAGAACAAGCTTCTGATCCTCTAAGGCTTTCTGCTCTTTAAATTTCTTCAATGCAGCTTCTTCGGCTTTGACTTCCGTTTCAATGGGATAATATCGTATTCCAGCCTTTAAGCAAAACTCTTTAAAGTCTTGGTCAAGGCGTTTTTTTAGCGCAGAACCTTCTGCTTCATTTCTTACAGTTAACATAATCTTATTATTGTAAACTTGCGGCGTTTGCTCATGGATTAGATCTTTATAAGCAGGAGATATGTCTGTTTTGCTACCAACAAACTGTTTCCAGTATCCTGTAATTGTCTCTTCATCACAGTTGTTGTCTCCCGTTAAAATGGTTAATTCTGTTGTAGCTACATGTTCAAAAGTATCCTTTAATTTACCAACCAAGAGTTGATAAACCTGCAACGGCAGAACACGTTCAACAAAAATATGAAAATGCCATTTTTTCGTTTTCTTATATATCTCAAGTTTTTCTAAATAACTTTCATTAAAAAAGGCTTCTACATCTTCTCCAGCTATTTGCAGCTGTTTTAAGAGTAAACGCAATTTTTCTTTTTTTGTTAAGTCCATCGTATATCCCCCTGTTACAGCTGTGCTTCATTTTTACTCCTGAACATATTTTACCAAAAATACGAGGTAAAATCAGCGAGAACCTTTGTCAATTTAAAGACAAAGGTTCTCTCCTTTTGTTACATTAGTATTTGCTTTATAAAAGAATTAGAATGTATTTTACTACGTTCAACGTAAACTCCATTTAGTAATCATATAACCTTCGAAAGTAGAATAGCATCCTTTCCGTGAGCAGCTGGTGAGCTTCATTGCAAGAACACTGCAGGGAGTCACCTATGATTATAATAGTAAATTTACCTTTATAAAAATAGTCGTTGGATATCGTTCCATGTTACGACGATCATTAGTAGCATGAGTAGTGCAAAACCGACGAAGTGAAAGATACCTTCTTTTTCGGGAGCAATTGGTTTGCCACGGATCGCTTCAATTCCTACAAATAATAGTCGACCACCATCAAGTGCCGGAAGTGGAACGAGATTAACAATACCAAGATTAATACTTAAGATTGCTGTCCATAGAAGAAAGTTCATAAACCCAGTTTGAACTACCTGATCTGTAGCATCATAAATTCCAACAGGACCCGACAGCATGTCAATGGGAACCTGCCCGGTAACGAGCATAGCAAGATTCGTTAAGATTAATTTTGTTGTGTCATAGGTTTGGGTGAAACCATATTTTAGTGTACCAAGTACTGATTTTTCATAGGCCAGGTTTACACCTAATTGGCCAATTGTTTCTTGACCATCTACTCCCTCAACTTCTACTGCGTTAGGCGTTACAGTTAGTGGAAGCTGTTCACCATTACGTTCTATGACAATATCCAGTTCCTGTCCAGGATTTTCTCTAACAATTGACGTAAACTCGTCCCAAGAAGATACCGACGTATCTCCTATTTGGATCACTTCATCATTCTCTTGTAGTCCTGCTGTTTCAGCTGGGCTATCTTCGAGAATTTTACCCATTTTAGCTTCATCAACAGGTGCCCCTTGGATGAGACCAAGAATGAAGAAAATTACCATTGCTAAAATAAAGTTCATCATAGGGCCAGCAAACAATTGCATTGCCCGTTTTCCAATACTCTTAGAAGCAAATTGGCGGTCGTATGGTGCAATTTGTGTCTCTTTTTCTTCCATAACAAAGAATGCTTTACGGTCTACTTCAAAGTGTAGTTTTTCATCATGCTCATCTGGCTCATAACCCTCGATAACCAAACGGTGATCCAAGTCTGCGTGTTCTATCTCGACAATCCTCGCATGGGGATGCTTAGACTTATTATCCACGATAATACGGTTTACTTTTCCTTGCTCGTTAAATTCAAGTCCAACATGGTAGCCTGGTTTTAAATCAATTATCTCTGGGTCTTCTCCTGCTACACGCACATAACCGCCAACCGGTAATAGACGTATTGTATATACTGTCTCATTGCGGGTAAAGGCAAAGATCTTTGGACCGAAACCAATAGCAAATTCTCGTGCCAACATGCCAGCACGTTTTGCAAATATGAGGTGGCCCCATTCATGTATAAATACGAGTAGCCCAAACATGAAGATAAATGCGATAACTGTGTTCAATAAAAACACCTTCCTTTAACCCGATACCAATAGTTGATATTCAGGAGATTGCCATTATTTAGATGGGTGACTTTTTTAGTATACGATGGCCGAGTCATAAATATTTCTAAAATTACACAAAGCCTATGAAATGCAGGACTGGTAAAACAAATAACATACTGTCAAAACGATCTAAGATACCGCCATGACCAGGCAGTATGTCGCCCGAGTCTTTCACACCATAATGTCGCTTGAACGCGGATTCTACAAGATCCCCAATTTGACCAAAAATAGAGGCTAGTACTGTCACCAGTACCATTACTAACATAGAATGATGTTGAATTGGACTAAACACATGGAATATAACTGCCACAATACATGCGAGTATTACACCACCAATAGCCCCTTCGACTGTCTTATTCGGACTGATCTTTGGCCAAAGTTTTTTCTTTCCAAATGCTCGTCCGAAAAAATATGCTCCTGTATCTGTTGCCCAAATAACAAGGAACACATACACAATCGTAGCCAGCCCATCATCTATATAATTTCTTGTTTCAATAAGGAACGAGAAACCCATTCCTACATAAATAGTCGAAAGTAAAATAAAACCTGCATGGTCGAAAGAAAATCTATTCTTTACAAGCACTGTGTAGGATAATAAAAGCAATACGACTAACATAATAACATCTGATTTATGGAAAAATGCTTCTGGTATAGAAATAAAGTCAAATCCAGCAGAAGGGAGCATGAGCATCCAAAGTAATAGTATTCCCAACGCTGAAGATACAGAATACTTCCCAATTTCTCTCATTCGCATTAGCTCAATTAAGCCTATTGTAGCCATGATATATACAAGTAATTCGAATGGTAATCCACCAAAGATTACAAATGGGACAAAGATAATAAGTGCGACAATTGCTGTCAGTATTCTTTGTTTCATAACGCTATAATCACCTAAATTCCTCCGTAGCGGCGCTTACGCTGCTGATATTCATGCAGTGCTTCAACGAAAACATCCTCGCTAAAGTCAGGCCAAAGCACGTCAGTAAACCAAAATTCTGTATAGGCCAATTGCCAAAGCAGAAAGTTACTCAATCTTTGCTCTCCACTTGTACGGATTAATAAATCCGGATCGCTTAATCCTTCTGTATACAAGTAATTGGAGAAAGCTTTTTCATCCAATGAATCAAGCGTAATCTTCGAGCAATCGATATCTGTCATGATTTGCTTAACTGCCTGCATGATTTCATACCTACTACCATAGTTTAATGCAAAATTTAATAATAATCCATCATTATTCTTTGTTTTGTCCTTTGCATACTGTACTGCTTTCTTTGTATGGGCTGGGAGTGCATCGAAATCTCCAATTGTTTCTATTCGTACATTTTTCTCCATTAGTTCTGGAAGGTAAATATGTAGGAATTCCTTTGGTAGTTTCATTAAAAAATCTATTTCTGATTTCGGTCTTTTCCAGTTTTCTGTGGAAAATGCATATAATGTGAGAACTTTAACGTTATAGTTACTCGCAGCACGTACAACTTTCATTACGGCATTTACGCCTTCCTTATGGCCCGCAATCCGTGGGAGTGACCGTTTTTTGGCCCACCTGCCATTCCCATCCATTATGATGGCAACATGGTTCGGAATATTTTCTATATCTTTATGTTCTTTATGATCATCTATTTGTTTCGTTTTAAAAAAAGGAAGTTTCATTGACATCTTATGTCCTCCGAATGCAATTGATTATCCATACCCTCACGCACATAATATATGTGTATGCGTGAATCAATACATTCTATTCAGTATAGGTGGTATGAATTATCATTATATCATTAAAAGCCAAGAGAATTATATCGGAATAAAGGAATACATTATGTATTTTTTAAATTAAATCCTTCATTCTAATTCGTCTCATACTTCTTTTTAGTTTTTATTTATAATTCTTTTCTATTCGTTTACTGGTGTTCACTTAACTAGCAGTGAGCCTCCCCTTCACTATATCATGATTTTGACAGATATGATATGATACGGGGACTACTTCTAGATATGATCCAGCATAACAGTTGAAAGAAAAGAAAAGCCCCCTTATAAGAAGAGGGCTATTACAACTTATTGAACAGAAAAGGGTATGAGTTAAACTTCCGTAATTTCTTTCTCTTTATCCTTTGCAAGTTGATCAATACGAGCAATGTGCTGGTCTGTTTCTTTTTGTACATCGTCCTGTGCAGCTCGCACATCATCTTCTGTTAGATCATCTGACTTTTTCAGTTGATCGTTAGCATCTCTACGGATATTGCGAATTTGAACACGGGACTCTTCCGCATATTTTCCAACAACTTTAATTAAGTCTTTTCGACGTTCTTCCGTCAAAGCAGGAATATTGATACGAATAACATTTCCATCATTAGATGGGGATAATCCTAAATCTGCTTTTTGGATTGCTCTTTCTACTTCTTGGATCGCTGATTTATCATATGGTGTAATAACAAGCAATCTAGCTTCTGGTGCATTAACTGAAGCGAGTTGATTTAATGGAGTGGAAGCACCATAATAATCAACATAAACGTTATCCAGAATCCCTGGATTAGCTCTACCTGCACGGACAGTTGCCAAACTTTTTGAAAAAGCCTGTACTGCCTGTGACATTTTATCCTTCATATCTTTCATAATTGACTCTGACATTTTTATTTCCCCCTTATTGTTGTACCAATGTTTTCACCTTGGACAACGCGTTTTATGTTGCCTTCTTCTGTGATTGAGAAGACAATTAGTGGAATATCATTATCCATACAAAGAGTTGAAGCAGTTGAATCCATTACACCTAAGCCTTCATTTAGCATTTCCATATAGGACAGTTGCTCATACTTCTCAGCATTTTTATTTAATTTCGGATCATCTGTGTAGACACCGTCAACATTATTTTTGGCCATTAGAATTACTTCTGCTTCGATTTCTGCAGCTCGTAACGCGGCTGTTGTGTCTGTAGAGAAATACGGGTTACCAGTACCAGCCGCAAAGATCACAACTCGCTTTTTCTCTAAATGGCGAATGGCTTTTCTTCTTATGTACGGCTCTGCAACTTGACGCATTTCAATGGAAGTCTGTACTCTTGTCGGAATACCAATGTTTTCCAATCCGTCTTGCAATGCCAGTGAGTTCATGATGGTAGCAAGCATTCCCATGTAGTCTGCTGTTGCTCGATCCATTCCCATTTCACTACCGACTTTTCCTCGCCAGATGTTTCCACCGCCAACAACGATCGCTATTTCTACATCTAGTGCTGAAATTTCTTTAACTTGCTCAGCGACGGATTTTATTATCTTTGGTTCAAGGCCATAACCCTGTTCTCCACTTAAAGCTTCTCCGCTTAACTTTAGTACAATTCTTCGGTAACGAGCTGTTGTCATAATAACCTCCATGAATAAATAAGATTTTATAGGGTTTCTACCACTAATAGGTCTTTGTTTTGCTTTTTTGTTGCACATATAAACAACAGAAGCAAAAGAAGAGTAAAGTAATTTGGAGAAATAGGGAACAACGAGTGCTCCCTATGTGGTTTATTATTTTTTAATTTGGCTCATTACTTCATCAGCAAAGTTTTCTTCGCGTTTTTCCATTCCTTCTCCAACTTCATAACGGATGAAAGTTTGAACAGTAGCACCTTTATCAGCTACAATTTTCTTCACTTTTTGGTCTGGATCTTTAACGAAGCTTTGTTCTAGAAGACAAATTTCTTCAAAGAATTTACCAAGACGGCCTTCTACCATTTTTTCAACAATATTAGCAGGTTTTCCTTCGTTTAACGCTTGTGTTTTTAATACTTCGCGCTCATGATTTACTTCTTCTTCAGATACAGCATCACGAGATACATAACGAGGGTTAACTGCAGCTACGTGCATTGCAACATCTTTTGCAAGATCTTCGTCTGTTGTACCTTCAAGTAAAGCAAGTACACCAATACGTCCACCCATGTGTAGGTATGAACCAAATGCATCATTATCTGTTTTAGTTAAAACTGTAAAACGACGTAAAGAGATTTTTTCTCCAATTGTAGCAACAGTAGAGTTGATATATGTTTCTACTGTATCGCCATTTCCATGAAGTTCTTGTTGAAGTGCTTCTTCAACAGTTTCTGGCTTCTGGTTAACGATATGTTTACCAAGTTCAGCTAACAAATTTTTGAATTGATCATTTTTAGTAACGAAATCTGTTTCACAGTTTACTTCAAGTAGTACAGCACTATTGTCTACAACTTCGATGTAAGTAGATCCTTCTGCAGCAATACGATCTGCCTTTTTAGCAGCTTTAGAAATACCTTTTTCACGAAGATAGTCTACCGCTTTATCAATATCGCCTTCAGTCTCTTGAAGTGCTTTTTTACAATCCATCATTCCTGCACCTGTTTTTTCGCGTAGTTCTTTAACCATTTTTGCAGTAATTGCCATTATAATTCCTCCTTGGATTAAGTCATTTTCTAGGTTTTTTGCTTTAAAAAAGGGTGATAAAAGGCTCTTATCCTCTTATCACCCTCACCTTTTACTTGAATTTACTCTTGATTTGATTCAGGAGCAGTCACTGCTTCTTCTTCAGCCTGCACTTCTTCTGTTTCTTCGCCTTGTTTCACTTCCAAAATAGCATCTGCCATTTTAGATGTCAAAAGTTTCACTGCACGAATAGCATCATCGTTTGCAGGAATGACATAATCGATTTCGTCTGGATCACAGTTAGTATCAACGATTCCGATAATCGGAATGTTTAACTTGTGAGCTTCTGCGATAGCGATGCGCTCTTTACGTGGGTCGATAACGAACAATGCATCAGGCAATTTAGTCATTTCTTTAATTCCACCAAGGAATTTTACTAGACGTTCTTTTTCTTTTAAAAGGTTTACTACTTCTTTTTTAGGTAGTACTTCAAAAGTACCATCTTCTTCCATACGCTCAATGTCTTTAAGACGGTTGATACGTTTACGGATTGTTTGGAAGTTAGTAAGTGTTCCACCCAACCAGCGCTGGTTTACATAAAACATACCAGAACGAGTTGCTTCGTCACGGACAGAGTCCTGTGCTTGTTTTTTTGTACCAACGAAAAGTACAGTCCCGCCATTTGACGCGATTTCCTTCACGTAATTGTACGCTTCATCAACCTTTTTAACTGTTTTTTGTAGGTCAATGATGTAGATGCCGTTACGTTCTGTAAAGATGTATTTTTTCATCTTTGGATTCCAACGGCGAGTCTGATGTCCGAAATGTACACCAGCTTCAAGTAGTTGCTTCATAGAAATTGCTGACATAATATCTTCCTCCTAAGGTTTTATTCCTCCGTTCAGGTCATTTTTATATAGAGACTGTTATACAGCACCCACTATACAAATCACGGAACGTGCGTGTTTTCGTACCTCGTTCATTAATATATGAACATAGTATTTACACCAAAAGTTAATATATCATACCGTTCGCCTCTAAGCAAGTATTATTCACCATTTTTTGCATACAATTTTATAATAAGCTCAACTTCTGTCTTGCCGCAGTCCAATTGCTTTGCGATTTCGGTATTGCTTTTTCCCCTATGGTGCAATTGGAGTATCCTACTTTGCAAGGATGCTTCCACTTGATCTTCCTCAATTGGAACTGGTGGAGTATACGATGAATTCTCTTGTTCACTGTAATCATAGTTTGCTTGAGAACGAATGGGTTCATAAGCAACTCCCTTAGGTACAGAAGTTACCTTATCTTCTTCGCTACTTATTGCTTCCTGTAATCGATTATTTTCCTCTTTTATTTCTTGTAGGTATGTTTCCAATAATGTGACTAGCTCTTCTGTTTGTGTATCAAACTTTGGCTGGGATCTTTGCCTAAATAGCTGGAATATAATGGTGAGTGTCACGAGATGTAATAAAAAACTGATAATCAGTAAAAAAGATTCCATATAATTATAATTCTCCCTACTATCCGTTGAAATCTATCCTCTTTCCTAAAAAAGGGTGGTCATTCTTGCTTATAGACCGCAGTTCCTGCTCTTTCTCATTCGGTTCGGAGCTATTAGTACGTTTTTCTTCCTTTTTAATTTTCTCCGCGTTTTCAGACTTATTCACCTGTTTTCGCTTTTCCAATTGTTGTTTTAACTGCACTCCAGCTAAGGACTCTTGAAAATGCTGGTTCTGTTTCATTTGTTGTTCTTGCATTTTACCTGCATCCTGTGTTCTTGGCAAGGCTACCTGCATTTCTATAGAACGCCAACTCATAACCACACTTCCCTTTTTGGGAAAATTCCCTGCATTAACTGAATAATGGATGTGTTACGATTTCGTTCTTGTTCATCTCTAATCTTACATAATGCGAATCTGACTTGATCGCTTTTTTATATTTCCCAAAAGCAATCCTAACGTTACGGTAAAGATTTTGCCTAACAGTAATGGAAGCTATTTGTTCGTTTCCTAGTGTGACTTTAACCATTTTAAGATTTTCCGTAACGGTGGCAAGTTCATTACTAGCTTTTTCATAAAGATTGCGCAGTCTAAGTTTTGTAATGCGTAATTTTGCATCGCTTGTTGTAAGAGATGTGTTTTTCATCCTTTTACCCAGTATAGAGAGTTTCGCTATCTCATCTTCTAATTCCTTCTTTTTTGTAACCAATACTTGCTCTTTTTCCATAGCTAGCTTGTTTATACCAAGGGAAATCTCTGTTTTTATATGTAGTCTGTTGCCAACATCCATCGCTTCCACAGATTTACCCGCGGATACACTGCCACCAATAATATTACCTTTTTGGCAATAGACCTTTTCACCTGCTGCACAAGTACTGTGAAGGATAGAGTTCTCTACGAAAATGTCCTTTTCTGCCACCACGCTGCCCTGATTAATATACCCAACCCTGACTGTTTCTCCTGCTACTACGGAACCTTCCTTTTGACCTGCAAGTCCCTCTGCAATAAAAACTGTCCCACCTGCAATGATGGTGGCCGCTTCCACTAGACCATAAATTTTGATGTCTGCTGTAGCTTTAACCGAAAACCCTGAGGGTACATCTCCATGAATAATAATGGTCCCAACAAAGTCAAGATTGCCGTATTTCATAGAAAGTGTCTCATGCACTTCATAAACTGGATAAACATGTAACGTATTCCCTATTATGCTCAGTTCCCCTTCCGCTTCTGCATAGAAAGATTGGTCTTCCTGATGAAATACAACGTTTTTACCTGGATTTAAAAGAGCCACCTTACCTGGCTTGGCTCTTATTTTCTTATTGAAAACATTAATTCCATCTTCCTCATTTGTCGGTGGTATTAATGTAGCAAGCTTCTGTCCAGTTGTTGCGGCAGGAATCCGCATAATATCGCGGAAATTCGCGCTGGAATCACGATCTATTTCCGTAGTTAAGTTAGAATGATAGACAATTTGCCCGTCTATTCCATTTATTGCTGGCTTACCTTTTGCAATCGTAATAGGGAAAGAAAGATCCTCTTTAGCTATAAGACGTTGAAAATAAGTTTCGTTAAGTCCATAGTGTATTTGATTCTCTTTCATTAGGCTGTTTAATATTTCCTCATCCATCTTTATTTCCTTGTACATCCCTCTATCGAGACAATCCAATTCAGCAGATAAGCCATCCTTCTTTAAAACGACTTGAAAGCATTCTCTTAACTGTTCCATCACTTCTTCTCCTTATCCTGTTTTTAAACTTCGACTCAGGCATATAGATGTAAGAAGAATGGTTTGTTAGTTAACAGCCTGGATTTTTTTGAGCGTACTTCTTAATTTGACGATAGACTTTTTATGAATCTGTGAGATACGGGAAGTAGTAAGGCCGAGTACCTGTCCAATTTCCGTTAAAGACAATTCATCCTGGTAAAACAAACTGATTACCATTTGTTCATTTTCATTTAAACTGCTAATACCTTCTGCTAGTTCTTTTTTTAATTCATTTGAAAGAACATTGAGCTCAGGTAAAACCGTTGTTTCATCAGGTACAGCATAGCCAATTCCCTCTTTCAATTCACTTCTTCCATCTTTTGGTTTCTCTTCGATAGATAGGACATTCGCAAATAATGAATCATTTAAGATGGTCTCCACTTCTTTCACTCCCAGTCCAGCCTTTTCAGCAATCTCTTCCATTGTTGGCATGCGTTGGAGTGCTTGTTCAAGTGAATGGGTTAGCTGCTCCAGTTTCTTCGTTTTCTCACGTAATGATCTAGGAAGCCAGTCTTCTCTTCTCAACCCATCCATAATCGCTCCTCTGATACGGAAGGATGCATATGTATCAAACTTAAGATCTCGTGCTGGTTCGAACTTTTTAAGTGCGTCATATAACCCGAGCAATCCAAAACTCTTAACATCATCCCTATTCACACTACTCGGCAAATGACTGGAGATTCGCTCAGTATGGTAGCTTACAAGATACATATATGTTTGAATGAGTTCATTTGCAGCATTGTTATCCTTTCGGGTCTGCCAATCATGCCACAACTTTTGTTCATGAGAAGACTTGTTCACCGTCATCATTAACTCCTCCCTCTCTACTATTAAACCAACTAGCTTCAATTAAATCAGTTGTTCCTCTTTACTAGCTTTTTTTATTTTCAATTTACTTGTTTCAGGATTAAACTCTATTGTTCTTCCAACGTTACCACCCGTATCGGCTGCGATAACAGGAATGCGTAAGTCTTGTAAAATAGCTAAAACTGCTTCAGAATTTCGTGGGCCAATTCGCATAATGTCAGAATTAGAAGTGAAGTGAAACATTTGCGCCCCACCAGCGAGTTTTGCTTTTAATGCATATTTTCTAGCACCCTCGTCAATTAATTTATTAACTAAGATCGGAATGGCAGTATCTGCATATTTATAAGCATTTAGTTCCGCCTGTTTTGCCATATTAGAATCTGGCAGAAGGATGTGGGAGAGTCCTGCTATCCGCTTAACATCATCATAAATTACTACACCTACACATGATCCAAGTCCAGAGGTCCGGATAACACCTGGTGCTGTTACCATATTTAAATCCGCTATACCAACTTTCACTATAGAGTTAACCTCAATCATATTCCGTAATTCCTAATGCATGAAATAACTTAGTGAGTGAAGCTGGATCTGGTATTAGCAAGAAATTCCCCTGAACACCTTTTTGATCTTCTTGCTCATTAATCTTGGTATCAATGATGATGGCATAATCTGAGACTTGCGATAACTCTAATAACCCTACTGTCAAAATAGCTCCAGCCATATCAATACTTAAATAAGGTACAGAGGGTTGCATATTGATATTAGTAAAGTCTGACAACGCGGATAAATAAGAACCAGTTAAAATATTCCCCGCCTCCTGCAATGCAGAGATAGCAAAGTCGTTGGCTGACTCACCGAGTAAATTCCCTTTATTTCCAGGTACTATTTCATTAACCAAGAATTCCGCCTCTTCAATAGATAATATAAAATACACTGTCCCAGGTGCTTCTCCCTGGATTCGGAAAAACACTGCAGCAATTAGTTCATCAGGTCCACCAATTAATTCCATTACTTCATCAAAACTTACCACTTTAACTGAAGGGACTTGCATATCAATTTTCTTATTAAGTAATTTTGCCATGGAGGTTGCTGCATTTCCTGCTCCAATATTACCTATTTCTCGAAGCACATCTTTTTGTACGTTGGTTAGGTTTGTAAAGTCGTTCATTTATTAAGACCCTTCCACTCCATGTAATTCCTTCACTTGATCAACCGTTAAAACCTTCTCAAGATCAAGAAGAATGAACAATCGATCTTCCATTTTTACAACACCTTCGATATAGTCTACATCTACAGTTCCAATTACTTCAGGTGGTGGTTCGATTGCATCTTCAGAAATATCCATTACATCATTGGCAGCATCTACGATCAAACCGACCTCCATATCTTCCAAATTAATAATAATAATTCTAGTAGATTCATTGTATTCTGTTGCTTCGAGATTAAATCTGACGCGCAAGTCAATGACTGGTGTTACAACTCCTCGCAGATTTATCACACCTTTAACAAAGTCAGCAGTTTGAGGTACTCTAGTAATCGGGAGCACCCTTTCTATTGCCCCTACTTGCTGTACTGATACTGCATACTCTTCATTCTGCAATTGAAATATAATAACTTTTCTATTAAGTGAAGTTCCTGTTTCCATTTTTCACGCCTCCGTTTTTCTTTTTTATATTTTGATAATAAGCCTAATTGGCAATTCTAAAAATACTTTTCGACTATGAAACAAAGTCTATATACTCTTATACGTTCACCAGATTTTCAAGCGTATCCGCAACTTGGTTTAATGCCACAATGTGATTAACACAGTTCGTTTTAACTGCAGACTTTGGCATTCCATAAATAACGGCTGTCTTTTCTGATTCCGCTATGGTTATGGTAGAAGGATCTATTGTTTTCATCCTCTTGATTCCGTTAGATCCATCGCTTCCCATTCCCGTTAGAATAACGGCAATTTTGTTTGTTTGATCTAAGTCACCTGCAGATTCAAACAACACATCAACAGAAGGCCTATGCCCATTAACTGGTTCTTTTTGAGATAATTCCACAACCATCGCTATTCCGCGTTTTTTTACATGCATATGGTAATTTCCAGGGGCAATATACGCTGTCCCATCCTCAAGGACTTCACCATGAACTGCCTCTTTGACATGAACTGCTGACATTGAATTCAGGCGCTCTGCAAGAGACTTGGTAAAGCCAGGAGGCATATGTTGAACAATCAATATCGGCGCTGAAAAATCAGCTGGTAGGCAAGGTATTACTTGTTGTAAAGCGCGTGGCCCTCCCGTTGACGTACCAATGGTTACAATCGTTCGGCTATATGTCTGTTTCCGGTTTTGGACAGGAATGTCAGTAGATTGTATTTTAGTCTCTTCAGGTTTTTCTGCAATAGATACACCAGACGCTGCTATTACTTTACTAATAATTTCTTTTGTTATCTGACCATTCTCTATCGATAAACTTCCTGAAGGCTTCGTTATAAAATCAACTGCTCCATTAGAAATTGCCTGTAAGGTTTTGTCTGCCCCCTCTGCAGTAGCGCTCGATAACATTACAACAGGAACTGGGCATTCACCCATAATATATTGAAGTGCTGTAATACCATCCATTACAGGCATATGAATATCCAATGTTACAACATCTGGTGACAACTTTTTTATTTTCCTAATCCCGTCCTCACCATTGCGGGCTGTAGCAATTACTTGAATACGTCGGTCTGATTCTAGCATATCCTTAATAACCTTTCGCATAAATGCAGAATCATCAATTACCAGCACACGAATAGATTTCATAATTCGTTACCTCTCTGTCATCAGTTGTTTTAGTTTTTGTAGGAAAGTCTTACGGCTAGATTGTTGAATATCGTGCGGTAAATTATCCGTATAATGATAGGCTAGTTGTTTCATAGCCTTACTAACAGGAGCATTCTCATTATATATAGTATAAGGAATCTGCCGAATAACGGCTTGGGATACATGCTTATCATCAGGTAATATGCCCAGTGCATTCACATTAACCTCAAGAAAACGCATCACCACTTCACGGAACCGCTGTAAAGCCCGTTCACCTTCTTTTGTACTTGAAGCTCTATTCATAATAACTTTCATGGGCATTTCCAGGTTGTTGGATACGATATGTTTAATCATGCCATACGCATCTGTAATGGATGTTGGCTCTGGAGTAGTTATAACAATACATTCATCAGAGGCCAAAATAAATGACATGGTATCCTTAGTTGCCCCCGCGCCCATATCGAAAATAATATAATCATAGGAAGAAACTAGCTTATGATACTGTTCAAAAAAATAATCTCTGCTTTCTTTATTAAGTGAAAACAATTCATTCAGCCCTGAACCTCCTGCAATGTATCCTAACCCCTTAGGTCCTGTTTCTATTATATCTTCAATTCTTTCATAATTTTGCAAGAGGTTAACAATTGACTTGCGTGCCGGCACTCCCATTAAAATGTCTATATTCCCCATGCCGATATCCAGATCGAATAAAAGGACACGGTTTTTCTGACTAACTAACTCTAATGATAAATTGAGTGCTACATTAGACTTGCCTACACCGCCCTTACCACTAATAATAGAAACAGTTTTTGCTTGTTTTAAATCATGTAAAGGGTTATCTTGTTTCAATTTTTTTCGAAGACTTGATGCTTGATCCTCAAACATCTCGCAAACCGTCCACAATGTAATCACTTATCAGCGAAGGTGACAATTTTAATAGATCTTCAGGAACGTCCTGTCCATTGGTTGCATACGCAATTCCAGTCTGTTTGCCAAGTGATATATTTAGAAAGCTACCATATTGTCTGGTTTCATCAGTCTTTGTGAATACTACTTCTTTGATACCAATCTGAGAAAACTGGTTATAAATGGTAGTAATATCTTCTGCTTTTGCCGTTAGAGCTAGTACGAGATACGTATCCATCTCCCATTCAGGACGAGTGGTTTCCTTTAGCTGTCTTATATACTGTTCATCTCGGAAATTTCTGCCGGCTGTATCAACAAGAATGACATCGTAATTGGCATATTTATCAAATGCTTGCCTAAAGTCATCTGCTGTATATGCAACTTCCATTGGCACATCTAATATCTTGGCATACGTTCTCAATTGCTCTACAGCTGCAATACGATAAGTATCAGAGGTTATAAGCGCAACTTTCTTCTGGTCCTCTAGCATACATTTTGCTGCGATTTTAGCGATGGTTGTTGTCTTCCCAACCCCTGTCGGACCTACAAACTGTGCAATTTTCTTCGTATCCTCTATGCCTTTATACGGAAATCCGGAAAGATCTGTCTTTAAAACCGTCGCTAAGGTGTCAACTATATCACGATAACCTACATTTTCTGATCCTAGATCGCTTGCCTTATCCAATACTTTATCCACAAGCTGTTTAGCAAGAATTGGCTCTACTTCTTGTGCAAGTAAGCCTTCATAAACAAGTCGATAGTTCATTGGATAATGACTGGTTTCATCTGTTGAGTAATGAAGCATTTTTTTTAGTTGCTTTATTTCCTCTAAGACAAGGTTATCAGAGTCCGATTTCGAAACATCTTGCTTCATTTCTCTTTTTGATGTATCGGCTACTTTGTTTGGTATCGTTTGGTTATTGCTTGGTCGAATTGGATCTGGATCATGTGCCGCGACCACTTCAATTCTGCTTTTTTTAAAAAGTCCTAAAAAGCCTTTATGCTTTACCTCTTTGGAATTTAAGATAACAGCTCCTGTACCCAATTCTTTCCTTACCTGCTTCATTGCTTCTGGCATGGTTGCCGCAGTATATTTTTTTACCTTCATTGAATATTCACCACCCCTACGCTTTGTACTTGTACTGTTGGCTCCAATTCATTGTATGATAGCACGACAACCTGTGGAAGGAAACGTTCAACAAGCTGTTTCAAATACATTCTAACCGCTGGGGAGCAAAGTACGATTGCAGTTTCTTCCTGTAATGATAACTTTTCAGCTTCATTGTGCAGAGATTTCACAATTTCTTGTTGGGAATCAGGGTCCAGCGCTAAATAATTCCCATGCTCTGTCTGCTGGATGTTTTCCGCTAGAAGTTTCTCGACTTTCCCTGAGACAGTCAATACCTTCAATGAAGAATCATCTTCTGCATATTGCTTAGTAATCTGTGGAGATAAGGCTTGTCTTACATATTCCCCTAGTAGTTCTGTATCATTTGTTAATTTTGAGAAGTCTGCTAGGGTTTCAAAGATTACTGGCAAATTTCGTATGGAAATATTTTCTTTTAAAAGTTTTGCCAATACTTTCTGAATGTCTCCAATAGATAAAGGCTCTGGCGTCACTTCCTCTACTAATATTGGATAACTTTCTTTTAGGTGATCAATTAATTGTTTTGTTTCCTGTCGGCCTAGTAAAGTATGTGCATGTTTCTTTATCACTTCCGTAATATGGGTCGATACAACTGATGGTGGATCTACAACAGTATAACCGGACAACTCAGCTTCATCTTTTACTTCTTCGTTTATCCATTTAGCGGGAAGACCGAACGCCGGTTCTTTTGTATCGATTCCATCGATGTCATCATCTGCAATATCAGGAGACATCGCAAGGTAATGATCAAGCAGCAACTCCCCTTCTGCCACTTCATTTCCCTTAATTTTCATTTGGTATTCGTTAGGGTTAAGTTGGATGTTATCACGAATGCGAACAACCGGTATGACGATTCCTAATTCGATTGCCAATTGTCGTCGGATCATAATTATTCTGTCCAACAAATCTCCACCTTGATTCGTATCCGCTAAGGGTATTAGAGCATAACCAAATTCAAACTCAATAGGATCCATATTAATTAAACTAACAACATTTTCCGAAGTCTTCATTGCACTGCTTTCTGTTTGAACCTCTTCTTCTACTTCATCGACCTCCGGCTCTTCAGCCTGTTTCAATAACAAATATCCACTCAATGCAAGGACTCCCGCAATGACAGTAGTAAGGAAGAAGTTAATCGGCGTTAAACCAAGCAAGAAGATCGTCCCAGCTGCAATAAATAATAGCTTTGGATATTGTAATAGTTGACCTGTAACATCACTTCCAAGGTTCCCTGTACCTGCTACACGTGTTACAACAATTCCAGTTGCTGTTGCAATTAATAAGGCGGGTATCTGACTAACAAGCCCATCCCCTACAGTCAATCTCATATATGTATTAATTGCTTCTTGAAACGGCATGTCCATTTGTACCATGCCAATAATGAGGCCAAAAATAATGTTAATGAGAACGATGATTATACCAGCAATAGCATCACCTTTTACAAATTTACTAGCTCCATCCATAGAACCGTGAAAATCCGCCTCATTTTCTACCTTTTCCCGCCTAGCTTTTGCTTGCTGCTCAGAAATCAGTCCAGCATTCAGGTCGGCATCAATACTCATTTGCTTTCCTGGCATTGCATCAAGCGTAAACCTTGCTGCCACTTCTGATACACGTTCTGAGCCTTTAGTGATTACAAGAAACTGAATGATTACAAGTATAATAAATACAACGAAACCTACAAGAGGATTATCACCAATAACAAATGTACCAAATGTTTCTACGACTCCGCCTGCCTCAGCTTCAGAAAGAATTGACCTGGTAGTAGAAACATTTAACCCTAAACGGAAAAGTGTTAAAAGCAGCAAGAGAGATGGAAATATGGAAAACTGCAATGCTTCCTGTGTGTTCATTGATACAAGTATAACGATTAATGCAAGGGTTATATTACATAAAATAAAAATACTTAATAGCCATCCCGGTAGTGGAATGACAAGCATTACGATTATTAATATAACACCTAAAAGGACGGATAAATCACGAGCTTTCATTATTGTCTCTCCTCATTGCTTAAGCTTTTTTCTCTAGTTTATATACATACGCCAACACTTCAGCCACTGCTTTGAAGAACTCTTCTGGGATGATATCCCCTATCTCCGCTGCTTTATATAGGGCACGGGCTAGTGGTTTATTCTCTACTGTGGTTACCCCATTTTTCTTAGCAACTTCTTTTATCTTCATTGCAATATCGTCTGAACCCTTTGCGACAATGTACGGTGCGTCTGCTTTGGTCTCATCATACTTAATCGCTATGGCAAAGTGAGTTGGGTTCGTGATGACGACATCTGCGTTAGGGACCTCACTCATCATTCTGCGCGTTGCCATTTGACGTTGTCTTTCTTTTATTTTGGACTTTATTAATGGGTCCCCTTCAATATTTTTATATTCATCCTTTACATCTTGTTTAGACATCTTCATATTCTTTTCAAAATCGTAACGCTGGTAAGCATAATCGAAAACAGCAAGAAAAAGAAGAGCAATGGTCGCTGATATAGCCATGATAACCGTTACCTGACCAAAGAAGGCTAGCGCACCATCCACCGTTTTAAACGATAGCATCATCATTTCATCTTTATTTATCCAAATCACAAGAAATGTGATGGTGCCGATGAAAACAATTTTAAGTAATGATTTGAGCAATTCAACAAGTGCTCTGATGGAGAATATTCTTTTAGCACCTTGAATTGGATCTATTTTCTTCAGATCAAATTTTAAAGGCTCTGTTGTAAACAAGAATCCAATTTGCAGAAAATTTGCGGCCAACCCAGCTATTATCGCGATTACCATAATAGGCGCCAGCATTTTGGCAGCTTCAATCGCTGCACCGGTAAAAACTTGATGAACTGTGTTTTCCGTAACATCCCATTGAATGTATTCCGTAAAAGTATGTGTAAAGAAATCCATCATACTATTCTTTATCGAGCTACCAAAAACGATGAGAATAATAAAGGTAAAAAGCAGCAATATTGCTGTATTAATATCCTGGCTCTTTGCAACCTTCCCTTTCTTTCGCTCATCCTGACGCTTTTTCGGAGTTGCTTTTTCGGTCTTTTCACCTGCAAAAAATTGTAAATCAAGCTTCAGCAAGTTACGCACCCCCGAATAATTGCATCAGTCCCTGCATTGTTTGGAACAGATATGTAAATAATTTTTTAACAAGTACAATATAGAGACTTAGAAAAACGAATAAAGTTAGGAAACTTACAAGTATCTTTAGTGGAAGTCCTACTACAAATACATTTAGTTGTGGGACCGTTCTCGCTATAATACCCAGTGCGACGTCAACTAAGAACAGGCAGCCAACAATTGGTATGGCAATTTGGAAAGCGATCAGAAACATCGTATTAAACGCATCGATAACAAAATCAGCAATAGATTGGTTGCCAAATGGTATAAATGTATCTACAGGAATAAACGAATAACTATTGTAAATACCGTCGATTAATAAATGATGCCCGTCTACAGCCAATAAAAAGAGTAAGGAAAAGATATAAAAATATTGACCCGTTAATGGACTTTGTGCGCCAGTTTGCGGATCAATAACATTAGCTATTGCAAATCCCATCTGAAAATCTATAAACCCACCAGCGATTTGAACTGCTGAAAGAATGATGTATGCAATTAGACCAATCAATAGTCCAACCAATACTTCTTTTATTAAAAGAAACAAGTACAATTCATCGAAAGCAATATCTGTGGTGCCAATTGTATAAAACATAATAAAAGCTAAAAAGAAACTAAGGCCGATTTTAAATGGTGTTGGTATAGTTCCGTAAGCAAATAGTGGCAACGTGACAAAAAAGGCTAGCACTCGAACAAAGACAAGAATAAAAACTGGCAAGCTATTAACATTAATTAATTCAAGCATGGGTTACCCTACAAACTGATTTAAATTTTGAAATATGTCGGAAGTAAATTTAACCATTTCTGTAAGCATCCATGGTCCAAAAAAAATGAGTCCAACCAATACAGCTACAATTTTCGGAACAAAAGCTAAGGTCTGTTCCTGTATTTGGGTTGTCGCTTGAAAAATACTTACCAGCAAGCCAACAGCAAGCGCTAGTATCAACAAAGGGCCTGTGATTAAGAGAATGGTATAAACTCCCTTTTCTGCGAGGCCTAATACAAATTCACTGCTCACCAAAATCACCTACTTTTCTTAAAATATCCAACTTAGAAACTATCCAACAGAGAATGTGTAATCATATACCAACCATCAACTAATACGAATAATAGAATTTTGAATGGCAGGGAGATCATTACAGGTGGCAGCATCATCATCCCCATTGACATAAGGACACTTGCAACAGCCATATCAATAATTAAAAAAGGAACAAAAATCATGAATCCCATTTGAAAGGCAGTCTTCAATTCACTGATCGCAAATGCTGGAACAAGGGTTGTCAGCGGTATCTCCTGAACTGTTTCTGGCTTTTCTAGCTGAGCATAATTCATAAATAAGGCAAGGTCTTTCTGGCGTGTATGCTCTGCCATAAAGTCCTTCATTGGAGCACTCGCTCTATCATAGGCCTCATCAAGGGTTATTTCTTCATCGAATAATGGTTGAAGTGCTTCATCATACACCTCTCCAAAAATAGGTGCCATAATAAAAAAGGTAAGAAATAAGGCAATACCAATAAGCACCTGATTTGGTGGCATTTGTTGCGTTGCAAGTGATGTTCTTACAAATGACAAGACTATAATAATTCTAGTGAAACTCGTCATCAATATTAATATACCTGGCGCAAGAGACAAGACTGTCAATAGGAGTAATAGTTTTACAGATGTCGCTACATTCGAAGGATCCGAACTAGAAAACATGTCTACGAATTCATTCATGTCTATCTTCCTTTTGCTTTTGCTGTTGAATCAATTTGTTGCGATTGCTCTTTAGCTTTTTCAATTCACCCGAGAAAAGATCTTTAAAATCTGGTCCATCTGATTTCATAGTTGATGTTGTAGACTTTCCTTTTGATTGAAATAGATCTGCAAGAATTCCACCTGTGCCTTGCTGCTGTGCTTCATCCTGCCTTATCAAATCTGCCTTCACATTTTCATCTGTGATTTCCTGTAAAAGTTCAACATTATCGCCCACACCAAGCAGGTAAAAACGGTCCCCTAAACGTACAATTTGAACAGATTTATTTTGTCCTACTGATACACCACCAAGGCTTTCAAGAGCTCTTACCTTTGTAAATAACTTGTTTCTCTTATTCAAAAACTTTAAAAGCACATAGATGAGTGCCAATACTAATACTAAAGCAAAGAACATTTTTATAAGATCAAACAGCATGGATCCACTTTCTTCCACTTGCCCCTGTTCCACCTGCTCTTCTTGATTGTTTCCTTCTTGTTCAGTTGGGCTATTTTCTCCTTCCTCTTCTTCATTTAGCCAGTCAGTCACATTAGAAGAACTAGCAGAGACTTCGTTAGATAGAATAGAAAAGGAGAAAATGGCGATGAAACAGATAACTAGACTTATTTTTTTAAATAACATACTCACTCGTTCCTAATTCAAAGCCTTTTGTATTGCTTCAATAACACGGTCTGACTGAAATGGTTTAACAATAAAATCTTTCGCACCTGCTTGGATGGCATCAATTACCATCGCTTGCTGTCCCATTGCAGAGCACATAATTATTTTTGCACTTGGATGCTTTGCTTTGATTTCCTTTAACGCGGTTATGCCATCTTTTTCGGGCATCGTGATATCCATTGTGACCAAATCAGGTTCTAATTCGTTATATTTTTCAACAGCTTGAACACCATCTTGTGCTTCCCCCACTACGTCAAAACCATTTTTAGTTAAAATATCTTTAATCATCATTCTCATAAAAGCTGCGTCATCTACAATCAAGATGCGTTGTCCCATCTAAAAATCCCCCTTTAGCAAAATGTTATTTAAGTTTGCGTAACCTATCTGACTGGCTTAGGATATCTGTAACCCGTACACCAAAGTTTTCATCAATTACCACTACTTCTCCTCTAGCAATAAGTTTTTCGTTTACTAGAATATCTACAGGCTCTCCAGCTAATTTATCTAGTTCTATAATAGATCCAGCAGATAAATCCAGAATATCCCGGATCGTTCGTTTCGTTCTTCCTAACTCAACCGTTACTTTTAAAGGAATGTCCATCAACATATCCAAGTTACGATGTTCTGATTTATTTAATTCTACAGGCTCAAAGTTAGAAAACGCTGCAGGTTGGACAGCACTATGTTGATTTGCGGTATTTCCTAACATGCTTGGATCCTCTTGACGATTTGTCTCATATTGATGTTTCACAGGCTGTTCCGTCTCGGTTTCAAAGCTTCTTTCTAGCTCTTCGACCGTCACAGCAGCTTCTTCCTCAGCTTTTCCATTCAGCAATTCATCCACCAATCCCTTTGCAAAGCTCATTGGCATAAGTTGCATAATATTAGAATCTATTAGATCGCCAACTTTGAGCTCAAAAAAGACCTTTACATAGGCATCTTCTGTAAATCTAGCTTTGGTGTCATCCTCGGGGTCTTCTAATAGTATATTGGGTGGTGAAATATCAACTTTCTTGTTGAAGACAGTTGACATGCTTGTTGCAGCTGCTCCCATCATTTGGTTCATTGCTTCCTGGACAGCGCTCAAATGAATTTCATTTAATTCCTCAGCAGGAGAAGTTCCATCTCCCCCTAACATAATATCAGAAATAATCGCTGCATCTGGTGATTTTAGTACAAATACATTTTTCCCCGTAAAGCCATCAATATAGCTTACTTCGACGCTGACTGGTTCAAAGTTAAACTCTTTTTCTAGATCTGCCTTCTGAATTACAGATACGGTTGGTGTTGTAATATCTACTTTTTGATTTAACAAAGTTGATAGTGTCGTAGCAGAACTCCCGAAGGATATGTTGCCAATCTCTCCTAATGTATCTTCTTCAATTGTAGTTAAAGACTGATGTACAGGTGAAGTGACTTCAGCATCGTCTGCATCATCTTCGCCAATCTTCAATAATGCATCAATTTCATCCTGTGACAGCATTCCATCATTCATCATCTATGTTCACCCCTTTAATTTCTTCCATTACTTGCACTGACAATTTATTTTTTAGCTTGCCAGGCTGTACATAAAATTTTGGCTTATTATTAACTTCCAGTATAAGTGGTTGATCTATTGTTTGATCTAGCCCAATTACATCATTTGGTTTAAGATTAAGAAATTGCTCAATGTTTATGTCTGTAGTCCCCAACAAAGTCTTTGCTTCTACTTTTGCTGTTTCCAAGTTCGTAGACAATTTATTGTATGCTTCATCGTCTCTTTCTTTAGTCGACGTCTGCATCCAATAGTGGACAGATAACTTTGAAATAATTGGCTCAAGCACGATATGTGGAATACAGATGTTAATTAACCCACTCGTATCACCAATAGCTGTGTTTAAAGAGACTACAACTACCGTTTCATTTGGTGAAACCATCTGTAAAAACTGTGGATTCACTTCGAATTCTTCCATTATAGGATCAATTTCTACAATAGAAGCCCATGCTTCTTGCAAGTTTACAATTGCTTTTTCAAATATTTGTGACATTAGTATCGTTTCAATCTCCGTCAAGTTGTCCACTTTATTGGCACTATACCCTTTGCCCCCGAGTATTCTGTCCAGTAACGCATAGGCAATGTTTGGGTTAATTTCCATAACGATCCTTCCCTCAAGCGGAGAAACACTATATGTATTAAGTACTGTCATTTTTGGAACTGATCTTATAAATTCTTCGTATGGGATTTGATCTACTGATGCCACATTGATATTCACATATGTCCGCAATTGAGCAGAGAAAAAAGTTGTAAGCATCCGAGCATAGTTTTCGTGGATTCTTGATATGCTGCGGATCTGATCTTTTGAGAAACGTAGTGCTCGTTTAAAGTCATAAACACGGACTTTTTTTTCTTTATCTTCTTTTTTAAGCTCTTCTGCGTCCATTTCACCTGACGTGATAGCAGACAAGAGGGCATCTATCTCATTTTGCGAAAGAACTTCATCTACCAATTAACTCACCTCCATGTTGGAGTATTACATCTATGTTTACTGCAAAATCTTATTGATTGTATAAACATCGGTAATTTTTCCATCTGTCATAACTTCATTTAACTTTATTTGGACGGTTTCTTCTAATTCAGATAAACCTGCTTTAAAATCCTCTTCACTCAACACGGCTAACTCTTTAATAAGGATATTTTTAAGCTGGAAATCTCGTTTAGCAATTTCTTCCTTGGCATCTTTACTATCCGTTATAATCTGGAATTGAATCCGTACAAAGCTGCCGTCATCCAGATCTGTTGTTACTTCAGGTGACTCATAGGAATACTCCACAATATCATCGATTGTTTTCGCTTCACCTTCTTTTTCATCATTGAAATTAAGGATAACCAGGAAAGCTATAGCTGCTCCAACAATCAGTATTGCTATGGAGGAAAGCATCACCTTAACTAACTTACTCATTTTTACCATCACCTGCTTTATTTAAAGATTGTTGCAAGCCAATTTTCTTATAAAATTCTGTTGCCAGTTCAATTACCGTATGTTCCCTGTCTTTTACAACAACCTTTTTACCGTTTAACAATGTTATCGTAGTGTCAGGAAATGATTGAATCTGTTCGATCAATAACGCATTAAGCGTAAATGTTTCATTATTTAAACGTCTTAACTCAATCATAAAATGGGCGGGAGTGCCCAGGATACGACACTCCCTACCTCCTTATCGTTTTAGATTTACTAGTTCCTGAAGTATTTCATCTGATGTTGTAATAATACGTGTATTCGCCTGGAATCCACGTTGTGCCGTGATCATCTCGGTAAATTCTTCTGAGAGATCAACGTTCGACATTTCCAGTGAACCACTTACGATGGATGCAGTTCCTTCCGTTTCAGGAGCAACTATACCGTTGTACCCAGCATTTTCACTATTAAGGAATAAGTTACTTCCTGACTTTTCCAAACCAGCGGCATTCGAGAAAGATGCAATCGCGATCTGACCAGCTTCTTGAGGGTCACCCTCTTCATCAATATAGGAAACTATTCCGTTGCTTTGAACACTGAAGCTTTGTGCAGTATCCGGAATACTTATATTACCGTCCATGCCTTGTAGGTAATAACCTTGCGGATTAACAATAGCTCCTTCACTATCTAGGTAAAAGTTTCCTGCTCTTGTGTAAAATGTTTGATCACCATTCTGAACAACAAACATTCCGTCCCCTTCTAAAGCAAAATCCAGTGGACTGTTGGTAGTCTGTCTGAACCCTTGTGTGTGGATGTTGTCAATTGTTCCAAGCTGTGAACCTAGTCCTACTTGCGAAGGGTTAACCCCTCCTCGTGTGCCTTCTATAGGACCCTGTGCTCCAGCTGTAGTTTGGCTCATCATATCCTGAAAGGTTACCCTTCCTTTTTTAAAGCCTGAAGTGTTCACATTGGCAATATTATTTCCAATTACATCTAATTTTGTTTGAAAACCTTTCATACCTGAAATTCCAGCGTACATAGAACGTAACATTTATCATTTCCCCTTTTTGGTTATATCGTTTTACGCTGTATCTATCCTTCAACAGCGGTTTGGCCTCCCAGAAGGGTCCAGCCTATTTATCCATCAGTATTGTTCCATTAATGTTTGTGAAAATTCGGCTTGTAGCTTCCTGCCTGTTCATCGCAGTTACAACCGTATTATTTTTTGCACTTACAAGTAGTGCTGCTTGCTCTGTAATGACCAAAGAATCTGTTATGCCCTTAGCTTTTGCTTCTTTTACTTTATCGTTTATTTGTTCCCATTGCTTTGTATCAATTTCAATGTTTCTCTCTTGAAGCCGCTCCGAGGCATGCTTACTAATTTTTAAACCTGTCTGTTCTGTAAGAACATCTTTAAAATTAACGTTCGATTTACTACTTGACTGCCTGACAGGCGCAGTGACATTCAGGGCATGCTGGTGCGGCAATTGATGAATCCGATGATCCATATGCTCACATCCTTTTTTGTGCCATTATCCTTCTTCTTCCACCTCTTCGGTTGGATCACTTACTTGAATAGCAGCATCCGCGTAAATTTTGTCCCCGTTTTTCAGTTCTAAAACAGCCCAGCCCTCATGCTGACTCACTGAAACCACTTGACTTGAAATCTCTTCCCCTTTTTCCCCTGTTTCTTCATCTACAGCCCGATAGCTTACTTCCTTTCCAATCATATGACTATACTTAATGACAGGAGAAATCATTTGACTCTCTACAAGACTATCTATTGATTTTGCCATATTCATTGTCTGCTCTAGCGAAGAAAATTGGGCCATTTGCGAAATAAACTGCTTGTCATCCATGGGGTTGCTCGGGTCCTGATTCTGTAACTGTGCCATAAGAATCTTTAGAAATTCATCTTTTCCTAGGTTTGTACTCGGGGTTCTTTCACTGCTTTGATTTTTCAAATACAATGAAGGGTCTAGGTTAACGGGCATTTTTTCCACCTACACTTTCTCATTCATTAATAATTCGTGAAACTGTGTTGCAAAATCATCTTCAGCATGACTTTCTTCATCCTGCCTAGTATCTCCAGATCGATCTTGTTGTTGCTCAGATTGCTGGTTATCCTGATCCTTTTGGAGATTTTGGCTTTGTTGAACAGCCATATCCTGTTTCTCAATCACCACTTGGTGCGGAGAGAACATATTACGTAGTTGATGAATATTCCCTTCCATCATCTCTTTTGTTGCCTGAGAAGAAACAAGTATTTTTACCGTCATTTCTCCATTTATCTGTGTTAATTTCACCATCATGTCTCCAAGATTTTCTGGTCGTAATGAAATGGACAGCTGTGTTGTTCCATTGGACTTGGCAGCAAACTTGCTTGATTGGATTAATTGCTGAAACTGCTCCAGTAATTGTTTATCCGGTGACTTCGTAGATTGGCTAGAATTAACATGGATAACAAGCTGTTCTACCTGGCTCATTGGTCCGCTTATGACAGATGCAGTATTGCTAAGGCCCTCTGTTTTTAAAGTAGGTTGTGCGTGCTGTTCCAATGCGCTTGAAAGCCACTTGGCAATATCACTAGTGGTGACCTTTGAATCAGTGTTGTATTGATGTTTTGTCGCCATCTGATTTCGCTTTTCAAAGGATTGAATTAGATCCTTCCAGACCCCTTGTAAACTAGTACCGTCTTTTTTCATAAGGTTAAGCACCGCGTCCCCACTATTCGCTGCGCCTGCCTTCTTTTCAAGCGAAGTCCATTGCTGCAACAGTTGTAATAATTTTGGCGCTGCCTTTTCAGCATCTTGTTTAGAAGTTATTTTCGATAAAACAGGAGCTACTTCACTTAACAGCTGGGCAAATTCGTTAAATAATGGTGGTAAATTCATCATCTCATCGAGTTTCATTCCAACTTCAAGTTTTTCTTGGTTATTCTCCGATTCCATTAGGGTGGTTAGCAGATCCATCAGCTTTTCCTGTTGTTCCTCGGTCAATTGAATTTTCTCTCCGTTGTTTTTCTCTTCACCAGACTGAAATATAAGCGATAAAGCAGGTTGTATAGATTTGGTCAGCGTATCCTGATCAGACGCTGTTGCTAGTTCAGAAGCATTATTATTACTATTCTGTCCTGCTAATAGAATCATTTCTTTTAATCCATTTGCTTCGTTACCGTGCTCACCATTTAGCATTGATTGAAATAAATCACTTCTGCTAGAGGTCTTCTCGGAGGTAGCAGGTACTTTTACAGATTGTATTTGCTGGATAAACATCCCAATCGCATTCATTAAATTTCACCCCCTTTCAAATTATCTAGTTTCCAGCATCTATGAATATTTTTGTTAATTCTGCCGCTTTAGCTGGCTCCATTTCTGCCAAAATGGCGCCTCTTACTTTATTTGAAACTTCTTCTAATATAGAGACAGCTGTCTGATTATCTAGATCCTGCATGATTAGAGCAGCCTGTTCACTATCCATGTCTTTAAAAGAGCTTGCAATTGTACTTATTGAACTATTTTCTGATTCACTATCAGCCTCCACCTCAGCCGTAGCTTCATTCTGTTTATTACGATTTTCTAGAATTACCGCTTCTTCTTCTAATCGATCAATCGTTGTTTCCATATCCTGTACTTGCTGGTTAAGTTGCTCAATCTGCTCATTTTTGGCAGCCAGCTGCTCTGAAGCATGATCTGGTGTTTGTTCTACTGACTCCCCTTCTGGCGATTCTATTAGAGAGGACACAACTGGAATATTACTTCCTTTTTCCTTTACCCATTCCATTACGTTTACTCCTGCCATACTAAAGGCAATTACCGCAATCACGACTGCAATCAATAGCGGAATTACGATTGCAAAAAGAAACCAGAGAAATGGATTCATTTTCTTTTTTTCTATTTTTAGGTCTTTTTCCATGTCATCACCTGTTTATATGGCTTAAATATTGTTGTATCGAGACTTCATCCATCGAGGATTTCTCCATTTTCTCCTGGATTGCTTTCTTCTCTTCTTGTCTCATTTCAATAATCTTATCGAATTTCTTCATTTCTACATGTGCTTCAGTAAGTAAACTCTGTTTCAATTCCATATCATTTCTTGCATGCTGAACGGCATTTTGCATGTCCATAATTTGCTTATTTAATCGCTCGATATATGCATTTTGCTCTCTTATTTTATCAAGCGTTATAGCTTGTTGAATTGCATCTTCATAATCTTTTTCAGCGTTTTCCTTCTTCTTTAATAACTGGAACATTTTTGTGGCGATATCCTCGAAAAATTCTGTCGACTGATGGTAGGCCTTTTGCGCATCATTTTTTTCTTGTTCTCGGACATTACGAATCTTTGATAATGCTAGTATTTCCGCCATTAATTCATGCCTCCATTTAATAATGCTGTCATTTGTTCAATTGATTCAGTACGTGATAATACTTCATGAACATCCTGCTTTAAAAAGGACTGTATCTTAGGTTGATAGGAAATTGCTCTGTCGATCATTTGGTCAGTGCCACGTTTATAAGCACCAATGTGAATTAATTCGCTATTCTCTTCATATTTTGCCATTAGAGAGCGAATTTCCTGCGCTATTTGTTTGTGGGAAGCTGCAGTAATTCCATTCATTACACGACTAATCGACTTGAGCACATTAATTGCGGGAAACTGGCCACGCTCTGCCAGTTTTCTATCCATAACAAAGTGACCATCTAATATCCCTCTAACCGTGTCTGCTATCGGTTCATTCATATCATCACCGTCTACCAATACAGTATAAAAGGCGGTAATGGTTCCATTCTTGTTTGTACCTGTTCGCTCGAGTAATTTAGGAAGGGTGGCAAATACAGAAGGGGTATACCCTTTTGTAGTTGGTGGTTCTCCTGTAGCAAGTCCAATTTCTCGTTGGGCCATCGCTACCCTTGTAACGGAATCCATCATCAGATTCACGCTATATCCCTGATCCCTGAAATACTCACTTATTGCTGTAGCTGTATAGGCACCCTTTATGCGCATTAATGCGGGTTGATCTGATGTAGCAACCACAACAATCGATCTCTTAAGCCCTTCTGGCCCAAGATCTTTTTCTATAAATTCTCGAACTTCTCTGCCTCTTTCTCCAATTAGTGCGATGACATTTATATCTGCGTCACTATTTCTAGCAATCATTCCTAACAGTGTACTTTTCCCAACACCACTACCTGCAAATATTCCAATACGTTGGCCTCTTCCTACTGTAAGAAGGGAGTCTATAGCCTTCACCCCTACCTGTATTGGTTCAGAAATGGGTGGCCTCTCCATTGGATTAGGCGGAGACTGGTCTGTTAAGTACCGAGTTAATCCTTTTGGAAGTGAAGAATGGTCCAGTTTCTCTCCTAGTGAGTCAACGACATTACCAATTAAACCTCTTCCCACTTTTATACTAAGGGGCTTCCCAGTCGATTCTACAAGACATCCAGGTCCGATTTCATTTACTTCTGAATAAGGCATAAGAATTATTTTTTCATTATTAAAACCAACAACTTCTGAGAGGATCGGAGAACGGCTCTCAGATGAATGAATATAGCATACTTCCCCTATATTGGCAGCAGGACCTTGTGACTCAATCATCAATCCAACCACTCGAAGCACTTTTCCATAACGTTTATATGTGTCTGCTTGTTCTACTGCTGATAGGTAGTCTGCGATATTCATTGCTTTTGCTCCAATACAATTTCATGTAATACTTCTCTAATTTGCTTTAACTGTGTATCAATTCCAATATCCAATTCACCAAACGGATGCTGGATTCGACAACCGTTTTCTTCAACAGTATCTTTTATATAAATTGCGAGCTTTGTGTCATCATCCAAAATTTGTAACAGTTCTTCCTTTTGCTGAACGACAAACTCGTAATTTGCAGGATTAAGGTAAATCGATATGATAGATTGGTCCTTTAATTCCTTAATCGCTTTATTTACGATGTGCAGAAAAGAGGTGGGCTCCTCTGTGATCTTTTGATCAATTATTTTCTCAGCGGTATTTAACGCGATATTTATAATTTCATCTGTACTTTTTTCTACTGTTTGTTGAAACTCTTTCATTGCCCGTTCTGTTAACTGGTTCAACTCATCTAACTTTGTTTGGTATACCAACAGACCTTCATCTCTACCTGAGTTAAACCCGTCTTGGTATCCATCCCTTTTTGCTTGTTCGACTAATTTTTTCTTCTCTTCTTCCCAGTTTAGCTTCGCTTGTTCGATCTTATCATGTGTCTGCTGTAGCATTTTGGCAGTGTTTTCCTTCACTTCTTCAAAAGTTTGTTGTGCCTTCCGAAGTTCTGCCTGCACTTGTTCTTCTGTCTCTACTCCTGCTGCTACATCATTTCGTGTTATGACTGGTTTGATTTTGATTACCTTACCACCCGTCACGTTAGAATCAGACAATGATATCATCTCCTCCACCTCTTGCAATGACAATCTCACCTATATCTTCTAATCTTCTAATAGACCCAACAATTCTTGTTTGTGCTTCCTCTACATCACGTAAACGTACTGGCCCCATATATTCCATCTCTTCTTTAAAGGACTCTGCCATCCTTTGTGACATATTTTTAAACACAATATCTTTTACTTCATCACTAGCTACTTTAAGTGACAATCGTAAATCGTCATTTTCAACTTCTCGTATTACCCGTTGAATTGCTCTGTTATCAAGAATAACAATATCTTCGAACACAAACATACGTTTTTTGATCTCATCAGCAAGCTCTGGATCCTGTATTTCAAGAGCATCTAAAATCGTACGTTCTGTACTGCGATCTACTCCATTAAGTACTTCTACAACAGCTTGGATTCCACCCGTTTGTGTGTAGTCCTCTGTTACAGAAGAAGAGATATTTTTTTCTAAAACTTGTTCAACCTGTGTAATGATCTCGGGTGATGTAGAATCCATTGTAGCAATTCTTCTTGCAATATCTGCCTGCATTTCTTGTGGCAGCGCTGATAAAATTTGCCCTGATTGCTCTGAATCTAAATAAGAGAGAACAAGTGCAATTGTTTGCGGATGTTCGTTTTGAATAAAGTTTAAGACTTGCTGTGGATCTGCCTTTCTCGCAAAGTCAAATGGTCTTACCTGCAAGGAAGATGTAAGTCGATTAATTATATTAGAAGCTTCCTGGCTTCCAAAAGCTTTTTCCAACACTGTTTTCGCATACCCTATCCCACCCTGTGAGATAAAGTCTTGAGCTACTGCAATTTGGTGAAATTGGTCTAAAACATCGTCTTTTAAAGAATTATCTACTTTTTTAACTGAGGAAATTTCCAAGCTGAGTTTTTCAATTTCCTCTTCTGTCAAATGTTTGTAAACCTGAGCAGAAACATCTGGGCCTAAGGAGATCAAAAGTATCGCTGCTTTTTGCCTGCCTGTTAAGGCGCCTTTTTGTCTTACCATTTAATCCCCTCCTAATCTTCCCCGATCCAGCTTCGTAAAAGTTTCGCGAAATCTTCCGGCTTATCTTTTGCAATTTTTTCTAATTGTTTTTTACGGACATCTGCCTCTGTCTGTTCATTTTCAGGTAATTCTGGAACCTCGGCAGGTAATTCTTCTGAGATATAGCTTTCTTCTATGATTTCTTCTTCTCCACGATTACGCAACAACATAACAACCAATACAATAATAATTAGTAGTAATGCTCCTCCTGCTATATACATCCAAGACGGAATACCAGCAGATGTGGCCGCAGCGCTATTCGTTTGTTTTCCACTAAATTCTTGGAAAGTGATGGATACATTGTCTCCTGGTGTAGCATTAGCTGGCTCAAATTCTGCATCAACCGTAGTGGTAACAATGGAACTTAAAATAGAAGAAATACCTTCTTCAACAGTGGTTTGTTCCTGCTGTGTTAAGTATTCAACGGTTTCGCCATCGTCATTTTTAACGTTGTTAACAGCTACCTGTATACCAAGATCACGTACTTTATAAGGACTTTCTACAATCTCTCTTTGAATACGGTTGTATTCATTGTTTACTGTTTCCTTAACTAGCTCATAATCTCCGTCTTCGCCTTCTTCCACACCTTCATAATTAGCTATGTCTTCATCACCAGTTCCAGCATTCCCACCAACAGGAGGGTTTCCACTATACGTTTCCTGGATTGTTTCAACGCTAACTGGCAGACCTTCCATATTTTCCTCATCAGCAGGTTCTACAAGATTTTCCGTTCTGTTTTCTTGCGTAAAATCAATATCAGACGTTACAGATACGATTACATTTTCGCCACCTACCATGGCACTAAGCATCTGTTGTAATCTTTTTTGGATATCTCGTTCTATGTCCTTCTTAACCGATTGCTGATATGTATGTGCGTCTTGCGAGCCACCAGCAGTCTGATTGTTTCTATCAAAGTATTCAAAGTACTGGTTCATAATCACGATGTTGTCCGCCGGCAGATTCGGTACTGCTTTTGACACTAAGTGGTAAAGCGACTCTATTTGGTTTCCTTCAAACTGATATCCAGGCTGCGTATTCAAGACGATGGATGCACTGCCTTCTTGTGCTGCGTCACTAACAAAAACGGGATCCTCAGGCATGTTAATCATGACCTCGGCATTTTCAATTCCATCAATCCCTTTCATTAAGTTAGCCAATTCGGTTTGCATCGCATCCAGTTTCATTACGTTAAACTCGTTGTCTGTTACTCCCCAAGATGCATTCTCACTGAAAAAGGAATAATCTATGTTCCCGCTATTTGGTAAACCCTGTCCGGCAAGATCAACAAGAAGTGAATCCACTCGCTCTTCTGGAACATTTACAGTTGTTCCACCGTCTTGTAATTCATACTGTATACCTCTTGTTTCAAGCTCTGTTTTTATTTGCCCTACTTCCTGCAAGGAAAGGTTGCTATATAATGGAACCAACCTGGACCCAGGCGACAAAAATAAGATCCCACCAATCAGTAGGATGACTAGTAATATAGATCCAAGAAAGACGCCCTTTTGTGTATTGGAGCGTTTCTTCCAGAATCCAGTCATTTTTTCTTTCCAGTTCATTATCTTCTCTTTCATATATTCCCCCACCATGATGCCAAAATTGATTCAAACATTTATTACATTGTCTAGATTTTGCAAATTTAAAGGATTCGAAATCCACTATTATTTCTGAAATTAGAATGTTTGTTAAGAAGTACACAAGTATAGTCTTGCTTTGAAGCGAATGAACTTAAACCTGCATTCTCATTATTTCATTGTAGGCATCTATGGCTTTACGTTGCATTTGTACGCTCGTCTCTAATGTAATGCTTGCTTTTTGTGCAGTAATCATCACGTCATGTAAATCATCAATTTGGCCATTGGCAAGTGCTTCTGTCTTTTTATCTGAAGCAATCTGGCTATTATTTACGTTATTAATCGCTGCTTTTAATGTATTTGCAAAACTTTCCTGCGCCTGCCCTGGTGATACTGCAGGTTTTGTAATCTGTTGATCCGCCATAGTTCCTAGCGTTATGTTATTTATCATTATTTAAAACTCCCAGCATAATTATTTACCGATTTCCAATGCTTTCATGAGCATACCCTTGCTTGCATTCAATGAAGTTATATTTGCTTCATAGGACCTAGTAGCACTCATTAGGTCAACCATTTCTTTTAATGGATCAACATTTGGCATCTCAACATACCCGTTATCATCTGCGTCTGGATGTGTTGGATCATATACTAATTTAAAAGGGGTTTCATCTTCTGTAATCCCAGTGACCTTAACACCGTTGCCGGTATTGTTTTGTGATGTTCCTGATGCTTTATGTAAAAACGATTTAAAACTTCCGCCGTTTGGCTCTACCGTAACCATTTTCCTTTTGTATGGCTCGTATTCCCCATTTTCGTTAATTGTCGCTCTTGTAGTCTGAGCGTTAGCAATGTTTGAAGACACAACATCCATTCTAAGGCGTTGAGCGGTAAGAGCACTCGCACTTGCGTTTATTGAATTAAAAATGGACACTTATTAGCTACCTCCTTGTAAAACTTTTTGCAGACTTCCAAACTTACCATTTATCCGATCTACTAATGCCTGATAATAGATTTGGTTTTTGGCAAGTTCTGCCATCTCCTTGTCCACATCCACGTTATTTCCGTTACTATTGTAGGATGTATTGTTTTTTGTAATTATTTGGTAAGATGAATCAGAAGTACCATTAAAAGATAAGTGCTTCTCGTGAGTCTTTTTTGCTTGTACGCTCGTTGACATACTTTCGTTTAATATATCTTTGAACACTGCATCCTTTGCTTTGTAGTTTGGTGTGTCAACGTTTGCGATGTTGTTTGATATAGTCTGGTTCTTTGCTGACGCGTATTGCAATGATTTTTCCAAAGTGGAAATAGTG
The DNA here is from genome assembly GCF_000612865.1 of Oceanobacillus picturae. NCBI lineage: Bacteria > Bacillati > Bacillota > Bacilli > Caryophanales > Bacillaceae > Oceanobacillus > Oceanobacillus picturae. The sequence goes on from NZ_CCAX010000001.1 coordinate 660,208, forward strand.
CCTCCAAATAAGTCCATCCATTTCCCTCCTTACCCTTTTTATCAACGGTCATAAATATTAATATCCTACGAATATTGTAATTTATAAATACTGCAAAGTCTATCACTTTTCGACATTTTCCTTATTAAGAACATAATATAGTTAAATATAACTAGGTCTAATTTATCAATAAGATCGTATTTTGTTTGTTGATTTTCCATAACTTTTCTTTTTTCTCGACTTTCAATTGCTAATTCGTCGAATTTGATCGAAAACAGCAATTTATTTTTTCATTTTACAGATTATATTTACCCGCACAAAAAAAGCCCCATAAGACTAAAGTCTTACAGGGCTTTTTTTGTTTTATCTTGAACGAAGTTTCTCAAGCTCAACTAGAAACTTACTGTTTAACACTTTAATATATGTTCCTTTCATTCCTAAGGAACGAGATTCAATAACACCAGCACTTTCAAGTTTTCTAAGTGCATTTACGATAACAGATCTGGTGATACCTACTCGATCTGCAATCTTACTTGCAACAAGCAAGCCTTCATTACCATTCAGCTCTTCGAAAATGTGATCAATAGCTTCTAATTCACTGTATGAAAGAGAGCTTATCGCCATTTGCACAACTGCTTTACTGCGCGCTTCCATTTCAATTTCTTCCGTTTTCTCATGTAGAATTTCCATACCTACTACTGTTGCACCATATTCTGCAAGCAATAGATCATCATCATTAAAGCTATCTGTTAATCTTCCAAGTACCAATGTACCAAGGCGCTCCCCGCCTCCGATGATCGGAACAATTGTTGTTAACCCTGTTTTGAACAATTCACGATTTTCTACAGGGAATACAGTTTGCGGACTGTCAATATCCAAGTTTGGAGTAGTCTCATGAATGTTAAACAACCCCTCCGTATATTCTTCTGGAAATTGTCTTTGTTCTAGCATATCTTTCATACGCTCATTTTCTATTTCTTGGTTTATAGCAAAGCCTAATAATTTACCTCTTCTGCTTAGAATGTAAACATTCCCTTTAATTACGTCACGTAAAGAAGCTGACATATCATTAAAATTCACTGACTTCCCTGTTGCTTTTTGTAGCATTGCATTAATTTTTCTTGCACGTCCTAATAGTTCCATTAATAATCCTCCATTCAATTGTTTGGTATTATAGTATAAATTGACTTAAGTCCTTGTTTTTAGCAATAGTACTTAGTTTTTCATCCACGTAAGTTGGAGTTATTTCAATTTGCTCCATATTAATATCAGGCGCTTCAAATGATAAGTCTTCTAGAAGTTTTTCTAAAATGGTATGCAATCTTCTAGCACCGATATTATCAGTCTCTTGATTTACCTGATAAGCAATCTCAGCTAGTCTTTCTATAGCTTCGTCCGTAAAAACAACATTTATACCCTCTGTTTGCAATAAGGAAGAATATTGTTTGAGTAAAGCATTAGACGGCTCGCCAAGTATTCGTTTGAAATCTTCAACTGATAGTTTATCTAATTCCACTCTAATAGGAAATCTCCCCTGAAGTTCAGGAATCAGATCACTAGGCTTTGCCATATGAAATGCACCTGCCGCTATAAAGAGCATGTGATCTGTCTTTACAGGTCCATGCTTTGTGACGACAGTTGATCCTTCCACAATTGGCAAGATATCTCTCTGAACACCTTCACGCGACACATTTGCTGTGTTATCTTGCTTTCCGGCTACTTTATCAATTTCATCGATAAAAATAATTCCGGATTGTTCTGCCCTTTCCACAGCAATTTGGGCTGCTTCTTCCAAATCGATCAACTTCCCTGCCTCTTGTTGGGTCAGAACCTTTCTTGCCTCTGATACAGGTAGTTTACGCTTTTTCTTTTTCTTTGGCATGAATTGCCCAAATGCGTCTTGCATATTCATCCCCATTTGTTCCATTCCCGAACCTTGGAGCATGTCAAACATGGAAGGCGGCAGTTCCTCAATTTCAACGGAAACCATATGATCCTCTAGTTCACCTAGCGCTAACTGGTGCTCTATGCGTTTTCGTTTGTTTTTAATTTCCTCATCATTTTCTGCATTCGTTTCACTTTTGTCACTGTTATCATTGCCAGAGAAGAGCATTTCAAAAGGATTTTTCATAGAGGACTCTTTTTTAGCCTGAGGGACAAGTAATTTCACTAATTGTTTATTTGCTTCCTCTTCAGCCTTTCCCTTAACCTCTTTCATTTTCTCTTCTTTTACCATGCGCAATGACATTTCAACAAGGTCCCTGATCATGGATTCTACATCTCTTCCAACGTAACCCACTTCTGTGAACTTGGTCGCTTCCACTTTTATAAAAGGTGCGCCCACCAATTTCGCTAACCGTCTGGCAATTTCCGTTTTACCTACTCCCGTAGGTCCGATCATCAGAATATTTTTTGGAACTATTTCATCCTTTATCGAGTCATCAAGTTGCATTCTTCTATAGCGGTTGCGCAAAGCTATTGCAACAGATCGTTTTGCACTTCCTTGACCGATTATATATTTATCCAATTGACTGACAATCTGTTTCGGAGTGTAATCAATACCCATTGTCGAAAGGCCTCCTTTTAGTCAAGCACTTCTAAGGTTATCTGATCGTTCGTAAACACACAAATTTCTCCCGCTATTTCTAAAGCTGATCTTGCAATTTCCTCTGCAGTTAGATGATCCGCTTTTCTGGCAAGCGCTCTACCAGCACTTAATGCGTAATTTCCGCCAGATCCTATGGCGAGTATGCCATCATCAGGCTCAATTACTTCACCTGTACCTGAGACTAAAAACATATTCTCTTTATTCATTACAATCAGCATGGCTTCCAGTTTACGAAGAACTTTATCACTTCTCCATTCCTGTGCCAATTCAACCGCAGCCCGAGCTAAGTTACCATTAAAAGCTTCTAGTTTTCCTTCAAATTTCTCGAATAGCGTAAAAGCATCTGCCACAGAACCAGCGAAGCCAGCTAGAACTTGACCACGAAATAATGTACGTACTTTTTTAGCCTTATGTTTCATAACAACTGCGTTTCCTAGGGTTACTTGACCGTCCCCACTCATTGCGCATTGTCCTTTATGGCTGATGGCAAATATAGTCGTTGCATGCATCTCGTTTGCCAAAATAATCACCTCTTCTAATCGTTTGATTGATTATTTGCCCTTGGGTGGCTATTCATGTAGACACTTCGCAAATAATCCTTTGTAACGTGTGTATAAATTTGTGTAGAAGACAGATTTTCATGACCCAAAAGTTCTTGCACACTCCGCAAATCCGCCCCCTCATTTAATAGATGGGTCGCAAACGTATGCCGGAGCTTATGGGGGTGAACGTGGACTGTTAACGCAGCCTTTTCAACCATTTTATTAAGGATTAATCTTATCCCTCTTGCCGTTATAGGATTTCCACGTGCATTTAAAAAAACAGCTTCATTCTGCTGTTCCGCCTTTTTCAGTAACGCTGGACGCCCTTCAGTTATGTACGTTTCCAAAGCGATTTCTGCAAATCTTCCAAATGGAATGTACCGTTCCTTTCTCCCCTTACCTCGAACAAAGATAGTACCAATTGAAAAATCAATATCTTGAAGCCTTAGCCCCTGACATTCGCTAACCCTCATGCCTGTGGCATAGAGTAACTCAATTAATGCCTGATTCCGTTGTCCTGTCGGTTCATTAAGATCATTAATCTCAAACAGCTTTTCAAGTTCCTGTTTATATAAAAATCCAGGAACTGGACTCTCAGTCCTCGGTAGAGATATGTGGACAAAAGGGTTAGAGAATAAGACATTCTCTCTTTCTAAATATTTATAGAAACTTCTCAACGTTGAAATTTTTCGGGATACAGATCTTCGGCTTAGCTGTTTGTTATATAGCATCGTTAGATATATTCGTACAACTTTCTGGTCTACATCCCCAAGATCAGCAATGCCTTCCCCTTGCAAAAAAGCGAAAAATATTTCCAGATCATTCTGATAATATTTTACAGTATAGGGAGATGCATTCTTCTCAATCTGTAAGTAGGATGTAAATGCTTTAATTGCCTCATCAAAATTAAGCAAAACTTCACCCCATTGATTAGCGAATAAATCATATCATAGAAAATCAAGTAGCGCAATAAATTTAACAAAATTGCAACAAAATTCTGAATTACCTAGTGAGCAATTGTGTTTTTCCAATGATTTACCCTGTGTCATAGTAAATGAATGCTTTACTAATAAGGTTTTGACTGTCAAGGTATTACACTTACCAAGGCGTAATTATATCTGTTTCCAACTAAATAGTCAACAATCTTGCCTTGAGACAATACGAATACTTATTTTAAGCAATCTTTATATAACGTTTTGCCACTATAAATGGTACCAAGGTCGTTCCTGAGTCCGTTCATCTATTTATTTAGTAAAGTGGAAGAACTTTTTAGAAAATAGTCTATAGACACAATCTTCTCTTCATAATATTGCCAAATTATTGCTTCAGTATTCCTAACTCATTTATTTTTTCTTTGGTTTTATCAGTTCCTAATCTATATACATTACGATAAACGGTAATAAGATGATCATCATAGCTATTTCTTTCATCATCTGCTCCCCATTCATCAAACGGTTTGGATAAATACTCAACTGAGTTTTTTGCATTTTTGTTTTCTTCTAGGAAAAGTTCCCGTAACGCTTCAACCTCATCATGGGTTGCAACAATTTCATATTCAGTGGATCTATCCGGTATGGACATCTCATTAATTTCCTTTTCTGCTATCTTTACGAAATAATGCTGTTTGCGGTCCATTGGATTCCCTCCTTTTTTCTTCTATTATAGAGGTTCCCTTTATAATCAATTTAGAAACACCGAAAGAAGAAGGACTTAACTCTGTACCACAAACAAAAAACTGCCCGTTATTAGCTACGGACAGTTAATGACCTTTTCGTCTATGCTTGCGCTGATTCCTTATATTCACAATTTGTACATTGGATTTGTGTTTCTTTCTTACTTTTCTTTTCCACTAATAAGGAGTCACATTTTGGACATGGTCTTGAGATTGGTTTATCCCATGAAAGGAAGTCACATTCCGGGAATCGATCGCAACCATAAAAGACGCGTCTTTTTTTGGATTTTCTTTCCACCACGTTGCCTTCTTTACATTTCGGGCATTTCACGCCGATTTCTTTAAGGATAGGCTTCGTGTTACGACATTCTGGAAAATTAGAGCATGCTAGGAATTTTCCGTACCTTCCCATCTTATAAACCATCTCATGCCCACAGTTCTCACAGTCAATGCCAGCTGGCTCATCACGAATTTCAATTTTTTCCATTTCTTTTTCAGCTGTTTCTAGTCGCTTTTCGAATCCTTTATAAAATCCATCAATAATGGTAATCCATTCGGTCTTACCTTCTTCAATTGCATCGAGGTCCCCTTCCATTTTAACTGTGAACTCCACATCAATAATTTCGGGGAAAAACTCTTCGACAAGCTCTAATACTATGGTCCCAAGCTCTGTTGGAATAAAACGTTTGTTATCAATTGTTACATAACCTCTTCGTTGTATCGTATCAAGGGTTGGTGCATAGGTTGAAGGTCTCCCTATTCCTAACTCCTCCATAGTACGAACAAGTCTTGCCTCCGTATAACGGGGTGGCGGCTGAGTGAAATGTTGATTTGGCTCAATTTCTTCTGCCATAACCGTCTGTCCTTCGTGAAGGTCCGGTAAAAATTTGTTCTCTTCTTTTTTATCATCATCGGTTCCTTCTACATACACTTTCATGAAACCTTTGAACTTCACTTTTGATCCAGTAGCCCGAAACTCCACTTTATTATTTAGCATGTGAACGGTCATGGTATCCAATACTGCGGGAGCCATTTGACTGGCAAGAAATCGTTCCCAAATCAATTTATAAAGTCGAAGCTGATCTCTCGATAAGATCGCTTTTAAAGATTTTGGGTTGCGTAAGGCTGAAGTCGGTCGGATTGCTTCGTGTGCATCCTGAGCTCCTTCTTTCTTTTTGGCAGGTTTACTTGTCCCCAAGTACGCTTCCCCGTAATTTTCTTCTATATATTCTTTTACTTCCTTCTTCGCTGTATCAGAGATACGTGTTGAATCAGTACGCATATACGTGATAAGTCCAGTGATACCACCTGATTTTTTCCCTAAGTCTATCCCTTCGTACAATTGCTGTGCTACCATCATGGTTTTCTTCGCTCGGAAATTCAGCTTTCTGGCAGCTTCCTGTTGTAAAGAAGAAGTAGTAAATGGTTGAGATGGATTTCTTTTCCGTTCTCTTTTATTTACTTTATCAATCTTAAATGCCTTTTCATCTAGCTTACCAAGAATTTGTTTGACATCATCTTCTGTCTTTAACTCTTGTTTCTTACCATCAACGCCATAAAAAGACCCATTAAACAACTCATCGTCCTTTTTAAAACTTCCTTCAATTGACCAATATTCCTCTGGTTGGAAGTTTTCAATTTCTTTTTCTCGATCAATTATCATTTTGACAGCTACAGATTGCACACGGCCTGCACTAAGTCCTTTTTTTACTTTTTTCCAAAGTAATGGACTAATGTTATAACCGACCAGTCTATCTAAAATTCTCCGTGCTTGTTGCGCATCTACTAAATCTGTATCAATACTTCTTGGATTTTTAAAGGATTCTTTAATCGCTTCTTTCGTAATCTCATTAAATACGACACGACACTTCGACGTCTCATCAACATTTAGAATGTGGGCAAGGTGCCAGGCAATTGCTTCCCCTTCTCTATCGGGGTCGGCCGCAAGATAGATTTTTTTAGCTTTTTTTGCTGCAGAGCGCAATTCTTTTAGTACATCACCTTTTCCGCGTATCGTAATATACTTTGGTTTATATTCATCTTCTGTATCAACGCCCATCTGACTTTTTGGCAGATCACGTATATGTCCCATTGATGCTTTTACTTTATATTTCTTCCCCAAATAACGTTCAATCGTCTTCGCTTTTGCCGGCGATTCTACGATTACTAGATAATCTGACATTATATTTCCTCCCACAATGAGGTTACAACTAATTTAAATTGGAAATCTTCACTAATAGTAAATATATACGTTTCATTTGTCAAACATACAATTTAAAGAAGAGTATAACATTATCTTCTTTTCCTAACCATTATCCCTTCCATGCGGAAGCCAAATGTGCTCCTTGATCGTTCCAGTCTTCTAGGATACATTTTGCATCCATTACAAGCTTTGCACCTTCCTGTATCATACGATGGCAACCTTTTGTTTGTGCCACTAATGGAGACCCTGGCAGGGCATATACTTCCCTTCCCTGATCTAATGCTTGGTCTACTGTAATTAATGTACCACTCTTCTCTGTGGCCTCTATCACTACCGTTCCAAACGTTAAGCCACTTATAAGTCGGTTACGTTCAGGAAAATGGTGCCGACTGGCTGGTACGTTGGGAGGGTACTCAGAGAGGACTATACCACTTTTACAAATTTCTGTAAATAAATCCTCATTTTCCTTTGGGTAGATATGTTCAAAACCACTACCGAGCACAGCAACTGTTTTTCCGTTTTGAGCTAATGCTACCTTATGAGCATAAGTGTCTATTCCTTTCGCCATTCCACTTATAATAACCCAGCCCTCCTCCACTAAAGGCTTCACAATAAAGTGTGTTTTTTGTCTTGCTTCTCTTGTTGGCCTTCTAGTTCCAATAACACTTATGCAAGGAGAGCAAGATAACAATTCATTATTGCCTATTGTATATAAGACTAGTGGTGGGTCTTTTATTGTTTTTAACATGAAGGGGTAAGCTTGATCAAGAATGGTAATGATGGAGCATTGTGTTTTATCCTGTTTAATTTGTTCAATGAGGACAGGGTTATGAAGGTCATGATAAAGAGGGACTGCTTTCTGTTCGGGGATGTGGTAAATTTGGGTTAATTCTTTAGGGGAAAGATAGTAAATCTCTTTTAGTTCCGTGTCATTTTGGATAATATACTGCATTATACGTCTTGTAATGCCTTTGCATCTTGATAAATGTATTAACCTGTTACTGCGCCGACTCAATTTTAACATCCTCTCATGGAGAAAAAGCCCGGGAATTTCTTTATTCCAGGGCTTCTTCACTATCAAATTTTTAATGTGTTTTACACTTCTCTTTCAAATCATTTTCTTCCAATACTCGAATCATGGTCTCACCCATTACAGCAGGTGTTTCTGCAACTTGGATACCACATTCATTCATCACGCGGATCTTTTCGTCAGCAGTACCTTTTCCGCCAGAAATAATGGCACCAGCGTGTCCCATTCTTTTTCCTGGAGGGGCTGTAGCTCCACCAATAAATCCTACTACAGGTTTTTTCATATTGGCTTTTACCCACTCTGCTGCTTCTTCTTCAGCAGTACCACCAATTTCACCAATCATTATGACGGCTTCTGTTTCACTATCTTCATTAAATGCTTTTAATGAATCGATAAAGTCCGTACCATTTACCGGGTCTCCACCAATTCCTACAGCAGTAGACTGACCATAGCCAGCTTCAGATAATTGATGCACGGCTTCATAGGTTAAAGTTCCTGAACGGGAAACCACACCAATATGACCTTTTTTATGGATATAGCCAGGCATGATACCAATTTTACATTCTTCCGGAGTGATGACTCCTGGGCAGTTTGGTCCAACCAGGCGAGTCTTTTTGCCTTCCATATAACGTTTAACTTTTACCATATCCATTACAGGAATATGCTCTGTAATACATATAGCTAAATCTAGCTCGGCATCTACTGCTTCTAATATTGCATCTGCCGCAAATGGTGCCGGAACATAAATAACGGAAGCGTTTGCGCCAGTTTCTTCAACTGCTTCTTTAACTGTATTAAATACAGGAACGCCTTCTACTTCTGAACCTCCCTTTTTGGGTGTAACACCTGCAACGATATTCGTACCATACTCTAGCATTTGCTTGGTATGGAATTTCGCTGTACCACCAGTAATTCCTTGTACAACTACTTTTGTATCTTTATTAACAAATACACTCATACTTGTCCGTCCTTTCCATGCAAACTATTACGTTTTTATTTTACTAGAGAAACAATTTTCTCAGCGCCGTCTGCCATAGATCCAGCAGATGTAATATTTAAGCCTGATTCTTCGAGAATTTTCTTTCCTAATTCAACGTTTGTTCCTTCCAGACGAACAACAAGCGGAATTTCCAAACCAACTTGCTTAGTTGCTTCCACAACACCTTCAGCAATTACATCACATTTCATGATTCCACCGAAGATGTTAACAAAAATCCCTTTTACATTGGCATCAGATAAAATAATCTTAAATGCTTCTGTTACTTTCTCTGCTGTAGCGCCGCCCCCAACGTCAAGGAAGTTTGCGGGGTCTCCGCCATAATGTTTAATAATATCCATTGTAGACATAGCAAGTCCTGCACCGTTAACCATACAGCCAATATTCCCATTCAGCGAGATATAGCTAAGATCGTATTTGCTTGCCTCAATCTCTTTTTCATCTTCTTCATCTAGATCACGCAATTCCTGAATATCCTTTTGGCGGAATAAAGCGTTATCATCAAAGTTCAATTTAGCATCAAGGGCAAGGACTTCTCCATCGCCTGTTGTTACTAATGGATTAATTTCCGCGATGGAACAATCCTTTGCAACAAATGCTTCATAAAGCGCCATCATAAATTTCACAGCCTTGCCCATTAATTCATCTGGAATATTAATATTGAATGCAAGTCTACGAGCCTGATAGCCTGATAGTCCTACCACAGGGTCAATTACTTCTTTAAAAATCTTTTCTGGCGTAGCTTCTGCTACCTCTTCAATCTCAGTTCCACCTTCTTCAGATGCCATCATGACAACACGAGAAGTGGCACGGTCAAGAACCACACCGACATAATATTCTTTTTTAATATCGCAGCCCTCTTCAATAAGCAAGCGTTTTACTTCTTTACCTTCTGGGCCAGTTTGATGTGTTACTAATGTCTTTCCAAGTATCTCATCAGCGTATGTACGCACTTCATCCAAGCCTTTGGCAACTTTAACGCCGCCCGCTTTACCGCGGCCGCCGGCATGGATCTGAGCTTTTACTACTGTTACATCAGTACCTAGTTTTTCAGCCGCTTGTACAGCTTCATCAACTGTATAGGCAACATAACCATTAGGAACGTTTACACCATACTGACGCAAGACATCTTTGCCTTGATATTCATGAATGTTCATCCTTTATCCTCCCATCAAAATTCACTGCATTTCCATTGTATTAAAAAAAACGAACTTTCACAAGAATAATAGAATACTTGCAATTACAATCTTTGAAATGAAGTTACGTTTTATCCAATTTGCGGTCCACTCTATAGACGAAAGCAAACACTTCTGCGACTGCTTGGTATAATTCTTCCGGAATGGTTTCATTAATATTTAACTCTGCCAATATCTCTACCATGGAACTGTCTTCCATAATAGGTACATTGTGCTCTTCGGCCTTTTGTATGATCGCCTCAGCCCTCATTCCTTTGCCAGCAGCTGAAACGATTGGGGCAGTTCCTTTTTGCGAATCATAGGATAATGCGGCAGCTTTTTTTCTGTTTTCTGTCATATTCGAAAATCAACTCCTTGGTACGAGCTAGGATGTGATTGTTGTCGTTTTGACCCAGGTAATTCTTCTTCTCGAACAGGCTTAAACATCACACTTGATAAATGATAATCTAGTTCGTTTAGCCCTTTTTTTAAAACAGCCTGATAGTCTTTGGCTAAAGGTCTCAACTCTTCTTCACTTTGATTGTATATTGTAACGGATATATTTCTGTTTTGTACTGTCATATCAATAATCGTTTGATTTAAGTTAGTTAAATCCAAATAGAACAAAACCCGACAATGACTAGAATCTATTTCCCCATCTTCGGTTTTTCTCCCCTCAAACTCTAGCTGAAGATCTTTAGCTAATCCTAACTTTTCGCCCGGAAGTTGCAAACTAGCATACAAAAAATTACCCGTATCCTGCACAGATTGTAACTGAAGACCGTTAATAAAATGAAGGAGTTGTTTGCTTTGTTCAGTTGTATTGTTATTGTGGTCGCCCTGTTGCATGAGCTGTAGGAGCACACCTTTTAAAGAGGTTTGCTCCTGTATTACCTTATTTGCCAGATCATGCTCATACGAATATCCTGTGAACGAAAGCGTGTGTTTAAGATGCTGCAAGAATTGATCCTTTGGAGATGCTGCCATCAGTAGGTTTACATCTCGTAGCTGCTTCATTGTGACTTCTATGTTTTCCGGTGTAGCGGAAGCCGCGTTTTGCAAAAATTCATATACCTGTGATAAAGCATGCCGATTGTTTTGCAGCATAGAAGATGCTGGGTAGGTAGTATTCTTTGGCAGATATGGTAGTACCGACTGGGTAAACTGCTCCTTTAACCGGGAAAAAAGTTGGGTATCTAAGTTTCCTTCATTAGCAATGGACTCAGGTAAATTATGGAAACTATTTAAAAGAAGCTTTGCATTCTGCTGCAAAGTAGCTCTATCATCTATTACAGTTTGCAAATTCCGCAACTGTGCTTCTGAGAGTTGGAAAGGTATATTTATTTGTCTTCCACTTTGTTCAGTTGTAATATTCGCTTTCCATGTATCAAATGTTTGGGCAGGTTCAATCGTACCTGAAAGTTTCAGTAGGTGAAATAGATTCTGATTGTTTATTCTCTCCCCCATTAACTGGCTTTCTGTTGAAATGGCTGCATGATTGCTGACTAACTTTTGTAGATTTTGGCTTATGTTTGATTGGACATTAGCCTGATCTAATTCTGGCATAGCGCTTGCTAAACGACCTGAAAAGCTAGAATTGGCTACAGACTGAAGAGCTTCCAGCACATTTTTTGTAATGGGCAAACGATTTGAAATCATTTCTACAAGCATCTTTCCTGTCAGTTGTTTATCCTTGGAACTTTCAAGAAGATGCAAAGATTGTGTGAGTTGAGGTTTTTCAAATGGAATCTTCTTTGCGATAAGCTGTTGCAGAAAAACAATATTCCGCTTGGATGCCTTTAATCCAAGCTGTTGGAGCAGGTTAAGACTATTAAGATGGTCTTGCTGTTGTAATTGCTCCCCTATCACTTTTAATTGGATGACAGGATCTGTTGATTGCACCATAAAATGATACTTCCCACCAGCAGAGAGGGAAGCCTCTAATTGAGCAACCATTTTTTGCGATCCCAGCTGTATTTCAGCCTTATTTTCTGGATAGATCTTTAAAATACTACCCTTAATAACTTGTCCGGGTTTAATTGTATTCGGCGTTGGTTGAAGCACACGCAAACTTTGGCCTGTTTTTTGAATGCCCAATGGATTGTCCTCCTATTTCACTTCTACATTACCGACCGGTGCAAAAGATCTACGATGATATGGTGTTGCACCTTGATTGCTTAATGTCTCCATATGGTGTTTCGTTCCATAGCCCATGTTGGAAGCAAAATCATATGCAGGATAGCTCATATGTATCTCTTTCATAAAACGGTCCCTTGTTACCTTCGCTAGAATGCTGGCAGCTGCAATAGATATACTCTTCGAATCTCCTTTTATGATGGATTCAGATGGGCAACTTAGCTCTTTCAATGGCACAGCATCTACTAACACAAAATCGGCAATTGGATCCAATTGATTAATTGCGTCGTGCATAGCAAGCTTGGTTGCTTCATAAATATTCACGCTATCGATTACGTCATTATGAATAATCCCAATCCCATAGCTAATAGAATTATCTTTAATCACTTCATAATAAGCTTCTCTTGTAGACTCACTTAACTGCTTAGAATCATTCAAGCCTAGTAGCTTAAAGTCATGCGGCAAAACTACGGCAGCGGCAACAACTGGTCCTGCCAATGGGCCTCTTCCCACTTCATCTACTCCAGCTATGTTTACATAACCACTATTCCGGAGTTTAAGTTCGAATTCTGACATTGCTAAAAATTGTTGTTCTAATGCTTTCATTCTATCCTGCTTAACGTCATATCGTTTAAGCAATGTTTGAACGCCTTTGCGCTCATCCTGCCGCATTTCGGCTATCTTTTGCTCCGTTAGTTTATCTTCTTCAAATAACTGTTTTAGCAAAGCTATTGAATCTTTTTGCATACGTCTACCTGCTTTCTTCCTTATATCGGTTAATAAGAAGTAAAAATAAAACAAAATGCTATATTTCGAAACCTCAAAGCTGAAATAACTATTAACATAAAAATATAATTTTAGCTCTAACAAGATTGGTTGTTAACGGACAAATGAAAAAGACATGCATCCAGTAGATGTATGTCTCTATTCTTCAGGGTTCTCTAGTGTAATATTACCGAGTCTTCCTGTACGTAAGTCACGTATCACTAGATCTGACACTTTCTCAAAGTTAACGCTCCCGCCACTTTCCAAGGCTCCACGTTGTTTTCCTATCGCTTCAAAGATCTCCCACATATCCGTCATTTCACGGTCTATCGGATAGCGTTCCTCTAATCTTTCAGGATAATGTTTTTGTAGATAAGAAATCACAAAAGCGACGATATCCTGCATGGAAAGAAGCTGGTCTTTGATTGTACCTATTGCGGCTAATCTATATCCAACAAGCTCATCTTCGAATTTTGGCCATAAAATACCTGGTGTATCAAGTAACTCAAAATCTTTTTTTACTTTAATCCATAATTGTTGCTTCGTAACACCCGGTCTGTCACCTGTCTTAGCAATTTTCTTGTTGGCAAGTCGATTAATCAAGGTAGATTTACCAACGTTTGGTATCCCCACAATCATGGCTCTTGATGGACGCGGATGGATTCCTTTTTTAATAAGTTTATCCAGTTTTTCTTGTCCAAGATCTTTCGCAAGTTGAATCACTTTTTTTATATCTGATTTGTCATTTACATTAATTGCTATAGCGGGGATGGACTGTTCCTTAAAGTATGAGATCCATTCCTCAGTTTGGCGATTGTCTGCCAAATCCTTCTTCATAAGAACGACCATTTTTGACTTCTGTTGTAGAACTTGCTGAAGCATAGGATTTTGCGAGGATAGAGGCGCACGTGCATCCACTAGTTCCATGACAAAGTCAACGAGCTTTAATTTTTCTTCTACTTCCCGGCGCGCTTTTGCCATATGTCCGGGAAACCATTGTATTGTCATAATTATTCTACTCTCCCAATTTCATAATATCTATACGGTCAAACGGCCAGTATCGTACACTCGTTTTCCCTACAATTTGATCCATTGAAATCATTCCTAAAATACGGCTATCTGTTGAGTTCCCACGGTTATCACCTAATACTAAGACTTGGTCTTCTGGAATTGTTTTATATTCTCCCGGCAGTTCTTCCAGCTCAAAATCATTAGTTAGAATTTCATTGTTATATTCTGTTAAAAAAGGTTGCTCTACAGGTTGGTCATTAACATAAAGGACATTATCTCTTACGGCAATATGTTCCCCTGGTAGACCAATCACACGTTTTATGAAATCCTTTTGATCTGAAGCATGAAAAACGACAATTTCAAAACGTTCTGGATCACCAAAACGATAGCCAATTTTATTAACAATCATTTGATCCCGATCATGCAGTGTTGGGAGCATGGAAGGTCCATCCACTACAATAGGGGCAAACAAGAAGGTACGCACAATAAAAGCTAATCCAAAAGCTATTAAAAGAGCCTTCAGCCAATCCAACCACTCACTTTTTTTCTTTTTCTGCTTTCCCATCCAATCCCTCCATGCCAGGCAATCTACTATTAGTTTAATCCGACATTACGCTGATAATACAATATAAAGTTCATTTCATTCTATACTAGCATATATGTATAATCAAAATTTCATGTAAATAAGCAAAAAGGAGCTTGTGCATATTGCCAAGCTCCTTTCCAATGGTTTTTGTTACAACAGCTGTATTCAGCTTTAACGGCGTTCTTTAATACGTGCAGCTTTACCACGTAGATTACGTAGATAGTAAAGTTTAGCACGACGTACGATACCGCGACGAGAAACTTCGATTTTATCAATACGAGGGGAATGTACTGGAAAAGTACGTTCAACACCTACACCATAAGAAATTTTTCTTACAGTAAATGTTTCACTAATTCCACCGTTTTGACGTTTGATGACAACACCTTCGAATACCTGAATACGTTCACGAGTACCTTCCACAACTTTAACGTGGACTTTTAAAGTATCTCCTGGACGAAAATCTGGATGATCCGTACGAAGCTGATCTTTTGTAATGTCTTCAATTAGTTTTTGCATCCTGTTACACTCCTTCCAAACCAATGCTCTTTCTCAGTAAATGACAGCGGAACATCGTTTATAGTACAAAAAGTCGACACTTTTAGCACAAGATTAAATATACCATAACCTTAGGTATACTTCAAGTTGTTTTGCAGCAAATCTTTTAGATTATGACTCAGAGTTTTCTCCTAAGTCTAGTTGCTTTAAGTAGAGAGCTTCCTCTTTGGATAGAACCTTATCTTCAAGTAGCTCTTTTCGACGCTCATAGGTTCGTTTCAGCGCCTGCTGTTTTCTCCACACCTCAATTTTTGCATGATCACCAGACAATAAAACATCTGGAACCTTCATTCCTCTAAAATCAGCTGGTCTAGTGTAATGGGGATGCTCCAGTAACCCTGTTGAGAAGGAATCCTGCGGTGCCGACTCTTTGTTACCTAAAGCATCTGGGAGCAGGCGAATAACACTGTCCATCACTACCATGGCACCTAATTCACCACCAGTTAACACATAATCTCCTATGGAAATTTCATCTGTTACCAGGTGCTCTCGTATTCTTTCGTCAAATCCTTCATAATGCCCACATATAAAAACTAAATGATCTTCCTCAGCCAATTCTTCTGCCTTCTCTTGATTGTATGGTTCACCCTGTGGGCACATTAACACGACACGTGGCTTCGCAGTACTTTTGCTGGTAACGTCTTCCACCGCATCAAATAAAGGCTGTGGGGTGAGTACCATCCCAGCTCCTCCGCCATATGGATAATCATCTACCTTGTTATGTTTGTTCGTTGTGTAATCCCGAAAGTTAACAAGCTTGTAGGAAAACGTCTCCTTTTCATGCGCCCTTTGAAGAATAGAAGAGTGAAAGACCCCGTCAAACATTTCTGGGAAAAGTGTTAAAACATCGATATGCATTAATCAAGCAACCCTTCCATTGGCTCAATAACAACCTTTTTATTCTCAATGGAAACTTCTTTCACTACTTCATCGATGTATGGTATTAATAAATCTTTCTCTTTTGGACGCTTTATCACCCATACATCATTAGCACCAGGAGAGAGAATCTCTTTTACAACACCTAAGCTTTCGCCAGAAGCTGTCATGACGTCACATCCAATTATCTCGTGGTAATAATATTCGCCACTTTCCAGTTCGGTCAATTGCTCTTCTGTAATTTTGAGATAGCCCCCTTTGAAGTGCTCAACATCATTAATGTTTGCATATCCTTCAAACTGAAGCAGATCAAAACCTTTGTGGATTCGATGTGTAGCTATTGTTAGAGCAACCGGTGCTGCTTTCTCTTTTACTGCGTAAACCTGGTTTCCAACTGCAAAGCGTTCTTCAAAATCGCTAATCCTGACTACTTTTACTTCACCACGTATGCCATGTGTATTCACGATTTTTCCAATATTGTACATTTTTTGGCTCATTAGTATCACCTACTATTCGTCAATTCTGATTACCACATTATCTTTTATTATAATGGTTTTTTCTCCTATGATCTCATCCCAATGCGAGCCTTCGGAAACTTCAACAAGAGCTTCAACTTCTTTTTCTGTGATCTCACTGCCCAACTCCAACATCTCCAGTTGTTCCAGTTTAAAATCAGCAAGTTTAATTTTTTCTTTGCGATTATTTATTTCTTGTTGAAACCTGTGACTGACATCCTGTTTGGAAGCCCTCGATTTATTCTCAAATTTTCGCTGTTCAAACAACAGTTGTTGACACTCTTGTTCAAGCCGCATTTTATGATTATAGAAGTTAGTCTGCAATGTTTCCTTGCTTTTTTCTGTGACTACTTGCTTCACAATAACTTTCGTAATAATTTTCACAATTTATCCTCACTCTCAAAAATGATCTTTTGTTCAGAAAATCCTGAGGTGTTAAGAAAAGCGTAACGCGCCTGCTATTAGGGTCCACACGTATACTTCCTTACATGTGTAAAAAGGGAAAGGTTCCCCTTTCCCTTTACATAATATCCAAATAAATACGTTTCTTAGCGTCTGTCTTTGCAGCGTAGACTACTGTGCGTATCGCTTTGGCAATACGTCCGTTCTTGCCGATAACCTTTCCGACATCATCCGGGTGAACAGTTAAATGATAAACCAGCTTGGCCTCTTCTTCTGTCTCCGTTATCTTAATATCGTCAGGATGATCTACCAATGACGAAACGATTGATTCAATTAGGGCTTTCATGATATCACACTACTTTACTGATTTTTCTGTTCGTGGAATTTCTTCATGATGCCTTCATTTGAAAATAGGTTACGTACTGTATCACTTGGTTTTGCCCCATTAGTCATCCAGCTAAGTGCTTTCTCTTCATCGATTTTCACTTCAACCGGGTTTACAACAGGATTATATGTTCCAATTTGCTCAATTTGACGTCCGTCACGAGGAGAACGTGAATCAGCTACAACGATACGATAGAAAGGATTTCTTTTTGATCCCATACGCTTTAAACGAATTTTAACAGCCATTTATTTTGCACCTCCAAATATTAATGTTTTACACAATTTTAGATTCTATCAGAAACAATGAAGTCTGTAAAGTGTTTTTACATTACAATGTAAAATTCCTTATAAATAAGGCGTTTTTTACATAAACGGGAACTTCATCCCTTTACCTTTTTTCCCTTTTTGCATGTTTGTCATTTGTTTCATCATTTTTTTCATTTCATCAAACTGTTTAAGCAATCGGTTTACCTGGGAAACAGAAGTACCAGAACCTTTTGCAATTCTTTTTTTGCGACTTGCGTTCATCAGACTTGGGTCCTGACGCTCTTTTTTTGTCATAGACTGAATGATTGCTTCTACATGAGAAAGTTGTTTCTCATCAAGTTGTGCGTTTTTCAGTCCTTTCATTTTGCTAGCTCCAGGAATCATAGCCATTAAGTCATCTAATGGTCCCATATTTTTGACCTGTCCCATTTGTTCAAGAAAATCATCGAAGGTAAAGGACATTGTCCGCATTTTTTCTTCTAATTCCTTCGCCTGCTTTTCGTCTACATTGGTTTGCGCTTTCTCGATTAAGGATAATACATCACCCATTCCAAGAATTCGCGATGCCATTCGTTCAGGGTGGAATGCTTCCAGCTGGTCTAGTTTCTCCCCCATCCCGGCAAACTTAATAGGCTTATCTGTTACGGCTTTAATAGAGAGGGCTGCACCACCTCTAGTATCACCATCTAGCTTCGTTAACACGACACCTGATAAATCAAGCTGTTCATTAAAGCTTTCTGCAACATTAACAGCATCTTGACCAGTCATGGAATCGACTACGAGAAAGATTTCATCTGGCTTTACATTTGCTTTAATTTCTTGCAGCTCATCCATAAGTTCATTGTCAACATGTAAACGACCTGCTGTATCAATGATCACATAATCATGATGCTCTTCCCTAGCCTTTTCAATAGCTTTTGTCGCAATATCAACAGGATTAGCCTCTGTTCCCATGGAGAATACAGGCATAGTTAATTGCTCTCCGAGTGTTTCTAATTGCTTAATCGCTGCAGGACGATAAACGTCACATGCAACAAGTAATGGGGAGCGGTTATGCTTTTTACGTAGTAGGTTTGCTAGCTTCCCAGTAGTTGTTGTTTTACCTGCACCTTGAAGTCCCACCATCATAATAACAGTCGGAGCCCGGTCAGCTACCGCAATTTTACTGTTTTCTCCACCCATTAATTCCGTAAGTTCTTCTTTAACGACCTTAATAACTTGTTGTCCAGGAGTCAGGCTGTCCATTACTTCTTGTCCAATTGCCCGTTCTTTAATGCGCTTTATTAAATCCTTGACTACTTTGAAGTTAACATCTGCCTCTAATAAAGCAAGACGAACCTCACGTGTCATTTCTTTTACATCCTGCTCACTAACTTTCCCTTTACCTGTAATCTTCTTTATCGTACTCTGCAGGCGGTCGGCCAGTCCTTCAAATGCCATAGAGGGTGTCCTCCTAATCTAATTCTTTTAGTTGATTCAATTTATCAAAAAATAGCTTCTCTTCTTTATTTACAATAACCGACTCTAATTCTTTGATTAAAGTAAGCCGCTGTTGGAACTTTTCATATAAGTGAAGCTTTTCTTCATATGTTTCTAACATGGATTCGGTTCTCTTAATATTATCATAAACTGCTTGTCTGGAAACCTCTGCTTCTTCAGAGATTTCTCCAAGCGAATAGTCTTCTAGATAGTACATCTCCATATAATTTCGTTGCTTTTGGGTCAGTAATGCCTGATAAAAATCAAATAAATAATTCATTCGCGTTGTTTTTTCCAGCATAAGGCACTTCCCTTGTTAAGTGAATTTGCTTTACATTCCATGATATCGAAGTATTGCCGGAATTGTCAAGCCATCTTCTATTCTGTTTCTTCAAGCATATCCGCAAATAAACCATAAACAAACGCGTGAGCATTAAATTCTTGAAGATCGTCTATTTTTTCACCAAGACCTACATACTTCACAGGAATATTGAGTTCTTTACGGATCGCTAACACAATTCCACCCTTTGCAGTACCATCCAATTTAGTAAGAACAATACCGGACACATTTGTTGCTTCAGAGAATGTCTTCGCTTGGTTAAGTGCATTCTGACCTGTTGTCGCATCAAGAACAAGGAGTACTTCATGGGGCGCATTTGGTACTTCTCGCTCGATCACACGTTTCACTTTAGAAAGCTCATTCATTAAGTTGATCTTATTTTGTAGCCTACCCGCTGTATCACATATTAGGACATCTGCATTTTTAGCCTTCGCTGATTTTATGCCATCAAAGATAACGGCTGCAGGGTCACTTCCTGCCCCTTGCTTAATGACATCTACGCCTGCTCGTTCTCCCCATACTTCCAGTTGTTCAATCGCACCTGCACGAAACGTATCCCCTGCAGCTAGAACAACCTTTTTGCCTTGTGACTTTAACTGATTCGCGAGTTTGCCGATGGAAGTGGTCTTTCCAGCCCCGTTCACACCAACGACCAAAATAACAGAAAGATCTTCTTCATCTAGTTTTAAGCCCTCAATCTTTTCGTCATCATCACCGTAATAAATTTCGACAAGCTTTTCAGAGATGACTTCCTTAATATCCTTTGTATCTTTAATGTTTTGTCGCTTTACTTCCATTTTAAGTTCTTCCACCAGATCCATAACAGTGGTTACACCTACGTCTGCAGAAATAAGAACCTCCTCAAGCTCCTCAAAAAAGTCCTCATCTACTTTTCGATAACGTGCAATTAAATCATTAATTTTCCCCGAAAAGGTTTGGCGTGATTTTTTCATTCCCTCTTTATATTTCGTAGAGACTTCTTCTGCGTTCTCGTCTTGTTTAAAGCGGTTTTTTAATTTATCCATAAAACCCATGATTGTAACCCCCTTATGATTTAACTAATGCTTTCGTATCCTCAAGCCGGACAGAAACCAGTCTAGAGACGCCTGATTCCTGCATGGTAACACCATACAACACATCGGCTTCCTCCATTGTACCCTGACGATGTGTAATCACGATGAATTGCGTGTTCTTACTATAATGATTTACGTATTTTGCGAAACGGGCGACATTTGCTTCATCCAAGGCTGCCTCTACTTCATCCAATACACAGAAAGGAACAGGACGCACCCTTAGAATAGCAAATAATAAAGCAATAGCAGTTAACGCCCTTTCACCACCAGATAATAAACCAAGGTGTTGGAGTTTCTTACCAGGTGGTTGCGCGATAATGTCCACCCCTGTATCCAACAAATTTTTTGGATCTGTTAACTTCAATTCAGCATTGCCTCCACCGAATAACTGGCGGAACACCTCAGTAAACTCTGCTTTAATTTTGGAAAACGTATCGTCAAAACGTTTTTTCATCTCCTCATCCATTTCTGCAATAACTGCATATAGCGTTTGTTTAGCCTCCACAAGGTCTGCCTGCTGATCTGTTAAAAAGGAATAGCGTTCTGAAATTCGTTCATACTCTTCAATTGCTCCTAGGTTTACCGTGCCCAGTCGATCAATTTCCTGTTTTAATTGCTGTACATTTGCTTTGGCTGCTTCCATATCCACTGCCTTCTCATATGATGCCTGCGCTTTTTCGAATGTAATGGTATATTCTGTCTGTAAATGAGAAAGGCGATTTTCTAAATCAACATCAACTCGGTTAACTTTCACTTCCAGTTCATTTATCCGCTTTACCTGCCCTTGATGTGCATAATTCTCTTCTTTCAGCTCTTTATCCTTTTCCTGCAGTAATTGTGTACGTCTTAGACGTGCAGAACGCTCTGTTTGTATATCGGCTGTGAGGCTTTGTTTTTCTTCGCTTTTTCGTTCAATTGTGGTTTCAATCTCTTGTTCACTTTCCTCTGACAGCTCGTATTCCAATAAGTCATTTAGTTCGCCAGCATAACGGTCGTACTGCTGCTTTGCTTCAGATAATTGCTTTTCAACGCTGTCTGACTTCTCCCGCTGATTTTTCAACCGCTCTTCCTGCTCAGCTAACAGTACTTGTTTTTCATGAAGCTCTTGTTGCAACTCCCCATGATTTTCTTTCATAATGGCTTCTTTGCTTGATAGCTGATCGATTTCCGACTGTATGTTTTCTAATGCGCTCTTTATCTGTGTCAATTCTTCTGTTAGCTTTTCTTCTCGTTTCCGGAAATGCTCTGTATCCTCATTGAATTGTTGTTTGTCTTGATCATAAATCGTTAAGTTGTCATCCAGCGTTTCTTTTTTTAATTGCAATTCACGTAACTGAGCATGTGTCTCCTGCAATTGTCTCTGCTTTTGGGATAACTCCTCTTCTTTACTAGGAAGTTTCTTTTCAAGCTTAGCAACGTTTGCTTTTTGTTCTGCAACCTGCTTTTCAAATGCAATGGTTTTCTCCTGGAAAGCAGTTAGTTTTTCTGTCATTTCTTGTAAATCTTGTTCTCGGGAGAAAAGGGATTGGTTCGTCTTCTTCTGTGCACCACCTGACATGGAACCCCCAGGATTTACTACATCACCTTCCAACGTCACAATACGGTACCTACGCATAACCTGTTGGGCAATGTCATTAGCATCTTTTAACGTATTCGCTATAATAACGTGCCCCATCAAGTGGTTAACTGCACGCTGATATGCAGGGTCTGTCGAAACAAGCTGCGAGGCAACCCCAATAAAACCAGGATGATTCTCTATTTTTGTTAACAGATCCTTTGAAACAAAGCGTTCTTGAATAGACTCCATTGGAAGAAAAGTAGCACGGCCATTATTTGTTTGTTTAAGCCAGGAGATTGCTCTTCGGGCAGCTTGGTCATGCTGAACCACAATATGTTGTGATTGCCCTCCTAATACTGTTTCCATTGCTGTAATATATTTCTTAGGCACATCAACAAGCTCTATTACCGCACCGTGAATATCTTGTAACTGTTTCTCTTCGCGCGCTTTTAAAACTGCTTTTACGCCTTGGAAAAAGCCTTGGAAATCTTCCTTCATTTCCTCAAGCATTTCTTTTTTTGATTTCAATTTTTCAATATACTGATACCCTTGATAAAGCTTTGTCTGCTGTTCTTGAAACGTGTTTCTTGCGTTTCGTAGCTCTGTCTTAATTGATTCGATTTCCGCTTTATGATCTTTGACGTCTTTTTCTTGTTTTTGATAGTCGGCTTCATATACTTCTAAACTGCTAAGCAGTTCTTGCCGTGATTTAACAAGGTCTTGAAATTTCCCATCCTGCTTATCCTTTTTGCCGTTCATTTGTTGCATCTGTTGGGCAATGGATTGTTTTTCATTACGTTTTGCTGCTTGCTTGTTAAGATACTCGATGTATTCTGATTTTAAGTCCTCAATTTTTTCTGCTATGTCCTCTTGGTTTGTTGTTAAATCCTTTTCTAACTGTTTAACACGTTTCAGCGTTTCTTTTCGCAATTCCTGTAGCTCATGCAAACTTTTTCGTTCTACAACCAATTGATCATGCAATGTCCCAACACGAGTAGAGGACTCTTGTTTTTGTGCTTCTAGTTTTTCTTTATTCTCAGAAAAATGCTTCGATCTCTCAAAGAGGAGCTGCTTTTTCCCTTCATTCTTCTCAAGCTCTTCTGTAGCAGAAAGAAGCTGGGCTTGCATTTTTTCAATTTTGTTGTCCAACCGGTTTATTGCCTGTTGTTCTTCCTCCATTGCAGCCTCTTTTTGCTGAATGTTTCGTTTCATTTCCGACTCGATACGTTTGTCCTTTTCTACGTCATCCAGCAGATGTTGCCACTCATTATGCAGGTTTTCAATCTCGGTAATTAGAAAGGCAATTTCTTCTTGTTTTAGCTTTTCTTTTAAACTCACATATCTTTCTGCCTTATCTGCCTGAGCCTTTAATGGGTTTACTTGTTGCTCTATTTCATGAATAATATCTTCTACACGATTAAGATTCTCCTGCGTTTCAGCCAGTTTGTATTCTGCTTTTTTCTTTCTTTGTTTGTACTTAAGTACACCTGCAGCCTCTTCGAAGATAGTACGTCTTTCTTCCGCCTTAGAGCTCAATATTTCTTCCACTTTCCCCTGGCTAATGATAGAAAAGGCTTCCCTACCAAGTCCTGAATCCATAAACAGATCAACAATATCCTTTAACCTACAGGCTTGTTTATTCATGTAAAATTCACTATCCCCTGATCGGTAAACCCTTCTCGTAACACTTACTTCCTCATAATCAACCGGCAATGCTTGGTCCTGATTATCAAGGACCAGGGTTACCTCTGCGACGTTCAATGCCTTTCTAGAATCACTACCTTGAAAAATAATATCTTCCATTTTTGATCCGCGCAGTGATTTAGCTGATTGTTCGCCCAGTACCCA
The DNA here is from genome assembly GCF_000612865.1 of Oceanobacillus picturae. NCBI lineage: Bacteria > Bacillati > Bacillota > Bacilli > Caryophanales > Bacillaceae > Oceanobacillus > Oceanobacillus picturae. Next base: position 684,209 of record NZ_CCAX010000001.1, read on the forward strand.
GCGAATCGCATCTGTTATATTACTTTTCCCGCTGCCGTTTGGCCCTACTACTGCCGTAACTCCTGGAACAAAGTCCACAGAGATTCGTTCAGCAAATGACTTAAAGCCAACACTTTCCAGCCTTTTTAAATACATATACATTCTCCTATTTGAAAAACCGGGTAAAAGGTACATGGGAAGGTTTTTAGAAACACTGATATTCGTATTCGATGTTTACATTTTTACCAGTTTATAAAGTCAAACTCCTTGTCCCCTATGCTTCCAACAGTTTTACTGTCTTATCTACCGGCTTTTCGTCCTCTTTATTGAACACGTACATTTATATAAAACACTATTACGTTACTTCTTAAAAATTTATCATTGCTTTCTGTTTTCAATCGATTTTTGGCTACAAATAATTCCCACTATAGTGCCGTCTACCAGAATAGCGAAAGCGTCTTTTATATGCTTGTCATGTTATTATGTAGTTTTTTACCGCATTTATTTTACCACAATCATAGCATACTGACATGTTTAGAAGGAAAAAAAGGATAATGTTCGAATGTTCATTCATAAGATAATCGCAATCTTTGTACTTCCATATGTTCAATTATGTTATGATAAAAAGAAAATGAGATTATTATTTATACGGGGTGTTATTATGAATTTAGAAAATCCAAGTAAAGAGAATATGTCTTACATTCTAGAGCAATTAGGCGAACGGCTTGATGTAGTGAACCGGACAATTTTAGATCCGGAAGATTATGATTTAAATAAATATGATGAGCTTAAACTGATGTACGAGATCGTCGTCCAAAAAGGCCGTCTAAGTGCTTCAGAGGCACAGGCGTTTATAGAAGAATTACGTTCCGTAAGAAAGAACTAATAAACCGGATAAAGGCTGTGAGCAAATAAATCTCACAGCCTTTTCAAATTGTATAAAAGTGCAAAGAATGTGCTTCCTTGACCTACCTTTGCATTATATTATGGTTGATATTTGTCTAAGGCTGCCTTTGCTGCCCTTTGCTCGGCTTCTTTCTTCGTTCTTCCCTTACCTGTACCTGTAACCTTTTCACTTATTTGTACTTCGGCTAAAAATTCCCTGTCATGGGAAGGCCCTGTTTCATCAATAATCCTATAGGTAATCGTTTGATGTCTATATTGCTGTACAAGCTCTTGTAGCTGGCTCTTATAATCCATCGCATGCGAAAAAGCACCTGTAGTGATCTTTGGAAACACATGACGTTCCAAAAAGGCTAATGCCTCTGAATAGCCTTTATCCAAATAAAGGGCTCCCAGAAATGCTTCAAAAACGTCTGCTAGTAAGGCAGGTCGTTCTCTTCCACCAGTTTGTTCTTCCCCTTTGCCAAGACGAATGAACTTACCAAAATCTAAATCCCTCGCAAAATTTACTAAGGATGGCTCACAAACAATTGCTGCTCGGAGCTTTGTCATTTCTCCTTCTGGCATTTCTGCATTCTCGTTAAAAAGATACTGTGATACACCAAGTTCGAGTACTGCATCACCCAAAAATTCCAAACGTTCGTTATCTACAACCGTTTCATTACGATGCTCATTCACATAAGATGAATGTGTAAAGGCTTGTTTAATCAGCTCATGATTGTCAAACCGTATAGCTAATTCTTTTTCTAATTGCTGAATTTCCACTGTTTTTCACCCCCTAAGTTTATTGTTATATACGAAAGTCTCGCTAAAACGCGAGACTTTCAATTTTTTTATAATTTTTAGGTTTGTGGGGACTATAAACTGTTTATGTAGTTTACAGCGTCACCCACTGTATTAATTTTTTCAGCTTCTTCGTCAGCGATTTCCATATCGAATTCGTCTTCCAGTTCCATAACTAATTCTACTACATCTAAAGAATCTGCCTCTAGGTCATCTTTAAATGAAGCTTCCATTGTTACTTTTGACTCGTCAACGTCTAAACGATCTACGATAATAGCTTTTACACGATCAAACACGTCTGCCATTCTCTCTTCACCTCCTTTCAAAGAATGTTACGAAAGTATTTTTTACATAACCATCCCACCGTCGATATGAATGGTCTGGCCAGTAATATAAGAAGCATCTTCTGAAGCAAGGAATCGAACAACTTTGGCCACTTCTTCAGGTTTCCCTAATTTTCCTAGTGGAATCATATCTAGCATTCCTGCTTGCTGTTCATCAGTCAATGCATCTGTCATATCAGTGGATATGAAGCCTGGAGCCACTGCGTTTACACGAATATTACGTGAAGCAAGTTCCTTAGCGGTTGTTTTGGTTAACCCAATCACGCCTGCTTTTGCTGCTACATAGTTAGCTTGTCCAGGATTACCACTTACTCCAACAATGGAAGAAACATTTATAATTTGGCCAGCTTTTTGTTTCATCATCTGACGTGTTACCGCCTTTGTACAAACAAATACACCTTTAAGATTTGTGTTAATAACCTGATCAAATTCTTCTTCTTTCATACGCATCAACAGATTATCTCTGGTTACACCAGCATTGTTGACAAGGATATCTAAGGTGCCAAACTCACCGATTACCTCTTTAACCATTTCTTTAACACTTGTTTCATTTGCTACATCTGCTTGTACCTTAATAGCTTTACGGCCTATTGCTTTAATCTCTTCAACGACTTGCTGAGCTTTTGCTTCGTTACCAGAAAAATTAACGGCAACATTCGCTCCTTGTCTTGCCAGTTCCAAAGCGATTTCCCGTCCAATACCACGCGAAGCTCCGGTAACCAATGCATTCTTTCCTTGTAACATTATGCGTCCTCCTTGTACCACGAAATAAATTCATGAAGGGATGCTGTATCTTGCACAGCAAACGTCTTAACGCTTTTATCAATTTTTTTCACAAGACCACTTAGCACCTTACCATTTCCTACTTCAACTAATGCATCTACACCTTCATCAAGCATATGACGAATAGATTCCTCAAAGCGAACTGGTGAATATAATTGTTCGATTAATAATTCTCTAATCTTCCCGCTTTCAGTCACAGGTGTGGCAGTGACATTTGCGTATACAGGAATAGAAGCATCGTTGATTTTCACTTCATCCAAGTACTTAGAAAATGCTTCACTTGCTGGTTGCATTAATATGGAATGGAATGGACCACTCACATTAAGAGGAAGCACCCGTTTAGCACCACGCTCTTTTAAAAGAGACGTGGCTAGCTCTACACCTGCTTGTGAGCCCGAGATCACCACTTGCCCTGGACAATTCAGATTAGCGATATTAACTGTTTCATCTTCCACTTTGGCAAGTGTTGAAGCTATTGCCTCTTCGTCAAGACCTAAAACCGCCGCCATGGTACCTTGTCCTTTAGGAAAGGCTTCTTCCATTAACCTACCTCTTGTAGCTACTAACGGCAATGCTTCTTCAATGGATAAAGCGCCCGCAGCAACTAATGCACTATATTCACCTAAACTGTGACCAACAGCCATTACAGGTTGGATTTCTTCTTTAAGCAATAACGAGTGCAAAGCAATACTTGATAGAAGGAGGGCAGGCTGTGCGTTCTCTGTTTCGGTAAGTTCTTCTTTTGGTCCCTTAAACATTAATTCGGACAGATTTTTATTCAGTACTTGATCAGCTTCCTGGTACAACTGTTGCGCGTCGGAAAACTCATCAAAGATATCTTTTCCCATACCAACAGCCTGTGACCCTTGTCCCGGAAACATAAATGCTACTTTTTTCATACGTTATCCTCCTTATCTATTTCCATTGCTTCAATTGTTTCTATTATCGTGTCTGTTACATTAAATTCCACCATATGGCACGCTTGCTTTATTGCATTAAATATTGCTCTGCTATTGGATGAGCCATGGGCTTTAATAACAGGTGCACCAAGTCCAAACAATCCAGCCCCACCATATTCTGAGTAATCAAGTTGATTTTTCAGTTCAGTTAAATCTTTCTTCATCACGCCGGCGGCAAGTTTTGTTTTGAGTGATCCCATAAACACTTGCTTAAGCATAGAAAACATCGATTCAGCAGTTCCTTCAATTGTCTTTAAAGCGACATTCCCACTAAATCCATCCGTAACAACAACATCAGCTACACCTGACAATAAATCACGTGCCTCTACATTGCCAACAAAGTTAATTGGTGCTTCCTTCATGAGAGAAAAAGCTCGTTTTGTCAGATCGTTTCCCTTGCCGTCCTCTGTTCCAACATTAAGCAAACCGATCTTTGGTTCAGCAATCCCTCTAACTTTCTGTGCATAAACAGAGCCCATTATGGCGTATTGTAAGAGATGTGAAGGCTTCGCATCAACATTCGCCCCTACATCTAAAAGCAAAAATCCTTTTCCATCAAGCGTTGGCAGCGTTGGACTTAGTGCAGGTCGTTCGATACCCGGGATTCTACCAATGACAAATAAACCTGCACTCATTAAGGCACCAGTATTGCCCGCAGAGATACACGCATCTGCTTCGTTGTCTTTTACTGCTTTCGCCATTACCACTAAAGAAGCATCTTTTTTCTTACGTACTGCTCTTACTGGTTCATCATCGCTGGTTATAACTTCGGTTGTATGTACAACATCAATATTTTCGTTCGTAGATAAGTATTGGTTAATTTTTGCTTTATCACCATATAACGTGATATGCAAATTGTCAATTTCGGATACTGCTTCGACCGCCCCATGTACGATTTCTTCTGGTGCGTGATCCCCACCCATTGCATCAATTGCTAATCTCATCATCTTGTTCTCCTTTGCGTCCACTAGTTTGGTACATATGGAATACACCTGTAAAAACCAGTTCGTTTTCTACAAAGCTGTTAACGTGAACAATTGACTTGCCACTATCATCTTTACCTTCTACCGTCGCCTTGGCTATCACTCGTTCTCCCTGTTTGACCTGACGAATGAATTTAAGCTCTGTTTTAACAGTTAGTGCAAGTTCATCATTGATAACGGCAACAGCAAGTGAATTAGCTTGGGCAAATAAATGATGCCCCCGTGCTATTTTATTTCTTGAAAATACAAGATCACTGCTAATATCCAAAATTGAGATAGCCCGCTGATCTAGTTCAAGGTCAATAACTTCACCAATGACTTCCTCGAGCGGTAGAGCTTTTACCGTTTCGTTCCACTGATCCGTCGCAACCGACTTTATACGTTGGCGCAGTTCTGGAATCGATAACTCCAATCTATCTAGCCTAATTGTTTGGATACTAACAGAGAATTTCCTTGAAAGCTCTTCATCTGTGATAAAAGGTGTTTGTTCAATTGTTTCTTTCAGCATCCGCTGACGTTCTGTTTTCGTTCTTCGCATTGATACACCGTCCACATCGAATTAATTACGTAGAAACTACATATTAAGACTTGGTCCTAATAGTAATATATAATACCTTGTGCATTTATGCAAGGATCTAATCTAACTTATCCGTGAGTGCAGCGTCCCTTTCCAAAATTCTTTTCAGTGCAGAAAAAGCTGGATTTGTATCCAACATTCCTTGCTCAATAATTTCCTGAGCGTCATTTCGGGCAGTTTCTAAAGCGCGGTAATCATGGACCATGTCAGCAACTTTAAATTCCGGCATCCCACTTTGTTTTCTACCAAAGAAGTCTCCTGGCCCTCTTAATTTCAGGTCCTCTTCAGATAGTTCAAATCCATTGGTCGTTTCTGTCATAATACGCATACGTTCTTTTCCTACTTCACCTTTTGGATCAGCAATTAAAATACAATAACTTTGCTTATCACCACGACCGACTCTACCTCGGAGCTGATGTAATTGGGACAGCCCAAACCGTTCCGCATCATAAATTACCATAATGGTTGCATTTGGAACATTTACGCCTACCTCAACAACGGTTGTAGACACAAGAATCTGGATTTCATTTCTTGAAAACTGTTGCATGACGGCATCCTTTTCTTCTGTATGTAAACGCCCATGCATTAAGCCTACTTTCACCTCAGAAGGATAAAATGCTTCAAGCTGTTGATGTAGTTCTACTGCGTTTTGAATGTCTAGCTTGTCCGACTCTTCAATTAACGGACAAATGACGTAAGCTTGCTCTCCTGCTGCTACTTGTTTTTCAATAAAACGAAGCACTCTATCTAACGTATTTTCTTTTGTCCAGTATGTCTCAATTTCTTTTCTTCCGACAGGCATTTCGTCGATAACGGATACATCCATATCACCAAATGCTGTGATCGCGAGTGTACGAGGGATTGGCGTTGCAGTCATAAACAACACATCAGGATAAAGACCCTTTTCTCTTAACATCCGTCGTTGTGCTACTCCAAATCGGTGCTGCTCATCAACAATGACAAAACCTAGGTTGTGATAGGTGACCTCTTCCTGAATAAGAGCATGCGTCCCGATCACAATATCCACTTTTTTCTCTGCAATAGCTTGTAAGACCTCTTTTCGCTTTTTCCCTTTTACAGAACCGGTTAATAAGGTGATGTTTGCACGTTCCCCAAACAATTCACATAAAGACTGATAATGCTGCTCTGCTAAAATTTCCGTTGGTACCATTAATGCGCCTTGCTTTCCTGCTGTAATGGATGCCAGTAAGCAAATTGCAGCAACAGCTGTTTTACCTGAACCTACATCTCCTTGCAGCATACGACTCATCCGATATGGTGACTGCATATCATTTAAGATTTGTGCCAATGCTTTTTGTTGTGCATTAGTTAACGGAAATGGAAACGAGCCAATAAAATCTTCAACCTGTTGTTTGTCATATTGCTGTGCATTGCCATCCGTTGCTTCCCTTTTCCATTTTCGCAAAAGTTGCATTTTGAGTTGAAAAAGTAAAAATTCTTCGTATATAAACCTCCTACGCGCATGTTTAAGAGCCAACCTATTGGCCGGGAAATGCATGGAGGTAACAGCCTGTTTTCTATCCGGAAGCTTATACGCGTTTAAATAGTTTTCTGGCAAAATCTCGTCCAACTGATCACCGTAAGTTTCTAGTGCTGTTTTCACTGTTTTTTTCAAACGAAAAGGCGTAATATCACCCTTCACAGCGTAAACAGGTTGAATTTCTGCTTGTGAAGCTGCCGGTCCTTTTTTATATTGACTTACGGTTATTTGTAAGCGATGGGCATCCCATTTTCCCACCAGGGTAACCGTATCGCCTGCATTTATTTGTTTTTTTGCAAAGGCACGATTAAACATGACCGCTTTCACTGCTATATTTTCCACCTCTAGTGTAAAGGATAAACGCGATTTCTTTTTCCCAAAGAAAGAGAGGGAAGGATCATGTACTACCCTTCCCTCAATCGTTACCTTGTCATCATGCACCAGTTCAGCAAGCGGCTTAACTTCAAACACATCAAAGCGGTATGGAAAATAATACATCAAATCCTCAATTGTTCTTATTTCGAGAGATGCCAGTGACTCGGCATACTTCTCACCGACACCTTTTAAAACTTCTATTGATTCATTCAGCATATGGCTAACACTTCCTATACAGACATACCAAATATTTTTTCTTTTAATAACCGGCCAGTCGGCGTATCCGCTAATCCGCCTTCCCCTGTTTCTCTTAAACTAGAAGGCATTTGCTTTCCAATTCGGTACATGGCGCCTATTACTTCATCACACGGAATACGACTTGTTACACCGGCTAAGGCCATATCCGCTGAGACAATTGCTAAGGATGAGCCTGCTGCATTACGTTTAACACAAGGAACCTCAACCAAACCTGCAACCGGATCACAAACCAAGCCCAGCATATTTTTCAGCGTCATTGCAAAAGCATCTGAAGACTGCTGTGGAGTACCGCCAGCCATTTCAACTATAGCTGCTGCTGCCATCGCACCGGCTGATCCTACCTCTGCTTGGCAGCCTCCTGCAGCCCCTGAAATAAAAGCGTTATTTGCAACAACAAAGCCAAATGCTCCTGCTGTAAATAGAAAGCGAATCATTTGTTCGCGAGTCGGGTTTAACTGCTCTTTCACAGCAAAAAGCGCGCCTGGCACACAGCCCGCACTACCCGCAGTAGGTGTAGCGCAAATTGTACCCATTGCTGCATTTACTTCATTTGTACCCATCGCTTTACTTACTGCATCAAGCATTAAATTTCCTGAAAGCGGATTTTTTTCTTTCATATACTTTTGAATTAAGACCGCATCCCCGCCTGTAAGGCCCGTAACCGACTGAACCCCTTCTAACGCATCCTCGATCGCCTTTTCCATTACCTGAAGGTTTTTTTCCATTTCTTCATATATTTCTTCACGGGATTTATTTTTCACGTCCATTTCCTGTCTTATCATGACTTCGGACAGTTGTATTCCTTCCGTTTCAGCTAACTCCACTAATTCCTTTACTGTTCGAAACACGTGGATCCCTCCTTCTCGACAGTTTTAGCTGTCAATTTTTGCTATTCTTACTATATGGTCAGCGCTTTCTAATTCCTTCAAAACGGCATCCTCTACATTTTGGTCTACTTCAATTACCATTAATGCTTCCTTACCCACATCTTTCCGGTTAACTTCCATATGTCCAATATTTATTTCGTATTTAGCTAATATCCTTGTAACAGAGGCTATGGCACCAAATCGATCATTATGCATAATCAAGATAGCTGGATGATTTCCTGATAGCCTCAAATCAAACCCATTTAGCTCCGTAATCTCCACTTTACCTCCACCAATTGATATACCGACAAGTTCAAGTGATCCAGATGCATTGCCAATAATTAATCTAGCTGTATTGGGATGATTAACTGCAGCACTATCTTCGATGAATTCAACAGTTATATTGCGCTCCTTCGCTGTTTCTAGTGATTTACTAATCCTTTTATCATCTGCTTCATAGCCAAGTAATCCGCCTACAAGCGCAAAGTCTGTGCCATGACCCTTGTAAGTCTTGGCAAAAGACTCATAGAGATGTATTTTTGCCCATGTGGGCTCTTGACCAAATAGATTTCGTGCAGCTTTCCCAATGCGAGCTGCACCTGCTGTATGTGAACTAGACGGCCCTATCATCACCGGACCAATAATATCAAAGACTGAATTATATTTCATTATCTCACCGCCATTTTAACGTATAGGTTATCGTTCTATTGTAAATTATAACAAAAAAGTGTAAAATAATCATTTGTGGATTACAGGCAAAGTACGACAGAGTAATTAGTTGAAGGGAACTTCAGCATGTACTCATCTTCCTTGCCATAATCGGGTGGGAGAGGGATGTAAGTACGATGAGGAGATATCATGGCTTTTTCGAATGAAAGACCAGATAAAAAAGGGAAACTCAATCTCCGTACAGAAATTGTTGCTGGGATAATTGGATATTTAACCACGGTATATATTGTCGTAGTAAATGGCTCCATTCTAAATGAGGCTGGAGTTTCTCTGGAAGCTGGTATGATTGCCACTATTCTCGTTAGTTTTTTAGGAACAATGTTAATGGGACTGTATGCAGGTGTTCCTTTGATCCTGATACCAGGAATGGGAATTAATGCTTTATTTGCCTACTCCATTGTCGAAGGAACCAACCTTACATTTGAAGAAGGATTAGCTGTTGTGCTTGTTGCTGGTTTGTTATTTCTGCTGACAGCTTTCAGCCGTATGGGAATACTTCTCAAAGAAGCAATACCAGATTCCTTAAAGCATGGCATCACTGTTGGGCTTGGTTTTTTCTTAATTCTGATTGGCTTAGAGAAAAGTGGACTTGTGGTCAATGGTCAAAACACTATTCTAGCGTTTGGCGATTTCACCTCACCAACAGTTCTTGTTAGTTTGCTTACGTTATTTCTGGCTATTTTTCTTTTCGTCAGAAATGTACCTGCAAACTTTCTTGTAACTATGATTGCAGGTACTATCCTCGCTTCACTTTTTGGAGTCTTGGAAAATGGAAGTAATGCGCTTCATGTGGATCCGAAAGAAGTTATTTTCTTCCCATCCTTTTCAGCAATCGGGGATTTAAGTTTCTGGCTGGCAGTTTTTCCTTTAGCAATCATTCTCATATTTGAAAATATGGGATTACTAAACGGGCAGCTACAAATGCTTGATAAGGAAAAAGCATACGACAAAGCATACAAGGCAACTGCCTTTTCTACGGTAGCTTCTGCTTTTCTAGGGACTTCACCAACAGTTTCGGCTGCTGAAAATGCAGCTGTCATTGCTTCAAAGGGAAGAGCTGGAATAGCAGCAATAACAGCAGGTCTGTTGTTTTTGGCAACATTGTTCTTAATTCCTTTTATTACAATGATACCAAATTCTGCTTTAAGTCCGATTTTAATTATTGTCGGTTTTCTAATGGTACAAAACATTCGACACATACGTGTAAGTGACTTGTCCGAAAGCCTCCCGGCACTGCTAATTGTAGCGATGATTCCATTCTCCTACAGTATAGCAGATGGTATGGCTTTTGGTTTTATCGCATATCCTGTTGTAAAAATAGCGACTGGCAAACCAAAAGAACTTTCAGTTCCTTTAATAATTATAGCAGCTCTATTCCTATTTGACTTCGTCATGAAAATTATGGGGATATAAAAATATAAATAAGATATTTTTATTAACTGTGGCTTTTTTAATTTCAAAGGTGATGTGGTTTGTTTTACTTCAAAAAACAATACAACTAAAAAAATCGCTCAAATTCCGTTTGGAAGAAGAGCGATTTTTTTATGTTATTTATTCTACCGAGAAAATATAAGAGTATATTGGTTGGTTACCTTTGTGTACTTCAATCTCAATATCTTCATATTTTTCTTCCACAAAGCTTGTCAGTTCTTCTACGTCCTGATCTGCTACATCTTCACCTTGTAGAATGGTGAGAATTTCGTCGTCTTCTGAGATCATTTCCTCTAAAAGTAATTTCACTGCTTCCGTTTTATCTTTATGTGTAGCTTTAATTTTACCATCAAGAATACCCATGAAGTTGCCATTCTCGATCGTGATACCATCTATTTGCGTATCGCGAACTGCATAGGTAACCTGCCCTGTTTTCACATGGCTTCTCGCTTCATTCATTGCCTCTTTATTCCCATCAATATCCGACTCAGGATGAAATGCAAGCATAGCACTTATCCCCTGCGGAATTGTTTTGGTTGGGATAACCCGAACATTTACGTCAGCTATTTCAGCAGCTTGATCTGCTGCCATTAAGATGTTTTTATTATTTGGAAGAACGAGCACATTTTTAGCGTTCGTTTCCTTAATAGCGTTTGCTATGTCCTGTGTGCTTGGATTCATAGTTTGTCCGCCTTCAATGACAACGGTTGCGCCTAAACTTTCAAGGAGAGTCTTTATTCCTTCGCCCATTGCAACTGTTACAATTCCATACTCTGTTAGTTTTTTCTCTTTAGGCTCGGAGGTCTTGTTTCCAACAATCGCAGTGTGTTGCTCCCTCATGTTTTCAATCTTCATATTAATTAAGCTACCATAACGCTGACCAAGCGTCATACATGTGCCTGGATATTCCGCATGGATATGCACTTTTACGATTTCATCATCGGAAACAACCAGGAGTGAATCTCCATGTTTGCTTAGCTCATTACGGAAATCATCTTCATTAAATGGTTGTTTTTGAAGCTTATCATCTTCAAATTTCACCATAAATTCTGTACAATAGCCAAATTCGATATCAGATGTATCCATAAAGTCTTGCGTGATCTTATGGTGCTCTGCATTAACCATATCGTCCATTTCAATTTCAGTAATATGCTCAGGCAGCTCCTCACCCTTTAATACAGAAAGGAAACCTTCATATACCGTAACTAAGCCCTGCCCACCTGAATCCACAACACCCACTTCTTTTAAAACAGGCAAGAGATCTGGTGTGCGTTTCAAAGAGGCTTTCGCTTCTGTTATAACACTTTCCATTAATTGGATAATGTCTTCTTCCTTTTCTGCTACCTTAACAGCTTCCTTTGCTGCATCTTTCGCGACAGTAAGAATAGTACCCTCTACTGGTTTCATTACTGCTTTATAAGCTGTAGAAACCCCCGTATCAAAAGCCTTTGCAAGGTCCTTTGTTGTAACGGTTTCCTTTTTTTCCATTCCTTTAGAAAAACCACGGAAGATTTGAGATAGAATAACACCTGAATTACCTCTTGCCCCCATTAACAAGCCTTTGGCAAAAGAATTAGCGACCTCAGAAATGTTTTCGCTGTTTTGCTTCTTTACCTCAGTTGCACCAGAGCTCATTGATAAATTCATGTTGGTACCAGTATCCCCATCTGGTACTGGAAATACATTTAATGCATCTATTTTTTGAGCATTATTTGATAAATGGTGCGCTCCGGCCAATACCATTTGAGCAAATGTACTGCCATCCAAATTTTTTATTGTCACTTTACTTCCTCCTCTTGAAACAAAAGCGTGAGCGCTAACGAGCGTTCTGACACTTCTATCGCAACATGGAAGGCCAGTAAGTGCTAAGATCTGCTTGAAGCGCTGGTGAAACACAATTCATACGCAATTGTTCGATGCTAGCTTTTTAAATTTTTTAATTTGTTTTCTTAATCTTGTGCAACCCGTACACCTTGTACGAAGATATTGACAGAATCAATCGCTAAACCAAGTGATTGACTAAGTGTATACTTCACCTGTGATTGTACATTATGCGCTACTACTGAGATCTTTGTTCCATAGCTGACAATAATATACATATCTATATCAAGTCTTTCATTTTCCTGGCGAACTACTACACCTTTAGAAAAATTCTCTTTGCGAAGAATTTCTGCGATACCATCTCTAATTTGACTTTTAGAGGCCATCCCAACAATTCCGTAACACTCTATTGCAGCGCCACCAGCGATTGTAGAGATAACTTCATTTGTTATGGTTACATGACCATCATTTGTATTAAGCTCTATGGACATAATATAATCCTCCTTTAATACCTGCACAATTATATAAGCATATTCTACTACATGCCGAATCATTTTAAAAGCAGAGTTCATAATATGTAAAAATGTCCTCTATAACAATGGACGAATTACACTAATCTGTCAAGTGATTATTCTTTATATAATATAAAACAATTATTGCATTCTCTCATTACTTATGGTAAATTGTATAAGTATGAAATGACACATGTATACAGTAAGGAGGGATTTGCATGGCTAGAAAATGTGTTGTAACTGGACGCCAGACACGCAGTGGAAACCAACGTTCTCACGCTATGAATTCCAACAAGCGAACTTGGAAAGCTAATGTACAAAAAGTACGTATCATGGTAGACGGAAAACCTAAAAAAGTTTACGTATCTGCACGCGCACTTAAATCAGGTAAAGTAGAGCGCGTATAACTTACGTGTCATACAGAACTGGAATTGTACGATAGAAAAAACACCCTCTTAATAGGGTGTTTTTTTATTGCTATAATACTAGTTTTCTGTAGATAACAGCATGTCCTTGCAAATACGTCCAACAAGAATCAAAGCATAAAGGGTACACTTAATGCTTTGAGCTATTTGCCTAAAACATCCAGTACTGTTTTACAGTATAAAGTAGTAGACAGACCATTATCACGGTTTACTAGCGTGCAAAAAAATCAGCTTCTGTCAATCTACTGACAAAAGCTTAAATGTTTTACTTATCCTTTTTGAACACACCAATAACCACTTTGACAAAACCACCGATGAATCTTGGGAGCTTAATAGTATAAAATTTCATGAGTTCGCCCTCCTCTTCTACATGCACAGCTTACCTTTGAATCGTATCACGACTCTTTATTAGTAATAGTATGCCTTCTGCAAAAGAAAAAGTACCAATATTTCTAATAAGTCTGTTTGAAATACATAGGGTGGACCCCCATGTTACCGTTTTATCTGATAAAGGATAATAGAAGCCAGTTAGCGTCAACCCTTTAATTGTTGGAGAGAAAGGGATAAACGAAATATTAGTGTATAACGCACTACTTTCTACGGTATACTCTCCAGGTTTATATAATTCCACCAAATTGGACTGATCGACAATCATGCCATGCACGCCATTTTCAGTAATGGTATGCAGTAACTGGATGTTAATCATCTCGTGATCTAAACGGCCTCCTGTCACTCCGAAAAGATAGAGACGTTCAGGATGCTTTTCCAATGCCTTTAGAAGAGCAATTTCTAAGTCTGTTTCATCCTTTTCCGCAGGATATTCTTCAAATTGCTTCGCATGTAGTCGGACATGCTCTTTTTCGTCTGCAGTAATAGAATCAAAATCTCCTACCGCTAGATCTATCGGAATATTATGAGCCAGTAAAGCCAAAGCTCCTCTATCAGCGGCAATCCAAAAATCGATTTCTTCCTTGAATGGCGCGAAATCCGGGTAGTTCTGAGGTCCATTTCCAATAATACCAATTGCTGTCATTCTCTTATTCCTTCACGGCATCTTTAATCTCTAAGATGGCTTCTTGTCGATTAGTTGGATTAAAAACTGCACTGCCAGCAACCAACACATCAGCTCCGACATCTGTACATTGTTTTGCTGTAATAGCATTAATCCCACCATCCACCTCTATTTCAAACGATAGGTTATGTGCTTTTCTGAAATCGGCCACCTGTTTAATTCGCTCAACGGTAGACGAAATAAACGACTGTCCACCAAACCCAGGGTTAACTGACATAAGTAAAACCAAATCTACTTCTGACAAGATCGGGTAAAGCATTTCAACAGGCGTAGCAGGGTTTATCACTACACCTGCTTTTACACCATTGTCTTTAATAAGTTGGATAGAACGGTGTAAATGTCGGCTTGCCTCTTGGTGGACTGTAATGATATCAGCGCCAGCTTTAGCGAATGCTGGTATATAGCTGTCTGGATTCTCTATCATAAGATGGACATCAAGCGGAAGCGATGTGACTGGTCGTATAGCCTCTACAATTAGTGGGCCAATGGTAATATTTGGCACATAATGGCCGTCCATCACATCGACATGAATATAATCCGCTCCTCCATTTTCTACTTCTTTTATTTCTTCTCCCAGTTTGGCAAAATCAGCTGAGAGGATTGATGGTGCTATCTTTACCATACTAATACCTCGGCTTTCTCGATTGAATTTCTTCTAAAAAAGTAAGATAGTGCTCATAACGATACGAGCTAATTTCTCCGTTTTCCACTGCCTCTTTTACCGCACAGCCCGGCTCTCTATGATGCATGCAGCCACGGAACTTACATGAACCTTTCCTTGAGCGCATCTCTGGAAAACAGTCACTAAGGTCTTCTGCCTCAATTTCCTGAAAATCAAGTGCACTAAATCCTGGCGTGTCAGCTACTAGTCCATTGTTCACCTGAACCAGCTCTACATGCCTTGTCGTATGCTTTCCCCTACCAAGGCTCTCAGATATGGCAGCGGTTTTTAATAACAACGAGGGCTTTAGTGCATTAAGAATAGATGACTTCCCTACACCTGATTGTCCAGCAAACACTGTGACACCTTCAGAAAAATAGTCTTTAAGCGGTAACACTCCCCCACTTGCCTTGGAGGAAACTAATTCTACCTTATACCCAATTCTTTCATAGTCATTCCGATAGGCTTCGATTGTCTTCTGTTTTTCAGGTGAAATCAGATCCATTTTTGAAATAAAGATAATTGGTTCAATGTGCTTTGCCTCTATTAGCACAAGAAATCGGTCCAAAAGGGTAGTGCTAAAATCAGGTTGAATGGCAGAATTCACAATAATAGCCTGATCAATATTCGCTATAGGCGGTCTGACCAATTCATTTTCTCTTGGTTTGATCTCAATAATATAACCTTCATCAGGTGAATCGGCTTCAAATTCTACAAAGTCCCCAACAAGAGGGGTAATTTTTCTTTTTCGAAAAACCCCTCTGCCACGGCACTGTATTACTTCGCCATTTTCAACTTTTACATAATAGAAACCACTTAAGGCTTTTATAATTCTTCCTTCTGACATTTAGTCACCTTCTTCATACGAAACCGTTTTATTTGTAACCACTTCATCGTCCCGTTTTATTAAGTATTCTGCTTCATCATCAGGAGCAATGACCAGTGTAAAAGTAAATTCCTGATCAGCTGTAATGGTTTCTTCTCGGTACACTTCTGACAAGTCATTTTCCATGTCGTCAATATAAATTTGTACTGTTTGCTCTACTGGTTCTTCTCCTTCTTCCTGCTCTGGTTCCATGCTATATGGAACTGTATACGTTATACGATGGGTAACTGGAGGCTTCTCTCCAGGTCCAGTGGAAATATATACATTTACCGTAGAACCCGGCTCTACTTCAGAGTTTGCCGAAGGATCTTGTCGTATAACTTCCCCTTCAGGTATGTCTTCAGAGTTCTCTTCAACTTTATTCATTTTAAGATTATTTTCCTCTAAATAAGCACTTGCTTCTCCTTCTGTCATACCAGATAAATTGCTAAGCTCTACCAATTCTGGTCCATCACTAACCTCAAAAATAACCTTTGTTTCTCCTGGTACTACCTCACTATCTGGAGCTGGTTGTATTTGCGTAATGATCTCTCCGACAGGACGATCGGAATGTTTCTCATATGAGATAATTTCACTGTAATCATCTTCTAGCATTCGTTCCACCTGACTGTAGTCTCTACCTACATAGTCCTCAAAAACTTCTTTCTCTTTCCCTTCACTGACTACAATCGTAACCGTAGATTCTTCCTTCACCGTTCTATTCGCTTTTGGTTCTGTTTCAATAACTAAGCCTTCGTCCACATCTTCGGAAGTTACGTATTCTCGCTTGGTAGTCAAATTAGCTTTTTCAAGCTCATCTACAGCCTCTTCATACTCCAAACCTGCAACATCCGGAACTTTTACATCAGCAGGCTGTAGCAATCCAGGAATAAGAAAGAGTGCTGCCACGCCAGCTACCATTAAGAAAAATAGGACTAGTAAAATGATAAGCCATTTTTTCTTTTTCTTCGGTTTCCCTTTTTTATTTTTCTTTCCTTTTTTCTTTTTATTAGGTTTATTATTGATCTCAGCTTTATCTTCTGTAGCATAATTTTTTGTCATATTATTTGTTTGATGGACAATTGTATCTTGACTTGAGTCATGTAGCTGATTATCCGTTATAATCGGGATAGCTTTTGTCTCTTCCCCGGCTTCTACAGGTGGCTTATATATCGCTTCATTTAATTTACTTGGATGTAACGCTGTTTCGAGTGCTTCTTCCATTTCATAGACTGTTTCATAACGATGAAATGGATCCTTTGCGGTTGCCTTTAATACAATATTTTCTACGCTTTGCGGTACGTCTTGATTAAACCTTCGTACAGAAGGCGTATCGCTTTGTAAATGTTTTAAGGCAATTGAAACAGGAGATTGGCCTGAGAAAGGAAGCCTAGCTGTAAGCAACTCAAATAAAACAATACCAATCGAGTAAATATCTGATTTCTTAGTTGCCATTCCTCCTCTAGCCTGCTCTGGTGAAAGATAATGGACAGAACCGAGAATAGAGTTGGTCTGTGTGAGTGAAGTTGCACTTAAAGCAATGGCAATTCCAAAATCAGTTACTTTTACTTGTCCATATGTATCAATAAGAATATTTTGAGGTTTTATATCTCGATGCACAATATCATTTGCATGAGCATGGGCGATTGCTGCAGTAATTTGCTTCAAGATATCTAATGCTTCCTGAACAGCAAGTGGCCCATATTGCTGGACATACTCTTTTAAAGTCATTCCGTCAACATATTCCATCACCATATAAAGAATATCGTCCTCTTCCCCAACGTCAAAAATATTGACAATATTCGGATGGGATAGACTTGTTGCTGACTGTGCTTCTCGATCAAATCGTGCAATAAATTCCTGATCGTTTACGTATTCCATTCGAAGCACTTTAATGGCCACGTCACGTTCAAGAATTTTATCTCTTGCTAAATAAACGTTTGCCATACCGCCACCACCAATAGTGTCGATTATTTCATAACGTTCATTTAATAAGTGTCCTCTTCTTAACATTAACGCTCACCATCTTTCTCAGGTGAATCGTACATTACAACGATGACGGAGATATTGTCTTCCCCACCTCTGTTGTTCGCTAAACGGATCATTTCAGTCTCTATTTGCTCGATATCTTCATCAGCGAGAATATATCGATGTAGCTCTTCATCCGTGACCTTATTAGATAATCCATCTGAACACAAAAGGAGTTTATTCCCCATTTCCCAACCTAGTGAAATAATTTCAGGAACGACAGACTTTTCCGTACCTAAAGCTTTTAGGAGAACATTCTTTCTCGGATGCTGTTCGGCATCATCCTTAGAAATTTGTCCAGAACGCACAAGTTCATTTACAAGAGAATGGTCCACCGTTATTTGCTTGAACCCATCCTCACTAAGCATGTAACATCGACTATCCCCAATATTTGAAACGGTGATAAAATCTTCCGTGCATATGGCTACCACAAAAGTAGTACCCATACCTTGGCACTCTTCCTTGGTAAGAGAGTGTTCATATACTTTTTTATTAATCTTCTCAACAGCTGTCTGAAGCCAACTTTCGGCTGCTTCAGGGTTGTCCAATTGTTCCGATTCCAGCCACTCCGTCTCCATTAAAGACGTGGCCATTCGGCTGGCAACATCGCCCGCCTGGTGACCGCCCATCCCATCAGCTATGACTGCAAGCAACTGATCATGCTTATTATAAAACACACCGCCTGCATCCTCATTATGGCTTCTGACCAGTCCCTGATCTGTCATAAATTGACCTTTCATTATTTCACCCCTCCATTATTCACGGATCAGTATTTATAACAAGTATTACACAAATAAGTGTAAAAAAGAACATTTTTTCTAATCACGTCACGTATTATATGTTTCTGTTATAGTTGGAACGGTTATTTTAGTACTCTACAAACCAATATTTCTATATACTTATTGATTAAATTCGCTTAATCCGTGTCAAAAAGAAGCCATCCGTATCTTCATCCTGCGGGAATATTTGTAGTCCATAGGACGTAATCCCTCTTGCATCTTTTAGACTTTCTGGAAGCTCATCAAAGAAGGTCTTATCTACTGTATAAGAAGCGTTATTTGAAAGAAATGACTTTACCACTCCTTCATTTTCTGCTGCATCTACAGTACATGTGCTATAAATCAACAAACCATCTTTTTTAAGAAGTGGGGCAGTGCTTTCTAATATATCAAGCTGAATATCAGCTAATCGTTTTATATCTTCTTCTTGCTTATGATATTTTATTTCTGGTTTTCCTCGCATCACTCCTAGGCCTGAGCATGGAGCATCAACAAGAATGCGATCAAAACTCTCAAGTTCATGTGTTTCTTGCAAGCTTCTTGCATCTTGAGCTGATGCATGGATAATTGATAAACCTAGGTCTGATGCTTTGTACTCTATCCTTTTCGCTTTCTTTTTGTGAAGATCATAAGCATCTATGCGTCCCTTGTTCAACATTTTTTCCGCAATATGGGTCGCTTTTCCTCCTGGTGCACTGCAAGCATCTAAGACCTGCATACCAGGTTCAGCTTGCAATAGCTCTCCAACAAGCATGGAACTTTGATCCTGAATGGTAATTTCTCCGTCTTTAAATAAAGAAGACCTTAAAATATTTCCTTTTTCCACGATTATTCCTTGTGAAGATAATGTAGAAGTACTAACCTCGTAACCTTCCTGTCTGAGCCTATCCATTGCTTCACTTCTTGTAATCTTCAACGGCTGAATCCTTATGGCGGTATGCTTTCTAGTTATATTTGTCTTACACATCTCTTCGACAGTCTCATAACCATAGGTAGATACCCAACGACTTACCAACCATTCTGGATGACTTGTTTCGATAGAAAGGCGTTTCACATCATCTTTTATTTGAGAAGTAGAGGGGACTCCCTTACGTTGTATCGTTCTTAAAACACCATTAACCAATGAAGCAATCCCTTTATGCCCACGGCGTTTAGCCAGTTCAACAGCTTCATGGATGATAGCATGGTCAGGAATCTTATCTAAGTACACCATTTGATAAACAGACATTCGCAGAAGCATACGTACCCATAGATCTAACTTTTTTTGTTGGTCAATAAAATTTTGTAGATAATAATCAAGCGTTAATTTATATTGCATGGTACCATACACGATTTCAGTTAGAAGTCCTTCATCTTTAGCTTGGATTTTTTGCTTTCTTAATTCATTGTCAATTAACAAATGACTAAAGCCATTGTCTTTTTCAATCCGAATTAATATATCGAGAACTGTATCTCTTAGTAGATAATTATTCATTTAACCACCCAATACTGTGCCTATTTTTATTCGATCGGCGGATCCTTGTAAATAATCTTTAACCGACATCCGTTTTTTTCCTGCTGGTTGCATGTCTGTTACCTTAATCGCTTTTCCGTCTCCACATACAACAAGAAACCCATCTTCTGTTCTTTCTACAATTTCTCCTGGGCTGCCATCATAATGTTCGTCTTGTATTTCGCCCCACCAGACTTTCATATTTGAACCTTGATAGGTTGTAAATGCTACAGGCCAAGGATTAAGCCCACGGATGTGATTGTAAATCTCCAAGCTGTTCTTATGCCAATCAATTTTTTCCTGTTCACGCTTGATATTACCAGCAAAGGTTGCTTTTGCGTCATCTTGCTTCAAAGGATGGATATCACCATTAAAAAGACGTGGTAAGGTGTCCATTAATAATGTAGTTCCCACTTTAGAGAGCTTATCGTGCAAAGTACCGACATGGTCCTTATCATCTATAGGTACGGATTGTTGGGTTAATATATCCCCGGCATCGAGCTTTTCCACCATATACATGATTGTGATGCCTGTCTCTTTTTTACCTTGCATTATTGCATAATGAATTGGAGCGCCGCCTCTTAACTCAGGAAGCAAAGATGCGTGAACATTTATGCAACCAAACTCTGGACCCTCTAACAGAGCGTTTGGCAGTAGTTGACCGTAAGCTGCTGTAACAATTAAATCAGGCTGATAAGCTAGAATTTCTTCATAGCTATCTCTTAATTTCTCAGGCTGATAGACGGGAATGCCATGTTCTTCTGCTTCGACTTTAACCGGTGGGGGGGTGATAACTCGCTTCCTCCCCACCGGTCTGTCTGGTTGAGTTACGGCGAGCACTACCTCATACTCTGATTTCACTAGGTTATGTAAGATGGGAACGGAAAAATCCGGTGTTCCCATAAATACGATTCGTTTCATTTAGTTCCCTTCTTTCTATATATAATATGTCAACCGTTTCTGCACCCATTAAATACGGTTTACATTAGGTGATGTGGTTGCATGTCCACTGTAATAAGTAGTTCCCCTTTTTGGGTTTCCTCTTTAAAGTGATCCATAATACTTGAAATAATTTCCCTCAGATGTGGTTCATTTTTGTATTTTATCATGCATTGGTACCTATATCTATCTTTTATCCGTGGGATCGGAGATGGTGAAGGACCTAGCACTACCGTATTAGTCCTAACATTGTGAAGTAAATCTTTTACAATGTGACTTGTCGTTTGTGCTGCTGAAACTTTATTTGGATGTGAGACTGTAATAAGAGCCAAAAAGAAATAAGGTGGATATTGAAACGTCCTCCTTGTAGCCATTTCCTTCTTATAGAATCCCTCGAAGTCATACTGACTGGCAAGTTCAATACTATAGTGATCTGGTGTATATGTCTGTACAATAACTTCACCACTAAGTTCATGCCTGCCTGCCCTGCCACTTACTTGAGTCAATAACTGAAAGGTTTTCTCTGACGACCTGAAATCTGGTAAATGCAACATAGAATCTGCTGTAAGAACTCCTACAAGTGTCACATTTTCAAAATCTAGTCCCTTAGCTATCATTTGGGTTCCAAGTAAAATACTAGCCTCTTTATTGGCAAATTTCCGCAGAAGTTTTTCATGCGACCCTTTTCTCCTCGTGGTATCTACATCCATTCGGATAATCCCTGCCTCTGGAAGCAGCTTCGTTAACGCTTCCTCTACTCGTTGTGTTCCAGTTCCAAAATAACGAATTAAATCACTCTCACACTCCGGGCATACAGTAGGCATTGGTTCTTCATACGAACAGTAATGGCATTTTAAATGATTCGTATTTTTGTGGTAGGTTAATGCAATATCGCAGTGAGGACACTCTTTAACATGACCACAGTCCCGGCACATTACAAAGGTGGAATAGCCCCGCCTGTTAAGAAGCAAAACGATTTGCTCACCTTTTTCGAGACATTGCTCCATTTTTTCCATTAATACACGGGAAAACATCGTTCGGTTGCCAGCATGCAGTTCAGCTCGCATATCAACAATATCAACTTTTGGCATGTCCTTTTCGTTCGTTCTTTTAGATAAGGTGGCAAGCTGGTATACGCCTTTTTCCGCTCTGGCGAAGGTTTCCAATGTTGGGGTGGCACTTCCTAAAACAACTGGGCATTGATGGGTTTTCCCGCGCTCAATAGCAACATCTCTCGCATGATACCTAGGTTGATCCTCTTGTTTGTACGTTCCTTCATGTTCTTCATCAATAATAATAATTCCAATATTTTCAAACGGAGCAAAAATGGCAGACCTTGCACCAACCACAACTTTTACTTCTTTTTGGTGAATTCGTCGCCACTCATCATATTTTTCACCTGCCGATAGTGCACTATGCATGACGGCAACCTTTGAACCAAAACGACCCTTAAACCGATTAACCATCTGTGGTGTTAAAGCTATTTCTGGAACAAGGACGATAGCCTCTTGCCCTTTGTGAATAACATCCTGAATCGCTTGGAGATATACCTCCGTTTTTCCACTCCCTGTTACACCGTGCAGCAGAAAAACCTCATGTTCATTGTTTGCGATTTTTTCCTTCATCGGTGCAATTGCCCGTTCTTGTTCCTCTGTTAAATCTAATGCCGTCGTTTTACTAAATTGCTGCTTTTCATGTGGGTCACGGTATACCTCAACCTGATTGGTCTCAAGTAATGCTTTATCTACAAGTGTTTTAATCGTACTGGAAGTCGTTTGATATTTTTTTAAAAGTAGTTTCTTTTCCACCGGTTCAGGTTTTTCGATAAAATAGGCGAGTAACTCGCGCTGTTTGACAGCCTGCTTTGAAAGATCCTGAAAAGCTTCTTCCATTAAGTGAGGTTCCTTTGCAGGTTGTACCATTGTGACATACTTTTTTGTTATTTTTGAATGGACCAAGTACTTTATGACAATATCTCCATCTTGAACTGCCTTTTGTAACTGATAGTAACTAATGGTAGATCCTTCAAACTCCTCATAGCCAATGACATCCCTTCCAGCAAAAAGGTGCTCCAACTCTTCGGAAAGTTGCTCCTCTGTATCCCGGACTAACTCCTTTTTATACTGCGCTTTCAATACTTGGGGGAGCATTGCTTGTAATGCTGTAATGTAAAAACTCACGGTATTCTTGGCTACCCATTTACCCAAATTAAGCAATTCTGTTGTCAATACTGGCGTTAAATCAAGAACCTGATCTATCTCACGGAGTTTTTTAAATTCAGATTGCGCTGCTTTCCCAACAACAAATCCCATAATTTTACGAGGACCAAAAGGAACAGTGACACGCATTCCGATCTGGAGGATATCCAAGTATTTGTCCGGGATCAGGTAATCAAATGTCTGGTTTATCGAACTGGCAGGGACGTCCACGATGACGTTCGCTATTTTCACATGTCCTCATCCTTCATATCTCTTAAGATAAGTTGAATAATCGACTTCGCAACCTCTGTTTTAGTAGCTAAGCCAATTTCATTCCTATCTTCTTGTTTATTTACATATGTCACCATATTGGTGTCGCCTTCAAAGCCAGCACCCTGTGCTGCAACATTGTTAATGATAATGGCGTCTAAATTTTTGGCACGTAATTTTTGCAATCCATATTTTAGTGGCTCATTTGTTTCTGCAGCAAAACCAACTAGAAACTGCTTGTCTTTTTTATTTCCTAGAGACATAAGAATATCTTGGGTCCGCACCATTTCTAGTTGTAAATTCCCACCTTGTTTCTTCATCTTTTCCGTATAAACGTGCTTTGGTTTGTAATCTGCCACTGCTGCTGCCTTGATTACAATATCGCTTGCAGCATAATGTCGATGCATTTCTTCATACATCTCCGCTGCTGTCACAACATTAATTCGATGAATGTTCTGCTCTTTAAGTACTTGCTCAGAAGGTCCCGCAATAAGTGTAACTTCTGCTCCTTGCGCTGCTGCAGCCTCTGCCAAGGCAAATCCCATTTTCCCTGATGATCTGTTCGTGAAATAGCGAACTGGGTCTACCTTTTCTCGTGTAGGTCCAGCTGAAATCAGTACTTTTTTTCCTGATAGATTTTCAATCATTTCTTCACGCTGATGGTGGATGATGGTTTCGATGATCGTTTCAGGCTCCTCTAACCGACCTTTTCCTACATACCCACATGCTAAGTAACCGGCTCCAGGCTCAATAAAGTGGTAACCCCATGATTCTAATTGTTGCATGTTCTTTCTAACGGCCGGATGTGCATACATATGTACATTCATCGCAGGTGCAATATAAACCGGTGCCTCACTTGCGAGTAGTAAAGTGGACAGCATATCATCTGCTATACCATTTGCCAATTTCCCGATTATATTGGCAGTCGCTGGTGCCAATAGAATAAAGTCGGCCCAGTCAGCTAAGTCAATATGGGCTATTTTGCTCGGATCCTTTTCATCAAACGTATCTGTATAGACAGGATTCCTTGAGAGAGCCTGAAACGTTAGCGGGGAGACAAACTCTACCGCACTTTTTGTCATAACAACCTTCACATTTGCTCCCTGTTGTGTCAGCTTACTAGTAAGTGCACAGGCTTTGTATGCAGCAATTCCCCCACTAACTCCAAGTAATATCTTTTTATCCTTTATCATTTGTGATACGCCCCTTCCCGACAGTCGCTACATTAGTTATAACATATACGAATCCTATTTCGCCTTTAATATGAATTGCCGCACAATGAATAAAGTCTCCTCAATAGACCATGTGAGGAGACTTCTTAAATGTTTATTCTTCCGTGATGAAAAGCTTGTCGGCCTGAACTTCTTCCAACGCCATTCCAACATATTTATGTGATTTAGGATTATCAATCAATACCTTGTTCGTTTCACTCATTTGCCTTGCGCGTCTTGCAGAAAGTGTTACAAGGGTATATTTGGAATTTATTTTCTCCTGTAGTGCATCAATTGACGGTTCTAACATTACAACTCATCCTCCAGTAATTTCTTATATTGTTTTGCAACACGTTCACGCTTTAAATGTTCACTTTGAATAATAGATTGAACTTTGCTTACAGCGTGTTCTACCTTGTCATTAACCACGACATAATCATAAGCATCCATCATTTCGATCTCTTTCCTTGCTTCCTTGAGACGGTTTAAAACTAAATCAGATGATTCGGTTCCACGGCTAACAATCCGATTTTTCAATTCTTCCAGACTTGGCGGGAAAAGAAAAATAAATACACCTTCCGGGAAATTCTCTTTCACTTGCAAGGCACCCTGAACTTCTATTTCCAAAAAGACATCATAACCAGCCGCTAAGGTCTGTTCCACGTACGTCCTTGGTGTACCATAATAATTATTAACATATTTAGCATATTCTAACAGCTCGTTTTGGTTAATCAGTTCTTCAAATTCTTCTTTAGACTTAAAAAAGTAGTCCACCCCATCCGTTTCTCCCGGTCGACTGTTTCTCGTAGTCATCGAAATAGAATACTTCAGCTCTGTTGCCTGGTCAAATAATTCTTTTCTAACGGTGCCCTTTCCTACGCCAGAAGGCCCGGAAAGTATAAATAAAATTCCCTTCTCTTCAATCAAAATTGTTCCTCCTATACAAATCCATTAATTCTCATCTGATATTTCTTCATGGCTTAGCACGCGCTGTCCGACTGTCTCTGGTTGGACAGCTGAAAGTACTACATGGTCACTGTCTGTTATAATAACAGCTCTTGTTCTTCTGCCATAGGTAGCATCAACTAATTTATTATTGTCTCTGGCAACCGTAATAATACGTTTAATCGGCGCTGATTCTGGTGAAACAATCGATATAACACGATTAGCAGAAACAACATTCCCAAACCCTATATTTATCAATCGTAGACTCAACTTGCTTCCCCCTTAATATTGCATCACTTCTATTATATTAGTAGGCTATAAGTTCAATTCCTTATAATATAATTATTATATGAAAAAAGATAGATCAAACTCAAGCATTACTCAATATTCTGCACTTGTTCTTTTATTTTTTCTAGTTCACCTTTTAAATTAACAACATGCTCACTTATGATAGGATCATTCGATTTAGCACCAATCGTGTTTCCTTCTCGTTGCATCTCCTGAATAATAAAGTCAAGTTTCCTGCCAATGGCACTTCCCTCTTCTATTGTCTCAAGAAAATGGACCACATGGCTGGATAGTCGCGTCAGTTCCTCCGTGACATCTCCTTTTTCTCCCAATAAAGCAACTTCCTGGTGTAGCCTGTCATAATCCATCTCATCAATTTCAGACAAGTGCTGCTTAATTCTATTCCAGATTCTCTCTTTGTAAGCATTTATGACAACTGGTCTCTGTTCATCGATGTTTTGAATTGTTTTTTTTACTAATTCGAGCCTAGTTCTTAAATCTTTCTCCAGATACTGTCCTTCCGACATTCTCATTTCCTTTACCTGCTGTGCAGCTATACGAACTGCTTCTAAAACAGGGATTTTTAAACTCTTTCCAGAGGGCTCTTGTTCCGTAACAGTAAAAATTTCAGGCAACAAGGGCAGTGTCTCTACTGATACATTCCCAGACAGGCCATATCGTTCCTGGGCCATTTTCATCTGGGACATATACTGATCTAACACTGCCCAGTCTGTATGTACTTCCCTAGCGTTCGTTTGCCCGCCAGCTATTTGAATTGAAACCTCTATTTTACCTCTTTGAAAAAAAGATTGAATAACTTTCTTTATTTCATCCTCCATCATTGATATCGAGCGAGGTAGCTTTGCAGTAAAATCAAGAAAACGATGGTTTACACTACGAATTTCTACATTGATGTTACCGTCCATATATTCGGTTACATTACTTCCATAACCAGTCATACTTATTAACATGCTATCACATCCGTTATTGTCCATTATACCTTGATTCACCAAAAATGAAAACAGATAATATAAAAGCGAAGAGTGCCTGCTTAAAAACGTAGTGACTGGAGTGAATCAACCAAGATAAAGGAATCACGGTGAGGGACGAACCGATGATGACTTTCGCCTTCCAGGCATAAGGGCGAACTAAGCCTCTGGTTGAAACCAGTCGGCAAGTCTGCTTTATTGTAGGGCGATTAACGAAGTCCCCTAGTTTTTGGTGCTCAGAGCTGGACGATATAAAAGCGAAGAGCGCCTGCTTAAAAAGCCTCTTCTTAAATTCGACATCAGTATATACTAGATACTTAAGGCTACGTAAGAGTAATCGATCCGCACATTAATCAAAAAACCACGTGCTCTAGTAACAGAGACACGTGGTGGCTGGTATTATTTTTTTGTGAATCCAAATAGTACAGTCGGCAGGGCGCTTAATACAATAATTAGCATCCAATCCCTTATTCCTAGATATGTTGTATGGAAAATTGGCTGAAGAGGTTCCCAGTATATAACAACTAACAACAACAGCAATGATGAAAGTACCGCAAATACTAGGTAGATATTTTCAAAAGGATTTCTTGCAAAGACAGATTTTTCACTACGACAATCAAATACGTGAATTAATTGTGCCATAACAAGCGTTGTAAAGGCAATGGTTTGACCATAAATCAAATTATCCGGATTGTTTTGATATGTTACCATAAAGCCAATTAATGTTACGATCCCGATGAGAATTCCTCTTGTTATTATCTTATAGCCAAGCCCTCTTGCAAATACTCCCTCACGCGGATTACGTGGAGAATGTTTCATGACATCTCCTTCCGATTTATCTAGACCAAGAGCCATGGCGGGTAGCCCGTCAGTAACCAGGTTGACCCAGAGTATCTGAACCGGAATTAAAGGTAGCGGCATAGCTAGGAGCATTGCAAATAACATGACTAAGATTTCTCCAACATTTGATGCAAGTAAATAGCGAATAAATTTTCTAATGTTTTCATAGATGTTTCGGCCTTCGTGGATTGCCGATTTTATTGTTGCAAAGTTATCATCCATTAAAATGAGCGATGAGGCTTCCTTCGTTACATCGGTTCCACTAATTCCCATGCTAATGCCAATATCACTAGCTTTAATTGCTGGAGCATCATTTACTCCGTCTCCCGTCATGGCAACAATGTGCCCTTTTCTCTGAAAGGCTTGTACAATTTTTAATTTGTGTTCTGGGGTTACTCTTGCGAACACATACGTATCATCAATTACATCTTCTAAATCCTCAACCGACATTTCCGATAGCTGATGCCCTTCAAGAACCAACCCATTCGCCGGTAAAAGATTCAAGTTTTGGGCAATGGCACGAGCTGTTTTGACATGATCCCCTGTAATCATAACTGTCTTGATACCTGCCTGATTACATTCTTCGATCGCGGCTTTTACTTCCTTACGCGGAGGATCCATCATGCCATATAAGCCGATAAAGGTAAGATCCTTCTCTAGAAAAGCATTATCTAGATTCTCATTCTTGCTTAAAGGCTTTATGGCAACAGCCAACGTACGTAGCGCTTTCTCAGCCATCCCATTTATAGCCTCATCGATTTTCTCTATATCGGCTGCTTTTAAAACAGAACGCCCCTGAGCGTTCTCTTGATATGTCGACCTAGGTAATAATACATCTGGTGCGCCTTTGGTAATTAAATAGCGCATCTGATTTTCATCTTCAATAACGACACTCATCCGCTTGCGGTCTGAATCAAAAGGTATTTCTTTTATAATGCGATACTTCTCCGTAGCGTTCACTGTTAGACCAATCTTTCGCGCTGCAATGAGAAGCGCTCCATCTGTTGGGTCTCCATCAATATACTGTTTTCCTTTTTTCACTTGTAAGGATGCATTATTACATAGGGACCCATAGAGCAGCATTGCTTTTAAATTCGGATAATCTTCATCCACTTTTTCTTTATTTAGAAAAAAATCTCCTTGAAGATTGTAGCCATCTCCAGTTACGTAAAGCTGGTTTCCACCTATAAAGAGCTCTTTAACTGTCATCTTGTTTTCTGTCATGGTCCCTGTTTTATCACTACAGATGACAGAAGCACAACCTAGTGTCTCCACTGCAGAAAGTTTCCGTACAATCGCTTTTTTACGTATCATTCGTTGAACACCAAGGGAAAGTGCCACTGTAACGATTGCCGGTAATCCTTCCGGTATAGCCGCAACTGCTAAAGATACACCTGCAAGAAACATATTATAAATAGGATGACCTTGCATCACACCAAGCATCACAACGAGTGCAGTAAGGAATAGGGCAACTACGATGAGAATTTTCCCCAGCTCCGCTAGTTTTCTTTCCAATGGTGTCATAACCTTCTTCGTGTTTGCCATTAAGGAGGCAATCTGGCCCATTACCGTATTCATGCCTGTCCCAACGACGATCCCAATTCCTGACCCTCTTGTCACAAGCGTACCCATGAAGCCCATATTTACTTGATCCTGTGCTTCTAGTTGATCTCGAGTAATTGCTGTTGCGTGTTTCATTACAGGAAGTGATTCCCCAGTAAGTGTAGATTCTTCTGTTTCCATTCCACTTGACTTTACGATTCTTATATCAGCAGGAATACGGTCCCCACTTGAAACTTTCACAATGTCGCCGACAACTACTTCCTTTGAATATATTTTTTCCCACTTCTCATTACGCAACACCGTTGCAAGTGGGGCAGAAAGTTCTTTTAATTTCTCCAGTGATTTCTCGGCTTTTTGTTCTTGAAAGTAACCGAAACACCCATTAACAAGGACGATAATCATGATAGCTATGGCATCAATATATTCTCCCAAGAGCCCGGCAATTAACGTAGCCGCCAATAATACTAAAACCATAAAGTCCTGAAATTGCTTAAGAAAGATAAGCCATTTGGATGTGTTTTTCTGTGTTTCCAATACATTATAGCCATATTGTTTGCGTCTTTTTTCTACCTGTTTCGTCGTTAATCCCTTTCTTGATGTTACTTGAAGCTTTTGTTCCACCCGTTCAACGTCTAATTGATACCATTTCATCGGCACTCCTCCAAATAAGCCAGTAATTAGTTGTGTTTTATATCACCTAAACCATGCAGATGACTCTCCTATGTAATTAATATCTATGCAGACTTGTCCTTAAAAATGCTATAATTACTCAGGAGGTGATCTTATGCCGTTTGATGGTATTGTTACAAGAGCAGTAACAGAAGAATTGAAACATAAATTATTACCAGGTAAAATCACAAAAATATATCAGCCTACCCTGACGGAAGTCGTTTTTACAATAAGAAGTCAAGGCAGTAACCACACCTTACTTTTTTCAATACATCCCACATATGCTAGGTTTCATCTAACCGACGACAGCTACCAGAACCCTGCTGAAGCTCCCATGTTCTGCATGGTTTTGCGAAAGCATCTCTCAGGAGCAATCATTGAGGATATCTCACAACAAGGGATGGAACGTATAGTAGAATTTTCTATTAAAACGCGAAATGAAATCGGTGATATCACCCACAAATCGCTTGTTATGGAGTTGATGGGTAAACATAGTAATGTCATGCTAATCGATAGAGAGAAAGGGCATATTATTGATAGCTTGAAGCATGTTTCCTTGTCTCAAAATCGGCATAGAACTATTTTGCCAGGAAATGAATACCAGCTCCCTCCACTGCAAGATAAATGGGACCCACTGCAAATAGATGGCGAACAGTTTGTTAAGAGAATTGACTTTAATGCAGGTAAGGTAGATCAGCAGATTGTCAATACACTTACAGGTTTTTCTCCTTTTATTGCAAAAGAGTTAGTAAACAGAGTAAACCTTGGATCTACTAAAACGTATGTTGAGAAATTTACCGAATTACAACAGCAACTTATTGAAAATAGGTACGAACCAATTATCTACCGTGGTAAAAAAGAAGAATTCCATGTCATTCCATTGTCTGCTTTCACTGGTGACACAGAAGTCTTTAGCACGACTAATAAAATGCTGGATACCTTTTATTCTGGTAAAGCTGAAAGAGACCGTGTAAAACAACAGGCAAAAGACCTTTACAGGTTTATAAAAAATGAGAAGGACAAAAACGTCCGGAAATTAAAGAAGCATGCTCAAACGATTAAGAAAGCGGAAGGCGCGGAGAAGTTTCAACGGCTAGGTGAATTATTGACCGCACATATCCATATTGTGAAGCCGGGTGCCGATACAGTAGAAGTGACGGACTATTATGATCCGAATGGCGGTACCCTAACTATTGACTTAAATCCAAATAAAACAGCAAGTGATAATGCCCAAAGCTATTATAAAACCTACCAAAAGCTAAAAAAATCAAAGCAGGTTATTGAACAGGAAATTCTCAAGACAAATGAGGAAATTGCATACTTTGACCAGCTATTACAGCAGCTCGATGTTGCATCAACAGGAGATATTGAAGAGATTCGTGAAGAGCTAAGAGAAGAAGGCTACTTGCGGAAACAATCGAAGAAAAAGAAGCAAAAAACAAAGCAAACCAAACCTGTACCAGAATCCTATACATCTAGTGATGGGACAGCTATTTTGGTCGGGAAAAACAATAAGCAAAATGAATATGTCACGATGAAACTAGCCCGTCGAGATGATATTTGGCTACACACTAAAGACATACCTGGCTCCCATGTCATTATTCGGGATAGTGAGCCAAGTGAGGATACGCTATTAGAGGCTGCACAAATTGCAGCGTATTTTAGTAAATCGCAACAATCCTCTTCTGTACCGGTTGATTATACGCTCATACGGCATGTGAAAAAGCCGAACGGTGCAAAGCCTGGTTACGTAACATACGATAACCAGAAGACACTGTATGTCACCCCAAATGCAAGCATTATTGAAAAGTTAAGAAATTCTAAAAGCAGTTCCTGATTGAATTTACTGTAACAAAAAGAATAGAAAAAGGCCGTCGATTATGTCGACAGCCTTTTCATGTACCTTTTATTTTACGGTTGGGTTTAATTCCACATCAATGTTGCCTCTTGTTGCTTTAGAATATGGGCAAAAGTCATGTGCCGCTTCTGCTAGTTCTTCCGCTTCTTCAGGTCCAACTCCCTCAATAGAGATATTTAACTTAACTGCTATTTTGAAACCACCATCTTCAGGGTCCTTTAAGAAGCTAACTTCTGCAGTTGTTTCAGAATCAATTTTCTTTTTTTTCTCTCTGGCAACATGGTTAAGCGCACCATCATAACAGGCTGCATATCCTGCTGCGAAAAGTTGCTCTGGATTTGATCCTTTATCCGATTTATTCTTAGCTGGGTTGACCAGATTAACATCAATTAAACCATCATCTGATTTGACATGTCCGTCGCGTCCGTTTTTGGCAGTTGCACGAGAAGTAAATAATACATCGCTCATTTCTAAAAACACTCCTTTTTCTTGTTCTATTGTTACTGTTCCTCTTATTAACGCCTCTTAAACATTTATAAAAACTTTTGACCCGACATTGCCCTAATAAAGTGATCAACTTGTGGTAGCTGTCGTACCCCTTCTTGGTAGCAAATCCACGTATCCCGTGTTACCGCTTCTCCTTCAGAAATTAATGGAAGATGCGGATACTGTTCCTTCATGGAATCGGATACACTTTCTGGCAAAACAGCCATCCCTAACCCTTGTTTCATTAATTGTTTGCATGTTTCGATCTGGTCAACTGTAATGGTCTTCATCGCTTTTATCGAGTTATGTTGGTAGAGCCAGTTATCTACTAATTCATGCATACTATCATCGCTTTTAAAAGAAATCAGTGTCCTTTCCTTAATTTCATCGGAAGGAAAGGGCTCAGAGTCAAATAGATATAACGGATCCGCGAATAGGCGCTCACAATTACTTTCCTTTAATTTTTCTCCACGAATGATACAGACATGATATTGTTTGTGATGACTTTTTATATCTTCACTAATCCCTGTCACTAGATCTATTGCCACTTTTGGAAAGCGGGCAGTAAATTCACCTAAAATAGAAGGCAGAAAGCGCTGACTAATAAGAGAAGAACAGGCAATGGACAATGTCCCCTGAACTTCTTTGCTAGAGCTAGCGAGCTTATTTTTTATGTCCTGTTCACTATGGACAACCTGAAATGCATGTTCTAGTATCATTTCACCACTGGGGGTTAGGAGCAATCGTTTCGGCGTCCGAATAAAAATTGCTTCCCCAAAGTATTCTTCAATATATTTCAGCCGTTGTGTCACTGCTGGTTGTGAAATTAATATCGCTTTTGCGGTACCCCGAATGGTTCCAATTTCATTTAATTTAAGTAAGAGCGCATAATCATCTATTTTCAATCGTTTCATCCCCTATACGATAAGTTTTATTTATCCCTTTTAATTATAAAATAATATTTTAATTATTGCATTTTTCGAGGTATATTAAAAGAACGAAAGGTGTGATGGGAATGGACAAAGAAGGGAAGAAACTTGTGCAAAAAGTGTTTTCTGAGAATAAACAAGCGTATGTTAAAAGCAATACACATGCAAAGGGGGCTGATTTACTGGCAATACCAGATTGGCTCTCTCTATCAGCAACAGACAGGGTTTTGGACATTGCAACTGGCGGTGGCCATGTAGCTAGAACACTATCACCATATGTTGACCAAATGTATGCAACAGATCTTACAAAAGAGATGCTTGCAGAAGCAGCGAGACATCTTCAAAGCTTTGATAACATTCATTATATTATTGCAGATGCAGAAAACTTACCATTCTTAAATAATAGCTTTGACCATGTCGTATGCCGAATAGCCGCACATCACTTTCCTTCCCCTAATTGTTTTGTTAAAGAAGTGGAAAGGGTGCTTAAACCGGGTGGTTCTTTTTTGCTTATTGATAATATTGCATCAGAGACAGATCCCTTCGATATTTTTATAAATACGTTAGAAAAATTACGTGATCGTAGTCATCATCGTTCACTAAAGATATCTGAATGGAAGCAAATATTTTATCGGAATCAGCTAAAGATTACGAAAGAACAAACACGTAAAAAGACGCTCCCCTTTGATAATTGGCTGCATCGCACTGTACAGGACAAAAAATGGAGACAAAAGGTATCGACCTTTGTATTAACATCAGGGCCCAATATATTAAACCATTACCAGTTTGAAATTAAAGAAAAACGTATTCACAGCTTTGCCCTTGATGAATGGATGGTATTAGGCACTAAATTATAGAATGCTGGTTTCATAAAGGTGCAGACTTCTGTATGTAATACGCAAAAATAAGCCCCCTAAGAATCAGCTTATGTTGATTCTCAGGGGACTTATACTTACAGGTCGTTTCTCCAGTTTATTAACTGCTCATGCTCTGACTTTGTAAGACGATTATCGGCTTCCATCACATCTAACAGCTCGTCATAGCCTGTTATCGTTTCTAGACATATGTTTTCTTTTTCAAATAGTTGTGCTGACTTATTCAATCCATAGGAAAAAATGGCATGGACACCAAGCACTTCTGCTCCTTGCTCTTGTAATACCCTAGCTGTTTCCAAAGAAGATCCTCCAGTCGAAATTAGATCTTCAATTACGAGAACTTTTGCCCCATTTGTACAAGCACCTTCAATCTGATTGCCTTTGCCATGCCCTTTAGGCTTTGACCGTACATATACCATTGGCAAATCCATTTTATCGGCGAGCCATGCAGCATGCGGGATACCAGCAGTTGCACAGCCGGCAATAACATCGGGCTTCACTGGCATCCTATCAATCATTTCCATAAAAGCCTTGGTGATTTTTCTTCTTATTTGCGGATGTGACATCGTAAGTCGATTATCGCAATAAATTGGTGATTTTATACCTGAGGTCCATGTGAAATAATCTGATGGGTTTACTTGTACTGCTTTAATATCTAGTAAATCTCTTGCCAGTTCATACGATAATACCATTGTCCCACTCCTTTACTACACGCTCATAGGCCATTTTTGGATTTACTGCTTTTGTGACACTTCTACCTACGACAATATAGTCCGTGCCTTGCTTTTTAGCAAATTTTGGTGAGGCAATTCGTTTCTGGTCATTGTCTCCCGTTCCATCCAGTCGAATGCCTGGCGTCACAGTTAAGAAGGACGTTCCACATTCTGTTTTTATTCTCTCTGTCTCATGTACGGAACAAACCACCCCGTCAGCTCCATTGCTGCTAGCAAATCTTGCAAAATGACTTACCTTCTCTTCCACTTCTCCTGGGATATGTAATTCTGTATTCATTGCTTGTTTGTCCATCGATGTTAGTATGGTAACAGCGATTAACTTCGTCTTACCAGAGTTTCCAACAGTCAAGCCTTCTTTTGCCCGCTTGATCATCTCCGCTCCTCCCAGTGCATGCACATTTACCATTTCTACATCAAGCTTGGCAATATTACGCATTGCTTTCATAACAGTTGTCGGAATATCATGTAACTTTAAGTCAAGGAAAATCGCATGATTATCTTGTTTTAGATATTCAATGATTTTCGGACCTTCCCTGTAAAATAGTTCCATGCCGACTTTAACAGGGACACCAGCTAATTGATTTGTGTGAAGAAAATGCTTTGTTTCTTCCCAATTAGGAAAGTCTAGTGCTAGATAAACAGATTGGTTCATGTAAGTACCCCCTTCCCAACAACTTCTTGAACAGATGAAAATCCGTACCGTTTTAATATTTCTGGTAATGCATCAATAATTTCTGGACACACAAATGGGTTTTGAAAATTAGCTGTCCCAATGGCAACAGCATTGGCACCAGCCAGTAAAAATTCGAGCACATCTTCTGCTGTAGTGATGCCACCCATCCCAATTATAGGGATGGATACGTGCTGCCGTACTTCATATATCATGCGGATCGCAACTGGCTTAATAGCCGGCCCAGATAATCCACCTGTTTTGTTAGCAAGGAGAGGCTTCCGAGAAGGAAGATGAATCCGCATGCCAGTTAGCGTATTAATCATAGACAAGCCATCAGCACCTGCAGACTCGACTGCTTTTGCCATCGCTGTAATATCCGATACATTAGGTGAAAGTTTGACGTATACCGGAAGATTACTTGCTTGTTTCACCCGCTCTGTTACACGCGCGGCCATAACAGGATCTGTGCCAAATTGAATTCCGCCTTCTTTTACATTGGGGCAGGATATATTCAATTCAAGTGCGGCAACATGATCGGTCTCATTAAAAGAGTGTGCAACGTGCTCATACTCCTCTAACGAACTACCAGCGATGTTGGCAATAATAGGAGTCTGGTAATCTCTCAAAAAGGACACTTCGTGCTCAATAATGCTCTCTACTCCTGGGTTCTGTAAACCAATGGCATTTAGCATTCCAGAAGCCGTTTCTGCAACTCTTGGCGTATGATTTCCGAACCTTGCCTCACCGGTTGCCGCCTTCATAATGATTGCCCCAAGCTTATTTAGGTCATAAAATTCACTGTACTCACGTCCGAAACCAAAGCATCCAGACGCGGGCATAACTGGATTTTTTAAGTTTAGACCAGGTAATTCTACTTGTAAGGAATTCATAGATTTACCTCCTGATGATGAAAGACAGGTCCGTCTTTACAAATTTTACGATAGCCTCCATCGTGATCTGTTGGTATGACACAAGCAAAGCAAGCCCCAACACCACAGCCCATTCTTTCTTCAAGCGAAATATAACCATTTTTATGGACCAGTTCTTTTGAGACTGCTCTCAACATTGGTAAGGGGCCACAGGAGTAATAGGTATCAAAGTCTGCAATACTCCCGATTACGTCCGTTACAAAGCCTTGTGTTCCATATGAGCCGTCATTCGTTACAATATGCGTCTCCCCGAGCTGTTTAAATTCTTGTTCATAGAATACATAGTCTTTTGTCTGAAAACCGAGTATGGATATGACTTTTTTTTGTTTATCAACTAGTTTTTTTCCTAAATTATAGAGTGGTGGTACGCCGATTCCTCCCCCAATTAATAGAATCGTAGATGATTCAGGTTCCAGCGTAAATCCGTTTCCAGCAGGCCCTAACGCGTTTATAACAGAACCGATTTGATAGTCAGCTAAATGCTTTGTGCCCGATCCATTGATCTTAAACAAGATTGTCACAGTGTTTTTATCTCTATTTACACTCGCAATAGAAATCGGGCGCCTTAAGGTATGTCCATCAATTTGCAGGTGAAGAAATTGACCAGGCTTTGCTGTCATACTGATGAAGCTGTTTTCTAGCACCATTTCATAAGTTTCCAACGCGATCTCTGTTGAATTCTTTACGATCAATTCTTCTTTTTTCATTATAAAACAACCTCTTTTTGTTTTATTTCCGTCGCACTAAATGTAGTAGAATCTATAACATTTAAAATAGCATTTGCTGTATCCATGTTAGTGAGACAAGCGATGCCATGTTCCACTGATTCTCGGCGAATAATAAAGCCATCAGACCTTGGCTGCTTACCTGAAGTCAACGTATTAATAACAAACTGTACATCCCCATTTTCAATAATTGAAAGCACATTAGGCTCTTCCGCACCAATTTTAGCTACCTCAGAAACTGGCAATCCTGCTTTCTTCACATAAGACGCGGTCCCTTTGGTTGCATACAACTGGAAACCAAGTTGATGAAAACGTTCTGCTATCTCAAGCATTTCCTCTTTGTCCTTATCTGCGACTGTTAAGAGCACAGCACCTTCTTGCGGAATCGTTAGCCCAGAAGCAATTAACCCTTTGTATAGAGCTTTTTCTAATGTTTTATCATAGCCAATTGCTTCACCAGTGGACTTCATCTCTGGTCCAAGAATTGTATCTACGCTGCGTAACTTTTCAAATGAGAAGACAGGAACTTTCACAGCTACATAATCATTTTCCGGTAAAATACCTGTTTTATAACCGATATCCCTTAATCGTGTTCCGAGAATACATTTTGTGGCAATATTAGCCATTGTCACTCCTGTAATTTTACTCAAGAATGGAATGGTTCTGCTGGCGCGTGGGTTAACTTCAAGTACATAGACCTCGTCATTTCTCACGATAAACTGAATGTTTATCAGACCCTTCACATGCAATGCCTCTGAAATAAGCTCTGCAGCTTTCATACATTTTGCCTTAACCGTTTCACTGATCCGCTGCGGAGGATACACGGCGATTGAGTCTCCAGAATGGACCCCTGCACGCTCAATATGCTCCATAATCCCAGGCACAATGGTCGTTTCACTATCGCTGATTGCATCCACCTCTATTTCAATTCCGGTAATGTATTTATCTACAAGAATAGGATGCTCTGTGTTCATGTTTGTCGTTTTCGCGAGGTATGCCTTTAGTTCATCTTCGTTATAGACAATCTCCATCCGACTTCCACCAATTACATAGGATGGTCGAACCAATACAGGATAGCCAATTTCATTTGCTACATCTAAAGCCTGGTTCATTTTCTTAACTGCTTTCCCTTTTGGTCTTAACAAATCTAGTTCATCTAGTAAAATTTCAAACTTATCTCTATCCTCTGCACGGTCAATTGCTTCTAGATTTGTGCCAAGAATTTTCACCCCTCTCCTTTCAAGACCTGCAGCTAAATTAATCGCCGTTTGACCCCCAAACTGTACGATAACTCCTTCTGGCTGTTCTAAATCAATAACATGCATAACATCCTCAAGTGTGAGTGGCTCGAAGTATAGCTTGTCACTAATACTAAAATCTGTTGAAACAGTTTCCGGATTATTGTTCATAATAATTGCTTCATAACCCATTTCTTTGATGGCTAATACTGAGTGGACAGTAGCGTAATCAAATTCAATCCCCTGTCCAATGCGAATTGGCCCTGAACCAAGTACTAGAATTTTCTTTCGCGACGAGACGATGGATTCATTTTCTTCTTCATAGGTGCTATAGAAATACGGTGTCTCTGACTCAAATTCTGCTGCGCAGGTGTCCACCATCTTATAAACCGGACGTAGGTCAGCATCAGATCTTAGTTGATAAATATCATCTACAGACAGATTCCATAACCGAGCAATATGGGAATCAGAGAAGCCTACCTTCTTCGCTCTTTCTAATAGTTCAATAGACTCTGGATTATTCTCTATCTCTTGTTCCAACTTAATTAAGCCTGCTAGTTTCACAAGGAAGAAACGATCTATTTTGGTTTGCTCAAATACTTCATCAATCGTCATCCCCCTGCGCAGTACTTCTGCTAGTACGAAAATCCGCTCATCATTTGCTTTTTTTAGGCTTGAGATAAGAAATTCATTATTCTCTTTTGTTAAACTGTTAAGCCATAGCTCTTCTGTTCCTATATCAAGCGAACGAATCCCTTTCAGTAGTGACTCTTCAAAGTTTCGACCAATTGACATGATTTCCCCAGTTGCTTTCATCTGGGTGCCAAGCTTTCGGTCACCTGTTACAAATTTATCAAATGGAAAACGAGGAATTTTTGTGACGACATAATCCAATGCTGGTTCAAAACATGCATACGTCTTTCCTGTGACTGGGTTTACTATCTCATCTAATGTCAAACCAATTGCTATTTTTGCTGCTACTTTTGCTATCGGATAACCTGTAGCCTTTGATGCAAGTGCAGAGGATCTGCTTACACGCGGATTTACTTCAATAATAAAATAATGAAAGCTGTTCGGATCAAGAGCCAGTTGTACGTTACACCCGCCCTCTATTTCCAAAGCACGTATTATTTTTAAAGAGGCATTCCGCAACATTTGATACTCTCGATCACTAAGTGTTTGAGATGGTGCTACAACAATCGAGTCACCAGTATGTATGCCTACAGGATCGACATTTTCCATATTACATACAACGATAGCCTGGTCGTTTTTATCTCGCATTACTTCGTATTCAATTTCCTTGTAGCCAGCGATATTTTTTTCAATCAGACATTGGTTTACTGGTGATAGTGTGAGTCCACTTCGAGCAGTTTCCTTTAACTCTTTCATGTCATAACACATGCCTCCACCAGCTCCACCCATTGTATATGCTGGCCTTACAATTAGCGGAAAGCCAATCTCTATTGCAAATTCACAGGCTTGTTCTACCGTGTTTACAATCGTACTGTCTGGTACTGGTTCACCAAGTTCTTTCATAAGGGAACGGAATTTCTCTCTGTCTTCTGCCTGTTGAATCGCATCTAAGGAGGTTCCCAATAATGTAACACCATAGGCTTTTAGTATTCCAGTTTCCTCGAGCGCTACTGCCAGATTTAATGCTGTCTGACCGCCTAAAGTTGGGAGCAAGGCATCAGGCTGTTCTTTCCGAATGATCTTCGTTAAGAATTCCACTGTTAATGGCTCCATGTATACATTATCCGCCACTGTATGGTCTGTCATAATTGTGGCCGGATTG
The DNA here is from genome assembly GCF_000612865.1 of Oceanobacillus picturae. Taxonomy (NCBI): domain Bacteria; kingdom Bacillati; phylum Bacillota; class Bacilli; order Caryophanales; family Bacillaceae; genus Oceanobacillus; species Oceanobacillus picturae. The sequence continues at coordinate 724,489 of NZ_CCAX010000001.1, forward strand.
GAATTAGCTAAAATGACGGTATATCCTTCTTCTTTCAATGACTGGCAAGCTTGTGTTCCGGAATAATCAAATTCCGCTGCTTGACCGATTACGATGGGACCTGACCCAATCACAAGTATTTTTTGGATGTCTGTATTTTTAGGCATATGCTTCCTCCTTGTTTTTTCTCTGGGCTTCGTCAATCAATTCCAAAAACTGATCAAATAAGTGATTCGTATCATCTGGACCTGGAGAACTCTCAGGATGGTATTGGACAGAAAATGCAGGATAATGCTTATGCTTTACCCCTTCTACTGTGCCATCATTTAAAGCAATTTGGGTAAGCTCTAAATCGGTATTTGTAAGGGATGCTTCTTTAACTGCATAGCTATGATTCTGTGATGTTATATAAGTTTTTTCTTTGTCCAAGTCCTTGACTGGGTGATTGGATCCTCTGTGTCCAAACTTCATCTTTTCTGTGTCGGCTCCACAGGCAAGTGCCAGTAATTGATGACCTAGACATATCCCAAAGATAGACACCTTTCCAATAAGCTCTGCTATCATGTTAATTGCTTCGGGGACATCCTTAGGGTCTCCTGGACCATTTGTCAACATGATGCCATCAGGTTTTAATCGAAGGATGTTTTCAGCACTGTAGTTGTATGGCACTACTGTAATATGGCAATTTCGTTTTGTAAGTTCACGCAAAATGCCGTGTTTCATACCGAAATCTACTAGAACAATCCTTCTGCCTCTGCCTGGCACAACATAAGGCTTAATAGTCGAAGTCCTAGGCACTTGATCTGTTGGTAGCTTCTTTCTATGTAATTTTTCAAGCAGTGTTTCTACATCTTCGCTTTGATCTGCGATAATTGCTTTCATCGTTCCGTGTTTACGAATTATTTTAGTCAACTTTCTCGTATCAATTCCATATACGCCAGGAATATCATGGGCCTTAAGGTAGCTATCAAGGCTCTCTTCACTACGAAAATTGGAGGGTATCTCACAGGTTTCCTTTACGATAAATCCATGAATGAATGGATGGACGGTTTCAAAGTCATCTCGATTTATTCCATAATTGCCTGCAAGCGGATAGGTCATGGTTACAATCTGGCCACAATAAGATGGATCAGTAATAATCTCCTGATAGCCTGTCATCCCTGTATTAAAGACTATTTCGCCTACCATCATACGGTCACTTCCAAATCCTTCTCCGTTTAATACTGTTCCATCTTCTAATACGAGCTGCTTTTTATTCATGTTCATCCTCCTTGTAGGCAATCTTTCCTTCCGAGATGGTTAAGACTGGGACACCTTGTACTTCCCATTCATGAAACGGCGTATTTTTCCCTTTTGAAAAGAAGCTGTTTTTATTAATTTTATTCTGTTTCTTTAAGTCAACCAATGTTAAATCTGCGGCTATTCCCTCTACAATCTTGCCATAAGGTAGGTTAAATACTTCCGCTGGGCGAACAGTCAACCAATCTACTAATTGTTGCAAGCTACATTTTTCAGTTTGGACTAGATGGGTATACAATAGTGAAAATGCTGTTTCGAGTCCTACAATGCCAAAGGGAGCACCTTGAAAGCCCTTTGCTTTCTCGTCCTCTGCATGGGGTGCATGGTCTGTCGCAATAAAATCTATTGTTCCATCCAATAGTCCCGCAAGCAACGCCTCTTTATCAGCTACTGCTCTTAAAGGAGGGTTCATTTTATAATTCGCGTTATCTTCCTTTACAGCCATTTCATCTAGTAGAAGATGGTGTGGGGTGACTTCTGCTGTTACATGAATGCCTGCCTTTTTAGCATCTCTGATAACGCGTACAGATTCTTTAGTACTCACATGGCAAACATGATAATGACACCCAGCAGCTTCTGCTAGTAATACATCTCTAGCAATTTGTACGGATTCACTTAACGACGGAATCCCTGGTAATCCTAACTTCTTACTGACTTCACCATCATGCATAACCCCACCATAAACAATGGAATTGTCTTCGCAATGAGCAACAATTGCCTTTCCAGTAGCAGCAGCCTGCTTCATGGCTTGGAGCATAAAATCAGCTGTCTGAATTCCTACCCCATCGTCCGTGAAGGCAAAGACTCCTTCCTGGGACAGCTTGGAAATGTCCGTAATTTCTGTTCCTTGCAAACCTTTCGTTATCGCAGCATAAGGAAGTACACGCACTTCTGCCTCTGTCTGGATTTTTTCAAGGAGTGAACGTACAGACTGTACATCATCTGGGACTGGATTCGTGTTCGGCATGGCACAGACAGTGGTGAATCCTCCTCTAGCAGCTGCTTTTGTACCAGTCTTAATCGTTTCTTTATGCTCTCCCCCTGGCTCCCTTAAGTGAATATGCACATCTATAAAACCTGGAAGAAGTAGGTTTCCCTCACAATCAATCGTTTGGTCTGCCGTAACTTGTATAGATTTTCCAACTTCAGCAATTTTGTTATCTACAATTAATACCTCACACGTTTCTTCCTCAGATGCTGACGATAGCTTCTTGGCGTTTTTTAGTAGTAATTTCATTTAATTTCCCCCACTCTCCAAGTATTCTTTTCATAATGGCCATACGGATATATACTCCGTTGTTCATCTGCTTAAATATGCGGGACCTCTCGCACTCTACCAGGGAACTATCTATTTCAATCCCTCTGTTTACTGGGGCTGGATGCATAATAATGGCATGTGCAAGCATTTGTTGCTCTCGTTCTTTCGTTAACCCATAGCGCTCTAGGTATTCTGCATAGTCCCCTTCATTGCCGTGTCTTTCATGTTGAATACGTAAAAGCATTATCACATCGCTTTTTCTTACTGCTTCATCCATACCGATATAAGGAATTGGAAGAGAATCATCGATAAACTCTGGTGCGGCACTGAAAACAACTTTTGCACCAAGCCTGGTGAGCGCCTCAGCATTTGATTTAGCGACCCTGCTATGTTTAATGTCTCCTGCTATGGCGATCTGCAATCCTTGAAAACTACCAAACTCTTGATAAATTGTTAGTAGATCAAGCATACACTGGGTTGGGTGTTCTGCCTCCCCTGCCCCCGCATTAAGAATGGGAATTGATAATCCATCCTGTAGTTCTTCTATCCAATGATCCGAAGCATGTCGAATTACAAGCATATCCGCTCCAATTGCTTCAAAGGTTTTTGCAGTATCGTAGAGTGACTCTCCCTTTGTTGCACTTGAACTTTCTTGGTGAAAATCGAGTACTTCCATTCCAAGCTTTCGCTCAGCTACTGTAAAACTCATTTTTGTTCGGGTACTTGGTTCATAGAACAGATTAGCCACAAATATTTGTTTTGAGAGAGGAAGAGGTTTTTCCTTCAGTGCCTCTGCCATTTCTAATAATGAATAAATTTCCTCTTTCGTTAACTGGCTTACTGATGTAAAATGTTGCATTTTCACAACTCCTTCACGAAATAATGATCGTAGGGTGAAAAGGATTTTGAGACATAAAAAAACCTCTTTGCAAAAGTTGCAAAGAGGTATACGTGTATTGTTATGGGTATACACGTCTCCTAAGGCAACCTTGCAGATCTCTCTGTATCTGTTTAAAGGTTTTATAAAAGCAGGGTCCTCCTGCTATTTTTCATAAATGGTTACAAGGTCTTGACCATCCGTTTCTTGTAACTCTACTGTGATTACTTCCTTTTCCGAAGTAGGGATGTTCTTGCCTACATAGTCTGCCCGGATCGGCAGCTCACGGTGCCCTCTATCAACAAGGACGGCTAACTGAATTTGTGAGGGTCTTCCTGTGTCCATCACAGCGTCCATTGCTGCACGAACTGTTCTCCCTGTGTAGAGCACATCGTCAAGGAGAATAACTCTTTTTCCAGAAAGATCTACGGAAATATGCGTCCCCTTAAGCTGTGGCTCTTCATCTTCGCTTACTTTATCAAGATCATCACGATAAAGCGTAATATCCAGTTCGCCAGTAGGTACGGTAATGTTTTCTATTTGGAGAATTTTCTCCTGTAATCGTTTGGTAAGAGGAACGCCACGGGTTTTTACCCCAATGAGCACGAGCTCTTCTCCGCCTTTATTTTTCTCTAAAATTTCATGTGCAATTCTAGTAATGGCTCGGTTAATTGCCGCCTGATCTAGGATTTCAGTTTTTTTCTTCATGTTAAACACTCCAACCATAGAAAAATCCCTTTCTCCATGAGGAAAAAGGGACACAGTTCAGAATGTCATTGTTACAACCGAATCCTTTTAAGCCTCACTGGACTATTTTTAAAGGGTCAACTATTCATTTGGTTCATTATTACAAAGTTCGCCGTTCATGTCAATACATTTTCTCAATATAGTCTATTACATCTGCAAAGTAGGTCGGTAAAGGAGCTTCGAATTTCAGCCACTCACCTGTTCTAGGGTGAGTAAACGCAAGCGATTTAGCATGCAATACTTGACCGTTTGCATCCAATGTTTTTCTTGGGCCATACTTTGGATCCCCTACAAGTGGGTAGCCAATATATTTCATGTGTACACGAATTTGGTGCGTTCTTCCTGTCTCCAGCTGGCATTCGATCCGTGTATAATCTGGATAGCTTTTTAATACTTGAAAATGTGTTATCGCGGGTTTTCCATTGTCCACGACAGCCATTTTTTGCCTATCCTTAGGGTCTCTTCCAATTGGAGCGTCAACCATACCTGTTTCATGAGGAATTTCCCCATGGACGAGCGCTTCATATTTACGTTCGATAGTTTTTTCAGACATTTGTTCTGATAAATTTCTATGGGCAAGATCATTTTTGGCAACTACAAGGAGACCACTAGTATCTTTATCGATTCGATGAACGATCCCTGGTCTCTCTACACCATTTATACCAGAAAGGTCCTGACAATGGTAAAGAAGTGCATTCACCATCGTTCCTGTTTGGTGCCCCGCTGAAGGATGAACAACCATGCCTTTCTCCTTATTCACTACTAATAAATCTTGATCTTCATACACAATATCCAGTTGTATGTTTTCTGGAAGGATTGTTAATGCCTCTGGCTCTGGTATAGACCAATCGAGCATATCTCCTTCTTGGCACTTGTAATTCGCTTTGGACTCTTGGCCATTTACTTTAACAAGTCCCTTACTAATCCATGACTGGACTTGGGACCTAGAGCTATCCTGATTAATTTCTGAAAGCAGCTTGTCCAAGCGTGTACTTGCTTCAGAAGCTATTACCTCATGTTGAAATAAACTCATTTTTTACCTTTTCCTTTCTTTAACTCATCCATCATTGTAGCAATAATAATGCAAAACACTCCAACTACAAGAGCCGAGTCAGCTATATTGAATATCGGGAAATCATAGCCAAAGATAACAAAATCAAAAAAGTCGACAACTTCCTTACGAAACAATCGATCAATAAAATTCCCAATTGCCCCACCTAAAAGAAGACTTAACGCGATTGCCAACCCACGATTTCCCTTTACGAAACGTTGCATGTATACGATAATACCAATTACAACAACAAGCGTAATAATGTAAAAGAAAATCATTTGCCCCTCTAATATACCCCATGCAGCACCTGTATTACGATGGGAGGTTAGCGAAAAAAACTGATCGATAATTGTTATTTCTTCACCGTAATCCATATTTTTAACAACCAGCCATTTGGTCAGTTGGTCTATTCCGATCACGATAAGCGAAATAATATAGTATATGTACATTCTGGTTCCTCCGATTCTCCAATATGTGTCCTTTTTATCTTAAACGTAAATGAAGAAATTTTCAATTCAGTACTCATGGCCAAAAGCGCAAGCTCTCGATCTAAGAAATGCCTGCTAAAATAGCCCCAACAGGTTTAACAGCAGCATGACCCAGCTTTTCTTGGCCCTCAATTTTAGACTTATACTTTCTTATCTTTAGAAAAACTCGCATTTGCTCGTCCTTTTGTGAATGGTACGTTTTTCTTATACTTGGAACCTTAAAATTTCAACTGCATCGACTTTGCTTCCTTGCTGAAATTTTATACTTTCCTAATGTGCAAAAAAATACTCCCCTTAGTACTAAGAGGAGTATTGAAAAACCTATGCACTATAATGTTCCTTTACCACATCTGCACAACGTGTGCAAAGGGTCGGATGCTCCTTGTCTTCGCCTACTGTTTCGGACGCTACCCAGCAACGTTCACATTTTTCACCAGGATGGGCTTCAACAGCAACATCCACATATTTATAGGCTTTCGTATTCTCTGCGTTTTCTTGCACGACTGCTTCAGAAACAATTAAGTACTGATGTAGTGGAGCCAGTGCTTCTAATACATCTTTTGTTTCCTTATCTTTTGGAACAATGGTGATCTTCGCCTCAAGCGATTTGCCAATTACTTTATCATTCCGCGCTTCCTCTAATGCTTTTAACACATCATCTCTAACCTTCATAAAGTGATCCCATTTCTCAGATAGCTCAACTAATTGATTATCTGTTACTTCTGGAATATCTGTCAGCTGAACACTTTCTTCATTTGTGCCTGGTATATACTCCCAAACCTCGTCTGCTGTATGCGGGATAATTGGTGTAAGAAGCTTAACCAGTGTTGTCAAAATCTCATAATACCCCGTCTGGATGCTTCTACGACGGTGATTTTCTCTAGACTCAATATATAAGACATCTTTTGCGAAATCCAGATAGAAAGAGCTTAGATCAACTGCACAGAAATTATGAATTTGGTGGAAGATTGGAGAAAACTCATAGTTCTCATAATTCGCTCTTACATCTTTCAACAAACGTTGCAAGCGTTGAAGCATATATTGATCCACTTCTTCCAAATCATTATGGGCAACACGATCTGTTTCTGGATTAAAGTCAGAAAGATTGGCTAACATAAAGCGGAATGTATTACGGATCTTACGGTAAGCTTCAGAAATTTGCTTCAAAATATCATTTGAGATACGAACATCCGCTTGATAATCTACTGAAGACACCCATAGTCGTAAAATATCTGAACCAAGTTGTTTTTGGACCTTAGATGGTACCATAACATTACCAAGTGATTTACTCATTTTTCTTCCATTACCATCCAATACAAATCCATGGCTGATGACCGTTTTATATGGAGATTTGCCAGTTACAGCTACAGCAGTAGATAGGGAAGAGTTAAACCAACCACGATATTGGTCACTACCTTCTAGATAGACATCTGCTGGACGCTGAAGGTCATTACGTTCTTCTAAAACCCCTTCATGGGATGAACCTGAGTCGAACCAAACATCCATGATATCTGTCTCTTTGGTAAACACATCGCTCGGACTATTTTCAGACGTAAACCCTTCTGGCAAAAGATCTTTTGCATCCCATTCGAACCAAATATTTGATCCATGTTCTTTAAAGAGATCCGAAACATGCTGAATTGTTTCATCCGTTATAATTGGAGTGTTATCCTCTGCGTAAAATACTGGGATAGGTACTCCCCAAGTACGTTGACGAGAAATGCACCAATCTTCACGATCACGGACCATATTGTAAAGGCGTGTCTCTCCCCAATTTGGATACCAGTTCACTTCTTTAATCTCATCCAGAATGTTCTGGCGGAAATCTTTAATAGACGCAAACCATTGAGCTGTAGCACGGAAAATAGTCGGTTTTTTTGTTCTCCAATCATGTGGATAAGAGTGTGTTATAAAGCTAAGTTTTAATAATGCTCCGACTTCCTCTAACTTTTCTGTGATGACTTTATTTGCTTCATCATAGAAAAGACCTTCAAAACCTGGTGCTTCATTGGTAAATACACCTTTCTCATCTACTGGACATAATGCATCAATGCCATAGCTACGAGAAACATAAAAGTCGTCTTCCCCGTGCCCTGGAGCGGTATGAACACAACCTGTACCTGCATCTGTTGTGACATGATCGCCTAGCATTACAAGCGAATCTCTATCATAGAAAGGATGTTTGGCAACAATACGATCTGCTTCTTGTCCTTTAAAAGTTTTTATAATTTCGTAGTTTCCCCACTCTAGTGTCTCTGCTACTGATTCCACTAGGGCTTGAGCAAGAACAAATTTTTCATTATTTGCCGCTACAACGACATATTCTAATTCAGGATGTACACTAATCCCTAAGTTTGCCGGCATGGTCCATGGTGTAGTGGTCCAAATAATAATTTTCTCTCCACCATCAAGCAGGTCTTTACCATCCTTCACTTCAAATCCTACGTAAATAGAAGCAGACCGCTTGTCATGATACTCAATTTCCGCTTCAGCAAGTGCTGACTCAGAAGAAGGAGACCAATAGACGGGCTTAAGGCCTTTATAAATATATCCTTTTTTGGCCATTTCACCGAAAACTTTAATTTGGGCAGCTTCATAATCCTTTGTTAAGGTAATATAAGGGTTATCCCAATCTCCTCTAACACCTAGCTGTTTGAATTGTGTACGTTGGCTATCAACTTGACCTAAAGCATAGTCAGCACATAGCTGTCTGAATTCTGCAATGCTAAGTTCTTTTCGTTTTACCTTCTTTTTCTTTGTTAGAGCTGTTTCAATTGGCAGGCCGTGTGTATCCCAACCTGGTACATAAGGGGCATAGTAACCTGTCATGGATTTATAACGCGTGATAAAATCCTTTAAAATTTTATTAAGCGCATGCCCAATATGGATATCTCCATTTGCATACGGAGGTCCATCATGCAACACAAACAAAGGTTTTCCTTTAGAGCGTTGAAGGCTTTTTTGATAGATATCCTTCTCTTCCCATTCCTCTTGGCGTTTTGGTTCTTTATTTGGTAAATTTCCACGCATCGGAAATTCTGTCTTTGGCATTAATAACGTATCCTTGTAATCCATAAATGCTCCTCCTGTTTTCAATGAAATAAAAAAAGCCCTCAAATCCCAAAAGGGACGAGAAGACTCGCGGTACCACCCTTATAAACTTAAAACCATAGCGATTTTAAATTCACTCGATATCCGTAACGAGGATAAACCGTTCATTACTACTCTTTGTTCGCAATGAATACTCGGGAGTGATGTTCTAGAAGTTTCTGTACTGGGCTCACACCATATTCCAGTTCGCTATAATCAGAGGATCCTTCTATACTGTCTCCGTCAACGTATAACCTATATCATTGTCCTACAATTCACTTTGTTTATGTCTATGAATTATATGTAAAAATTGTGCCGCCGTCAAGATTTAAGATTCATTTTCCGCTAATTCAAGTTCTTCTCCAATTTCAGCGTCAAAAAGCTGTTCCCAATCATCTGTCCCGATCATATCTAATTGGGCTTCAACTAGCATTTTCAAGCGTGTACGGAAAACTTTTGCCTGTTTTTTAAGCTCTTCTACGTCCATTGAGATACGTCTCGATTTACTTAATGCTTCGTTAATAATACGATCTGCATTTTTCTCTGCTTCTTTAATGATTAGCTTCGATTCTTTCGTCGCATTTCCTTTAAGTTCTTCTGCAGTTTCTTGCGCAATTAGAATAGACTTATTAAGTGTTTCTTCAATGTTCGTAAAATGTCCGAGTCTTTCTGTCAGTTGCTCCACTTTTTCAGCAAGGTCCTTTTTATCTCTGATCACAATCTCATAATCTTTTATGACCTGATCAAGAAACTCATTGACCTCGTCTTCATCATATCCTTTAAACTTTCTTGTAAATTCCTTATTATGAATATCTAGTGGCGTTAATGGCACATTGGCCACCTCCTTTAAAGTAATAGCATTCCATCTGTAATAATAATGAATAATAACAATTTCTCAATAATACCTGTCCATCTTTAATTCGACAAAAATCGTTGTATTCCTGCATAGGTATGATTTTATTTTAGCACAGCGATGGTTATTTTCAACTTATCTTTTTTTGTAGTTCCATTAACGGCAGCAAGTTTACTTCTTCCCTTCCCTCTTAAGGACAATAAGTCACCTTCTTGAAGGCCGTACTTACCGTCTTCCACTACCTTATAATTCACTTTCACTTGCTGTTTGGTTATGTAAGCCGCCGCATCCTTTCTGGATAGATGGTAAATCTCTTTTAGTACCGTATCCAAACGTAAAGAAGAAACTGTTTTATCGGAAAAGTCCCACTGCTGTTCAGTTGCCAATCCTTCAGATAAAGGCTTTTCTTCAAGTGTTACTTTGGCTTTTTTAATCATATTCAAATTCGCTTTTACAAATGGGGCTATTTCATCCCCCAATACAATTTGCAAAATGCCATTTTTTACAGTAATATCACCGAATTTCTGTCTCTTAATTCCTAGCGACAAAAACGCTCCCATTACGTCTCGATGTTCTATGGTAACAAATTTACTTTGATATGTTGCTTGGCATAAGGTCAGCTGAAAATCTTCTATGCTTATTTCATCATAATAGGGAGCAAGAACAGCACGCTTCCTTTCAGCCTCAGCAGTACCACCTTCAAAAGAAAGCTTTATATCCGAAGACTCTCCACCAATAAGCATTTTTACAATCTGCTGTTCTCTAGGGTCAAGAAAATCGGTAAGCCTCGGTTGAAAGTTTCTCTCAACCTGCTCTTTCCAAGAAAGTACCTTATCAATAAAAGGTTGTTCGTCTTTTCTGAAATGCTGATATATGTCCATATGTACCATCCTAGAATAATATCTTGTAAAATTCCCATAATCCCATTCTCGCTAAATGGATGACAAATATCCCTACGATTGGAGATAAATCAATCATACCGATAGGTGGGATGAATTTCCGGAACTGTTCTAAATATGGCTCACAAATCTTAGTCAAAAAGCTACCAATACTCGATTCTCTTGCACCAGGAAACCAAGACATAAAAATATAAACAATTAGCGCTAAACTATAAACATAAAGCGCTGTATCTAATAACTGAAATAATTGAAACATCTATCTACCATCCCTTTTCAAAATCATTTTCTGAAAGTGCCTCTGAAATTGTTCCAGAAACATTTACATTATCCGGTGTACAGAGAAAAGTCTCTGCCCCAAGCTTTTGTATATCTCCATTTAGAGCATATACAGTACCACTTAAAAAATCAACAATTCGTTTTGCCTGCTGATGGTCCACTCGTTGCAGATTAATAACGACGGCGCGTCGGTTCATAATATTGTCTGCAATCTCTTGTGCTTCATTATAGGTCCTAGGCTCACACAGCACTACCTTTGAGGATGCTTGCTGCATACTAGTTAAGCTAACAACATTCTGTTTCTTTCCCTGCTGTGTCTCTTTTTGTTCGGGTTCTGCTTGTTCATCATTTGGAACTTCCACATATTCATACTCATATTCTTCATCCATGGTAAAATAATTTTTTAATTTGTTTTTTATACTCATCTTTTTCACCCCACTAATTTGGTTCCGATTCGGATATGGGTAGCTCCTTCTTCAATTGCCACCTCATAGTCGTTGCTCATTCCCATTGACAAATACGCACAAGGTGCTGATTCATAGTGCTTCTCTTGCACTTCTGCTTTAAGGGATGCAAGTCTCTTGAATACCTGACGAAGCACTGTCTCGTCTTCCGTATGTGGCGCCATCGTCATTAAGCCAATTACTCGAATATTTTCATACTCACGCAACTTTTCAATAAACGGAAGCACCTCTTCTGGCAATATTCCATGCTTGGATTGTTCTTTGCTTACATTCACTTGAATAAAACAATCTATCTTTTTTTCGGTACGCTTATTAATCTCTTTAGCAAGAGAAAGCCTGTCTAATGAGTGGATCACGTCAACCTGATGGATAACATCTTTAACTTTTCTTGACTGTAGGGTTCCGATGAAATGCCATTTAACATCTGTCCCCTGAAAGTAATCGTATTTTTCCCTAAATCCCTCAAGGCGGTTTTCCCCTAGATCGCATACACCAGCTTTAATTGCTTCCTCGGTTCGTTCTATTGTAACATATTTCGTCACTCCAATTAGGGTGATATCCTTAACTGAGCGATTACTATTTTTACAAGCATCTTCAATTCTACGATTAATTTCTTTAAGATTTGCTGCAACTTGCATGCTTACCCTTCTCCTCCTTCGCCTGAGCTAATCAGAAAAACCAATAAAACCAAGCATTCTCCCCGTTTTCCCGTTATCCCTCCGATGAGAGAAAAACAGTTCGCTGTCCTCATAGGTGCAGTAATTTGTTACACCTATATTATTACGTAATACCCCAGATTGTAAAAGAATATCCTTATTTAGTTGTTTTAAATCAAGGTTAAAGCGACCATTTTGTTTTACCGTTACACTATTCGAATGAAATGGCTTCGGTATATGGGTTATCACCTGCTCGTCCACTTCATAATACTTTTTGGAGATACATGGACCGATTACAGCTTGCAAATCGGAAGGATCCGAGCCAAGGCTACGAAACCTTTCGACCATTTGTTGACCAATCCCATGTACAGATCCTCTCCACCCGGCATGAGCAACCCCTATAATATTCTGTTTGGAATCAAAGAAAAACAATGGGACACAATCTGCAAAAAAGGCAGTACAGAATACTCCCTTCTCTCTTGTCACCATTCCATCTATATTGGAGATAGAGGTGTCATAATTACTTGCGCCACTTCCAACATCCTGTTTTGTGACTGTTTTAATGTTTATATCATGGACTTGTTCTCCCACTACCCAGCTTGAAAGGGGAAAAGAAAGGTCCTCTGCTAGTTTTTCTCTGTTTTCTATAACATCTTGTTGGTTATCTTGAACATGTAAACCCATATTCAATTGTTGAAAAGGCGGTTTACTAATCCCCCCTATTTTTGTTGAAAATCCAACTGTCAATGACGGTGACAGCTTTTCCCATTTTTCGATACGTAAATAAGACGTATGCTTTGTGATAAACGGTTCACTCATGTCTTAACCTCCCCCATGTTCTTGAACCATTTTACCACATTTACACGGTTTCAACCGTTATGCCCTGTAATAAAATGCCCTGAATAGAGTTTAGGTTCTCCAACGTTCTTCACTAAAATCACGTCAGATCCGATCCTTACGATTTGTTCCCAATGGATAACCAACTCATCTGCTTTTCCAAAAAAACCACTCTTTTTATCTTTAATCGTCAGCACGATCGCTACAATCTTGCCTCTATCTGTATCAATTTCAAGGTCTGTTATATGTCCAAGTCTCTTACCATCGTCAACAATAATAACTTCTTTGACTTGCAACTCCGATAACTTCATCATTTTCCATCCCCCCAATTACTTTAAATATATGCAATACATTTAAACAATTTCATGGAAATTTCAATAATAGAGAATTTAAAAATAGAAACCAATGAAAGTAAGAATGATATGGGATTACATACACTTTTCAAGATGAAATCTTTTAACCATAAAAAATCCGAACATATACTAAAGTTCTTGGCTTTAGTATAGTTCGGATCTTTAGTTGAGCTCATAATCCAATCGTATTTTTTTATTCAAACATCTGTTTATTCATTTGTTTAATGGCTGCTTTCTCTAGCCTAGATACTTGTGCCTGCGAAATGCCAATTTCATCTGCAACTTCCATCTGTGTTTTCCCTTGGAAAAAACGTTTATTCAATATCATTTTTTCCCGTGCATTCAGCTGATGCATACCTTCTTTTAATGACAGTTTATCAAGCCACGTTGAATCTTTATCCTTTTCGTCACTAATTTGGTCCATCACAAATATTGGATCCCCACCATCATTATAAATTGGCTCAAATAGAGATACAGGGTCTTGAATAGCATCCATGGCGAAAACAATATCAGAATGAGGAACCCCCATCTCTTCCGCTATTTCCATAGGTGTTGGTTCTTTTGATGTTTTATTAATTAATTTTTCTCTAACCTGTAGTGCCTTGTATGCAATATCTCGTAAAGACCGGGATACCCTAATTGGATTATTATCCCTGAGATACCTCCTAATTTCTCCAATGATCATGGGCACAGCATACGTCGAAAATCTTACATTATGTGATAAATCAAAGTTATCAATGGATTTCATTAAACCAATGCAGCCGACCTGAAACAAATCATCGACAAATTCACCGCGATTATTAAACCGCTGAATAACACTTAAAACAAGTCGTAAATTCCCATTTACCAATTGTTCTCTCGCAGAAATGTCATCTTCTTGCTGCATTCTAACAAATAATTTTCGCATTTCATCGTTTTTTAGTACGGGCAATTTCGATGTATCAACACCACATATTTCAACTTTATGTCTAGTCACTTTAGTTCAACCCTCCCAGATGGCGATGCTGTTCAAGGACAGTTTCTCCACCTGGAAAGCTTTTTATGCAGTATGGTCAGTGACATGCATGTTGCAAAGTGCTCTTAAATCTTAGAGTGATAAGGCTAGACCATTTTATTAAATTCTTTTTTTAATCGACGAATTATTTTTTTCTCCAGTCTTGAAATATAGGACTGTGAAATTCCTAACATATCAGCTACATCCTTTTGCGTTTTTTCTTCCTGACCAATTAGGCCGAAACGCAATTCCATAATTTGCTTTTCTCGATCATTTAATTGTGATAGAGCACTTTTTAGAAGGCTCTTATCTACATTGGATTCAAGATTTTTGGTAATAATATCATCATCTGTTCCTAAAACGTCTGATAAAAGAAGCTCATTTCCATCCCAATCAATGTTGAGAGGCTCATCAAAGGAGATTTCAGATTTAAGCTTATTATTTCTTCTAAGATACATAAGAATTTCATTTTCTATACACCTAGAAGCATAGGTAGCTAATTTGATTTGTTTTTCAGGGTTAAATGTATTAACAGCTTTTATTAGGCCAATTGTTCCAATGCTAATTAAGTCCTCTATATTAATTCCGGTGTTTTCAAATTTGCGAGCGATATACACAACAAGACGAAGATTACGCTCTATTAGGACTGCTCTTGCTGACTTATCCCCTTTAGGAAGTAGAATAAGAAGCTCTTGTTCCTCTTGTTTGGAAAGGGGTGGTGGCAAAGCTTCACTTCCACCAATATAATAGATTTCATCCGATTTAATCCCTAATTTAATGAGTACCTTATACCACCATAGACGAAGACGAAGTTTAACAGATTTCAATCTAAATCTCTCCTTTTTATGCAGAACTAATAGCTGCTAGTTTTATAATTTGTGGTTGCAACAAACAATGGTAACTTCCGTCCTTTACCAACTCCGCAAACTGGATACCGATTAACACGTTTGACGTAACTAATTTTTGTTCACCGTAATATACCATTAACTTTTCAGGCCTTACCGTAAAAAGAAATTCACTTTTACCTTGCACCCCTTGATATGGCACGATCTGAATAAATCGCTCCCATTCACTAGGGAGTTGTTCAAAATTTAGGTCTTCATACGACGCTTTTATTAACTGCCAGTCTTTTTCTGTAAACCAATTTTTGAGGAAGCTTTCATCACAGATCACCACAGGCTTTTTTGTTATAGGATCTGTCAATTGATTACCACTATCAATGTATCCCTGTGTAGAATAAGTAGCCTTGTTCAACTGTATGGTTACCATACAGAGTTGATCGTAGCGAATTTTTTCCGTTGCGTGCTTGTCCATTCGATTCTTAGTAAACCACCATATAATTGGGAACCCAACAACGACAAACACCCAGCTGACAGGGTCTCCAAATCCTCCATTAAAGGTAAGGACACTGCTTCCAGATAGTGATACAGGATTTTGAATGAGAAAGTGAACAGCTAGTAACCCACCCCCTATAGAAAAGGTAGAAAAATAGAAAATCAGCAGTAATTTCAGCGTACGATAAATGGACTTAAACCCGAAGGCACACCATATAATAAAAATGGAATACAGCACCTTTCCAACCACTCCCACAAAAAAAGATTCAGGAAAATAAAAGGTAATCGGCACCAGAAGAGAGGCTATAAATGCTCCACATATGATTCTCCATTTCTTTGTTACTTCTCTGCCTAGAGCTTGAGTTAATAGAAGTAACATCGCATCGAGTAAAAAGTTTAGCATCCAGACAGCGTCCAAATATATGATCAAAGCAGCTCTTCCTTTCGGATATCCTGTCATCTGGAGAGTAAATAAAAGCATGGTTGGTAGGAGTATTTAGATAGTAATGAAAGTATACCGAAGCAGCAGAGCAAAGTCTGTCACTTCTTGTATGCGTAAAGGCGCTAATTTCAACTAGTTATCGAGGAATATGTCAGGCAAACATACGTTAAGTAGGAGGCAGATGAAAAAGGAAGTGAGGAAAGTCTCGCTATTCTCTAAGTGCGGAGGTGAACAGGCACTAATCTGAATCCTTTTATTCTATCTAGTTTTGAACCATAAAAAAAGATGAACCCTGATTGGAACAGAGTTCATCTTTTTATGTTAATCAATTTTAGCGATTACGGTTTCTATTTCTTAAGAAAGTAGGAATATCCAATGTTTCATCCTCTTGTTTATTAGCTCGTGGTTGTGAGGTTTCTCTAGTTGGAGCTTCCTCATTTGCACGCGTAGCTGCATGCTGATTGTGATTGATTACTGGACGTTGTGTTTGTTGTTTAGGTTGCTTTTCTGCTTTTTGGACAGCCTCATCAAATCCGGTTGCAATAACTGTAACAACAATTTCATCTTTAAGGTCTTCATTAATTACTGAACCAAAAATCACATTAACCTCATTATCTGCTGCAGAGGTAACTAGATCAGCAGCTTCTTGAACCTCATACAAGCTCAAGTTTGTTCCACCCGTAATGTTCATTAATATACCATGTGCCCCATCAATTGAAGTTTCAAGCAATGGTGAAGAAATTGCCTTTTTAGCTGCTTCAGTAGCACGTGTTTCTCCTGTAGCTACACCAATACCCATAAGAGCAGAACCTTTATCAAACATAATAGTCTTTACATCGGCGAAGTCTACGTTGATCAATCCAGGTTTTGCAATCAGATCAGAAATACCTTGAACACCTTGGCGTAATACATTATCCGCCTCTCGGAAGGCTTCAAGCATTGGTGTGTTTTTATCAACTATTTCTAGCAAACGATCATTTGGAATCACGATAAGCGTATCGACACTTGATTTTAGTGCTTCGATACCTGATATTGCCTGAGTCGAACGTCTTCTCCCTTCAAAAGAGAAAGGACGTGTTACAACACCGACAGTTAACGCACCAAGGTCTTTCGCAATTTGTGCTATAACAGGTGCTGCTCCTGTTCCGGTACCTCCACCCATTCCGGCAGTAACAAAGATCATATCAGCGCCCTGTAGCACTTCCTCTAACTGTTCTTTGCTTTCTTCAGCAGCTTTTTTTCCTACTTCCGGGTTAGCGCCTGCACCAAGTCCACGTGTCAATTTGCCACCAATCTGTATTTTCACTTCTGCTTTTGATAGATTTAACGCTTGAGCATCAGTGTTTACAGCGATAAATTCTACACCTTCAACTCCATGCTCAATCATACGGTTTACTGCATTGTTACCGCCACCGCCGACGCCGATTACTTTTATTGTTGCTAACTCTTCCATATTTGTATCAAACTCTAACATATTCCGTTCCTCCTATATGCAAATTACAAGCGTCCCAGAAGCTCACTTTCCCTATATGTAAGGGTTCGTTTCAACTAGTCTTCATGAAGCGATCATCGAATTTTACATTAACATTCTACAAAACTAGCACACTAATCAAAGAAATTCTTAAACAAGTTTGCTATGCTGGATTCCTTTTTCTTTTTTTCATTTGGTTCATTATATTGAGTTTGTTTTTTAGTTCTTTTTGGCCTTTGATCTTGTTCAGGCACAATAACAGAAGGAAATAACTCTTTTCCCTGTATTTTCGCATTTCGGTATGCAAATTGCAAGATTCCTACTCCTGCGGTGAATTGCGGTTCCCGAACACCTATGTAATCAGGTATAGCTATTCGTACACTTGTATGGAACATGTCCTGTGCCAACTCTAATACTCCAGGCATGGCCATTGTTCCACCTGTTAAGACAAACCCACCAGGCAATTCGCCATATCCCATTTTTCTAATTTCACGTTCCGCAAAGGCATAGATTTCCTCCAACCTTGCTTCGATCATATCAGAGATTTGCAACTGGTTATATGTTTGTTTTGAATTACTTCCGATTACAGATACTTCAAACGTTTCGTCTTCCTGGGCATTATTATAAAAAGCATGTCCATAATTACGCTTTACGTCCTCTGCTTCCTCGGAAGTCGTTCGCATCCCAATGGAGAGATCTTTCGTAATATTATCTCCTCCCAAAGGAATAACACTTGTTGCTGCAAGATGATCATTTTCGAATACAGATACGGTAGAACAACCGCCGCCAATGTTAATAAGCGCAACACCCATATTCATTTCATCTTTGGATAAGGCTACAGTTCCAGCTGCTAACGGCTGGAGGCAAATATCGGCAACTTGAAGATTAGCCCGTTCTACGCATTTTAATATATTGTGGAGTACGGTTTTAGAACAGGTAATAATAGTACCTTCCATCTCCAGTCGCACACCAATCATTCCCCTTGGGTCTGTTATTTCATCAAGACCGTCAACAATAAACTGTTTGGGGATCACATCAATAATTTCTCTTTCAGGTGGAATAGACACAACCTGTGCACCATCGATGACACGGTTAATATCTTCATCTCCAATTTCTCTGTCTTCACTTTGCACCGCGACAACGCCGTGACATGGCTGTAACTGAATGTGATTGCCATTAATCCCCACGACTACACGGTCAATCTGCATCCCAACCATCCGTTCGGCCTGCTCCACAGCATTACGTATTGATTGAACTGTCTGATCAATGTCTACTATGGCGCCTTTTTTCATACCATTAGACTTTGCAGACCCTACTCCAATAATGTTTAAGGAGTCATTTAATACTTCTCCAATTATTACTTTGATTTTTGTAGTACCTATATCAAGGCTAACTAAAATATCACTGTTGTTCAAAAGTAAGGCACCCCCTAAATTCAGCAAACTTCATCTTTGTGTTTTGTTTTAGTATTCTATAATTCTATCTGATAACATATCATTTTAAAGTAATATCCTAGAAAAAGAAATATATTATAGGTAATTCCACAAGAAATAGCTGATTCCTTTATTTTTCTGCTACTTTTTATTCCATTTTAACAAACACCAGACACTTACTATATATTTCGTTTAACAGACTCGTTATATGACTTTGCAATATAAATCGAGCTAATCTGTAGTATCCTCGCTATCCTCACCGGAGTTCTCTTGACTCTCAAAATCGGTAAACGCCTCAAAGTAAGCTCCAACTCCAATATGAATAATCCCCTTACTTCCCTCTTCAAGCTGGGAAACAATGGAAGGATACACACTCATTTTTTCCGCGAAATCCCTAATTGTACCATCTACCATAAAGCCATCATTCATATAGAGCATAAGTTTATTCTTATTATCATCCGTTGGCACCCAATAAATTTCCGAAATTAATTTCAAAATACTAGTTGGTAACTTCTCAAGCTCTGCTGTCATCCTATGTAAATATTCTTCTTCCTTGAAATCGAGCAATAATGGTGCGTCCCCGTTGGAAAGTTTCTGACCAGCATCATGTAGCACTGTTCCATTTCCTAGTACAGGATAGTAGCTACTCTCTTGGGTGACATACCCCACCCGACTTAATTCTTTTATCTCTATTTTCACAGTTCGCGGGAGCTGTCTGGAGACCTCTACTGAATCAACAATGGGATTTGCGGCTATTTCTTCGCGAATAGCTTTTTTGTTAAGGCTCCAGATATTCGTATTTGTTGTGAGACCACTTAATTCCTCTATTTCATTATCGGATAAAAATGTATTACCTTTAATCGTTATTGTTTTTACCTCACTCAAAGGTGATTGTAAATAAGCAATAATTGAGATTAATAAGAAAAAAATAGAAAGGTAGAATACTAAACGACGATTCGCTTTCTTTTTTCTTGCCTGTTTCAGTTTTGGGATACGATCCTCGATTGAAACAATCTTCTTTTGGCTCATCTCCATTTCTTCCTTTATAAAAAATTAACAAAGAGTTTCGACTAGAAATAGCCAATGTTTCCTGTTACATGAATTATATCACAAGTTCCTTATGGAAATGTAGTATACAATCATAGTTTATCAAGTTTTTAAGATTAATCACCTATTAATTTTTACCAGTTTTAAATCCCCCTGTATACTAACTTAGATTTTTGAATATCTACTAATATTCAATAGTACTCCAACCGAGCATAAGGTTAAAGTTAAGGAAGAACCACCATAACTAAGAAAAGGTAGCGTGATTCCTGTAACAGGAATTAAACCAATTACCACACTAATATTAATCATTGCCTGAATGGCAAGCATAGAAATAATACCGAGTGCTAAGAAACGGGCAAATGAATCTGGTGCATCAAGTGCTATTTTAATACCTCGCCATAGCAATAGGAGAAACAAACCAATGACGGCACTCCCGCCAATAAAACCTAATTCTTCTCCTAGTATTGCAAAAATAAAATCGGTTTGCGGTTCTGGTAGATAAAAGTACTTCTGAAGACTTTCCCCCAAACCTAACCCCATTAAACCTCCTGGGCCAATTGCATATAAAGACTGTATAATCTGAAAACCGTCACCTAGAGGATCTTCCCAAGGATTCAAGAAAGCTGTTATTCTGCTAATTCGGTAAGGGGCAGATGCAATTAATGCAACAAACCCTAACACACCAAGCCCGGCTAGTCCAAAAAAATGCCAGAGCCTTGCTCCTGCCACAAACACCATCACCATGCAGGTGAGAACTAGCACCATTCCTGTACCAAGATCAGGCTGTAGCATGATAAGCCCAAATGCCGTAAAGATTAGCATGATAGAGGGAAAAAAGCCCTTTTTAAATGAGGTAATGTATTTTTGGTTTGAAGCGAGATAGGCTGCCAGAAATATAATTAATCCTAATTTCATAAACTCTGATGGCTGGATGCTAAATGCTCCAACACCAATCCAACTTTGCGCTCCTCCTCTTACCATTCCTACCCCTGGGATTAGAACGAGTAACAAAAGTACAAAACATGTGATAAGTAAGATTTTGGCATACTTTTTCCAAGTTCCATAAGGTACAAGTGTTGTGACGATCATCGCCACGATCCCAGCACCAGCAAATAATAGTTGTCTTTTTAAGTAATACATGGAGTCATCAAACTTATAATCTGCCCACACGTAAGAAGAACTGTACACCATAACAATTCCAGCTGTTAACAAACCAAGTACTACCGCAATCAGTATATAATCAGGTGCGTTTGAATCCTTTATCATTTTTTTCAACAAAAAAACACCCCTTCTTCTTAAATGAGACGGGGGTGTTATCTACCAATTTAGTTGATTACATCTGACTGTTTAAGACAAGCCCCCTATTTTAGTCTATGCACGGCTTGTATAAACATGTCACCTCTTTCTTCAAAGGTTCTATATTGATCCCAGCTTGCACATGCTGGTGATAATAAAATAACATCTTCTTCTGCTGAAGCCTGGTATGCTTTTACAACTGCATCCTCTACATCCTCAGCAGCTACAATATTCGTAATGTCTGCCTGTTCGCCAAGCTTTTTCAATTTTTCAGCGGTTTGGCCGAAGACGACCAACCCTTTTACATGTTTTAAATATGGCAAAAGCGCTTGAAAATCATTCCCTCTGTCAAGCCCCCCTGCTAGCAAAATTACCGGCTGCTTGAAGGATGAGAGTGCTTTTTGTGTTGCCAACATGTTCGTTGCTTTAGAGTCATTATAAAACAGCCTTTGCTTGATATTATCTACGAATTGCAGACGATGTTTAACACCCGAAAAAGTGGTAAGTACCTTGTAAATTCCTTCATTTGTAGCACCACGTAACTTTGCAGCTGCAATAGCCGCTAAGATGTTTTCCAAGTTATGCGCCCCAACAAGTACAATATCGGCTATAGGCATAACTTTTTCTTCACGGTAATACAAATAGTCTTGATCCATCCAAGCACCGTTAGGAAGGCGCTGTGTGACAGAGAAAGGCACCTTTATAGAAGGAGCTTTTTCAATTGCCGTTACAATTTTAGTATCATCGGCATTGTAAACGAGATAATCGGTTTCCGTTTGATTTCGAAATATATTAAACTTTGCTCCCATGTAGTTTTCCATCGTTTTATGATAATCAAGGTGTGCCTCAAAAATATTAAGAAGCACGGCAATACTCGGTTTAAATCGTTGAATCCCGAGTAATTGAAAAGAAGAGAGCTCTAAGACAAGTGACTCGTCCCTTTCGACGGTCTGAGCGATTTCCGTAGCAACCAACCCGATATTACCTGCTACTTTAACAGCTAAACTACTTTCAGAAAGCATTTCAGTTGTTAATGTTGTGGTAGTGGTTTTCCCATTTGAACCAGTTATCGCAATGATTTCCCCATCTGCTAATTGTCCAGCAAGCTCAATTTCGGTAATGATAGGTATGTCTCTCTTCATAGCTTCTGCCAAGATGATGTTATCATATGGAATCCCCGGGTTTTTTACAATGATATCTATCCCATCAAGGACATGAAGAGGATGTGTTCCTAATATCACCTCAGCACCTTTAGACTTAAGCTCTTCAACCGTTTCGTCGTCTTCTTTTGCATGCATATCATTAATCCGCACGCTTTTACTATTTTCAAGTAGTACATTGGCAGCTGCCGTTCCACTTCTGGCTAAACCAAGCACCAATACATTAGAATATGGAAAATCGATTAGCTGCTTCAATTTAATCCCACCTCTATATATATACCAAGCGCGGCAAAAACAAGCCCGACAAGCCAGAAAGTCGTAACTACTCGCCACTCAGACCAACCGAGTAATTCATAGTGGTGATGCAGTGGACTCATTTTGAACACTCTTTTACCAGTTGTTTTAAAGGAAATTACTTGAATAATGACGGAGAGTGTTTCAATGACAAAAACCCCGCCAATAATAACCAGGATTATTTCCAGTTTAGTTAAAATTGCGATAGCTGCAATTGCGCCACCTAGAGCTAAGGATCCAGTGTCTCCCATAAACACTTTAGCTGGATGAGCATTAAATACTAGAAAACCGAGTAACGCTCCGACGACTGCTAACGAGAATATTGCAACCTCATTTTGCGGGAAGCCGTACCATGCTAAAATACCAAATGCACCAAACGCAATGGCTGCAGTTCCTGCCAACAAACCATCTAAACCATCTGTTAAGTTTACAGCGTTTGAAGCGCCTACTAGCATGACAATTATAAGAATGGCATATCCCCACCCAAGTTCAAACTGTACGGAGGTGCCTGGGATTTGAATAAATGTATCAAAGCCCTTACTCTGTAAAATAAAATAAAAAACAAGTGCGATAATTATTTGACCAGCCATTTTTTGTTTAGATGTTAAGCCAAGGTTACGCTTCATTGCTACCTTAATAAAGTCATCCAAAAATCCGAGTAGGCCATAGCCAAGCAGAACAAAAATTAAGAGCCAAAGTTCATAACCGATCCCTTCAGCACCTGCTTTTAATGCCATAATGATGGATGTGATCACAACACTAAAGACAATCATAAGACCACCCATTGTTGGTGTACCTGTTTTCTTGAGATGAGATTTCGGCCCTTCTTCTCTAATGCTTTGTCCAAACTTTAATCTTCTTAAAAATGGAATAAATATCGGAGATAAAAGGACGGTAATTAAAAATGCTATTGCAATTGTAATTAATAATATTGAGATTTTCACTACTTTTCCTCCTTGTAGATTAACCGTCCATAGGTACTGGCTAGCTAATTGCCTCTACCATTGTTTCAAACTTTAATCCTCTTGATGCTTTGAATAAAATAAGTGTTTCTTTATTTAAGTATGGTTGAAGTGCTTCGATAAGGGCTGACTTGGTTGTAAAATGCTCTATCTCAATATCTGCTCCTTTATTTTGCAGCTCAGATGAGATCCAATTGGCACTCTCCCCAAAGGTATACACGGTGTCAACTGGCGGTTCAATGGCATCCGCTACAGATCGATGCAGTTCCTCTGCATAATCACCAAGTTCTAATATGTCACCAAGAACAAGAACTTTCTTCTTAAATCCTTCCATTTGCTTTACTACTTCAATTGCTGCCTTCATGGAAGTTGCAGAAGCATTATAAGCATCATTAATAATTGCTACATCCTGTTTACCTTCCAGAAGTTGAAAACGCATAGAAGTCATTTCCAGGTCCAGCAACCCTTTTTGGATGCATTCTTGTGTAACACCCAGTTTTCCACATACAGACATAGCTAAAGCAGCATTTTTTGCATGGTGCTTTCCTGGTAGAGGTATGGTATAAGATTGACCATCCACCTCGAAGTCCGTCTTATTATGACTTATGTGGACCGAGGTAATAACATGTTCATTACCTGGCTCAAAACCACATGTCACAACATTTGCATGCTGATGTTTGAAAGAAAGCAATGGCTCGTCACCATCCAACAATAGTATGCCATCAGTTTTCAATCCATTTTCTATTTCTAATTTTGCCTTCGCAATTCCTTCTCTAGAACCAAGATACTCAATGTGAGATTCACCAATATTGGTAATTAGGGCATAATCTGGGCGGGCGATACGTGTTAAGGTATCGATTTCTCCAGCCTGGCTCATTCCCATCTCTAATACAAGAACTTCTGTCTCCCGCTTCATAGAAAGAATAGTTAGTGGCAACCCTATGTGATTATTGAAATTTCCTTGGGTATGATGGGTCATAAAAGTGGTTTTCATGATAGAAGCCACCATATCCTTTGTTGTCGTCTTTCCATTTGAACCTGTAATCCCAATAACTTTAGGATTTACTTGGTCTCTGTACTTTGAAGCGATTTGCTGCAAGGTCATTAATGTATCCTCTACCATATAGACGGCAATCGAGGGATCAAGCTTTTCTGGTAATGGCTTGCCCTTATCCCAGATCGTTGCGACTGCCCCATTCTCCACAGCTTGTTCCAAGTAGGTATGTGCATCAAAATTTTCGCCGATAAGTGGAATAAACAATGCATTATTCGCATTCTTTCGGCTATCTGTCATCACTTCATATATCTCGTATTGATTATTTCTTCCTGTCATTGGAGTGAGAAATTCATCAAGCCAATCCGTTGTAAACAACATGGTTAAATCCCCTTTGTCTTAATGGCATGTCTTGCCACTTCTCGGTCATCAAAATCATACTTCACAAGACCAATTTGTTGATAAGTCTCGTGGCCCTTTCCAGCGATTAGAATGATATCGTTTTTTTGCGCCAGTTTTATCGCATGTTCAATCGCTTCTTTTCTATCAGATATTACATCATAATCTGCTTTGTTTCTCGACAAGTCTGTTGTCATATCCTTTAGGATTTGCGCAGGGTCTTCCGTACGTGGATTGTCTGATGTGAAAATTGCCCGATCCGCATAATGAAGGGCAATCCCTGCCATTAGGGGCCGTTTTGTCCGATCACGATCTCCACCGCATCCTACCACTACATAAACTTTTCCCTCAGCAAATTCCTTGATTGTTTGCATTACATTCTCTAAAGAATCAGGAGTATGTGCATAGTCAACAATTACTGCATAGTTTTGCTTTTCATCCACAGGCTCAAATCTGCCGTTTACCCCTGTTATACTTTCAAGTGCATCTTTAATAACTGCCAGTGGAATATTTTTTGCAATAGCTGCTGTGCTAGCAGCAAGCATATTATAAACATTGAACATTCCAATTAGCTTGGAATTAATTTCAATGGCACCAACAGGTGTTCTTAAAGTAAACGAAGTACCACCTGCATCTAAGCGAATGTCTTTTGCTGTTACATCTGCCTCTTTTTTACAAGAATAAGTTAAAATATTTTGGGCAGTACTGCGCTTTAATACGCTACTGGATGGATCATCTTCATTTAAAACTGCAAATTTAGGCTGGTGTTTTGCATAAGTATTCCCTAACTGAGCAAACAAAAGACTTTTGGCACGTAAATAATCATCTATATCTTTATGATAATCCAAATGATCTTGTGAAAGGTTGGTGAAAATGGCAACATCAAATTCACAACCATGTACACGTCCCATATCCAAAGCATGGGAGGAAACTTCCATGATTGCCTGATCCACTTCCTTATGGAGCATCTTGCTAAAAAATCTCTGTAAACTTAACGAATCTGGTGTTGTATTATTAACAGGATATGTTTCGTCACCAATTTTCATTTGAATCGTGCCAATGACTCCCGTTTTCTGCTTATTATGGTTAAAAATGGTTTCAAGCAAGTACGTAACTGTCGTTTTCCCGTTCGTGCCGGTTACGCCAATCAGTGGTAGCTTCCTTGTTGGATTATGATAAAAACGAACAGCAAGCATAGACATTGCCCTGGCAGTGTCTCTAACCATTATTACTGGCACATTGGTCTTGACTGGTTTCTCAGCAATTATAGCAATGGCTCCATTTGAAATCGCCTGGTCAACAAAGTCATGACCATCCTGTGTATAGCCTGATATACAAACAAACAAACTATTTGGACTGTTAACCCTTGAGTCCATCTCTATAGAATCAATCTGTATGCCTTCCAAAGAAGTACTTGCATTGTAAAAAGGTATTTCCTCTAATAATTCCACTAATCTCATAACTAACATCCTATCATTCATAATGTCCTACATATGTATTCTCAGTAACATTCAAATTTAAGAGGGTGTTCCCACCCTCTTATTTAATTGCAATTTATTTAACGAAATAAAGGAGTCACCTAGCTTTACCCCGTTTAAGAATTATGCTAGATTTTTTCATGCGTAACCATTATAGCAAATTTTTTTTCGTTTAACGATCTTTTTCGGATAAATAGATCCTCATTTTAGACCCTTGCTCTACCTTTGTACCAGGAGCCGGTGCCTGATCAATAATATACTCGCCTTCTCCACTTGTTTCAATGGATAGGTTTGTCATATATTCTGCTAATTCTTCTTTCGTTAAACCAATTAAATCTGGTACTTCTACTTTCGGCTCTTCTGGCCATAGATATTCTTTGTCCATTCCACCTGCACTTGGCTCAACTTCCATTGCCTGAAGACTATCTCCAATAATTTGCCCTACAATTGGCGCTGCTACAACACCACCAAACTGGACCGTGTTTTTAGGATTATCAACTGCCACATAAACAACTATTTCTGGGTCATCTGCTGGGGCAAATCCTATAAAAGAAACCACGTAGTTGTTTTCCATATAATTTCCGTCAGGTCCTACTTTCTGTGCAGTACCGGTTTTCCCACCGACACGATATCCATCCACATATGCAGGCCGGCCTGTACCTTGCGCAACAACACTTTCAAGCGCGTAACGGACCTCTTCGGAAGTTTCCTCCGAAATGACTTTTCTTTTAACATTCGGTTCATGTGTTTCTACAATTTTATTTGTTTTTGGGTCAATCCATGATTCAGCAAGATAAGGTTCATATAAATAGCCACCATTCACAGATGCAGCTACTGCCATAACCTGCTGAATCGGGGTCACAGATACACCTTGCCCAAATGCAGTAGTGGCAAGCTCCACAGGTCCAACTTGATCTTCTGCAAACAAAATTCCATTCCCCTCACCCTGCAAATCAATTCCAGTTTTCTCTCCAAAACCGAAATTATCGATATATGAAAAAAGCTTTTCTTCTCCGAGCTTCTGACCTAGTGTCACAAACCCGGGGTTACAGGAGTTTTGCACCACTTCAAGATATGTTTGATTACCATGGCCACCGCTTTTCCAGCAATGAAGTTCACTTCCGTCAACACTAATTGAGCCATCATCGTTGAATTCATCCTCTTCCAGGTCTACTACTGCCTCTTCTAAAGCAGCTGCCAACGTTATGATTTTAAAAGTTGATCCGGGCTCATAGGTACTCCAAATGGGTAAGTTTCGATCAAAGATGTTGGAGTCTACTTCCTGGTAATTTTCTGGATGGAAATTGGGACGCGAACTCATTCCAAGAACACCACCCGTTTTGGGGTTTACCGCTATAGCAAGCGCCCCATCTGGACTATATTTTGAAACAGCGAGATCTAGTTCTCTTTCAATAATTGTCTGTACTTTTGAGTTAATTGTGGTTTTTAAGTTAAGTCCATCTTCTGGCGGTGTATATACATCTGCTAGACTATCCAAACGCCGCCCCTTCGCATCTGAGTAAAACGACAGACTTCCTTCCTCTCCTTTAAGCTTATCATCATAGTAGAGTTCCAATCCCATTAGGCCTTGGTTGTCAATACCAGCAAAGCCTAGAACATGGGAAAGGTCTTCCCCATTTGGATAATGTCTTTTAGAATCCTTTGCTAAATATATCCCATCCATATTTAAAGTTCGTATAGCAAGCTCCTGTTTCTCACTAATTTTAATTCCCTCTGGACGAAGATTTACACTCGATGCATTTTTTGTTATATCTGCAAGCACTTTATCTTTTGAAACATCTAAAACGCCCGCCAACTTCTCTGCCGTCTCTTCTGGATCACTAATTTGTCTCGGCACTGCTACGATAGAGGGAGCTGTAACATTATCCGCTAATACCTCTCCGTCCGTGTCCAAGATTTGTCCCCTTTCAGGTTCGAACACAATATCTCTCGTCCATAGATCATTGGCTTGTCCAACTAGTTTGTCACCTATGATAAATTGAACATAACCTAGTCTAATATCAATAATACTAAAAATAAGTAAACCAAAAAGAAAAACAGTAACGATTCGTTTTTTTACAGTCACAGTGGATACGCGTTTCATTTTCCATCCCCTTTTCATAGGTAGGCTTGTATCCACTATATGATTGTAAAATTAGAATAGAACACTGTTTCATGTTATTGCTTATTCCTCTTCTTGCTCCGTTTCTCCTTTATCTTCCTCTTCTTGCTGCTCATTTGGCGGAAGCAATTCGACACTTAATGAATCTTCTTCTTTAAGCGCAGTGCCTGCCTTAATAGATTGTGTAACGACAAACCCACTGCCCGACGTTTCTGTATTTAACCCTATTAGGTCAGAAAGCTGTAGCACCTCACGTAAAGACCAGCCTATGACTTTTGGCATTTCTGGATTTTCCGTAACTAGAATGACATGGTCATGTGCCAGAATACTTTCTCCTTCTTCTACACTAGCAGCAACTACTTTGCCTTTTCCTACTGCTGTAGTGCGTATACCTTCCTTCTCGAGGGTCTTTTGTACGTCGCTTACGTTTTCACCTACTAACTTAGGAACCTTCATATGTTGCGTTTCTTCTGTTTCTTCGTTATCTGGACTTATATTCAAATAATGTAAGCCGTTTTCCATGACATTTTTAAAGATGAACGAAACTGGATCTGATCCTGATTCGGTTGGTCCTAATTCAGGTTGCTTAACTGTGACATACATCATTAATTGTGGGTCGTCAATTGGTGCCATTCCGAGGAAAGAAAAGACATGGTTTTCCTTTCCGCTCATATAAGCCCCGCCGCCTGGTTCATCGTTCGGTATTTGAGCTGTACCCGTTTTGCCACCTACCGTATAATCGTCAAGCTTGTACATTTTCCCTGTGCCATGCTCACCATTTACAACTGATTCGAGGAGTTTCAAAACATGGTCTGCTGTTTCCTCAGATATCGGATTGCCTACCACATTTTTCGATTTTTCTTCAACTGTCTTGCCAGTATCTGGGTCCACAATCTTTTTAATTACGTAAGGTTGAAGCATTGTCCCATTATTAGCAATCGCCGTAGCTGCTTTCATCTGTTGGATTGGTGTCATTGTACTTCCTTGACCGAAAGAAGAAGTGATTTTCTCTAATGGCCAGTTATAAAGGATTTCTCCCTTTACTTCTCCAGGTAAATCTATCCCTGTCTCTTTATCAAACTGAAAGGCTTTTAGATATTCTAGGAATTTATCTGGCCCAATCTTCTCCCAGGCTAATTTGGCTGCAGCTACGTTAGAAGATCGCTGGAATCCCTCATCAAATGTAATCGATCCCCAGCCTGCTCCGCCGTTATGGTCATTAATCGATTTTATTTTTTTATTCGGTCGGTAGCTACCAGATTCATAGCTATCCCCTCCATTATAAACGCCTTCTTCAATGGCAGCTGCCCATGTAAACATCTTAACTGTTGAACCTGGTTCAAATGGGGTTGAGACCACATCGTTATACCAGTTTTCCACATTGCTAGGATCATTGGGATTATAACTTGGGCGGTTGCTCATTGCCACGATTTCACCTGTCTTTGGATTCATGACGACAGCACTCATTCTTTCCGGACTGTACTTCGAATCTACCTGAGTCATCGCATCCTCAAGTAGTGTTTGAA
This sequence comes from Oceanobacillus picturae, assembly GCF_000612865.1. Lineage (NCBI taxonomy): Bacteria > Bacillati > Bacillota > Bacilli > Caryophanales > Bacillaceae > Oceanobacillus > Oceanobacillus picturae. The sequence continues at coordinate 754,568 of NZ_CCAX010000001.1, forward strand.
TTTTTTGGTCGATAGTTAAATAGATGTCATCCCCGTCTTGCGGCTTTGTTACTACTTCATTTGGGTCTAGTAGCTTTTTATTGTATTTATCACGCTGGTAAGAGATTTGACCATCAGTACCTTTAAGTATATCATCCATCACTTTTTCCATGCCGGCAATTCCCTTAATTTCGTGCACAATATTGGCATCTTCATCTTCTACTTCCGTATCTCTGGCAAATCCAATCACCTGTGATGCGAACATGCCATTTGGGTAATAACGTAGCGCCTCTTCTTCAAATTTAATTCCTGGAAGGTTTTTCGCGGCAATTTCATCCTTTTTTTGTTGGGATAACTCTTTCCCGGCATTTCCGAACTCGACCTGAAAACGGTCCTTCTCTATCCCGCTCTTTAAGCTTTCCAGCAGTTCTTCTTTCTCAACATCTAATAATGGTGCTAGCTCCTCTGCTGTTTTCTCAGGATCTACCACGTGCTTGGGCTCTTCCGATTCCCCAGTATAAGCTTCATCAAGAATTGCGTACATGCGAAAGGTCGGTCTATCATATGCCAACATCATGCCATTATTGTCGAAAATTTTCCCTCGTTCTGCTGACATTGTATAAGAAGAGGTCCGTTTCTGTTCTGCCCATTCTTCTAATGAAACATCATTTATTTCACCAGTGGCCTGAATATAGAGAAATCTACCCGTTAAAAGCAAGAAAGCACCGACAAAAATAATGATGAGAATACCAGCCATGAAATGTGTTGTACGGTTTTTTTTCATAACTTTCTCTCCTGATTACTCAGTTTCATTATAGGCAGTTGTTTGTTTCACTTGTGTATTTTGTATTTTTAGCCCATTTTCTTCTGCAATTTTGGTGATACGTTCTGGCCTGCTTAATTCCTTCATTTCAAAAAGCAACCCTTCATTGGTTGTTTGCTGTGTTTGAACTGTTTTTTCTAGCTTTTGCATGTCACGGTTTAATGCATCAGTACTGGATGAGAAAGAAACGACAAATATGCCAGCTGCAATTAACATTGCTCCTACTGCCGAATAGATTACTTTTTCTCCCTTTGTAATCCAACCTTGCCGTTGAACTTTTACCGCAACTTTTTCTTGTTTCTCCGGTCTTTGCTGGGTCCTTGGCTGCTGCCATTGACGTGCATGATTTGCGCTCATTATTTTTTCCACCCTTCCTCATAGTTAAATGATTCATCCCAAGCTTTTACTTTTTCGATAATTCGTAGTTTTGCAGAACGTGACCTGCGATTTGCTTCAAGTTCTTGGTCACCTGCAATCACAGGTTTTCTTGTTATAACCTTAAATGGTGCCTCATGAGACTCTGGAACAATTGGCAGATTTCGCGGAGTTGGTTTTGCAGTGCTCCATTTCTTAAATGCTTGCTTACATAGTCTGTCTTCAAGTGAATGGAAGGTAATAACCACAATTCTCCCGTGCAAACTTGTCATTCTTGCTGCCTGGTGTAGCGCATCATTGAAGACTTGCAATTCATCATTTACTGCTATCCGAAGCGCTTGAAATACGCGTTTAGCAGGATGTCCACCTTTACGGCGGGTTGCCGCTGGAATTCCTTCTTTAATGATTTCTACTAGCTCATGCGTTGTTTCAATTGGTTTCTCTTCACGTTGTCGTTCGATCTTACGGGCAATCTGCTTAGAAAATTTCTCCTCACCATATTTAAAAAAGATGGAGACAAGGTCTTGATAAGGCCAGTTATTAATAATTTCATACGCATTTAGCTCATTACTCTGATCCATTCTCATGTCCAATAAGGCGTCATGTTGGTAACTGAACCCTCTCTCTCCTCGGTCTAACTGTGGAGAAGACACACCTAAATCAAATAAGATGCCATCCACTTCGTTTATTCCGTGGTCCATTAATGCTTGTTCTAGGCCACTAAAATTAGAATGGATGAACAAAATACGGTCTTCATAAGCTATAAGCCTTTCTTTGGCTGCTTGCAAAGCATCCTCGTCCTGATCAAAGGCAATTAATCGTCCACCCTCTTGAAGCTGTGATGCAATACTTTCCGAATGACCGCCACCACCGACTGTACAATCAACATATGTACCAGTAGCCTTTATTGCCAAACCTTCTATTGTTTCTTGCTTTAATACACTATAATGCTCAAACATACGATCCACCTACTTTTGTCAATTCCTTTCGCCTTAGCAACTAAGGGTTAAATTAAATATCAAAATCCATTAGGTTCTCGGCTAATTCTGCAAAGGATTCTTCAGAGTCATTAAAATAGTCTTCCCAATTTTCACTTGCCCAGAACTCTATACGGTTTGAGACACCAATTACCACACATTCTTTTTCCAATGCTGCATAACCTCTAAGTGGCTGTGGAAGATTTATTCTTCCCTGCTTATCCACTTCACATTCAACAGCTCCTGAAAAGAAGAACCGAGTAAAAGCTCTGGCATCCTTTTTAGTAAGTGGGAGTTTTTTTAACTTATCTTCTAATAATTTCCATTCATTCATGGGGTAGGCAAACAGACACTTGTCTAGTCCACGCGTTACAATAAATGTCTCACCAAGCTCGTCACGGAACTTGGAAGGAACGATAATTCTTCCTTTTGCATCAATGTTATGCTGGAATTCGCCCATGAACATATAGTTCGCCCCACTTTCATAAATATATATTACCACATCCCCCCACTATTCACCACTAGTTTCCCACTAATTATTAACTTTCTATAAAAAGCACAATTACCGAGATATTTAAAACAACACAAAAAAGCTGTCACAGCAAGGCTGGACAGCTCTTCTCATGTATTAATATTATTAGTGGGTAATGGTGGGGGTTATAACCATACTACAAAATGGGACTCTTTCATCGAAAGATCTCGATGGATAATGCTTTGTAAAAATTCTGCTCCGTGATGGTTTAGCCAAAAAATAGGATTCCAAATCCTTTCTTGTAATCCTCCCTCAGGCCTTAATGACAATGAAATCAAATCAAATTCTTCTATTTCCTTCGCGTACTTTTCTTCTATGGCCTTGTTTATTCGGCCCTCTAAAAAGAGAATAGTATCCTGTAAATAATGGAGATTTTTATCAGCTAAATCTCCAAGATCAGCGCGTACCCCTTTTGCCGCATCACGCAATGGCTTGTGTATATCTTTTATCTTTTGCTTTATTTCTACACTTAGCTCATGAATTGGCGGGTCCTGCTTTTTATTCAGCCAGGCTTGTTTAATGTCTTCCACGCCATAATTGATAGCATGTTCAACATGAATACTATATTTAGACAAAGCCTTCTCCACATTCCGGTCTATAAATGTAAAAGATAATCGAGGCAGTACAGGAGGCATTTTCATTCCCAATGCTGCAAATGCAGGCTTCAATACCGCCCAATACCCAACCTCGCCTGGACCCCCGATAAATGCTAGTGTTGGAAATAAGAGCTCTTGCATAATGGGACGGGTCACTACATTATTACTCAAATTGTACGGCTGCTTAACTGCAATCTCTTGTAGTTCTTCTGTAGTAAAACGGACTTCGTTTTGTTTACCGACCCACATATTTTCCTCGTCTTTTACAAGTAATATTCTTTCCCCGTTCTCATGATAGAAAAGATGAGCATCCTCCTTTTCTAACTCAAGGGAGATAGAATAACCTAATTGATTTAAGTCTTCACTTGCATCGTAAACTCCCCTACTTATTTCGGGCTGTGCTTGGACAAGAGAGATGAAATGTTTATATTCTACTTTTCTAAGCTCTTTGTCAGCTGAATTAATAAGAACAAGACCCTCATTAGGAAACAAGCTGTATACGAGTCGCGCAAAAAAGTCTGTGTACGAATTCGCCACATCAAGACAGGATAAAATGGTTTTAAATAGTTCCTTTGTATTCGCGGTCTCTTCCAGCTGTTCAAATAATTGATAAATCCAAGTCTCTGTACCTTCTTTATCTAAATCAAGGTCTGAAACTGATTGCTTGCCTAATGCCTGTTGAAATAACTTAAATTTTTTCATTTTGGAGATTCCTGGCACAAAAATATGATTAATTTCAGCAAAGTCATGATCTTCCCCAGCTATCCAAAAAACAGGGATAACAGGAATATTTAGCTCCTCTTCTTGTTGTCTTGCAAGCTGAATAATAGAGACAATCTTATTAATCGTATACATCGGACCCATTAAAATCCCTGCTTGCTGTCCACCAATAACCACGACACTTTCTCTCTGCTTTAGCCTTGCTATATTATCTAACGAGGATTGAGGTACGCCCCATTCGCTGTTCATCACTTTTAATAAATCAGTAAGCTTCTCCCGATCAAATGAACGGTTTTCAAGTTCTGATAAACGTTTTTTGAAGTCATTATATGGGTGGTAATCAAAAAATCGCATAATATTTGGGTCGTTATTACGGTAATCCTTTAGTAATTTACTTTCATTATGTATCTGTAGTGTCTCGACCTGCATAGACCCCGTGCTCCTTTTATTTCGTAATGTCCAATATGTATTGTACATAAATCCACCTGAAAATTCATGTATTCTGTTTGGCGCTTTCTTAATAGAAAAAGATTCGGTCAATCAATCCATACAAGATCAGCAAAAGGTAAAGAAAGGAAAACAGTAAAAAGCAAATACGCCACAGGAGCTTAAATGCCTTTCCCAGTATTACCTCTGTGTTATATTTCCACTGTAAATAAAGAATGATCATCAACATTAAGAGTAGTACTATGACCAACATTCCGGTTGCATTGATGTTAAATAAGTGTGATAGCAACACCAACATAGCAATCATATAAAATGGCGTACTAACGTTTACGGCCGCGAAAAAAGCACGCCTTTGCTGCTTATATAGCTTAACCGCACCCAGATAAATTAACCAAGTTGCCAAAAAGGGAGCAACAATAAATATACTACTGATATAAGTTATAAAGTGCATCATTATTCCATTAGTCCCTTCTGCTCTTATCTCCTGTTATTCTAACTTATATTGCAACAAAGTGCATATCTAAATGATCCACTTTCTTCCACTAAGAAAGCCAGCTCCTGATACATATACGAAGAACTCAGTTGCCCTTTTTATAAAGAAACTGAAAATGAACATTATTTAATCCTTTCAATTCCATCAGAATTTTTCTATAATATAATTATACTGTAACTTTAAACCATGTAAGCTTTACTTAAAACTTCTGATTATAGGAGCTTAAAAAGAAACCCGATTTAGTAAACGATTACATTGCGTAATTGACATGGAATGGTTAGAAATATCAAGAGATAATATGACACAAAGGGGATGCTTTTTATGGAACAAACGGTAGAGAATCTATTAATCAATTATAAAACACTTGAAAAGTTTAAATTTTTTAAGGAATATGGGAACCAGGAACTTTCCATGCTTGAGGACTTAGAAAATAAGATGGTTGAGAATTATAACGACTCACCGTTTTACGGAATCTATATTGGAGATAATCTTGTTGCAAGAATGAGCCTTTATAAAGTACAAAAGAAATATGATGCATACTTCGAACCCAAGCAGGACTATTTGACCCTTTGGAAGCTGGAAGTTTTACCAGATTATCAAGGCAAAGGTTACGGAAAAGCGTTGGTAGAGTTTGCAAAAAGCTACAACCTGCCAATTAAAACAAACCCGAGAATCAACTCACATACATTCTGGGAAAAAATGGGTTTTCAAAAAGCGCACTATGATATGGAGCGTGACCTAGGTGAAAACCCGCTTATTTGGATGCCAGAAGGTGTAAAAGAAAAGGAAACAACATAAGAGGATTACACTCTATAATTCGAAAAGACATGAATGAGGATTCCATTCATGTCTTTTTTATGGGTATTTTTATAATTGCTTTGTATGAAGTAAACCATCTTGTACTGTACTCTATTTATAGAAAACATTCTAATTAGAAGCGCCTGTCTTCACCCAATCCCAAAGCTTTCCCATCTCTTTCCAAGCATTATCATACCTTAGCAATTGTTGGCGAAGCTGTTCATTTTCTTGCTGAAGACGCTCAATACGTTTCTCTTGTTCAAGCTTGTTACCAGGTAAATCATCCAAAAATCCAGTTCTCATCTTCTCGAGTAAGGAAATCGCCGTTTCAATTGTATCCCGTTCCGGATTACTCCCCTCAGCGCGAGCCCAGGATTGCTTCTTATCGCCTTGTTTTCTTTCCTCCTTAGCATATTGTATAGCGTCCTGATAATGCTTCCGGATAGTTGCATTCCATCTGAACCCACATGCTGCCGAGGTCCTAGAGAGCTGTTTAGCAACTTCTTTGAAAGCCTCCAACTGTGTCTTCCCTTCCCTTATATGTCGAAGAACTGTTTCAGCTAATATGATATCTTCGTCTTGCGTCCATGCATCCTGCCGTGTCGCATTCATACCATCCCTCCTTATACGTTTGCTATCAATGTATGCAAAAAATAGGAGTGATAGAATATGATATTGCCTTTTAGCTACTTTTTTTAAAGGCTGTAAGTAAGCAACCACTTCATTTTCCTTCTTAATAGACAGCTGAATCACTAACTCATTTCCATTCATAAAGGATTCTTATTGAAATTCAATTGATAACAATCTAGCTTGCCTCTAGCATCAGCATCAGAACTTTTTAGCAAGATGAACAAAAGGCGTAAAGCGATTTTCTGACAAGAACAAAAGCGCAGTGCCCCGTATTAAGGAACGCCGACTAAGTTCGCCTCGTCCTGAGGCAACGTCGGCATGGCCCGGATCCTCTGGGCCCACGTAGCGAGTGCGCCTAGCCATGCCAGGTCGCTCCATATTGGGACTGCGATTACTCGCCCCACCAAAATCCCTGCCACGTAAAGTCAATTTTAATGAAGCTCCCCCGCAAGAGAAAAAGGAATCATGCCCCTGCAAAAGGGGTATGTCGGCGTTGACCGGCAAGGGCAATTTTCGTGAAGTTCCCTAGTTTCTGGGTGCTGGAGCTAGACGTGGCACATCAGTTGTTTTGATATCCACAGAACACACACATTATAGTTTCCTAGACAATAAAAAAAACAGGACACACATAGTGTCCTGTTTTTACGCATACTATTTATTAGCTGCTTACTACTTCTTTACCATCATATTGCCCGCATGCTTTACAAACGTGGTGAGGCTTAGTTAACTCTCCACAATTTGAACATTCTACCATGCCAGGTACGTGTAATTTCTTATGAGTACGACGTTGGTTTTTAACTTTTTTTGACGTTCTTCTTTTAGGTACTGCCATGACTTACACCTCCTTCATAAAAAGAAAACAACACAGAACAGTAATCCTTACTTGTCTTCCTTTTTATCTTCAAATAATGACTCTAGTTTTTTAAAACGTGGGTCGATCGTCTCTTCTACTGGTTTCTCAGAAACAAGTTCCCATCCCGCACCTTGAGAAGGAGCAGCATCCTGACCACTTGTATCTTCAGCAAAAACCCGAAAAGGAACCTCTAAGAGAATATTCTCCTTTATATAGGGAGTTAAGTCAAGTACCTCCCCGTCAATTGGATGAATTTCTTCCTCTTCATCATAGTAAGAGGATGTGGTGAATACCTCATCCTCTTTGATCTCAAAGGGATAATCGACATCCACTAATGTACGTGCACATGGCAAAATCATCTTTCCGCTTATTTTAAATGAAACAATAATTTGTTCACCCTGCAAGAAGCACTGTCCCTGAACACGAACTGGGTTTATTTCCCTAATATCATTGTTCATTGCTTCTAATTCCGAAACGTTCACCATTTCATCAAAAGCGAAAGGTTCACTATAAGCACTTTTTCTAATTTGCGCCAATGTTAATTTCAATGTAATCACCTCTAGGCAACAAGAGTTATTTTAAAAGAAAAATAGACTTTTGTCAACATATTTTCTTTACACATTTACTTAATAATATATCTTGAGTTAATAAAAAACAGGTTCACTATTCCGTACTAAGGAATACACCAGACTATATTCCCATTATTCCCTTTCTTTATTGGGATAATCGTGCAGAAAGTAGCTTTTTTTGATACAATAATTACCATCTTACATACAGGGGTTGTTATAATGCAAGCATGTGGCTTAGTTGTAGAATATAATCCTTTTCATAATGGACATGCCTATCATATTCAGGAGGCTCGAAAAGCGTCGGATGCAGACTGTATCATTGCTGTAATGAGTGGCGACTTTCTCCAAAGAGGAGAACCTGCAATAATAGACAAGTTTTCCCGGGCAAAAGCAGCACTTTTATCGGGCGTCGATATTGTAATAGAACTTCCCTTTGCTTTTGCAGTGCAAAGTAGTGATCTGTTTGCAAAAGGAGCCATCCATACATTACATGAAATTGGTGTATCAAGCATTTGCTTCGGGAGTGAATCGGGAAACGCATCTGATTTCACAAACAGCTATGAGTACTTAAAAGGCAGTCAGGCACTTTATCGTACGACATTAAAAGCAGGATTAGCCAAAGGTTTCTCCTTCCCTGAAGCCAGTCGACATGCCTATCAGGAAATTGGGCTATCTGAAGACAGTATGGACCTTACAAAGCCAAATAATATCCTTGGTTACAGTTATGTTAAGACAATCTTAAAAAATGAATATAAGATAGAACCACTTACCATTAAGCGAACAAACAGCGGCTATCACGACGAAGCCATCACAGGATCGATAGCTAGTGCAACAAGTATTCGCAAAGCCCTCAATGAGCATAATACGATTACGAATCAAGTGGCAAACGCAATACCAACTAGTACAATTGAGCAATTAACTGAATACAAAAGCAAATCAGGACAATGGCACACCTGGGAGCATTACTTTGACCTCCTCCAGTATCGTGTTATGACGATGACTTCAGGAGAACTTGCTAACATCCATGGTGTCGAAGAAGGACTGGAGCATCGAATTAAAAAGACGGCAATGCATGCTCGCTCCTTCCATGAATGGGTGGAAGCTGTAAAAACAAAACGCTATACTTGGACTAGACTCCAACGTATTTTTGTTTTTATTCTAGCAAACGTAAGAAAAGAAGAAATTGCGCCTTTAGTTAGTAACCATAGCGTTCCTTATGTTCGTTTATTAGGTTTAACAAAAAACGGACAAGCTTATCTTAACAAAGCTAAAAAACAAATGAATGTACCATTGGTTTCTAAACTATCACTCCAGGATAATCCCTTACTACAATTAGAAGAAAGGGCCAGCAATGCCTACTACAGCATACTCACTCCAGCTATTCGGCATAAATTGAAAAAACAAGAGCTAATGCCCCCACTTTTAATTAACAAATAAAAGACCTCTCCTTTTGGAAGGTCTTTTATTCTATCTTCTATTATTTTTACCGGTGCAACCGTCCGTAAGACTCCCACTTCAAAACATGAGGTGAAACCGTGAGTTTTTAGTGGGAGTAAACGGACGCTAACACCCCGATTCGTTCAACTAACAATCAGTGGGGGAAGAATGAAAACCCCCACTGATTGAAGTTTTAACTTTACCTTGGCTCAAGCTTCTCTAAATAGTCTAAAGCATCTTTAAACGTGTCAATTGGAACAACTTTCATATCAGTACCAATCTCTTCTGCTGTTTCTGAAGCGACCTGATAATTGGAGTCTTCTCTGCCTTCCTCATTCGGTGCAAAGAAGATGTCCACTCCTTCCTTATCCGCAGCCACTACTTTTTTATCAATACCACCGATTCGGTAAACAGTTCCATCATAATCGATCTCGCCTGTCCCTGCAATTTCGTAGCCTCTTGTTATATCTTCCTCAGTCAGCTGATCATATATTTCCAAAGAGAACATAAGTCCAGCACTTGGACCACCGATGCTACCACTCGAGAACTCTATTGTAGGATCAACGGAGACGCTTCTATCTGTTACGAGTTGAATACCAATGCCAATTTTATTCTCAGTGTCCGAGAAGGTTTGTAATTGTATTTCCTTAAATTGAGTCTCCTCATCACGTACAAATTCTACTTCTATCGTATCATCTGCATTTTTACTTTCTACATAGCTAATGAGATCGTCCGCTTCTTTAACGTCTACCCCATCGATTCCAATTATCCTGTCTCCCATTTCCAATTTTCCCTCTGCAGGCATGCCTTCCACAACTGAAACAACGTAGACACCATTATAGTCGATTGTGATCTCCTTGTCCGCTGCCTCATATGCCACCACGGTGGAAGCTTCCTGAGAATTTTCCATCATCTGTAGCTGTGCATGCATGTATTCATCGTCCGAAATACCTTCTGGCCTTACCTCTTCGATCGGGAGAATTTGATGGTGTGGAAGAAGCTTTGCCCAAACATATTGAATCGGAGTAGCTTGTCCTCCACTTATTGTAACTAGGTGCATATCTCCTTCGCTCTGATAGCCCTCTTCAACTGAAACAATTGGATTAAGAGCATCTGCTCCACCTGGTTTATAAATATAAAATGGTAGTTTAAATGCAGCTATAAAGTACGCAATAATCACGACTATAATCAGGGTAATAATTTGCTTTTTTGTAAATTTCATTATAAGACTCCTTCCAGTTCCCTCTTTATTTTCCGGAAAAACTATTTTCAAAACAGCTTATAAGTGATTAATCAAAATCCTAAAACACACTGAAATTAGGACATCTAGTTTTTTGCAGAAGTTGAATTTTAAGCAAGAGACGATATGACAAACAGAAAAGCTGGGATGAAAGTACGCGCCTGTAAAACCGAACTATTTGCAATAAAATAGTTCGGTTCGAATCCCTTTTATATGAGTTGTTCTATCATCGCTTCGCCAAATTACGTTGCCTTCTGATCCTGCTCGCACGCTGTCGGGCTCTTAATGACTTTATACTTTAAAAAGTGTATGGCATAAATCGCCTATGTATGTGCGTATATTGATATAAGCTTGTACAAGAGATCCATTAGCAACTTAAATAAAGAGGCTAGCATTATTCTACTACTATCGGAAAAAGAAGTACAGAGCAAGGCTTATCACACTTAGGGGGCTTTATATTTTGAAACAAGTAATTAAAACAATAATCTTAGCCAGTTTAACTACCTTTGTGGCGTTTTCACTTATAGCTTTTCCAAATGACTCCTTTGAAGCAAGTATTCGAGGGCTTAATATATGGTGGGAAGTTGTTTTCCCCTCCTTACTTCCCTTCTTTATTACCTCTGAATTGCTTATTGGCTTTGGAGTCGTTCGATTTATCGGTGTCCTATTCGAACCCATTATGCGACCATTGTTTAATGTACCAGGTGTTGGGAGTTTTGGATGGGTAATGGGAATGGCAAGTGGCTATCCAACAGGAGCAAAAATTGCTGCACGACTTCGAGAAGAAGAACAAATATCAAGAGTGGAAGCAGAGCGGCTTGTCTCCTTCACAAATGCTTCTAGCCCACTGTTTATCATCGGAGCTGTCTCGATTGGATTTTTTCATGATGCTAAACTAGGTGTTTTGCTTGCGGTCTGCCATTATGGTAGTAATGCACTTGTAGGGCTATGCATGCGTTTTTATGGAAGAGCAGAAGAAAAAAGAAACGCCACGCGCCATAAAAAGACAGAGAAGAAGTTTTCTATTAAAAGAGCATTCCGCGAGATGCACGAAATGAGAATAAGTGATGAAAGGGCTTTGGGGCAGATATTGGGAGATGCCGTAATAAACTCGATTAAAACCCTTGTTATGGTTGGAGGATTTATTATTCTTTTTTCGGTTTTGACCAAGTTATTTTTCTTAATCGGGTTATCCCCACTTATTGCTATCATATTTCAATTTATCTTATCGATCTTTTCTATACCAATCGATATGGCACTTCCTCTTTTCTCGGGATTATTTGAAATCACGATTGGAGCGCAAATGATTTCCCAGAAAACAGCCACTGTTCTTTCCCAAGCAGTACTTGTTAGCTTTATTATGGGGTTTAATGGGCTTTCCGTACAGGCACAGGTAGCTAGTATTCTTTCCGGAACTGATATACGATTCAAACCCTATTTTTTGGCTCGATTTTTGCATGGTGCGCTAGCCAGTATTCTTACAGTGGTATTGTACATTCCTCTTTATTTGAATAAACAGACCTTCGAACTCAATGATATGCCTGTATTCAATCAGAATGTAGAGAACAACTGGGTTGCATTAATGACGATAATGCAAAACGTTGGACCAGTTATTACACTACTTTTCCTAGCCTTGACTGCCGTTCTACTATATCGTAGATCAAGAGCGTAGCGTATTGCTATTTTTCTCGCACTTACTGCTATGGGGAATTCGCCTATATTACGATCGATCTTTTTTTTCCATAAAAAAAGATGATCCATCACTAGCAGGATCATCTTTTAAACTTAAAGTCTGTTTTAGGTTACCGATATTTCTTGTTAAGAGCTTCCTCAACCGGCTTCGGTACAAGATCAGATACATTTGCTTTGTATTTAGCAACTTCCTTAACAATACTGGAACTGAGAAAAGAATACTGATTATTTGTCATGATGAAAAAGGTCTCAATATCCTCCACAAGCTTCCGATTCATGGAAGTTATTTGCATTTCATACTCAAAATCACTTACTGCTCGAAGTCCGCGAATAACTGCTTGGGCATTCTTTTCCCGTGCGTAATCCATTAACAGACCATGGGAGTGGTCTACCGTAACATTCGGAATGTGTTTTGTAGATTTTTCTATTAACTCAATCCTTTCCTCCACACTAAATAATGGAGCTTTTGATTGGTTATTAAATACAGCCACAATGATGTGATCAAACACTTTTGCAGCGCGTTGGATAATATCTAAATGCCCTAGGGTTAAAGGATCAAAACTACCTGGACAAACTGCCAATCTGGTCAAAGTCAGTACTCCCTTCTAATTCTTTTGTAAGATAGTTATTCCAATTGTTCCACCGTAATTGTCTTGTTTTACTAAAGTGAACTGTTGTTGATCGAAAAGAATGCTTTCGGCAGGGTCATGTTCGCAATAAATAATAGCAGACTGGTTTAAAATGTCTAGCTTTAGACTATCACGAATTATTTGTTCATAATCGACCTTACCATATGGAGGGTCAAGTAATAACAGGTCAAATTTCAACTCTCTTTTTGCAGTTGCTTGGAGAGCCCGAGATGCTTCTGCCCTGTATACCTCCGTACAATCTTCTAATTTTAACAGACGGAGATTCTCGTCAATAGTATGTATCGCCTTCGGATGTTTATCAACAAATATGCCAAACTCCATTCCTCTGCTAAGTGCTTCTATCCCCAGTGAGCCACTTCCTGCAAACAAATCCAAGACAGAACCGCCATCAAAAAAAGGTCCCATTCTTTGAAAGATTGCTTCCTTTACTTTATCTGTAGTCGGCCTTGTTGATTTTCCAGGTACAGCTTTTAATTGTCTTCCTTTATGTACTCCTGCTATTACGCGCATTTTACCACCTCTGTCCAGCAGTTCTCGAAATTAATCCTACCACATATAATGCGGGTAAGGAAAATAGAACCTATAAGATTAAAAATAAAATCAGGTACTTACATGTATATATTCTGTTTACTTGACCATAATAGCATATTGAGACAGCTAATGGTTAGTTTGGTTGTTTCAAAACACGGAGAAGACTTACACTTCCCCATAAGTTCTTCCTCCGGTTTCTCCTCTCCCTTTGCCTTTTTGTTTTCTATGTTGAAAGCAACGAAGGGACCTGCAGATAAATATCTGCAGGTTTTTTTTATTGTCTAGGAAATTATAAAAATCGTAAGCTGTGGATAACAAAACAACTGAAGTAGCCACGTCCAACTCCAGCACCCAGAAACTAGGCGACTTCACATAATCGCCCTACGATAAAGAAGACTTGCCGACTGGTGAAGACCAGAGGCCTAGTCGCACTTATACCCGAGGGTGAAAAGAAGACTTGCCGACTGGTGAAAACCAGAGGCCTAGTCGCCCTTATACCCGTAGGGTGAAAGTCATCATCGGTTCCTCAATTAAGGTCGGTCGACTAAAAACGTCCTTGCCGGCCAACGCCGACATACCCCTTTTGCAGGGGCATGATTCCTTTATCTCAGTTGATTCGCTCCACTTGCTGCGTGGGCCCGGAGGATCCGGGTCATGCCGACGTTGCCTCGGGACGAGGCGAACTTGGTCGGCGTTCCTTAAAACGGGCGCTTGCGCTTTTGTTCTTGATTTTTAAAAAGAACATAAAAAACTGAATAACCCTGTTACAAGTTATTCAGCAAAATATATCGGCTTCTCTAGATGGTGATTATATACCCATCTTATAATCATACTGTTTTGCCTTGTCTGGCTTGGCATTCTCAAAATTTGTTTCCACAAATGGCTTATAAGATCTTTCCACTTTTGAAACATACGACAATTTATTAAGCTTATGTTCTACTTTTTCTAGCTCTTCTTGGTTCACATAAAGCACAGCATATTTAAGTCGCTTGGATGCATATAGAAAATGACCGTAACGTTTAATATGCTTCAGGTTCTTCATATGTTGGAACCAGACAATAATACCCTGGCGCATCGTTCGCATAGCTAATTCCTCACCATCTTTGTATTTTCGAAAAAAGGATCATCTGATTAAGATGCACAGCCACAACCGCCGCCACTTCCGCAGCCACAGCCACTGTCTGTCAAAGCTCCACCATCTTTAGGCGCCTTAATTTGCTCGCTAACACTTAGTGCCACATGGCCACTAATTTCGTCTAGCAATTTCTGAAGATTTCGTTCAGCTATTTTAAACGTAGCGACTTTTTCATTCATGTCCATCTCTCGCTTAACCGAACGCACCTTTTTCATAATATCGTTATAATCAGGATGGTATCTTCCGAATCGTTGTACATCCTCATAATGTACTTTTATATCTTTAAAAGCTTTTATAAGCCTTTGCGCTTCCTTGTCTTCATTTAATTCCTGCAGGGAGTTATTGTATGATTCCATAACATCGGAATCGAGTACCATTTTCCCCAACAGCTCTGATCGATCAAGAATATCAACATATTCTAAAGTAGCAATCATGCCTAAGCACCTCCACCCCCATTCTATCATTATATTTCCTTTCTGAAAATATATTAATCCTTCATTGCACCTGCAAATTGAAGCATCATACCCACCATCTGCATCTGATTGCTAAATCGCTCTACCCTTTGTGGAATTGTTTTACCATAGAATGCTTTTGCTTCCTTCGGTAATTCACTTATACGGGAAGGTTCCCTAGAAAGATATCTATACCAAACAGGGTTATAGCGAACAAAACGGGCTATCTGGGGGTTTTCTTCAAGGTATAAAAGACATGTCTTATCCATTATTTCCTCTCCTTAATCTTTAAACCAACCAAAACCATTCTTTCCTACAGGTTCAGATTTTGTATCAGACTGTTTAAACTGTCCTAATAACTCTTGAATAACGGAAATAGTATTGTTGAATGAGTCAATTTGTTTTTGCACTTTATTTAAATCCATATTCTCCGTCATTTTTATTAAATTGGAGAAAAGCTCCTTGTTTTTTTCAAATGACCCTTCATTCTCATCTTGTTCTTCCTTCTTCCACTCTGTTTCTTCCTCTTTATATTCATCCCATAGTGGATCCTCTTCTCCCAGTAACGCCCATTGCTCATAGTATTCCTGCCATGATCTTCCACTTTTTCTGATTTTCTTGATCAGCGCTGGATGTTTGTTGATAAACGTTTTAAATTCAACTACAGAGGGATGCAGCTTATTGCTCAATCTATTCACCTCCAGCTATATAGTCATCTGTACTATATTTTATGTCCTTCTAAAGATACTGTGAAAGTGAAATTCAAATGATATCTATTTATAGTAGTTCAAGTTGGTTACTTGAGGACTTCGCTGATTATGTATCTTAAACTAATGCAAAAATGCCAAACGATTCTCTTCACCCAATGGCATGAAATTATCGCCCAGCATTTTGTATTGTGTTTAGTTCATTCCTTCCCGTCTATTCAGGGCGCTGAAGAAAGTTTTGTGTGTAGTATAAACGATAAACCCCCACCCCAAGATGTGTATAGGCATCATTTAATAAAGCTTCTCTATGCCCCTCACTATTCAACCATCCTAACATTGCAGATGGTGCATCAGGATATTGGGCAGCAATGTTTTCACCAGCTGATGTATAATAAACTTCTTCAACGGCTAGTCTCTCTTTTAAACCGGAGCCGTCCTGACTATAATGAGAAAAGTAATTGTTCTCCGCCATATCCTTGCTATGAGTAAAAGCCACTGTTGAGACTGAATTTTCTTCTTTCAAAACGGATCGGTCATGATTTGACCTTATTACATTTGTCATATCGTAAATTTGCTTCTCCATCCCTGTTTCAATCTCTTCCCATTCCTCATCCGAAAAGGAAGGTTCATCAGGTAAATCTCCTCGATACTCTAGACCATATGGTCGATGACGCAGTAATACATCGCCTGTTAAGATTCGTACCGAAGATAATTGATCAGTAAACGTGTCAAAATAAGCTTGCAAAAACAGATTATCTGATAATTTAATGAGAGGCCGTTTGCTTAAATCTTCCTCTTTCAATTGAAAGCGATAAGAAGAAATACCATTTTCATAAGCAACCTCGTTTTCATAATCTAAATCCTTTCCAAGCGTTTCTAACGCTTCCTTGACATCTTGGCGAGATTGTCCAACCTTTAGGGGCCCTATATCAATACCATTTCCTGTTGCAAAGACGGTCTGGATTGCGCCTTCCTCCACACCAAATTGTATATATTGATCCTTTTCGTCCGGATAAATCCACCACGTGTAGTTGTACGCACTCTTATCTTTTCTTAATGGCTCACCAAGCTGTTCGGTTAAGTTTTGTGTATTCTCACCTATCCATTGAAACAGTGCCCCACCATTGGTAAGAACAGGCATTTCAGGTACCACCTTAGACTTAAGTAAACTATCTCTACCTTTTGCAAAATTATCTTCTACGTCTTTTGTACTCGTCTCCACTGATCTATCAGATTGTTCGATAAAATAGAATCCAATCATAGCAACTATTAATAGTGCTGAAATTATACGAACGAAGCGCATCGCGAATCCCCCTATCTTGTATATAACTATCTATATGAGAAAGAAATAGAAACCATTCTTGTTTCCTCTATTATTTAGTACGTTTTATATGTAATAATATATTCAAAAAAAGCTACATATTGAAAACGAAACCATTGTGATCAACATCCCTTGCAACTTATACCATTTCATACTATTATAGTTTAATGAGGACAAATATGTGAGGTGAACGAAATTGAGAATCGAAAATACTGGATTTGAAGACGTACTAATTGATTTAAAACCACTGGATCACTTAACTGCAAAACATGCTTTTGTACGTGCAGGCCAATGGGATTATGACCGTGTCACCTATGATTACAGAGTAGATTCCAAAGAAAAAAATGTTACATACTATATCCGCTTACAAGGGTATGCAACGGAAGGCGATGTAGATCGTGGTAATGCCGTAATCAAATTGATGACCCCACTGCTTGGGAAGCACTATTATCCACATGGTGTTGAATATGGTGAGAATGAGAATTTCCCAGAAAACCTAGTGGAACGTGCTAAAAGTATTGTGTTGAAAGTCAAAGAAGAATTAGATCAATATAAAAACTAATGTAAAAACCAACTACTGAATAATGGTAGTTGGTTTTTACCGATCTAAGATAAATAAATTGGAAAGTTAGAAAAGAAAAAGAATAAACTGTCCATAATTAATTTTTATCCCGGTACAACCGCCCGTAAGACTCCCTCTTTAAAACATGAAGTGAAACCGTGAGTTTTTAGTGGGAATAAACGGACGCTAACACCCCGATTCGTTCAACTAACAATCAGTGAGAGAAGAACGAAAACCCCCACTGATTTATTAATCTGTTCAAAATAACGAATTAGTGCTATATTTTAAATAAACATACATATTAAACTGTATTGAAAGGAGCTATCGTATACCGTTGCTGCGAAATATTAAAAAACACCATTGGACATTAATTATTCTTGGAGTTATTTTGGTAATTGCGATTATTTTTATTTTGCCAATATCTATTCCATTAGTAGTTGCTTTTATTACAGCACTCATTTTAAACCCATTGGTTCGCTTATTTCAAAAGAGAATTAGACTTAGCAGAAAAGCCTCTGTAACAATTATCTTCTTGCTCTTTCTTCTAATAGCAGGAGTAGCTGGAACATTTATTGTAACAAAAGCAGTAACACAGGTCGTGAATTTTGCTGAGGATGTTCCATCCCACTTTAATAAACTAAACGAAATTTATAAAGACTGGGAAACGGATCTAGAGCAATACACAGACGACCTTCCTTCTGAATTTGTTAACCAGGTTTCAGATAGTATTGAACAAAACCTAGTTAACTTGAGTACTACTGCAAAAGAAAAGATTACCTTAGACAGAATTGCTCAGATCGTAGCACAAGTACCACAGTACTTAATCAGTCTTCTCGTATACTTGATTGCATTGTTCCTATTTATGCTTGAGCTCCCAATCTTAAAAGCAAAAACATATAATTTGATGACAAAAGAGACTGCTGAAAAAGTATCATTTATGAATAAACGACTTGCGAGTGTTATTCTTGGTTTCTTCAAAGCCCAGTTTCTTGTTAGTTTGCTTATTCTAGTAGGTTCTCTAATCGGTTTATTCCTAATCGTACCGGAAGTAGCAATCGTGATGTCTCTGATCATTTGGATTGTCGATATTATTCCAATCATCGGTTCGATTATCGTATTGGGGCCATGGGCATTGATTATGCTGCTTGCAGGAGATGTCTCAACTGGTATCCAATTATCTATATTAGCCATCATATTGCTAGCAATCCGGAGAATCGTCGAACCGAAAGTAATGGGGCGTCACATCGGTCTCTCACCATTAGCCACTTTAATTGCTATGTTTATTGGATTAAAGCTATTGGGTATTCTCGGCTTTATACTTGGACCATTACTTGTAATTGCTTTTAATTCGGCCAAAGAAGCGGGGATTATTAAGTGGAATATCAAAGTATAGGGTAAAAAGAAAAAGTGAGTCCAGTTAATCTGGTACTCACTTTTTTTATAATAAAATCATTTTCCAAAATGCTAGAATTATGATCCTAATATCGCTTTTATCATACTGGTAGTTTCACCACTATCGTAAAGTATATAAAGCAATAAATAGACCATCACTCCTGTTATTGCTGTGAAAAACCAAATAATACTTGTAACCGGTCCGATTTTTCTATGCTTCTTTATTTTCCGTTTAAATGCTAGCGTTAGTGTTACAATCCCAAATATTGCTCCAGATGTCGCCAGGAAAATATGAAAGATTAGAAACAGCGTATAATAAATTTCTAACTCCTCTGGGCCACCAAAGCTTGAATTTCCAATAAACACGGTCCGAGATGCATAAATGATAAAGAATATTAAAGCACTAATAGCAGCAGCAATCATGGTTTTCTTATGTGTTGCAGCTTTTCCTATCACTATAAATCTCCAACCAAATGCCACTAAAATAGCACTTAATACGATGAAAAATGTACTTATTGTAGGTAATAAAGGCATAATTCAAAATTCCTTTCCATAATTAACTCAAATAGTCAGTATTAATAGTTTTGTGTTTCCGCTGGAATAGGGTCCACCTTTAAACTTTCAGCATTAAACCAACCATAGAAGATTCGTGCAAGAATAACCCCGTACGTAATTTCTTGCATAATTTTCATGATAATACCACCCAATTGCTGATCCTCTAAAGGGCTCATATTGGAAAACATTTGAGGCCCTGACAGCTGTCCACTCAAACCTTGAATGACATCACCAGGTACACAAAGTTGCATCGCCTGTATCCAAGCACCACCCTGGGTATATGTATCAAATAACGTATGATCAGCAAATATAATTAACACACAAGCTGGTGTAATCAGTACACTATTAGCAAAGATATAGCCGATTTTAAGTAAGGGGCGTAGCGATTTTGCTTCTTTTAATGGTGATAAAATTGGCCACCAGACGATAAATGCAGCTACTAAAATAATAAGCGATATCGTGGTATGTGCGATTTGCGAAGTTTTAGCAAAATCAAACACGATTGGCATGTGATAAACAGAAAATAACGTGTTAAATAATAACAGCGAAATAATCGGTTTCGTCAGCAAATTAAGTACAGGACGCACCACCGGTAAATAAACAACTTTTCTCCAAATCCACGCAGGAATCCCTTTAATTAAGAGGATAGGAAACACTAAGTAATATATAGCCATTTGTGCCATATGTGCAGAAAGCATAATATGTGTTAATAAGTCGATCGGTGATCCTTTTACAATGTATAAAAGAGCCAATGCAGTATAAACAAATACCTGTTGTTTTCTAGTTGGTTTGTCATGCCCGCCAAACCTCTCACGGTAGGGCCCTGTTATGACAAAATATGCAATAGCTAGTCCTAACACAAACAGGAAAAAGTAAGGACTCCATAATGCTCGGAAGCCAAATATCTGAAGTTCAAGCCACATCTTTACCCACTCCATAAAGTTAAGTTTATCCCTATCATTATAACGTATTATCTAGTAAGATACACGCTTATAATGTGACGATTTTAAAACGAAAGCTTTTATAATTCCACCACGTTATACAAAACAGAGGTCTAAATAATTAACCCCGTATTTTAGAGAGGTAGATCTTGTTGCACGTTAAAAGCTAAAAGAAAAGGCTGGGATTTCTCCCAGCCTTCAAATATTCAATACGCTGTAAAAATATAGCTTACCACCATACGATAACACTAAGTGCTGCAATGGTTAATAAAGCAGCAAATATACCACCGTAAATCATCATGGAAGGTAACTCATGTCCTTTGTCTTTCATATGCATAAAGTAATAAAACTGAAATGCAACCTGTACGAAAGCTAGGATAAGTAGCAAAGGAACAACAAACATTTTGTCGATTGCATCCGTAGCTACGATTCCAAACGCTATGATTGTAAAACCAATCATCAGCGCAAAGGAAATGAGCTGTTTTTTCATTTCATCCTTACTTTTTTGTTTGCGAAAAGAATTAACCTTATTGGTATTGATGTTGTCAGCCATTGGTTAACCCACCTTTCCCATTAAGTATACAACAGTAAAGATAAATACCCATACGACATCAATAAAGTGCCAGTACAAGCTAAAAGTATAAAACTTCGGTGCGTTGTATAAATTCAGTCCTCTTTTCGCATTTCGAACCATTAATACAATTAACCAGCTAAGACCGAAAGCAACGTGGCCTCCGTGAAATCCAACTAACGTATAAAAGGCCGATCCAAATGCTGAAGAGCGAAAAGTAAACTCAAATTCGTGAATGTAATGATTGAATTCATATAGTTCGCAAGCTAGGAATGCCATACCAAGAAAGGCAGTAATCCCCAACCAAAGCTGCATTTTTTTAAAATTGTTATTCTTCATTTGATACATTGCATAAACACTTGTTAAAGAACTTGTCAGTAACAGCATTGTCATGATGAAAACAAGTTCAAGCCCAAATAGATCCGTTGTTGCAGGCCCACCAGCTGTAGAATTCCTCAGGGCAAGATAGGTACCAAATAGGCTGGCAAATAAGACAGTTTCTCCTCCAAGGAAAAACCATAAGCCCATGAATTTATTTTTACCTTCCAGGGTGGCCTTTTCAGGTTCCTGGGGCATCGTTTCTGGATTTAAGGAATGATCTTGACTCATATCAGTCAGCCTCCCTTTCAAGTTCTTCTTTGTGTATATGGAAGCCATGGTAATCTTTCAGTGATCTAATAAGCATACAGATTAACGCTGTTCCAATTCCAATAAATATTGCTGCTAACCATCCACTGTGATCGACCTGATAGATAAACCCGAATCCTGCAACGAAAAACCCAAGTGACATAATAAACGGTAAGATTGAAGCATCCGGCATATGAATATCACCAAGAGGTTCTGCAGGCGTTATTTTACCCTTACCTTCTGTTTTCTCAATCCATAAAGGATCAAGACCACGAATTAACGGGGTTTGTTTAAAATTATAAAATGGTGGTGGAGATGGAATTGCCCACTCCAACGAACGACCATCCCAAGGATCGGCAGGTGCTTTTTCGCCCTTTACACTAGTGTAGATAATGTTGATGACAAAGATCAATCCACCGATACCCATTAGAAAAGCACCAATGGTACTTACAAGGTTTCCTGTATCCAGACCTTGATCTTCAAGGAATACCCAGTAACGACGAGGCATACCCATTAACCCTAGAAAATGCTGGATAAAGAACGTTAAATGAAAGCCGATAAAGAACAGCCAGAAAGATAATTTACCTAACGTTTCATTCAATATCTTGCCAAATATTTTTGGCCACCAATAATGCAATCCAGCAAGGATACCAAACACTACCCCACCAACAATTACATAGTGAAAGTGTGCTACCACAAAGTAAGTATCATGATACTGGTAGTCGGCTACCGCAGATGCAAGCATTACACCAGTCATACCACCAATAGTAAAGGATGGAATGAATGCAAGTGTCCAAAGCATTGCCGAATTAATGGTAATGCTTCCTCCCCACATTGTGCCTAGCCAGTTAAAGATTTTTATACCTGTTGGTACTGCAATCGCCATTGTAGCAATTGCGAAAATAGCATTAGCGACAGGACCGAGTCCCACTGTAAACATGTGGTGGGCCCATACCATAAATCCTAAAAATGCGATTAGGATTGTAGCAAATACCATTGCCGTATAACCGAACAACCGCTTTTTAGAAAAAGTTGAGATTATATCACTGAAGATACCAAATGCAGGCAAAATCAGGATATATACTTCAGGGTGTCCAAAAATCCAAAATAGATGCTGCCAAATGACTGCGTTCCCTCCTAGCGTAACATCGAAGAAGGCCGCACCAAACATTCGGTCAAACATTAGTAGGAATAACCCTACAGTTAACGCTGGGAAAGCAAACAAGATTAATACACTTGTCACAAACGTAGTCCAAGAAAATAACGGCATACGCATATATGTCATTCCTGGTGCTCTCATCGTTACAATCGTAACAAGAAAGTTAATACCACCTATTAAGGTTCCAGCACCGGAAATCTGTAGTCCCATTATGTAAAAATCAACACCATGTCCAGGTGATTGAATCGATAATGGTGCATAAGAAGTCCAACCTGCATCAGGCGCTCCGCCTAGAAACCAACTGCAGTTTAGCAAGACTCCACCAAATAAGAATAACCAAAATCCTAATGAGTTTAAAAACGGAAATGCTACATCACGTGCCCCAATTTGCAAAGGCATGATGGCATTCATTAAACCTAGTAACAATGGCATGGCAGCAAGAAATATCATTGTTGTTCCATGCATTGTTATCATTTCATTATACAAGCCAGCAGTAAGGAAATCATTTTCCGGGCTTATTAATTGTATACGTATAAACAAAGCTTCAAGTCCGCCTAGCAGGAAAAAGAAACCACCAGCAAATAGATATAACTTTGCTATTTTCTTATGGTCAACTGTTGTTAGGTAATCCCACACGGCAGCAAGAAATCCTTTATTCTGAGCAGCTGCAATACTCAAATTATAAACCTCCCTTTTACATCTTCCATCCCGTATTTGTTCTGTATTCTTCTAGTTCCCTGCGCTTTCAGTGGTAATATCAGAAGGACTTAACTGCAGTAGATATGCAGCAATTTGCTCTGCTTCTTCCTCTGAAACGTCAGGATAGTTACCAGTCATCTTATTCCCTGGTTTAACTGACTCAGGGTCCGTTATCCATTTAACTAGATTTTCTTCTGTTGGCTCAAGGTACCCTGCAATTTTGGTACGGTCACCGAAGTTTGTAAGGTTTGGTCCAGTTGCATTTGGAGAAGATCCAATAGCATGGCAAGCCACACAGCTTTTCTCTTCAAATAATGCTTTTCCATCTTGAGCTACTGCATCTTCTGGATCAGCCTCAGGATCAACACTTTGCATGTCAGAAATCCACTGATCGTATTCCTCTGGACTAACTGCTATTACTTTGAAGTCCATAAGTGAGTGGGAAGGGCCGCATAGTTCTGCACATTTCCCCCAATAAACGCCTTCTTCATGTGCTTCAAGATACATTGTGTTTACGTTCTCAGGGTTAACATCCATTTTCCCAGATATACTTGGAACCCAGAATGAATGAATAACATCTGATGACTTCATGTTTAAATAAACTCTTTCGCCAGTAGGAATGTATAAATCCTGGCTTGTTTGCACTTCATCACCTTGATAATTAAAGTGCCACCAGTATTGGTTCCCGGTTACTTCTACATTAATGCCATCTTGTGCCTCTGATTTATCAGCAAGGTCAAAAGTTGCCACTACTGTGGGCACGGCTAAGATTAGCACTAGAATAATTGGAATTACTGTCCAAACAGTTTCCAGTGTTTTATTTCCTTCAACCTGTTTTGGAATGAAGTTCTCCTGCCCCTTCTTTTTACGAAAGCGAACCAATGTAATGACATAAACGAGTAATACAATAGCTAAAACAAACGCCATGATAATTATCGAAAGAATAATTAGATTCATGGATGACTCAGCGCCATACCCTTTTGGTTCGAAAGCCGTTAGATTCTCTTTCCCGCAGCCAGCAAGAAGCAATGTCAGCATACCGAAAAGAAATAAAGGTTTTCTTTTTCCCATCCAACCTATCATTTATTTATACCTCTCTTTCCTCATGTTGTTTCCTTATATATGTTTATTATTAAGGACAATAACTAACTAAACGGTGAATCAATGGTTACCAATACCATAACAAGGCATAGAATTGTCAAATAATTTAACGAATAAATAAATATCATATTTGCCCATTTAAGATCATTCTTCATAAAGAAACCTCTTATTGCGAGTATAAGCCAACCAATGTTTAGAATGGTGGCTACTGCAATAAACACGGTTCCTAATTCAGCCAAGTAAAAAGGTAGTGGTAATAAGCAGGCAATATATATTGCAATTTGCCGTTTAGTGATCTCAAAACCTCTTACGACCGGTAACATCGGAATACCGGCTTCTTTGTATTCTTTGCATTTTTTCATAGCTAATGCAAGAAAGTGTGGTGTTTGCCAAATAAACATGATAATGAATAAGCCAAATGGCACGACATGAAAATTTGGATCTACTGCTGCCCAACCAATTAACGGTGGTGCGGCTCCTGAGAAGCTGCCAATAGCAGTGTTTAGTGTGTACCTTCTTTTTGACCATATTGTATATAACACTACATACGTAAACCAACCCATGAAGGCAAATAAGACTGCCTCTAGTGTGGTGAACATTAACAAACTAAACCCTACAACTGAGAAAATTATTCCTAGTGCTAATGCTATATTTAAAGATATGTTTCCGGTTACGGTAGGTCTCGTTTTTGTACGAGCCATTTTGGGGTCAATATCTACATCATACCAGTTATTTAGTATGCAACCACCGGCAATTACAAGTGTACTTCCAATTATCGTTAGTAGGAAAACATCCCATTTTGCCATAAAAGGGGTGTTTGTAAAATAAAGGGCTAACCAGAACCCAGTAAATACAGTGATTAAGTTTGAATTAACAATGCCGACTTTAACCAGTGCTTTTACATCAGCAAAAGTAACATGGCTTTTTTTATTAGATACACTTAATGTGGCTACTTCTGGTGAAGATGTTGTCTCTATTTTATCCATTTTGTCTCCCCCCTTCATATTCCAGTTAGATGGCACTTTATAGCCATTTACTCTTTCTATCAGAGTTCTTAAATTGTAATAGACCATTATTTTTATTGTATCATGGAATGGTATAACAATCTAATAACTTCAACATTATTTTACAGTTAACAGGGTATAATTTATGTGACAATTTTATGAAACTTGTGGGAAGGCTTTCAAAAGATTACCTTTTCAAATCATTGCAAAGTTGGTTAACTATTAGCTGTTTATCACGTTAAACTATGTATATGTAAGAAAATCATCTAGTTTATTTCTAGCAAACAACGAACAACAATGCAAGGTTTTTTATTAATCCTAAGTGAAAAAACAGTCTATTCATGGTACGATAGCTATTGTGTCCGGCACCTTTTTACTCTTATAGTCATTATGTCGGATTGAATTCAGGAACAAATTTCTACATATATAGCAAAACTATAACTATTTTCCATAATGAAGTGGGGTTGAAAGATGATTAAAACATTAAAAAGCTTATCCCTTATAGCTACGATTGGAATGCTGCTTATCCTTCTAGGTGGTGCACTCGTAACGAAAACCGACTCTGGTGATGGATGCGGAAGGAGCTGGCCTTTATGTGAGGGTCAATTTATTCCAACCAACATTTCCTTTGAACTCGTTATTGAATTAAGCCATAGAATGGTATCCGGAATTGTTGGAATCGCTGTCGTGTTGTTAGCGGTACTTTCATGGAGACATTTAGGGAACATCAGAGAAGTAAAATTTTTGTCTGCCATGTCTGTTTTTTTCCTTATTTTACAAGCGTTGATCGGTGCTGCTGCCGTCATGTGGGGACAATCTGACTTTGCGTTAGCTGCCCACTTCGGAATTTCACTTGTCTCATTCGCTTCTGTATTCCTTTTGACGCTTCTCATCTTTGAAATTGATAAGAAATTTGATGCTAGGTCATTATTCATTAAAAAGAAGCACCGTATAGAAATTTACCTACTAACTGTGTACACTATCTGTGTTGTTTATACAGGTGCACTCGTTCGCCATACGGAAGCGAATCTGGTCTGTGGTGGTTGGCCCTTCTGTACAAATGCTTCACCATTTGCCTTTAATTTATACAGTACAGAGCAATGGATTCAAATGGGACATCGACTTTTTGCCGGCTTATTATTCCTTTGGACTTTAACATTAACTATTCGCATGATTCGTCACTACAGGGATAAAAAGGTGATGTTCTGGGGGTGGATCGCCGCTTTTTCACTTATTTCCTTACAGGTGTTCACTGGTGCGATGATAATTTTCACTGTATTAAATTTAGGAATTGCCCTGCTCCATGCACTCATCATATCGTGTTTCTTCGGAATGATAAGTTATTTCGTACTACAAGCAACGAGAAGTGCAAAGTATGAAAAAGAACAAGCCAATACTTCCACAAAAAAAACCATGTAAAAAGTGCGGCAAAATCCAATCGGATCTTGCCGCACTCTTATATACAACACTTATTCAAACTCTATTAACAGATCATCTACCGCAATCGGATCGCCACTTTTAACATAAACTTTCTTGACTACCCCATCATATGGAGCCTGTACAGTTGTTTCCATCTTCATCGCCTCTGTAAGTAGGAGATGGTCCCCTTTTTCTACTTTATCACCATTACTTACCATAGCCTCAATCACCGTTCCTGGCATTGTGGCGCCTAATTGTTTGTCGTTACCCTTATCCGTCTTTGGTTTTACTGCTAATTTTGATTTAATGTTTTCATCCTTGATGACAATTTCCCTTGCTTGTCCGTTTAACTCAAAATAGACAACGCGTGTACCATCTTCTTGCGCTTCTGATATTGATACTAGCTTGACAATTAACGTTTTCCCCTGCTCTATCTCCACTTCGATTTCTTCTCCAAGATTCATACCATAGAAGAAAGTCGGAGTACTGAGGACAGACATATTACCGTATTTTTCATAGAAAGTATAATAATCCATAAATACTTTTGGGTACAATGCATAGGAAATCATATCAAAGCTAGTAACCTGTCTTCCCAGTTTATTAAACAACTCTTCTTTGAGCTTTGAGAAGTCTACTGGTTCAAGCAATTCGCCTGGTCGAACTTCAATTGCTTTTCTACCCTTTAGAATAATGTCTTGCAATTTTTTAGGAAAGCCTTGGTATGGTTGTCCAATATCACCTTTGGCAAACTCTATTACAGATTCAGGAAAATCAATAGATTCACCACGTTCATATATTTCTTCTTGGGTTAAATTGTTCTGTACCATAAACAATGCCATGTCGCCAATTACCTTTGAGGAGGGCGTTACTTTCACTACGTCTCCGAACATATCATTTACCTGTCTAAACATAGTTTTCACTTCATTCCAACGATCTTCCAGGCCAACTGCCTTTGCCTGCTGCTTTAAGTTACTATATTGTCCTCCAGGCATTTCGTGCTCATAAATTTCTGTATGCGGAGATTTCATTCCACTTTCGAAATCCTGGTAGAACTCTCTAATACCTTCCCAATACTGAGACAATGATTCATAAGCTTCAATATCCAAATTCGGCTGCCTGCTCGTACCCTCTAATGCATGATAGAGAGACTGAGCACTTGGCTGCGATGTCAATCCAGCCATTGAACCTGCTGCCACATCTACTGCATCTACTCCAGCTTCAATTGCCCTAGCGTACATAAATGTTCCATTTCCACTCGTATCATGTGTATGAAGGTGGATAGGTAAGTCGACGCTTTCCTTCA
Organism: Oceanobacillus picturae; assembly: GCF_000612865.1. Taxonomy (NCBI): domain Bacteria; kingdom Bacillati; phylum Bacillota; class Bacilli; order Caryophanales; family Bacillaceae; genus Oceanobacillus; species Oceanobacillus picturae. The sequence goes on from NZ_CCAX010000001.1 coordinate 782,858, forward strand.
GCGTTGAAATAAGTTGATAAGCAGCCTCTGGTTTTAGAAGACCTGCCATATCTTTAATTCCAAGTATGTGTGCGCCCGCACTCTCAAGCTCTTTTGCCAGATTTTTATAATAGGTTAGATCATATTTCGAACGACCTTTATCAAGAATATTCCCTGTATAACACATAGCTGCCTCGGCAATTTTATCTGTCTCTCGCACTGCTTCTATAGCCGGTTTCATCCCTTCGACCCAGTTCAGGCTGTCGAAGACACGAAAAACATCAATACCAGCGTTAGCACTTTTAGCCACAAATTCATTTATAAGATTGTCAGGGTAATTTTTGTAGCCAACAGCATTACTTGCTCGAAGGAGCATTTGAAACAAAAGATTAGGCATCTTCTCACGCAGCTTTAAAAGTCTATCCCAAGGGTCTTCTTTAAGAAACCGGTAAGAAACATCAAATGTCGCTCCCCCCCACATTTCCACTGAAAACAGATTCGGAAGTAATGCAGCAGTTGGTTCAGCAATCTGTAGCAGATCCTTCGTTCTCACCCTTGTAGCGAGCAAGGACTGATGCGCATCCCGGAAAGTAGTATCTGTCAACAATACTTCTTTTTGCTCTTTCATCCATTTTGCAAGGCCTTCTGGTCCTTGTGCATCTAATATTTGTTTTGTACCTTTTAAAGTAGGTGCTTGGCTGTATCCTTTAGGTATTACTAATCCAGAGAAGTTTGGTTTCTCCTTTTTCTGCATTCCTTCAATACCGTTGACCGTCGTATGGCCAATATAGCTAAGCATCTTTGTTCCACGGTCTTTACGTTTAGGGAACACAAACAGACCAGGGGTTTCATCAATGAAGGTTGTATTGTACTCCCCAGAAAGAAAGTTGGGATGTTGGATAACATTTTCAAGAAATGGGATATTTGTTTTTATTCCGCGTATCCTAAATTCTTTCAAATTTCTGACCATTTTGAGTGCAGCTTGGTCAAAAGTTAGAGCCCAAGTTGAGACTTTAACTAATAATGAATCGTAATGTGGCGATATAACCGCCCCTTGGAAACCGTTTCCTGCATCGAGTCTTACACCAAACCCTCCACCAGTTCTGTATGCCATGATTTTACCAGTGTCTGGCATAAAATTATTTAGTGGGTCTTCTGTTGTTACACGTGACTGAATTGCATAGCCGTTTGTCTTAATTTCTTCCTGATCTGGGATACCTATATCTGACGCATGTAAGTTTTTCCCTTCAGCTACTTTGATTTGTGTTTGTACAATATCGAAGCCAGTTATTAATTCAGTAATGGTGTGCTCTACCTGTACTCGCGGATTAACCTCTATAAAGTAGAATGCATCGTTTGTTACAAGAAATTCTACTGTTCCTGCATTAACATAGTCCACATTTTTGGATAACTTAACAGCAGCTTCACATATTTCCAGTCTAATTTCTTCAGTAAGAGATGTACTTGGCGCTACCTCGACTACTTTCTGATGCCTCCGCTGTACAGAACAATCTCTTTCGTAAAGGTGTACAATATTGCCGTGTTGATCACCAATTATTTGTACTTCAATATGTTTCGGGTTTTCTATTAATTTCTCAACATAGATTTCATCATTTCCAAATGCTGCCTTCGCTTCTGACTTAGCCCTGTCATACGCTTCATGTAATTCTTGATTGGTACGAACAATCCGCATACCACGACCGCCACCACCTAGCGAGGCTTTAATAATAATAGGATAACCATGTTCTTCTACAAAAGTTTGTACATCATCCAATGAATTTACTGGACCATCACTACCTGGGATTACTGGTAATCCTGCTTGTATAGCCTGTGTACGGGCCCTCACCTTATCTCCAAACATTTCTAAATGTTTGCTGGTAGGACCAATAAATATAATGCCTTCTTCCTCACAGCGCTTTGCAAACTTAATATTTTCTGATAAAAATCCATAACCCGGATGTATGGCATCTACCCCTACCTCTTTTGCCAGGTCAATAATACCTTCAATATCTAAATAAGCATCAATTGGTTTTTTCCCTTCACCAATCAGATATGCTTCATCCGCTTTAAAACGGTGATAGGCACTTGTGTCTTCTTTCGAATATATAGCAACCGTTCGAATATTTAACTCCGTACAGGCTCGGAAGACACGTATTGCGATTTCCCCTCTGTTTGCGACTAATACTTTGTTTATCTGGTTTAATTCTGCCATTTTCTTCCTCCTCCAGTAAAATGAGATGAATTTCTTTTGCCAGTAGAGTGATCATGTGCTTGATTGTGATTAACATCTTGCTGTTCTTGTTGTTTTACTTTTTTAGCAATATTATTTAAAATCCCCATCGAAATCATTAGAACCAACAGAGATGAACCACCATAACTAATAAATGGTAATGTCACACCAGTAATCGGAAGAATTCCACTAATAGAGCCTAAATTAATAAAGGCTTGAATACCTACCATGGAAGAAACCCCCAAGGCGAGAAGTGCTCCAAAGCTATCTCGGCATTTACGAGAGATAAAAATGCCACGGAGTACAATTAAGGCAAGCATTCCTATAACAATTAGAACACCAATAAATCCAAGTTCTTCTGCAACGATAGCCATAATAAAGTCTGTGTGTGCCTCCATTAAGTACCCAAGTTTCTGGATACTCTGTCCAAGACCTTCCCCTGTTAAACCACCAACCCCTATGGCTAGATAGGATTGAATGAGATGGTAACCGTCAGTATCGGGTGTTTCAAAGGGTTGGTATGCTCCAGTAAATCGCGTTATTCTTTCATCTGTCACCATATAAGGCAACGCAAGGAGAATGATCCCTACACCCACAGCTGTTAATAGCATTAAATGTTTATAGCGAATACCGGAACTAAAAATAATTGTGCTAACGATTATAAAAATAATCGAAGCAGTTCCTATATCTGGTTGCATTACAATAAACCCTAAGATGATACAGGTTAAAATTAATGGAGGAAGAACACCTTTGCTAAAGTCATTAATATATTCCTGTTTCTTGGAATATACAGAAGCAAGATACATAATTAACCCCAATTTAGCAAACTCAGCAGGTTGCAGGTTAATAAACCCAAGCGAAAGCCACGATCTAGCATTATTTCGAACATCTCCAAATAGAAGCACGGCTAATAATAAACCAATAATAACTAGTACAATTGGCTTCATAAGCTTATGGTAATATTTATATGGAAAAATACTACAGAAAATAAAACCGACAAGCCCCAAACTGAACCACTGTAACTGACGGAATAAATAATATGTACTTTCATGACCCTCTACTACTGCGGTGACCATACTTGCACTATAAATCATGACCACGCCAAAAGCAGCTAATAGTAATGGTGTAATAATTAAAATAAAATCGTAATCTCTAAGTCTATGTAACATCTTGCTTCTCCCCAATATAAGGTAATGAACGCCATCGAATATTCTATCATTATAACATAATTTAAAAGTAAAGAACCATTTCCAGTGAATTGGGTAATCTAGTATAACTACTATAGATTCTAATATATTCCCATTTTGCTCAATTTTTATGCTACCAATTTAATAATAGAAAGCCTTGTTTTTACTCTTATAATTAAAATAGAGCGCTTAGCTAGCAAAACGGTTGCTTAAAAAGTACAAAAAAACCTTGCCGGTAAACACGCAGGCAAAGTTTTATAAGTGCTCTAACGACAAAACCCTGATATTACACAGAATTTTGTGCAGCTTCATGCAGTATATTAAGCTGCCTCTCTAGATTTTCGAGAAGTGCTTTACCTTCATCCTCGCTGATTAAGTTCAAACGCACAGCAAAATCGATCTCCCTGGAAAGTCCGAACATTTGGGTATCAAGGACTTCCTCATATAAAGGGCACTGTGGCATTGTTAGATTTTCTATTTGAACTTCTATTAGTCGCAAAATTTTATCAGCATCAGCCTTAAGAAGGGCATAGGCTTTTTCACGATGATTAACAGTCACCTCAGGCATCAAATATATCCCCTCCACTAAAAGACTTTCTTCTATATTATATTATCGTTACACCCAAAAAAATGCAAATAAAATTATATAATTTTAAACTAATAAAGTGAAATTCTTTTTTATCTCTGCTATCCTTATACAAGATACATATAAAGAGGTGAAAATAATGATTGTACCAATCAGTGGAAACGTTACCTATTCGATAACATTAGATCCTACAGTTTGGATATTTGATGATCGTAAAGTATTACTTGAGGAAGCATTTAATAAAAAGCAGGAAATACAGGAAGATGATAACGAGCTTGAAAGAGCTTCTAAGCGTTGGGACAGGGAAGTCTATCAACAAAATATTAAGCCCCCTGTGAATGCAAGCATAAAAAAGTTTGAACGCGAAAAAATATTAGCAAACTCTTATGTCATGCCGCTTGAAGACTTTATTGCAAACGCAGAAGCGAAACAATCAGCAGAAAGCGCTATTTTGCTAGCCGGAGATAAAGAGATTAAAATCTCTCTTGATGCACTTAAAGATAGTTATTTCTTATTTGCCGTTGACGGAAAACCATTAAAAGAAGACGGCCCCGTCCATTTATATTTTAAAGATGGTTCAAATCGCGAAGATCCAATTAAACATATTTCAAAAATTGTGATTGAATAATACAGTTTAATCCCTCCCCTTGCTTTCGGGAGTGTCTCTTACCTAAATACGATAATCAATTAATTTATATACAACGGAAAATTTCCGTTGTATATTTTTTTGGATTGCAAGCAAAATAACGGTATGAGAACCATGAGGAGGAGTTAAGTTGAAGCTACCGTTTGTTCTTATCGTATTTGCAAGTTTATTATTCACCTTCGGATGTCAACAGTCGGAAGAAGAGCCGCTTGCCTCAGAGGACGACAGCAACCGTTATATTCAAGTAAAAGATTCTGATCCCGCAGAGCAAAAGAATTTAAATAATAGCCAAATCGCAACGCATCTGGCTAAGATTGCAAGTGATGTACCAAATGTAAACGATGCTGCCTCTGTTGTTGCAGGTCCCTATGCCGTTGTGGGGATTGATGTGGATAAAGATTTAGACCGTTCACGTGTCGGCACAATAAAATATTCCGTGTTAGAGGCCCTTTATCATGATCCATACGGTAAATCAGCCATCGTCGTAGCAGACGCCGACATAACTGAACGAATTCGAGGGATGGGAGACAAGATACAACAAGGTCACCCAGTACATGGAGTAGTAGATGAACTAGCCGCTATAGTGGGTAGATATATGCCAGACTTCCCTATTAACGACCACCAGCCTCAAGAACCAGATCAGAATAAGGAAGTAATTCCGAAAGAGGATAAACAAAAGCTTGATGAAATAGAAGGAGAACAATCAAATCATCAAAATGAATAGTACGATAAGACACATCTCTCTATAAAGTGAAACTTCAATCAGGGGGGGTTTTCATTCTCCCCCACTGATTGTTAGTTGAACGAATCGGCATGTTAGCGTCCGTTTACTCCCACTAAAAACTTACCGTTTTACTTTATGTTTTGAAGTGGGAGTCTTACGGACGGTTGCACCCTAATAAACTGCTACGCTTTAATATCGGTATAAGACTGGTTGATATGAAAAACGCCGGACGAAATCGAATTCCATCCTAGATGATTCGAATAATCGTCCGGTGTTTGCTTTACCAAAACTCTTTTGTTTCAGCATTATTTTTGCTGATTTTCTATCTCGTTGTTGTTTTTATGCTCATTGTAGTATTGGACTCCAAATTGTGACCCTTCAGAAACCATTTTTGCATTTTCAAATTGTGCTAAATCTTTATCACCAGATTGGTCTGGAGCTCCAGCATCTTCAAATGTTTCATCATTACTTCCCATCCCTAGTTTTCCAGGAACTTTACGTACACCTTGTTTTAACTTTTCCCTGTTAGACTTATCCTTAAGAAAATAACTCGCAGTTAAACTAATTGCACCAACAGCTCCTGCAGTTGATAGCATGGTACGCTTTTTCATCAAATCACCTCTACGTTTTTATTTCTATATAACGTTTTCCCTACTTAGTATTATACAAAACATCCTCCCTATTCTTCTTCGTGATTGTCGGAATATGTTATACTATAAGGAAATGCATCATGACTTTAAGTTAGAGGTGATATACATGCAGGTAAAATGCGCTATATGTGATCAGGTAGAAGATATAGAAGATAATTCGCTTCAAGCTAAAAGGCTAAGAAACCGCCGTATCCATATGTATCTATGCGCCCCCTGTCACGAAAGGATTGGCAATAACACAAAGAAACGACTTGCAACTGGGCAATTTAGATTAAACGAAGAAAAACAGCGATCAGATGATTTCATCTAAGTAACCAGTATTAGAAAAAATGCTAATACTTTTTCTTACTAAAACAGCGTTGCTAAACAACATTGAATAAGAAACAAAAAATAAAAGCCAAACGGACGAGCTTTGTCATTACAATTCGACTCCGTTTGGCTTTTTATACCCTTCATTCTTTTTTATGCATTTCGCTCGCGATGTAACCGATATCGGTAAATACCCAGTACTAGTGATACTACGATAAGGCTTTCCGTAATGGGCAATTTTAGAATACTAAAGATCGTTAATACATAAACCCCAACTGCAAGCATAATGTAGACAAAAATCGTTTGTAGGAGTGGTAATTTCCTCGCAAATCCAAGTTTGAATGCAATTGCACTAAAAATTAAGTTTAACAAGTAAAAAGTAAAGTAAATATGATCTGCACCAAAATATTCTATGTACGTATCAAATAATATACTGAAGCTTGTCTCCATTTTCTAAATCCCCCGTTAAAATTCCGTAAAATAGCATTTATCAATTCTATTCTATCATACAAGGCCCTCTCCATACATGCCAATATGGTGAAAAATTATCCAATTAGGTTTTGAAACAAATACTTTTATCGTTTATACTATTGGAGGATAGAATAGAGGTGGAGTTATGAAAACGATTAATTTTCCTATGTTATTGCTTGCCTGTCTTGTTATCCTCATGTTTGTAGGATGCGGTGTGGCGATTGCTTTACGTAATGTTTGGCTTATTGTGTTATTCATCTTATTAGGTTTTGCACTTATGGGATTTGGAATATCTCTAAAACGAAAAAAAAAGTGATATCCATAGTTGGACATCACTTTTTCCCTTTTATTAAGAAATCGTTGAGTATCTCTTTTTGTACATACGGATTACTTGTGAAGACGGAATTTTTTGATAACATATTAACAGGCTTTCCATCCGCGGTAGTGGTTACCCCGCCGACTTCTTCCAAAATCACCATACCTGCTGCAATATCCCACGGAGCAAGACTCATTGTTAAATAGCCATCAACTATTCCTTCTGCAGTATACGCAAATTCCAGTGCCGCAGATCCATATGTACGTGTCCCGCGGACTGTTTTAACTAACCTTTGCATTTCTTTTTCATTAACAAGGCGATTCTCACATAGCCAGAAATGATTGAGGCTAAGGATTGCTTCTTTTAAAGGAATATCTGTTTTTAACGGCGGGATTTCTTGACCGTTTTTGTATGCCCCTTTTGTTCGTTGTGCACTGTATAATACATCACCCATAACATCGTAAATCAAGCCAATTTCTCCAATTCCATCGTGATAAATACCGATTGAAATTGCAAAATTTCTCTTCTGATGGACGAAATTCATTGTGCCATCAATTGGGTCAATGATCCATATAGTGCCATCCATTGTGGAGAGTTCATCCCCAAACCCTTCTTCACTTAAAATGAAATGTTCAGGATAGGTTTCTCTTATTTTACCTGCAAAAAACACTTCCGTGTCTTTATCCATCGTGGTTACTAAATCATTTGGATTTGACTTTGTATCAATTGTCAATGGGTCGTTTATTTTAGTTCGAATGGTGCTTCCTGCTTCCAACACCCATTCTTTTGCTTGTCGAAATAACGTTTCGCGTACATCTGCGTTCATCGGGCTACCTCCACTCAATTTTAAACTATATACTAATAGTATCAAATTAAGGAGAGGGCGTCATTCGAAACGGAAATATATCACTATGGGATTAACTGACTTCTTCATCGTTTTCTATTTGGATTAATTGCTTTCTTAATTGTTCAAGTTTTTCCTTAGCCTTAATTACTTCCACCGTGTCCTCTGCTTGTAGTGCATCATAAAGTGATACTAATTCGTAATCAATTTCCATGCGGATTACAGGGAGCTTTTCCTGCGCTTCTTTACGACGTAAGGCCTCCATTACATATTTCACTTCTTTCACAACCTTTCAGATCACTTTTAATATATTTATGAGTCAGCCTTGTGTTTGGTTCGATAATTTTCTGAAAATCAGCTATTTACTTGATAACTTTCCCCATAATATGCTTGTTTTAAACATATGTAATGGTAGTAAACAGCTCGGTTTAGAAAACTTGACTTGTTTAGACTTTTACTTAATAATAATTATTATAATCTATACTTTTGTTATCCATCATAGCTGAAAGAAATAAGGAGGATTTTTATGTCGTTCCAAGGGTTTACAAGTGAGGATTTTAACACCTTTAATATAGAAGGTTTAGAGGAAAGAATGGCTGCGATTCAAGACAGAATTCAACCAAAGTTTCAAGAGGTCGGCAGTTTGTTAACAGATTACCTAGCAGCAGAAATACAAAACGAGATGTTCTTACATATTGCTAAGCATGCAAGAAGAACAGTAAACCCACCACATGATACATGGTTGGCTATCGCTGATAATAAACGGGGATATAAAAAGCATCCACACTTCCAAATTGGTTTGTTTGATGATCATCTCTTCATCTGGCTTGCTTTAATATACGAATTAGATCATAAACAGCAAATTGCCCAAGCATTTACGGATCACTATGAGGAGTTAAAAGCTCTACCGAATGATTTCGTTGTATCCTTAGATCATATGAAAAAACAATCAATTCCATTACAAGCTTTAGAAATTAAAGATGTTCACCGTTTTCGTGACGTCAAAAAAGCAGAATTTCTTATTGGCAGACATCTTTCCCCAACAGATTCTCGTGTGACAAATGGGGAGACTTTTATCAATACAGCAAAGGGCACCTTTAAGTCTTTGCTGCCTTTTTATCAGCTCGCACTTAAACAACGCTAGTTAGCCAATGAAGCTTAGCAAAAACCTTGCAGATTACAACTACGTGCTCCGCAAGGTTTTTTTGATGGACGAAAAGAAAAGGCTCTACAATGAATGTGGTGGTGCTTCTTGTCCTGCCAATGTTTTAAAGATGTAAAAAAAATGCACTGTTCTCTCTCTTTTGATACCCTAAAGTTGCGACACAAAAGGCAAAGGAGAGAGAACGAATGCAAAACCATTTTATCATAGAAATGTTAGGGATAAAAGATAATAATGTGAAGGTGTGGGATATATCTCAGGGTTCGGATGCCTTGATTGTTGAACTTTATACTGAAAAACGTCAGCAGAAATGTCCGTTCTGCCGATGTAAAACCAAACGGGTTCATAGTTATCGAATTCAACCGATTCAAGGTCCCGTATTACCTAACCAACAGGTAAAACTATTCCTTCGGAAACGCAGATATTTGTGCAAGGATTGTGGTAAGACCTTTTACGAACGACTTCAAATGGTAGATCGCTATCAACGTTGTACCACCTCTGTGCAAGCAGAAGCTTTGATGTATACATCTTCCAGCTCATTTAAAACAGCTGCGAGATGGACTGGCCTGACGGACACTCGCCTTTTGCGACTGTTTGATCGTCGAAACATAAAGACAAACCGAGTACTCCCGAGAGCGATAGCCATAGATGAATTTAAAGGTGACGCCGGAGGCGAACGGTTTCAAACGGTCATTGTCGATGTGGAAAATAAACATATTATTGATATTTTAGAAGATCGGAAAGTGGATACCATTAAAAAGTATCTGCGTTCCCGCGATACAGGTCAAGTGGAAATTGTCGTCATGGACATGTCGAAGTGGTTCAAGAAAGCTGTCTGTGATGTGCTTGATCATCCGCTTATTATCGCTGATCGTTTCCATTTCATGCGTCAAGTGTATTGGGCTTTGGATGAAGTGAGACGACAAGTGCAAGCAGATGTCGATAAACCCATCCGCCTCCAAATGAAGCGAGGTAAGAAGTTATTATGGAAGTCACATTTTAATCTGGACGAAGACCAAGAAGAAAAAGTTGAAAAGCTTCTAGAGATTGATACCCGTTTAAGAGAGGCCTACCAATTGAAGGTCATGATGGAGAAATGGTTTAAGGAAAGTGATCATCAAACGGCGAGTAAAAACCTAGATCATTGTTTAGCATCCATAAAGAGATCAAGGATTGAAGCCTTTCATCGTGTGAGAAAAACCTTTTTAAATTGGAGACAAGAGATTTTACAAGCCTTTGTATATCCTTATAACAATGGATACATCGAAGGTGTGAACAACACGATTAAAGTAATAAAACGCAATTCTTATGGAATCAAAGGCTTCGAGAGATTAAAGAAGAAAATTCTCTGGCAACAAGAAATGAAAAAGGTGATGGGTTGATTCAACCCACCACCACATTTGACATAGAACCAAAGAAAATGAAAATGTTTATTTCATGGAAAAAAGCTCTTCTTTTGTCTCTCTTGCCTTCTTCACAACTTTGTAACTCGAGTAGCCTGACTCCTTTTCAAATGCAGCAAATACTTTCTTTTCCTCACTTTTTGATGGAATAATTTCTTTCAATCTATTGTATACAGCAAGGACGTTTTGCTTATTTACTTTACTTTCATACGCTTTTTCCATCAATGAGAAAAAATTAACTACATCAATAATTTCCTGTTTACTCCACGTCTCGTCTAGTGGATATTGATAGTTCATTCAATCCTCTCCTTATCGCCATTTATTTCTTATTTCTTCTGCTTCTCTTATAGTGGAATGGATAACCTCTTCTGCTGAAAGTATTTTTTCAATTCTTGCTGCCCCTTGGCCTGCCCAGCCAAAACCACTTTTCTCTTCTCCATCAATAGCATACCTTCGATTTGCCTGGCCACTAATTAGCCCCTTTAATGCCTCATAGCCTTGCCCTCGCTCTTCTGCTTCTAATATTTGTTCTGTCCAAGGATTTCGTAATGCTCTGGCAGGCGTACCAAGAGAACGTTTAATTACAACTGTCGACTCCTCATCTGCATGAAGTATTGCTTGTTTATAAGCCATATGTGCATCTACACACTCTGTTGTGGCAATAAACCTTGTCCCCATTTCAATCCCTTCAGCTCCGAGTGCCAATGCTGCCATCATTCCCTTGCCATCCACTATTCCACCAGATGCAACTACCGGTATGGAAACATGCTCCCTTACATATGGAGTTAGAACCATAGTGCCTATGTCTCCGCGTCCCAGATGCCCTCCGCCTTCCTGTCCTACGACCATAACCACGTCTGCACCAAGCTCTTCTGCCTTTATTGCTTGTCTTTTGGCTGCAACTAGAACGAGTGTCTTAATATTCTCCCCTTTTGCTTTGTTAAGTATGTCTTTTGGGTTACCACCCGTAACACTAAGTACAGGTACTCTTTCTTCTAAAACAACATTCAACATGTGCTCATAGGCTCGGCCATGTTGACCGATGGCAAGGTTTACACCAAAAGGCTTATCAGTTAGACTCCTAACTTTTTGGATTTCTTCACGTAGGCTCTTTTCATCCGGTAAACTCATCGCAGTTATTTGCCCAAGGCCACCAGCATTAGATACAGCTGCAGCAAGATCTGCATAGGCAAGGTAGGCCAGCCCTCCTTGAATAATAGGATACTTTATCCCCAATAATGAGGTTACCCTTGTTTGCCATTTCACTTCCCCCATCCCCTTTCCTTATATACTTTTTATACTACCATTACTTACATGGCACTGTGAAAGAAAATGAAGCTAGTATTTAACAGGTAAATTTGCTATAATACGTTAGTTATTTTATATTAAAAATGAGGTGCACCTTGTGAAAGATCAGACAAGAACCCCACTATTTAATGGGTTATTAGAACATATTAAAAAACAACCGACACAATTCCATATTCCTGGTCACAAACAAGGCAACGCAGCGGAACCAGCCTTTCGCTCTTTCCTTGGTGATAATGCTTTTAAAATGGATTTAATTAATATAGAACCACTTGATGACCTTCATCATCCAAACAGTATAATTAAAGAAGCGCAAGAGTTAGCAGCAGATGCATTTGGGGCTGACTATACCTTCTTCTCTGTGCAAGGGACTAGTGGGGCCATTATGACTATGGTTATGAGCGTATGTAGTCCTGGAGATAAAATAATTGTTCCTAGAAATGTTCATAAATCTGTAACATCAGCAATTATTTTCTCTGGCGCTGTTCCTGTTTTTATTCACCCTGAACTAGACCCTATACTCGGTATCTCCCATGGCATTACACCACGAGCAGTAAAACATGCACTGGAAGCACATCCAGATGCAAAAGCAGTTCTCGTAATTAACCCTACGTACTTCGGGGTTGCAGCAGACCTAGAGTCCATTGTTGAAATTGCTCATCATTATGAAATCCCAGTTCTAGTGGACGAAGCACACGGTGTTCACATCCACTTCCATCAGAGCCTTCCGCTTTCTGCGATGCAGGCTGGGGCCGATATTGCGGCTACAAGTGTGCATAAATTAGGTGGCTCATTAACGCAGAGTTCTGTACTTAATTTACAAGGGAATCGGATTTCCCATGAACGTGTCCAGACAATACTTTCTATGTTAACAACAACGTCCACTTCCTACCTATTGTTGGCATCTCTCGATACAGCAAGAAAGCAATTAGCAACAATTGGCCATTCGCAGATCGATCGAGCCATCGGTATGGCAAATAGGGCTAGAAAGTCTATTAATGAACTCCAATATATATATTGTACAGGGAAAGAAATTCTAGGTACGGAAGCAGCGTACAGTTATGACCCAACCAAATTAATTATCTCTGTGAAGGATCTTGGCATCACAGGGTATGATGCGGAGGTATGGCTAAGGAAGACTCATAATATAGAAGTAGAACTATCAGATCTATATAATGTTCTATGTATTATTACACCTGGAGACTCAGAACAGACAATAGAAAAGTTAATTTCAGCGCTTCAAGAATTAGAAAAATCGATGCTTCCTTTATCTTCAAAAAATGAAGTCCATGTTACGATTCCGGACATTCCATTATTAGCTTTAGCACCACGAGATGCTTTTTATTCTGAAACCGAACTTATCCCATTTTCAGAAGCTGCTGGCAGAATAAGTGCAGAATCTATTATGGTTTATCCACCAGGCATTCCTATTTTTATCCCTGGAGAAATTATTACCGATGAGAATATTGCGTATATATGGAAAAATATTGAAGCCGGTTTACCTGTTCAAGGGCTACAAGATGAAACACTTGAGACTATCCGAGTGATAAAAGAATACAAAGCATTTAATTAAAAGGACCCGCATACATTAGTATGCGGGTCTGTATTATTTAATAAGCAATCCTCAAATAAGTATGCGCTTTCTTTATTCCGCGTTACATCCCTGGCATGTGCCATACAGTGTTGTTACTTTTTCCCCTTCAAAGTGTTCAATAATCTCCTGACAATCCTGACAAATAATTGTACCCATAGGATCAGCTCCCTCTCCAATTAAATGTTGTGTAACAATTTAATTATAATGTGTCATAATTAATTTATCAAGCCTAATTAGTATGTAATAATTAAATATTTAACTAAGAAGAATATTTAAATTTGTATGTTTTTCTCCTGAAAGGACGATATAAATCATTTCCTCAAATTGGACAATTTCTCAAAAAATAAAAATACAGGTTACCAGTTTTTCTGGTAACCTGCTATATGTTTAACTCGCATTCCTTGTTGTTTGAATTAAGTTTGGATCTACCATTTCATAATCCTTCTCGCGTAGCCCCTCGATAATATCTCCTAATGCTTCAGACGTCCAATCTCTATCATGCATGAGCAGATTTGCACCTGGTTTAAGTAGAGAATAGTCGACACCAGCTTCCGGTCCCTCTCCAGAAATCATGGCCTGCTTTATTTTCTCGGCATCCATGTATGGTTCAAAGTAGTCATAGCCATAAGTCCAGTTCATGATGGTCATTCCTTCTTCTTTAGCAATCTCTCGTGAGTGGTCCGTATTTTTCCCATGAGGGGCACGGAAAAAGGAAGGACGTTCTCCAATGATCTCCTCAATTCGATCACTTACGCTAACAATTTCCTCTGTCTGTTCCTCTTCTGATATAGTGGTGAGGTCAGGATGACTATAAGTATGGTTTCCTATAGGAAAGCCCATTTCGTGAATTTTTTTCAACTTTTCTGCGCCTTCCTCTGTGTCAATAAAGTGCCCATTCACAAAAAAGATGGCACTAGCATTATGCTCCTTTAAGGTTTCTGCCATTTTAATTGCATTTTTATCTGGTACATCATCAATTGTTAATAAAACTACTTTCTCATTTGTATCTCCGCTATCGTCAAGCGGGACAATAGAAGATGTCTCTGAGTCTACTTTATAAATCGGTTCTTTTTCTGTTTCCTGCTCTTCTTTATTTGCAGTAGACTCATCCTCTTTATCTTCTGCATCTTTATTCACGTCTTCTTGATTGTTACCATCCTGTTCTTGCTTACTATTCTCCTCTTCATTCCCCTTTTCGGATTCATTACTGGTTTGTTGACTATCGTTACAAGCTGCTAAAAATAGAAAAGAAATAAATAAAATTCCTATAATAATATGTCGCATTATGTACCCTCCTGCTGAACTAATTTGATTACTCTATTATAAAGTATTAAATCAGGCCATTACAATTCTTTTCTCTTTTCGGATATTTCGTGTTTGATCACCTAGTTATAGGGTATAACGTAAAGTCGACTATAATTTTTCTTTTAGGGAATAGTATGTTTAGGTTTGAAGGATATTAAGGAATGTGTTTTAATACTTAATTGTGTGCCTACATAATTATTATTCAAAAAAAATATAAGAGAGGGGAAAATATGAAAAAAGTATCGAATGTTTTCTGGATATCCGCAATTGTCACAGTATTATTTATAATATGGGGAATTATTCCACAAAGTGTACTACCTACAGCAAATCTCGACAATATTACGAGTATAATTCAAGGTTACCTTGTTGACACTTTTGGTTGGTTCTATCTACTTACCGCTACTGGCTTTCTCATCTTCGCCATCTATTTAATCTTTTCAAAATATGGAAATATAAAACTAGGAAGGCCTGGAGATAAACCTGAATATGGATACCTCACTTGGTTTGCTATGTTATTTAGTGCAGGTATGGGGATTGGACTTGTATTCTGGGGTGCAGCAGAACCATTATCACATTTCCACGAACCACCATATGGTGATGCAGAAACAAGTGATGCTGCAAAAACGGCGTTACAATATAGCTTCTTCCATTGGGGATTCCACCCATGGGCAATTTATGCAACCATCGCTTTAGCCCTTGCTTATTTCAAATTCCGTAAGCAGGCTCCTGGGGTAGTAAGTGCCATTTTAGAACCACTATTTGGTGAACGCATCCGTGGAAAATGGGGGACACTTGTCGACTTTATCGTAGTCTTCGCTACAGTATTCGGTGTTGCAACATCGTTAGGGTTTGGCGCAATCCAAATTAGCGGTGGTTTAAGCTTTTTAACTGGTATGGAGCAATCTATATCGCTTCAATTAATTATAATTGGAATTGTTACAGTACTTTATATGACTTCAGCGATGACTGGCTTGAATAAAGGAATTAAGTATTTAAGTAATGCAAACCTAATTTTAGCTTTCTTATTGATGGTATTCTTGTTATTCGCAGGACCGACAACGTATATATTAAATCTATTTACCAACACATTAGGTAACTATATTCAAAACTTGCCAAGCATGAGCTTTCGAATGACACCATTTAACGAAGATAATACAACTTGGATTAATGGTTGGACCATTTTCTATTGGGCATGGTGGATTTCTTGGGCGCCTTTTGTAGGTACGTTTATTGCTCGTGTATCTCGCGGGAGAACGATTAGAGAGTTTGTTCTCGGCGTGCTGTTAGTCCCAACTATCTTTGGCGCACTATGGTTCACTGTTTTTGGTGGATCAGCCATAAACTTAGAGTTCTTCCAAAATGCAAATATCCAAGCAGATGTAAATGCTATTGGTACAGAGGCTGCATTATTCTCTGTATTGCAACATTATCCTTTTGCCATGGTTATGACCATCATTGCTATTTTGCTGATCACAACTTTCTTTATAACATCAGCAGATTCAGCAACATTTGTACTAGGAATGCAAACAACAAACGGCAGCCTATATCCACCAAATATTGTGAAGTTCATTTGGGGCCTATTGCAGTCTTGTGCAGCGGCAGTGCTCTTGTGGCAAGGTGGACTAGAAGCCTTGCAAACTGCTTCCATTATAGCAGCCTTTCCTTTCGCAATAATTATGATCTTGGTTGTAGCTTCCTTAATCAAATCATTTAGAGCGGAAGCAAAGGATATTGACTTTAGTAAGAAGAGATAAAGTGAAACTGCAATCAGTGGAGGTTTTCGTTCTTCCCCCACTGATTGTTAGTTGAACGAATCGGAGTGTTAGCGACCGTTTACTCCACTAAAAACTTCACTGTTTCAATTCATTTGTGAAGTGGGAGTCTTATGGATAGTTGCACCGGGATAAAGAAACATCTCCTCTTCCTTTTTAAGTAACTAGCTGTTAATATGCAGCTTTATAAGCATTATATAGCCGAATGGTATTGAAACCTGTGGGAATTTTACCCACCTAAGTTTTCGAATCGCCATTCGGCTTTTATTTTGTTAAACAACTGTCATGGCTGATAATGGTAGTGTACTTCACAGAGATGATAACTTCACCAACTGTCTTCTAAGGCTTGCTACGTTAACTGAACAGTTACCACCGCAATAAACAGCCATTATCGGCGCATTGAGAGCTAGAAAGAGTATGTATATACTAGAAGACATAAAACAATAAAAAGGCTGCCTCAAAAGCCTTATATCGACTTCTGAGGCAGCCCTCTTTATGGTCTACGTAGTGTCTACGTAAGAACCTTATTATTTCATCATATGAATTGGTGTACCCATTGCAAGCTCAGCAGCTTCCATAGTGATTTCACCTAGGCTTGGATGTGCATGAATAGTTAGTGCAATATCTTCGGCAGTCATACCTGCTTCAATTGCCAGGCCAACTTCAGCAATCATGTCACTTGCATTCGGACCAGCAATTTGTGCGCCAATTACAAGTCCATCTTCTTCTCTTGTAATAAGCTTCATGAAGCCATCACTATCATTTAGTGAAAGTGCACGGCCATTTGCTGCAAATGGGAACTTAGCAGCTTTAACTTTATAGCCTGCATCTTTTGCTTCTTGTTCAGTTAGACCAACTGAAGCTAATTCTGGATCAGAGAATACAACAGCTGGCATTCCGATATAATCGATTTCAGCTTTTTCTCCACTGATAGCTTCTGCAGCAATTTTTCCTTCGTAAGACGCTTTATGGGCAAGCGGCATTCCTGGAACGATATCACCAATCGCATAAATGTTTTCAACATTTGTACGGCATTGCTTATCAATTTGCACAAGGCCACGGTCGTCCATTTCAATACCCACTTGCTCAAGACCAAGCTCCTGCGTATTAGGGCGACGTCCTACAGTTACTAGTACGTAATCTGCATCAATTTTCTCTTCTTTACCATTCACTTCATAAGAAATAGTTACGCCATCTTTTGTTTCTTCTACACCTTTAGCCATAGCCTCAGTGATGATAGAAACATTTTTCTTTTTCAAGCGTTTTTTAACTACTTGGGTCATTTGTTTTTCAAATCCACCAAGAATATCTTTTGTTCCTTCTAAGACTGTAACCTCAGTACCGAAGTTAGCATAAGCAGTACCTAACTCAGTACCAATGTAACCTCCACCGATTACTACCATTTTCTTAGGAATCTCTTTAAGATTTAGTGCACCCGTAGAATCCAGTACACGATCAGAGAATTTGAAGCTAGGAATTTCAATTGGTGTTGAACCCGTTGCAATAATACAGTTGTTGAATGTATATGTTTGAGAGTTTTTCTCATCCATTACTTTAGCTGTATTTTTGTCAACGAAATACACTTCACCATTAAGAATGTCTACTTTGTTTCCTTTTAAAAGTCCTTCAACACCAGAAGTCAGCTTGTTTACTACACTGCCCTTCCATTCTTGAACTTTTGAAAAATCAACTGTTACGTTTTCTGTTTTAATACCAAGTTCTTCGGTACCATGAGCATGCTCTGTAAGATGTCCAGCTTGGATTAGAGCCTTCGAAGGAATACATCCAACATTTAAGCAAACTCCACCAAGAGCTCCTTTATCTACTATGGTAACTTTTTGGCCTAGCTGAGCAGCACGGATGGCAGCTACATAGCCACCAGGTCCTGCTCCAACTACTAGTGTGTCTAGTTCAATCGGGAAATCTCCTACTACCATAATTTACGCCTCCATCATAATTAATTGTGGATCGCTTAGCAATCGTTTGATTTGATTTAGAGCCAACTGTGCTGTTGCTCCATCAACAATACGATGGTCAAAGCTTAATGATAATGCAAGTACAGGTGCAACAACAATTTCTCCATCTTTTACTACTGGTTTTTCAGCAATACGACCAATTCCAAGAATAATTGCTTCTGGATAGTTTAGAACTGGAGTGAACCATTGTCCACCAGCTGAACCAATATTAGAAATTGTATTAGAAGCACCTTTCATTTCATCAGGAGCAAGTTTACCATTACGGGCTTTTGCACCAAGTTCATTAATTTCTTGTGAAATGGCGAAGATTGACTTACGATCAGCATTCTTCACAACTGGTACTAACAAGCCTTTTTCTGTGTCTGCAGCAATACCAATGTTGTAATAATGCTTCTGTACAATCTCGTTTGTGTTCTCATCTATATAAGAGTTCAAGATAGGGAACTTCTTAGATGCTGAAACAAGCGCTTTTGCAACATACGGTAAATAAGTTAATTTAATTTCTTGCTCTGCTGCAACAGCTTTGAATTTCTTACGATGTGCAACAAGCTCTGTAACGTCAACCTCATCCATTAGTGTAACATGAGGTGCTTTTGTTTTGGAATTAACCATCGCTTTTGCAATTGACTTACGAATACCGCTCATTGCTTCACGAGTTTCTGGGTATTCACCCTCTGGTGCTGCTTGTGGTGCAGGTTTTTCTGATTTTTCAGAAGCAGCTGGAGTCTCAGATTGAGCAGACGGCTGATCACCATTTAGATATTGATCAATATCCTCTTTTAGTACGCGACCGTTTTTCCCAGAACCTGTTACTTCTGTAATGTTAACGTCTTTATCACGTGCATGCTTTCTTACAGAAGGCATAGCAATAATACGTTTGTCACTGCTTTCCTCTTTTTCATCTGATTTAGCAGTTTCTTTATTCTCTTCTTTTGGTGCTTCTTCTGTTGCTTCTTCTTCAGATGATTCCTCATCATCAGAAGATTCATAGCCTTCTGCATCAAATGTAATTAGTTTATCTCCAACTACAGCTACAGTTCCTTCTTCAACATGAAGCTTTGTTACTTTACCTTCTACAGGAGAAGGAATTTCTACAACTGCTTTATCGTTCTGTACTTCACAAAGCACATCATCTTCTTTTACTTCGTCATCTACTTTAACAAACCATTTAACTATTTCACCTTCGTGAATACCTTCACCGATATCCGGCAATTTGAAATCATATGCCATTATAACTACCTCCTGTTCACTTATTTAGAAATTCAATACAGTGTTTACTTTTTCTACGATGTCATTATGGTTAGGTAACCAAACTTCTTCTGCTGCTGAGAAGGAGTATACTGTATCTGGCGCTGTAACACGCAATACAGGTGCTTCAAGATGTAGAATTGCTCTTTCCTGTATTTCAGCTACTACATTAGCACTCACACCAGCTTGGCGTTGTGCTTCCTGTACTACTACTACGCGATTTGTTTTCTTAACGGATTCGATGATTGTATCAATATCGATTGGAGAAACAGTTCTCAAATCAATTACTTCTGCAGAAACGCCATCTTTTTCAAGTTCTTCAGCTGCTTTAAGAGAAGCATGTACCATTGCTCCGTAAGAAATTAGTGTAACATCTGTTCCTTCACGTTTCACTTCTGCTTTACCAATCTCTACTGTATATTCCTCTTCCGGAACTTCTTCACGGAAAGAACGATATAGTTTCATATGCTCTAGGAACAATACAGGGTCGTTATCACGGATTGCTGAAATTAGTAGACCTTTCGCATCGTAAGGATTAGATGGAATAACCACTTTAATCCCTGGTTGTTGGGCGATTAGACCTTCTAAAGAATCGGCATGCAATTCTGGTGTGTGTACACCGCCACCAAATGGTGAGCGAATTGTTACAGGTGCAGTATGGTGTCCGCCTGAACGGTAACGCATACGAGCAAGCTGTCCGCTAATTGAATCCATTACTTCATATACGAAGCCGAAGAATTGGATCTCTGGTACTGGACGGAAGCCTTCAAGTGCAAGACCTACAGCTAATCCACCGATACCTGACTCAGCTAGTGGGGTGTCAAATACACGTTCTTCACCGAACTCATCCTGCAACCCTTCAGTAGCACGGAATACACCACCATTTTGACCAACATCTTCACCAAATACAAGCACATTCTCGTCGTTTTTAAGTTCTGTACGCATTGCATCAGTGATTGCTTGAATCATTGTCATTTGTGCCATGATTTACTTCGACTCCTTTTCTTTGTATTCTTCCATTTGCTCCTGCAAATTGTTTGGAAGTTCTTCAAACATATTCTCAATGAAGTCCGTTACTTTTTGTTTTGGATATTCATCTGCTTTTTTAATTGCTTGTTTGATTTCATCTTTTGCTTCTTCAATTACTTTGTTTTCTTCCTCTTCAGACCAGATACCCTTCTCTTCAAGGAACGTACGGAAGCGTACAAGTGGATCTTTTTTCTCCCACTCATTATCTAGATCTTCAGTACGGTAACGAGTTGGATCATCACCAGCCATTGTATGTGGTCCATAACGGTAAGTTAATGTTTCAATTAACGTTGGTCCTTCACCATTGATCGCACGATCACGAGAATGTTTAGTAACAGCATAAACAGCTAGCACATCCATACCGTCAACCTGAATTCCTTCAATTCCAGCTGCAACAGCTTTTTGAGCAAGTGTTTTAGCATTTGTTTGTTTTTCAACTGGTACTGAAATAGCAAAGTAGTTATTTTGGACAAAGAAAAGCGCTGGTGCTTTATAAGCTCCTGCAAAGTTAATTCCTTCATAGAAATCACCTTGAGAAGTACCACCGTCACCAGTGTATGTTACAGCAACAGCTTTTCTACCGCGTTTTTTAATACCAAGTGCTACTCCGGCGGTTTGAACATACTGTGCTCCAATTATAATTTGTGGACTTAATGCATTAACGCCTTCTGGCATTTGATTACCATGGAAATGACCTCTAGAAAATAAAAATGCTTGGTATAGTGGAAGACCTTGCCAGATTAATTGAGGTACATCACGGTAACCTGGAAGAATGAAATCTTCTTTTTCAAGCGCGAATTGGCTTCCTAGTTGAGAAGCTTCTTGTCCTGCAGTTGGTGCATAGAAACCAAGACGTCCTTGACGATTTAGTGCAATGGAACGTTGGTCAAGTATACGAGTATAAACCATTCTGCGCATTAATTCTTTTAATTCCTCATCTGATAGATCAGGCATATCATCTTTGTTGACAATCTTTCCATCTTCATTAAGAATCTGGAACATTTCGAACTGACTTTCAACACTTTCAAGTACGTGTTTCAAAATAGTTCACCTCTTCCTTTCTTATATCCTTTTTAAATAATATTGTCCTTACTAGCCTACCCAAAACATAAAAAAACTGTACAAATTAACTAATAATCTTGTACCCTTTTTCATTTTCTTATAATCTTATGTTTAATTTATCTTTCAAACTGTTACAGTTGGGCCATGACATTTATTAGTACAATAATTATTATACTTAAATACTAGCCTAAAATGTCTATTTGGTCAAACACTTTGTTTTGCGTAGCAAGCTGTGTATTCTCCAAGGTAACACTGAAAAAATGGTAGCTTTTAAAGAAATCTCCTTAACCTGTCCTATTTAAGCGGAACCCATCATTAAGTCCTACAAATAAGTAAATGGAAACTGTTATATTTCAGGATGAAATCTGTATTAATATCAATTTTTAAAGTTATGAAGCAAAACCATAAAGTCTATTTAGAAACGGATTGGGTGATTTATATTATATTTATTGTAGTAAACCTATCTTAACTCCCAGCTTCAAATTAAACCTGCACTGAGCTTTCGATAATCCAGCAAGCAATATTTTAATTTCTAACTAATTAAAAAAGAACTGATAAAATCAGTCCTTCTTTATAATGATATGATATTATTCAGATTCATTTTGATCTTGCTCTTCTTGTCCTTGGTCTTCATTTTTGGACTCAGCGTCTTCATACTCTACTTCTATTTCTGCCTGAGAATAAAACTCTTTCTTTAAATCGTTATAAGAAGCTGTGCTTTCATTAAATGATTCGTTTGCATCTAGCACTTGTTCATAACTCTCATTAATAGTGTTGATGTGATCGGTGAGTTCTTCTTGTTCCGTACCTTCATCTTGTAACATTCCATACAGATCTTTCTCTTGTTGAATGGCAGTAGCATATACTTGATAAAGTTTTTCATATGCCGTAAAACGATCCATCATGGTAGAATACATATTTTCTGCCGTTTCTTTTAACTGCTCGTCCTCGATGTCCGCGATCAAGTCCTCTGTTTTTTGGAATTCCTCTTTTGCAGAATTGATGCTATCTTTCTCAGCTTCAAGTGCTTCCTCTCTTTCTGTCACAACTTCCGTGGCCTTTTGAGAAAGCTCTTTAATCTTATCCATCTCATCTGTTCCGAGTTCAATAATCTGACTGTATAGTTCTTGTTCCTGACGCTCAAGTTCTGTAATGTTGCTCTGTTGCTCCTCAAATCCTTTTTCCTGGGCTACAGCTTCTTCTAAATGTCCGTGAATTTGTTCTTCAGTCGATTCGCTGCTACAGGCAGATATGATGGTAAGCAAGCCTAATAGTAATAATATAGATGCTTTTTTAAATGGCATCGGCTTATTCCCCTCTCAATCTTGATGTATGCCCCCAAGTATAACATAAAACATGTGAAATCTCTGGTAAAAAACTTCAACAAAGAGTGATCCAGTCAAACATTATGATCAAATGTTACAAGTTATGATAAAATAAAGCACGAAAGATATATAGGTTAAATGGTATGTTACGTGTAGTATGAATTATCTCGTTAATTATGACCTACCATTTACGGTAGACTCTTTAGGCATACCGGCAACAAACTTAACCCTATTTTCAAATTAAATTTGCAGGCAGGAGTGACCAAATATGATTACAATGAAAGATATCGTCCGTGAAGGACATCCTTCTTTGGAGATGTCAGCGGAAGAAGTCGAAACTCCCCTTCATCACGAGGACCGGGAGTTGCTTGAAGAAATGCTGACTTTTTTAAAAAATAGCCAAGATGATGAAATAGCAAGAAAATATGATCTACGAGCTGGAGTTGGGTTAGCCGCACCACAATTGGGGATTAACAAGCGCCTTGTTGCTATACACTTTGAAGACTTTAATGGCAAAAAATATAGCTATGGTCTTGTAAACCCGAAAATTGTTAGTCACTCTGTTGAGGATGCATATCTTTCTTCAGGAGAGGGGTGTCTTTCCGTAGATAGAACAGTTGAAGGATATGTGATACGTCATGCAAGAATTACAGTAAAGGCAACGGATATGGACAACAATCCATTGAAGCTAAGACTTAAAGGATATGCAGCAATTGTGTTTCAGCATGAGATTGATCATTTAAACGGAATTATGTTCTATGATCGCATAAACAGCAAGAACCCATTTGCGACACCAGACAACGCAAAAGCAATTGACTGAATGCCCCAACTCTAACATGATATGAACGAAAAAAGCTGAACTTTATCTATAGTTCAGCTTTTTCCGTTCGTATGATATGGATTAAATCCATTTAATGACGGAAAATACTGCGGTATATGTATAAGAAAATGCGATAGGTGAAAAATAGAACATATCATGCTAGCAAGCATTTCCAGGTGAAATAATAAATATTTTTCCAACAAATAACGTATTTTTATTTCAATATTCCTCAACTCGTACTATACTATAAATAAGAGGGATTGGATCGGTAGAACGTTTTTGTTGCTTTTCTTAATATTCGAAAGGAGCTGCATTCGTATGTTAAAACGCCTGAAAGAAAAGCTCAAGAAACGCTGGAAAGACTTTTTAGGCCAAGGACGTGTACCTACAACTTGTAAAAAAGACTACCATTGAGGTTTCCCAATCACAGTGTAAAAAGGTACAATATTTAATATGAATGCTACGGAAATAACAGATGCCTCTGAATTGCCACATTTACGGAATGATAGCTTTTATCGGTTATCAGGCAATCAGAAATACAAATAAAATAAAAACCATGAAGAAAGTCATGTAAGGAGAGATGAGATTGATTTATAAAGTATTATACCAAGAACTAAAGGATGAGATTCCAGTCCGAGAACGCACAAAATGTGCATATGTAGAAGCGGACTCTGTTCGAGAAGTTCGTTCCAGTTTAAATGAGAAAAAATTCAACATTGAATATATCCATGTTCTAGACGAGGCACATTTAGAATATGAAAAACAATCAGAAACCTTTAAAGTGGAGAACGCTTAACACATGAAATTTGTTAAGAATGACCAAGCAGCAGTTTTTGCACTCGGAGGTTTAGGTGAAATCGGAAAGAATACCTATGGGGTGCAGTTCCAGGATGAGATTATTTTAATTGATGCTGGAATTAAATTCCCAGAAGACGAACTATTAGGTATTGACTATGTTATTCCTGATTACACATACCTTGTGCAAAACCAAGATAAAATTAAAGGTTTAATCATTACACACGGACATGAAGACCATATTGGTGGAATACCATATCTTCTCCGTGAAATTAACGTGCCGATTTATGCAGGGAAACTTGCACTTGGATTAATCAGAAATAAACTGGATGAACATGGACTATTAAGAAATGCAAAATTAAACACAATTCAAGAAGATGATGTTATAAAATTCCGTAAAACATCTGTAAGCTTTTTCCGTACAACCCACAGTATTCCTGATTCTTATGGAGTAGTCGTTAAGACACCACCGGGGAATATTGTACACACTGGTGATTTTAAATTTGATTTCACACCTGTAGGGGAACCTGCAAACCTTTCCAGAATGGCAGAAATAGGCAAAGAAGGCGTACTTTGCTTACTATCTGATAGTACAAATAGTGAAGTACCTGGTTTTACAATGTCAGAAAAGGTAGTCGGTGCTAACATTCATGATATTTTCGGCAGAGTGGATGGCAGATTAATATTTGCCACATTTGCTTCTAATATCTACCGTCTCCAACAAGTTGTAGAAGCGGCAGTTAAGCACAACCGCAAAGTTGCTGTTTTTGGCCGTAGCATGGAATCTGCGATCAATCTCGGGCAGGAGTTAGGCTACATTCAAGCCCCAAAAGACACGTTTATTGAAGCTAATCAAATAAACCGTCTTCCTGCAAATGAAGTTACGATTTTATGTACCGGGTCACAAGGTGAGCCTATGGCTGCCCTCTCACGTATCGCGAATGGTACACACAGGCAAATTCAAATCATTCCTGGTGACACTGTTGTATTCTCTTCTTCACCAATCCCTGGAAATACAGTAAGTGTTGGTAGAACGATTAATAAACTTTACCGTGCCGGAGCAGATGTTATACATGGGAAACTAAGCAACATCCACACCTCAGGTCATGGTAGTCAAGAAGAACAAAAACTAATGTTACGATTGATTCAGCCAAAATACTTTATGCCAATACACGGTGAATACCGTATGTTAAAGGAACACACCAAGCTGGCAGAATTATGTGCTGTAGATCAAGATAATTCCTTTGTAATGGATAATGGAGATGTTCTAGCATTAGGTAAGGATAATGCTATTATCGCAGGTAAAATACCTTCAGGATCTGTTTACGTAGATGGAAGCGGAATTGGCGATATTGGAAACATTGTATTACGTGACCGCCGCATCCTTTCTGAGGAAGGTTTGGTAATTGTTGTTGTTAGTATTAATATGAAGGAGTTTAAGATCTCTGCAGGTCCTGATATTATTTCACGTGGATTCGTCTATATGAGAGAATCAGAAGACCTTATTAATGAGGCACAGAAGCTTGTCTCCAATCATTTAAATAAAGTAATGGAACGTAGAACAACACAGTGGTCTGAAATTAAAAATGAAATTACAGATACCATTGCACCATTCCTTTATGAAAAGACAAAACGTAGACCAATGGTTCTACCGATTATAATGGAAGTTTAATTAATATGGGAAAAGCCCGGGAATTGTTCCCGGGCTTTTCCCATATTAATAGTCAGCGAAATTAATCTAACTTAATCTTCGATAACAAGATTTTTCTCAAAACGAGAAATATCCTTGTCTGAACCTATTACAATTAGCACGTCCTCTTCTACAAGAACATCCTCGGCAGCAGGAGACACATTAATGTCCTTCCCTTGCTTAATCGCTACAACGTTACAGCCATAGTTCGCACGAATATCTAGATCAATCAACGTCTTGCCAACCATTTTCTCACCAGCTTTTACCTCTACAATACTATGATCATCTGAAAGCTCCAAATAATCCAGTATATTATTGGAGATTATATTATGCGCGATTCTTTTCCCCATGTCTCGTTCTGGGTGAACCACATTGTCTGCCCCAATTTTGTTAAGGATTTTTTCATGATAATCATTTTGCGCTTTTACTGTAATTTTCTTAATTCCTAGATCGGTAAGAATAACAGTAGTCAAAATACTTGCCTGAATATTATCTCCTATAGCAACAATAACATGGTCAATATTTTTAATACCTAACTCTTTTAATGAGGCTTCATCCGTGGCATCTGCGATTACCGCATGAGAGGCTATATTTTTATATTCATTGATTTTATCTTCATCATTATCAATAACTAGTACTTCCATTCCTTCCATGCTTAATTCGCGGCAAATACTTCCCCCAAATCTTCCTAATCCGATTACTGCATAATCACGTTTCATTATTTTTCCTCCATCACTCAACTTAGTCAATATAGCTATCATACATGATGAATCGAAAAAGGAGCAACCTCTTTTCGAGTTGCTCCTTTCATTTTTACATTGCATCAAGCATTTGGAACTGAGATTTCACCAATCCAAAGTACTCTCCTCGCTTAGCCATCAATTCCTCATGGTTCCCGTTTTCGAGCACTTTTCCATTTTCTAGTACAAAGATATTATCCGATTCTCTAATTGTAGATAGTCGGTGCGCAATAATAATTGCAGTTCTACCCTTAAGTAACCTATTTAGCGCCTTTTGTATTTTCACTTCTGTTTCTGTATCTATACTTGCTGTCGCTTCGTCTAAAATGAGGATAGTTGGGTCCGCTAGAAGTGCTCTAGCAAAGGAAAGTAATTGTCTCTCCCCTGCTGATAAGATACTTCCCCTTTCTTCAACTTCGGTACCATATCCTTCTCCCAACCGTTGAATGAAGTCGTCTGCTCCAACTACTTTAGCTGCTTCCATAACTTCCTCATCCGTTGCGTTAGGCTTACCAAAACGGATATTTTCCATTATGGTGCCCGAAAAAATAAAGGTATCCTGTAAAACAACACTGATTTTTTGACGAAGGCTATTAATTTTAACATCTCGTAAATCATGCCCATCAATCTTTACAACCCCTTTAGTAGGGTCATAGAATCTACTGATTAAGTTAGCAATAGTCGATTTTCCACTCCCTGTATGCCCCACAAGAGCGATTGTTTGGCCTTGCTTGATATCAAGGGATATTTCATGGAGAGCAATTCTGCCTTCTTCATAAGAGAATTCCACTTTATCGAATTCTATATGCCCCTTCATTTCATCAATGTGATAAGAATTTTCCTTTTCGTCGACGTTTGGCTTTTCATCAAGAAACTCAAAAATCCTTTCCGAGGCTGCCATTGCCATTAAAAGTTGATTATACATTTGCCCAAGACGTGAGATTGGTTCCCAGAACATACCAAGGAAAAAGGCAAATGCTACAAACGTTCCCAGTGCTATTCCGCCATTCTCTTCACCAAGTAATATAAGATGTGCTCCGTAAGCAATTAATATTACTGTACCAATCGCATTACACATCTCAACGAGTGGTCTAAACATCGCACTCTTCTTTGACGCACCACGAAAACTTTCAAAGAAACCATGGTTCACACCATTAAAATATTCCCCATTCTCCTTTTCTTGTGAAAAAGATTGTGTAATTCGCATTCCTTGGAGACCCTCATTTAAATGCGAGTTCATCCTGGATTGCTGAATGCGCACTTCTTGCCATGAGCGGCGAATGTTTCTCCGCAGTTTTGTAGAAATATAGAACATGATCGGCAATATAACCATGATAGCAAGTGCGAGCTTTGGACTTAATACAAATAAGATAACGATAATGCCGATTAATGTCACAACATCCATTAGCAGGTTAATGATTCCATTTGTAAATAATTCCTGTAATGAATTGATATCATTCATAATTCTTACAAGTATTGAGCCCGCTGATCGCGAATCAAAAAAGCGATGTGATAAACGTTGCACATGAGAAAACAAATGTTGTCTAAGGTCATAAATAACATTTTGACCGAGAATATTTACCCACTTAATTCGGAAGGTGTTTCCTACAAAGCTTAATAAATAAAGAAGGCCGATGCCAACCACGAGATAGGTTAACATTGTGGTATCCTTGTTTTTAATGGCAATATCAATCGCGACCTTACCAATTAAAATTGGTACAGTTAGCCTAACTGCCGTAGATATCATCATGGCAATGATCGCAGCAGGTAAATAATTTTTCGAATATGGTTTCAGATAGACGAGCAAACGCATCATCTGTGTCCAGTTAAATTGTTTTTCAATTGCCTGATCAACCGTATAGTGAAATCGCGTTAGATGTCTGTTTTTATCTTTAGCGTTACTAGTATTCGCCATCGAATCCCCCCTTATATTTGTACAGTTCCCATAATTGCTTCCCGGTCCTGGTATTGAATATCATATATACGTTGATATGTTCCGTTATTTGAAACTAACTCATCGTGTACGCCTCGTTCCACGATTTTTCCATCTTCAAGTACTAATATTTCATCCGCATGCTTTAGAGAAGATATCCTGTGAGCAATTATGAAAGAAGTCCTCCCCTTCATTACTTCCTTAAGGGCTTTTTGTATTTTAAATTCTGTCTCCATATCCACTGCTGAGGTAGCGTCATCTAGTACGAGGATGCTTGGATCCACACAAATAGCACGAGCAATGGCGATACGTTGTTTCTGGCCACCTGAGAGTCCCATCCCCCTCTCTCCTAGCATCGTATCGTATCCTTTCGGCATTTCCATAATAAAATCATGAGCTTGCGCACGTTTTGCAGCATCAATCACTTGCTCATCTGTCACATTGGGATTTCCATATGCAATATTTTCCCTAATTGACGTTGAGAATAAGAAAGGTTCCTGTAAGACGAAACCAATGCTGCTCCTCAGTTTTTTGAGTTCATAATCAACTACTGGGTGGCCATCAATAAGTACGTCGCCTTTTTCCGCTTCGTAAAAACGGGTAATCAATTGCGTAATACTTGTTTTACCTGATCCCGTAGCGCCGATCAATCCAATTACTTTACCAGGAGGTGCATCAAATGAGATATTTTTTAGCGCTGCATCATCATCCTCTATATAGGTAAGTGTTACATCTTTAAACGTCACATGGCCTTTAATATCCGTTTGAAGAGCATTTTCTTTTTCTACAATATCTTCCTTAGCATCTAGAATTTCAAGTAGTCTTTCTCCAGAGGCTTTGGCTTGAGAAAACTGATTTACGACAAACCCTAGATTCATTAGTGGTCCCATAATATACCAAACCAAACTAAAAAATGCGATGAGTTCACCAGGCGCTAGGCTTCCTGAAATAACAAGATATCCTCCAAAGGTCAGTAAGGCTACAGCACATACATCCCCTATGAATTCCATTAACGGGAAATACTTCGCCCAAATGTACGACGTCTTTAAGTAATTCTTTCGGTAGTTATCGTTGTTTTTGGAAAATCGCCCAATCTCGAAGTCCTCTCTTGATAGTGATTTCACTGTGTTCATGCCACTAATATTTTCCTGGACTCTGGTGTTAAGATTTCCAAAGGACTTTCTAATCTTTCTAAAAGCAGGGTGAACCCGTTTATCGAACTTAAATACAACAATAATTAGAAAAGGCATCGCTGCCATTGTTACCAGTGCTAGTGGAACGGAATAGTAAAACATAACAGCTAAACTAAGTCCGATTAATAATACAATCCGGATTAATTCTGCAAAGCCCGCTGAAAGAAAAAAACGGAAACCTTCCACATCTGCTGTCATTCTAGACATGATGTCACCTGTTTTAGCATTATCATAGTATTTAAATGATAATGTCTGTAACTTCCCATACAATGCATTTCTAAGTTTATAAACAGATACTATTCCAAATAAATCTCCCAAATACTGATGAAAATAGGTCGCAAAACCTTTAACAACCATTAAAAGAATAAAGATTCCTGCAATGTAAGGAATCAGAGAGTATTGATCCCCTAAGACAACATTGTCGATGGTTTGTTGCAGTATAATTGGATAAACTACTGTGATTGCCGTTACAAAGATAAGAAATACTAGTGATAAAATGAAGTATTTCTTATACGGCCAATAAAACAGCTTTAACTTTTTAAACGTATTCAAGTTGTTCCCTCCCTTAGGATGTTTATTTCCGTAATTACTAATATAACGGGTTCCGAAATAAATATCTACTGCTTTTGCTTAATTTTTTAAATTATTTTTCAAGTTAGGTTATTTTTACTTCTTATGTAGCATTAAGCAGAAATTCATCGTCGACGGAAGAATATAAAAAGACATCAAGGAAGCACTTACTCTATAGATAAGTGCGCTCTTGATGCCTTTATAAAAGCAAATCGTATTGGCTACGCTGTTAAAATGACTTCACAACACCAATGAAGCTTAATCAACAAATCGCTCAATGCGCTTTTTTAGTAACCTTGCAGAGCCACTAGTCTGTTTATATCTCAGTTGCCCTTCCCCATCGAACAAAAAATAAGCAGGCACTGTCCGAACAGAAAAAGAATGGGCTAGAGAATATTGGTCATCGATTGCAATTGGTTGTACGATATTATATTTTTGGGCTTGTTGGATAACTTGCTTAAGATCTTTATCCTTCTCGGAACGTGGCATATGAACCGCAATGACTTGAATTTTCCCCTTATGGGCTTCCATAACAGAGTTTAAAACTGGAATATTCCTCTTACAGGAATCACAGCTCACAGACCAAAAATGTATAAGAACGGGAAGACCATGTTCTAATTCTTCTTTTCTAATTTCCTGATGAAGCCAATTTGTTGCACCTGAAAGATCCGGAATAGATTCTCGTAGTTGCATAACGAACCTCCTTATTTTGCTCCTTATTCCTTCTATCTATATGTCGTACAACTCCACTTTGGTGCCTATAGAGAGTAATTCTAGTAATTTTTGACGATAATACCTACTCTCAAAAAAAGAAAAGCCCTCCTATAAGGAGAGCTTTGTACCTTCAAAAAACTTTATTATCAGCTAAACTTTTGGTTTACCTGATCACACACTGCAGCTGCATTTGTACCCTGTGCATTTATGACAGGCCCAGAAATAATCGTATCTGCCATTCCCATTAGATCCTTATCCTGGCCAGAAATCACACAGCAATCACAATATGCTGCATCCTCTGCTGATTTTAGGTCAACAACTTCATGCCCCATTTCCATGAGGGCCGCTTTAACATCAGACAACGTACCTTCAACACCAATTCGAGCCATATTATACAGCCTCCTATATAGAAAATCTCCTATATAGTTTCTGCATTCAGATTAATGTTATGCATCATTTACTGTCAATTCTGCAATGGTTTGCACCACTGCCTTTACACCAACAGATAAGGCGTCTTCATTTGGATTTAGTTGCGCATGATGGAGCCCGTAAGGTGAGGAAACCCCAAGCCAAAACATAAACCCAGGAATCTCTTTTAGCATGTAGCCAAAGTCCTCTCCCGTCATCGCTGCAGGCGCTGTATCAAATTTAATATCGTTTTCTTTCATTACTTTGGAAAAAAGATGTACATAGGAAGCATCATTATATACTTGGTAATAGTTTGCTCCATAATCGACATCTATCTCACACTCATAAGCGAGGGAAAAACCATCTATTAGCTTTTGTAGCTTGTCCTTAATAATTGGCATGGTTTGCGGACTAAGGGTTCGAATTGTACCTTCTAGTCGGGCCGTTTCCGCAATGGCGTTCTGTACATAGCCACTTTCCATTTTGCCTATCGTAATAAGGGCACTCTCCAATGGATCAATTCCTCTGGAAATAACCTGTTGGAGTTGCACAACAAATTGACTTGCGGCAACCGTCATATCCTTGGCTAAGTGGGGATACGCAGCATGCCCGCCTTTTCCTTTAAAATCAATGAACAATTCACTCGTATTAGCGAAAAGTAACCCTTCCTTGCTCGATACGGTTCCTACTGGTAGCTCAGGCGCAATGTGTAGCGCAAAAATGATATCTGGAAACCACGCTTGGAACACGTCAGATTGGAGCATGGGCAAAGCGCCACCCGGGCCTTCCTCTGCTGGTTGAAAAACAAATAACAGATTATCTACTGGCGGGTTCTCAACAAAGTAATGGATAGAACCAAGTGCAATTGTCATATGGAAGTCATGTCCACATGCATGCATTCTTCCTGCGTGAGTGGAAGAAAAGGCAAGTCCAGTATCTTCTGTGATAGGAAGCGCATCTATATCAGAACGAAATCCTATTGTTTTTTTCGGATTGGTACCTGCTATTCGGACTAGCAAACCAGTCTTCCATTTTTTTACTTGGACCCGTTCTGTCTGCCACGCTGTCAACTTATCCAATAAATACTGCTGGGTTTTTGTTTCCTGAAATCCTAGTTCGGGTATCTGGTGTAATTCTCGCCGTATCGAACGTAGTGTTTCATCACTCATTGTTTCACCCGCTTAATTATCAAGTTTACGAAGTTCTTGCTTGATTTCTGTCTTAGATTTGGTGCTTTCATCAATTTCTTTAAGTACTTTTGCCGGTGTACCTGCAACAAGAGTATTTGGAGCAACATCCTTTGTAACGATAGCTCCAGCAGCGACAATCGCCCCTTTGCCTACAGTTACTCCTTCCAGAACAACTACATTTGCACCTATCACTACATCATCTTCGATAACCACAGGTTTTGCTGAAGGTGGTTCAATAACTCCTGCAAGTACTGTTCCAGCCCCTATGTGGCAATTTTTACCGACTGTCGCTCTTCCACCAAGTACAGCATTCATATCAATCATCGTGCCTGCGCCTATCGCTGACCCAATGTTAATCATAGCCCCCATCATAATGACACAGCCGTCACCAATTTCTACTTGGTCTCTAATCACTGCTCCTGGTTCGATTCTAGCGTTAATTCCCTTTAGATCTAATAACGGGATTGCAGAGTTTCTTCTGTCATTTTCTACAACATAGTCTGACACAACGGCCTTATTTTGTTCCAAGACTGCCTTAATAGCATCCCACTCACCAAATAAAACGCCGCTTTTATTTTCAACAAAGGCCTGGATACTCTCACCAAATTCTAATGCATCCAGATTATCACCTTTTATGTAGACTTTCACTGGGGTACTCTTTTTACTGTTTGAGATAAAACTAATAATTTCATTTGCATCCATCATGTTCAATATCTTTTCCTCCTAATACTATACTATCTTTACTTTAGCAGACGCCTTTTCCTCAAGCAATTATAAACTATTCTGTATTAGAGAAACTCGCATTTGGCCGTCTTTTGTGAATGTGTATGTATTTCTTATACGGGGACTTCCAAATTTCGAACATATCGTTATTGCTTCCTAGCTAACATTTTATGCTTCTGACCCCGTAAAAAAACGATGACTCATCTCTATGCTTCTTAAGAGTCACCGCCTACTATATTTTTATTCATATAATGATGTATAGATATCTTTCTTGAGCTTTTTAAGTATTGCTCTTCTTGTTAAGATTCCATCAAAGTACCCTTCCTCATCTACTACGCATACGAAAGGGTGATCAATAACTGCATTTAATCCATCCATTATATTATCTTCCTTTTTTAAGCAAGGCAGACCTTCATTCATAATATCTTTCACTTCCATGTGAGCAAGCTTCTCCATCTCAAATCGTTCCAGACCAAGAATTTCATTCAATATTTTCGTCTTACCGACCGTACCTTTTAGTCGATAGGAAGGATCCAAAACGGGGACAGCTGAGTAGCCAGATTTTACTAAGACGAGTAAAGCATGTTCCAACGGATTGTTTACTTGAACATGCGCTACCTTCTCTGAAGAAATCATTAAATCCCCTACTGTACCAGCAGTTAATTGATTAGCTTGAATCATACTCATAGCATGCGCTCCTTTTACATCTATCTTCACAGTTAACAATAATTTTCCGTTTACACGACTAGCGTAAAAATTTCCAGTTACATGTACAGTTTATCATAACTGAACAAATAGAAAAAATATCTTACCACGCGCCTTGATTATTAAAGCGCACTTATATTACAATATGAGCATATGATCATATTGTAAGGGGGAATTGACTTGAACTATACTCCAATTGATGAAGCATTAATAGATAATGTTTCCTTAACTTTTAAAGCACTAGCTGATCCGACGCGAATAAAAATACTCCATTTATTATTTCAACGGGAATGTTCTGTTAGTGAAATTGCAGAAACATTAGATATGAATCAGTCAGCCATTTCACATCAACTAAAATACTTAAAACAACTCCGTCTAGTAAAGAGCCGGCGAGATAAAACAAAGTATTATTATTCTCCAGATGATTACCATGTTATGAACTTGCTTGAACAATCGATTGAACATGCAAAACATATAAGTTAAAGGGGGCGATAAAATGGGCCATAGCCATGAACATACTCATAGTCAGGGACATCACCATCATCATACCTCGAATAAGAGGGTACTATTTTGGAGCTTTGTAACCATTTTTACGTTTATGATTGTGGAAGCAATCGGAGGTTACCTAACAAATAGTCTTGCCTTATTATCAGATGCGGGTCATATGCTAAGTGATGCTGCAGCGTTGGGGTTAAGCTTACTTGCTTTTAAAATCGGTGAAAAGCAAGCCACCTCTGATAAAACATATGGGTACAAGAGATTTGAGATTATCGCAGCATTCATAAACGGTTTAACTCTCATTGTCATTTCGCTCTATATTTTTTATGAAGCCTATCATCGTTTTCTTGAACCACCAGAGGTAAGTGCAGGTATGATGTTTATAGCTATTATCGGCTTGCTTGTAAATATTTTAGTGGCTTGGATGCTAATGCGTGGCGATTCTCATGATAACCTAAATATTAAAAGTGCACTCTTACACGTTTTCGGAGACCTCTTAGGTTCCATTGGTGCTATTATTGCCGGAATATTAATTATGCTTTTTAATTGGAACATTGCTGATCCAATTGCTAGTGTTATCGTGTCCGCTTTAATCCTTTTCTCCGGGGTAAGAATAGTAAAAGATTCCCTTCATATATTAATGGAAGGAAAGCCAGCAAATATTGATGTAACATCCCTTCACGATTCTATTGGAAAACTTGAGGGAATCGCTGATGTGCATGATTTACATGTCTGGTCCATTACATCAGAATTTCCAGCGTTAAGTTGCCATGTAGTTGTTAAGAACAACGTTGATAGGGACCAGTTGCTTGTTAAAATCAATAACTTAGCGAAGAATACCTTTCAAATCTCCCATTGTACGATACAAGTAGAAGGGGAAAATACTTCCATTCATTCTAACTGTGATAATTGTGATTAGTATTACCGAGTTTTTATTCCAGAACCTCCACGTTACTTTCCTGTGGAGGTTCTTTTGTTTCCCTCACAGCATAGGATAGGTATTAGAAAGGAAACTTATTCAGCCATTGGCCCCCGTCTAATGTAATTACCTCTCCATTCATATACGCTGCTTTTTCGGACAACATAAAATGTGCAAGGTCTGCAATTTCTTCTGGCTTACCTAATCTCCTCAACGGAACGGATTGGATGGTACGCCTAGCCGCCTCCTCTGATTCAAATAATTTATCTGCCCCTCCTGTACGCTCGATTGGGCCTGGAGCAATCGCGTTTACCCTTATTCCATATTTAGTCCCCCACTCGACAGCCAATGTTCGTGTCATATTTAACACTCCTGCTTTCGCAGCTGAAGAGTGAACTACACCGGCTCCCGCATTCCAAGCATAAGTTGCTACCATGTTAATAATCGAGCCCTTTATATTCTGTTCTATCCAGTACTGCCCCACTTCTTTGCTACAATAAAACGTACCATTTAATACTATATTAATAACAGAATTCCACCCATTTACCGATAACTCTTCTGCTGGGACAATAAAGTTACCAGCTGCATTGTTAATGAGATGATTGATAGCTCCAAAATGTTCTACTGATTCCTCTACGACTCTCTTTACAGAATCCGGATCCCTTACATCTAATTGGATAGCATGAATCGAGCCCCCGACTTGTTCAAGTAATTCTTGTTTAACCGCTTTCAATTTGTCATTGTCTCTTCCTGTTATGACGACGTTTAACCCCTCGGCTGCAAATTTCGCAGCCATATGCTTCCCCATACCACTTGTGCTCCCGGTTATGAGAACTGTTTGACCTTGCATTGTCATACCCTTCTCCCCTTCCTACTATTCATACTATTCGGAATCCACCCCAAAGTCAAAGAACAATTAATTAGGTGAAATTTTTTTAAAAACTGTTGTCTTAACATGTTATAATTTACTTTTAACGTTTGAAATAGAAAGGTATGACCATATGAATCGACGTTCCTTTTTAAAAAGATCAATTGGCAGCTTACTGGCTCTGATAGGAATAGGTGGAGGTACTTACTATTACGCCAGGGATATCGAGCCAAGGATGCTACAAGTTCAGAATGTGAAAATAATGGATGCTTCAATCCCTGCCTCATTTAATGATTTTAAAGTTGTGCAATTCTCAGATACACATATTGGATTTCACTATAGTGTAGAACAACTACAAAAGCTTGTTAATAGAATAAATGAAGAAAACCCAGATCTTATCGTTTTTACTGGCGATTTGGTGGATGAACC
This sequence comes from Oceanobacillus picturae, assembly GCF_000612865.1. Lineage (NCBI taxonomy): Bacteria > Bacillati > Bacillota > Bacilli > Caryophanales > Bacillaceae > Oceanobacillus > Oceanobacillus picturae. The sequence continues at coordinate 820,176 of NZ_CCAX010000001.1, forward strand.
CCACCTATATACATGGAACAATGATTTAATAAATGTTCTTCAATCTCTTGAAGCTCCTCGTGGTAAGTTTTGGATTTATGGCAACCATGACCATGGAGGTTACGGAACAGAAAAAGTAAGAGACGTTATGGAGGCTTCAGGCTTTACCCTCTTACAGAACGAGCATTCTGTAATCGAACAAAACAATGAACGAATCATTCTTTCGGGTATTGATGATGTTATGCTTGGTAGTCCTAATCTAAGACAAGCGTTAGAAAACGTGAACCCTGACCTTTTCACGCTATTACTTGCGCATGAACCAGATTTTGTTGATGTAGCAGTAGACTACTCTGTTAACGTACAATTGTCAGGTCATAGCCATGGTGGACAGGTTCGTTTACCATTTATCGGGCACCTTTATACCCCTAAGTATGCAGAGAAATATGTAGAAGGAAAATACTTACTAAACGACGGAAACCTACAACTTTTTGTTAATCGAGGCATTGGTACTACCCGTTTGCCATATCGTTTCTTATGTAAACCAGAACTTCACGTGTACACCTTACACAAGGAATGATATTAACCCATCCTGCAATGCTTGCATAGACTATAAGGAATATAAGAATGAAAGGGAGATCATATTGTATAATCCCCATTATATGCCTTATCGCCAGTACCAGGACCAAGAAGATACACGTTTTTTTCCTGTCATACCATTTTTGACGGGACTTGCTTTCGGGCCAATACTATACGGTGCCTTCCAAGGTGGAGGATATCCTCCTTATCCTCCCGCACCTTACTATCCATATGGATATGGCTACAGTCCTGGCCCACCGTATTATCAGCCGTATTACAATCCATACTAATGAGCATGCAGTCGATCTATTTAGTCGGCTGCTGTTTTCGTTTACATTTTCGACATGGTTTTTTATCCTCCTTCATGCTAAAATTAATGAGATCTTAAAAGAATGGGGGGCCATACATATGTCTACAAGGTCTAAATTACTTTTTTTATTTCTGGGATTGATATTACTATTGGCAGCTTGTGGTGAAAAAGATTATAATGGAGACTTTTCATACGAAGTAAGTGATTTCTCATACACTAACCAGGATAATGAACAATTCGACAGTGGCGAATTGGAAGGTAAATTCTGGATTGCTGATTTTATTTTTACTAACTGTGAGACAGTCTGTCCCAACATGACTTCTAATATGGTTGATTTGCAAAAAATGCTTAAAGACGAAGGGTTAGAAGATATAGAGTTCGTATCATTTAGTGTTGATCCTGAACATGACACCCCGGAGAAACTAAAAGAATACGCTGCCTCAAGAGGAGCTTCCTTTGACAATTGGAACCTGCTGACAGGGTATGAATTCCAAGAAATCAAGGAACTCTCTATTAAATCTTTTAAAACAATGTTAGAAGAAGCCCCTGATTCAGACCAAATGATTCATGGAATCAACTTTTTCGTTGTAACTCCAGAAGGAAATGCGATCAAAAAGTTTAATGGGACACAACCAGCAGAGATGGAAAATATCGTACAATATTTAAAAGAAGTTTATTAGTAGATGCGTTGTAAAGTTTGCAAGTAAGACCTACAATAGATAAATTTCTTCTTTGCATAACGGCCAATTTGTAAAATAAATCTTCATAAAAAAACTGAGCGGGTTCAGAACATTTTCGAAAAACCGTTCAGTTTTTGCGTTATGTTTACTACAATTATCTCTGTGTATCCGGGTGCAACCGTCTGTTTGACTCCCACTTCAAAACATGAAGTTTCACTTTATAAAAGTCCCCTTCTTTATTTAAGAATAAAACAGAAACGTCCTTATGCTGGTTGCGGTGTGAGAGACTTTGAGGTAGGATGTAGACAAGCTATATATTAGATCGTTTAACAATTTTGCAACAATTTAATTTAAAAGTTCAATGTATTAGAAAGGAGAGAGAGCATGCATAACCAACAACTAAGAGATATTGCCAAAGCGTTATACACTGTAAATAGACATGCAAAAACTGCACCTGAACCACAACACCTATACTATATAAAGAAAGAAACTATAAATCGCCTTCTAAATGAAAAGAAAGCGAACAAAGTTGGATTACATTTTTCTGATCATCCAAAGTTTAGTAATCAGCATTCTACACTCCTTGTCAAAGTAGATGATTACTACTTTCATATTCCACCATCAAAAAAGGATTTTCAACAGTTAAAACATTTGGGAGCACTCGATGAGAATTATCGCAATCCGCAATGCAAAATGTCACTTTCTCAAGCTAAAAAAGTAATCTATGAATATATTGACTGGAAACCACAAGCTCCGTCAACTACCACACCCAAAAAATCATCCTACTATACTCCCTCTTCGCTGGGAAAAATGGAATGGCCACCAAGAAGAAAATCACACCGTTAAATAGGCAGTGATGTTTCAAACTTATATAGATAAGGTATACCTTTAGTAAAAGGAGGCCTTCCGTATGACTGAACTGAAAAATTTCTTGTATGAACTGCATCGTTACGCTGATCAAACCCATACTTTGAAAGATGCCTACGAAAAATTACCTGAAGCAGAAAAACAGAAGGTTATGAAAACAGCACCCGCATCTGTTCGCTCGCCTGAGGAATTTTTTCATCCGGTCTTTTCATGGTTGGAATCAATGCACAGTGAATTTGAAGTAGAAAATGAAGAGTAATCATTATCGAGGGAATCGGCATTACAACAAATAAAAATCAATAAAGCCGAGCGATGACTAAACAACATTCGAAACCATACAAGTGTTTCGAATGTTGTTCGATTATTATTGGGGGAATATTTTTAAGTGGTATACTTTCAATATGAAGTTCGTTGAAAAGGAAAAAGAGAAGCATTTTCCTTGCTAAATGGCTTTGTAACATTGCAATTTTTTCTAAATGAGCCATGCTACTCTCTGAGTTTACGAAGTAAATTCGGAAGTTTTCGTGGCACCTCGCAAATTTAGTACTCCGCTTTTACGTTTTAGATTTGTTTATTGCTACTTTTTAATTATGTTTTATAAACAGTACCCTAATTAGATTCCATATTACTAATCCAGCCCCAAAGTATGCCAATAGCTGGAGTATTACTTTCAGAAAGAGACGGAACATTTCTGGTGAGAGTCCCAGCATAAAATAACTAGCAGATAGCATGATACAGAGAATTAAACTAACCATTATATAACTTAGGAGATCGAACACACGGTTCGTAATAAACCATTTCACAGCTGGTCTTACCATTAGATAACCGATAGCTAAACCAATTGTTACTAAAATATATAGATAACTCGAATCCAGTTTATACTCCTGCACATTTGTAATTATATTTAAGAACAACGCTATACTTCCTTCCATACTCTTTTTAGCATTGTCCACTAATTTATCTAACTTTATACTTCACTTTCTTTAACTCTAGTCGTTAAAAACGCCCATCTTTATTCAGATTGAAAGGTCTTGTTCTGAGCTCGTTCCTTCTTCAACATGACATTGTCGGACTGTCTTTTTTCCAAGCGTACTTCGATTTGCGATAACTCCCTTTTATCTTCCATAAGCTCTTGCTTATTTTGTTGAAAAAGTTGTTCAAAATTTAACGTTTTTGGTCGCATATGATACACTCCTTTTAGTATTCTTTAAAAGTATACCCTATTCTAACTGAATTAGATCTAAATTTTTTGAACATTTTATAACATTTAAAAAATGAACATGCAGGAGGCTACAATGGAACATATGTTGAACCATAAACTTAAACAAATCGAAATATCTGGTATCAGGAAATTTTTTAATATGGTGGCGGATGAAGAGGATGTTATTTCTCTAACAATTGGACAACCTGACTTTCATACACCAGAACATATAAAACAGGCAGCAGTAAACGCCTTATCCTTAAACAGAACAGGTTATACACACAATGCTGGAATCCTTGAATTACGGAAGGCTATCGCTGCATATAATGAAGAGAAATATCATATCAGCTATGATCCAGATAAGGAAATTATCGTTACTACTGGTGCATCACAAGCCATTGATATTACGTTTAGGGGGATTTTAAATAGTGGAGATGAAGTAATTTTACCAGGACCTATCTATCCGGGGTACGAGCCACTTATCACCCTAGCCGGGGCAAAAGCAGTTTATGCGGATACCACAAAAGATGCATTTAAACTTACAAAAGAGAACTTGGTTAAACATATTACAAATAAAACAAAATGTGTTGTTCTTCCCTATCCTTCCAATCCCACTGGTGCTTCTTTTACCAAAGAGGAGCTAAACGAATTGGTGTCCGTATTAAAAGACAAAGATATTTTCATCTTGGCAGATGAAATTTATAGTGAATTAGTGTATGAAAGACCACATTACTCTATCGCTGCGTTTGAATCAATTAGAGACAAAACAATTGTTATAAACGGCTTATCCAAGTCCCATTCGATGACAGGCTTTCGGATTGGTTATCTACTTGCGCCATCATGGCTAGCCAAAGAATTATTAAAAGTACATCAGTACAATGTGTCTTGTGCATCATCGATTAGTCAATATGCTGCTCTTGAAGCATTAACTAATGGTAAAAATGATACGCTAATTATGCAGGAAGCTTATAATGAAAGACGAGAATATGTATATAAAAGGTTAGTATCTATGGGGCTGTCTGTTAATAAACCTGAGGGAGCATTTTACTTCTTCCCTAAATTTCCCATGAAAGAAATGGACTCCTTCCAGCTCGGATTGGAACTTGTTCGTAAAGGAAAGGTTGCTTTAGTGCCAGGTAGTAGCTTTTCAGTGGTTGGAGAAGGATATATGCGTTTATCTTACGCATATGATTTAGAAACAATTAAAAAAGCATTAGATCGATTAGAAGGATTTTTGCAAATGTAAGGAAAGGGGCATCTAGTCAGCTTTACGAGAATTTTGCTTTTTCATATTGTCATAGAGATTCAGTAGGCGATCAAGTTCTTGACTGATTGCTACTGACTCTAAATTTGTGAAACCTTTTTCCAGAGCGACTTCGGTCATTTTTTTACGCAGAAATTCAATACGTTTTAAGAGTTTGTCTAATGCACACATTATCGTAGTTTGTCTGCCCCCTTCTAGTTAATTTACTTTACTTTAGCATAAATTTACAGATTGTGACAAGTTATTTTATACCACATTGTTTATAGGGTATAATATTTTTCCTTGTCATAAATTACAGCGGTTTTGAAACTCGATAACAATTGCTTACTATGCTACTATTATAGAGAAATGTATTTTGGAAAGGATGTCTTCGGTGACCGAACGAAAAAAGAAAAATGAATGGTTCGAATGGGCCAAAGCCATCATTATAGCTGTTTTAATAGCTCTTTTTTTACGTACTTTCTTATTTGCGACATCCATAGTGGATGGGGAAAGTATGGATCCTACTTTGAAAGATGGGGAAAGAGTAATCTTTAATAAGTTTGTTTACCTCGTTGGTGACCCAGAACGTGGAGATATTGTCATCATCGAAAGGCCCCTAAAAAACTATGTGAAACGAGTTATTGGATTGCCTGGAGATACAATTGAAATAAATGGTAGTAGCCTATATATAAACGGGGAAAAATACGAGCAAACATTTCTTAGTGAAGAAGCAGAAATGCAAACCGGAAGCTATGGACCAATCGAGGTCCCTGAGGACAATTACTTTGTAATGGGGGATAATCGTGCGATCAGTAAAGATAGCAGAAACGGACTTGGCTTTATTGAAGAAGATAATATTATCGGCAGATCAGAATTAATCATTTTCCCATTCGATGAATGGTCGCTAACTAGGTAAAGCGCTTGTAGGTTCAGTAGGTTCAGCTACAATAACTTCCATATTTTCTCTAAAAAGACAGACAAGCAGTCTGTCTTTTTCTATCTTTCATTATCATATAAACAAAATCCAATATTCATTAATAGGATACCAAAACAAACAATCCCAAATACTGCTTCAAGCATGCTTATGCACCCCCTGCCCCAAATCTTCTTTCGATCATATCAGCTAATTGTTACCCTTCCATCATATCAATATCTTCTCCCTAAATAAAGCAAAAATGTGATAAAATAAAGTAGTATATTTTCATTTGACAAACTTCGAGAGATTTTGGGAGGCACATAATGCTACACTGCCCTTATTGCGGATCATCTATAAAAAGCGACGAACATTACTGTATTACTTGTGGGGAAAAACTCCCTCCTGATATAAATGAGCGATTTATTACTTCTAAAAAATTCAACAAATTTTGGTTCCTCCCTCTTTCTGCTTTTTTCGCGATACTTCTTTTTTCTGGATTATTCTATTTAATCCTGGAAAATAAGACGAATGAAGCGCAAGCATTATACGCTGAGGGTGAAGAGCTTGTATTAAAAGGGGATTATGCAAAAGCTAATGAAACCTTCGAATCTGCCTTAGAATACAAGCCACATTTCACGCAGGCAGAGATCGCACTGAATTTCTTAAGTAAAGCGATTCAGGCAGAATCTTCCCTAGAAAAGGCCGAAAAATTGTTAGAAGAAGATAAACACCAAGAGGCCCTCTCTCTTATTAATGATTCAGAGAGCGATCTAAATACCTTTAATGGGCCAGGAGTTAATAAATTGATTTCTGATATAGGTGCAACAAGAAATAATATAAAGCTTGAACAAATAAAGAATGTACTGAACAAAGATTCTAACATTGATGAATTAAAAATATTACTTTGGGATGCTGAGGCAATAGATAGTACTGAAGCTATTGCTATTACCACAAGCATTAGAGAGCAAATAGTAGATTATACGTATACGAAAGCGAATGAACAATTAAACAGCAAGCAATTTAATGATGCTCAGATTATTGTGGAAGACGGGCTGAAATATGCGCCTGACTCAGAGAAACTTCTCAGTCTTAAGACAACAATAGATAAGGAACAGGTGGCCTTCGAAACGGCCCAAGAGCAAAGGATTGAGCAGGCTATGACAACTGCTGAAGAGGAAAGGCAGTTGAATGAAACAGATGCGATTGAACTGGTAAAAGTTGGCCTATCAAAAGACGAACAAGGTAAACTTGTTGTACAAGGTGAAGTGAAAAGCGTCGCAACCATTCCGGTAAATTCAGTTTTAATCAATTATTCTCTTGTGACAAAGGAAGGAAACGAAATACTAACAAACGAAGTGTTTGTCTTTCCGGATAAATTATACCCCGGTGAAACAGGTAAGTTTGAATATACTCATTTCGACATAGATGAAAAAGGAAAGGATCTGAATATTGAAGTTCAGAAAATTACCTGGTACACAGACTGATCCCCCCAAAAAGAGGTGTTTTTATTGCAAAAAAAGAAGTATCTTCCTATCATCCTTTCCGTGTTGTTACTAACAGTAGGAATTGTACTTTGTGTTTTGATGTACAATAGTTGGAATGATGAAGAACTCTCTGTTAATAACCCTACTATTAACAAAGTTAACGTTAATGAAGAAACACTAGATCTTAAATCCATAATTCATGAGGCCGAAAAAAACGTTATTCAAATAGAAGCGCAAAATGACGAAAGTACACTTACAGGGTCTGGATTCTTATTTAATGAAAAAGGAGATATAATAACGAATGCCCACGTAATTCGTGATGCAGATACCATATATGTTAGAACAGCTAACGCACAAATATATCCAGCTGCGGTTGTTGGCATTGGAGATAGTCTTGACGTAGCAGTTATCCGCGTACCCCAACTGGCTGGAAAAAATTATTTAGAAGTAGAAAAAGATCTTAACGCGGAGATTGGTGATGAAATTATTGCCCTGGGTAGTCCACATGGTTTTCAAAATACCGTTACGCTTGGAATCATCTCCGGCGCAGAGCGTAATTTTTCGGTTGATGGCTTTGATTACTCTAATGTATACCAAATCTCTGCTCAGATTACCCACGGCAATAGTGGTGGCCCTTTAATTCATAGAAATACAGGAAAAGTAGTTGGAATCAATTCTGTAGGTACTGAGGATGGTACCATTGGATTTAGCATTCCGACAAATGAAGTAATCGGAGACATCGAAAAGTGGTCAAATGAGGCCCAGAATGAGAACTTAGAGTTTACAAGTACAACCGATATTATTGACACGAACACTCCTGAACAATTTATGCAAGATGCAGAATACCTTATTGACTATTTTCTAGAAAGTATTGATATAAGAGATTATGTTAATGCATATACACTACTAGGAAGTAATATGCAATCCCAGACCTCCTACCAAGACTTTCGTGAAGAGTACATTCATATTGTAAAGTTAGAATATAGCGATCTAACTAGCAATGTAACCGAGACGAATACAGTTAAAACAACCGTAGAAGTTGAAATTGAGAGCAAACTAGAAAATAAAGAGAAGACGGAAAAAAAGAAACATACGTTTGAATTTATTACGGATTATGAAAATGACCAACTAAAAATTGTTGAGATTATGGATAATACAGATCAATAATTCCTCTCACTTACCTGTTACCTTTCCTGTGGTAACAGGTTTATTTTTTGAACTGGGCATTCGTCTATACAATTTTAAACGATATACATATAGTAAACTGTAAGAACAAGGGGAGGTGAAAAGAATGGGTTACGGCTATGGCGGATTCGGCGGCGCTGGTTGTGGCGGCGGTAGTGGTTATGGAAATAACTTTGCACTAATTGTAGTGCTTTTTATTCTTTTAATCATTGTAGGTGCAGCTTTTTATTGCTAATTAAACAACAAGCTTGCGCTATTTCATTAATAGCGCAAGCTTGTTTTGATTATCCTGCTGTTAACAATTGAACGAGCTTTGCTGGCGGTAAGGGTTTACTAAAATAATACCCTTGCATTTCATCACAATTTTCTTCCATGAGAAATTCAATCTGTTCATGTGTTTCTACTCCTTCAGCAATTACTTTCATATTTAGGGAGTGTGACATATGTATAATTGACTTTACGATGGCTTTATTTTGCTTTTGCGAAGCATCCATAAATGTTTTATCGATCTTTAATTTCGTAACTGGAAACACACTTAAATATCGTAAGGATGAATAACCTGTGCCAAAATCATCAATGGAGACAAGCACTCCGAGATCCCTTAATTGCTGTAAAGTGTTTAGAATGTAATGTTCGTTTGTCATTGCCATGCTCTCTGTGATTTCGAGTTCTAAATATTTTGGATCTAACCCCGTTTCCTTTAGGGTATTCTTTATTTTGGTAACGAGGTTTTTTTGGTGAAACTGTTTCGCTGACAAATTAACACTTACAATAACAGGGTCATACCCTTTTCCCTGTAAAAGTTTATTTTGCCTACAGGCTTCGTACATAACCCAGTCACCAATTTCTATTATCAGCCCAGTTCGTTCGGCAAGCGAAATAAAATCTAATGGTGGAATATACCCTTTTTCAGGATGATTCCAGCGAAGCAATGCTTCCATCCCGACTATCCCCCCTGTAAGCAAGTTTTTCTGGGGCTGATAATGTAACTCAAACTGTTCTTTTTGTAGAGCTTTCCGTAAGTCACTTTCCATTGTGAGCATTGATTTAAAGTTCTCAGAAATAGATGTTTCAAACATTTTATAATTATTACGGTGTTTTTCCTTAATTACATGCATCGCAGATTGAGCGTGAGTCAGCAAAGCCTCTGGTGATTTTCCATTATTCGGATAGACGCTGATTCCAATACTAATAGACGTATAAATGTCGTGTTCTCCTATTTTGACAGGACTCTCAAATTCCACAATAAGATCTTCAGCAAGTTTTACGGTATTCTCCTTTGCCTTAATCCCATTCTGAAGCAAAAGAAATTCATCCCCGCCAATTCTTGCAATGAACGTATCAGGTCCTAGAAAAGATTTCAATTTATCGCTTATTGCTTTTAATAACTTATCGCCAAAAGAATAACCAAGCGTTTCATTTATCTCTTTGAAATAATCAATATCAAGAAAATATACAGCAAGCTGCTCTTCCCCTAATTTCTTAGACTTATTGATTGCTTCATCAAGTATTTTCATAAAAAAGTTTCGGTTTGGAAGATCTGTCAGCTCATCATAATATGCCATGTATTCGATTCGCTTCTCATTTTTCACCTGATCTGTAACGTTTTTAATGAGAAAAATCCGAGCATCCTCTTTGCCATGATAGCTAGAATAATCTAATACTTGAATATAAACCGGTGAGCCGTTTCTCTTTTTCCCTGCCAGAATCCCGCTCTCGGTCCCCTTCCACCACTCTGCAACTATTGTTCCTTTATTAAGCTGTAAAAGCTCGCCAAGTCGAATCGATTTAAGTTGTGTACGGGAATACTGAAAAATTGTTGCAAACGATTCATTACAATCTAAAATTTGGTCACCGGCGAGAATAAGTAATCCTTCGCTTTCATTTACTGTATCTTTAATATGGAATGTTCCGCCACCTGGTAGCTCGAGGGGCTTAAGAACAATACCATAGGTGTCTTCTTTTAAGAAAACACACTTAGCTTCAAGAAAAGTCGCGTGAGTTCGTTTTAGTGGCAAAATACAGGTGCGATTTACTGCTGCCTGCAATTTTTCGAAATCAAAGTAGTCATTTAGGTTAGCTAAAACATTTTCTTTATTACAGCCTATTAACTTATACGCCGCATTGGTCCCTGCCAAAAGCCTGCCGCTATGATCAACAAACAGTATGGGCTCGTTTAAACTGGATAGCAAATTTTGATTAAATGGAAAAAAAGTGTCTTCCATAGTAATGCTCCCTCCATCTTAGCCAATGATAATTTTCTCTTTAGGATAACGATACTTACCGCTTCTTTTTCTATTTTTAAAAGTAAATAATAATGTAATAATCCCTACACGTCCTATGAACATTAACAACATAAGGATCACTTTGCTAATTGGCTGCAAATCACTGGTAATACCTAAAGATAGCCCAACCGTACCAAATGCGGAAGTCACTTCGTATAATATTTGAGATAGAGAAAAAGGTTCAATGATAGACATAATCATCATGGAAACGAACACAATGACAATAGCCATTAGCGCTACAGCAACTGCTTTAATTAAGTCTTCGTCATACACTTCTCTTTTAAAAATACGAATACTGCTTCCACCACGGGCATATGTAATGATAAAAATGACCACAAGGGCAAAGGTAGTTGTCCTGATTCCGCCTCCAGCACTACTAGGAGAAGCACCGATAAACATGAGCAAGGACATAAATAGATGATTGGACTCTGTTAATTGTGTGACATCCATTGTCGACAGTCCCCCACTTCGCGTTGTGACCGACTGAAACAATGCGTAAAAGAAAGACTCGTGCCAAGATTTATCAGCAAAAAAGTGATTAAAATCAAGAATATAGATGAACAAAGCACCGACAACTACAAGTATTGAGAAGGTAAATGTAGTCAGCTTTGTATATAAACTAAACCGTATCCTTTTTCTGTTTTCTTCTTTTTCGAACAGATATTCTTTTACCTCGATGAGGACAGGAAAACCAATTGCTCCGAAAATAATGAGAAGAATATTAATGAATTGAACAAAATAGTCATTACGATACGGGATTAGGGATTGACCAGTTATATCAAACCCTCCATTGGTGATTGCACTGATTGTCCCAAAAAATCCTTGTAAGTAGGCTTCACTAGGGTTCGGGAAATAACGCAGGAAATATGTACCTAACACCACAAATCCAATTAGTTCAATGGTAAGCAGCACGAAAACAATTTGCTTAATTAAACGGACCATCCCTTCAAAAGTAGTTTGATTTTGATCCGCCATAATAAGACGTCGCTCTTTAAAACCTATTTTTTTACCTAATAATAGCCAGATAAATGTACCAATAGCCATTACTCCTACTGCACCGAGCTGTAGAATAAAGGCTAATACAAGAATTCCTGGTGTACTCAGCGTGTCTGCTAAGGTAATAGTACTGAGCCCTGTAACGCTTAAGGCACTAACTGCAGTAAATAGAATATCAATAAATTCTATTCGTACATTCTCTTGGTATACAAAAGGGAATGACATGAGTATAGTTGACACAATTACCGCGAAAAAATAAAACACAAGTAACACCTGTACCGGTGATAATTTATTTATCCATTTAAAGAATGGATTCCAATAATTCATACTTCCTAACTCCTAACACTTAACGATAATACATAATCCTTACTATGCATTTGAAAGCTGTAATGTCACTAACATTATAACAGGCAGTAGTAAGAATTGCTTGCGATTTCGACAAATTTAGCCATACACCTTAGTGGGCATTATAAAATTCGTTGTTTAAATGCTGGTAAAAGCGCCTTTCCTTGGTACCCTTCATCCATTAAGGTAGTGAGTAATAATTCTACTTTACTGGTTTTTTGCTCGACTAGTTTCCCGAGAAATAACACGTTCATATTATCACCAATATCATTTACTCCTGTTATAGTTGTAATAAAAACAGCAGGTTCATTGCTTTCCGTTGTGATTTTAGCACGAATAATAATCTCACTCTTTTCTTCATAAAGTCTATGCAAAAAAGAGGAGTATTCACGGCTAACATAGGCTTCTATAGTCCATCTAAGCTGATCATCCTCTCTGTTTATAATCAACCCGTCCATAAGGTCTAAGGAATGCCGTTCTATACCTTCGTGGTGCAGTTCCAGTATTTGTAAACTTTTTAATTTAAAGGTCTTCATTGCCTTCCTCCATTCGTTAATGAATTAAAAGCGTTTTTCTATTATCACTAAAAGTGTATCAGAAATGCATTCGAATGAATATATTTATATGAACTTCTTTATATGTTTGGGGAGCTAAGAGGTCGGGTAACTATTTAATAAATAATAGCTATGAGGAGAGATTAAGATGTCAGAACTGTCATCATATAAAATACAATTAAACAAAAATATCCACACCCAAGACATTGTAAAGATTCATCATTACGCTGTTAAGAACGATGTAAATATGTACCTTTATCGCGATCACCTTATTGCTGATACAAAAAACCTGCCAAAACTACTATCCTTTTTCCTTCTTTGCAGAAAAAATCAATCATTGGTTCTTATTATTGATGGACAAGATGCAAAAGAAGTGTACCATACGATTTCCCAATTACTTAATAAGTCAATAAAAGCAGAACTTAGAAAAGAAAACATAATGGAAAAAGATAAGACTGTTCTTATTTAAAAGACATTATAAGATTAGATAAAATGAAAAGGAGCCCTTGCTTTAAAAGCCTGGCTCCTTTTTAATTAAACTCCAACTCTTCAACATGCTCGATCGTAATTCTTTCCTCGGTATCAGTAAATAACCTGGCGTTTACATATAAGGAACTACCCTCTATGTTGTCAATCTCTGTTATTACTACTGGGTCTTGTGGGTAGTAAATATTCCCTTTACTCAGTTTCTTTGTCACCATACTCCCTGTAAAAGTGGGTTTCTTATCTTTCAAGGAAACGGAAACCAATGGTGACTGATGTTTAATTTCAACAGGGTCCTCTCCCACATACTGAATGGACTGACGAACCTCTATTCCTTCTTCTACCTGAATTACACTCATATGTAAAATGAAATCTCCTTGCTGTTTTGAAAAAGATTTGTTTTCTGCAAGGATAGTATGTCCTCCAACAAATTGCTGGTAAATAAATACGAATAAGCAAAGAATAAATAGTACCCCTACAAATATATACCTTCTTTTCATTGTATCTCTCCTACTTTCATAAAGTGACACTTCAATCATTGGGGGTTTTTGTTCTTCCCCCTTCGCTTATATTATAAGACGGATTTGGTAGTGGAAATGTTTCAACTTTTTCAATATTTTTATAAAAAATGGGTATAAAAGGAAATTTAATAACTGTATATAAATTTCTCTTCTTTGTCATTATAAGTAGTGACATTCTTATGAAGGAGGATACACATGACAGTTGGAAGCCAAGTAAAACAGACCATTGCTGGATTAAAGAGTGCTCAGGCAAGCTTCGAGCAGTTTGCCCTACAAACAGAAAACAAACAGGCAAAAAAATTATACGAAGACGCAGCACAGCAAACAATGACGATTCTGCAATCAGTAGAACCAAGGGTTCAACAAATGGAGAAAGAAGAGCCCCAGTATAAGGGTTTCTAAATATAGATAAGTCAAAGGATTGGCTAGCCAGTCCTTTGATTATTCCTTGAGAAAACGGGTGAGAAAATGTCCATGAAGAGATGGCTGCTTCTTATCGGCCTACTTTGTATACTTAGCAGTTGCGGAAACGAATCAGCACTAGAACCATCCAAAAATAAAAATGAGGCACTTGATTTAACTCATATTTCGACAAATGATCAAGATACAAGTCAGCAACAGGCAAACCAGGCAAAAGCAGCCTTAAGTAATTATGAGGAAATCACGGCAATTAAAGCTGTTAATACATCGAAGCAATTAATTATAGCCGTACAAGTGGAACAAAACCAACGTTTTAAACTTGCTAAAATACGAAAACAACTTAGTAAAGAAATGAAAGAAATGTTTCCTGATTTAAAGGTGGAACTAACTACTGATAAAAAAATTGCGATTGAGTTAGAGAAACTGGAAGAAAAACTAAAATCAGGTTCGATGTCAAAGAAAAGTATGGAGAAACGTGTAAAGAAAATTGTTGATCTCTCCAAAGAACAGACTTAACGAAATGAGTGAAGCGAAATGGCAGATAAAAAGAAAAAGAATTTACCACCTGAAGCCCAAAACTACCAGGCATTTCAACAAGATCGTGAAGTAAAGCGTCCCGTAATATTAAATTGTCTTAAGGCGTTCCTTGTTGGCGGTTTCATATGCTTTATCGGCCAATTAATTTCAACCTTTTATATATATTATTTTAATTTCACCGAGCAAACTGCTGGTAACCCAACAACTGCTACGTTAATTTTTATAACCATGCTACTTACAGGGTTTGGTATTTACGATAGAATTGGCCAATTTGCCGGCGCAGGCTCTGCTGTTCCTGTTACTGGTTTCGGTAATGCGGTGATCTCGTCCGCGATTGAATACAAAACAGAAGGATTCATTTTAGGTGTGGGTAGTAACATGCTTAAGCTTGCCGGTCCTGTCATTGTATATGGCGTATTTTCTGCTTTCGTTATCGCATTGATTAAGACCCTTTTAATAAAATGGGGGGTAATCTAATGTTACAGGGTCACCAAACTTGGATTTTTAAAAATAAACCAGCCATCATTTCTACTGGTGTTGTGGGAGGACCATTTGAAGCCAAGGGAAATATCCCAGAGGACTTTGATATCCTTCATGAAGATATGTGGCTAAAGCAGGATTCTTTTGAAAAAGCACAACAAATGCTTATGGAAGAATCATGTCAAGTAGCATTGAAAAAAAGCAGTATTGAGAAAGAACAGGTACAGTTTTTTATTAGTGGAGATTTAATTAATCAAATAACGCCTACAAGCTTTACTGCAAAAACCATAGGCATTCCCTACCTTGGTATATTCAGTGCCTGTGCAACATCTGCAGAAAGCCTTGCCCTTTCAGCCTATCTTATTAATAGTGGTGGTGCTGAGTATATACTTAGTGGTACTTCTAGTCATAACGCAACAGCTGAAAAACAATTCCGCTACCCTACCGAGTATGGAGGACAAAAGCCCCCTACTTCACAATGGACGGTAACAGGAGCCGGGTGTGCGCTTCTTGCAAAAGAAGGTCCCGGCCCTGTTGTTACCTCTGCAACAATTGGAAAAATTGTTGATATGGGAATTACAGATCCCTTTAACATGGGAGGAGCTATGGCAGCTGCCGCCGTAAATACGATAGAAACCCACTTTAAAGAAAGAAATATTGATCCTTCTTACTATGATCTTATTGTTACAGGCGACCTAGGCCATATTGGAAGAGAGGTTTCGCTAGACCTGCTTAAGCAACGAGGTTTATCGATTAGAGACGACCAGTATGTGGATTGTGGGTTAACCATTTACAGAGAAGGACAACCAGTTATGGCTGGAGCTAGTGGACCCGCGTGTTCGGCTGTTGTAACGTATGGGCATTTTTTGAACAAGCTTAAAAGAGGAGAGATTAAACGAATGCTGCTTGTAGCTACAGGATCCTTACATTCCCCGCTAAGCATCCAACAGAAGGACCCTATTCCATGTATTGCACATGCGGTTTCCATTGAGTCAGGAAGTGATGCAACATGATTTTCTTCTGGGCATTTGTTATCGGTGGTGCCATATGTGTAATCGGTCAAATTTTATTTGATGTTTTTAAAATGAACCCTGGACAAACGTTAACCATTCTCGTTATAGCTGGAGCAGTTTTAGACGGAATTGGTCTATACGAGCCACTAATTGATTTTGCTGGCGCTGGGGCAACTGTTCCAATTACAAGCTTCGGTAATTCACTTGTACATGGTGCCATGCAAGAAGCAGAAAAACATGGTTTAGTTGGTGTTGTCACAGGAATGTTCGAGGTAACCAGTGCAGGTATTTCTGCTGCTATTGTATTTGGCGTAATTGGGGCCATTATCTTTAAACCAAAGGGATAGGAGGTATAATCATGACAGTAGGATCCCAGGTTAAAACATGTTTCTCTTCTATAAAGAGTGTTGAAGCATCCTTGCAAATGCTTGCCGAGAAAACATATGAACAGAATTCCTATCAAGCGTTTAAGGATGCAGAAGCCATTATAACCGATGTAAAGAACGATCTGCAGAAACAGGTTATTATGCTGAGCAAGGAAGAACCACAATACAACTAAGATACTGAGGAAGGAAGAAAACGAGATGCCAGATTGGGTCATAGTTATCGGAAAGTCACTTCTTCTCATTACTATTTTGTTTTTTCTAACCAAATGGCTCGGAAAAAAACAACTATCACAGCTAAATATTTTCGAATATATTTCTGGAATTGTGTTGGGAGGCATTGTCGCTATCCATACAATTGAGCCAGATAGTAACATTTTAAATGGTTTAGTCGCCATGGCAGTATGGTTCCTCGTCCCTTATGCAGTAGAGTATATATCCTTAAAAAGTAAGTCATTCCGTAATTTTACTGAGGGTAAAAGTACAGTTTTTATTCAGGATGGTAAAATAATGGAAGATAACCTCAAAAAGGAAGGCTATTCTACAGATGACCTGCTAGAGAAATTACGTGATAACAATGTATTTCTTGCTTCAGATGTTGAATTCGCTGTTTTAGAGCCTTCTGGTACGTTGAGCGTCCTACCTAAAAAGGAGAATCAGCCTCTGACTGCGAAAGACCTTGGTTTGAAGCTAGCTCCACAGAAAGAGCCCCAGGCGGTTATTATGGATGGTAAAGTATTATTAGAACCATTGGCAAATCTATCCTTAAACACGAATTGGCTTGAGACAGAGTTAGATAAAATGAGTGTAAGTATTGAAAACGTCTTTCTCGCTCAAGCAGATAATGATGGCCAATTGACAGTGGATCTTTATGACGACAAGATTGCAGTCGCTGAGCCCACTGAGAAACCACTATTATTGGCTACGATGAAAAAGTGTCAGGCCGATTTGGAGCTTTTTTCCTTAGCAACGAAAAATGAAAAAGCAAAACAAATGTATGAAAAGAACAGCAAAAAACTGCAATCTGCAATTGATCTTGTCCAATTCCACCTCAAATAGCCTTTTACCAACTCGTCTTTTTCGTGTACAATGAAGAACGGCATTCTTGCAATTACACGAAAAGGACTGAACAGAAATGAAAGAAAAATTAAAAGCATATCGTTTCCCTCTTATTCTCCTTTCTTCAATTATTATTGGCTCCATTATTGGATTGGTCTTTGGGGAAGATGCTACCGTTATTAAACCATTAGGAGACTTATTCATAAATTTACTATTTATGATCGTAATCCCTCTCGTATTCTTTACTATATCCTCCGCCATTGCGAGCATGGATAGTATGAAGCGATTAGGTAAAATCATGAGCTCCATGATGGGCGTGTTTATCGTCACGGGAATTATTGCAGCTGTCTTCATGCTTGTAGCTACCGTGATTTTTGAGCCAGGTCAAGGTGTTGATATCCCTTTAGAAACTCCTGAAAACACAGAGGATTTGACGCTCTCTGAACAACTAGTAAATACATTTACGGTATCTGACTTTGTAGACCTATTCTCTCGTCAAAACATGCTTGCACTTATTATATTCTCTGTTTTAGTAGGTATATCTACCGCATTAACTGGTGAGAAATCAAAAGGGTTTAGCAAATTCTTGACAAGTGGATCTGAAGTATTTATGAAGCTTGTTCAG
Organism: Oceanobacillus picturae; assembly: GCF_000612865.1. Taxonomy (NCBI): domain Bacteria; kingdom Bacillati; phylum Bacillota; class Bacilli; order Caryophanales; family Bacillaceae; genus Oceanobacillus; species Oceanobacillus picturae. Next base: position 838,321 of record NZ_CCAX010000001.1, read on the forward strand.
CTTGTCATGTATTATGCACCAATTGGATTGGGTGCATATTTCGCTTCTTTGATTGGAGAGTTTGGCGCTGATTTAATTGGGGATTACGCCAAAGCAGTGATCGTTTATTATCCAGTGGCAGTACTGTACTTTGCGATTGGCTTTACTCTATACGCATTTATAGCCGGCGGGAAGCTTGGAGTCATCCGTTTTTGGAAAAACATCCTCTCCCCTGCAGCAACGTCTCTAGGAACAGGCAGCAGTATTGCTTCCCTTCCTGTAAACCTACAGGCAGCGAAACGAATTGGGGTACCCAAAGATGTAAGGGAAACAATCTTACCTTTAGGCGCCACCATTCATATGGATGGTTCCTGCCTCTCTGCTATGTTAAAGATTGCTTTTGTATTTGGCGTCTTTAACATGGACTTTAGTGGTTGGGATACATTTTTAACGGCGATCGGTATTTGTCTCCTCTCCGGGATCGTGATGAGTGGGATTCCAGGAGGCGGATTTATGGGTGAAATGATGATCATCAGCTTATACGGACTGCCGATGGAAGCATTACCAATAATTTCGGCAATTGGAGTAGTAGTTGACCCACCGGCAACGATGGTAAATGTTACTGGTGATACTGTCTCCAGTATGCTTGTTACAAGGCAGATAGAAGGTAAAGATTGGATAAAACAAGCTGAGGTATAAACAAAAAACAAGACCTATCTTATAACCAAAAGAAAGAGAATCATATTGTAGCACTAGACATTAGTTAGCTACTCATGATTCTCTTTCCTTTTTTATATCATACTTACTTCTATAGTTTTATGGCAATCTTGCCAAATTGTTTATTAACCTCAAGATAATCAAATGCCTCTTGCATATTGTCTATTGTAAATGTCTTATCGACAATAGGATGCATATCAAAGTTTTTCATATGATCCAAGAGCGCTCTCAATTCCTGTCTACTTCCCATTGTAGAGCCAAAAAGCTGGTATTGCCCATAGAAAAAGGAACGAAGATCAAAGTCGATGGTGTCCTCTGTCGTGGCACCAAAAATAACCATGCGTCCACCTTTTTTTAATACATCCAAAGAACGTTTAAAGGTAGCCCGTCCCACACTATCAATCACGAGATCAACTGTTTCGTTCTCTAATTGTTTTACCCAATCTTCGCTATCAAGCAAGACAACATCTGCTCCTAATGCTTTTGCTTTTTCAAGCTTTTCTTCACTTCTTGATGTAACAATTACCCGTGCTCCAACGTTTTTAGCGAATGAAATAAGATAAGTAGACACACCGCTTCCAGCACCTGGAATAAATACAGTTTCCCCTTCTTTAATCTGACCTTTTGTAAACAATGCTCTATATCCTGTAAGGGCTGATAAAGCGAGAACTCCTGCTTCCTCCCAAGATAAATGGGATGGTTTTTGTTCCACTTGTTCACTGGATATAACAATTTTTTCGCCGAAGGTTCCATGGTCAGGCATACCTAAGATATCAAATTCTGCTGGTGGAGCATCACTATTGTCATACCAACGCAAACCAGGATTGATGATAACTTCATCACCTTCTTTAACATTTTGAACGCCTTTGCCAATTGATTCGATTATACCCGCTCCATCTGAGCCAAGAATCAATGCTTCTTTATCTTCTCCGCGCCGATTTGGAATGTAAAGATCACGTCTGTTTAAACCAGCCACTTTTAGGGCCACCACAACCTGACCTTCCCCTGCGGTTGGTGTTTCCATATCCTTTACTTTTAACTCGCCATATTCATGTACAAATGCTTTCAATTGCTTTTTCCCCTTTCCACGTATGTACTAAATTTCGATAATTGTGCCTTCGTAATAATATCCTCTGTAAACAATGGGACAAACATAAGGTGCTGGCTCTGAAATTCTTGCTTTATTTTTGAAATATATTGTTTCTCATGTTTCCTGCGTTTTTCATAAAATGTCCCTTCCACATCATTAGGTAATAGTTTATTTACCACTAAAGTATTCACAGAGAGTTGATACTTTTCTAGTAACTCAATCGCCTTTTTCGTTTCAAGTATAGGAAGTTTTTCTGGATTTAATACAAAAATGAATTCCGTCTTTCTAGGGTTAAGCAATATTTCTCTTGCCTGATAGAACCGCTCCTGTCTTGCTTTTAGTACTTCGTATATAGGATCATCTACCGGTTCACCGTCATGCAATAATCTGGAATAGTTTTCATTCGTTTTTTGTCTCTTTTGTAGCAGACCATCAATCCATACACCCATCAACTCAGGAAGAGAAAGCAAGCGGATGGTATGCCCTGTTGGAGCAGTATCAAAAACTATTTTATCAAAATTCGCCCTCTCTTCCAAAATAATTGAAATTAATTTTTCAAATAAGGCTGCTTCCTCCGCTCCTGGTGAAGCTTTAGCGGTATCAAGCTGACGATTCACCTCTTCTACCATCCCTACATGTACGATACCCTTAATCGTTAATTTCACACGTTGAATGTAAGAGGATGCCTCATGATCAGGGTCAATTTCGATTGCTGTTAAAAATTTGGAAAGGCGTTTCATGGCTCCACCTATTTTCTGATCAAATATATCACCTGTATTATGGGCCGGGTCTGTTGATACGAGTAATGTCCGGATCCCTTTTTCAGCAAAACTCCAAGCTAAGGCAGCTGCTGTTGTGGACTTCCCCACTCCTCCTTTTCCACCAATAAAGATGATCTCCTTTTCTGTGTTCATATAGCACCTCCTATTCTATTTTAACAACAACGAATCCCTGATAAGGGGGAGTTTTCCATGCCCATGCGCAAGTGCCAATCATGAAACTTCTCTATTATGTGTGGATAAAGTTCTAGCGTATAGTAAAACACTGGGTTAGGGATGCCAACCATTTCAGAGTATAGTAATAGCAGAAAAAGATCTTCTTCCTTTCTTAATTCTCTGGCAATTTCCTGTCGATGCGGCGTACTAAGCACTTCCTCATAAAATTCAATTGCCTTCTTTAGCTTGTCAAGCACTCTATCCCCTCCCTTTAGTATGAAATTCTATGCTTAATTGCTATGGTGAAATACAAAAAGGAGCTAGTTTGCTCCTTTTTGTCATCACACTCAGTTGCTAATTATTCCTCTTCTGTTGAATTGATAATCGGTTTTGTTAACACATTAAAGGCGGTTAAGATAATCCAAACAGCAAATACAAAAATAATAGCGCCGAGTACGAACAATAATGTGTTTGCGTCATTCCCTGCCCATGACCATTCAAACACCACCTGTTGAAACATTGCGTATAGTGTCATAAACATAAGGAAAATCATAGGTATTAACACCACTGCATAGTTTCTCCCTTGCCTCCTGAGCCATACGGCAATTAACATTAAGCTGATGCCTGCTAGTAACTGGTTAGCCGTACCGAATAGAGGCCAAAGCTGATAACCACCAGAACCGAACCCTTTCGGTCCTTCTGGCAAGAGTACTAGGGCAGCACTAGACACAACAGCTACCGTTGTCGCAACATGTTTTTTGGTTAACGCTGGAACTTTGTATTCTACACCGAGCTCAGAAATAATGTAGCGCATTAATCGTACAGAAGTATCGAGCGTGGTTGCAGCAAAGCTTACTACAATGATCGATACAATGGTTGTAGCAATATCTGCCGGTAACCCGACTCCAGAGGCCAGGTTTGCGGCGCCTTCAATAAACACTCCCAATCCAGCACCATTTGCATCTGTAAAACTTGCATAAGTAGCAAAGAAGTCATCTTTATTCGCAAAGAATGTAGCCACCGCAATAATCGAAATAAGTGCAAGGATTCCTTCACCAACTGCACCAAAATAACCAACAAAGCGTGCATCTGTTTCTTTATCTAATTGTTTAGAAGAAGTTCCAGATGAAACTAGTCCATGAAAACCAGAGATCGCACCACAGGCTATTGTAATAAACAATAATGGAAGCAATGATTTATCAGGATTTGCGTTTGTGACAGGAGCCGTCATTTCTGGATTCAAAAATATTAATCCAAGGTACAAGATTCCAAGACCTACAACAAGCTGGTGCGAATTAATAAAGTCTCTTGGTTGCAATAGTTTCCAAACTGGAAGTGTTGAGGCAATGTATACATAGACCATTAAGATGATGATCCAGATGAGGAAAGCTGAAGAAGTGGCACCAAGTCCAAACAGTCCACTTGCCCCCTCTCCGCCAAAGTATTTAACTATGTCAATTTGTAAGAAACCTACTTTGCTAGCTAAGATAGCCGTGGCATACATAACACCAAGCGCAAAAAGAGATGGAATCAGCATTCGTTTATTCCGTTTGTATACTGCATATCCAATCCAAATAGCCAATGGAATTTGAATGAACACTGGTAGTACACTAGCCGGATAGGAGATAAATAGATTCGAAATCACCCAGGCAAAAACTGCGTTTACCATCAATACTAGAATTAATATGATAAACAAAAATAATATCTTGGCACGCTGTCCAACTAGTCTGTGTGCTAATGTTCCAACAGACTGGCCCTTATTCCGAACAGAGAGAACCAATGTACCGAAGTCATGGACACCTGCAGCAAAAACGGTCCCAAGTATCACCCATAAAAACGCCGGAAGCCAACCCCAATACACGGCGATTGCTGGTCCTAATATGGGTGCAGCTCCCGCAACAGAGGTAAAATGATGCCCCCACAAGACGAACTTATTTGTAGGAACAAAATCTACTCCGTCCTTATAACGGTGTGCAGGTGTTACATAATTCGGATCAAGCCTGAAGATCTTTTCTGCTACAAACTTGGAATAATATTTGTAGCCAAGAGCAAAAATGACCATACCAATAAGTGCAACTAAAATACCTGACATACCTTATTCCTCCTATACTAAGTAGTTAACACACCTTCGAAAAGAATACATGGACGTGTTTCTTTAAACCATATGTGAAAGCGCTTTAATTTAGTATGGTTTTCTATGCTTTTTTAGAATATTTTAGTGCTCAAATGGTAGGTTTCAAAGCGTGGAAAATTTATCCATCATTATTGTGAATACAATAGAGTGTCATAGGTTTAAAAGTAGACAACAAAGTTATTTTATATGTAATTTCAGAAGGAATGAAGAAGGAGAATCTAAACAAGGAAAAAGCCGTCCAAAACGTGAATTATCTAAGATAAATTCAAGTTTTGGCCGGCAATTAAATCCTTTTAGGTAATTGAAACAAAAATACTTCTTTTGACATAGCCTTCCTTGCTAATGAGAACATAGGGCAAAGCGTAATAACTTTAGTAAAGCTTTCCTTGTTTAAATAAGATTGTGGAGAGTTTCATTACAGAGTGGATGTAACAATTTTGCCTTAGTGGAAACGCGTCTCCAAAATACTGCGGATAGACTGTTTCAAAGGTGTGTTGCATTTTATCATATAATTTCTCATAAACTTGCTCTTCACTATAAAATTGTGTTTCTCTCCCTTGAAGCCACTCAAAATAGGAGACGATAACACCACCAGCATTTGCCAAAATATCCGGAATAACAACTATCCCTTTTTCACTGAGATAGCTGTCTGCTTCCCCTGTAATTGGTGCGTTCGCTCCCTCAACAATAATCTTTGCTTTAATTTGCTTCATATTTTCCTGGTGAATTTGCCCACCAAGTGCAGCCAATACTAATATGTCTGTATCCATTGTAAGCAATTCGTCCCTATCGCAAATAGTGGCTTTTACATTGGCCTCTTCCAGGCTTTCTTCATCTATTGGAAGATCACCATTCCTCGATTTTGTATACTTTATTAATTCTGGGATGTCTAGCCCATCAGAATTACGCAATGTCACGTTTCTATCACTCACAGCTACTACTTTATTGTTTAAAAAGTTACACTTATTTGCTTCAGCTGCTACAACAGATCCAACATTCCCGAAACCTTGTATCGCAATTTTAAGGGACTTGTCTTTATGATCAAGGACAGTTTTAGCAAAAATATTGTCCCGTTCGTTTAACCATTTATACTTATCTTTTGTAAAATCATGTAGCATATAGCGAAGGGAGAAATAGACTCCCTTTCCCGTCGCCTGTCTTCTCCCCAAAGAGCCACCGTTTACAACACTTTTACCAGTAAAACTACCTCTATACTTCATACCTGGATGGATGCTCTTGTATTCTCCCATCATCCAGTCCATTTCCCGTTCTCCTGATCCGACGTCAGGCGCCGGAATATCTTTTTCCGGACCAATGATCTGACTGAAATATTGGACATATTTTCTACAGATTTGGTTTAGTTCTTTCACCTTAAATTTTCTCGGATCAATTACCACTCCGCCCTTCCCTCCTCCAAAGGGAACTTCATGCAAGGCGTTTTTTAACGTCATTAAGGCAGCAAGGTTACTTACTTCTTCTTCCTCAACAGATTCATGAAAACGAATACCTCCTTTATAAGGCCCTATAATATTATTATGTTGGACACGAAATGCCGGTATCCGAGTCACTTTGCCATCCTCTAACGCGATTCTAAGGAATGATTTATGAATATGATTAGGGGTGGACAAGATAGAGGTGAGAGAAGTAAAAGCTTTTTTTCTTGTTTCTCCAGAAAGTTCTGGTAAAAATGATTGATCATCAAGCAATGCATCTAGAGATTGTTCGATAATAGTAGAAGTATTGCTTACCATTTTAGTTCCTCCTGACTAAGATTTGCCAAATGAGGTATAGATCAGCCACCCCTAGGGGCATGCCAGAAACCGATGGCTGTGCTGCCTTTTGGTTTATGCCCCTTTCCCTAAGTAATTTACGGCTGATCAAGCCCCACTTTTTTACGATTCTAACAAATCCAGCCTCAAAGGACCATGAAAACGGTTTATCACCAAAGAAAAATAGCGAAAAGTGTTGCTGCTAAAAGACCAATTATGACTGGAATAAAATTTTTGCGAACGAGTTCCATTACGGAAATACCACAAAAACCTGCGATTGCAATAAGCGAAGACCAGGCTACAATTGTTCCTCCCCCCGTCCAAATAGACCCCATTTGCCCAATAGCTGCTAATGTAGCAGCATCAATTGAACCGTTTTCCAACGATGCAGCTAAGGCACCTGTAAGAGGGAGACCAGAGAACCCCGAACCATCCAAACCTGTAATAATCCCAATGATTAAGATACTTAGCGCAGCAAGAAGGGCATTTTCAGGTAAAAAAGTCTGGCTAGTTTGGACAAGGTCAAACAGAAACGCTGGTTGACTTTCCTCCATTCCCAAAATGCTTCCTGAGAAGTCCGAGCTTCCTAGAAAAAAGAAACCAGCAATTGGTATAACTGGGCCCATTGCCTTAAAGGCAAACACAAAACCATCCGTTATATGTGTTGTTATATAATCAAGAGAATGCTGTTTACCAAAGGCTACAGTTGAGAGTAGTAAAAGAATGACTGCTACTCCACCGACAAAGGCAGCTCCATCTCCCCCTTCAAGTCCACTCATTCTTCCAGATAACAGCTTTTCATATACCATATAAATAACAACACCTAACAGTGTTAGTGGTACAACCACTGCAAATATTTTACTCCACGCGGTTAAATTTTTGGTATGTGCCTTATTCGTTGTCTCTTTTACGGATTGCATTTGCTCCAATTCTAATTCAATTAATGGATCATTTTTATGGCGTATTGTTTTCCGGTATAGCAAGTAAGCTAACGCTATGGCGATGACACCAGCAATCACAGACAATACAAGGGCACGATCAGCCACTATAGCTGTCTCAATCCCGGCCGCAGTAGCTGATAAGCTTGGTGCTACCTGTACAATATAATCCGATGATAATGCCATTCCTTGACCAGCAAGCGCAATGGCAACTGCTGCCATCATAACCGGCAAACCTGCTCTAATAGCCGCTGGGACTAGCAACGCACAAATTAATGGAACAGCAGGAGTTGGCCAGAAAAATAATGAAATGATATACGTAATGACCGCTAGGACAAAGAAGGAAATATGCCCATTAATCATCATTTTTTGGATGGGTTGGATCATTCGTTTATCTGCACCTAAATCACGTAATGAATGTAAAAGCGCAAGCATGAATGTGATGATTAGGAAAATACTAAACAGTTCCTGTGCAGCAATTAGGTTCGCATTAAAAATGGCTTTAAAGCCTGCTACAAGGTTTCCATTGTAAACCCACGCTACAATGAACGTACCGAGTAATGTTGGTAACACAACCCCTTTTCGAAAAATCATTGTTCCTATAATCAACAAAGTAAACAGTCCATATATCCAATGAGAAATGGTGAGTTCCATCATACATCTTCCTCTCAATAATGGTTGTATAGCCTATGCATTAAGGAAATGTTTAGTTCTTTGGTTACCGGGAATATAAAAACCATAGAACATTATTAGGAGGTAGAAAAAGATGAAACCATTTATCAAAGAATATACAAATGACGAAGTATTAAAAACAGATGTGAGTATTTTAAAAGACAAAGGGATTAACAAAGATGATGTTTATGTATTGTCCCACGATGATGACCGTACGAAACGAATTGCTGGAAGTGTTGATGCCAACACAATCGGCATAAAGGAAATGGATTTTGGGAACGCAGTCGGAAACTTATTTAATAGTAAAGGTGACGAGTTGCGCTCGAAACTTCAGGAAGTAGGTTTCTCTCAAGCAGAAGCGGAAAATTATGAAGAGGATATGGACGAAGGAAAAGTATTACTAATTGTAACAAACAACGAAAATGCAGCTAGCTACTTAATGTAGTCTTATTACAAAGTCATTTGTCTTAAGGCTAAAAAAACGAGCATGCCAACCAATAATCTAGTTGGCATGCTCGTTTTATATGTAGTAAAGAAGGTAGTCTCCCTTAATAAGAGAGACACCCACATGTGAGCGGAAAAACTTTTTAATTTGTATTCATTAATGTCCTTGGCTGTTTGTGAAATAAGAAAAAGACAAGTACAGCACTAAGCAGGAAAGCAGGCAGCATATAAGAGCCATTATATAATAGGGAATACAACCATACAGGTTGCCCTTCTATTGCTGACTCAAAAAATGTAACTCCTGCAATATAATGTGCACCAAAGCGTAGGATTGATCCTAAAAACACTCCTGCCACTATATATCCCAAATACTTCTTGGTTTGACCTTTTTGAAGAGCCTGTTGAATTTTTTTAGAAAACATACCTGCAAAACCTAATACAGTAAATGCTACAGCATAATCAAAAAATCCTTGAAGTGGGTATAATACATAAGCAGTTCCTACGGCAATTTGTAACATCCCCCAAAGAAAACCTGCCAATAACCCTCCCTTAACTCCCCAACGAAAAGCCACAATAAAAATAGGAATCATAGCAAAGGATATTGATCCTCCCTGGGCCCATATCTTAAATGATAAAAATGGAATAATATCCAACAAAAGTGCAAAGGCAGCAAATATGGCTACCTCAACTAAAAATAATGTGCGCTTTCTATTCATTTCTCTCTCCCCTTTTTAAAGCGAATTTTAAACAAACAAAAAAAGCAATGCCAAGGGGAAGACTTCCTGATGGGAATCCGCTCACATTGCTTTTATTCCATCAAAAAAGCCACCATCCCTACGTTAGTACTAACTAACAGGTTCAAAGGGTAAGAACATCACTGTTCACTCTCAGCCATTGGCTCCCCCTGTAGGCTTTTCAAACTATGCTTTTCTTATTAATTTCATTGTAACCCACATTCTGTAAGCTTACAACTATTGTGTAAGCTCGATAAATTCCTCAACATCCTTTACACATAATTGAATAGCTGCTTCCCAGAAATCAGGTTTCGTTAAGTCGACATTCATATGCTTCATGGCAAGATCTTCTACATTCATTCTACCAGTATCACGTAGCAACGCAATGTATGCATCCTCAAAGTTTTCGCCTTGTTCTTTGGCGGCCGCATAGATTCCAAGGCTGAATAAATACCCAAAGGTGTACGGGAAGTTATAGAATGGAACACCAGTAATATGGAAATGTAGTTTGGAAGACCAGAAATTAGGATCATATTCGTCCAGTGCATCCTGATAAGCTTCCTTCTGCGCCTCTACCATGATCTCATTCAAGCGGTTAACCGACACAAGTCCTTCTTTTCTTTCTTCATAAAAACGGTTCTCAAAGATAAAACGCGCATGTATATTCATAAAGAATGCTACACTACGTTGAATTTTATCTTCAAGCAGTCCGATTTTCTCCTCTTTATTTTGCGCATTTTTAACCGAAGCATCTGCTACAATCATTTCTGCGAACGTGGAAGCTGTCTCCGCAACATTCATAGCATAACGTTGATTTAGCCCATTCACATCATTCATAACATGCTGGTGATAAGCATGGCCTAGTTCATGAGCTAAAGTAGCAATATTTGAAGACGTCCCAGAAAAGGTCATAAAGATTCTTGTTTGCTCACTATCAGGGAAGCTTGTACAGAACCCACCTGGGCGCTTTCCAGCACGATCCTCTGCCTCAATCCAGCGTTTGTCAAAGGCCATCTGAGCAAAGTCGGCCATTTTGGGACTGAATTTACCGAAATGGTCTACAATAAACTTACTGGCTTCAGTATAACTCGACTTATTCACAGTATTGGTTAAAGGTGCCCCAATATCATACATGCTCATTTTATCTAGCCCAAGAAGATCTGCTTTTTTCTCTAAATATTTAACAAAGTGCTTTTTGTTATTCGAAATAGCTGTCCACATTGCGTCAAGTGTTTCCTGCTTCATTCGGTTAATCGCAAGCGGCTCCTTAAGAACACTCTTCCAATTACGATGCTTATAAGTTTGCAGGCGGAATCCAGCTAAATGGTTTAATGTCTGACCAAATAGGGCGGATTGTTCCTTCCATGCCTCTCCCAGCTTATCAAAAACGGCCTTTCTTACTTTACGATCCGGATGACCTAATTTATTAGATGCCTGCCCGACAGATAGAGACTTCACTTTATTATCTTCTTCTACTTCCACTGTCATTTTTCCAACGATTGTATCATACATTTGACTCCAGCCGTGATAGCCATCAACTCCAAGATCATTGATGAGCACTTCCTGTTCAACATTTAGAAGCTCCTTTGCCTGTTCTCTGTATTCGTTAAGGACAAAGGAAAGCTCCGTTAAACCATCATGCTGAAGTAATGTAACCCATGTGGTATCTTCTATGGCAACTAGCTTTTGTACAAACTTCGACATGATAGCATCCAATTCTGCCCGCAGTTCACTACGTTTACCAACTAGAAGACTTGCTTTCTCATCTGTTACATCTTGGGCGCTTAGACAGCTGATAAACGCGGAAGCTTCTCTTAACTTTTTCATTACACTCTCAAGCTCGTTGACTACACCAATTAACTGTTCTGCTTCCACATTACCATCTTCTGGAGAGAATGCCTCTACCTCAGCAGAGAATGTTTCTTTATCCTTTTCGATCTCTTTAAGATATGTACGAAATGCTTCTGAATCGCTTCCCCCTGGAAAAATCACATCTAAATCCCATGTTGGGTTATACGTTTGTTGCATAAAATCTCTCCTCATTCCATTATTTATATTTTTTACATTTTACCCTATCTTTTCATTATAACGAAAAATGAAATAATTTTCACCTCGGGGAATTTTCTTTTTTCAAGAAATTTAGTAAACTTTGTTTCAGGAAACTTTAAATGATCATCATCTTGAAAGATAGCAAAGGCTCCCCAAGCAGGTGCTCAAGGAGCGATGATTATTTTGTTTTCTTTGTTTGCTTCGTTAACCCATTATTCTCAAGCGTTTTCCTTTGTTGCTTACCCTTTTCTGTAATGTAATTATTTTTAAACCACGCAATGAGTGAAGATACCACTGTAAACGTTATTGCAACAAACTGCTCTACTAATTCACTATCTAGTGGTAAAGGGGATTTGCCAAATATGACGAGCGTTTGATTAATGAGGGCAACGAATAAAACAAAAGATCGAATAAGAGTACCTCGGTCCACTTATTTCCCCCTCCTATCTTTTACTCCATACTACGATTTCGCTTAGCATTTGGAACGGCAAACTATTGTGTAAAAGAAAAATAGGGATAATTTTTATTACTTGACAATACAAGTTTATGATTTTATACTAAGTAACATAAAGTAACTAACGCATTAATAACTTACCTTTGGAGGGATTTTTAAGATGACAAGAACAGTATGGAATGTAGACGCAGTACACAGTGAAATTGGCTTCTCCGTAAAGCACATGATGATTTCAAAAGCAAAAGGAGTCTTCAAAGAATTTGATGCTGTTATCGAAGCAGATGTTGAGGACCTTACAGATTCTAAAGTAGAAGTAACGATTGATGTAAATAGCATCGAAACACGTAATAAAGATCGTGACGATCATTTGCGTTCAGGTGATTTCTTCGATGTAGAAAATCATCCTAATATCACATTTGTTGCAACAGATATTAAGAAAAAATCTGACAGTGAATATGATGTTACTGGTGATCTAACTATTCGCGGAACTACGAAGCCTGTTACGGTGGATGTAGAGTTTGAAGGACAAAGTAAAGACCCAATGAGCGGAAATATTGTTGCTGGATTCAGTGGGAAAACAAAAGTAAACCGTAAAGAGTTTGGACTTACATGGAATGCTGCTGTTGAAACAGGTGGCGTTCTAATCGGTGAAGATGTTACAATCAATTTTGAAATTGAAGCACATAAAGCAGAATAATTTAACTTAAAGAACAGCAGGCTCCTATAAGGAAGTCTGCTGTTTTATTATACGATAGTGGTTACTTAGGAAGATTCACCCGTGAAATGATCTACAGATTCTGATGATAGGATTCTAACAACCATTCTCCCCTCATTAGCATGTGCTCTGATTAATAATGGTTGATTATATCTGTTTTTAAACACAAAGTCTGGACCCCACCAGCTAACGGTAGCATCTCTTCCCTCAGGTACGTAGGGAACACTTCTACTGTGGGCATATCGTTCCAAGATTTGAATACCCTTCAAATCTACAGCATTAAAAAGGGTCGAGGAAACCTGGCAAATGCCTCCGCCAATATCTTCAGCAAGCTCTCCTTTAACAATGACAGGAGCACGTTTATAACCTCTTTGCGCTGTTCTCTCCCCTACTACATCATTAAATGAAAAAGATTCACCTGGAAAAACGACGTGACTATCAATCGCTGCCGCGGCTAATGCAATGTTATCCGCCCTCTCTTTGTTCCCCTTTTTATAAAAGGTGGTATAGCTTCCCAACTCTTTTGTCTGTATTTCTTTGAGTAGTGATTGATCAACTTTTGGGTATACTGGCATAGTCGGGACCGTAATATGCTTCATATTCTGCTCATAATAAGCACTTCGAAATAATAATTGAAAGGCTTCTTTATCCAACATCCTGCCAGGTACCTCTGTAATGAGCTCATTATTCTCTGACCAATGGGCGTTTTTCGGTTCAATGGCAACCTTCTTTTCTAATTCACTTATTAATGCCTGCAATTTAACTTCATCAATAAATGGCGTTTGTTGAAAAGGATAGAGTCCGTATTGGCTGATTTCAACCTTATCAAGTTTCACGTTAGCTGTAGCAAACACATTTGAAGCCATACAACTTAATAAAAATACAAGAAGTAAAAGAATACGCATATCGCCAACCTCCTTCACTTAGTATGAGGAAAGAGGTTGTATTACATTCCTTTATTTAAAAAAGGTATATAAAAAAAGCGAGCAGTGCAAGCGTAATCGTTATCGAGTAGATCCAGATTTGGCTACGTACATTTGATTTCAAAGAGGTAGATTCATATTCTAAAGAACGGGACAATTGATCTTCAATCGTGTCCCCTTCTTCTTCATACTTTTTCATTTTTCGCTCCTCTTGCTTTAGTGCAAAGAACGTTCCTAATATTGCAAGTATAAACAGGAAAATTAAAAAGATAATTAAGCCGTTATGCACCAGACTTCCCTCCATAGTAAAAAGCCAGCCAGCTAAACTGGATGGCCTTGTATTTATCTGAAATCCCTTGAATCTTCCATGTAGTCACTGAGTAATCTAAACCCTACCAACGAAGCAAGTACAAGTAAAAACCCACATAATGTTTTATTCTTCATTCATTACTACCTCCTCGTAATTATCTCGTTCAATTATGACTATTTTTTTATATTAGAATGGACGGAACTTACCTTTTTTAAGAACCAGCTTCGCTCCACCAAGTAAGAATAGGGAACGGTTATCTACAACTTTCTTCATAGCTGCAGCTGATTTACCAGAAAGCTTATATCCAGACATAACATTACCGATACCGTCAGAGTGTCCTAGAGAAGCTACAGTACCTTTATCACTAAATACAAACTCCTCTACTGGTTGATTTGTGATTAGTGCTTTAAGATTCGCTGCAACAACGTCTGCTTCCTGCATTGCCAATTGGGCAGTTGATGGATAAGGACGATCTGCTTCTTTGTTCCATACCCATGAGCAGTCCCCAATAACAAACATGTCCTCTACGCCTTCTGGACGAAGATCACTATTTACGTTAACTTTTCCTTTTACTAGTTCAAAACCAGATTCACCAAGAACAGAGCTAGCTTTTACGCCACCAGTCCAAACGATTGTTCCAGCTTTGATTAATTCTTTGTCATCACCAACAACGAATCCTTCAGGTGTAGCTTCAGATATTGCGGCACCGATTTTAAGCTCAACTCCACGATCTTCTAAAGATTTTTTAGCATAATCTACTAGTTCTTTATCGAACATTGGAAGAATAGAAGGTGCTGCCTCTACGTTAATAATACGGACCTTACTACGGTCAATGTCGTATTTTTTGCATAGCTCTGGTACTTTTTGAGCTAGTTCACCAACAAACTCAATTCCAGTGAAGCCTGCTCCACCTACAAGAATGTTTAAGCTTTCTTCACTTACATTCTCTTCATTATTATATTTTGCGAATTGATATTCAATGTGCTCACTAATTAGACGGCTTGAATCGATGTCTTCAATAGCGAAAGCATGTTCAGCCATCCCTTTAATTCCAAAGTCATTAGATTCAAACCCTAGAGCTACGACTAAATAATCGTATTCAATTTCGCTGTTTTCTAGAACAACGCGCTTTTCATCTTTGTTAATTTTAACTACAGAATCGTATACGAGTCTAACGCGATTCGGGCTCACCACATCGCTGATCATCACACGTGCCTGATTCGGGTTAATTGTTCCCGCAGCTACTTCATGCAGCCAAGTTGTTTCATAGTGGTAGTTATGTTTGTTTACCAGTACGATCTCTGCCTGTTCTGCTGTTAGTTGTTTTGTTAGTCGTTTTGCTGTAGTAAGACCTGCGTAACCAGCTCCTAGTACAACTATTTTTGGAATGCTTGTACTCATTAAAACTTCCACCTTTCTTGAATATACTCTATAATACAAAAGTTAAAGCGTTCAGAATAATAGATAATATACTTGAATCCTATTCAAGCTCGCTAAAAACTTTTTTTATAATACCTTTATAATAGCAAAGATTTATTAAATAGGCTAATAATCAGTTGTATATATTAGATTACAAAACGTCTTAATAAGGTTTTATATTAACTCTATTAGCCCTTATATTACTGATTTTCTTGAGCTTCATTGTCTTGTTGAGAATTTGCCTTTTTACCTGGTTTTTCCTCTTTAGGTTCATCATCTTCCTTATCGGAACCTTCCTCTTTCTCGTCATCTGGATCAGGGGGATTATCCTCTTGATCATCCTTGTTCTCAGAATTAGTCGGTTTCGTATTTTCAACAGGTTTTTCTTCTTTTTCCTCTTCCTCTACTGACTCACTAGGAGATTCCCCTTCTCCCCCTTTATCTTGCTCTGTTTCTTGATCAGTACCACTATTTGTATTGTCACTATCACTTGATGATTTTTCAGTCTTTTTATCAGCAGTGTTTTCAATTTTGTTACTCTTGTTTCCTTGATTTGTAGAGTAAGATTTCTGGTTATGTGTAGTCGCATTTGGGTAAGTAGAAACTGTAGTGCTAGCTTCTGCGTCATCTTCTTCTATAGAAAGTTCTTCCGATTCATCGTCAACCTGTTCATCCTCTGTCTTTTCTGCCAACAAGCTTGCTTCTTTCATTGCCTCGACAAACAGGGAACTTTTTTGACGCATTAGCTCCCCTGCAGCCGTGGTTTTTTCTACTGCCGGTTCATCAAATTCATCATTTTCTACGTGGGTAATGATAAGGGCTTCTTCCGCACCCTTCTCCTCTTCTTTGTCAACTTCTTCGACCTTTACTTCTTTACCATATTTATTCTGCTTTAGCTCAGACTGGTAAATTCCAGTTATCACAACAGCTACAAATGCTGTTAAGGTGAGCAAATTAATGACAAGTAATTTTTTATTTTTCACAACACCGCTCCCTCATTCTATGTATAAAGATGTCAAATTAACACGAACGCTAGTATCTCTTATTATTGTAAGCATATTTGCCTATTATTTACAATGTTTTATACTAATAAAGTGGAAGAATTTTCTGTTTCAATACAACTTTTATTTTATTGGGAATAAAAATACTACCCACTTTTATTAGTGTTGCGTACTATTTGTCCGATTCGCTAATAGAGAAAGGGATTGACAGCTGACTATTTATGCGTAATAATAAATAGAATAAATTTTACGGTTACCTTTAATCCAGTCCTGTGAGGCTGGCAAGGTGGAACAGATTAGGTCTGTTAAAAGGATCAACCACTGGGAACAGTTACCCAGTGGCTCTATTCTTTCGATGCAAACACCTTGCCCATCTTAAGGCAAGGTGTTTTTTTCTTGGTTCCAAGGTAACCCGTTAATTCAAGGGGGAAATAAAGATGGCAACATATCGTGAAATTAAGGTGGATGAACGCCTACCAATACTAAAGAGCTTACCGCTTAGTTT
The DNA here is from genome assembly GCF_000612865.1 of Oceanobacillus picturae. NCBI lineage: Bacteria > Bacillati > Bacillota > Bacilli > Caryophanales > Bacillaceae > Oceanobacillus > Oceanobacillus picturae. The sequence goes on from NZ_CCAX010000001.1 coordinate 855,109, forward strand.
TCAGCACTTATTTGCAATGTTTGGATCCACCGTACTGGTTCCTGTTCTGTTTGGAATAAATCCTGCTACCATTTTGTTAATGAACGGAATTGGTACATTAATTTACTTATTTATAACAAAAGGAAAAATTCCAGCCTATCTGGGATCGAGCTTTGCCTTCCTTTCACCTGTAGCAGTGGTATTAGGTAATTATGCTGGAGGTGAGGGATATAGCTACGTTCTTGGTGGTTTTCTGGCAGTAGGGATTGTGTTAACCCTTGTTGCCTTTATAGTGAAAATGGTCGGTACAAGTTGGATTGATGTTATTTTTCCACCAGCCGCAATGGGTGCTATCGTAGCAGTTATCGGACTGGAGCTCGTACCAACAGCTGCCGAGATGGCAGGTTGGATTGCCCCAGCCGATGCAGGAGCTAATTGGGCGATGGATACGGATGTAGCAATTGTTGCGTTATTAACCCTTACTATTACGATTGTTTGCTGGGTTACCTTACGGGGGTTTTTAAAAATTATACCTATTTTAATTGGAATTATCGCTGGTTATATTATTGCTTACTTCTTCGGGTTAGTAGATTTCACACCTGTGAAGGAAGCGGCTTGGATTTCTCTACCTGAATTTTATCAAATGAAATTTGACTGGTCTGCAATCGTCGTGATCCTCCCAGCAGCGCTAGTTCTTATTCCAGAGCATATTGGGCACTTATTTGTAACTGGAAACATAGTGAAAAAGGATCTTGCAAAAGACCCTGGTCTTGACCGCTCATTAGCTGGTAACGGTATTTCTACAATAATTTCCAGTCTTTTTGGGTCTACACCGAATACGACGTATGGAGAAAACATTGGAGTACTTGCGATAACACGTGTTTATTCAACTTGGATCATTGGTATAGCAGCCGTTATTGCAGTGGTTCTTTCTTTTGTCGGGAAGCTGGCAGCTCTTATATCTTCTATCCCTAGTGCCGTAATGGGAGGAATCTCACTCCTATTATTTGGTATTATAGCAGCAAGCGGAATCCGGATGCTTGTCGAAGCAAAGGTAGATTACAACCGTTCCACCAACTTAATCCTTACGTGTGTTGTGCTTGTTATTGGGATTAGTGGTGTTACCATCCAGATTGGCGAAGTTGCTTTAAAAGGGATGGGATTGGCAACTATCGTAGCAATAGTCTTAGGAATTTTCTTCAAATTGCTAGATACTTTTAAACTGTCAAATGAAGAATAATAGATAAAGCAGAACAAAACAAGCAGGCGGTATCACGTGTATCGCCTGCTTGTTTTTTAGTTTGCATTTACTAGGATCTGACGTAAAAACGTTTATTTAAAATTGCAGGTTTAGCCCAATCATAAAGGTATACCTGCCTGTTTTTTGCGACTTACACATTATTTCCTCAGTAAGTATTGAGAATTACTCCAACATCTACATTAATTCTAATGCATGCCACCCCGCTCCTAACAGGATCTGCTCCTCTTTTTTAGTTTAGTAGTTTGGAAGCTAACACGTTTATCTTTATATGTGCAAGAGTCTATTGTCACTTCCCGATCACAACATCTGTATGATTCAGAAGATTATTAAAGACATCAAGTTATTTGTTCAACCATTTCTCTTATTTCATTTATCGTAAGAATAAATACCAAGTATTTACCACTCGGATTACGTCTTATCGTTGCGTTTATTTGACAATTTCTGCAGACTTTTTAAGGAGTATACATACCCTACCACGCTTAACATCTCCAGGGAATAACCCAATTATAATAGTACTTTGTTTTAGTTATCTATTTTCTATATATCGGATAGCTGACCTGGTATAAACCAAGCCCTATCCGAAGCCGGCCCATCTCATGATTGAAGCATCAAGTGTTATCTGCTATTTAAGAAAATAGAGCGAAACAAGTACTTTACCCCTTTTTTATAGCACAGTCCGTACGATTCCGCATATGGCAGTTCAATTTATATTCAAGTTTGTACTCTTAGATAGCATTTTAGCATTTTAGGGCAAAGGGAGCACTCTGTGACTTATCCCCCCATCTCACTTGCCAATAACAAGCTGTAAACCGTATCTAAACAAGGGGTATATAAATCATGCTCTCTGCTTTTTTGATAAAGAAACCCTTGTATAAAATCGATTTCCATTGCTTGCCCATTTATCATATCGTAATACATACTTGTTCCCATATAAGAAGGGTACCCACCATAAATCCCCATTATTTCTTCTGTTGTTTTTTCCTCAAAATGAATACCCTCGGCCGCTGCAATTGCTATTCCTTCTTGAATCAACTTTTCACATAGCTTACGTACTTTTTCTTCCTGCAGAATTAATGCCGTATTTCTGCTGAGCGCTGTTACCGAATTAATCGCTAAGTTAACAATTAATTTATACCATACCTCATAATGATAATTGGAGCTTAATTGGATATCGAGATTACTTTCTGTGACTGCTTCTTTCAATTTCGTTGTTACTTCATTTTCCGGTAAAATCAATATGCGATCTCGAAAATGAGTTGCAATTTGCCCTTTTTTCTGTCCACTAATATACACAACAGCTTGATATGCATGAGGGATCTGAAATTTTTCCAGCTGCCCGAATCCATTTTGACAAAGAATGCAAACCGTATTAGGCTGAGTGAGCTGTTCTAAAAAAGGCAGAACCCCTTCTAATTGTGTCCCCTTGACAGTAATAAATAAATAATCAAATGACCCCGTCGCTTCCGAAATTCCTTCAACAGGAAGAATGACAGCCTTGGATGATTTAACCCGTTCAATATGAACTTTCCCTGCTTTTCTTCCCAATAGCGTTACATTGCATCCACTTTTCTGTAGCGACTCACCAATCACAGCTCCTACAGCACCAGGTCCAATAACACCAAATTTATACATCCCAATTTCCCCACCTTTTCAAGCTAATAACTTGCCATTGTGAATCTATACAGATAATTGAGTCAATTTCATAATTGCTCTTTTTAAAAATACAAAGACGAGCCGAATTCTGATCTTGTATTCTTAAAAACAGGAATCATGCAGTTTTATGTTGGTTTAATCGTGCATTCATACGGTCTGCAGCTAATTTTGAAGCATTGTAAATAAGCGTGATCATATCAAAATGAACCTTGGCGCGCTTTCCGGTACGATAACGAACATTATTAAGTTGAAAAAACTCCTTAAGATATGCGTTTACGCGCTCAACAGCTGTACGACGTTTAAAGATTGTTCTCCAGGCTTTAGATCCACGAGCTGGCGCTGTGTATCTTCTGAGGTCTTGCGTTATCTTTACTTTATATACCTTTTGACAGATGCCTTCGTTAGCTAAAGGACAGCTACTGCACTCCTTTGGCCTCGTGAATTTCAGCGTTTCATAGTTGGCATCAAAGCTATCGTAACGGTAAGAATGCTCACGAAAACAAGTTGGGGCAAAGTATTTATCAAAGCCAATTGGTTCCCTTTCATTTTTCTTATTATAGGCAATGATAGACTGATTTCCCATTCGATGTACTTGTTCATAAATAGGTTCATAGTCGTAACCCGCATCCATTGTTTGGTAGCGCAAAGAAGAAAGAGCTAGTTCCTTCACCCCTTTTAATAAGGGAATGGCGGCTTTTCCGTCATTCAAACTTCCTGACGAAAAGAGTGACTGTAAAATATATTGACTAGATGTCCCAACAGCTAAATGGCCCTTGTAGCCGTACCAGAAAACATTTTTTCCTTCACTGTTCTTTTTTATGCCCCATTTTGGGGCTTGGGGGACTTCAGCCCGTAAGTCGGTTAAAGGTACGTCTAATTGCGCTTCTATTTTCTTTTCATAAAGAGGCAAGTTTGCTTCTATTTCAGCCTGTTCAAGTAACCATTGTTCCCGTTCTTCCTTGGGTTTGCGTCCACGTTTTTTAGGTTCTGTTTTGGGCTTATCTTCTTTGGGTGGTGCTTGATCACGTGCTTCGAAGTGAGTGGCATCAATGGCGACGGTGTTGTCACTAATAAAGCCTTCCACAATGGCTTGTAGGACTACTTTTTTCTGTTCTTCTTCTAGAACGCTAGAGTCACTAAGTTTCGTCAGCAGGCGAGAATAGGCAGCTTCGGAAGGTGTCTCGTCCGAGACAAGAAAACCACAGTTCAATTTAAAAACAAAATCATCATTCAGGCGTTTCACCAAATCTTTAATCGTTGGAATACGTTCAACTATGCGAATGAAAGAGCTGATAATCATCGCTGCATAATTAAGCTCCACAGGAGCGCCACGTCGTGATTTTTTATTCACTTCATGGAAGATTCGATCCACGTCTATCTCGGATATAATTGAATCATACCGTTGGGTAGGTTCCATCTTGTATAATTCTTGGATGCCAAATAAGCTTGTTTGTCGTATAATAGTCATAAGAAGTGCTCCTTCAGTCTTTTTATGGTTTTATAGTCAACTACCATTATACAAGATTTGGGGAGGTACTTCTTTTTTTGTCTCTCAAAAGCGTTGAGACAGAAGGATTAATAATTATGAAATTCATTCAATTTTATAATAATAATAATAATAATAGTAGGTGATCCGAAAGTGAAACCCCTTAATCATTTCATAGAAATGAAAAAAAATGGTGAAAAGATATCGATGCTCACTGCATACGACTATCCGAGTGCAAAGCAAGCAGAACAGGCAGGTATTGAGATCATCCTTGTGGGTGACTCGCTTGGCATGACTGTTCTTGGTTATGATAGCACGGTCGGTGTCACTATCGATGATATGAAGCATCATGCATGTGCTGCACGCCGGGGAGCAAAGGATACATTTATTGTCGTTGATATGCCATTTGGTACAGTTGGTGTCGATGACAAAACGGATATGCAGCATGCGATTGAACTATATAGAGACACCCGGGCCAACGCACTGAAAATTGAAGGAGCGCACATTACTCCACTAGTTAGAAAATGCACACAAATAGGAATCCCTGTTGTAGCCCACCTTGGACTGACACCACAAAGCTTTGGAATCACTGGCTATAAACTACAGGCAACCTCTAAAGAGGCAGCAGAAAAGCTTATTAAAGATGCCAAACTAATGGAACAGAGCGGTGCTGTGATGCTTGTTTTGGAAGCAATCCCGAGCGACCTTGCTGCAGCAATCACAAAATCCTTATCCATTCCAGTAATCGGTATTGGTGCTGGCTCTGAAACAGACGGACAGGTGCTCGTCTATCATGATGTATTAAATTATGGCGTAGACCAGAAACCAAAGTTCGTGAAATGTTATGGAGACTTTTCCGGCGGTGTCGATGCTTTAAAAACTTATCACGAAGAAGTCAAAACAGGTGTATTTCCTTCCCTTGAATTTACGTACAAGAAACAAATAATGGACGAGATAGACACATGATAAAACGAATTACAACGATCAAGAAAATGAACGAAATTATTACAATGTTAAAGAAAGAACAGAAGCAAATCGGCTTTATCCCCACAATGGGCGCTTTGCATGAAGGTCATTTAAGCATGGTTAAAGCATCTCTGACGAATAACGACATTACAATAGTAAGCGTTTTTGTGAATCCGCTTCAATTTGGCCCTAATGAAGATTTTGCAGCTTATCCAAGAGATATAGAAAGTGACCAGGCAAAACTGGAAGCAGTCGGAGCTAATTATTTATTTTATCCCGCTGTGGAGGAAATGTATCCGGAGTCCTTAGCAATTTCCCTAAAAGTGAACCATATGGCTGAGGTGCTAGAAGGAGCCAAACGCCCTGGTCATTTTGAGGGTGTTATTACAGTAGTAAATAAATTATTCAATATCATTAGTCCGGATACAGCCTATTTTGGAAAAAAAGACGCACAACAGCTTGCGATTATTGAAAAAATGACTACTGAGTTCAACCATCCAATTAAAATTATCGGTGTCGATACGATACGGGAGGCAGACGGTCTGGCGAAGAGCTCACGAAATGTCTATTTGACCGACCAGGAACGGCAAGAGGCAGTTCATTTATACCAAAGCCTCGTGAAGGCAAAAGAAATGTACGACGCCGGTGAAAGAAACAGCGCTTCCTTGATAAATGCTATTTGCAAGCATCTATCAGAAAACACCTCTGGAAACATTGAAGATATTGCTGTCTACAGTTACCCAGAATTAGTGGAACAAAAAAAAATCACCGGTCAAATTTTTATATCGCTGGCTGTGAAGTTTTCCAAAGCCAGGCTGATTGATAATATTATTATCAAAGGAGAAAACCATGATTAGAACAATGATGAACAGCAAGATACACCGGGCCCGCGTAACAGAAGCTAACTTAAACTATATCGGCAGCATTACGGTTGATGCGGACATTTTAGATGCAGTTGATATTCTGCCAAATGAGAAAGTTGCAATTGTCAATAATAATAACGGCGCACGCTTGGAGACCTATGTGATTGCAGGAGAACGTGGCAGCAGAAAAATCTGCCTAAATGGCGCGGCTGCCAGACTGGTCCAGATTGAGGATGTTATTATCATTATTTCTTATGTGCAGTTAAATCAAGACGAATTGAAATCACATACCCCTAAAGTCGCCGTGATGAATGAAAAGAACGAGATTGTTGAATTGATTGAGGAGAAGGAAAATCAAGTTATTTTGTAATGATAGAAAGTAAGCTATCTATATTAAAAGGATTCCATCTATTTTTTAGTGGAAACAACCCTAAAACCTAACTCGAACTAACAGTTAGGTTTTTTCCTATTTATAAGGATAAGAAAGTGGAAAGACGTTTATACAAGTTTTTATTACGTGAGGTGCCTGTCCTATCAATCTCAGAAATCTTGATGACCTATCCGTACTTATGGGCTGGTCAGTTGTCCATATGAATGAAGGTGTTTCAAACCAAAATCACCAGTGTGAACTGGTGGTTTGCTCTGCGGGAGAGCAGGGGATAGTGTGCTAAACAGTGTTACAAAATTCCTCGAAACAGACTTGAAACTTACGGTTAACCATAAGAAAAGTAAAGTAGGTTCACCAGCTAAGATGAAGTTTCTAGGGTTCTGTTATACACCGTACAGTAAATGAAGTAAGATGTCACCCCGATAATTCTGCAAAGAAGAAATTTAAATCAAAGCTGAAAACTCTTACTAGACGGGATCACCAAGGTGATTCGAAGAAATCATCCAAGAAATTAACTAAGTCACCGTTGGATGGATTAAATATTATGGAATCAGCTTTATGAAAAGTTTTATAAAGGCAACGGCTCAATGGCTAAATCATCGACTAATACAGCTTGTTTGTAAAATTGGGAGAAAATCAAAACCAGATTCATCCGATTAAAACGGTTAGGAATAGAGGAAGAAGTTTGGAAAGTTGCCAATATCCGAAAAGGATACTGGAGGGTGTCACATAGCGAAACGCTCCATAAAGCTATTAAACTTAAAACGCTCATACAATGGGTACTGAAAGACTTTAACCATTTATATGAGCGCACATACTCAAACTATAGTCACCTACTCGATTTTTATGGACTTATTTAAAGTCCATTTTCCAACTGTAATAGCCTTTTTCAGCATTTTTCTCATAGGTTAGATAGGCGTTGAATTTCTTTCCTTTTTTACTAGTGAGTCCTTTTACAAAAGCCTGCTTCTTAGTCAATAGATTTTTCACTAATGTTTTCGTAGGTTTCTTTCGCATTGCAGCTAAATACTTGTCATTTTTCCAAATGATAAAATTGCAGCCTTTTTTCCACTTACTACAGGCAAAACCCATATAAACTTCCGTGACAGTTTCTCCACATTCCGGGCATTTCCCTAGTGGTTCATTGGAAATTTTGGCAGGAGTGATTTCATTAATAACCTCACTTTCATCCGCCTTTATTTGATTAACAGAGCTTGTAGTAAACTGTGAAATTACTTCAAGAAATTCTTGCTTACTCCCGTCCCCTTTTTGAATATCTGCCAGTGACTTTTCCAGGCGACCTGTAAACTCTAAGTCAAACAGTTGCTTTACTGGGAACGTTTCTACAAGGGTCTTTCCTAGCTTTGTACAAGTAAGGTTTTTCTGTTGTGCAGTTATATATCCTACATCTTTCAGTTTTTTAATAGTTTCAGCCCGTGTAGCTGCTGTACCAATACTAAAACCATCTAAGACTGCCTCCACATCTGCTTCGCCATCAGACTCTTCCTTTAAGTGCTTGCCGCATGTCTCCATCACTCGTAACAATGTCCGCTCTGTATGCTGTTTTGGTGGCTTTGTTACATGCTTGGTAACTTCCGATTTTATCACTGAAACGGAAGCCCCCTGCTCGACCGGAGGCAATAAAGTGTCCTTGGAAACTATCTTTTCAACCTTTTTCCAGCCTTCAATCAGCTGTACTTTTCCTTTTGTATGAAACATGCCTTCTACGTCTGCCACAGTCGTTACAAGCTTTGTCTCTTCATACACAGCAATTGGCATGAACTGCATGATAAAGCGGTTTTTTATTGCCATATAGACAACCCGCTCATCTGCGGTCAGCCGTTTAGGAAGCAAATATGTAGGTGTGATAGCACTATGACTTTCCACCTTTGCATTATTAAATACACGCTTTGTCTTTTGGAACTTTACCTCATCCTTATAAGGAAGATCTTGTATATGATTATCCAATACTTTTTTCATTTTTGCGGTAAGGCTTTCTTCTAAGGCAATACTGGAGGTTCGTGGATACGTAATATACTTTTTCTCATACAACGATTGCGCTACCTTTAGAACCTTATCCGACGTCCACCCATTAAACTTATTGGTGATGTACCCTTGTAAGCTTGATAGATTAAATAAAAAAGGAGGGAATTCCTTTTTCTTTTCCACTTGCTTATCTGTTACACTGCCTTCTTTTCCTTCTAAAACACGTTGGAATTCATCGAGTTCACTTCGTTCCTTAAACTTCTCTTGTTTTCCCTTCTTATATGTTCCTGTGTATTCTTTTCCGTCTTTTGTATGGAATGTCGCATGCAGCCTAAAGTAATCTTCAGCAACAAAGGATTCTATTTCTTTATCACGGTCGTAAATAATTTTTAAAGTAGGCAAAAGAACTCGTCCTATATTAAGGGCCTTCCCTTTCCCTTTTTGATACTTTAATGTTGCCACCGAGGTGAGATTAATTCCGATCATCCAGTCTGCCCATTGTCTACTAATCCCTGCATCTCTTAATGGTTTCATCACATCATTTTGCTTCACTTCTTTTAATCCCTTAATAACTTCTGCAGGTGTCCACTCATTTAAAAGCAGACGGTAAACGGTTTTATTGGGTTTACTACCTCTATAAATAATACTATCACCGATCAATTGACCTTCCCGATCATAATCACAAGCTGAAATGATGGCTTCAACATCGTTTCGTTTCATCAGTTTATGAATAGTTTTGAGCTGTTTAGCAGCACCACCGTCTGTCTGGCTTCTGTTTCGGGGGTTGCTTTTCACTTTGTACTTCAATTGAGGAGGAATAAAGGGGAAGTTATCCATTTTCCACCGAGCCATTTTGCTATCATAATCTTTCGCATCGTAGAGCTCTACTAAATGGCCGAACGCCCAAGTAATGATGTAGTCAGCACCTTCAAAGTAACCATCTTTCTTTGTTTTCACTTTAAGCGCATCTGCTATGTTTTTTGCAACAGATGGTTTTTCAGTTAGTATTAACTTCAAATAAATCACCTTTTTTCATTTATTGGGATGGTAATCAGGAGAGTGTGAATGGGGGGGTTAGCCTATTATACTATATATCTGTTATTAAGAGAAACAAAGAAAAAAAGCAACTTTACGAGAAAGCTGCTTTTTAGAACTTCTGATTTTACTTGCTCAATTTCTTGGTAAGCGGGTAAACCCCGACGCTTTGGATAACGAGAGAGAGCATAATTGCTGCAAAGGTTAGGGAAATTAGCATGCTACTTCCGTTATTTTCTGCTTCTAATCCCATTAATAGTGCCACTGACATGGTTCCCTTGATTCCTGTCCATGCTATTAACGTCGCATCCTTAACAGAAAAACTTCTTCTCCATTTCGGGATTCCTTTTACTGTGGCAAGTAGAACTACATAGCGAGCAAGCACTGAAGCGATGAAAATGAGTAAGGCAAGCCCCCATTCACTAAACTGAAGATAACCAGCCGATTGTACGCCGATCATTAAAAATAGAATAGCAAGAACGCTTGGCTCCACAATATCCCAAAATCCATTTAAAGCACTTCTGAAATGTGCTTCCTTAATATTTTTACCAAACTCATAGGATAGCATTAACCCTGCTGTAACGGTAGATAATACTCCAGAGACCCCAATTCCTTCTCCAATGTAAAAACTCCCATATGCCACAATAATACTTAGCATTACCTGATATTCCCTATGGTGTGTAAAATGCACAAGCTTGCTCATTAACCAACCAAAAATTGCACCTAATGCGACGCCTCCCAATGCTACAAAAAGAAATTCAGTGACAAATGATCCAATAGCAAAACTAGTATGGTGAAGATACATCTCCAAAAACACTGTAAATAAAACGATACTTGTCCCATCATTCATGAGGGACTCTCCCTCCACTATATCAGCAATCCGCTCGTCACTGGATGAATTTTTAAGGATTGAAACCACTGATACGGGATCTGTTGGAGCTAAAATGGACGCTACAAGCAAGGAGGCTGTCAACGAAAGCGAGATAAATACATTACCTATTAAAAAGATAGTTATACCAAGTACAGCTACCGTTAAAAGTAAACCTCCTGTTCCTAGACTCCCAATTACCCATTTATTTTTGCGTAAGTTTTTTATAGGAAACCGGTATGCGGACGTAAATAGTAGTGCTGGCAAGAACACCATAAAGATTAGTTCCTTTGATATGGTGACACTACTGAAAAACGGTATAAAGGAAAGTCCAATACCTAGTACTACTAAAACGATAGGAACTGGAAAGAAATTTTGTTTTTTGTCAATAGAGTAAACGATATAGCCAATTACTAATAAGATTAAGAGTTGATGTGTGTTCATACTACTTTTCTCCTTTATCGGTTTTGGACAAGAAGACTCCATCCTCAAGCTTAGCTAGGGTGGAGATGAATTGTCTGGTTTTCATGTATTACATACAAATAACGAACATTTGTGCGTGTTTTTCTGATATAATAGATGTACTATTCATATAAGAAAGTTGTGATAAATATGTCTATTCACAAAGCCTATAAGTTCCGAATCTATCCAAATGCACCACAAGAAGTCTTCATTGCGAAGACGATTGGTTGCTCCCGTTTTGTGTTCAATCATTTTCTGAATCAATGGAATGAAGCTTACACCAAGACGGGAAAAGGCTTGACATACAAGGCTTGTACCGCCCAGCTGACACAACTCAAAAAGCAATTGGTGTGGCTCAAAGAAGTGGATAGCATAGCCATGCAGTCAGCGCTTAAACACTTGGCTGATTCATACAACCGCTTTTTTAAAAAACAAAATAAAACCCCACGTTTTAAGTCAAAGAAAAATCCTGTTCAGTCTTATACAACCAAGTGTACCAATCATAATATAGCGGTAGTTGGGAACAAACTCAAATTGCCAAAATTAGGTCTTGTCAGATTTTCCAAGAGCCGTGAAGTGGAGGGGCGGATCCTGAGCGCTACGATAAGACGCAATCCGAGTGGGAAATATTTTGTTTCGGTTTTAGGTGAAACAGAAGAAAAACCGTTACCCAAAACTGGTTCTGCTGTTGGAATCGACGTCGGACTCAAAGATTTTGCCGTGCTTTCGGATGGGACGGTGTATGCGAATCCGAAATATTTTCGTACATTAGCGTCCCGCTTGGCAAAAGAACAGCGTATTCTATCACGGCGCAAAGAGTTAGCTATCAAGCAAAAACGAGCCTTACAGGACGCCAAGAACTATCAAAAACAAAAAAGGAAAGTGGCCCGTCTCCATGAACGTATCAACAATGCACGGCAGGATTACCTTCATAAAATTTCTACTGTTATTGTCAAAAACCACGACATTATCGGGATCGAAGACTTGCAGGTGTCCAACATGCTGAAAAATCATAAATTGGCAAAAGCCATTAGCGAAGTGAGCTGGTCACAGTTTCGACAGATGCTAGAATACAAAGCGACTTGGTATGGAAAGCACGTGATAGCCGTTGCCAGGAATTTTCCGTCCAGTCAGCTTTGCTCCACACCAGATTGTGGCTATCAAAATAAAGCCGTTAAAGATCTCGGATTGCGCCAATGGGTTTGTCCCCATTGCGGCGCACATCATGACCGGGATAAAAACGCAAGCTTGAACCTTAAAAACGAAGCGTTACGACTTCTAACTGCGGGGACGCAGGGATAGCCTAATAATATAACTTTCGGTTAAGAAGGTGTTCTTAGGAATCCCCCACTTCAAACGTCTGTTAAGTGGGTGGCATTCAATTTTTACCAAAATAGAATAAACCTACCAATGCTCCAAGCAGGCACATGACCAATGATACGATTAAAAATGGTATTGGTCCAAATTGGAAAATTAGTGGGACAGACAAAGCAGTCACTAGCCCCCCACCAAGGAATGGTTCGTAAACAAGCTGCTTATACCCAAATCCTTCAAAAGCAGGTGACTTCCCGTCAGGATCTGCCACACGCATTAAAAGCAGACCGGTTGCTGTGATACCCATGGATTGCCCAAAATCACCAATTCCACGCTCAAACCAGTAAGAAGGTATGATTCTCGGTGCTAAAATAATAAACCCGAGCACGTTCCAAGCAATACCTGCTCCTGCCATTAATAAAAATGGAACAAGGTACTCGCCTATAACATCAAGAGAAACTGTCCCGATTGCGGCTAGAATTAATATATCGAGAGAGAATCCCTGAATTCGATTAACCATTCTACGATCTAAAATCTCAGTCTGATCAAATTTGTTGAAGATAACTTGAATGATGATTCCCCCAATCATCGCTAGTGGGAACAACGGGATATAGGTCATAAACTCTGAATCTGTTACAGCACCCCATGTCACACTTTCTAATCCAATTAGACCTTGTAAAACTATCCAACCAACTAGTATAGCTAAGCCGACCATCGCAAAATGTAACGAAAGTGGTTCGATAGACTCTGGCCTAACTGTCATATTTGCAGCCGGTTCTCTATTCTGGAATTCCATAACTCCCTTTTTGCGTAATTCGGAAAAGTCCTCTACATCTTTTACCACCCTCGTTTTCTTTTTTCTTACAGCCCAATTAATAAGTATAATCCCAATAATCACACCAGAAAGTACCCCGACTGTCGCTAGACCTATTGCAAGGTCATAGGCCTCTTCGAAACCGAGATCTCCAAAGGTTCCAGCCATCCCAGCTGCAGTTCCATGTCCACCTTCAAACGCCACTTCAATTAACGCTCCTGCCATTGGAGGGATATCAAAGAAGGGTGTTAATACCAGTATAGTAAGTAAAATACCAATCACGTATTGTCCCCAGCCTATCGTCCACCCGAAAGCAAGCTGAGGTCCACCATAATTCCATACCTTAGACAGACTGGGTATGGTTGCACCAAGAAACAATGTTGCAAATACGATATTTATCATTAATCCTGGTAACGCACTCCAAACTTCCATTACTTCTTCCGTCATGATGCCGTTCACCCAAAAAGAGTTTTCTCCTGTGAAGTTTTCCAGAATTCTCCCTAATACTTCGGGGCCTAGTAATAATGCTAAAAAACCGCCAATAATAGAGGAAGGTAAGAATAAATGTTGCAACCATTTTACACGCATACGGATCCATTTACCTACGAGCAGAAAGAATGCAAGATATAATAATGTAAAACCAATTTGGCCTGGTGTCATGAATACTACCCCTTTATTTTGCTTAGTTCCTTGTTTTTTCCCTTCATAAAATTAACTCAAACGCAGATTGGACATAAAAAAACTCTCTGCCATATACAGAGAGTTTTCAATACAGTTCTATTTTGTATCAGGGTCTGGTAGGTCATCTGACTTGCGCATTGCCCATGCTGGTGTATTAAAAATATAAGGAGGAGCGGGTGGGAGGTGTGGTGCTGGAGCAAATGCGACAGGTCTATCAACATAATTAAAAGTACCACAGCCATCCATACTTGGGCCATGCGCCCATCTACCTTCAGCACTTGCATCTCCTTGGGAGAAATTAAATAATGTATAGGCAACCTGCTGTACCTCTAGTTCTCGAGGAAAAGTACTTGGGACGACTATGTTTTCTTTTTCTTCAAGCTCTTTAATTGCAGCATACCACTGGTTTTGGTGTGCCGTATCTCGTGCTATAAGCCAAGATAATGTATTTCTAACGCCACTATCATTCGTCATCTCATATAAGCGAGCAACCTGAAGTCTTCCCATTGACTCTGCCATTAAATTAGCTCGGAAATCGGCAATTAAGTTACCACTTGCTCCAATATAACTAGCTGTCCAGCGATTACCCACACTATCTACAGGCATTGCTCCTAAACCTGAAACAATGGCATGCTGTGGATTTGACCCTCCCAATATAGCAGCTACAACTGGATCATCCACCGCATCATCCAATTCCAGATCTGGTGCGTTATCCAGAAGACGCGCAATTAGCGTGGCTAGCATTTCCACATGGGCAATTTCCTCTGTTCCGATATCCATTAATAGATCCTTGTATTTCCCATTCCCTCTTACGTTCCACCCTTGGAATAAGTATTGCATCATAACCGATATTTCACCGTATTGGCCGCCTAGAACTTCTTGTAACTTCTTAGCAAAAACAGGATCTGGACGATCAGGCTTGGCATGATACTGTAAATCCTTTACGTGATAAAACAATCCACTCACATCCTTTATAGTTTGACAATAGGCGAATATCCGCCCCTTTTAGATGGTATGCAGATAGCTAGGCCATTGTTCCACAATATTTACGCAAATGTAGGACGATAATAGGTGTTTGTAGTCAATTCATAATAAGTCGAGGAGGGCTTCTATATGCCATGCTTGCTTTCTTATCGGTCTTGAGCTTGGCTCTATCTGCCATGCTTGCGGATTTATTGGTCGTGGCCACTCTCTGTTCAAAAAATAAAGCTAAAAATTAAAATACTCCCACCTTTTTGGGTAAAAGTGGGAGTGTCTAACTTTAATTAAGATAGGATGGTAGGATAGTGGGAGTTTAGTTTTCTCCCTAAATACTTCGCTACCTCCAGCATGCCATAGGTGCCATAATCGGCTTCGGCTTCGGAATTATAATTTGTATTTGTATTAATGTCATACGTATAAATGTTCCCGTCCTCATCTTCAATAAATTCAATACCAGCGATTTGGATGTCATTCCCTTTAAGCACTTGTTGATATTTTTCTAATACTGGGTGGTCAAAGCCTTTCCTAACTTGGAATTTCGCAGGGGCTTCTTGTTCTTCAGCAGGACAGAATAAATCCTCAATGGTACATGCATCTGCCGGGCAAAGCTCAAATCCTTCTGATGTATCTACTCTTACTGCATAAACAAATTCCCCGCCGACAAACTCACACCTCGTAATATAGGATTCTGGTGACTGAATATATTCCTGTATTAAGGTGACACCATCAACAGGCTCTTCGAAATCCCCACCTTCTACATATTCCTGCAAGGCTTTAACTGAATGAAACAATTGGACACCAAGTCCCTTCCCTGCACGATTATGCTTTGTAATGAAAGGTTTCCCTGCAAAGCTTTCGGCTACTTCAATCAATTCTTCTTTTCCAACAGCAGCCGTTGTCTTTGGTGTACGGACTCCGTATTTTTCCAGTTCCAAATATTGCTTCACTTTGCTGAGCTCTAGATCAAGCGCCCTGCTCCCATTCACAACCGTTCTACCGTGATGTTCAAGCCAGGATAACACGGCACTGGTCAGCTCTGGAGAAAAACGGTTCCCCCTTGTGTGGGATGATGCACTCATTCGATTATAAAAAACCCCTTCTGGCGGGACAGCATTCAAATCAACCTTCCCGCTCGTTAGAAGCCAATTCTCATAAGGAATCGTTAATTCATCCAGTCGCTTAAATAAATGTGTCGTCCATTCTTCATTTTCATGAATGATATATAATTTCTTCATGATGACATCTCCTATCCATTATTTAGTAAAGCTTTTTTCCATTCATCGACCTTTGGCATAACATTTTTGGCGAAGTTTTCTAGCTCCTCCAATTGCGGAGAGCATTGCAGCAATAGTAAATCGACTCCAGCTTCTTCATATGCTATAATTTGCTCGGCTATTTGTTGCGGTGTGCCCACAAGATTTGGACGTAGGCCTCTGTTCGATACGGAATAATCCTGCAGTTTTACCTGCTGTTCCAGTTGTGACATTGTCGTAAAGTCCTGAAACCCAGCGTACGCATCGGATTCTTTTACAGTTGTAATTCTCTCAAGCTCTCGTAATGCTTCTTCCTCTGTTTCACGGCAAATAACATAGGCAGCCATACCAAACGACTGTAACGGCTCCTTTTCCGCATGTTTTCTCCGTTCTTTCATATCGTTTATTTTTTGTCTCGCTTCTTCTACTGTATGTCCATGCATGACATAGGCATCACAATAGGTGGAAATAACCTCTTTTCCTTTGTCACTTTCACCGCCAGCATACAACACCGGGTTTGGTCGTTGTACGGGTTTTGGCGAAAGCTTTGTATTTTCAATTTGATAAAATTTTCCGTTGTAGGAGAATGACTCTTCCGTCCACAAACCTTTTAACACCTCAAGAAACTCTTCTGTTCGCTCATAACGGGCATCATGCTTTGTAAATTCTGCTCCATATTGCTTCGCTTCCTCTGCCCACCAGCCGGATACGACATTTAATGTAAAACGCCCATTGCTAATATGATCAATGTTGGCCGCCATTTTGGCTGTAATAGCGGGATTGTGAAAGACAGGACGAACGGCCGTCATAATCTCTATTTTTTCGGTTACAGCAGCTAGTGCTGCAGCAGTTGACCATGCTTCAATTGAATCTTCATTTGTCCCTTTAATATCATTTAAATAGAGTTCAGCAATCAATGTCGTGTCATAGCCCCATTTTTCTGCTGACTGAATTACTTGCTTTGCATAATTAAAAGTAGGTGGCATTTTCTCATCTTCTACATTACGTAGCCAACCTCCAAAAATCGGTAACCAAAATCCATATCTCATCTTCCCCACTCCTATTCTCCAAATTGAAAATTAGAAAAACTCGCATTCTCTCGCTTTTTTGCGAATGTTTATGTTTTTCTTATACTTTGGACTTCAAAATTTTTACTACGTCGTTATTGCTTCCTAGTTGAAATTTTATACCTTCCTAACGTGCAAAAAAACTCTTTCCCGAAGAAAAGAGTTTAAAATTCTAATAGAACTTCATCCTCTTATCTTCCAAGCAATTGCTTGATGGAATTGGCACAGTATCTAACTAAACAGACCTGTTGCCGAGGCTTCAAAGGGCCATATCCCTCCACCTCTCTAGATAAGAAACATTATTATTTAATTGGTACTTAAAAGATTAGCGCAAAATGTTCGAACTGTCAATTAATTAAATTTTCCTAGTAAAAGCAAGGCTAAGGTCTTTCCGCAATAATACGAACAAGTCTATCTTCCACGTCTTTAGCAGCTTCTTCATCAAGCACATTATTAATCATAATAGAAAAAATATAATTCTCTCCTGACAGGGTCTGTAAATAACCGGATAGTGTAGTTACTCCAAAGATTGTTCCTGTTTTCGCTTCAACCTGGACGTCTCCCAACCGATTCCTTAGCGTTCCACCAACCATCTTGTCTGTCTCTCCTGCAACTGGGAGTGCGTTCTTGAAGGCAGGAAACCATGGCTTATCCTGTACGATAAAAAGTAGTTTACTAAGTTCGTTTGCTGGAATGAGATTAACATGGGAAATACCCGAACCATCTCTAATCAATAACGTACTTCGATTTAACCCAAGCTTTTCTAGCTCCTCCTGCATAACCTCAAGGCCTTTTTCCCAGCTTCCTTCCTTTTGTACATGCTTTCCCATTTCCTTTATGAGCACTTCCCCGTGCACATTGTTGCTCAGCTTCATAAACGGTACAAGCAATTCTTTTAATGGTATAGAACTGTGTTGATAAAGCAAGGAACTTTCATTAGGTGCTTTGCCAATCATCACTTCCCCAGACCAAGTGATCCCTTTTGCTTGAAGTGCATCCTGAAAAAGGGTCATCGCATAGCTTGTCGGATCCCATACGGCCATAAATTCTTTCACCGTTTCTGCCCCAGCTGGAACAGTGCCCGTAAGCGTGATTTCGTTTGACCCATGTTCTCGCTCCACTGTTAAATCCTCTTCCACTTTCTTGGAACTTGTCTCGGCTCGATTATGTATTGTTACATAGTTTGTGTTAGGTGACACGGTTATGATTGGCTTCTCCCCTGGCTCTGCACCGGCTGTTATTTGAAGCGTAACACTTCCCGCATCATAGTCCTCGTCAGGTGAGGCAGTCAGCGCCGAAATTTGCGCTCCGTAATGAAATGATTCATCACTCCAAATTAAGTCAGGGGAAAGGCGTACGTTATCATACCAAGTATCATCTCCAATAAGATCTCCCTTGATATGCGTCACTCCAAGTCCTTGAAGCTGCTCTGCAAAACGGGTAAAATCTTTAGGTGTCAATGTCGGATCTCCTTTTCCTATAAGGTAAAGGTTTCCTTCTAGCTTGGCTCCTTTTTTAGCTCCATCTGTTTTTATTTCGGTAGAAAAGGTGTAGTCTTCTCCAAGAACCTCTAAGGCTGCAGCTGCTGTTAAAAGTTTCATATTGGATGCAGGACGAAGCCTTGTATCTCCAAGGTTTTCATATAGAAGCTCGCCAGATTTTGCATCCCGCACACTCATTCCAACTAATGCACCATTCAACAGTGGTTCTGTTTCTAATTCGTTATCCAAACGCTGTTTCATTGTCCCCCGCTCCTCTATCGCATGTACTCTCATTTCTTCGGGCACTGAAGCAGCTAAGCAAAAGATGAGCAAGAGCATCCATACACGGCTGACATTTCTTTTTAACGTCATGTAAGCACCTCTTACATTTTATTGATCAGGCCCTATTTAGTATTTCCACAAAATAAGATGGAAATCCTTGTTATTAGAAAAACTCGCATTCGTTCGACTATTAACGAATGCGTACGTTTTTCTTATACTTGGTACTTCAAAATTTTAACTACGTCGTGATTGCCTTCTAGCTAAAATTTTATAATTTCCTAACGTGAATGAATTTCATAATTATTATTCCTTCTGTCTCAACGCTTTTGAGAGACAAAAAAAGAAGTACCTCCCCAAATCTTGTATAATGGTAGTTGACTATAAAACCATAAAAAGACTGAAGGAGCACTTCTTATGACTATTATACGACAAACAAGCTTATTTGGCATCCAAGAATTATACAAGATGGAACCTACCCAACGGTATGATTCAATTATATCCGAGATAGACGTGGATCGAATCTTCCATGAAGTGAATAAAAAATCACGACGTGGCGCTCCTGTGGAGCTTAATTATGCAGCGATGATTATCAGCTCTTTCATTCGCATAGTTGAACGTATTCCAACGATTAAAGATTTGGTGAAACGCCTGAATGATGATTTTGTTTTTAAATTGAACTGTGGTTTTCTTGTCTCGGACGAGACACCTTCCGAAGCTGCCTATTCTCGCCTGCTGACGAAACTTAGTGACTCTAGCGTTCTAGAAGAAGAACAGAAAAAAGTAGTCCTACAAGCCATTGTGGAAGGCTTTATTAGTGACAACACCGTCGCCATTGATGCCACTCACTTCGAAGCACGTGATCAAGCACCACCCAAAGAAGATAAGCCCAAAACAGAACCTAAAAAACGTGGACGCAAACCCAAGGAAGAACGGGAACAATGGTTACTTGAACAGGCTGAAATAGAAGCAAACTTGCCTCTTTATGAAAAGAAAATAGAAGCGCAATTAGACGTACCTTTAACCGACTTACGGGCTGAAGTCCCCCAAGCCCCAAAATGGGGCATAAAAAAGAACAGTGAAGGAAAAAATGTTTTCTGGTACGGCTACAAGGGCCATTTAGCTGTTGGGACATCTAGTCAATATATTTTACAGTCACTCTTTTCGTCAGGAAGTTTGAATGACGGAAAAGCCGCCATTCCCTTATTAAAAGGGGTGAAGGAACTAGCTCTTTCTTCTTTGCGCTACCAAACAATGGATGCGGGTTACGACTATGAACCTATTTATGAACAAGTACATCGAATGGGAAATCAGTCTATCATTGCCTATAATAAGAAAAATGAAAGGGAACCAATTGGCTTTGATAAATACTTTGCCCCAACTTGTTTTCGTGAGCATTCTTACCGTTACGATAGCTTTGATGCCAACTATGAAACGCTGAAATTCACGAGGCCAAAGGAGTGCAGTAGCTGTCCTTTAGCTAACGAAGGCATCTGTCAAAAGGTATATAAAGTAAAGATAACGCAAGACCTCAGAAGATACACAGCGCCAGCTCGTGGATCTAAAGCCTGGAGAACAATCTTTAAACGTCGTACAGCTGTTGAGCGCGTAAACGCATATCTTAAGGAGTTTTTTCAACTTAATAATGTTCGTTATCGTACCGGAAAGCGCGCCAAGGTTCATTTTGATATGATCACGCTTATTTACAATGCTTCAAAATTAGCTGCAGACCGTATGAATGCACGATTAAACCAACATAAAACTGCATGATTCCTGTTTTTAAGAATACAAGATCAGAATTCGGCTCGTCTTTGTATTTTTAAAAAGAGCAATTATGAAATTGACTCACGTACAAATAAAATGTTTATCCTTTATTCTTATGAACAATCCGGTATTTGATGGTTAAAAAAGGTATCGAGAAAATGCGCATCTTATGTGTCGCTCTCAAACTTCCATCCTGTTCTTCACCTACCACAAACGTTTCCTCTAGAGGAAGCGTTAGTACCTGCTTGCCAACAGCCAAATAGATCCCTGCTTGTTGCGCGTTTTCTTGTTGTTTACTTGTTAGTTGCAGGTTTCCGTTCTTATTCTGCAATGCAAGGGTGCCAATCATAGTAGAACCTGGAAGGGGTAGTGCAATATCCATGTAGGTTCTGTCCTCTCCTTCATGAAAAGAATAGATCGCAACAAATATTGTTTCCTCGTTCACCTTTCGCAGCCAGACACGTGGTTTTGTGCGTCCATCAACTGTTTCGCTAATCCCGATAATCCTCCCTGTCATCTCTACTTCCTTAGCAGAGAAAGGAAGATTAAGCTGCCCAATCCGCTTACTAATATGTTGATAGATCCAAGCAAAGGGCTTAAACCATCCGTGCCATTTCACTTGCGAAAAAAGCCTGTAATCATTGGTGTTTTCATAGAAATCAATCACCGATTTTGATAGACTCTCTCTTTCAATTTGCGGCTCGTAGATGTGCATGGAATCAACTAGCCCATTGTATGTATGCTCTACTTGTATAGTAGCTAACATTTTTTCTCCAATAACCCGCTCTCCCCTTATCCAACTGACTGGAAAAGATCGATGACCCGTATGCGCCCCGGGGCAACTGATCATCCAACCAATTAGCCCAACCATAGCAAATACGACTCCATTCATTACACCATGGAACCTGAGCATAAAGTCAATGCTTACATAAAACACACCTGTCATATTACCAAAGGCGTAGCATAGGGAGAACAAAATGGATATTCCCAACGCAGAAAAGGACAGCCGAATGAGCCATGCTTGTATCGGGCGGAAAAAGGTCGTTTTCCATGCTAAGATGATCAAGCTGTAGATCCCTATCATATAAAGCATTACACCAAGTAACTCCAGTACAACCGCATACGAAATACCAACTGCTACAAGAATGGGCGCCAATAAGATAGCTATACCAGCCATTTTATAAAAACGGTTTTGGTTTAGTCTTCCTAAAAACCCTCCAAAAACCGGTAACAAGAAGGAAGCATAATGAAAATGGATGCCTGTTAACCATGTTAAAATAGGAGAAAAACCAGTATCTAGCTGTACGACACTAGCGAAATACCAAGCCCCTCCAATTGCAAGGTACATGCAACCTATATCAATCATAAATTCTTCAAACCTGGCAAACCCACGCTGTAATAGTCGCTTTGCCCCAAAGCAAGCCACAAGTATCGTAAAAGCTAGATAAAAAAGCGCAAGGACGATATCCCAAGGTGTGCGCTGTGTCATTTCAAGCAAGAAAACAGCAGTTAGTCCGAGAAAAGCTGCATACGGCAGGATACGAAAAAATCCTTGCTCCGCTTTGCCTAACAAGTGGAGAGTTAGTGGCACAAATACTAATTGGGCAATACTTAGCAATAAATAATACCATGGCCCAGTACCGAATAAAGTAAGAATTAAAAATAACCCAATCATGCCTATTGCTACTTTATTAAATGTCATAATGGCGAAACGCTCCCTCATAGGCGAAAATGGTACCAATTAGCGGGTTTTTCACTTGCACGCTAATCGTGTACGCCTCCTTTTCTTCTATGTATGCTTCTTTAACAGTTGCTTTCCCTTGAAAGATGCTTGG
Organism: Oceanobacillus picturae; assembly: GCF_000612865.1. Lineage (NCBI taxonomy): Bacteria > Bacillati > Bacillota > Bacilli > Caryophanales > Bacillaceae > Oceanobacillus > Oceanobacillus picturae. The sequence continues at coordinate 877,525 of NZ_CCAX010000001.1, forward strand.
CAATGGAATCTCAACTGGACCAAGCAGCAAGCGCTGTCGCTTGGAAGTGATGGTGAGTGCTCCATGATCGACCGCCAGTTTCAGATCCGAATAAACAATGGGCGGTTCTCCCAGATAATCCTCGATAATAGCCTCTTTTGCATTAAAACGCATTAAGGCATTGAAATAGCGTTGTTTTTCACCAAAGTAAAAAATACGCTCCCAGTGCACTTGTGCCTCCCCATCTCTTCCGGTACCCGGTGTGTTTTTTAACGTAAAAGGGACCCCTTTCCTCTCTCTCTGGAAAAAGTAATTTTCTTTTTACACCAAACAAACCAAGCGGCAGTAAGCCTTTTGGCACACCTTTTATTCCTTTCATGACACCCCTTGCTTCAAATGGACGGTTTTGTAAAAAGGTATAGCGTTGTTGGAGTTTTGGGTGTAATTGGTAAAACGACTGGCCTAATATTTGTTCGTATATCGAGACGGTCATGTTAATCTCCTTGCTTTCTTTTGCAGTTTTTTGCAGTTGGTACCCCTCGACTTGCCATCCAGCCGACCCAGGTTAAAACAAGCAATGCCACGTTAAAGGTGAGGGCATTGAATGGCGCGGTAAGCTGCTCTGGAGCAGCAAAAATTGCTCCTACTGTCAGGAGTGGAAAAGCGATAAACTGCAGTCTATACAGCTGACGTTTCTTTCGATAAAATAGCCAGCCTACCCCGAATAATACTTCCAATATCCCAATTATTATCACGAACATGATCGCTGTTTGTGTATCTACTGGAGCCACCTGTTGTAGCATGGACAGTTCTGCAGGATGCTGGTTTATGACCTTTGGCACTAAACCATGATAAATCCAGACAAAAGCGAAGAGAATAGTAGTGCTCCAGTGGGTAAAAAACCGTGTATACTGTGCCCATGGTTGTTCCCCTTTTTCGAGCCATCGCTTTACAACATCAAAACTAAGCGCTGTAGCCCAGCCGATTAACGGGCGAAATAGCAGGATATCAAAAAGACTTCCAAGCTTGCCAAAGCGTGTTTCATAATTATATTGGGTGAGGAAGGTGACGGTGTTATCGCTTTCTGGCTTGTACTTCCAATACCCTCTTCCTTCTCGAATAAGAGAGATTTTCTGATCTGTGCCAAAATGCAGTGAAGACGTTCTTGCATCGTCCTTTGCTTGATAGCTTCCCACACTTTCGCCCCAGCCTTTAATACGTAATCCAAATCCAATTTTGGTTTGATACGAAAATCGCTGGGGGTTTCCTTCCTTTTTTGGTAAATATGTAATGGAGGAAAATCGCAAATCCCATTTTTCATGGTGGTCAGGGCGCTGGGTTGCCTCCCATAAAGATTCCATGTCTGTATGTATTGGTAATTCTACATAGATTGGTTTGGGCTTCATAATACCTCCCCTTAGAAATATGTTTATTTCAAATATAACATAGATTCCGTTATCTTTTTTCCTGTTTTCAAAGCTGGCGGAATAAGTAAGGTTCTCACCACATGTTAGGGTACAAATCGAAGCTTTCATAAATTACCATTGTTAAAACTAGGTCGATTGACATATACTATTAGAACAAACGTTCTGTGAGAGGTGAAAGAAATGGACTACTCCCAATATGCTCGCAATGATGTGCTCTGTATTGATATGCGCTCCTTCTATGCAAGCGTGGAGGCAGTAAAATTGAACCTAGATCCTATGACTGCACTGCTGGCCGTTGTCGGAGATCCCGATCGACCGGGAAGTATTGTCCTGGCCGCATCGCCGGCACTAAAGCAAAAATATGGTATCAGCAATGTTAGCCGTTTCTTCGAGCTACCGAAACATGACCCCGAGTTGTACATCGTGCAGGCTCATATGGCAGACTATTTATACGTTTCATCAGAGATTACGAAGTTGCTATATCAGTACGTACCAAAGGAAGCCATCCACCAATATTCTGTTGACGAAGTTTGGGTAACGGTTAATGGGATGGAAAGATTATTTGGGACCCGTTGGGAAATCGCCGAAAAAATAAAAGAAGATATCTTAGAAAACTTTGGCATCACTTGCTCTATTGGGATTGGGGATAATAAATTCCTCGCAAAAGTGGTGATGGATTTGCATGCAAAAAAAGTTGGCATTGCCGAGTGTCGCTATGAAGATGTAGAAGAGAAGCTTTGGCCATTCCCTGTGGAAAAAATCTGGGGAATTGGCGGCAGGATGAAACGTAATTTAAATCGTATGGGAATTGTCACGCTTGGCCAAATTGCCCGTTTCAGTCTTGACCAGCTAAAGAAACGATTTGGTGTGATGGGAGAGCAGTTGTACTGGCATGCATGGGGAATTGATCTTAGCCCAGTGTTTGGCAACTTTACGAAAACGGAACAAAAAGGCTTCGGCCATGGTATTTCCCTCTTAAGGGATTATTCGGCAGAAGAGGCCCCTATTTGCATCCTGGATTTATGTGAAGAGGTATGCCGCCGTGCCCGCACAGCTGACCAAGCTGGGAGAACGATTCATCTTGGGATCTCTTATTCAAAGGAAACAGGTGGCGGCTTTTCCCGTTCCCAATCTGTCAGTATTCCGACAAATGTAACGATGGATGTTTATGGCGTCTGTCTCCAACTTTTCCGCAAATTTTATGATGGAAAAAGCAATATTCGCCATGTCTACGTCACATTGGGGAATTTATTTGCCAAAGGGGAAACCCAGTTAGATCTTTTTGAAGATCGACCTAAGAAAAACGATATTGGCTATGCAATGGATGCTATTCGTGACAAATTTGGTACGACCGCCATCCTCCGTGCCACTAGCTATACAAACGCAGGTATCACCATTGGTCGGAGTAAGAAAATCGGTGGACATAGAGCATAACCTCCACTTTGAGAATACAGAGAGAGCACCTGGCCAATAGAAGGCCTGGTGCTCTCTTGTAAAACTATTCTGTCAGCAATGGATAATATCCTTCTTCATTATGTGTTTCTGTTCCAACTAGAGGGGGATTGAACACACAGACCATGCGCATTTGCGTTTTTGCTCGTAAATGATGTTTATCATTTTTATCTAGAGTATACATCGTCCCCGGCTTTAGTGGATGTACCTTTCCGTTCTCCACCTCTTCAATCTCGCCTTCTCCTTCAATACAGTAAACTGCTTCAATATGGTTCTTATACCAGAAGTAGTTATCCGTACCAGCTTTAATAATTGTATCATTCATACTGAATCCACAATTATCCTTCTTCATCAAGAATCTGCGACTCGTCCAGTTATCACCAGATGTTTCGTCCTCTGTTCCAATAATATCTTCAAGTGATTTTACAATCATTATTATTCCCCTTTCTATCGTCTCTCTGTTATGCGGTTACTTGGATTATGCTCTCTTCTAATATAGACAAGCCTTTTTCCAGACCTTCCCTATCAATAACTAACGGTGGTAGAAACTTTACGACTTCATCATTTGGTCCGGAAGTTTCCACAATTAGCCCGCGCTGGAATGCTTCCGCACAGATTTTGCCAGCAAGCCCTTCCTCTTCAATGGCGATTCCCTGCATAAGGCCTCTGCCTCTTGCTTCCCCTTTTAGCTGGGGATATTTTTCAATTAGCTTCTCTACTGTTTCTCGCAAGAAATTTGCTTTTTCTTGCACTGCTTCACTGAATTCTGCGCTTTCCCAATTTTTCAATGCTTCCGTAGCTGCGATAAAAGCCAGGTTGTTTCCACGGAAGGTACCATTATGCTCACCAGGTCCCCATTGGTCGTACTCTGGTTTAATCAGAGTTATAGCCATTGGCAAACCAATACCACCGATTGACTTGGACAGACAAACTACATCTGGCTCAATGCCTGCGGGCTCAAAACTGAAATAGGTGCCCGTTCTTCCGTTGCCAGCCTGTACGTCATCAACAATCAGCAAGATATCCCATCGCTTACAAAGTGCTTCCACTTTTTTTAGCCAGTTCATTCTAGCAGCATTTATACCACCTTCGCCCTGGACAGTTTCTAATATAATGGCAGCTGGTAGGGCTACACCGCTTCCACTATCCTCTAAAAACCTTTCCAAATATGCAATGGAGTCCTGATCCTCGACATAATCATCAAATGGCATAGATACCGTATGATGTAATGGAACACCTGCCCCATGTCGCTTAAAGGAGTTCGCAGTAACCGAAAGCGAGCCAATCGTCATCCCGTGAAACGCGTTTGTAAAGCTGATAACCGAATCTCTTCCTGTTACCTTACGAGCAATTTTCAATGCACTTTCCACGGTATTTGTCCCTGTAGGTCCAGGAAACATAATTTTATAATCGAGATTACGAGGTTTTAAAATCACTTCATTGAAGCGTTCAAGGAAGTTTTTTCTAGGAGTCGTTCCCATATCGAGGCTATGAATGATCCCGTCATTCTGTATATATTCAATGATTTTATCCTGCATTGCTTGATCATTATGACCGTAGTTTAATGTTCCAGCACCAGCAAAAAAGTCAATATACTCTTTACCATCTGTATCCCAAAGCTTATACCCTTTCGCTTTGTCAAAAATAGTCGGCCAGCCCCTGCTGTAGCTTCGAACTGCCGATTCCATTTCTTCAAACGTTTTCATTTTCGTATCTTGTATCACTGCAGTAGTCATGAAATCATCCTTTATCATTTTTTGGTCGGACCGATTTTAAACAATAACTCATCTTCATGGCCATCCTGTGGGAAATCCATCGAGGAAAAATAGTCTGTAATCACACAGTTCGTATCCAAATCCCGAGCAAGCCCCTTAAAAAGATTAGTAGAAGCTATATTCGATGGAGAGACTGTTGCCTCAATGTATCGTACTTCATCACATACAGTACGCTTCAATATATTCCTCAACATGCTGGTGGCCAGCCCTTTTCCTCTTCCTGAGTCATGAACTGCCACCTGCCAAATGAATAACGTATCAGCTTTTTTTGGATGTAAATATCCAGAAATGAAGCCACATATTTTCCCACTATTTATTGCCACAACCGATGTATCGGAGAAAATATCGCACCACATTAAATAGCTATAAGAGGAATTTAAATCCAATACACCAGTATGTTTAATGAGTTCCCAAACCGCTGCGCCATCTTTCTTTACAGGATTACGAAATGTTACATTTGTTTCTATCTCAGCAGGACTCGCTGCCGAATTCACCTTCTGATTATAAATGCTCTCACCTCCTGTTTTTCATGTAAAAACACGTACTTTATAAGACTAATAAGAATCGATTCGCACGTCAAAATGGATTAAGCATGGTATAGCGTGTTTAATCAGGATATAGTGGGATGAGAGTAAGATGAGTATAACGATGCTATTATTATCTGGGAAATGGTAACGAATAGAGCGAATTTTACGTAATTGTTAATAATCAGACTAATTCATAGCCTAACTAGGGATTTTTTTTGAGAACATGCTATACTTGTATAAGAAAAATAGTAAAGAGGTGACTTACATAGATGAAATCATTACGAAATCGCTACAAGCTGATGATCGCTTTTCTAGCTATCATGTTACTTATTGCCCTCCTAAACGGTTGTGGCAGCAACACTGAAACAGAAGAAAATGATACAGAACAAGATAACGGGGAAGAATCCACGAACGATGTCACAGATTATCCTGAAGTGAATGAGAACCCAATCGTGACGATTACGATGGAAAATGATGACCAAATTATCGCAGAACTATATCCAAAGGTTGCTCCTAATACGGTGGCGAATTTCATATCACTTATCGAAGACGGTTTTTACGATGGTCTGACTTTTCACAGAATTGAACCAGGCTTCGTCATTCAGGGAGGAGATCCAGAAGGAAATGGTACCGGTGGCCCCGGTTATTCCATCGCTGGCGAATTCGAATCAAATGGTGTTAAAAATGATTTAATACATGATCGAGGTGTTCTATCCATGGCAAGGTCTCAATCGCCCGATTCGGCCGGCTCCCAATTTTTTATCATGCTAGAAAGCTCTCCTCATCTGGACGGAGACTATGCAGCATTTGGTGAAGTTACAGAGGGAATGGATACAGTAGATGAGATTGTTGCAGCAGGTAATTCAGGAGATACGCCTGTTATGAAAAAAGTAGAAGTAGACACAAAAGGCTACGATTACCCAGAACCAGAAAAACAATAATGGCTTTTACACAGTACAAAAGCGCAAGCGCCCGTTTTAAGGAACGCCGACCAAGTTCGCCTCGTTCTGAGGCAACGTCGGCATGACCCGGATCCTCCGGGCCCACGTAGCGAGTGGAGCGAATCAACTGAGATAAAGGAATCATGCCCCTGCAAAAGGGGTATGTCGGCGTTGGCCGGCAAGGACGTTTTTAGTCGACCGACCTTAATTGAGGAACCGATGATGGCTTTCACCCTCCGGGTATAAGGGCGACTTCGTGAAGTCGCCTAGTTTCTGGGCTCTGGAGCTGGCCGTAGCTAATTCAGTTACTTGGTTATCCACAGTACTCACAATCTATAATTTCCTAGACAATTAGAAAAAGAACAGAGACGCGCAAAAGTTGCTGGCGTCTCTGTTCTTTTTTTGGTTTGATTTTAGCGATCTAGTATTTCTCCTAAAAAGCTCTTTCCCTCAGCAGTGGAAGGAAGTTTGAAGAAATCACAGAATGTAGCACCAACATCTGCCATGGTCGATCGTTCACCAATCGATACCTCTTTTACCATGTCACCGAATATCATGATAGGTACAAACTCTCTTGTATGGTTAGAATGCCCAATTGTAGGATCATTTCCATGATCCGCCATTACGATCAAAATATCATCTTGGTCCATTAATGGTATAAATGACTCCCGTAGCCATTGGTCTGTTTCATTTAAAAGTGCAGCATACCAGTCAGTGTCTTCCGCATGTCCAGCTAGATCTGTTTCCTGAATATTCACTAGGAATGCAGCCTCCTCAGGCTCCTCTCGATAAGTCTCTGAAACTGTCTTTAGTAGTTCTGTCGTATTGACGAGTGGGTTTGCAGGCCCTACCCCTTGAAGCACATCTGCGGTTTTGCCCAATCGATAAACTTTCAGCTTATGCGCAGCCGCAATCATCGGAAACTGCTTGTCTATTTCCACCCCATATCCCATATGAAAAACATTGTATCCATCACCATAAACATTTGCTTTCGGGGTATCAACTCCCCATTGCTCCTTATTCTTTTGTTTCACACACGAAAGAATGTGCTCAATGGATGTGAAGGGCCCTCCGAATGCGATGACCCTTGTCGTGTCAACATTTTCACGAACAGTTTTACCAAGTTTTTTCACTTCATCGAACGGCATTTTCTTAAAATCAGCGGTAACGTTTACAATATTTCCAACAGCTGATTCAAGGTTATCTGCTACTACTGCAGCATTATTTACCAAGAGTACTGGGCACCCCGCAATGGGGTAGATTACGGAGTATCCACTTGCCTCTAATGCTTCTTTTATTTCTCCATGAATAGCTGACATTAGGCGTCTATTTGATTTCTTCGGACAGCTTCCCGCGATCTCTTGATGTCCAAGATAAGTGTCCGCGCCATGATGTGCAAGCCTCGCATAGCCGTAGGCATTTCTAGGTGCCGGCTCGTTATCTACCAGTGTACCTAAACCAGATGCATACATAAATGGAATCTTTAGGTCTTCTCGTTTTATATCCCGAATATGCTTATAGGTATTCGCGTGAGAGTCAGACGGAACATACTGCTCATAATCATCCATGGCGCCAATCCCAAAGCTATCAATTACGATAAGTGTCATTTTCGCCATGTACTACCACTTCCTTTCCAGGTGCAAGAGCTTTGGTTCGCCAGATTGTATTCCTTGCACTAGTGCTACATGGGCACGGGTAACGAAAATCTGCGTCCTGAAAGAAAAAATAGCTGTATCTCCAATATCGATTGTAAAACTACTTGGAGCATCTATCGTCCCATAATAATCAATCGACTCAGGGCTGTGCTCTTGGACTGTTGTCTGTTGTTTGAGAATGGTAGCTGGATCATGCCCGACAAGACATCCCCCCATGTTGGACCGACCGTAATAGCCACCCGCTATCACCTGAAAGTTCCCTTTGTACGTATGAGAGACTTCCGATACATAAATGATGGCAGGTTCTTCTGGCAAATCCTTAAAAGCATGAAGCGGTGTCGTTCCAGTCAGTGCATGTCCTGGTTCTCCGTGCGTAACTCCTTGAGCTGCCAAAAATGGAATAGTCTCACTGCTAGTGCCACTTGGACCATTAATCTGCTTTATCGTAATACCTTTTTGTTCTAAAGTTTTTTTTGCTCGTAATAATGTGGTTAGATTATTTGTTGGTATCATCTTCGATTTATCCGGAGCCAGTTGCAAGTTTGGAAAACTAGTTATTCCAACAATCGTTACGTGGGAGAGATCCTGAATTCGATCTATCGTCTCTTCCAAGTCCCTAAGAGGGATACCACCTTCCTGAGCACGGTATATATTATCATTTTCGTCCATTACCTTTAAGATAATGTCTTGGTCGACACCAGCGAAGGCTGCAGCTTTTGCTAGCTGCACTGCACGTTCATAAGAAAAAATCGTTACAACTTCCGGCTTCCAGCTAAGAACTTCTTCCCATTGATGTTTACCTGGCTGTACGAGATGCCCGATATTGCCTATAGGAATACCATTGTCGGCAAGCAGCTTCCCTTCGTCAAAATCTACCGCTACCGCTTTTTTAATGCCACTTTGTTTAATCACCTCTGCAATTTTTGGTAATCTTCCCAGCTGCTTACTCATAAAATAAAGTTCCATTCCATAAGCGGAAGCTTTTTCTTCCAGCAGACGTGTATTCATTTTTAATGCATCCACATCAATTATATAGGTGTTGGGAGGAATTTCTCCATTTTGATGAAGGGACATTCCGGCTTGTATTAGCGCAGGATTGCGTCTTTTTGTTACATCTAAAAACATGGAAGCACCCCCCTATCTTTATGTCTGTTCCATTAGTAGTACTTTTAGAAAAACTCGCATTCGATCGTCCTTTAGGGAAACCTTGAAGCCTCCTTGATGCTAGTTACAGGCCTGGATTGCCTCGTCTATAATTTGTAACACTGTATTTGCACCAGATTTCATTGGATTTATACGCAAACCATATTCTTTAAGTCTTGGCTGCGCTTCTATAAAACTTCCAGAGACACGATAAACCATTGGTATAATTTCATATTTTGATTCTGCGCCTACAGGATGCGTTGCAGCTCCTAATTCATTGCTTTTTCTAATTACTTCCTGTGCAATCGGTTCTTTCAATTCTACAATGACATTTTTGGATTGCGCATTCGTCATATATGCTGCTTCTACTCCCTCTATCACGCCTTCATTAAGCCTCCTGCACAATGCCTCAACCTGCTCATTTTGAGTAGCCAGCGAAACGGGTGCAAATGTCATCATTCGCAGTAGCTCCATTGCTTCATACCCTTGAACCTGGCCACCGCCAGAATAGTTTCGTTGTTGTAATACGTTAACTGCATCTGCTTTCCCAGCGATGATCCCTACTCCCTCTGGTCCCAACAATTTAAAGCCACTAAATGTAGAATAATCTGCTCCATATTCCACACCAATTCCATAAGCCTTCATTGCACAGTAGTTATCATCTACAATTACGGGAAGATCTGGTCTTGTCTGTTTTACTATGGATATTACCTCTTTTAAATTGTATGTGTCAGTTGGCTGCTGGCGTGCATGCTGCACAAAGAATACGCGGCAATCTTGGTCGTTTTTCACTGCTTCCGCAATAGCCTCCAAATTGTTGTAGTCAACAGCTTTCGTTTTCAAACCGAGAATGCGTAGTGTATCTTTTGTCGTCGTGTAAACTGGTGCCGTATGAATAAACATCCTGTCACCAGGGTCCATTAATGTACTTAGGATGATACGTATAGCACCAGTTCCAGCCCCCCGGACCAATGCCGCTTTTTCTGTATCAAAGAAATCTGCCAATACACGTTCTACCCGTTCGGTTTGCTCTGGTTTTTTAAATCGGGGGGCGACCCCAAGATCACCCATTGATAAAAATTGATCCCCAGTGAAATGAGCACTCATTTTATCTACTAGTTTAAATTGCAAAGCTTGTGCTTCAAGAATAGATAGTGTAGGTAGGACAGAACCTGCGTACTTTAATTTAGTTGTATCATAGACCATTTATCACATCTCCTTTATCCCGGTGCAAACGTCCGTAAGACTCCCACTTCAAAACATGAAGTGAAACCATGAAGTTTAAGTGGGAGTAAACGGACGCTAACACCCCGATTCGTTCAGCTAACAATCAGTGGGGGAAGAACAAAAACCCCCACTGATTGAAGTTTCACTTTATTGCAAAAGCATTTGCGGGATTATTAATAAGCAGATCCATGATCACTTCTTCATTAACACCGCGTTTACGGAGTTCTGGAATGAAATCTCGTAATACAAGGTCATACCCAGGTCCGTCATGTTTATGCCAATGGGATTTGCGTGTAAGATCTGCAGATAATAGCACTTGTTTGTGATACCCTAGCTCAATAAAGTCGAGCAGGAAAGCAAGACGCTCTTCATCTGGCCGATAATTATTCTTGCCAATCGTATCAAAGCCAATGTATACACCGGATTGTAGAACATCAAGTACTTCTTCTTTATTCGGATTTAAATCCTGATGGCCAATAATGATTTGTTCTTTATCGACTCCAAGTCCAAATAACATCTCCACCTGTTTACTTCCCAGTGTGCCAAGTGAGGTGTGAGTAGATACTGGAAGCCCAGATTCCCTTGCAGCATGCCCTGCGCCTAAGATCAGTTCCTTTTCAATTGGTTTGATCTCATTTACACTTGTGCCAACTTCGCCTATAACGCCAGGGTAGATGTCTGTTCTCTCTATCCCTTCCTTAATCTCTTTTAAAAAATGTGCTGCAAATTCGTCTCGTCCCCAGTCTGCTGCAAATTCCGGAATGAACGGGTCCTTATAAAAGCCCGTACATGTTACGATATGCACACCTGACTGTTCACTTAATCGCTTAAGACGATTAACATCTCGCCCCATTCCGTCATTGGTAAGCTCTACTATAGATTTACCTTTCGCTTTATAAAAGAACGATAGCTCTGACAACATTCCTCCCTCATCATCTAAAATGGTGTCAGGGTCCCCTTTAATCCTAGACAAGTCGATTGATAGATGCTCATGTGCGGCACATATACCAAAAGCTTCTTTTTCAATTTTTCCTAATACAGTCTGTATCATCAAGTAGCCTCCTAGGTTATTATTGCGGTAATGTCATAATCCCCATTAGCACCAAAATGTTTGCGATAATCCCCACAGCTATAGCGCCGACAGGCCCTACAGCCATCCGTACAATTGGCCGACCAGCAATTTCATTTAATAGGTAAAAACCAGCTATAAAGAAGAACCCGAAGCCTGGTGCAATCATATTTGCTGCGTTAGCTCCCCCGATAAGTAACGCAACTTCAAGCAATTTCGTCATTGCACTTCGGATGTTCTCCCCAGAGTTTCTCACACCCGGATATTTATCTAGGAATCTAGCAATAACACTTAGTAGCATTACTTCGAGGAAGATGACAATCGCCCCAACAATGACAGCAATCCACACATTAGGAACAAATAGTCCCACAACGAAGATCAGTGTAAAGCCAACAGGACTATAAACCCCTGTCGCAATGGCTGTACTGGCAACAAGCGGGATAAAACCAATCGCTCTTGCAGCTGCTGCAATCCCTGCATCTGCCTGTTTTCCTTCCGCAAGAAGGCTTAATGAAATGGGATCACCTGCCATAAGCAGTAAATTCGTTGCCCCCGTGATAAGCGCTCCAATAATCATGAAGAATACAACATTTTTCTTAATTGCTTTTACCTTTTCACTGAAAATAGAAGCAAGATCCACAGAACTGCCTTCTTCTTGTTTTTCCCGCATCGCAAAACCAAACAAGAAGATCATACCAGCAATCAATGCCATCCCTTCTTGATTAAGCGTAATAGCATTCCCACCAATCGAAAGGAATCCACCTTCGTTCATAAATACAGCAAGCTGCCTAACGAGTGCCGCTACTAAAAAGGTAAGAATCCCTTTTTTAATCGTAAACTGCATAGCAACCGCTAATGCCGGAAAAGCCATAAAGGTGACAACAACAGGCGTTCCAACTTCACCCATTGGCTCAAGAAAATTCACTGGCAAATGTTCGAATAATTTCACGAAACCTTCCAGTCCGATTAATAAGCCCCAGCCATACACTGCCCCAATGGCTGCTGCCAAAGGTGTTCCCCATTTGTTTTTTGGTGTAATGAGTCCAATAATATCAGTACCAAGTAAAATACTGTGGATTAAAATAATACTAGCTGTTACTGTAAATGGAATGCCGAAACCAACAACGAGGCCAAAGCTCATTGCAAATGCTGTAAGTCCTAATTCTCTACGCTTTAACCTTCCTTCTATATGCTCCCCAACTATTGGTCGTAGCCCATCATTAAATACTGCGATATTCATATTTGCTAGCACTGCTGCCACTGCACCTATTAAAATAACAAAAATCATATCCACTTTCGTTTCCCCCTTTTGTTATCTACGCTTTATTTTTTAATGCATTTAAAATCATAGGGATTGCCTTTTCCATATGGTCGCCAGTAAACCCGAATGCCTTTTTACCGGCATTTACGGCTTCTATTACTTTTTCCTCTTGAGGCTGCTTCCCTGGCATGGAAACGGTTTCACATTGATCCCGACCAATCATAGCAATAGCCATAGCTAAAGCTCCCCCGCCGCCAGTGTGACAAGCGCCAACATAATAATCCGCCTGACCGGTTTTAATTGCCATAGCTGCGTCCAAATCAGACTTCACGGATGTTTCAATACTTGCATCTAATTCTTTAATTAACCCTTCAATTGCCTTCTTTTCTACTTGGCCACCGATAACAATTTTCATTTTTTATCTCCCCCTTGATTTGCTTCTATTATGGTAGTATAGTGCATTGATAAAAACGCTTTCTCTTCTTCCGGCAGTGTGTGTCCCCATATTTGCTCAATATTTTTTATGTGATTTTCCGCAGTGGAATAATAATCTGAATTTCTTACTTCTCTCATAATTTCGGAAGATGGCGCTTCCAACGTCTCCCCTTCGCCAATCCGTGTAATTGCGGAAGGCAAATGGGTGAAAAGCATCTCCGATTGTTGTAAATCTTCCGTCTTTAATTCTGTTACTAAATAATCAAACGCTCTTACCGTGACTTCGCATGCTGGCTTTGAAATAACATTACCTAACGCTAGAATCTGCAATCTGTCCTTCAATTGTTCTAGATTCATTCTTAAACCTCCATCAATATACAGTTTTCTGTATATTGATTGAAAAAGAAAAACCGCTATCTCTTTTACTGTCTAATAATGCGGCAATTTCTCTTTTCTAACAACCTTCCTTTGTGTTTCCACAATATCCATTATATCTAATTTCCCTAGATATTTTTTTACATCTGAACGATCCTTTTCAATCAGCACTACTGAACTTGTAGCTTTCTCAGAAATTTCCCTAGCTTTAGGAGAACGAAATGTACCGACACCCATATCACCATTCGTGCGGTTTTCATCAGCATTCCACACTGCGGCATCGATATCACCGCTAAGAAGCATATCAAAAAGTTGCATATAATTTACCGGAACCAACTCGATTTCAAGTCCTTCACATTCAAGCAACGTTATTTTTGATTGATCTATCGATGTATAATCTATCCCAACCCTCATACCATCTATGACTCTGTCATTCTGTTTATTAGCAAAGAAAACCTGGTGAGTAGATACATAAGTATGGGGGCCAAAATTGACTGCTATTTCTAAATTACTGTCTTTCGCTATTTCCTCTTCTGCTGCAAGCTGTGACATAATGATAAAATCATAGCGGCGAGTTTTTAGTGCATCCAGCCTTTGTTTAGATCCTCTCATATAAGCCAGATTAATGTGGTTTAACATGGATTCTGATGCCTCAATCAATCCGGTGGCTAGCCCTTCATATTTTGTAGAATATGGTAGCGGCATCGCTCCTATAAATGATCCGTCTCCAGCTATTTCCTTTAATAAGTGAACATCTTTTTTAAGCAAAAAAGTACCCATATGACCTCTTGCTTCAAGTTTTATCGCATGAATATTTTCCAATACTTTAAGGGCACCTTGCACAGTACCATTACCGATGGAAAACTCTTCCGCAAAATCACTCACCCTAGGAATGCGACTTCCTTCCCTTATATGCAACATTTTGCTAGCAATTTCTTTTGCCGCCAGCCCATTCTTTGAATATAAACCTTCCAAAATTCTACTCATTTTAACCTCTCAAGTTTACAAAATATTGTATATTGTGAATTATAACGCTTTCATAGGTATAGTGCAATGAAATAGGCTATTTTTTAAATGTATGCACTTGTAATAATCACATATGATACTTATGTTAATTGACCTTAAATTCTTACTCCCAGAAACAAACCTGCAACTTATTATTATCCAGGTCATAAAAGTTAAAAAATCTATTATCACTGTCATCTTGAATTTCTGTTACCAAAACACCTTTTTCTTGTAATTCCCTATATGTATGCTGAATATCTTTAGTGAAAAAAATAGGATATGCTTGATTTTCTTTTGCTAAATTACGCCCTTCCTCAAGTGTAAGTGACACTTCACTGTTTCCAACGGTTAATACTTGGTAATTATCACCCTTATAGCTTATTCTAAACCCTAATTGTTGATACCACGTACTCGATTCTGGTAGATTACTAACTGTTAAACAGATCGTGTCTATTCTTTCAAACATTTAAACGACCTTCCTCTCTCATCTACTTTTAAATTATATTTAAATTCCCTATAGAATTTACTCAAACATTAAAATCCTAGGATCCTTATCATAACAGTGTACAAGCATAGCATGTAATTGTCCCCTGTGATGATAAACGTGTGCTAAAATCTCTAATAGCCATTCATACCTTGTATAGGTTACACCCCAATACGAAAGGCTTTTAGATAGGAGTTCCTCTTCTGACAATTTCATATAGTTACTCTCTAACGCTCTAAAATTTTTTCGCAATCCTTTTCTTATAGCATTCAAGTTTTTATATGATACTCCTGAATAGAAATTCCTCATTTCTTCTTCAGATGCTTCATTGGAAATACGCCAATCAGCTTCACAAATAACTGCTAAATGCTCTAATAATTCTCCAACTGAATGTTTATTAGGCGTTGGTCTTTTTTTCAGATCTTCCTCTTCTAATTGATCAATAATTTCAAGCACCGTATTTACAGCTACTTTAATTTGGTTTAGTACACTTTCGCAATGCATCACAAGCTCCTTCACTAGGTACAAACATATACAATTGTGAACTACTCCCACCACTTACCAACCTTACAGGTTGCTTGAAGTGGGGGCTTCTTGGGTAATCGCCACTTTTGGTAGCTGACGAAATTGACCAAGCTAACCCTCTTGTTCCAAGAGTTTATATTTTTACTAGGCACTTGCTAATAAGCGAATACCTTCCTTTTTGATATTGATTGCTGAATTGTAATCTCTGTTGATACATAGACCGCAAGTACATTGGTAGATACGTTCTGATAACTTAACTTCTTTTACTGAACCACAATTTGAACAAATTTTCGTGGATGGGTACCATTTATCTATTTTGATAAGTTGCTTCCCCTGTTCTTTTAGTTTGTATTGTAAGAAAGTAGTGAACATGCCCCATCCGTTATCAGCGACGCTTTTACCAAACTTTAGCGCTTTTGACATCCCCTTCATATCTAAATCCTCAATCACAACGGCATCATAAATAGTTACTAATTTCTTTGATTTGTGGTGAAGAAAGTTCTTGCGTTGATTTGCGACCTTCTCCCCGATTTTAGCTACTCGAATACGTTGTTTATTCCAATTGGAAGAGCCTTTCTTTTTACGAGAAAGTTTACGTTGTTCGATTGCTAATTTATCAAGCATTTGTTGATAAAACTTAGGGTAATTGGCTTTTTCACCCGCACTATCGACAAATAACCCATCCATCGCAAAATCTAGCCCAACTACTTTTTCAATTTTTTTGCTTTCAATCTCCTTCTCATACTCTACAAGAATAGAAATATAGTATTTTCCCGATGCAGTCATAGTTATGGTACAAGATTTGAGTTGGTATTCTGATGGTATCTTTCTATGTTGTTTGACTTTGACCATTTTTAGTTTAGGTAATTTGATATGACCATCTAACAATTGAATATTTCCGTTTACCATATTTGTTGTGTAGCTTTGTTTGTGTCGTTTATTTTTGAATTTTGGGAACTTCGCATTCCCCTTGAAGAAGGCTTTATAAGCTTTATCTAAGTTTAGTTGAGCGTTCGCTAAAGCTAGAGAATCTACTTCTTTTAGCCATTCATATCCTTTTTTGTATTTGGCAGGAGTTGGGTGTTTTATCTTCTTTAATTCTTCTTTATCATCTTTTAGGCTTTCATACGTTTCTTTTCGTTCTGCTAACATTTTGTTATAAACAAAGCGAACACATCCAAAGGTTTTGCGTATAACCAATTCTTGTTCTTTTGTTGGATAGAGACGAAACTTATAGGCTTTATTTTGTTTAGCCATATCAAATCACCTCACTTTAATCCTTGCTTTTCAATATATTTTTTCACCACTTCGATAGGAGAGCCACCAGTGGTCAACAAACAAAAACTTCTTGACCAAAACATTTCTTTCCATAACTCTTTACGAACATGAGGAAATTCCTTCTTGATAAGTCTTGAACTGGCACTTTTATAGGCATTGATGAACTTCGATACTTCACAACTAACACAAGATGGTAATACATCAAGAACACTGAATGATTATTACTATCTAATTCCATTGTTATATCATTCCTTACACTTTATAATACTGATTATACCATATTGAGCAAAAAGGCAAACGGAAAACCCTTTGGGCTATCGCCCAACCGAAATTCATCTCCCCCTTACCATTGGGCTACGCCCTTCACATGCTTGAAAGAGGGAGACTTCTTTCGGAAGTACGTTAAAAAAGGAGAAGAGACCAAAACGTTCTCTGGTCTCTATGCTGGAGTGATTTTATCAGATTATTAACTTCTCCAGTTCCTTCAATACTTCAAACGCACCGTCCGATTCATTTGAGCAAACTACAATACTTATAGAGTTCTCTGGATAGTATACAGAACGGAAGTTACAACCTGGGTCATACCCCATTAGAATATGCTTTTTCACTTTCCCTTGGTCCATATCCACATAGCCACCATAGCTGAAATAAAGATCTTCATCTACTTCTATTTGTGGCTGGAAAAGTTTTTCCGTCATTTTTTCGGACACTAATCGGTGGGTGAAAAGAGCATCCCAAAAGGTGACCATATCTTCAGCTGTTACAAACGCACCACCATCTGCTCCACCTTTTGCTGGTACGGAAAATATATTTGTTTTGTAACTGCCATCAGGCTCTTCAATATAACCCAGTGCAGTGTTTTCTGGCAGTTTATCCATTTCGAAGTAGCCTGAATACATCATTCCTGCCTTCTCAAAAATAAATCGCTCCACATAATCAGTAAATTTCATCTCGCTAATCTGTTCAACAATTAGGCCTAACAGGATATACCCTGCATTATTATAGTGAAAGTCACTACTTGGTAAAGACGTCATTTCTCTATTTTGGAACAATGGAAGAAAGTCATGTAGGCTGCGGATTGCGTAAACTGGATTTTCTATCCAAAGTTCCTCATAATCGTCCATCTCTTCTTCATCAAAATAATCCGGGACCCCTGAAGTGTGTGTCAGCAATTGATGAATGTTTACTTCTTTGCTGTAAGCAGGAAAATCAATAGGTAGGCATTCATGGAGCTTTGTTTGAAAGCTTAATAGCCCCTGTTCAACAAGCTGACAAACTGCGATAGACGTAAATATTTTACATCCTGAAGCAATACCAAATCGCGTCTTATAGTTATTTTCTATTCGTTCGGAACGGTTTGCAAAACCAAAGCTTCCACTATAATCGATCTCATTCTTCTTCGCATGATATACTCCTGAAAAATGCATTTCCTTTTGTAATAATTGTATTTTCCGTTTTACTTCATTAGCATTCATTTAAATCCCCCTCCATTATTTAAGTTTTTATTTTAGAGAGGGCCGTTAGTACTTCCCTCATATTTGAATAATAATCATCATGTCCATCAGCTCCCTACAATTAAATACTCTTTAGTATATTATCACATAATTTAGAATACAGATAAGAAAATTTTAAAAATATAACATTCTTCATACCTAAAATTTGTTCCAAATGAAAAAAAGACTTCATCTGAAGCCTTTCATTGTTTATAATACGTCATTGTTATTTTGCTGCGCTTCTTGGACTTGTTGTCTAATATCATGCAGTTCCTCATATGCTTGCTGGAATTGCGGATTTTCTGTTAGCTCAGTTCCTTCATTTGTTTGTAATGCTTGCAGTGCTTGTTCCGCCTGTATTAATTGTTGTTCAGCTTGTTCAATCAATTTGTTATTCGCACCTTGTGCATCTAAGACTGCCTGTTGTGCGCTTATTATTTGTTTATGTGCCTGCTGAAGCTTCTGATGTGTACTTTCTTCCACCATATACATCCCCTTTATTTAATAAGATTAGTTATAGTTTCTCAGAAAATAACCTATTTATGTACGAGATGGGAAGAAGGTGTATGAATGTGATACGTATCATAAGAACCAATTGACACATAGCCAAGTTTGGTAGCCAATTTAGCTGATTTTAAATTAGCGGCATCCCAGCTTGGATATTGTCCTCTCTCCAGACAATTCACTATTAAAGCAGCAGCAACACAAGTTGCGAGCCCCTTATTACGGTGGTTATCATCCGTCACAATCTCTATCTCTATTCCCTCATCATAAATACTGTATGATGCGGCAGCACTTACTACTTTTTCATCAAACAAAATAGCAAAGCCGATCCCTCTTTCCAGGAAATCTGCAATCGAATCAAATTGCTTAATAAAATCTGGAGATACTTTAAATAAAGAAGGCATGCTTACAATACTTTTGTCTATCTTACGTAATTCATATCCTACAGGTAAATTTGCAGTAAGCTTTCGGAGATAAGTGGGATCCAAATCCTTATGTTCTTTCCGAAAAGCATGACGCTGAATTCTTTCAGCATTTCCTTTATGTACTTCCTCAATGCGCATTTTCCATTCATCATTATCGACTATAGCGAGAATGTGTTCTGGCACGTTTTTCAGAAGGTCTTCTACTCCTTCTGCAGCCGAATTACCGGCAAAAAATGTAAAATCACCTACCATTATTTGTGCAGCCTCCGGGTTCTCCTTGTTATTCACCCATGCTTTTCCCATATGTCCTTGCAAGCAGGAAAGTATAGTGGTGTCTTCCATTGCGGTAAAATATTTAGAAACTTTTTGCTTTATTTCTTGATCGGCCTCATATATCATTTCTAAACCTTCTCTCTTTATCTCTTTTAAGCAAGTTTCTCATACTCTTTTAATACGAGTTCTAGAAACTGTTTGTTATATCGTGTGTAAAAATGAAGTTTCTCCACCCATTGATCCACATTTTTAAGTGCCGGCTCTTTGATTAAGCCTTCCTCTGTAGAAAGAAAGCTTTCCCAATTATAAAACTCCCAATGAGCCAAACCAGATTTGTATGGTATCCTGCATTCAAGTAATGGCTGTGGCTTTATTGTCTTTTGAGAATGCTCAGCTGCCTTTAAGCAATCACGCATTAAAATAGGAGTTAGCTCAAAAATTTGCCTGGAAGCTTTTCCATTTGGTCGGTAATATTGTACTTCTAGTTGCTCCCCAAGTTTTTCAAATTGGATCTCGGCTGCCGGAAAATACCCCTTCTTTCTTCCACCACCGTAATTTTCCTGCCCTACATCAATTGGTAAAGGTCTCAACCATTGATCTCCCAGATCACAAAAATAAAGCTTTCCTTCGCTATCCAAAGCAATAACAGCTATATGTGCATGGTCACTCTCAAGATGATGCCCAATAGGATATGCCGAAATTCCTGCACGCTTGAATTCATCCAATAACCAAAGCGAAAGATCAAAACAATTTCCTATAATCCCAAACTGTTCTCTATGCTCTCTCATTTCTGTGACTTCTCGTTGCCTCCCACCCTCTTTTTGCAAATGAACCCAAAACTTCGTTAAGGTTTCCATTGGAAAATCATCAAACTTTCCCCATACAGTCTGGATATAATTGGGTACATGAAGCATATAGGCATAAGTCATTATATCTAAAATAATACTATAAACAGTATTCTCAATAAAGCAAACGTTTGAAACGATTCTGTATTGCTGTCATATTAAACGTATCGTTCCTGTAAAATATAGGGATAAAACGAAAGAGGGTGAGCAATTGCTTAATGGAATGAAAATACTTATTGCTGGTGGTGACGCTAGATATATAGAAGTCATTAATATGTTGACGGAACATAATGCCCAGCTTTACCTAGCAGGATTTTCACAACTGAATATAAATAAACAAGGCGTAACGAAGGTTAATGATCTCCAGCAGCACATAGAAAATATGGATGCAATCGTATTACCAGTTGCCGGAATAGATGATGAAGGAAAAGTAGAAGCTCCATACTCTGATAAACCAGTTAAAATAAACGATGTGTTATTTAAAAAGACCCCCGATCATTGTAGGATTTATAGTGGAACCGCAAAGCACCAACTAAAAGAGATGGCTAAATCGGCAAATCGAAAACTGACTACTTTATTTTCCAGAGACGATCTTGCCATATATAACTCCATCCCAACAGCTGAAGGAGCCTTAAAACTAGCAATAGAGAATACAAATGAAACGGTGCATGGTTCAACTATTACTGTCCTCGGGTTTGGGAGGGTTGGTGTAACGGTAGCCAGGTTATTTTCAGCTGTTGGAGCAAACGTAACCGTAGCGGTTAGAAAAAAAGCGGCCTTTGCACGCTTATATGAGTTAGGAATAGCAGCAATAGATATGACAGATCTTGAGCAACATGCTAGCAAGACAGACATTTTTATTAATACAATTCCCGCACCTGTGCTTACAAACAGTATAATACTAAAAATGAAACAAAGCGGATTAATTATTGATCTTGCATCAAGCCCCGGAGGAACGGATTTTAACTTTGCAAAACAACAAGGGATACAGGCATTGCACGCATTAGGTTTACCAGGGAAAACGGCTCCTAAAACAGCAGGGAGAATCATTGCTACTATTCTTCAAGATGAACTACTTTCTAACCACACAATAGATTAAGATAATAAAGTGAACCTTTATTTGGTTGGGGTTTTACTGCCAGTTGAGGCGGGATAAATCATGACTATCTTAAAGTATAGTATCATTTTCTAAATTCTGTACAATATTGCCAAAATAATTTATTATCAATAATAGAATTGATCAGTAATTTTTTTCTGAATTTATTGTTCACTATTATTTGGAGGTTTCAATATGTATGCAATTACAAATGCAATAATTTATGACGGAAATGGCAATTTACTAAAAAACCACACTATTCTCGTAAAAGATAGAAAATTTCAATCCATTGAATCCGACGTAGCTGTTCCACATGGTTATGAAGTGATTGATGCAGAAGGAAAGATAATCACACCTGGTTTAATAGATGTACATACCCATTTAGGTGTATCAGAGGAAGGCGTAGGTCGTGAAGGTAGTGACTTTAACGAAACGAGCGATCCAGTTACACCGCAGGTTCGAGCTATTGATGGAATTAATCCAATGGAAACTGGTTTTGCTGATGCCAGAAAAGCGGGAATCACGACTGTTCAAATAATGCCAGGAAGCGCTAATGTTATCGGTGGTGAAATGGCTGTCTTAAAGACAAACGGAAATATCGTGGATGAAATGATCCTTCGAGCTCCTTCAGGAATGAAAGCAGCTACAGGGGAAAATCCTAAAATGTTTCATGGGGGTAAAGGAAGAATGCCGACCACCCGTATGGGTGTTGCAGCAAGGCTTCGGGAGAAACTAATCGAAACACAGAATTACATGGACAAAGAGAAAAAAGAGAGAGACCTAAGTCTCGAAAATCTTACTAAGGTATTAAAAAAGGAAATACCGTTACGGGTTCACGCCCATCGCGCAGATGATATTGTAACAGTTTTACGTATAAAAAAAGAGTTTAATATAGACATTACGATCGAACATTGTACGGAAGGTCATAAGATTGCCGAATATATTGCAAAGCATGACGTATGTGTATCGGTTGGTCCCACGATGTCAACTCGTTCAAAAGTAGAATTGAAGGATAAAAGTTGGTCCACCGCGAAAGTACTCATGGATGCTGGGATTTCCTGCTCTCTCACAACTGACCATCCTGTAGTAGGAATTGAATACTTAGTAACAAGTGCAATCCATGCCATAAAACATGGTTTGACTGAACAGCAAGCATTGCAAATGCTCACAAGCAATGCTGCAAAGCATCTTGGTGTTGAAGACCAAGTTGGTTCCATTGAAACCGGTAAAGATGCAGACCTTGTCATCTGGAACGGTAACTTGTTTGATTTGCGTAGTAAAGTTGAAACATTGTTTATTAATGGGGAAATAGTTAATACGGAACAATAAAAAAATGTCAGCAGACCTGCTTAACAGGCTGCTGACATTTTTGCCTATACCCAAACAAAAAGGGCTATGCATACAAAATGCATAACCCTTTTTCCATTTGCCTGGCGGCGTCCTACTCTTGCAGGGGCAAAGTCCCAACTACCATCGGCGCTGGAGAACTTAACTTCTGTGTTCGGCATGAGAACAGGTGTGACCTCTCCGCTATTACTACCAGACCATAAAACATGTCTTTAAAATAGTGACAACCAAGGCATCCACCGTGCGCCCTTATTCACTTAACTAAGTTACAGTAAATAAGCGTGCTAATTTCTTAGCCTTGCTTTATTTCAAGCTGAACAAATTGTTGCAGCTTTAAAATTTGATGTCGTTGTTACTCTTATTTAGTTTTCAAGGTACAAGATGAGAGAATTGCTCCCTCAAAACTGAACCAAACAACTAGTATGTCCTTACCGGAAGATTCTCCGAAGAGAATCCTCGGCGTTCCGATTCTATCCTTAGAAAGGAGGTGATCCAGCCGCACCTTCCGATACGGCTACCTTGTTACGACTTCACCCCAATCATTGGTCCCACCTTCGGCGGCTGGCTCCAAAAGGTTACCTCACCGACTTCGGGTGTTACCAACTCTCGTGGTGTGACGGGCGGTGTGTACAAGGCCCGGGAACGTATTCACCGCGGCATGCTGATCCGCGATTACTAGCGATTCCGGCTTCATGCAGGCGAGTTGCAGCCTGCAATCCGAACTGAGAATGGTTTTATGGGATTTGCTTGACCTCGCGGTTTTGCTTCCCTTTGTTCCATCCATTGTAGCACGTGTGTAGCCCAGGTCATAAGGGGCATGATGATTTGACGTCATCCCCACCTTCCTCCGGTTTGTCACCGGCAGTCACCTTAGAGTGCCCAACTAAATGCTGGCAACTAAGATCAAGGGTTGCGCTCGTTGCGGGACTTAACCCAACATCTCACGACACGAGCTGACGACAACCATGCACCACCTGTCACTCTGTCCCCGAAGGGAACTTCCTATCTCTAGGAATAGCAGAGGATGTCAAGACCTGGTAAGGTTCTTCGCGTTGCTTCGAATTAAACCACATGCTCCACCGCTTGTGCGGGCCCCCGTCAATTCTTTTGAGTTTCAGCCTTGCGGCCGTACTCCCCAGGCGGAGTGCTTAATGCGTTAACTTCAGCACTAAGGGGCGGAAACCCCCTAACACCTAGCACTCATCGTTTACGGCGTGGACTACCAGGGTATCTAATCCTGTTCGCTCCCCACGCTTTCGCTCCTCAGCGTCAGTTACAGACCAGAGAGTCGCCTTCGCCACTGGTGTTCCTCCACATCTCTACGCATTTCACCGCTACACGTGGAATTCCACTCTCCTCTTCTGTACTCAAGTCCTCCAGTTTCCAATGACCGTTCGCGGTTGAGCCGCGAGATTTCACATCAGACTTAAAGGACCGCCTGCGAGCGCTTTACGCCCAATAATTCCGGACAACGCTTGCCACCTACGTATTACCGCGGCTGCTGGCACGTAGTTAGCCGTGGCTTTCTGGTTAGGTACCGTCAAGGTTGGGTCAGTTACTACCCAACTTGTTCTTCCCTAACAACAGAGTTTTACGATCCGAAAACCTTCATCACTCACGCGGCGTTGCTCCGTCAGACTTTCGTCCATTGCGGAAGATTCCCTACTGCTGCCTCCCGTAGGAGTCTGGGCCGTGTCTCAGTCCCAGTGTGGCCGATCACCCTCTCAGGTCGGCTACGCATCGTCGCCTTGGTGAGCCGTTACCTCACCAACTAGCTAATGCGCCGCGGGCCCATCTGTAAGTGACAGCCGAAGCCGCCTTTCAACTTTCCTTTATGCAAAAGAAAGTATTATCCGGTATTAGCCCCGGTTTCCCGGGGTTATCCCAGTCTTACAGGCAGGTTGCCCACGTGTTACTCACCCGTCCGCCGCTCATTCCACAAGCGTCACCCCCGAAGGGGATCAGCTTGCTTCCTGCGCTCGACTTGCATGTATTAGGCACGCCGCCAGCGTTCGTCCTGAGCCAAGATCAAACTCTCCAAAAAAGTTTGTATCATGTCGACACCAATCAACATGATCCGTCTTAGCTTCGCAGAAAACTGGCTTCTGCTTGTATTTCTTCGAAAAACAGAAAGTCTGTTTTTCCTTGACATACTAGTTGTTTTGTTCAGTTTTCAAAGAGCAATTTGTTTTTGTTGCTTTTTTTGATAGCAACTTTTATATCATACCATTTTCGAATCAAACTGTCAACAACTTTTTTTGTGGGTTTTTAACGTTTTAAAGTTGTTTTTGGATGCCGCCGAATTTGGCGACCTGAATAATATAGCATCTCTTTAACCAAGGTGTCAACAGTATCTGAATAGAAATAACAGGAAATTCGTTTCTTTTCATCTGTTATGGTATACAAAAGCTGTCGAACCCTGCTTGACTTAATAACGGCTATATTTATACATATACCCCTTTTGAAGAACTTTAAACATTAATTTTTCGAAAATGTTTCGACCTCACTTTTATTATCTATTCTGGAATAGGAAGACCTCCCTAAATAGAGCGGTATGTCGATTTCTTCTAAATTCGGTAGACCATTATCAAGAAACTTGGTATCGTCTCGATAACATTGCGTAATTTCTCCAACAAACCAGTCATGATCCCCATATGTATTTCGATCTATTACCTTACATTCATATGCTACATACGCATCGACCAAAATAGGAGCTGGTATTGTTATTCCCTTTTCATAAAGTAACCCCAGCGAATCAAACTTGTCGTGTGCAATGCCAGATATATTTCCAGTCCCCTGAATACTTGCAGCTTTCTCATATGGAAGAAAATTAATCGCAAAGCTATCAGATTCATTTACTAAACCATAAGTATAGCGTTCCTTCCCAATTGCTACCCCATAAATAGGTGGATCCATGGAAATATAGGAATGCCACCCAGCAGCCATAATATTTTGCTTTCCTTCATTATAGGCAGTAACGAGAGCTACCATCCCTGGATAACTGTGCATTACTGTACCTTTTCTAGGTTTCCTCAAGCGATTACCTCCTTCTATTATAAGAAGCATATCATAATGAATGAATTTGAAAAGCATTTTGATTATTCAGCTTTCATCTCCGCTCTTTTAGAAGATAGTCACTAAATTAAAAAGAGCGCCAAGGATTCATATCCGCTGACGCTCTTCCATAATTTATTTCTGTGGTGCTGAAGGTGTAGAAATAGTTGATAATGCTTGCTCTGCCTCATTATTATACTGATTATCTACAGCAAGATCACCAAGTGCTACCATTCCAATAACGTGCCCGTTTTCCGTAACCGGCAAACGACGAATTTGCTGCTGCGACATAAGTTGTACTGCTTCGTGAACATCCATATCAGGAGTACCTTGGACGATTTTTTGAGCAGTCATTACCTCAGATACAGGTGTATTTGCTGCTTCCCCCTGCGCTGTAGAACGTAAGGTTATATCGCGGTCTGTAATAATGCCTACCATGCTCCCGTTTTGGTCAACTACTGGAATTGCTCCAATATTGTTATCGCTCATTATTTTTATTTTTGCTGCATCCTGAATGGATTGTGTACTACTTACAGTAAATACATCTGATGTCATTATGTTGCGCAATTGCTGGTGCATGTGTATCCCTCCCCTTCTAAAATAGAATGTGTTGGAAAAGCTAATTTATGAAAGGTAGGTTTACAATAAGCCCGAAAATTTTTCCATTTTCCGAAACCTTTTACTCTTTTAATCGTAATACAATTAGAGAAACAAGTTAAGGGGGGCTGATGCATATGACGCTTTTCGGCACATCAATAGAAAGTATTTACTTAATCATCCTTTTAATAGCTGGAGGATTAACCATACTTTACTTATTTTTTGGAGATATTTTAGAAGGTATTGGAGACACGTTTGGATTTTTGAATCCTGTATTAATTCTTTCGTTTTTTGCATTTCTTTCTGCGACAGGTTATGTATTAGAAAGTACTACATCCTTATCTAGCATTCTTATCTTACTTCTTGCAGCAGGCATTGCATTTCTTCTCGATACTTTACTTAATATCTTTGTACTTATACCTCTCTCTTCTGCAGAGGAATCCCTTAGCTATACAGAAGAGTCTCTTAAAGGAAGAGTGGGAAAAATAATTATCCCTATTCCAGAAAACGGTTTTGGTGAGATCGTAATAGAGAGTAAAAGCGGAGTAATCTCTAAACCCGCAGCTGGATTTGATAACAATATTATCCCTGAAGGGGCAAAGGTATTAGTTTTAGAAGTAAAAAAAGGCGTCTTGTATGTTGTTCCATATGAGAACGAACTTGATGCTCATGATTTAGTTTAACCGAACGAAACCACTTGGTGACGTTTGATTAATATAATATAGAACAAGGGGGAAGCGACATGTTTGAAGGGATTTGGATCGTCATCGGGATTGCAGTTATTTTAGTAATAGCACTTATTGGGGTATTTGTAGCAAAATATCGTACTGCCGGACCTGATGAAGCATTAATTGTTACTGGAAGCTATCTAGGAGGAAAGAATGTACATGTAGATGAATCAGGTAACAAAATAAAAATTATACGAGGTGGTGGCGCTTTTGTTCTACCAGTATTCCAACAGGCAGAACCACTCAGCCTACTATCGAGCAAATTAGAGGTTACCACTCCGGAAGTATATACAGAACAGGGTGTACCTGTAATGGCCGACGGAACTGCAATTATCAAAATTGGCGGGTCTATCGGTGAAATTGCTACAGCTGCTGAACAGTTCCTCGGAAAATCAAAAGAAGACCGGGAGAATGAGGCAAAAGAAGTTCTGGAAGGTCATCTGCGTTCTATTTTAGGTTCCATGACTGTTGAAGAAATATATAAAAATCGTGACAAGTTCTCTCAAGAGGTACAGCGAGTAGCGTCACAAGATCTTGCTAAAATGGGACTTATTATAGTTTCCTTTACGATTAAAGATGTGAAGGATAAAAATGGTTACTTAGAGTCACTTGGTAAACCGCGAATTGCTCAGGTTAAGCGTGATGCTGATATCGCAACAGCAGAGGCGGATAAAGAAACGCGTATTAAGCGAGCTGAGGCCGCTAAAGATGCACAAAAAGCCGAATTGGAAAGGGCAACTGAAATTGCCGAAGCAGAAAAAGAAAACCAACTGAAAACGGCTGATTACCGTAAAGATCAAGACGCAGCGAAAGCACGTGCTGACCAAGCTTATGATCTGGAAACTGCTCGCTCCAAGCAGGAAGTTACAGAACAAGAGATGCAAATAAAAATTATTGAGAGACAAAAGCAAATTGAGTTAGAAGAAAAAGAAATTCTGCGTAGAGAAAGACAATATGACTCTGAAGTTAAGAAAAAAGCAGATGCGGACCGTTATGCTGTAGAACAAGCCGCTGTTGCAGACAAAGCCAAACAGCTTGCTGAAGCCGATGCCAATCAGTATCGAATTGAGTCACAAGCGAAGGCAGAGGCAGAACGCGTACGTGTGGATGGGTTGGCTAAGGCTGATTCTCAGCGAGCACAGGGTGAGTCTGAAGCAGAAGTTATCCGCTTGAAAGGACTTGCTGAGGCGGAAGCAAAACGTAAAATTGCGGAAGCCTTCGAACACTATGGAGAAGCGGCGATTCTTGATATGATCACCAAAATGCTTCCTGAATACGCTAAAGAAGTTGCAAGTCCGTTAGCGAATATTGATAAACTAACAGTTGTTGATACTGGAAGTAGTGGTAGCGATGGCGGAGCAAATAAAGTAAGTGGGTATGCAACAAACCTTATGTCCACCCTACAGGAATCTTTAAAAGCTTCATCTGGGATTGATGTTAAAGAGCTATTGGAAAATATAACAGGGAAACAGCAGCATAACTCCGATGATCTGGACTTAGATCGTATTCGTTATGAAAACCAACAAGAAAAGCAATTGGCTCATAATGAGTCAAATCATAACTAAATAACTTTGGATTTAAATATGGAAAAGCGTTTGATCAGTCCACCTGGTCAACGCTTTTTCTTTTTTTGTTTTTATCTCTAAACCTTCTACTTCTTGGTGAAAATTGCCATAGATAGAATGTTTACATTTAACTGGTTTCGAGAATACACAAAAGAGTATTTATGAGAGGTGTTGATTTTATCTGGTATTTAATCCTTATTTTCATTCTAGCTGCAAGCCTTTCAGCATACGCAGCGACTCGATTATCCAGTCATGCTGACACCATTAGCAAAGAAACGAAATTAGGTGGTGTATTGGCAGGGACACTTCTTTTAGCAGTTGCCACTTCCTTACCTGAATTAACGGTAACCATTTCTGCTGGTATTATCGGAAATGCAGGTATTGCGGTAGGAAATGGTTTGGGGAGTATTTTATTTAACTTCTTTGTTCTCTTTGTATTAGACCTACACTTTCGTAGTAAACGACTTTTTTTGGATGTTTCAGATCATCATATTCATACAGGATTTGTAGCACTAGCACTCTGTTTGACCACTGTCGGTGCTCTCGCTGTTAAGAATGCATGGTCTTTCTTTAATATTGGCTTCTTTAGTGTTGTAATTGTTCTTATATACATTATGGGCATAATGATAATCTCCCGAAAGCAACGATCACCTGAGGAGTTTCAGAATAATACAGAGAAGAAAAATGTCAGCGTAAAGCGGGCTGTACGTCAGTTTATCCTCTTCTCCGTCCTCATATTGTTTACTGGTACAGCACTTTCCCTCTCCGGTGATGCGTTAGCACAGAATACGGGGATGAGTGCGACCGCAATAGGAAGTATCCTTGTTGCTTTGTCCTCTTCTATTCCTGATGCAATGAGTGTATATATGGCCTTAAGACTTTTTAATGTAAATATGGCGATAGGCACTATCCTCGGTAGTAATCTGTTTAATATTCTGGTTATTGCACTTGCTGATCCTTTTTATACCGAAGGAAGCATATGGCAAGATTCAAGCAATGAACTAATTTATATGTCTCTAATCGGTTTTATTTTAACCATTCTGACAATGGTAATTATAAAACGAGACAGAACAAAGAATTCTGCAACCTATGCCCTTCCATCAGTCATTGCAGTCATTAGTTATGTTGTTGTAGTCGGGATGGTTGCAATTTAAGTTCATAAGGCCAAGATAACCCTAGACCTGCAGACATTGCTCGTGTAGGGTTATTGATTTTTTCCTACTTATCTCCTCCAGGAAACAACTTAAATATAGGGGATTTGCTCATGCAAGGAACTGATCTTTAACATCTAATGGAGTAATGACCTTATATTGGAGATGAAAATATGAAACTCAGAAAGTTCATTGATCCATTACCGATTATGGAAACCAAAAAGCCTGAGAAACGTTCCAGGAGAAATTCATATTATGAGGTGGAAATGAAGGAGTTCACTCAAAAATTACATCGAGATTTACCACCGACAAGACTTTGGGGGTATGATGGCCAGTTTCCAGGCCCAACATTTGAAGTAACGCAAGGTGAAACGGCCCATGTAAAATGGATGAACCAATTGCCTGAAAGACATATTCTTCCAGTCGACACTTCGATTCATAATCTAGCTAGCCAACCTATAGTGCGAACAGTTGCCCATCTACATGGAAGTGTCACTAAGCCAGAAAGTGATGGCTACCCAGAAGCGTGGTTTACGAAAGATTTTAAACAAACCGGCCCGCTATTCACAAGAAAAGTTTATGAGTATCCGAACAATCAACGTGCGACTGCATTGTGGTACCACGACCATGCGATGGGGATCACAAGATTAAACGTTTACGCTGGACTGGTAGGAGCATATATTATTCGCGATAAAAAAGAAAGCAACATGGATCTCCCATCAGGCGAATATGAAATCCCTTTACTGTTACTAGATCGCTCCTTTCACTCAAATGGTTCCTTAAAATACCCAACCCAACCTGAAGATGCCTCATCCGAGCTACCTAATCCGTCGATTGTTCCTGCATATTTAGGTGAAGCAATTCTAGTTAACGGCAAAGTATGGCCTTATCAAGAAATCGAACCAAGAAAATATCGTTTTCGCGTAATTAATGCTTCCAACACAAGGACATATCAACTGTATTTTGATAATAACCACCCGATTTTGCAAATTGGCTCAGACGGTGGCCTATTGCGAAAACCTATAGAATTACGCAGCCTAACCTTGGAACCAGCTGAGCGAGCAGATATTATCATCGATTTTTCTCAACTAAAAGGGAAAACCCTTCAATTAAAGAATGATCTTGGTGATGGAGCTGACCCAGAGGATGAAACACATGATGTCATGCAATTCCGGGTCAACAAAAGACAAAATGGTAAAGATACAAGCAAAATCCCTAACTCATTATCCACAATAAAATCTTTAAAAGGAAACCAGGTAAAAGCTATCCGAAAACTTAAGTTAATTGGTTCAGAAGATAAGTTTGGAAGACCTCTTCTGTTACTAGATAACAAAAAATGGCATGACCCTATAACAGAAAAACCTCGATTAAATACGACCGAGATTTGGGAATTTATGAATGTGACCAATTTCACCCATCCGATCCATTTACACCTAGTCCAGTATCAAGTGTTAGACCGACAACCATTTGATTTAACAAAGTTCAATGAGGATGGAAGTATGGTATATACAGGACCAGCGACCCCTCCCCTACCAAACGAGCGTGGCTGGAAAGATACGATCGCTGCACCATCAGGTCAGCTAACAAGAGTTATTGCGAAATTCAGTCCTTATACAGGTGACTATGTATGGCATTGTCATATATTAGAACATGAAGATTATGATATGATGCGCCCATTTAAGGTGATAAAATACGATGAGGATTAAATAACAAGAGAGTTTCTGCATATGCAGAAACTCTCTTGTTCGCTAACTTATCACTTTTTTATAAGCATCTTTATCACAAATAATAAACAATCTTGCATCTGCTGGGATTTGTTGATCTAATCGATTCATGATAGATAAATCTCTTCCATCGGAAATAAGTAAAGCCCCTTGCTGAGTTAGATCATTCTTGGCATCTTGATATGTGACCCATTTATTCTTCTTTTCAACGGAGTATAGATCGAAACCTTGGTTGCTTGTCAGCTGCCTAATGATTTCGCTTGAGCCATTAAACAAAATAGACCTTGCAGCTAGGTTTCCGACGGTATCATTCGGTGTTATGTATTCTTCAACTGAAACATTTTTAAACGCCTGGATATGTTTTGAATCGGTCACTTCGCAAATGGTGTAAATATTTTGCTCATACTCTTTCCCTATTCCTTCCAGAATTGTTGCGATAAGTAATGTTTGACCATCTGCTTGAGAACTAATGGTTGTATCTTCAGGAGAAAAAATCATAACAGATTTACTTTTAAGTAAGTTAGCTTGCATGAGAACATCTCGATTTGCTGGATTTCCACTTACAAATTCTACTTGTTCATGCAATAGAGGAGTTTTATTCACACTCTCATCTATTACTACAATGCGGACATTTCGAAAGGTACGTAGTATTTCATCAAGTGTAATACTTGCTTTTTTCGTCCAATTAATAAGAATAATGTGATCCTCTGTCGTAATATCCAATTTCCCTTCCTCCTTTAACCGCTTTCGAATACTTAAAAAATCAATTGCTTTCCCGATGAAAATAGTCATTAAGCCAATTCCTACAATATATAAAAACATGGCAAAAACTTTACCAGCCACCGTGACTGGTGATATATCCCCATACCCAACTGTTGTTACGGTGGTCATTGTCCACCACAGTCCTTCAAAAGGACTAACGAACGTATCGGGCTCTAAGTAGTAGATAAAATAGCTACTTGCCAGTACTAAGGTTAAGGTAGCCAGTATAAAGAACCAGTTATTTAACCGAACTACTTTCACAAATAGATTTCTAAAAAAAATCATATGTAACCCTTCCTTTCTTCTCCGACATTATTGCGATACGCCTTTTCACCAAGTATAGCTTCTTTTCATAATATTCTTCAATAGGGAAAAATCAAAACACGCGAGCGGTTATATATTAGCCACCAATACATAATGAAGATCCGATTAGTTTTCTAACCGGATCAACGCTTAAGTGATTCAACTAAAAACATAGTTGCGGATTGCATCCTGTAAATTAAAGGTAGTAATCGATTCCGGGATACAGGTTTGTTTATTAATGGCTCTTGCATGATCTGGATTTAGTCCGCAAATGATGACTTCTTGCCCTAGTAGACGAACTACTTCGAAAAATTGCAGCATCTTATCTAATCCCTCTTTTGTAATTTCTCCAATAGAGGTGAAATCAAAAAGCAAGAGTTGATAATCAGAATCGTATAGCCGAGGTAATATAGAAGATTCCATCGCAACCAGTTTCATTTCATTAAGAGTACCAAAAAGTGGAATTAGAGCTGCATTAGGTGTTAATGCTATAAAAGGCGCGGACAATAGATTAATCTGCTTCATAGCCGTTTCTAGTTCTTCCTTGCTCTCTAATAAAGCGAAATCAGTCTCAGCAAGTCTATTGCGAAGTTGCTGAAGCTGACCAGCTACTTTATCCACCTGTCTCTCTTTATTCTGGCACAATATAAACCCTTCGTTATCTTCCCATTTAACAAAGAGCATAAACACTGCTAAAGGGTTGTCCTTTGTTTTCATAATAACTTCTAACTCTACCTCATGTATGTCAGGATGAATATGTTGTTTTACTTTTTGATGATTGGATTCATCCAGTACAGTTAGCAAGCTGTCTCCATATAGAAATTGCTGTTTCGTTTTATCAGAAGTCTCGAGGATCTGAAAATTTGGTTTTATTTTAAAAAAGGCTAATGGCAGATGTTTAGCTTGCTCCATCAACGTTAACGCACCCCTGTTCTTTATCAAGCCAATCGTTCAATTCATAAAGATTCGTAAAAATAGTTGATTTATTACCGCAATATGAACGTAAATCATACATGGATGCCAGCCTTCCTCCAATAACAATTTTAGGTTTCCAGGAGAGTTTCTCAAGCTCTATAACGTAATCAGACAATGTTGTTAAACGGTAAGGCAAAGCAGCAGAAAGCCCAATTACCTCAGGCTGCCATTTTTTCGCACTATCAATCGTGTATTCAAGTGGTAAATCTGCCCCAAGCTGTCTAACATTCCAGCCTTTTTCCGTTGCAAGCGCTGCAGCCATCTTCGCACCCAAAATATGCTGTTCTTGTTCTAAACATAAAAACATCATTTTCTTTCCATGCTGATGATGAACAGATCCTTTTCGAGAAAAAGCATACCGTGTAATGATAAAGTCACATATACTAGTTGCTAAATGTTCATCTGCTACTGTAATTTGATTAGTTTCCCATAAATACCCTACATGCTGCATTGCTTTCGTAATCAAATCATTATAAATATTAATACTATCAAGGTCTTCTGCAAGTAATAAGTTATATGCTTTTTCTTCGTCTCCCTCTAGCAAGTAGTGGCAAAGCTCTTCCCATTTATTGTTCATAGAATCATCCTTTAAGCTGTATCGTTTGTTTCTTTTAAGCGATTAACTGATTTCTCAATGCACTCCACATAAAATGAACCTTGTTTTCCAGGCAAATGTTTTTGGGCTGCCTCCTGAATCAGTTCCAAATTCAAAATGAGATGCTCTGTATTCATTCCCCTTGCAGTCAGCACATCATCTAACCATATAGCGTAATCAGAAAAAATCTTACTATCTTGTACTTTGTACGCTAAAGCAAGATAGGCTAGGTGGTGCTGATTATCTTCTAGACACTTTTTCTTACCAGATTCCCCAAACTTGGAAAGTAAAGTTGGATACGCTTGGTAGATGCCGGCTACTATATCATTTAATAAAGGCGTTAAATTACTCGCTGTATGGTTCATTCAGCCACCACCCGATATTTTCTAACCTTCGGCACAATAGAAGCGAGCTCTTTATCCGGGTATTTCTTTTCAAGTTCATGAATTCGTTTGTAATCTTCACCCGTTACCCAATTAAGATAGTCTTCTTTCGTTTCCCAGGAAATCTGTACTGTGAGTTCCCCTTTTTTTCGTTCGTTTTGTAGCAGCTGGAAGTTAATAAATCCAGGTGCTTTATCCACAAGGCCTGATCGTTTCCGATAAATATCAATAACTTCATCCTCTTTTCCCACAGGCACATTGAAAATTGAATGAACAATATACATGATTTCCCCTCCAATTAAACAGCACACGTCCGTTTCACAAGTCAATTGTACTAATAGTAACATTCCTGCTTTTTAGTGGCCACTTAAAGGGGCCATACTCAGTCACTACTTT
Organism: Oceanobacillus picturae; assembly: GCF_000612865.1. Lineage (NCBI taxonomy): Bacteria > Bacillati > Bacillota > Bacilli > Caryophanales > Bacillaceae > Oceanobacillus > Oceanobacillus picturae. Next base: position 912,299 of record NZ_CCAX010000001.1, read on the forward strand.
CTTTACTATTCATATGAAAAACGCTTCATACCGCTTTGGCATGAAGCATATTCCTATAACATATAGAACCCAAAAACTCCCTTAAACCAATTTTGTGTCCGTTACTTTTCCTTCTAGTCGCCGTTGCACAATACGTAAACGAGTGAAGAAGCCAATTGCTGCGCAGGTAAGGCCTAAAGTGATTCCAACCCAAAGGCCAAATGGACCAAGGTCTGTATAGGCTGACAAAGCAAAACCGGAAGGAATACCAATAACCCAATAGGAAATAAGCGCTATGAGGAAAGGTATCTTTACATCTGTATAGCCTCGTAAGGCTCCCTGTAATCCTGCCTGTGTTGCATCAGAAATTTGATAAAAAATAGCGATTATAAAAAATTGGCCTGCCATTGCCACGACTTCTGGATCCTCTGTATAAAGATAGGCAATGGGTTCACGGAATAGGTAAAGGAACACTGCCCCTGTTGCTAGAAATAAGATTCCACCAAGCACCCCCATCACACTATATTGCTTGGCTGCCTGCAGTTTTTTCCCGCCGACAGAATAGCCGACAACTATTGTTAATGCCATCGAGATACTAAGTGGGATCATAAACATAAGGGTAGTAAAACTTAACGCAATCTGGTTCGCAGCTACCGTAACAGCTGTAAACATGGTTCCCATTAATAGAGTAACGACAGAGAAAATACTTGATTCAAAAAAGATCGATAAACCAATAGGCACACCAATTCCTAGCTGCTTTTTCCAAGCCTTTAAGGATGGTTTTACCCAGTCAACAAAAATACGGTAATTACGCACAGAGCTAATCCGAAAAGTCATCAAAATACTTAGGAATAATATGATCCAGTACGTAATAGCCGTTGCATACCCCGCACCTATCCCTCCAAGAGCAGGCAAACCAAAATTACCAAAAATAAAACCGTAGTTCAGTAGTGCATTAAAGGGCACAGCCATGATTGTGATAAACATCGTAATTCTCGTGAAACCTTGTCCATCAAAGAAGTTACGCAACACGTTTGAGAGAAATAAAGGAATAATCCCAATTGAAAGTCCGATCAAATAATGCATTGCGATATGCTCGACACCAGCTTCTAGCCCCATGGTCTGTAATATCGGTTTTAATATAATACTTCCAATAAGTAACACTACAACCCCGAGACCAGTCGCTAAATAGAGTGCTTGCATTACCGAATACGTTATTTCTTTCTTCTGCCCCCGCCCCATTAATTGGGCGATAATTGGCGTAACAGCGAGGAGAATTCCGTTTATTCCTGTAAAAATTGGCAACCATATATTTGACCCAATGGCTACACCCGCTAAATCGTTCGTACCAACTCTACCTGACATCATCGTGTCAACCAGATTCATAGCATACAAACTTAGCTGGGTGACCATGATTGGCCATAAAATAGATATTAATAACGTTGCCTTTTCCTTCCATGTTTCTGCATGATACATAATATACTTCCTCCATAATGCTATATCTTGTAGTTAGTTTAACTAGAGATTCCTTTCCAAAAAACTTCCCATGCTGCTGACAGCTTTTTTTCTGTCCGCTCGACCCCGCTGTAGACTAATTCAACAGATATAGAATCAGCAAGTGCCGAGTATGCCATGGTGGCTGTTTCCGGGCTAATATGTTCCATTTCCCTTTCTAAGGAAGCCTTTTTGAATCGTTCAAAATAAAAAGAATCTACCTTATCTATATAACTATAGCTATATTTATTGATCTGCTCATATAGATGGGCTGGGGGGAAAAAAGAAACGCGCAGCCAAAATTTAAGTCTACTATCATATTGATAACGGTCCACGTATCCACGTAAAGATTTAAGTAAGCAATCTTTTAATGGCTCTGTGAAATGTTCATCTAAATAATTTTTCTCTCGAGCCACTTCGATTTGAAAGGTATCATTTACTATTGCTAAAAACAGTTCATCTTTTCCTTTAAAATGTGAATAGATTGATTGTTTCTTCATTCCTACTTGCTCCGCTATTTGCGCAAGTGATGTACCTTCATAACCATGTAATGCAAACAAGCCCAGTGCTGCTTCTTTTATATTCTCCGAACTCATTTTTCACTCTCCCTTACGATCGTTCGTCAGCAGATTATATCATGTCTCAAAAATAATAGCAATCTCACTGATATTAACCGGGAACAACAAAAGAGCCTTCTTCAGCGAAAGCTCTTTTCTTATGACCAATTCTCTATTTCACTTCTAATTCATGTTCTTCATGCTCATGTAGGCCATCTTCGTTTTCCACATGTATAACAACATGATAAGTCCCTTTTCCAAATTGGTGGGTGGCAATATACTCTCCCGGATTGTTTTCTTCAGCATCAACCCAGCTATGTTTTTCAGCCCCATCTAACCAAAGTTCATAACGCACGCTTGCTTCTTCCATTGCCTCTTCATCCATTTGTAAATGTGTTACAAGCTTCACGTCTTGCGCTACTTCCACACCCGTTGGCATAGCAAAATGCATGCTGAACCCATCCGCAGTTGCCTCATGGCTGTGATCATGTTCATGTCCTTCTTCCTGGTCCGTTGCTTCATGATCACTTTCTTCCTCTGTGGACGTTTCTCCACTTCCAACTGTCACTTCTTTTTTCGGCATGGTATGTAGCTCCTTGGCAGTTGTGTGGGCATACATTTCATAAACACCATCCTGATCAAAAGAAGTTTCGGCAGTGTATGTTCCATCTTCATTATTAGTCGACTTTACTTCCCAACTGTCATCTTCTTTTCCTTTTTCCCATATTTCAAATACTACCTCATCAGCGTCGATGACATTCTCTTCACCATATGTAACAATTGCTTTTAATTCAATGGTTTCCTCCGCATCTACTGTTTCAGGTACCGAAAAATCCACATCAAGTGTTGCTAGCTCTTCTTCACTTTCCGCTTGATCCGCATTCTCTTCACTTCCACATGCAACCAGAAACAATAACACAAAAAACAAAGCCATCCAAATCAATTTTTTCATGTTCAACTCTCCTTTATTTCTGGGAATGACAATTATTCTGTCCCCCGTTCATTTTTTGCATCAAAACGATTTTTGCTTCTTCAAATGAATAGACATTTCCCCCAAAACCTTTTACAAATTTCTCTGCATATTCTCTCCATTCAAAGGTAAGCACTTGTGGATGACAACACCCCATATGGACAGAGGTATCCATGACATACCATGATAGTGGAGCACTAATTGTTGTATGGGTTAGAAAGTCGGAACAAATGGCCTGCATTACTTCCCCATCCATTTGAATATGACGCAGAAGACCGCAATGGGCACAACAGGCTGTTTCCATTCGATTGTTAGATAAGATCAATCGATAGGCCAACCTTTCACTATATCCTCGCCCACAAAAAACGCAACCTTGGACCTTTGTGTTAGCTTCCTGTCCATCCTGTTTCCATGCAACCCCGCCAAATGTCTTGGCTATACATCCTTCTTCAAGCAATGGCTTAAGATCGCGATGAATCGTCATTTCTGAGACACCGAATCTGTTGCTTAGCTCTGCAATTTTTATATGTCGTTCTTTTTCAATTAATGACCTTATCCGTTTTTTTCGTTCTAAAGGTAACATAGCATTCCCTCGCCTTATAACAAAATAACACAATCTATAACATACTTTATCATGACCGTCTCTTTTGTTCAATATGAATAATATGAATTATTTGTGAATAGAATGAGGTGGGGATATCTTGTCTTATGGAGTTAACCTATTTCAGGGAGGGGTATAATGAATATTCAACTTTTGCTTGAGGGACAAACTTTATGGAGCATACCTTTACTCCTTTTTCTGTCCAGTTTAATTATAATCTATCTATACTTTTACATACAGTATCGTAATACATTTAGTAGTATACATTTTCAGTCCTTTTGTTTAGCCATGGGTGTTATTTACCTAGCATATGGTAGTCCTCTTGCAGCAATTAGTCATGCTTTAATTAGTTTGCATATGGTTCAAATGGCGCTACTGTATTTTGTCAGCGCCCCGCTTTTGCTCATGAGTTTTCCTGTACTCCGCATTTTAAAAAATAGAAAGCCACAGAAGCAATCTATTTCGACTTCTATAATTAGCCTTTTTTTGTTTGCATTATGTTTCTTTCTTTACCATCTACCATCTGTCATGCACAGTTTAATGGACCACACTGCCTTGCATACAGGATATATTTTATTGCTGTTTATATTATCACTGGGAATGTGGGCACCATTTTGCTGGGCTCCTTTAGCTACCACTCTTAAAGCCTCTAATCTTAATAGGATTGCTTTTTGGAATAGTGTAGGGATTATGCCAGCTTGCTTCCTTTTGATAATCGGAGCGTTTTTTAGTGATATACATTCGCCAATTGTCACTCATTTGGCGGCCCAGTTACCTCCTGGTTTGGAAATGTCTTTGATGCTTCTACCACCAGCTTTCGATCAGTTCCTTGCAGGATTGCTTATGATTATAATCCATAAATGTAGCATGATGAAATGGGCTTAGTATCCAATAAAAAGGATTTAAAAACATGGCGAAAAAGTAAACGATATGTACATCTCTCCAATTGAAGAGATGGGCTTACCTTATAAAAGTACATAGTTATCCTTTTATTTCCTTCGCTGGGTTCCCTACCACAATAGCACCAGTCGGAACATTCTTTGTCACAACTGTACCTGCACCCACAATCGCCTTTTCTCCGATCACTACACCAGGAAGCAAAGAAGCATTATTTCCAATCTTCGCTTCTTTTTTTATGGTAGGGCCTTGTAATTTTTTCGTACGGGAAGCCATGTATTTATCATTACTACTGGACATACATGGACCAATAAATACGTCATCCTCTATCACCATATGTGCCGTTACATAAGAACCCGTTTGGATTGTGACATTTTTTCCGATTAAGGTGTTATTTTCTACCATCACATTTTTTCCAACAATACTATTTTCCCCTATGATTACATGCTCACGAATACTTGCAATATCTGCTACTAAAACACCTGGATGGAGGGTGGAACCTCGATATAAACAGCAATGGGTACCAATCTTTACATCCTCTCCAATGTACAAAGGCTCTAAATCATCCGCTGGCTTTCTTGCCATTTTATTATTGCTAGCTGGCGATTTTCCCAGTAGGCTATAGTCACTTATTACAGTATTATCTGCAATAATTGTCCCTTCTTTAATCGTTACATGATTGCCAATTTCAACGTGATTGCCAATTAACACATCCTTCTCTATAACTACATAGCTACCAATCTTTACGTTTTCAGCTATTATCGCTGTCTCGTCTATCATTTTATTTTCCTCCCATTTCTTTTGTACTGAAGTCCTTTAGAGGTAAATCGATAGGTGACTTCGTCCTATGAGCTCGGTATAAAGCAAAAATGGCTTCCAGCGCTTGTTTGCCTTCCACCAGCGATACCTTAGGCTGCCTATTATCTAAAATGGCCTCCATAAAATCTTGATACATGTAATAATGTTCATCCATGTCTGCTTCTAAAGCATAAAGGCCATCTACTTCCTGCTGTTTTTCCGAATAATAGTGGGTTAGTTTATTAAACTGCTTTCCACCGATGGAAAAGGATCCCTTTTCCCCAAAAACAGTCAGTTGATACCCAAGGTTTTTCGGGGTTGTTATAGTGTTTGCTTCAATTAAACCTCTGCCACCATTATTAAATTGTAATATCCCTGTGGCAATATCCTCCGTATCCTTCGTCTGTATCGCTTTATCAAGTTCTCCGTAGACAGACTTCACTTGCCCCATTGTCCAAAGAAGCTGATCTACCATATGAATGCCTTGGTTAACAAGCATCCCCCCATCTTTATCCCAGGTTCCCTTCCAATTTGAGTTTTGGTAGTAAGCAGGTGATCTATGAAGACGAAGTGAACTTACGGCGAAGTATGGCTTACCAAATTCTCCTTCCGCCACCATTTCTTGAAGCTTTTGTAGAAGTGGACGATAGCGTAACTGATGGCAAACAAGCACCTTTCTTTCTGTCTTCTGTGACAAAGCTAGCAGCTCATCTGCCTCCTTTATAGAGAGAGCTACTGGTTTTTCTAAAATAACATGCTTACCATGATTGATCGCCTGCTTTGCAACAGTAGCATGGAGCCCAGAGAGCAATGCTACCACCACAATATCAATTGTAGGATCAGCTAGTAATGCTTCGTAATCAACATAAGTGGAGATCGTCCGTTTCTTACCGACTTGTCTTTGGTAATCTACTAACACACTATCCATGCTTTCTTGATTAATATCACTTACTGCAGCTAATTGCAGACCATTGATCCTAGATATAGTCGATACATGCTTTCCTGCTATATATCCACAGCCAACAATGCCGATTTTTAGCATGAGTGCATCACCTGAAATTCCTCTAAAGCAGCTATTACGTTATCTTGTTCTGTTTCTGTCATGAATGGAAATAACGGCAACGCAAGTAACCGCCTTGACAATTTCTCTGCTTTCGGGAAATCACCTTCACGGTAAGATAAATGTTCGTAAGCCTTTTGTAAATGAATACACTGCGGATAATAAATACCGGTTTGGATTTTCCTTGAGGTTAGATGTTCTATTAAACTATCGCGCTTATCTGTATCGATAGCGTACAAATGATAAACATGCTGACGATCTGCTTTAGTGATTGGAAGCTTGATACAGGTTAAAGTTTGTAACCTTTGCTGATAGCGAACAGCCCACTCCCTACGCTTCTCATTCCAGTCATCTATATGTTGCAAACAGCATAGTAAAATAGCTGCATGGATTTCATCCAGCCTGCTGTTATATCCAATTTCGTTATGATAGTATTTTCGGTTACTGCCATGTGTTTTTAACTCACGAATCCGCTTTGCTACTGCTGTGTCAGAGGTTGTCACCATTCCTCCATCGCCTATAGTCGATAAATTTTTAGTAGGAAAAAAAGAAAAACATGCAGCATCTCCTAAACTACCAACCTCTCTTCCTTGATAGAACGCTCCAAAAGCCTGGCAAGCATCTTCAATAACATGGAGGTCGTGTTGTTTGGCTAAATTATTTAATTCTTGCATATCTGCTGATTGACCGAAAAGGTGAACTGGTAAAATGGCTTTCGTTCTCTTAGAAATTCTCTCACTTACCTTTATTGGATCAAGAGTAAAAGTAATTTGGTCAATATCTGCGAAGACTGGCGTTGCACCAACTCTACTTATCGCTTCAGCAGTTGCAAAAAAACTAAACGGTGTAGTAATCACTTCATCTCCTGGGCCAATTCCATATGCATGCAATGTAAGCACGAGCGCATCCGTTCCATTGGCAACTGCAATTGCCTCTTTAACTCCTAGTCTATCCGCTATAACTGTTTCCAGCTCTGTTACATTTTCACCTGATATAAAGTTACCCTTCTCTAGGACATTCTTCATTTTTTTTAAGACATCTGCTTCCAAGGCAGCAAATTGCCGTTTTGGATCAGTTATTGGGATCATAAACATCTTCCTTTACTTAATAGTTAATCAAACAACTTCCTAACATCGTATTCAAGGTTTATTCCGCATTGAACGGCAACTACCACGGAGTAAAAGAATTATGCACTTGCACATGCCTATCAGCCAACTCATCTATTTAATATGAAAGAGCCTTTTTTCGCTACCTCTCCCGAACTCTCCCTTGTCCTACGGCATATACAAATATTAGATTTGCTGAAAGGATAATGTTTATGACAACAAATTTTGACCCCTTAATAATGATTAGTGAAACCAGTCAATTGTCGCAATATGTGGCTCAAAAATTAGCTAAAACAGGATTTGAAATTACAGAATTCGATGACAAACATGATGTTGTTTCTATCATTCTGTTTTTATATGGTAGGCAATCGGCCAAGCAGTCCAGTTTTGAGCTACTTGAAAAAATTCAGTCAAGTAGCCTGAAGATTAATCAATTGTTTTTAATCCGGGACGAAATGACCAGATACACCCCCGATGAAGAGTTGAGATTGCAATCCGTAATGAAAGGAAGCAACTATACCATTGAGTTGGTGATCCGACCTCATTCTATTCTCGAGACCAACACAGAAATTACCGGAGACAAATTAGTTAATCAGCTTCTACGGCATGTAGTTCATCCCCTTTCCCAGAGCACGTCCAGAAAAGAGATTTTTGTAAATGAAACGGAAAGGATTGGCGTGGTAGGACTGGGATATGTTGGACTTCCTGTTGCAGTAGGGTTTTCAGAAAAACATTGTGTAATAGGGTTTGACGTAGATGATAAAAAGATAGCGAAATTAAAAAGCGGAAAGGATCCGTCCGAACAATTTTCTGCAGAAGTCTTAGCCCAAGCCCAGATCGATTTCACTACAGATGCCAAAAATCTTCGTCATTGTGCATGTATTGTGGTCGCCGTGCCAACTCCTATTTCAGCTTCCAATGAACCTGATTTTTCATACTTGGAGGCAGCTTCCCAGTTAATAGGAGAGAACCTTGCTCCAGAAACTGTTGTCGTATACGAATCAACCGTATACCCAGGTGCCACAGAGGAAATTTGTTGCCCAATCTTAGAAAACGCATCCAACTTAAAGGTAGGTAAGGACTTCTTTATTGGTTATTCTCCAGAAAGAATTAACCCAGGTGATAAGGAGCATACGTTTAAAACGATCCCAAAAATAATAGCAGGTCAAAGCGTCTACGTAACCGAGTGGCTTTATCATCTCTACCAAGGTGTCATCGAAGCAAATGTATACAAAGCCAGTTCTATTAAAGTAGCTGAAGCAGCAAAAGTAGTAGAAAATACGCAACGTGACATAAACATCGCTTTTATGAATGAGCTCTCCCGGATATTTAGCCAACTAGAAATACCTACTAAGGATGTGTTAGAAGCAGCCGGTACAAAGTGGAATTTTCTCCCGTTTACCCCAGGACTCGTAGGTGGTCACTGTATAGGTGTTGATCCCTATTACCTCATTCATAAGTCTAGGTTAGCTGGTTATGAGCCAAATCTTCTAACTTCCGCAAGAGAAGTGAATGAGTCGATGGTCGACCATATAACGAATACAGTGATGCAACAGATCATTCAGCACCAGTTTTCTTTTAACGATTTAAAAATAACGCTTCTTGGAGCGACATTTAAGGAAAACATCGGAGATATGCGAAACTCCAAGGCACTTTCTATATTAGAAAAACTTCTTCATCTTGGATTATCCGTACAATTATGTGATCCACATGTTGATTCTGGTACGGTCAAGGATATGTATGGAATAAGCAGCACTCCATTTCCTGAATTGGAAAAGGCAGATATCGTCATTATCACTGTCCCTCATAATGTTTTTGATTGGGGGCAACTAAACAATGTATTGAAGGAGAAGTCTATTGTTTTGGATATCAAATCTGCGGTTCCTTCTAGTTATATCCCTGATAATACGGTGCACTGGCATTTATAAGAAAGGAGGAAGTAATTTGCAAAAGAAACCAATTATACTTGTGTTGGTTAAACCATTTTGGATGTACCCGAAGCATAAACCTAAAATGGATACCATTAAAGCCTTCGAAAACGTAGCGGAGGTCCATTATTGGCATGACGATGGAGACATTAGGGATATTATACAAAATATTCAAGTAAAACCAGATTTTATTTTTCACTATGATATAGCGTGGAATTATGGCCTATCACCCAAAATTGATGGGTTAAGAGATGTGGAGATACCAAAAGGTTGCTATGTGATAGATCTTCACTGGAGACCAGAAGAAAGAAAAAAGTATATTGAGGAAAACAAGATCGATTTAGTCTTTTCTGCTACGATGCATCCCTTTCTACGTGTTTTCCCTGAATATGAAGATAAATTACGATGGCTTCCCTGGGCAATCAATCCAGACGTGATGAAGGATTGGAAGCTAGATAAATCGATTGACGCACTGCTTATGGGGCTAGTTTATGTGAGTAAAGCTAATCAAGGAAAGCACCAATTACCAATAAAAGTCCCCTCAAAAGGTAGGTATGCTTTCCGTGACGCTGTTTTTAATGAAATGCGCGATGATCCTCGTTTTGTCTTTCATCCACATCCCGGCCATTTAGTAAGACAGTCAAATCATTTAATGGTTAATAAAAAATACGCTAAAGAGCTGAATCGGTCCAAGATTTTTTATACATGCGGCAGTCGGAGTGAGGTTGGTGGTGTCGCCGTATTAAAATTTTTCGAAGCACCCGCCTGTAACACACTATTGCTCGCGGAAACGAATGAAGACGTGGAAGCATTAGGTTTCGTAGATGGAGAGAACTTTGTCGCATGCACTACTGAAAACATTTTGGAAAAAACGGCCTACTATCTTGCCAATGAAGAGGAGAGAGTCCGTATTACTAGAAATGGCCATCAACTAGTTCATGCAAATCATAACAACCAAAAACGTGCTGAACAATTCTTACGTTACATCTCTCCCCTTCTTGATGAATCAATAATCTAAGTTAACTCTATTAAGTATAAATGTGCGCTCATATCAGATAGTTTGACTCACTCATTAATTTCTATCGCACATAGGATATAGAGAGTTCCATTGTTGGAACCTTAGTAAAGAAAAGGAGGATTAAAATGGCTGTTATAAATCTGTTATTAAATGGTGGATTTGAATCTGGTACTCTAGCAGAATGGAGTGCAGAAAATAGTTATGTTACAACATCAAGTCCCCATTCTGGAAGTTATGCAGCGGTATTGAGAAGCGATATAGCTGCATCAAGCCTTAGCCAAGTGGTGCCGATTACACCTGGTGATAGTTTTCAGTTTCTCGTATCCTTAGGTAGATTTGGTACTTTCGGCAATCCCCAAATTATTCTTCGTGTATACTTCTTAAATGAACTAAATATGGAAGTAGGATTGGGGCTGGATGTAGAAATTGTTAGAGGAAGTTTACCAAATGCTGCGAATAACGACTGGCAGGAAATTTATCATGTTACTGCAGAAGCACCTGAAACCGCTACACAGGCTAGAGTTGAAATCAGCAAGCCTTTTGGAAGCTTACTTTCATCTCCCGTCTTAGTTGACGACGTAGCCCTGCTTGACTTTGATGGTGAAGGTGGAGATGGTACCCCAGGACCTACCGGGCCAATAGGACCTACTGGACCTACTGGACCTACGGGTGCGACTGGCCCTACCGGCGCTACGGGCGCTACTGGCGTCACAGGCGCTACGGGACCTACCGGCGCTACGGGCGCTACTGGCGTCACAGGCGCTACGGGACCTACCGGTGTTACCGGCGCTACTGGCGTCACAGGTGCTACGGGACCTACCGGCGTTACTGGCGCTACTGGCGTCACAGGTGCTACGGGACCTACCGGCGCTACTGGCGTCACAGGTGCTACGGGACCTACCGGCGTTACTGGTGCTACTGGCGTCACAGGTGCTACGGGACCTACCGGCGCTACTGGCATCACGGGTGCTACAGGACCGACTGGACCGACTGGACCGACTGGGCCTACCGGGCCGACTGGGCCTACTGGACCTACTGGACCTTAAGTGTACTCAAGAAGGTACTTTACTCAAAGTACCTTCTTTTTCTCACGTTTTAAAGTTTTCAATATTGTATTGGGTTTCACCCAAAAATGTACGCACTCTTTCTTAAAAAGAAGATGTTAATCCAAACTTTATAAAAGAATTTTTAATATATTAGTACATGTGAAATGTTCAGGAAGTGAAAAGGAGTGAAGGGTATGGTAAGTATTAGTCTATGTATGATCGTGAAGAATGAAGAAAAACTATTAGGAAGGTGTCTTGACACCGTTAAAGATATTGTCGATGAGATAAATATTGTGGATACAGGCTCAACAGATCGAACACTAGAAATAGCGAAAAAATATACGGATAGAATATATTTTTTTGAATGGACGGGGAGCTTTAAAGATGCACGGAATGAGTCATTTAAGTATGCTACAAAAGACTATATTCTTTATTTAGACGCTGATGATGTAGTCTTGGAGGAAGATCGAAAAAAGCTAAAAAAGCTAAAAGAAGAGCTTGATCTATCAGTTGATTCTGTTTCTATGTATTACAATGCTGGTATGGACACGTATGGAAATGTGACCTTAAAATATAGAACGCATCGCTTATTAAAAACGGAACGCCAATATCGTTGGGAAGGAGATGCACACAATTATTTAAATGTACACGGGAAGATCATCACCTCTGACGTAGGCGTGACCCATAAAAAGGAGCATCATGCTGTTGGCCGAACACTTTCCATATATAAAAAAAGGATTGAAAACAAAGAAACATTTACTGCTAGGGACCATTTCTATTATGGTAATGAGCTACGGGAAAATGGCCATTATGAACAGGCAATTGAAAGCTATACGAAAAATATTGAAACGGAACAAGGATGGATTGAAGATAAAGTTTATGCCTGTATTAATCGCGCAGACTGTTATCGTTATTTGGATAAGCCAGATAAGGAAATTGCTTCCCTTTACGAATCCTTTCGTTTTTCTAAAACGCCTCGCCCCGAATCCTGTAGTCGTATTGGCTATCACTATCAGAAAAAAAGAGAATATAATCAGGCGGTCTATTGGTATAAAACTGCAATTGAACTAGAAGATGATCCAAACAGATGGAGCTTCACTTACCCCGTGTATGCAACGTGGTACCCCCATCTACAACTATGTGTCTGCTATTATAATCTTCAGCAATTCGACAAAGCATATGAGCATAATGAAAAGGCAAGATATTACAGGCCAGATGATGAAAAGATACTATTTAACAAAGAATTGCTTGAGAAAAAAATAACTAATAACTAAGTTCCTCTAAACTCACTTAAAGTGAGTTTAGCTACATAGTTAATATAGCCTAGTTTCAGCAGATTTTTACCGCTTTCCACACTGTCCAATAATCTTTTTCCCTTATCTCTTTTTGCATAGGTAAACGGCTGCTAATATAATCTACTAACACTTGAAGCTGCGAATCAGAAAGTTCATAAAGAATAGAGCGACCCGTCCGCTTCCTCAGATCCTCCCCCAAGGCTTCTTTCGATTTATAAACTCGCCTTGTCTCCAAAAGCTTTCTCTCTTCAACAATTTTGAAGCCTGTTTCCTCGAGGGCGGTTCTCACTTCACCTGATACAAAGCGCCTAGCATTTTCTATTTCCTTAAGATGAGGAAATCTCGCAAAAAACCATCCTCTTATATGCTCTTCATTTCCTTCTTTAAAGACATCTTCCATAGTACGGTCCTGAATAATAAACACTCCGCCTTTTTTCAACACTCTATTTACTTCAGTAAAACTGGTCTTCAATTCAGATAGGTGGTGAATTAATGCCCTCTCAAGCACCAAGTCCATCTTATTAGGAGCTATGTTTAGTGCAGTGGCATTCCCATGTAAAAATTTAATCTGTGGGTAGTCACGACAATTGTCCCTTGCTGCCGCTAGCATTGGTTCAGAAAAATCCACTCCAACTACTTTCGGTATACCAAGTGTACAGAGAGCTTTGCTATAAATTCCTCCCCCACAACCAATATCTGCTGCCTGCTGAATCCATTGCCCATTTAATAACTGTTTTATCAAAGTAATCCATTGTTTGTCTGCTATCCTTGTTGTGTAACTATTTTTATTTCGCTCGTCATGAAAATGAATTGCCATCAGCTTCTCCCTCCCCCACTTTATTCTACAGATTTTTTCTGTATAAATATAATATTTATTAGAAATCCTTCTCTATAACTATTGCTTATCGTCTGTTTAGATTTCACCCTATAGGGAAAAGATTGCAAGAAACATCCAGAAAGGACTGACATTGTTAATGAAATTACGAGTATTTTTCGTTACAGGTGTGCTCGCACTTTTCCTTACCGCCTGTAGTGGTAATGAAGAGCAACCCACTGAAACATCAAAAGATACAGAATCAACCCCATCCGCAGAAGAAAGTTCCAACGCAGAGAACATCGATCTAAAAGACGAAAACGAAGCTCAAAAATCAGATTCTAATACAAAAGAGAATGAGGAAAAATCAAGTTCCTATGAAAATGAGCTCAAAATGGCCGAATCTAATGTTAAGTTGCCCACTGCATTTCCAGAGAGGGAAGTGAGTCCTACTATTGAGATAAATAAGGAGAAAGAGTACAAAGTATCCTATAACGCGGAATCGGAAAAAGTTGGCAGTTTTTCCGGTAAACAATACACCTCTTCAGAAGATGCTATACAAGCCATCGAGGAATTCTCTAACGGGAAAAAAGTAGGACCATTTGAAGAAGGCGCAGTTAATCTAGGCCACGGGATCACAGGATATGGTGAAGGAGCAACCGGACATCAGTATTTTAGTTGGGAAGAAGGCAATTGGTTATTGAGTATTAGTTCTCTAACTCAGGATGAGATGGATCATGCTGGTATTGCAAAGAAAATAGTGGGGTACCTTGAGACCCATATGCTTCCTGCTCCCCAGGAAAAAGGGATTGTCTATATAGATTACCCTCATGGCGGAAATGATGTATCAGTGGACGTGAGGTGGCAGGAGGATAATATGATCTACCGTCTTCAGACAACCCATGTGCCACTTGATGCGCTGGAAATGACTGCCTCTGTATCTTAAAAAAGCAACGATCGTCCTCAGTCGTTAAAATGCTTATTAAAATGTATGATGAATGTATAACTTGATATACTAAGAAAAACCGTTAACAAGGAGGCGTAGTTATGGGTGAATACAGCCATTTCCGTTCAGGACAAAAGGTGCCAAACAATGGTATCTACCGTGAAATTGGGGAAACAGGAAGTAATGTCAATGACCCTCAATTTATAGAGTTAAAAGCCGGCGAAAAGTTTCCAGAGACTATGAATCAAAACAGAGTGTGGACTAGGGAAAAATAATGATTAAATGTAAACAAGCACCATGCCGTAATAACAGGCATGGTGCTTATTATTTAATCGTATCATTGACTTCTCAATACTAACAGAAGGAATCCTTCGATTTGGGAACAGATAGTCCGAATAATGGACGTAAATACAAGGCTACAAATGTGCCTCCAAGTGCTAGAATTCCCCAAATATAACCATGGAGACTAAAGGATGCAATGCCACCGAAGTAAGCTCCAATATTACAACCAAAAGCAAGACGTGCCCCATATCCCATCAACAGACCACCGATAATTGCTGCAGCGACATTTTTAAGGTTCAGTTTGGAAAACTTAAATAACCCTCCCGCAGCTGATGCCAAAAAGGCACCTAAAATAACGCCTAAATTAAGGACTGTGGTAGAATCTGTAAAGATCGATGCATTTAAGGCTTCGACATTACCTTGCCAATATCCCCAGCTTGCAACATCAACACCAAAAAACTGTGCAACCTTTGAACCCCATAGTGCAAATGCTGAGGTAACGCCCCAAGGTGTACCACGTGTCATAAGAGTTAAAGCATTAAGAACGGCAAGAACAATAGCTGCAGCAAATAATGGCCAAGAGCCTCTGAATATTCTTTTCCAGCCACTTGTTGAAGGCAGGGGAGCCATTTTCGGAGCCTTCCTTCTTCTTTCAATTACTAGTGTAATCCATGCAATAACACCAAAGAGTAGAATGGATACCGCCCATGCGCCACCATACCCCAACCCAGTGGAAGTTGCCAAGGAGACTGGCTCAAAAGAAGGTAGTTCCTCTGTCCAGAACGGAAGGTGATATGCTCCAACTGTGGAACCGACAATAAAGAACAGTAATGTAACAAACATAACCGACCTTCCGCCCCCTACAGCATACAAGGTTCCTGAGGCACATCCGCCACCAAGCTGCATACCTATACCGAATAAAAAGGCACCAACAAGTAAACTAATACCTACTGGAGACACATAACCAGATACTTCTCCACCAAAGAAAGAAAGTCCGAAGGCTAGTATAGGTGCAAACAAGGTAACAGCTACTGCCAACATAAGCATATGTGCCCGTAAGGCTTGCCCGTTTCCAACTGATGCTAGTCTACGAAATGCAGAGGTAAAACCAAAACGTGCATGAAATAATGTATAGCCAAGCAAGATACCAATGACAAGTAATAACGGCTGCACGGCTTCCTGGCTAAATAATAAATAGACTAAAAGAATTGCACTAACAACCAACCCACCGACAATTTGTGGTGTTTGTGGCTTATTTAAATTAGAATCTTCTTTTTTTATAGGGTCTTTCACTTCATTTACTGGTTGAACATATGTTGACATTTAATACACCCTTTTCCGATTAATTTAGTCGGGATTAATGATTATTTTATTATAATACGTGCTGAATAAATTTATGTCAATGAAATAAATTGTCTTACAGTTATTTGTTTAATTGTGAAGAGTTTAGGAATTTATTCTATAAATTCCAAGAAAAGACTAGTACGGTAAAATTATGGGGCCAAGCTTCTTTTTCCTAACGTTTTTAATTCCACAATTGAATGAATTTCATAATTATTAATCCTTCTGTCTCAACGCTTTTGAGAGACAAAAAAAGAAGTACCTCCCCAAATCTTGTATAATGGTAGTTGACTATAAAACCATAAAAAGACTGAAGGAGCACTTCTTATGACTATTATACGACAAACAAGCTTATTTGGCATCCAAGAATTATACAAGATGGAACCTACCCAACGGTATGATTCAATTATATCCGAGATAGACGTGGATCGAATCTTCCATGAAGTGAATAAAAAATCACGACGTGGCGCTCCTGTGGAGCTTAATTATGCAGCGATGATTATCAGCTCTTTCATTCGCATAGTTGAACGTATTCCAACGATTAAAGATTTGGTGAAACGCCTGAATGATGATTTTGTTTTTAAATTGAACTGTGGTTTTCTTGTCTCGGACGAGACACCTTCCGAAGCTGCCTATTCTCGCCTGCTGACGAAACTTAGTGACTCTAGCGTTCTAGAAGAAGAACAGAAAAAAGTAGTCCTACAAGCCATTGTGGAAGGCTTTATTAGTGACAACACCGTCGCCATTGATGCCACTCACTTCGAAGCACGTGATCAAGCACCACCCAAAGAAGATAAGCCCAAAACAGAACCTAAAAAACGTGGACGCAAACCCAAGGAAGAACGGGAACAATGGTTACTTGAACAGGCTGAAATAGAAGCAAACTTGCCTCTTTATGAAAAGAAAATAGAAGCGCAATTAGACGTACCTTTAACCGACTTACGGGCTGAAGCCCCCCAAGCCCCAAAATGGGGCATAAAAAAGAACAGTGAAGGAAAAAATGTTTTCTGGTACGGCTACAAGGGCCATTTAGCTGTTGGGACATCTAGTCAATATATTTTACAGTCACTCTTTTCGTCAGGAAGTTTGAATGACGGAAAAGCCGCCATTCCCTTATTAAAAGGGGTGAAGGAACTAGCTCTTTCTTCTTTGCGCTACCAAACAATGGATGCGGGTTACGACTATGAACCTATTTATGAACAAGTACATCGAATGGGAAATCAGTCTATCATTGCCTATAATAAGAAAAATGAAAGGGAACCAATTGGCTTTGATAAATACTTTGCCCCAACTTGTTTTCGTGAGCATTCTTACCGTTACGATAGCTTTGATGCCAACTATGAAACGCTGAAATTCACGAGGCCAAAGGAGTGCAGTAGCTGTCCTTTAGCTAACGAAGGCATCTGTCAAAAGGTATATAAAGTAAAGATAACGCAAGACCTCAGAAGATACACAGCGCCAGCTCGTGGATCTAAAGCCTGGAGAACAATCTTTAAACGTCGTACAGCTGTTGAGCGCGTAAACGCATATCTTAAGGAGTTTTTTCAACTTAATAATGTTCGTTATCGTACCGGAAAGCGCGCCAAGGTTCATTTTGATATGATCACGCTTATTTACAATGCTTCAAAATTAGCTGCAGACCGTATGAATGCACGATTAAACCAACATAAAACTGCATGATTCCTGTTTTTAAGAATACAAGATCAGAATTCGGCTCGTCTTTGTATTTTTAAAAAGAGCAATTATGAAATTGACTCAATTAATAAAAAAAAGGACTTCTCCAAAACTTCTGGAGAAATCCATATGTCATTAATTTTCTCGGTTAATCACATAATCTAATAGATGCTTCAAAAAAGTACTGTTTTGCTTAATACCCTCCAACGCTTCCGCCGCATTACAGTAATGATCCCACATCAGTTCTTTGGCTCCATTAAGTCCAATAACAGAGACAAATGTAGCATTATGGTTTTCCAAGTCTTGCCTTGTGTTTTTACCGATTTGAGTACTTTCACCTTCTACATCTAAAATGTCGTCTTTAATCTGAAAAGCTATTCCGGCATGCTTGGCGAAAAGCTTCAATTTTTCTTTTTCGTACTCATCTTTACCAGCCAGTATAGCCGGCATGATCAATGAGGCTTCGAACCCTATTCCAGTTTTATAAAAACACATCTCTGTCAGTTCATCAACTGTCAGGGTTTTCCCTCTAGAACTAAGGTCTATCGCCTGCCCCCTGCACATATCTGTAGCGACGATGGAGGAATAGTATATAAGTTGAAGAATGGCAGTTTGATCAAATCCTGTAAGCGATGCTTGGTTGGCGACGGCTTGTTGAGTTAGAAAGATTCCTGCTAACTCAGCATTTGCTGTGTTATACACTTCGTGAAGAGTGGGTCGGCCCCTGCGTAAAGAAGCATTATCTTGTGCTGGCAAATCATCATAAATAAGCGAGGCGGTATGCATATATTCAAGAGACTTTAAAAGGGGCGCAATTGTAGCTGGGTCCATATTATACTCTTCCACTGCCATTACCCATGTCATCACAGGACGTAGTCTTTTGCCCCCACTTTCCAGACTATAATTCGCGGCCTCTGTAATGGGATCATCAAATAAGGAATTTGATCTAGATGGTGTGAGTGGTAACATACTATTAACCGTATCACGTATTTTTCTTACCGAATCACTGAATGCTTCCTTTTCCTTCTTTTCATTTTTTAAGTCGTCTATCATACGATCACGTAGAAGCTTATCAAAAAAATCCACATCTGTAGCTTTCCTGACAATACGCTGAATTTCATGATTAAATTCGGGCTCAACACTAAAAAGCTCCATTATCTCTTCATACTTTTGTTCTCCCCACTTTTTCTTAAACCGCTTTAAGCCATTAATTGCTCTGGAGAGGATAACTTCTCGTGTTTTACCATCTGATTGATACACATGATGGATGAGATATGAGATGACTGTCCAATACAATTCAAAAGGGTTAATTAAGTCTTTTCGCTTTTCATGATACTTAAGATAGTACGTATAGGGAGTAACTGACCCTGCCTCCATATCAGTAAACATATCAGCAAAATCATCTGACAATTGGTTATAAATACCATAATAAAATGTTTGTTCATTTACTTGCTGATCCTCGTTAGCGTCTATTAATGAGCGCACAATCAAACGGGAGGACGCCGATTTAAGAATAATTGGGACATACAGGTCACTGTTTGTATAGGTTTCCACAGCTAAATCTTTTTCTCGATCAAGTTCTTGTGACTGAAAGAAAACATACGATTGTTCCAGAAAGCTTTCCCAAGCTTCCTTAGAATGCTGTGATCTTATATATTCAAAGGCTTCTTTTAATTCGGCATGGACAAATTCCATAAAGGGGTAAGTCTGTTTAAGCCAGACAGACAATGGTGGTACCACCCCTGTTAAAAGAGTCTGACGTATAATTGATGCATAGTCTTTCTTTTCTTCGTTTGCTAGTAAACTCGAGTCCAGTATGTCATCAATGAATGGGTATGTAAGTCCATAAGCATAGCCAAGTCGAATGGCACGGTCTAGTCGTTTTGCACGTGTGGCCGGAAGAACACTTGCATCCAATTCGTCCAGTTCCTGTATGACGACACCACCGATAATTTTAATCAGTTTCCTCCTTGTTTCCGTTGGATCAAGCTCTTTAGGAATGGTTGCAGTTATATCCTTTATTTTATCTATTACCCAGATTAAGCTTGATTCCACATTCTCTTTTTGGGCCCAACGATAGATTTCAACCATGTTGAATGCGCTCAGTTGGTTGTTGTCCTTTTCACCCAATAATTGCTGTCGGATGCTTTCTACAGAACGACTGACTTTTTCTTTCGTTTCTTTGTCATACAAGGCTCTTCCAATGTCCCGCATATAAATGTAGGAAATGCTCCGATCCAAATAGTCATAAAGCTTCCCTCTTTTATCAAGCCACTGAATGTAGTGATGATAATATAATGGGTGCTTGCTTCTTTTCTCATTAAAATATTTAGAGGTAAAGGAAAACCGTTTAATATGCTGTCGCTTCCAAATATTAAAATCTTCTCTTAACGTGGAAAGATGCTGCTTCCCTTTCAAATGATCTGTAAGACGATGAAAATACACTGCTGCTCCTTTTTCATGCATTGCGTAACTAGCGTCTTTTAAATTAGGTGCTGTACGTGTTTCCTCTTTCATATGAAGTTCCCTCATCTTCTTTAATTCTCTTCGATCCTATTTACTTATAATACTAACAAAATGTACCTGAATATACCTTATTATTATAGCAATTTATTTGAAAAGCTTTTATTTAATACTTTCGACTACGAAGCATATTTATCCCGGAGCAACCGTCCGTAAGACTCCCACTTCAAAACATGAAGTAAAACAATAGTTTTGAGTGGGAGTAAACGGACGCTAACACCCCGATTCGTTCAACTAATGAAAAGGCGAAGCCTCATCGACTCCGCCCTTTCGTACGTTATCTTTCATAACGATTGTTACTGTTCTGCTTTGCTTCACCAGCAGTATCCTGAAATTCACCTTTTGCTTTACTTATTGCTCCTTTAACTTTATCCGAAGCTCCGTTTTTACTCATGTTTACCACGCTCCTTACAGAACATATTTCCGTTACAGAGGATAAGTGAACTACTCCCACCACTTACCAACCTTACAGGTTGCTTGAAGTGGGGGCTTCTTGGGTAATCGCCACTTTTGGTAGCTGACGAAATTGACCAAGCTAACCCTCTTGTTCCAAGAGTTTATATTTTTACTAGGCACTTGCTAATAAGCGAATGCCTTCCTTTTTGATATTGATTGCTGAATTGTAATCTCTATTGATACTTAGACCGCAAGTACATTGGTAGATACGTTCTGATAACTTAACTTCTTTTACTGAACCACAATTTGAACAAGTTTTCGTGGATGGGTACCATTTATCTATTTTGATAAGTTGCTTCCCCTGTTCTTTTAGTTTGTATTGTAAGAAAGTAGTGAACATGCCCCATCCGTTATCAGCGACGCTTTTACCAAACTTTAGCGCTTTTGACATCCCCTTCATGTCTAAATCTTCAATCACAATGGCATCATAAATAGTTACTAATTTCTTTGATTTGTGGTGAAGAAAGTTCTTGCGTTGATTTGCGACCTTCTCCCCGATTTTAGCTACTCGAATACGTTGTTTATTCCAATTGGAAGAGCCTTTCTTTTTACGAGAAAGTTTACGTTGTTCGATTGCTAATTTATCAAGCATTTGTCGATAAAACTTAGGGTAATTGGCTTTCTCACCCTCGCTATCGACAAATAACCCATCCATCGCAAAATCTAATCCAACTACTTTTTCAATTTCTTTGCTTTCTATCTCCTTATCATATTCGGTAAGGATAGAAATATAGTATTTTCCTGATGAAGTCAACGATAGGGTACAAGATTTGATTTGGTATTCGGAGGGGATTTTTCTATGTTGCTTCATTTTGAGGCTTTTCAATTTAGGTAATTTGATATGATCATCCAACAGCTGAATATTGCCGTTAACGACATTCGTTGTGTAGCTTTGTTTATGTCGTTTCTTTTTGAATCTCGGAAACCTAGCATTGCCCTTGAAAAAGGCTTTATATGCCTTATCTAAATGTAATTGTGCATTTGCCAAAGCTAAAGAATCCACTTCTTTTAGCCATTCGTGTTCTTTTTTGTATTTAGCAGGGGTAGGATGTTTTACCCTTTTCCATGCTTCTTTATTGTCTTTTAATCTTTCATACGTTTCTTTTCGTTCTGCTAACATTTTATTATAAACAAAGCGAACACACCCAAAAGTTTTGCGTATAACCAATTCTTGTTCTTTTGTTGGATAGAGACGAAACTTATAGGCTTTATTTTGTTTAGCCATATCAAATCACCTCACTTTAATCCTTGCTTTTCAATATATTTTTTCACCACTTCGATAGGAGAGCCACCAGTGGTCAACAAACAAAAACTTCTTGACCAAAACATTTCTTTCCATAACTCTTTACGAACATGAGGAAATTCCTTCTTGATAAGTCTTGAACTGGCACTTTTATAGGCATTGATGAACTTCGATACTTCACAACTAACACAAGATGGTAATACATCAAGAACACTGAATGATTATTTCTATCTAATTCCATTGTTATATCATTCCTTACACTTTATAATACTGATTATACCATATTGAGCAAAAAGGCAAACGGAAAACCCTTTGGGCTATCGCCCAACCGAAATTCATCTCCCCCTTACCATTGGGCTACGCCCTTCACATGCTTGAAGAGGGAGACTTCTTTCGGAAGTACGTTAAATGGTATGCAGGAACTTAGCGATCTACTGTAATACTCCCGTTATGTGTTGTTAATTTAACTCGGTTTTCTCCTTCTCCGACAACTGTATCCCAATCTGAGTCACCAAAGATATCAATGCTCCCATTATCTACTCGGACATCAAATGTTACATTAGTCGGCTCCTTACTCGATTTAACATTAATTTTCCCGTTATCAGAAGCTAGATGAATAGGACGGTCTAAACTTTCTGTAACAAGTGAGATTGCACCATTGTTTGTTTTACCGTTTAACTCGCCTTCCACGTTATCGAGTTCAATTTTACCGTTATTAGATTCAACGTCAACGCGCTCGGAAAGGATATCTCCGATCATGATTTTTCCATTATCCGTGCTGGCGATAAACTCCTTTGCTTTTATATTTTCCGCATTAATACTTCCATTATTTATATCAACCTTGAAGGCAGTATACTCTTTTTCCGGTAAGTATATGGATAAGGTCACGCTGTCTCCCCAGTCAAAAAACCGGAACATTTTTCTATCACGCTCTCTCGTTTTCACGATTAAGGTGTCGCCTTCTAATTCAGCTTGTAAACGTTCTTTTTCTGGATTATTTCCTTTTCCTTCAAGCTCTACAATAATCTCATCAGACTGGCTTGGTTTCACGTACAGTTTTTGGTTATCTAATTGAATATCCAGCTTTTCCACATCGTGCCCAGAAAATTTCTCTGATTCTGAGATTGCAGATCGATCACTCGATGCAAAGGTTACCACACTACCAATAACCCCGATTCCCAACAGAATTAAAGCAATAATACTGATCTTTTTAAAATTAGGCATGCTTTAAACCACCTTTCACCAATTTGGCATTATAAGATAAATAGCGGATAAATAATTTCACAATAAACCGCGTTGCATAGAACATTCCAATTGAAATGAATAAGCCAAGTCCGGTAAGCCCAATAGAAGCGAATAACTCAAATAGCCTAAAAGTATCTGGATAGATGATGACATTAAGTAGAACGAGAATTGGTGACACAATAAATGCAACTCCTACAGCCCATCCTCCTACAATACATCCTAACACCGCAATAAAAGGGCCAAGCACTACAACAAGATTAAAAAATCCCAACCCAATTACTGCCCAGACTGCTCTAAAAACATTTCCCACATTCGATTCTTCGCCAACCCTATCTAAATAATATGTTGCTAATAGTTCTTTGGCTATTTGATTAGGAGAGCCAAGTGCAGCGGAAATTTCAGCTTCATCTTTTCCTTCCTGCATTCCGACATGGAAATGCTCATGAAAATCTTCTAGTATGTCCTGTCGTTCAGCAACAGGCAACTTTACTAAGGACCTTTCTAACTTTTTCATAAAAGCTTCTTTACTCATCGCTAACAACCTCCCTTAATAATTCGTTTACACCTTCAGTAAATGCTTTCCATTCTTCGTTTAACTGATGGAGATAATCCCTACCCTGGTCTGTTAAATGGTAATATTTGCGAGAAGGTCCCTCTTTCGACTCCTGTAAATAGGTCGTAAAGTAAGCTTCTTTCGTAAGTCTGCGTAGTAACGGATACACGGAACCCTCCGAAATAGCAATATTGTCAGAAATCCTTTGAACTAGTTCATAGCCATATCGATCTTGTTTATCTAATAAGGCAAGTACACAAAGCTCAAGGGCACCTTTTTTAAATTGTATATTCACTTCCCAGTCACACCTCTTTCTTTACTACTATTTATTGAACAGTACCTCGATATACTTAATATACAACCAACTACTAATTAATGCAAGGTACTATTTTATACTTTTTTCGTTATTTGATAAAAACGTAGATATTTGTTATAATAAGTTGCTTATAAATCATAAGGGGGAACTTTTTTGTCAATTGAAATAGGCAGTAAAGTCAAAGGAAAAGTAACAGGGATTACTAATTTTGGAGCATTTGTTGAATTACCTGGTGGAAAAACCGGTCTGGTACACATTAGTGAAGTAGCAGACAGTTATGTAAAAGATGTGAATGATCACTTAACGGTTGGCGATGAAGTAGAAGTAAAAATCATCAGTGAAAAAGAAGGTAAAGTAGCTTTATCTATTAAAAAAGCTGTTGATAAGCCAGAAGTTCAGCGTCCATCTCGCCAAGGTAGAGATCGTAATTCAAAGGATTTCCGTCCAAAGGGTGGATTTAAACCTAAGGAAAGCTTTGAAGACAAGATGGCTAAATTCTTAAAATCAAGTGAAGAGAATTTATCCACGCTTAAGCGCAACACCGATACAAAACGTGGTGGCAGAGGCGGAAGACGCGGATAAAAACTTCATGACATAGATAAAAGCAAGCCGGCTGATGGCTTGCTTTTTTATTAATTAAAAATACATTTTTCAACTTTGGTGGCGTCACGCTATCCATACAAGTTTAATCGTTTTTGGAAATCGTTATTACGTAACTTTTTCCTAACTTGCTTGCCCCAACTTTTCACAGCTTCTTCCGATGTTTGTTCCTGGATAGCAATTTCTTTTATTTTCATACAACTAATAATGTAATAGTAAACCCATTTCCACTGGTTGTCAGTAAGCTCCTGCTTTAAAATCCCCCATACATGAATGCCTATTCTCTCCTCATCCAAATTGGAAAGTATCTCACTAGAAGCTTCTGCTCGCTTTATACGATTACCATCATTTGCATGTTTCTTTATTTCTTTACATGCACTCTGCTGATTTCTACTCTCCCTTCCCTGTTTTCTAGCTAAATCAACTAGCCTATTACGTATTGTATAGTTAAAGTAAGTTGCCATTGGCCCTTTATCAGGCTCGTACGTCTCATAGGCATTCCACATGGCACAAAGCCCTTCTTGAAAATACTCCTTATGTGGATCGGATAGATTTAATCGAAGAATATGAAAGTGTATCCTGCGTTCATTTTGTTTCACTATCTCTTCAAATGCTTCCAGCCTTTTTTTAGTCACTTATACCCCTCCAAATACCTGTCTTTACTCTACTATCGAAAAATAAAGGAAGGTGGGGGCATCATTTTCTGATTTTATTCAGAAAGATGAGAATACAAATGTATTGTGAAACATTCATACCCTCTTACATTTTACATTAATAAATTCATAATGTAAGTTTACTCTTCATAACTTTACAAGTTCTATACACGGCGTTTCCTATACATAGTTCTTTAGTAGCTTTAGAAAGTAAATCAATATAAAAAAAGCAAACCCTTATTAACACAGAGGGTTTTTTCTACCTGTCCATTTCTTTTAGGCTAGAGATATTAACTTCTTTTAATGCTTGGGTAGCGAGCTGATCTGCCTCCCGATTTTTTTTACGAGAAACGAGTTCAAATTCTACCTCTAAGCCTAGTTTTTCTACTTTGTCCTCAATACGGTTCGCCCATTTAGCTAGCTCTTTCTCATAGACAGGCCAGTCCTCGCTAAGTTGATTTATAACGACCTGTGAGTCCCCAATAATGGTTATAGGCATATGGTGCACACCTAATTCCTCCACTTCCTTTACAGCCAAGTGAAGGGCAGCGTATTCCGCCTCATTATTTGATTCAAGCTCTTCTACAAGTGCATTCCTTCGAAGACGATAAGCCTTTTCATTTTGTTCATAATAAATGGCACAACCGAGACCCGATTTTCTCGACTTTAGGTCAAAGCCACCGTCAAAGTATATTTTCACATCATGTGGCTCTGTTTTTATCTCTTCCAACTGCTTACGTAATTCTTTCAAATTCCAACTATATTCGTGCGTATCAATGAATTGTATATCATTAGCTCTTCCTGTTCTTTCCATGTCTTCTGCTAATAACAATGCTTTTGCCGCACGCATTTCATCTGAGTATAGAACAGTATCTGCACCCTTTGGTGTACGGTAAGTAAATGAAATAATTCCTTTCACCTGCTGACCTCCATTCTCCATATCGCACTTCTTCTCTAGCCTTCCTATATTCCCTAAATTTATGAATGTTAGGCTTCGAGTATCACGAATTATTTCTTTCCCAAAATTATAAAATACGAGGATAGCACATTGCAGACTATTTCGCCTAACACTTCTGCCTTATACTTGTTACCATTGTAAATCCCCTGAAAGTCAATTATGTAATAAAAGCCCCATCATGCTTTAGCACAATAGGGCTTACATGTGATTATTCTTCAGTCATCCAGCCCGGTTTCCCAAAGCCTTGAAATTCTTCATCAATAATTTGTTCAAATTCATCTGATTCGATAACTTCTTTAATGTCTTTGGCAAATTGCGCATCAAGATCATCTGTATTAACCGCAACAACATTCCGGTAATTATCTGGCATTTCTTCCAGAGCCAGCGCGTCCAGAAGATCCATATCTGCAGCAAGGGCAAAGTTTCCTGGAACGGCAGCAGCATCCTCACTATCCACTAAACGTGGCAGCTGTCCTGCTTCCACTTCAACGAATTCAAGATTCTTTGGATTCTCCACAATGTCCTTAAGAGAAGCTTTTAATGGGTCTACTTCTTTGCTTATAGTGATTAACCCCTGATCTTGCAACATTAATAATGTTCTAGAAAGATTGGTAGGATCATTTGCAATAGCAATAGTACTTCCCTCAGCAATTTCATCCGTAGTTGCAAAAGTATTTGAATATAAACCCATTGGTGCTGTAGGAACAGCAATCACAGAGGAGAGATCCATTTCGTTTTCTTCTGCAAAGGCTTCTAGATAGATCGTATGCTGAAACAAGTTCGCATCAATGTCTCCTCTTGATAAAGCATTGTTTGGCTGTACATAATCGGTAAACTCTTGGTTCTCTACTTCATAGCCCTTTTCTTCTAATAATGGCGCAAGAGCTTTTGTTACCATATCACTGTATGGCCCTACAGTAGCCCCAAATTTAATGGACTTTGATTCATCCTCATTATCCCCTGCTCCAGAGTCTTCGTTCCCACACGCTGCAAGTAAAAGAATACATAATAATGCTGTAATTGATATAAGTGCCTTTTTCATTGTTGTGCCTCCATCATGTTTTTATTTTTTATTTACAGTCTTGGCAATAAAATCACCAAGATATTGAATAAGCTGTACCAACACAATTAATACAATAACTGTTGTAATCATTACCGTGTCGTCATACCGGTAATAGCCATAGCGAATGGCTAAATCACCAATCCCGCCACCACCAATGGTTCCAGCCATGGCAGAATATCCTATCAAACTAATTGCGGTGATCGTCAACCCACTGATAAGTCCAGGCTTTGTTTCCGGGAGAATAATATCCTTGATAATTAACCATGGAGATGCCCCTACGGCAATAGCAGCTTCGATCACCCCTTTATCAATTTCTCTAGCAGCAGATTCTACAATCCGGGCGTAAAAAGGAATGGCCGCAACCGATAGAGAAACAGAAGCTGCAAGTGGACCAGTAATACGTCCAACGATGAGGTCTGTAACAGGGAATAGAAAGACAAGCAAAATAATAAATGGTACAGAACGAACTAAATTCACAATGATACCAATTATTCCTTTTGCGATCCGGCTTTCCCAGAATAGGCCTTTGTCTGTTACGTACAGCAATATACCGATAGGGAGCCCAAGAATCAAGGCGACGAGTAAGCCTATTCCCACCATTAGCAATGTTTCAAAGAAAGCCGTGTTCAACTCAGGAAGGATTTCTATTATTCTATCGAGCATGCTGGATCACCTCCACTTGCTTTAACCGCTCTTCTAAATATTGCTTAGCAGAAGCTACCTCTTCCGTTTCTCCTAGCAATTCCATAATAAAAATGCCTAAAGGCGTCTCCTTTATGTACTCCACCTTGCCGTGAAGGATATTGCCACTGACCTGAAACTTTTGCAGCATATCTGACACTACGGCGTCACTCGCTAAGTTACCGCGAAATTGCAATTGGAGAATGGTACCTTTGCAGGCTTCAAGCAACTTTGCTGGTAAATCAAAGTTCAAAATGGTATCAATGAACTGCTTTGTCAGTTCCTCCTGTGGATTTGCAAAGATGTTATAAGATGGTCCTTGCTCAATAATTCTTCCATCCTGCATAACAGCACATGTATCACAAATTTCCTTCACTACTTCCATTTCATGGGTTATTAAAACGATGGTGATCCCAAGCTCTTGGTTGATTTTCTTTAATAGCTGC
Source organism: Oceanobacillus picturae (assembly GCF_000612865.1). NCBI lineage: Bacteria > Bacillati > Bacillota > Bacilli > Caryophanales > Bacillaceae > Oceanobacillus > Oceanobacillus picturae. The sequence continues at coordinate 940,842 of NZ_CCAX010000001.1, forward strand.
AAAATGGATTTTGTTGTGCTCGGATCCAATGCTGAGGTTGCTTCATCGCATAGTAGGACCTTAGGATTGTTCGCAAGCGCTCGCGCAATACTAACACGCTGCTTCTGTCCACCACTTAGTTGTGCAGGGTAATCATTTATTTTATCTGTTAAGCCAACTAATTCAAGCAGTTCCTCTACCCGCTTTTTCCTTTGTGATGGAGCTACTCCAGCCGCTTTTAAGGCAAATGCGATATTATCGAATACGGTTTTAGCTGATGCTAGATAGAAGCCTTGAAAGATCATGCCGATTGACTGTCGTGCTTCTCGCAACTTCTTTGGGGAAAGCTCTAATAAATTAACACCGTCCACTAATACTTTTCCTGAAGTTGGCCGTTCTAGTATATTCATACAGCGAATTAGGCTACTTTTTCCTGCACCACTATATCCTACAATGCCGTAGATTTCTCCCTTAGGTACTTCCAGTGAAACATTATCCACACCAACGACTTGGCCGGACTTTGTTTCATAGATCTTGCTTACCTTTTCTACCTTAATCATAATGTTCACTCCAATTCCGCCTGTAAATCCAATCCATGTAGAGTAGGAGGAGGGCTTTCACCCTCCGACCCCTCGTCAAACCGTACGTGCAGATTTCCCGCATACGGCTTTCACTTTGTCAGTTCCCCATTTCCGGGAGTGAGCCCATGATTTCACCCACGGATTAGGAACGGTTGGTGAGTAAGTCGACCATTGAAACCAACCCCAGATGAGTTAGTACTTTGTTCGGTATTCGCCAATTGGATTCCATGGAACGTTTCTTTCGCATGTAAGCTCGAACTCTCATTCGAATCCATTCGTCTTGCCGTTCGAACTTCTTCTTCACATTACCCACCTTAAAATAATTTGCGAAGCCACGGATAACTTCATTTAACTTGAAAATCATTTCTTCCGTACTTCTGCCTTGTTGCCTTCTCGATATTTGCCGGATTTTATCTTTGAACTTCCTAACTCTGTCTTCCGGTAAAACCATATAGTCTTTCCAGAAGTCAAAGCCCAAAAAGCGAAATCCTTCATCGAAATGGACAACCCTTGTCTTGGTGGGATGCATTGTTAAATGGAGCTTTTGTTCCAATATCCACTGTGCTTCCATATATGCCCTTTCTGCTTGCATTCTGGACTTACAGAAGATAACTGCGTCATCCGCAAAGCGGACTACTGGAAAGTCTGCCTCCACCATTGACCAATCAAATTCATCCAAATATATATTTGCCAACAACGGTGAAATGACACCCCCCTGTGGCGAGCCTTGATGCGTGTCATAGAACCGATCGTCTTCCATGACTCCAGCTTTTAACCACATTTCGATCAAATCAAGTACTCGCCCGTCGGCTATTTTGTTCTTGATTCGCTCCATTAGTTGGTTATGTGGGATATTATCAAAATACGACTTGATATCTAAATCAACAACGTATTCATATCCGCTTCGCTTAGCACGTCTCACCACATTCAATGCTTGATGTTGGGAGTGACCTTTTTGAAATCCATAACTATGTGGATAAAAGTCTCGGTCAAACAAGGGGTCCATCACCTGTCGGACTGCTTGTTGAATGATTCGGTCTCTGACTGTGGGTATCCCCAATGGTCGCTTTTGCTTCCCATCCCCTTTCGGGATATAATGACGCAAAACCGGCTCTGGTCGATAGCGATTTTGCTTCAGAAGTCGTTGAATCTCTCCGAGATTCTGTTCCAGTTGTGCCTCAAACCACAAAATCGTTTCTCCATCTACTCCGGCGCTTCCTTTATTGGCTTTTACAGCGTTTCATGCATTAGTTAGGTTACTCCTACAGTATACCTTATCTATAATGGAATAGTATTTGCGCTTAGGTCTCATACATATCACCACCTTCGCGCTTGCTCACCACAGTGTTCTTACGGTCGTTACAGGAAACGATTCCTTTCTCATTCCATCGCAAGGAATTGCGTGTCTAGGTAAAACCAATCGCTCCTATTCCTCTGCGATGTACTCAGGTCGCCAGTTCCTCTTTATCCTTACACAATTGTTGATGTTCGGCGGGCAATTCCCTCTTGAAGAACCTCTCCTCATTTAAGGCGTTACGTTTCCCACTCACTTCCATTCACAATGTTGACAAAGCAGATCCCTTCGCCTCTATTATGAAACTTTTGGTTTCATAGTAGGTTGGGCAACGCAATGCACCCACTCATCCGAGTTTTCTCCTCCTCACTGTCGCCAGCTTTCATTGGCTCGGATTTCATCACTACTACGGAGTCATCCGCCACCTGCAGTGCCGTCGGTTCGGCTTTCCCTTAAAGGTTATACCTCCCCTACCTAATGATGTTTACCATTAGGAGCCTACAGTGCTTCCCCCAGTAATTGCACACTCTCTTCCATCCATCCTGACCCTAATCACGTCGATGTGTCCTATAGGTCATTTCCCTTTTCCTTGTTTTCCTATAGAGTATACTTTCGTATAGGCTTCCCCGTTTTTCGGGCGGGTCACCCAGCATCGCCGCCACCTCTGGTTCACATGTTGTTCCGGGCTGGACTTTGCCTGCAGACCTTTCAGATTCCCCTTCGCAGAGGACACCCTGTCCATCCTTCTCCAGCTTGGAGGGAGGATGTTGCTTCGGCTACGTCACTTTAAAGGGTAAAGTTAACGGGTGGATTTGAACCACCTAGACTGTGTAACAGTGGGGCACACCAAAAAACCCCCTTTCATCATGAAAGAGGGTGTCGATTACAAGTATCTCACACTTATCTTTCAGAATGAATCATTCTGAAGGAAGTAGCACCACTCCAAATGGAAGGTTGCTGTGACATCTACGGGCCTTTCCCTCCGTCACTCTAGATAAGAAATATTCATATTGTTAGCATAATGATTATCATAGTCTCCGAACTCCACTTTGTCAATAGCTAGTTTTAAATATTCCTAACTTCCCAATTCGAGCTGCGGCTTCAGCAAGTCGATCTTCATTAGCTAACAATCCAGCTCGTACAAATCCCTCTCCCGCTTCACCAAAGCCATTACCTGGTGCTACAACAACATGTGCTTTTTCCAAAAGGAGGTCAGCAAATTCCTCTGATGTATATCCTTCTGGGACAGGAAGCCATGCAAAGAATGTACCGCGTGGCGCTTGAACGTTCCACCCAATTTCCTGCAATTTTTCTACAAACACATTTCGTCTACTCTCATAGGTAGCTACCAATTCATCTACAGCCGTTTGATCACCAAGTAAAGCCTTTTCTGCAGCTTGTTGCACAGCCCCAAACAAGCTAACGTATAAGTGATCTTGAATCAGGTTGAGGCTTTTTATCACGGAAGTATTTCCCACAGCAAAACCAACACGCCAGCCAGCCATATTATACGTTTTAGACAAGGTATACATTTCTACCCCAATATCCTTTGCTCCAGCTGATTGCATAAAACTTTGCGGTTTCTTTCCATCAAAGCCAATAGCCCCATATGCAAAATCATGTACGACACAGATTTCATTTTGTTTTGCCACTTCAATTGTTTCATCAAAAAATTCCTTGTTTGCAACACCGGCAGTCGGATTGTTTGGATAGTTTAAAAATAGTAACTTTGCTGCTTCAAGTTCAGCTTGATTTAGTTGTTGATAATTTGGTAGAAAATTATTTTTTTCTAACAATGGCATAAAAACTGGGTTTGCATTGGCCATGGCAATTCCGGACATGTAATCTGGATAGCCAGGGTCAGGTAATAATGCTGTATCTCCTGCATTTAACAAGCATTGGCTAATTTCAACCAGTCCTGTTTTGGCACCAAATAGAATCGCTACCTCTGATTCTGGATCAATATCGACATCGTATTCCCTCTTGTAAAAGGTTGCCACCGCTTCTTTAAGAAAATTATGGCCTGTAAACGGGGAATATTTATGATAGACAGGATTATCCGCTGCTGTCTTTAATTCTTCTACTATATGGTTTGGCGTTGGCAAATCAGGATTCCCCTGGCCAAGATTAATCACATCATGCCCCTCACTGCTTAATGCTTGTACTTTTTTTACCAATTTGGCAAAAAACTGCTCTGGCAGGCGTTTCAACGTATCTGATACTGGAAAGCTTTGCACGGTTTTCTCACCTCTAATAATTCTAAAATTCTAATTATCTATGTTAGCCAATTCTGCATCTTTTGTAAAGCTGTACTTACCAAAGGATCAGGTTAATTGACAGGAAAATAAGGCGATGGGATAATAAGCACCAATAACAACGAGCACTTAAAATTAGGATCAGGCTGTTAGGTTACCCTTGCTTTTATAAAGGAGTTGATTTTATGACATTGTCTGTTGCCTTGTTGCAGATAGACATTACATTTGGAGACCCGGTAGCAAATGAAGAAAAGGTAGAAAGAATGTTTGCAAGTTTAAAAGAAAAGAAAGTAGATGTGGTCGTTTTACCCGAGCTGTGGACAACTGGCTATGATCTTACCCGTTTAGAAGAGATTGCCGACTCTAACGGAGAACGTTCCCTCTCCTTCCTTTCTAGACTTGCCCAGAAATATGACGTGCATCTTGTAGGAGGATCTGTGGCCAAGCGCACAGAACGAGGCGTAACCAATTCCATGTTTGTTATCAATTCAAATGGTGAACTCGTAAAGGAATATACAAAAGCACATCTATTTAGATTGATGGATGAGGAAAAGTATTTGGTGGAAGGTAGTGAGAATGGTATTTTCGAATTGGCCGGAGCAAAATCTGCGGGCGTTATTTGCTATGATATACGTTTCCCAGAATGGATCCGAACACATATGCTTGATAATACGAAGGTTTTATATGTGGTTGCGGAATGGCCTGCAAAACGAATAGACCATTGGAAAGCCTTGCTGATCAGTAGAGCTATTGAGAATCAATGCTATGTTGTAGCTTGCAACCGAGTTGGTGCTGATCCTAACAATCAATTTGGTGGGCATTCTATGGTTATTGGACCTTGGGGAGAAATCTTGGAAGAAGCTGACGATCAAGAGACCATCCTATACAGCGAATTAGATGTAGAGCAGGTAGATAATGTTCGACAACGTATTCCGATTTTTTCTGATCGTCGCCCGGGTATCTACAGATATTAAAGAAGAGGCTGGGACATAACTAAATCGTCTATGCTTAAATACGAATAATAAGCTTTAGCACCGCTTCGGCGGAACACTCCGCTTTCCACGGGCACGGCCTCAGCCTCCTCGTGGAAAGGACACCACTCCGGGGTCTTCGGACTCGTGCTGTTCCCGTTGGAGTCTTCGCGTTCTGCCTACGCTAAAATAAGAAAACCCGAACTAGGCAAACCTTTATTAACGGATTTGCAAGATAGTTCGGGATTTCTTGTGTTAAGAGAACTTTTGTCTCATTCTCTTTTTTCGTACTAAAACCAAAAAAGTTACAGTTAACAAAGATGCATAACCAAGTATGTGGATAAAAGTGAATAACAGCTGAGCATTCGCTGTTATAGTATCCTGGGAAAGCACGTCCATTATTGCAAAGGAAGGAGGAAAAACCCATGTAACAAAAGAAAATCCACGTGGAAGAAATTCCACTATGCCACCCTTAACAAGTGAAATTACTAAAATCAATACAAGTAATAGCCAAGTGCTTAGTGTCTTTCTGCTCCATATTTTTGTGAAATATAGCGACACGGCGACGCCCAAGAAAGAAATAAGGAAATGTGCAGTAATTGCTATCAAAACGTCCCACATTGTAACAGAACGATGAAAAGCACCAATCCAAATTGGATATAGAACAGCCAACATGATAAGAAAGCTTATCATAATAAGAACGCCAATTACCTTGCTAAGAAACACAGAAATAAAACTTCTAGCATGTACAGCTGTTATATGAAGCTGGGTTGCATCTTCTCTATTCACCAGGGTTATCGTTAACCAGGCGGTGACAAAATATAGAACTGCACAGGAAACAGCATAGCTACTGAAAACGGGATTGGGAACATATGTATATGCTACAAATGTCCACAAGCAGAATAAACTGACGGGCGGTACATATAAGTAGGACCTTAAATAGTCTTTTAACATATAGGAAACGAGTGCTTTCAAAATCTCACCTGGCTTTCTGTTTGTCCATTTATATCCGGCTTTTCTTTGATAGAAATTTAATCTTTCCACCCTGGTTAATAATTGTTAAAAGTAGTTTATCACTGTTGGTAGCTTCTACATTTACCTCATAGCCTCCATCTTGGAGTCTACGTAGAGTTTGCATATCTACTGTCTTATTAATTAGAGGAGAAATTTCATCAAGGTTTCCCGAAAACTGAACCGTACGATACGATTTTTCTGTTTTCATCTCCCCTTCTTTCACCTCTTTATTTTCGATAAGAAGAATACGATCCGCCAAATTTTCTTTTAATAAGCCCTCATGGCAAGTGAAAAGAATTGTAGTCTTTTTTTCCTTCAATTGTTTCAGATACTGTAATAAATTTTCCTGCGAATGAGGATCCAGTCCAGAAAGTGGCTCATCGAGTAAAAGGATAGACGGCTCCCTAAGCAAACTTTGCATAAGGTTTATTTTTTGTTTGTTGCCTTTAGAAAGTTTATAAATGTAATCTTGATGGAAATTGAAATTAAATTGCTTAAAAAGAAGTGTGAGGCGATTTTCAAGCTCTTCCCTATTCATTCCCTCTATTCTCCCCATATGTGTTAAGTATTCCTTGGCAGTGAAATGGAGTGATTTTGGGGGGATTTCCGGGGCATAGCCATATTTTTTAATATCCCTTCTCACCTGGCCCTTAGTTGGAGAAACAACGCCTGCTAAGAGCTTTAAGAACAGGCTTTTTCCTGTCCCGTTCTCTCCAATAACAGCAACACATTCCTTTTCCTTTAAACTTATGGAAACATTATTTAAAATAACCTGATCACCTATTTTAACGTCTACATCTTTTAATTCGATCATCCGCATTCTATTCTCCTATGTATGTTGCCATGCTTCCTAAACGATCATTTATTTTCTTGTTTCTAGTTTCTCTAAACGTTTCTCCAGTTGACTAATTCTTTCCTCATTCTGCTTTGCTGGTTCTTTCATTCTGAATACCGCACTTCTAAAAATAGCGATAATAGTGATAAGAAAGACAATGAATCCCGCTACAAACATAAAGATAATTTCCATGGGATACCCTCCTCATCTATATATTTCTTGTTTACACCATAAAATCCTGCCTTGAATTGAAAAATGCCCCAATAATTGGGACATTTTAATCTACATTACTTCTTTAATTCCTTTTTTAACAAGTATCCAGTTGGCTGGGTAACTTGTAAGAAAACCGAGTATCATGGCAATTTGCATCATAAACCAATATACAGCAGTATCTGGCTTTGGTGGCACCGTAAAGAGAACAAAATGAACGATTGCCATCCAGCCAAACATGCCAATTTCAAATGCAATAAGTGCTGCAGAATCTGCTTTTATCGCTGATTTAAGCGCACCTTTTTTACCAAGATCTTTGTTCATTGGATAGATCGCATAATATTGGAATATAATTCCGACTAGATATGCTAGGATAAATTCAACCAAATAATGTGCAAACAAAGTGGAACCTACTATGGTGAAACCAGTTAGTGCCACAAACGGAACGCCCGCTGCATCCCCTACTGTGCATCCCCCAGCACAATGACTTGTCGACACAAAGACCTTTGCAGGCGTTTTCCGTCGATCTTCACGCTCTGAGTCTTTTGCATTTAGACGTCCCCACTTAAAGTAAGCCCAAAGTGCGAATGGTCCAAAAAACCATCCGTTGATCGGCCATACCAAGTTCATTACTTTCATGTGCTGAGGATGCCTGATAACATCGACTATAATGATTGCGGAACTTATTATTCCAATGGATAATGCGACCCAAGATATAGTAGTTAACATCATTTTCACCCCATAGTATAGTTTCTACCCAAGTTTGTAATCTTTCTAAACAATGGATGAACAAACTTTACTCTCCCACCATATTTTATAGGGAACTACCCTATTCTATGAGGTGAGCATATGGAACATTTACCAGCTGTAGACGTTGGTCTCATGTCAGATCATTTAATGGCACATGAGGGAATGCTACAAAAATTACGAACGTATCAGGAAATAGCCACAAGCCATGACCTTAAAAGAATTCTTGCCCTACAATACAATGTGATGTCTGATCACGTGCGCGTTATGCTTAAATTAATTGATCCTAATTATACTTCTTATGTAGAACTTGCTCCAATCAATATGACCTTGCTCGAACAAAATTCCATTGGGCATTTCGGAATTAGTCAGGCTGACCACTGGATTGCCAGGGAGGCACATACGTCAGCTAAAGACATGGCCAATACGAATTTCACTTCTGCCTTAATGATGCAAAACCAAAACGTGCGAAATGTTCACGTAGAAATGGCCTTACAGCAATTGAAAATGATGGAGCTTTATGAACAATTTATTCATCGAATAGGAGGCCCCTTCATTCCGCGTGTATCCAATGAAGAACAACTTCGTACGTATAACTATTTTCAAGCTTTGTTCTCTAATTAAGTATAGCGGTATGAGGATTACAACAAATAATGAGTCTCATGGGAAACGATCTAGTTGCCATCATCTTTGTCTATCGTTAAACTACAAGTAACAAAGACAACACCAGGAGGAATCGCCATGCGACTTTGGCACGAAAATTTAATTCCCCACCTACCTAGGCAACAACTGCTTGGACAGCATCGCGAATGCTGTGCTCTTAGAGGTAATGGTTGGGGAAAGCCACATGCTACAGTAAATTATGTATTCGATTATTCACCATATCGTCTGTTTATCTACCATCAATTAATTATGAGGGAGATGCAAAAACGAGGATATCGGGTCGATCCTTTATGGGAAGATCCTTTTTATAGAGGAAAGATTTCTGAAGCACATAATGAAAGTAGCCTTTACGCAAATGAGCATGTAGACGAACTAGAAAGACCACTTTATCCTGAGCATTCCCCTGTCTACTTAAGAGAATGTCTCGATAACCTGAGCGAAAAAGGCATTGAATTGCCAAGAATACAAGAATAAATGAAACCCGCCAGTAAGAGCTGGCAGGCTTCATTTGTTTATGTGAAATATTCTATTTTGGCATCAGGGAAGTAGTGGTTAATATAACCACCAAGCGTATCTTTGATGTCTTCTTGTTCTTCATTTTGATAGACATATTTGCCAATTCCGTATCTTCCCCATTTCCACTTTCGTTTTGATTCATCAAGCTCCAGCTTTGTCATCGGATAATTTTCCTGAATGACTCGCTTGGCCGGCTTGGTAAAGCGATGCTGAATTAATTCAAAAGTTAAATCCTTCGTTGCTTTTGCTGGCAAGGCCGCTTCAAGCCTTTCAAACATCTCTTTATAGCCTTCTTTCCAACCCTCATGCAAATAAATTGGAGCAACGATAAAACCGAGTGGGTATCCAGCTTCAGCAATCTTTACTGCCGCTTCAATACGTTCTTTCAAGCGGGACGTCCCTGGCTCAAAATATTTAATAATGTAATCATCGTTTACACTAAAACGGAAACGTGTTCTACCTTTATGCTCTGCATCTAGTAAATGATCGACATGCGCAAATTTCGTAACAAAACGGAGCTTGCCATGCTCGGACTTCCCGAAGTATTCAATTGCCCTTTTTAATGTGTGGGTCAGATGATCAATCCCAACGATATCAGAGGTACAGGATGCTTCAAACCGGGTGAATTCAGGTGCTCTTTCCTGCATATATTCCTCTGCGGCATCAAAAATCTCGTCTACATTTACATAGGAACGGATATACGGTTTGCTTCCCATTGTTGTTTGCAAATAACAATAATGACAGTGGCCCATGCAGCCTGTTGCAAATGGAATTGCATACTCTGCAGATGGCTTCGATGTATCAAATTTAAGTGTTTTCCGAATACCGAGCACGAGCGTTGATTTTGCTGTCCGGTATTTTTGAAAATGATTCTCTCCAGGTAAGTTACGAATTTGATTATGAGACGTCGTTTCCCTTATCTCGATATCCATCTTTTCAAACTTTCCAATTAACTCCTTAGCAAGCGGATATTCCATAGCTCGTGGCTCTACGTATACAAGTTGCGGCACAAAAGGCTTAACCATAATAATCCTCTGTTTCCGGTAGTCCAAAAGCAACCTGATATGCTTCCTCTGCTTCTTCAGCACTTTTGTATACCGCAAACTCCTCTGTTAATGGAAAATAAGTCTCGTGTATAAATAGTGCAAGTTCACCGTTTTGATCTGGATTTTCAACTACAGCAGCCTGCTGCACATGTGCCACGTCTTGGGCATGGGGATTACGAATAATAATATAAACAACCTCTCCAGGTTGATAGGATTCATTTATATGCATTTTTTCACCATTCTTCCTTTTTACCATTCAGTATCCGCACTTTCTGTGAAATTATGAGAGTTAGCTTTTTTTAGTAGTAAAATGAGAAAGTTATACATTGGTGCGTAGCATAGTAGAAGATAATTGTTTATATGGAGGAGACCTGACTACAGGCATTGGACTTAGTAAATTTAATTAGTCATAACCATATCCAAGGAGCTATGGTAAAATAAAGTAGAAATATTGCGAAATTACCGTTACCCTAACGCGAGTTTAGTAAGTCTAATAAAAAACTAATTATAAATTTATGTAGGAGTATGTAGGAGGGTGTTTATGAAAAAGGGTTTAATCTTATTTATCGTAATTGGATTTATATTAGTGGGGTGTAAGAGTGAAACGAACAACGGAATATCTACTGAATCGAATAGAAGTAATGTTGAAAGTGCTCAAGGAACAAATCCTTTGGATAGCTCTATTACAGGAGAATTTGAATTGTATAATGGGAAAACTTTAAAAGTTGCAGTGATTGGAACTTCTCCTCAGATCAGAGAAGAACAAGTGGTATTTAATGAAATATCTTTTGAGGAATTGACAAAAGGTGAAATGGTGAACTACGATGCCGTCTTTGTTATGAAAGAAAGACTTAACCAAGCCTCCAACAGTCAGTATGCAGATATTTACCTGAATTCTGATATCCCGGTCTTTTTTATATCTGCTAATAGCCATCTTCCTTTTACATTAAAAGATACAGAGTATAGTCAGTCTTGGGAATGGACCCCTGGTAACATGTTTGCTACTGGTGTGATAAAGGATTCAGATAATGGCTCATTAAAAGAATTGGGTGTTGGTTTGTATAATGATGAAAAGACAAATGAACACATAAAAGCAACCTATTCTTTAGTATTCAAGCAAATAGAAGAAATCAGTCTTTAAAGTTTTATAAACACATTGTATCAACAGGGGACCACCCTCAATCCATAGCAAGAGGCTGGAACAAAATTATATTATTGCCGTTTAAACACGAATAATACTTTTTAGCGTCGCTTGGCAGAACACTTCGCTTTCCACGGGCACGGCCTCAGCCTCCTCGTGGAAAAGGCCCCACTGTGGGGTCTTCGGACTCGCGCTATTCCCGTTGGATTCTCCGCATTCTGCCTACGCTAAAACAAGAAAACCCGAACTAGGCAAACCTTTATACAATGAATTGCATGATAGTTCGGTTTTTCAATTGTTTAGAGAACTTTTGTCCCAACCTTTTTGCCTTATCCAAGGGCAACATCAAGTATCATCATGATGGTGAATCCAATCATTAAACTCATCACTGCAAGATCTTTATTTCCTTCTTCCTGCGAACCAGGAATCACCTCTTCCGCTACAACAAAAATCATCGCTCCTGCTGCAAAGCTTAATGCATAAGGAAGAAGCGGCTGTATGAAGGTAACAGCCATCGCTCCGATAATCCCGGCAATTGGCTCAACCATCCCGGAAAACTGGCCGTACATAAAGCTCTTCCGGCGGGACATACCTTCTCTTCGTAGTGGCATGGAGACGGCTAGCCCTTCAGGAAAGTTCTGTATCCCAATACCCAACGCAAGAACAATGGCTCCTGTAATTGAAGCAGATGGAAATTCTGCAGCCACAGCCCCAAAGGCAACCCCAACCGCTAATCCTTCTGGAATATTGTGCAAGGTTATCGCCAAAACAAGTAACGTACTACGCTTTTTCTTTTTGGGCTGATATCCCTCGGCCTCACTCATTGGAGAGGTGGGATGTAAATGTGGCAAAATTTTATCAATTACCCATAGAAAAATGCCACCGAGCATAAATCCAACTGCTGCGGGTACCCAGGTAATGGAGCCATTTTCTTCTGCCAAGTCTAGCGCCGGTGAAAGTAAAGACCAAAAACTGGCCGCAATCATAACCCCGCCCGCGAATCCGAGCATACTGTCCATTAATTTTTGATTAAAATTTTTAGTTGTAAATACGAGTGCAGCCCCAAGTGCGGTCATAGCCCAAGTAAATAATGTCGCAATCCCTGCTTGTGCAACTGGGTGCAATGATAGGAAGTAGTCTAGCATAATTAGTGCTCCTTTCTCTGCTGCAATGCCTTGTTTAAATGTCAGTCTATGTTGCTAATTTAATACTATTCCTATCTGACGGGATTTGTAAACAATATCGAACTAAGAGGATGATCTCGAGTAAATAATTTGGGAAGGTAATAAGTGCTATATAAAAATAAGACTTTATAAAAACGTAAAGGAGCAGCATAGTAGCTGCTCCTTTACCATGTTAAGCATTTCCTCCTGCCTCTAACACAGCATATAGCGGATAATGATCACTTGGGAATTGATCTCCATTTCTTGTATTGACGACCTCTATAAAACGAGCTGTGACCTCTCCTTTTGTCAATATCCCATCAATTCGGGATTCCTTCCCTCCACCTGTAGGATCGTGAAAATTATTGAACGTTCCCAATGTGTCATTTTTTCGTTCCGCTGCGGTTTCCCATAGGTTTAAATAGCCACTCTCCTTTAGAATTTGGAAAGGAGTACTTTCATGATTCGCATTAAAATCCCCTGTTAACACCATAGGTAATCCTTCACTTAAATCCGACCTTTCCCCCAGTAATGCTGCAGCCTTCTCTCGTGCTTTGGAAGCTATATGATCAAAATGTGTATTTAGGATATAAAGTTCCTCTCCATTATCTAGACTACGGAATTTTCCCCATGACACAATTCGCGGACAGGAACTACCCCACCCTTTGGATCCAGGCTCCTCCGGGTTCTCTGATAACCAGTATGTAGCTGTATCGATTACTTCAAAAGCAGCTTTTCGGAAAAAAATCGCAGATCGTTCTCCTTTCTCACCGCCATCTCTTCCCTCCCCGATCCACTGATAGTCAGACAGTTTTGCTTCTAGGTCGCTCATTTGCTGTGGTACTGCTTCTTGGATTCCTATAAAATCTGGGTTTTTATCCTTGATTACCTTAATTAATTCTGGTAGTCTCTCCGCCCATGTATGTGGCGTTCCATCCTCACTTGCCAGGCACCTAATATTGTAGCTCATTACGCCGATTTGCATGTAGCTTCCCCCTTAGCTATGATACTTTCAGTATGAATACTCCCGCCACTTAATTCCCTAACGAAAATTTAAAGTGGGGGTTTCTTTCGTGTCGAACTTAGCGAACGATTAACGAAAGTGGGGTTGACACGTTAATGGACTGACTACCATCCAACCCCTCTATTCCATTTGCAAGTGCATTTGGAAATGCTTTTCTTAAAATATTGCAAGCGCCGTTTACATCTGCGTTTAGTAATGTTCCGTTCGAAGAACGGTACAAACCTCGCTTGATGCGTTTCCCCGAAAACACAGGTTTGTCCTTTGTTCTCTTTCCATATGTTGGGATAACATCGTTATCCAAGAAACTCGCTTTTGAGGTGTAGGACTCTTCGCGTATTTCAACTTTAATACCGTGTTCTGCAGCCTTATATTTGACCATATTTAATAACATTCCGTGTGGAATGCTGGTGAAGAATTGATTGTTCCTTTTAGACATATTTGTTTCCTGTTTCCATTGCTTGTTCAGTCCAATTACAATGGTTGATACATCCTCTCGGAGTGCAAGGTTAACGATATTACGGCTCGCCTTGTGGAACAAATCCTTTATTTTGCGTTGTCGTTTCTGGTACAGACCTGTGAGGGCATTTGAAGAGAATGAACCCTCTTTCGCTCCCTTACCTTGGCGCAGGACGCCATATAAATGAGCTCTTTTTTTATTGTACAATTGATTAATGGATTTGATTTTTTTGCCCTTTAACAGAACAGGTCGATGACCTGTGTTTGTAATAATGGTTGCTAAATTATCAATTCCCAAATCGATAGCCATGTACTTATTGTTGTCTGCTTTAGGTTCGTTCTTAGGCTGTGTTTCCATTATCAATTCCACCACGTACTGGCCGTGTCGGGGGATAACCCGGACCTGTTTTAACTTACCTTCGGTAAGTCCTAACTTGCCAATATTCAAACGATCCTTGGTTTTAGGAAACTTTAAGAAACGTTGGTCTTTTACAACGCAATCTTGATTGCTAAAAACCACTTCTTTTTGCTTGGCCCGGGAGTAGTTCGGAATTCTTGGTCGGCCTTTGTATTTAGAAGGGGTCTTTTTGTAGTCTTTCAGACTACTAAAAAACGACTTCCAGTTTTGAAAAACGTTCTTCATGACTGCTTGAGTCGATTGTGTTGGCAAAGAACGGTAATCATTCTGAACCATGGATTTGAACAAAGCATCCAAAAAATTGTAATCAACAAAAGGTTTTTCTTGAGTTGGACCTTCGAAAAGATTACATTTCAACTCTTTTTGTTTTTCTTTTGGTTTTGCTTTTTCTTTTTTTGCTTTTCGAAGATAAGCAGCTAGCTGCACATCATTCATTTTAGGTAAGTGCTTTTGGATATTTTCCAGCACTTCGTGTTGAAGAGGTTGAAGCTCTTTATCGCTTTTCAACGCTGTGTATGCCTGGCGAATATAAAAATTAGTCGTGTTATACATATTCTTTGCATTAGAAGTGGCTTGTTCAAAATAATTGAACAGGCGATGACCTTTTTTAATTAAAATTTGATGTGTTTTGTACTGTTTTTCTGTTGTAGCCATAGCTCCCCCCTCCCAATACGAATGTATGTTTGTAAGATAATATTACCAAAAACAAATGAAAAAGTCTTTGATTTCGCTAGAGAATAAAAAAAGTCCATTCTCCCCGCCACTTAGCAAGCTTGAAGTGGGGGTACTCTGGACGGGTTTGATAGAATCCCCCTTCTCGTTTCACAACCAGAAACTAAAACCGTTAATCAATCCAGGCTCCCGTCAAATGATCAAGCGGCAAATACTCCTGATTAATTTTCACAAATCTATTTAAAACATCAACACCAAGTAGCTTACCTTTTACTTTTCGGTAATCATGGTCTCGGAAATATTCCAATTCAATGGTCAAATCATTCGCCAATGCAAGTTGAAGCTGTAAATTAATCTCTTCCATCTGGTACTCGGAAAGCATCGGTTTTTCCTTAAACTCCTGCTCTGCCCACATTTTTTTTAATAATTCTATATGCTCTGGCAGCATCATCGCTGTCCATTTTATCGTTCCTCTATCATTGACACTCATTGTTATGCCCCCACTTTCTTCTTGGTTGGTCCAGCGGAAAGGATGTTTTCGCGTTTAAACGTGCGTACACTTTTTCGATAATAACAATAAGCAAGAACTAGTGTATCATCCATTTTTAGCACACGAATAAAACGTTGCGTAATCTGTTGATTTCCATCCATATAGAACACTACAATCTTTTGTTTTGTTTCCATCGAACGCTTGAATACTCCATTCATTGAGAACACCCTTTCCGGAACGTTTGTTCAGAACATCTGTTCTTATTTTACCACATTAGCAAAAAAATATGCATGAAAATTTCTGGAAAAAGATTTGAAGACCAAAAGCGTAAGCGTCCGTTTTAAGGAACGCCGACTAAGTTCGCCTCGTCCTGAGGCAACGCCGGCATGACCCGGATCCTCCGGGCCCATGTAGCGACTGGAACGTATCAACTGAGATAAAGCTGAAGGGAAAATTCCGCGTTTGTCACGACTTCAATTTATGAGGCATAAACTGTGAGGAAAAAACGAAGACGGGGAGTTGTTATCGTATGACAGTCTCATACATGGATTACACAAGTGAGAATGACACATATTTTGCCGATTTGAATAAAAATCGACTATTTACAAGGAATAGACAGAATTACATTAACCGATTAGGAAGAGATGTGCTGAATACTTTAGGAAATGTTTCGCTACTAGATATTTACTTAAGTGATAGGCGAGTTGTAGAACCACACTATCACCAGAACGCCGCCGAACTCGTTTATTGTATTTCAGGTGCAGCACGTGTATCCTTTATTAACCCATTTAATAATGAGGTCAGCAACATTATCATAAGACCTGGACAAGTGGCGAACATCCCTCAAGGATGGTGGCACTGGGAGGAAGCAACAACAGACCAAACACATTTGTTGGCCATATTTGACTCCCCGTATCCTGAGTATATTTTTGGATCTGACATTCTGACAAAGACACCAGTTGAAGTACTGGCACATACGTATTGCCTGAATGCTGATCAGTTACGCAAAACACTTTCGCCACTTAACAATGAAACCATTATTATTGGCCCAACCGATGAATGTGAGCAAAACCAAGTAAAACAACAATATGCCAATCAACAATCTGTAAAACAGACCTATTCTAGAAGCGATAATTCCTCCACTTACTATGGCGGGTATTATCCACAGGGGCAAAACCATTTCTAATGCCTAGACAGTTTCGAACTTTGCCAACGCTTGGCGTGGTGCAGCAGAACGGTACCAATGTAACATGAGAATAAAAATCAACACCAAATCAATTGCATCCCCACCATAATACATTAACATTCCTCCTGCCTCTGCCTCGTGAGTGGGGACTCCAATTGGAGGATGTGCGTATATATATTTAGACAGAATCGCATGTGCTCCTAAAGCAAACACGAGGGCAATGCTACGATATAAATAAGAAAAGCGATGAGGTGTCGGGTCGATATAAATCATCGCTGCTGTAAATAAATATCCAGCTGCAAATACATGAAAATGAATAAGCAAATAAACGAGAAGATTATGGTGCATGACGTGATATAAATTTGTTGTGTATAGCAGCCATAGTCCCCCTATATTTAATATGGAAGCAATAATCGGATTGCTAAGCACCGATATAGGGAAACTTTTTAAGAAATTGGCTATGAAACGCGCCTGCCTGACAGGAAGCGTTCTAAGCACTAAAGTCACTGGTGCAGAGAGTACCAACAAAAGTGGCGCAAGCATTCCGAGCAGGAGATGGCCCAACATATGTGCAGTAAAATTTGTGTGGGCCCATTCTGCTAAAGGACCTATAACTGGAACTGTGGCAGCAAGGATTCCTAATGTCCAAAGAATATACCGATAAATCGGCCATGGTTGTAAATGGCCTTTTCGGTTGGAAAGAAAGCCTGCCAGAAAATAAATAACAATCCCAGCAATAGATAGGGCTAGAACGATAATGGTCCACACTCCTTGTATTCCGTTATGCATCCAAACTCGACTCCTTCCTCTTATGCTTTCTTGTTTGGAAAAGAATGATCAGTCCAGCCAAAATCATGAGGATTGCAACACCGTTCCAAACTATGTCATAAACCCAGACATTATCAACATAACGAATTTGATGTAGTCCCATTACCTTATGTTGAATCAATCCATCATATAATTGAAAAGCACCTGCTCCCAGGAGCAACCCGCCCCACCAACGCTTTAGCCAAAGAGCCCGTCTGCGCCGCAGATCCGCAAACATAAAAAGACCACCAATGGTAGCGAACCAACTGAATGCGTGGAAAAGCCCATCGGAAATAAGACCAATATCTGTCGTAGACTTATCATAAAAATGGTGCCATCGCAGTAACTGATGAAATACTGTTTCATCAATAAAAGCAGCAATTCCTAAGCCAAATAATATACCAGATAACAAATTCCGACCGGCATACTTTATTATCATCTTCGCATGATCTTCCGTATCCATAATACCACCTCGATTTCAAGCTTTTTACTTGTATACCCCTGTAGTACCCCGTTCATTCAAGCAAATATAAAAAATCCGAACCACCGAAGATACTGTCATAAGTTCGGTGGTTCGGATTAAGCTTTAATCGAAATAGTAAAGCTAATTCAAAAGTAGATTAATTCCCCCAAGTGCCGCCAAAATGAGCACAAGGATAGTAAAAACTTTTTGTGGAATAATTGGTAGTACCTTAATACCAACAAATGCCCCTAGAATAATAGCAGGGACTAACCATGCATTAAACGAAATTGATTCTACTGTAATGAGCTCCAAATGGACATAGAACGGTACCTTAATGAGGTTAACAAACAGAAAAAACCACGCTCCCGTTCCAACAAACTCCTTCTTAGGTAGCCCCTTCACTAATAAGTAAATTGTCATGATTGCACCAGCAGCATTTCCTACCATAGTGGTAAAACCGCCCAGAATCCCCATCAGCAACGTGAAACCCAGTGAGTTAGGTAACAAAGTATTAAACTTCGTGCCAAATCGCTCCCGCACAAAATTCAGG
Organism: Oceanobacillus picturae; assembly: GCF_000612865.1. Lineage (NCBI taxonomy): Bacteria > Bacillati > Bacillota > Bacilli > Caryophanales > Bacillaceae > Oceanobacillus > Oceanobacillus picturae. The sequence goes on from NZ_CCAX010000001.1 coordinate 959,323, forward strand.
GTGATCATAACAAGCACAATAATCCCAATCAATGGCTTCAATTGTGCATCGTTTACATGTTCAAGTACAAAGTAACCCGCAACAATCCCAATCAACACCCACGGAATTAACCCTTTTAAATGGTTCCATTTTACATTTCTACGATAATAAATAATTGCAAAAAAATCCCCCACTAAGAGCATTGGCAACAGAATACCGACAGAATCTCTTGCAGGGAAGACAAACATAAGTAATGTGACAACCAATATAACTAAATTAGGCAATCCAGACTTTGAAAAACCAATACAAAGCGCACAAAAGATTACCAAAATCCATTCCAATAACGTTAGTTCAAACATCGTGCTGCCTCCTGCTTTTAAAAACTATTACTTTTAGGATCGTTTAATCTAAGTAATACTTGCCTTCACCTTTCATCGTAACACAATTAAGTTATTTAAAAACTCTTACACTACTAAACAAGCCTTTTTAAAATCGCGATATTTTCTTCAAGAAATAAAGCATTCTTTTCAATTCCACGTCGTTTACACCAACCGATACTATTAAAAGCATCTGTGAACTGATAAAAAGGCAGGACTGCTTCTAAATCAATTAACGGCCTCACACTGTTGTAGCCATCTTGATAGGCTTTATATAATGTACCATCGAAGCGCAAAAAATCACGATGCAACTTAGTGAAATCAACTTCTGTTGAACCAAAACGTACACTTTCAAAATCAATAACGCCAGCATCATTATTCTCATCCACAATGATGTTTGCTGGGCGAAAATCCATATGTATAAAACTTGGGCCGTCTGGTTTAGGAAGCTGTCGTTTCATCTTTTCAAACTTCTTAATAGCTATATTGTATAAACGCTCCTCAAGTACTTTTTCTACATCTTCTGCAAAACTATAAAACTTTTCTTCTATAAAAGTAGACCAGTTCACAAATTCATTTTCAATTCCCTTTAAACCATCAGGCGGCTGAATTTCATGAACGGATGCATGAAGTTCCCCAACACGATAGGCTGCTGCTTTAGTTACATTGGGTGTTAATGGGTTGCCTTGTAATTCAGATAATAAAAGAGCTCCTGGGCAATCTTCATCACCAGACCAATAATCTAACAATTCCGGGACAGGGACCTTGCCCATTAAAATAATATAAGCCTCTAACTCTCTTTGATACTTTAATCTGGTAAAAGGTATTTTTAAATAAACAGTTTCGCCATTATGTAAAATACATTTATATACCGTGGAGCTATGCGAATCATCTACTTCAAGAAATGATTGAACCTGTAGCCCGAATTTATCCAGAATGCGATTTAACAATTAAACCTGCTCCTTTCCTAACAAAATGGAGTCATATAAAACGCTAGATATTCGAACCTCATGAAGAGGAGAACTGTCTATGCATTCTTATCGAATATACTAACGTATCCCCTTCAGAAAGCCTTACTGTTTTCTCATAGCTCAGCCCTGCCTTTTTAGCAACGAAAATGGATGCGGGGTTATTCGGATTAATCAAGCTAATTAACTTGCTTAACCCTTTCTCCTCTAATCCATATTCTCGTAATCCAATAGCCGCCTCTTTAGCTAGTCCTCTCCCCCAATAATCTGGAAGTAACCAATACCCAATTTCTATTTCTTCCTTTCCTTCAATTGTTTGTCTCACCAGACCGGCATGGCCTATCAGCTTATCTTCTGCTTTTAGTTTAACAGCCTGCAATCCAAACCCATACTCATACTCCGAAACCCAGTGCCCCAAACTATCTTTAGCTTCTGCAAATGTTTTCGTTTTTCCTTTTCCAATGTAACGCACGATATTCGAATTAGCCCATAATCCTGCATAGAAATCTAAATCTTTTTCAGTGTACGGTCTTAGAAGTAGTCTATCCGTTTCAATCATTCTCAAAAACACCTCCTTTTCTTCTATTCTATCATGTTATCTGATTTCTCCGACGAATTCCACCAATGATTAGAACAAGAAAAATGAGAGCAAGTAGAAATATAGATTTGGGAAAAGATAAGATGTCCAATAACTGGGTCACTCTTTCCTCCTTCATTATCATTTCTCCCGCAGTCCACGCCAGTAATGCTGTCCCTCCATATACGATACTTGGATATTGTTCCATAGCTTTCATAATGAGACCACTGGCCATAAGAATAATTGGAATGCTAACCATGATACCAATCATGATTAGCAAAAACTGGCCATTGGAAATAGCTACAATAGCTAGGACGTTGTCCAGACTCATTAAAATATCCGCAAAAATAATAATTGTGATCGCTTCTTGCAAGGAGCTGCCAACCTTTATTTGATGCTTATCCGGCTTGTCCACCAATAATTTATAAGCAACGAACAAAAGAAGCAAACCTCCAATCAAGTGTATCCACGGCAGTTTCAAAAGGTAGAGCACAAGAAAGACGAATAAAATTCGGAATGCTATTGCCCCAAACGTTCCCCAGATAACAGCCTTTCGTTTCACCTGATCTGGCAATTTTCTACTTGCCATCGCGATGACGACAGCATTATCTCCACTTAGTATGATATTGACGAGCAGTATCTTTAGTAATGGCTCTATGATCTCCATAACGAGTCTCCCCCAATCTATTTCCTATGGATAGCCTATGATTCTAGTGAAGGAGACAGACCAGACAAAGAGCATTCCCTCTTCTGGACACGCCCTCCGTGTTTGCAGGTATCTTTCCAAGGGAAACTACATTATAAAGACGGAAAGGAGATTGGGTCTAAATGCAAAACCAATATACGGAACTATTTATTAATGGAAAATGGACGACAGGGTCTTCTGGCAAAAAAGTTGAAAATTATAATTCATACAATGGTGAACCCTTAGGAACCATTCAATCAGCAAATCCTGTAGATCTAAATCAAGCATATGAAGCTGCTGCTGCCTACCAGCCAAAATGGGAGGCAATGGAGCCGGCTAAAAAGCAGGAATATTTACTTCACTTAATCGAAACAATAAAAGACAATAAAGCACATATTGTGGATTGGCTTATCAAAGAAGCAGGCAGCAGCAAAGTAAAAGCAGAAGTTGAGATTCAGTCAGCGATTCAAATTATCCGTGAATCAGCTTCCTTCCCAACAAGAATGCAAGGCACAACTGGGACCTCTAATACGGAAGGAAAAGAAAATTACACATTCCGCTCAGCCAAAGGCGTAATTGGGGTAATTGGTCCGTGGAATTTCCCATTCCATCTGGCAATGCGTACGATTGCCCCAGCTCTAGCGACAGGGAATACGGTAGTAGTAAAACCAGCTTCCGACACACCCGTAACATCTGGTTTGTTAATTGCTGATTTACTACAGGAAGCAGGCTTTCCAGATGGCGTCATTCATGTAGTAGCTGGACGTGGTTCTGAGATCGGAGATGAATTTGTCGAGCATCCAGTCCCTAAACTCATCTCATTCACTGGGTCGACAGAGGTAGGGAAGCATATCGCTCAACTTGCAAGTAAACATTTAAAAGAGACCTCTCTTGAACTTGGCGGTAATAATGTAATGCTCGTACTGAAGGATGCAGATATTGAGAAAGCAGCCGAAGCAGCCGTTTTCGGTTCTTTCCTTCACCAAGGACAGATTTGTCTATCACTGAATCGCATTATCATAGACGATAGTATTTACGATGACTTTGTCTCAGCATTCACGCAAGCTGCCGAAAGACTTAAGGCAGGAGATCCTGCAGAAGACGGTGTGTTAATCGGTCCGATTATTAACCAAGGACAGATAGAGCATATACAGGAGCTTGTAGAAAGTACAATCGATCAAGGTGCCAAGCTCCACACAGAATTTAAGACAGAGGGAAATGTTATAAAACCAGTTATTTTATCAGAAGTTACTAACGATATGCCCGCAGCGAAAGAAGAAGTATTTGGACCTGTGGCTTCCCTTCTTCGTGCAGCAGATGAAGAAACGGCAATTAAAATTGCCAATGATTCCCCTTATGGATTAAGTGGGTCTATCTTTACAAAAGATCGCTATCGAGGCATGCAGGTTGCCAAACGTATTGAAACTGGGATGGTCCATATTAATGATATGTCCGTTAATGACGAAGCACATATGCCGTTTGGTGGTGAAAAGCAATCAGGCATCGGGCGCTTTAATGGCGAATGGATTATGGATGAATTTACAACCACGCAATGGATTAGTGTACAGGCAGAGAATCGAGAGTATCCATTTTAATAAGATATTATAGAACAAAAATCCCAAGATACATGTGTTGTATCTTGGGATTTTATTTGATTAAACAGTAAGCACCGGTATATTACTACCTATTATCATTTACATACTGACGCATATGATTTTTTATGCCAGCTAAGTAAATAGATGAAGGATCATCTTCCTTCTCTAGTTCTAGAGTAGAGCCATCGGTTGGAAGTGTGTTATTAAATCGTTCCTCATATTCGGCAACATCAATCTCTTTTCTTGAATCAAGTATTTCTCTATGCCTAGCAGGCTGCAGAGCACTTCTAAAGCCCGGCTGCAAAATACCGGAAAAGAATTCGCCTACAGCACCAGAACCGTAGCTGAATAACCCGATTCTTGCGCCTTCCTCCAAATCCTCTTTTGTTTCCAATAGAGATAGCAGGCTGAGGTAAAGTGAGCCGGTATAAATATTACCAATACGCTTATTATACGTTTTGCTTGCTTCATTATTTTCTAACAATCTGTTTTGTGTAACTTCATCAGTCTCAGGTAAGAGTGGCTTTAATGCTTTTTGCCCCATCTTGGTATATGGTAGATGGAAGCAAATTGCTTCGAAATCAGAGAAGGAAGCGTCTGTTTTTACTTTATATTGCTCCCAAACCTTCGCAAAAAATTCAATGTATTGTTCATTTGATAGTTTACCGTCAACGATTGCTTTATCTGTATAAGTAGGGCGCCAAAAATCCATCACATCACTCGTATGGTAAGCACTTTTCTCCTCAAGCGCAAGTATTTTCGGGTCAGCACTAATTAACATGGCAACCGCTCCTGCTCCTTGTGTAGCTTCCCCACCAGTACGAAGTCCATATCGGGCAATGTCAGATGCAAGTACTAATACTTTGCTTTCTGGATTTAACGCAATATGACCTTTAGCCATCTGGATGGCTGCTGTTGCTGCATAACAAGCTTGTTTCATTTCAATACTACGTGCATCAGGATTTATCCCAAGCAGATCATGCACATAAACAGCTGATGCTTTTGAGCTGTCGATACCTGTTTCTGTACCGAAAATGACAAAGTCAATCTTTTGTTTATCCGTTTCGTCTAAAATATTTAAGGCAGCATTGGCTGCAAGTGTTACCGTATCCTGTGTTATTGGAGCAAACGCCATTTCTTCTTGTCCAATGCCTATCGTGAATTTAGCAGGTTCCACGTCTCTTGCAATTGCTAGTTTATTCATATCTACATATAAGTGTGGTGCGTAAAAACCAATTTTATCAATACCTATTTTCAATGTCCTGCTCCTTTGCTACTAAATTTCTACTATTTTACAAGTGATGTATTTCACAAAAATGAAGTCCTTCAAGTTTAATGCAATATAAGATTAATAATATACTTTTTTCTATTCAAAAACAATTCATGTGTACAGAGTATTCATTTAACGTTTCATCAACGCCTTAATCGGAGTTGTTTGAAAAACCTTTATCAAACAAATTATGTTTCCTAGTTCGCATCTGAATACTGAGTATGAGACCAATCGCTGCCATGTTAGTTAACAATGCACTACCTCCATAGCTTATAAATGGCAAGGCAAGCCCTGTTATTGGCATTAATCCGATTGTCATTCCAATGTTTTGAAATACTTGAAAAGCAATTAAAGCTATAATTCCTATTCCTATGTATGCTCCAAAAAGGTTCTTTGCATTTAAAGTAGCTAGTACAATTCGATAAATAAGAAAGAAATAGAGAAATACTAAAATACAAGCACCAATGAAGCCGAATTCTTCACCAATCACCGCAAAAATAAAGTCTGTATGTGCCTCAGGAACCTTTCCACTTTGAATTTGCACTCCTTGATTAAAACCATTTCCAGTTAACTGCCCTGATCCTATCCCCATTCTTGCTTGTTTCAGCTGATATCCAGAGTTGGAAGGAAAATGTTCAGGGTCTAACCAACCATAAATTCTAGATAGCTGATGGGGTTTAAAGATTTGCATCAATAATTCTGGTGCAACAAAGTAGAGACATACAATTACAGAAACTAGAGCGACTACTCCAATAAGAATAAGCAGAACCATCTTGCTCGAAATCACCGATATAAACAACATAGTAGCGGCAGCCATTCCTACCATGAGGGCAGAACCCAAATCTGGCTGTACTAACACCAAAACGAATGGAACAAGGGTAACAATGCCAATTTTTATTATAATCGGTATACTCTTTTTAAATGAGAGCCTTTTGTTACCAACCTTATTTAAAATGGTCGCAAGGTATAGAACCAGAGAAAACTTCAAAAACTCAGAAGGTTGTAATTCAAATAAACCAAAGTTAATCCACCGTTGGGAACCGTTTTTAATCACACCAAAAAAATGTACATAAATAAGTAATAGCACACTAAATAGATATAAATAGAAACTCCATCGCTTTATTAGATCATAGTCCAATAGCGCAAAGGCAGCTAAAACAGCAAAGCCCAATATATACCAAAATATTTGTCGTTTCAAAAAATAAAAAGAGTCAGCCGACTCATATTGCCCAGAACCACTATAAACTGCTATCAAACTAAATAGGAAGAAACAAAATATAACAAATAATAATGTATAATCAATTACATGTTTTTTCGAGTTCATAAAAGCCAAATCCTATCCTTGTTTAGCCAGCATGCTTACAGTTAATTGTACTGCAATAGCATCATCTATATACCCAATAGGAAAGAGATAGTCAGGAATTAAATCCAATGTTAAAACAAAGTATAGTAGAGCTCCGCCCATTATGAGTTGATGCTTTATTGTTACATTCCCAGATGTAAACTGCTCATACATCTTTTCTAATTGTTGTATAAACGGGCCAGCAGCACCAATACGCTTTATCTTACTTTTAAATTTCTCCTTTATCGTTTCCTGCCCCTCTTCTGTCATTGCGTGTTGTCTGTGATTTTTCAACTGTTTCTCCAAACGATCAATTGAAAATTCATGGTGGTCCATATCGGAAGTTTCGATAACCTGTATTAGCTGTTGGATATGCTTTTCTACTTTTTCCTCATTATTATTCGAAATAGAATGATTAGCATAACCAGCAACTTTCAAAAGCTCCTCTATTGGTATATTTATGGCTTCAGAAAAAGCCCTTAAATGATGGATGTTAGCTTTCCTCTTGCCATTAATAATTCTAGAAATGCTCGAAGTTTCTATATTGGTCATTTCACTAAATTTACGCATGGTGAGACCGTTTATCTGTAATTGTTTTTTCAAAAATCCACCAAATTCTGTAGTCATTTTTTATGTCCACCTATCTATAATGTCTTGAATACCTCATCTATATCGCAATTTACAGTATCGTTGACAATTTGTCAATTTATTAAACAAGCATCTAATTAAATATTAATTTAACAAGTAATTAGCACTTTGACATTTTGTCAACATTATCATATAGTTTACATAAATTAATACAAGGAGTGTCATTAACATGGGGAGATTAAAAAAGAAATCAAAATTAAAGAAAAGAATAAAGCTTAGTATGCTTACTTTCGTTCTAATAATTGGAGGAGTAGTTACATATAGCATCATTCAGTTTAATCAAGGTTTATCCGCAGCAAAAAAGGAAAATTCCTCGGATAGCGAAGCAGTGCATACAGACTTTGCAGGGGAGGAAGTAAAGTTTGGAGAAGTAAAGGTGCTTTTAATCGGATCAGACGCAAGAGAGGGAGAGCAAGGTCGTTCAGACACCTTAATGATTGGTTACTATAATCAAAATACGAATGAAGTAAAAGTAGTATCTTTAATGCGCGATATTTATGTAGACATCCCAGGATACGGAATGAATAAGTTAAATGCAGCTTATTCTTTTGGCGGCCCCGAACTACTTAGACAAACAATTAAACAAAACTTTGATACAGATATAAATTATTATGCGATTGTAGACTTTAACGGGTTCCCTAAAATAGTAGATGTAATTGCACCGGACGGTCTAAATATAAATATAGCAAAAAAAATGTCAAAGAATATTGGAATGACGCTAGAAAAAGGAGAACAAACCTTACACGGCGAGGAACTTTTAGGTTATGTACGTTTTCGGAAAGATAGTGAAAGTGATTTCGGAAGGGTAAGACGCCAGCAGGAAGTTCTGTCAAAACTAAAAGATGAGGCAATTTCAGTGAATAGTATAGTAAAATTACCTAAGACACTAGGTATAGCAACAGGCTATGTTGATACAAATATTAGTAATAATATCTTATTTTCAATTGGAAAAGGGTTACTAACTTCAGATCAAGATGTCGAGACAATGAGACTACCAGTTGACGGATCATTCACAAACCAACGTGTCAATGTCGGGGCTGTATTAGATATAGATTTTGATCAAAATAAACAAGCCTTAGAGGACTTTTTATCAAGATAGATAAATTTTCCTGAGCTATTAAATGAAAGACGCACGTGAATTTAACTGATAGCGAATTTCTCAGAAAATAAAAGGTGCTATTTCACGTGTAATACGGAATAGCACCTGGAAAGTAAGTTCCGAATTCAGAACCTTTTATTATAGAAAAAATTCAAGTTTTGTGGTTAAGTACTGATCCACAAAAGTTAGAATCTACTATGCTGGCTCGGTACCAATTTTCTTAACAGAGAAACTACCAAATTTTCATCTAATAACTAACTTTCGTTTCATTACGTAATGTCCCTATGCCTTCAATGGTGCACTCTACCATTATATTTCCCCCAACCATTTCTGCACCAACAGGGCTTCCCGTTAAGATAACGTCTCCTGGCTGTAATGTCATCACATGAGATAAGTAACGAATCATCTCTTCAATGGTGACAATCATTAAATGTGTTGGACTATTTTGCTTCTCCACACCGCCCACTGTGGCTTCAATTCGAATCTTGTTTAAGTCAAGGTTCGTTTCTACTACTGGACCGATCGGTGTAAATGTATCAAAGGCTTTCCCAATGGTCCAGTGGCCATCCGGATGAAACATGTCCGGTGCTGTAACATCGTTTGCAATTGTATACCCAAATACATATGGTTCCACAGGATCTTCTGGTTGTAATTGCTTTATCTCTTTCCCAATAACCACAGCCAATTCTGCCTCAAATTTTACATTTTCAACCTGCTCTGGTATGACAATGTTTTCATCAGGACCAATAACGGAAGATACTGGCTTAAAAAAGAATACTGGATGCTGTACAGGGGCACTAGGTAATTCCTCTTCACTTGCTACATAATTCGCACCAATACCTATAATTTGATTTGGTAGGATTGGTGCAAGTAGCTGCACTTCACTACGTAGATGAACCCCACTTGTTTTCTTCCAATTGCTGTAGGGGGCCCCAGAGATTTGGATGATTTTGTCTTTTTCCAAAATACCTTGAAACACTTGATTTTTATCCTTGTATCGAACAAATTTCACAATTTCACCCTCTCTTCTTTTTTTACTTTCCTTCCCTCATGCAAAATAGGTTCTGTATAGCCATTGGGCTGCTTAAATCCTTCGAAGACAAGCTTACATGCGGTCTGGAAGGCAATTGAATTTGCTTCGTTATTTGCCATTGGCTCGTAGGAAGCATCCAGCTGATTCTGTTGATCGACCACTTTTGCCATATTCTTGAATGTATCGTAGACCTGTTCTTTTGTACAAACTCCATGGTGCAGCCAATTTGCAATATGCTGACTGGATATTCGAAGTGTAGCACGATCTTCCATTAAACCAACATTGTGAACATCAAGTACTTTAGAGCATCCAATTCCTTGATCTACCCAGCGGACAACATACCCAAGTATCCCTTGAACATTATTATTTAATTCCTGTTGAATGTTTTCTTTAGCTAACAATTTTTCAGTCATAATAGGTATTTTTAAGAGCTCGTCACGATAGGAAAATAGCTCGGTCTTCGCTAGAAGCTGTTCTTGAACCTTGGAAACATCCACTTGGTGGTAGTGAAGAGCATGTAGTATGGCAGCAGTCGGTGATGGGACCCATGCTGTTGTAGCACCAGATAGTGGATGAACCACTTTTTCTTCAAGCATTGCTTTCATTCGATCTGGCGCAGCCCACATACCCTTCCCAATCTGTGCAATTTTCGGGAACCCACTTGAAAGGGCAGTAAAGACATTCGATGATTCATAGGCTTTAATCCACTCCGTATGCTTCATGTTATTCTTTCTTTGCACCGGACCAGCAAGCATAGACGTATGAATTTCATCGCCAGTACGATCCAAAAGTCCTGTATTTACAAATACAATACGCTCTTTTACTTGCTTAATACACGCTTTTAAGTTAAGGGAAGTTCGCCTTTCCTCATCCATGACGCCGATTTTAATCGTATGCCGTGTTAGGCCAAGTATATCTTCTACACGGTTAAACAATGTATTACTAAACGCTACTTCCTTAGGACCATGCATTTTAGGCTTAACAATATATATAGAGCCTAACTCTGAATTGGCATATTTCTCTTTTCCATTCATTGAGTGTAGGGCAATAAGACTGGTGACGACGGTATCTAGTATACCTTCGTAAATTGGCTTACCAGTTTCGTCTAATATTGCATCAGTTGTCATCAAGTGACCAACATTCCGTATAAACAATAACGATCTCCCCTTAAGGGTAAACCTATCATTACGTAACCCGATATATTCTCGATCCTCATGTAAACGTCGTTCAATCGTACTGCCATTCTTTTTAAAGGATGCTGTTAAGTGACCATTCATTAGCCCAAGCCAGTTCCGATAGACTTCCTGCTTATCCTCTGCATCAACTGCTGCAACGGAGTCTTCGCAATCGATGATAGTAGTAAGTGCGGCTTCTAAGATAATATCCTTTACATTAGCCTTATCTCGACTGCCGATTGGATCCTTTTCATCGCGTACCAATTCAATATGGAGACCATGATGTCTAAATAGAATAGAAGTAGGATTCTCCTTATTTCCAAGATACCCGCGGAATAAGGAGGGATCCTTTAATGAAGCGCTCCCTCCATTTTCTAGTGTAAAAATGAGGCCTTCTTCTCCCCTAATATGATAGTCCGTTACATCGTGATGACTTCCCTTATCCAATGGAAGAAATTGATCTAAAAGGCTTCGTCCAAACGCTACTACCTTTTCTCCTCGTATAGGATTGTAATTAGATCTTATTTCAGCACCATCTGTTTCTGAAATTACATCTGTCCCATATAATGCGTCATACAGACTTCCCCATCGAGCGTTGGCAGCGTTAATGGCATAGCGAGCATTATTTACAGGAACAACCAATTGTGGCCCTGCAACAGTTACCTCGTCGTCCACGTTTTCAGTTGTAATCTTCACTTTTTCAGGTTCCTCTTCTAAGTATCCAATTCTCTCAAGAAATTGCTTATATTGCTGTTGGCTAAACGTAGGGTTGGCAACATGCCAGTTATTAATTGCTGATTGCAATTGATCTCTTTCCTTAAGTAATTCATCATTGATAGGTGTTAGATCACTCACTAAATCAGAAAAATCATTCCAAAATTTGTTGTAATGAAGGTCAATGTTTACAAAGACCTCCTCGTGAAGGAAATCATATAACCCCTCTTCCACCTGTAATGTTCCTATTTTTTTATAGTTCGCCACTTCTATCAGCCTCTCATGTACATGTTAAATTGGTTCTTTCACTGTAATTGCTCGCATTGGCTGATATGGGCTCATATCCACTTCTATTTGTTCGTCCATCATTAACTCTGCTGCCAATGTGCCAACATAAGGACCCATCGTTAATCCAGATGCTCCCAACCCATTTGCCATGTATAGCCCTGTAATGGCGTCCACTGCTCCTACTAATGGCAGAATATCTGGTCCCATCGGACGAAAACCAATACGCACTTCTTTTAAGGTTCCTTCCTTCAAACCAGGAGCAACATCTAAAGCGGCTCCCAATACTTCGTGCACTCCTCCAGCTGTTAATCTATAATCAAATCCAGATCCAGTTTCTCTTGTAGCACCGGCAACCACACGAGAATCATCAAATGCCAACATATAGTGACTAGTGTGTGGTAAAACAACTGGCCAATCTGACGTATCCTGTTGAGGTAAATTAATATGGGCAATCTGTCCACGCTGTGGCTCCATCGCCAGCTCAAGTCCTAGTGGTTTTAATAGTTCCGGCGCCCAGGCTCCTGCTGTGATAAGCACTTTATCGGCTGTGATAGTCTCGCCATTTACAGTAACACCCGTTATTTTTTTAGCCGATGTCTGGAGTGATGCCTCTCCTTCAATTAAGCGTGCACCGTGTTTTTGGGTCGCGCGCTTTAACGCATCACGTAAATAACTACCGTCAATACGAGCTGCACCAGATACAAAAACAGCCTCCAAATCATCAGCAAGGGCAGGAAACATTGCCTTAGCTTGTTTTGCATCTAATCTTCTAATTTCACCGGCTTCAGGAGCTTCCTCTTGTTTCTTTCTAACTCGTTTCTCAACTTCGTCTAGTTTGGCAGGGTCTGAGCTGACGCTGAGTGCTCCTACTTTTTTATATCCCGTTTCCGCCTCACCATCTTGTTTTAATTGTGCAATAAGATCTGGATAGAATCTGGCGCTACGTTTTGCGATTTGGTACCAATCTGGATCATCTACACGGGAGATCCACGGACAGACGATTCCAGCACCAGCGGAAGTTGCTTTCCCGTTCTCAATTCGGTCTACCATCACAACCTCTATTCCATTTTTGACAAGATAATAAGCTGCACTTGATCCAACAATTCCAGTTCCAACTACTACGACTTTCATATCTTATTCTCCTCCCTTTTTATGCATGCAATGGATAATGACAGGCTACAAGATGTCCTTCTTTGTTTGCTTTCAATTTCGGCTTTTCCTCTTTACATTTTTCTGTCGCAAATGGGCAACGCGAGTAAAAACTACAACCTTTTGGCAAGTTGCGCTGATCTGGCAAATCCTTTTCAAGTATTACATCCTCGGAATCTTCTCTTAAAGAAGGGTCCGGAATCGGAACTGCAGAAATAAGTCCTTGGGTGTATGGGTGACGTGTCTTTGAAAAAAGGCTTTCCTTGTCAGCCATTTCTACAATTTCCCCCATATACATCACTGCAATCCGGTCGCTGATATATTTAACAGCAGGGATTCCGTGTCCAATAAATATTAAAGTTAATTGTAACTTTTCCTTTAACTCTAGTAACAGATTCAGTATTTGTGCTTGGATTGAAACGTCTAAAGCAGAGACGGGTTCATCACAAACGATTAATTTTGGGTTTAAAGCAATAGCCCGAGCAATCCCAATTCGCTGTCTTTGGCCCCCACTAAATTGGTGGGGGAAACGATCTGCCTGTGATTGATCAAGTCCTACCAGATCTAAAAGTTCATAAACTCTCCGATGTAATTCTTTCCCAATAGCTACTTTATGGGTCCGCAACGGTTCGGCAATAATATCAAATACTCGCATCCTTGGGTTTAAAGAAGAAAACGGGTCTTGAAAAATCATTTGAACCTCTTTTCGCATTTCCTGCAGCTGTGCTCGAGTCATGTTTAACACATCCTGCCCTTCAAAAAAAATGCTCCCCTCAGTAGGCTCAATAAGTCTTAGAATGGTATTTCCCATGGTAGATTTTCCACATCCCGATTCCCCAACGATGCCAAGTGTTTCACCCTTTTCCAGTAATAGGTTCACCCCGTTCACTGCTTTGACGCTTTCCTTCGGCTTCCCAAATAGATTAGTAGATACAACAAAGTGCTTTGAAAGCTCTTTTACTTCAAGTAATGGTGCTTTTATTGTACTTTGTTTGACTTGCACCTGTTGTGTCATACATTTACCACTTCCTTTTCCTGGTGTAGCCAGCAACGGACGGAAGATCCATCACTAGAAACAACTAGGTCTGGCGATATTTCTCGGCACTTCTTCATTGCAAATGGACACCGATCTTGAAAATTACAGCCTGACGGTAGTTGATCTGGTGTTGGTACATTCCCTTTAATTGATTGCAGTTTTTCTTTAAGTCGGTGTATTTTAGGTGTACTGTTCAACAAACCTTTTGTGTACGGATGCTTCGGATTTTCAAAAAGACTATATACGTCATTTTCTTCGACAATCTCTCCTCCATACATAACTACAACTCTATCCACCATTTCTGCAATAACACCAAGATCATGTGTTATTAAGATAATCGACGTGTTAGATTCACTACTTAGATTTTTCATTAACTTTAATATCTGCTTCTGAATGGTGACATCTAATGCTGTGGTCGGCTCATCAGCAATGAGTAGTTCAGGGTTACATGAGAGAGCCATAGCAATCATCACACGTTGCCGCATCCCGCCGCTAAGCAGGTGGGGAAAGGCATGATACTGGCGTTCTGGATTAGCCATGCCTACTTTGCTTAAAAGAGTAATACTCCGTTGCTTTGCTTCCTTCTTATCTACTTTTTGGTGGAGGCGAATTGCCTCGGAAATTTGATGACCAATGGTGAACACAGGGTTTAGAGATGTTAGTGGCTCCTGAAAGATCATGGAAATTTTATTCCCACGTATTTTACGTATATCTTTTTCTGAGAATGTCGTTAAGTCCTTATCATGAAACCTAATCTCCCCTTCCACAATCTTTCCTGGTTTATTAATAAGTTGAAGAATGGATAAGGATGTGACACTCTTCCCACACCCTGATTCTCCAACGATACCAATGACCTCCCCTTTTTTGACCGAAAAAGTTACGCCGTTTACCGATGGAATCACACCATTCTCGGTAAAAAAATGCGTATGCAAATTTTTAACTTCCAATAAGTTATCTGTCATTCTAAGCTCCTCCCTTTTTACTGAAGTAGTTTCGAGGATCTAGCACATCTCGTAACCAGTCGCCGAGGAAAATAATACCCAGTACTGTGATCGTTATAGCAATTCCTGGAAAAGTCGCTATCCACCAATTGGTAGCCAGATAATTCCGTCCATCAGTAAGCATGGCCCCCCATGATACGTCGGGTGGCTGAATCCCTAATCCAAGGAAGCTTAGTGATGCCTCAAGAATAATCGTAGTTGCTACACTTAATGCCGAAATAACAATAAAGGAAGAAATAATATTTGGTACAATATGTTTTTTAATAATCGTAGTGTTTTTAGTTCCAATGGAGTGAGAAGCACGTACAAAATCTCTTTCCTTCACACTCAATACTTCACTTCTCACTACACGGGCATAAGATACCCAATTGGTTAAACCGATGACCACTATCAAGGTCATAATACTAGGTTCAAACACTGCTAAAACTACTAAAATAAATAGAATGCTCGGTATGGCAAGAAATGAATCTACAATCCTCATAAGAATAGTATCTACCCACTTACCGTAATATCCCGCTGCTACCCCCACAAGTAAGCCAATGATTCCTGCTAGTACAACGGAAAAGATTCCTACTAATAAGGAAACCCTCGTACCTACAATAATTCTGCTAAAAATGTCTCTTCCAAGATTATCTGTCCCAAGTAAATAGGAAGTAGACCCACCATCCATCCAAAAAGGTGGCAACAGCATACCCGATAAATTATTCTCCGCAGGATCATGTGGTACGATAAGATCTGCAAAAATAGCTACCAACACAACGATTAGCACAATAATGAATCCAACTGTTCCTGTTTTGCTTTGCAAGAGGAGACGACACCAGCGTTTAAAGCCTCCGGAGGCCTTTACTTTTCGCACAGTTGGTCGAATTCCCCCTACTGTTTTTGCTTCAGCATTTCCTTGCATGATGCCCCTCCTTATGAATAATTTATTCTTGGGTCCAGTAACCTATAAATTAAATCCGTTATTAAATTCACAATGATAACAAGCAATGCGATGACAAACACCGCCGCTTGAACTACTGCCATATCTCTCCCATTTACTGCTTGGACAAGCAATAAACCAATTCCTGGCCAAGAGAATACACTTTCAGTTATGAGTGCCCCGCTGACTAAATGTGAAACTTGTAAACCCATTATCGTGACAACAGGGATCAAGGAATTACGGAAAGCATGTTTATAAACTAATATATTGCTAGAAACCCCTTTACTTCTTGCAGTCCTAATATAATCCTGGTTAAGAATCTCTAGCATATTGGAACGAATAAGCCTTGTCATTTCTGCTGCTATACCCGTTCCTAACGTAATAGCGGGAAGAATCATATGTACGATTGTACCTCTCCCAGAAACAGGGAAAAATTGGATGTTGACTGCAAACAATAAAATTAAGAGAATTCCTAGCCAAAAGTTTGGCATTGCTTTCCCTAACACAGAACCCCCTGTAATAAATAAATCTACTAATGAATTTTGTTTACGTGCAGAATAAATCCCTAGTGGAATCGCCATTAACGTTGCTACTACCATAGAAGCAGCAGCAAGCTCAAATGTTGCTGGCAGTCTTTCTAACACCAATGGAAGTGCAGCTTGGTTATAACGGAAAGATGTACCGAAATTACCTTGAATTAAATCACCCACGAAGCGAAAGTACTGAATATAGAATGGGTCAGTCAGTCCAAGCGCCGCTCGCATTGCTTCCCGGTCACTTTCCGAAGCATCTTCTGGCAGCATTAAAGCAACGGGGTCCCCTGCCATATACACAAGTACAAATACAACAAACGAAATGATGAATAGTACAGGGATGATCTGTAGTAGACGTTTCACAAGATACTTCTTCATATCAAGTCTCCTTTTGGGGAGCCGACGTTTGCCAGGCGACTCCCCCTGTCATTATTTTTTCGTTAGATCATCAAAGCGGATTGCTTCGTCCAAACGTGGTGTAAAAGTAATGCTTTCACTTACCCCGTAGTTCACGGCATTTTGGTAAAGGAAAATATGTGGTCTCTCTTCAGCTACGATTTCTTGAATTAATTGATACTGTTTTTTACGCTCTTCTTCGTCTAAATTTTGGCCTGCAGCGTTAAATAGTTCCTCGACTTCTTCATTTTTATAATCCGTCTGACCGGCCGCTCGCTCCTCGGTATAGTGAACTAAGGAATAAGATGCATCAAGCAAACCATCTGCCAAGCCAATCATAATTAATTCTTCGTTCGACTTTGAATTGTATTCATCCAAAAACGCACTTGATTCAAGTAATTTCAGCTCTGCATTGATGCCTGCTTCACTTAACATACTTACAATTAGTTGTGCTACTTCACTATCCAATGGGTAACGACCTCTTGATGAAGTAAAAGTAATATCAATTCCATCTGGATGTCCAGCTTCCGCTAAAAGTTCTTTTGCTCTTTCTACATCATAAACCCGTGTATTTGTTAAATCCGGGTTTGTTCCAAATACGCCTTCTGGAACTCTGGTACGAACCGGGACTCCTGTACCCTGAAGAACTGAATCCACAATTGCTTGCTGATCGATAGCAAGATCAATCGCTTCCCGAACTTTTGGATCAGAGGTTACATACCCTTCCGTTGTGCGAACCATTAAAAGACTAACTCTAGTTGTTTCACCATTTACCAAATCAACGCCTGATTCTGACTCAACACGCTCCCATTCGTTTGGTGGGATATCTGTTGCAACATCAACCCCACCTGTCAGCAATTCACCAACTCTGGTAGAACTTTCTGGAATAGCACGTACTTCAACTTTATCCCATTTAGGTTTATCCCCATAATAATCTTCAAACGGTACCAGTGTTACGCGATCATCACGAATCCAATCTTCAAATTGATAAGGTCCTGACCCAATTGGTTTCTCTTGAAATCCTTCTATTCCTACTTCCTCAAAATAAGCTTTGGGAAGTATATCGGATCCACTTTTCGCAAGAAGATTTAGTATTGTAGGCATTGGTCCATCTGTAATAATTTCCACCGTTTGCTCATCTTTTACGTTTACTTCCTTCAATTGTTTAAAGTATGGATATTCCTTTAAAGTTTCATCAGTCATAACGCGCTCCAAACTAAATTTTACATCTTCCGCCGTAACTACCTCTCCGTTATGAAAAGTTGCTTCTTTTAAAGTAAACTCCCAAGTTTCTTCATCGATTTGTTTGTACGTGTCCACAAGGTCTTCTTGCAATGCTAGTTCGTTGTCCCACATAAATAAACGGCTAAACATATTACGATGAACACGGTCCCCTGTGGTGCTTAAAGAATTTTGTGGATCGATTGACGGAATGTCAGCAGCTTGTGCTAGGACAAGAGTATTACTATCGTCCTCGCTTCCTCCTGCTGTTTCTCCTTCATTACTACAGCCTGCAAGTGTCATGATAACTAAAATTAGAAAACCAATGCTAAAAGTACTTATTTTTTTCATTTCCATCCCCCTATTTTGATTATTCAGTTATTAATAGCTAAACATCTCCAAAATGCCGCATGACATTTGCCGTAGCCTTTATCCCCTTTATAAAATCATCTACATAAATATTCTCATTGGGCCCATGAAAGTTTGACCCTGTGTTTGCAACGCCAATCTGAGCAGCAGGTATCTCCGTATTTGCAAGTAATTTTTCCATTGGGCTAGATCCTGCCAGATTACGCATGATGATAGGTGGCTCTTCGTACACTTCCTTCATACTGTTAATAACCGTATCAACAAACGGATTCTCCGAGTCCGAATTAAATGGGAGTAGTCCAGCAAGCTGCTCAATTTCAATATCTCGAAAGCCGTGTTGATCCAAATGTTTACGCAACAAATCTATCACCATTTTCGGAGTCTGCCCAGGTACTATTCGAAAGTCAATCTTCACTTTGGCCCTGGATGGCAGTACTGTTTTGGCCCCTTGTCCAGTATCCCCTGCTTCCAACCCACAGATTGTGCAAGTTGGGGCGGCCGTCAAACGCTCCTTCAACTCTAATCCAGTTACACCAGTAAGAAAATTGTCTATTTGATAATGAGTTTTTGTATGCTCTTCATCATAATCCATCGTTTGAAAAAAAGCCTTTTCTTTTTCTGTTAGTTCTAAAATATGGTCATAGAACCCATCAATTAGTATTTTTTCATGCTTATTCTTTAATGTACTCAACGCCCATACTAGACGCCATGCAGGATTTTCAACTACAGCCCCTTCCGACGAATGAAGATCAAAAGCTGCGCCCCTAACTCGCAATTCTACAAAGCATATCCCTTTCACTCCAAAGCTGATATGCGGACGTTTGTCATGAACATTACGCATGCCCCCTTCCCAAATCATGGCATCTGTTTTTAGCTTTTCCGGATTCTCTAATGCAAATTTTTTTAAGTTAGGACTACCAACCTCCTCTTCCCCTTCAATAATGAATTTCACATTAACCGGTAAATCGCCATGAACTTTCTGATAGGCGTGTACTGCTGCTATTCGTGCTGCTATATTTCCTTTATTATCTGCTACCCCTCTTGCAAAGATCTGTCCATTCTCAACTCTCGCTTTAAACGGGTCAGACATCCATTCTGCTAATGGATCTGGAGGCTGCACGTCATAATGGTTGTAAAAAGTCAGAGTTCTTTTACTACCATTATCGATCTGCCCATAAATAATCGGATATCCAGCAGTCACAACTTCTTCCACATCTGCTCCCAAATCCTCCAGAAGCTGTATCACCAACTCCTTCATCTCCTGCATCCCTATATTTTGTGCAGAAATACTTGGTTGATTACACATGGATAACAACCAATGTTGATACAAGGATGCATGTTCTTCTATTTGTTGAAAAAGTTTTTCCACACAATCCCTCCTTTTTCATTATATAAAATATAATATTATAACATTATAAAGTTATAATATTATTGTATAGTTTCGCAAAATAATAATTTTTAGATATTTTTCTTCAAAAAAACTACAAATCTATTTCTAAGTAAAAGTTAGATTGTTCTTGTTTTAAAATAAATCGTGAATACTCAATTATAGTCCCTTCTTCATCAACTGTATAACGCTCAAGCGAAAATAATTGTTCTCCGACTGGGAGTTGTAATAATGCTGCCTCATAGCTGTCAGCAAAAATAATCGAGAAATATACTTTTGCTTTCCCTAGCTTCTTATGATAAGTCTGGGTAAACAAATTGTAGAGTAGTTCTTTTTCCATATCATTTTCGAGTAGTCCGGGAAAGAGATGTACTGGTATATAGGAATATTCTATTGCTACCGGAATATCTTCTCTTAACTTTATTCTATGAATTTTATACACTTCATCTTCCTTCATTTCAAGTTTTCTTTTAATATCAGAAGATGCTTTCTCAGCCTTAAGGTTCAACGTTCGGTGAGGATGATACTGGTTTTCCCAAGCTTCATTCCTTAAAGAAACAAGTCTTGTTAAATTAGTTTCATCCTTTGTTTTAACAAAAGTACCTTTACCACTTTGTCTGTATAGCAAACCCTCATGTACTAAATCATGAATGGCTCGTTTGATCGTGATGTTACTAACATTAAATGTCTCTGCAAGCTTTTTTTCGGTCGGGAGTTGATACCCGACGTCCCATTCCTTACTTGTAATCTTAGCTTCCAATATATGCTTCACTTGATCATATAAAGGTGTAGATAAATCCTTGTCTACTTTCATACTATACTCCCTATCAAAAGTTATAATATTATATTAAATATTTGTGTATTGTTGACAAGTATAATCTCATTTTTTTATGAAGTCAACTGTATATTTATAATTTATTCTAAAAATCTAATTATTATATAAAAATCAGAAAAATAAAACCCTTACATTGTAAAATGATTGTAGTAGACTCCTATTCTACCGATAATTACCAAAGATAAGGAGGTTGATTATACAATTTTAAAACCAACTACATTTGAAACAACAAATTGCTCTTTTTGCTTGCGCTCTGTAACTACGTTATCTTCTCCTGCTTCCAAATTCTGACTAGAACAATTCCCATATTATTTTAGGCTTTTCAAAAGTAAGTAACTTCATAAAACAAAAACATCCCGAGCAATCCCTTACCCGGGATGTAGTTTATATTTTTCAAAATCCAGGCCGTCCTTTTGCGACACGCTTTGACCTGTTATTAGTTCCTTATTCAGGTGCTGAAACCTTTACAAGCTGTTTGCCAATATTTTTTCCTGAGAACAATCCAAGGAAAGCATCTGGAATCTTTTGAAACCCTTCATAAATAGTTTCTTCATAGTGCAAATTGCCTTTACTCACAGCATTTGCTAATTCTTCATATGCTTCAGCGTAATGGTCAGAGAAATCACCAACAATAAACCCTTGCATGAGAACACGGGACTTCACAAGAAATTGCTGTACCCGTAAACCGATATCCTGTTCTCCTTCCTTTAAATTATAAGAGGAAATTGCTCCACAAACAGGTACACGCGCAAATGTATTTAGCATGGGCCATATATGATCGGAAATTTCGCCACCAACATTTTCGTAATATATATCTATGCCATCAGGACAGGCATCTTTTAGTTGTTTTCCAAAATCATCTTTTTTATATTCCACGGCTTTATCGTAGCCTAACTTGTCTTTTATATAGTCAGCTTTCTCTTCAGAACCGACAATACCAACAACCTTGGCTCCAGCCTGTTTAGCAAGCTGCCCTGCAACCTGCCCAACAGCTCCTGCTGCTCCAGATATCACTACTGTTTCTCCTCTTTTAGGCTTTCCAATGTGCATCAGGCCAAAGTAGGCTGTTAAACCGGGCATTCCAAGCACGCTGAGAGCAGCGCTCGGATCTAATCCATTTGTTTGTACTTTACTAACCTGATCTGGTTTTTCTACATTGTACTCTTGAAACGGTAAATTCCCTCTAACGATATCACCTTTTTGCAGTTGATCGCTTTTTGTCTCTACAACTTGCGCGACCACTCCACCAGCTAATGGTTCCCCGACTTTAAATGGAGCAACATAAGAAGGCGCGTCTGACATCCTTCCCCTCATATATGGATCTACTGAGACATAAAGTGTTTTTAATAATACTTCTCCATCTTTTGGGGTACCCTTCTCTACCTCTTTAAATTGAAAGGTGCTATCATTAGGTAACCCATTAGGGCGCTCTTGAAGAATAAGTTGTTGTTGTTGTGTCATTGATTTTACCTCCCCTAGTAATTTAAACTTTTAACCACTCTATTTATTTTCCCCATTTATCAAAAGTTAAGCATCAGCATAGCTTCTCATAATTTCTACCAGCTGCATTTCCCATATACATCTGATGAACTAAAAAAGAACAATACCTCAACTGGTACTGTTCTTCACATTATTATTTTTCTCTTAACTGTTCCTGTAATTGGTTTAACGCTACGTTTAACTGCTCCATCATGACTTCCATGCCTTCTTTTTTAGACATGTCTTCTGGTAAATATATAGGTTCACCGTAAATAATATGGGGTTTTACCCGTTTAAACAAGTCAGTAAAATTATTTGGGCCTGTATAAGCAACAGGAAGAATAGGAACTTTAGAATGTCCGGCAATGGTAACAGCTCCGCGTTTTAAAGGAACTTCTTCACTAGTTCTTGTCCCACTAGGAAAAATCCCAACCACTTTGCCCTCTGCAAGCAGTCTTCGAGGTACCTTAATCGTACTCGGGCCTGGGTTTTCTCGGTCAACTGGAAATGCATTAAGATGTTCCATAAGCCATTTCAGTCCTTTAGACTTAAATAACTCCTTCTTAGCCATATAATGTATTTTGGTTGGTAGCATGGAAACTCCTAGCCAAAGAATATCTACCCAACCAGTATGCGTACAAGCAATAACATAACCATCTTTCTCTTTTGGAATGTTTTCTTTTTGGTGAACCCTCAGTCTACCAAATAAAGTTAATATAAGTTTAACAAGATTAGCAGCAAATGTGTATATCATGCTCTCTCTCCTTACCTGCTTGTTTCTTTGTTTCATTTTAACACAAACTATTAGCACCTGGTACTATTTTCACAAAAAACGTTAAAGTTCCTTAAGAATCCTACTAAATGCCCTTCTTATAATAATATGAAATCAAAATAAAAACCAGTACCTTTAATAAGATACTGGTTTCATCATTACGAAGCAGGAGTGTCAACTTGCTCATATTCTGTTTTAGGTGGTGTAACCCGTTTAATAAAGAAACCGAGAAGCAGTGCAACGACTGCAATCCATGTGGAAACGAAGAAGGTGAAATTAATCCCTTCTAGCATAGCCTCATTTGCAAGCTGCACTTTAAATGCTGCCATTCCGTCGGTGCTTTGCGGTACATTCCCAGAAGCCATCGCCTG
The DNA here is from genome assembly GCF_000612865.1 of Oceanobacillus picturae. Classification (NCBI taxonomy): domain Bacteria; kingdom Bacillati; phylum Bacillota; class Bacilli; order Caryophanales; family Bacillaceae; genus Oceanobacillus; species Oceanobacillus picturae. The sequence continues at coordinate 982,544 of NZ_CCAX010000001.1, forward strand.
GTCTAGTAGATCATTTCCTGCTGATTCACTTCGTTTGTTCATAACAGTAAGAAGTAAGGCAGAACCAATTGCACCAGAAACCTGTTGGATGGTACTGTTCATTGCCGTACCGTGTGGGTTATCTCTCATTGGTAACTGATTTAACCCATTGGTCATAACCGGCATCATGACCATGGAAATACCAAACATCCGAATGGTATAAAGTAACATAATAAAGTAATAACCCGAGTCAAGATCTAAATTACTAAATAAATAAGTTGTAAGAACCGTAATAGATAAACCGATAATCGCAAGTATTCTTGCACCAAACCTGTCAAACAAGCGTCCCATAATAGGAGACATAATTCCCATAACAATTGCGCCTGGTAACATAAGCAATCCAGAATGGAATGGTGAAATCCCACGAATAGTCTGCACATACAATGGCGTTAAGATCATTGCCGAGAACATTGACATGGAAAGGACAATCGAGATAGCTGAGGATAATGCAAACATTGGATGCTTATATATTCTGAACTCCAGCATTGGTTCATCCATGTGTAATTGTCGCCAGATAAAACCGAAAAGTGCTATAGCTCCAACAATAATAGTTCCATAGACTTCTAAGGCATCCCAGCCTTTTTCACCCGCCATACTAAAGCCGTAAAGGATACCACCAAACCCTATGCTAGATAAGATAAGAGAAGGTATATTTAAACGTACCTCACGATTTTCTGTTATATTACTTAATTTTATAAAAGCAAACACTAAAGTAAATAAGGCAAATGGTAAGACAATACCGAACAATACGCGCCAATCATAATGCTCGATTACCCAGCCTGACAAAGTAGGACCAATGGCTGGAGCTGTAATCATCGCCAGACCGAAAATCCCCATGGCACTTCCTCTTTTTTCCACTGGAAAAGCTGTAAGCATTACGTTCATTAGCAATGGCATCATCACAGCTGAACCTGATGCTTGTATCATCCGCGCTAGGACAAGTATTCCAAAGCTTGGCGCCAACATTGCCAACAATGTCCCTATAGAGAATAGCGTCATGGCAGTAAGAAACAGCCTTCTATTAGTGAATTTCTGAATAAAGAAAGCACTTGCTGGGATCAGAATTCCATTTACCAACATATACCCTGTGGTAATCCATTGAACAATTGATGGTGATACATCAAATTCTGTCATAATGGTCGGTAGAGCTACATTCAATAATGTGTTATTTAATAAAGCTACGAAAGCCCCGATAAATAGAATGGCAATCATTCCATAAGGAGGTTTTTCATGCATTTGTTTTATATCCAACGTTCATTCCCCCGTTCATACTCGTTGTATAAAATTTGTACTTGAAGTTCAACACTTGATTATTTTATACCCTCCGTTCACTTTTGGCAAGAGGAAATTTTCTTTTTTAACAAGGGAATTGATTAGATAATCTTTTTAAGTTAAAATTATATTATACTAACAGTCTAAAGGTGATTATATGAATGAGCGTAAGCGACAAGTTTTATTAACAGCACAGCGTCTGTTTATCGAAAAAGGATTTAGCACGACATCCGTACAAGATATTTTGGAAGGGTCTAAAATCTCTAAAGGAACCTTCTATAATTATTTCACGTCAAAAAATGAATGCCTTGTGGCCATTTTGGAATATGTAAATGAAGAAACCTTTGTAAGAAGAAGAGAATTATTAATTGGTGAAAAGAAGTCCGACAAACACGTTCTTGCTAAGCAGATTGCAGTCCGGATGCAAATCAACCGTGAAGAAAATCTATTTATGTTGTTTGAAGCCATTTTTCATTCTGGTGATCAGGAGTTACGTGACTTTGTGAAAAAGAACCATTTAAAAGAGCTGTCCTGGCTTTCAGAAAGATTGATTGATATTTATGGAGAAAAAGCCTCTCCTTATGCACTAGATGGTGCCGTATTATTACTTGGTATGATGCAGCAGATCTTTCATATTTGGGCTGCAGCAAGCAATAACTTGGGAGAAGTAGACACATTGGTCTTATATGTATTACGTCGGATGGATGCCATCATACCAGGACTTGTTTCTAACCAGGACACCCTTCTAAATGAAGAAGTCGTAGTTTCACTAAAACGGAGTCTTAATAGCAAGAAATATTCGAGAGACCAAGTGGTGGAGCAGCTTACTGGTTTTACAGAAAAACTATCTGATGAAGCGAATGTGGACGGAAAACAATGTATCCATTTTCTAATGGAAGAATTAACTGCAGACAGCCCTCGCATCTATCTTATTGAAACAGTAACTCGCGCCTTTACCAATGCTTTCACAGGAACTACTGATGAATTAGAGGCAAGAGAAATTGCATCTAGACTTTGGAGCTATGTTGATACAGAAAATAATGCTTAAAAGAAAGAAAAGAATTTTCCTCATTCGTCACCATCTAAAAGTCACCTAAATACAGGTGACTTTTCTTACGGGTTATTTATCTGAAAATTAAATTATTAATTCATAAGCCTAAGGGAAGCTGTCATGACGGTATTTGCCGTTAACCTTCTTTATATAAATTTAGGCAAGGTAAAGTGAAACTTCAATCAGTGGGGGTTTTCATTCATACCCCACTGATTGTTAGAATGAAGTAATTACCTTCATTCGCCTATGTTATTTTACTCTTATTATAAGTCGCATAAATTGCTCGGATGTTTTCATTAAATTATGGTAGGCAGTCAATTCTTTCATCGATTCATCTAAGGAAGTCGGTTCTTGGATGATCGGAAAGCAGGCAGTAATCCCATGTTCATGTAAGCTGGCGACATCCTCGGTAATGGCCCCTGCTACTGCAATAACTGGAATGCCATATTGTTTGGCCAACTGGGCTACTCCCATAGGGACCTTCCCGTAAATTGTTTGGTTATCAAGTTTCCCTTCCCCTGTAATGACAAGGTCTGCACCTTCTATGTAGGAGGCCAACTTCACATGCTCCATTACGAGGGAAATACCAGACTTTAATTTGCCATTAAGGAATGCATGGAAGGCTGCCCCAAGTCCTCCAGCGGCTCCTCCTCCTTTAATGGTATGAATTATCAAGCCTGTTTCACGGTTAACAACAGAGGCGAAATACTTCAACCCATTATCAAGTTGTTTCACCATGTCAAGATTTGCACCTTTCTGAGGACCGAAAACAACAGCTGCGCCATCCTTTCCATATAATTCGTTCTCCACATCACATGCTACTCGAAAGGTACATTCTGTCAGAACAGGGTGCATTCCAGCTATATTTATTTTCTCAATAAGAGCGAGCTGTGCACCACCAAACCCAACTTCATTTCTTTTCCTATCAAAAAACTGAACCCCGAGTGCTTGCAACATACCAATCCCAGCATCATTGGTAGCACTGCCACCGAGTCCGATAATAAAATCACGGCAACCTTGGTCAATTGCATCCATTATCAATTCTCCCACTCCGAAAGTTGTGGTTAGCGATGGATTTCGCTGTTGCTTTGTTAAAAGCGTAAGGCCACAAGCTGAAGCAACTTCGATAATAGCTGTTTGACCGTTTCCACTTATTCCATAAGTAGCCATAACTTTATCATGGAGCGGACCAGTTACTAGTTTTTCTCTAAAGACGCCTCCTGTTGCATGAACAATTGCCTCTACAGTACCTTCTCCTCCGTCTCCCATTGGAAGAGAAACAATCTCCGTTTTAGGGTCTGCTTTCGTTATCCCTTCTTTAATGGCTTTACTCGCTTGAATTGATGAAATGCTCCCTTTAAATGAATCGACCGCAATGACAGTCTTCATTATTTGTCACCCTTCCTCCTACCTTAACGTCATGATTATTTCCGGGGAAATCATGAACTCCCTTGCTTTTTTAGAGACACCAATGGTTCCAGTCGGCCTCGATTATAGCGCTGGGCTATGATGATTGGTATATTTAAAGAAAATGCATAAAGAATCATGATAATTCCAGCCCAAAACGGGTTCCAAATAAAGAAGAAACCAGCAGGTAGAATAGAAAGCCAGTGCGTTAATTCTGCGCGGCGCGACTCTTTTATAAAATTGATCAGTGACTTAGTATCACGGCCATGTAGCTGTTTTTTATTATAACCCGCTCCCATTATAACTGTTCCATCAGGAATTAATCCCTTCCAGCTCTTCACACGGAAATAGCGTTGCCACAATCGCCCTCCTTTTTCCCATGGTCGAATTTTACAAACCAAACGATCGTGCTCAAACCAGTGATCTGGCATAGAGAGTGTCAGGTAAGATATTGCCATATGAATCACAGCCCATGCAATGATATCTATTATTACGATCCACACTACTGGAAGTTCTACAAATGGCATCGTACCTACTCCTTAATTTTATAGTTTGATTTTCCTCCCACGCCAGCTTACAGTACGCCTTATATAAGTTAAATAGATAGACCAAATAAACAGGATAGTGAAGAACAGGAATAACATAGGATATAATGCGATTACAATAGTTGAAAACCTTCCTGTCCTACGAGCAAAAATCAACACTTGGACAAAGAAAATAATATACAGTATAGTTGCTATCGTTATCCACATAGTCAAGTCGAGGATGCTTGCTGTTATTAAAAATGGCGTCGTAAGAAAAGCTCCGCTTATCCAGAAACTGATCAAAATAGTAACCAGTGGATGTGTTTCCTGTGAAGCTGTTGCAAAGCTCTTTGTCCACCCTTCCCACAATGAGCCCAGCCCTTCTGGATACATTTGAAAATTGATAAGCCCTTTCCCTCCATAGCAGCGAACTGGATAACCAGCCTTTCTAAAAGCCTCACCTAAAGCTAGGTCATCCATAACAGCATTTCTTATCCCTTGGTGCCCTCCAGATTTCATGTAGTCCACCTTACTACATAGAATACAAGGACCAAAGGAACCAGCACCTTTCAGCTTTTTGCCCCAAACTGTAAACACATTCATCCCTACCATAACAATAATGTTAAAAATGGCAGAGAGATTTTCATAGGGACGTTTAATAGTATGGTATGGTTGAAGCGATAAGATGCCATGAGCTCCTAATTCTTGGTAAGTTGAGGAGAGCTGTACAAGACTTTCAGGTGTCTGTAATTGTGTATCTGCATCCAGAAAGAGCAGCCAATCACCCGAGGCATGCTTAGCCCCCATCCAGCAAGCCGCTGTTTTACCTAGCCAACCATTTTCTAAATGATCATTCCGGATCACTTTTACACCGTAAGATGCGGCAATGGATACTGTTTCATCGATAGATCCGTCATCAACTAAAATTGTCTCAAACTTTATTCCTTTTTGAGATAGTAAGGAATCAAGTAGTGGTATTATTCGTTTCGCTTCATTCCGTGCAGGGATTATAATAGATAAGTTACCTTCAACAGTCTGGCTTTCTGAACTCCGGCGAGGCAGAAGAATTTTCCAAAACATAAGAAAACCACACGTAACCCCAGCACATATTAAGACTACACAACAAAAAAATAAAAAGTTCACGTTATCCTCCCACTTTACTTTTCTTGGTGTCTCGATTAAGGCATCTTACTTAGATGACCGTGCATTATCCCGCTTCACAATTTTCTGACATACCTGCTGACCACTTAGTGTAACCATTGGCATACCTCCGCCAGGGTTTACTGTTCCCCCAACAAAATAGAGGTTGTCATATTTCTCACTATGCTTCGGATGCTTGAAGCCTTTATTTTTTTTCTTATCTGATAGTGTCCCGTATATGGACCCACGGTGAGAAGCATAGGTACTTTCAATATCATCTGGTGTCCACATATCCTCTGTTACAATATGTTTGCGTAAATCCGTCAATCCCATTGTTTCTAGCTTTTCTAGTACTACTTCACGAAACTGCAAGTAGTCTTGCCTGTCAAAAGGAACATCCTGCTTATATGGAATATGTGGAAGCACCTTAATATTCTCATAGCCTTCAGGAGCTTGCTCTGGATCCGTTTTATTAACATTTACAAGATAAATTGTTGGGTCATCTGGCAATTCATGATTACGGAATACCTTGTTCATCTGCTTCTGAAGGTCTTTAGAGAAAAAGAAATTATGGTGGGCCAACTGTGGGTATAGCCTGTTTACCCCTAAATGAAGTACGAGTCCAGAACTTGATGGCTCAAACTGCTTTTCTAGCTTTTTAATAAAGGCTTCACTTTCTTGTAGTAAGTCCTTGTAAGCTGGTATTACTTCCATATTTGATATGAAATAGTCAGCCCTTATTCTTTCGCCACCTGCTAATTCTGCTGCAATAATTTCGTCCCGTTCATTTTTTATTAGCTTGTTTATAGGCTGGTTCTTATGTAACGACACTCCTAACTCCCTTGCCAACCTTTCCATCCCACCAGCAATTTTATGCATTCCCCCTGGGACATACCAGATACCTTGGGCATGCTGCATATAAATCATCATATTTAAGATAGCTGGTGCATCATATGGAGATGAGCCAACATACTTAATAAAATAGGAAAGCATATTACGTAGCTTTGGATTGCTAATTCGCTTTTTAATCGCTTCATACATAGTGGAGAAAAGATCAAACCCAGTAAGCGAATGCACAACACCATGGTGATTTATCATTTCTTTTGTAGAATCAAGACCTTCCGCAAAGTAACCTTTTTCTGTCATGTTATATAAATCCCGAGCATAATGAAGAAAATTTTGATACTCTGCCATGTCGTGCTTGGTTAGATCAGGGTTCTCTTGTACCATTTTTCCCAAATCCGCATATAAATCAATTTTCGATCCATCAGGAAAGAATGATCTCCATTCATGTTCAAGCCTCATCGATGGTATATAATCTTTCATTTTGCGCCCACTTTTAGTAAATAAAGCTTCAAAAATGTGTGGCATAGTTAACATGGATGGTCCTAAATCAAACCCAAACCCATCCTGATCAAGCCGATTTACTTTACCACCGAAGTGATCATTTTTTTCATAAAGGGAAACTTGATAACCCTCCTGCGCGAGGGAGATTGCTGCAGAGAGACCCCCAAGTCCTCCCCCGACAATTAATACGGATGCCTTTCCTGTCATATGTGCACCTTCCTTATCCAACTTTTCCTTTAGTCTCTTGGTAAATGCGCTTCATCACTATTGGTGAAACATAGTTGCGCCTTTTCAAACAATCATAATTATGATCCCGGACCGCCTGTATAATACCACGGTAAATTTGAGCCGATAATAAAACGGGAAACTGACTGTCCTCGTCATAATAATGGATCTCTTCTGAGAAAGTATCATATAACGCTTCGGCCCGTACAGCCATTTTTTCCCAAACTTTAATAAAACCTGGATTTATTTGCTGCCGATCCAATTCCTTAGTTGTGTACCCTTCCTTCTCTAATTCTAACATTGGCAAATAAATACGCCCATTGTGGAAATAATCCTCTCCCACATCCCGCAGCATATTTGTAAGCTGCATCGCTATCCCGAGATTAACAGCATGCTCACGGAGGTCTACCGCAGCTTCCGACGCTATAATGGGTAACAACATTAATCCTACTGACCCTGCTACATAGTAACTGTACTCCTCCACTTCCTCCATTGTCTCAGGTGAGCGGAAGTAAATGTCCATCCTTTGGCCAAATAATTGATCATAAAAGGGCTGTAATGACATATCGTAGCGATTGAACACATCCCGAAGTGCACGCCATAAGGGATGGTCTTTTTCCTCCTGTTGTTCGAACAAATATAGATCTTGTCTTAAGCCATTTAATGCTAATTCCTGTTCTTCTTTCGTAGAAGAATTGTCAACACTATCATCAGCCAGCCTACAAAATGCATAGATAGCAAAAACTGCCCTTGCCTTGTGTTCAGGGAGTCGCTTAAAAGCATAGTAAAAGCTCTTAGAATGTCTTTTAATTATATCCTCACAATAGCGATAATCCTCTTCTAAACGATTTAGATTTTTGACCTTCATGCTCTAGATCCTCCTATTTTCACGAAACTTCGTGCTTTGCTTTTTTCTCATGATCATCAAGCTGCAATTCCTCTGTTGCAATTTTTGCAGAGAGCAACACGATCGGCACGCCGGCTCCAGGATGGGTACTGCTTCCAGTAAAATATAAGTTCTCACAATTCTTTGCTTTACTTTGTGGTCGCATATGATTGCTCTGCGCGAGAGTTGGTTGTAACCCAAAACAAGCGCCATTGTAGGCATTAAATTTAAAGGCAAAATCGGGAGGAGTCATATACGATTCCGATACGAGTTCCTCTTCAATTTGTTCAAAACCCTTCACTTTTTTCATTCTGTTCAAAACTTTACTACGGTAATAATTAATTGTTTCGTCGTTCCACTCATACTCTGAAGTAGATAGGTCTGACACTGGAACAAGAACATACAATCCATCCTTGCCTTCAGGCGCAAGCGTAGGATCCATTTTGGAACCTATATAGACATAAAAGGAAGGGTCGTCTAGTAATTTTCCTTCGAATATAGCATTTAGATTTTCTTCAAAACCTTCACTGAACATAAAGTTATGCACTTGATCGATCGCTTCATATTTTCGATCCATACCAAGGTACATAATGAAACAGGAGCAGGAATATTTCATGCTATCAATCTTTTTGTCGGTATATTTTCCTTTCGCTTTCGTTTCCTGGACTAAATGCTTCATCGCATATGGGAAATCCGCATTACACATAACATAATCTGAAGGGATAAAGCGATCTCCTACTCGTATGCCCTTCGCTACCTGGTTTTCAATTACAATCTCATCGACTGCAGAATTGTAATGAACAGATCCTCCAAGTTCTAGAAAGAGCCTTTCCATGGCTGTAGCCATTGTATGCATGCCACCTTTAATAAACCAAACGCCATAAAGCATTTCAATCATAGGTATCATCGTATATAAGGAAGGACCATTAAAAGGGGAGACACCAATATAAAGGGTTTGAAAACTAATCATCTGCTTGAGCCGTTCATTTTTTATATATTTCCCGACAAAGCGATCAGCGGTGTCAAACGTTTTTAATTTTAAAGCCTGCCGCAACATAAAAGGATTATAAAAGTCTTTCGCTTGTCGGAACGGCCGTTGTATAAAATGATTTTTTGCTACAAGGAAACGTTCATATATTTTTTGTAAATATGTTAAAAAGCCCTCTGCGTCCTCATCACTGATTTCCTCTAGTGTTTTCATCAGTTCAATAAGGTCTGATGATATGTCATAGCGTTCTTCGGCATCTTTCCCAAAAAAAACGGAGTACATGGGATCAAGTCTCTCCATGGGAATATAGTCTTCAGGATCCCGTCCAACAAGTTCAAAGACCTCCCGATAGAGCTCTGGCATCATAACAATGCTTGGACCCAGGTCAAACTTGTAGCCATCCTTCTCGATCTTATGCATTTTCCCCCCTGGAATGGCTTCTTTTTCAAATAGTTCTACGTCATAGCCTGCATGTTGCAAGCGGATTGCACTTGCAAGTCCAGCTACTCCCGCTCCTATAACACTGACGCGTTTTCTTTTCATCTATTTCTCTCCCCCTGATGCTGATAACGTGCTTTTACACACAACGTTGTACAACTTTTATATTGTTCATTTCTTGCTTGTACCCTTCTATACCCAACATTTTCAGGTTACAAACAATCGTAATTAGGGAAGTGTTAACTAATAATGTCTAATCTTAAGCATCAAACATTAGACAAGCTAGACAGTAGAGGATGTTGAGAAAATGAGTATTACACAAACACAAAGGGAGTATTACATAAAGGAAGTCGCAGAACGCACAGGGCTTTCAAAGCAAGTAATTCGGAAATGGGAGAATAGATACCAATCACTGGAACCCAAGAGGAAGGAAAACGGATATCGAGTGTACAGCCAGGATGACATACGTACATTATTAAAGATTAAAGACTATCAGCAAAAAGGTGATAGTATACAGCAAGCTGTAAATAGAGTGCACAGAGAAAGAGCTCAACAAGACAAGCAACCTATTGGAAACAATATGGATATGCTTATCATGGATCTTTTAGAAGCAGGGGAAAATTGTGATGAAGCGGGTCTAAACCGTACATTACGACAGTCATATCATTATTATGGAATGGATTATTTTCTAAAGAAAATTATCATACCATTTTTAGTTGAAGTGGGGAATAAATGGGAACGTGGAGAATGGGAAGCTTTCCAAGAATCGGTGACAAGCTTAGTTGTCCGTGACTTTCTAGTGGAAATAAGGAGTAGCTTTCGATATGACGACAATGCACCTCTAATACTTGGTGCTTGTCTGCCAGGAGAATTACATGAAGTTCCGGTTCATATCATACTACTCCAATGTTTAATGAGAGGTTGGAAAACGAAGCTAATAGGCTCATCTCCGGCACCTGGATCAATCGAAGCCTTAGTTTGTCGTTTTCAGCCAAAAAAGGTTCTGTTATCTGCTACGACCAGTATTCCGTTCGAACAGAACCCTGAGCTACTTAAAACGTTAGACAAGTTTGCTGGAAGATACCAAAACACTTCCTTTTATCTCGGTGGTCAAGGAGCTATTTCCTTTGTAGGAAACAAACACCTTCGTCATATAACTGTAACGAATTGTATAGAAGATGTTGCAACATTCGAACCATCAATCAGGGCTGCTTTCCCAAATCCGAAGTAGCAATGTGCAAATGAAGGCAATAAGGGTGCAAATAAACAGACCTCCCGCTACCATACCTAGTCCAATCCCTAGCCAAGGCTTACCTAAAAATGCAACTACAAAGCTAGCAGCAAAAACAAGAATCGTTATGAGAGAACTAATTTTCACTGGTCGGTAAATAAAGATTTTCCCTTTAGGTAGAAGATAAAAGGACCATAACACTAAGAATAATACGTACAATCCTCCGATCATATAAGGATTAACGAGGGAATTTTGGTTTGAAGTTCCCTCACCAGCATGGTCCAGTAATGGTAAGTCCAATTCGATTGTAGCCATATTTTCTCCATTCGTATCAATTCTTTTTAGTGAATAAATAGCAGGATCGTTGGGCCAATTGGTATGTTCTAAGAATGCTATTGTATCCTGATCGTGAAAATATGTTGGTGATTCAATCGCACTGTTTAAGTCCGTCAATTGCTTTGTTTTCCCGTTATCCATATTTTTCACAAACAAATCGTATTCAAAAAGGGAAGAATCTTTAGACTCCTCCGAAACCGCTGAGAAAGCAATATGCTTCCCATCTGGAGCAAGGCTATTGTTATACATATCTTCTATTTCCAACCCCTGTGCACTCACTTCCTCTGTCACACTTTGTTCTGCCAAGGTGTAACGATACAACCTTTCGTTTTCCCCTTTAAAATCGCTATAATATATTGCTTCCCCGTTTTCTGACACGGAAAGATTATCCATGGAAAAATGATTTTCTTCTGTCAGCTTCTTTGGTATGTCACTACCTTCCTTTATATGGTAAAGATCGAATCCTTCAGTAGTTTCTCCAGGCTCTTTATTAAATTCCGAGGCTTTCATTGCAATTATATAGATAGATTTATCAGGTCCAAACACAGCATCACGAATGTGCAGCGTTTCTCCTGTTTGTTGGTCTGGCTCTCCATCTAAAGGCTTACTGTAAAGTACATTCGTTCCTTCTTCTCCTTCAGCCAAAAATAATAGTTCGTCACTAGTAAATGAAAACACTGGATTATGGAGTCGCTTTCCTTTTATGTCTACAACCCGCTTGACGTCTTTTCCATCAATGTCTGCTATGTAAATGGCTTCTTCGCCTTCTTGATATGCTGAAAAGGCGATTTCTTTATCATCGGGAGAAATCGCAATGCTACTTCCTAAACCAGTAAAATCTTTATAGGGATCACTATCCTTAAATAAAGCAAAAGAGACAGCGCTTACTAAAAGGGCACCAGTTATAGCGATAGCAATAAAGAACCAATGCTTACGTGTCATGCTGCTTCCCCTTTCATTCCTTATTTATTGCGAAAAACCCCCTTTTTAGAAAGGGGGTTCTTGTACCGCTATTTATCTTCAGAAGCCCGGACAATATATTCCATCGCCGTCTGCACACTCTTGAATGTCTTCATATTTCTAAATTTATCCTGAATAGTGGCAGTCTGTACTGCCATGTCAGGGCGTATTCCCGCAACAAGTAGCTGTTTACCCATAAGGGAGATAAATTGATGAATCTTTAAAAATCTAGCTACCGTATTGCGATCAACTTCATACAAGCCTGAAAGATCTATAATTAAATAATCTTGGTCAGAAAGCTCGAGGTAGTTTGATACGGATTTCATAATAGTATCCAACCGTTCTTCTCCCATCGTACCTATTAGGGGAAGCACCGAAGCATTATCATGCACTGGGACAATTGGGGTCGAGATTCGTTCGATTTCTAACAAATGCTGAGCAAGCAGTCTTTCATTCTCTTTATCTTTCGTGACGTCCTTTTGCACCCCAACAAAATAAGTCTTCTGATCTTCCTCTACCCACATAGGATCGATTGATAACTCATTCCAGAAGCCAGTTCCATCTTTTCTGTAATTGTAAAGTTGTACGGTAATCTGCCGTTCTTCCAAAATGGCCTCTCTTAATGCCTGCAAGCTTGCCTCATCTGTTTCTTCTCCCTGCAAAAAGCGGCAATTGCTGCCAATTATTTCACTCTCTGAATATCCGGTCAGTTTGTAAAAGCCTTGATTAGCAAAAACAATTGGATTATCCTCGATCGTCGGGTCTGTAATAATTAAGCCAACTCCTGTATAATTTAGTGCCTGTTCTATTAGATATTGTTTGCTTTGAATATTTTTAGTCACGCTTGGCTCCACCTCTATAATTAAAGTACCCATTTATATATCATATTATAGAACAATTGTTAAATTGTCTATGATTCTGTAGACTTATTCGTAAGGGAACTATCTCTTCGTCTTGTAAAGATGATGATAGGGCTTCCCGCTCAGTACACCTTTTTCTTTGTCAAGCCCTTCTTTTGTCCCTCTTTTTCTATGTGCATGTTGATAGGCTTTTGAGCTTTGCCAATCTCGAAATGCTTCCACGGTTTCCCACTGGGTAAGAATTAGATACGTACTGTCTGTAATTGGTCGCAGGACGCGTATCGATATAAAACCAGCCTCTTTTTCGATTAGCTTAGGGCGACTAAGGAAGCGCGCTTCAAACCTTTCCTTTGCTTCATGATTAACAGGTACATAATTGAATACATGAACAGCGTTTTCTTTCAGCTCACCAGATTGGTCAATTATCTCATATTCTTTTTCTCCTACCTCTATGCCTGTTGCCAATACCGATAGTGCAAGAGAATCTTCGTTTTCTATATGCTGTAGGCTTAAGTTCATTCTTAACTTCCTTCCAAAATCATTATTTTCTTTAGTATATATCTTTCTATGCTCTGATTAAACGATAGAGGATTCATTATATAAAAATTAGTGTTAGAACTTGCTAGAGATTTTAGTTCGTAATAAACCTTTCCCTTACTGAAAGTGAGAGGCAACATTGTTACACTTCCATACTCCTCCTGAAATTTAACTAGCTTTTCTTGTGCGCCATCTTCTGCCAGCATGACCACCAGCCAAGGCATTCCGCTTTTCTCAGCAAGCCTTTTAGCCATTGCAGAGAGAGCTTGTTTAGCCTCAAAGTGAGCTGAACCATGTGCTGCGAGGATGAACGGTTCTTTTATATCATAACTTTGTTGTATAAATCTTATGAAATGGGCATCTTCTACTAAAGGTGGCAGGATGTTCACTGGTGAATAAGCTTGGACCGCTATGTCTTTTAAGTCTTCTTCATAATGCTTACCTTTCAGAAAGAACAATGGAATGACTGTAACTTCGTAATGTTGAGGATATTGGGCCATCACATTTTCCAACAATGGAGAACCGAATTCCAAAAAGCATCCTAACACTGGGTCTTGAGCCTTTGCCTGTAGCCGATTGACCATTTTAAGGAAGGATTTATTTTTTGTTTCATCACGAGAGCCATGATAGACGAGTAGCTTTATTTTTTTCAATTAGCTCCTCCTCTCTATTAATCTGTTTTCCTTATTTTATCTTTCACTAAACAGAACATACATTTTGTTGTACACTATAAGGTGGAATAATTTACATAAGAAGGGAAACACAACATGAATGGTACTGCACATGCTGCTGTTGGAGCAGCAACAGGATTTATTGTAGCAAACACTTATACGGCTACACCACCCGAAACTGCTCTCCTTGTGAGTATAGGAATAGTAGCAGGATTACTCCCGGACCTAGATATTGATGGAAAGCTACGTGGGAGAATTACGCTTTCTCATAAACTGTTTCAATCCGTGGGCCAGCTAATTGGTATTTTAATGATTGTATACAGTATGTATGAAGGCAATGGTACAAACCAATACATTGGGTTGGGCATTGGTCTTTTACTTTTCGTATTTACCTCATTTATTAAACAAAGGCATATGTTGACACTGACTGGGATTGCTGTGATTGCGGTTGGCCTATCTTTACAGGAGACATGGTTATTTTTGCTTGGTATCTTTATACTTATCGCTTCAGTCGTCTCTCACCGCAGCTATACGCATTCGATACTCGGAGTAGTTTTCGTTTGGTACATTGCCTATCGATTAGAGTTGTCAACAGGATTAATCGGGGTTCAAAACACTTGCCTGGCAGGGTATATAAGCCATCTAGTAACAGATAGTAAATCCCTCCCTTTTAATAAAAGAGGGGTCAAACTATTTTTGCCACTTTCTTCTAAAGAATTTTAAAATGAGTTTAAGAAAAAAAGCTGGTCCATGGCGGATCAGCCCTTTTTATGCTGTAAAGCATTATGAAGCTGGAGTATTTCCTCAGAAAGTTTTGATATTCGTTCATTTACAATTGGGTTTGTAATTTCATTGTCATCATTAAAGTCATCATTATGAACGAAAACACTGTATGTCGGCACCATCCCTTTTAAGTAGGAAAGTATGGGTTTTAACTGATACTCGGATACAAGAAAGTGTTTTTCAACCCCTCCTGTCGTAACCATTGCCGTAACCTTTGCTTTAAATGCATTGACAGGTAAGTGATCAAATAAATTTTTGAGAACCCCAGAAATCGATGCTTGGTAAATTGGCGAACCGATCACAAGCGCGTCCGCTGTCGTGATTTTGTTTACAACATCCCAAGTATCTTGATTATATCCTGCTAGTGGAAACCCCCGTACCATTTCTACATCGTATTCCTTTAAATCAATTAGTTCAATTTCAAGCGATGGATCAAGTCTCTTAGCTGTCATTAACACATCATGTACTGCCTGTGACGTTTTTTCACCTACCACAGAACCGGATATTCCTGTAAGCTTCAATGTGTACCCCTCCTGTCGTCGTTTCTTGTAAAGCATATGTACAGAATAAGGTGCATGTTAACACCTTATTCTATAGTATGTTTATCCCAGTGTAACCATCCGTAAGACTCCCACATCAAAACATGAAGTGAAACAGTGATCTTTAAGCGGAATTGAGTACACGGACGCTAACACCCTGATTCGTTCAACTAACAGTCAGTGGGGGAAAGAACGCCCACACTGATTGAAGTTTCACTTTATTTTGTAGCTGCTTCAAACTTTGTGGCTACGGCTTGCCAGTCAATAATATTAAAGAAGTTTTCAATGTATTCAGGTCTTCTGTTTTGATATGTTAGATAATAAGCATGTTCCCATACATCAAGGCCAAGAATTGGTGTTTTACCTTCCATAACAGGGCTATCTTGATTTGGTGTGCTCGTAATTTCCAGTTTATTATTTGAGTTTACAACAAGCCAAGCCCATCCTGAACCAAATCGGGTTGTTGCTGCATCTGCAAATTTTTGCTCGAAGCTGCTGATACTTCCGAAAGCATCGTTCATTGCCTCTGCAAGCTTTCCTTCTGGTGCCGATGCTTCTTTAGATGGTGCAATGACCTCCCAGAATAAAGAGTGGTTTAAATGACCTCCACCATTATTTCTAACCGCTGTGCGTATTTCTGCAGGCAGAGCATCAAGATCAGAAAGCAATGCTTCCAATGATTTTTCCTGAAGGCTTTGATGCCCTTCCAAAGCACCGTTTAGTTTGGTTACATATGTTTGATGATGTTTCCCGTGATGTATCTCCATTGTTTTTGCATCAATATAAGGTTCTAGTGCATCGTGTGCGTAAGGTAGTGCAGGTAATTCAAATTTAGCCATGTTACTTTCCTCCCTAATCGAAATAGTTTATACTTTTTATACTATAAAGTATAATAAGTTTAAATAAAGCGTACCCTAATCAAATTGGCATCGCAACTAAAATGCTTGATGAGATTATGAAGCTATAACAGAAATAAGTGTTATACAAGAGACTTAAGGAGGTGCACGATGCAACTAAAAACAACCAAGGATAGAATTCTTGATCTTTTAAAAAGAGAAGTTCGTATGACGGTCGGGGCCTTGTCGGAACGCCTTGAAATTACCGACATGGCTGTAAGGAAACATCTATCGGTCATGGAAAAAGATGGCCTTATTGCTACGGAAGAAATCAGGCAGCCAATGGGGAGACCTGTTCAGAGCTATACTTTGTCAGCGAAAGGAGAACTGCTTTTTCCTAAAAGCTATGAAGGATTAAGTGTAGAATTTCTGCAAGAGATACAAGCACTTTATGGTAGCAAATCTGTTGAACAGCTTTTTCAAAACAGAGAAAAACGTTTGACGAAGGAATATACTTTACGTATGCAAAAAAAATCACCTCAAGAGAGAATGCAAGAAATTCAGACTATCCAAAATGAAAAAGGATACATGGCTGACATTACCAGGATAGATGATAATAGCTACGAGCTCATCGAGTACAATTGTCCAATAATGGCTGTCGCAAAAGAATACAAAGTAGCATGTAAATGTGAAACTTCCATGTTTAAAAATGTCTTACAAACAGAAAACGTCAATCGGACAAGCTGTAAAACGGAAGGGAATGACCATTGTAGGTTTCAAATCAGCTTTTAAGCTCCCCACCGGACATTCCCTTGTTTTATGCTTTTAATGTATCTGTTTCGATTCCTGCTTCTCTCAGCTTTTCATCTGCTTCCTCTTCAATTAGATCCTTTAATTCCTTTAGAACGGGGTGAAAATCTGCATGTTTGCCAAGCATAAAGCTCATTTTATGTTCCACCGGTAGCCATGTGTCGATAGAGGCTTCGTTATGCTGTATTTGCGCTTCAAGCTTATCAAGTGCATTAGCAGTCTTAGCTTCTAGAGTCTCTTTATTTTCAAACTCCATCCACAATTGGTGTACTTCTAATCCTAATTCATGAGGAAGTATGTCTCGGAGATGATCAATTGCCTCTAACTCTCGAGCTTGCTTCAATGCTTTGACTTCTTCATTATCCAGTGTATCAAATGCTGGCACATCGGTTGCTTCTGCCTCAACAAGATCATGAATGATAACCATTTTTAATAACTTTGCTGTATCTAGCCTTTCTTCCATTAATGGCTCAATCAGCATTGTCATTAAGGATAGTCGCCATGTATGTTCCGCAACGCTCTCTTGTCTACCATTGCTAAGCCAACTGTGGCGGAGTTCATATTTAAGCTTCTCTGCAAGCTTAATCACTTGCATAACATCCTTTAATGTATCCTTCATCCTATTCCCCCCTATTATTGCTTGGATAGACAAGGCCCTCTGTTCTTTAATAAATTACAAAAGCCCTAACATCTGTAATCCTTTTAAAATCCCGTCCTTATCCACAGCTGCTGTTTCATATTTTGCAGCTTGTTTTGCACGAGGATGGCCGTTCCCCATTGCGACACTTTTCGGAATCTCAGTCAGCATCTCCAAATCATTTAATGAATCTCCAAACGCGACGTGATTTTCAGGTTTAATATCAAGCAGATCGGTAACTTTTCTTATCCCGACCGCTTTTGACCCCTCAGCAGGTACAACGTCCACTGATCTCGGGTGCCAACGTACAAAGTTAAAAGCACTATACTTTTCTTCGTAAAATCTCTCTTCGCTCTCTTCACAGAACAATAAGGATTGGTAGATATCTCTTCCTTTGTTGTATGTTGGATCATGTTCTAAGTTCATATCTACTTTTAAGGTGGCCAAGCCTTCGTTAATTGCATCGTGATCTGGAACGTTTGCCTTCATTTCTTCTTCACCCATGAAAACAATCGGATTCTCTTTTGCCAGTGATACTTTTGCTAAGTCCTCTAATAATTCGCTATTCAAAGGATTTCGGTGAATCACCTCACCTTTATAAACTACATACTGACCGTTAAAACATACATATGTATCAATTTCTAACTCTTCACGCAAGTCTTGGAAAAAAAACGGCGCCCTTCCTGTCGCAATTGCAACCTCATGTCCTGCCTTCTTCAAAGCAGCGATGGCTTCTTTCGTACTTTTAGGAAGTTCTTTTTCTTCGTTAAGAAGTGTACCATCTATATCAAAAAATACGATGTGTTTATCAAGCATGCTAACCCCTCCACCTTTCCTATATACTATTTTTTATCACACTTAGCATAGACTATGGAAGGGTTTTCAAGTCAAGTAATTGCACCCAAATCGTAGTTATTTTCAATCTATTTAGTTGAATCGTTTTAATAGATAGTGATAGTCTAATAATAACAAATATGACCTTATCAAATCGGTTATGAGATTGGTCAACACTTTTGTGACATTTAATAATGAAAGGGAGCGAAGAATATGCACATACCTGAAATCACGCTTAATGATGGTTTAACTGTCCCTGAAATTGGATTTGGAACGTACAAACTAAATGGCAACGAAGGAGTAAACGCAATTACTAGCGCTATTAGTACTGGATACAGGCTAATTGATACAGCTTATAACTATGAAAACGAAGGCACAGTTGGAGAAGCTATTCGTCGTAGCTCTGTACCAAGAGAAGAATTACTTGTTACGTCAAAATTGCCGGGTCGCTACCAGCCATACGATAAAGCTGTTACAACGATTCAAGAGTCGCTTTACCGAGCTAAACTTGATTATTACGACCTTTATTTAATCCATTGGCCAAACCCTCAGCAAGGGCACTATGTTGAAGCTTGGCAAGCTCTGATTGATGCAAAAAAATGGGGACTTATCCGTTCCATCGGTGTATGTAATTTCCTACCAGAGCACCTTGAACGACTGAATAAGGAAACTGGTGTGCTACCAAGCATGAACCAAATTGAACTACATCCGTTTTTTAATCAAGAGGAGCAACGTAAATGGCATGAAGAGAATAATGTGAAAACAGAGTCTTGGAGTCCTCTGGGAAGAGCGAGCGCCGTGCTGGAAAATGAGACAATTGGCAAGATTGCCGATAAGCATCAAAAGACTATTTCTCAGGTAATTTTACGGTGGCACCACCAACTTGGATCCATTCCAATTCCTAAGTCTGCTTCACCAAGCCGACAACTCGAAAATATTTCCATTTTTGATTTCACTCTAAGTGAATCGGAAATGACTACTATTTCCCAGTTAACTCGCCCTGATGGTAGGTTAAAAGATCAAGACCCAGCAGTCTATGAAGAATTCTAATAGAAAATTGTGAAGAGGCTGGGACATAACGTCCCAGCCTCTTTAAAACGCGAACAATAAGAAAAAACTGCTTAATTACCGCTCTGGAAAATACTCCGCTTTCCGTGGACACGGCCTTAGTCTCGGGCCAACAGGACGTTGGTCACGAAGGTGTTGCCACAGGACGTGGCGCTCTTAGCCTTTGTTCCTTCTCGCTTCTTGCGGGGCCTTCGGACTCGTGCTGTTCCCACTGGAGTCTCCGCATTTTTCCTTCGCTAAAATGTGATTTAGATACCGAAAAATTAGGGACTACCCCTAATTTTTCGAACTTTTCTACAATAATAAGTTTGAACGTACGGTTATTTCTTGTTTAATTTTCTAGTGTCCCAGCCCCATTTCACGTTAGGAAAGTATAAAATCTCAGCTATTAAGTAATGACGAAGTGGTTTAAATTTTGTAGACCTAAGTATAAGAAAAGAGGAGGGGACATAACAAAAAGTATTAGTCAAAAGACGGATGATAGCTAGAATAAGCGTAAGAAATATACGGAGACTCCTATGGGAGGAAGGCCTAGGCGAGACCCCGGAATGCGGAGCATCCGGAGGCTCACCAGCCGCCCATGGAAAGCGAAGTATATTTCTGAAGCGGTTTTTCAAACACCGTTCTTTCGGATTTTATCTTTTGCGTAAATAATTTTGTCCCGTCCTTTCCTCTTTTTTATGTGTAGAATTCGTATATGAGTCGTCCTATATAATGATTCTAGCTTAACTTTAAAAATTATTTTTAATTCAGGTTTATTCAATTCATAATTAGGGAAAAGATACTAGGACATAAGAATGAGATTGAATTATCAGGCTCGATGAAAATAGAATACGCTAAAAATAAGGAGACTCCCCTTTTTGACTGCTTTTAATATAACTACCTTATTTTAAATGTATAAAGATTTTTACAGTAGCCCGAATTAGGAGGATGTTTTCTATGATACATACTAAAGAAACGGAGCAAGTAACAGATATGCACGTAGTCAAAGCAATTGAGGAAAATTTAGCGATTATCCGGTTTGGGCTTGATTTTCGTGTTGCTTATGTAAATGATGTATTTGCAAGGACAGTAGGATATACGACAGATGAAATGCTAGGAATGCATCACAAAGAACTTTGCTTTCCTGAATTTGCTAACAGTCCCGACTATAACCAATTCTGGAATAACATCCTGAAAGGGAGAAGCTTTCAGGACAAAATTGAGCGAAAGGGGAAAGATAATAAACGGATATGGCTTGAAGCAACTTATATGCCAATCTTTGACGAGACACAGACGAAAGTTATCGGCGTATCGAAAGTGGCTACTGATATTACAGACAGACATAAAGCCATCACAGACGTTGGAGACCAACTAAATCTCATGTCTACTAATCTAAATTCTAAAGCTTCAGCCGGTATAGAGCGCTCCGAAGATCTCTTAGCATTAATAGGTAGTATTACAAAAGTATCTGGAAAAAATACGAAGAATTTAGCACAACTAGAAAAAGAGACACAATCGATTCAAGAAATTGTTAAAACTGTAAAAGCTATTGCTTCTCAAACGAATCTACTTGCTTTAAATGCTGCAATTGAAGCAGCAAGAGCCGGTGAACATGGTAGAGGGTTTAATGTTGTAGCTCAGGAAGTCCGTAAGCTATCTAATAATGTAGAAAAATCCATAACTCAAATTCGCGATAATATTGAACGAATTACATCTGAAATTAACACCATAAGTGCTGGAACAAAGGATGTTCAAGAACATATTATGGAAGGACAAGTAAAAGTCCAAACAACAGTAGAGGATTTTAAAGACCTTACCGAATCCTCCAAGCAATTAGATGTACAAGCGCAACAATTTACTGAACTATTATAGCAAACTGCCTCCAAACTAAGGGGGCTTTTTTATGCCTCCTTTCGTTTCAATTAATTGAAGAAGAGTGATTAAAAAAAGAACTCCCTGATATGGCACTCACCAGTCAGGGAAGTTCTCCTTTTTAACCATCAAATACAAACTGTCGATCTTTGTTATCCTCTATAATTTGAACATCAAGCTTCTGTACTCCAAAATGGATCGCTTCTTCCAAATCTTCTATATACACATCTAGACGCCCTTCCTTAATTGCACTACCACGATCCTCACAAGTGTATGTTTCATCCAGTTCTGGTATATACAACTGTGTCCCAAAATCGAGTGAAGAAGGGCAAGCTAATGTTTCATTTTCTTTTACTAGGCTGCCAGATGCCGTAATCCCATAAGCTGGGTGATTAGGTGACTTGCCTGTTGACTCTTCCCCAGCAGTATAGGCAGTTATGATGAATGTTTCTGTATTCAGCTCTTTTTCCTTCTCCTCCTCATTATTTGTTGAATTCTTCAATGGGATAAATACTGCACTTTCAATAAATGATTGGGACGCGACTAATGGCGACATCACCTCAGCATTTTCATTCTCCCCCATTAAATCTTCCACAAGAGGAAATGTGATGATATGTTGTTCATCGGCTTGTACTTGCTCTGAAAGCGCGAATGTTATTACCAATATAAGTGCGGCGCTTAATAATACCTTTCGAATGTGAAACCCTCCTACCTTTTTCCTGTTGATAAGGTAATTTGTCCTATACGACGAAAAACTGCCATACAAGTCATTGCTTACCCGGAATAGGTTTAAAATAAACTTTTAGAAGGTCTGTCAGCTAAAAAAGGAAGGCTATTCTCCTAAAATCTCCCTCGTTTTATCTAGAATTTCCTCATCCTTTAGTCGGAATTTGAACTCCACTCTACGGGAATCCTCTGCACTATAATCGCCATTTTCATCCGTTCTAGGATCAGAATAAGATTTGCTGTTTACTGTTAATTTCTCCCCGACATGTTGCTGAATGTTCTCATATGGAAAGTCTTCACTCATAATATAGTCAGCAACACTATAGGCACGCTCCTGGGAAAGCTGCAGATTGTATAAATAACTGCCATCCCGATCGGTATGCCCTTCTATAATAATTTCGGCAATGTACTCCTCATACCCACTCTGTAGCAAAACATCTAGATACTTTGGAACAAATTCATCCAAGAACTTAAAAGACTGAGGTTTTAATTCATCTTCTCCATAATCGAATAGAATTTCTGTATTAAATATAATTGCCCCCGTTTTTTCATCTACCTCAACACCCATTGCAGCGTCACTGAATTCTTCTTTTAGTTCACTTACAAGCTTGGCTCTAACACCCATAATCTGATCAAGGGTCTCCTTCATTTCTTCAATTTGCAGCGATTTAATAACCATCATGCAAATAAAAATTAGCATAAAACAGAGTAGAATGGTTGTTAGCAAATCAGTAAACGATGGCCAGAAGTGCCCTTCTTCTTGTTCATTTTTAAATAATCGTTGATATTTAGAAGTCATTTTGGTTCATTCCTATTCCATTACTCCAGTTACCTGACTGCTGCTGCGGAGGAATGGTTCGACGTTGATTTATCGATTGAAGCTCCCTGCTAATCTCTTGAAGTGTTTGTTGAATAAATCTGCCATTACTTTGGTGCGTCGCTTCGGTAATACGTTGGACTTCTTTAAACTCGGTACGAATCGAGTCATTTGTCTGCTCAACGTACCGACCAAAACTTTGCAGCAAACTATCCAATTTATTTCCAAGCGAGCCTTCGAGATTCCCGACATAGTTAGATAGCGTATCTTTCAATATCCCGACACTTGCCTCCATCTGATTTTCCCTTTGACGGAATCCATTGTTCATCTGGCTGACTGTGGCATTGATATCTTGAATGAGTTGATTGTTTTTCATCCCGATTTGTTCAAAAGTATTTGCAGTATCCTGCATGTGCTTTTCATATGTCATTGATTCACTCGAATGGTTTTTCAAATGTTGACTAAAGGTCCGATTAAATTCCTTCAGTTCGGTAAAGCGATCTGAGAGAAGATGCTTATACTCTGCCTGCGTCTGGTTAATAACTTCCAATGCATCAGGAAGTTTCACAATCGATGAGCCCATCTTGTCAAATTCTCGAGATAGCTCCCCAAGATAGGTCATAACACCCGATAGTTTCGTAGATAGATCCTCTCCAAAAATTCTTTGAAAAGCCTTATTTTGATGATCCATCACATTAACTAATTCACCACTTTTTTCCTGAATTCTTTCAAAAGAAGTATGCATTGTTTCCTGTTCTCCCAGAAGTGTGGACGTAAATTGCTTGATCTCTCCCACAGACATTTCGAATTGTTGTAATGTCTTCATTTGTGTATCCGAAACTTCCTTCATTTTTTCAAACGTGTTTTCAAACACTTTTACCATTCGTTCGTTTTTATTATCCATCTTCTTAAAATAAGAAAATAGTGAATCGAAATTTTTATTTAGGTTGGTTGTCCCTTCGGAAAAGCCATCTGTTACGTCTTTCATATGTTGGAATAGTCCTTGAAATTCCTCAAGATTATCCGATAATCCATCATTAAAGGCCGCCAAATCCTTGGCAGATTGTTGTAAACCAGCAGTATATTCCTTAAATCCAGTGAATGAAGCTTCAATACCTTGTAAGGATTGTTGATTTGTCTTCTGCAGGCTTAGGATCGATTGATTGATTGCTTCTGAAACACCAATTAGTCGCCCCATATTATTCTGCTCTGTCCCTTCCAGACTGGATTCTGTCATGAGCATGATATCCGTTAAGATAAATTCTGTGTTCATTATTTTAATGAGTAGCGTCATTATTAAAGAGAAGCCCATACCTGCAATACTCGTGTAAAAGGCCACATCAATGCCCGCCAAGACTCCAGCAACTCCCTCAACCAGATCACTATCATTGATATTAATGCTACCAAGAGATGAGGTAAGCCCGATAAACGTCCCCAATACTCCAAGTAAGATAAAGACGGACACGGTCATTTGAATCATCTTAATTAAACTAACAACAGGCACTTGAAAAATGCGCCACCCTGAAAACTTTTCCTGCACGAAGGTTTCCGCCTTCACACCTTCTCCCTGCTTGTTGTTAAATTGTTCCTGAAATCCTTGTAGTGGTTCAATATCTAATCGATTTGTATCTTTCACGTAATTCCGTACCTTTTTCAGTTTCCCAAATAATGTAATATGAAGTAGCACCGCGATGATAAAAAGACCAAACAAAAGAATAAAAATGGCTTCTATCATTGAGTTAGCTAATATTGCTTCCGCCTTTTGCTCACTTGTAAACATCTCAAGAATGGCTTGCACCATTTTATTTTCCTCCTTGTAGCTTGCATTTTTTCTAGGTCATTTTCTTAGAATTCTCTTCTTCTATTGCTATTCAAGAAAAAGGCGAAACATGTGTACAAGTTAGATGAAAGAAAGAACTTCAGCACTATTAATTGAGATTTTTATGAAACAAAAAAAGTCAGGATATCAATGTTACCCTGACGAAAAATACTACTATGATATTATAGAGACCTATAACAAATAAGATCCTAAACTACCTGTCTTTCCATTGCATATGTACTAAATTAACCTACTTAATCTTCATGAGAATGCACTTCTATCTTATGCCAAATAGACTGCCAGTTTTTCTTTTTAATTCTGTCTTTATAAATGACCGTCCGATCGCTACTTTCGGCAAAATACGGGGTTGGCTTCACCTTTAAACCTACTACATCTTTAATTCCACAAGGAGCGGTTAAAATAATTTGGCCTTCATGGTTTAGCTTCACCCCAAGTGCTGTAGCTGTTTCTGGAAATTTAGATATAGCGTCTTCTGAAGATGTGTATGGCGTAAAATGATTTACCATATGCATCCTCGCTTCATTTTTTACCGACCAGGGAACTTCAGGAAGCATTTCATGCAACATCGCTTCAAGTCTCTTTTCTTCTAATTCATCTATGTTTGTTTTATCAAAAAAGATAACATCTACGTCTGGGAGGGTCGTCTTCTTAAAACCGTGTAATGTGTCCCAGATTTTGGAACGTACAAAACCAGCACAAATCCACCAATCCGGCAAATCTAGCTTTTTAGCTATTTTTAGTATTCGCATCATTTCTTTGTCCCCTTGTACAAGCTTTATAATATCTTGTTCGGTTTTCACCATCTGGAGCCACCCTATACGGATCGTTTGTTCTATTTCGATTTTAACATAGTAGGAGGGGTTTGTTTCTCAAATTTCGTCTGCCTCGATAAATCCATTCATTTTCTGTACGTCTAAATTCACACCCTTGACCCACTCTTTCAAATCTATCTCTAAGACCCCCTCGCTTTTAGCAATAGTCGTAAGGATTTTCGCTTTTTTATATGAATAGGAGAAGGTATGTAGGGTTCCAAACAAGTTTTGATAATCAATGAAAAACAGCGGTGAAGTTGGATCTTTAAAAAGGTTAAACATTGCTTCATGGGTCATTAGGTCTGCTTCTAATCCATGTAAAAAAACATCCCGTTGAACCGACCCCGTAATGATATCCCTGTTTTTTCTTCGCATTGTCTGCTCCTGAAAATGATTTACACAGGAGAGCATTTTCTCTCCTCGTCTTACCATCACGCTGTCAGGGCTAATCTCCACTTCAGCAAAATCACCAAATCGATCACCGATGGAAATATTGTAGCAAGCAGCATGAGGTATCTCTTTTAATAATTGAGTAGCCTCATCAACAGTGCTACAAGTATCCAAAACCATACGGACCGCTACCCAGGCTGAAATCCCTTTGGTATATGATTGATTGCTAACAAAATGTAATCCCGCCACTAATCCTTCCTGGTTGACACCATCGTGTCTCCCTAATAGAAGAAGATTATATCCCGCTGTAGCTAAAGCCTCTTTTGGCTGACTAAGAGTGAACAGCCTATCATAGAATTCCGATGAAAAATCATAATTTCTCACATAATATTCTTTTGTCAGAATTGCAGAGCATCCCATCTCCTTTGTTTTCGGAACATCATAACCACTGAACATAGCTGCAGCCTTCCTGAAGGAGATATTCAAACCATCTGCAATTCCCTTCAGTTCTTCCAGTAAGTGTGGTGCCAATGCGGTGTAAACAGACTTCATACTTTCCTCGTCAATAACTGATTTTGTTATTGAATCATATGTATTCAATATTGGTCTGTTACGATAAAACTCCCCTAAATCCCTTCCAATTTGATAAGAACTATTCCTTACCTGAAGCACATCCACAGTAAATGACCCCATTATTTTTCATCTCCTTGCTTCGATATTTAATTCCATTATACGAATAACAAGGCAAGAGTTCCTGTCTTTTTATGCTCCTTAAAGATAGGTATAGTTTCAACTAATAACTACGTAGAAAAAAACACAAGCATTAGTTAGCAGACCGCCATTATCTTGACCAAAAGCGGCCCCATTTATGATATAGTTAGAAGACAATAGACTGGCTTCACATGAGGGAGTTGGTGCACTTCTCTTTTTAGGAAGATTCCTAAAAAGGAGGTGATGCCAATGGGGATTGAATCGGTGTTAACGTTAATGATATCCTTTGGGATGCTTATTGCGTTTATCATGTCTGACAAGAACCAAAAAAAATAACCCCTCATGTGTTTTAGCCAGGCGCTGAGGGATTACTTCTCTGAGTGTACCGCCCCCTTATGGGGTTGGTCTATTGGAACCGTTCCATGTGTCCAGCATGGAGCGGTTTTTTATACATTATGTTTATTTGTAAATAGTATACCACGAAATGGGAGTAAATACACTCTTTTACTGGCAATAGGAAAAGCTACGGAATGTCAGGATATATGTGTGCACATTAGTGAATTATTTGCATAGCTGTCAAGAGGTTGAAAATATTCACTGCTGCTAGGACCCATTTTAAAGCACGTTGTCCTCTAAATGCATAATAAATACCAACTACAGGAAAAATTAATGTTCCCAAGATATATATCATCCCAAGGACGCCGCTAATGTATTCACTTAGTAACATGCCACCAAACCAAACAGCAAAAAAGCCTAAAACACAAATGAACGACGCTTTCAGATTTCTGCTGCCAAGATCCTTAACCCAGGCTCTACCTACCTCTATGTAAAAATCTTCTTCCTGTCTCTTTTCTCGGACCGCAATAAATGCTGCTATTAACTCCTTGGAGCTCTTATTCTGAACAGGCTCTGGCCCTTCGGTAAAATCCTCATTCAATTGCTCATTATCTAGAAGCGTTTTATGCAAGGATTTCAAAACCTTGTTTACCTCTTTATAGTCCTTTTCCTTCCTGCCTCTTTTCTTCAAAACAGAATGGACAAAGAAACGAATTGCTTTAAGATAAATCATTGATATTAATCTGCCAAACATACTAATGTTCCCTTCTCGTTATAATTGTCCTGCAAATAGATCCTTTAACTATTATCAGTTTACCATATCACAAGAAGAATGAGGATGGTTGGTTATGGACTACAATGCATCAATGCACTATGGTGTGGTGTGATGATTGTTAGATAAATAATTAAGATGAAATTTAGGATTGCGCTTCATTCCGTCCCATGCTAAACTATTTAAAATTATCTAAAAAGACGATGACGAGAAAAGTAAATGAGGTCAATGCACAACAGAGAGCTCCGGGCGCTGAAAAGGAGTGTGTATTTACTCATTGAAACAAGACTCCGAGTAGCACGCTGGATTGATACATGATAGCGTGACAGGCGCTCCTGTTACAGAGCTAAAGTATAAGCAAAGTAATCTTTGTCGTACTTGAAGAGGTTAATATGGTGACATATTAGCAAACTGGGGTGGCACCACGATTTAGAATTTTAAAATCTCGTCCCTAAGACATTACGTCTTGGGGGTGAGATTTTTTTGTTTTGCATTTTTTAATTGAAAGGAGTAGAGGAAGAATGAAGGAAAAGTCTAATAGGAAGTATCCCACTCTATTTTTGTTCAAGGTTGGCATTTCAAACATTGGAGAATGGGTTTATTTCATTTCACTGAATCTTATTGTCTTAAATATGACAGGCTCTGCTTTAGCCGTAACCGGCCTCTATTTAATAAAACCAATGGCTGTCCTGCTCACGAATTTCTGGGCTGGCAGCCTCATCGATCGAATGAACAAACGGAGATTATTGATGGGACTAGATCTATTTAGAGGAATGGTCATTGGCTTTCTTCCCTTATTTGCAACATCTCTTCCGCTTATCTATGTGACATCATTAATCGTAAATATGGCGGCTTCGATGTTTGAACCAGCTTCTATGGCCTACATGACAAAATTAATTCCACCTAAAAAACGTAAACAATTCAATTCTATTCACAGCTTTGTTACATCAGGAGCTTTTTTAGTTGGCCCTGCTGTTGCCGGCATTCTGTTTTTTATTGGATCACCAATATTGGCTATCTACATCAATGGTTTTGCTTTAATTATCGCAGGATTAATTACATGGCTACTTCCCGATCTAGAGAAAGGAAAGATCGTTTCAGAGCAAGAGAATGCCAATACTATAGGGGTTTTAAGAAAAGATTGGCAAGCAGTCTTAACCTTCAGCCTTACGAATCGATATATTTTTGTCATTTACTTTCTATTCAGCTCAGTTATGATGGTTTTGGCAAGTGCAGTGGATTCACTGGAGGCTGCCTTTACTAAACAAGTCCTCTTCTTATCAGATAGTGAATACGGATTTCTGGTTACGATTGCTGGGGCTGGCATTATAATAGGAGCTAGTATTAATACACTAATTGTACAAAAACTAAAAACCTCCCTTTTAATAGGAGGTGGGGCTGTATTTGTTACAATTGGATATATTGTGTATGCCTTCTCCACTAACTTCCTAATAGCCGGGATAGGCTTCTTTATTCTTGCCTTTTTCATCTCTTTTGCTAACACTGGTTTCCTTACTTTCTACCAGCATCACGTCCCATCTGAAATAATGGGACGGATTGGAAGCTTCTATAATTTGCTGGAAGCAATCTTGATAATTGTTACAACTGGATTCATGGGTGTAGCCACATTATTCCTTTCAATTCGGTTGACTGTCTGCCTGGGCGTATTCCTTATGTTCGTGTTGTCGGTTGTCTTACTTGGTGCAATTCTATTACCCTCCAGAAGGAGATTTTTCCAGTCTCCTATTGCAGACCAATAATGGCAATTCGAAGCTTTTGTAAAAAGGAACATGGCTATACCCCCATGTTCCTTCCTGTTTTAATCCTTAAGAGAACAATTTCTTAATCCTTTGATACGACCGCTCTTTTTCTTTAAAATCATAGAGGTTGGTTAAAATTAACCAGTCCTCACACTTATAAATTTTTGATAAACGAAGGATCTCTGATTTAACTTTTTCTGGACCACCAATAATCATTCGGCGTCTATTAAACTGTATTTTCTCTTCCTCTGACACACTTAATTGTTTTTCCTTAGCTTCCTGCACACTAGGAACACGACTATCCAACCCCTTTTCTACCTGCAGGAGCCAGAGATCCTGGCTCCGCGCTAACTCCTCAGCATGTGCATCGTTTTCCCCACATACTACAAAGACCGCTGTTCTGCTTACAGAGGATGGGAAGAGACCAGGTTTAAACCTTTCACGGTATCGTTGATGACTCGCTTCTCCCCTCTCCGGTTTTATAAAGTGACCGAAAACATAGCCTATCCCTAATTCAGCTGCAAATTCTGCACTATTCTCTCCTAATCCGAGACTAAATAAGCTAGGAGCCACTTCCGTGCGTGGAGCTGCTCTAACTTTTCCTTCTCCCTGTATAAAATGCAGGAGATTTTGTAGTTTTTCTGGATATTCAGCCATTTGGTTCGGCTTCCCGTCAGCCAATAACGACCGAATGGTTTCGTTTCCCCCAGGTGAACGCCCTACGCCAGCTTCAATTCTTCCAGGGTAAAGAGCTTGGAGCTGTAGTAGCTGAGCTGCAACCTTATACGCACTGTATTGCGGCAGCAAAATACCACCACTTCCTACAGCTATTTTCTTCGTTTGTCCTGCAAGGGCAGCCATCATGATTTCTGGAGAACTAGAAACAAGACCTTTTGTTCCGTGATGTTCCGCAAACCAATATCGCTCATAGCCCAAATCTTCTACATATCTAGCCAAATCTATTGTACACACAGCCATTTCTTCTGCACTCATTCCTTTTGGCTGTGCCATCTGATCTAACACACCTAACCGCATCAGTTAAACTCCTTTTTCGTTCCATTTTCCCTTATTACGTAGCAGAAGGAAAGATTAACGCTCATACTACTTTATAATCAAGCTAAGTATAGAAATTACTTCTACACAATTTTCAATGACATTTACCCAATCCCTTACATACTATAAGAGCAAAATGTGAAAGGATTGAAGTATATGTATTATTACCCTTATCCCCATCCACATGTTATGGCTACACACTATAATGCTTTCCCACCTGAGTACACTTATTATCCAGCTGTTCGTCATTATCCTGGTTACTATGAAAATAACTGGCCACAAAGTGAACTTCCGAGAATTACATTAAAAGATTATGGCCACCAACCTTTTGTAACCAATATCGAAAGAGCAACCAAGCAGAACAATACTTTCCGTACTGCCTTATGGAGCGGAGACCATCTGCAAGTTACGTTAATGAGCATTCCAGTTGGAGAGGACATTGGACTAGAGCTACATCGAGATGTAGATCAATTTTTGCGCATTGAACAAGGGCGTGGTTTAACCGAAATGGGCAAAAAGAAAGATAACCTGTCGTTCAAACGCCGTGTGTCTGATGATGATGCTATCTTTATTCCAGCAGGATTTTGGCATAACATTACAAACACCGGCAACAAACCACTGAAATTGTATTCCATCTATGCTCCTCCAGAGCACCCATTTGGCACTATTCACGAAACGAAATCACAAGCAATGGCATCTGAATCAGGTTATCATCATTCATAACCAAATAAAAACAGATCAAGGAACTCACCCCCTGATCTGTTTTTATTCATTTTTATGACTTACTTAATTGGTCTACTGCCAGAAGGGCAT
Source organism: Oceanobacillus picturae (assembly GCF_000612865.1). Lineage (NCBI taxonomy): Bacteria > Bacillati > Bacillota > Bacilli > Caryophanales > Bacillaceae > Oceanobacillus > Oceanobacillus picturae. Next base: position 1,013,847 of record NZ_CCAX010000001.1, read on the forward strand.
CTGCTACATCTTCTGCAGTAATTGCAGGAGAAAGATTGCCCATTGTATCTGCTTCACTTGTTGCTGCTTCGCCAACTTTAACTAGATCTTCATAGGATGCATTTTCCAGATGCAAATCTTTTAACGTTGTCGGAAGCCCAAGTGATTGATAAAAATCAATATACTTTCGAATCTCTACTTCTGGGTGTAATTCTAGGACAAGATGCGCAAGGGTTCCATATGCAACTTTCTCGCCATGTGTTAGATGATGAATATCTCCCTCTAATACGGTAAAACCGTTGTGAATGGAATGTGCTCCAGCTAATCCACCACTTTCAAATCCTAGACCAGACAGTAATGTATTTGCCTCTACAATAGCTTCCACATGCTGGGTTACAAGACCTTCTTTTACTGCTTTATAGGCTGCTTGTCCATATGCAAAAAGTGTCTCTTCACATTTCTCTGCAATAGCTTTGGCAGCAATGCTTGTTTTACCACCAGCCATGGTATCACTGTTACTTTTAATAGCGGCTCTTGCTTCCACCCAGGTTGCCATCGCATCCGCAATACCTGAAGCAAATAATCTTGGCGGCGCACCAGCAACTACTTTTGTATCTACCAGCACAAGATCTGGATTCTTCTTATAAAAATTATAAGATTCAAATACCCCTTTGTCCGAATAAATTACCGACAAAGCACTTGTTGGTGCATCGGTAGAAGCTGTTGTCGGAACAATAATAACGCCTGTATCCAATTGATCAGCAATCGCTTTTGCAGTATCAAGTGTTTTACCACCACCGACTCCGATTACTGCGTCTACTGATTCACTCTTTCCTTCATCTGTAATTCTGTTTATTTCATTCCAAGATGCTTCTCCATTAAATTCTACATAATGATAGGCCAAATCTTCTTCTTTAAAACTTTTTTCAATCGCTTCTCCTGTAATTCCCCATACCGTTTCATCAGAGAGGATTAAAGGTTTTTTGCTTGCAGTTTCTTTAACATGCTTTCCTATTTTTTCTAATGCGTTTTTTCCTTGGATATACTTACTAGGTGAAACAAATACAATCTCAGACATCTAATCACTCCTTCATGTTATTTATAATTATAGTATACCACTATTTACCATTGTTTGTTAACAACTTCACAAACTCTACATATTTTAAGTGTACACCAATATGTATGTTACCCTATGGCAGACTTTCGCAAACCAATCCGTCGTCATCATTTCCATCTAAGCGATGTGAATCTTTCTCTGGTCCGCCAGCTGCCTCAAAAAATTTTTGTGCTTCCTGCTGGGTATCAAAATCTCCACAATCCCTGTCAGGGCCGTTCGGGTCGTAACTTACTTTATTTGAAGCCTCGGGCTCCTTGTCTCTATTGTTTACAGATTTCTCTTCCTCATTTTGGTAATAAAACCCTTCCTCTGTCACATATCCTTCTCTGCTCCATATACCAAGCTCGTTGTCCTTTGCTCTATTCTGCGCTTTCATGTATGCCTCAAAATGTACATAGGGCGGGGCATATACATATGCAAGACGGGCCAGCCCATGTTCTAGTAGTGTTTGGTTAAACATCTCACCATCTACCCAAATATAAGCAAGGAGTCGGTCATATTTATCCCTAGCAGGCCCGTCAAACTCAAGCTCTATCTGTTTCCCTTCCAGCCTCTCTTTCGCAAAACTGCTCGCTTCAGGTCCTAAAGGCTGGACTGGCTTGGATGGGTGCTTTGTCTCTGGTGTATCTACTAACAGCAAGCGTACCGTTTCTTCCTTTCCATTATAGATCACTTTGACCGTGTCGCCATCTACCACTCTGCTCACTTTCGCCCCTTCCAAAGTCTCTTCTTGAGTGCCCGTCTCTTTATTATGGTTTTCGCTCTCAATCTCTTTTTCCTGTTGCTCGGCTTCCTTTTCGTTCCCGTCTTCCTCTATAGGCTTTTCAGTTTCTGATGTTCCGTTTGTTCCCATGTTTTCGATTGTTCCACAACCTACTACAAAGATTAATAGAAATGTAGCAATCAGAACTTTTTTTATGTACATATGTAATTTCATGCTGTTCCTCCCTGTATGCTTTGAAGTTAATTCCAGATAATGTCTACAAAACTATCTGCACACAAAATTAAGGATGGTTTCTTTGAATTCCTCTTGATTTTCTATATAAGGATGATGGCTGCCTTTTATTATACTGACTTGCTTATTTTTAAATTGAAATAATTGATGATGAGTTGGACCCACTGCGTGATCGTTTTCGCCAGCTATAATTAGTACTGGATTAGTAATAGCACTCGTTATCAACGAAAAATCTCGAAAATAATCTTTTGATGTAAACACAAATTGCTGGAAAATCGGATCACTTTTCAATCCATCTTGGTCAACTAAGTCTACTTCCTTCTTCATTTCTAAATCGGAATATTGGAACGAAAAATAAACCTCATTTTCTAACAAACTAGTGAGTATTTCATAATAGGTTTTTATAAATGATTCTAAACTCAATGTATCTATTTCTGGTACATCTCTTTTTAATAATGAAGCTCCTCTTATAATCTGATGCTTAAAAGAAGCTAACATATGTAGGGTTACATTTGATAAGATAATCCCTTTCATCCTGTTGGGAAATTTGCTAGCATAATTTACTGCAAGAAGCCCACCAAAGGAGTGACCTATGATCCACCATTCTTCGATCCCCAAATGAATGCGTAACGCTTCTATATCCTCAACTACTCTTTCTAAGGAATAGTCTTGTATAGGACTGTGCTCAGATCTACCACATCCCCGCTGATCCAAGTAGATCATATGCAAATTTTCTTCTAACAAATCCCCTGCAAAGTGTTGAAACGATTTACTCCAGTATCCCGGCCCCCCATGCAGAAATAGACAAGGAGCACCCTTTCCACTAATATCATAATACAACGCTAACCCATCACTTGTTTTAAACTTCATTCATTTACACCCCCCCAGAATATTTTAACAATTGGTTTTAGGATCTAATAAGATCGGTTCACTGTTTTGTAAACTGGCTTTATATAATGTAATGTTACCGTCAGTTGGTTTAGAGGCATCTGCATGAATCTCAAAGTTTTCATTTAATGCTTACTCCAAAGCACTCCATTATTCCGTTTCAAACTAATAGCAAGTGTACCGAATTGCTAAATATTCTCCCACGGGAAAAGTTCTGTTTCACCGAAATTGCTGCTCCAGACATTGTCTAATAGATATTAAATACGAGAAATATAATAGGGAATACGCTGAATGCTATGTTAACAATGAAATGGCAAACAATAAGGGGAAACAATCTCTTTTGTTTATAATAAATAAATCCACTACCGGCACCCCACACGAAAAAGGCAACCGCATAGATAAAAGCTCCTTGTACACTTGCAGCTAACATAATATGTTGCAATGCAAAACCGGTGGATGGAATTAAAATAGCTACCCAAAGTTTACTATAATATTTTCTAAACACCGTTTGTGCATAACCACGGTACATTAACTCCTCAATCGGGGCATTAAGAAAAGGAAAGATAAGCGAGACAACAGCTGCAGACCACATCAACCATCTTGGTCGTGAAAACGCAGCCCCCTCTATATCACCTGCAAATACAGTTTGAAAATGGTCAACAAAGTCCACCCCATATAACAAAAACATGGTTGCTATAACTGCAATCACGAATGGTATGTATAAAACAAACAGCCATAAGAAACCGAACAAGATATCCTTTCCTAATAGCTCCCTACGAAAACCAATTAATTCATTAAACGAGCGTCCCTCTTTATTTAACACTCGCTTTAAAAAGAAGTAACATAGCACATTTACAACAGTAAAATAAATGGTTGAAAGGTCAGGAAGAAATGGAAAAGGAAGTTCTAGTCCAAATAGCTTAAACAAGACAAAGAGAACCAACAACACGCTAATAAGCAAGGGAATACGGATAAAAGAAACAATCCATGCATTTTTCAATAAATTGCACTTTCCTTCCATCATAAATTTGAATATATTGGATATTATATTCCTTGTTTCATATTTTCACTGTGTTCCAGAATTTATAATCTTAAAAGTATCCTATTCTCTTCTTTGTATTGCAGAACAAAAAGCGACACTACATACATTTTAACACTCCCCTAAATTTGTGATATAAGAAAATGTTATTTCTAACCTAGAAAAAATGCATTCACGCAAAAAAAATGGGCTGGGAAGTGATGTCCCAGCCCTTTCGCTTATTTATCTACCTTACTATATCTCTTCTTATCTTGTGGTTCGTCCTTCTTCCGCACATTGTGTATAAATGCTTTATCTTCATCAATCATTTTCTTCGCCGCAAAGATGGTCAATAACTGAAGGACGATGATCGGAAGTCCCATCAGCCCCGAAACCACTTCTAGTGGGGGAAGACCTCCTACACGCATAAGAACAAGCGCTAACGCTGTAATGATTGCTGCAACAATAATGCGTAAGGTTCTTGGCGGTTCTGACTTACTCATATTTTGTGTGCCAGTATAAGCGGCAATCGTATACGTAGTTGAATCTAACGTTGTCGTTAAGAATATGGTTGCAATTACGATAAAGATAACCAATGCTACGTTTTCTAGTGGCAGTGAAGATAGGATTTCCGGTATAACTGCCATTTCACCTTTATCACTTACGATATTGAGTACATCTACATCGCCTGTTAGAAAACGTTGAATTCCTAGTCCACCTAATATACCTGTCGCTATCCAGGAAATTAAAGTTGGTGCCAACAAGTATGTTAAGATCATTTCTTTAATCGTTCGCCCTCGTGAGATTTTTGCGGCAAACACACTGTGTAGCATCGCCCATGTTAAATTGTAAGCAAACCAGAAAACTGTATTACTCTCCACCCGAGTAGTACTTTCCATATTCAACGAGTTTGTATAGGTTGATAAGTCAACGTAATTGGATATAAGGGACCCCATTGTTTCTGTGAAGAAGTTTAGAATAAATATTCCAGGACCGAGAATCATAACAAATAACGCGAATCCACCGGCCAAATACATGTTCAACGTACTTAGACGTTTAATACCACGCTCTATTCCTAAGTAAGCACTAAGAGAGAACAACAATACCCATATAACCGTAACAATTAATGTAAGTGTAAAGGTAACCTCTATGTTAAGTAATTCAGACAGATTATTCGTAATAATTGGCGCACCTAGTCCTAATGTAACGGCTGCCCCGGCAAGAATGCTGACTAGAAAAATAACATCAAGCACTTTTCCCCCGAAACCATCTGTAAATTTGTCGCCGAAAAGAACACGACATGCCTCGGAAATCCGGAATAGCGGCTTTCTCCTAACGTGCAAAATATACGCCATTGCTGGGGCTGCCATTACAAAGACAGCGAACGTTTGGAAGCTCCAAAGAAACATGGCGTATGTGTTTCCCCATAGTAGCGCTTCTGTAGATTCTGCTTCCACCCCAAATGGTGGATCTATTGCAACATTTGCCCACTCTACCATACCTGTGCGCATAATCGTTGAACCTAATCCCATCGCTATCAAAATGGATGCATATTCAAATAAAGTAAACCTGGGTTTTTCCATTGGATCGCCGAGTACTACCTTTCCATACTTTGAAAAAGAAAAGAATAACCCTGCTGCTACTAAGATAATAGCGTACCATAGATATCCCCAACGGAAATTATTTACAATACTATTAAAAATGCTATTCAGCACTTCTAGTGATCTCTGTTCATAAATGACTAACGGAATACAAATCGCAATAACAATTAATAAGGCTGGTGCAAATATTCGATAGTCTATTAAATGTGTTTTTTTCTTTTTTACACTATTGTTCTCCATGTTATGCTACCTCCAATATTTCGATCACATTACTGCATACTACTTTTTTACCACACAGGTTGCTTGCTTAAACCAATAAGAATCTGTTTATTTTTTCCTTGCTCCCTATCCTTTTTCCTTCAGGACCGCTATAATGGGAAATGGAATCTTTAGAAAGAAAAGGTGTTTTTACATGAGTTTATTATCAGTGAATAACTTAAGCCACGGGTTTGGTGACCGTGCGATATTTGAAGACGTTTCTTTTCGTTTGTTGCAAGGGGAGCATATTGGACTTCTAGGTGCAAATGGAGAAGGAAAGTCTACTTTTATGAACATTATCACAGGAAAATTAGAGCCCGACGCAGGAAAGGTAAGCTGGGCTAAACACGTACGAGTTGGTTATCTAGACCAGCATGCTGTGCTTAAAAAAGGCATGACCATACGTGATGCGCTGCGGACGGCATTTCAATATCTATACGATATGGAAACAGAAATGAATGAACTGTATGCCAAAATGGGAGAAGTGGAGCCAGAAGAACTCGAGGAAATTCTTGAGGAAACTGGTCGTATACAAGACGCTTTAACCAACAACGATTTTTATATTATTGATGCAAAAGTCGATGAGGTAGCCAATGGGTTAGGACTTGATGACTTCGGTTTGGAGCGAGATGTTCATGATCTAAGCGGCGGACAACGTACAAAGGTGCTACTTGCTAAATTGCTTCTTGAAAAACCCGATATTTTGCTTTTGGATGAACCGACAAACTATCTAGACGTAGAGCATATTGTCTGGTTAAAGGAATACCTATTGGCATATGAACATGCTTTTATCCTTGTGTCACATGATATCCCTTTTATGAACAGTGTCGTCAATCTTATTTATCACATGGAAAATCAACAGCTCACCCGATATCCTGGTGACTATGATGAATTCTTACGTGTGTATGAAATGAAGAAGCAACAGCAGACAGCTGCTTATAAAAAACAGCAAAAAGAAATTGCCAATTTGAAAGACTTTGTTGCACGAAACAAAGCAAATGCAGCAACGAGTAAAATGGCAATGTCCCGTCAGAAAAAGCTTGATAAGATGGAAGTAATTGAGCTAGATGCCGAGAAGCCCAAGCCTCAATTTGAATTTAAAGTGGCACGTACTCCAGGTAGATATTTGTTCGAAACAAGTGATCTCGTGATTGGCTATGAAGAGCCTTTGTCCCGTCCACTTAATTTAACAATGGAACGCGGACAAAAGCTTGCCCTATCAGGAGCAAACGGAATTGGAAAAACAACCTTGCTGCGGAGTATTCTTGGTGAAATCCCCGCCCTTTCTGGTAGCGTGGAGCTAGGTGAGCATCTGCACATTGGTTACTTTGAACAGGAAATGAAAGAGGTTAGTAAAAAGACGTGCATCGAGGAAATTTGGGATGAATTCCCTCATATGAATCAATACGAAGTGCGGGCTGCTCTAGCTCGATGTGGCCTTACTACCAAACACATTGAAAGCAAAGTACAGGTATTAAGCGGGGGAGAAAAAGCGAAGGTGCGCCTTTGCAAACTGTTAAATCAGGAATCCAATTTGCTCGTACTCGATGAGCCAACCAATCACCTTGATAAAGATGCTAAAGCAGAGTTAAAACGTGCGCTTAAAGAGTTTAAGGGAAGTGTTTTACTTATCTCCCACGAGCCAGATTTTTATGAAGACATTGTAACAGAAATCTGGAATTGCGAAGACTGGACTACAAAAGCATTTTAGTGAAAACGCGAAGAGCGCCTGATTCAATACAGGCGCTCTTTTTATACGTTTGGAAAGCATAAAATTTTAACTAGGAATCAATAACGACGTAGTTAAAATTTTGAAGTCTAAAGTATAAGAAAAACATATACATTTGCTAAAAGACAAGCGAATGCGAGTTATTCTAATAATTGCATTGTAATATAGATCATAAGCGTTAAGAAAAATAGCAATGCCTCTATGTTGTAAATGAACGGATTTGGCTTCAACTTTTCCAAGAATTTGATTCGCTTTATTGTGCTTTGGTTGACCAGGTTATTCACATAATAAATGATCATAAGACTGAACAAACTCATTAATATGGCTATCCATGTTTCTCCATTTAACCAAAAAGATATAGCGAGAAATATAGACCACACACTTTTAAAGACACCCGCTAAATTTTCATAAGAACTCGAAAAAGTATCAAGCATCCATGTTGCCCGCTCTTCCCATATTTCACTTTGTTCCTGTTTTACAATATGTACGATATGGCCCGCTTGAAAGCCCATTGTGATAACAAGCATAAGTAAATAAACGAACCCAAAAATACTTCCAGTTAAAAGAAGTTCTTGCTCTTGCTCAAAATATAGCGCGAATGGCAGTGGTAGCCACATAGCATACATAAATCCCATTACCACGTGGAGCAATCCTTGTTCCTTGTTTTTCATTAGCTTCATGAATGTAAGAAGGATGGTGACAAATACACCAATCCCTATCCACCCTAGAATAACCGTAGATAATAGCATTGTGTTGTTCCCCCTAACTACCTAAAAACATTACTAGGACAATGGACAAAAATGCACTCAAAAGAAAGGAAATTAGCCAATCCTTTTTCTTTGTAGTTTTAAGCATGATGTTTAAAAACGAACTAATTGCCATCATAACCAAAAAAGCAAACAAAATCATTATGAAAACTTCCATCGTAACCTCTCCTTTTAATAGTTGAACTGGATTACTCTTTAGCAGTTAGAATGGCTATAATAGCATCTGCCTCTATTAACTAAATATATCTGATGATAATTTAAGTTACAAAAATTTTTAGCCGGGTCGCTCCTTTAAAAAACAGGTCACAAATTATGACCTGTTAGAACGCGCCGGATCCCCCGCCGCCACCGCCAACTCCTCCACCTGGTGTTCCACCACTAGAGGAATATGCAGCTGCTGCAGTTGTATGTGCTTCTTTAAAATCGTGATTAATTGCTGCGGCGATTACCATAAACATGACAAAATCAGTTTGAGTGCCACTGTTGAATTGGGGTGTCGCCTTCATCATCTTGTCACTTGCTTTATTAACATGTTTATTATTTGTACCGAGGCTATAGATAAAGGCACGCTTTTGTTCATCATCTTGTAATTCTTCCCATTCTTGCTCTTTTAAAGAAGGGTACTTTGCCTGAAAGCTTTTCCATTGTTTATAGATTCGTTCCCCTTTCACCGCGCGTGGTGAGTAAAGGCAAGCAAAACTGAAGAAAGTCCCAAAAAAGACAATCATAATAGCCAAGCTAAGGAATAATCCATATATACCGAATAAAATAATTAACGGTAACAATAAAAGCGAAGAGATACCAACTACAATACGTAATTTCCCCTCATTAGATTTTAATTTATTTCCTTTTATGTCTTCCAAAACAGCTTGCTTCCACTTATGGAAATCATCACGATATGCTTTATGATTTTTCTTGTCTTTCGTATATACCTTTAAATGCTTAAGAGTAAATTCTCCATTTCTTCCAATCTTATCAAATAACCAACTCAATAATAGGGATTCATGTTTGTGATCGGTATTGCGTTCCATAACAATAAAGTGTTCCTCATCATCATGTTTCACATAGCCTTTACGAACAAGATCTAGTAATGCAGCTGTCAGTGTCTTTTCATTTACCAAGCGTGCATTCATGTACGCAATAGTAGCTGGGAGGCTCATTTCTTCTTTTGGAACAAAATATGCAGTACCAAAACGGCGTTCAACCTCTTGCTGGACAGCATTTCTTTTTCGAACTGTATAAATAATTAGTATTAACAAATAAATGGCAAAAGCACCAATAATAAAAGGAGAAATGGTAGTGAAGAAGTCTTTTCTTGCTTCATAAGCAGCCTGCTTCTCATCTAGTTCTTCTTTTTTAGCAAGAATTTCTCCTCGTATTGCTGTATCCTCTGTTAAAGTCGCGTTTGGAAAGAGGGAAGCATCAAAGGCTGTTCGAATGTCGCCATTTTCACCACTATCAACATGTCCCATGTTAAAGTGGACGACACCTTCCTCCTCTATGCTCTCTGAGCCTGCAGCTTCATCCTCACCATAAGCAATGACTCCCTCTGTCGGTTTAGGTGGATGAACATATACATCCATCTGATTGTAATCGGATTCGTTGCTTTGATCGAAAAACGGCCAGTCAAACCGTGCAACGTCCGTATATTTTTCAATTCCGTTTTCAATTGTATAGGATAAATCAACCGTGATGGTCTCATCCGAGCCACTGCGATAAACACGATATTCATTGACTTGCTGCTCCACATCTAATGCTTGATCTCCCTCTTTAGCAGAGACATCGACAATGGCAGTTTCCTTCTTTGGAATGAGTGACCGGGTAATGCCATTAAACTCTCCTTCGAACGCATAGGTATGCGTCTCAGTGACATGAACTTCTCCATTCTCCTGTAAATACGCATCAATTCGTGTTTTTTCTATGGAGTATTCAACGGCCAGTGCCTCGATAGGAAAAATGAACAAGATCGCTAGTATGGTGAGGAGTATACTTATTTTTTTCACGTTCTCCGCCCCCTCTCGTTATGATGTAATACGAATTAGCTAGAAAAAAGTTTCATAATGTTTCACAGCGGAGACCGTTAAGCACAAAAAACCTCCCGAATGGAAGGTTATAATAAAGCTATTAACTTAAAATCCTTCAACCACTTCCCCACGAATAGGCTCCTCAACATTGAACTTAATGCGAAGCGAGGTAGCATTTTCCCATTCAGCACTGTCAGCAACATGGAAATGAATATGTGGCTCACTTGAATTTCCAGAGTTCCCGGCTAAACCAAGCAATTCTCCGGCCTTTACTTCCTGTCCTTCTTTGACTACAACACTATCTTTCTTGAAATGTCCTAGTATACTATATTCATTATTATCGTGTTTGATGATTACATGGTTCCCGGCAGGCTGATCAGTATTTGTGTCAACACCAGGAGTATTCTCTGCTATCCCATTTTCCACTGAAACTACCACACCTTCTAAAGGTGCTACAACATCCTTTCCAAATGCAAAGTAGCTTTCATTTGTCGTAGAATCACCTTCAAAGGTACTATCCCCCTCTTTCATCAGGAGGTCATAGGCATAGCGCTGTGGCTCATGTGCATAATGGTAATTAATGAGCTCGTTTGTACCACCCCAAAAGGTAAACCATGGTTCGTTTATTGGCATGTGGTAGGTGTTCTTTGTATATACTTCATCACTTTCTAAGTTTGCTGTAATGTTTAATACTTGCAACCCCTCAATTGTTAGGTCTTCACTGAAATAAGCCCTGATTCCCTTTTTGTCTTTTTCGCTAATCCATTGATATTCCACCACTTCTGGTAGACTCATTTCGGAAATTAAAGCGTAACTTTCCACTCCATCATTAAACTGCTCTCCGATTCCTATAAACTCCTCCAATGAAACTTCATTTTTGAAAGACTCACTAAATTGGTTATAGATCCGCTCATAATTACCTGAAAGAAATTGCTTTGGAAAATCTCCTGCAGGTATGGCTTCTGTCATTGTCTCTTCCTTCTCCTCCATTTTATCCGAATCGCCTTCCTTATTACTACAAGCTGCCAATCCAATCATAAATAACACTCCTATAGTTATTTTTACAAATGCCCTCATATTCCCGCTCCTTTCAACCGTGCTTTACCAATAATACGAATAAGTGGGATGAAAGTTTCGTCCATGACCCGAACCCTAATAAATAAGGAAGACCCGGCATATAGATTTCCGGGTCTTCCTTTTTATTTCCAAGACTGTATGAGATCTTTAAAAAACTCTGTGTTTAACGTCCATGTGAAATGGTCGAAATAACCTAGCCAGTCTGTTCCAGTTAAATGGCCACCAATAACGAAGGAACTAAAAAATAGTGTCATATATATAGCAATGGAGAGAAAGCAATCAACCGTCTCTCTCCAATATGGTTTGTCTGTTTGCTTCATCTATCGTTTCCTCTTCTCTTCTTATTTTCTGACAAGAAATAAGAAGAACTAGGAGAGGTAATTAGAATGGTATTTTTTAAGATGGATATGCCACGTGTATCTTGGTCTATCAGGGAAAAGCAATTCTGTTGTTAAGAGCTTTACCCTAGGAACTGCTTTTGTTAAGAAAAGTGGCAATGGAGGTGGGTGATCTGCTTTATCTATATCTGAAGAGACAACTCCATTTGTGATGTGGGCAATTTCTATCTGCTGCACATCTTTAAATGCTGAAACAGTCTCCTCTGAGGAAGCAGATTGCTGTATATGTTGCACCAATATTGTCGCCTGGCTTATACCGAAGAAAACCAGTACTGCGATGAATAAGTAAACGCATTGCTTCCTCATCATATCCCCCCTCTATTTTTATCATACCAAGATTATTGATAATTGGATAGATACACTTCATTTTACTTTTATTACTCCCATGCCTAAAGGCGTAAACTATAAACGGTGCGGTTTAAGAGTGGATTCTTAAATGAGAAGACAAAGTCGTTTCTATTAAATCAATAAGCGACCTCAAATAGGGAATATCTCATTACCCAGTAAGCTTTCTCAGTTTGGAAATTTAAACACTAAAAAAGAGCCCAGTATAGTCACATAGGCTCTCGCAATACTTTTATTCAGATACTTGTTTTTTTCTATCCCAACCCAATTTTTCGAGTAGTTGATAATCCTTTGACTTTATAAAAGGAATATCATGCTTATTGGAAAAATCATCTAACTCTTCATATAGTTTTACAGGTTTAAAATCGATGAGCCGGATGTTAATACCTTTATGCGTATGAACAACAGCGCCCTTTGTTGCCCAGCCATATCGTTTAAATTTTATATGGCTTATTTGACTTGGTGGCACTCGTTTTTTATATAGGAGAAGCCCCAACCATATGATGTGATAGGTAATGGATTCCTCATTAATGTCGCAAGAATAACGAATAAAAGCAGTTGCGAATATAAAGGCTGTAAAAAGGAGGAAAGAATAAGAGAACCATCCAAAATTTTCCATATCTCTAATTGTGCTTAAAAAGAAAATAATTGACAAGAAGACTAAAACTCTACCTCTTCCTACATACGAATACTGCATCGCCACATCACCTCTCCAGTATGTAAAAGCCTCTTACTAAAGCATACCGTAAATTGGATGAATGAAATGGGGAGTTTTAGTGTCCCATTTTTTCCATGTTAGACCGGACTGCCTGAATTATGGCATCCCGAAACCCGCTTGTTTCCAAGCTTGCTACAGATTGGATGGTGGTGCCATTAGGAGAACAAACCTCATCCTTCAATTTAGCTGGATGCTCGCCTGTTTCCAATACCATTTTTGCTGCGCCTAAGGCAGCTTGTGCTGCAATATTGTACGCCTTCTCTCTTGGCATCCCATATAATACTGCGGCATCTGCTAATGCCTCTATGTACATATACATAAATGCAGGAGACGAGCCACCGACTGCACTAGCTGTATCCATTAACTTCTCCTCAATCACTTCGGCTTTTCCAATGCTGTTAAATAATTCTACAACTCTCTGCTTCTCTTCTTCACTTATAAAGGAATTAAAGCTAAGACTGGTTAGACCTTCCCCAACAAGGACTGGAGTATTTGGCATTGCTTTTACTAACTTCACTTTTCTTCCAAATCGCGCTTCATTCTCTGCAATACCCTGTCCTCCAGCAATAAGAATGATCAATGTTTCATCCTGAATACTATCTCTGATTTCTTCAATCACGGCAGGATACTTATCTGGTGTAACAGAAAGAAAGACAATTTCACATAGAGTAGCAATGTCTTGATTGCTTTCCACTGTTTGAATCCCGTACGTTTCTTCAAGTAGCTGTAGTTTATCCCAGCTTCGGTTTGAAGCAACAATTTGTTCAGGTAGATGACCTGCCTTCACCATTCCTCCAATAATCGCTTCCGCCATATTTCCACTGCCAATAAATCCGATCTTCTTCATCTAAAAACCCTTTACCTTTTTCTCTACATACTTATATATTTTAGTATAGGGTCCGCTTTTGGGCAAATGGCGATAAGTCTTAGCTGAATTAAAAAAAGAAGCCCTCACAGTGATGTGAAGGCTTTGAAACTTAAGAATTAGTCACTTTTCGATGCATGGTGGAGTGGTGGTGGAACGAGCCATCCTTTTTCCTTTGTTAGTTTTAAAAACTTCCCACCTAATGCTGCTTTATTCATGTGAAATTGTCCAAACATCATCACGATGTCTTCACGAATCGAAGTACCCATTATCTGACTGCAGGCTACAAGACCCGCTGCCACCTTTGCAGAAGCTGCTGCTGCCACATCGGGATCCTGAAAGCGCGCTCCAACTGGAATGTCTTCCAAATCGACACTTGGTGGCTCTGGAGCAGCTGGAGGAAGTCCTACACCGTTTTGTGTAAGTACTTCAGAAACTTGCTTTGCCTCTTGCTGAGCTTGTTCGACTGCGTCCTTTAGAAGCTTCTTTAAGTCTCCGTCTCCGACATGATTCATTAACATCTGATGATCTGCTATTGCCTTGTTCGCAACCATTAGATATTCCCATGCACTAAACACTTCTCCATAATGCATTGGTTCTTCTTGTGGATTACCACTTAAAATACCCATCTTAACCCTCCTTACAAAGTTCGTTTAAGTGCACCCTTCTTTCTTGCACACCTATATTGTGGTATTATGTGGAACATATTATCCATTCCTACAATAAAATGCGGATTTTATCGTTAGTAATTAACATATCCAATAAGTCTCTTTACAAACTCTTCCAGTTATCATCATCCTTTTAACTTTCTTATTTTAAAAAATCCCCCTGACTTTTCATTAACCATTGAATTGCTTTAAATTGTAGAGAAAAGGGAATCATCAATTACAATGTACTTGCTTTTTAAAATATCAAATGACTTCTATTATGTTGCTCTTTTGTTCATACTGATGATACTTGATATATTTATTAAATTAGAATTTTTGCTCAGGATGTGAATATATATGCCTAAATTACGAAATATTATAGCCTTATTGCTCATAGCGTGGGGATTTTGGCATTTTTACGGGGAAGATTTTCAGCATTCTGGCTTTACCGGTGTATATGAAGAAATCTCCACCGATATAAATAATATAAGACAGGATCCCACTGTCATTGCCACTATAGAATCAATTAATCAGGGCTTTCAAGATTTAGTTGGGAATATTAAGGGAGAACAAGAGGCTCCACAATCTGCTGATCCTGGAGCTGAGAAACCCCATTTAGAAGCTCCGGAGGACCAATCATTTTCCATACACAATGTAGAAATAGGAGATGATCGATCCAAAGTTGAAGAGATTACCGAAGAACCACAGCGATCTACTGTGAATGAATATGGGGTCGAGTGGGTGACATATCATGAGAATTACCATAACTTTTTTATGGCGGCCTTCGATGAAGAGGGAAAGGTTGCCGGATTATATACGAATCAGGACTTACTTACCTCTGAAGACGGTATTGCTTTTGACAGTAACCGAGACGCTGTATTATCCGCGCTTGGAGATCCACTTACCGCAATAAGAAAAGGTGCTATTCGATATCAAATTCAAAGCGACGAGGAATATGACACTTTTCTAATTGACGAAAATTACGTAACCATCTTTTATGATAAGCATGAGAACAATACCGTCACTGCTGTACAAATTATTAGTGAAGAACTCGAACAACAAAAGAACGCATATTATACAGATCCAGGTGGTGAATTAAAAGAAGGTCTGGAGTATCAACTATTTGATCTGACAAATGCCGTTAGAGTTGTTCACGGGCTCCCTGTATTGGAGTGGAACGAACCTTTACAAAAAACTGCAGAGGAACACAGCTCAGATATGGCAGAAAACAATTATTTTAGTCATACAAACCTAGATGGCCAATCCCCGTTTGACCGAATGGCTGAGGATGACATTGCTTTTCGAACTGCAGGAGAGAATCTTGCTACCGGCCAACCCAGCAGTATCTTTGCCCATGAAGGCTTAATGAATTCAATGGGACATAGGGAAAATATATTACAGGCAAACTACGAAACCCTCGCTGTAGGCGTATCCTTTGGTGAGAATAATAGACCGTACTATACAGAGAACTTTGTTACAGAATAGGCAGGTTGGTTAAAAACCTAAGCCTGCCTATTAATAAAGAACTCAATTGAAACTCCTATCCAATATTCCCAGCTTCATCTTAGTAAAAGCTGAAAACTACTATATTCTCTATTCTTTTCATCAAACTTTGTACTGACTTCAACAAATCTTAGTGCTTCAAATAATTTTCTTGAAGCACTATTATAAGAATAGATTTTATTTACCTTAATACTGGACCAATTAAGGTGAATTGCTCTTTTAATTATCAGTTCTATTACACGCTTACCAATGCCCTTTCCCCGAAACATTTTTTCACCAATTACAATTGGAATCATCTCTCTAATAATGTTACATCACCAATTGAAACCCACTTATTATTTTGCTGTATCTCAATAATATAAACTTCACCAATTTTTAGTAGATATGTGTACATTCTTTCTATTGTAATCCTGTTATAAGGTTCTGTGCCCTCACCCTCGGAGTAGAAAAGTATTTCTTTGTCTTGATACCATGGTAATGCAATTTGTAGATCCTCTGGCAGTTTTATATTTCTTAATCGAAGATCCTTCTCTCTCAAGACCATTGTATTACTCCTTTTAAAACGTTATTGCTGATTCACATACTCTTCACGTAATACACTCATCGTATATGCATCTTGGTAACTGCCATTAACAAAATAGTGATTTTTTTGTTCCCCTTCAACCCGGAAACCTACTTTTTTATAAATATGTATGGCTTTTTCATTAACCTTAATGACCTGCAAAGATAATTTATGTAAGTTTAATTGATTAAAGCAATAGTCCGCCATTAATTTTGTGGCATCTGTTGCATACCCTTTACCTTGATAATCTGGATCGATTATAATAGCGAATTGCGCGAAACGATGACGGAAATTAATACCGTAGAGACCAAGATAACCGATTCTTTCATTAGAATGGTAAAGAATAAACTGTCTAAATGCCTCATTATCTTGCTGCTGCTCATAGTTTTTCTTTAACTTTTCCAGTGTCGTATAAGGCTCCGAAAACCAGTAATCCATTACATCAGGATTAATTCGCATTTTATGAATGAATTCTAAGTCTTCTTTCTCTACTGGCCGAATATGTAGGTTGTCTCTCATTCCATGACCCCTCTCTTATTGTATTAATTTAAATTTTAACAAAATTCTTAGTATGTTTCAGCTATATGGACTTTGCATTGTACTAATTGAATAAATGTCATACTTTTCTAAAACGAAATATAGCAACGGGAGGGATCTCATTCCATTCAAATTGACTTTCTCCCTTTTCTTTCTTAAAACTTGGTTCCTCTAATCCATCTAATACAAAACCGGCTTTAAAAAATAACGTCGTATAATACGCCATAGGTCTATGAAACATGTAGTGTGGTGTATCTTGCCCTTTTATTCCTATAGCTTCATAGGCTTGTGGAGAAAGGTACTTGAATAATTGAATACTATTTCTAGAAACGATTTCGCCGTTAATATCTTCCGACTCATGAATCGTTCTTACTCCTGGCGTTTGAAAACTTGGATGGGTAATAGAAAAAACAAAAGCCCCATTTGGCTTTAACATCTTATGCAATGATTCTATCAATGGGGTGATGTCAGCAATATCCATTAATGCCATGTTGGCTACAGCGTTATCGTACTTTTTATGCCCTAATTCATTTAAATCTTCATAACTCGTAGCATCCAAAACACGATATTCTATTTGGCCAAGATATTCCTTAGACCGCTTTTTTGCTCGTTCGACCATCTTCGAACTATAATCCAATGCAACTACTTTTGCCCCTAATTGTGCTAGCCTTCTTGAAAAGTTCCCATTTCCACAAGCAATATCTAATATCGTTTGCCCTTCTTTTACCTTTAATAATTTTTCAGTAGAGGGCCTGATAAGTTCTCGGTAAAATCGATTACTCTCTTCCCCCATATAATCATCCCAATGTTCCGCATTCTTTTCCCACCTTAATTTTGAATCCTGTATAAGTTCCTCCCTTTCGCTCAATGAGTATGCTCCTTTCTTATTACACTGGTTGGCTGGCCTATTATAATTAAGTAAAAGTTATCTACTAGTATCTTCCTAACTATTAAATATAATAAGCCATTAATATGTCATCTCCATAGGTCCCATCTTCATACTTAATTTGTTTTCTCTGAATCCCTTCGTCTATAAAGCCTATACGCCTGTAAACTTGAATGGCTCTTTGGTTGGATGAAGTAACACCAAGGCAAATTTTTTCTAACCCTTCCTGCTTTTTCGCCCAGTTAATAAGGTATTCCAGAAGTTTCGTACCAATCCCTTGATCGGTATATGCATTTCTAATCCCCATCCCTAATGAGCCAGCGTGATGTAATCGATTAAGGTCGTAACGCCTAAAGACGATAAAACCAACAACTTCCCCCTCTACTTCATAAACAGCAAAAAGATTATTTTTTTCGCAACTTTCTTGTATTCTCTCTTTTTCTAAGTTAATGTCATGTGGTAACTCGTTTGGAGATGTTATGAAAAACTTTGATGTCTTTTCTAATAGAATAATTTCCTTCTTTATATCTATAATCGCTTCCGCGTCATTTTGTTTCGCTAATCGTATCACTAAATCTCCCCCAATCTAAAAATGCACTTGTGACATCGTAGAAAAAGCTTCTAGCGTGCCCAACCTCCACGTAACCAGAAATTGATTTCAATCATCTTACAAATTGTACGTATTTCCCCTAATACCCTCAACTGCAGTTCACTTTGTTGATCAACGTCTTGATTTACCATTAATCCTGTAACCTACCTTTGATTTTCTAAGTTCACTTAAAACTATTGCTATAAGGGAAACGATTAATCCACCAGATTACACAAATAGGTCAAAAGTTTATAGCCATATAAACCCCAAACTAATACCTAAAGGAATAGAAACCCAAGTAATTATAAGGGAAAAAACAAAATAAGAAACTAAATTCTTATAGAAATGCAATAAGACAAAAAGTCCGCCAATCCCCCAAATCACGAGAACGATGAAAAACTCTGGCGCAACGAATGTTTTATCTGTATAGTTTTCAGCAATGGTGCCAGCTGCAAAAAAAGTAGAAACTATGATAGCTATAAAACCACTTATTAAAAGGTTAACCAGAGAAATTATTTTTCTTTTCCTCATATTTCACCTCTCCCAAAAGATTTTGCTGGTTGGTAGTTGTACACTGTATAATTTTAACATTCTCTTCTAGTTTGTTCATGGTTATTATTAAAAAAGTGATTCTTTTCAGTTTTTATTTTGCTATATCTGTAACTTTTATACAGGGTCATTCGATTAATAGTAGAAGACTGATAAAAAAGGAGGGATTTACTATTGCCTTATGAAGATGATTTCGTAAATAATATCGAATTCATTTATGAAAAATATTATCTTGAAGTGTATAAATTTCTAGTATGCTTCGTTGGAAGCCGAGAAGAGGCTGAAGATTTGACGCAAGATGTATTTATTAAAGTATTAAAACATCATAAAAAATTTAACCACCACTCTAAATTATCAACTTGGATTCTTTCCATTGCAAAACATACAGCTATCGATTATCTACGCAGAAAAAAGTTCACAACATTGTTTAAACAAAGTTATTTTAATAAACTTCCAGATAATGAAAAGCAACCAGACTTGTTACTTAGTGATTCAGAGAACCAAGAAGTAGTCAAAAAAGCTATTAGATCTCTAAAACCACAGTATAGATCAGTTGTAATTCTAAGAGGTGTTAATGAATTATCAATAAAAGAAAGTGCTGAAATATTAGGCTGCAGTGAGTCTAAAGTTAAGGTGGATTTCCATCGTGCATTGAAAATTCTTAGAAAGAACCTCAATACTTTAAAAGAGGAGGTATTTATTAATGCCAACGGATAAAGAGATACTTGATTTGATTAAGAATACTTCAGAGTTAAGACCAAGTAATAACTTTCTTAGTAAAAGTAAAAAGGTCTTAAAGGTTAAGGCAGAGAAGATTAATCAAAGGAGGCGTATTAGGAGAAACGCAAAATTTGGTATTATTTTTTCTATGTCCTTAGCTATTGTACTATGGTTTTCTTTTTTTAACGGTTCCCAATCTGTCCTCTCAACTTATAACTCTATTCTATCTTCACTCAGCCAAAATGAAAAATTAACTACCACAACTAATACAGATCCATCAGTTCTCATTTATCATACACACAACCAAGAATCTTTTACTCCATATATAAAAACAGACACATCCATAGAACCTTTTCACACAGAAAAAAACATTACACTTGTTGGCGAAAAACTTGCAAACTTTTTAAATCAAAAGGGGGTTAATTCAATTCATGACAAAACTGATATAACTAAAGAGTTGGAAATTGAAGGCGCAGGCTATGGCAATGCTTACGATTCCTCTAGAAAAGTAGTAACAGATGCTTTAAACCAAAATAAAGATATCAAGTTAATACTGGATCTCCACAGGGATAATTTAGAAAGAAGAAATACGACAGTCGAACTAAATAGTATTGAAATACCCAGAATATCTTTTGTTGTTTCAGGAAATAGTTACTACTATGAAAAAAATTTAAAGGTAGCTACCTTATTACACGAAAAGCTAGAAAGCAAGTATCCAGGTGTTTCTAGAGGAATAATTACAAAAGGAGGAGATACTCCAGGATCCTACAATCAAGATTTACATGAACATTCACTTTTACTAAATATCGGTGGAGTTGAAAACACCTTAGAAGAGGAATATAAAAGCGCAGAAATTATTGCTGAAGTAATCGTTGAGGTTTTAGATGATTTAGAATAAAACCCTTTCCTAATATAACTATAAAATTACACAAAAAAGTCGGTTTCTAGAGTATTTAGAACCGACTTTAAATCTGCCCTTCATTTTTTAAAAATCATTTCCAGTAAATCCTTAATCTATAACCAACATATTAGATTCATCAAATTCCCAGTCTTCTCCGTATGCTACTTCCCAGTAGTAGCCATCCAGATCAGTAAAGTATCCACTATAACCGCCCCAATCTGTTTCTTTAGGTTCTTTAATAATTTTAGCACCAGCTAACTCTGCCCTCTTAAAAACTTTATCGACTTCTCCCATTGATTTGGCGTTATATGCCAGTGTTATACCTGGGAAACCCTCTGACAAAGCTGGCGGGTTTTCATTATTTATATCCTTAGCAAGTGCTTCAAGCGGATATAATGCAATCCTAGATCCTTCATTTCTAAAAAAGATGATAGCTGGATCAGATTCAGGACCCATAATTGAAGTCTCAAACCCTAGTTCCTTGAAGAAATTATGGGACTTTATAATATCTTTCGTACCAAGCGTTACTAAATTTAGTCTATTCATATTTTAACCCCCATCTACGTTATCTTTATTTATTTCTACAATGCGGCTCAATACCCTTTTATTAAAAGAATAATTTAGAAATAAATAGATTAACCTCTTCGTACGTTGAAGATTATAGTTGCTTATATACAACTTCCCGATACTCAACAAAGCCCTGCTTATCATAAAAATCCTTTGCAGTTATGTTGTCCACCCAGTAATCTAACTCGACTTTATCTATGCCTTGTTCACTTGCTAACTTATATATGTAGTTCATTAAGTTGGTGCCATACCCCTTTTTTTGTTGTGTGGAGAGTATACTGATTTGGTGTACATAAACAACTTCATAACTTTTTTTAAAGGCACTTTCCGGATATTCTTTCATTTCTATCCAAGCATAACCAACTGCTTGTTGATTATCTTCTACTAGCAAGAAAACAAATTGCTTCTTTTCTATTAGTTTCTTAAATTCTTCTTTGATTGCTTTATAGTTATATTCCTTAAAGTAATGCGGATAAAGTGAATAATGTAAATCATGGACTGGCTTGTTTAATTTGGCAACTAAGTTAGAATCCTTCGTTTGAGTTATTTCCATATAAGCCCTCCGTTAGAATTTGTTTTATTACTTAGAAGGGAATGTTTTCGTTCAATTCTCATCCTAAAATGATTCATTATTCTTATCTGATCTTCAGTTAGGTTTTCTATATCCCAGTACATATGCATTAAACTGTACTCAAACACTTCTTTTAATTTAATAAATAGGGGAAGATGTTCTAACATTCCTTGAGCTAACTCATTTTCTTCATGATAGCCATCTAATATTGCCTTTGTTATATTCTCTTCATAGTCAACTATGTTACCTCCACCGATAAACGAATACTCTAAGGCACTATATATTGGAACTGCTAAGTCATATAGATAGAAATGTTTCTCGCAATCTTGAAAGTCGATCATAGTCATTTTCAAGCCATCATCAACCAGTATGTTTTCAAGCCACAAGTCCCCATGTAGTAAACCAAAATTCGAATCATTTTTTGGCAGCTCTTTTATAGTAGTTAAGACCTCTTCCGCAATCGCTCTGATTGTATATTCTTCTTTAGGAATATATTTAAGAAAGGCGTACTCCTCATTTTCATGCCAATCTTTAATATATTTTGGTGAATATATTTCTTCAAATTGTTTCGAAAGACGATGTAATTTCCCTATTTGCCGACCTAATTCTTTTAAAACTGTCGCATTCCATTGTTTCCTTGGTAAATGTATTCCTGGAGCTGCTTTATAAAGGGCGACTAATACTTCCTTGTTTTGAAGTGATACTTTTTCTACGAACTTATTATTTGAAGAGAGTATTCCAGGAGAAACCCCTAATCCTTCTTGAAACAGGAAGTTTGTATAATTAATTTCCTCTAACTGTTCCTCAAAACTTTTATAATTGGTTACCCTTGCGAAGTAATCACCATCATCTGTAGTACAGCTAAACATTTCGTTTGTTACTGGTTTAATATTCTTGAAATTCCCCTGATACGTTTCATTGAGAAAACGAAGTATCTTCTGCTCCATATTTTTATTTTCCTTTCTCTTACTAAACTTTTGCTCTGATAGAATAAGTGCTCTTTAAAAGAGTTTAACTATTGTCGTATCGTATTAAACTCTTGAGTAAACTTCCCATCTTTCAAAAACTCCATAAAATTACCATTAGTAAATTCCTTAACCACTTTATGCCAAAATGTATGTGCAGACTTGTTATTTTCTATTTGAGTAATTTTCCAAAACCCGGGAAACATGTTGAATAGTTTTGAGGCAATTTCTTTCCCATAGCCTTTACCACTATGTTTAGCCATTATAAAAAACTCTTTAATTGTATTCGGACTTGACACTTTTGAACTTTCTATTAGTACGAACCCTATCAGCTCATCCTCAAACTTAACAAAAAAGGCATGAAAATTATCATTATCCCAGTATTTTTTTAAGTTAAACGAATTGTATTGCCCATTCTCCCCCAAACTAATAGTAGGAATGTATTTACTAAATTCATAAATATAAAACTGCATAATATTTTGTAGTACATCTTCGTCTACTGGTCGTACCTTTTGTAAGTTTAACAATCTGGCAACCTCCTTCCACATATTAATTTCTTTGCTGTCAACAAAATGAAAGAGTCATTATTTATGGTATAGTTTATCACAAAAAACAAACTGTGCAGGAAGAGTTTTCCAACCCTTTCTAACACAGTCTGTATCATCGCTATTCACCCAAATGCTGCTTTAACTTTTGAGAAGTTTCCTCAAGGACACTGTTATTTATCTTTTTGTAGTATATTCCGTTAATTATCTTTTCCTCTATCCCCTCTTCCATATCAATCACTTGAATGGATTCCAAATTATTATCAAATTGATTAAATATTTCAGTTGGGAAATTGGATTGACTTCCGTTAATTAGGTCTTTAAATTGTGAGATTGATAACTGTTCTTTAATTAGTTTTCCAACACGGTCTTCTTTCACAACTTCTTCTCTTTCCACACCCTCACTAATCCCTAAAGTTTTCTTAATTTCTTCTGTTGGGATAACCGAATAATAATCAATAGGAAAATCGAATAGGTGCGATACAGTTGTTAAGACTGCTTCAGGTGATCGACTAAAAGCATAGGCGTGCGTTAACTTATCTTTCTCTAGGCTATCTCCTTCTGCGTTAAGTATTTCAACGTATGCATCACGAGGTATTGGAACTAGATTCACACTTTTGTCGCTATTGTTGTACGTCATTAAAATGTTAAATTCACTTCTATGACTTGCTAGATTCTCTCCGATTAGTAAAGCAGAAAATGACGAATCATTTTGTTGGGATGCTTGTTGTTGATCTGCGCTTTCTTGACTATAGAGAGTTGGTATAAGTAAACCAATTGCTAAAATTATTACCACTACACTCCCCAATATAGGACCTAAACGGTTTATTCTCCTAGATTGGCTGGTGTTATTTTGTTTTTCACGCTCTTTTTGATGAATTTTGTTAAACGTTTTGGCCCGGTCTTCTTTAGTAAAGGTAAGATCTTCATCATCCAAATAGGAAAATAGCTGCTTTTTATCTTTATCCTTCATAGATAGTTGCCTCCTCCATTAAGTTTTTTAATTTTTGTCTTCCTCTACTAAGCCTCGTTTTAATAGTATTGATTTTAAGGTCCGTTATTTCTGATATTTCACCAAGTGAAAAAGACTTATAGTAAAATAGAAAGATAACTTCCCGATATTTTGGTGGCAAAGAAAAAATTAATTTCTTCATTTCTTCTTGTTCGGACTCTTTGATTACTTCATCTTCTGTGGAAGGTAACAAGGAGTTAAAAGCACTTCCCACAAGACTTCTTGCATGTACTTTTCTATAATGCCAGCTTCTTAAATAGTCTTTGCACTGGTTAATCGTGATTCTATACAGCCACGTTTTCATTGCAGAATCTGAACGGAAATTATCTAGGTTTTCATAACACTTGATGAAGGTATTTTGCACCATGTCTTTGGCAGTTTCGTTATCTTTCACATAGTTAAATGCCAATCGTACCAATTCACCCCCATGTTTTCCCATCACTTCTTCTAAAATCTCCTCTTTTGAACTTTCCATAGCTGCCCTCTTTTCCAACCTCTTTCTATAATTTGGCCTTTAGACGAGAACCATTGAACAATGGTTTCATATTTTGTATATAGATTTGATTTTTTTGTTATACAAAAACTCCTTTCCATTGTAATTACTTGGAAAGGAATTTTAGTTCACCACATAAGTAAGTTTATTAATTAAAGATGCGTCATGGGTGTTAGGAATATAACAAGAAATCTTATTACTAATTTATTGCTTTTTAATTTAGTCACTTCCGACATACTTAATGGTTTCCATATGTGTTCTTGCTAAGTTAATCACTTCATTTATAAATTCTTCTTTTGTCTCTTGAAAACCTTGTTGGATCCAATTAATAAGAAGCCCATAAAAACCATAAGCAGTATAGCGTGTAAAATAATTCATGTTTACAGGGACATGATTGACTGTCTCAAAAGTGAATTTTTCCTGATAAATCTTTAAAATGGTCTGTGGGAATCTGGTATGTAATCCTGGTATCGTATCGTCAAATTTAATTAACTCAAAAAAATGCCTGTTTTCGTATATATAAGAAACAATGCTAAAAGACTCGGTATCAAGTTTCTTTGTCGATACCGTGCGACCCGTCACAAAAGGTTTTCCCACTGATTCTTCTAGCCCATCAAGCATGATATCCATTAAGTCAGTTGTTAGCTCAAACTTATCTTGATAATGGACATAAAAAGTACTTCGGTTATAAGAAGCATGATCCACGATGTCTTTTACGGACACTGCATGAAATCCTTTTTCTTTAATCAGTTCAATAAGGGACTGCTTAAGATGTTCCTTTGTTCGATTTTTCCGCTGAGATTTCATTTCAAGTTTTTCATCCATTTAAAAACCTCCAAAACAAAGACACTTTTATAAAAAATGTCTATTAATTCAACACTTATCAAAAAAATAATGATTGGTTAAGGAATAATAAGAGACTAGAATTAACTTGTAAACAATAAAGTGAAACTTCAAACAGTGGGGTTTTCATTCTTCTCCCACTGATTGTTAGTTGAACGAATCGGAGTGTTAGCGTCCGTTTACTCCCACTCAAAACTAGTTTCACCTTATGTTTTGAAGTGGAAGTCTTACGGACGGTTGCACTGAGATAAATTAATACGTTCTATAATTCTATTATACTGGAGGAATCTGTTATGGGTAAACTACAAGATAGAGTAGCAATAATTACTGGGGGTGCATCCGGCATAGGTGCAGCAACAGCAAAATTATTTGTTTCAGAAGGTGCAAAAGTTGTACTTGTGGATTTAAATGAAGAAAAAGGAAAAGCATTCCAGGAAGAATTACAAGCGCAGGGTGCAGAAGCTCTTTTTGTGAAAGCTAATATTACAAGTGAAGAAGAGGTAGCAAACGTTTTTAAAGAAACTACTAACAAGTTCGGTAAAGTAGACATCGTATTCAACAATGCGGGAATTGGCCGTGTACACTCGTCTCATGATTTAGATTACAGTGAATGGAGAAATACAGTAAATGTTGACTTAGACGGTGTATTTTTAGTAGCGCGTGAAGCAATCCGTGGAATGCTTGAAAGTGGGGGTACCATTGTAAATACTGCTTCTATGTATGGCTGGGTCGGTTCACCAGGAAGTGCAGCATACAACGCTGCAAAAGCTGGGGTTATTAATCTAACACGCTCTCTAGCTCTTGAGTATGCAGAGAAGAATATTCGTATTAATGCCTTGTGCCCAGGCTTTATTGACACACCTATCATTCCAGAGGAAAGCAAAAAAGAATTGTCTTCCATTACACCGATGAAACGACTTGGAAAAGCAGAAGAAATGGCTAAAGCTGTATTATTCTTAGCAAGCGATGATTCTTCATATATGACAGGTAACAGCCTTACTGTTGATGGTGGGTATACGGCACAATAGCAAAAATAAGTTAATAATTTAAGTGAATCAGCGGGGAATATTCTTCCTCGCTGATTTTTTATTACCCGAAAATCTCTTAGTCACCTTACCTTTCTTGAACCGACACACAGCGTTATTGCTTAATTCACGATAGCTTATATAATTCATATTTTCTTTTCTAGCAGAAGTACATCTTTCCATTCCCCATGTAACTGTGCAATTTTCTCTCTTCTGCCAACTACATTAAAACCAAACTTTTGATGTAAAGCCAAACTTGCAATGTTCTCAGGGAAAACTCCTGCTTGTATTGTCCATACTCCCTCTTTTTGACAAATTTTTAGTATAGATTCAATTAATGCAGAACCAATTCCATTTCCTTGAAAGTCAAGATCTACGTATATACCTAATTCAACAACACCTTTATATACTTGACGTGAAGAGTATGGGGTTATTGCTACCCATCCTGCCACATTACCCTTTATTTCAGCAACGAGTCTGCCGTAAGTTAGTTTACTCTTGTTCCATTCTTCCCAGTCAGGAGCCTTGGTTTCAAAGGTAGCTATTCCACCTTCAATTCCCATCTTGTAAATGTCCCTTACACGTTCCCAATCACTTCTATGCATCTCACGCACTTGAACGGATGCCATAACCATATCAACCACAGCAATTCTGCTGCTTTGTAGGAATAATATTTGTCTTACAAACACCCGTTTCTGGCAATTTTAATCTCACCTGTTTTGCTGCTTGAACATCTCCAGCAATAGAGGCGACGATGGACCTAACCTGTTCGTATCCTGTTGTCATTAAGAATGTTGGTGCCCTACCATAGGATTTTACGCCCGCTATATAGAAATTAGCTTCTGGGTGTCTTAACTGTTCTTCCCCATGAGGACGTACTGTTCCACAGCTATGCAGGTTTGGATCAATTAAAGGTGCTAATGCCGGAGTACTTTCAACTACCGGATCAACCGCATATCTTATTTCACGAAGAAAACTAAAATCAGGTCGTGCACCTGTATTAACGATAAGTTCGTCAACGGAGACCTCTTCTCCTTCTCTACTAGTAAGTGTATAGCGAGGTCCACTATGATTAATTTCCCCTACATGAAAGGGAGCTAATACTTCCACAATTCCTTGTTGTACAAGCTCGCGTACACTTGCCCCTAAAGCGCCGCGTGCTTCAAGCTGATCTTGAGTCTCTCCTCCAAATGCAGACATCGGAGATTCTCTTCTTAAAACCCAAGATATTTTTGTAGCTGGATAAGTTTCCTTCAACTCCGCGAGATTCATTAGTGAGTTTAAAGCAGAATGGCCAGCACCGATTACGGCCGTATGCTTATTTTTAAAATCTTCTGGTTCTTGTTGTACTGCTGGAATATTTGTATGGACTAATTCTCTTAGAGAAGAATCAAGCCATAGTCCATCAGAATATGGTGGATTAGGATTCTGCCAAGACCCACTAGCATCTATAATGGCTGATGCTTTTATTTTGTTTAAAGAAGCTCCTTTTTTAAAATGAACGACAAAGTCTCTATCGTTTCGTCCATCAGATTTTAATTTGTCAGCACCATCTTTTGTAATAGAAATAACTTCTGCATTGTATTGCGTATTATCTTTTATCACTTTTAATTCCGATAATGGTTGAAGATATTCCTCTACTAACTCTTTACCTGTTGGCAACTTATCTTTATTCGGATGTTGCCAGCCAGCTTCTTGCAATAACTGTATTGCTGCTTGATTCGTATTGTACTCCCACGGAGAAAATAGTTGTACATGTCCCCATTCTAGGATGTTACTACCAACGGTTTCACCTTTTTCCAAAATCTTAAAAGGTATATTATATTCAACTAAGTGTGCAGCGGCTGCTAAACCGACAGGACCGGCACCAATAATTACTACTGGTAATTGTTTACTCATAATACGCACCCCTTTGATTTAATTTGAACAGTTATTTTCACTATTTTTTGCTGGACCTCTGAATATGCAACAAAGCTCCTCTGATAGTATATGGTTCAACATTGACGGGTTCAGCCCATAATAATTCCATGTCCCCTTCTTCTCTCTCGTGATCAACTCAGCATCAAGAAGAATTTTCAAATGGTAGGAAAGCTTTGACTGTGCCATATCGAAAGCATCGGTTAAGTCGCAAACACAACTGGATTCCTCTGGTGATTCAGCCAGCAATTGAAGCAATTCTAACCGCTTCGTATCAGCTAAAGCTTTAAAGATCGCTTGATAATCACTTAGCTTAAGATCTTTCGTTTCCATGTTCTCAACTCCTTACATCAAATTATTTTGATTTATATTCATAGTATATATCAAAATAATTTGATTTAAAAGTGGTATGCTTCCCTTTATAAAAAATCAGCAAGATATAACGAAAAATGGGCAAAAAAAGAAGCCTCCTATAAGAGGCCCAATAAATTAATAGTTTAGTAATCTCTATCGCAAAAATTGTGAAACTTTTTCTTTTGACAAGAGCAAAAAGCAGTAGTGTGAAACCATGGATGATCAAAATAACTATTTCTTCTGGAGTTGTCTTGGTCATGATGATGACCTTGCTTTTTGTGACAGCCACATTCATGTCTCTGATGCTTTTGACAGGAACTGCAACTACTCATAATAAATCACCCTCCCTTCTTTCTAACACTATATGAAAATAGATAGAAAAAGATTGGACAGGTCTCATAGTTAAAAATACATTTGATTCAGTGCTCCACTAACTGGCACCTTCCACTACACTACAGTACTATATTGGTCCCTTTAAATAACTGATAAAATTGTTTAATTGTGAAACTTTAATATCACTATTTCGTACATATGTTTACAATCTAATAACACTAGCTTAGAAACGAAGGGAACTATAACTATTGCCATTTTAGCCTTAGAATCTATAGTGGCATTGTATTCAAACCGCTTTATCAAAGTCTTCCTTTTGAGTAGTGTTGGATATTTTTATCTTAAGGAAGTGTTCTAATGAAAATTGAAACAGAACGACTAATAATTAAACCATTTGAAAGGCATCATTTTAATGAGGTCTATGAAATTTTTAAAGATGCTTCAACGTGCAGATACCTCTTACATGACAAATGGACTCATGAAGATAAAGAACAGAAGTTTAATAAGAAATTAAATAATAATCAACTAACAAAGGGACGTGCTTTGAATTTAGCGGTCTTGGTGGAATCTAACGTAATTGGAGATCTATCTGTTTGGTACACAGATATGAAAGATACTGTTGAAATTGGGTATACATTTTCAAAATCCATGGCTGGGAAAGGGTATGCAACAGAGGCTGTTATGGCACTGATAAACTATTTATTTAAAACTGAAAAAGTTCATCGTATTCAAGCGAGTCTAGATGCACGCAATATAGCATCTGAAAAATTATGTAGAAGGGTGGGAATGAGAAAAGAAGCTCACTTTATACAAGACTTTTGGAATAAAGATGAGTGGACCGATAGCATTGTATTTGGAATGCTCAAATCTGACTATGTAAATTTCAATTCTAGTTATACATAGAGAGTGAGGTAAATTTATAAATCCTCACTCTCTGTTGTAACAATTATCTCTAAATCTTGCCCTATCACTTCAATCAACGTTGTTGCGATAAGGTTTAGATAGTGACTCTTTATCCAATCCCGCTGAAATATATTTACACAGTAAATGGTGAGTGTTTATTCTGTAAAGTTCGCTCTGGTGTGTGCAAACCAAGCTTCAAAAGAATCAGAGGAGACACTACTAGATATTACTAGATATCAATTCTAATATTTTTCTCCATCTATGATCATCTTCCATTTTATTTTCTTCAGTATCGTCATATGTAGGAGAAACTAAGATGGTAAGGCCTGCTTCACCATAATCCCACATTTTCACCCATGGATACGTCCCTTCAGGTAAAATAAAGGTTCGTTCTTCTAATGGATTTATTGGTTTATTATCAGCAGTAGTACCATGAGAAAAGGTAGCAGCGTGTATTTTTACTAATCTATTGGTATCGTTAAAATACTTAAACTTCACTATCTATCTCCTCCTACTTCATTTGTTTAACATGTATTTTTATATAGAAAAAACGTTAATCTTGGATTAACGTTTTTCAAGTAGTGATTCCGATTGGGCTCGAACCAACGACCTCTACCCTGTCAAGGTAGCGCTCTCCCAGCTGAGCTACGGAATCGTGTATTTGCAGTAAATCTACTATATAAAATATCTTTCTATCTGTCAATACTAAGAATAGCGCAGCATGATAGTTTTCGCGCAACCCAATCTAGCCCAATATTTTATTCTTTTTCTAAATAAAAGTCCTGATACATAGAGGACTTCCCTGCCTTCACACAGAATGGTAGTAATATGCCAATTACAATGAAGGAGTACTATATATGTCAAATAATAAGAAAGAATCTTTTAAAGAAATAAATGTTGAACGATTAAATATTGTAGATCCTGCTGGGAAGGTCAAAATGTCGCTTTTCAACCAAGATAACATTCCTCCAGTTCTTATGAATGGAGAAGATATTCTCCCCGGACACAGACAAAAAGATCCTATCTCAGGCATAATGTTTTATAATCAAAATGAAGATGAATGTGGTGGACTGATCTATGGAAATGGTAAGGATGAGAATGATAACGAAACGGTTTTTGCTTCTCTAACCTTTGATCAATTTAAACAAGACCAAGTAGTACAAATGAGGTATGTCGAAGAGAATGAAGAACGACATTATGGTTTTTCTATTTTTGATCGCCCTTCTACTCCACTTCCTGAACTAATTAAAGAATATGAAAATATTCAAACGAGGGATAACAATACAGGTAATCAGCATGAAAAGTTGGCGGATTTATTTAAGGGTAATGCTGAGCGCGCTTTTATGGGGAAAAATAAAAACGGAGAGGTTACCGTACATCTAAATGACCAAAACGGAAATCAACGTATTCGTATGGTGATTGATGAACATGATGTGCCAAAGTTAGAATTCTTGAATGCACAAGGAGAGGTAACTTACAAACTCCCGCCTGAATAATGAAAAACAGGACAGCATCCTCCTGCTGTCCCGCTCCCTTCCCTACTATTGTTGGGTGAGTTGGCTTTTGATTTGCTGCACGACTTGAGGGTTTGCTGGTGCTGCTGGTTGGTAGTACCCTTTTTGACTTGCGTAATTATATAGATTGCGTTGGCGCTGTTCGTCCTGGTTACGTAGTTGAATTAGTGTTTGGCGCAATTGTTCATTGTCTGATTCACTAATATACCCTGCATAGCCTGTAAGACTAGCATTTAATCCTGCCAAATAATCATTTACGATATCTTTTTCTGAAAGCATGTAAAATTCCTCCCTATCCTAAAAATGTCATAAGCTTTTGCTGTGCTGCTTTGGCATCCTGTGCATCTTGTTGCAAGATGGAAACTAGCTGTGGGTCCGTACAATTTTGTGCATAAGCTTCAAGCTTATTTGCGATCATGCCATGCCCACCGATAATGTGACGCAGATTTTCCAATTCGAGTTCTGTTAATTGGTTATTCATTGTGATTACCCCTTTCTTGGAAATACACATCTATCTTTCCCAGCGTTGAAAAGCCTATGCATAAAAAGTCCCTCTCTTGAGCTGTTCATTTTATTTCGAAACACGAATTAAATGAGTGGATAAAAACATACTTTCCTATTATAATAGGAAGAATATTGGATTATTTAATGACAGGTGGAGAGTCAACATGAGAACAGTCTTTTCTTTTATTAAACCGTATAAGCTGGCAGCCGTTGCAGCGTTATTGCTAATGCTTGTAGAATTGGCTGCTGAATTGCTGCTACCGCTATTTTTAGGAAAAATGATTAATGACGGGGTGGTTAACCAGGATATCGATAATATTGTGATGTGGGGCAGTATTATGATCGGTTTATCCTTAATCGGATTCGTAAGCGGCATTATTAACTCCTTCTATTCCTCCCATGTCAGCTGGGGATTTGCCCATGACATAAGGGAAAGATTATTTGCTAAAATACAGGAATTTTCGTTTGCTAATTTAAACAAGTACCCCACTTCCGGACTTGTCACCCGATTTACAAATGATGTGCGTCAGGTACAGAATACTGTGTTTATGATTTTACGCATTATTTCAAAAGCACCACTGATTGTCATTGGTGGTGTGACACTGGCATTTATCGTGGATGCCAAGTTATCCCTAGTTTTCCTTGTTACCGTTCCGTTACTAATTGGATTTATTTTATGGATACTGAAGATTGCGAGTGGTCTTTTCGATAAGGTACAGAAAAGCGTCGACAAAGTAAACCGGGTCATGCAAGAAAATTTAGCTGGCATGCGATTAATCAAGGCATTTTTCCGGAGAAAACATGAAGAGGAACGTTTCACAACGGCAAACAAAGAACTTGCTGATCGTACTCGTTTTACTTTCCGATTTGTGGAGTCCTCCATGCCGGTATTGTTATTTGTAATGAATTTAAGCCTCATTTTCATTATTTGGTTTGGAAACGCTCAGGCCATTGCTGGAGATACTTCTGTCGGAAATGTCGTGGCAATTGTTAACTACGCGCTCCGTGTCTCTATGGCCATTTCCATGTTTACCTTTATTATCATGGCATTTTCTAGGATGAAGGCATCTGCTGAACGTCTAAGTGAGGTATTAAATTTGGAAGTGGATTTAAAGGATTCCGATACGGTAAACTATGGTGTCCATGTAAGTAAGGGTTCTGTAGCATTTCAAGATGTCTCCTTTGCATACCCTGAGACGGAAGAAACGGTTGTAAAGCAAATGACGTTTGAAGTTGCTGCAGGAGAGAAACTCGCTGTTATTGGCTCCACCGGATCAGGAAAAACCTCTTTATTCCAGCTCATCCCACGGCTTTATGACCCAACAGGCGGGACCGTCCTTGTGGATGACAAGCAGCTCACCGATTATTCGCTTGATGAACTGCGCGGTAGCATTGGTTATGTACCGCAGAGTCCACTTCTATTTACTGGTTCGGTGAGAGATAACATTGCTTGGGGAAAAGATCAGGCTACGAACGAAGAAATCGTGCAGGCAGCAAAAGATGCTCAAATTCACGACACTATCATTGGTCTGGATGATCAATATGAGACTCGCGTTGGGCAAAAGGGTGTCAATCTTTCAGGTGGACAGAAGCAACGGATTTCCATTGCGCGTGCGTTGATTCGCAAACCAAAGATTTTAATGCTTGATGACAGTACAAGTGCCCTAGATTTAGCAACAGAATCTCGTTTACTTGATGCAATTGATACGTACCAATGCACCATGCTAATCATTACCCAAAAGATTTCTACTGCTATGCGTGCTGATCGTATTCTGTTAATGGACGAAGGCAAGTTGCTTGCTATTGGAACACATAAAGAACTGCTCGCAACCTCTGAGCTATATCAAAAAATTGTGGAATCCCAATTTGGAAAGGAGTATGCATATGCCAAATAATTCATTAAAGCAGCCTTTTCAATATGAAAAAATTCCTGTTGATACGATAAAGGAAGATAAAGCAAGGAAAGCGAAGGACGCACGTGGAACACTTAAACGGATTTGGTCTTACCTCGCCAGAGAAAAATTCAAGCTTTTTCTAGTGATTTTAATGGTTGTGGCCAGTGCTGGACTTAGCCTACTTGGCCCTTATATGATCGGAATGGCAGTTGACGACTTTATTGTCACAAAAGAAAGTGCTGGACTTGCCACTTTGCTAATCTGGCTCGTTGTTATATTCCTGTTCCACTCCCTATCCATTTTTCTACAAAACTTTTGGATGGTAGATATCGCACAGAACACGGTTTATTCGTTGCGTTCCGATTTATTTTATCAATTTCATCGACTGCCAATTTCGTATTTTGATAAAAGACAGCATGGCGAATTAATGAGTCGTGTTACCAATGATATTGATAATGTGAACAATACCCTGAACCAGTCGGTCATCCAGATTTTTTCCAGTGTATTGACCCTATTTGGAACTGTTGGCGTAATGCTTTATTTAAGCCCATTATTAACGTTCGTGACCATGTCGATTATCCCGGCCATGTTTTTCAGCATTCGCTGGATTACAAGAAGAACAGGACCACTCTATAAATTACAACAAAAAAATCTAGGTGAAGTGAATGGCTATGTGGAGGAAATCGTTTCCGGTCAGCATATTGTAAAAAGCTTCTCTCAAGAAGAACGCGTCATCAAAGAATTTGAAGAGCGTAACCAGAAATTAAATCATTCTGGGTTTTGGGCCTTAACCATCGCCGGTTTTATTCCAAAGGTAATGAATTCACTTAATGCCCTGAGCATGGCTCTTATTGCCCTTGTTGGTGGCATACTTGCGATTAATGGTTTTATAACCGTTGGGATCATCGTCATTTTTACTGAATATGCAAGGCAGTTCACCCGGCCTTTAAATGAACTATCCAATCAGTTTAATATTCTGTTATCCGCCATCGCTGGAGCAGAACGAGTGTTTCAAGTTATAGACGAGAAACAAGAGGAAAGCGATGAAAAAAGCGCAATAAAACTATCAGAGACGGAAGGGAAAATTGTGTTTGACCATGTTTCCTTCGGTTACGAAGACAGCAAAATTCTAAACGATATCAGCTTTGAAGCTGCACCTGGCGAAACAGTTGCCCTTGTTGGGCATACTGGTGCTGGTAAGACGACTATCGTCAATTTAATTTCCCGCTTCTATAATTATGATGAAGGTGAAATTCGGCTTGACGGAAATGCTTTAAAAGATATCCAGCGTTCTAGTCTACGCCAGCATATGGGCTTTGTCTTACAAGATTCCTTCCTCTTCCATGCTACCATTAGGGAAAACATCCGCTATGGTCGCCTTGAAGCAACGGATGAGGAAGTAGTGCAAGCCGCAAAAGATGCGAATGCACATGAATTCATTGAGAAATTGCCTGATGGCTATGATACAATGCTTGACCAGGTTGGTAGTGGAATTAGTCAAGGCCAAAAACAATTGCTTACCATCGCCCGAGCATTGCTTGCAGAACCATCCATTCTGATACTGGATGAAGCGACAAGTAATATCGACACTATTACAGAAATAAAGATTCAAGAGGCTCTTAAACGATTGATGGAAGGCAGAACGAGCTTTGTTATTGCCCACCGCTTGAACACTATTCAGGAAGCAGATAAGATCATAATGCTGGAACACGGGGAAATTCTCGAACAAGGAAGCCATGAATCTTTACTTGAACTTGAAGGAAGTTATTACAACCTTTATAAAGGCCAGTTACTCGAGAAGGCAAACTGAACCTTTTATAATACGAACCCATTGGTTTACAATAAGAAATAGTAGGGAATCAGAAACCGAAATGCTTGAGTATGACTTCCTTAAAGAGAAAAGTATCCGACTTTCAAATATTGGGGGGTTCAAATTGGGAAGAAAAGGCTCCATGACAGAAAAACAAATCGAAAGTAGCTATTTGAATGAAACGATGATTTTAAAACTCTATCTGCCAGAATCATTCTCACCATTATACAAATATAATGTTTGTATCATGCAGGATGGAAATGATTATTACCAAATGGGACGGATTGCTACCCTTAGTGACCGTCTTCATGATTCTCATGAAATAAGTAATACCATCTTTATCGGAATCCATTACAAGGACAAATATGATCGCCGAGAAAAGTATCATCCAAACGGAGAACAGAATAAGGCATATATTAAATTTTTGGTACATGAAGTCGTTCCTCTGCTAGATGACTTGCTCCCGACGTACCATATGGGACAATCACGAGCACTTATGGGAGATTCACTAGCAGGTACACTCGCCCTTATGACCGCATTTAAATATCCACATACATTTGGAAAAGTCGTTATGCAGTCCCCCTATGTAGATGAAATAGTCTTGCAGGCAGTTGAGGAAGCCACATCTATTCATGGGATTGACGTTTACCATACGATTGGTACAGCGGAAACGGCAGTTGATACAACAGATGGTCAAACCCTTGACTTTATTGAACCGAATCGAAAGTTACATGAGCTACTAACTGCAAAAGGGCTTAGCTATGTGTATCATGAGCTAGAAGATGGAGAGCATACTTGGAAATACTGGCAGCAGGATATGAAACGTTTACTTACTACTATGTTCGCATAACCTTAAACGATTTTGCTGAAAAATATAAAAATAATTACCTTGTTCCTTTTAATTTTGTTATAATATAAGGTACACTAAGCTGGTTCTTAAAAAGATACAGTCGTCAAAATATAGAGGAGGTTTTCATAATGAAATATGGAATAGCTATTTTCCCATCAAAAGCTGTACAAGATGAAGCAAATTCATACAGAAAGCGTTATGACCCACATTATGCATTAATTCCACCGCATATTACGCTGAAGGAAGCCTTTGAAGCTGACGAACAAACTGTCCATGAGTTTGTGACAGAGTTGAAGCATATTGCCAATGATACAGAACCATTTACAGTAAACATTCGAAAAGTAAGTACTTTTGCGCCTGTGACAAATACGATTTATTTAAAAGTAGAGCCAAAACAGGAATTGATCGATTTGTTTGAGAAGATGAACCGTGGTAAACTTCCAGGTAATCAGGAATTTGCCTTTGTTCCCCATATTACGATTGCCCAAAAGCTATCCACTGAAGAATATTCCGATGTATATGGTAGCCTAAAGATGAAGAACTTTGACTTAGAGGATAAAGTAGATCGTTTTCAGCTTCTTTACCAACTGGATAATGGTTCATGGACTGTTCACGACTCCTTTGTATTCGGAAAGGAAAAAGTTTGAATATAAACATTGTAGAAACAGACGCACAATTAAAAGAAGCTTATCATGTACGTATGACGGTTTTTGTTAAAGAACAAAATGTGTCACCAGAGGAAGAACTGGATGAACATGATAAAACAGCAACACATCTTGTAGGCTATGAAAATGATCAAGCAATCGCAGCTAGTCGACTGCGCTTCGTAGAGGGATATGGAAAACTAGAACGAATTTGTATACTAAAGGAACACCGTGGTAAAGCATTTGGTTCGCAAATGATTGCTGCCATGGAAGACATCATCTTATCTAAGGGATATAAAAAGGCTAAACTTAATGCGCAAACCCAAGCGCTTCCATTTTATGAGCGCCTAGGGTACAAAACGATTTCCGGAGAATTTATGGATGCCGGAATCCCACATGTAACAATGGTAAAAGACTTGTAAAACACCTCCCTGTGAGGTGTTTTTTATTACCTCTTTCTCTTCTACCTTTATCTAACAGATTACGATTTACTATATGAATAAGAGTCCCTTTTTCGGGTAAGCTAAGGCTTAAATGCCTAGAAGGGGGCAGCACCTTTGAATAATTATCTCTCCATGTTATCCGACACTCTTTTCGGGTTTGCAGCATTATTCTTACTTACGAAGGTATTGGGTAAAACACAAATTAGCCAATTAACACCTTTTGACTTTATTTCAGCCCTGATCCTTGGCGAACTTGTTGGGAATGCATTGTTTGATAAAGAGGCCGGTATTCCAGAAATTGCGTTTGTCATCATCTTATGGGGCGTGCTGTTGTACCTGACAGAAATTATTACGCAAAAGTGGAAAAGAACCCGTGCTTTTATGGAAGGAAGTCCTGATATTATTATTTATAGGGGTAAGCTTATCCGGGATACAATGAAGAAATGTAAGCTTGATCTAAATCACCTTCAACATTTGTTACGCGAGAAAGATGTGTTTTCTATACAGGATGTAGAATATGCTATATTAGAAACAAACGGCAAAGTCTCTGTATTAAAAAAGGCTGCCAATCAAACACCAACAAAACATGATTTGAAAGTAGCAACACACGATGTTCACCTTGCCACGACACTTATTAATGATGGTGAAATTATTTACGATAACCTGAAGGAGAAAAATCTCACAGAGGAATGGTTAATCGAAGAATTGCACAAACAAGACTATTCAAGCCCGAAGGAAGTATTCTACGCAGAATACATAAAGGATAAGCAACTTTTCCTACTTCCATTTACAAACCGAGAACATAAGCGATTTAAATGATATTAGGACAAAAATGCTTTAGTTAAAGAGAAATCCGAACTAGGATGTTTTTTCATCTAGTTCGGATTTTTCTGATGCTTGAAGAAGTGGCATTCTAATTAGTGTAGGGAAATATTCTTAATCATTTACCTTTTGACTGATTACATGAGATATTTCCCGTTCCGCAAGCCCCTCTTCGTTAAATATAAAAAATTAAACACCTGCACTAAAATTCTTACCTTTGCCGGTAATTTGCCCGAAAAACTTATTAGCGTGCAGATCTTTTTTTGAAGGAGATTGCTGTACTGGGCCATTTAGACGTTCATATTCTTTTTCGATACGTTGATGCTGTTCTTCTAAAATTACTTTGAAAGGTCTTTCAATATAGTGTGGATTTTGTTTTGTTTCCGTAATCCGGTTTTGGTATTCATTGTATTGGTAATGAGAGATTGGAAGAATATAGCCCATATAAGCGCCTCCTTTATAGATAATAAATTTGAGAAGTAAGCTATCTTATTGGTTAGTTATTTATATATACCCTTCTCTCTAAAAAGTATTCCTACAATTTCTCCATCGTCTTCTCCAATTCATTTGCAAATTTCTCTACATCGCTGATTTTAGCTAAATATTCTTTCTCCCAAGCTTCAGCTTCCTTATTAAATTGGTTAAATTTAGACTCCGGTTGTTTTAGCCATTTTTCATTTTTTTCAAGATGTTTTTCAATATCTCGAATGTGTTGAAGCCAACCGGGTTCAGATACTTTCATCAAGAGACCCCCTTTGTCATTAGAAACATTTGCACTCGTTCGTCTTTTAGCGAATGTGTGTTTTTTCTTATAGAATCCAATCACGTCTTCATTGCTTTCAGGATAGAACTCACGCTTTGCAAACGTAAAATAAAAAGCAGCTACAAAATAGCTGCCAGTTTCATTTAAAACCA
The DNA here is from genome assembly GCF_000612865.1 of Oceanobacillus picturae. Classification (NCBI taxonomy): domain Bacteria; kingdom Bacillati; phylum Bacillota; class Bacilli; order Caryophanales; family Bacillaceae; genus Oceanobacillus; species Oceanobacillus picturae. Next base: position 1,053,402 of record NZ_CCAX010000001.1, read on the forward strand.
ACCGAAAGGATCTCTTCTTCCTTCTTTCTCATCTGCTTCATTCACAAAGTCTTCTCTATCTTCGTGGTGTACATCTTCTGCTTCTTCTTGTGTTCTTCCGCCAAAAAATGGATTTCGATGATGCGGTCTCCTTGGTTCTATATAAACGTTATCCGCCTTTATAACAAGGTCTTTCACATGAATGACTTGTTTTCTCTCAGACACTAGCTTCCACTCCTTTTTCATGTATGTTCGTTATTAGTCTATGTTACAAAATTAGGCTGGTGTAGACATTCGCCCGTTTATACGGATAAATATCTAGATTATTTAGGATGGATGCCCACACCATCTATGCGAAAACACATACTCTAGTAAAGACAAATGAGTCAATTTCATTTTTGAAGGGAGTAATAATTCATGGGTTGTGGAAAAGATTTTGAAACAGGAAACTGTGTTTGCGATATTCTTAGTGAAATAGTTGAGGCACAGAATGACGTCATTGAAAATTGTTGTGACACGAGCTGCGAACAGTCAATCACGGACTTACTGGGGGAAACAGATAACGGCAATGGTTTAGATACAGTTCCGGTAATCCTTTACTGTAAAGGAGACTGCAAACCATTCCAAGGGTACGGTGCACATCCAAGCAATATCGGATACGTTGTAGGCAGCTTCTACTTCCGAGTTAAGAAAATCACAGATGATTGTTGTGCAGTTCTAGAACTATTAAGAGATCCTGGTGATGAAAATCCATGTCCGAAAAATCCAGTGGAACAAGAAACAAAGCCACTGCGCGCGACTGGCATTTGTATGACTGTAGACCTTAATTGCTTCTGCCACGTAACATGCCTTCCTGCAGTTAATGCACTTAACTAAGGAAATGAAAAAGGCTCGAGGATTATATCCTCGGCCTTTTTTTAAAATCCCAATAATTTTATATGTTTGATGTCATCTAGGTTGATCTTTGTACTTTGTTTCCTGTTACCTACTTTAATATATACATAATTGTCCTCAGACCCGGTAATGACACCCCGGTACGATCTTTCTCCTGTTCTAATTTCACAACGCATTTGCGGAGCATAACTGGGTGTCGCCACGAAGTAAGCCACCTTCTCTTCAATTGTCATGTCTTTAAACTTAGGTCGTTCCTTTTTTTCTGTTTCTGTTTCTCTTACGGGGCTTTTGGTTTCCTCATCATGCTCGGGAACCTTTTCCTCATATTTTTTTTCGACTATTTCTCCAAATTCTGGTTCATCCTTCTGTCGTTTTTCCTGGTGTAGTGCCTGTTCTTCTAAAAAGCTGCGACGTCTTGCATGAGTACTAATCGGCCCTAGAACTTCCTTTTGCTTTTTCTCAACTGGTTTCTGCTCTGATGCTAGATGCTGCTTCTTTTCTGCATTTGTATAAGAGGTATATTGCATGGGAGCTTTTGGGTTACTTTCTTTTGGTTGGTGAATGTAAAGCAAGGGGTCTTTTGCAAATCGTTTCTTTGCCATTCATAATCACTCCTTCCTTTCTCATTATATGAACCCATTTTTATAAATGTGTGAAAGAATTATAACGGAATATTTGACTAAATATAAAAAAGCACTCGACAGAAGAGTGCTTTTTGTCTTTTAAGTTAACAATCCCATAAATGCTGTTGCCATTCCAAAATAAATGAGGATGGAGATAATATCATTAATTGTTGTAATAAACGGACCAGATGCTACAGCTGGATCAATATTAAAGCGATCCATAATAATTGGAACGAGTGAACCAGCTAGTGTTGCCACAATCAAGGTAGCAAGAATAGAAATCCCGACCAACAGTCCGAGGAAAATATCTCCCTTCCAGAGATAAATAACCAATGTGATGACAATTCCGCAAACCGCACCTGTAATTAATCCCGTTACTGCCTCACGCAATATCAGCTTGGTCTTGCCCTGCTTGCCGTAATCGCCTGTTGCTAGACCACGTACCGCTACCGCCAATGCCTGTGTACCAGTATTCCCAGCCATTCCGGCAATTAGCGGAATAAAGATAGCTAGAACAGCAACTTGTTCGAGCGTTTGCTCAAACCTTCCGATAAGACTGGCAGTAAACATCCCTAAAAAGAGCAGAATGACTAGCCAAGGAAGCCTTTTACGGGCTGTGACAAGGGCACTATCCGCATGTCTGGTGGCTTCCGTTACACCAGCAAGACGAGAATAATCCTCACTAGCTTCCTCTTCCATAACGTCTAAGATATCATCGACCGTAATAATTCCTAGTAGGTGATCTTGAAAATCTACAACTGGAACTGCAAGAAAATCATAGTCACGAATCATTTGAGCAACTTCTTCTTGGTCCTTTGCAACGGAAACAGCAACAATCTTTTCATTCATCATTTCTTCCACTAATGTTTCCTCAGAGGCAACTATTAAGTCCCGAAGTGAAAGGACACCGACTAATCGCTTCTCTTCATCAACTACGTATAAATAATAGATGGTCTCCGCATCAGGAGCTTCTTCTTTCAACAGTTTCATGGTCTGATCGGCAGTATAATGCTTGTACGTGGAGACAAACTCTGTCGTCATAATACTACCAGCGGTTTTTTCTTCATAATGAAGCAACTGTTTGATTTCATCAGCTGCCTCTTTATCCATAATTGTCAGTAGGCTTGCAACCTGGTCTTTGTCCAGTTCATTTAATATATCAACTGCATTATCTGCCGACATTTCAGAAAGCATCATGGATGACATTCTCGGGTCCATTTCGGCCACGATAAAGGTGGTATCTTCAAGGTCGACATTTTCCATAACGTCCCCAAGCTCTTCTGGAGACAAATAAGTATAAATTTGCATACGGTATGCTTTTTCCTGCTCCATAAAGAATTTCGCTTGATCATATGGATGCATATCTAGAAATTCATCTCGAAACTCTTCTATTTTTTCATGCTCTAATGCTTGTTGTAACTTTTTCCAGTGTGCTTCATATTGTACTTCGTATTCTTCATCATAGCGATTGTTAGATTCCATTGAAAAACATTCCTTCCGCTTGAAAAAGCAAGCTAGCCTTCTTCTAGAAGCTTACTTATTCTTGGCAATTCTTCATTCGACACTGACTTTCAATTCTATTTTGTGGTAAGTAAAGTCTACTATTTATTTTCCCTGTAAAGTAGCATTAAAACAATTTGGTTTCTAACTAAATAATGGATATAATAAAGTGAAACTTCAAGCAGCGGGGGTTTTCATTCTTCCCCTACTGCTTGTTCGTTGAACGAATCGGGGTTAGCGTCCGCTTACTCCCACTAAAAACTTAACTGTTTCACCTCATGTTTTGAAGTGAGAGTCTCACGGACGGTTGCGCAATTACATTTTAGATTAGTTAGCAGGGACGCGATTTATGATAATCCAATTTTTACAGGAAAGCAAGAAAAATTATAAGGATGGGTATAATGGAAAAAGTAGATATTATCGGTGACGTGCATGGCTGTTATGAAGAACTACAAAACTTGTTTGAAAAGCTTGGCTATCAAAAAGAAAAGGAATATAGCCACCCCGATGGAAGGATTCCTATATTCCTAGGTGATATTACTGACCGTGGTCCTCAATCGTTAAAGGTTATCGAGCTTGTCTACCACCTTGTTATTATACAGAAAAAAGCTCGTTATGTACCAGGAAATCATTGCAATAAGCTCTATCGTTTTTTTCTCGGTAATAAAGTTCAGCAGCGTCATGGTTTGGAGACAACTGTAGCAGAATACAACCAGCTTTCTAGAGAAGAACAAGCAGAAGTTAGACAAAAATTTATGACATTATACGAAAACGCCCCATTATATCTGCAGATTCATAAGATGAAAGCTATCGTTGCTCACGCTGGCATAAAAGAGGAATATATTGGTCGATCGGATAAAAAGGTTAAAACCTTCGTACTTTACGGGGATATTACCGGTGACTTTACAGAGGATGGACGGCCTGTAAGAAAAGACTGGGCAAAAGAATATGAGGGAACAGACTGGATCGTTTATGGACACACACCTGTCATGTCACCAAGAATCGTCCACCGCACGATTAATATTGATACAGGCTGTGTATTTGGCAATGCATTAAGTGCCTTTCGACTACCTGAAAAAGAAGTTGTGAATGTTCCATCAAAACAGCCTTTGATGAAAGAGAAATTTACTTACTTCAATTAAATAATTTAGCAAAGTTCTCTTAAAAAAGCTCTTCTTTAAAGAAGCTGTTTCATGTCTTGCGGCAGTTCCTGTTGAAAGTGCATGTCCTCATTGGTTATAGGATGTTTAAAGCTAAGTGCATAGCAGTGCAATGCCTGTCTCCCGATCCATTTGTCATCTCCCCCATACAAGGTGTCGCCTACTAACGGGTGACCAACATAACTGAAATGAACACGGATCTGATGTGTGCGTCCTGTTTCCAACTGAATTCTTAGCAAGGAATAGTGGGCGTATTCCCGAACTATTTCATAATGGGTGATGGCCTGTTTCCCATCCTTCCGTACCATTCGCTCTATAATAGAGTCTTCCTTACGCTCAATTGGTGCATTAATTACACCCTTTTTGTCTGAAGGGGCTCCCTCAACGACTGCCTGGTATTGACGTTTCACTTTTCCATCCTTTTGGAATGCTGATAACCGGGAGTGACTGTAACTATTTTTAGCCACTAGCATAAGTCCTGAGGTATCCCTGTCTAAACGTGTCACAATATGAACCGTGTTCGTGACATCATGGTTTTTGTAATGGCCAAGTAATGCATTAGCAACTGTTCCTGTAGGCTGTTGTAAAGACGGGATAGAGAGCATTCCAGCCGCTTTGTTCAGGACGAGCACAGCATCGTCTTCGTATACGATGGATAACGGTGTATCTTCGGGTTCCATATAAGCCCCAATTTTTTCTTGGGGAAATTCTACTACAAGCTTGTCCCCTTCTTTCAATTCATACCTTACATTTTGGTTTGTACCGTTAACGAGGATGTTTCCTCCATTAAATTTAATAGATTTAATCATTCGCCTCGAAAACCCGTGTTCTCGCTGTAAGTATGTTCGAATAAGTAATCCCTCATGTATTTTTCTAATAATCCATTCCATTTTAATGCTTCTCCTTCATTGCAAGAAATCTTTCTGTAAGATTGTATTTATTTACTTTGTAGTTGATATTAAATATCAAATTAAATCACTATTTATGCGTGAAAGCAAATGTTATGTGCCAAGGTCTCATAACCCTAGCTATTTTCTTCAGCTACAAAGGAGTCGCGTACTCTGTTCCAAAATGGAAATTGACGAAATCTTGCAAAGCGGATACGTTCTTCAGCTACCCGACACTGAATGGATTCTACGTTAGTGTAATTTGTTGTAAAATGGTCGATTGCTATTAGAAAACTACGATCAACGGTTGGTCGTAAAATGCATGGATGGTGTTTCGGCAGGATTAACGGTGAACCAATTGTACGGAAAACACGGTTATTAATAGATGCCATTTCTGTTAACTGGATTGCATCGAGTGATGGGTGAATAATAGCACCACCAAGTGCTTTGTTATAAGCCGTACTTCCAGAAGGTGTGGAAATACAAAGGCCATCCCCTCGGAAGGTCTCAAACCGTTCTCCCTTTATTTCTACATCAAAAACAACGGATCCGTCTGCTGTTTTAATTGTCGCCTCATTAAGTGCAAGAAAAGTATCTTTGCTTTCGCCTGTCTTCGAGCGTATCGTCACTTCTAATAAAGGGTATTCCACAATCTGAAAAGGAGTTTTAGCAATCTCGATAATCAATTTTTCCACTTCTTCAGGGACCCAATCTGCGTAAAACCCTAAGTGTCCTGTGTGTATTCCAATAAACGAAGTTTCGCTTAATCGATGAATATACCGGTGGAATGCTTCAAGAAACGTGCCATCCCCTCCAATAGAGATAACCAATTCAGGTTCTTTTTTATCATATTCTAAATCAAAATCAGTCAAATACTGTTTCATCGTTGCCTTCAGTTTATTTGAACGATCATCGCCCTTTGATACGATAACAAACTTCATGTATTCATCCTCCTTATTTAAATCAGACTTTATTATTTCCTATGGAACATTCTCTGGGCTTCCTGTACTTCACTTTTTATTTTAGACATTTCTTCATCGAGCTTGAAAGCCGCTTCTGCTGCACGCTGTAATCTTTCTTTCACCTCAGTTGGTATTCTGCCTTTATACTTATAATTCAAGGAATGCTCATTTGTTGCCCAAAAGTTCATGGCTAATGTTCTAATTTGAATTTCTGCCATAAGAATTTTCCTACCATCAATTGTTTCTACAGGGTATTCGATTATAAGATGATAGGATCTGTATCCACTATCCTTTTTCTCTGAGACGTAATCCTTCTCTTCTATAATCGAAAGGTCGTCGCGGCTTCGGAGCATCTCTACAATGGTATATATGTCATCAACAAACTGACAGACTACTCTTAACCCTGCAATATCCTGTATTTTTTGTTCAATATCAGTCATTTTAATCTGTCTACTTTCAGCTTTTTCCAAAATACTTGGAACAGGTTTAACTCTACCTGTAATAAATTCTATTGGTGAATGCCTTGATTCATATTCAAATTGCTTTCGTATCCCTTTAAGTTTTACTTTTAATTCTTCTACTACCTGTGTATAAGGTGCAAGCAACGCTCCCCAATTCACATTAAACACCACCTGATTTTCTTCTAAATCGCGCAATAAAGCCCGTTAGCTCTATGTACGAATCGTCAGGATATAATTCCCATCCTATTGTACCATAATCTAACACAATGGCTAATCTTTGCATATTTGCTTCGCATTAGCCATAATCAATACTAACCAATTTAAAATAATGGAGAGAATAATGTGACACAGGAAATTGAGATTGAATATAAAAATATACTAACAAAAAAAGAATTCGAGTTACTATTAAATATGCTTCCTTTTTCAATAGAAGGTAAAACACAAACAAATTACTATTTTGAAACAAAGGATTTTCGTTTAAAAGAGAATGGAGCAGCACTACGAATTAGAGAGAAGCAAGGAGCTTACCAACTTACGTTAAAGGAACCAAATGAGACGGGATTACTGGAGACGCATGACACCTTGTCCGAAGAGGAAGTAGATAAGTGGTTGAGTGGAAAGCCAATAGCAAAAGAGCATACGCAAAAACAGCTAGATAAATGGGATATTACACCATCTACCCTAACGTACTTTGGTGCCTTGACAACAGTTCGACGAGAAATTCCGTATCGTGATGTCTTACTGGTACTTGATTATAGTACGTATAATGGGCAGGCAGATTATGAACTGGAGCTTGAAGCCCCATCCGAGGAAGTTGGCAGATCCGTGTTTCAGTCGCTACTTAAACAATTTGCCATACCTGAGCGAAAAACACCTAATAAAATACAGAGATTCTTTCAATCCTTAGATCCAAGAGAATAGCTTAATGCTTCATACAATCAGATTATTTGCCCACAATCCCTTCCGTTGCTACAATATATACAAACTTCAAATCAAAAGCACTAACGCATCTTTTTATAGGGATGGTCTAGAAGCTTTTATAATAGCAAGGGGAATTTTCGATGAGAGAGACTGGAACAATGTTTGAGGCAATTGGTGGTTATGAGACCATTGAACGACTCGTCAATGCGTTTTATAAGCGTGTCGCCGTTAATACGGAACTTATCCCTATATTCCCGGAAGATCTGACAGAAACAGCAAGAAAACAAACATTATTTTTAACCCAGTTTTTTGGTGGACCTTCATTATATTTGGAGGAACGTGGGCATCCTATGCTTAGAAGAAGGCACTTACCTTTTAAAATAACTCCCAAAAGACGTGATGCCTGGTTAGAATGCATGGCGCAAGCATTAGTCGAAGCTGAAATAGAGGAACCATATCGCACAGCTATATATGAAAAATTAACGATGACTGCTAACCACATGATGAACACACCAGAATAACAGAAAGGAGAATCGATGTGAGCTGGAATCAAACAGAGCTTAGCTCAACACATGCCAACACATCGGGAAATTACAGCTTTTTTGATGTTCTGCAAAAACCAATTGAGATGTACGTTTTCGTTGACCCTCTTTGTCCAGAATGCTGGGCGCTTGAACCATATATAAAGAAACTTTCTATTGAATACGGTCGATTTTTCACTGTTCGTCCTATCGTAAGTGGCCATATTAACACATTAAATAGAGATCAATTTGATAAACCGAAACGGCTAAGGGATATATGGGAAAAAACTGCGAAACGAACAGGAATGAGCTGTGACGGTGATTTGTGGATCGATAATCCAGTCACTTCGCCGTGGCTTGCTTCCATTGCTATTAAAGCAGCGGAACTGCAAGGGAAAAAGGCTGGGAGACAATTCCTACGAAAAATTCAAGAAGAAGCATTTTTAAATAAACAGGACATTTCAGATGAATCGGTACTCCTGAAATGTGCAGAAAGAGCGAATTTAGATACAGCAGAATTCCAAAGTGATTTATACTCCTCTTCTGCAAAGAAAGCCTTTCAATGTGACCTTAAGTTAACCCAAGAAATGGAAGTTGACTATATCCCCACAATCGTTTTCTTTAACCAAATGGTAGAAGAACAAGGTATTAAGGTTTCTGGGCTCTATCCGTATGAAATTTATGTACGTGTATTACAAGAAATTTTACGCATTCATCCTATTCCATCAGAGAAGCCATCACTTGAAGATTTTCTAGCACATTATAATATCGTTGGTAGTAAAGAAATTTCTGTTGTATATGACTGGAGTCAGGCACAAACAGAAAAAGAAATGAAAAAACTGCAGTTGAAGCAAATTGTAGAAAGAATCCCTGTTAAATACGGCTCTTTTTGGAAATATGTCGGGAACCGATAATGACTTAAGCCTTTTTAAAGGCTTATTTTTTTATGTATGACTAGATGCCTCTCTCCTCCCTTTTTTTACAGGAGGTGGCGATTTATAAAAATAGAGGATATACGGGGCAGCGTATATCCTCTATATCTCTCTTTGTATAAATAAACAAAGGGGGATGGGAGAAAGTTTCATGATTCAAACAAAGGGGTTTTGTTTGTTCTCATCTTACAAACTAACTATACCAAGTTTGCTCGTATGTTTCAATAAGTATGTTCACATTTTCACAGAAGTGTCACACTTCTAAATTACGTCTAATAAACATAAGCATTATAATATGCAAACAAAATAAAAATGTGCTAGGAGGACCTACTGTGCAAGGCTTATTTCCCTTTTTTTTCCTTGTTCTGACCGTGTTCGCATTCTTTTTAAATATCCTTGGTTTAATGAACGTCATCCCTCTTTACCTTACATTACCAATCTTATTTATTTGCATCTATTTAACCGTTTATTCATTTACGAATAAAAAGGTTTATCGTGGGATGAGATAACAAAACAGGATGATCATTTGACCATCCTGTTTTTTGTTTGCTTAATTTTGTTGGGATAATAGTTCTTCCATTTCATTCAGCTTTTCTTCAAAGACATCTAGCGCGTCTAAAATTGGCTGTTTAGATGTCATATCCACTCCTGCCTGTTTTAAGACTTCGATTGGATAATCACTACTTCCAGCTTTCAGGAAGTTAAGATAGCGATCCACTGCCCCGTCTTCTTCAGCTAGGATTTTGTTAGCAAGCGCTGTAGCTGCAGAATAGCCTGTAGCGTATTGGTATACATAATAATTGTAATAAAAATGTGGAATACGGGCCCACTCAAGCCCGATCTCCTCGTCAGATACGACTGCATCTCCAAAATATTTTTTATTTAGCTCATAATACAGCTCTGTTAGTCTCTCAGCTGTCAATGCTTCCCCATTTTGCATCCGCACATGGATATCATGTTCAAATTCCGCAAACATTGTTTGACGGAAAACTGTTCCACGGAATCCTTCCAGAAAATGATTTAACAGGTATAGTTTTTCCTTTTCATCCTCTGTTGTTTTTAGTAAATGATCATTAAGTAATGCTTCATTACATGTAGAAGCAACTTCTGCAACAAAGATGGAATAATTTCCGTAACGGTATGGTTGATTCTTTCTTGTATAATAGCTATGAACAGAGTGACCAAGCTCATGTGCAAGTGTAAACATATTATTCACATTGTCCTGCCAGTTCAACAGAATATATGGATTTGTACCATACGCTCCTGAAGAGTAAGCACCGCTACGTTTACCTTTATTTTCTTCTACGTCAATCCAACGGTTCTCATAGCCTTCTTTAACAATGTTAAGGTATTCTTCTCCAAGTGGCTCTAATCCTTCTAAAACAACTTTCTGAGCCTTTTCGTATGGAATTTCCATGTCGACATCTTGCACAAGTGGTGTAAAGAGGTCATACATATGCAATTCATCCAGTTTCATTACCTTTTTGCGAAGTGCAGCATAACGATGTAACAATGGTAGCTTTTCGTTTACAGCTTCTACAAGATTGTCATATACCTGCTCAGGAATATTGTTGTTGTCCAATGCAGCTTCTCTTGCAGAGTTGTAGTTGCGCACTTTTGCATAAAAGTTATCTTTTTTAACGTTACCATTTAAAGTGGAAGCGAAAGTGTTTTTAAACTCACCATACTTTCCGTACATAGCTTTAAATGCTTCTTCACGGACGCGTTGATCTTTAGATTCAAGAAAACTAATATAGCGGCCATGTGTTAGCTCGACTTCCTCCCCTGATTCATTTTTAATACGTGGGAATGTCAAATCAGCATTATTTAGCATACCAAATGTCTGTGAAGCACTAGACATCGGCTCTGAAGCCTCAGCTAGCAATGCCTCTTCCTTTTGACTTAGAACATGAGGACGTTGTCTTGTAATCTCATCAAGTGTTTTCTTATAAGCTTGCAAACCTTGATTTTCCTTTAGAAAAGCCTCAACCTTTCCTTCTTCCATAGCCAAAATTTCCGGTACGATAAAGCTCATCTCACTTGAAGCTTGTGTCAATACATTTTCCGCTTTTGCGTTTAAACCCTGATACCATGAGTTGGTTGTATCCTCATCGTAACGCATATGCGCATATGTATAAAGCTTTCCAAGACGTTGAGATAATTTATCTTGTAGCAGTAGCATGTTGTACAAACTGTCAGCAGAATCAGATAATTTACCTTGGAACTCTGCTATTTGCGGAATATCCTTTTGTAGTTGCGCCAATTCTTCATCCCATGCCTGATCCGTTTCAAAGATATCTTCCAGTTTCCAGGTCAAATTCACCGGAAGTTCATTACGTTTTGGTAACTCTTTTGTCGATTTAGCCACTAATATTCCTCCTTTTTATCTCTTTAACTAGTTCTACAAATCAATATAGGAGCTCTGATTATAAACCCACTATAATTAGTATATCGAATTCAAGCGGAATAATGCTCGTATTTTGCTTAGGGTCCCGAAATTATTTTACCAAACTTTCCTTAAGAACTTTAGAGTCAATTCATTATCCGCCTTGATAGCGTCTTCGACAGTGGAAAAAAAGGATATGGGGCTGAGCTTCTGGTATTGGTTAGGAGTTGTTTCGCGAAAGTATCCGAGCTGACAAAGGAGCTGCATATACTCTGTAACGGGATTTGTGAAGTATTTAATGAGCGGAAAGATACATTGAGGATGTTGGACTTGTCTTAGCACAGCATTGAGTCTGTTAAGAGAAATTGTTCCACCGAGCGGCAAAGGAGATAGTATTTCGATCACGAGCTTACTTTGCCATTCCCAAAGGGGCTGCTTCATAAAATGCTGAGATGGCACTGGAATGTGGACAATAGTGGGTAGAAAATCACGATGTAGACCTTTTTCATAGAGCCATTTGTGCCATTTTAACTCTGTACCGAACTGCTTTATTGGTCTTATCCTGAAACGCGCTTTCTCTCTTTTCCATATCCTCCACAGTGTTTGTCTCTCGAAGTTACGAAAATGAAATAGTTCAGGAAACTGAATAGCCTGAAGCGTACGAATTTGAATTACTCCAAAAGCAAGGCCGTTACCTACACTATAAATATCCATAAAGTTTATAAGTTGAGTTGTATGTGGGCAAAAGAAGTAAATATTCGGTGGGGTCGCGGAAGTAAATTGGTGTATAAATAGCTGTAGGAAGGAGTCCAGTTTAAAACCGTTTGTTGATTTTCGCTTTAGTAGCTGCTCCCCCATAATCCAAATCGGAGTAATTCCTGCTCGTTTATAGCCGTTATTACGTTTAATGATAACTTCTGGCGGGATTCGAGCACATTGATATTCAATCGCAATCGTTTTTTTGTTGACCGTTAATAATATATCTGGGCGTTGCTGAATTTCTGGTAAATAGGCTTCTAGTTTCACTTGTAGTTGTTGAGCCTTCAACCACTGATATAGCAGAAGTTTCCCCTGTTCATGATAGGCGCTTTCTCCATTCACTGAAGTAAGACAGGCATCGGCATGATGGTGAGCAAAATGTGGTATCAATTTAGTACCGGCCTTTGGGATTACCCTGTTTCCACATGCAGGACAAGTAAATGTCTGCTTCTCCAACTTAAGTTGCTTAAGCTCAGCAGGTGTCAGGGTAGCAAGTGTGATGAGCTCACCCCCACTTGATTTAGCCTGAAGCATCCGATAAATCACCTCCTCACCATCCTTCATTCGACATTAATGGAGTAATTCCTTCTTTAATAATAGAGATATTCACTCCTGCCATAAGGACGCTAAGAAAAGTATGTAACAAAAAAAGACACTCCAATTATAGAGTGTCTATGCTTTGGCCGGGAAATACTGACGTACTTGCTCAAACGTATTTTCTTCAAATATTCTCTTACCATATTCTTCAAGGAGATGGATTGTTAGTTCCGAATCCTTTCCAAATTCGAATACCTGACTGATAATATCCTCCTGCGCATTCTCATCTAATAAATCTTGTGAGAATTCAAGATAGAGATAGTAGGCATTATCAAAGTGATAAAGCGTTTCTTCAGCACTTCCTTCAAAGTTCTCAAAATAGTGACTTAGTTGTATAACATCTTCAAAGTCCTTGAATTTGACGATAATCCATAGGTTAGCTGCTTCTAGCTCTTCATTGCCTTCTTCTTCAGTTGTTTCGTCGTCTAGTTCATTCGTTTTACCGAACTTTTCTTCAAGCATGTTTTCAATGTTTTTATTTACTGAGAAACCGGAAGTATTGCCTTCTTCTTCAGAAAGCTGAATGCTTTCACCATTTTTGGATATATTCGCATTCGTTACGATAATTTCTAGACCTTTTTCCAATGCTTGGACTTGAATCCATAATGGACCTTCCACATTGAAACCTTCTTTATAGTTTACCTCATCCATCATTTGCCAAAAGAGCTGTTCACTGCGCTCACGGTTATACCAAATTTCTTCTCTCTCGAAACCACGGTCTTCAATGTCCATATAAGAAATATAAAATTTCACCGTATTCTCATTAATTCTTTCTATTTCCATCGATAGTTCTCTCCCTTCTGGTCATAGTTTATAGGTGGAAGAGATAGCTTCACCTTAATCTATATAAATAAACCCTGTATTTCTATTACCCAAAAACAGCCTGTCTCTAACCATTAGTTAATTAGCATATTCCCCTTATATGGAAGGATTATTTCCTACTCTCATTGTATGATACTACATAAGTATTTGGAAATTAATATGCCTATATATTAGAAATAGTTAGTAACATATTCTAAACTATTTCCCTTCATTTGTCACGATGAATTTTTTGACAATATTACAACGTTTTCAAAATTGCACCAAAAAACCTGCACACCATGAAAAACGCGGATCATTTAAAATGAACCGCGTTTTTATTATTCATTTTTATTTTACGATTAGTTTACCATACGTTGCGCTTCACGTAACTGGAATGTACGCACTGTTCTTGGTAAGAATCTGCGAATCTCATCTTCGTTATACCCAACCTGCAGACGCTTTTCATCTAAGATTATTGGTCTTCTCAATAACCCAGGGTTTTTCTGGATCAAATTAAACAGATCCTTCATTGGTAATTGATCAATATTAACGTCCAGTTTTTGAAAGACTTTTGACCGTGTTGATATGATCTCATCAGTTCCATCTTCCGTCATACGTAAAATTTCCTTTATTTCATCCAATGATAATGGCTCGGAAAATATGTTACGTTCCGTAAACGGGATATCATGTTCTTCTAACCATGCTTTTGCTTTTCTGCAAGATGTACAACTTGGTGAGGTATAAAGTGTTACCATATAAAACTTCACTCCTCATTCTAAAGTGGGTTGAATTCATTTCATAACATTGAACAACTTATTAAATTAAAATAAGTTTAATTAACCCTTTATGTAAATTATACTACATTTGTCAAGCGAAAGGTAGAGGGTATACGAGAAATTAGGGTTTTTTTATAAAATGTTCATGAAATGTTTTTAATTCGTTACTTGTAAGGTACCCCAAAACATTTTCAAATAAACCACTTACATGAAAAAATTCTCAATTCGCTTATAAACTGTGTAAACGATTACTTTTAAATATTCAAAAAATTTATGGAAAAGTACTTGCAATTTGTCTTGTTTCCTTTTATGATAATTAACATAACTTAGTGTGTTAGGTTTCCTAACACCAATAAAAGAAAGGGTGTGTTAAGGATGAAGAAGATCGAAACAATTATCCGCCCTGAAAAGTTCCAACCTTTGCGTAATGCATTATCTTCTATTGGGATTGGCGGATTGACCGTTACAGAAGCTGCTGGAACCGGAAAACAAAAAGGGCAAACTGGTGTGTTTAGAGGAACTACTTTCCAAATACAATTACTACCGAAAATCAAGGTAGAAATGATTGTAGAGGACAATCAGCTTGACGAAATTGTATCCATTATTCTCGAGACCTGCAGTACTGGTAATATCGGCGACGGGAAAATCTTTGTTTCATCGGTCGAAGAGGTAATTCGAATTCGCACTGGAGAACGTGGCAACGAAGCTGTTATTTAGTTTCATATCTTAAAAAGGAGGACAAATCATGTTAAAGAAAAGTTTGTTATTATCACTATTCTTATTCTTGGTTGCATCACCGGTCTACGCCGCACCAACTACCGAATCCTTGCAAATTTCAGTTGACCTGGTGTGGGTTATGTTTGCAGCATTTTTAGTGTTTTTCATGCATGCTGGATTTGCAATGGTCGAGTCAGGGTTTACTCGCGCAAAAAATTCACTTAATATTCTGATGAAAAACTTTTTAACTATAAGTCTCGCATCCATATTATTCTTTGTGGTCGGATATGGGCTTATGTTTGGAACAACTGCCGGTTCTATAATTGGTATTGATGGCTTTCTATTAAGCGGTGTGGATGATATTGGATTCTTCGTATTTCAGGCTATGTTTGTTGCTACATGTGCAACAATAATTTCCGGGGCTGTTGCCGAACGTATGAAGCTTGGAAGTTACATTTTATTTGTCATAGCAATGACAAGCGTTATCTACCCGGTTGTTGGACATTGGATCTGGCAAGGTGATGGTTGGTTAACAAACCTAGGCTTCAGTGATTTTGCTGGATCCACAGTAGTGCATTTAACAGGGGCCGTCGGTGCATTAACTGTCGTATTATTCCTTGGACCACGTATTGGAAAATATACAGGTAAGAAAGTGAATGTTATACCAGGTCACAACATTCCATTAGGCGCACTGGGTGTGTTTATACTTTGGCTTGGGTGGTTTGGCTTTAATGGTGGGAGCACACTTGCCGCAGATCCAACGCTCGTTCCAATGGTAATCGGCACAACACTTCTTTCCACTTCTGCAGCTTTAGTGTCCACTGCCGCTTATACAAAATTTCGTTTTAAACGTGTTGATGCTTCCCTTTCATTAAATGGTGTACTCGCTGGCTTAGTTGGTATCACTGCAGGTACGGCAGAGATTTCCCTTGCTGGCTCTATTCTAGTCGGATTAATTTCCGGAGTGGTACTTGTAGAAGGGATACGTTTTCTAGATACGAAGCTACGAATTGACGATCCGGTTGGCGCAATTACCGTTCATGGGATCTGTGGGGTTTGGGGGACGCTTGCGGTTGGACTCTTTTCCACCTCTACAGGGCTATTTTATGGCAATGGTTTTTCCCAGTTAGGAATACAGTTAATTGGAGTGCTCGCGGTAATTGCCTGGACTATGTTAACTGTAGGAGCATTCACTTTCATCATTACCCGCTTCTCTTCTATTCGTGTATCGGAAGAAGAAGAAATTGCAGGACTTGATTTTGCAGAACACGGTTCTAACGCATATGAATTAAAAGAAACATTACTGACAGACGAGGCTTTGCCATTAAAGAATGGACTTGGCTTAGCTGATCGGCTTAACAATCTATCAGTGGGGCGTACGGAAAAAAAATCATCATAAAAAGAGATTAGATGAATTGTAGCTTACACGTAAAGTGGGCACTTAAAGTGAAACTTCATTTGGTGGGGGGTTCCCTACCTCCCCCACCAATTGTTAGTTGAACGAATCGGACCTTTACTGGCAGTTGATCCCCCACTTAGAACGCTTAATTGCTTCCCACAATCTTGAAGTGGGGGTTTTACTGCCAGTTGAGGCGGGATAAAAAAAGTATTGAAAAAAGGAATACAAAGGCCGAACAATCATTCGAATCTTTATGGAGAATCGAATGCTGTTCGGCCTTTGCTCATTTTATTCTATTTGGACCTAAATAAATTTAGGCTTTACGCTTTTTCAGTTGTACCTAGGCCTTTTAAAATATCGTCCCGGGCATTGTCTTCATCGTAGCTCAGCACTTCATCCACCGGCTGATATGCACGGCCGTAGATTTCTTCATCTTTATACGTATGAATATCTTCATACATTTTTTTCATCTGCTCAAAAATAACTTCTTCTGTTTCATTGTTTGGAGACCAGAATAATATTTCCATTGGGGTTTCCTCATTTGTCGCTAATGAACGACGGTTGTAGCCTATTGATTGCGCATGAGTAAAGCCTTCCCTATGATAGAAATGCAGACGCTTTTCTGTATCTGTATCCTCATAATCTACAGGTTCAACTTCTAAGATAATCGGCTTGTTTTTCTTCTTTAGCTTATCAATTAACTTATGGCCAATTCCTTGACCACGCGTTGCTGCAGATACCCATAGATAATCGATGAAGAGAAACGAATCAAACTCTGCATACATTAAAACATGCTTGGGGCTTTCGTCTTTGTAGTAGACATCCCCCTTTTCTTTTAAAAGCATCTCCATATGCTTTTTTGATTTCATCTCTTCTACCGGAAAATACTTATTTAACTTTTCATACCAATTCATTGATCTACTCCTTATTTTTAGTAGTCCTCTCTAGTATAACGAATAATCTTGCTTTTGTTAAATCGTTACCAAAAAATGTACGTCTACATATATTTTGTCCGTTCGTTTTTAAGCCATACGAAAAGCAGCTCTCTGTCAGGGAGAGAGCTGCTTAACCTTATTCTTTATATCCTATTTTATAATCAACGTTTTCTGTATAACTGTTACCAGAATTCCAAAGCAAGAATTCATTAATGCCACTTTCATGTAATGCCTTTATTTGTGCCTCAACCTCTGCTTTGCCATATTGCTTCGTTGGACCGCTGTATAGCCATGGCGCTTCAAAATCTTGGATCCATGGTCGTGATACTGGTGGCTCTTCCAATGCACCTAGTACTTCATTCTCTACTTTGGCATACTCCTTCACAAGCTTATACGGTTCTTTATCTGGAACTTCAATACCAAAATAAGAAGTCCAATGGCTAGGATAAATCATAGAGGAGATGACATCCACGTTGTCAGAAATTTTGGAGAAGTTTTGCCCAATGCCTGGTGCTTCTTCAATCGTTGCAGCATAACCGAAAATATCAACAGCCACATCCACATCATAATTGGACATTTCTTCCTTTGCATAAGCAACAAAGTCTGTCACTGCTTGTACACGTTTCTTGATATTATTCATATCAGATTCCGCATAATCCCCCATGGAGTATTCTAATTCATCATCTCTACTTTCAAAGCCTTCCGGAAAACGAACATAGTCAAATTGGATTTCTTGGAAGCCCATCTCTGCAGCCATTTTCGCGATGCCTACATTATACTCCCATACTTCTTTTTGAAAAGGACTTACAAATGCTTCCCCTTTTCCGTTAACCCAGACCTTGCCGTTTTCCTTAAAGGAAAGTTCAGGTCTTTCTTTTGCTAGAACCGAATCTTTAAACACTACAACTCTCGCGATAGGGTATATCCCTTTCTCTTCTAAGGTTTTCATCATTGCTTCAGGATCATCAATGAAATTCTTCGCGATGTCTTCATATGGAGAACCTTCTTCTGGCTTGAACGTAAGATTCCCATTATCTTCTTTTACATCAATAACCATTGCATTAAGGTCTGTGCTTTCAATCATGTCCACTAAAGATTCAAATCGACTTCCGCCTGCTGAATTTCCTGTAACATAAAGACCGCGAACCGCATCAGGGTATTCAAATTCGTAACCTGAATCATATGTAAATCGCTTCATGTTATCAATTGCTAAGGGCTTAATGCTCGTTTGCCGTTCCTTATGAGAGCTTACCGTCTCTTCTGCAGCTACAGTGTCTATGGAGAGCACACTTGGCAGTAGAAGCGTCATCATCGTTGTCATTGTTAGTAGTTTTTTCCCCATCCTATCAATCTCCCATTTTTATATTTAAATCTAGTATAAAGGATTACCTGTTAAAATTGGAAGGATTATACTAGAATTTGTCGAAAAGTCGGTTGGTAACTATTACCCTGAATGGGAAATACAATAACCTGATTAGGAATTTTTCTTATCATAAACAAATTTTAAAATGGCTATATATTTTATATCGTGATTTAAAGTATCTTCGTACTATCTATTTTGAACTTCTTGGTGTAATGTTCCCCAAATTGGCTCTTAAGATAAAGCCAACCCATTTTCTATTCCTCTCTCACCTTTTAAAAAAAACCAACCTCATGAGAGATTGGTTTTATGTTAACTAACAATGTCTAGCCAAATTTTAATCGCGGTACCAAAAATTAAGATTGCCAAAATCCATTGTAAAATTTTCGTATTCACTTTTTTCCCGAAATGCGCCCCTAAAGGTGAGGCGATTAAACTTGCAATAATCATGATCAAGGCAGGTATAAACATTACTTGTCCAGTCATTAGTTTACCGGTTGTCGCGCCTATCGAAGAAATGAACGTTATAGCCAAAGATGTTGCAATGGTCATTCTTGTAGGGATCTTTAATACCAGAAGCATAATTGGCACTAAAATAAATGCTCCTGCAGCCCCTACAATTCCTGCTCCAATACCGACTAAAAAGGCTAGAAATGACGCCACCCATTTGTTAAAGGTGACCTGTTCCAGCGGGATATCGTCAATTCCCTTTTTCGGCATAAACATCATAATTGCAGCAATAGTCGCTAGCAATCCATAAACAAGATTTACTCCGCCATTCGTCATGAATTGCGATCCGTATCCACCAATAAAACTTCCAAGTAAAATACTTATTCCCATATAAATAATTAGTGTTTTGTTTAAATATCCTCCTTTACGGTATGCCCAAACACCACCTATTGTTGCAAATAAGACTTGAACTGCACTAATCCCAGCAACTTCATGTGCAGTGAACGCCGTCAAACCAACCAGGGATGGGAGATATAATAGCATTGGATATTTAATAATTGATCCACCGATTCCTACCATTCCTGAAACAAAGGAACCGATAAAGCCAATCAGAAAGATAGTTACGATAAAAATCAAACTATATTCCATAATGCAGTCCCTCCTAATAGGAGGGGACCCATACTAATGAGTCTCCTTCTATGCTTTTTTAATCCAAAATTTTAATACATTATCTTCCTCAGTGTCTTTTAATAGTTCATGGCCACCAGATTTTGCCCATGCGGTAAGGTCACTTTTGGCCCCTTTATCAGTTGCATGAACCTCTAGTACTTCCCCTGAGTTAAGTTCTTCCATTGTTTTTTTCGTTTTTACAATCGGCATTGGACATGCTAATCCTTTTGCATCTAATACTTTATTTACTTCCATTCTTTTCTCCTCCTTATATTAACCTTCAACCGCACAACGGTTCGGTCCTATTTCCATTTCTTTTTGTTCTTCTTGTTCTGGAGTGATTTGCCCCAGGTTTGTTTGACGAATATCCTGATAAGCATTCGGTTGTGGTGGTAGGTTTTCAGTTACCATTTTTCGGAATACTTCTTCATCCTCAACCTGTAAACCTGAATTTTTACTATATAGATCTCCTAATCGAGCTGACACTTTCCCACCTTCTCCTAATTCTTCTGCAAATGAATAGTGGGCTGGTAGCACAACTAAATCATCGGAAAGTTCCTTGTAGCGGTTATAAAGTGTGTTACGAAGATCACCTACCCAGTCTTCTGCCAAACCAGCTAAGTCTGGACGACCAATTGATTTCACAAATAGAATATCACCTGTTAATAAATACGTATCATCAATAATAAATGATGTACTACCAATCGTATGACCTGGTGAGTATACTGGATGGACTTTTACTGCTGTATTTCCTACAATAATGTCATTTCCTTCTTCTAATGGTGTATAATCAAACGTCACCTCAGTAGCATCTTTGGGTGGCAGGTGATACTTTCCATCTACTTTATTTGCAAGGCTAAGGCCACCAGAAATATGGTCGGCGTGTAAGTGTGTATCAATCAAATGTTTAATTTGAATACCCTGTTTTTCTGCGAAATTTTCATATACATCTGTCATTCGTGCTGTATCTATGATAGCTGCTTCTCCGTTTGATTCAATGAAATAAGATAGACAGCCTTTTCCTAGACGTACAAATTGATACAACGAACCACCATCGGTTAAATCACCAATTTTCACTGGCTCCAGATGCTCACTCCATGCTTTCATACCACCTTCTAGGCTGTAAGCATTTGTAAAACCAGCTTCTTCTAATAAATCCGCCACCATTTCAGACGATCCACCTTTTGCACAGACAACAATTATTTCCTTATCTTTCTCTAACTTACTCGAAACTGGCTCGACATCATCTAATAGATTGAAGTAAGGCTCGTTAATGATCTCTACCTTACCACCTTCAATTTTCCAATTATCAAATTCATCTGTATTGCGTACATCTAAAATTAACGTTTTCTCATGATTAATTACTTTTTTCGCTAGAGTTTTAGTTGAAATTGTTTTAGCCATACATTTCCCTCCTAGTTATTTTTGTTTGTTGGACCTTCCCAGTTAGACATACCAGGTACAATGTTTTTCACATTTTTATAGCCGTTTGCTTTCAACTTTTGTGCAGCTAAATCACTTCGACTTCCTGTTCGGCAAATAATGTGTAGTTCTTCATTTTGGTCAATCTCTGAAAGTCTTTCTTCTAGTTCCCCGAGGGGTATATTTTTAGCACCAGGTATATGACCAAAGGCAAACTCTGCTGGTTCGCGGACATCAACAATAGCAAGGGACTCTCCAGCATCTATTTTATTACGAAGTACGCGCAAATCCATGATAGCTTCGTGCTTAGTATCTTCTTTTGTTTCTTCCTCACTTGCTTTCCTTAAATAGTGCTTCAATACTTCTCCGTCTTCTACTGTTCCCAAATACTGGTGCCCTGTACTATCTGCCCATGCTTTTATATCAGCTGTAGATCCTTTGTCAGTTGCTTGTACTTCTATTACTTGACCTGGTTCCAAATTAGTTATTGCTTTTTTCGTTCTAACAATCGGCATCGGACATGCCAAACCTTTTGCATTTAAAATTTCATTTGCAGTTATATTCATATAATCTCCTCCTCTTATTTCTCTACTCCGTCTTCCCAATCAAGCATGCCACCTACCATATTGGTAACGTCATAACCTTGATCACTTAAGAATGCACATGCCTTCCCACTTCTTCCACCAGATCGACAAACAATAAAATGTTGTTTATCTTTATCTATTTCATTTACTCGCTCAGGTATTTGTCCTAAAGCTATATGAAGAGCGCCAGGAATTTTACCTTGAGCAACCTCATCTACTTCTCTCACATCGATTATGCTCAATGTTTCTTCTTCCTTTAACTTCTTTGCTAGTTCTTTTGCAGTGATTTCTTTCATTACTATTTATCCCTCCATTTTTCTCAGTTCTATACTTTCTTACAACTACTCTTTTATACCCTCGCATACACCCCAGGGTATTATTGTTTACAAAAAAATTATATAAATAAATTTACATTGCCCTGTTCAGCATCACCAATATATGCTGCGACTCCAGCATAATCAATACCATCCAACAATTCTTCCTGTTGCAAACCAAGTAAATCCATTGTCATTGTACAAGCAATCATTTTCACATTTTGTTCCTGTGCCATTTCCACTAATTGAGGTAATGTCATAGCATTGTGTTTCTTCATTACGTGCTTAATCATTTTAGGGCCCATTCCTAAGTAGTTCATTTTAGAAAGCCCCATTTTATCAGCACCTCTCGGCATCATTTTACCGAACATCTTCTCCAAAAATCCTTTCTTTAATGGAATTTGGTTTTCTTTACGAAGTGCGTTCAGTCCCCAGAAAGTATGAAAAATAGTAACCTCATGATCATACGCAGCAGCGCCATTAGCAATTATATAAGCTGCCATTGCTTTATCATAATCACCACTAAATAATACGATTGTTGTTTTCTTTTTATCTGACATATCCTTCTCTCCTTTTTTATATACATATACACGTAGGGGTATATGTATTGTTTAAAAAAAATAGAGTTATATAACCATAACCCTATTTTTAGGTTAAAGACTTAGAAATAATTTGTCAATCCTAACAAGTTATCGGCTTCTTACTAGTAAATTGACAGCCTCTTTGATCAGATCTTCTGAACTTTCTCCTTTATCCTTTTCCTCACGGATACATTGCTCAAGATTTGTGCTAACAATTAATGCAGCTGTACGGTCTAAAGCACTTCTTACTGCTGTCATTTGCGTCACAACATCACGACAGTCCTTTTCTTCTTCAATCATTTTTAATAGTCCTCTAACCTGTCCTTCAATACGCTTCATTCTGTTTTTAACTTTTGTATCATATTCCATTTGTTTTCACTCCTTCCTCTTTTGATTTCTATTAGACATCGAACCTAACATAACTCCCTTTAACCAAAAGATAATTGTAGGTCATTATAATAGGGCATGTTTGATAAAAGAGATCCTTTATATGGAAATTAATAAAAGGATCTTAAGGTTTCTTTTGTGATATCCTGTCCTCATATTATACCCGCATAGGTATTTTGTCAATCATTTTTATTTTAAGTGATAACTTACACTGATAAGTGATTACTGCAATTAAGATTTTGATTTAAATAACTCACATATCCATTTCAATGCCTAATAGTTTATTTTGTAATAACGGTATTAGACATCTATAAGATATTTTTGTTATTACTATACATTCATCTTAACTCTTAACCTCAACTGGAATAATCAAGGAAATGGTTCATATCTTTACTCTGTAGGAGGGATTTTATGACCAATGAGCGAAATCTAGACAAGAATAAGAAAAAGGACCAACTTGATGATTACAAGGTAACGGATCAAGGGAAAGCACTGACTACAAATCAAGGGTTAAAGATGTCTGAAGATGAATTTTCTTTAAAAGCAGGAGACCGCGGGCCAACCTTAATGGAAGATTTTCACTTTAGGGAAAAACTCACCCACTTTGACCATGAGCGCATTCCAGAAAGAGTTGTTCATGCACGGGGCTTTGCCGCGCATGGGGATTTTGAATTATATGAAAACATGAGCAAATATACAAGAGCAAAGTTTTTACAAAACACTTCGATTAAGACGCCTGTGTTTGTACGTTTTTCTACGGTAAATGGGTCACGAGGGTCTGCTGATACGGTTCGGGATGCAAGAGGGTTTGCCACCAAATTTTTCACCGAAGAAGGTAATTATGATCTGGTCGCCAATAATATTCCGGTGTTTTTCATTCAAGATGCCATTAAATTCCCTGATCTCGTCCACGCCTTCAAACCCGAGCCTGATAATGACATACCCCAAGCTTCCACTGCACACGATACTTTTTGGGATTTTGTTGCTAACAACCAGGAAAGTGCTCATATGATTATGTGGATTATGTCCGACCGTGCTATCCCAAGAAGTTTCCGTATGATGGAAGGATTCGGTGTACACACTTTCCGCCTTGTCAATGCGCAAGGGAAAGCCTACTTTGTTAAGTTTCATTGGAAGCCAAAGCTTGGAGTGCACTCGTTGCTCTGGGACGAGTCTCATAAATTGACTGGAATTGATCCAGATTTCCATCGTAATGATTTATGGAATGCTATTAATAACGGTAAATATCCTGAATTTGAATTAGGTGTGCAAATTATTAATGAAGAAGATGAACTTAATATGGAATTTGATATCTTGGATGCTACGAAGATTTGGCCAGAAGAAATTATTCCAGTAAAAATCATTGGAAAAATGACATTAAATAAAAATGTCGATAACTTCTTTGCAGAAACAGAACAGGTTGCCTTCCATCCAGGAAATGTAGTTCCTGGAATTGACTTTACGAACGATCCGCTCCTCCAGGGGAGATTATTTTCATATACTGATACGCAGCTCATCCGACTCGGCGGTCCGAACTTTCATGAAATTCCGATTAACAGACCCGTTGTACCTTTTCATAATAACCAACGGGAAGGATACCGTAGGCAAACTATTAATGTGGGAAAAGTTAGCTATCATAGAAATTCGCTTGCAGGAAATACACCTGGCCCAGTTAGCCCTTCAGAAGGAGGATATGAACATTATCAAGAAAAAGTGGAAGGTCGAAAAATCCGAGCAAGAAGTAGTAGTTTTACTGACCATTTCTCACAGGCCACATTATTTTGGAATAGCATGACACCAGTAGAGAAAATGCATATTACCGATGCTTTTAGCTTTGAACTTGGGAAAGTGAAAAGTGAATCGGTGAAACAGCAGTCCGTCAATATGTTCGCAAATGTAAATCTAGAGCTTGCAGTCACAATCGCAAAAAGAATTGGAGTGAATCCTCCAACTTCGGAAGGATCTGACGTAACTGCTACCTCTCCGGCGTTAAGTCAGCAAAATACAATATTTAAGCCAGACACCAGAAAAGTTGCAGTCATACTGGCGAAGGGGTTTAATGGTCCTGAAGTAAAATATGTATTAAAACAATTAAAGGATGCAGACTTGACTGTGGAAATAATCAGCGAAAATCAAGGTAATGTGTTGGGAACAAACGACGTTATTTTAAAAGCTGATCACACTTTTCAAACAGCAAAGTCCGTCATGTATGATTCAGTATATATTGTAAATGGTAGTCAGACGAGCAAGAGATTTAATAAAGATGCTGTATACTTTATTGATGAAGCATTCTCACATTATAAACCAATCGGCGCTTCCCACGAAGGAATACAGTATTTAACAGTCAACCATTTTGACGGCAAACCTGGTGTTGTTGTAGCAGATGAAATTAGCAATTTCCCAGAAGCGTTTATATACGCTATTGGTCATCATCGTTTTTGGAACAGAAAGATTGTTTAGCTGTAATATCAAATCCCTATCTATCCAGTTTTAAAAAGGTATGGTTCTAAATGCTAACTGCGTGGGTGGGCTCGATTGGCAAGAACCAATGTAGGAAATAGTGAAAAAGAACAAGTATCACAAGTTAAACAGCAGAACCCCTCAACAAATTTGAGGGGTTCAACTAACATGATATTAACTTCAGAAATTAAAATTGCCCGGTTTTCATTGCATAATCTACGGTTTACATATTTTTACTTTGCTGAAGAAGCTTTGATTCTCCTGTACGCTCCCATTCTTCTACCATTTCATATGCTCTTTCAGGAGAGTATCCTTTTCCAACAAGAACACCCATAAGAATAAATTCTTGAAGAATATGTGTAGCATTTATCCCTCTCTTAACGTCCTCTAATCCCTCTCTCACTAAAAACTCTGTGTGCTGTACCCATTCATCTGGTGTTCTACCAAAATAATTTGGACTGGCCGAATTATTTCCTTCTTCCGCGGCTGTAGCGTCAGCTTTCGTTTGATGAACCGTTCCAAATGGATGTTCTGGAGGCGCATAAATGGTATATAACTTTAGCGGCTTATTTCCAGTATTCGTTAAATTATGCCACTTACCAGCAGGAACCATGATAGCACTATTCTCAGAAACTCTTTTTTCAAAGTTCAAATTAGTTTTTGTGTCTCCTATTTGAACAAATCCATGTCCTTCTTCAATCCGTAGAAATTGATCGACATCTGGATGTACTTCCAAACCAATGTCTTCCCCAACACCAATACTCATTAATGTAACTTGCAAATGATTTCCGGTCCAAATTGCTGTGCGGAAGGTGCGGTTCCTTTCTGCAGCTTCCTCTATATTTATTACAAATGGCTGTTTCCCTTGATCTGTAAATCCCATATTTTCCGCCCTATCTTCTAATTGCATTGGCTGATAAAAACTCTCCATATTCGTTGCTTGTGGGTGACCCCAATATACAGGTTGTTGGCGATTATATGGCATTGGAACATTTACATTGTAATTCGGGTACATGTAAGGTGAATAATACATATTTCTCACTCCTTAATTATTATCCCATGTATCATATGCATAATGCCTAAAAGAGGAACTTTCCCTATAAAATTAAGAAAGACAATTAATTTAAAATGTCTATAAACCTTCTTTATAAATGCGATTTCCGTTTATGCTCTACTAAAAGATCGGAAAAATATCTTAAAAAATATTCTTTACATAGAATTGATGAAGAGCTTTTATGAAGTTCCCTTCTTGCATTCCAACACCAAACTATATATAATTAAAAAAACAATATCAATAGCTATGACAAAGGCGTAGTACAATCACCCTCTGACTTTTAGAGAGCTTGTGGCTGGTGGAAACAAGCATCAAGGTGAATTGGAATTGGACTTTCGAGCTAACTAACAGTTAAAGTGATTCTGCATATGCAGAATAATAAGGGTGGCACCGCGGTTCATTCGTCCCTATTTCAGAGGGATTAATGGGCTTTTTTTAATGACTTTTTTCAAAGGAGATAGAACCATGAAAACTATTTTTTCCGGCATTCAGCCAAGTGGTACGTTAACATTAGGTAACTATCTAGGAGCGATTCAGCAGTTTGTTCAACTTCAAGAGGATCATCACTGTTATTTCTGTATTGTGGATGAGCATGCTATAACCGTACCTCAGGAACGATTAACATTGCGGAATAATATTCGCTCTCTAGCAGCATTATATTTAGCTTCTGGGATTGATCACAATAAAGCTACACTGTTTGTCCAATCCGAGGTCCCTGCCCATACACAGCTCGGATGGATGCTACAATCTATCAGTTACATGGGTGAACTAGAGCGTATGACCCAATTTAAGGATAAGTCTACTGGAAAAGAAGCTGTCTCATCTGGACTACTCACCTATCCTTCCTTAATGGCAGCAGATATACTGCTGTACAACACCGATATCGTCCCTGTTGGCGATGACCAAAAACAACATTTAGAGCTGACTAGAAATCTGGCTCAACGCTTTAACAATCGTTTTAATGATATCTTTACTGTCCCAGAAGTTCGCATTCCTAAAGTTGGAGCAAGGATTATGTCACTACAAGAGCCGACGAAGAAAATGAGTAAATCCGACTCGAACGAAAAAGGTTTCATCTCTATGCTGGATACACCCAAGAAAATAGAGAAGAAAATCAAAAGTGCAGTAACGGATTCGGAAGGTATTGTGAAGTTTGATAAAGAAAACAAGCCAGGTGTGTCGAACTTGCTAACGATACATGCTATCTGCTCAGGTAAAAGCATTGCCGAATTGGAAGAAGCATATGCTGGAAAGGGATATGGAGATTTCAAACAGGGTGTCGCGGATGCAGTGATCGCTCTGTTGCAGCCTATTCAGGAACGGTACGAGGAATTGCTTCAATCCGAGGAGTTGGATACCATTTTAGATGAAGGTGCCGAAAAAGCATCTTTACATGCTAATAAGATGGTTGCCAAAGCTAAAAAAGCAATGGGATTAGGCCGTGTGAAGAAAAAGAAATAACAAAAACACAAAAGCCA
This sequence comes from Oceanobacillus picturae, assembly GCF_000612865.1. Classification (NCBI taxonomy): domain Bacteria; kingdom Bacillati; phylum Bacillota; class Bacilli; order Caryophanales; family Bacillaceae; genus Oceanobacillus; species Oceanobacillus picturae. The sequence goes on from NZ_CCAX010000001.1 coordinate 1,081,371, forward strand.
ATTGATAATAGGTTATCAATTGGCTTTTTACTATTTCTGCTTTGAAATATTCTCTGTTTGGCCGTTCTCCACTTCCCAAATTTTCTCAAGGAAAGGTTGGCCTTTAATCAACTTCCCACAAAGATCTTCATGGGCGTTACTCCACCCTTTTTTTACTCCTGTATACAATGCGCCCCACACTTCATCTTCATCCATAAAGCGAATGTATGGGTATTTCTTGGGATCCCATTCCGTTAGCCAATAACGCAATTCTTCTAAGTTGTTTGTGGTACGAAGCTGATCAAGTCCCATCATCAACAAATGCTTTAACTGCCGCTCTTTTCTCGTCAATCCAAAGACAAGGTCTGGGGACATCGAAAGCATATGGTATTCCTTTTGGTATGCTTTTGAATCAAACTTATAGGATTGGGGTTTCGTGTTTTTGATCATATCGTAGACAAGCTGTTCCTGTCGTGGAATCAGTCTACTTTTACGAATCGGTATCTCATAGCCAATGGTATCAAAAACCAGGATGTCTGCTCCATCCGAAACAATACAGGCATAGTCCAATACATTACGCTCCTGCCCTTTACGCACATATGCTCTTTTGTAGATGGAATCCAGCAAAGGACGCGGCAAGTCGTGCATATCATTCTCAATATAATGAAACAGTTCTTTTGTTATGTAAAGTAATGGAACCTGATCAAGCAGCTCAATTCCGTCATTTTTTCGCCATTCATGAAAATAACACACATTATAGCCATTCTCTTCGCCTTCAAACCAATTTACCCAAACATCGTGCATATACAACATAAACAACCCTCACTTCTAAAACTGAACTTAGAATACATTATGACCATCATAAAGAAATTTATTCTAAGCCATTGCAAGATTTAAGGGGTGTTTGGGTAACGGTATACGACAAAAGCCATTAAGACTATTCCTAACGGTAGAAAGTAACACTCCATTCTGCCCGAAATAAAGATAAAGTACTCTATCCATGTGATGCCAGCAGGTAAAAAGTTTAAGTACGCGATAATCGTGACCCCACCACTTACCGCTAAACCAAATCCTATTAAAAAAACAAAAATATAGCCCATCTTATCCCCCACCAATACTTGTCCAAGCTTTTATATATGTATATGCTTGTCCATGGGAAACCATGATTTCTTATTATGTTAATTTGATTGCAGGCGCTGGGTCAAGAAAGATCGCTCTCTTGCGATGTTCACTCTTTCTTGGCTGATGTTAGTTCCCCCTAGGCCGATGTTCACTTCTTCTTGGCCGATGTTAGTCCCCTCCAGGCCGATGCGCACTTCTTCTCAGCCGATAGATCACTCTCCGACTATGCACTTCTTCTACTTTCTTCTCGACAAAAATCCCCACCTCCGTACTTTACACCTATCCTAAGAAAAGTAACTATCCGCCCGTAAAACGGGCGGTTTTAGTTTCGCCCTATAAGGGCACTTTACCAACGATGCCCCTAAAGGGGCTTCGAAATTGACCGTCAACCGTTTATATTCCTATCTATTTTTTAAATGGATCGACGTATTCACGTTTACTCATGTTGTCTCGTAGTCTATCCTCAGATTCCTGTTCACGAATGTACTTTGCCACCGTTTTTTGATTGAGCCCTACTGTACTGACATAGTAACCTTTTGCCCAAAATGTGCGGTTCCCATGATTGTACTTTGGTTTGCATGTCTGTCGTGAATCATTAAAGAGCTTTTACCTTTTAAGTAACCCATAAAGTAAGATACTGACATCTTTGGTGGTATCTTCACCAGCATATGGATGTGGTCGGGCATGGCATGAGCCTCGATAATTTCTACATCTTTCATCTCACATAAACGTCTTAAGATCGCCCCGATGTCTCTTCTTAACTTGCCATAAATTAATTTCCTTCTATACTTGGGTATAAAGACTATGTGATACTTACAATTCCATCGGGTGTGTGATAAACTATTGTCACTCGACATGAGTAGTTCTCCTTTCTGTATATAGAGTCGGTTTGACGGCCAACTCTATTATATCGAAAGGAGATTTTTTCTGTTACAACTCTACAAGTTGAATTCTCACACAGGCAGAGCCTGTGGTTTTAAAACCAGTAATCAAAACCACCAGTGTGAACTGGTGGTTTGCTCTGCGGCTGAAAGCCTATGTTACCGGCCTCGGCCTAAAAGGCCCACTGAATGGTTTCCCTTTTGCACCACACTCACTCACTGATTCTAAAAGAATCTCTTATTTCTTCTTATTTTTCTCTCCAGTGAAGGGGTCAAATTCTTCAAATAATGTTAACTGATCACTCATGTAATCCTCTTTAAGCTGATTTCTAATATATTCTTGAATTTGATTCTTATTTCTGCCCACTGTATCTACAAAGTAGCCTCGACACCAAAATTTACGATTACCATATCTGTACTTTAAATTAGCGTGCCGATCGAATATCATTAAGCTACTTTTGCCCTTTAGGTAGCCCATGAATTGAGATACACTTAGTTTTGGTGGAATACTTACTAACATATGAATGTGATCTTTACATGCATTTGCCTCGTGTATCTCAACCCCTTTCCTTTCACAAAGCTCTCTTACTATTTCTCCGATGCTTTTTTTATATTTCCCGTAGATAATTTGTCTTCTATATTTTGGCGCAAAAACGATGTGGAACTTACATCTCCACTGTGTATGTGCTAAACTATTCTTGTCCTGCATTGGACATGCCTCCTTCTTTGATGAGATTTGGTGGTCGGGAAACCAACCTTATCTTATCATGAAGAGAGGCTTTTTTTTGCCCCCACGCTAGAAGCTCTATGGAACCCCCGGCATAGCCAGGGGTTTTCAAAGACCATAACAAAAAAACTGACTGATAAGTTCAGTCAGTTTTTCGGATTATTGATATTTTTTAAATACAAGTGCTACGTTGTGACCACCGAATCCTAAAGAGTTACTCATTACTACATCCACATTTTGTTTCCTTGCTTCGTTCGGTACGTAATCAAGGTCACAGTCTGGATCAGGATTCTCATAATTAATTGTTGCAGGTACGATGCTGTCCGTTATGGATTTGATTGAAATTAATGCTTCAATCCCACCAGCTGCACCTAGTAGGTGGCCAGTCATCGATTTTGTTGAAGAAACCGCAACATGTTTAGAATGATCTCCTAACACTGTTTTTATTGCTTCCGTTTCAAATTTATCATTTAATGCTGTACTTGTCCCATGTGCATTAATATAATCTACCTGGTTAGGAGATAGTCCAGCATCGTCAAGAGCCATTTGCATCGCTCTTGCAGCCCCTTCGCCGTGTTCAGCAGGTGCTGTAATATGGTAAGCATCTCCTGTTGCACCATATCCAACAATTTCTCCATAGATGTGCGCACCACGTTCCAAAGCTGTTTCAAGTGATTCCAGAATCATAATTCCAGAACCTTCACCCATTACAAAGCCATCACGTTCTTTGTCAAATGGACGGCTAGCTTTTTTAGGATCTTCGTTTAAGGACAATGCTTTTGCAGAAGAGAACCCTGCAAATGACATATTGGTGATCGGCGCTTCTGTCCCTCCAGCAATAATGTAATCAACATCCCCACGCTGAACCGCCTTAAATGCGTCACCAATTGAATTGGCTCCTGAAGCACAAGCTGTAACACTACATGAGTTAATTCCTTTCGCTCCAAGTTGAATGGATACTTGTCCTGCAGCCATATCTGGGATCATCATCGGCACGAAAAATGGGCTTACACGTTTTGGCCCTTTTTCAATAAACTTCGAGTGCTGATCTTCCCATGTCGACATTCCACCGATACCAGAACCAATCCAAACCCCTACACGGTGTGCATTGTCTTCATTAATCTCCAATTTGGCATCTTCTACAGCCATCTTGGATGCAGCAACTGCATACTGGGTGAACGGATCCATCTTTCGAGCATCCTTCTTATCCATGTATGCAGTTGGGTCAAAATCTTTTACCTCTGCTGCAACCTTTGCTTGAAAATTATCTATATTTACTTTTGTAGCAAGACCAATGCCAGATTTGCCTGCAACAATGTTTTCCCACATTGTATCAACAGTGTTTCCTAATGGCGAAACTGCACCAAGTCCAGTAATAACTACTCTTTTTTGTCCCATTGGATAAACCTCCTATACATAACGGTGTTAGTTTTTAACACCTATTTATTTTCCCCAGCGTAGAGCCACAGCGCCCCATGTTAATCCGCCGCCAAATCCTACTAAAACCACGATATCATTATCTTTAATTTTACCTTCTTTTGCAGCTTCTGACAAAGCCATTGGAATAGATGCCGCTGAATTATTTCCGTATTTTTTAATGGTCGTTGCCATTCTATCTTCCGAGATTTCTAAACGTTCACGAGCAGCTTCCATAATACGGATGTTTGCTTGATGTGGAATGAGATAGTCGACATCTTCTTTTTTAAGGCCGGCTTTATCAATAACGTTCATTGTTGATTCAGGCATTTGACGTACGGCAAATTTATATACCTCTCTACCGTTCATCACTAACATATCTTGTTCATTTTGATAGAGCTCCTTGCCACCTGCTCCATTTGATCCCAATTCAAAGGAAAGTATCCCTTTACCTTCTGAAACTTCACCTATAACGGCAGCTCCTGCGCCATCTCCGAGTAAAACACAAGTACTACGATCTTCCCAATTCGTAATTTTGGACAGTTTCTCTGCTCCAATTACTAGTATCTTTTTATAAGCGTTTGTTTCAATAAATTGCTTAGCAGTTATCATACCATACATGAATCCAGAACATGCAGCACTTACATCCAGAGCGGCAGCATTTTTCGCTCCTAGTCTTTCCTGGATCATACACGATACTGAAGGGAAAGGAGTATCAGGTGTTACTGTCGCTGTTAGAATAAGATCAATCTCATCCACCGTTACATTAGCTTCTTCCAATGCTTGCTTTGCTGCATAAAAAGCCATGTCAGAAGTATCAATATCATCTTCAGCAAACCGTCTTTCTTCTATCCCAGTTCTTGTTCTAATCCATTCGTCTGTAGTATCCACCAACTTCTCCATGTCTTTATTTGTTACAACTTTGGTTGGTAGATAATGACCTGTACCTAATACACCAACACCCATATATACAACTCCTCAAAATGTAGTTTTATTATCAATTCTTATGACTTGGTACTAATTTTAATGCATTTTTCTCCTTCTTGCAAGTTTACTGCAACGAAAAAAAGATGAAATAAGCGCCAAAAAGCTTCGTATGAAGCAATTTCCCAGCGAAGTTTCCAAGTAATAGAAAAAGTAAAGAAAGGGAATTTAAACGGGTAAAAACAACCATAATTATTAGTCTGTTTCATGTTTATTGTTCATTAGGTAGAAATTCAGTTTCTTTATATTCTTCCACTACCTCAGTTAAGTATTCTTGGTAGTCTTCCGGCACAGCTGAACTAAATGGTCCTAGTGAAATCACGTCATCCTGAAAGTCATATGTTTGAATAGAACCTTCTAATTCGCCCTCTTCATATAAATCAGCCGCAAGCATATATAGCTTGTCCACATGCTGAATCGTACTGGTGAGAACGTGCTGACCTCCAATTTCTGATTGGTCTGTTACATAGCCAATGGCAAACAAGTCATCACGAGCTACATTCTCCACAATTTCTTTACTAAAAGCATCTCCTGTAGGATAAACTACATCGACACCAGTTTGAATCACCTGTTCATAAATTTCTTCTGCTGTCTCGGTGTCATTCCAATCGTTAATGAAATTCATATTAATTTCGGCCTGAGGGTTCTCATATTTCACACCTTCATAAAACCCTTCAATTTCCGGTTGCCATTCATGCGCAGCAATAATGCCAACATAGTCATTTGAGGTCATTTTGCCAGCCACCATGCCCCCAAAAAAGCCCATCGCGTGGGAATCAAAGTTTAGACTTGTAACATTATCACTAACATACCCACCATTGAAATAGACAAAATGAACATCTGGGTAGCTTTCCGCAATATCTACAAAGTATTTCCCGTAAATACTACTGTGGCCAAATATTAGATTTACTCCGTTTTGTACAAACTCCTCTACCGTATTTACCACCTGCTGTTCTGTTGTAATATCTTCTTTATAGAACACATCTACGTCATAAGTGTTTCCAATCTCCAACAGCCCTGCGTATCCTTTGCTACCCCATGCCTGATCATTAATCGAACCATCCAAGAGCATCCCGACATTTTGTATTTCTTGTTCATTCGAACTGCATCCAGCTAGAGTGAACACTAGTCCTATAAATAGCATAAGCCTGAATATAAGTCCTCTAGTCATGGGCACGCTCCTATCATAATTAAAGTCTTTACTAGTTTTATATTACATGAATCTTTTTTATAACGTTCATTTATTTTTCGTAAAATTTAAAGATTATCATATAGGTTATCATATTGAATCATATTTTCCTGATAATGCTGTAACACTTTTTTCAATTTTTCTTCAATAGGTACATTGTCCCGAAGATAGATAGAATTTTCAAGTTTAAGCTTAGAATTTTCTTCAGAACGGAATGACCGAACATAGAGATCTTCCCGGCTTGCAATTCCTTTGCTATTCCAGTCCACAAGCTCCCCGATGAAATCTTTTATATAGATTGATTCGTTTTGAAATAAAATAGAATCAAAACGAACATAGGAGTTGTTCCAATACATTCCGTCTTTATCCATCTGCATCCACTCTCCAAATAAGATCGGTACGTGAATACAGGTGTGTCTTTTACCTAGGTTTTTTGAACTATTTTTGCTTAATACATAGGTATGTATCGAGTTAGCAGTTAATCCATCGCTATAATCGCCAAATATATATGCTGTTTTATACTTCTTTTCCGGATTAAAAGGGGCATAGGAACTATTCCTACCAAAAAATAAAGTAAGCTCATCTGAATCTAGTTCATTCTCTTGCCCGTGAACCTCAAAACCGAGTTCTAAAAGATGTTCTACCATGTGATAACCTAACCAATGATTGCTTGGAGACACTAAATACGTCACAAAAAAACCTCCTTCAGGAAAGCGAATGATAAAGAAATAGCTTTTCATTTAAGCCTCTATTTGATAAAATATATACAAAATGTACGAACTATGCATAAAAAATGAGGTGTTAACAATGCGTTACATATGGACAATCGTTTGGGCTTTACTAATTAGTGGAGTGCTATCCTATGTTCTATCCAGTATGGGTGGCGGACAATTTGATTTAACGAGCACCGTTGTATTTGCTGCTATTTTGTCAGTGTTTGTATTTCTACTTGGCGAAGTTGCTTTAAAGGCAGATAAAAAATAATTAACAAATATTGGAAAGAGTAACCCTTGCCTCATGCAGAATGGGCAAGGGTTTATTTATTTACATTTTAATACCACGGAAGAATGCTTAAAGCCGTTAGTGCTGCCAAAGGCAAGACAAGCCTTCTAAAACGTGGTCTTCCGTATCCGTAACCCGGTCCATATCCGTATCCAGGATATCCGCCATAGCCAAAACCAGGCCCGTAGCCAAATTGGCGGTAGTCATCTGACGATCCATGGTGTTGATAGGTAGGCATTTGTTGTTGTTCATTTGATTCCAGCGGTACAGCAAAATATACATACTCGTCATCTAGACCAGTAATAATTCCATCTATATTTGTACCATCAACCATTTCGGCAAGCACATAAGCATGCATATGTTTTTTACATAAGTCGTATATATGGTGTTGATTATGATTCATTTTAACAACCTCCTCACAATCTAGACTATTCAATAGCCCTTGGGTATGTGACTAGGTCAGAATAAAAGCGAAGAGCCCTTTGTTAGGTAAGCCAACTAAAAACTATTCGTGTTGCATCAACAACGGCATGCCCCGGAGCCTCTGGGCATACGTAGCAACTCGACTAATGCAACTGAGATAAGAACTTTAAAGTAAAAAGTATTTCCAAGGAGGAAATGAAAAACATGACTGAACTATGGACATTAATAAAATATTTAATATTAGGGTTATTTCAAGGATTTACGGAGCCAATTCCCATTTCATCCAGTGGGCACATTGTTATTTTAAAAAATTTATTTGACCTAGAGATTAAAGGATTATCCTTTGAGATTCTCGTCAATTTCGGTTCGCTTATTGCTGTACTATTAATTTTTCGTCACGATATAATTCGACTTGTTAAGAATGGGGTTATCTACATAACCAAGCGTGATGAAAAGGCAAAAGGTGACTTTCAGTTCATCCTCTTCCTGATCATTGCAACGATTCCAACAGGTATCCTAGGACTACTTTTTGAAGATATCATTAGCGAAACGCTTAGTAAGCCAATTGTTGTAGGTTATACGTTACTACTTACTGGTGCTGCTTTATGGGTTATCCGTAATCTGAGAGGCCGGAAAAATGATGGAGATATACGCGTCAAAGATGCGCTCATCGTAGGGTTTGCGCAGGCTGTTGCATTAGTTCCAGGAATTAGCCGTTCTGGCGCGACGATTGTAGCAGCAATGCTAGTAGGTATGAAGCAAGAAACAGCACTTCGCTTTTCTTTCCTGCTATATATTCCAGTAAGCTTAGGTATTACAATGATGTCCTTCACAGATATCATCACTGACCCTAACTTTGATGCAATGGCAATACCATACCTAATTGCGTTTATGGCTTCTATCGTAGCTTCCTTTTACGCGCTAAAATGGTTTATTAACGTAATGGCTAAAGGTAATTTAAAATATTTTGCTTTTTATTGCTTTATTGTTGGTATCTTGGTCATTTTATTTATCTAAACAAAGAACCTGCACCTCCCCTTTTTAGGAGAGATGCAGGTTTTTTTATCGATTTCTTTTATTTCTTTTCCCATTGAGGTTCAGAAATTCCGTATCTTCGGAGAACTCGACGTCTTCACGATTTCGTTCAGGCTCTGTATCATACTTTAGGGCATTTCGCTGTCTACCCTTGTCTTTATTTTTGTTTTTATTTTCTTCAGACATGCTATAACCTCCTAGAAGCGTTATGAGTTATAGTATGCCCAAAGAGACTTCTATTATTAAATATAGAAATACCCCATATAAGTCACTAAGATAGTGGCCTAATATGGGGTATATTACTTGATAGGATCAATCAGGGATTCCCAATGCAATTTTAGCATAGCGGGACATTCTTTCTTTGCCCCATGGTGGGTTCCATACAATATTGACATTGATGTCTTTCACTTCTGGAATGTCGGATAACGCCGCACGCACATCCTGCTCGATGTGTCCGGCAAGAGGACATCCCATTGCTGTAAGTGTCATTGTTACGGTAGCAAGTCCTTCTTCATTAAGCTCTACATCATATATTAAACCAAGGTTTACAATATCAATGCCCAACTCAGGGTCAATAACATTTTCCAAGGCACCCATCATATTTTCCTTTAATGCTTCGTCCATACCCTTACCTCCTTCTAAAGTTCTATCTATATTTAAACATATTTCCGTAAAATTTTAAATCATAAAGAAAAGCATAGAGCAACCGTTTAGCAACGTACGAACTGGACTGAACCGTAGAAGATAAAGAAAACACGGTGACCCGGAGGGAACCGATGTTGCCTTATTGTACGGAGGCGAAGGAAGTTACGCTAGTCGCTGCTTGCTCTATGCTAGACAAGAAAAGCATAGAGCAACCGTTTAGCGACGTACGAACTGGACTGAACCGTAGAACCTAGAGTCGACGGCCCGCACAGCACCATGTCTTTGCTATCTTACATTTAAACATGCTTATGTAGCCATTTCACTGCTTCCAAAGTGGCGTATCTGCTAACTTTATGCCCACGATTCTCTTCTCTTAAAAAGTGGATATCCTCATGATTCACATACTGTTCCTTAACGTCTTGATAAAAATGGTAGGAATGGTCAAAAGGCACTGCTGGATCGTTAACACCATGCCAAAAGAATAATGGCCGTTGGTTTAATTTCTCTGGCTGTTTGGATAAATCGTATTGCTCAAGCTGCTGATAAAGCTGATTAATGGTTTCATCCGTAACAGGTAGATCACCTTTTTCCTTTAATCCTTCAATAAGGGACCTGGCAAAAATACTTAGCTTAGGTGAACCCATTAATACAGCTGCAGCTTTAATCCAAGGGTACTGGGTTAATGCAGCTGACGTTGTAATCCCGCCCATGCTTGTTCCAGCAATTCCAATTCGGCCATTTAAAATCAGATTCCTCTCATCCAAAACATCCTTAATCATACCTAATTCTTTAACATTTTTCATCACGATATCCCAAAAAGACACCATTCTTTGCATAGAATTAACACCTTGCTCACGACTACCATGGTACATACTATCAGGCAAGATTACACGGTAACCTTTTTCTGCAAGCATATAGGCTATGGGAAGATTATGTTCCTTGGCGCTTGTGAACCCATGAAAAAAGACGACCGTTGGCAAGGCTTCCGTTTTTTTTGCTGTGTCTGCTATAATTAGGGAAGGTATTTCGTTAAGCTTTTCTTCAATTATTCCGATCATCTTACCATGTCTCCTTAAGTTGTTTAATTATTATTTATTTTACGCCCACAAATACGACGATTGCAACTAATGAACTCAGCTAACCCTTTACAGAAAAGAAAATCACTTATAAACTAATGACAGATGAGGTGAAATAATTGGAAAATAAAAGACATTTAATCGCATTGGATTTAGATGGAACCCTACTTACAGACAAAAAAGAAATTAGCTCTCAGACAAAACAAACCGTATTAACAGCGATGGAAGAAGGCCATATCGTGGTGATTTCCACTGGAAGACCACACCGTGCAAGTATTTCCTACTACCATGAACTTGGGCTTAATACCCCAATGGTTAATTTTAATGGAGCTTTGATTCACCATCCTACAGACTCAAAATGGGATGCTTTGCATAGCCCTATGCCTATCCGAACCGCACATAAAATTATCGAAGCCTGTTATGATCTGGATGTACATAATATATTGGCAGAGGTAAAAGATGATGTATATCTTGATAGTTATAACAAAGATATTATCGACATTTTCCAATCGTCAAAGAACGATTCCCCTTTTACAATTGGAAACCTCCAACAAAATTTAACAGAGGATCCTACCTCTTTGCTGATCCATCCAAAGGAAACTCATATCAAAGAACTTAGAAGTCATTTAGATGATTACCATGCAGAGTTAATTGAACACCGTAAATGGGGAGCTCCATGGAATATCATTGAGATTGTAAAAAAAGGTATGAATAAAGCAGTTGGGCTGCAAAAAATAGCGCATTATTATGATATTCCGCAAGACAGAGTGATTGCTTTTGGGGATGAAGATAATGACCTGGAAATGATTGAATATGCTGGTGTAGGCGTCGCAATGGGTAATGCCATTGATGAACTTAAAGACATTGCCAACCATGTAACAACAACAAATGAAAACGAAGGAATCGGCGATTTCTTGCAGAATTATTTAAAGCTTGAGGTAAAACCGGTTTAAATTTCCTTCTATATTAATTGCAATAAGAACCATACTACTTAGTGAACGTTATATACAACGTTCACTTTTTTACTTCCTGAACAAGCTATGTATTACAATGTTTTTCTTAGGAGGAGTTACCATGGGAAAACGGAGTAAATCAAAGCGATTCAGCCATCAGAGCGCTGATTCTGTAAAAAAACATGCTGAACGATTTCCGTACCGATCTACTTTTTCCGATGCGGAAAGAAAGCAAGAAGAAGCAGACAATCATACTGTAGGAGGGTTTTAAATTGGAAAACAACCTATTTCAACAAGCTAAAGATGCTGTTGCCAATATGATGAACATGCAAGGTAATTCTACAACTGCTCAAGATCAACAGGCTGCACAAAATGCTATCCAAGCTGCATATAATGAAGCGAGTCCTGAGGAAAAGCAGCAACTTCAGCAATTGGAGAACCAATTAAAACAGCATAATCAATTACAGTAACCTCTGTTTTTTGTGAAGGTAATCCCCGATTCATTTGTTGATGAAAAGGATTTACTTTAAGCAAACTTCCCACCAGGACACGGGATACTTCACCTCACAGCATTAGGCAGACTGCCTTCCACTAGGGCAGTCTGCTTTCTTCTTTTTTATCTGGTCAGTTTCTGCTAAAATATAGCTAAGTATGATGATTAAGGAGGAATTTTGATGAGTATACGTGCAGAGGCAACACCCAATCCCAATGCATTAAAATTTACGACGGATAAATTAATTTTTGAAGGAACTAGCAGTATTTCCGTAATGCCTGGTAATAAAAGTGAACATGCAATTCTTAACGACTTAATGGAGCTTGAAGGGGTCGACAATGTTTTCGGCTATCAAAACTTTATTACAGTAAACAAGAAGTTTGATGCAGAGTGGGACACCTTAACACCAGAAGTTACAAAAGTAATTGAAAAACATGGTTATTAATATACATAAAGAGGCCAGTGACTGCACTGACCTCTTTTTTTGATACTGACTTCTGTCATGTCTATTGCAAACACTCAAAAGATCTTTTTTACTTCGATTTCAGATCTATTGGTACATAATTCTGGTTAACTTCTTCCCCTGACTGGTCTTTTCCGTAAAATTTAACTATAGGGGCCTGATCACCTGATACTGCATCCTCTGGCACCTGCAAAAGTAATTCAAAGGGACTCAACCCATGGGGGTTCGAATCTAATTCAACTTTTGCTTCACTAATAAGGACCACATCCCCTTGCTCCAACTGATAATATAAATCACTACCTGCAAGTGCGGCTTCTCCAGTTATCGTTGCTTGCAGCGCATCATCTACTTCCACCTCTACATTACGAATACTAACGGAAGCATCAGCACCCTGGCCTCCATCGTTATTCTCGGCACTCTCATTCGTCGGCTGTTCATTACTGCAACCTACTAGTAGAAGGGCTAGTGCAATTATGATACTTTTTTTCATCTCGATTACTCCTGTCTAATCTTTTCTGAAGAAACCAAAGATTCCTGTGGTTTGTACAATATTCGTAAACGCATTTGGGTCTACTTCGTTAATGATCCGCTCAAGGTCATATAATTCATATCTAGTTACCACAAGATACATCATGCTTTTATCTGATTTCGTGTAGGCACCTTTTGCAGGAAGAATCGTAATTCCTCGCACCATGGTTTTATGAATTTCCCTTTGCAATTCGTCCGCTTTATGGGTAATGATCATAGCTGTTACTTTTTCATGACGTGTATGAATTGCATCAATCACTCGTGTCGTAACATATAATGTTAAAAGCGTATAAAGCGCATTTTCTGGTTCGTATAAAATACCTGCCAGTGCAATAATGACCGCATTAAGTGCTAGGAAGTATGTGCCAATAGGGCGATCCTTCATTCGGGAAAGAACCATTGCAACAATATCCATACCCCCAGTGGAGGCACCAACTTTTAATGTCATCCCTACACCTGTACCAGCGATCACACCACCAAATACAGCATTTAAAATAATATCTTCCGAAAAACCGATAATCGGTATGAATTCTAGAAATACTGAGGTGAATAGTACGGATATCACGCTATAAACTGTAAATCCTTTCCCAACTTTAAACCAACCTAATATGGCAACTGGTACGTTAAAGAGTAATAACAGAATACCTGTACTTACACCAATGTTAAGAAAATCATTAAACACACTGGAAACAAGCTGTGCAGCTCCAGTAAATCCGCTAGCATAAACATTTGCTCCAATTAAGAAGAAATTTAGGGAAATGGCATTTAACAAAGCCCCACAAATCACAATAATAATACGTCTTGCTTCAAAAATAAACATGCCTAGCCTCCTTCAAGCTTATTACCTTCGTGGAAGGGATAACGTTTTCGTTGTAACTTTGTTTTGACTATCATGATGACTAGCTATAAACTAGAAGAAATAATGATAGAAATGCAGGTGATACAATGTTGGTAAAAATTCTTGCTGATTCAGCAACAGATTTGTCAATGAACCATTATAACGAATTTGACATTGAAATGGTACCATTAACTGTTCATTTGGATGAGAAAGAATACAAAGACAATGTTGAAATTCAGCCAAAGACTGTTTATGACGCCATGCGCCAAGGAAAAAGCCCAAAAACTTCTCAGGTTTCTCCAGAGACATTCCATAATTTATTTACGACCTATGCGGAGAAAAACGAGCCACTGGTATATTTGGCATTCTCCTCAGAGCTTTCAGGTACATATCAAACAGCCAAAATGATGCTACTTGAAGTAAAGGAAACCTATCCTGATGCCCCCATCGATGTGGTGGATACAAAATGCGCTTCTATTGGTTACGGCCTTGTAGTTCTCTATGCGGCCAAGGCTGCCAAAAATGGAGCCAGTGCAGAAGACATTATTCAATCTGCACAATACCATGCAACCCATATGGAACATATTTTTACTGTAGATGACCTGGAATATTTATACCGGGGCGGTCGGGTTAGTAAAACTGCTGCATTTGTCGGTTCCCTATTAAAAATCAAACCAATCCTTCATGTTGAAAATGGAAAACTTGTACCATTAGAAAAAATCAGGGGATCGAAGAAGCTGTTTAACCGCATGCTCGATATAATGGAGGAACGCGGAACAGACTTTACGAATCAACTTATCGGCATAAGCCATGGTGATGACTTCGAAAGAGCTGAACAACTTTCCAGCCTAATTCAAGAAAGATTTGGTACAGCCAAAGAAGACATTGTAATCGAAATGGTTGGATCCGTTATAGGCGCTCATTCAGGTCCAGGAACGATCGCATTATTCTTTTTAAATTCTTCTCCTAAATAATAATGAAGGTCTGATTCAGTCAGGCCTTTTTTATTTTCCCCTTCGTCCCCTAGCTACTTACTTCCATTTAGAAAAAATGTGACTATCTATAATAACAACATAGCCTAAAATATTTATATAATACTTGCATAACAAACTTCTGCTTATCTACCGCAAAGCCAGTTCTTCAACATTTCAACATGAAAACCTCCAATTGCTCATATAGTGTAAAACAGAGTGGACAACATTACGGAGGAGTGACAAGATGCTGATGAATACATTAGTCGCTAGCTATGAAAATGAACGAAGACATGCACCTGATTCCATTCATGCTTTGCTAGACTATTATCAGATGAAATATATTTCCCAAGAGATTGACCTTCTAGTTTATAAAGAAATCTATCGCTTTCTTAATAAAGAAGGTGCTGTGTCTTCTCATGATCATTCCATAGGGTATAAGTAAACTAACGTATTCGATCTATTGTGAATACGTCTTTTTTTCCATTCCTTTATTGCTTAGAGACTAAACTGTAACAGGCCAAGTTCTCCTTCCATGGTTTGTTTATATACTTTCGGGGAAGATAGTTAATACGAAACATGGTTGAAGGAGGAATTATTGAAATGGGAATGGAAAAAAAGAATGGTAAGGAAACACCTCCGGCGCAACACCAGACTAAACAGCCGGGAATTGAATCGAAAATGAATCCAGAACCAGAGTATATCCGTGAGAACTATCAGGGAAGCAATAAACTTAAAAATAAGGTAGCACTTGTTACAGGTGGAGATAGTGGGATTGGACGAGCAGTAAGCCTACATTTTGCTAAAGAAGGCGCAGATGTTGCAATTATTTATTTAGATGAACATGAGGATGCAGAAGAAACAAAACGATTAGTAGAACAAGCAGGAAGAAAATGCTTGCTTATCAGTGGGGACATTGGCAATCAATCATTTTGTGAAGCTGCAGTAACGGAGACGATGGAGAAATTTAAGAAGATCGACATCTTAGTTAATAATGCAGCTGAACAACACCCCCAAGCGAGCTTTATGGACATCACGAGCGAACAACTGGAAAAGACATTTCGCACGAACATTTTCAGTATGTTCTATCTCACAAAGGCTGTATTGCCTAACTTAAAAGAAGGTAGTTCTATTATAAATACTTCCTCAATTACAGCCTATCAGGGAAGTAAAGACCTGATTGATTATTCTGCAACAAAAGGAGCCATTACTTCCTTTACACGCTCCCTTTCTAGTGCACTTGCAGATCAAGGAGTTCGCGTCAATGGTGTAGCACCAGGACCAATCTGGACACCACTAATCCCTTCTACCTTCACAGAAGGAAAAGTAGACAATTTTGGTGGCCAGACCCCTATGAAAAGGCCTGGACAGCCACAGGAATTGGCACCTGCCTATGTTTATTTAGCCTCAGAGGATTCCAGTTATGTCAGTGGTCAAATGCTTCACGTAAACGGTGGTACCGTTCTGAATGGATAAAACATGTTAAAGGAGAAACACCCTTTAAGTCAGACTTTTTATTAGACTGTGCTTAAAGGGTGTTTATTTAGACACTCTTTCTTTTTTGCTTTCTGCTAAGTATTACTATTCCTACTATAAATACGATAAATACAGCTACGACAAAGCCGATAAACAACCAATTATAACCCGTATCTTCTTGGACGATATACACCTCAGCACTCTCTCTAGAAAGTCCTATCTTAAATCCGCCATCATCTCCTACACGCACTGTATCATCATGGAGATAACCTCTTAGCTGCTTATCTTGATTAATGTCTGTTAATGTTATAGCTTCTGTCTCTTCCCCATTGTTTATCGCAA
Organism: Oceanobacillus picturae; assembly: GCF_000612865.1. Lineage (NCBI taxonomy): Bacteria > Bacillati > Bacillota > Bacilli > Caryophanales > Bacillaceae > Oceanobacillus > Oceanobacillus picturae. The sequence continues at coordinate 1,097,914 of NZ_CCAX010000001.1, forward strand.
TATAAGCAGTTTGATTATCATAGCTCCTTTTAAAAATACTCATTGCACCACTCGATCCAACCAACTCAAAGTCACCATGGGAAAATACAGGGAATTGCTTTTTCAGTGACGAGATACGGTTATGAAACTCCGTTAAGTCAGGATCTCCGCTATTAAACTTCACCATTTCCTGAACTTCTTCTGTACTTGACCCATACATAGGTAGTTCCGATCCCTGAAATAGCGATGGTGTGCCTGGTGTCATATACATGTACGTTAGAACAAGCGACCAAGTCGTTAAGGCATTTCTCCCATTTTCCGAAAATACCTGTGTAAAACGTTTGGTTGATTGATCATCTACGTAGACGAGCCCAATATCGCTTTCCTCTTGCTGTTCATATATATCAGCTACTGCATTTCCAGGTTCAGAAAAAGTTGATACAATCGCAGCTCTTAACGACGGGTCATCCCATTTCTGTATACCAGTGCCTTGTGGCAGATCTGCGGTTGCTATATCGTTGTTTAGTACATCACCTAGTAAGTAAATATTTTCATCAATTTCTTTCATTGCTTTCGTAAATTTTTTTAAGAAATTCGGTGATGCTTGATCAGCAGCGTGTAGCTTTAAGCCATCTATTCCTGTTTCACTAACCCAGAAACTTGCTGCATCAATAAGCATCTCTTCTACCCTAGGGTTTTCCTGATTAAGCGAGACAACATTATCCCCCCATGATGTGTCAGGAGCCTGGTCGTCTTTTATCCAATCCTGTTTTTCAGGATCTTCTACAAGAGGATGGCTTGTTGCTACATAATTCGTGACATACTCCATTACAACCTTAATGTCTCTTTCATGTGCCTCTGATACGAGCTTCTGAATATCTTCTATCGTTCCAAATTGGGGATCAACAGCATAAAAATCCTCCACCCAATAACCATGATATCCATCTGGTGCGTTTTCCATTAATGGGGATAATACAAGCGTTGTATAACCCAATTCTTCATATGTATCCAATTTATCGGTTATCCCCTGTATATCTCCTCCCTGATATGCATGAGGATCTTCCCGTCTAACCTGCTCATCATTATCGGCATCTCCGTTATTATAACGATCAACTAAAATCGAATATATAATTTCCTCATCCAACTCCCGATTCACCTTATCAGCTGATATCGAGATAGGGGAAGCGATCGATAAGACAACCATACCCAACAACAAACCTATAATTTTTTTCATATTATTACTTCCTCCAACATAGCTTTTCTCTTGTCCTATTATTCTCTATTTAAGCAAATAGTCAATGCTTGACTCCTGATTGTTAAAAATAATTCATGAATGAAGGATGGAAAGTGAACAGCGATTGTATAGGATTCGCCTATTAACAATTCACCCTTCTATGATGAATGTAAAAAAAAGAATCGACTAAACCCTAAGGTTTAAAGACGATTCTATAATTTGGGTCGTGAAAATTGTTAACGGCCTTCGTTTACTCACTCTGAAGCATTTGTTTTTCCTTCTTAACGAGTGGTCTTCCTTTTCCGGTGATCACTTTTGCTCCTGATGCAATAAGCATAATGATTCCGAGAATGAGTAAAAGTGTAAACAGATCATGGTAAGCACCAAGTATGGCAGATTTTTTAAAGCCCACTTCCAACTGCCTGGACGAATCTCCCACGTTTAAATTCCCTGTAATTTTTTGATAATGGATTGTGTTCTGTCTAAGCAAGAGCCAGCCAATAAATGGAGAAAGCGTTGCACCTATAAAATTACGAATAGAGTGCAATGTAGCAGACCGATGGGATGCTTTATGGATATCGCCTGCTAAAGCCGTCCCCAAAGCCCCTGATACAAGAACCATACTTACTCCACATCCAAGACATGCGATTTGAAAATATAAGAATGGCAGAGAAATGTCTGTCCCAATCACTCGCCATTGGAAGCTCACATATATCACCACAAGAGATCCTAAAATTCCTAAAACCCCCGCCCCGAATTTATCAAAGAGCAGCGTTTTAAGAATAGCACTTCCTATAATGCCAACAAGGAACCAAAAGTAAAAATAAGTTAGATTCAAGTATGAAAGATCCATATTATTAAGCAGAAAACCATTGATACCAGCAATAGCAATAATTAGAGAAGAATGGGAAACAACAGCCATGATTGTTCCGGAGACAGGCTTTGCAGACTTTAGTGATCGAAAAGGAACCAATGGTGCTTCTGCTTTTAGGTCGACATAAATAAACAGGCCTAGCAATAAGATTGCGATACTAAGAAATGGCCATACATAAATGGATGAAAATCCGTTATGAGTCAAATTACACAATGGCACTGCGAGTGCCAGGATGGTGGAACAAAGCAGCACTACTGCTCTTTTATCCAATGGGCTTTGTTCCTGCGCTTTCTCTTCTTGTCTTGGCAATCGGAAATAACCAATGATGAAGCATAGCAGGGATGCAATGACATTTAGTAAAAACAGCCATCTCCATGCATCTGTGTACAAAGATAACGAACCACATAGTGCTCCGAGAGCGCTAGCACCGAACAATCCAGTGATAATCATAAATAGAAATAGGTTTCTTATTTTATTCGGAAACGATCGTAAACTAACTGGTAGGATTGTTAAAAATAAAATACCTGATCCAATTCCCTGAATTACCCGACCTATACTCAATGTCACAATTCCTGTAGACATCATATCAATAACCGAACCACATAAGAATACTAGAGTGAACAGTAGATAATTCTTACGCAGCCCTAATTTTCTGGTAAGTGCAGGACCGAGTGGTACACCGAGGGCAAATGCCAGATTTGACAAAATGGAGGGTAAAAGTAAATGATCTGAACTTATATGGAGACCAATTTGAATTACCCCTTGATTTAAAACATAAGAAAGATTAGAAAAATACTGCGCTCCTATTGCGAATATCGTCAGGAAAGAGATAACCAAATATTGAGGTATCGCAGTTTTACCTTTCACTGATTTTACTGTATGAATCTGTTGACTCATCTATTTTCCTCCCATGAATTACAAGAAACATTGATTCCTAGTAAATTAATTTGTATTAAGCAAGTTGTATTATACAATAAATAGACCAAAAAAAATATAGCTTGACCAATTTTTCTTCATCCTAACCAACGAAGATTATATTTGTCTGAATAATAAAGAAGCATGATTATTCGCTCTTGAATAATCATGCTCAAATATCTGTTAATAAAATTACTTCTTCCAACTTTTAAAAGACTGATTTAGGCGCTCCAAGTTCACTTCTAATTGTTCGAGTTCCTCTTTAGACCACTCTTTAAGAATCTCATCATAACCGGTGGCACGCGCCTCCTGTACCTTACGTAATGCGGCTTTTCCTTCTTCAGTAATTTGCAAAAGGCTAATGCGTCGATTCTTAGGATCTGCATGTCTGGTAATATATGCCTTGGCTTCCAGATTACTGACCTGTCGACTAGCGGTGGAAATGCTTACCATTAATTGTTCAGCCAGTTCATTGATTCCTAAAGCCCCGCTTTTTTGCAATTCATACAATATAAGGTATTCAGAACGGTCCAGACTACCCAACTTCGGGCTATGAGCTGTTGTAAGACGGACTAATAAGGCAACTTGATATTCAATACTTTGGAGTGAGTCTTGCTTCAAAATATCCCCCCTCAGTTAATATGGTTATTCTTTATATTAGAAATAGCCGTGGTTCAGTGCGGTTTTAAATTCTTATAAGGTAGTAATAATCGGGCCTTCCTTTGTTAAAATAATCGTATGTTCATATTGTGCTACAAAGCTTTCATCAGTTAGATAGGTCCAATCATCATCAGATTGGTATACTTCCTCTTCCAATGTAGAGATAAAGGGCTCAAATGCAATAACCATACCCTCTTTTAAAATTTCGTCGTCCCAACGAGAGTAGTAATTGAAAATATGGTCTGGTGCTTCATGTATTGAACGCCCAATGCCATGTCCAGTAAGATTTTTTATTACAGTTAAACCATGCTGTTTTGCTACATTGTGTGTAGCTTTTCCGAGCGCGCTTTTTTTCGATCCTGGCTTTGCCTTTTTAAGTCCAGCGTCGAAAGCTTCTTTTGCAACGTCACATATTTTCTGTAAAATCACCTCTCCATTCCCAACCACAAAGGAAATCCCGGTATCGGCGAAATATCCGTTTTTCGAACCAGAAACATCAACATTTACAAGGTCCCCTTCTTGAATGATCCGTTCCCCGGGAATACCGTGCGCAACTTCTGCATTTACGCTAATGCATGTATGTCCAGGAAAATCGTATTCTCCCTTTGGTGCAGAATAAGCTCCTGCTTTTATGAACATTCTCTCAGCAATTGCATCAAGCTCTTTTGTCGTTACGCCTGGTTTGGTGCAACGGACTAACTCATCTCGAATTGCTCCACAAATCTTACCTATTTCTTTTAATCCATTAAAATCCTCTTCAGTCTTTGCTATCATCGTGCGTCCTCACTTTTTTTACATTATTTTATGATGATCATTCCAATTAGATTCTAGCATAAACAGCATGGTATTTACTTCAAAATAGCTTATTTGTTTACATAACAAAAGTGCAAGCGCCCGTTTAGAGACTTACGGACTGCGCCTTGCCTTGCCATGCCAGATGCCAGGTGGCTCCAAGTTGGGACTGCCCCCTACCAAAATCCCTGCCAAGCAAAGTGGTGATTTTAATGGAGCATCCCTTTAAAGTAAAAAAAGCTGTTCCTTGTCTTAAACAAGGAACAGCTTTAACTGCTTTTCTTATGGAAGAATTCCTAATGGCAAACGTCCAAAACCAAGAATTAAAGTAATAAGTAGGGCGATAACTAATTGAATCCATGCCCCTTTTGCCGGTTTTGTTTTGGAGGTTTTTACAAGAATTAACTCCATAGCAACGATTACCCAAAGGCCAGCTACTCCTTTTACAATCGCTTCGGGTAGCATGTCACCTCCACCAAAGTAATTTGCTAGCAGATCCCCACCTGTGTAAAGAATAAATAAGTAATCCAAGCGTAATATCATGTGAAGAATTTTTCCGGGTTTTGCCTTTCCCTGCTTGTACATAATTAATGATACGATTAGTAAGATTAGCGCTAATGCCCATGCAGTTATATGCATATGCGTCGTCATGCGATTCCACTCCTTCCACTTTCATCCATCTTTAATTTTAGCTACCGTTATCATATCATGTAAGGGAGAAAGTTTCATTTAAAAAGGATTTACATCTCCCCTAACTGGGAACAGAGATTTTATAGAACATTTTAAACTGTAAGTAAAATACAGAAAAAACTGGTATACTTAGTTTGAATTGGACTTTTACAGGGAGGGCTAGAAAATGAAGAACAGTCAAGAAATAATTGATCAAACACAGGAGTATGGTGCGAAAAATTACCACCCGCTTCCTGTTGTTATTTCCCATGCTGAAGGTGTTTGGGTGGAAGATCCAGAAGGAAATCGTTATATGGACATGCTGAGTGCTTACTCTGCCGTCAATCAAGGGCATCGTCATCCAAAAATTATTGAAGCGTTGAAACAGCAGGCTGACTCTGTTACCTTAACATCTCGCGCTTTTCACAATGATCAGCTTGGCCCGTGGTATGAGAAAATCTGTAAACTAACAAATAAAGAAGCAGCATTACCAATGAATACAGGCGCAGAAGCTGTAGAAACAGCAATCAAAACTGCTAGGCGTTGGGCCTACGATGTGAAAGGTGTATCAGAAGATAAAGCTGAGATTATTGCCTGTGAAGGAAATTTCCACGGTAGAACAATGACAGCGGTCTCACTATCATCTGAGGCAGAGTATAAACGTGGCTTTGGACCAATGCTTCCCGGTATAAAAATTATTCCTTATGGAGACATTGAGGCGCTGAAGTCTGCAATCAATGAAAATACTGCTGGATTCTTGTTTGAGCCTATTCAGGGGGAAGCGGGTATTGTCATGCCTCCGGAAGGATTTTTAAAGGAAGCATTTGAGGTATGTAAGGAAAACAATGTCCTTTATATTGCCGATGAAATCCAAGCTGGTCTTGGAAGAAGTGGTAAACTATTTGCTTGTGACTGGGAAGATGTGACACCTGATATTTTAATCCTTGGAAAAGCACTTGGTGGAGGTGTATTTCCAATATCTTGTATTGTGGCCGATAAGGACATTCTTGGCGTATTTAATCCGGGATCTCATGGTTCTACATTTGGAGGAAATCCGTTAGCCTGTGCTGTGTCTATTGCCTCCCTGGAAGTATTGGAGGAGGAGAATTTGGCTGGGCGTTCTCTTGAACTAGGTAATTATATGATGGAAGAACTAAAGTCGATCCAAAATCCAATAATTAAAGAAGTGCGTGGTAAGGGATTATTTATTGGGGTTGAACTGACTGAATCAGCACGCCCTTACTGTGAACAACTAAAAGAGAAAGGTTTATTATGTAAAGAAACACATGAGAATGTGATTCGCTTTGCCCCACCTCTTACAATTAAAAAAGAAGATTTAGACTGGGCAATTGGCCATATTAAAGAAGTACTGAAAGCATAAGAAACGGTACCATCATATAAATTCGAGTGATAAAATATTGACGGGGCTGGGATATAAAATCTCAGCCCTTTTAAAATAGCAAACGATAAAATAAGAAAAAAGACTGTTTAATCACCGCTACAGAAAAAACTCCGCTTTCCGTTAATTATTCTGCCCCTCTTACACCTCTTGTTCTGTTCGACGTAACTTCTGGATTCTTTTATAGGTTATGCTGCGCCAAAGCCACTCAAGAGGACCGAATCGATAGTGTGTGAGCCACCATTTACTAAAGGCCGCCTGCATACTATAAACGACCAGGACCATAAGCATTAATCCCACTGGGGTCATGGCTCCGTATAATCTGAAGAGATAGAATACAAGGAAGCAGACGAGGGACTGCGTTATGTAATTGGAAAGTGCCATACGTCCGACGTATCGAAAAGGCAAGAGAAGCTTTCTTGCCCCTTCCATTTGAGAAAGAAAGGTTATAGAAATAATGTAAAACAGGGCAGAAAACGCACCACCAATATTATCCTGTATCATGGAAAACCAAGCTGGATTACCAAATAAATATGGTCCCGCTTTTAAGCCAGCGAACATGAGAAGTGAAATAAACCATAATCTACGCAATGTTGCTTGATGTTTTTTTGGTTCGTGTAACCACCGTTGTCTCGCGATGAACATGCCAACTAAAAACAAAGGCAACAGTGTTCCTATTAATAATAGATAACTTATCCCCTCGTTTGCATAAAGCCAATCTACATAATTTTGTTCCCATACTTGGATGATGCTGCCGCTTTGGTAGTTGGACAGTGCCTGTTCTGCAGCAAAAAGATTAGGTTGTCCGATATATTCACGGAATTGGTATAAGGAAATGCTAAGTAGCCCAACCGTCATGCCCATTAGAAGGAATGCCCAACTCAGCATTGTCCTCCCCCTTACGTTTAAAAAAGCTAAAAGCAGCAAACCAATTAATCCATAGGTGAGCAAAATATCCCCATGCCATATTAGAAATGCGTGGACGAGACCAAAGCAAATAAGCGCTCCTAGCCTTCTACCTAGAATGGGGTATGCCGACAATGATTTCATCTCAAGCCTTTCCTTCATGAGCTGCATTCCAAAGCCAAACAATAAAGAGAATAATGTATAAAAGCTTGCTTGAAAAAAGATATCTATTATAAGCCTTAATGTGTGGTCAATTGAAGATGTCCAAGCTGTCTCTTCTCCCCCATATAGAAAATAAGGAGCATTAAATGCGCCAATATTTACGACAAATATACCGAATATGGCGAATCCCCTTGCTTCATCAATCCATTGTAATCTATTTGTCTCCTTTAGAGGAGATGGATATTGTGCCATATTTCTATCCCTACTTTCCTTTGTGTACTTTTTATTATAGCGTGTGTTCAAGATGTGTCATTTTTACCGGGCTTTTTGAACAACCTCTTATATAGGAATACTCCACTGGGACCTTATATTCCTTCAACATTTTCATGAAATAGGCATAACCTAAAGAGAAAGGAGGAGTTCATATGCCAGCAAAGGTGGGTGCAGTGAAAGTCATTAACGTTTCTTCATCCGGTATTTTCAATATTGGTGATGTCTATTCAATGAACCCTGAGAGTAGTGCAAAAACCTATGCCGGTGGTGGCTCCTTCAATTCAGGCGACGGAATTCGAGTTAATCTGGCTAATTCAACTACCTACGTCTATGATCCAGACCAAGTAGACCAATCCATTACTTCTTAAATGGGGGAGCTATAATGAATATAACGGTACATCAATCAATTAGTATTTATATGATAAAAGTAGGTGTCGTAACGAATTCATCTGTCTTGCAAATTGGCAGCACCGGGAGTTTTCATACTCAATCCGCCATCTATAATACTGGTGGATTTACTAAAGTGGCCGAAGAAGCGGAAGCAATAGATGCAGTGGAAGCATCCCAGCAAGCTGGTCCAATCATCCCACTGTCTGATTAGGCATGCACGACTCCTCCTTTCTTGCATAAACTGATTCTAGGCATTCGTCTATAACCAGGCTAAGGAGGGACGCCCTGTGAATGGCTCAGATTGGACTACGTATCTTAATAATCTTAGTGGTTATGTACAAGAGCAGGATAAAAGAATTCAGGAGCTCACCCAAAAGCTAGAGCAGTTGCAATCAAACCTGAACGAACAAAAGACAAATCGAATTGAAAAAATTGAATATAAATTTGATCAGTTAAAAATAGAGAACTTAAATGGAACGCTCCATATAGGCATGTCTCCACAGGATATGGAAGATTTCAGCATGCCTGGTCAGTCGTTACCACAAGTCACACAACCTTTCAAACAACAGTTAGTTTCTGAACTGTCCAACTTTGTTGAACAGGAAGGGCCTGCACTCATTCGCAATCTTTCCGAAGAATATGCTAGAAAAATAGATAAGCCCTATCAAGGTATTTTGCTACAGGATATCATCAAGCAGCTCCCGAGTCGAATTGCCTTTTATGAAAAGAAGGCTGCAGATGAAAAGATCGGATCCAACGATTCCGCTCTGCGGGAATATATAAGTAGCCACATCAAAGAAGAAATTCACCACTCTCTAACTGTATACATGCAATCATTAAAGGAGGAAAAGACATGATATTTGAAGTGCATAATTGGGGGCTAAATGTCGGGAACATAGAATTAGAAAATGTTTCGGCTTCATCTGTTTTTTTGATTGGTGACAGTGAAGCATTGACAATGAATTCCTTCTTCGACACACCTCCTGAGTCCTACACAGTTGGGAACATTGTACCGTTATCCGGGGTATAAAGTGAAACTTCATTTGGGGTGGTTTCCCAACCCACCACGCCAAATGGTAGCTAAACGAATCGGACCATTCTTGGCAGTTGAATCCCCATTTAGGATTTTTCATTTCCCTTACATTCTCAAAGTGGAGGTCTTACTGCCAGTTTAGGCGGGATAAAGGAGAAAATCATGAATAGGAGAATCGCTTCTGTTAATCAAATACAGGTTAATACCGTAAATTTCAGTGGAATTCTATCAATTGGAGACACTGAAACCTCAAAACAAATATCTAGGGGGATTGCTTTACAAAAAGAAGGTTCCTACTTTACCAAAGAGGATCAACTATTCTTTGAAGATTACCCTCTTTTTAAAATGGAGCCTGAATTCGTTGTATCAGATAAAAACAACGTTCAAATGGAAACATACCAACATAACGAGAACATACATGTTCAACGCGTCAAAGTTGTTGGGGTAACTACTTCTTCTATTATGCAAGTTGGCAGTCTACGCCACTTAGAAGCAGTTGCCTGGTTAAAGCACTTTCGTAAACTTATGGATTAGTTGTTTTCTACAAAACCAGGTAGCATTTTTAACATAGTTGCATAGACTGTCATAAGCAATTTTTAAAATAGTAGGTGTTAATATGCCATCAATTGTCGGACCACTAAAAATCAATAGTATCGGCGGCGGAGTTGTGAATTTTGGTGATGCATTTTACCTCTCTCCGAAAAGCACGTCAAAGACAAACTCCGGTTCTGGGTCACTAAATACAGGTGATTTTATTTGTACGAATAACGGTGTAAGTTCAACTAATCCTTTTGACCCTGATGTTAACGACCAAAACGTAACTGCAAATGCATAAAAACAGGAGAATCTCTTTGAGATTCCCCTGTTCCTTCCTCATATTATGTTCTAACCGCTAAAAACTATGCGTTTAGTTTTTTTCTTCTATAGGTACTTTTATCAATTGCTGTTTGGAAAAGAAATAGAGGTATGTTTCCTTTACAGGTTTTTTCCAAATCTTCTCTATGGCATGTCGGTAAAGTTTTAATTGGGTGCTATACCGATTAATCAACTTTTGTTTCATCTTATCAGTCATCTCACCATGAATGGCATCTGATTTATAATCCAAAATAATCCACCCATCCTCATATGGGACGAGACAGTCAATCACACCTTGCACTAAGACTCTCTCCTCTATCGGATTCTCCCAATTGGCATATACTTCACTTGTCGGGAGAGACAAGCTAAAGGGGACCTCTCTTCTTACCGTAGGTGCTTCCATCATAAAGCGCGCAATATCCGTTTGAAGGAAATGTTCAATAGCAGTCTTGTCCACTATAAATGCCTCATCACGTGTCAGCTTCTCTCTCTCAACCAATTCTTCAATAAATGATTCTATTTCCAAGCGGTTTAAGGCTTTTGTTAAAGGGATATGTTGCATTACAGTATGTAACACTGTCCCTTTTTCAGCCGCAGTGACGGTTTTCTCTTTTTGCATAAAAAGTGGCCTTTTTGTAATCGGTGCTTTAAATGGTGTGACAAGCTGGTCTGCGCTATATTCATCCTTCAGTTCCCGCTGTCTTTTTATTTCCGTGACGGACTGTTTCGCCCTTGATTTTGAAGCCTCTATATAAGGATATTGAAAGGATAGTCGCTCATCAACAGTAACAGCTAATTGCTCATCATCGACTTTAACAGGTTGCCATGCTTCCAGATTTTCACGCAATGAGAGCTCTGTTTCGTCATTCGTTTCATCGAGGTTGGCCAATTCACTACCATGTACTACATGTACATTCCAGCTGGAAGGATCAACACGTATTTCATCAAGTACAGCATCCTGTAGTTCTTCTTCTCGCAATATCTCTGTTGTTTGATGACGGATTAGTGCAGGCCCCACCCAGTCTAAATAGGTTTTGGATTCCATACGAAAATGTGCGGGTAGCACCCATTCCGAATGGTCGAGCATTTTCTCCCACTTCTGCCGCTTTTTCTCGAAGGAAGCAACATTCCCTATCATGACAAGTTTTTCTTTCGCACGGGTTAGGGCAACATAGAGGACCCTCATTTCTTCTGCAAGCAACTCACGAAGTTTTTCCTGCTTCAAGGCCTGGAAAAACAATGTCGGATATGTGATACGTTTCACAGGATCAATATATTTACTAGCAAAACCAAGATCTTTATGCAGCAAGTACTTTTGGTTTAGATCCATTAAGTTAAATTGCTTGTCCATTGCACCAAGGATAACAACAGGAAATTCAAGTCCCTTACTCTTGTGGATGGTCATAATTCGAACCACATCCTCTTGTTCACTTAATGCACGAGCTGCTCCAAGGTCATCTCCTCGCTCTTCCATACGCTCAATAAAACGTAAAAAGCGGAACAAACCACGAAAAGAGGTATTTTCATATGATCTCGCTCTGTCATACAACGCTCTTAAATTAGCTTGACGTTGTCTTCCACCAGGCATCCCACCAACAAAGTCATAATAGCCAGTTTCCCGGAAAATATCCCAAATTAAATCTGATAACGCCCCTTGGCTTGCGGCCATACGGAAAGCATTTAATTTAATTAAAAACTGTTCTAACTTATCAGCAACAGGTCCTCTTTGTTCCTTTTTGAATTGCATTAAAGCTTCATAAAATCCCTTGTTTCGGCCAGCAAGCCGAATCGAGGCTAGATCATCTTCCGTTAAGCCAACAATTGGTGACCGAAGGACGGATGCAAGGGGGATATCCTGTCTTGGATTATCAATCACTTTTAATAAACTGATCATTATTTTTACTTCAATGGCCTCAAAATATCCAGTTGAGATTTCGGCATATACGGGGATCCCTTGCTTTTTTAACTCATCGGCAATCGTCGGGGCCCATGTCATGGATCGCATTAGTATTACGACATCACGATACTGCATATCCCGTTGTGATTGGGTTGTCTTGTCAACTACTTGTAATGGATCCGCGTCCTTCTGTCCGATCCAGCCTTTTATTTTCTCGGCATAGGCTCTGGCTTCAATTTGGGCCTTTTCCAAATCACGATAATCCTCTGCTCCACTATCGTCCTCTTTTTCCTCTTCTGCTTCTCGATCGATGATAAGCAGTTCTGGTGCTGGTTCCGTGTGCGGCAACGTGTCATACATTTTATTTCCATAGATTAGTTCAGCGTTTTGGTCATAATCTACCTCTCCCACTGTTTCATCAAGGATCTGTCGGAAGATATAGTTTGCTCCAACCAAAACATCCTCTCTGCTTCGGAAATTACTTGCAAGGTCAATACGCTGTCCCTGCTCTTCTTCCTTGGCAAAGCGTTTATATTTTTCGATGAAAAGGGTCGGCTCAGCATGTCGGAAACGATAAATACTCTGTTTCACATCTCCTACCATAAACATATTCCCTGGTCCAGTTTGATCGCTGAGCAGACGTAAGAGTGTTTCTTGTACTAAGTTTGTGTCTTGGTATTCGTCTACAAGCAGCTCACTAAACTTCTTCTGGAACTGAATGGCGACCTGGGAAGGTACTGGTTCATCCTGTGTTGTTTGGTCTTCCATAAGCAATTGCAGACAAAAGTGCTCCAGATCCGAAAAGTCTACAATAGCTTTTTCTCTTTTCTGTTTAGCGAATTCTTCTTTGAACGCTTTTACCAGCTCTGTAAGCTTTCTGATCACAGGGGCAAGTTCCCTCATGTCCTCCACATGGCTTTCGAGATTACGGCTAAACCATCCTTGCTTCATATCATTCCAACGTTTTTTGTAGCTATCGCGTAACGCTTTAACCTTCTTTTTCTTCGTCTCATTACAATCCATCTTCTTTGAGGATAGTTTAGCAAAAGTGCTTTTCACCATATACTCCTGGAGCATATTCCAGTCCTCTAGATGTGCCTTCGCTTCTTGTAATCCTGTTAAATCTAACTCAATGGTTTCTGCATATTGGTATGGCCCATCGCTTTCTTTTGTCATATCCATAGCCAGTTGCATCTCTTCTTCCATTGCAGTAAATTGGCTGCGTACCTCCCGTTTCATAATGGTTAGCCAAGAAAGGGTATTTTCCTCCCAAGTTTCAGAGACAGCATAGGTGTCAGCAAGCTGGTCTAGCCACTTGTCAGGGTTTGGATTTTGCACGGCGAAAGTATACAGGTTTAAAATCAAATCCTCTACCTCTGCGTCACTGCGGTCATTGGAAAATCGATCGACGACAGAAAAGAAAGCCGCCTGTTCACTTCCTTCTTCGCCGTACCATTGTTCAAATAAGTCGTCCATTACTTCCTGCTTAATTAAATCTGCTTCCATATCGTTCGCAATCCGAAATGAGGGATCGATATCAAGCAAGTACGCATACTGTCTCACCACATCTAAGCAGAAAGAATGCAATGTGGAGATGGATGCTCGTTGTAGTAAGGAGACTTGTTTTTTTAAATGCTGAGAATGCGGCTCTTCGGCTAACGCCTTTTCTAAAGCCTCGCCAACTCGATTACGCATTTCTTGTGCTGCTGCATTGGTGAACGTTACAACAAGAAGAGAGTCAATATCCACAGGATGCTGTTTATTTAATAACTTTTGGATAATCCGCTCTACGAGTACCGCTGTTTTTCCAGAACCGGCTGCTGCGGCAACAAGGACATCCTTTCCCCCTGTATAGATAGCCTCTTCCTGTTCTTTGGTCCATTTAACCATTCTACTCCTCCTCCCTAACGTGTGAGATCCTGCTGAATTTTCTCTAGTATTTCATCATCTTTCATATCTGATAATTTGCGATAATTGTTTGTCTCTAATTGTGGATCAAACTGACAGACAGATTGAAAAGGGCAGTACGTACACGCCACATTCTGTTTATGCTGGTATGGATTCAAGTGTACGCCACCTGCTGTCATATCGATTCCTGCCTGCATCATCAATTGGTGAATGTGCGACTGGAGACTAGAAAAAGTTTCGTTGTCAGCAATCTTTGAATAGTTATAAAAACCACCATTCTTTTTCATCCCAGCAGGTACAATTTGACTCGAACCAGAATCCAAGGACGTATCCATCATTTTAACAATTTCTTCATCAGACAAGAGTAAACCTTGCATTTTATATTTTTTAAAGAGTTCTTCTTGAATTATTTCATCATGCAGTTTCTGATTCCCAGAAATCATTGGGTTATGAACATGGAAATAAAGCACCCCAGCAGGTGTTGCCTTTGATCCAAGCCATTGCTCCGAATGGGATAAAACGACATCTAGGTAAGCAAGCATTTGTAAGGCTAGGCCATAATATACTTCAATTAGATTTAACCCTTTCGCGCTGGATTTGTAATCGATAATTCGCAAGTATAGTTCTTCTTGATTTAACGCCTTGTCCACCCGGTCAATTCTTCCTCGCAGTTGTAACTCGTACCCATTCGGCAAAGGCAAATTAAGTGGCGGAAGTGTCTGGCCTGCACCAAATGCTAGTTCCAAACCTACTGGAGAAAAATTACTTTGTCTCGCTTGCTCACTTAACACAAAAGCTGCTCGTGCAATGACTTCCTGTAATTTTTGTTGAATATATTTATAACGATTGGAGCTATGCAATATTTGATGCTGTAAAATTGGCGCTAGATTAGTTACGGCCTTTTGTGCATAGGAATCGGTATCCTGCTTAGACAACTGCGCAAAGTCTTTCCCTTCGGTCCGTATCCACTCCGTAATTGTTTTTAAAGCCTCATGGAAAAGCTGCCCAATATCAGGAGCATCCAGTTTATACGTTTTTCTTTCCTCAAGCCCGAGACTATACTTGGCAAAATGCTGATAGGAACAGCGATAATAGGTTTCCAATCTAGATACACTTGCTTTTACCTGTTTCGGATAAAGCTCTTGCACTGTTTTGGAAGAAAGATCTAGTGGCCTATTCTCGTAATATAAGCTTTGCAGTACATTATACGTTGTGCTGTATTTGTCATGATGGCTTACATACCAATTCAACACATGCCACCACACCGGCTGTACCGGATATCCTTTACGATTACGCGCAAGCTGGGCAGTTAATGCAGATCTAGTTTTCACAGGCGTTGTAATAAAGCGCTCTGCCTCCACAAGCTCCTCAGGATCCTGTAGTAACAAATGATCACAGCAAACTGGAAATAGATCCTCAATTCGTTTAATGAGCTGGGAGGGCATTTTTGACTTCCCTTCCCCATCACTAAGCGGATAACTTACATATAACTTGTCCTTTGCAGCTGTGAAGGCAATATACATATAAAACCAATCATCAAGTAATTGACGCTTACTTCCATCAGCGAGCTGTAGACCATGATTTGCAAGCAATTCCCTTTCCTGTTCACTAATCATGCCATCAGTTTGAGGCTTCATTGGCCAAACTCCTTCGTTCACGCCAAGTAAAAAGGTGCAGGAAATTCCGCTAATTCTCGAACGGTCTATCGTTCCCACGATGACATGATCAATCGTAGGGGGCACATGTGCAAAGGTTAGGGTCTCAAACCCTGCGTCCAGCGTTGCCCTGAATGTATCCAATGACATGGTTTCATCTCCAGCCATTTCCACAATCTCATCTAGTAGCTGTAGTATCCCTGTCCAAACCTGATCTTGTTCGCGGCCCTTTTCAACATCTCCTTGCTCATCATATACATCTCGCATTTTCTCAAGTGTGGATGGGACCTTTATTTCCTCCAAGAAAGTGAAAAGGACGATAGCCCTCTCTCGTATGGTTGTTGCCTGTCTTATCGCTTCATCAAATGGCTGTAGAGCTTGTACCACCTGCTGGCGATATTTATTAACACGGGTTTGGACTGCCTTCTCTGTATCTGTCTGTGCTGTCTCATCAAATCCCCGGAAACGCTGGAACACCCACTCTTCCTTGCTCATCCAACGCTCTCTCGAACGAACGCCATATTCCAGCACATAGTTTTCAAGCTCATCAATTGCATCAGCTGTCAGAGGATATTCGGTATCGGTGGCAGGAATAAAGCCAGTCTTTAACACTCGGAAAATAGCGTCGTACCGCCAATTTCCTTCTACCATATCTAAAACAGAGCGAATCAGTTCAATCAATGCATGATTTAACATTGTTCTTTTTTCATCAATAAATACAGGTATGTCATAATCACTAAATACCGTTTTAATCAAATCATGATATGTGTCTGTCTCACGCAAGAAAACAGCGAGGTCCTGATAGCGGTAGTTTTCTTCTCTTACAAGACGTATGATCTCCTGTGCCGCTCCCTCTACTTCAGCCCGTGGATGAACTGCTTCCCTAATTTTAATCGGAACGTCTCCATCGTAGCTGGGAGCTGGTCTAGTATCAAAATGACGTTCTAAATGGGCAAAATATGGCCGACTTTGAAATCTTCCATACTTCGGTTCTAAAACAACCGTTTCTTCCAGAACAATTCCGTTCTCTTCTGCTATCTGCTTCACTACGTGATACGTTTCGGTCGTTTGATAGAACAAGCTTAGTTCCGAAACCTCCGTCTCCTCGGGTTGGTCGACCGTTAGAGCGATGGTCACCCGTTTGCATTGCTTCATCAATGCCTCAACGACACTTAGCTCATTCGGAGTGAATTGGTGAAATCCATCAATATAGATTTCTGCCTGCTTTAAAGAAGCCGCTTCATGGATTTTATCTGCTAGAAGCTGGAGCTGGTCTTCGCTGTCTATATAATTTTCTTGCAGTGCAGTAACTAATTTTTCATAAATATATTGAAGATCATCTAATTTGTTAACAAGTGCTTCTTCTCCGGGCTCTTTATGAACATATTGGTTGATGTCATCCATTTGCCGATGTAGGGATTCAGGGGTAATGTTATAACGCTTGAATTCCGTGATCATAACTTCCAGTTGTTTTAAAAAACCCTGTTTTTCAATGGCTTTTTGAAAGACACGCCAATCCCCCTGTTTCTCCTCAATAATCTTACGCAACATCATCTGAACGCCAACAGAACTAATAAATTGTCTAGTTCCGCCTCCCGTTTCTTGAAAAACACGCCAGGCTAGTCTAGAAAAGCTAGAAACCTGTGCGCGGATACTGCCAACCATCTCCTTATCGTGAAATAATTCAGATTCCTGCTGAAATGTCATTTGGTCTGGCACAATATAAAAAATAGGCGGTCCCTGTGGGTCATCCTGTAGTTTCGCCTTTATCTCGTCTTTCGTTCTACCACTTTTTCCAGTTCCCGCTCTTCCTGCTAAAAATCGGAGTCCCATAATTCTTCTCCCCCATTTTCTCTTTATTAGAAAAAAACGCGTTCGCTCCTCTGTTAGCGAATCTGTACGTTTTTCTTGTCCTTGCAACTTCAAAATTTTAACTACGGCGTAATTCATTTCTAGCTAAAATTATATGCCTTCCTATTGTGTAATCAAAAGAAGCGTAAAACTCTCGTATTAAGAAAAGGGCTGGGCATAATGCACAGCCCTCTATATTTCATTTTCTAAAATAATCCGTCCAATTTAGCTAAAGGACAATTTAAAAAGCTTCCACCTTCTATTTTACCAAAGATGGAAGCTCCTAGCTATTTACCAAGACTTAAACTTGTTTTGTTCAATGGCCAATATTTAATATCTACTTTCCCAACAAGCTGTTCTTGTGAGATAAAACCAAACGCTCTACTATCAAGACTATCCTGCCTGTTATCTCCCATAACGAAAAGCTTTCCTTCAGGTACTTCTTGTTCACCCGTAACTTCGTCTAGCGTGAAATCTGACGTATACGGTATTGTTTCACTTGCCTTTACATAGGCTTCGAGAAATGGCTCCTCTACGTATTTACCGTTAACGTAAAGTTTATCATTCTCATAGGAAATTTCATCACCGGGTAGGCCGACCACCCTTTTCACGTAATCGTCTTCCTCATTAGCATGAAATACAATGACATCAAAACGTTCGGCCTGTGTCAAATCATAAATTACTTTATTTACCATAAGCAGGTTTCCATCATAAAGGGTTGGTTGCATGGATTCACCATCCACTACATAGCTAGCGAATAGCAAAGAGCGTAATCCGATAACCAACACAGCTAAGATTAGTATTACGGGGATTAGTTTACGAAGTCTCCATTTTTTCATCGTAATTAAGCCTCCAGGGTTTTTCTTCTATCATATTCATACCCTGTTTGGCGGTGTTTTAATCGTTTTCAAGTTCCTTCGCTTCTTTTAGCATGGCCTTTTTTTCCAGACGTTTTTCGATAATTTTTCCCACAATCCAAAAAATGGCAATACAACTCCCTACAATAATAGTACGCATTGGATTTTTAGCAAATTCCGTGATACTTGAACCGATATAAGCTAGGGAAAAGATCATAACCGATTTTCCTAAAAGCACAGCAAGAACAAACTGTTGAACACTAATTTTCGATAGACCGGCAACCACATTAATTACAGCCGACGGGGAAAACGGAAAGCAGGTCAGCAAAAATAAAGGTCCAAAGCCATGCCTCTCCAACCATGTTGTAACTTTCTTCACTTGTTTATTCTTCCTGATTTTCGCAAATAAAGGCCTTTTCCCAAGCTTTCGGATTATCAAAAAAACAAGAATAGCTCCGAGACTTGAACCAGCCCAGGATAATAAGAATCCTTCAAGCAATCCATAGGCAGCAGCATTTGCAAAGACAAATACAACGAGTGGTAAAAATGGAAGGAATGCTTCTATGAAAGGTAATAAAATACCTGGTAGTGGCCCAAGCTGTTCGTATTCTCCGAGCAGGTGCATGATATATTCATCCAACCTGTCTTCTTCAAGCATTATTCTCCAATCAGTTAGTGCAGTGTTTATGGCGTCCATTTAGTGAAATCTCCTCAGTATGTATAAAGTAAAACTTCATTTGGCGGGGGTTCTCTACCTCCCCCACCAATGTTACTTGAAAGAACCATTACTGGCAGTTGTTCCCCTCACATACTTGAAGTGGGTCCCTCTTGTCAGCTTCGGTGGATAAATTTGTTTAGCTAGTCCGTATAGTTTCCTCTACTATGACACTATTCCCATACAAATGGTTGCATAACCTCCATTTATATGCCTATTTCTACTTTTATTTTAATGGAAACGACCTAAAATGCATAGGTATAAAAAGGAAAATAGCCACTTTCTTTCCTGCTTTAATAAATTTGGTTGTATTTTTTCTTCATTTTAACATATAATAGAGGAACAAACGTTCTATTCGGAGGGGAGATCATGCGCTATCTTACAGAGGAAGAGCGGCACATAGCCTCACGATTTCTATTTCTTTCAATGGCAATCGTGGTGATACAACAGGATATACAGCATATTGAAAGAGGTGCGTTTAAAATTAAGGAACCCTATATGGAGCTTTTGGAGACCATGACGACAGTAGCAAGTGCCGAACGGCGGGAGCTACGCACGCAAATGAATAAAAGGAGAATTGAGGTGGTGACCTTACATAAAAATGATTCCTTTTCTTCCTTTCTCTTTATTTGCCAGGGCAAGGAGGAAAAACGGAATTATTTTAACCCAGCGATTCGCAAAAAAGTGCATGCTATTATACAGGAGCTTATGCAAAAGTCTCTGCCGCCTTTTCCGAAACCTGTTTCTGCAAAAACCTAATGCGATTATCTAGCAAATATCGGAATTGTGCTGTACGCTGAACCTGGTTTAGCATGGAACCATAGGAAACAGATAAATTCACTTTTTTCCCATTTTTAAACATAATCTTTGTTCCCTGCCCCGCGGCGTCAAGAATATGATCAATATGAGAATGTGCAATCCAGGAACATTGTTTGCTTGATGGTGAGGTAGTAGGAAAGAAGTACATGCCACTGAGAGGATCTACGGAGATAGGGGCCTTATGGGTAATCCCACAGATATCGCGCGTGCCGTCCTGTCTTCCTTTTAGACTGGAGCCAAAGAATTTACAGGCATGGTCCATAACTTTGCTTGCAGGTACTGACACCGTATAATCATTCAGTTCTTCCATTACATAGGTGACAAGGTTACCGGCTGCATCCTCTTCGGTTAGGAGAGCCATCGTGAGGGGGGTAATTTCAGGTGTAGGAGCGTAGATGTCTTCATTAAAAAACATACATATCATCCTTTCACTATACAGTGAAAGAAAGTGGCTTAATAATAAATCTACCAAACTATAACAAATAAATAAAGACATTAAGACCAATTTATAAGAAAAATTTAAATTTTCATCACAATAATAGTCTCTGCCGCTTATATTTGCCACAGAGACTGCTATTTATCATTATTCACTTTTTAAGTTATCGTTACAATTATCTTCTCAATTCTTTTGTCTGGCCTAACTATTCACGCTACTTTTGAGGCTTCTTCTTAGTATCTTTCCAGTTGTGTTTTTTGGAAGTTCTTCAAGAAATTCGATTCTTGTTGGGATTTTATAGTTAACAAGATGGCCTTTAGAAAAATCTATTAAATCTTTTTCACTGATCTCTGCATCATCCACTACGACAAAGCAAGTCACAGATTCTCCACTCTCGGGGTGTGGCTCCCCTATTACCGCAACTTCTATGACATTTGGATGTGTATAAAGGACTTCTTCTACCTCCCTTGGATACACATTGTATCCCCCAACAAGGATCATATCCTTTTTCCGATCGACAATATAAACATAACCGTCTTCATCAACCCGTGCCATATCGCCAGTATAAAGCCAGCCATCCTTCAAAGCTACCTCTGTTTCCTCAGGCATTTTATAATAGCCTTTCATGACATTAGGCCCACGCACAATGAGTTCACCCACCTCACCTGTTTCCACTTCCTCACCAAACAAATCGACCACTTTATTTTCCACATTCCAGATGCTCGTTCCAATGGAGCCTGCTTTCCTAGGACGATCAATTGGGTTAAAACAGGTAACGGGAGACGCCTCAGATAATCCATAGCCTTCTGATAATTGGATATGAAATGTTTCTTCAAATGCCTCCAATAAAGATACCGGCATTGCGGCACCACCAGAAATACATAAACGAACATTACCAAATTTGGGTTTTTGCCCTTTAACAGCTTGTAAAAGATAATTATACATTGTCGGTACACCAGCAAAAACGGTGGCTTCTCTTTCATTGGCTACGCGCAGTACATCCGCGGGTGAAAATTTAGGGATAATTAGAATGGTGCCTCCATTCATCAAGGGAGCGTTTAACGAAACAGTCAAACAGAAAACATGGAACATTGGGAGCGCTGCAATCATGCGGTCTTTCCCATTAATCCCTAGATAATCTGCTACATCTTTGGCATTCGAATAAATATTTTCATGAGAGAGCATAGCACCTTTAGGCTTCCCTGTCGTACCAGAGGTGTACAGTATAATCGCCGTATCCTGATCATCTAATACCGGCCTCTCAAAATCCCCTTCGCCTTTTCCCACTAATTCAGAAAACGTTTTCATTTTTGGTTGTAATAAATTTTCTTGTACTGATATCCCAGCTCCTGAATCACAGGAAATATAATGTTTTACACTAGGTAAATCCTGATCAATAGAAGCGAGTTTCTCAAGCATTACATCCATGGTGATGATCGCTTTCACATCTCCATTATGTAGGATATAGGACAACTCATTCGCAGTGTACATAGGATTTACAGGAATAACAACAAGGCCAAGTCTTAAGGCACCATAAAGGCTAATTACATAATATGGTGAATTACCTACAATCAGGGCAATATGGTCTCCTTTTTTATAACCTAAAGCCTCCATACTGGAAGCAAACCGCTGTACAGCACCTTCCAAATCTAAGTAACTCGTTTCCGCTTCCTCGAAAATATATGCTATCTTTGCCGGGTTTTTCTTTGCTGTAATCGAAAGCTGATCACTGATATTCACAAATAAACCTCCCTTTAGTGGTGATGAATGAATAGTCATTCATTATGTTGCCAAAAAAATAGTTTTATATTTTATGCTTGTCTTTATTATAAAGTAGGCTTAATTTGTTTTCAAGCAATTTTGAAATTGTTGACAATTAAAAAGGTTCTATTGAAAAATTAAGTGGTTTGTTAACGGCATTTTTAGATTTGGTTTGGTAGCTCTCGATTCAGTTTGGCGCCTCCTCGATTCAGTTCACCTGCCTCTCGATTCACTTTGTCGCATTCCCGATTCAGTTCACCCGCCTCTCGATTCACTTTGGTACAACCCCGATTCAGTTCACCCGCCTCTCGATTCACTTTGATGGCTCCTCCAACTTTTCCAATTATAAAAAGCTCACCGAGGTGAGCTTTCTCTTAATAGATTAAATTAATAAAGTCTTCTTTTGTAATTTTCCCAAGGTAATGCGGCACATCGACACCTGCTAAGGCTTCTTCAATTGATTTTCTTTCATGACGAACGCCTTTTAGTTTATCCTCAATTACTTCCACACTACCAACCCCAAAGAAGTCGCCGTAGATTTTACAGTTTTCAATAATACCTTTTTTCACATCAAGACGAACATCAACGAGACCTGCATCAAACTTATGGGACTCTTGAATATTAAAGGAAGGTGATTTACCATAGTTCCATTCCCAATTTTGATAACGTTCCTTGGAAATTTGTTCTACGTTATTCCAATCTTCCTCTGTTAATTCATATTGTGGGACATCTGCAATGTCTTCCACATCAAAAACATGTTTTAAAATGGTTTCTTTAAACTCGTCCATTGTTAGAGACGCTTCAAGAAATTCGGAAATATTAGCGACACGGCTCCGAATGGATTTAATTCCTTTTGATTCAATTTTTTCTTTTCTCACTTTTAAAGCAGAGACAACGTTCTCGATTTCTGAGTCGAACATTAATGTCCCATGGCTAAACATCCGTCCCTTGGTTGAGAACATAGCATTGCCAGATATCTTCCGCCCATTAGCTGCCAAGTCATTTCTTCCTTGTAGCTCAGCTGGGACCCCTAGCTTGTTTAAGGCCTCTACCATCGGCTGGGTGAACTTCGCAAAATTTTGGAAACTATTGCCGTCATCTTTAGTAATAAAGCTGAAGTTTAAGTTCCCTTCATCATGGTACACGGCACCGCCGCCAGAAAGTCTGCGGACAACCTTAATACCATTTTCATCAACATAGCTTGTATTAATTTCTTCAATGGTATTCTGATTGCGCCCAATGATAATAGATGGCTTGTTAATGTAAAATAGCAAATATGTATCGTTTTCTCCAAAATTCTGTAGTACATATTCTTCCAATGCCAGATTAACCATTGGATCTGTAATTCCTTTATTGTCTATAAACTTCATACCAATTAACCTCCCAATAGGATATATCCACCATTAAGTTTAAGGCATCTATCTCGCTAAATCAAAAATAAGGTTTAAGCTTGCCAAATTAGTCCTTCTTTCGCAAGTAATACAGTTCCACTGTATTGCTCTTTTGCTTCTTCTACTAATTGCTTCGTGTCTCCATATTGAGGAAGATGGCTTAGCATTAATGTTTTCACTTTAGCATTTTGCGCAATCTCCCCACCTTCTTTACTCGTCATATGTCCAGCACTCTCTCCATTTTGCTCAGCATAAAAATTACAATCCGTTATCAGCAGGTCAGCCCCTTTTGAAAATGGGATCCACTCTTCTTTAAAACTGCTGTCCGCTGTATATACTACCGTATGCTCACCGTCTGTTATCCGCATTCCGAAACATGGAACCGGGTGAACGGTTTGCAGAAAACTTATTTGAAATGGCCCAATATCTACAGATTCATCAGGCTGATAAGCTTTTCCCTCTGTGTACTCGTGTGACAAGGTAGCAAATCCTTCTTTATCCAACACATGCCCATAGATTGGAAGAATGCCATCAGCACCGTTCACATAATAATTTACTAGCTTTGCGTACTGAAGAACACCAATATCTGCAACATGGTCCTCATGGTAATGAGATAAAATAACGGCATCAAGCTCTGTCACTGGTATATACTGTTGGAGCTTAGATAATGAACCACTTCCTGCATCGATCAATAAAGAAAACCCATCTTTTTCTAGCAGATAAGAAGACGTTGCATCACCTGGGGCAGGATATCCTCCCCAGAAACCTATTACAGTTAATTTCATAACGACACCCCTTTTTTTATTTTGTTGTAACACAGTATTGACAATTTTCATACTGTTATAATACAATGACATTATCTTAGCAAAGGAGGATTCACATATGTTTAAAGTTATGGAGTTCTTTCGCAATCTGCCAAAGAAGAAATGCAGTCAATGTGGGCTTGACATGGTAGAACAAGCCGACTGTTATGGTAACCTATGTGACGAATGTGACCATCCCGCAAGATAAATAACTTCACTCTTTTTCACTGTACTATAACACTTACTAATCTATCTACTCTAAAGCAGCTATGGCTTCATAGCTGCTTTTTTTCTGGTACCTTTCATTCTTTCCTCTTTTTAATAAAGTGAACCTTTTTTAACACCTTACCCTCCTTGCTATCCCGTTTTTCAAACCGAAAAAATTCTTAAATTAATCGATAATTCTATCATTTCTGCCTACAATATATTATAATTACTTAGAGTAACGAAATAAAGTGAAACTTCAATCAGTGGGGGTTTTCATTCTTCCCCCACTGATTGTTAGTTGAACGAATCGGGGTGTTAACGTCCGTTTACTCCCACTAAAAACTTAACGGTTTCACTTCATGTTTTGAAGTGGGAGTCTTACGGACGGTTGCTCCGGGATAAATGAACATCTATCGCATACCATACATCATGATAGCAGAAAGGGGAATATACAAAATGACGACAGGAACAACAACTCGTTTAAAACGTTCAGAAGTACCTACAGAACAAACATGGGATTTAACTGACCTATTTACAACACATAAAAACTGGGAAACAGAACTAGACGCTGTACAGCAAGACGTTACAAACGTGACAGCCTATAAAGGGAAATTAGGGGAAAACGCTGCAACACTTCTTTCTTGTTTAGAAACACTAGAAGCTTATCAACAACGTGTTATTCGTGTTGCTACATACGCTAGTCTTCGCGCAAGTGCGGATGGTTCTGATCCTGATAACCAACGAGATGCGGCAAAGGTTTCTGCTGCCATGGCTTCCATTGGCACTAAGCTATCCTTTATCCAGTCTGAACTCTTAACATTATCAGATGAGACAATCACACAATTCTTACAGGATGAGCCTGCCTTAAAAACATATAAAAAAATGTTGCAGGATACGTTAGAAAAAAAGCCTTATACGCTAGCTCCGGAGATCGAAGAAACACTTGCAGCATTAAGTGAAGTCCATGATGCACCATACATGATCTATGGACGCACCAAATCATCTGATATGCAATTTGACTCTATTACGGATAAGGACGGTAAAGAACAACCAATGTCGGCAGCTTTGTATGAAGATCGGTACGAGTTATCCGCTGATACGGAAACACGCCGAGCTGCATACAAATCTTTTACCAACACACTTAACCAATACAAAAATACGTTTGCAGCAACGTACGCTACTGAGGTAACCAAACAGGTAACCATGTCTAAATTGCGTTCATATGACTCCGTTACAGGTATGCTACTCCAATCCCAGCAAGTTACCAAGGAAATGTATCATAATCAGTTGGACGTTATCCAGAATGAGTTGGCTCCGCATATGCAACGCTATGCAAAGCTAATGAAAGATAAACTAGGATTAGAGGAACTGCAATACTGTGACCTCAAAGCACCACTTGACCCTGAGTATACGGAGATTATGAAGAAAGGAATTCATGATCGTTGGGTTGACCTTGCAGACAATGTTGGAAAAGCGACAGGTGCTTTTTGCTCCAGTCCTTATGGTGTGCACCCGTATATTTTAGTTACGTGGACGGATACAATGCGCGGGGCTTTCGTACTTGCCCATGAGCTTGGGCACGCTGGACATTTCTATTTAGCTGGGAAGAATCAATCCCTTCTTAATACTCGCCCTTCCACATATTTCGTAGAAGCACCGTCTACAATTAATGAGCTGCTACTGGCAAATCATTTAATGAACAAAACAGATGATAAACGGATGAAACGCTGGGTCATTACACAATTACTGGGAACATATTATCATAACTTTGTTACACACCTTCTTGAAGGAGAGTTTCAGCGTAGAGTGTATGATTTGGCAGAAGAAGGGACACCACTTACAGCGAATGTGCTAACAGAGCAGAAAAGAGAGACACTTGAGAAATTCTGGGGAGATACCGTAACATTTGATGAAGGTGCAGGACTTACGTGGATGCGTCAACCACATTATTATATGGGACTATATCCATATACGTATTCTGCGGGCCTTACGGTTTCTACTGCTATGGCAGAAAAAATCCAAACTGAAGGGCAGCCTGCTGTAGACAAATGGCTAGATGTCCTCCGCGCTGGTGGCACATTAAAACCACTTGATCTTATTAAACAAGCTGGGGTTGATATGTCTAAACCAGATGCCATTAAAAAAGCTGTTGCGTTTGTTGGGTCCCTTGTTGATCAGTTAGAGGAAAGCTATAAATAACTTTACTTTTCACAATAAAACGCTTGGATGCATAGCTATCCAAGCGTTTTTATATGTTCAGATTATACTTCTCAAATGCTAATATATTAGGCCATTTTCAAAAAATCCAATACGTCTTCTACTGCTTTTTCTCCCTGTTCAATACAATCTGGAATGCCAGCACCATCATACGAACATCCTGCCAGATATACTCCAGGAATATGCTCTTGCGCTTTATTTCGTATCTCGGCAAGCCGCTCTAAATGTCCAACCGTATATTGTGGCCGTCCATCTTTCCATCTTGTAATTACACGGAATTCTGGTTTTGCTTTAATCTTCATTGTTTTCTTTAGATCTTTCAGTACAATGTCTGTTATTTCCTCATCTGATAAGTCCACGATTTCTTCGTCACCTGGTTTTCCAACATAACAACGAAGCAGTATCTTCCCATTTGGTGCTGTACTTGGCCACTTCTTATGGGTCCATGTACATGCAGTGATCCGAAAATCACTATTTCGGGTAACTAGGAAGCCTGTCCCATCAATATCTCGCTTAATCGCAGATTGATCGAAGGCTAGCACGACATTTGCTGTCGAGACTGAAGGTACTTCCTGGAAAGGCTTAAAGAAATCATACTGGCTGAACATCTTCGGTACCGTAAAATGAGGCGTTGCCATAATGATAGCATCTGCTTGAAACACGTCCCCATCACTTAATAGGATATGATAGCCATGCTCTTTCTTTTCAATATGGTCAACAGCCGTCTTTAGTTTTACTGTGCCCTCGTCTAACTTATCATGTAATACATGTACCATGGTTTCTAAACCATTCTTAAACGAAAAGAACGCACCAGAGGCCTTAGTCTGATTGTTTTTAGCCGGCTTTGGCATGCTTTTTTTCAAGCCCTTCATTACACTTCCATACTTCTGCTCGAGTTCATAAAAGTTTGGGTAGGTTGCTTTAAGGCTCATTTGATTAATATCACCAGAATGAATTCCAGATAACAAGGATTCAATCTGGTTCACTAATAATTCATTCCCAAATCGGCGTCGGAAAAATTCACCTAGAGATTGATCCCCCTCCTGCTTTCCTTTTGGGATAAATCTCTCCCCTACTGCACGAAACTTCCCCTTACCTGAAAGGAGATGAGAGTTAAGTAATGGGCCAATCTCTTTTGGGACACCCATAAAAGTTCCCTTTGGCATTTTATGTAGCTTGTTTTTTAAAAGAATATAGGATTGACCCGTTGCATTTCGAATCACTTGATCATGTAATCCTAATTCTTCCACAAGCTTAGCTGCTGGTGCCTTTCTCGCTAATAGAGAATCGGGTCCTTGCTCAATTGTAAATCCATCACGTTTCATTGTTTTAATTTTGCCGCCCAGCCGGTCAGATGCTTCCACTAACTTGATGTTTAGCGAAAGTCCTTGCTCCTTCATGGTCTTCTGCAAATAATAGGCAGCGGATAAACCAGTTATCCCGCCACCTACAATTACAATGGATTTAGTTCGACCCATTACACTTCACTCTTCACTTTTTGCAACACCACACCCGCGAGCGTAGTAATAAATTGCGGGTTATCGTTAGGCATTTCCGGGCGATAATAGTTTGCGCCGAGTTCATCACATACCACTTTACATTCGTAATCATTGTCATACAGAACTTCTAAATGGTCTGCAATAAATCCAACTGGAGCGTAAACAAAGGAGCGATAGCCTTTATTATGGTACAGCTCACGAGTTAGATCCTGTACATCTGGCCCAAGCCAAGGATCAGGGGTATTCCCTTCACTTTGCCATCCTAGTTCTACATTTTTAATTCCTGTTTCTTCCTTAATTAACTCTGCTGTTTCGCGAAGCTGTTCCGGGTACGGATCACCGTTTTGCAAAATTTTCTCTGGAAGACTGTGAGCAGAAACAACTAAAACTGCTTTTTCTCGCTCTTCTGGTGTCATTTCAAAGAAAATAGCGCCAATTCGGTCTGACCACAGTTTGATAAAGCCTGGAGCATTATACCAGCTTTCTACTGATTCAATGGTGATGCCATGCTTTGATGCTTCTTCACTTGCACGGGTATTGTATGACTGCACACTGAATGTGGAGTAATGTGGTGCAAGCACGATAGATACTGCTTCTTTAATTCCATCTTTGGCCATTTCATCTACCGCATCTTCGATAAACGGTGCAATATGTTTTAAGCCAATATATGCTTTAAATTCATACTCATCTTGCGCTTCATTTAAATTGGCTTCTAATGCCTTTGCCTGCTTTTCGGTTATTTTGGCTAGAGGAGAAATTCCCCCAATTGCCTTATAACGATCCTTAAGATCTTGAAGTGCATCTTCTGCAGGCTTTCTTCCATGTCGTATATGTGTGTAGTACGGTTCAATATCCTCTTCCTTGTATGGTGTTCCATAAGCCATTACAAGTAAACCTAATTTTTGTTTTCCCATGTTAAGCACCTCTCTATTAAAATTGACAATTCTTTATAAAGTTAATCCTTCCACTAAGGAAAGTTGATACGAATAAGTGATGTATTTATCTATCTTTTGGAATATCTATGAATATATTCTGTTAGTTTTTTTAGGGTTTCCGGTTTGATATCTGGAGTTACCCCATGTCCAAGATTAAATACATGGTTTCCATCTGCTATTCCTTCATCGATTAATGCTTTTGCTCGATCTTCAATGGTTTCCCATTTGGTCAAAAGTAAGGTCGGATCTAAATTCCCCTGAAGTACTTTTGTTACACCAATCTCACGTGCTTCTGTAATAGATGTACGCCAATCAAGGCCAATTACGTCTACTGGTAAGTCGTTCCATTCCATCAGAAGATGTCTTGCTCCCACACCAAACGTTATGAGTGGCACACCGTGCTGCCTTAATTCGGAAAAAATACGGGTCATTACCGGTTTTATAAATACACGGTAATCGGAAGCATTTAAGGCGCCAACCCAAGAATCAAAAATTTGAATAGCTTTTGCTCCTGCCTCGATTTGCGCCTCTACATACGTTATTACCATATCAGCAAGCTTATCCATTAAAGCAAACCAAGCTGCAGAATCGGTGTACATAAATGCTTTTGTTTTATTATAATTTTTCGATGGCCCACCTTCTATCATATAGCTAGCCAACGTAAATGGCGCCCCGCTGAAGCCAATTAAAGGAACGTCCAGTTGCTCTTCTGTCAATAAACGAATCGTGTCCAACACATACGGGACATCTGCTTTTGGATTAATACTTCCTAATTTTTCTACATCCTGAAAATTTGTAATAGGATTGTGTATTACTGGACCAATCCCACTTTTAATTTCTACGTCCACTCCTAATGCAGGGAGTGGAGACATGATATCTTTATACAAAATTGCCGCATCTACACCATAATTTTCAACAGGTAAGCGTGTCACGTATGCACAAAGCTCTGGCTGATGCGTTATTTCAAATAAAGAATACTTCTCCTTCAGCGCACGATATTCTGGCTGTGATCTCCCTGCCTGTCGCATATACCAAACTGGTGTATGGCTCGTCTCTTCACCCTTGTAAGCTTTAATTAACGTGTCATTCATTGTTTTGGCCATGTTATCCATCCTTTATCCACCATAAGAATAATTATCTTCCATAATCGAATCATATATTCCGATTGTAAGCAGAATAAAAACCGCTCTCATAATCCATTATTAACTATAGCGATTAATTTCCCGGCTGTATAGCAAAGCCATTTGATTGTCATGAATTTGTCTAAATTACCAGGATAACTCTACTATATTGGACCTCTTTCCCTCGAGCTTTGTAAGAGGGTCATATGCTGTAATATAGTACTGCTTTGATTGAAACAGGGCATTGCTTATCGTATATTCAGATTGGCCTTCTACCTCTGCAACCCACTCATCGATGCCATCTTCTACTCGATATATTCGATAAACGACACGATCATCATTAGAGCCTTTCCATGTGAGTTTCGCTTGCACGAGTGAGAATCCGCCAAATGTATACGATGCCTTTAGATTTTCTATAACTGGTAACTCAATTGGCTTTTCAAGAGCTACTGCATTTTTCGGCTTTGTAAAGGCCTCCGTTAAGGGTTCTATCTTATCCATCTCTGTCAATATTGCTTTTGTTAACTCTGTAGGATAAGCACTTCCTCCTGTTAAATAGTGGTCCTCATCTGACTGATCATAGCCCATCCATGTTACCATCACATAATCCGGTGTATATCCTGCGAACCATGCATCCTTGGCTTGTCCTTCAACAAATGGATGCTGTGTGGTGCCTGTTTTCCCTGCAAGTTCTTTAGAAAAACTTCCTGCGGTCGCTGTGCCTGTCTCCACCGTCTCTAAAAGCATCTCGGTCATATCCCATGCTACCTGCTCGGTAAACACCTCTGTCTCTTCCGTTTCCGCTTGAAATAGAAGTTCATCATCTGAATTATAAATACGCTCAATTGTATGGGAGTCCACCATTTTGCCACTCCTTGAAAAAGCACTATAGCTATCCAACAGGTCTAATGGCGTAATGCCTTCTGCAAGCCCACCTAATGCGATGGCCAAACCATCATCTTCAATCGAAAGGTTTAGTTTCTGCAAATACTCCTTTGAATAAGAGACACCTAGTTGGTCAAGCAACCATACAGCTGGCGCGTTCTTTGAATATTTAAGTGCATTATAGATGGAAACAGACTCGTCATACTGTCCATCTGCATTTGTGGCAGTATACCCATTGTAATCTAATGCCTGGTCAGGTATGAGCGTATATGGTGTATAGTTATCTTGCATTAGCGCAGGACCATATACAGCTATCGGTTTTATTGTTGAACCAGGCTGTCTCACAACCGAAGCTCGATTTAATTCTCCTAACTGATAGGATCTTCCACCAAGTGCTGACACAATTTTACCTGTGTCCTGTTCCATCATGACGAAAGCCCCCTCAGTTCCTTCTGTATTTCCTGGGAAATAAGCATCATTTTGGAACTGCTGGTAAGCAATACGCTGAGCCTTCGAGTCCATGTTTACGACTATTCGATAGCCTCCGCGTTTTAGCTCCTTAATCGACAAACCATGTTTTTCCGCGGCTTCCTTCATTACTAAATCCACATAACTGTCTGAAGAGGGTTCTGTTTTTCTCTCATTTAATTGTAACCGTAAATCACGATTTTCAGCCTGCAGTCTCTTTTCAGTAGAAAGCAATCCGGCATTTTCCATTGAGCGCAATACAACATTTCTTCGTTCTAATGCTCTGTCAGGATGATCAATTGGTGAATAGCCATTCGGTGCTTTAGCAAGCCCTGCAAGCATAGCGCCTTCCTCCACCGTCAATTCATTTACCGGCTTTGAGAAGAAGAACTTTGCCGCTGTCTCAACACCATAGACCCCTTGGCCAAAGTAAATTTCATTTAAATATAGCTCTAATATTTGATCTTTGGTGAAGCGCTGTTCCATATATATGGCTGCCATTACTTCTTTCGTTTTCCTCATCAATGTTTTATCATGATGAAGAAATAAGTTCTTTGCTAGTTGTTGCGTGATAGTACTTGCACCTTCCACTTTTTCCATGGCTACAATATCACGGACAAGCGCACGCATTACAGACCGGATATCAACGCCTGCATGGTCATAAAAACGTCGATCCTCAATAGCAATGAATGCATTCTTGACATGATCCGGAATTTTGTCTATCGATACTAGATCACGATTTTCGTTATAAAGTCTCCCGATAATCGTCCCATCTTCCATCTCTATGGTGGAAGTAGAGTCAAGGAGAAATGCTTCTTCGTCCACTACTAAACCGCCACCATATAAAATAAGGACAAAGCCGATCAAACTCAGGACCAAGACAGCAATAAAACTATAGAGAATTCCTTTAACATACTTGGGAGTTCTCCTTTTAATACCAGTACGTTCCTTTTTCATTTGTTCACCTCTACACATATCCCATTATACGACAGATTCCTACATTCTTAAAGCTTAATACTTCATATCACTTAATAATTATTTTAAATAATTCATTTGACTAATTCTTGTATTCATAGGGTAATATAATAATAGTGATGGAAGGAAGGGTGAAAAACCATGAAAGCATTTATGACGAACGGAACCATTGATTTTCTTTTAAAGCTGGATGAAAAGCATAAGGATATTCCGTTTCATTTTATGACTAGCAATAGTAATGGGTTAGCTTATTATGAAGGAAGCAAGAAAAGTGTCTTTAGTGCTGGACGGGAGTACGACATCCTTATTGAAAAAGGTGACATTTTAGATGATGGCTATGTTGTAATGAACAACATTCCCGTGATAGAGGATGGGCAGGCTTCCTTTGAAGCGCGCTTTAAGAAACGAGGAAACGACGTGGACATGATGCCAGGTTTTCAAGCATTTCGCTTTTTAAAACCACGAAAAGGGAACACGTATGTAGTATTCACTCAGTGGCAGTCTGAACAGGACTTCGAGAACTGGAAAAACTCCGAGCAATTTAAGCAATCACACAAAGGTCAAGCAACAAAACCACCTGCTTATTATGCCGATAAACCTTTCATTACCACTTACCATATGTTTGATAAAGAGTAAAAAAGGATATGATTCAGCAGTTTGGTAACATAAAAGCCGGGCGAAGATTCGAAAACGTTTTGAGTAGTTTTCCAGCCTTCGTCCGGCCATTTTTCTCTTGATATTATCATATATAAATACTATCCAGCGCAGCATTCACCGTAGCTAGGATTAGGCTGGCATTTTACTTTATTACATATTGATCAAAAAATTGTTGGAAGTTTTCTTCTGGCACTTGGCCTACAATTCTTCCTTGTTCTTCTCCATTCTCAAAGTGAATAAGGGTTGGTGTGGACTCAATGCCATATACATTCCATTGATCTTTGAACTCAAGAAGGTTCATTTTTTTCATGTCCACATTATTGTCTTCTGCAAGTGGTACAAGGTAAGGAGTGGTGTTTTGGCAGTGTACACATTCTGGGTTATAAAAATAAACGGTCACAGCCTCGCCACTTTCTACTTGTTCACTCAGCTCATCGGGCATAATCTGGTTTCCGTAATTTGGATCATCAAGTTGGTCAATTGTGCTTTGCTCAAGTTTTTTATCTCCATAAGGATTATCATTGTTTTCCACTGTCTGGTTATTCTTATAGTCTATAACAAAATATAAACCTGCAAATAATAGAACAATTACTCCAACAAATACGAGTATCTTTTTCTGCATTATTTACTCTCCTTTATTTCTTTGATTAATAACAAATGTAATACGAAGATAACAATAAATGCGATCCCGGCAAGGAACGGAATGGTAATGAATCCGAAGTAATTAACATAAGCCACATTACATGGAACTAAACCACAGCCATCACCGGCTTCCTGCAGGGCAGGTAGCTTTTGAACCAGATAATGATAAAGAGAAACAAACATACCTATCCCACTTAAAATTAAACCTGGTAGGGCAATAGATACTTGTTTTTTAAATGCAGCTACTCCGTATATGATGACCAACGGATACATGAGGATACGTTGAATCCAGCATAATTCGCATGGGGTATATCCCATCACTTCGGAGAAAAACAAACTACCTGCAAGGGCTATAAAAGCCTGCGCCCAAATAAGTAATAACAGATTTTCCGCTTTCTTCGTTAGATTAGTCATTTTTTAAATCCTCTCATTTAATCGTTACATTGGTATTATACAAATGCGAAGAGAAAAAAACAAAGGGATTGTCTTATTTTCAAATTCTTTTTAAATCTTACTTCTGTCTTTACTCCGTCCACTATTCTTCTATTCTTTTATTAATTGCTGTTTATGTACATACACTGCTGCCTGGGTACGATCTTGTACTTCTAATTTGGATAGAATGTTACTAACATGTGTCTTAACCGTCTTTATTCCAATATAAAGCTTCTCGCTTATTTCCTGATTCGTCATTCCGTTCCCAATACAAAGCAGCACTTCTCTTTCTCTTTCCGTCAAAGCATCATGCAGCTTTTTCTCTTCCGTACGAAAACTCGACAACATCTTTCCAGCAACTTTCGGTTCAATCACATTTTCTCCCATAGCTGCTTTTTTTATAGCGGCAAGAATATCTGTCGCAGAGGAGGTTTTCAACAGATAACTAAATGCACCTGCCTCAATAGCAGGGAAAACCTGTTCATCATCATAATAGCTTGTTAGAATAATAATTTTAATCGAAGGATCTGATTTTAAAATGCGCTTGGTTGCATCAACACCCGTACCATTCTCCATCATTAAATCCATGAGGACAACATCTGGTTTTTCTTTTAAAATTAAGGCAGCGCCATCATTACCACTTGAAGCCTCACCAATTACATCAATTTCTTCATCAGTTTGTAAATAAGCAATAATTCCTTTACGTACTACTTGATGATCATCTACTACTATTACACGTATCATATTATCTCCCCTTCCCCTTCTTCCATTTTTAGCATGGTATGCGAATGGTTATATGGGTTCCTTCGTCTTGATCAGATCGAAGGACAAATGTCCCACCAAGCTCCTCGGAACGTTCCTGCATCGTTTTTAACCCATAGGATGCCTTTTTTTCCACTCTATGATTCACATCAAATCCTTTTCCATTATCGCGGATATGGATAAACAATTCTTTAGCACGCGTTGCAATATCTAGTCTAACTTCTGTAGCGTTCGCATGACGTAAAATATTGGAGAGCGCTTCCTGGATAATCCGAAACACGTGATCCTCTATCGTCTCTGTAAGTGCTAAATCCTCTTCTATTGCTAGTTGAAAGCGTGTATTACTCTTTTGCTTCAGTTCCTCTACTAATTTACTAACACCAGTAGATAATGAATCTCCCGATAGATGAACGGGCCGCAAATGCAACAGAAGTGCCCGCATTTCTGTCTGAGATTGTAGCGCAGATTTCGCGACTTCCTCCATTTGTTTTTTAGCTGTTACAGGATTTTTATCTAGTTGCTTTAATGCCGCTTCTGACATCATTGTTAAGGCAAAAAGCTGTTGACTTACAGCATCATGTAGGTCCCTGGCTAACCGTTGGCGTTCTTCGATTACAGCAGCTTTATGTGCTGATTTTGCATAATCTGCTTTTTCATCGGCCATTCGCTGCAAGGATTTCACCTGATTTTGCAACTTCTCACCAAGTTCGTTCATTTCATTACCGATTCTCGCCAGTTCATCTCCTTCGTTATAATAAACACGAGATTGATAGTTACCATTAGCAAACTGTGTAATGAGGACAGACAAATAGTCAAGTCGTTCCTTCATATCTCCACTTGATTTAAAACCAGTATATAGAGAAATAATGATGGCTAGTACAAAATATAAAGAAATGAAGAGAAAAATACTATGCGGCGTTAACCATTCTGGTTCGATTAAGACATAGATGGAGAGCAATATTGACAAAATAGTTACCGTTGTAAGAAATACACCGTATAAATGGGAGCGTATATAACTATATCGTATACTCGAAAAACGTTTATTCATGTTTAGCGCCCCCTTATACATAGTCGATTCTAATTGAACCGGCCTTTAAACGAATATGAAAATCAATTTTCTGTACGGCGTGTTCGTAATCCTCTGTTTCATAGTCGAGAGATCGATTTATACCATCCACATTTTTTCCAACCACCTCAATATCCCCTGATTTAACAGAAGCATGTACTTTAAATGGCACATCCTCCGGTATTAAAATAGTCACATCACCTGCCAGCGAGCTAATGGAGACGGGTGTTCTTTTTTCAGGAATGAAAGCCTTTGAAAAGTCAAAGTAGAAGTCACCGGCCATGTTATTCAAGTTCATGGGTTCTAGTTTCCAGTTAGGAGACGTGTACTCATAACTGCCGACAGAGAAGAAAGAAGAATTATGGGATTTCTGGGATTTATCTGTATAGAAATCTTCGTCTTTACTACTATATGTTACAAAGTATTTCTTTCTCCCAATTAAGAGAAAACCGACATAAATAATAAGAAGTGGCCACAATTTAAATATGTCTCCCAATGTAAACGAGATATATTCAAATCTATCAAGAAGCAGTAAGGAACCGGCCACAAGGAATAACGATCCAAAGATCCAGCTCCCTCCCCTTCTTTTCCAATAATCCAATAACCATTTGCAACCAATCACCACAAAGAAGGTAGGATATATATAGAGCCAGGCTGCGTTAAAATCAAATGCAATTAATCCAATGTTAGAGAGAACTAGCATGATGCCTAAAGCAATTAACAATACTGCTAGAAAATAACGTATAAAACTTTTCATATACGATTCCCCCCTTCCTATTTTTTTGTTTAAAAATACTGTTCTTACGACTCTACTACAAATTCCTTCAAGCGTTTATTCCTAATCGTGTTTAGCGCAATTCCTGTTATGACTAACCCGCTTACGATTATAATGACTTGTATTTGGACACCTACTGCAATTAATAAAGACGTCACTGCATAGGAAACAGGGACCAATCCTGATGATACTGTCATCAGCAAGCTCATTATTCTGCCAAGCATGCGCTTCTCTGTTGTCTGCTGAAGCATTGTCATAATAGGTATGTTTACAATCTGCATGGCAAACGCCATGACAAAGACCAACGCTGCTGTCATCCCTAATATTGTAGACGTACCAATAAAAGTGTAAATAATACCAAGTCCGATTAATCCGCGAATTACTGCTATACCTGGTTTTTTAAATGAGACAACCGCCAAAAATACAGCTCCCATTAATGCTCCTATACCCATCGACATTTGAACGGTTGCCAGACTGACAGCACTTCCATGAAAAATGTCCTTCACGATAATCGGTATTCCAATGGTAAACGGCCCTGTAAAGAAAAAATTAAGAAAGAATGATACGGAAACGATAGAAACGATCAGTTGATTCTTTTTTGCGTATACGAGCCCTTCCTTTAAATCAACCCAAGGTGTTTGGATTGTTCTTTCCTCTGTATCTTCTTTTTTCAAACGGATAAACAATACGATAATAGAAGCAATAAATAACATGCACATGGCTACAGTAAATACGCCTGTAAAACCAAGAACAGCGATTAGAGTTCCACCTAAAGCCGGCCCAGCTATCGGACTGATTTGCGCAGTCATTTGAATTAAAGAATTTCCCCTTTGTAGCTGATTCTTTTCCAAAACCATCGGGGTCAAGGAGTTTATAACAGGGTAGCTGAATGCATCCGATATACCGAATAACGCAGCAAGCGTGATAAGATGCCATGCCGTGACAGAGTCCGTTATTAAAATAAGGATCAGGATGAGAATTAAAACAGCCCGTGATAAATCTGATATAAACAAAATGAGTCGCTTGTTAACTCGATCAGCAACTACCCCCCCAAAAGATAGCAACAACAACCTAGGGATAGAAGCTGCTAGAAAGAGCATTCCGAAATAAAAACGGTTTTCACTAAGCGAGAGCATTAACCATTCCGCCCCTATTAAATAGACATAATAACCAGGTGAAGATAGAAATGCGCTTAAAAACAATAAAATAAAGTTACGATTTTTCATTAATGGTACGTGTAAGGCATCCTGCGTACGGACTGATACATCCATTGAAACTACCTCCCTCAATTCATCTCTTACTTATCATACAAAAACAATGGAGTGAGGGGGACAGTCTGCGGATTGCTTTTAACTCCGTCTTAAGACTGGATCTTTTTCCGTCTATGTCTAAGTTTTTCGTAAAGGAAAATCATAACGAGCACCCAGAGATACCCAAGTATGAAACCTGCCATGACATCTGTTAGATAATGTACATTGATGACATACCTACTTATCCCTATTAAGAGGATTAAAAAGGCAAGTCCGCCTTGAATTAACTTTTTCGCTTTTGGCCTCTTTACAAGCTGGACGATAAAATAAGCGAGTAAGCCATAACAAACCATCGATATCATCGCATGTCCGGATGGAAAACTGTATCCTTCAGCATTTGCCGCAACAAGAATGCTGGGTCTTTCACGTTGCACTACATGTTTAATCCACACATTAATTACGTGAGCGCCCCAAGTGCCACCAGCGAATACCAAAACAGGTAAAATCGTTCGGTACTTCCAATATAGAATAACTGCCATTATGACAACAAGAGGGATTACGAAATGAGATGATCCTAATTCCGTTATCCAACGGAAACCAGTATAGAATTGGGAATCTACTGCAAGACCTTCTACAGGATCTCTTGTCCACTGGTCCATATATGGCAATGTTCCATTTAAAATTTTCGTTATCCACAAACCTATCATCACTACTACTGCAACAAGTAATACAAGTAATAGATAATTCTTCTTCGATCGCATTCATTTATCCCTCCTCTCTTTATGATACCTTAAATGTAGTTTCAAAAACACTGAGGAGGGAAAGATATAAACGGATAAAAAAATATAAAAGGCGGGATTAAAATGGAAAAAGAATTACAACAATTAATTGATGGATTAAACGTGGACTTAGCTAATGAATATGGCGCTGCCATTCAATATACGTACAGTGCTTCTGTAGTTACAGGACTTTATCGTTCTGCATTAAAGCCATTTTTTGAAGCGGAGATTAATGATGAACTTGGCCATGCCCTTTATTTATCAGAGAAAATTAAATCACTTGGTGGAACCCCAACAACAAAGGCAGCTGAGATTCCACAACCTACTGAAGTGAAGGAACTGTTAAAAGCAGCTCTTCAATCTGAAACTGACACAATCGAGCGTTACGAGGAGCGAAAAAAACAAGCAGAAAATCTTGGTTTCACGGAGCTTGTTGTAAAATTAGAAGATCTTATTTCTGATGAGACACATCACAAAGAAGAAATT
This sequence comes from Oceanobacillus picturae, assembly GCF_000612865.1. Taxonomy (NCBI): domain Bacteria; kingdom Bacillati; phylum Bacillota; class Bacilli; order Caryophanales; family Bacillaceae; genus Oceanobacillus; species Oceanobacillus picturae. The sequence goes on from NZ_CCAX010000001.1 coordinate 1,137,304, forward strand.
GAACGTTTATTAGAAGATCCGCGTTTATCCGAATAAACAGCTACGTAGGTAGTTTTAAAGCGTATAGATGATCACTTGCCCCCATTGGCCGTCTTAATTCGGTCGTTGGGGGCTTTAACCTTCTCTTACCCCAAATTAGATATTAATTCTTACTTAGCAAGCCTGAATTTAGATTTACCTCCCCACTTTCTCTCTGAAATGTTATAATAATTAGAAATTAATTTCATCAAGGGGGATTTATATGCTACAAGACATCCATGCAGCCATAGACAAATTGTATGATGAAATGGTAGAAACCAGACGATATTTACATCAGCATCCAGAATTATCTTTTAAGGAAACGAAAACAGTCAAGTATATAGCAGATTACTACGAAAAGATTGGCATTCCATACAAGACAGGCGTGGGAGGCAATGGGGTCATTGCTACATTAAAAGGTGGGAAACCAGGTAAGACTATTGCACTACGAGCAGATTTTGATGCGTTACCGATACAAGACGAAAAAGATGTTCCTTATAAATCCAAAGTGGACGGTGTTATGCATGCATGTGGCCATGATGGACACACAGCTTCTTTGCTCGCTTTAGCTAAAGCAATGCAACAATTCCAGGATGAACTACCAGGTACGATTGAATTTTTACATCAACATGCAGAAGAATATGCACCCGGTGGAGCAAAGCCGATTGTGGAATCTGGCGCACTCGAGCATGTGGATGCAGTATTTGGGACCCACTTATGGGCTACAACCCCTCTTGGTGTTTTACAGACATCTGAGGACGTTTTTATGGCAGGTGCCGATCGATTCACTATTACAATTCAAGGATTAGGTGGCCATGGCGCCTACCCACATGAAACAAAGGATTCCATCGTGATTGCAGCTCAGCTCATTACCCAGCTTCAACAGATTGTTTCCCGTAGGCTTGATCCGCTAGACACAGCTGTCGTGACAGTAGGAATATTCGAAGCAGGGAAAGCCTTTAATGTAATTGCAGATAAAGCAACGCTGACTGGAACCGTCCGTTATCTAAATCCAGCAATACAAGAAAACCTTATTGCGGAAATGGAGAAAATTATTAAAGGGGTCTGTATTTCTAATGATGCGGACTACACGTTCGACTATACAAAAGGCTATCCTCCGTTAATCAATCATGCTGAAGAAGCCAAACTTGTCTTGGAAGCAAGCAAGGCAGTACACGATATTCATACTCGTGAAACGGTTGTACCTGTAATGGGAGGAGAAGATTTCGCTTACTACACCTTACACAAACCTGGTGCCTATTTCTTCACAGGAGCAAACCTAGAAGGAAATCCATATCCTCATCATCATCCTAAATTTGATATTGACGAACGCGCCTTACCAATCGCAGCAAAAACCTTAATTACAGCCTATATGGCGTATCAGGAACGCTCTTAAACAAAAATCCCGTCACCAGCAATAGCTGTGGACGGGATTTTTGACATTTTAAAAAGTGCACCGCTTTTATTTACACGAGCTTGGCTTTTACATAGCCATTAATAAATAGGAAGTTAAAAAGTATACCACCTAGCAATGTAATGGCAAATCCGATATAGGCTTGGGTAAATAAAAAGACTAGGGAAAAAATCACAGTTTGTCCAATAGATAGCTGATACAATAATTTCGTCACAGCTTGCTGTTTTGGCTTCGTCTCAACCGGGTAAATATCGAGCCATATATTCGTACGATGATGCTGATAAATCGTCATCATTTGAAAACAGCTTAAATAAAGAAATAGTACTGCAAAAATAATCTTCATCCATACATTCGGAATATAATAGATGAATAATCCCCCAATAACAATCAAGCGTACATACATACCGAGGTAATCGCCACTTCGTATAAAGGTAATTCGATATAGATAATCAAACGTATTCTTTTTATTCACCGAAAGATTGCTTACGAGAGAAACAAGCCATTGTCGTTTTTTCACTCGATTTTTCAAATGAGGAACATCTGCAAACATATTTGCGATTCGATAGAAGGTCTGCATTCGATTCTGATCCTTTTCAACAAGGAGGTCCCAAACAATGCCAGCCTGTTTTCGAGATACATTCAAAACATACAGAAAAAGAAGTGCAAACATTACAGAGGTGATTCCTGCCATCAGCATATTACCACTAATTATAAAATAAAACACGACTACATTTAACACAGTTCTTACAGCCAGATCAAGCCTTCTTGTACCTGGCTCGCGTACCCTTAACATCCACCAATTAGCAATTAAATTCCCTGCTTTGAACACTAGCACAATTGCAATGCTCAAAAGGTACATTTGTCCACTCCTGTCAGGAAAGGATGCAAAATAAAGTGGTCCAAACGCTGCTGCTACCAAGAGAACAAGATATAATTGGATAACAAAACTGTAAAGAAGCGCATTTCGAAAATATGCATGCATTTTCGTTTCCGCGGCTATTAAGAAAACAAGGTCAGGCTCCTTAAGTAGTGTACGAACAGGACTATAACTTACAAGCAACCCGAGGGCCACCCCCATAATACCTGCTGTGGGAAAATCTTCTGGTAAGCCTACAAGCCACTGCTGATAGTAATAAGCAAGTGCCGAAATAAAAAACAACATGGCCACAGCAATATGACCATTGAAAATGTATTTCAAGTAACGACTTGTTTCTTTGATGTGAACAGAAAGTCGCTTTTTATAAAAATCATGAGAATCAAACATGGCTATCTTCTTCTTTCGTGAGCTGTACATACAAATCATCTAACGTTGCATGAGGCATATTAAAACTATTACGAAGCTCTTCCAATGTTCCCATTGCCCGGATTTCTCCTTCATGCAAAATAACAAAACGATCACAATAACGCTCAGCTGTAGCAAGAATATGGGTCGACATTAACACCCCAGACCCATTCTCTTTCATTTCTTCCATTAACTGAAGGTAGGATTGAATACCAAGTGGATCCAGTCCGACGAAAGGCTCGTCCACAATATAGAGTGGCGGTTCAATCAGAAAGGCGCACATGATCATCACTTTTTGCCTCATTCCTTTTGAAAAGTGAACGGGAAACCAATTTAGTCTTTTCTCCATTCGAAATTCCTTTAACAATGGTGGCAGTCGCTTTTCAAACAATTCTTCAGAAATATCATAGGCCATTGCTGTTAATTTCAAGTGCTCGTGTAACGTAAGCTCATCATACAATATGGGCATTTCCGGTATGTAGGCAAGTTGGTTGCGATAAGACGCTGGACTCTCTTGGAATGTTTTTCCGTTAACCGAGACAGACCCTTTTTTAGCCTGCATTAACCCTATGATATGTTTAATAGTCGTACTTTTTCCAGCACCATTAAGGCCGATTAATCCAACAATCTCCTTTGGATAAACATCAAATGAGATACCATGCAAAACATTTTTATGGGTGTATCCTCCATGTAAATTCTCGATATGTAATAATGATTCCACAACGGCTCCTCCTCTTCATCTTCTTTATTTTATCACTACCTGGAATGAATGCCAAAGTAAACTGTACCTTGAATTTTGACAAAAAACGTGCCTGTCCTGCATATTTTTTTAATTTGGTTGCAAACTAGTATTAGAAGGGCGGAGGTTTCCAATCCAATCATTTCACTTAAACCACAAATGAGGTGTTAGTGATCGAGTAGCGAAAGAAGTTTCCACACTGACCGAGGTGTTCGTGATCGAAATCTAATCTAAAATTTGTGAATTTAGCAAATGAGGTGTTTGCGAAAGGTAACCAAATGTAATAACCACTTTTGCCAGCATATCTCAGAGAAATACTGAGATTTTGACAAAAAGGTTTACGTAACCAACCGTTCATGCACATGCATAAACTGTACGCGTTTACGAAGTCCCCGCATTTTCGTTATACCCCTTCGCCTTTCTTAGCGCAGGCATCGCTCATTGTGAGTGATGCCTGTTTCTTTGCAATAAACCCGTATCCTCTATACAATAAAGAATAATTAAACGAAGGGGTGAATTAGCAATGACTCATGACGATTGTATTTTCTGTAAAATAATTAACGGAGATATTCCTTCTGCCAAGGTGTATGAGGATGAGCATGTTTATGCTTTTCTGGACATTAGCCAGGTTACCAAAGGCCATACCCTTGTCATACCAAAACAACACACAAAAAATATTTACGAAACTTCACCAGAAGTAGCGAGTGAACTATTTGGCCGTGTTCCATTAATAGCCAATGCAATTAAGAAGGCCTATAATCCCATTGGAATGAACCTTTTGAATAACAATGAAAAACCAGCAGATCAGTCAGTCTTCCATTTGCACATTCATATACTTCCTAGATATGGGGATGGAGATGGCTATAAATCCAATTGGACTGTACATTCAGACGAGTATACATCAGAAGATTTAACAAAAATAGCCAATGAGATTGGAAATGCAATGTAGCATAAATTATTTCCAAGTGAATTAAAAAGTAGTACTTTTTATTTGCCCATGTATTTGGTATAATTATAGTACATTTCTGCAGCTGACAATGAGTGTACAGTTGAGGAATGTAACATGATATTTCATGTAGCTGAGAAAGCAGAGAAGAGGAGAGGTAAAATGAATACGAAAGTTTTAGTTATTTTGTCACTATTGGTGGGAATCGGGACAGTGCTTCATACGGTTATACCGGGAGTGTTTTTCGGAGTTAAGCCGGATATGCTGTTATCCATGATGTTTCTAGGAATTATTTTATTTCCACAACCAAAATATGTGGTGCTACTTGCACTTGCTACAGGTGCGATTTCTGCCTTAACAACACAGGCGCCTGGTGGGCAGATTGCCAATTTGATTGATAAGCCAATTACAGCAATGCTATTTTTGATTTTATTTTTATTCGTTAAGAACAAGGTTAATAATAAAATAAGTGCCCCTGTTTTGACCGCAATTGGGACAATGATTAGTGGTGCAATTTTCCTTAGCGTTGTACTATTCTTCCTTGGCGCAATGGAAGGTGGATTTATAGCAGGAATGCTTACAGTTGTACTCCCTGCTGCCGCTGTTAACACATTGATCATGATTGTAATTTATCCAGTCGTTGAGGGGATTTTGAAGAGGTCACAGCCCATAACATCATTGTAAGAAAATCCTCTGACAGCTTCGTTTGTCAGAGGATTTTTTAGAAATACATAAGTAAAATGTTTGATGTAACAGTAAAAAGAGGAAAACTATAAGTAAGTGTTCAAAAAGGAGGATAAAAAGGACCGAGAAGTTTGAGGCGACGTAGCTTTGAGTACCGGAACGTATGCAATTAATACGTGAGGAATGGAAAAGCAAGCCACGAGCTTCCACAGGATGTGTGGTGACTTCGACGTTCGACACAGGACGTGTCGGAATTTAGGCGAAGGTCATCAGTACAGATGTGTCATTTTTACCGGATTTTTTGAAAAACCTCTATAAGTAAGTGTTGGGAAAGGAGCATATTAAAATGGCAAATGTTAAATCATTATTATTAGGATTAATGGTTGGTGGTACGGTAAGTGCTGCTGCAACCCTACTTACCACCCCTTCTTCTGGTAGCGATGTCCGTAACCGTGTGAAAAATCAAGGTACGGAATTGAAAGACATGATTGCTAACTTAAAACAAGACGGTTTAAAATTGAGAAAACAATTGACGGAGACATCAAAAGAAGGTGCAGCTTTAGTCAAAGAATTAACACAAGAAATGAAGAAATCTGTTGAGGAATGGAAAGATACGGTAGAGCCTCACCAGGAAAATATTCATCAATACCTGGAACAAATTGAATTGAGCTTGAAAGACCTTGAAGAAAAAATGAAAACGAAGAATTCATAGTAAAAGTGCTTTTTATAAAGCACCTAAAAACACGCTTGGTGAATATTTCTAAACCAAGCGTGTTTTTTATGCACTTAATTAAAGGTAAATGAGATGTATCCCATCCATAGGTTAGAAACTATTTAGCTTCTAGATCTTCAATAGAATTGATTTCTTCCATGTATTCTGGAACGACAAGTCCAATTTTAGCTCCATCAAGATTTGCTCCGAGGTCTACAAAGTCATCCTTAAAATCTTCATAGAAATCAGCATGAGTCTGTGGCATCCATGCTGCCATCGTTGCATCTCCATCTCCATTTGCTACTGCTTCGAACATAACGGCCACGTCTACAGGCGTTATCGTTACCTCAAACCCTTTTTGTTTTAATGCTTCTGCTACTACATTTGCTGAAGCACGTTCTGAATCCCACGGAGTGGAAACTAGCTCTACGGAAACTCCATTAACGTCTTCAACGCCTTCTGTCCATTCTGCTACCTTATCTGGGTTGTCCTCAACCCAACGCTTAGCAACCGTCGCTATATCTTCTCCAGAGTCCGAGGATTCGTACATGATACCCTCCATATCTTCAACAGACCAGTTAAACTGATCAATAAGTTTATAGGCGTTTGGCTTTTCCTCTGCTAATCCTTTACGAGCAAGCGATTTGATTTGCTCTACTTCTCCATAAACCCCTTGTGGATCTTCCAGGTATTTAAGATTGTCAAATTTCGTGAACATCCAATGCGGATTCCATCCAGTTACAACGATTGGTTCTTCATTATTTATTGCTTTCTCCAGCTCTGTAATCATTGCTGCAGTTGAAGATTGCTCAACCTGCCAGCCATCTAAGTTCTCATATTCTTCAATAGCTTTTTCTGTAGTAACCGAAATTCCAGCTCCTGGCTCAATACCGGTAATCGTATAGTCTATCTCTTCCCCAACGTTCGTAGAACTATCAGAACTCTCTTCCGCGTTTTCCTCACTATCGCTTCCGGATCCGCATGCAGCAAGAAACAAAACGAGTAACATACCAATCACCAATGTTAATTGTTTTTTCGGATTTTTCACCATAAAATTAAAGTCATCCCTTCTGTGTTGTATTACTAAATACTATGGTAAGTATTACTTAAAATGAAAAGGCTGGCACATGATGTACCAGCCCTTTTGTCACCTAATCGCTAGGATTATTCTACACCATTCAACCATTCATCTACTTTGTCTTGGTTGTCTTCTACCCATGTAGCAGCAGCTTCTTCAGGAGAAGCGCCATTATAGATATCAAGCATTACAGACTCCATATCATCCGTCGTCCAGTTGAACTGGTCAAGAATCTTGTAGGCATTCGGAAGATCTTCTTCTAAGCCTTCACGTACCATTGTGTCAATGGTCTCTGCCTCACCAAATGAACCTTCTGGATCTTCAAGATATTTCAAGTCATATGCTTGGAATTTCCAGTGTGGCGTCCATCCAGTTACAATCACATCTTCTTCGTTTTCAATAGCATTTCCTAGCTCGGTAGCCATTGCACCACTAGAAGACGTTTGTACTTCCCAGCCCTCTAGATTGTCATAATCTTCAAGAGCCTGTTCAGCAGCTCCTACAACACCTGCACCTGGTTCAATACCAGTAATTGTTTTATCAGCTTCTTGATCAAGGTCAGCAATAGAATTTACATCCATGTATTCTGGAACTACTAACCCAATTTTTGCGCCTTCAAGGTTTGTACCAAGTTCAACAACCTGGTCACCGTATTCTTCAAACTGCCCTTTATGTGTTGCTGGTAACCAAGCTGCTACCATACCGTCAGCTTCGCCATTTGCTACAGCTTCCCACATTACGGCATTATCAAGTGGTGTTAATGTAACATCATAACCTTGATCTTCCAATACCTTCCCGATAACATTTGTGGAAGCTACCTCAGAATCCCATTCTACGTATGCTAGTTCTACTTCTTTTCCATCACCAACAGAGGCAGAACCTTCTTCTGAGCCACCATCTGATGACTCATCATCTGAACCGCAACCAGCAGCAACCAATGATAATGAAAGACCTGTTACAAGGCCTAAACGTTTCCAGTTAAATTTAATCATAACTCAAAATCTCCCCTTTTTTATTAATGAAATATATATGGACTTTTCTTAAGAAAAGAAACCAACAGTTTTAGTTGTTTATCCAGGAGCAACCGTCCGTCAGACTTCCTCTTCAGAACATGAAGTGAAACCGTGATGTTTAAGTGGGAGTAAACAGACGCTAACACTCCGATTCGTTCAACTAACAATCAGGAGGGAAAGAAACCTCCACTGATTGCAGTTTCACTTTATTTCTTTTTGTTTAAATTCTGTGTAACACGGTCAATAATAATCGCAAGGATAACGATCCCAACACCAGCAACAAAGCCGTTACCAACGTTCGAACGTTGAAGTGCGGAAAGCACTTCTCTTCCTAATCCTGGTGCACCGATCATGGATGCAATAACAACCATGGATAGTGCTAGCATCACAGTCTGGTTAATTCCAGCCATAATTGTAGCTTTTGCCATTGGAAGTTCCACTTTAAATAGTTTTTGGGAGCCAGTACTACCAAATGCCTCAGAGGCTTCCACTAACTCACTTGACACCTGACGAATACCTAGATTAGTAAATCTGACTGTTGGTGGCGTTGCAAAAATTAGTGATGCGAAGATCCCTGGTACCATCCCTATTCCAAAGAAGGCAACAGCTGGTATTAAATATACAAACGCAGGCATTGTCTGCATGAAATCCAAAATTGGTGTAATAATTGATTCTGCTGTTTTACTTTTTGACATGAGTATCCCAATCGGAACCCCAATTATGATAGATAATAGACTTGAAATCAGTACTAGTGTAAAAGTACTCATAAGGTGTTCCCATAAGCCTTGGTTATAAATGAACCACAGACCAACAATGGAGAATGCCGCAAGTCCAATCTTTTTGCCTGAAATAAAGAAAGCAAGTATTGCAACTAAAAGAATAATGATAACTGGTGGTACTGCTGTAAGAGACTCAGAAACAAAATCCATAAAGTTCCCAAAATGTTCTTTAATTGGCTCAAACAAGAACGAAAAAGTATCTGTTAAGAAATCAGTAAACGTTTCTGTCCAATCCGCAACCGGAATTTCTGGAATAAAATCAAGCATATTATTCAACATCGTCTATGTTCACCTCGCCTTCCCCAGCAAGAGCAGCTATAACTGCGCCGCGCACAATGATTCCTACAAGTTTATCTTCCTCTACAACTGCGACTGGAATTGGAGAATCATGAATGATATCAAAGATTTCTTTTAGAGAGGTATCTCTATCTACTTTTGGAATATTATTTTTCAAGATTTCTTGCAGATTACCCACTTCTTTTTTACGAGCTTCTGAAGCGTCATCAGCAGTAATATACCCCTTTAGATTACGTTTGCTATCGGTTACGAACATGCTAGATAATCCTTCTTCACGCATGCGCTCCAATGCAACCCTAGGGCCATGTTTATCAATGTTAACTGTTTCTGGACGTTTCATAATGTTATGCGCTGTTAATACTTTAGAACGATCAACATCCTCAACAAATTTTTCAACATAGTCATTAGCAGGATTAACTAGGATTTCTTCTGGCGTACCAATTTGTACGATAGAGCCATCTTTCATTAAGGCAATACGATCTCCTAGGCGAAGAGCCTCATCCAGATCATGTGTAATAAATAGGATCGTTTTCTTCATTGTAGTTTGCAGATCTAGTAACTCATCTTGCATTTCTTTACGAATAAGTGGATCTAGGGCAGAAAATGCTTCATCCATAAGTAAAACTTCCGGATCATTGGCTAAAGCGCGGGCTAACCCAACACGTTGCTGCATACCACCAGATAATTGATTTGGCTTTTGGTGTATATAGCCACCAAGTCCAACCATTTCCAATGCCTCTGTCGCTTTTTTCTGTCTTTCTTCTTTTGGAACGTCTTGAATTTCTAAGCCGTATTCCGCGTTTTCCAGAATTGTACGAAATGGGAAAAGGGCAAATTTTTGGAATACCATACTCAGTTTTTCACGCCGTACTCTACGTAAGGATTTTTTATCCATCCCAGCAAGATTCTCACCGTCGATATAAAGGCTTCCCTCTGTTGGTTCAATTAAACGATTAACCAAACGAACCAAGGTAGACTTACCACTACCAGATAACCCCATAATGACGAATATCTCACCAGCTTCTACGGAAAAGGAAGCACGGTTAACCCCTACTGTATTTCCGGTTTCTTTTAATATTTGCTCTTTGGAAGCACCTTTATCTAACAGTTTTAATGCTTGCTTTGGATTCTTACCAAATACTTTTGATAACTGTTTTGCTTCTATTACTGGCAAATTATTCACCTCACCTTTAATCAAACTATTATAATTGGACCACTACTTTGTAACTATTGTTTGTCCGTGTACAGGCATTAGAAACCAGCCAGAAACCCAATCTGTTGATTTCTATGAAGCCGTACCGCGTTGGTCTACTCTAAATACTATATAGGTTTTTTTATTACAATACAAACTTTAAATTTCATTAGTTTTGTACATTTTTTACGTACAGTTTAAACTGTACGGTTTTAACAGTGCAATACCTTTAAATAACTCCCATTTGCTTAAAAATGCTGGTAGATGTGCTGTTTTTAAATAAACTTTTTTTAGTGTACCCTTTATATATCATGACTTAGGAGGATTTTATGAAAGAACCTCAAAATGAAAATGTAACAAGTGAAATTATGATGGAATTCTCTAAAACACTCGAAATGTTTGATCTTACTCCATTAGAGGCGAGACTATTTGCCTATCTATATTTATATGAAGAACCATTTACATTAGATGAAATGAGCGAGGCACTTGGAAAAAGCAAAACATCTATGAGCACTAATGTGAGAACGTTATCAGACTTAAACCTCGTAACAAGAGTCTGGAAAAAGGGAGTACGCAAAGATTTATATCAAGCAAACACCCAGTTGTTCAAATCGTTCATGAACTCCTATATTAATAAATGGATTGATGCTACGATTCATCAAAAGGACGCTCTAGAAGAAACCAATCATTCTGTTGAAAAAGAATTAAGCAAAGGAGAGACACCAGAACTCCAGCAATTAAGTCATAAACTACAAGACATTATTTTCTTCCATACACAGGTCGAGCTTTTATTCAGGCAAATGAAACAGGATTAAAACTAATTAATAGGGATAAAAAAAATATAAACGAAGGATTAGTAATTTCTCCCTCGTTTATATTTTCGTTTGTCTTTTTCAATAATTTTTATAAATGCTGCCATTAAGGAGGGATAATACCCTTCTTTTTTTAATGCATAAATTGTGGCGTCGGGATCAAGCTTTTCACTAAGCATCCCGGCAAATTCAATAAGAAGTGAGCTGTAATCAAGAAGACCTTCCTCTTGTTGTATTTCATACTTTTCATTTAACCTGCTTAATAATTGGAGTAATTCATTATACTCTGAGTCTGTCACATTCTTCTCTAACACCATCTTTATCATAGGGAATTTATTAAGATCGATCACCTTAGAAAGCAGTTGCAGATGAAAGGCAGCATTGTCGTTATATTCCGTTCTTCCCAACCTCTCGAACCCCCTTTTCCAACACCATTTAAGCCCCGCTGTAAATCTTTTATAAAAATGCACAAAAAACTATTGATTTTTCTCTCCAATCGTACTATTATTCATGAGGGATTAAAAGTCTCATCACGAAGATACTGGAGGGATCAAAAATGAATTGCTGGAAATCCATTAACCTTACGAAAGAACTTGGGAATAATCGAATATACCTTTTGTCATTTTTGATCGGCTTATTATCCTTCATTTTTCTTTATGTGCCTATTACCATTGCTCAAGGTACAAATAAAGTTGACGAAGCAGGATTTTTGCCTTTTATATTGGCATTATTGTTATTACCTGCATTGCATTCACTAATGCATATCCTACCATTGATTATACTAAATAAGCGATTAAAAATAATATTTAAATTGAAAAATAAAAGATTACCTGTTTTTAACTATTATACGAAATTCCATCTGACAAAAAAAGTCTCACTTATAGTCGCAATTGCACCAACTATTTTAATTAGCATACCAGGAATCATTGCGAGCTATTTGTTCATTGATTATTCCGTTTACATCTTAATGTTTACATCTGTGCATATCGGCATGTCCTACCTTGATTTCCTTTATGTGAATCATATTGGAAAAGCCCCTAAAAGTTGTTTCATCGATAGTCGGAAAGACGGATTTGACATACTGATAAAGGAAAAGCACCTTTAAGATCTGGATATTCCAGGTCTTTTTTATATGTTTTTTTCTTGGCAAAAGGTTCTTTAATATATTAAAATGATACAATTCCAAACGTTAATCCTGACGAGAACACTTCTTTACTAATAGAAAAGATGCAATTATATACCCATTTCTGTAGCTGCTAAGAGGATTGGTCTGTTCAGATTGATAATCTTTTGTTAAAGTTAGGAATAGGATAATTAGAAGTAAGTGTGTACTTTTAGATTGTGAACTGGGAACGAGGAGGTCGATTATGCTTATCATGTATTTACTTTTCGCAGCTTTTGTCTTATTTATATTTAATTCTCTTACTGATAGATTCTGCAAAAAGATGGAAATGGAAATATTAAAACAAAGAAAGGTATTCCGGACAATTAACATTATGATACTTATCCTACTCGTATGCTCCTACCTTCGAGTGTTAAATGTCATGGCATAGCCTAACAATAGAACTATATTTTTTTTACATAAAATATGTTATATTAATCAATAGTAAAAACAAAACGCAAGAAAAAGATTAGGAGTGTTCATAATTGAAAAAATTAGCAATTGCTGCAACACTGACAGCAGGTATTTTGACTCTGTCTGCTTGTAACTCTGACGAAGCAGATTCAGAAGTAGTCGTTGAAACTGCTGCCGGGGATATTACAAAAGAAGATTTCTATCAAAAGCTTAAAGATACTTATGGCGAAGATGTACTTCGTGAGTTGGTTACTGTTGAAGTTTTGCAGGACAAGTATGATGTTACAGAAGAACAGGTAGACAGCGAAATTGAAAAAATGAAAGAAGAGTTAGGCGATCAATACGAAAATGCGGTTAAACAACAATTCGGAAGTGAAGATGCTTTCCGCGACGTAATTGAAATTAGCTTGTTACAAGAAGCTGCTGTATCAGAAGATATTGATATAACTGATGAAGAGCTTCAAGAATTGTATGATCGTAAAAATACAGAAATTGATGCATCACACATCCTTGTCGCTGATGAGGAAACTGCAAATGAAGTAAAGGAAAAGCTAGACAATGGCGAAGACTTTGCTGATTTAGCAAAAGAATATTCTACTGATGAAGCATCAGCTGAAGAAGGCGGAGATCTCGGGTATTTCTCTGCAGGCGACATGGTTGCTGAATTTGAAGATGCTGCATACAGCCTTGAAAAAGGAGAAATCAGTGATCCAGTAGCATCACAGCACGGATTCCATATTATCCGCGTAAATGACAAGCGCGAAAAAGAAGAAAGCATCGGTGAATTTGAAGATGTGAAAGATGATCTTCGTCGTGAACTTGTAACACAAAAAATGGATCCAACCGCAGCACAAGAAAAAATCAATGGTTTGATCAAGGATGCAAAAGTAGATATTAAAGTTGACGGTTTGGAAGATATCTTTGAAGAGCCTGAACAAGAGGAAGCTCAAGGCTAAACCCAACGTTTCTATAAACAATATATCAAAAGAGGATGCTCATACGAATGGGCATCCTCTTTTGATATCTATTTAATCTGATATGTGCTCTTTTTGCTGTTGTTTATTCACTCTTTCCGCTTCTAAACGGTCCATATATACCTTTCCCTCTTTTTCAATAAATTGTTGTTCCAGCCTTCTCTCTGCCAGCATTGCACGCATTGCCATATATCCACTCAAAAAGATTAGAATAACCAGCATAAAAACCCACCAAGGTACTCCTAGTATCATTATTCGGCCTCCTTGTCCATATTCTCTATCAGATATATATGTTCTAGGAGTTTAAATAATGACCGATATCTTTATTCTTCAAAAGAGGGTTTGTAGAATGCTCGATTATCCATGGCAAATAACCGATCAGTAAATTCACCTGGTTTTACTTTATCTAACGCACGATTTAGCATATTCATCTTCGCATCCATTAAATCAATTAAGTGTAAAATCTCTGCTTCCCGTACTAAAGGCGGCTTTGGACTACCCCACTCTGCTTTACCATGGTGGGACAAAATTAAGTGTTGTAAGATGAGGATCTCTTCTTCTCCCTCAATTTGTAATTCTCTTGCCATTAGACCGATTTCTTCTACCATGATTGGTATATGCCCGAGCAATTTCCCTTCAATGGTGTAAGATGTTGTAACCATTCCTGACAATTCTCTTAACTTCCCTAGATCATGTAGAATAATGCCTGCATACAGCAAATCTTTATTTACTTCTGGATATAATTGATGTATCTGTCTTGCTATCCCCAACATGCTGACAATATGATGGGCCAGGCCAGACACATATTCATGATGATTCTTTGTTGCAGCTGGATATAAAAGTAAATTTTCCTGATACTTTTTAATAAATGCTCTGGTAATTCGTTGTAACGTAGGATTCTTCATCTCAAAGATGGCCTCGGTCAATTTATCCATAAGTATATCTTTACTCACAGGTGCTTTTTCAACAAAGTCTGATACATGTACGTCATCTGTCGGCTGCGCCGGCCTCACCGCAAGAATTTTTAATTGCGGTTTCCCTCGGAACTGATTTACTTCACCTGATACCTTAATAATTTTTTCCGGGATAAATAATGCTTCATCTTCCTTTGTAGCGTCCCATAACTTTGCTTCGATCTCTCCTGTGGCGTCTCTTAGTATCAGTGTAAGGAACGGTTTCCCTCCACTAGTCAATCCCTTTGAAGCTTCCTTAATAAGCATAAAACTGTCGATCGCTTCCCCTACACTTGCATAACCTATACCTTTATTCATTCTCTTCCCCCCGTATTATAAGAATAGCGCTGAATGAACTAGTTTGGTCCCTCTAAACATCTGCGCATTTCTTTATATATCTTACATTAAAAAAGAAGACTGACTTAAAACAGGCGAAAAGCCTTCATTATGTCAATCTCCAGCTGTTACTTATTATTTTTAGGAATGTAATCAAATATCTTCCCAGATTCAATGACCTGAATAAACTTCATCAACCATTCATAATAATTCTGCGCATAACGCAATCGTTCAATATCGTCTTGAATCTTCTCTTTCAATTCAGCATCTTCCGTGCTTTGAATGATTTCTTCTAGTTCAGCAATTGCTTCATCTGCTTCTTCTATATTTGTTTCCGTGTGCTGTCTCCAACGGTTTCCGAAAAGGGAAGTGAACGATTTATACCAATCTTCTTCTGATTTATATAAATCCTTTCGAATACCTTTTTTAAACGTGGACTCAACCATTTTCATGTCCGAGAGAGCCCGAACCCCTGTAGACATACTTGTCTTACTCATTTCAAGGGCATCGCGCATGTCATCCAAGGTCATTGGTTGATCAGCAAAGTAAAGCACACCGTATAAGCGGCCTACGGAAGATGTGATGCCATAAAGGTTCATATTTTTGGCAATCACCTGAATAAATTTCTCAATCGTTTCGTCATATTTATCCCAATCAGTTGTTATATTCTTCTCAGGCAATGGATGTCCCTCCACTTGCAATTATTAATCTGCAAATAGTTTATCATTATTTGTCAGTTTATGCGAACAGAATTTTTCAGTTGGATAATATTTTCTAATTCAAAATATTTTATAAAATCTTCATTACACGTAAAAAGTAAAATTTGTTGCTTGTTTGACAGGGCTTTAATAAGTTGAAACATTCGCTCTGTTCTTGTTGAATCAAAGTGCACAAACGCGTCATCTAAAATAAAGGGTAAGCGATGCTTTTCACTCATAATCTCACTAATCGCGAATCGAAGGGAAATATATAGTTGATCCTTTGTCCCTTGAGATAGTTCGTTAACTGTAAAACGAACATGGTCAGTTGTCTCAACCTGAAATACTTTCCCCTCGACGGGGGCATATACGTTTTGATATTTTTCCCCTGTAAGCAATTGAAAATATTCACTCGTTTTTTCCATTACCCTGGTTAAATATTTATCCCTGTATCTTCGCTTTGTTTCTAAAAGCATCTCTTTCGCTGTTTTAATGACTGCCCACTTTCGAACAGATTGTTGGAACTCTTCTTTTTCCATGGAAAAGACATGCAGAGATTCTGAATACTCTCCAGAAGCTTCTAATTGTGAGAGTTCTGCCTTTACATCAGCTACTAACTGACGTTGTTTTTCTAAATCATTTTCTAGCATGGTAATACGCTGTTTTTCTCTATTAATATGTTCTACCATTTCTGTTTCTTCTGAGGTAACAAGACTATTGTGTGTTTTCTCTTCATGTAAGAATGGATGAAGCAATTGCTCTAGTCTAGCTAAAGTCTCTTGCAATTGTTCTTTCTCAGCTAGGAGATTTGCGCGCTTATAAAATGCATTCTCTCCATCCACCTCTGCATACTGCAATAGTTCCATATGAGCTGCCTCATATATAGAGAGCTTTTTCTCTGCATCGTGAAGCTGCTCCGTTGTTTCTTTGTAAAGTTGCTGATAATGCAGCTTTTGACTCTCATTCTTTTCGTAACCTTGTATCCACTCCTCGAGTAATGCTAACAGGTCTTCCTGTGTTTTATCTACTGTTCCCTTTATGAATGAACTTAAAAACACTTTTAGCTCTTGAGAAAATCTCTGCTGATTACTCTCTAGTTGATTTATGGTTTCTGTAAGACGATTTTCCTCCCGCGATAGTCGAATGAGATGTTTTAGATGATGGTAGACATCAGGCCAATAAATTACATTAATCCCTAATAGAAAAGAATAGTGCTGCCTTTCGTTTTCTACTTTTTTATTCAAAAGAGTTTGTCTATCTTTTAGTTGTTCTCCTCTTTCCTGCCACCCAGCAAAGGTATGATCAAGAGACTTTAATTGTGCCTCTAATGTAGCAATCTCTGTAGAAACGCTCTCGTGCTTTAGCAGTTGCTGTTCAGCCTCTCTTTTCTCTACCATCGTTATCGAGTTACTTTCCTTAGCATTTGTAAACGCCTCGACCTCTGATAATGCCTGCTTTCCTGACCACCACTGTAACGCCCCAACAAGGAGCGAAACAGCTGCAAACATGTAGTATGTGTAATTTTCTACAATTGTACCAATAACCCCTAAAAGGATAGCTAATCCTATGCTGTAAAATAGTACAACTTGGTAGGTTTTCTTCTTCTTTTGCTTCCACTTTTCCCAAGTATTCTGATCTGACCTTAATTTGCTATCAGAGAACGTTGCTGTGCTATTAGAATTTAAATCATGAATTTCACTTTTTAGCTCTTTAACACGTTCCTCAGAAAGGAGGTTCTCTTCAAGACTCTCAGCTTGGGACAAAAGACGTGTTCGATCTTTTTTCAGCTGATGGCTTTCTTCCGCATGCTTTGACTGTTCAATAGCTAACGTATCCTGCTCTGTTTTCAAATGACTCCACGTTTTTTCTGTATGAAAAGGAAGGTTTATTTCATGTAGCATTTCCTTACTCAAATCAATATGTAACTGATCCAATTCTTGTTCCATTTGGTCTTCAATCTGTTCTTTTTGCTTTTGAATATTGAAAATCTCTTTTTTTCCTGCAAGGTATTCTTCTGCCCGTTTTCTTAGTTTGTAGGCATATTGAAGCTTCTCCTCATCTACCTCTTTAAAGTTTTCATTCAGAAAAGAAAGCGTCTCCCCATACTTTTTTTGATTTTCCTGTAACAAAGCGTGTTCACTTTTTATTGGCAACAACTTATCCTTCACCTGTTGCATCCGTTCCATTCCATTTTCGGGGAAAGGAACTTTTTCAGGGAACTGTTCTAATTGTTTTATTACCGACTCATAGTTTTTCAAATCTGGAAGAGCTTGGAGCTTTCGTTCATTTAAGGACAACATAGCCTTTTTCTTTTGCAGTCTTTGTTGCGTCTCCTCTATCGTTTTGTTCAGTTTTTGGATCTTCTCCTTTTTCTCCCTATACGTTGCCTCGTGCGCTTTTGCGGAGTGTAATTGATTGGACCGGGCATCAAGCTTGCTTAGCTGTTCGTTAATGAGTGGCTTTTTCCCAGAAGGTTTATAGAGTCTGTTGATCTGGCTTTCAAGGCTAGACTCAAGTGAGTGGATAGCAGTAGAGCCCGTCAACCCAATTCCTAACAAAACTTCCCCCAGGTCTTCTTCTTTCATTTTTGGAAGGTTTGCTAAATCGCTTGCTGAGAAGGAATAAATGGATCGATATGTTGGCTCTGTCATCCCCTTCAGTCTACTTTTTAACCAGGCTTCATCATATTCGGCCCCATTTTCCGCATAACAAAGCGCTGCACCATTGCGCATTGTATCTAGTCTTTCAATCGTGATCCTGCCTGCATCAGGATCGATCACCGTCAGCCTTCCTCCCATTTTTCCGCTTGTCCTCGGTTTATAGAAGTTTCGCTGCTTTGGTGGGAAGCCGAAAAGCATAAATAGGATGAATGCTTGTAATGTTGACTTACCGGTTTCATTTTCACCGTATATAACGACAGGACCTAATTTAGGGAATTCAATGGTCTTATCCACCCATGTCCCAAAGCCATATATGGTTGCCTTTTCGATATACATTCTTCTCACCTCATTCTTCCATTAAACCTTTAATCAAAATATGTTGAGCTTCATTTTTAATTTGTACCGCTTCTTCCTCTGATAATGTTTCGACATATTTTCTTGCCTGTTTCTGTTTATATAAATCTTTGAGTAAAGGCTGGATGGACGCATCATTTATCTGTCTGACTAACTCTCCTATGAAGTGGTCCCCTTCATATAAGAAAGGGTCGATCGTACTATAGTCAACTTCTGAACGATAACGGAATATGTGACACCAATGTAGCTCTGATTGCATGGAAGCATTTGAAATTTCAATTACTTCCTCTAACAAACCTTCCTGTTCCCATGCTGCTAATTTCTTTTGGTCTCCGACAATGGAAAGATCAACCATTTGTGGATGGTCCTTCACTAAATGACGGCAGGCTTTCTGGATCTCTTGTTCAAGCTGATGGATTTCGGAACAGGCAGAAGCATTAACTGATAGTTTGGAAAACTCGATTGCCTGAAGTGGGACAAATTGCGTTTCGCACGTGGATGCTGATAACTCAACAAGATAACAGCCTTTCTCACCTGTTTCCTTACGGTGCCTTCCTTGTATATTACCAGGGTATATAACAGGAGGAGTTTCCTTTAGTACTTGCCGCTGGTGTATATGCCCTAGTGCCCAATATTGGAAATCCTTTTCCACCAGTTCACTTAATTGGAAAGGTGCATACATATCATGGTCTGTATTCGACTGTATACTGCCATGTAACATCGCGATATGAAATGGAATTGTATTGTCCGATAAAATATACTCACTAGTCTTGCCCTCTGTAACCGCCCTATTTTCATAACTGAATCCATATATTTTTGCAAGCGGCTGTTCTTCCTTATAATGAACAAAAGATCTCACCTGTTCATCTGGAAAGATACATACATTATCTGGATAAGTAATTGGATGAATATTTCCTTTTATGTAATCATGATTACCATAAGATAAATAAACCATAATTTTTTGTGAATCGAGTAACTCAAATGCCTTCTTTAAACGAATTTGTGCTTTTAAACTCTGTTTTTCATTATCAAATAAATCTCCGGTAATTAATACAAAATCGACTTGCTTTTCAATAGCTGTTTGCACAAGGTTATCAAGTGCATGGAATGTACTTTCCCTTATAGAATCAAGAACTGACTTTGGCGCATGCGCCAAACCGATAAAAGGACTGTCTAAGTGTAGATCTGCTGCGTGAAGGAACCTAATGCTTTTCATCTTTTCACCTCGTCTTCTATTTTAGCAAACCCCTAAACAGAATGCACGTTCTATTACCCATCCAAGAGGAGAGTATCCTTTAGAAATAAAGCTCTCGGATGATGTTCTCTCGCTCTCGGGCGATGTTCTTCTCGCTCTCGGGCGATGTTCTCTCGCTCTGGGGCGATGTTCTCTCGCTCTGGGGTGATGTTCTCCTGCTCTCGGGTGATGTCCTCTCCTTCTCGGGTGATGTCCTCTCCTTCTCGGGTGATGTCCTCCTGCTCTGGGGCGATGTTCTCTCGCTCTCAGGTAATGATATTGACAAGATAAAGCTTCACATAAGTAACTATCCGCCCGTAAAACGGGCGGTTTTAGTTTCGCCCTATAAGGGCACTTTACCAACGATGCCCCTAAAGGGGCTTCGAAATTGACCGTCAACCGTTTATATTCCTATCTATTTTTTAAATGGATCGACGTATTCACGTTTACTCATGTTGTCTCTTAGTCTATCCTCAGATTCCTGTTCACGAATGTACTTTGCCACCGTTTTTTGATTGAGCCCTACTGTACTGACATAGTAACCTTTTGCCCAAAATGTGCGGTTCCCATGATTGTACTTTGGTTTGCATGTCTGTCGTGAATCATTAAAGAGCTTTTACCTTTTAAGTAACCCATAAAGTAAGATACTGACATCTTTGGTGGTATCTTCACCAGCATATGGATGTGGTCGGGCATGGCATGAGCCTCGATAATTTCTACATCTTTCATCTCACATAAACGTCTTAAGATCGCCCCGATGTCTCTTCTTAACTTGCCATAAATTAATTTCCTTCTATACTTGGGTATAAAGACTAAGTGATACTTACAATTCCATCGGGTGTGTGATAAACTATTGTCACTCGACATGAGTAGTTCTCCTTTCTGTATATAGAGTCGGTTTGACGGCCAACTCTATTATATCGAAAGGAGATTTTTTCTGTTACAACTCTACAAGTTGAATTCTCACACAGGCAGAGCCTGTGGTTTTAAAACCAGTAATAAAACGAGCGAATTCGAATTTCATTTTAAAATTCGAACCCGCTCTCATATAGCTTGAATGTGACTAGTTAGCTCTTATGTTTCTATTCTTTTTTCGATAAGGCCAGTGCCTTTTTGAAGTCTTTTAATGAACTTGATTTTCCATACATCAGAACGCCACCTTTGTATACACGGGCTCCAATGATTGCTAATAAAGCGATGGTGCCTACAAGAATGCCAATAGATAGTGCGACTTCCCAAATTGGAATATCGAGCATGCCTACTCTTAAGAACATGATCATTGGTGAGAAGAATGGGATAAACGATGTAATTTTGATTAATTCTGATTCAGGTGCATTTAGACCAAATATAGCAATGAAGAATGCAATCATAATTAAAAAGATCATTGGCATTATTAGCTGATGCACATCTTCTATTCGGCTAACAAGCGAACCGAGCATTGCCGCTAATGTTGCGTAAAGTAAATAGCCTAAAACAAAAAATACGATAGCATAAATGTATACAGAGATAGAAACATCACCTAACCCAAAGACAGAGAAGAACCCACCGGTCATATTATCCTGGTTAGCTTGGATCATCGCGTAACCAACTCCAAGGAATAGGACGACCTGTGTTAACCCAAGAAGTGCAATACCAATTATTTTGGCAAACATATGCGTTACTGGGGAAGCACTGGACACAAGAATTTCCATGACGCGTGAAGATTTTTCGGTGGCCACATCTGTTGCGATCATATTTCCATAAGTAATGACAGCCATGTAAAGTAAAAATAACATGACATAAACTATCCCTCTTGCTTGACTCAACTCTTCATCCGTTTTAGCCGATGTATCAAGCGCTACGGTATTGAAGGTAACTGGTGCCGAAATTTCTGTGAGTGTCGACTGATCAACACCTTGTTGCTGTGTGGCATAAGCTACTTTTATTTGCTGCATTTGCTGCTGAATAAAGTTCTGATTACTTGAGTCTGAGATATTATTCGCATAGTAATTCGCCTCAGGTAACTCATTTTCATTTAGAGATAAAACAATTAATGCTTGATACTCTTCTTCCTGCACTGCATCTTTCGCAGCTTCCTCTGAGCCATCAAATAAAAATACATCTATTTCTTCATTTGCAGCCTGTATTCCCTGTTGTAATGGTTCATAAAGTTCACCTGACTCATCAATTATTGCAAACTGGTCATTCTCGCCATCCGAAAATGCATCAATAATTGTTTGAAAGTTTGTAGCTGCGACAATAAATAAAAGTGTAACCACGGTACTAATAAGGAAAGACTTTGTCTTGATGCGACTCATATAGGTATGGGACAAAATGATCCAGAATTTATTCATAAGAAGCACCAACCTTCTCAATAAATATATCATTCAGAGATGGCTCTTCTAATTCAAATTTACGGATAAAGCCTTTTCCTTGAAGAGCAGAGAATATTGTTTGTGAAACGTCTTCGTCCTCAATTTGAATTGTACATCCATCCATATATTTTTTGTAGCTAATAACTCCAGGATGATCTTTTAGAAAAGCAAAATCCTCATCTCCACGGATTATGAGGTTTTTCTTACCAAAGGAGCGCTTGATATCCCTTAGAGAACCTTGAACAACAGGTTTTCCTTTATGTAAAATACATAGATGCTCGCATAATTCTTCCACATGTTCCATTCGATGTGAAGAGAACACGATTGAGGTGCCTTTTTCTTTTAAATCCACTACAGCCTCTTTTAACATTTCAACATTGACTGGATCCAGTCCTGAAAAAGGCTCATCTAAGATTAACAATTTTGGCTTATGGATGATAGCAGAAATAAATTGGATTTTCTGTTGGTTTCCTTTGGAAAGCTCCTCTACTTTTTTATTCATGTACTCTGGAACCTTAAACCGCTCTAGCCAGCTTTCCACTTCTTTCACAACACTGCTTTTATTCATACCACGCAATTTTCCCAAATAAATAAGTTGATCCTTTACTGTTAGCTTTGGATAGAGACCCCTTTCTTCAGGAAGATACCCAATAAGATGGCTTTTATCATAATTAATTCTCTCCCCATTCCAGGAGATCTCACCAGCAGTCCGATCAAGCAGGCCGAGGATCATTCGGAAGGTTGTTGTCTTACCTGCTCCATTTCCCCCTAAAAATCCGAACATTTCACTTTCCGGAATTTCTAGAGAAAGGTTATCCACAGCTTTATGACTGCCAAACTGTTTTGTTACATTTTTTAATACAAGTGTCACCTTTCATTCCCCCTCTACTAAGTAGTACGTTTTTTTCACAGTATTGTTTCAATGATTTTTATTTTTGCAAAGAATCATAGTAGAATCTGGCATATACATCGCAACACGATATATCGCTTATCGATATAGTAGCATATGCGAATTCCCGTGGCAACTGTTATTTTCATTTAACCCTCACTTAAAGGAACATTGATAATATATATTTAGCGAAAATTATATTGTCTAACGTGTTAATATCCCTCTCTCAACACAACTTTTCTTACGTAAATTTATCGAGTTCATCACCTATATTATCCTAAGTGCAAAAAAAGGACTTTTAGGGTATATACAGAATATAAGTAAAAGACGCTCAATACATAGGGAGGGACTTAAAAAGATGCGTACTTATGCTTTAACTGTATTTGATCAATCCGGAGAGAAACTGTTAGATGAATCATTTACCGCTTCAACAGACGATGAAGCAAAAACTGTTGGGCAGGCAAAATTAGAAGAAGCTGGCTTCCAGGAACACACCCATCGATGTGTCACACCAGAAGCGAAGCTAATTCTATTTCACCGATAAAGTTTCCTCATTATTTTAATAGAGGCTGGGACAAAATTATATTTTTGCTGTTTAAACACGAATAATACTTTCTAGCGTCGCTTGGCAGAACACTTCGCTTTCCACGGGCACGGCCTCAGCCTCCTCGTGGAAAAGGCACCACTGTGGGGTCTTCGGACTCGCGCTATTCCCGTTGGAGTCTACGCATTCTGCCTACGCTAAAACAAGAAAACCCGAACTAGGCAAACCTTTATACAAGGAGTTGCATGATAGTTCGGGTTTTCAATTGTTTAGAGAAATTTTGTCCCAACCTCTTATTCTCCTTTAAAAACAGGTTTTCTTTTCTCTAAAAAGGCTTGCACACCTTCTTGATGATCTTGTGTTTGTCTTAGTTCCCACTGTGCTTGTTGTTCATCAGCTAGAAAGGAGGCAAGATTTTCTTTTTCACGAGAATGATATAGCTCTTTTGTCTTTAGCATAGAAATAAGCGGCGATTTAAGTAATTTTTCTGCCAGACCATTTGCTGTAACAATCGCTGGCTCATCAGACAACATATCTACTAAACCTATCTCCTTTGCTTGCTGTCCATCAATTTGTTGCATCCCCCAAGTAAATTGTTTCGCTCCTTGAGTTCCAATTCGTTGCTGTAAAAAGAAATGACCGCCTCCATCTGGCAACAATCCTATTCCGAGAAAAAGCATGCCTAATTTTGCATCCCGCTGCGCGATGACATAGTCAGCCGTTAGCGCAATACTAAGTCCTAAGCCAGCAGTAGCTCCATGGATAGCAGAAATTACGATTTTAGGCATCGTATATAATTCCATCACTAATTCTTTAATAGTTCCCATGACCCCATCGAAATACATTTTATCTGAAAAATCATCCATCATACGAATATCTCCACCAGAACAGAAAGCGTTTCCTTTTCCAGACAAAACAATTACCCTCGCTTTACTGCTCTTAGCATGCTTAACTGTTTCCACAAGTTCCTCCAACATCTCTTTATCTAAAGCATTGTATTTCGCTGCACGGTCTAAGTAAATATTTGTAATATCGCCTTTTTCCTCCATTACTACATATTTCATCAATCCATCCCCTTTTATTAAGTCTTTCTATCTCCTTCGCCATTCAGGGAGCAACTTCCTGCTTCCCCCATTAGAAAAACTCGCAAGCCTCGTTCTTTAATAAATATGTATGTTTTTTCTTATTCCTACTACTTTCCTGGATAAAAGCTTTCCTAACGTAAAAAAAGCCCACAAAATTGTGGGCTTGATACCAATATAAAATTATTGTTGCGTATCTTCAGGAGCGCCATATAATTCTTCTAATGGCTTCGTAATAATACGGCTTACATCATTAATTACCGTGTTTAGTCGTTGTTCTTCTTCCATTAATTTAGAGATGTCTTCATGCTGTTGGACAAGTTCAACAACCTGACGCGCTTTCTCAACTTCTTCCTCTGTAATTTCCTGACCTTGCATTTGTTTCTCTTGTAAAGCCATTTGAGTATCACGGAAATTATCGAACATTTGCTTTGCAGTTGCATCATTCATTACTGCATCATATGCAAGTTTTAAGCTCTTAAATTCTTCACTTTCACGTATCGCTTTTTCTAAGTCATACGCACTGTCATAAATGTTAGGCAAATTAAATCCTCCTCCGATTTTCTTACTCTACCTACTATAACAAACGATTAGTTTCATGTATAGCGATAGAAAGATGAGGCAAAAATCCAATAATTTATTTTTTAATCATGTTATCATTGTTATAATTATAACAAGGTCATGAGAAAGAGGTTTTCATATGTTAGAGCAACTACAAAACATTTTTCCATCCATTATTTTTCACCAAAATTTAAACAAAAAGAAAGCTAACGAAGAGAACTACAGGTGGTTTCGGTTCGAACAAGATCAAGTAATTGGCATACTGAAGGAGGAGCTGTCAGGTAGAGACCTCACTCTTCTGTCGGCATTTCTCACCCCATACCAAGCAAGTTTTCCTGCGCTTACAGAGGCCGAAAAAAAATGGAGAAATATAATTGAAACAGATGACGCATCTGGCAATGTCACTGTAAGTCCTTTTCGCTTTGTTTATTTCTCTATTAGAGAAGATCAAATGGATCCTCAATCATTTAAGGAATCGCTCTATGAATTTTTCTCTTCTCCTGTTCCAATACTTTGGGAGAATGAGCAGGAAGGAATTATAATTGAAGAGAAAGCTGAAAATGATGATGAAAGCATTTCATATGAACAGATTATTGATGTCCTCATGAGCGATTTGTATGTCAATATTCACTTTTTTGCTGGACCTTTTTCACAACAATTAACCAATACGGGAGAACATTATAGCTCGATACTTTCAAGTGCACGTACAGCTTTTACATACTCAGACAAGTCTGTGTTATCCTTCTCTGAATCCATCCCATTTTTATTGGTTGATCAAACAAACGAAAGCTTTCGTAAAGAGCTCTCGAATGCAATCCTACAAGAATTTTCAGATGATAAAGACATTCTTCAAACAGTTGAAACCTTTATTCAATGTAATCTAAATGTCTCTGTTGCTGCTAAAACGCTATATATGCACCGCAACAGCCTGCAGTATCGTTTGGATAAATTTATAGAAAAAACCGGCATTGATATTCGTGATTTTCGAGAGGCAATGGCTGTTTATATAGCATTACTAGCAAACATGCACAAAGGATAAGTAGATCTTTGTGCATGTTTGCCATTTTCATTCGGACAGACTTTTTCTATAATAAAGATAATAAAGCGTTTTCAAAAATGGAGGGGAAGAGAATGGCTGAATTAAAACTAGAACACATTCAAAAGTCATACGATAAAAAAGTGGTAGCAGTAGAGGATTTTAATCTACATATAAAAGACAAGGAATTTATAGTCTTTGTTGGACCATCAGGTTGCGGTAAGTCTACAACCCTTCGTATGATCGCTGGGCTTGAAGAAATAACAGATGGTTCTCTATTTATAGATGAAAAGAAAATGAATGATGTGGCTCCAAAAGACAGGGATATTGCAATGGTATTCCAGAACTATGCACTTTACCCACATATGAACGTATATGACAACATGGCTTTCGGCTTGAAACTTCGTAAATTTAAAAAAGATGAAATCGAAAAGCGTGTTAAAAACGCAGCAAAAATTCTAGGCTTAGAAGCATATCTCGATCGTAAACCAAAAGCTCTATCAGGTGGTCAGCGCCAACGTGTTGCACTTGGTCGTGCAATCGTGCGTGATGCTAAAGTCTTTCTTATGGATGAGCCTTTATCAAACCTTGATGCTAAATTACGTGTACAAATGCGTGCTGAAATTCAGAAATTGCATCAGCGTCTGCAAACAACTACAATATATGTAACGCATGACCAAACAGAAGCAATGACGATGGCGACAAGACTTGTTGTAATGAAAGATGGTATTATCCAGCAAGTTGGGGCTCCAAAAGATGTATATGACAATCCGGAAAATGTTTTCGTTGGTGGCTTTATTGGCTCACCTTCTATGAACTTCTTCTCAGGTAAACTAACTGAGACTGAGTTTCAAATGGGTGATGTAAAAATAAAAATACCTGAAGGAAAGTTGAAAGGTTTACGTGATCAAAAATACATTGGCAAGGATATTATCCTTGGTGTGCGTCCTGAAGATATTCATGATGAACCTATTTTCATCTCATCAACTCCTGGAAGCAAAATTAACGCGACTATCGATGTAGCCGAACTTATGGGTGCAGAATCCTACTTATACTCTAAAGTAGCTGATCAGGATTTCGTTGCCCGAGTTGACTCCAGAACAGACATACAAGGCGGTCAAGAGTTGGAATTGGCATTTGATATGAACAGTGCTCATTTCTTTGATGCCGATAGTGAAGCAAGAATTAAATTATAATACGTAGGACAGGGAGCAGCAGGTCTGCTCTCTGTTTTTAGTACAAATTAAAGAGGGAAAAGCAACGCTTTTCCCTCATACCATTCATATTAAAATTGTTGTCCATTCATTTGTTGTTGAGCAGTTTGTACAAGACGCTTGGTGATTTCTCCACCAACTGAACCGTTAGCACGTGAAGTTGTATCTGCACCTAAGTTAACGCCAAATTCTTGAGCAATCTCAGTTTTCATTTGATCTAGTGCTTGTTGTACACCAGGTACAAGCAATTGGTTTGAATTGTTGTTAGCCATTGTTTATCACCTCCTGTAATTATAGTGTGAGCAGATTTGCCTAACTTATTACTTTTTTTAATTGGTAAATTGTAGGGTAGTTTCCACTTACGTTATGAATGCTATTTAAAAAACCCTAATGCCGAGGCATTAGGGTTTTCGTTTCTATTTAGCTATCTTGGTCCAGTCATATCGGCTGGGTTTACATACTTATCAAATTCTTCTTCAGTCAGCAATCCGGAAGCAATTGCCGTTTCCTTTAACGTGGCATTATCTGCAAAAGCTTTTTTAGCAATTTTAGCAGCATTTTCATACCCAATATGCGGATTTAGTGCCGTAACAAGCATTAGGGAATCATTTAGATATTTTGCTATTTCCTCTTCATTTGCTTCCATTCCACTAGCACATCTCTCATCAAAAGAAAGAATACTGTCTGCTAGAAGCTGGCAGGATTGTAGAAAATTATAGGCAATAACTGGCTTAAATACATTTAACTCAAAGTTCCCTTGACTTGCCGCAAAGCCTATTGTAGCATCATTCCCCATTACTTGTGCAGCAACCATTGTTACAGCTTCGCTTTGCGTAGGATTTACTTTACCAGGCATAATGGAGCTTCCTGGTTCGTTTGCAGGAATTGTAATCTCACCAATTCCACAGCGCGGTCCACTTGCAAGCCAGCGTACATCATTAGCGATCTTCATGATATCAGCCGCAAGCGCTTTTAGGGCACCGTGTGCATATACGGTTTCATCATGACTTGTTAGCGCATGAAACTTATTTGGCGCTGAAATAAATTCTTTCCCAGTAAATTGAATAATTTTTTCACAAACACGCTGAGAAAATTCAGGATGGGCATTCAGTCCAGTCCCGACAGCAGTCCCACCTATAGCGAGTTCCTTTAGATAGGTTGTACTTTCTTCAATCATTCGTTCCGATTTCTCAAGCATGCGATGCCATCCACTAATTTCCTGACCAAGTGTTAATGGTGTTGCATCCTGAAGATGTGTGCGGCCAATTTTGACGATATCATGGAATCGTTCCATTTTTTCCTTCAGTGTCGATTTGAGCTGTTTTACAGCTGGTAACACAGAATCCTCCATTTTTAGGACAGATGCAATATGCATGGCTGTAGGATATGTATCATTCGAGCTTTGTGATTTATTTACATCATCATTAGGATGCAAAACAAGGTCACTATTTTTTTCTTTTAACCATTTGTTCCCCACGAAGGCGATAACTTCATTGACGTTCATATTTGATTGCGTTCCACTTCCTGTCTGCCAAACTACAAGTGGAAAATGATCATTAAGATTGCCGTCTACTACTTCTTGTGCTGCATAAGCAATTGCCTCAGATTTTTCCTTTTCCATTAAACCAAGGTCATGGTTGGCCTTAGCTGCACTCATTTTTAATATAGCAAACGCTTTAATAATTTCAGTTGGCATTTTTTCATTTCCAATAGGAAAGTTTTGCTTACTTCGTTGTGTTTGAGCACCCCAGAACTTATCAGCTGGTACATTTATTTCGCCAATAGTATCTTTTTCTATACGGTATTCCATGTTTATTCTTCCTCCCCTATGTATGCATCAATTCATCTTTCCTCCATTGTACCAAATTTTCAGAAGAAAAAAAGCGTTAACAAAAAGGGGAGCCGTGAAAATATAGTAAAACAGTTTCCCTTTTTCGCTCGTTTTCTTTTATACTGATTATAAAGACGTTCGATAAAAAAGGCTGGTTTAATGGAATTATCTAAGCTAAATCGGTAAAAAGGGAGTTTTTTGTATGCCAAACAGTTGGACACATATTCTATTTTGCGAACAAGTTGTAGATGCCATCGAGGAGCCGCAAACTTTTCTAACACATAAGAAATATATGAAGTTGGGTGCACAGGGCCCTGACCCTTTTTTCTATTATAACATCTGGCCTTGGGTTAAAGAGGAGCCTGTCCATGAAGTAGGTATGGCATTACATACGAAGAATTGTGGGGCTTTTCTAATGGATCTTATTAAAGCAGCTAAACGAGGCAGTGAAGAAATGCGTGCCTATGTATTTGGCTTTGTAACACATCATATTCTTGATCGAAATACCCATCCGTATATCCATTACCGAGCAGGTTATGAAGGGAGCAAACATCAAAAGCTGGAGATACGAATTGATACTGCAATGATGGAAAAGTATTTGAATCAGAAGACGTGGAAAATGCCTGTTTATAAAGAGATCGATGTTGGAAATTTTAAAAAGGAAATTAGCGAACTTCTAGACACTTTAATAAAAAAGCATTACCCAGAGGTTTCCGATCAGAAACCAGGATATATTGAAACTTCCTATAAGGATATGCGCTTTGCTCTAAAATTGCTCTCTGACCCTTATGGCTGGAAAAATAAATTATTTCATTCTCTAATATCTTCCTATTCACATCGACCAATACGGGATAATATTGACTATTTAAACCTTCAAAACACAACATGGTATCATCCTGCTACAAAGGAAGCAAGCAACAAAAGTTTTGTTACCTTGTATAACGAAGGTTTTGAAGAAGGAGTAGAAGTTCTCTCAGAGGTGCTACATTTTTGGAAGCAAGAAGAACGCACTTCGACGGAATTATCGAGGAGGATTGCTAATATTTCCTATGACACAGGGTTGCCATTGGATCGACAGCTAGAAAATCAATATAGTGACCCAATTGTCTGAAGTCAAATTTTATTGTTACTAACAACCCTAGGTTTACCAAAAAACATAAATAGCCGAACGAATCCACTTAACTTGGTAGGTCCGTCCGGCTAGTATATTTAATAGTGGTGTCTCCCACGTTCAATCATTGAGAAATAATAAAACCTCTATTCCCAAATAAACTGTTTAAACGCTTCACTGCTCTCCATAAACTTCTCTTTATTATCATCTGCAATTGCTTGGTTAATCGATGTTTCTATTATTTGTTTGTTGTATTGAAAACAAATTTCATCAAGGATCATTCGGGATGTTAGCCTAAATTCAAATGGTATCTCTTTTCTCGCTGAAGATACGTTTCCTTCGTATCGTTTATATTTATAGATTAGCTTTTCCTTTTTCATGGAATAGCCCCCTTGTTCCTTTTTTCTATTATCCTAAATTTTTAGAATAATTTCAACTATTATTTGCAAAAAACATAAATTTTCTAGTTTGGGTAACAGTAGTTAGAGGACCTTTCTGTTTTTGCTTTGGCAAACTTACTTCCCTGCTTGCAATACATATACCCTCGTGCTTCAATGTTTCTCTAGACCCACCATAACGCGGCTTGTTAAACTATGTACTAGCTAAAGAACCATTAACGGAGGATATTTCATGAACCATTCAGATAACTTAAAGCTTGGAGAAAAAGGGGCATGGCTTAGTATTTTTGCCTATATTTTTCTAGCAGCCCTTAAGCTCATAATTGGCTTTGCAGGGGGCTCAGATGCACTTCGTGCGGACGGGCTTAACAATTCAACAGATGTAGTTGCATCAGTTGCTGTATTAATCGGATTAAAAATATCTCGGAAACCCCCTGATGAGAATCATCACTATGGCCATTTCCGTGCAGAAACGATTGCATCACTTTTTGCCGCGTTCGTCATGATGTTCGTAGGGATACAGGTCATTTTCAGTACCATTAGGAATGTATTAGAAGGCGATTCCCTAAAGCCAGATATGATGACAGCTTGGACAGCCTTAGGCGCAGCATTCATTATGTTGCTTGTCTATCTTTATAATGTAAAACTGGCAAAAAAAATAAATAGTAGTTCGCTTTATGCTGCTGCTCAGGATAACCGTTCAGATGCCTTAGTCAGTATCGGTGCTTTTGTAGGAATAACTGGAGCCCAGTTTGGTTTATTTTGGCTTGACCCGCTTGCAGGTTTACTAGTTGGATTAATTATTTGTAAAACGGCCTGGGATATCTTTAAAGATGCAACACATTCCCTAACAGATGGATTTGATACGGAACAAATTAAAAAAATCCGGTCCAGTGTAGAAATGGAGCCGGATGTTAAATCAGTTAAACATGTTAAAGGTAGAGTACTTGGAAATCAGCCATTCATCGATATAACGATTCTCGTTGATTCCCATTTAAACGTCAAAGAAAGCCATGACATTACAGTTAGAATTGAACAGCATCTTTATAATGAGCATAATATTAGGCATGCTCATATTCACATTGAGCCATTTCAATAAGTCTAATATGTTATTACGCAGGATCTAATTAAAAGGTAAGCAAAAAGACCGTTGCAATTGCGCCAAAAACAACTAAAATGACATTTAATCCAATATAGGCTAGCGTAATAGCCACCAGTCCCCCGATCAGTCCAATATGTGGCTGATCGGGTTTTATTGTCATTATACCTGGAAATATTAATGCCCCGAGAGCTGCATATGGAATAGCGTTGAGCCAGCGATTTACCCAGTCTCGAAACTGGAGCTTATCTACGATAAATGCAGGTATCATCCGGGGAATCATGGTTACGATCGCCATACCAAGTAAAATAAAAAGTATCATCGTTCTTCCTCCTTTATTAGAAAGATCCCACTCATTCCGCCAATAATTGTACCTAGCACGATTGCCCAGCCTGAGCTCATACCAAGTTCAACACAAAAGCCATTTATTAACATGGCTATAATTGCAATGAACCCCAACTTCCATTCCTTTTTAACCGAGGGAACCAGCAGGCCAATAAACATTGCATATAGGGCGATCCCCATGCTCTGGCTCAACTGTTCTGGGATAACTTCTCCAAGTACCCCACCAAGAAAGGAACCGGCAATCCATGAAAAGTAAGCTGTTAAAATAAGTGCTAAATAAAACCAAGGTCCCTTTTCCTCTTTAGCTTCGTCAGGATGGAGTGCAGATACAGCAAATGTTTCATCTGTCAGCCCTAAAGATAAAGGGAGTTTCCATCGCAGACCGATACCCCGCATTCGATTCATAAACGATAAACTCATGACAAAATGGCGAAAGTTTAAGACAAATGTAGCAATCATAATCTCTAACGCACCCGCTCCAACTGCAATCATATTCACTCCCATAAATTGACTTGCTCCAGCGAAAACCATCACACTCATTAGTGTTAATTCTGTTAAGCTCATTCCTGCTTGTTTAGCAAGTACGCCATATGTAATAGCAATTGGTAAATATCCAAGCATGATTGGGAAACCTGCAGCTATCCCCTTATGTATCATTTGTTTTTTCGTACTCGCTGTTACACTGTTTGCTGCATCTGTTGCCACATCTCTTGCCTCCTTTATGAATAATAATTCTAATTATTATATCGGATAATTTTCTTTTGAGAAAGGATTTAATTTTTTTATTGACAAAAGATATTTCCAGCATGTATAGTCATTGTAATCTACAAATGAAAAAAGAATAATTTATCTGGAATGCGAAGTAAATCTTTTTTTAGGCAGCAAAAAGAGACGGGGCGCTTGGTGTAAGTCCTGGCAGAAAAAGATTGAATTACACATTCATATAGAGCGGATAGTCAGGTTGAGAGGCTAACACACATGTGTTGGCAATCAGGGTGGTAACGCGGAGTAAAGCTTCGTCCCTATACAGGGGCGAGGCTTTTTTTCGTTTTGAATATTTTATCTAGAAATGAACAACATACTTTTTTTATCAGAATGTCGGTAACATTATCATAACCATTACAAAAACAAAGGAGGATATACCATGTTTCCAATAAAACCAAAACATCAACCAGCATTAATAGAATCTATACTTTTTTTCCTTGTTCTTATTTCACTTATTAGCTTCTTTATTATTAAATTGGAAAGCCCACCACATATTCCTATTCTGCTTGGGATATTCTTACTTATCTCATACGGTCTAATGA
Source organism: Oceanobacillus picturae (assembly GCF_000612865.1). Lineage (NCBI taxonomy): Bacteria > Bacillati > Bacillota > Bacilli > Caryophanales > Bacillaceae > Oceanobacillus > Oceanobacillus picturae. Next base: position 1,170,826 of record NZ_CCAX010000001.1, read on the forward strand.
AGAGAATTAGCTTTACAGATATTCAGGAGGGAATGGTAGAAGGAGCCCGTACTGGTATGGGTGCAGTCTTTTTATTCTTGCTTATTGGTGTACTAATAAGCAGTTGGATTATAAGCGGTACAATACCTGTACTTATTAATACCGGATTTCAATTTATAGGTGGAACTTGGTTCTACGCCATAGTTTTTGCTGTCACTGCCTTAGTCGGGGTTTCCTTAGGTAGCTCTTTAACAACAACTGCTACAATTGGGGTTGCTTTTATCGGGATGGCTAGCGCAATGGATACCTCCTTAGCCATTACAGCAGGAGCTATTGTTTCCGGGGCATTCTTCGGTGATAAAATGTCACCTCTATCTGATACAACGAATCTTGCCTCTACAATTGTAGGCGTAGATTTATTTGAACACATTAAACATATTAGTTTAACGACAATCCCGGCGTTTATTATTGCTTTTATTTTATTTGCCATTCTTTCACCAAATGAAACGATCTCCTTACAAAGTGCTACAGATTATCAAAATGCGCTACAAGGAACTGGCTTAATTCATTGGCTATCATGGTTACCACTTGTTGTCATTGTACTTTGTACTATTTTCAAAATACCTGCGTTTCTCTCCTTAGGGATTAGTAGCATAACCGCTACTCTTATCGCAGGATTTGTCCATCATATTCCATGGGGATCTATCTGGGGGATTTGGTTCGGTGGCTATACTGCTTCCACTAATTTTGAACCGGTAAATGAGCTATTGACGAAGGGTGGCATTAACAGCATGTTATTCACCATTTCTCTCGTTATTTTGGCTCTTGGCTTTGGTGGTTTGTTGTTTGTGACAGGTATTATACCAAGTATACTATTAGCGCTGCAGGAAAGGCTCCAACGAGTAAGGTCGATTATTATTTCGACCGCTGCCACCGCAATTGGTATTAATGTATTTGTTGGGGAGCAATATTTATCCGTTATGTTGACTGGGGAAACGTATAAAAGCCTTTATGAAAAGGTAGGACTGCCAAGTAAAGCATTGTCTCGAACTCTAGAGGATGCAGGAACTGTAATCAACCCACTAGTACCCTGGAGTGTTTGTGGGGTCTTTATCGCAGATGTACTTGGCGTTCCAGTATTAAGTTACTTACCATTCGCCTTTTTCTGCTTAGCAAGCCCCATCATTACCATGATTTTCGGAGGTAAAAGAGTGAAATAAAAACAAGGGCAAAAATGGGAATATAACCTCGTTTTTGCCCTTGTTTGATTTTTGAAGTTCCACTTTATAGAACTTCAACTAGTTTTCTCAAGCCTTCCAGTAATCGGGGGGAGGGTCTACAATAGAGCGATTCTTCCAAAACGTGGATGTTTCTATTTTGTACTGCGCTCATCATGTCCCACCCAGGTCTTTGCATAATTAGTTCTGGTCTCATTTTTTCTTCTTTAATTCCTACCCATACCATACAAATATGATCTGGATTTCTTGCCTTTACGTCCTCCCACTCCGTCTGGAAGCTTGCCACTTGTTCGGTAGCATAAATGTTCTGGGCACCTGCTAATTCACTAATCTCTGTTAGCCAATTAACAGCACCAGGTGTAAACACAGGCTTTGGCCACCATTCCCAATAAAGTTTGGGGCGGTCAGCATCTGCTTCTCCTTTATGCCGTAGCTGGTCTATCTCATCGAGAAAAGCTGCTTTCTTCTCCATTCCAAGCTGAGACTCGCCAATTGCATGACCTACAGTTTCAATATCTTCTGCAATATCATGTAATGAATTTGGATTAAGGATAAGATATGGTAACTGGTATTCCTCCAGTCCCCCCACATTCTTTTCCATTCCAGGAACACTTAAAGAAGCAAGCACAAGATCTGGCTCAAGTGCAGCAACTTTATCCATATCAATGGATAAATCAGGCCCGACCTTAGGCAGTTCGCTTACTGCGTGTGGCCAGTCAGAAAAATCATCAACTCCAACAAGTAAATCGGTTCTACCTAGATAATCAAGAATTTCTGTATTACTCGGACAAATGGACACAATACGCATTGTTATCCCACCAATCGTTATTATACGTTTCTTTCTTCCCCTTGATCTGTCAGTAGCACAGGTCCATCTTTCGTAATAACGATCGTGTGTTCATATTGAGCTGAACGGCCCTGATCAACTGTTCGTGCTGTCCAGTTATTAGAATCCATTTGGCTGTGCCAGCTTCCTTCATTAATCATAGGTTCGATGGTGATAACCATACCCTCTTTCAAACGTAATCCTTTATTCGGAAGGCCGAAGTGTGGGATATGTGGTTCTTCATGTAAGGTCGGTCCAATTCCATGTCCAGTGAAATCTCGAACAACGGAGAAACCTTCTGCTTCAGCATATGTTTGAATTGCATGGCCGATATCCCCAATGCGACTTCCCAACTGCGCCTGTTCGATTCCTTTATATAATGAAGTTTTTGTTACATCCATAAGATGCTTACCTTTTTCATCTACTTTTCCAACGGCGTACGTCCATGCTGAATCAGCCAAACCACCATCAAGGTTTACTACCATATCAATGGTGACAATATCACCGTCTTTAAGTTTTTCATCACGCGGAAAACCGTGACAAATCTCATCATTAATAGATGCACAAGTAGCATAGGCGTAGCCGTTGTACCCTTTTTGTTCAGGGACTGCGCCATGATCACGCATAAACTTCTCAGCAAACGTATCAATTTCCATTGTACTGATTCCAGGCTTTATCATTTTCGCTATCTCTTTATGGCATTGCACTAAGATATCTCCTGCTGCTCGCATTTTCTCAATTTCACGCGCACTTTTTCTTGTAATCAACTCGCATCTTCCTCTCTTCTTTCCACAAACTTCCTTATTAAATATGTTAAACTATCTATAAAGTGAAACTTCCATCAGTGGAGGTTTTTCGTTCTTTTCCCACTGATTGTTAGTTGTACCAATCGGGATGTTAGCGTCCGTTTACTCCCACTAAAAACTAACGGTTTCACTCTTGTTTTGAAGTGGGAGTCTTACGGACGGCACCGCGATAAATGTTATTTTATTAGCTGCCATCATAAAGTGTACCATACAATATAATATTCATAAAAGCAAATAGAAATGAGGGGAAAATATGATCGAAATAAAGGAAGTAAGCAAGCATTTTTCTGGTCAGAGAAAAGTCATTAACCAATTAAACCTTTCCATACCAGACGGGAAAATAGTTGGCTTTCTCGGTCCGAATGGGGCAGGTAAATCCACAACCATCAAAATGATGACAGGAGTACTCCCTATCGATGAAGGAACCATTTCACTAGACGGGTTTGATATCGAGAAAAAAACACTGGAGGCGAAGCGTATTTTTGGCTATGTTCCTGACAGGCCAGATCTGTTCCTCAGGTTAAAGGGATTAGAGTATTTAAATTTTATTGCTGATATTTATCAAGTCCCTAAAGAAGTAAGACAGGAACGCATAGAACGAATAACAAAGCAATTCTCTATTTATAATTCTTTGGATGATTACATTCAGTCCTATTCACACGGCATGCGGCAAAAAATCATCGTGACTGGCGTTCTGCTTCACGATCCTTCAATTTGGATATTGGATGAGCCATTAACCGGACTTGATCCTAAATCTGCCTACATATTAAAAGAAATGATGCGGGAACATGCAAACAAGGGGAAAACAGTCTTTTTCTCAAGTCATGGGTTGGAAGTCGTCGAACAACTATGTGATGAGGTCGCGATTATTAACAATGGGGAACTATTATTTTATGGCACTTTACAAGACATGAAAGAAACGTATGAATCTGATGATCAAAGCTTAGAACAGGTTTTTCTGGAGCTGACTAGCAATGAGTAAAACATGGAAGCTAATTAGAATTATGTTGAAAATGCAGTATTCCAGAGTAGGCAAAAAGAATTCCCAAACGATATTATGGATCGTTGCCTTATTGTTTCTACTCCCGATGGCCTTTGTTTATATTTCTATTGTTAGAAGTGCACTTACGGCTTTATATAATGTACTTGAACCATTAGGACAAGAGTCTCTTATCGTCGGCATCTTGCTTCTTGCAGTACACATAGTACTTTTACTTGTAAGTTTTATTACGATACTGAATGCTTTCTATTTTGCAGAAGATATTGATTCCTTTATACCTTTTCCGGTGCAACCTTATCAGCTATTGCTGGCAAAGTCAGCTGGACCAATGATTTATTTATATGGAACTGCCGCACTATTCTTTCTGCCTGTATTCTTTATTTATGGTGCCGTAAGTGCTGCACATATCCTCTATTATATTGCGGGAATTATCACCTTTGTTTTGTTGCCAATCATCCCGTTTACTTTGGCCGGTATAATTCTCATGTTTATCATGCGTTTTGTTAATATCGCAAAAAACAAAGACCGTTCCAAAGTAATTGCTGGGATATCTTCATTGGTATTTATCGTTCTAATCAATGTTTTGATTCGTTTAAATACGGATGTAGATGCCATCATGCAAAACGCTGCAATGTTTATCCAGGAACAAGACGGGCTATTACGCTGGATTACTGCCTTCTACCCACCAGCCTATTTTGGAACTATGGCAATGACTGCTTCCAGCTTATGGAGTGGCTTTTTATCCTTAATTGCAGGAGTAGTTCTTCATGCTTGTGCGTTGCTTATGTTTATGTGGGTCGGACAGCTGCTTTATATTAAGGGAGTACTTGGAATGGGCACTGCTAATAAATCAACTTTTTCGGGTGCAAAACTTTCTAGAAAAACATCCGTAACTCCTATCTGGCTCTCTTATATCAAAAAAGAGATGCGAATTATATTTCGAACACCTACTTTTCTAACACAATGTGTGATAACGAGCTTATTTGCTCCAATATTTCTTATTATTATATTATTTATGGATTCATCTAGTGGAAATATAGGTGGCTTCTTGGATGGGTTATCAGGGAAGCACGGCCTCCTCATTCTATTTTTAGGGTCTTTACTTATTGTCGGCTCAAACGCTACATCTATTTCCGGCATATCAAGGGAAGGGAAGTCATGGCATGCAAACTTATTCCTGCCACTTAACCCGAAACAGATCTTGCTATGTAAAATCGCCACAGCCTGGTTTATTAATTTAATCGTTATCGGATTAGCCGTTATACTGTTCATTTTTATTATAAAAATAGAGTGGACGCTTTTTCTTATTTGGCTGCCACTCGTATTATTGGCTAGCTGGTTTAGTAGTGCACTCGGAACGTTTCTTGACTTCTTACAGCCTAAACTTAATTGGACAGATGAGCAGGAAGTGTTTAAGTCACGGTTAATTGGATTAATTGGTATTGTGGTGCAGTTAGGCATATTTGGTATTTTGGTACTGTTAATATGGAATTTAGATTTTGTAAACGGCATATATATGACAGCAGCTATCTTATTTGTACTAGTTGTTATCGCGATCGTCGTGATTCATAGCCTCATCCATTATAAAATTAAGCAGGGACAGCATCAAACCATATAAAGTGAAACTTCAATCAGTGGGGGTTTTCATTCTTGCCCCACTGATTGTTAGTTGAACGAATCGGGGTGTTAACGTCCGTTTACTCCCACTGTTTCTAATGTTTTGAAGTGGGAGTCTTACGGACGGTTGCACCGGGATAAAAAAAATGCAGAGGAGTATATCTCCTCTGCATTTTTTACTTATTAATAGAAACCGCCGCCGTAGCCGCCGCCATAGCCACCACCAGTATAAGCAGTTCCAATAATGATCAATAAAATAAACAATACAACTAACAGCGCAAAACCGCTGCCGTAGCCTTCACCTTTACTCATTGCTTTCCCTCCTCTTTTGCCGATTAATATACTTTATGCTGCTAGACGCTTTTTGGGAGGGAATTTGCAAAGAATGGGCGCATTTTATTATAAGAAATCTTTTACCTTATAAATCTTTCCATTTTCTAGATTGGCTTCATTTGTAAGTATATCAACTAAAACTCCGCCTACTGTGTCTGTATCCTTTAATGCTTTATCTTCTTTGTAGGACTTAAATGTTTCAACATCGGTAAATTCTTCTGGTGAAGCAGCGCGAATTTTCTCTTGCATTCCTGTATCCATAATCCCAGGACTAAATGCAAACACCTTATTTCCTGTTCTCCTCTCATCTTGCTCAATTGCAACTGTTTGGGTGTACATATTTATACTCGCCTTTGTACTGCAGTAAGCACTCCAGCCGGAAATTGGACGTTCTGCTGCTCCAGAGGTAACCGTAGCGCCGATAAAGGAGAATTCTTTAGATGATGCTTCCTTCAAGAATAAATTCGTCATCACCATTGGCGCAATTGTGTTAACTTGTACATGATATGCCAATTCACTGCTTTTCGTATTCATAGCCTGATCAACAGGGTCAATTACAGCAGCATTGTTAACAAGATAAAGGGCGCTAATTCCATTACTCCACTGATTTTTTATTTTACTGCAAGTCTCTTCTACTGCCTCTACATCACCTAAGTCACATTGGAATTGTTGAAAGGTGACATTATTTTCCTCAGCAAGTTGGTTAAGTCCGCTCGCTTCTGATCTAGAAATCCCAATGACATGGATTTCCTTTTCAAGTAATAGCTTTGCGACAGAATACCCTAATCCTTTCGATACACCTGTTACAATGGCATACTTCATTAGATAACCCCCAATGTTTCATTATTTATCGTTTACTTCATTCCAATAGTACGCTAATGTTTCCATTCCTTTATGAAAACTATCTAATGGGAAGCTTTCATTTGGAGAATGTAATCTATCATCAGGTGTCCCAAAACCTAGCAAAACAATTGGCATTTGATATATTGCTTCCATCCATTCTACAACAGGTATAGAGCCACCCATTCTAACATAAACGGTCTCTTTGCCAAATGCTTTCGTGTAGCTGGCTGCCGCTTTTTTAATTAAAGCATGATCTGGATCCACTTTATATGCTTTTGCAGACAGCTTTTCCTTTTTCACTTCAACTTTTACACCTGCTGGAGCAACGTTTTTGACGTGTTCCTCAAGTAATTGCTGTACTCGCTCTGGATCTTGCCCAGGTACAAGCCTGCATGTAATTTTTGCTGTGGCAGAGGATGGGATAATCGTTTTGGTACCTTCTCCTTGATAGCCCCCATACATGCCATTTACTTCAAAAGTAGGCCGTGCCATGGTATGTTCCTTGGCTGAATAACCCTTTTCCGAAACGGTTTCTGGAACACCCGTTGCTTGTACATAATCTTCTCCCTTAACTTGGTCAATCAATTCCCTTTCTTCATCAGACAGAGGCTCAACACCATCGTAGAAACCTTCAACCGTAACAACTTCCTCTTCATTTTTCATGGAAGAAAGAATGTGACTTAGCGCCATCAATGGATTGCGGATAGCACCCCCGTACATGCCTGAATGTAGGTCATGATCCGGTCCATTCACTGTAATTTCGATACCAGTAAACCCTTTTAATCCATAAAGTATAGTTGGCTGGTTTTTTTCTACCATCCCAGAGTCTGAAATTACGGCAAAGTCAGCTTGGAACTGTTCCTTCTTCTCATGAAGGATTTTATATAAATTCTCACTACCGATCTCTTCTTCTCCCTCAATACACACTTTTACGTTTAATGGCAATTTACCTTCTGTTTTCATGTAAGCTTCAAAGACAGCCAAATGCATAAATACTTGCCCTTTGTCATCACTAGACCCTCTGGCAAAAATTCGCTCACTCCTAATCTCTGGTTTAAAAGGATCACTGTCCCATAATTCAAGTGGATCAGCAGGCTGTACGTCGTAGTGACCATAAAACAGTACGGTAGGTGCTCCAGAGCCTGCGCCGTTATATTCTGCATAAACAAGTGGGTGTCCACCCGTTTCCTGCTTTTCTATATTTTCAAATCCAATTTCCTGTAAGTATGTAGTAATGAAATCTGCTGCTTTGTGAATGTCCTGTTTATGTGCGCTATCTGTACTCACACTCGGGATAGCTAAAAATTCAAATAATTTATCTTGCAAACGTTGCTGATTATCCTGTAAATACTTCAAAACCTCTTGGCTCATCGTATTACTCCTCCTAAAATTTCATGTTGGTACTTATTTTAGCATATTTACTTAAATAACTTCCATTACACTGATTAAGGAGGGCTGGATCCCACCAGTTCTCTTAAAAATGAGTAAAAAGATGCAGAGACATACTCATTTTATCAGTAAAAACTTGACGTGATATAGGATCTCTAATTATCCCGCCGGAGTTGTGTATATTCTCCCCTGTATCCTACTTCTTCAAGCAAAAGAAAGATCCAAACTAGATTGAATGAAAAAATCATAGTTCGGATCTTCTTTTCACTAAAACAATTTCGTGCCATCCTCTATATTTATCCTAAAGCTTGCTTTAAGTCCTCTAGCAAGTCCTCTGCATCTTCAATCCCGACGGATAAGCGGATTAAGCCATCTGTGATTCCCAACTCATTTCGTCTATCACGCGGGATAGATGCATGCGTCATCTTGGCTGGAATCGAAATTAGGCTTTCCACAGCTCCAAGGCTTTCCGCCAAGGTGAAATATTGAACCCGGCTTAATAGTTTATCTGCTGCTGCCTCACTTCCTACATCAAACGAGACCATACCACCGTACCCTGTAGATTGATCTGCAGCTACGTTATGTCCTTCATGGTTTTCAAGGCCAGGATAGAAGACCTTTTCGACCTTAGGATGTTGCTCTAAAAACGCAACTAGTTTTTTTGTATTTGCTTCAATTGCTTCCATTCTTAAAGCAAGGGTTTTTATTCCTCGCATTAATAGCCAAGCGTCCTGTGGCCCTAAAACAGCCCCTACGGAGTTTTGGATAAAGTGAATTTTCTCAGCAAGTTCCCTAGAGTTAACAGCCACAAGCCCTGCTACTACATCACTGTGCCCCCCAATATACTTTGTTGCACTGTGAAGCACGATATCTGCCCCCAGATCTAATGGCTGCTGCCAATACGGTGTTGCAAACGTATTATCGACGATGAGCAGCAAATTATGCTTTTTCGCAATTGCGGCCATTTGTTTAAGATCCGTAATTTTTAAGAGAGGATTAGTCGGCGTTTCAACATATAATGCCTTTGTTTTCTCTGTTATGGCTTCTTCCACTGCTTTAGCATTACTTGTATCTACAAATGTATGTTGGAGCTGATATCTGTTAAGCACATTTGTCATGAGACGATAAGACCCACCATACACATCGTCTGTTGAAAGAACATGATCTCCAGCATCAAATAGCATCATAACAGATGTGATTGCGGCCATCCCTGAGCCAAAAGCAAATCCAGCTGTCCCGTTCTCTAAATCTGCAATCACAGTCTCTAGCGCATGTCGAGTAGGATTTCCTGTCCGAGAATATTCAAATCCACTGTGATTACCTGCGCTTTCCTGTTTATAGGTACTTACCTGATAAATTGGCACGGATACAGCGCCCGTTTTCTCATCACCTGTTATCCCACCATGTATCATTTTTGTTTTTGGTCGCATCTCTATTCTCCTCACACGTTGTCATAGATATTTTTACTTATATAACGATCACTACCATCTGGAAAGATCGTCACAATAGTTGTACCAGGCCGCGCTTTCTTTGCTTCCTGTAATGCACCAAACATGGCGGAGCCAGAAGAACTGCCAACAAGCAGTCCTTCCTTACGAGCCAGCTGTCCCACCATGTCAAAGGCATCTTTATCAGTTACCGTATATACTTTATCAATGAAGGAACGATCAAAGTAACTAGGGAAAAATTCCATCCCAATTCCCTCAGTTCGATGTGATCCTGCCTTGCCCCCCGCAATAATAGATCCCTCTGGTTCCACTATTGCCGTATGGACAGCTGGATTTTTTTCTTTAAAAAAGCGACTGCTCCCCATAAAGGTCCCTGCTGAACCAGCACCTGCGACAAAAATATCGACTTTCCCTTCAAGTTCACGCCAAATCTCTGGTGCTAATGTATGATAATAGGTTGCAGGATTAGCTGGATTCGAAAATTGTTGGGGACAGAAACTGCCGGGAATCTCCTTACAGAGCTCCTCCGCTTTCTTAATTGCACCTACCATACCTTCCTCCTGTGGAGTTTGTACAATACGGGCCCCTAATGCTTTCATAATGGTTTGCTTTTCTTTACTAAAATGTTCTGGAACACAGAAAATTGCGTGCAGATTATAGGTAATAGCAGCCATTGCTAAGCCAATGCCAGTGTTCCCAGCAGTAGGTTCAATAATAGTACCACCAGGCTGTAAAACGCCTTTTTCAAGTGCATCCTGTATCAAAGAAACTCCGAGGCGATCTTTTACACTACCCCCAGGATTCATAAATTCCAATTTAGCATAGAGCTTTACATCTTTCGGCAAATCAAATTGTTTCAGTTCTAATAAAGGTGTGTTTCCAATTAATCCTTGTACAGAAGCATACACCGCCATGTATCTTCGCCTTCCTTTTTGTGGTCGGGCTAAGCCCTACCTTAAAATACTTCCTGCCATTCATTTCGATGTGCAAGCATTTCCTTGGCAATTTCCTTAGCTCCTTCTAGGCTGTGGTTGGCAGCCCAACCACATTGCACCTCGTTACATGCAGGCACTTCATTAGCCTCTAATACATCATGTAGCGTTTTTTCCAATGTATTTAAAATTTCTTCATAGTTATCATGATTTATAACAGATAAATAAAAACCTGTTTGACATCCCATCGGACCAATATCTAAAACACTGTCCATATGGTTACGAATGTTTTCTGCCATCAAGTGCTCGATTGAATGAAGTCCAGCCATCTCCATATGTTCTTTATTCGGCTGTTTAAACCGAATATCATACTTATATACCTTATCTCCATTTGCTCCCTCTGTCACACCTACTAAACGGACATAAGGTGCTTTTACTTTCGTGTGATCCAGATTAAAGCTTTCCACGTTCATTTTTTCTGCCATAATGATCTCTCCTCCATTACTTCATTCGCTCAGCCTTTATCAACCAAACGAAATCATTCATTTGTTTAAATGTTACATCAAACTTATGTGTATTGAAAATAGTTTGAATTACAGGAATTGTTGTATAATATTCTCTCTCTAGGTCTTCAGCTAAATCTGTGAACCCCTTTTTTCTGGCATCATCGATCGCTTTTTGCTTATGCGCCACCGACTGGAAGATTGTATCACCAAATATGATCTTTCCTTCTGTCGGCAATAGCCCGGAGAACTGTTTAATTGCAAGATCTTTCTCTTCATCTGTTAAATGATGGAAAGCATACGTACTTACAATCGTCTCCACATCGGCAGGAAGACTTGGATAATCAAGAAAATCTCCTTCCTGCACAGTCAGCTCAGGTAATTTTGCTGCAGCAATACTACGCATTTCATTAGAAGGCTCAACTCCTACCACTTCACTTCCTTTTTCCAGAAGTTTTGCAGCGAGGTTTCCTGTTCCCACGCCAAATTCCACTACCGTTCCAGAGGCGTGTCTAACCACCTCCGTTAATATATCATCATAATTGGCAAATACTGCAGCATACTGAGGATCATCCCCTGCTACACTGTCGTCATAGGTATCTGCCCAATCTGTAAAAATGTCAAGAAATTCCCGCCCCATAACCCCTACACTCCTTTAAAAATAATTAATCCATAGTATTACACTTGGTATAGTAAGAATTATATGTATTACAATATCATATGTTACCGTTTTTAAAAAGCATCTTTTCTCCATTATAAATTAATGTAATCATTGCAATGTTCAAATAAAAGTTCCTATAAAAAACGTAGCAGTACACCATTTAACCATACAAAAACACCCCAAAAATTAGATTTCTTACTCTAACTTTTGGGGTGTGGCACAACAAGCTGCTTCTTTTTATTTTAGTTATTTTGCGGGAAGAGACGTTCTACCATATTACCGAATTGGTCAAAAAATCCTTCAATTGGCTCACCATTGTTCATATCATCAATATAACCATTGGTTAGATCTCTAAAGTCTGGATTGGTTGATACGTAAACATTATCAATATCCTTGTCCACGGATTTTACAATCTTAGAAATCTTATCTTTTACTTCGTCTGATACTTCTTCACCGTTACCATTTCCATTTCCTGCATTGGTATCATTATCGTAAGTATCCGTATTCTCTGCGCCTGTATTGTCGTCGTCATTTGCGCCAGTGCCATTATTACCATCGTTGTTAGTATCCGTATTGTTTCCATTTCCGTTACCATTTTGGTTTTTCACCTCTGCAGCAACGTACGCATTATTTTCTGTCGTTAATACATAAACTTGATCAATTTCATCTATTTCACTTTTAATCTTATCAGCGGCTTCTTCTGAAACCTCATATTCCTGTTGGCCATCTCCAGCATTTCGATTCTGATCGCGTTCTGAGTCCCTCGCCATTTCATAGCTTCGGTCCCCACTCATTCCCTCACCTGTATTGTTGAATCTTGTTTGTTCTACATTGTTATCACCAGTTGCATCTTCTTTGTTTCCATTAGAATCTCCACAACCCGCAAGAGCTACTGTAAGTACTGTAACTGCACTAATTAGTTTCCATTTCATCTTTTTACTACCTCCTTTTCATTTGGTGTTAGTATGTAACAGTTTCTGTTACTTATTCTCACGATGGCACCAAAACTTTTATGCTTTTTTAAAGAACCTTAATATGGCAACGACACCATTTTTGTTTCAGACAATATATATAAAATGCGGGGACAATAAATATAACCCTTACAATTAAGGAGGGGTATGAATGGACATTCCTGATTACGATAAAGCATTGTATTTCACACTGTGGGGCCAATGGGATGATTTGCTTGTTTTAATGGTGCGTACAAAGGATGATATGCTTTCAAAGAAAATACAACTATTCCTACACGCTTATCATTATTCCCTTGACCAAAGTAAAATCATGTCTTCCCACGATAATTTACTGTATTATGTAGACCATGCCATGAAATACGAACCAGTTCCTATAATGGAAATATAAAAAAGGCTGCGATTCCTATTTAGCGGAATCGCAGCCCTTTTTATTGGCGATTTTAAAAACTTACCTAACCGGAACCTTCTGCACCCCTCACTTTTCTTCTGAAAGACGGTTTTTTTCAAAATAAAAGGAATGAATAATAGCTTTCTCTTCGTCATTCAGATTCAAAGCAGTTGTAGAGTTTTGAGGGTACTCCGTCTGGGTAATCATTTCAGCCAATTTTTTATTTGTTGGTTTACCCGCTTTCTCAGCAGATTTTCGCACATTATGCGGTACGTGAAATGCAGTAATACTCCAGCTATCATCTCGTTTTTGCGAAAAGGTATTTAAATTACGCAAAAGCCTATTTTTTCCATGATATTCATTAGGATAACTAACGCCTATAAGCATATCTTTCTTCTCCCCAACAAGGCCCGATTTTTCACTTTGTTCCATAATTTTTTCAATAACAGTTTCCATCTTTCTATCCCTATATTGGGATAATTTCATACCTACCTGTTCTGCATCTTCGTTAAGATAGCGTATAGAGCGAACATGGAATTTGTTATCTACTTCGAGTTCAAAGCTTCGTTTTATATCAATGCTTAAATAGGCTAATGTTTTATTATTTGCAAATGCGAAATATATTGGCAATACAAATAAGAGCAGCGCACAGACCAATACAATCAGTCGACCAGGGATTTGCCCAACCTTACGTAACAATAAAATATAGCCTTTTCTTTCTGCTCGATATATTTCAAAAGGAATCTCATTCCCAATGTCTACATGTTTCACTGGCATTGCTTTATGAAAGGTACCATCTCTATCCATTACGATGGTATAAGTATGCCGGTGTTCCATGACAATACCTTTTTTCACTGACCCACCCCCTTAAGATAATCCTTCAGATACAAGTAATCTTCCGTCAGTACGATAAATACAGCAAGTATAAATTTACGATTCCGCTCCAACGTTTTTTTGCTGACATCCACCTTTCGTACCAGTTGTTTGATAGGAAGCTTTTTCTTACTAAAAACGAACGCACGCAGTTCAGGGTCTTCATACAAGGTCCTTGCTGTCCTAACAGCTGATTCACGAGCATCCCTATGTTTAGGCGAGACTTCTGTCAACTCGGCAAACGTAAGCTTATAAGCCGCTAGTTTTTCTTTATAGTCTGCGATTTCTTCTTTTCTATGCCAAGCGTCCTGTTCTTCCTGATATTTTTCTTTCACAGCCGCTATTTCCAAGGGGTTGTCCATTTGCTCTGCATCAAATGTCTCATCAAGGGAGATTGGTGCAGGGCGTTTTTTAATATAGCGAATATAATCGATAACCTTCCGTTTTATTACCAATTTAGCAAAGGATAAAAACGAACTTCCTTTATCAGAAGAATAAGATATCATTGCCTCATTAAAAGCTGAAAGGCCAATGCTAAATTCATCATCTCTTTTGGGGTCGATATATCGCTTGCAGACTTCGGAAACACACTTTGCAATAAATGGTTGATACGTCTTTAAAAGATAGTTTTGTGTTTGCATATCTCCCTTTTGAACAGAGGAGATCATTTTTTCTAGAGGTATGTCTTTTAATGACTGCTCTTTTATCAACCTAGAACACCCCCAGGCATTATAAATTTCGATTTTTTTTGTTTCTTTTTGGGTGTGACCGTAAAGTATTTCTTATGCACAGAAACTGTATATTTAAATATTTCATTTATTTGAGTTCGGTAAGTTGTCATTTTTATTGTCACCAGCTTATTTTATAATAGAATTAAAATGTCAGTCTGATTAATCTTACCGTACCGCATACACTGTTGCTATCTCAAAACAATTACAATTTGTTTAAAATACAATTACCACTACGACCGTCAGTGAATATATACCCATACCTATATACCCAGTCGCTTTCAAAAATAAAAAAGACCCTCAGCAGTCGATGCTGAAAGGCCCTAATGTTTACCTTTTTATAAAGTGAAACTTCATTTAGTGGGAGTTACGGACGGTTACTCCGGGAAATACTTGTGAGTATCATATCTTTTGAATTATATTTGGTAACATTCTTTGTTTCGGCTAATGTTCCCTTAATATAAATATCTCGTTCAAACCAATCAACAGACTCAATTTGATCTGTATGATAGACAAAGTATTGTTCTTTCGTATACGTTTCACTATCTTGTACGACGAGATAACGCAGCTTCCAATATTCTGAATCAAAGACCATATCTGCGACTGTACCTATTTTACCATCATCGGCATGCACTTTAAATTCTATCGTTTCATCTTCACTACGAAGATTATATTGACTCTGTGCTTCTAATTGCTGGTCAAACACCTCTGGCTGTGGTTCTTCAGCAGGAGGAAATTGTGCCAATGGTCGATCATTAGAGCCCCACAGCATATTTCCTGTCCAGTATCTGCTCCAGCCGTAGTATCCAATTAAACTATCCTCTACATCTTTTGAAACGGCACTTTCTTCAGAGATGGAAGGACTGTTACGTACCTTCTCCTTATCATACTCTACCTCTAGGTGCTTATCATTTTCATTAAGTGTAATAAACGAAGATGGGGAGAGGAGTACACGGCGGCCCGGAAGCCATTTCCTCGTGTCTACAATTGCATAACGAATAGCCCATTTTTCATCGTCAAAATATAGATCCTTTACTTTTCCCATTACACCATCTGCTGCATGGATATTGTATGTTTTTAGTTCGGAAGTAAAAAATAACATGTAACTTCGCCTCCTTAAGACGTTTACAATATAAATACCCCCAAACTATATGGATGAAACAAGAGGTTACATCTCATGATAATACGTAATGGGTATAAAGAGCCCTACCTTGCCTTCTGTCTCATGATCTAATGTTGCAAAAATTACCCCCATCACTTCTCCTTCTTCGTTAAAGACAGGACTACCACTGTTCCCCCGATAAACAGGTGCCTTTATCATCACCACTTCACGTTCCCAGTCGCTTAGCCTGGTGTGGCCAACAATAGATCCTTGATTAGCTATTCCGTTAAATCGCAAAGGATTTCCAATAAATGTAATAGGCGCATCTTCTTTAAATATCGGGGTATCTGCTAGCTTAAGTGACGGAAGGTCCTCCGCCTCGACCTTTAATACTGCTAAGTCGATCGCAGGATCAGTTTCCACCACCTCCGCTTCAAACAACCCATCATCCGGAAAAGCAACTGTTACGTGGTCATCTCCCTCTACCACATGATGGTTTGTCAAAACAGTACCTTCTTGGTTTATTGCAAAGCCAGTCCCCTTACTATCCTCTGTTTCTACAACGACCACCGCTTGTTTAAAATTTCGTATATCCTCATCGTTTGAAAGCTTTGCAGATGTGATGAGAAAGTCAATTGCCGGGATAGAAAAAGTCTGGGGAATTAACGCAAACACATTGAAGGCTAAAGCTAGCGCTATCACCCAAAATACCCACTTTGGAAAAGGACGTTTTGGTTTATCATCTACTTTTACCTTCGTTCTCTCTAAAGCTTTTCTGCGTTCTTCTTCCACAAGTTCATAAAGCTCTTCATCATCAAATTCCTCATATAAATCTTCATCTATAATGTCCGCTTTTTCTTGCTCTTCCCTATCTCGATCCATAGTTCACCCCGTGTTTGAAGCGGTTTTCCTATCCTGCGGTTTCTTCAAGTATCCCTTGCTGCATTTGATACATTTGATAGTAGGCACCCTGTTGCTGTAAGAGACTATTATGGTTCCCCTGTTCTTTTATCGTACCGCGGTCTAATACAAATATAACATCTGCTTGCTGTATAGTCGAAAGTCTATGTGCGATAACAAGCGTTGTTCTTCCTTGCTTCAATACTTCCAAGGCTTGCTGAATGACGTTTTCTGTCTCCGTATCAATATTCGCAGTTGCTTCATCCAAAATTAAGATGGCTGGATCAAACGCCAACGCTCTAGCAAATGATAATAGTTGTCTTTCACCAAGCGAAAAGGTGCCTCCTCCTTCTGTGACTTTTTCATCATAACGATTCGGCAGCTTTTCAATAAAGCGGTCGGCTCCCACTGCTTTTAAAGCATTTATGGCTGCTTCCCTGCTAATATGAGGATCATTCATCGTCACATTAGAAAGGATAGTCCCAGTAAATAAGAATGGGTCCTGTAATACGATTCCCATATGACTTCTCACCTGCTGCCTTGACCACTCCTGTGTCGACTTCCCGTCAATCGTAATGGAGCCCTTCTGTGGATCATAAAAACGAAAAAGCAAATTCATAATAGAGCTTTTACCTGACCCTGTATGGCCAACAAAGGCTGCTGTCTGACCAGCCTTCACTGAAAAGGAGATATCGTTCAAAACATAATCCTTCTCATTATAAGCAAATGATACGTGATCAAATAAAATATTTCCTCGATAGCGTGATACATTATCATCCATCACGTTTTCACCAGGATGGTCTAGCAATTCAAAAACTCTTCCGCCAGCGACACGTGCCTGTTCGATAAGCGGTAGCTGATTCACGATATCGGTTACAGGTTCAAATAATCTTGTTAGATAATCAACAATCGCATAGAGCATCCCGATAGATATAATACTTGTCGGATCTAATGAAGCAGAACCAAAATACCAAATAAAGGCTACGAAAGCTAAATTTCGAAACACGGTAACAAGATTATAAGAGGTTAGCGCACTTAGCTTAACTAGCTTTCGTTGATAGGTAAAATGCCTATTGTTAAGCACCTCAAATTCTTCTTTTGTCTTCTTTTCTCTACTAAACGCCTGAATAATCGGCATTCCTTGAATTGCTTCACTTATGTTCCCATTAATTTCGCTTATCGTAGAACGGATAACTTTATTATACTTGCTGCCAAAATGCTTATATAGTTTCATCCAACCAAATATAAGTGGAATAATGAAAAGACACATAAGAGCAAGCTTTGCATCGAGTATAAACAATGCGACAAATATTCCTGCCATATATATAATGCTTGTGAGGACAATAGATAGTACACGCTCATACAAGTCGCGAATAGCTTCTGTATCATTTGTGATCCTCGCTACTATTTTACCTGCTGGCTGATCAACAAAATAGTTAACAGGAATCCGCTGAGTATGGGCGAATAGGTCGTTTCGCATCTTTCTAACAATTTGATTGGACGATTTCTGTAAAAGAAAGGTTTGATAAAATTGAAAGAAACCAGCAATAAATAGTAATGCGACATATAAACCAAGCAGCCACATGATTGGTCCCTGCTCCGGTTTAAAAAACGGATACACTTCAGTTAGCGATAATTTTTCACCTGTAAAGGTCTCTTCTCCAGAGCTTGTCGTTATCGTGATCGTTTCCCCATCGGCAGTCCTTTTTCCTTCAAGTGGAATTTCTTCCGTAACAAAATAGTAAGTGGTACCAGTTTGAAATATCGTTACGGGATTTCCAATTGTCTGGTCAGAGTCTTCCAACCTATCAACCCGTTTGTAAAACTGGCCATTATAAGAAGCTGTTTGCTTATCATTTTGCGATTCAACCTCTTGCCAGGTCCCTTCCACTCCAAGAATATGATCATCAATTACTCTCTTGGCTATTAAAGGACCAGCAAGTTCAAGCGATACGGCAATAATTAAGCAGATAAAGCCAATGATAATACCTTTTTTATATTGTAATGCATATTGAAACAGTCGTTTCTCTGTATTTTGTTTCATTATTCGTTCACCCCTGCCTTTGCAAGCTGCTGTTGAACATACTGCTGCTTATACCAGCCTTCTGTTAACATTAGTTCTGCATGGGACCCTTGTTCCACGATTTCGCCATTATCAAGTACAATAATGTGGTCGGCATGTGTTACTGCTGACATACGATGTGCAGCTATAAAGGTCGTTTTATTTTTTCTTTCTCTACGTAAATGTTCAATAATATTTGCTTCTGTCTTACCATCAACCGCGGACATGGAATCATCCAGTATGAGGATTTCCGGATCTTTAATAAAGGCTCGCGCTAAAGCTACTCGTTGCTTTTGGCCGCCTGATAGCGTTACACCACTTTCCCCAACCTGTGTATCTAAACCATTTGGAAGTTGTTTCATGTCATTAAGGAAGTGTGCTAACTCCATCACACGGAAGATTTCGGTGTCCGTTGCGTCCGATTTACCGAATTGGATATTCTCCCGGATAGATTTAGAAAACATCATTTGGTCTTGCGGCACATAGCCGATCCAAGAACGAATTTGAGCAAGTGAAAGATCCTCTAAATCTACATCAGCAACTTTTATGTTTCCTAGCATGCCAGGGTATTGCCTTAGGAGCAATTTGAAAAGCGTCGTTTTCCCTGCACCCGTTTTTCCGACAATCCCAATGGTATCGCCACGTTTTACGTTTAATGAAAGATTGTTCAGTTGCTTTGTTTCTGTTCCTGGATAGGAAAACGTCACCCCTTCAAAAACAAGTGATTCCACTGCATCTACAGTTTTTGGAGTTACCGGATCTGAAACATCAGCCTTATAGCCTGTTGTCTCATTTACTCTATCAAGCGATGCATTCCCTCGCTGTAGTATATTAATAAGCTCACCCACCGCAAACATCGGCCAAATTAACATACCTAAATATACGTTAAAGGTCACGAGATCACCAAGTGTCATTTGATTATCAAAAACCAAAAAAGCACCATACCCAAGTCCAATCGTATAAGAAAGCCCTACAAGAATCTTCATGGTTGGCTCAAAAAGCGCATCAATCTTAGCAACCTCCATGTTTTTCACATAGACATCGTCTGTCATCTTCTTGAATCGCTTTAAATCTTGCTTTTCCTGTACAAAAGCACGAATTACCCGTACTCCTCGAATGGACTCGAGAACATCATTATTCATTTCTCCAAACGCTTGCTGGGCTTTGGTAAACCGCGCATGGATGACAGCTCCATATTTATTCATAATCACTGCCATAATTGGCAACGGAAGCAATGCGGCAAGTGTCAGCTTCCAGCTAATAGTAAATCCCATCATGGCTACAAGCATCAGCATGAAAACCGAAGAATCCACTAATGTTAAAACACCAAATCCCGCTGTAAGACTAATGGCTTTTAAGTCATTGGTACTTCTAGCCATAAGGTCACCTGTGCGGTATTTCCCAAAAAACGTTGGCGTCATCTTAGTAAAATGATCCATTAAGTTGCTTCTACTCCAGCGTTCTAATATAACTGCTCCGCTAAATAGCGTATAATCCCATAAAAATGAAATGGCATAATGGATAATAATTAAAAGTAAATATCCAATTATTAATGCGGTTAAAAGTTGGGTTGTCATCGAATCGAATTGAATTTGATCAATTGTATACCCAGCTAATTTAGGCGGTATAAGACCTATCGCACTTGCTACAATGAGCGCTAAAATTGCAAATAAATAGCGTTTCCAATAATGTTTAAAAAACCAGTCTAATTTTTTAAAAACCTGAAACATTCCATCACCTTCTAATCTCTCTTTAATTTCTTTCTGATGTGTTCTTTCCAACAAAAGTTCCTCTACTCGTATTCCTAACCAATCTTTGTAATGCAACCAAAAAAAGCATGCGTCTATGACGACACATGCTTACGATGGGAAACGCAGTAACATACCTATCCCAAAAACAAAAAGGCCACAGACAGTTGTGACCTTTGATATCTACAAAGAAGTATGTAAAAGTTAGAATACTTTTCCGCAAAATACGGTAGAGGTCACATATTTAGTTGGATTAAGTTGCGTTGTTTGAATGATGTTTTTCATCATCATGACCTCCTTTGGTTTATTTGTTCTCAATAATTATAGTATTAGGAAAATTTAAAGTCAATCCTTTTTTAAATTTTGGGTTATTTTCTTTTTAAACTGGACGTCTATTTTAGAAATCTCGTAAAAACACAGAGTTATAATTGGGTGCTCTCACGTTTGATTCGAATTCCAAGATGAAGCATTTTTTCTAATTTAACAGGAGGGACCTTAGTCGAGCAAGATATCTCCTCCATCGAAGCTAGCGGGTGTTTTCTAATGAAACTCTGGACTCGATCACTCTCAGTAAGACAGGCAGGGCACATCATAAATGGACTACTTTCCATTGGCTGTTTACATAATCGACAATTACGGATTATTTCACTCAAATCCTCACCCCTCACTATTTCCTTAGCTTTCATGATACAGGAACCGACAAAAACAAACAATATTTCATTTGAATTTTCCAAAAAATGAGTCTTTAGTCTACTAAAGATTTCTTTCGAGTAAACGATAAGATATTGCACATAGATAGTAGTTTTTTCTCACATACTATCTTTATAAAATGAAACTTCAATCAGTAGGGGTTTTATTTCCCCACTGATTGTTGGTTGAACGAATCGCGGTATTAGCGTCCGTTTACTCCTACTAAAAACTCACGGTTTCACTTCATATTTTGAAGGGGGCAACTTACGGCCGGTTGCACCGGGGGAAATTATTAGTACTGGACGATTACGGGAGGAATTATGAAAAAAGCTAAAAGAAAAGCCACCAATCCATTATTTCCCATTAAGGTTGAAAAGTTAAAGCAGACTCTAGAAGACCAGTTTGAAAATAGTACTGACCTAAGCTTTACCATCTTTGAAAACGCAGGCCAAAAGCTCGCTGTCTTCTATCTCTCCTACCAAGTAAATTCAGAGAGAATAGAAAACACGCTACTCAAAACGCTTCTTGAGTCCCAAAAAGAATGGACCGTTGAATCGGTATTGAATGAAGTACCTTTGAACACAGGCCAAAAGATGGACAAGTTGGAGGAATTACTAACAAACCTCATTAATGGACATGTCTTTGTTTATATTGAAGGAGAAAAACAAGTAGTTTCTTATTTAATGTTAAACATTGAACAGAGATCACTAACCAAAGCTGAAACTGAATCAGTTGTTATCGGTCCACAGGTTGCATTCACTGAATCTTTGGTTACGAACTTGAACATATTACGTTGGCGGATGCGCTCAAAAGATCTCGTTTTTGAAAAGATTATGTTAGGAAAACGGACACCAAAGGAAGCAAGACTAATTTATTTGAAGTCCGTTGCAAACGAAACAGACGTTAACACAATGCGACAACGACTACAGGACCTTGAGGTTGATGAGGTAGAGGATGCGAATGTACTCATGCAATATGTAGAGGACTCCTCTCTAACAATATTTCCACAGTTCTATTCAACAGAGCTACCGGATCGTGCTTCCTATGCGATTAATAAGGGACGTGTTGGCGTTATCGTTGAAAACAGCCCCGCGGCAATATTAGCCCCAACCACATTCTTTAGTTTTTTTGAATCGACCGAGGATTTATACATGCGTTGGAATGCCGGATCATTTCTAAGAGTTTTGCGGTTTATATCTATGTTTATATCTGTCATGCTCACCCCAATGTATGTGGCTGCTGTAACGTTTCATTATGAACTTATCCCGACACAGCTTCTTATCTCAATTGGACAATCAAGGGCTAATGTCCCTTTTCCCCCTATATTTGAGGCTCTGCTCCTTGAACTCTTAATAGAATTATTACGTGAAGCAGGGGCCAGGCTTCCAACGAAGGTAGGTCAAACCATTGGTATTGTGGGTGGTGTGGTCGTTGGAACTGCAGCCGTACAAGCAGGGATTACAAGTAATATTTTAATCATCTTTATCACGATTAGTGCGCTCGCTTCCTTTACCGCACCTAGTTATTTAATGGGAACTTCTATTCGGGTATTGCGATTTCCTATGATTATACTAGCCGGTATTTTAGGCATTATGGGAATTGTCTTTGGTATCAGCTTTCTAATCATTCATTTATTAAGACTAACCTCTCTCGGAAGGCCTTATCTTACGCCAATTTACCCGTTCCGTATGGTTGACCTTAATAAAGTACTTATTCGCTTTCCTCAACAATTTCAAGGGAAAAGATTTCTTTCTTTCCGACCTAAAGATAGGGTTCGATTTAATAAGAAAAAAGCAAATGAGAAAAAAGATATTGACGAGTAGGTGATGGATTGGATATAAACGTGAAAGTAAAAGCTAATAAAAGTATTCGCGCATTTTACCTATTCTTCATTATCTCTTCCTTACAATTAGGTGTGGGAGTAATGGGGGTACCAAGATTTATTTATCTAGAGGCTGGGGCGGACTCGTGGTTATCTGTTCTTATAGCGGTCATTTTTATCTTGTGTGTCCTTTTTATCATGATTTTCATTTTAAAACAGTATGACAATGCAGACATTTTTGGTATACACCGTGACTTGTTTGGGAAATGGCTAGGCAACCTATTAAGCAGTGTCTATATTATATACTTTATCGCTACCCTTTTTTCCGTGCTCATTACGTATATAGAGGTTGTCAGGATTTTTATTTTTCCAACCCTTAGTCCGCTAGTAATGGGATTGCTTATGATAATTTTGGCTGTATATAGTACATTGGGCGGTTTACGTATTATGATTGGAGTTTGCTTTTTATTTTTTGCACTTACACATTGGTTATTGCTTTTATTGATTGAACCTGCTGTTCAAATAGATTGGGATCATTTTCTTCCAATGTTTCAAACACCCCTACCCGATTTATTAAAGGGCGCTAAAGCAACCTCCTATACGTTTTTAGGATTTGAAATTTTATTTTTAATGTACCCTTTTATACAAAATAAAAAGGGGGTGCGTTTCCCAGCATATTCGGCAGCTATATGGTCTGGTCTTCTCGTTTTAATCATAACCATCATAACGCTAGGTTTTTTTAATGGCGAGCAAGTGGCGAGACGTGAATGGACGCTTCTATCATTATTTAAGTTTCAGCAGTTTTCCTTTATTGAAAGATTGGATTTTGTGCTGGTAGCTGAATGGATGATGGTTATCATCCCAAATATTATTCTACTTTTGTGGGGGGCAACTTATGGGATCAAAAGAATTTCCAAGCTACCTCAAAAAGTATCTATCTATGCACTTGCTATTCCCCTGCTAATTGGTTGTTGGTTACTAGATGAACATTTTCAAATTCAATGGATAATAGATAAAGTAAATGAATTGGGTTTTTGGCTAGTATATGTATATCCATTTTTGTTACTACCAATCGTGCTAATAAAGAAAAAATGGAAACAACGAAAAAGGGGTGAAAAGATTGAGGCTTAAAAGACTCTTCTTCCTTTGCATCACTCTTTGTCTGCTTACTTCATGTGTTGATTCAACCCAGCTGGAAAAATTAGGGATTATCCACACGCGAGGCGTAGATATTTCAGAAGAGAAACCAAGCGAACTCGAAACCACCTTGATCATTTTTCAATTTAATGCTCAAACAGACATGGTCTCTAAGACATTATCAGGTACAGGACACACGATTAAAGAAGCTCGTGAGCAAGCAAACAACAAATCAAGCTTTGCTTTAACCCCGGGTCAAATCCGTTTAGAATTATACGGAAAAGAAATTGCACAAAAGGGAATAATAAACTATCTAAATACCCTAACACGAGATGCCAGAGTTTCTGACACCATGCTTCTTGGGATTAGTGGTACCACGGCAAAAGAAATTCTAGAGGTAGGCCAGACAGATACGAACATGGACATAGGGCAATTCCTCCACGGATTAATAAGACAGGAGGGGTTGGAAGACTCCATTCCCGAAGTAGCGTTGCATGATTTCACACATATATATTTTGATGTAGGACAGGACCCTTTTCTTCCTGTTATCACAATGGATGATGATGCTCCACAACTTGCCGCCTTGGGAATATTTCGTGGTGATAAATATGTCGGCGATATTACATTAGATGAAGCTCTTCTTCTAAATATGACACAAAAGCATGTCGGCTTTGCACCACTTGAATTAGAAATCCCAAGAGCTCCATTGGATAAATATATAGAAGATACAGAACCAATAGACCCAAACAGCGAAACTATGCATGTTCGGATTGGTATTAAGGGAAAAACAACAAGCGAAATAACCGATTTGGAACAGCTACGTTTTCGTTCAAATATAGACATTGATATAGATTTGCATGAATCCTCTGAGCAGCTTATAGTCAAAGATGAAAAAGTGGCAAAGGCTATAGAAGAAGAATTAGGGAAAGCAATTAAAAAAAAGTATGAGGCACTATTTAAAAAGGTACAAGAACTCAATGCAGATCCTATTGGTTATGGGAGATTATATAGAATAAAAAATAATAACAAGCTGACTGTGGAAGAATGGAGAGAGAAGTTCCCTGAAATAACTGTAGATTTTCAAGTCGATGTTAACCTTGTACATTTTGGTACTGTTCAATAAGTCAGCCGAACCAAATATAATATGTTAGAAAAAAAGCCAACGATTATTCGAATTTCATATCGAATTCCGTCGGCTCTTTCATGCTGTACACATTACCTTATTTTCTTTGCACTTCACCAATTATTTCAATGACTCGATCTCGTGCCTTTTCACTTTTATACTCCTTCATCGTATCTGTCATAATAGCGGAGTATTCTTTTAATTGGTTAAGTTCATGAACTAACGTTTCATTTGTTAGTTTCTCTTCTTCTAACACTCTTGCATAGCGCTTTTTTACAAAGGATTGTGCATTAATAATCTGGTCGCCTCGACTTGCCTCTTTAGATAATGGAATTAACAACATGGGAATTCTTAATGCGAGGAATTCAAAGATAGCATTTGAACCTGCACGGGAAAGAACGTAATCAGTTGCTGCGAAAACATCTTTCAGTTCTTCATTAACATATTCAAATTGAACGTATCCATTTCTTTTATAAGCAGGATCTACCTTATCTTTTCCACAGATATGAATAATGTGGAAGGTTTCAAGTAAGTGATCGAGCGAATTCCTAATGGTTTCATTTATTTTCTGCGAGCCACCGCTGCCCCCCATGATAAGTAGAACAGGTTTATCCGATGAAAGACCTGCAAATGCCAGGCCAGCTTCCTTTTTCCCTTCAAATAATTCGTCACGAATGACTGCACCAACATACTCTGCCTTTTCTTTTGGTAAATATTCCATTGTCTCTGGAAAAGTTGCCAAAACCTTACGTGCGAAAGGGATTGCGATTTTATTTGCAAGACCAGGCGTGTAATCAGATTCGTGAATAACGACTGGAATTCTTCTCAGTTTTGCTGCTAAGACTACCGGTACGGAAACAAAACCACCTTTTGAAAAAATAATGGAAGGTTTTCGTTTTTTCATGATGCGCGCTGCCTGGGCAACACCTTTCAGTACTTTGAACGGGTCTTTTATGTTTTCTTTGGAGATGTATCTTCTAAGCTTCCCTGTGGAAATCGGATGGTAACTAACCCCATCGAGCTGGGTTATTAGATTGCGTTCTATGCCATCATGTGAGCCAATATAATCAATCTCATACCCTTTTTCCTGATAGTAAGGGATTAAGGCTAGATTGACGATTACATGCCCTGCAGTGCCTCCACCAGTAAATAGGATTCGTTTGTTTTTCATGCTATGTTCTCCTCGTATAGTATATTTAGGCACTCATTTTTTGCCTATTTTCTCTTACATTTTTGAAGTCCAAAGACGGTTAAACGCCGTTACCTTTCACTACAGACGGACGCTTTCCGTGGGGCATGGCTTGAGCCTCGGGCCAACAGGAGTTTGGTCACGAAGGCGTTGCCACAGGAGTCGCCGTCTTTCGCTCTAGGTAACTTGGTTTCGTTTTTCTTCCAAATGAATTCATATCAATCACTTGGATGCTCTGGGATGTTCCTAGGTAATGGTCTATGTACAATTTGGAAAAAATCTGATTCTCCTTGCAAGAACCAATACTTCTGATATTATCTGGTTAAAGTAGTGATATATTATCGCAGTTCTTTATATTCATAAAGCTTCTTAAGATTTTATACAGTCTATACTATGGTATTAAAAACTGGGGCAAAATGAAAGTAAAAAAAGGCATCCATTTGAAATTAAATGGACGCCTGTCTTATTTTAGGATGCTTTTGCGCTTCATAAAATAATTTGCATACCGCTACAAAAATACATCTTATAGGAATAGCCCTACTACTGTTGCAGATAGGATGGATGCAAGTGTTGCTCCAATGAGTAGTTTCAATCCAAACCCTGATACGCTTACTGCCTTTTCACTGTCAATTCCTTTTACGGTACCTGCGATGATTCCGATCGAGGAGAAGTTAGCAAAGCTAGTTAGGAATACAGATACAATTCCGACTGTTTTCTCTGACATTTCAGCAATCATTGGTTGGAATTCCAGCATGGCTACGAACTCATTTGTAACAATTTTTGTCCCCATTACGGAACCTGCTCTGAGTACTTCATCCGGTGAAATTCCCATAAGTATCCCGATTGGATAAAGAACGTAACCGAGTAATTCCTGTAATGTTAAACCTGAAAAACTAATAATCCAGTTAACCAATTCAAGTGATGCGATAAATGCAATAAGCATTGCTGCAACGATAAGGGCAATTTTCCCACCTTCTAGTGCACCATTTCCCATTGCTTCAAAGATACTTTTGTCATTTGTTACATCTTTCACATCAACTTTGTCCTCTTCCTTCGGCACTTTTACAGGCGCAATAATAGATGCAAGCATAAGCGCACTAAACATATTAAGCGGAAGTGCGACTAAAACATACTCCGGTGGAAGCATTTGTAAGTATGCACCAACGATAGAGGCAGAAACAGAACCCATAGCTGATGCGCTCACAATATAAAGTCGATTGGCAGTCAGGTGATGGAATTGTGAACGGATAGCGATTAATGCCTCCGACTGACCAAAAAAGATACTATTTACGGCATTAAATGATTCAACACGGGGAAGACCTGTTATCTTTGAGATTAACCCGCCAAAGTATTTAATGATAGGTGGTAGAATACGTAAATAAGTTAGAACAGATAAGATGGTCGCAAAGAAGATAATAAGTAAAAGGACGTTAAAGAAGAATACGCTTCCTCCTTCTTCGACCATTAAGCCACCTACTACGAAATTAACTCCCTCTGTACCAAATTCAATTAGTTTGTTAAATCCTGCTGCAATTCCATTGATAATGGCTTGTCCAATATTGGTACTAAACATAAACCAGGTTGTCAAAAGCTGCAGGAGCAACATTATTCCAATACCTTTATAATTAATATTTTTCTTATCGTTAGACATTAAAAATGCCAAACCAAGCACAACGATTATTGCTAAAACCCCTAAAATAATTCCCACGTTTTTTACCCTTCCTTTCTAAATGTAACTGTTTTCATTTCCCTTATTACAATGGATATTGTACCAAGACGTCAGACGTCAATCAACTGATTATATTTTCTGTTAATTTTGCTTATCTTACTTAATCATTCCCTAAATGCCAGCGAATTAACAATTTTTCTTGCCTAATAGAGACTACTATCACAAAAAAAACCCGCCAGCTAAGCTGACGGGTTTGCCTATTAAACAATTAACCTTCTAGTAATAGATCATATGGGTCTTCTAGTAATTCTTTCACACGTACCAGGAATTGAACAGCTTCTTTACCGTCCACAATTCTGTGATCGTATGATAGAGCCAAGTACATCATTGGTCGAACTTCGATTGAATCATCAGGCATGACCATAGCTCGCTTCTGAATGTTATGCATACCAAGAATTCCAACCTGTGGTGCATTAAGAATAGGGGTCGAAAGCATGGAACCGAATGTTCCTCCATTTGTTATCGTGAAGGAACCACCTTGCAAGTCTTCCATTGCAAGTTTTTTGTCGCGTGCTTTTTTACCAAGATTACCAATTTCTTTTTCTACTCCGGCAAAATCAAGACGGTCTGCATCACGTACAACCGGAACAACAAGTCCGTCATCTGTGGATACCGCAATACCAATATCGTAGAATTTCTTTAAGACTAATTCATTGCCCTGAATCTCAGCGTTTAATAATGGGAATTCTTTTAGTGCCCCTACTACTGCTTTTGTAAAGAAGGACATAAAGCCTAATTTCACGCCGTGTTTTTCAATGAATTTCTCTTTTCGATCACTGCGTAGTTTCATAACATTTGTTAGATCTACTTCATTGAAAGTTGTTAGCATCGCAGCTTCATGCTGTACCTCAACTAGACGCTTTGCAATGGTTTGACGACGACGTGACATTTTCACTCGTTCTACTGGTTTATCAAATTCGGTTTTTTCTGAGGTTGCTTCTTTCTTTTCTGTTTTCTTTTCTTCCTTCTTACTTGAACCTTTGGCAGCAGCCTCGACATCTTCTGGACGTACACGACCAAGCGGATCTCTAGGGCTGACCTCACTTAAATCAATATTCAATTCACGAGCTCGTTTTCTAGCTGCTGGTGAAGCGATAACATCGCCGTTTTTGCTTTTAATGGAAGAAGAATCCTTTTTCTCGCTCTTAGAAGGTTCTTCTTTTTCTGAATCACTTTCCTTTTGCGAGTCACTTTCTTTATTAGATGATTCCTGCTTTTCTTCTTTTGAAGCTTCTTCCGTTTTTGGTTCTTCTTGATCCCCGCCAGCTTCGCCGTTCTCATCCACTTTGGCAATAACATCCCCGACTTCTACATCATCGCCCTCTTCTCTAAGGATTTCCGTTATGACACCTGCATAATCTGCATTTACTTCCACATTTACTTTGTCTGTTTCTAGTTCAACTACAGGGTCGCCTTTTTCAATCTTGTCACCTTTTTTTACTAACCATTCAGCGATTGTACCTTCTGTAATTGATTCAGCAAGTTCTGGTATTTTAATTTCTTTCATTGGAATCTCCTCCTTTAGACGGGTTGATTGCTTTTTGTACAAGTTGTTTTTGTTCTGCTTTGTGGACGTTTGGTACCCCTACTGCAGGAGCAGCCCGATGCGGACGACCTATATAGCGTAATTCTTGCCCTTTTTTCAGTAAATCTCTTAGATAGTCATCAACGTAATCCCAGGCGCCCATGTTCATTGGTTCTTCCTGGACCCATACGATTTCTTCAAGATTCGGAAATTCTGCTAGTTTCTTTTCCAATTCTTCTTTAGGGAATGGATAGATCTGCTCTAAACGAAGAACATTTAGCCAATCAAAGGATTCCTCTGCATTGTCCATTGCCTCTTCTATATCTACCATTATCTTCCCTGATCCGATTAGTAGTCGCTTCGTCTTTTTCTTACTAAGCGAAAGATTAGGTTGCTGTCGTAATGGCTCAAACTTACCATCTGTAAATTCCTTCGGCTCAGAAGAAACACGTTGATTACGTAGCAAACTTTTTGGTGTCATGAGTATTAAAGGTCTTGCTTCTTCACGACCGCGCATTGCCGCCTGTCTACGAAGCAAATGGAAAAATTGCGCCGACGATGTAACATTTGCCACAATCCAGTTATTCTCTCCTGCCATTTGCAAGAAACGTTCAAGTCTTGCACTGGAATGTTCTGGCCCCTGACCTTCATAACCATGTGGCAATAACATTACCATATTCGATTTTTCTCCCCATTTAGCCCGTGCAGCAGAAATAAATTGATCAAAAATAACTTGCGCAGCATTAGCAAAATCTCCAAACTGAGCTTCCCAGATTACCAGCGTATTTGGTGATTGAACACTATAACCATACTCAAAACCGAGTACACCAGCTTCTGATAATGGGCTATTACGAATGTCAAAAGACGCATTAGCAACCTCAAGTCCATGCATTGGACTATACTTCTCGTCTGTTTCTACATCATGGAGAACAACATGCCTATGCGCAAATGTTCCGCGTTCGGAGTCCTGCCCAGTTAGCCTAATGGGGATTCCGTCACGAAGAATTGAGGCGTAAGTCAGAGCTTCACCTGTTCCCCAATCCGCTTTACCGCCTTCTTCCATTGCTTTACCACGACGATCTAGAATTTTTTCAAGTTTCTTGAAGCCATTAAAACCTTCTGGCCGTTTCAGTAACCCTTTGTTCAAACTTTGTAGAACTTCAAGCTTTACCGCAGTTTCAAATGTTTCTAAAGTATTCTCCAACGCTTTTGGCATGCATTTTACTTCTGCCTTACCGGTTTCATTCTCTTTCATACCGTCGTAAATTTCTCTAAGATGTGCTTCTACATTCTCTAACATACTCTTAAAGGTCTTTTCTTCTATTACACCTTTCTCCTTTAACACCTCTGCAAACACATTCGCAGCTGTCGGATGTTGGTCAATGTCCTGATACAGCCCTGGTTGGGTTGTTCTCGGTTCATCCATTTCATTATGACCGTATCTACGGTAGCCGACCAAATCAATGAGAAAGTCCTTATTGAATTTCTTTCGGTATTCGTATGCAATTTTAATTGCTGAGACACATGCTATTGGGTCATCTGCATTCACATGAATGATCGGTATTTCAAACCCTTTAGCTAAGTCACTTGCATAACGTGTTGAACGTCCATCATCCTGATTTGTTGTATACCCAACTAAGTTATTAGCGATGATATGCAAGCTACCACCTGTGGCATAACCTGGAAGCCCACTAAGGTTCAAGGTTTCCGCAACTACACCTTCCCCAATAAATGCAGCATCCCCATGGATTAATACTGGAATCGCTTTATTTAAATCTCTCTCCGGGTATCCGGCTTTAGAGCGATCATCCTGTGCAGCACGGGCAAAGCCTTCCACTACTGGATTAACAAATTCAAGATGTGACGGATTATGTGCAAGTGTTATTCGGGTTGCTGTTTCTTCACCCTTTTTTACTTCTTTCTTTGCACCAAAGTGATATTTAACATCACCTGTCCAGCCATAGTTAATTCCCATGGAGCCTTCAGAAGGAACTAATTCTTTGTCTGGTGAATGATGGAACTCGGAGAAAATTTTATCAAACGGTTTGCCTAGCACATGAGCCAACACAGAAAGTCGACCTCTGTGAGCCATTCCCATCATAATATTTTCAACTTTATCTTCGGTTGCATATTTTACGATCTGATCAAGCATTGGCACCATTGCTTCCAATCCTTCGATAGAGAAGCGTTTTTGCCCAACAAACGTTTTTTGTAGGAATCCTTCAAATCCTTCAACATCCACTAAGCGTCCAAGTAACTGCTTTTTATCTTCATCAGAAAGATCAAGCCGTGCCTTACCTGTCTCGATTAAATCAAGTAACCACGCGCGCTCAGCTTCGTTATTAATATGATCATATTCAAATGTGATCGTACCAGAATAGTATTTTTTAAGTTCATGAAGGACATCAAGGCCGTTTTCAACGTGATTCGGTGCCTTTTCCCATAACCAGCTAGCTGGCATTTGTTTTAGATCGTCTTCACTTAATCCATAAGTGACAGGCTGTACTAAATTCGAATTACGATTTTTGTGTAAACCTACTGGATAAATATCCGCTTCTAGATGACCGAAACGGCGAATAGCCTCAACAAGTTTCATAGCTGAGGTTAGTTTTTTCACATCATGCATGGAAGCTTGAGAACCTGTTGGCAGGTCTGTTGCTCCTGCATCGTTTGATAACCAATTTGGCTTTCCATACTGATCGAACATTTCCTTTATGGAATGATCGACTGCATCTGGATCTGTTTTATACAGATCATATTGTTCTTCTACATACCCCATATTTGGACCATGAAATTCTGCCCAGAATCTTTGATTAGATTCTTCCGTCTGTGCCACGTTTTTATACCCCCATTAGAAGTTAACATTACTCGTAATGTAAACGGTTTTCTAACACTCACTCTATTATAGAACTGTTAAATGACTTTCATCAACTAATATACCCTATTTTATATACTGAAACAATATAATGTTCCAACCTTTACTATTATTAAAATCTTCCGTCTATTCAGAGCTGGAAAAGTTATGTCTTTTCTAAAAATATGAAAGCAAATTGCTTGCATTAGTTCACATTATAAACATAATTCGTTATAATAGGGACATAATAAGAAAAGCGCAGAGTGCCCGGTTAGCGACGTACGAACTGGACTGAGCCGTAGGAGATAAAGAAAACACGGTGAACCGCAGGGAGCCGATGTTGCCTTATTGTACGAGGTGAAGGAAGTTACGCTAGTCGCTGGGTGCTTGGAGCTAGACATCTGCGCAATTTTTTTACTTTCTTATCTTTTCAAAAAGACGCTCTTTTTACCTACATAAGGAGGCATAACAATGAAGCTTGCACTTTTAATTGGCGTTATCTTAACATTTATGACATCAATGTTCACATCTGGATATGAATCAAAACCAGCCGTACCTAAAAAAGATCAGTAAAAAACCGCCAATATGGCGGTTTTTTTTTGTGAGATCTGGAAATCCTTGTTGACGCAAAGCCTCATAAACGATGATAGCTGCAGTATTGGATAAGTTTAATGAACGAACCTTGTCATTCATATGAATGCGTAGACATCTATCTTCTTTGCCTTCAAGCAATTCATGTGGAATGCCATTCGTTTCTCTTCCAAAAACAAAAAATAAATCATCTTTATCATTGCTGTAATCATAATCTGTGTAATGCTTTGTACCAAAGTTTTCTATATAGTAGTAGGAACCTTTAGGATGCTTTTCATATAGTTCCTCTATGCTAGCATGTTCTTGAACATCCACATCTTTCCAATAGTCCAGCCCCGCTCTTCGTAACATTTTATCCTCTGTACTAAAGCCTAGTGGGTGAATAAGATGCAATGTTGCTCCTGTTGCCAAGCAAGTTCTCGCTATGTTGCCGGTGTTTGCAGGAATCTCTGGCTGAAATAAAACGACATGTATACTCACTGATCTAATCTCCTTGTTCGATAATCAACTGCTCCTCGTATGGGAGTAGCCTATTTATTATAGCATTACTACGAACCAATGCGAAAAAATTTATACTGAATATTGGGCGTCCAGGCTGTGGAATCTTCGTAAGACCAGTACC
Organism: Oceanobacillus picturae; assembly: GCF_000612865.1. Taxonomy (NCBI): domain Bacteria; kingdom Bacillati; phylum Bacillota; class Bacilli; order Caryophanales; family Bacillaceae; genus Oceanobacillus; species Oceanobacillus picturae. The sequence continues at coordinate 1,204,455 of NZ_CCAX010000001.1, forward strand.
GGTTGCGACTGTTATCTGTATGTGCGTTAACAAGCGGCATTCCTGCTGCGTCTTTTGTCACCACAATTGTATTATGGTCCCATCTGCCATTCCCCTGAAAATCGTAACAAATGATATCTCCAGGCTCCAATTCTTCTGCAGAGCTAACTTCTTTTCCCTGCAGGCCATCCGTCGATCCACTTAAATACCATCTCATTGAATGAGCCACAGCCCAACTAAAACTCCAGCTATCCTGGTTATACCACCAGCCTCTTTCTCTGACTGGTGCTCCTCGCATGGGAGCTCCACCAGCTAACAGGCACTGTGATATATAATTTGTGCAATCCACATCAAATTTACGAAAGTTGGGATTATAACTATTCCACCAACGCTCAGCGTATTGAACCGCCGCCAGTCGATCATAGGTAAAACGCATTCGTTCTTGGTTTGAAGCACGATTCGCATTCGGAGCAATTGATAAAGGTGACTTTACCTTTGGTATGCTGCCCCTCTTATGCTCTACAATCGAGCCTTTTTCCATTTTAAAGGTATATGGAATTACCTCCTCCTCCAAATATAGCTTATCTTTCTGCTTTGTCAGATAAGAAAAGTGAAGTCTGTACTCATACATTGTTTCGCTATCGTACCGAAACTTTCGGAATAAATGCCCCTTCCCTTCCACCCGCACGATCTTTGCACCTCGTTTTTCACAGCACGCTTTCTTCTTATCCCACCAACTTTCTTCCCCACGTTCTTCCTGTAAAAAATCCAACCAATATGCTTTTAATTTCTCCATAGAAAATCCCCTCCACCATTACTATATGGGGAGGGGACTTGTCAAAAACCACAATAATGAACAATTATGTCTTGGCTTGATACACCTCTTGAAATGCCATGCCTTTTTCCATCTCAACCTGTACTTGTTCATCCTGCTCAGTTTCCATTGCTTCTTTTATTGCCATGTATGCTTCTTCTGTTCCGATTTTACCTAGAGACCATGCAGCCGTTCCTCTGATTACAGGTCTAGGATCAGTGCGCATGACTTTAATGATGTCGTCCACAGCTGTTTTATCCTTGTAATGTCCTAGTGCTATCAATGCGTTACGTTGTATAGGCTTTTTACCACGCCAAGAACCAGAAATATGACCAAAGGTTTCTTTGAATTCTCGATTGGAAATACGCAGCATTGGTTTTAACACTGGTTTTGAAACGCCATGTTCTGGCTCAAATTCAGGATGAATATGAAAGTCTATCTTTTGATTTTTAGGACAGACAACCTGGCAGGTATCACAACCATATACTCGATTACCAATTTTCGTACGGAACTCATCGGGCAGAAAATCCTTTGTTTGGGTTAAAAATGCAATACAACGCTGTGCGTTTAATTGGCCACCCTGTACGATGGCTCCAGTCGGACAAGCATCAATACACTTCGTACACTCCCCACAACTGTCATCAACTGGATCATCGGGTACAAATGGAATATTGGTTATCATTTCACCCAAATAAACATATGAACCAAATTCAGGTGTAATGATTGAAGTGTTTTTTCCACTGAAGCCAATGCCGGCACGTTCTGCTACAGCGCGATCTGAGAGCTCCCCTGTATCAACCATTAACCGGTTAGCCACATCTGGAACCTGTTCTTTAATAAACGCTGCCAGCTTTTCTAAGCGGTCACGCATGACAACATGATAATCCGTTCCCCAAGAAGCTCTGGCAAAAAGGCCACGCCTCTCTTCCTTCGTACTCTTTGGAGCGTCTTTCATACGAGAAGGATATGCAAGTGCTATCGAAATGATTGATTTTGCTTCAGGCAATAATCTTTCAGGTTCAGTTCTTTCCTCAACGGTTCCTTTTTCAAAGCCTGATTGGTAGGACAATTCCTGCTGTCTGCGCAATCTTTCTTTTAATTCTCCAAACACATCGGCAGAGGCAAAGCCAATTTTATCAATCCCTATTTTCTTACTGTAAGCAATAATATCTTTTTTAAGCTGCGCTGTATCCATTGGCTCCGCCTCCTTTCTAATTGTGTTTCACAGCCGCTGTGCGTAATCGGTTGATCACTGCTGCTATTTCGTACTTTCTCGGTCTCGCAATATCCCCTGGATGCTGATTTTTAAATGGACTGAATGCCGCGATCCCTTTTTGATTCAACTGGTCATCAATATATTGCACAACATCCTTCAACGACTTATTGCCCAATACATTTCTTTGGTCAAGATGCAAAATAATATCTGCGATCAGTCTCGTTTGGGATGGATCCACCAACTGTTCCGTGTCAGCAAATTGTATGTCATTATATCCCATCAATATAGTGGAGAGTCCTTTTGCTTGTACCTTGGCACGTTTCCCCTTTTGGGTCTGTAATGATTGAGGCAGGAAATAGCGTTCCGTTACATTGCCAAAGTTCTCCGTAACATCCAAATCTCGCTCAAGCGGCGTATCATTCATTATTTGCTTCGCTTTTTCTGTTACATCTTCAGGCCGGTATGATTCCAGCATAATCACCTTGTCGGCTACTGCAAAGTAATCACCTGATCCACCCATAACCAATATAGTAGATACACCTAGTTGTTCATCCATTTGCTTAATTTTATCAATAAATGGCGTAATAGGTTCTTGATCTTTTTTAACTAACTTTTGCATTCGGTGATCCCGAATCATAAAATTAGTGGCACTCGTATCTTCATCGATTAATAATGTCGTAGCACCAACTTCAAGTGCCTCCATCACGTTTGCAGCTTGAGAGGTACTTCCACTCGCATTTTCTGTGGAAAAGAAAGTTGTTTGCTGTTTATGTGGCAAATTATTAATGAATGGAGAAATATTAACCCCTGTCACTTTCCTGCCATCCTCTGCTCTAATTTTCACCGCATCCGGATCTGTCAGGACGTATTCTCTTCCATCACCCTTTGAATGATAATATACACCACGCTCAATTGCTTGAAGCATTGTGCTCTTACCATGATAGCCACCACCCACAATCAATGTAATGCCTTTTTCTATTGCCATCCCACGAATTGGTTCTTCCCTATGCGGTATAGAAACCTCCACCTCTGATTGTGCGGGGCTTTGAAAAGGAACTGCTTGCTTCATAGGTCGATTGCTAATACCACTCTCTCTTGGCAAAATCGAGCCATTTGCTAGAAAAGCAATCCAGTTATGCTGTCGCATTTGTTCACGAATTGCTTCCTGCTGGTCTGCAAGTTCTATAGCTTCGGTAATCATTTGATCGGGAATAGTAAAAACCGAATTTCGAACAAGCTCAGGAATAGCCTTCGTAAATAACTTTTCTGCCTCTCTCCCATTAATCCTTCTGCCATTTGCAGGAAGTCCGACCGAAAGGCAGATGGTGATTGTATCTGAAGTAAGTTGTACAGCACTTCTCTCCAACACTTCCTGACCAGGTCGGTCAAAGAAAATATTACCGCTTTTCCCTGAGCCTTTAATTGAAATCTCATTCTTACCTACTGCTTTTCCGACACTACGTGCAATTGCATCCTCTGCTGCTATTTTTCTAGGAGCTGTTTGCAGCCATTCTTGATTAATTCCCCGCTTCTGCTTTGGAATCATAATTCGCAGCCGAGAAGGAGATGCAAATGGGTCTCCTTGTACATAGTCAAGAAACAGGTCGAAGTCAGGAAAACTATATTTCCCGTGTAAATCTTTGTATGCTCTATACCCTTTATTATCAATCCGTTTTAATTGTTGAATTAAATCCTTCATATATCAATCCCTCAATTTCTCAATAGTTGCCTTAAGGATACTATGGGGAAACCCCTGATTCAAGTGAGGGGATAAGTTTTAGACAAATGAAAAACGCAACACCCCGTAAGTTAGATTACGAAACACTGCGTTAAGACATATGTATGGAGCGGGTGAAGGGAATCGAACCCTCATCATCAGCTTGGAAGGCTGAGGTTTTACCACTAAACTACACCCGCATGGAATATAAGATTATTAATTTATAATAGTGCACGTTCTATAAGTCAGACTGCCTCTACATCTTCTAGCTTACTCATAGTTGCTTGTGCTTCGAGGCAACTCGTTGGTTACTCGGCGGAAGCTTCGCTCGTCACTAAACTACACCCGCATGGAATATAAGATTGTATAACAACTATTACGTTGTTTTTTTGAATGCATTATTGATTATAGCAAGGCTTTTAAGAGAATGCAAGAGAAAATTTTACTTTTTTCGACAGAATACTAGAAAACCCTTAAAAACAACGCAGTTAAAGGAACTCTTCAGAGCTGTTTCACTGTATTTCTTATGACTAAATTTCCATAATAATTTTTTTGAAATTACAATTTACATCTATTCAGAGAAGTTATAGAATAGGCATAAGATTTAGGGAGGGGAAATCGCATGGCTGTTTATCCAATTATTATGACACAATCAAGCTTCACTCACCGAGATAACTTGAAATATCCTTATGAAGAACGCGGGCTTCAATTTGGCGATGGCATTTATGAAGTGATTCGCATTTATAATGGAGAATACTATTTACTTAAAGAGCATGTGGATCGATTATTTCGTTCGGCAGCTGCGGTGAAAATTAATCTTGCCGTTACAAAAGAAGAAATGACTCAATTACTATTACAACTATTGGAAAGAAATAAGATGAATAAAGACGGCAAAGTTTACTTACAGGTTACACGGGGGTCGGCTCCAAGAGATCATGTCTTTCCTGAGGGAATTCCGGCAAATGTATATGCATATGTGCAGGATCTACCACGCAACACAGAAAAGATGGACGCAGGTGTTGCAACGATTACCCAGCGGGATGTTCGTTGGGAGAACTGCTATATAAAAAGCTTGAACCTCTTACCTAATGTACTTGCAAAACAAGAAGCAAAGGAAAATGGCTGCTATGAAGCAATCCTACATAGGAATGGCTTGGTAACAGAATGTAGCTCTTCCAATGTATACTTAGTAAAAGACGGAAAAATTTACACCCATCCAGCTACAAATAATATTTTGCACGGATGTGTCCGTATGCGTGTTGAAAAGTTTGCTAAAGATTTGGGTATACCATTCATTGAAGAAAGCTTTACTGTGGACGATATCGCGACAGCTGATGAAATACTGTTATCTAGCAGTACATCGGAAGTTATGCCCATTATTTCTGTGGACGATAAGCAAATTGCTGATGGCAAGCCCGGTAAGATAACAAAGCAGCTTCAACAAGCTTACGTTGCAGATGCCAATATAATTGAACCTGACAAAGTAAGTAATTAATCTTAAGAAATCTCAAAATGCCGAGCGTATTTAAACTCTAGCCACCGACAAGGCTTCGAGTAAACGCTCGGCATTTTACTTATAGATTCTAAATTCCAAACTAAAAAACTTGCAGATTGCTCTGGTCTCAACTAACCCTTCACTACTTGTGCGTTACTTAAACCAACCTTTTCTTTTAAACCAAAGAAACATAGTAAACGCAATGACGATCATTAATATAATAGAAAAAAAGTAGCCATACTTCCAAGTTAATTCAGGCATATTTTCAAAATTCATTCCGTATATTCCCGCTATCAATGTTAATGGAGCAAATATGGATGTAATAATCGTCAAGACTTTCATAACATTGTTCGTTTGATGTGAGTTAAGGGAAAGGTAACTATCTCTTATATCAGCAGTTACTTCCCGATTAGACATGACCATTTCCGCTAATTTCAAAAGATGATCATAGATATCAGAAAAGTATTCCCTCCTATTTTTAATTTCAACTAAATGATGGGAATTTAACATCCTGTATAACAAATCGCGCATCGGATTAACAGAATGCCTTAAATTCAATAACATGTTTCGTATATCAAATAATTCACTCATTAAATCATTCATTGATCTATCTTGTGTATTATTTTCGATTAAATCCAATTCATCTTCCAGTTTATAAATGAGTGGAAAGTAGTTGTCTACAATTTTGTCTAATATTTGATAAAACACATAGAAAGTGTCCCACATATCCGTATTCCTACCAGCGTGAAGCTTCTCCCAAACATGGGTAATCTCTTTAGCCTCCGTACGATGAAACGTTACGATAAAATTCTCGTTCACAAAAAAGTTTAACTCATCCCTCATAATTTCTCTTTCTTGTTCTCGTACAGAATGGGCAACATAAAATGTATGATCTTCATAGTAATCCAGTTTTGGTCTTTGGAGTTTTTGAATACAATCTTCAATCGCTAAAGGGTGAAACTCAAATGTATTGGATAGATGGTTTATCTCTTCATCTGTCGGTTTGTCAAAATCTACCCAGAACCATTTATATTTATTTTGTGTTATATCTTGTATAGCTATATCTTTTTCGATTGTATTTTCATCTGTTATGCCGACACACCGAATCAACTTAATTCCTCCTTTTGGGAGTGAGTCTATTCACTATCTACTATTAGTTTATTGTACTTTGCGCCCTATCCTGGATTAATAGAATTGGAAATTCGTCGTCCTCAGTAGCACTCCAAAGAACAGACTCAATATGGACCTTATCATCTATCTGTGACAAATCTACTAATAGTTGCTCCGCTACTTTAAACATATTTTCCGTTCGCTCATCATCCATATAAGGATTACCATTTTCAAAAACCTCTTCTATCTCTTCCCCAAATTGTTCAGTATTAGGCATGATACGAACAATATACTCCGTTCTTCCTGTTTCTTCATTTTCCCAGGTATCTAAGCTATAGTGGGTATTTTCAATGGCATAATGCTCATTTAAGTACATATTAATCCTGTTAATAGCAAAATAGTAAGCAATTTCTTCATGTTCTACACTTCTTTCTAGTAAAATTATTGCTATCAATTATAACAAAAGATAGTAGAGTGAAGTGGAAATGACCGTCTTACTCTTTCACTATCAAGTCTTCTCCAACCTTTCTACAAAGTGATGAATAATTCTTGCCGTTAAGCCCCAAATAACTTTATCCCCAAAGACATAGAAGTGTTCTGCAAATTTACTTGTTCCCCATTCATAGTCTTTTCCACCAGGGATGAGCTCAAAAGGAAATGACTCCTCTGGCTCCATTGCAACATTCACATAATGAATTTGTGGCGGGTTATCCAGAAAAAATTGCAATGGCACGCTAAATACTTCATCCACTTCGCTGGGGTTAGGTATCACATCTGAAGTACTATCTATTATTCCTGTGTATGGATAGACAATCATTCCAAAGGATGAAACAAGGTAATCTAATGGAAGAACATGAGAAACCCGTTCCTTTTCTATCCCTAATTCTTCTTCGGTTTCTCTAAGAGCTGCATTTTGGGCACTTGTATCGCTAGGGTCTATTTTACCGCCAGGAAAGCAGATTTCTCCAGGTTGCCTTCTTAAGCTAGCTGCCCGTACTTCAAATAAAAGGTGAATCCCATCTTCTTTTTCCATCAATGGAAGAAGGATGGCATATTTATAGAGGTCTTCTGCTCCGAGGATTCCAGCGGTATGGTGTGTGAGTTTGTGGAGAATCTCTTCTTTCTTCATCAAAACTCCTCCTTCCTTTTTAAATTATCCTTTACTATAACACGAGATCGAATGAATAATCCTAAACCCTGTATTGTGAAATAAAAGGAATGTATTTTTAGAAAATTATGTTATAATAATTCTTCTTGCTTGTCCATATATTTAGGAAGGGAGTAATGTTATGAGGAAAGTTGCAATCATTGGAAGTGGGGGTGCTGGCAAATCTACATTAGCGAAAAAGCTTGGCGAAATACTAGATATTCCTGTTTACCATCTAGACGCAATTTTTTGGAAACCTAATTGGGAGCCGATCGGACGAGATAAACTAATTGAAAAAACGATGGAGATACAAGAGACTGATGATTGGATTATAGATGGAAACTACAATGCGACAATGGAATTCCGCTTACAACAAGCAGACACGGTTATCTTTTTGCATTACAGTACACTTCGTTGCCTTTATGGAATCGTCAAGAGGCGCTTACAATATCATAATAAAACTCGTCCTGATATGGGGAAAGACTGTAAAGAAAGACTTGATTGGGAGTTTTTCAACTGGGTACGTACGTATAATAAAAAGAAAGCCCCACTTGTCTATGAGCGTCTTTCAAAATTAGAAGACACAGCAATACATGTCTTTACTTCACCTAGTCAACTAGAGGCCTATTTAAGGGAATTGCAGAAAACATCCTAACATAAACATTTGATTCGGTACTCGAAATAGTTTAAAATATAAAAATACAGAAATTTCGATATATATAGGGAGGATATTTTATGACAAGCACAAAACGTGCATTAAAAACAGAAGATTTAACTAGATTAGAAGTTTATAGTGACCCTCAGATTTCACCTGACGGAAACTTTTATAGCTATGTTTCCACAACAGCAAATGATAATGATGATTACAACTCTCATTTGTTTGTACAATCCATTCAGGGAGAGTCCCCTGTACAATGGACCTTTGGAGATGTCAAAAATAGCAACCTTCGTTATTCACCTGATGGAAAGAGAGCCGTCTTTCAATCTACTAGAAGTGGATTATCTCAGTTATGGATGTTGCCAACAGAAGGCGGGGAAGCAAGACAGCTAACTACGTTTAAAAATGGTGCCTCAAGCCCAACATGGTCTAAAGATGGCAAGTATATTTTTTTCCATGCCTCACTCGATAAGGATGACGATCTACATAACCAAAAAGAACAATCTAAGGAAGAACGACAAAAGGAACAAGAAGCAAAGAAAAAGCAGCCACTTATCGTGAATAGTCTGAAATATAAGTCAGATTCCAGTGGGTTTCATGATAACAAACGAGTTCAGCTTATCGTATTAGATGTGGAAAACAACACATTTACTCAACTAACACGTGATAATGCTGATCATAGTTTCCAGGATATTTCACCAGATGGTAAACAGCTTTTATTTGCAGCTAATCTAAATGCTGATGCAGATTATGAGTTATCAAATGACTTATTTTTACTTGACCTACAATCAAAAGAACATAAAAAGCTAACGGATGGAAAAGGTGGATACCATAGCGCCTCTTTCTCACCAAGTGGTGATAAAATCGTTAGCTTTGGCCATGGGTTTGAATATGCTGGGGCAACGCTAACGGAGATCTACGTATTTGATCTTGAGACAGGTGAGCGTACATGCCTTAGTCAAACTTGGGACATACAGCTTGGTGATCTGATGATCGGTGATACACGCCTAGGGCAATCAGAAGCAGGCCCTGTCTGGGCAAAAGATGAGAAAAGCTTGTTCTTCATCGCAACAGATCAAGGTTCTACTGGACTTTACGAAGTTTCCTTGGATAAAGAACTGACCACCCTCTATGAAAAGGATAACCATGTATTTGGTTTCTCCTATGATCAGAATAAGGAAGCCTTTGTTTTAGGTATTAGCTCTGCTACAAATCCATGTGATTTTTATTACTTGGAAAAAGACGGTACACTTACCCAGTTAACAAAAAGCAATCGGGCTTTTCTTGAGGAAGTAGCCATTGCAGAGCCCGAAACGATTTCTGTTAAAGCAGATGATGGGAAGGAAATACAAGGATGGCTACTAAAACCTTATGGCTTTACAGAAGGTAAAAAATATCCTTTTGTGTTGGAAATCCATGGTGGTCCACATGCGATGTATGGACAAACCTTCTTCTTTGAAATGCAGCTCTTAGCAGCAAGAGGATATGTCGTGCTTTACACAAACCCAAGAGGAAGCCACGGATATGGTCAGGAATTTGTGGATGCTTGTCGCTCAGACTATGGTGGTGGAGATTATACAGATCTTATGACAGCTGTAGACTATGTATTAGACAATTATACCTATATTGACGAGGATCGACTTGGTGTAACTGGTGGAAGTTATGGTGGTTTCATGACGAACTGGATTGTTGGTCATACAAATCGCTTTAAAGCAGCTGTTACGCAACGTTCCATCTCCAACTGGCTAAGCTTTTACGGTGTAAGTGATATTGGCTTCTTCTTTACAAAGTGGGAACATGGTCTTAACCTATTGGATGACCCAGAGAAGCTTTGGGAGATTTCTCCTTTAAAATATGCCGAAAACGTAGAAACTCCTCTATTGATTCTGCATGGAGAATTAGATTTCCGTTGTCCTGTTGAACAAGGCGAACAACTTTTCATTGCCTTGAAACATTTGCGTAAAGAGGTGGAATTCGTTCGTTTCCCTGGTGCTAACCATGAGCTTAGCAGAAGTGGAAAACCAGCAATGCGTCAAGAAAGACTAAATCATATCTGTCGCTGGTTTGAGCAGTATTTATAAGAATGAACTGAAACATAGAACAGGCATGCGAGCTAACGTATGCCTGTTTTGTTGTATATACTTTCCAAAAAATGAATACTTATTACTGTCTAACAAATTTCTGAAAAGGTAGTGTCTTCCATATTCCATAACCTAGCAAAGCACCTAGCATATTGAGGATGAAATCATCAATATCAAAACTGCCCGTTCGTGTTAGTAGTTGTAAGGTTTCTATTATGAACAAAAGTGCAATCATAAAAGTAGTAAATATGCTTACACGCGTTAGTTTTGTGATGAAAAATGGCATATAAATGCCCATTGGCAAAAACATGAATATATTGCCACCAAGATTTTTTATCGGTATATCCAAATTCATGCTACCATCAAATATTGCTTGGAAATATGTGTTAATCGTCTTAAAAGGGACGACATTTGAAGAGCTCTTTATGTATTCTAGTAACGAAAGGTCTGCCCACATATAGCCTCTATTTCCAAGGAACAGCAACATTATCAATGCTAATAAATAAAAAACGAAGCTGACATTAAAAAACAATTTAACTGTTTTCATTTCTTCCTCCATCCTTAAGTACCACCATGCTTTTCATACATAATCTTAACCGTTTAGCAATTTTTTACCTTAACAACTCTAGGATCCTGCTCTCAATAAAGTCTCTAATTCTTAAAAGTTCCTTTTTCTCAAAATCATACTTAATCGTAGTAGATTCGTAACACATCAACACTTTTTGAATGGTATACCGTACATCCAAAGGTAGTGCTGCTATCCCCCAGTTACCAGCTTCCTGTTTTGATGAGATGACGTCATCGTTAATATACCAAAGCACTCTAAGAAGGTTTAAGGTACAATAGATAGGGTCCTCTTCAATTCCTTCTAAACAATCTTGAAAATCTCCCATTATGGATGATAGATAATCAAACCGAGGAACAGAGGGAAAGACTTCCATTATAGGGTTCCCTTCTATGCAGATTCCTCTGTGGTTCAATATCGTTATATGTGCAGCTAAATCGGGATCTGTCTTAATCTCGTCGTTTAAATAATGGGAGGTGCCTTTTGCTAAGTCCTTTTCATAACAAGCTCTCCACCACTCACTATAATGAAAATCAAATGGGCAGGGATGCTTCCAATCTCTTAATTGTTTTATAGTTAAAACACTTAATTCTAACGGAAAAGGGTTATTTGAACTTGCAAGTAACAGCTTTGCTAAGTCCCTTTTTGTCTTTACAGTTAGAGATTTATTAGATACAACCAGAATATCAATATCGCTACTTTTTGGATTAAATCCCCCCATTGCTAAGGAACCATGTAGATAAAAACCGATAAAGTCTTCCTTTATAATCTCTTTTATTCCACCTAGAAGATTAAAAACGAAACCTCTCACCTCTGGTGGTGAACAGGTTACCCAGTTATAAGGCATATTATAGACCCCCCGTCCTGTTAACCATTCTTTTAGTTTAATTGCCTAATATTTTTCTGGTAATAACTCCATTACATTACACTTCACTAACGTATCATTATACGAGATGATGACGTCAGTATTACTCCCATAATCACTAATTAACTCGCGACACATCCCACAAGGGGCCACTACCCAGCATTTTTCTATATCTTCGTGTGGATGAGGATGGGCTACCGCTACTATTGTGTTAAATTCATGGTCCCCTTCTGATATGGACTTCCCCATAGCCATCGCTTCCCCACATACAGCTATTCTTCCCACATTTGCTTCTAAATGTACTGCAGCGTACACCTTTCCTGACTTAGCTCGCACTGCCGAACCAATGTGATGGCGTCCATATATATAATTCTTTTCAATGACTTTCTCCGCTTCTTTGATCAATTCATAGTCTTCCTCTTCTAATGCTTTTACGTTTAACATGCTTCCCCTTCCCCCTCTACTACTTCTTTCCTCTAAAACTTCCTAAATACTAATCATACACTGGCATTAGCGGACTGTAACAAATGCTTCTCCAAAATAATTTTATGTAATCCTTTTTCATCCGTACAAATAGCTACTACATCAAATCCACTTTTAATATTAAGAACTAACATTCCGCGCCACTTATTCATGGTCTTTGTTTGAACTACTTTATATCCTGTTTCTCTTAAATAGTGGTGCTGCTTTTTCATTAAAGTAGAGGCTATACCATGGTTTCGGTATCGCGGATACACTCCTCCTAACCAACTATAAAATGTATTATTATCTAACGCATATCCAATTTTATACCCAATAATCCTTTCGGCATCCATCGCTGTTACGACTACTAACGGTGGCTTACCTGTCATTTTGCTACTAAGATCTTCTACCTCACCAAAAATGGTTTTATGTAATGCTTGCAGTCCATCTAAAATATTGACGTCTAAAGTTGAATTGTAAATATGGTATGTCAGTGTCACTTTGTTCCCCCTTTTTCATAGCTGGCTTTTATACAATTATATTAACATTATATATCATTTGTTTTGAATATTCTTTCATATATATGATTTTCCACTTTGCAAATTCGTTTACTTTCCATAGAACTCGGGAATCTTCCATTATAAAAAAGACAAGCTTTTAACAAGATACTAAATAGAGGAGGAGAGGAGGATTTTTGTGATTACCTTTTTGCCAAGTAAAAGCACCTCAAGTATTGCAGTAGAATTTACTGGAAGGGCAACGAAGGAAGATGCGGCATTACTAGATGAAAGAGTTGCCCAAAGTTTTAACGGGGATAAATTTAATGTGCTAGCTTTTGTGCACGATATCGATGGAACGACATGGAAAGGTATAATAGACGGGGTGCAATTCGACGCGAAACATTGGAGCCAATTTCAAAAATTCGCTATTGTTAGTGATGAAAAGCAGATTAGTACTGCTGCTAATCTCGGTCATTACCTTCCAGGCATACAAGCAAAGCAATTTAAATCTAATGAAGTGGATGAAGCGTGGGAGTGGCTCGGCTAGTTAGAACAAGCGAACAATTAACATATAAAGTGAAACTTCAATCAGTGGGGGGTTTCTTTCTTGCCCCACTGATTGTTAGTTGAACGAATCGGGGTGTTAGCGTCCGTTTACTCCTACTAAAAACTAACTGTTTCACTTCATGTTTTGAAGCGGGAGTATTACGGACGTTTGCGCCGGGATAAGAAAATGTCAGTTTGTACAAAATATAGCGGCTGGGAGATTTGTTTAAAACCCCTAGCCGCTATATTTTATCCTCTCATTCTATTTTTCCATTTTCTTTAAGGATTTCACCGCAGGCCCTTCTATTACAGAGCCTGTATGTGAAAAGCGTGAGCCATGACATGGACAATCCCATGAGCGTTCTGCGTCATTCCACTCTACATCACAGCCCATATGAGTACACGTTGGTTTGATTACATGAATATTCCCAGCTTTATCGCGATAAGCGCCTGCCTTTTTACCATTATGAACCACTATAGAGCCTTCATCACGCTCCAGTTCCTCGACCGTTTTATCCTCCCGATGTGCTTTTCCTTTAACTAATTCTTTTGCTACATCTGTATTCTCTTTTATAAAAGAGCTAGCTCCTTTTTTAACTCAGTTCTGGTTGGATCGAACAAAGCAGCATAGCGGTTTTCTTTTTCAAGAATAAGGTCTTTCAATAATAAAGCCGCCACTACACCGTTACTCATGCCCCATTTAGCAAAGCCTGTTGCTACCCACACATGCTTTTTGCCAGTTACCATTTGCCCGATGTATGGAACATTATCGAGTGATACTAAATCTTGGGCAGACCAGCGATATGGAATGGATGCGATCCCAAATTCTTCTCCATAATTCTTTAACGCTTCATAATTAGCAAATGTAGAATCATCATTTTTCCCAGCAGTGTGCCCCTGTCCACCAATTAACAGCAATGGTTCTCCATTAGGATCAGTAGCTTGTCTTAATGACCTTGAAGGTGAATCGACAGTAAGGTACATTCCCTTTGGAGGGGTTTTGACTGGTTTCACAGCAATAGAATAGGACCGCTGTGCATGCAAACGCGAAAAATAGGCACCTTGCTCATCATTGAAAGGAAAATGGGAACTTACTAGCACATCCTTGCACTTTATTTTATGACCTTTTTCAGTCTTTACTGTTGGTTCATAACTTCCTTTTACACTTACAGCTCTTGTATGTTCGAAAATCCAACCACCATTATTTTTAATGGAGGGGAGCAATCCTTGAAGAAATTTCACAGGGTCAAATTGTGCTTGGTTTCGCAGCACGAGAGCCTTCTTTACCGTATAAGGAAGGTCCACCTCCGCTGTTGCCTCACCCCCATTTATCCCCAAGGCGTTGTATGCTTGTTCTTCTTTTTCTAATATCTCTAGGTTCTTATCATTTGTCGTATAAAGGTAGGCGTCTTCTGTAGTTAAATCACAGGCAATATTCTCCTCTTCCTGGAGTTTGCGAATATATTTTAACGCCTCCTCATTTGCCTCATAGTACAGTTTGGCTTTTTCTTTGCCATGTATTTTCATTATCTCCTTGTAAATGGGCCCATGTTGCGAGGAAATTTTCGCGGTTGTATAACCAGTAGTACCTTCTAGCAGGCTGCCAGCTTCTAGTAATGCAATCTTTTTACCTTCCTTTGCCAAGAGATATGCAGAAACAAGACCAGTAATCCCGCCACCGACTATTACTACGTCTACTATTAAATCTTTATCTAAAGGTGGATAGGTAGCAATCCGTCTATCCTCTTGCCATAATGAACGTGCTTCGCTTGGAATTTGATTAATATCTCTCAAATGATAAGCCTCCTAAAGTGGTTTTACTGAGTTATTTACCTTAAACACAGCAAGCGAAACACGGAATGAACTAAACTTCTGAACTGCGTTTTAAATAAAGCAAGTAAACGCAGAAATTCAGGTATAAAAAGAGCTGTCTCAGCATTTGAGACAGCTCCAAAACTTCGCTTCTTAATAGATAAATAATCTAGAGACTAAACCATTTGCTTCTCCATATACTCATTTAATGAACAAACCTCAATCTGACTAAGTTTTCCCGCCAGAAGAATTGCCTGAGCAGTACCAAGGCTCGTAAAACAGGTAACCCCATATCGAGTTGCTAGCTCTCTTAAATAAAATCCTGTCCTGCCTCGTTCTCTTCCTTTTGTTGGTATGTTGAGTAATACATCTGGTTGTTGCTTTTTCCAGTTTGCTTCTATAGCGCTTTGATCATTCGATACCTCCACTACATTAAAGCCAGCAGCTGCAAGGTATTTTGCGGTGCCTGCTGTGGCCGACAAACTTACATCCTTACCCGCAAGCTGCTCAATAAGCGAAACGGCGTCTTTTTTATACCTATCTGTAATAGAAACAAAGATTTTTAAGTGCTCACTAGATAGATCAGGACAGACCTTATTTATAGCTGTTTCTAGACTTTCTCCCATTCCAATAATTTCGCCCGTGGATTTCATTTCTGGTCCTAGCACATGGTCCACACCTTTTAGTTTCCCTGCTGAAAAGATAGGTGCTTTTACCGTATAATGAGCCGGCTCTTTCATGACATTTAATTCACTAGATAACGTAGCCAAAGGCCTGCCCATTTGCACCTGCACTCCCCATTCCATAATTGGCATATCTGTTACTTTACTAATGATTGGAATGGTTCTAGAGGACCTTGGGTTGACCTCGATGACAAATACTTCATCCTGGAAAACAATAAATTGAATATTCATTACGCCTACTATCGGTACCTTTCTGCAAATACCTTGGATTATTTTTGTCATTTTTTCTTTAATGCTTGGCGATAAGCTTACAGAAGGAAAGATCATCATGCTGTCCCCAGAATGGACGCCTGCCTTTTCCACATGCTCGTAAATACCTGGAATGATAACATCCTGCCCGTCACTGACCACATCCGCTTCACACTCTACTCCAGCTAAATACGAATCAAGCAATAATGGCCAGCATTGTCCGTTCGTATCTGCTTCGATGCGCTCTACATAGTGAAGAAGATCGGATTCATTATAGCTTATAAACATCGATTGGCCGCCAATTACATAGGATGGACGAATCAAAATAGGGAAGCCAATTTTTTTAGCACTTTGCTTTAATGCTTCATAATGAGAAACGACCTCCCCTACGATATGAGGAATCTCTAACTCATCCAACACATGATAAAACGCCTCTCTATCCTCCATCTTATCAATTGCTTCCGCAGTTGTACCTAGTATCGGCACACCTTCCTCCACTAAATCATGTACTAGATTAATTGCTGTTTGACCACCAAATTGTACAAGCACACCATCAATGTTCTCTTTTTGAATAACGGCCAGCACATCTTCTATAGCCAGTGGCTCAAAATAGAGACGATCTGCAAGGGAATAGTCTGTGCTTACGGTTTCAGGGTTATTATTCATGACAATTGCGTCGTAGCCCATTTTCTTCAAAGCAATAGTTGCTTGAACAGCACAGTAATCAAATTCAACGCCTTGCCCAATACGGATGGGACCAGAGCCTAATACAAGGATCTTTTTCTTCGAATCTAGTGATTTCACTTCATCGTAACCATGCCATGTAGAGTAATAATATGGTGTAACGGCATCAAATTCCCCTGCGCATGTGTCAACCAGCTTGTACGCTGGCTGGAGTGAAATTTCCTTATATCTTTTTCTAAGTTTCTTAGGGGATGCACCTGTCAGTTCAGCAATACGTTCATCGCTACAATTGAAGCGTTTAGCCTGTTTTAACACTTCAGGGGGGATGTCAGGCCATTGGTAGGAAGCCATTGTCTCCTCCATGTCAATGATGCTTTGTAGTTTTCGAATAAACCAGTAGTCCATTTCCGTCAGTCGCATGATTTCAGCTATGTCGATCTTACGATGAAGTGCTTCCCCAATGGCGAAAAGCCGGAGGTCATTCGGTACGTGAAGTAGATTAGCTAGTTCTGCTTTCGCTTTCTTCTCCATCCCTGGCCAATGGAGGCTGTATACTCCCAGCTCTAGCGAACGGATTGCTTTATTCAATGCACCTTCAAATGTCCGATCAATTGCCATTACTTCCCCAGTTGCCTTCATTTGGGTACCTAAGGTTCGATCTGCTTCGGTAAATTTATCAAACGGAAAGCGTGGTAGTTTTACTACAATATAATCCAAAGCCGGCTCAAATGAAGCATATGTATTTCCGGTGATTGGGTTCAAAATTTCATCGAGATAAAAACCAACCGCACATTTGGCTGCGATCCGCGCAATTGGATACCCTGTTGCCTTTGAGGCTAAGGCAGAAGAACGGCTAACCCGTGGGTTCACTTCGATGATCCGATATTCATTGGATTCTGGATGGAGGGCAAACTGAATATTGCACCCTCCTATAACGCCGAGCTCACGGATTACTTTTAAAGAAACTGTTCGTAATAGTTGGTATTGCACATCTGTTAAAGTTTGGGAGGGAGCGACAACAATAGAGTCACCAGTATGAACCCCAACTGGGTCCATATTCTCCATGTTACACACAATAATGCACGTATCATTTGCATCACGCATTACCTCATATTCAACCTCTTTCCAGCCCTTGATGCTTTTCTCAACCAGTACCTGGTTAATCGGGCTAAGCGATAGTGCCTTTACAAGTAACTCAGCAAATTCAGCTTCGTTATGTGCAAATCCCCCTCCTTCCCCACCAAGCGTATAGGCTGGACGGAGAATAACAGGAAAACCGATTGTTCGGATGAAAGAAAGCCCTTGTTCAAGATTTTCAATAATCTTTGACTCAGGGATTGGCTCCTTTATATCTAACATAAGATTTCGAAATAATTGACGATCCTCACCATTTTGTATGGCTGTGACTGGCGTACCAAGGACCTCTACGCCATACTGTTCAAGAATCCCTTTTTCATATAATTGTACTGTTAAATTTAAACCTGTTTGCCCTCCTAATGTTCCAATTATCCCATCAGGTCTTTCCTTAGCAATGATTTTCTCAAGTATCTCTATAGTTAAGGGTTCCATATACACCTGATCCGCAATGGATTTATCCGTCATAATTGTTGCTGGATTGTTGTTAACGAGTATGACTTCTATTCCTTCTTCTTTTAAAGCAAGGCAGGCCTGTGTTCCTGCATAATCAAATTCAGCTGCCTGCCCAATCACAATCGGGCCAGAACCGATAACGAGAACTTTTTTTAGCTGTGTACGCTTTGGCATGCCTGTTCCCTCCTTGTTTTAACCTGTTGTAAAAAATCCCGAAAAATATATGCCGCATCACTTGGCCCTGGATGGGCTTCTGGATGAAACTGAACAGACTGAATAGGAAGACTGCGATGTTTAATTCCTTCCACCGAATTGTCGTTGACATTACGGAAAGTAAGTTCAAAGGCCTCCCTATCAATCGATTCTTCAACGACTTCGTAGCCATGATTTTGGGAAGTAATGGTTACTTTTCCTGTTGTCAGCTCTTTGACAGGATGGTTGCCCCCCCTATGTCCATAAGGCATTTTTTTCGTATTACCACCATAAGCCAGTGCAAGTAGTTGGTGGCCTAAACAAATACCTAGGGTTGGGTACCTTTCCGATAGTTGTTTAACTGGCGAAAAATAAGCCGCCAATTCTATGGGATCCCCAGGGCCATTGCTAATTAATATTCCATCAGGAGTCAGAAGGGCGATCTCTTCAACTGATGTAGTAAAAGGGACAATTGTGACCTTGCATTGGGCTGCGAGCAATTCATCTACAATTGATTTTTTATAGCCGAAATCTAGAAGCACAATGTGAATGTCCCCCATTCCGACAACTTCATATTCTGGGACTGTCACTGTTCTTACAAGTTCAATTGTACTTTCCTGCTTCCAGGAAGACATCGAGGTAGTGGAGGATTGTTGCGACACAATTCTTGCGCGAACCGTTTGATGTTTACGGATAATCGCCACTAAAGCTCGCGTATCAATATTCGTCAATCCAGACACCCCAGCCTGTGCCAGTTTTTCCGACATGGTGGCGACAGATTGGTAATGACTCGGCTCTTCACAGACATCACTCATAATCACAGCAGACACCGCAATGTCACTACTTTCCAGATCATGCAGATTAATACCGTAATTACCGATCATCGGATAGCAAAAGGTTAATATTTGGCCGGTATAGGATGGGTCTGTCATCATCTCCTGATATCCAGTCATACTGGTGTTAAAAACAAGTTCTCCAGTGGTATCTTGCTTGGCACCAATCCAGTCACCAGAGAATATTTCCCCTGTCTGAAGCATAAGATAGCCTTTTGTCATTTTGTGTTATTCTCTCCCTCTACGAAAATTCTGTTAAAGGTATGGATGAATTCTTCAAGTTCTTCCCATGAGACTGTTAGTGGTGGAAGGATTCGTAATACATGCTGGCCAGCTGTCAAAACAAGGATCCCTTTTCCCCTGAAGTTAGAAACCAAATCTCCTGCATTGCCGTCTACTTCTACACCGATTAAAAAGCCTCGTCCTCGAACATCTATTATATTGTCGAAGCTTTCTTTTAAATTAAGTAACGCCTTTAATAACCAGCTACTTTTCTCTAACACATCTTCGCGAAATCCTTCCTCAAGCATAACGTCTAAAGTCGCTGTCCCTGCAGTCATTGCTAGCGGATTTCCACCAAACGTACTGCCATGAGTGCCTGGTTGAAAAGAATCGGCAACCTGCTGTCGTGCCAGCATGGCACCAACCGGGAAACCGGAACCAAGTCCTTTTGCAAGTGTAATTACATCTGGCGTTATACCAACTTGTTCATAGGCAAATAGTGTTCCTGTTCTTCCTATCCCTGTTTGGATTTCATCGACCATCAGTAGAATATCGGATTGACGGCACCGTTCCTGAAGCTCTGTAATCCATTTCTGTTCAACAGGGCGGACGCCACCTTCCCCCTGAATAAGTTCAACTAAAACGGCTGTGGTTTTCCCGTTATCAATTTGTGATAATGCGTCTTGAGAATTTAGTGGCAAATAGCGAAATCCAGTAGCAATTGGTTCAAATCCCTGATGAATCTTTTCCTGTGCAGTAGCAGCCAACGTGGTGCCAGTCCGACCGTGAAAGGATTGATGGAACGTGACTATTTCCGTTCTTTCCGGATTCCCTTGATCCTTTGCGTATTTCTTCGCTAGTTTAATTGCTGCTTCATTTGCCTCAGCACCACTGTTACAAAAAAACACCTGATCACAAGAAGAGTTGTTGGTTAATCGCTTTGCTAGCTCCTCCTGCTGAGGTATGGTAAATAAATTAGAACAATGCCATAACGAGGAGAGCTGCTCAGAAAGTTTCTTATGAACAAAATCAGGCACATGTCCGAGATTGCACGTCGCAATCCCAGAAGTAAAATCAAGGTATCTTTTCCCTTCGGTATCCCAGACATAGCTTCCTTTTCCCTTTGCAAGCCTGATTGGAAAGCGGTTATAGACACTCATTACAGCAGGCAGCTCATTTACTGGTGTGGACTGGCTCATCGTATTTCTCCTTTCTTAATAGAATGCTAGTTCCTCGTGGTTCTCCATGAATAAATGCTTCTAAGTCTTCTGGTTTCAACCCATTAACAATTGCTGTTCTTTTTACACCATTTGCTAATCCTTTTAAAGCGGCCTTCACTTTCGGAATCATCCCACCATAAATATTGCCACACGCTATTTTGTCGTAAATTTCTTGTTCATCCAGTGTCGAAAGTAATGTTTTTTGTCCATTGATCTCTTCCATGACCCCATCGATGTCACTAACAAAAATGAGGTCCGCCCCAAGTGCCTGAGCGATTGCTGTGGCGGCAGTATCTCCGTTAATGTTGTAATGTTGGCCATAACTATCTGTGCCTATTGGAGAAATGATAGGCAGGATACCTGCTTCGAGAAAAGTAGATAGAAACGTTTTATTAACTTTTTCAACCTCTCCTACATAGCCTAATTTACCTGTTCTATCAGCAGGTACAGTCTGCAATAAATTGCCATCCACACCACATAAACCACACGCGTTAACTCCTGCTAGCTGAAATTCTGATACAATTTGTTTGTTAATCTGGCCACACATTACCATTTCGGCTATTTCCAAAACACTTTGCGAAGTAACCCGTAATCCATCAACTTTTTCATTTGGTATTTGCAAGCTCTCTAACATTTGATTAATGGCTGGCCCTCCTCCATGTACAATAATAGGAAGGCACTGTTTTTTATGAAGAAGATCACCAACTGTTCGATAAAATTGAGTTGGCAGTTTTTCCAATATGCTACCACCAAGTTTAAGAACAAGTAATTGCATCTCGACACCTCACGTTCGATAGGAAGCATTAATTTTGACGTAATCGTACGTTAAGTCACAGCCCCATGCGGTCGCTTTATATGGACCATCCTGCAAATTCACATGTAATGTTATATTGTCTTGTTGTAGGTATTGCTTTCCGTCCAGTTCATCAAACGCTACTGGTATGCCTTCTTTCACTACAGGTATTTCTCCAATCTCAATACAGACCTTATCTGGATTCACTGGCTGCTCACTATAGCCAACTGCACAAATAATCCTTCCCCAATTTGGGTCTGCGCCATAAACAGCAGTCTTAACGAGGTTAGAAGAAATCACAGCTTTTGCAACGTGAGATGCAGCATCCTGCGTCGGAGCACCCGTTACCTTCACCTCAATTAATTTACTAGCACCTTCCCCATCCCGAGCAATCATTTTGGCGAGCTCTTCACTCACCATTTTTAGAGCATCGACGAATAAAGACCATTGTGGATGTGATTGGTTAAGCGGATGATTTTCCTGTTGTCCATTTGCCATGACCAGAACCATGTCATTCGTACTGCAATCACCATCGACCGTGATCATATTAAATGTCGTATCCGTTGTTTGTTTTAGTGCCAGCTGGAGACTTTCGGCTTCTATCGCTGCATCGGTTGTAATAAAACCAAGCATGGTAGCCATATTCGGGTGAATCATTCCAGATCCTTTTGCAGCCCCACCAATGGTAATTGTTTTCCCATCAACCTCAAGCTGTACTGCAACATGCTTTGTTACTGTATCCGTGGTTAAAATGGCATCTTCAAAATGCTGTGGATTTGCTTCTTTATCAATAGTTATTCCGTGGATCGCTTTGTTTATTTTTTCCATTGGGAGTGGGCTGCCAATAAGTCCAGTCGATGCAATTGCCACATGGTTTGCTGGAATGTTTAGCTTTGCTGCAGCGTTTTTTTGCATCTCCTCTGCATCCAAGTCACCTTGTTTACCTGTACAAGCATTCGCAATACCAGAATTCACAATAATAGCTTGTAAGTGACTCGTTTCATTAATTGCTCGCCTCGTTACCTTTAATGGTGCTGCCTGGAATACATTCATTGTATATACACCTGCTGCCACAGCAGGTGTAACAGAGTGAATCCAACCAAAGTCACGTCTTTTTTTGCGAATACCACAATGTAGCCCACCTGCCGTAAAGCCTTTCGGAGTTGTTACATGTCCCTCTTTCAACACTTTAATTGCCTCACTCTGTATCGTTACCATGCTTTCACCCTTTCTATGGATACATGGGGATGTGATTTAAACCTTTACGCTCATCCCATCCATTCATGATATTTACATTTTGAATCGCCTGCCCTGCTGCTCCCTTCATTAAATTATCAATAGCTGAAATGATAATTAGCTGATTCGTTCTAGTGTCTACATGTAATCCAATATCACAAAAATTGCTTCCATATACGCCTTTTGTGCTTGGAAATTCCCTTTCATTGAGCACCCTGACGAACCGGTCTTTCTCATAAAAATGTTGATATTCTTCTATTAATCTTTCAGTGGATTGCTGATCGGTAAGTCTGCCGTACATCGTACAAACAATACCTCTCGTCATAGGAACCAAATGTGTAGTCAGGGTAGCATGTACAGACTCCTTGGAGTATTCACTAAGATATTGGTCAATCTCGGGAATATGCTGATGCTCGCCAATCTTATATGGTGTAAGATTGTCATTGGTCTCTGGAAAATGTGTCCGCATAGAAGGTGTCTTTCCCGCTCCAGACACGCCTGTTTTTCCATCAATAATAATTCCTTCTGTATGTATGTGTTCATGCTGTAAGGCAGGAATTAATCCAAGTAATGCTGCTGTTGGAAAACAACCCGGATTAGATAGGATCGTCGCCTCTTTTATCTGACTTCGATTAATCTCCGAAAGTCCGTAAATAGCAGTATCCAATAAATCTTCATTTGCTGCTTCTGCTTTGTACCATGCTTTGTATTGGTCCTGTGAAGAGAGTCGCAAATCTCCAGACAAATCGATACATTGCATCCCGCTATCTGCTAATTCAGGTATAATATTTTTTGCAATGCCCGCAGGAGTAGCAAAAAATATAATGTCTATACCTTGGAGAAGCGCAGGAATTTCTAATATTTCCAGGGCAATATCCTCCATGTTTTTCAAATGTGGGTAAACAGAAGAAATTGCCATGCCATCCTGTGAATGGGAAATAACTTTCACTAGTTTTATTTCTGTGTGCGTATGTAGTAGCCTGATGAGTTCCAAAGCTCCATAACCGGTTCCGCCAACAATTGCCGCATTTTTCAAACCATCACCCTTTCACGCGTAGCAGAATTTTTTAATTATTCATTAGTATAAATATCTTCTAACAATATTTCAAGTATATTTATTAATTATTTCTTATATTTATGCAAATTTATGCAAAATAATTGTATTTAGTTGTATATTTAATGAATAAAAAAGCCCTCACTTGAAGTGAAGGCTTCCTTTTATTTAATCCTTAATATGCTTTTCCAAAAACTCATTGAGCTTCGATACATACCGATCTTCTTGTATGACAAATGCCTCTCCATGTCCTGCCCCGTCAAAGGTGATCATCTCTGCCTCACTCTTTGTATTTTCCAATAGCTCTTCCGTCATTTTGGTTGGTACAAAGGTGTCGGCATTGCCATGAATATAAAGAATAGGTACCTCAGCCTTTTTCACTTGATCGAGGGCAGATGCTTCTGATAAAGAATATCCAGCCTTCATTTTCGTCACTATACTAGTACTAGGTAACACAGGGAAAGCAGGTAGATGAAACATTCGTTCCAACTGATAGTCAAACATATCGTAAACACTTGTATAGGGACTATCTGCTATAACAGCTTTTACATTTGGTTGAAGACCCTTTTCTCCACTTGCCATTAACACCGTAGCAGCGCCCATCGAAACGCCATGCATTACAATTTCTGTATCATCACCTGTTTTTTCTATTATCTTATCCATCCAATCTATATAATCCAACCGATCATGCCAGCCGAATCCAATATAATCTCCACCACTGTTACCATGACCTCTCATATCAGCTGTGAAAATATTATAGCCCAATTCTTCATAATAATATTGGCCGTATAGCCCCATATCTCTCGCGTTCCCTAAGTAACCATGAGCTAATACAACTGTCTTGTTTGTAGGTTCCTTTGCTGGAAGATAGTATCCTTTTAACTCCAAGCCATCGTAGGAAGTCATTTCCCAATGTTCGAAATCTTGGTTATCGACCCATTCACGCCAATCACCCTCTATAAATACATCCATTGCCTCAGCTGAAACTTCAAGGTCTGCATTCCCCTGCAAGAAGTCTTTTACATTTCGCTCAATGGCTAAATTATAAAAATAATAGCTTGCTATAATATCTATTACTAGCAGGATAGAAAGAATTCCAATACCTATACCAATAATACGTTTTTTCTTCACGATGTCTTCCCCTCTCTGCTCTACTACTATTATTCTATTATACTAGAAAATAGCGTAGATTGAACCCTGTCTCAACTGGTACATGTTTACAGAAGAGTTTTCTAATGTACAAGAAAAGAGGGCGGGACAAAATTGCTTTTCTCAAAAGATAAATCCGAATGAATGGTGTTTGAAGAACCGCTTCAGAAATATACTTCGCTTATTCTAGCTATCATCCGTCTTTTGACTAAAACTTTTTGTTATGTCCCGTCCTCTTTCAACTAGATTTATTTAGTTAAAGCGTTTCTTTTATCTCTTTAATTTGGTCAATATGCCTTTGTTCATGGTATCCGACAAAGGGGATCCATTGGAACAAGTTCATTTCACCGAATACTGGGTGCACTGCCGTTTTCTCTACTAATCGTTCTTGATCAACAGTAGTATAAATCCCCCGCAATGCCTCATGGGAGGTCTGCAATTTCCGTTGCAAATCTTTAAGCGTCATAGAAGATTCATTTGGTTGCACAAATTCCGGAGCCTCTACTTTTCTGGACCTGTTTACTGTGAGTTCAATAGGTTTAGAACTAACTTCCTTAATCGAGCCATTTTCAAGAGCATGTTGAATGTTATAAACGACGGCGCGTTCCATTAAGTATAAGTGCTCCATTACCTGTGCGATTGACCAGCCACCAGAGCTTGGGCGTTTATTTAATTCTTCATCCCCTAGCCCCGTAACCTCATCCAACAGTGTTTCTCTTACTTCATCATTTAATTTCAAAATTATCCTCTCCCTTTTTAGTATTCATATAGTAAAAATTGTGACGAAACCAGTTAAGGAAGCAGGACCACATGATCTGACGCAGCTAACACCGAAAGTGGCGCAACATCCCACTGATCTGACGCAACAATCCTCGAAAGTGGCGCAACTCATCACCGATCTGACGCAACCAACCTCTAAAGTGGCGCATCACACCACCGAGCTGGCGCAACACCCTCAACAGCAGACCTCCTACTCATTTTTACATTCCGATTTAGTGAAACAGTCCTGATTCTTTTGATTTTTGTTTAATCTTTTTAGATTGTCTATTAATTGGCTGTTTTAAAAATGCTCCTAGTATAATGGCTGCGATTCCGAAAATGCCGAGGAATAAAATATCATGTAGGACTCGGTCCCAAACAATTCCGCCGACCGCTTCCCGCATAAGATCGATTGCATAGCTAAACGGCAAGAACGGATGGATAACTTGGAAAAATTCAGGTAAAAGAACGACAGGATACGTACCGCCTGAACCAGCAATTTGCAGAACAAGCAATACTATGACCATCGCCTTACCAATATCTCCAAAAACAGATACAAGTGTGTAGATAATGATCATAAACACTAGGCTGATCAGTAATCCAAATAACACAAACCAACCAGGACTTGCCATGGAAACATTTAATAGGAAAATGTCTCCCAGTGACACAATAGTTGATTGCAGAAAGCCAATCGTCATAAAGGTAAATAACTTACCAAAATACACCTGTCTCGATGAATAGCTTTCCATATTCGTTGTATCTGTAGAAAGTAACGAAATAAGTAGTAAGCCACCTACCCAGATCGCAAGCACCGTATAGAAAGGAGTCATTCCTGAACCATAATTTTCTATAGGGAAAAGTTTATTTTCATTAAGCTGAACTGGTTCGGCAAAAAATCCTTGTTCGGCCTCTGGATCATTTCGTAGCAGTTCAATTATCTCACCAATATCGGTTTCCCCTTGTATTTCCCGAATACGATCCGCTAGTTCATTCACCTTATCGTTTACATATGGAAACTCATTCTGGACCTTCTCTAGCATGCCTTTTCCGTCGCCGAGATCAGCCTCTGTACTTCCAAGAATTCTTTCCACCTCAGGAATAGCAGTCTGAATATCCACCAAGATACCACGTGCTTCAGCAAGCGTTGTTTTGGCACTGTCCACTTCAGCTAAAACTTTTGGTTCGATGTTTTCATTGTATTCAGTTACAAACGCATCAATATTTGCGGAGGTGTTCTCAACCAACCCTTGTAGATCATTGAATACCGCTTCTACCTCTGATTGCTTATCTTGAATAAAGGTACGGACATCATTACTACGTTCCTGTGCTGTCTCAAGACCTGCACGGATTGTCGCCAACTCTTGAAGTGCCTGCTCAATTTGTTGACTTCCCTGTCCCTGGTTACCTTCTCCTGCCCCTTGATCAGGTGTATCTCCATTTTCGCCTTCTTCCACATTCTCATTTTGTTGTTGCTGTACTTGTCTTAACGTCTCTTCAATAGATGAAATTGCCTCAATTTGCTGTGTTACCTGTTCATCCAATTGATTAGTCAAATCAGTACCACTTCCGAAATCGATTCCAGCAGATTGAACCTCCTTAAGAAATGTATTCGTTTCATCTGCTACCTGCTGAACACGTTCTAAGTCTGCTTGAATCTGTGGTGCGACTTCATTAAGCCGGTCCTCAGCTTTATTTAAAAATGCAGTCGTATTATCGATGGTATTCAACCCATCGTTCGTAACCCGCTCCGCCTCAGGGACAAGCGCCTGGGCTTGGTTAATCATTTCCTCTGCGCTACTAGCATCTGTTAATGATTGATCGACAAGCTGTTTAATCTCAGGTAGATTTTCTTCCAAATTGAATATATAATTCTCGAATCGTTCGATATCTGGTAAATCCTGTTCTAGTTCGATTCCAATATCATTAAACATGTCAAAAATGACACCATTTACTGTAGATATGAAATTACTACTAATCTCATCAGTAATGGCGGAAGCACCTTTATCCGTGATTTTTGGGGCAATGGCATTGATTTTCTCGTTAACGTAATATTCCATCTCCGCTTTCTCCGGTTTGTCGTTAACAACTGTACTAAGTTTACTTGAGAAGTTTTCCGGAATGACAATAACAGCAAAATAATCTCCGTTTTCTAAGTTATCCATTGCCTCATCCCGATCCTCGAAGTGCCAATCCATTGATCGATTTTCCTTCAAGTTATCAACAAGCTCCTGCCCAACATCAATATCTTCATCTCTTACTGTTGCACCTGTATCCTCGTTGACTACACCTATTGGAATTTGATCTGTCTGCCCATATGGGTCCCAGGAAGCTTTAATATTAAACCACGCATAAAGGGATGGTAGTATAATTAGTCCACCTATCAGTATTAACGCTACCCAGTTAGTACCCGTGTTCTTTACGTCTTTTGAAAATATTCTAAAGATGTTTTTCATTTTTGTATTCCTTCTTTTCCAAATGAATGGTGATTCATTTTAATGTAAAATTAAGCTATAAGGAAGATTATAGCAAGTTTCTCATGCGAATTCTACTCTTCACAATGAGAAGTTAAAAAAAGAGCTGGTCGGTAACCAGCTCTTTAAACATGTCTTCTCTCCATCAGATGGATGCCAAGTCCTATCATCACAACTCCCATTAACACTAAAATACTGATGGGGAATAATAAGTCCTCAAGGGGGTAACCATATAGCACCACACCGTTCAAAACTTCCATTCCATACGTTAGTGGGTTAATCTTAGAGATTGCAATTAAAATCTTGGATTCCACAATTTCTAATGGCCAGTACGCCCCGCCAATCATCGCCATACTTACTGCAATAATGGGGATAATCGCATTGAACTGTTGGACATTTTTCACTATCGCTGTAAACAAAATAGATAGTGCCACAATGGAAAATATATAAGGAATTATCAGCAGAAGCGCTTCCAAGAACTTCCCATGAAAATCGACGCCTACCCAAAAACGGAAAATACAAAAGATAATTACAACCTGAACATATCCTTCTATAAAGCTATAAACCAAGTTGGCCACATACACTTCCCATTTTCTTACTGGCGATAAGATCATTCGATCCCAAATCCCATCCCGTTTTTCTACTAGAATTGGTTGGAGCTTATAAGCAATCGTATAGATTACAAAAAATAAAGTAAAGCCAAACAACGTCTGAAATGTATTATCGTAAATAACAGCATCCTGGCTACGGAAACTTGTTGTCTCCATTTCAAAGGCCGGTACGTCCATCGCTTTATCAAACGCTTCAAGAACCGACACACGTTCTTCCCCAGCATTCATAATGGAAACCTCTAATAATGCCGTTTCAAGGTTATGTTCCCGATAAGCTCGCTGGATAGCTTGCTCAATCATGGCAGCATTTGGGGAGTCCACTCCAACTATGAGTTGATAGGAAGTATCACGAAGAATTACGCCAACTTCCGCTTTCCCATTCTCAATTTGCTCGAGCATCTCCTCTTCTTCAATCAACCAATTAAATCGAAATGCTTCGTCCTCTTTTAGTACTTTCTCAAGTGTTGAACCTTTAACTGAATTATCCTCAGCATAAATCGGCACAGAGATGCTTGTAGCAGCGCCATTACCGCCTATGATGAGAGCAAAGCCAATTGACATTACAGTAAAAATTATAAATGTCCATGGATTGCGAATAAACATGCGTATTTTTGTAAGAAGTATTCCAATCATAATGCAGCCCCCCTCTTTGGAAAACTCCAAGCTGCAATAACAATGGAAATAAACCCGAACAGTAGCAGAAATGCTAAGTGATCGGTAACATCACTTAATTCATTGCCACGCAACAACGATATATAGGCCGACATTCCAGCACCATTTGGTGTTAAATTCCCTAATGTTGCAATAAATGCAGATGAATCTCCAAGTGGGAAGAAACTTCCACCAAGTAAAGCCATTAAGGATACAAGAATATTGGAGAAAAAGTTAGTAATTACCTCAGAGTGGAGTCGATAGCTCAAGGCTGTTAATAATACAGCAATCCCCCCAACCGCTACAGCATAAGACATTGTAACAAAGGTGAATCCAAGCAAGTCAGGCCATGTAACGTCAAAAACAACCCATGAAAATCCAAAGATGATAAGCAAGTGTAAAAATGCAAATAACATACCAGATAGAAGAATACCGATAAAGTAAACCCACCTTGAGACGTTTGCCAATATAATTCGGTCAAAAACAAAAATACTTTTCTCAAGAAATGCAATCGATCCAATTGCCGAGGCAATGAACAGTACGTTCATCACAGCCATTCCAACGGTATAATAGTCCTTTGAGCTAATTGGAACTTGTTGGTCCAACGTCATAACATCTCCTGTAACATTTTGCAGATTTTCTTCAAGGTTTTCTGGATTAATCGCTTCCTCCTGTAAAAATGTTTGCAATGTTAGCTGTTCCTGGTATTGCGTGAGAATACCATCTACAATACTTACACCAAGCTGATGTTCCGTATTGGTAAACAGTTGTAGAGAAGGCTGCTTTTCCTCAGCTAACAAGGAGTACTCCAATATTTCATATGTGAAATTATCAGGAACCTCTATTAGAGCAGTATAGGTGTTGTCGTCCAACACCTTTTCTTTATCCGAGGGTGATATTTCCTCTAACGTAATATACTTTGTAGCTTCATCACTACCAAAAACATCTTCTTTCAACCGTTGTATCGGTAGCATATTATCTAGTTGATTTAATACAGCCGGCGGAAGTTCTCCCTTCTTATCCTCACTAAACCTTTCTAACTGAACGTCCTCTTGCTCCTGCTCTACAATTCCTAGTTTTACTTGAATAGTTGGGCTCTCTCCGTTCATAAAACTACTTAGTGCCACGCCTAGTATTAAAATGAGGATGATTGGTAATCCGACGAGTAATAATAATTGCACGGGATTGCGAATGAGTACCAAGGCTTGCTTTTTTATAATTTGTCCTATCATTCCTACACCCCTAATCCCTTAAAGCGCGACCTGTGAGGTGTAAGAATACATCCTCCAGAGTAGGCGTTTTATTATGAACAGACGTTAATTCAATGCCTGCAGTCTCAGCAAGTTTCGTTAAATCACCAAACATACTCACTTCTTTTGCTACCATAAGCGTGATCTCTTTATCTGTGTTCATAACGCGATTAACAAGCGGGTGCTCTTGCAACATGGAAATAAATTGCTCGTTGAGTTGATCACTTTTTATGGAAATGGTTTTTTCTGAAGATAAAATACGTTTAATCTCTTCATTAGTACCAGATGCAATAAGATTTCCTTGGTCCATAATATAAATGCGATCACATAGAAACTCTACCTCTTCCATGTAATGACTCGTGTATATTACCGTCATAGCCCTTTCTTTATTTAGTCGCTTTACGGTTTCCAGAATATAATTTCGTGATTGCGGATCTATTCCCACTGTCGGTTCATCCATAATAAGCAGTTCTGGGTCATGTAATAATGCAACACCAATATTAAGTCGGCGTTTCATTCCACCTGAAAAAGTCTGTACCACATCCCTCTTTCTATCTGCTAACCCAACCAAATCAAGAATTTCATGTATTCTCTTTTTTAAAACGGAGCCTTTTAGTCGATACATTCTACCGAAAAACTGCAAATTTTCTTCTGCTGTTAGGTCCGTATATAAGGCAATCTCCTGGGGAACCATTCCTACGATTTTACGGAAATCACCTGGTTTTTTTAAAATACTTTTATTATAATAACGGACATCCCCAGAAGTAGGTTCTGCTAAGGAGGAAATCATCGAAATAGCTGTAGATTTACCAGCACCATTTGGACCTAATAAACCAATGATTTCTCCGCGTTCAACAAACATATTTAAACTCTTTACTGCATAAAACTGTTTAAATTTTTTAGAAAGACCATCTAATTCCAACATGTTTTTAGCCTCCTTCCATTTAATCTTAAGATAAAACATCTCTGAAGCATACTGTCTGTAGTCATGTAATGTTGCTTCTCATTATGACTTAAGTCACTTCTTTAATATGCCTTTTACTTTCGTAACCTTAAAAAGTTTTACCTTTGAAAAATTTACTTGCGTGCAAAAAAAAGCTCACCCAATGGAGAGCTTCTAGATGTTAATCAGATATGTCATGCTTTATAGCATAAATGGCAAGCTGCGTGCGGTCACGCTGCCCTGTTTTCTGCAAAATATGGGTTAGATGGTTCTTAACCGTTCCAACAGACAAAAATAGTGCAGAAGCAATTTCTTTATTCGTTTTCCCCTCGCCCACGAGCTTTGTAATGGCTATTTCTCTATCAGATAGAGAGACTTCAGATCGTGGCGTCTCGGTTGAACGCTCTAATAATTTCGGCATCACTTTTGCTGCCACTTCTTCGTGTAACGTTAGACCACCGTTCATACAGCTATGTACTGCTGCGATTAATTTTGCTGACTCTGAGGTCTTAAGCAAAAAGCCATTTGCACCTTGCCTTAGTGCTTCCACTGCATATGTATCATCGTTAAAGGTAGTTAAAATGAGTATCTTAACATGGGGCCACTTCTGTTTAATTACCCTTGTAGCTTCTATCCCATTCATCACAGGCATCCGTACATCCATCATCACAAAGTCAATAAGATGCTTTTCCAATATGTGAATGGCTTCCTGTCCATTTGCCGCTTCATGAGCTACTGTTATCTTCTCATCCTGCTCCAAAATAACCTTAAGACCTTGTCTTACTATGACTTGATCTTCTACAAGTAAAACCTGCATTCTCATACCCCCTAACCCTCACTGGGAATCATCCCCGAAACCACAAATTTGTTGTTCGTCTGTATCACTTCCAAGCTTCCACCTAGCTCACCTACACGCTTTCTCATCATCGATATGCCAAAGCCTTCTTTAAAAGAAGTTGCTTTATGTAATGAATTTTCAATTTCAAATGCAATAGCTCCTGTAGCTGATTTACCAAGTGTCACACGGACTTCCCTTGTTTGGGCATGACGCATGGCATTCGTCAGCGCTTCTTGAATAACCCTGTATAATGCAACACTTTTATCATTAGAAAGTGAAGCAGAGAGAACACCTTGTTTCACGGTGAATTGCACCATAATATGACTTTCTGCTTCAAGCTTACGAATTAGATGGACAACAGTGGCAATTCCTTCGTTCTCCTCAATGTTCAGAGCTCGGACCGCTTGCCTTGTTTCCTCAAGGCTCTCTGAAGCCATCCGCTTTAACTCTGTATAATCCTCTGTTTTCCGCTGGATGGAGAGCATTTCCAGTTTCATAATTAATGCTGTAAGCCGGTGCCCCACCGAATCATGAATATCCCGCGCTATTTTGGTGCGCTCTTCTAATCTTGCATCCCGCTCTGCTGCTAAATTCAGTCTTTTCACCTTGCGATACTCCCCGCGTAGTTGATCATATAGCTGACGCATTTCCTCTCTCTGAGTAACGATCATGGAAATCCTTGCTGCCAAAATATATAGAGCAAGAAGGACCAAGATTGCTTTTACAGTCAATTGATCGTGCTCGTGTAAAGTAAGAGAAAGTAACGATAGAAGTAAACCAACAGTTAATACAATCCAGGATCTTGGCTTAAGAATACGATAAATCCCGTCTAAAGAATAAAAGTAGAAGAGAGCCATTGTCCAAAACACATCATCTTGTGCAGCTACCAAGAAATGCACCATCCCAATCCCAAAAAGGAAAATGTTTAGAGTAATAGGGAATTTTCCCATAGTCAGAAAAAAATATACCGCAAGTGAAGTAGCAAAAAAAAGGATACTTATTGAAAGAAGGTTACTTCCCAATGTAATCATACATACCCATATTATGCTTAGAATACTAAGTCGAAGCCAAAATAACCTCACGTTTACATTCCCCGTTGTTGGATCTTTTCTAAAAATGATTTAAGAACGTGAACCGTTTGAATACAGTCACTTAACTCAGACCATTCATCAGGGTGGTGGCTCACCCCATGAATACTTTTCGTAAACAGCATTGCAACAGGTATTTTTTCCCCCGCAACCATTGCATCATGCCCTGCACCACTTGGTAACCGGTATGGAGATAAATCCTTGGATCGGATTGCTTCTTCCAAAAGGTCCTGCGTTTTCTCATTAATTGGTACTGGCGATACACGCATCGTTTCATGGTATGTAATCTGTGTGTTGTGAGCGGAGGCAATCTCCTCACCAGTTTGCCTTACCACCTCAATTAGTTTATTTCGAGTCTCTTTGTGAATATCTCGAATATCCACATATAGCGTTACTTTTCCGGGGATTACATTCACACCATTTGGTTCCACGTGGAGTTTTCCAACTGTCGCGACCGCACTATCACTAATAGTGGATGGTAAGCTGGCTACCTTAGTAATAAACGCTGAGGCTGCAACTAGTGCATCCTTTCTGTCATGCATTGGTGTATTTCCTGCATGTCCTGCTTCCCCAGTAAATGTCACTTCAAGCCAACAAGGACCAGCAATCCCTGTTACAATGCCACAGGGAAGGTTTTCTTTTTCCAAGCGTTTCCCTTGTTCAATATGGACTTCCACGAACATTTCAATCGTTTCTTCATCCCGTTTCGCTTTAGGATAGTCTCCTGAAGATAGGCCTACATCTTGCAGTACCTCTGAAAAGCTCTTCCCGTCACTATCCTTTAGTTTTTTCTTATCTTCCAAATTGCCAAAACCCATTAGGCCTTCACTACCGTTAAAGCCACCATTGAAACGAGCCCCTTCTTCGTCACTAAAGATGACAACTTCATATGGCTTTTCCGGCTGGTATCCCGTTTCCTTCCAGGCTTCTGCTACTTCTAGTGCAGCAAGGACCCCTAGTGGTCCATCAAAGTGACCGCCATTTGGCACACTGTCTACATGAGAACCACTTAAGATGGCGGGTAAATGATCTTGTTTACCTGCAAGTCGACCGAACACATTACCAGCTTCGTCACGATGGACGGCAAGACCAGCCTCCGACATCCAACCTGCAACCATATCCTTCGCTTGCTTCTCTTCTTGAGAATAACCAGGGCGGTTTGAACCATTATCTGCGGTGAGACCAATTTCTGACAGCGCCGCAAATCTTGCTGCCATTCTATTTCCTGAGATACCATCATAATTCAGTGTATCTTTATAAGACTCCATTAATTTATTGTAAAACGTATCCTTCCAGCTCATACGAAAACCTCCGTTTCTTTTCATTAAACATATCAAAAATATGAAACATTGAAAATACAAAGTGTATGAAACTTAATCCTAGAAAGTCTTTAGTTAATGTTAGGCAATATGTAACCCTTTCATAATGGTAAAAGGCGAATACGGAATACATGCATTCACCTTTAGTAAAACGGGTTATAGAATTAATAAAACCACACCTGTATTGATTGTAATATAATCTGCCCGTCAAAAAAGCTGTGGCATGGTACCACGTACGCTTTTTCTTTTTCCCAAAACCTCGGAGCTCCATCGCATTACTAATTACTTCAATTCTTTCTAAACTGGAGAATATTAATGGCATCACAATTACTGCTGCATTTTTATTCTTTTTGTAAGTTTTTCATTTTTAGACAGGTCTGCTCCTCTAAGTTTTGCGAATACTTATTTTCCAATCGGCCCCTGTTTTAATGTGATACGCCTTAGCAAAGGAGCCTTGGTTAAGTGCCACTCCCAGTTTATCCAATGAATTCACATAGATTAGCGGCTCACCAAGTCTACTGTCAGCAAAAGACCGGCCAAATGTCATAATGTTTTTATATACTTGTTGTTGATTGTTGGTGATCGTAACTTCTAAGGAATCACCATATTTAATGGTTGCCTCTTTAAATAATCTCCGATTAATATTGGTCCACAAATTTCCAAAACGAATATCAAGTATATCGATATTTCCGATAATTGCTTCATTTTCTATTCGTGCATCTGGTTTTGGTAACTCCACAATGTCTTCCACATTTATAATTGGTCCCACCTGCTCGTAGGTAATAATATTCGAAGCAAGCCTAGCCCCAGTGTATGCATAGACATCCCGCCCATGGAAGGTATAAGACTCTCCTGATCGTGGCAAACGATTTATCTTCTCATCAATAATTCTAGCTTCCTTTATGCCAATATGATGCTTAATATGTGTCAGTGTCCCATTATCAGGCGTTACGATATATTGATTATCTGCTGTCTTCACAACAATGCTTAAGCGATCTGTCCCTACACCCGGGTCAACCACTGATACGAAGACTGTCTCTTCAGGCCAGTAGGTAACCGTTTGGTATAATCTGTAAGAAGCTTCCCATATGTTGTATTCCGGGATGTCATGGGTAAGGTCAAATATTCGTAAAGCCGGGTTCACCGAAATGGCTACTCCATACATCGCACTTACTGCCCCATCACTAATTCCAAAGTCTGTTTGTAATACTAATTTACTCATGTGTACACCCTCCATTTATGTTTACTAATATAAAAAAACCACGCCATTACCGAATAAACGATAAGGACGTGGTCGGTTTAACGTGGTACCACCTTACTTCACCATCTGCTCACACAGACAGTCTCATCAAGTACGACAGGTAACACCACCCTGTATATACTGTGGTATTGATAACGAGTACCAAATCTCGTCGGAACCTACTAGTATAAGACATACGTTCAGCACGAAACTCGTGAGGCCATTGTTCAGATTCGTATTTTTGCTTCTTTTCAGCGACTGAAGCTCTCTGTGAAAAATAACTAAATCTTACTTTTCCCCGTCAACGTTTTAATTAGTTTAATTAAGATTAAAGTTATTATAAGCAGAAACTCCCACAAAAGCAAGTTTATTTTTTAAATATAAGTTATTTTCTAAAAATAGTTCTTAATCATGCTCCGATTTCATCATTAATTGACTATGTTGAGACAGAAAATATGTAACAAAAAAACTTCTCTCTTTCACATCCACAAAAACTCCATGAAGTCCCGCGAAAAAAGAACTAAGAACAACCACTAAATCGCTAAATTCCAGCTACATTATAAAGGGTATTTTTACCCAATAGAAAGAATCATGTGAATATTGTACCATTTTCTGTAAATTTCAGGCTATTTTCGGTTTATTTGTTGTATACTATAGGGGACAGTCTATGCAGGGTGAGCTTCGGTCAAAGCTGTAGAAGTACTTCTTTTACTTGGCGACAAAAATCTGGTGAAAGGGGTTGAACAAATTGATTCCAATTGACACAACTCTTGAGTTGATGTTTTTGTTTGCCACACTCGTATTGTTAATCGTTAACAGCCGAGAAAAAAAGTAAGCTACCCTGCCGACGGACGGGAACATTACTTTTTCGTTTAAGAAGTCGCCTCACCCCCCAGAGGATAGCTGTCCGATCCGCAAGTTGCCGCTTGCGGATCGCTTTCTGAGGGTGTGACTAAATGAGCTCAAATAAAATCGCCATTTAAATAGTATTGTCTCTTCTTAAAAATTATTCATCTGATTTTTTCTGGACGAATGTGACAAACAGTTCCACTATGCTTAATTAAATCCTATCATAACAAGGCTCCAGCTGCTACTTGAAAATAAAGCTGTAACACATATTTAACATCTCTATTCCCTCATTACCTCAAAGTGTAAACAAGCTCTACTTAAAGATACTCTACAATTCTTCTCCATTCCTCTACTTTTCCTTCAAAGGTCTTTGTATATCGCCCTGGAATAGGACTGGTTGAGGGAAGCTTTATGACATCAACGTCCGTTAATTGTTCCATTGGGAAATTACGCTTAAACGTGTCATATGCTTTTCCACCATTACAGGCAATAAGTTTAATAGAGGGAAATTGCTCTGTTAGTTCGATAATATTGTTTGGTTCCTCGTCCATAATATTTGCATCTAAACTTCCTCTTCGATAACATTTCCCTATCGTGTCCCAAAGGGCAATACCTTTTTCTTTTACAAAGTTCAATTTTGCTTCATAATCTTGTAATGGAGTTTGATGGAATAAAACGAAAAGAATGTTCCAGAAGTGATTTCTTGGATTCCCATAGTATTCTTGTTTCTCGAGAGACTGCCCGCCAGGCATTGAGCCAAGGATAAGTACTCTCGGTTTCTCAGGCAAAATCGGCGCGAATGATGATAATTTTTCCTGCATATGTCCAACCTCCATGCCTAAAATGATTGTTTTTCGGGAAATATTGATTGTAACACTATTATAAAGAAAGAAGGGTGCTAGATGAAAGCAATTGTTATTAATGAATACGGATCAGCGGATAAACTAAAGGAAGAGACCCTTCCTATCCCCACACTAGAAGATAATCAGGTTTTAATGGAATTGCATGCCACTTCCATTAACCCCATCGATTGGAAATTAAGAGAAGGGGCATTAAAAGAAGGTCTTCCCTTTGAATTCCCTATTATACTCGGATGGGATGCAGCTGGAGTTGTAGCAAAAACAGGCAAAAACGTGAGCAATTTTAAAGAAGGTGATCGAGTATTTGCTCGACCAGCAACAACAAGAAATGGAACGTACGCTGAATTTACTGCTGTGGAAGAAGACCTTCTTGCCAAAATCCCAGACAATATTCCGTTCGAAGAGGCTGCTGCTGTTCCTTTGGCTGGATTAACCGCATGGCAGTGTTTGGTAGACTTTGGTGGAATAAAAAAGGGAAATAAAGTGCTTATACATGCAGGATCAGGCGGAGTCGGTAGCTATGCCATTCAATTTGCCAAACATTTTGGTGCATATGTAGCTACAACAGCAAGTGGAAAAAATGAAACCTTTGTAAAAGAGCTTGGTGCAGATCAATTTATTAATTACAAAGACACCGATTTCACCGAAGTACTAGAGGATTTTGATATTGTTGTGGACACAATTGGTGGAGAAGTACAGGAAAAAAGCTTTCAGGTTCTTAAAGAAGGTGGAAAACTCGTATCAATTGTGCAACAACCAAATGAAAAACTTGCGAAAGAAAAAAATATTAAAGCGGAATCTATATGGTTAAGAGAGAATGGAGAACAACTTGAAGAAATTGCCCAACTGCTTGAATCAGGAGAAGTCGTTTCCAAGGTAGGTCAAACCTTCCCTCTTACAGAAGAAGGGGTAAAAGAAGCCCATAAACTTAGTGAAACCCACCATGCAAGGGGAAAGATCGTTATTAATATAAAGTGAAACTAACAATCAGTGGGGGTTTTCCTTCTTCCCCACTGATTGTTAGTTGATTGAATTGGGGTGTTAACATCCGTTTACTCCCACTTAAAACCTCATGTTTTGAAGTGAGAGTATTACGGACGGTTGCACCGTGAAATTTTTATGTAATTATACGAATAAACCTACAACTACGACCGCTACAAGAATAATAATGCCTACTATTAGGGGAACTCTTTTATTAAAGAAGGACATTTTTTCTAGAAAGTAAATGACCCCAATTGTAACAAGTCCCCCAACAAGATATGCTGTAATTGTGCTTAAGTACATGTCTAAGAAAGGCACACCAAACAATAGCATTTCATAAAGTACGATAAACGTAAGTATTGTCTTCCATTTCATAAAACAGGTAAACCCCTTCTGCAAAAAGTTAGAAATTATAATAGTCCATTATAACCTTCGACTATAAACCTAATTTTAATGGGTGGTTTACAACTTTTTATACAGGGAATACTCTGTATTAATCTATTTAACTAGGACATATTGTTTTCATTTGCATGATAAAGATCAATCCGTTCACGCAAATCTTTCTTCTTATCTAAATCATGCCATTTCAGCACAAGGTAGACCTTTTTGATATCCTCTAGTGTTATTGGGTTTCCCTCCTGATCTACGTAACTATCTCCCTTTATTTTACCAGTGTTTTCAACTGCAATATTTATGATTTCACCAGTCCGATCTATCTTTTGAATAACTTGGTCTACATCTCCAATAACCGCTCGAACCTCGATATCAAACGAATTCGTCATAAAGCTATCTACGTTTTTCATATCAAGAAATCCGTTTCCTGCGATAAACGAGTCTTTTGATATCTCTATTTCATATCCCTTAACTCTCCAGTGCTGGCCTTCCCCTACTAATGATAAGTAATAGTCTTTTAGATTTTCATTATCATCAATACACCCAGCAACAATAAACAAGGAAAGGAATATTGGTATGAACACCAGTCTCCGCATTATCTTCCCCCTTACACTCAGCTTTCTTTTCCCTATTAAAATTTAAACGCTTTGTCTCCCTTATTCACCACGCTGCTTACTTAGTTTCGACCATAACTGCGATTCTTTCAGCTTATGCCAAAGTAGTAAGCTATATTTCTTGATTGCTTTTCCAAAATAATGCCATACAAATAAACCGAGCCAAAAAAATAAATAAACATGGCATAACAGGAGGATAATAGCAGTCAAACGACCTTCACCAATTTGATGAAAAAGATGCTTCAACTCATTACGACTCGCTGCTCTACCAACCGTATACAAGAAAGAAAATAACGGAGCACCGATAGATAAAATAATGGTCATATAAGCAAAGTGGATAAGCCTGTCCCTTGCATTACTAATAATAGCGGTTATAAGTGCAGTAATAATAAAAATACCATAGATAATCAAAAAGCTACTGGGAAGTGTCTCCATTCTCATTCACTCCTTTTACCTTTTAAAAGCTTTGTTCCCGATGTCATCTATTTTATGATTCCCAGTCCTTCGACATGCCCATTCTATCCGTCTTTAACTGTAAGATAAATAGTTCTAAAGCTGTCTCATCAATCCAGTTGGTGCCCCAGACATCTCTATTTTGCAGCATTGTACCAAGTAACCAAATTCTTCTTGTTGTAATGAACAATGGCAAAGCCTTCATATTCTCTTCACCTAGCGAATACTCCTGCTCATAGCCTTGCAAGAAGGTATTCCAGCACTCCTTTTCCTCTTGCTTGTAATTATGAAGGAGATTCCACCAGGATACCGCCACATCATATGCACGGTAGCCAACCGCACAACTATCAAAATCAAAGACTTGGAGTTTTCCTTTATTTAGATGCATATTATGGTTATGGAAATCACCATGACAGAGACCTGTTTCTAAATTGGCTGTTTCCAATTTTTCTTTTATATACCTTACTGTCTCATTCAACACTTCGACTGCCGTATCTCCTAAATACTGCTTGAGAATCGGTCGAATAAAGCTTACAGGCTCATCAAGTAAGTGTGCGAAATCAATTGAATAACCCCGTTCATGTTTACTAGTGAATCCATTAGACAATCGATGAAGTCTACCTAGAGATTTTCCGATAAGATATGTATTTTCCGGATTAATAGCGGGTCTTTCTCCCTCCGCAAAATAAAATAGCACACCGTAGCGCTCACCTTCAGGGGCTAATATTTCCTCCACATTAGGGAAACCCGTTTCCTGAACAGGTCCAACTGCTTCATATCCATTATTTTTTAAGTATAATATAGCATCCAACTCAAATTTAATTGCAGCTTCATTTCTCCAGCCATGGCGATAAACTCGATAGGCATAACAGGATTCTTTGCCCACTACTTTATATGTATCATTTAGCCCTCTCGTTAAAAAGCGTACATCCTTGATTTTTTCTGCAACCTGGCTCTGCGCAAGGTCAAAAATACTCTCTTCGTCAATCAAGGCATGTTTCACGTTTACTTCTTCTACCATTTTCTTATCCACCTCAAAATTGTGCTCGTACCTATAGTATTAATTCGTCATATTTTTCCATAATCCTGCTCCACTTATTTTTTCACTTTATTTTAAATACACCATGTTATGCTTTCACCTATTTGTTATGATAATGAAGAGGTGATGAGAATGAAAGCAATTATTATTGGTATTCTATCTGCATTATTCTTTTCTGTAACATTTATTTTGAACCGATCGATGGAGCTTGATGGCGGAAGCTGGGCATGGAGTGCTTCATTACGATTTATGTTCATGCTACCACTCTTACTTATTATCGTAGGATACCAACGTAATGTAAAACCCGTCATACAGCATATCCTTAAAAAACCGGGGCCCTGGCTTTTATGGAGTTTTGTAGGTTTTGGATTGTTTTATGCTCCACTAACCTTTGCGACCATTTATGGACCAGGCTGGCTTGTAGCGGCTACATTCCAACTAACGATTGTTGCCGGCTCTTTCCTTGTACCGGTACTTAATAAGCATACAAAACAAAGGATACCAGTTCAATCTGTGCTTATTTCCTTTATTATACTGAGCGGTGTTTTGCTCATGCAATTAGAACATGCAAGTGTTGTCCCACTAACAAGTGTTCTTCTATGTGTTCTCCCTCTTCTTATATCAGCGATTGCATATCCATTGGGAAACCGTAAAATGATGCAGCATGTGAATGGAGAACTTAACACCTTTCAGCGAATTCTAGGTATGACCATCATGTCCATGCCGTTTTGGCTTCTTGTATCTATTTATGGTTTTCTATCACACGGACTTCCAGAAGTGACACAAATAACCCAAACATTTATTGTCGCTATCTTTTCTGGGGTTATTGCTACAGCGTTATTCTTCTATGCCACTGAGCTTGTCCGAAATGATAATGAGAAACTAGCTGGGGTAGAGGCAACGCAATCAGGTGAAGTGGTGTTTGCGCTATTTGGTGAAATGCTACTACTTCATGCAGCATTGCCAAGTATAATGTCTTTTGTCGGGATCTTCTTAGTCATTATCGGCATGATACTTCATAGCCTCGTTACCGTAATTGGAAACCGAAAAAAGCATCCGATTATCAAACAAGCACAATTATAAAATAAACAAAGCATAAAGAAAACTCCTCGGGGGGAGGATCCTTTATGCTTTGTTTGGTTGCTGTTGTTTCACAATTTCACGATCTTCAGTAGGTGTGGTTCCTTTTATGAAAAATGCCATTATAAGTGCAATAATGGATATTACAGTCGTTACATAAAATGCAGTATTAACTCCATCTACCATCTCGCTAGCTGAAGAAGCATCACCAGTAGATGCTGTCATAACTGTAACCAATATTGCTGTACCAATAGAAGCTGCCACCTGGCGCATTGTATTGGTCATGGCAGAACCATGTGGTATTAAGCGATTTGGCAAGCGATTGAGCCCAGCAGTAGTAGCCGGCATCATAATCATGGAGACACCAAACATTCTAAAAGCAAAGACAATGGTAATATAAGTT
Source organism: Oceanobacillus picturae (assembly GCF_000612865.1). Lineage (NCBI taxonomy): Bacteria > Bacillati > Bacillota > Bacilli > Caryophanales > Bacillaceae > Oceanobacillus > Oceanobacillus picturae. The sequence continues at coordinate 1,247,169 of NZ_CCAX010000001.1, forward strand.
AGCGTTGTATCTGGCGTTAATCTTGTATAAAGGAAAGAAGTTACTGTTAATAAAGTCAGGCCAATAATAACCAAGTACCTCGCCCCGAACTTATCAAAAATCCTCCCATTAATTGGTGACATGATACCCATGATCACTGCTCCTGGTAAGATCATCATTCCCGAATCTAAAGCGGAAAACCCAGCCATATTCTGCATGTATATAGGCAAAATGGTTTCAGCTCCGATTAACCCAATAAACGCTATCATACCAATAACCGTTGTTATCGTGAAAATTTTATCCTGAAAAACACGGAACTCCAAGATTGGTTGAGCCAACTTGAATTGTCTTAAGATAAAAGTGGTTAACGATATCGCTCCTATAACTATTGCGGAGATAACGAAAACATTGGACCATCCATAATCTCCCGCACTACTGAAGCCATAAAGAAAACCTCCGAAGCCTAGTGTCGATAGAATGATCGAACTAATATCAACTTTTGGATAGGTTCGCTTCGTGATATTTCGCATCACAAAGTAAGCAATAATGACATCTATAATAGCAAGTGGCAAAATAATATAAAATAAAGCTCTCCATGGATAATGCTCAACGAGCCAACCGGAAATCACCGGGCCAAGCGCTGGTGCAAAAGCAATCACAAGCCCTACCGTTCCCATTGCTGACCCTCTTTTTTCAATAGGGAAAATCAATAAAAAGATAGTCATCATAAGTGGCATCATAATACCGGCTCCAGCAGCCTGAATTACTCTCCCCACCATTAATATGGCAAAGTTTGGTGAAATGGCGCATATTAATGTTCCGACCACAAAGGTGATCATTGCGGTAAGGAATAACTTCCTCGTAGTAAATGTTTCAATCAAAAAAGCTGTAATTGGGATCATAATCCCATTTACTAGCATAAAGATGGTCGTTACCCATTGTGCCGTATTTTCGGTTAGATTCAAATCTTCCATAATATGCGGAATAACGGTCGCCAACAAAGTCTGGTTTAATATCGCCAAAAATGCGCCACCTATTAAGACAGCAACAATTGGAAGCTTGTTAATTTTCTGTACATCTTTTATTTCTTCATTCCTCAACCAATCATCTCCTAAACGCCAACATGAATTATTCGCTGCGTATTAGTGAATTATATGGAAGTTATTATAGATAGTCAATTTTCTAGATTAGTATGTTAATATCCCCATGAAAAGCAACATTCCTACATGTAAAGAAGCTCTGCAGCCACTTATAGGAATCGCCAAAGTATTATCCCTAATCCTAGTCTAAAGTTCCGCGTTGGGACCTTCTGATATACACCATCCAGGTAACACCTAACGTTATAAGTAACAAGCCAGATACATAATAAATAAGTGTAATACCATATAGATCAATCACCGTAAATGCTAATAATGGCCCCATGGCTGCCCCAACATCCACAACTATCGTATGCGCAGTCATCACTTTAACTTGATCCGTCTGGGAAGCTGCACTTGCTGCTAAAGTATCCGTTGTGGTAACGAAAATAGTGGAGAGAAATTGAAAAAATAATAGACTAATTATTAGTCCTGCCATTACGTGTACGTTTACGAAAACATAAAACATGACGCCTCCCATAAACAATGGAACCAATAAAATCATAGGAGGTGTTTTTATACTATCCATTATTTTTCCAATCTTTGGAGCCAAAAATGGATCCCAACCCCAGCGTATTGCTTGAATAATACCGGCTAAAGTCGCTGCACCAATTGTTATTTCTGCAATATCCCAATTGTTGTCATACGTTTCTTCAATTAAGGTACTTAATGTAGAAGAAAACAGGCCAAAGACAATAAAGCCCATACCCGTTCCTGTCAGAAGAATGAGACCAACATAAGAATTAAGCCACTTTTTTCTTTCCTTGCTTCTGTCTCCGGCATCTTTTTCCTCCTTTCTTGAAATAGGAACAAAGTAAAATACCGCTGGCAGGGCTAGTAATCCTGTGATAGAAAATAAGTTTGTAACAAACAAAATAGATGTCTGATCAACTAACAGTCCACCTGCAAGCATACCAATTAAACCACCAATGCCCCACAGCCCATTATATAAGCCTACATAGTTCCCCCTATTTTCATCCGTCGTTACTTCAATGACTGTTAGGAAACCACCAAGCCTTAACAAGGACCAGGAAACTCCCCACAAGATACGCATTAGTAAGAGCAGCCAAAATTCTTTAAATAACCCATAGCCAGCAGTTGTCATAATGGCAATGATTAATGCTATCCATACACCTGTACGAAGCTGGAATCGCTTATAGAACATACCAACTAATGGATTGACAGGCAATCGAATAAACCTATTAATCGATAGTAAAAGGCCAATTTGCCAGATTGAAGTTAACCCAAAATCTTGCCAATAAACAGGTAAAACAATAAACAGCATAGCATCTCCTAATAAGGCGACAGCTGTAATTAGAGCAATTGCAATTACTTTCTTTTTATCTGCATTCATGTTGTCTTCCTTTCCAACCAGTCTATAATAAGCTGCTTTGCCTGGAACAAAGCAATCTGTCTATGGTCATAAGGTGAGATGGTATGCTCCAATTGCTCTGTTAACACCTTGTCATTACTTAATAAAAAAATATCACCGTACCCTTTTAATCTATCTGGGATATCCTTTGCAATCCAACCATTCATCGTCCCTTTACTGTGCAAGACTATCCCATCTGGGAATGCCAAAGCTACCACACTGGTAAATTGAGCAGCCCGCCTACTTAATGGAACCCCCTTTAGCTTCTCTATTAGTAGTTGAGCGCGATCCGCATCACTTCCGGGAGAAAAACGTGCTGTTTTCACTCCAGGAAATCCTTCTAAAATATCAATCGATAGGCCAGAATCTTCTCCTACTATAATGTCGTTTGGGTAATATCTTTTTACCGTTTCTATTTTTATTTGTGCATTTCCTTTAAATGTATTTGCTGTTTCCTTCACATCCTCCATATCTTTTGGCAATGAAGCGATGTCTAATGGGATTTCCTTTAAAGCCATTTGAATTTGTTCCAGTTTTACATCATTCCATGTCGCAACAATGATTTTCAAGCTTATCACCCTCCTGCATTTATTGTACCTTTAGAAAGGAGGAAAAAAAGTGTATACTTGATCTGATTAAATTTCCCCTTTTATCGGAGGTTGGCTTAGTTGAAATTATTGGAGCATTATGAAGTGATTAACCGCAGTTTAAATGAAACAGAAGAAGAGGTTTCTATAACGGTAAATGAAATAGCTAATTTACTATCCTGTTCACATCGAAATGCCAAAATAATTATCCAGAACTTACAGGAGCAGAAATGGATTATGTGGAAATCTGGAATAGGTAGAGGGAATTATTCCACTCTTAAACTATTAAAAAATTTTGAGTTACTTGTGGTAGAACTAGCAAAAGTAACCATCACGCCTCATTCCATTGACCAAGCCATTACATTATTGAATAAATATCAGGTGAAGGATTCACTACAACGGGAGTTTATTGATTGGATCTTCCATTCCTACCTTAGTGAATACAAAGACCAATCATCAAATATGCACTCAAGGCTTCACTTTCCTTCCTATCGGCCACTACCAATTTTGGATCCAGCATTTGTATGTCGTCGTTCTGAAAACCATGTTATGCGCCATGTATTCAGCCAACTTGTTCAATTCAACCAAGATACGGGTGATTTTCTTCCTCATCTGGCTCATTTTTGGGAGCATAATCAAGACAACACGAAATGGATATTTTATCTGCAGAAAGGGGTCCATTTTCATCATGGGAAGAAGATGACTGCTGATGATGTATGCTATAGTTTTTGGCGTCACAAACAACCCACCTCAGCATACAGCTGGATGGTGCAAGACTTATATAAGGTATCAGCCATCCAACCATATATCGTTGAATTTCAGTTTAAGAAGCCATGTCCTTTCTTTTTACATATGGTAGCCTCATTAGGCGGGAGTATCCTGCCGAACGATAGGTCTAATAGAAAAAGATTCCCTCTTGGTACAGGGCCGTATAAGATAAGTGAAAATACCGACGAGAAATTGACGTTACATGTTTTTAACGACTATTTTTTAAGACGACCTTTCCTTGAAGAAATTAAGATCTACTTCTTCCCAAAACTTTATGATAATGCCACTGTTATTGATAGCGTACCAAATAGCTACAACATGAACTTTTACCATTATCCATATAAAGGACGTGAGCTGCACGATCTCGAGAAATACACTGCATTAGATCGAGGAAGCAAACTTCTTACCTTTAATAGAAAAAATGGGATTCTTGCAAACGACCCATTACTAAGAGAGGCGATCGTCCATTTGTTATCCCCTGAGAAGATGATTAGAGAATTAGGTGGTACTCGTCATAAAAAGGCTTCTCATCTACTTGAACAATTTGAACACGGTGACCTATCCCGATCAAAGAGAAGAGGTAGGGAGGCACTTGCTAAAAGTGATTACAAAGGAGAGCCGCTCGTTTTAGCAAGTTATACTGGAGCGGGGAACGAGGCTGACGGGCAATGGATTAAAGAGGAATTGCTAAAAGAAGGGATAAATGTATCTCTTACATTTCATTCGTATGAACACTTACATTCCCTGCCCCTTGAGCAAGAAACAGACCTTCTCTTAGGTGAACAATTAAGCTATGAAAGTGATTTATACACTTATTTGGCTGCATTCAAAGGGGATCATAATCTTTTAACTCGCCATCTATCAGAGGCTGATAAAAAAACACTGGAAATGTTAGGCGAAAACGAGCTCGATACCCTTTCTTTATGTAGGAAAGTGGAAGATAATAGCTTGCACCATAATGGGCATATTCACTTGTACCGTATCATTCAATCCGCGTTTTATCCGAGCTATGTAAAAGGTATTCACTTTAACGCTTTAGGCTGGATTGATTTTACGAAACTGTGGTATAAAGTGAAACGTTAATCAGTGGGGGTTCTTTCTTCCCCCATTGATTCTTAGTTGAACGAATCGGGCGTTAGTATCCGTTGACTCCCACTAAAACATCTCCATTTAACTTTATGTTTTGAAGTGGGAGACTTACGGATGGTTACTCTGGAAGAAAAAAGGTAGGAAGTACGTGAACTGTACTTACCTACCCTCTTTTTTATGCACTTTCTTCAACTAGTTGTGCAGAGTTTGCAGATGTCTTTTTTGAAGGAAGCATGTTAAAGATAATGTTCAATACGATAGCGGTGACACTTCCAGTAACAATACCATTACTTGTTAGGATTTGTAGGCTGTTTGGAAGTTGTGCAAATAATTCAGGAACTACTGTAACACCAAGCCCCATTCCAACTGAACACGCAATAATCATAGAATTTTCCGGTGAACTAGTTAGAACACTACCCAGCATTTTAATTCCTTGTGCAATGACCATACCGAACATTGCAATCATAGCCCCACCTAATACGGCAGTTGGGATAATGGTAGTTAGGGCAGCAATCTTTGGAACAAGTCCTAGTCCTACTAACATAATTCCAGCCGTCATAATAACTCTGATTGATTTAACACCGGTCATCTGAATAAGACCTACGTTTTGTGAAAAGGCGGTGTACGGGAATGCATTAAATAATCCTCCAAGTACTATGGCAAGACCTTCCGCGCGATACCCCTTCGTTAAATCTTTTTCTTTTAATTTCCGTTCTGTAATATCGCCTAGTGCAAAATAAACACCAGTTGACTCCACTAATGAAACGATCGCTACAAGTATCATTGTCAATATAGCTGACCATTCAAATGTTGGTGTCCCAAAGTAGAATGGTTGAACGATATGGAAGAAAGATGCCTCAGTGACAGCATCAAGGCTGACTTTTCCCATAAATGATGCAACCACTGTACCAATTACAATTCCAACGAGAATAGAGATAGAGCGTAGAAAGCCACTAGAGAATCGATACATCAAAACGATAAAAGTTAATGTACCAAAAGCCAATCCTATATTAGCAAGAGAACCGAAGTCACTTGCTCCTTCTCCGCCACCCATATTGTTAATCGCTACAGGAATAAGTGTTACCCCAATAATGGTTACAACAGAACCTGTTACCACTGGCGGGAAGAAACGAACTAATTTACCAAAGAATCCACTGATAAGAATAACGACAAGTCCAGAAACGAGGATTGCTCCGTAAATAGCTGATATTCCAAATTCTCCTCCAATGGCAATCATTGGACCGACTGCTGTAAATGTACAACCGAGAACCACTGGCAGACCGATCCCAAAAAAGCGATTGTTAAGAAGTTGCAGGATTGTTGCTACTCCACACATAAAAATATCAATTGCTACTAGATAAGTTAATTGCTCTGAGGTTAAACCTAGTGATTCTCCAACGATAAGTGGTACTAAAATTGCTCCTGCATACATTGCTAGGACATGCTGGATTCCAAGTGCTGCCGTCTTCATTTTAATGCCCCCTCTTTACGAAATGTAACGTTTCCTTCTGCTAAGGAATCAATGATAGCTAATGACTCGACTTGGATGCCTTTTTCACGGATCATTTTACCGCCATCCTGAAATCCTTTTTCAATAACAATCCCTACACCTGCAAGTGATGCTCCTGCCTGATTAAGAATATCCATTAAACCAAGAACCGCCTGTCCATTTGCCAAAAAGTCATCAATTACCAAAACGACATCATTTTGATTAATATATTCACTGGAAATGGAAATCTCATTTGTTTCTTTTTTAGTAAAAGAATGTACCTCCGCTGAATACAAATCATTTATTAAAGTAAGTGACTTGCGTTTTCTCGCAAACACAACGGGAACATTCATCGTAAGACCCGCCATAACAGAAGGAGCAATTCCTGACGATTCCAATGTCAGTATTTTTGTGACGCCAGCATCTGCAAAACGCGCTGCAAACTCCTCGCCAATTTGCCTCATTAACTTTGGATCAATTTGATGATTTAGAAAGGAATCCACTTTTAAAACCGTTTCTGATAAAACCTTACCTTCATTCAATATCTTGCTCTCTAGACTCTTCACGGTGCCTCTTCCTTTCCCTAATAAATAAATAAAAAAGCTTGAAGGATGCGACGCACTCAGACTATGAGTTGCGCACCCTTCAAGCTTTTGCCATTTGAAAGATAACGAAAAAACTACACCCGGTTAAAGGTATAATCCTTTCATTTATTACACTCATAGTCGGTTAATTTACGGTAAACCGGTAGAAACTCGTGGGCCATATCCCCACTATTATATGAATACTATTAAATTAGAATAGTACTAGTATAGCATGTGAAAGCTCAGTTTCAACCCTATCATGAAATAAAAAAACATTCAAAACATTTCGCTTTTAAACTTTGCTATTCCAACCATTCCAGAAACTCGATTCGATTACCGTATGGATCTTCTACATAAAAACGCGCAGCACCAGGTAGTCGATCATCCTCTTTATAGCTAATTCCATACATTTCAAGATGTTGTTTTAATGCAGACAAATTCCCAACGTGAATAGCTGGATGTGCTTTTTTTGCCGGTAAAAAGTCATCCTCTGCTCCAATGTGGATATGTACGTTACCAGCTTGAAACCATACTCCACCATTTTGCTTTAATGCTTTCGGTTTCTCCACCTCTTCAAAGCCCAATAACTTCCCGTAAAAATCCTTTGCCTGCTGTTCGGATCCAACAGGCGCTGCTAACTGAACATGATCAATCTCTTTAAAATAATACGACATCGTTATCCCCTCCTATCACTAGTTTAATGCTTGTAATGATGGGTAAGATAATACTTATTTATAATCGGATCGGAAAAGTTATGCTTATCATGCTTAGAAAACGTTAGAATAACTCGCCTTCGCTCTTCTGTATATGTACGTTTTCCTTATATTTCAGCTTTAAAAGTGTTTCTCGGCTATATCCAAACGTACAAAAAAGGATCAGTCCCAAAAGGAACTGATCCTGGTTAATTGTATTAGTTACAGGCCACAATTGCCGTATTGATTATAAAAAGTTTTAAACCACCACTTCACCAAGTGGGTGTTTGCAGAAACCATCCTGTCTTCCGCTACGCTATGGCGGCACGACATTATTGTTCCGATGTAAAACTCCCTATTATATCATTAGAGGTTAAAACTTAATTAAATACGTACATTGCAGCTTGTATTAATATAATATACTTTTTACGTTGTTTTATCAATGGTAAAATTATACTAATTTACCTCGCCATTAACGGGGATACGACCAAGTAATTTGACCTTCCCAACTAAAAAAGCAGTTCAAAGACCTCAGTCAATTCTTTGACACGCTGATCGTATTGAACATTTTTAGCATAATCGAGTTCATTCTCTAACACATCATGCAGATAGGTCATTTCTCCATCCTCAAGGTCTTTAACAAACTCTCCTTCACCTGCATAAGTCTTTGCTTGTAGCTTGTTTATAATCTGCTGACACATCTCATTTTCTTGATAATTGGCTAGTGATTCTCTGAGGTAATCCAATGTATGATCGATAATGCACACCTCTTATATCTTTGAATTTTTCTTTTTAGCACGTTGTTCTAATTGAGACTTTGGCTGATGGTCTACGGTGTCCTCTGTCTGACCTTGAGGATTAACACTTGTGGTTACACGTCGTTTGCTCCAGCTGTCCTTTTTCTCACTCATCCCAACACCTCCTATCACTAGCTTTTTCATTTTCACACTTGTCTATTCTTTTTAAAGTTGATCCATCGTATACAGATAACATTTTGCACATTAAAAGGAGCATCCGTCTTAAACGATGCTCCTTTATTAAACAAGTTAGTTTATGTTTCCATATTGATCTCTTAACGCCCTTTTCAATACTTTACCACTCGGATTTTTCGGTAGAACATCTGTAAACTCCACCTGTTTTGGCACTTTAAAAGTAGACAAACGTTCACGGCAAAATGCCATAACCTCCTCTTCTGATAGAGAAGCCCCTTTCTTGGGGACAATAATCGCTGTTACAGCCTCTATCCAATAAGGATCAGGAATGCTGATTACCGCAACCTCTGAGACACCTTCCATTTGATAAAGGCTTTCCTCTACTTCTCTACTGGAGACATTGACTCCACCTGTATTAATCATATCCTTTTTACGATCAATAATCGTAATATATCCTTCTTCATCCATCGTCCCTAGATCCCCGCTATGGAACCATCCATCCTGAAAAGCTTCAGCTGTTTTTTCCGGATCATGTAAATAACCCTTCATTGCATGTGAGGTGCGATGGACAATTTCACCGATCTCTCCTCTGGCTACTTCCACCCCGTTCTCTCCCACAATCTTTGTCTGGACATTTAAGGTTGGTTTCCCTGCTGAGCCAAGCTTTCGAAGCTGATCTTCTGGTTGAAGTGCGGTTGCAAGAGGTGCAACCTCTGTCTGCCCGTAAAAGTTCCAAAACCTTGCATTAGGCAGCCTTTCCGCAAGCTCTTTTAAAATTTCTTTTGGCATAATAGCAGCACCATAGTAACATTTTTCCAATGTTGATAAATCATAGTTATCAAATTCTGGATGTCTTAGTAAAGCAATCCATACTGTAGGTGGACAAAACAACTGTGTTGCTCCCTCTTCCTCGATGGTACGCAAAAGGCTTTCTGGATCAGCTTGGCTCAGAATGATTCCGCTTGATCCAATATAAATACTCGGTCCAAGAAAAACATGCAGCTGGGCACTGTGATAAAGTGGCAATGCGTGAATCGCAATATCTTTTTCTTCCATTTTCCCATCAATAATACTACTGACATATTCACTGATAATGCTCTTATGTGTCAACATAACCCCTTTAGGTCGGGATTCTGTTCCACTCGTATAAAGGACATGGGCAAGGTCATCGTCATCAAGATCGGCCAAAACCGGGACAGTTAATTCGTCCTTCCTCGCAGAAGACAGAGTTGTCCAGTCGGGTTGGAGCCCTTCCTGACTTGCAGGTACATCTATAAGATACCGAAACTGAATAGTCAATTCTTGAGCTGCCTGATCAAGTAATACAGCATACTCTTCTGAAGCAATTAGCCCCATCACTTCCGCATGATGCAAAATATAGGAAACATCGTCCCGTGAAAGCATGTAATTAACAGGAATCATAACCGCGCCAATTCTCGCCAGCGCAAACATAGCTGTCACAAAATCCTGACTGTTTTTTGACATGATTACAATATGGTCGCCTTTTTTCATCCCTGCATTTACAAAGGCATTAGCAGTTTGATTTACCATATTATCAAGCTCTGAATACGTAATCCACTCTCCTTTGTAAGCGATTGCATTTTTATCAGGATTGCGTTCCTTTGTTCTCTCCAACAGATCTCCCAACGTATTTCTTCTAGCCCTTTTCAATAGTAGGTTTACCTGTTCTTGCCCCTTTGTTTCCAAACCCATCCCCCACTCTCTTGTATTTAATACTGAAAATTCTTTCTATTAGTTTAATTCAAACTAATTCAGAAATCAAGCTTAGGTATATTCTCACGGGGGTTGAGAGTTTTATTTAGACAAATAAAAACTCCCTCTAGCTGAATGGGAGTAGAGGGAGTGAAATCTGCAATTTAATGTTACGTTTATCTGTATTAGTATGTTACGGCTTCTCATATTTTCTAACTAAATTATATGCCACAATGTAAAGTGAAACTTCAATCAGTGGGGATTTTTCTTTCTTCCCCCCACTGATTGTTAGTTGAACGAATCGGGGTGTTAGCGTCCGTTTACTCCCACTAAAAACTAACGGTTTCACCTCATGTTTTGAAGTGGGAGTATTACGGACGGTTGCACCGGGGTATATCAGCATCATAACAATCCAAGCTAAAATACTTACATTTCCCTGTGAAAAGAGAGGATAATCGTTGTTTAGATAAATAAAAATATGAATTAGAATCGAGATTGGACTAATAATGATGCCTAAAAGCAATAGTTTTTTCATTAGCTCTGAAATCTTCATCCTTAGGTCCCCCCTTTGTAGTTTTTCACTAAAAATAAATGCGTTTACTACGCTGGGTGCGTTTTGCTTTAGGTGGATAATATCCACGCTCATAAATTCTGCCTTTGCTCATTTGGCAGCTTTCCAAAAACGAATCTACAGTATCTGTTCCATATTCCCTTAATGCTTGCATGAATATCTTCGCTGCAACTCGTGCATCTTCTAACCCATGGTGATGCTCAAATGTGATGGAATGATGAGCAGCAACCGTGTTTAGTTTATGATTCATTAGATCAGGCCAGACCTTCCTGGAGATATTTGCTGTACACAAGTAGTCCATTTCCGGATATGGTAGTTGAAAGTAATCAAGCGTCTGTCTAATTACACTCATATCAAAACTAGCATTGTGTGCCAGCACGATATTGTTCGATAAATACTTATCTAGAACAGGCCATATTTCCGGAAAGGTCGGTGCGTCCTCTACGTCTCTATCGGTAATACCGTGAACTCGCACATTGAATGGACTAAAAGCAGTAATTGGATTTATTAAGCTATAGTACTCTTCAAGGATTTCTTTTTCATTTGCTACTACAATCCCAACTGCGCATGGGCTGTGGCGCTTTTCATTAGCCGTTTCAAAATCAATGGATACGAATTTCATTTCGCTTCCCCTCCTTACTTTTCCTCTTCCTGTGAGTGGACGATATCCCACGGTGTGATGATACCAAGAAGTTTTTCTTCTGAATCCCCACTTTTTGTAATGAGTAATGCTTCCAATCGACTTCCTTCCCCAATGGTACCTCTAAAATATTCCGACGCATCATTTTGCGTGGTGTCCTGGCTAATAAACTGATAGTTATCAACCGTTTGATACGTTAACACATCACGAAGTCTTGTTTCTTTTATAGTTGAATGACTGATCTCAAGGTTTTCTGCAAGCCATCTTGTAATCCCTTTTTGAGTGAGAAGCCCCTTAAAGACCCTTTCGTTGTAAATGGGGAATTTCGATATCCCTTTCTCACGAATGATAGTCAGCAGTTTTTCAAGTGGGTCATCCTCCTGAAATGTATGCACCGCGCGTGAATATGCTGGCATTACTTTTATAGGCTCTGACAATTCTTTTTCTATTAACTCTATTCTTTCAACAACGGAATCATGTGGCTCAGCGATTGCATGGGTCATATCGACCTTGTTATGTACAATAGCATTTCGCAGTTCCGCATATTCCAGTAAGTCCTCGCTATATCTTCTAATGATAGTATTTGAATTACTAAGGATACGCACTGATCGTGAAAAACTCATATCCTTACGATAAACCATTAATGCTTTTATCTCTTTCTCTACTCGATTAAACGTTGCCAAAAATTTCTCTGAATTCTTATACACAACATCGCTCCTATGGAAAACGTATACTACCCATTTTAGACGAAAATCGCTAAAGTTAAAAGGAGACGCCTTTTATTTCACGTGGAGAAGTAAAAATGCCGAATAGAGAGTATAGTCGACACAGTTGAAATTTTGAGGTATCAAGTTTTAGAAAAACGTACCTATTCCATAAAAAGCGAGCGAATGCGAGTTTTTCTATGTATATATTTATTAGTACAATTTATTAGTACTCTCTATAAGTAACAAGAAAAGGAGCAATGAAAGAACCAGTTAACAAAACGAAAAATGCTCCTCCAAATGTCAACATAATATTATGTAAAGGCGCAAGAAAGTAACCAACAAAAAACATTGGCAAGATAGTTAATAGAACAAAAGTAAATCTACCAGAAATTTTTATCCTATGTATCGAACCGCATTTTTTACAATGAATAGGTTTATAATTCCACCATAGGGATTTCAAAATTTCACTCCAACTGAATGATGCATTGCATTTATCACACCTTTGCAGCATACAAAAATCCCCCCTCATCATTTCCTTATCATATTTTTATTACCCGCTTATATTAGGTAATAGAGTTTGTAGTTCAATTAAATCATCTATCACGAAATTAGCTTGTGAAAGCTCTGCTTCTTGTGCAAAATCAAAATTACATCCAATTGATACTAAGCCATTGTCTTTAGCAGCATTTATATCTGATAGTCGGTCTCCAATGACTGCTCCTTTAGTTATATCGTATTTTTTAATAATACTTTGCACTAAATCCGATTTATTTAACGAATCAATTTGTTGTATACTGAAAGTTTCCGTAACCCAATGGTCTAAATTATAATACTTCACAATTGCTTTTAAATATTCAACCAGACCATTACTTGCTATGTAAATGGAACAATTATTTTCTTTCAAATAACGAAATATTTCTTTAACATTAGGATATAGTGAACCATTACCATTTCTTATGTTTTCTACTAATCTTTCTAAAAAATAAGAGTCAACTTCTTCTCTTACCTTTCGGGAATGATCTGGTAATAAGGTTTCCCACACTTTCGGCAAGGGTGCGCCCATTATTTCCCGATACTTATCAATAGGAGTATCAGTATTCCACTCACTTTTTGACCTTAAGTAAGCAAAAGTATCATCAAGTGATAACTCTAAAATTTTATCTGTTTGAAAAAGCGTTCCATCCATATCGAAAATTAGTGACTGTGACATTAATTTTTCTCCCTGTCCTTTCAGTTTCTATCTCTGCATATTTATTAATCCTTAAAGAACGATCACTGTATAATAATCACTCCCGGCGTATTGCTTAATTTCTGTTATATTCACCACTTTCACTCGCACCTAGAAAATTTGTTTTTAATTCAATCTCATTTAAGGTTTTATCGAAATAAACTTTATAAGCCTTGGCGTTAATCCTTGAACTAACAACGGAACTCAATGCATGGTCAATGTAGTGAAGGGTAACACCATCATCAGTTGCAATCCCAGGCTTAATCTCACCTTTAGCTACTTGTTCTTGATAAGAAGGCCTTCTATTAGATTCCCCATCATAATGGGGGCAATTACTACCTTGTAGGAAGCCTAAACATTTTAATGGTTCAAGTTTGTCTCCAAATGAATCAGTAATCCCTTCCTCAAACCAACAGATTGAACCTGCACTGATGCCTGCTAATACAATCCCTTGTTCCCAAGCTTTCTTTAAAATGGTGTCTACTCCCCATTCTTTCCATAAAGTTAGTAAATTTTTGGTGTTGCCACCTCCAACGTAAATAATGTCCTGTTCTAAAAGAAAGCTCTCAAAATCTCTAGTATGTGGTTTAAATAAGGAGAGGTGTGAAGGTTTACAATTTTGCTGTTCAAAGAAATCGTAAAATCGCGATATGTAGTTATCTGAATCTCCACTTGCGGTCGGTAAAAAACAGATATTGGGGGTTATTTTTGACGATTGGTTTAGTATATATAAATCTAACAGAGGATTGTCTGGCTCCATAGAGAATCCTCCGCCTCCAAGAGCAATTATTTGTCGCATCTAATTTCCTCCTACCTGTTTTTCTCCGAATTCAACTCTACGATTACAATAAGACTTAAGTTAATCATGATGTTTCGTTTCACCAAATATAAATCGATCATAAGAATTCCAAACATGCAGATCATCCGCAATGTATCCCCGCAACCATAGTTCTCCCTTAACATTCCTTAGGTAAAATCCTTTTGGAAATTCATCATCCGCACTAACTATTTCTGAATCTATTGTAATAGACCCAGAAGGCGCATCCCCTTGTTGAGAATCTCTCTTTTTATCACTTTCTGGCTGATCAAAGTATGTCAGCCTTAAATATGGCCCCAGTTCAAGTGGACACAAATTTAGACCAAGTTCGCTCGCTTGTCTGAAGATCTGTGGCATCGTTGCACCATTAGGAAAGCCGAGATCCTTTACGGTTAATTCAACGGTCTTTAGGCTGTACTCTGTTAGTTCCCACAGGAAGTACGGAAGCGTAAAAATTTTGGTACAACCAAGTACTTGTAGTCCTTTTTTGGACTTCCCCAATCTTTTCGCCTTTTGTGTACTCCTTGACGTCAATCCATTCCCTATCTGAAGCATTAGAATAAACTAGACCGTCTAAACGAAGAATATCAGCTCCAGGGTTACTTTTTAAGATCTCTTTTGCAGTAGGATTATCTGAATGATAGCCAGACGGAAATTTATCAGTAAGAGCCATATAACTAAACGAAACAAATAGCACGATACCAATAAATACCACAAGTCTTTTCATAATGACCTCCTAACTAAACCCACTATCTAGACTAAGAGTCTTTTGTACGCAAACAGAGTAACCACCTCAAATAAACAGGAGTGAAACATGCTTATATAGTATTCTCGATACTACCATGCAACTTCATCAAAATAATGCCCAACATCTCGCCTATGACACGGGCACTACGTTGAAGCTACACTCGCAAAGTGCCCATCACACCCAAATAACGATCTATACGTCATCAACACTCTCTCCAAATAGTGAATAGCTAATTTCCAAACCGGAAATTAGCTAACCTATCCTCTTTTAATTAGGGAGCAAAAACTATATTAGAAACTGTTATGGCAGTTCATTTCCAGCTGCACGATAAATTTCATACCACTCTTCCCTACTCAAAACAAGTTCAGATGCATCTGCTATAGTAGACAGTCGCTCCGTATTCATTGTGCCAACCACTGTTTGAATCTTTGCTGGATGTCGTAGGATCCAAGCAACTGCGATCGTCGTTTTCGTTACATTGTATTTTTCAGCAATGTTCCCCAATACGCTGTTTAGTTCTGGAAATTTATCATTATCGATAAATACTCCTTCAAAGAACCCATATTGAAATGGCGACCATGCTTGAATCGTCATATTGTTTAACCTGCTATAGTCTAGTACACTACCATCCCGGTCAACACCATTAGGATGCTTCGTATTTACCTGTAAACCAGTATCAATCATGCCTGTATGCATCACGCTGAGCTGTAATTGATTTACGATTAAGTCCTGCTCTACATATTTTTTTAAGAGCTCAATTTGCATTGGATTGTGATTACTCACACCAAAATTCCGTACCTTCCCGCTTTTTTCCAGTGATGAAAATGCCTCCGCAACTTCTTCTGGTTCCATTAATGCGTCCGGACGATGAAGTAACAATACATCAAGATAGTCTGTCTGAAGTCGCTGTAAAATACTATCTACTGAAGAAAGAATATGGGATGTTGAAAAATCAAAGAATCCATTTCTAATACCGCATTTTGATTGCAAGATCATTTTTTCACGAGTTGACGGATTCATGTCAACAGCCTTCGCAAAAATCTCTTCTGAGGCTCCCCCACCGTATATGTCTGCATGGTCATAGAAATTTATCCCCAGATCCATAGCATGATGTACAACATTTTTTGCTTTATCATCCGTAAGCCCACTTAATCTCATACATCCTAGCGAAATGTTTGATACCTCTAGCTCACTTGTTCCTAATTGCATTCTTTTCAACTAAATCCCTCCTCAACTTAGTTCTATTCTAGCATCTTGCTCGAACGATGAATAGAAAATTGACTAAAAATTCTTTATACAAAAAAAGATGAATCGCTTAGATTAACGATTCATCTTTTTACTTATGTGTTTTTTAACTCTCTGACCGAGACAGTCCTCTTCTCTTCCAGCCTATCCAAGAAACGATAATCGCAATTACGAGAGCGAATCCGAGATAGCCTGTGAAAGGGTAAAGCGTATTTACAAGTTTAGTAAACCCGACAAAGCTTGAGGCAAATGCAAGAAGACTAATCATAACGACAATCTTTTTAAAAGATGGCTTGTCCGGCTTAACAAACCTGGTCGTAAAGGTATACAACATGCCGACGGCCGTATTAAAAATCATTCCTAGTAATGCAATGGACATCAACACGCCAACAATTGGCGAGATTTCCGTTGCAAGCAAAAGTGTTGGCATATCTACTGTTAATACTCGATCTATGTTGAAAAACAACCCAATATTAATGATGAATAGTAAGATACCAAGCCCTACTCCGCCCAAAAGTCCACCTCTTGATATGCTCCCTATTTCCTTTTCGGAGGAACCCATCACAATAAGCATGGAAAAAGCCAGCACGATATTAAAAGAAACATATAATGCTGCACTAACAAACCAGTTAGACGCAGCTGCTGTTTGTGAATCAGCAATGGCGCTCATTTGGTGTATGCTTAAGTCACTATTGAATAATGAAAAGCCAACAACTACAAACATCAATAAAAATAAATAAGGTGTTATTAAGCTAATGACTGAAATAATCTTTTTAACATTTAAGCATAATGTGGCAATTACTAGTAATGTTAGTATAAAGTTGCCCAAAATAGCAGAAATACCGAACTGCTGTTCAAAGATCGAGCCACTTCCTGCAATCATAATAACCGCAACGCCAAATAAGAAAAAGGTTAAGATGATATCCACAAAAAAACCTATGTATTTGCCGCATATTTTATAAATGACAACCTTATGGGAGGTTGTTTGCATGTGCTGTCCAAGTTGGAGTACATGCATCCCCAAAAATGCAAATAGAATGGTTGAAATAACCGTTCCTGCAAGTCCATACCAACCGAAAGCAGTGAAAAACTGTAATACTTCTTGCCCTGAAGCAAATCCGGCACCTACAATGACACCGATATAAGCTCCAGCTATTTGTAAGGTTTTTTTCATATGTTGCCCTTCCCTTTCTAAGCTGTTCCACCCTTTTATGTTTCCAATACCAAGCTAATTTTATCACTCTAACCAAGTTTTAGAAAATTTTGGTTCTATGTCAAATGTGGTGGTGGGTTGAATCAACCCATCACCTTTTTCATTTCTTGTTGCCAGAGAATTTTCTTCTTTAATCTCTCGAAGCCTTTGATTCCATAAGAATTGCGTTTTATTACTTTAATCGTGTTGTTCACACCTTCGATGTATCCATTGTTATAAGGATATACAAAGGCTTGTAAAATCTCTTGTCTCCAATTTAAAAAGGTTTTTCTCACACGATGAAAGGCTTCAATCCTTGATCTCTTTATGGATGCTAAACAATGATCTAGGTTTTTACTCGCCGTTTGATGATCACTTTCCTTAAACCATTTCTCCATCATGACCTTCAATTGGTAGGCCTCTCTTAAACGGGTATCAATCTCTAGAAGCTTTTCAACTTTTTCTTCTTGGTCTTCGTCCAGATTAAAATGTGACTTCCATAATAACTTCTTACCTCGCTTCATTTGGAGGCGGATGGGTTTATCGACATCTGCTTGCACTTGTCGTCTCACTTCATCCAAAGCCCAATACACTTGACGCATGAAATGGAAACGATCAGCGATAATAAGCGGATGATCAAGCACATCACAGACAGCTTTCTTGAACCACTTCGACATGTCCATGACGACAATTTCCACTTGACCTGTATCGCGGGAACGCAGATACTTTTTAATGGTATCCACTTTCCGATCTTCTAAAATATCAATAATATGTTTATTTTCCACATCGACAATGACCGTTTGAAACCGTTCGCCTCCGGCGTCACCTTTAAATTCATCTATGGCTATCGCTCTCGGGAGTACTCGGTTTGTCTTTATGTTTCGACGATCAAACAGTCGCAAAAGGCGAGTGTCCGTCAGGCCAGTCCATCTCGCAGCTGTTTTAAATGAGCTGGAAGATGTATACATCAAAGCTTCTGCTTGCACAGAGGTGGTACAACGTTGATAGCGATCTACCATTTGAAGTCGTTCGTAAAAGGTCTTACCACAATCCTTGCACAAATATCTGCGTTTCCGAAGGAATAGTTTTACCTGTTGGTTAGGTAATACGGGACCTTGAATCGGTTGAATTCGATAACTATGAACCCGTTTGGTTTTACATCGGCAGAACGGACATTTCTGCTGACGTTTTTCAGTATAAAGTTCAACAATCAAGGCATCCGAACCCTGAGATATATCCCACACCTTCACATTATTATCTTTTATCCCTAACATTTCTATGATAAAATGGTTTTGCATTCGTTCTCTCTCCTTTGCCTTTTGTGTCGCAACTTTAGGGTATCAAAAGAGAGAGAACAGTGCATTTTTTTTACATCTTTAAAACATTGGCAGGACAAGAAGCACCACCACATTCATTGTAGAGCCAAAATTTTACGAAACATTAAGTTAAAAAACCTCCTTTACGTAACAAAAACCATGGACCTAATAAGATCCACGGCTTTTTTTACGATATCAACAAACAATTCTGTTTAGGTTTTTTCCTCATAATCTTAACTAGCATAAGCTGTGCGCATGTCTTTCCTTGTCTTTTGTTTCATAAGTTTCCTAATAAACCAGACGAGGACAACTGTCCATATAACTCCCCCAATAATCATAGAAACAACGTAATCCATTTGAAATCCTTCCGGGGCATAGAAAATATATGTGCTGACAACCCCTGTCATAAATAGTGCAGGCACACTACAAATCCAATGGAATTTATGATTTTTCAGCAAGTACATAGCTCCAGTCCAAAGCATAAATGTGGCCACGACCTGATTTGACCAGCCAACATAGCGCCATAAAAAGCTGTAATCAATTGTTGATAGTAAAAATGCTGGAATAGCGACAGGAATAACAAGTAAGGCCACCGTTTTCTTTCCTGTCATTTCTTTCTTAGTAATTTGATTTATTAATTCGCCCAGCATCATTCTGGAAGAGCGAAGTGCTGTATCTCCAGTTGTAATAGGTAAAATAATTACCCCAAGCACAGCCAGAATCCCGCCAAATGCTCCAAGTGTAGAGATGCTAATTTCATTTACGACTGCTGATGGGCCACCTGCATTCAATGCTTCCTGTAAACCTGTTGTTCCATTGAAAAAGGCCATTCCTGCTGCAGCCCACACAAGTGCAATGATACCTTCACTAATCATGGCACCATAGAAAACTTTTCTTCCTTCACTCTCTTTCTTGAGCGTCCTGGCGAGAATTGGACTTTGGGTACTATGAAACCCAGAAATCGCTCCACATGATATTGTTACCATTAACAGAGGCCAGATTGGCAACTCACCAGGATGCATATTTTGCAAGGTTAGATTTGGAACTGGGTTATCAAAAAAGAAGATACCAATCCCAATCGAGACCGCCATAAAGATTAATATCCCACCAAAAATAGGATAAATCTTACCAATTATCTTATTTACCGGCAGCACCGTTGCTAATAAGAAATAAGCAAATACAATGATGAGACATGCCATAAAACTAAGTGGTGTCAGCTGTGAAATCAGCTGAGCTGGCGCTGCTGTAAAGGCAGCTGCAACCAAAATCATTAATAAAATAGATAAGACCGTTATAAATGATTTCGCATATTTTCCTAAGTATTTCCCAACTATATTTGGAAACTGTGCACCTCCATGACGAAGTGACAGCATACCTGAAAAGTAATCATGAACTGCTCCTGCAAAAATAGATCCGACTACAATCCAGATAAAAGCAACAGGACCATAAAGCGCTCCAAGAATTGCACCGAAAATAGGACCGGTTCCAGCGATGTTCAGAAGTTGAATAAGGATTGCCTTCCACCAGCTCATTGGCATATAATCCAAGCCGTCCTGTTTGGAGTAGGCAGGTGTACGTTGTCTATCGTTGATGCCAAAAATTCGTTCTACCACCTTCCCGTATATGAAATAACCTACTAGTAGTAACAAGATTGATGCTACAAATGTGACCATCACTGAACCTCCTTCAAAAAGAATTTTAAAAATTATTCTATATCCAAATCTTTTAAAATGCAAGGTGTTTTTAGAAAATTACTTCATTATTTCAATTATTAACGTGAAAGGACCTCAATTCATGAACTTACTTTTTTTCTTATCACATCCATCACTAAAAAAATAAAGTAAATTATTTTTTAAATTGCTTAAATTTATTGACAATCATCACAATTCTGCTATGCTGAAAAATATTTACGAAAGATATAATAAGAAAACCAACCTATTGTTCGGATTTCAGGATTGCAAGGGAGAGATAGGAAATGCTAGCAGACCAGCAATTTTTAAGGATACCTGGGCCGAGTCCCATTCCACCAAGTGTACAGCTTGCAATGGGGAAACCAATGATCGGTCACCGTGACCAAGAGGCAAAATCGCTAATCAAACAGCTGAAACCCCGTCTTAACCCCATCTTTGGTACAAAAGAAGATGTACTCATCCTTACTGGAAGTGGTACTGCAGCACTTGAAATGGCTGTAGTCAATTCCGTAGAACCCGGTGATGAAGTGTTAGTTCTCGTTTCTGGATCGTTTGGTGATCGCTTCACTAAGATTTGTCAGGCATATGGCATACATGTACACCGCCTTGATACAAAATGGGGAGAAGCAATTAACCCTAAGGATGTTAAGACATACATACAGGCACATCCTAATTTGAAAGGAGTATTTGCTACCTATTGTGAGACTTCTACAGGTGTTCTCAATCCGGTTAAGGAGCTTGCTGCAGTCGTACGAAATCATTCAGATGCGCTAATAATTGTAGATGGTGTATCCTGCGTTGGTGCTGTACCCGTGGAGATGGATAATTGGGGAATCGACATTTTAGTTACAGGGTCCCAAAAAGCTTTTATGCTTCCAGCCGGATTAGCCTTTATAGCGGCAAGTGAACGTGCATGGAATCGCATAGAAGAAAATAATACACCTCGCTTTTACCTTGATCTCAAGCGATACCGTGACAATATAAAAAACGACACGACTCCCTTTACACCAGCACTGTCCCTTTTATTTGGCCTCGAGCAAGTTTTGCGGCTATTAGAAACGGAGGGATTAGAAAATGTTTTTGCAAGACATAGGCTAATGATGCAAATGACTCGTTCGGCATTTAAGGCCCATCATATTGAGTTGCTCACCCCTGATGAGGCAGCATCCCCAACCGTAACAGCAGTGAAGCCGACTGATTTTAAAGCAGAAGCATTTAGAAAGATATTAAACGAAGAATTTAAGGTAAGCATTGCAGGTGGACAGCATCAACTCAAAGGGGAAATATTCCGCATCGGCCATATGGGCTATTGTTCCCCTGCAGATGTCCTGCAAACAATTAGTCTAATCGAGATAGCACTTATTCGAATTGGGAAAACAGTTGAGCTTGGTAAGGGGATAGAAGCTGCTCAGAAAACATATTTAGCCTAAAGAAACCTGGAGGTGCTAACATGGCGTTTAATGTATTAATCTCAGACCCCCTCAGTGAAGAAGGGATACAAGTGCTTAACCAGCAGGATGGTATCCACTATGAGCTAGCAACAGACCTGACACCAGAAGCACTATTGAAGAAAATCAGCAAGGTAGATGCATTATTGGTAAGGAGTCAAACACAAGTGACCCGCAAGCTGATAGAAGCAGCAGAAAACCTTAAGATTATTGGCCGTGCAGGAGTTGGTGTGGATAACATTGATTTAAATGCAGCAACAGAACGAGGAATCATTGTTGTCAACGCACCGAATGGCAACACAAATTCAGCAGCAGAGCACACGATGGCAATGCTGATGGCTCTTTCGCGAAAAATCCCACAAGCATACTACTCGCTTAAACACCAGCAATGGGACCGAAAAAAATATGTTGGGGTTGAATTAAAAAACAAAACTCTAGGGATTATTGGCTTAGGTAGAATTGGTGCGGAGGTAGCCTATCGGGCAAAGGGCCAGCGTATGAATATAATGGCTTATGATCCTTTTCTAACAAAAGAAAAAGCAGATCACCTCGGAATAGGGTACGGAACCGTACAGGATGTATTAAAAGAAGCTGACTTTATTACCTTGCATACCCCCCTCCTAAAAGAAACAAAGCACTTATTAAACGAGGAGGCATTTGAACAAATGAAACCAGGGGTTCAAATCATCAATTGTGCACGAGGTGGAATTATTGATGAAGCTGCACTTTATGAAGCTATCGTAAGTGGAAAAGTAGCCGGTGCTGCACTTGATGTATTTGAAGAAGAGCCTTTTCATGACAATAAACTATTGGAACTCTCAGAAGTTTTTGCTACCCCACATCTTGGTGCAAGTACTGTAGAAGCACAAGAGAATGTTGCCGTGGATGTTTGCCAGGATGTCATTCGCTTTCTAACAGGGGGTATTGTGCAAAATCCGGTTAACCTGCCATCTGTCCCAAAAGAAGTGCTAAATCAAATAGAACCATATTTCAACCTAGCAGAAAATCTAGGTACCTTTCTCATACATCTAGCACGCGAAGTTATCGAAGAAGTAAATATCTATTATTCTGGTGAATTGGCTGGTGTTGAGACGGCTCCTATTACCCGGAATACCATAAAAGGACTTCTGACAAGACATCTTGGAGAACATGTTAATGACGTTAACGCTTTATATTTAGCAGAAAAACGCGGGATTCGGATACATGAAAATAAAACATCGACAACAAAAGGGTTTACAAATTTGCTCACCGTAGAGATCGTTACAAAATCTGAAAAGCGTCGGGTTGCCGGTACGCTTTTAAATGGGCTTGGCCCCCGCATTGTGATGGTAGATGACTATAGTGTAGATGTTACACCAAAAGGCCACATCCTGATTATCCATCATCGTGACATTCCTGGTGTAATCGGGAAGATGGGCTCCTTGCTTGCCCAATATAATATTAATATCGCTACAATGCAGGTTGACCGTGCTGATGTTGGTGGAGATGCAGTCATGATGCTAACAGTCGACAAGCATCTTGAAACGAAAGAGTTGGAAGCCTTAAAACAATTAGATGAAATTTACCAAGCGACAGCTATTGACCTTTAAATAGACACTAAAACAGACGCAAAAGATAAATCCGAAAGATTGGCCTTTGAAAAACCGCTTCAGAAATATACTCCGCTTTCCATGGGTGGCTGGTGAGCCTCCGGATGCTCCGCATTCCGGGGTCTCGCCTAGGCCTTCCTCCCATAGGAGTCTCCGTATATTTCTTACGCTTATTCTAGCTATCATCCGTCTTTTGAATAAACCTTTTTTTATGTTCAGGCCTCTTCAGATACTTTTGTCCCATATTCTTCCTTATTTTTTACTAAGCCTCTTTTTTTCCTTCAAGTTGTTTAATTAATGGGGCTAGTTCCCCTAAATCCGTGATTTCGAATGAGGGTTGTACGTTTGTTGGCTTCTTGCCATGATGGTTAATCCAAATAGATTGAATGCCCGCTCTAGATGCACCTAGAATATCTGTTTTTAAATTATCTCCTACCATTACTACTTCTTCTCGAACCACTGACAATAAATCCAATGCATGTTCAAAAATAGCTTGATCTGGTTTCCCCTTTCCAAAAGCACCCGAAACGACAATATGGTCAAAATACCGTTTTAGCTCTGGTGTAAGGGATAGCTTTTTATGTTGAAGGTCAGGAGAACCATTCGTCAATAACAACAAGGAATAATGAGGATTAAGCTTGTCTAGAACTTCAAAGGTTTGCTCAAACACAAAAGCATTCGCTATACGCGCCTCAGGGAAAGCCTCTGCAAGCTTTGAGCCAAACGCAGTATCTTTCACCCCAAACGCTTCCAACGCTTTTGTCCAAACCTTCTGCTGATAACCTGGTGCCAACTCTCTTAATTTGGCAAACTCTTCCCCTTCATCTTGAAATTGGGCCCATAACCCTTCAAATGGATTAATACCAATCATTTGAGTGAAGGAATATGTATCATAGGTTGCGTATTGCCTTTTTGCAATCTCTCGGACTTTTTCCTCAAAATCGTCTGCCTGGATGCCATACTGCTCTTCAGCCAGCTGGCAGGTTGTCTCAAAAGCCACCTTGACACTTTTTTCATCCCAAAGCAATGTATCATCCAAATCAAACAGTATCGCTTTTAACACCCAATCACTCCTTTTCTCTCTACATAGACTACTTAAATTATACAACAAAAACATAAGCCAGAAAAAACTGACAATTTAGGGTTGCGTTTATCCTGAATATGGCTTATTATTGAAATTAAAATTTTCACCACAAGGGGATAGTGACATGGAAGAATGGACAGTCGAAGTACATCATAGCAAAACAAAGAAAAATAAGCCGAAAACAGATCAATTAGAGTTTGGAAGACTCTTCACAGATCACATGTTTATCATGGATTATTCAGAACCAGTTGGTTGGCATGATCCACGTATTGTGCCATATGAGCCATTAACAATTGATCCTTCAGCAATGACCTTTCATTATGGGCAATCTGTATTTGAAGGCTTAAAAGCCTACTACACGCCAGAGGGAGATATTCAGCTTTTTCGGCCTGACAAGAATTTACAACGGCTAAACCGTTCCAATGACCGTCTCTGCATCCCACCAATTGATGAAGCATTTGTGTTAGATGCTATTAAGCAACTCGTGTTTCTTGATCGAGAATGGATTCCAACATCAGATGGAACATCTCTTTACATCAGACCATTTATCATTTCAACAGAACCGTTTATCGGGGTAGCTCCCTCTCATCAATACAAACTAATTGTTATTCTTTCACCAGTTGGCGCGTATTACAAAGAAGGCATAAACCCTGTTAAAATCGCTGTGGAAAACCAATATGTGCGTGCAGTAAAAGGAGGCACAGGTGAGGCGAAGACCGGTGGTAATTATGCAGCTAGCCTGAAAGCACAGGAACTTTGTGCGCAAAAGGGATTCACACAGGTGCTTTGGCTTGATGGTGTGGAGAAAAAGTATATTGAAGAAGTTGGAAGCATGAATGTATTCTTTAAGGTGAATGGAGAAGTCATTACCCCTGAATTGAACGGAAGTATCCTTGAAGGTGTTACGCGAAATTCTGTAATCCAATTATTAAAGCATTGGGATATCCCAGTAATTGAGAAGAAAATTTCTCTTGATGAACTACATGAGGCATATGTGAACGGCACATTAGAGGAAGCCTTTGGTACAGGAACAGCAGCAGTAATCTCACCAATTGGCCAGCTTAGCTGGGATGATAAAGATCTCTTTATCAACGGCGGAAAAACAGGCAAAGTTGCAAAATCACTTTATGAAACGTTAACAGGTATTCAATATGGCCGTGAACACGATCCTTTCGGCTGGGTCGAAAAAGTTAACGAAACAAGTGCAGTAAAATAATAACTTTAAAAGGCTGGTACAGATTAGTTTCTATATCAGCCTTTTTTATTATAGCGCTATTTCGGTTGATGCATAGCATAGGAAGCGCCTTTCGTTGATTGCGACACAAGTTTAATTGAAAAGCTCTATGATTTGGTTGATTCACCCACAGACTAAAAGTTGCACTTCATAAAAGCTATGACTTAATGTCAACAACCTTCCCCGGATTAAAGAGCCCCTTCGGATCAATTGTTGCCTTGATTGCCTGCATTACATCAAGTGCTCCACCATGCTCTTGACGTTGATATTTTTGTTTGCCGATTCCTACGCCATGCTCCCCAGTACACGTTCCGCCTCTTGTAAGTGCATATTGAACAATACGTTCATTTACTACATTCGCCTTTTTTATATCTTCTGGATTCTCTGTATCTACCATTAGAAGAATGTGATAGTTTCCATCACCTACATGTCCGACAATTCCACCTAATAACCCTGATGAATCAACTGCATCTCTAGCATCCTTTATCGCGCCTGCTAATTCGGATATAGGTAGACAAACATCTGTAACCATCTGCTTTTTCCCAGGGTTACCGTGAAGATATGCATAGGCTGCATTATGCCTTGCTTCCCAAAGTCGGTTTCTGCCTGCTGTGTCTGACTCAAATGCAAACTCTCTACAATTACAATCTTCTATAATTTCCTTCGTAAAAACAACATCCTGTTCTAAACCGGCTTCATTTCCATGAAACTCAAAAAACAAGGTTGGTACTTCTTTGTAGTCCGTATCACTAAATGCATTGATTTGCCGCATTGATTGTTCATCTACCAATTCGACTCTCGCTACAGGGATACCTGCCTGCAGCACATTAATTACTGCCTCCACTGCATGATCAATTGTATCAAATGCCGCTCTACCCGCCATATTATGTTCAGGTATCCCATGTACTTTTAATGTAAGTTCAGTAAAGCAGCCTAATGTGCCCTCTGAACCAACAAATAACCCATTTAAATGATAGCCAGAAGATGATTTTGCAGCCAAATTTCCTGTATGAATAACGTTCCCATTAGGAAGGACGACTTCTAAGTTACGTACATTATCACGCATAATCCCATACTTCACAGAAGTTGTGCCACTTGCATTGGTTGCTGCCATGCCTCCGAGCGTTGCATCCGCCCCAGGATCAACAGGGAAAAACAACCCATATTTACGCAACTCTTTTTCCAATTGTGTCCTTGTCACGCCAGGCTGTATTTTCACAAGAAAGTCCTCTGGTCGCACTTCAATTATTTTATTCATCAATGTAAAATCAATCATGATCCCACCATTATGTGGAATCATACTACCTTCTAAACTAGTCCCAAGGCCATAAGAAACAACAGGAACTTCCCATTCGTCGGCCAATTTAACAATTTGGCTCACTTCCTCTGTATTCTCTGGATAAAGAACTACATCAGGTAAATGAGGCGTATGATACGACTCATCCGAACTGTGTTGTTGCAAAATTGTTTCGTTTGTTGAAACTCTTTCAGTAGGAATTATCTCCTTAAGCGCTTCCAAAAACCCCATTTTCCCATCACTCCTATAAACATAAACTTAATAATCGAATAATTGTTACTATTCCTCAGTGTACCATAATCCAACCGAAATGAAAAAAGCCCCCACAAGGAGACTTTACTCATTTCGGTATACAACACGTGTCTTGCAAATCATATCATGTAATGCTTTCTTCTCTTCATTCCACCCTGCCATCATAAATCCAATCCCTAGTGGTAAAGCAGAAATGAAATAACACAGGTATCTTCCAATGGACTTTAGCATACTTATCTGCGTGCCATCAACATTCACTACTTTTATTTTACACGTTAACTTCCCGGGGGAGCCCATAAATTTACTTCCAGTAAAAATAATGATAAAAATAATACCATATAAAAAATTAGCTATAGACTGTGAAGTTGTCTCGTCAGTGCTACTCCAAGAACTCCAGAATGTATCGTCACCTATCAGAAAAGCAATTACTGTTGCAAGTAAAAGTATAAGCATACCATCAATAAAATCAGCTAGAAATCTTATCCAGAAACCCGCTGGCTTATTAGAAATCATCCTACCACTCCCTATTAAAAATCTAATTATAATATTACCTTATTTCTAAAGCCTTCTTTAAAGAAGTAAGTTCTTCCTCTGTTAGTGTCACGCCTTTCCCCATCTTTTCTTTGTCTGGAGACCAATCTCTTATGTCATATTTAGGGTCCCTTCCGTTCCAACTAATTAGATTTAATTCCTTCGTCCAACCCTTTGGGGATTCGGATAAGACGGCAATTGTTTCCATTATTTCAAATTTCAATTCTGCCATTTTGTTGCACCCTTTCTATATTGGTAAACATCAACTATGTTTACTTCCATCCCTTTATGTACTTACTTGTAGTCTAATTCGGCATTTAGTAGTGATTATAATCCTAACACAGAAAGTCTCTCCAAGAACACTGTAAGGGTATCCATTAGGCTATTATCTCGCTTTGCCGAACAGGAACAATTGTTCTATAATTATAGAAAACGAATACGGAGGTGTTTGTGGTGAGACCCAACCTCACTAAAGATCTTAGTTTAGTAAACTTTCAAGCATACTATTGGTTAAAGGAAGAATTACAGTCTTTCTGTAGAGAAAACGGAATAAGTTCTTCTGGTTCCAAATTAGAAATCTCCAATAGAATTGAAATATTTCTTCAAACAGGAGAGATAAGTAAACCCATTAGGAAAACAGAGGCTGTTAAAAAGAAAATACATCAAGTAAATTTAAGCCCCGATACAGTAATTTCAGCAGACCACCGTTGTAGTCAGGATGTAAGAGCATTTTTTAAGACAGTAATCCCGAAATTCCATTTTTCTACCTATATACAAAACTATTTAAAAAACAATGTCGGTAAAACATATCGCGATGTAATAAACGCTTGGTACGAGGAAGAAGAACGAAAGAAAAACCCTTTGTACAAAAAAGAAATTGCACCTCAATTCGAATACAATCTATTTATTCGGGACTTTTTTGCTGATCCGAAAAATCAAGGCAAAGGGCGAGAAAAGGCCATTGAAGCTTGGAATGTAATTAAAAAATTACCTGGAAGTAATAAATATAATCCCATTGATTAGTCCATACAACAATACGTCATTCTACATTTCCTAAAGAATTAGTATAACAATGTAATCGAAGCTTATTTATCCCTTAAAGGACTTTTATATTTACATAAAGGGAAAACTACTACTTAAAAACGAAAGTAGTAGTTTTCCCTTTAATCTAGAGGAAGAATTTCATACATAACTGGCTACAAAATGAAACGCCAAAACTCGATATTTTGGCAAAGCATATTAGACCAAGTTATCTTTATCCTCTTTTTTAATTGTGCTCCTCTTTCTTTTTACTACTAACCAAACTACCAGTGCAATAACCCCTAGCGGAATAAGGATTGGCAGATTCCCTGCTATGAAAACAAACAATCCAGATAGCACCGCTAAAATCGTATTAATGCTTTTTAAAAATTGCTGTTTGGTTCTTTCCCATGTATTTAGTTCATCCTCACTCATGCCCGTGATGTTAACATTATTTTCTTCTATGTCGATTTGTACTGTAGCAAGGTCAGCTTTGTTTCGCAAATAATTCATCCTACCTGTCACCTGTTCAATTTCTTCTTGTACTTTGGCTAAATCGCTAGAAATGGTGAGTAAGTCCTCTGTTTTTTCCGCTTTTTCCATAAAGGATAAAAGGCGTTCTTCTACAACACGCTTCGATTTTAAGCGTGATTCTAAATCAACGTATTCTTCTGTTACATCCTGACCTGAGACATTGCTTTCAAGCAGCTTTCCAGCTCCTTCCTCCACAAGCTGAATAAACTCCTGAAATCGTTCTTGTGGAATGCGTGCTGTAATATGGCCACTAGTTGAACTTTCTTCCGACGAACCATAAGTGGAGGAATCTACAATATACCCATTAAAGTCAGCCACTTGGGACTCTATTTCATCTACAGCTTGTTGATATTCTTTTACTTCTAGCCTTAAATTAGCTGTATAAATGATCTTCCTTTCTTCTACCTCTACTTCTTTCGTTTCAACTTCCGTTGACTCATTGTTTTCTGTCTCAGAAGATTCGGTACCCTGTTTTCCTGCTTCATCCATCGATTCCTCTACAGAATCCATTGCAAAATCTTCACTTGATTCCCCAATATTTTCTTGCTCATTACTACACGCTGTTAAAAACACCATTACCCCTAGCAAAAACCAAATCGCCTTCTTCACTCCTTAATCCCCCATTCCAATAAGTATGCTTTTCTACTTAGTCGGAATCACAAGAAAAAGGTTACAACTATGTTACAAAAAGATTGAGCACTACAGCCACAGTATAAAAAAGACCAACCTAAATGCATTCAAAAAAACTTTCTATTACATGTCACAATTTCAATATAATTTCTGCATGCGCAAATTTTCCTTCAAACGTTAGGAAATGTGCCCCTTTTGTAATTGGTAAGCCGTGTTGGAAGTTGGGTCCATCATAGACAAAAGTATGAAACTCTCCATTCTCTCCACAAGGATCTACATGTACTGGTAGGTCTTCTAGAAATTGATGGTTGAACATTCGTCCCGCCATATTTGCTGGCAATACTTCTGTATCAACAGTTGTCACGATAGTCTTAAACCCATCCTCAATAAATTGCCCTGCAACACTTGCTGTGTCTTCCTCCCACAAGGGAAAGATCCCCCTCATCCCGTGCTGCTTAAGAAGCCGCTCTCGATATAACTTTACATCCTCAAGAAATAGATCAGCATAGGCAATTGCCCTTATCCCCTTACTAATGAACTTTTCAAACTGCTCTCCCATAATCCTCTCATACGCTTTATTTGTCACACTGTCTGGCATCCCTATTCCATATAGTGGGAGGTTTAAGGAAGAAGCTTGGGCATAAAGCATTTCCTTTAACACTTCATGTATTGCAAGTCTGCCACTTTTCTCAGAATAAGTGGACAACAATCCTACCACTCGAAAATCAGACGACTGCTGTAATGTATGTAAAGCAATTGCGCTGTCCTTTCCGCCACTCCAAGAAACAATAACATCCTGTACAATCCGTTCCTTGCCTTTTCTCATTAGGAAACCTTCGTACCATTTGGGAGCGTTTCATCAGGACGCAGTAAGACGACATCTCCATCTTCTGGTACTCCACCTAAAACTAGAACCTCCGATTTATAACCGGCAACCCGCATTGGTGGAAAATTAACCACTGCCGTTACCTGTCGACCTACAAGTTCTTTCGGGTCATAACGTTTTGTTATTTGTGCGGAGGATTGTTTTATGCCAAGCTCACCAAAGTCTACTTCCAATTTAATCGCCGGCTTCCGTGCTTCCGCGAAAGCTTCTGCTTTTACAACCGTTCCAATCCTTACATCTAATTTAATGAAATCATCTATTGTTGCCATCAATAAAACCTCCTAAAATTATTCTCCCTATCTACTTCTAGAAATCATTGGCAAATTCCTACCTCAGCGCACATTCAAACTGTTACTTCATATCATACAATGATTGCGTACCACATTTAAAAGTAAGCCTAAATTCCTAATGAAGAGAAAAGCTGACATCTAATTACCTGTTTTTTGAATTCTTTGTTAGATATTCTTACACGTTAAATGACATTTTTAGAGATCTAGCCTAATCTTGGTATATCCTACTTAATTAACTTTAATCTGAGTAGTCGCTATTATGAGTTTAACAGTCATGTAGGACGAATCATTCTAGTCATGGAGGTGTCAAACAATGCTCATGAAAAATCAGCTACGTGAGGCTGTTGAAGAAGTGAAGCAGTATTACATCCAAAAACTAGTAGAAATAGATGCATTTAAAAATAAGAAAAAAGCTCCCTCAGCACACACACTAAGCGAACTAGAAAAAATGTATAAGTATTACCAGCGATAAACGTACGAGACGCTACCTATTTAAGGTAGTTTCTCGTACATTTTACGCTATGGCCGTATAGTATTGTCTTATGTAAGTTTTCCTAACACACTTAACTTAAAAGCAGTAGAAAAACCAATTGAATCATGTATACTATGAAACAGGGGAGGTTGATACCTTGGCTTCTTATAAAGACAAAAAGGTAATCACCATCGGGATTGTAAATGAATTAACCGGATTATCTGAGCGTAAAATTCGCTATTACGAGGAGCGGGGCCTGATTTTCCCTGATAGAACAAAGCGGGGAACAAGGAAATATTCCTTTGCTGATATAGAACTCCTCATGAAAATTGCCGACAAACGCGAGGAAGGTGTACAAACAAGTGAAATAAAAAAAGACATGATGCGTGAAAAAAGAAAAAAAGACTTGCGGGAAGAAATGCTTCGCGGTCAAATAAATGCCCATTTCAACCGGCAAAAATGACCTCACACTCTCTCCGCAAGTAGTTTTTGTTTACACCTTTCGTGGACACATACTTGCCACGAGGCTTTCAGCATATAACCTACATATGTCCTTCTTACTAGCTTAGTAAAAATGTAATACGTTAGCTTCCTATTTTGATTTTCTTCCCTTCTCCTTCAGGTCGAGATCCTTTAAGGAAAAAGGATAGAACAAGTCCGATAATCGCTGTTATCCCTGCCACGACAAAGGATACATTCACTCCATGAATCATGCCACTAACACCTTGCTCAGGCAATGCTGCAGTGGTCATCACTGTAACAAGTAATGCAGTCCCAACCGCACCAGACACTTGTCTCATTGTATTGTTCATCGCAGTGCCATGCGGAATCAA
This sequence comes from Oceanobacillus picturae, assembly GCF_000612865.1. Classification (NCBI taxonomy): domain Bacteria; kingdom Bacillati; phylum Bacillota; class Bacilli; order Caryophanales; family Bacillaceae; genus Oceanobacillus; species Oceanobacillus picturae. Next base: position 1,279,765 of record NZ_CCAX010000001.1, read on the forward strand.
GTTTGAAGGAAGCTGATTTAAGCCAGCAGTTGTTACAGGCATCATTACCATGGCAACCCCAATCATCCTAAATACATTGACAACAGACAGATACAAGAAAGTAGTCTGTGCATCCAAGTTTGTAAACATAAAGGTCGTAATAACAAGGATGGTTAGACCAATAATTGCGAGCCATCTTGCACCAAATTTATCAAAAACACGACCAGTTATGGGGTTCATGATCCCCATTAGTAACGCACCTGGTAATAGCATAAGACCAGATTCAAAAGCGGTAAATCCTAGCATCGTCTGCATTAGTAATGGTAAAATTACTGCTCCACCGATCATGGCAACAAATACAACCATGCCCAGAATCGTTGTGAGAGTGAAAATTTTATATTTGAAGATACGGAACTCTAGAATAGGCTTCTCTAGCTTTAACTGTCTTCGAATAAACCAAACTAAGGCCACTGCTCCGACAATCATCGATACGACAACCTGCATACTTCCCCAACCGCTATTACCGGCAGTACTAAATCCAAATAGCAGTCCACCAAAGCCAAGTGTTGAGAGGATGATGGATAATATATCTAATTTAGGGAAAGTCTGTTTCGTAATGTTTTTTAGAATAAAGTATGCAACGATAATATCAACTATCACAATTGGTAAGATAACATAAAACAGGCTTCTCCAAGGGAAGTGTTCTACAAGCCATCCGGATAGTGTTGGACCAATTGCAGGAGCAAATGCAATAATTAGACCAAACATACCCATGGCAGCTCCCCGTTTTTCAAGCGGAAAAATCAGAAACAATATGGTCTGCATTAAAGGCATAATTATTCCTGCGCCAGCAGCCTGTGCAACTCTCCCTACCATCAAAAAACCGAAATTTGGAGCAACAGCGCAAATGACTGTACCTAATGCAAATACTCCCATCGCTGTAAGAAATAATCCTCTTGTTGTAAAACGTTCAATTAAAAATGCTGTAATAGGGATCATTATACCGTTTACAAGCATAAAAATAGATTGTAGCCACTGTACTGTGTTTGCATTTAGTTCTAAATCTTCCATAATGTGCGGAAGTGCCGTAGCAAGTAATGTTTGATTTAAAATAGCTACAAATGCTCCCGATATCAGCACTATCAACAAAGGTACTTTATTAAAAGATTCCCCAGGCGGCTGATTTGTTCCTTCGTTTACCATAAGCTATTCCTTCTTTCTATATTATATCTCCTAAAAGGCTTCTATCCACTTTCCTACAGCTGTAAACGCGCGAATTGTTTACAGAAAACGAGAAATACAACATGACACATGTTAACACAGCCTTGGGATAAGAAAAAACATTATGTTTACGATTGTGAAATTTTGGTTATATACACTTTATACTAGCATAAAATGTGAAGTCGGCTATAAAGTGAAACTTCAATCAATGGGGGCTCTTCCCCATTGATTGTTAGTTGAACGAATCGGGGTGTTAGCGTCCGCTTACTCCCACTAAAAACTAACGGTTTCACTTCATGTTTTGAAGTGGGAGTCTTACGGACGGTTGCTCCGGGATAAATAGTGCGATTTATCCTATAAAACAACAAAGATTGGAGCAATAAAAATGAAGAAACGTTTAGCATTTGTAAGAATTGGAGCCTTTTTTGTATTGGTCTCCATCATCGTAACCAACATCTAAGAAGACCATAGGGTGCTTGCTTCGAACTCCCTGCACCTTTTGGTTAGCTATTACCTATACTAATAACCTGTAAAGCTCCTTGTTCTAAACAAGGAGCTTTGCAGTTTTAATGATGGTACATGTCTGGGTTATCACCAAATGGGAAAAGCTTGCGTTCCTTAGCCACTGCAGCATGGTCGGAAATAATCTCCTGAAGCAACTGCTCTGAGGTTTTATCTTTCACATCTAAATTTAGTTGCGACGCTGTATCATAAATTTTTTGTTCTCTTATTTCGTTCTTGAGTTCATGCGTGTCCTTATTCTCCGTTTCAATTCCTAATTCTGTTGCTTCATTTTTGACCGATTGAGAAAAAACTGCTTTCTTCAGCTCTTTTATTTCTTTCCCTTCTGTTTCAATCCCTAGTTTTTCTGCTTTTTTCAGCAGCATTTCTTTATATACTTCTTTTGCAAGTTCCTTTGCTTCTTTTCCGTCCGTCTCAATATTTAATTCTTTTGCTTTATCCATAACCTTTTGGTGGTGTATTTCATTTTTTAGCTCTTTTATTCCTTTTCCTTCTATACTAATACCCATCTCTTCAGCCATGGTTGAGATTCTCTTCTCAAAGACCTCTTTTGCAAGCTCCTTAAGCTCTTTTCCCTCTGTTTCTATACCAAGCTCTTTCGCTTCAATTAATATTAGCGGCTTGTATTTTTCTAGGCTTTCCTTATCGTGATGATCCTTCTTTACCTCCATATTCCACGCTTCACTGTCGTGGTACGAAGCAGAAGCTGGAGCAGCTAACCAAGTTAGCGCTACCATAACAGCAACTGTAATTAGAGCAAATAATCTTTTTCTCATCTGTATCCATCCTCATCTTATTTTGGAGTCAAAACCTTAAAAATAGTGTTCCCACTCTAAGTAAAATAATGAATGAAAGACATAATTTCCGATTATAGTTTAACGCTTTTACCTTATTTATAAATGCTTGAATACAAACTCGATTAGAGTATTCATTTTAATCGACTTAAGCTTATTTTAACTGAAACATTTCTTATACAATCAACGTATTAAGGTTAGCTAGTATGAAGTAATGGAGCGTACTACAGTTCTCGCCTCTACAGGCGAAAGGAGAAAAAACATGAAAAAGCTTGTGGTTATACCCATATTGGCAGTATGTATCATACTTTCTGGTTGTTCTTTTCTAGAAGAGACCAATGATTCAATTAATTATGTGTCAGAAGCGACAGATTATATAAACGATTTAAGTAGCTTTGTAGAAGAATCTACTTCACTTGAAGGAGAAGAACTTGCTAACCGAGTGCAAACACTCCAAACAACCATTGAAGATTTTATACGTGTAGAAGCCCCCGGGTTTTCCGAAGACATTCATCAAGAGCTGAAAAATAAAAGTGAAACGCTGCTAACTGCTACAAACGAGCTCTTAAATAATGGCGAGGTTGCAATTGAACAGCTTCAAGATTCCCACGTTTATCAAACAATCGAGAATATTACCGGATTGATGAATCAAATAGAAAACCTGGGCCTGTAAATCATTTACCACTTCTAAAAAAGGAAGTGGTTTTTTTATACTACTTAATGCTTATTTTCCCCCAAGAACATTATGAATCTGGCTTTTCACCATTGTATTTCGGAAAACATGGGAGTATAATGATTTCACAATAGAAGGGAGCAAAAAATAATGAGAAAGATTGTAAGGGGAATTACTAAATTCTTCGTAGCTAACCTGACTGTTGCTTTCGCTATGATGCTTTTGCCTGTGTTTTTAATTACAGATAATGTGGAAGCATTTGAAGCGATCATGGATTACTTATTCAACAACAAAAGTTAAAAATAGAAAACTCGCATTCGCTTGTTAGCGAATGTGCAAGCTTTTCTTATTCCTAGGAAATCATCTTAAACTTCGCTGAATCTTAACCATAACTAAGATTTTCCACACCTTCCTAACGTGGGATAAAAGCGCAGGACTTCAATGAATAATTTTGAAAGAAGTCCCGCACTTCATTTTTTAAAAGAATTCCATATGCGATTTCTCCTCTCTGTAATAATCCATCCGGTCTTCCAAAGTGCCTGTATGAAACTCAAATTTATGTCCATCAGGGTCTGCAAAATAAATAGATTTCTTATCACGTTCGTCTCTTTGTCTACCTGATAGAATATTCACCTTTAACTCCCTCAGACGATTATAAAGAACTTCGTATTCCTCATCCTCTATTGTAAAAGCTATATGTGTGTATGATTGCTGAATTTCACTACGAGGTATATCTTCTACATTTAATGCCACCCATAATCCATCTAAATCAAAATACGCTGTGCTTCTTCCCTTCACGAGTAATGTAGCATCAAAAACTTTTTCGTAAAATGAGATCGATCTTTCTAGGTTTGATACAGAAAAAAGCAAATGATTTATTTTACCTAACTTCATCCAAAATTCCTCCTCTACTGTATAACTTTAAACTCACCGCTCATATAGTTAATCAACCGTCATTTCCCTGACTAGTCTATCGTTTGCCCAATGTATGTACAAGTCAAACTTTTCCCTTCCTTTACTATTATTGTAATATCCATCTAACCAAGCTTCCCTAAATCTTTTTACTAGAGCATGTTCTATACCGAGATATTGTCTCGCTTCCTCTGCACTTAAAATAGAATATGTTCGGGCAAGATCATATCGATAGTCGCCTGATGAAGCATTCATCCAATCAAGCACTCCTGTTATTTTACTATTTTCCGCAAGTACATTTAATGGATGGTAGTCCATGTGTAAAAAACAGTTCTTCGTCTCATTGACTGAGCGTGCTTTTTCGTAGAGTTTCTTTTCTCTTTCTGATTTTGGATAAAGCCACTCTGATTTCCCCATTTCAGATGGCATAACATCGTGCAACCGATGCTGCATTCTTCCAAAATCCATTCCAAGTTCTGTAGCATTTTCCGGGTACTCCAAAAGTTCTTCTAATACTGTTCTCCCTCTCCCCCAATCCATCACCATGACAGCGTATTTCTCCACTTCCGTTACCTGATGTACGAATGGTACAGGGATGCCGTTCTTGTGCGCAATATTAATTAAGTGCTCTTCCTGTTTGAACTGATCTACTCTTTCAAGTGGAAGTATACGAACAGCATAACGCTTTTCACTCATGTTTCTAACTTTATAAACAATACTGTCTCTTCCACCTGTTATTCTTTGGTAATCTAAAATGGTGCCGATGTTTAATTGCTCCAGAATTTTTTCCAAGCTTTTGTCACCTTCCATCCTATATTAATACTTCATTCAATACGCCCCCTACAATTTCCTTCCTGTTAGAAAAACTCGCATTTGCTCGTCCTTTAGCCAATGTGAAAGTTTTTCTTATACTTGGACCTTCAAAATTTTCACTGCGTTGGCTTTACTTCCTTGCTGAAATTTTATACTTTCCTAACGTGCAAAAAAAAGAAGCTGGCTTTTCGCCAGCTATCCCACTTCATTTATTACCTTTTGTATGACTTGCCTTTTCGTTTATTCATATATTTTCTTACCATCGGATAAATAATCGGTCCGTACTTAACAAGCTTGCGAATTAAAGCTTTCATATACAGCCTCCATTATGAAGTATTATATCCTTTATAATTCCTTCTTTCGAAAAAACCTAAACCAAACAAAAAGCTCCAAGCAAAAGAATAATGTCGAATCAAGCAGGTCAACCACCTCTTTTTATAATCAGAGTACAACTCATAATGTCCACTTTAAGCACTTACATTGTAGTATTTTTGTAAAAAACATTTTTTCTTATTGATTTATTTGAACTACCGGTATAAACTATATAAATATTATCTAAGAGGAAAGAAGGAATCATGATTGGAAATAAACAAACTTCATGAAAAACCACCTTATGGAATGATTGCTATATTGTTCATTGGTGCTTTTGTGTCCATATTAAATGAGACATTGCTGAATGTTGCACTCCCTTCTATAATGGAAGAATTCGAAGTGAAAGCGACTGCCGTTCAATGGTTGTCTACTGGTTACATGCTGATTAACGGAATACTAATTCCAGCAAGTGCCTTTTTTATTCAGCGATTTACGAATAAAAGTTTATTTATCACAGCTATGACACTTTTCACAATTGGAACATTGACTGCAAGTCTCGCACCATCTTTCGGTGTATTACTTGCTGCCCGAATGATCCAGGCTTCTGGCTCTGCTGTAATGATGCCATTATTAATGAATGTGATGCTTACAGCGTTTCCAGTGGAAAAACGAGGAGCTGCAATGGGAACGTTTGGCCTAGTTATGATCGTAGCGCCTGCTATTGGTCCAACTTTGTCCGGATGGGTCATCGAGCATTATAGCTGGAGAACTTTATTTGATATCGTTCTACCTTTTGCAATCTTTACGCTTTTATACAGTATTTTCAAACTAAAAAACATTACTCCACAGCGGAATATCAAACTTGATATCCTGTCTATTATTCTATCAAGTCTAGGTTTTGGTGGATTACTTTACGGATTCAGTACAGCGGGAGAAAATGGATGGAACGATCCTTTGGTTTATGGCACCATAGCTATCGGCGCTATTTCCGTAATCGGTCTAATTATCCGCCAATTAAACATGGATGATCCTATGCTCGAATTTCGGATTTTCAAATACCCTATGTTTGCATTATCATCTACTATTTCTATTGTATTGGCGATCGCAATGTTTTCCGGTATGATTCTAATGCCAATATACATTCAAACCATCCGAGGCATCTCTCCGATGGATTCAGGTTTACTCATGCTTCCTGGTGCTATTTTAATGGGAATTATGTCGCCGATTACAGGTAGATTATTTGATAAATATGGAGCGCGCTTATTAGCACTGATTGGATTAACCATTACCATTGCAACAACCTATTCTTTCAGCAGACTTAGTCTGGATACTAGTTACGGAACCATCATGTTAATTTATACTGTTCGCATGTTCGGGATGTCCATGGTTATGATGCCGATTATGACAAATGGATTAAACCAGTTGCCGATGAAGGATAACCCACATGGAACTGCGATGAATAACACCTTGCAACAGGTTTCTGGTGCGATTGGCTCAGCCTTATTAATTACGGTGATGAATAATCGCACGGAAACAAAAGCAACAGAGTTAAGTGCAGCGGTCGACCCTAATGCTGTGGCCACTACACAAGCTGCTGCTGAAGTTCAAGCTGATATATTAAATCAGTCCATGCTAAGTGGAATTAATTTCAGCTTCCTAGTATCAACATTTATTGCAATTTTAGCGTTTGTATTGGCATTCTTTATTAAACGGGTGCATACTCCGACTACCAATCCAGAACAAAAAGAACCAGAAAAAGAAACAGATGGAATATTAACTCAACCTGCTGTTGCTACAGAGTCTTAAGACAGATTAAAAACTCCCTTGAGCCATACGGCCAACAGGGGAGTTTTTTTATCTACCTAACCACTCCATTGGGAATGGTAATAGTATACATAGTATTGACGCACCTAATAAAACAAACGTCATAGTCTGTGGGATCTTTTTCCGCCCCTTCCCTTGGTACCAACCCGAAAATTGAAATATGTTACGATACAATACAAAAAGCGCTAAATAGATACCTAATGCACCTATCCACTTATAGTTCTGAATTCCCTCATAAACACTGTAAATAGAATTTAATACTTCCCATATAAATCCTCCGAGCAGTATAAAAATAAAAATAATCCTTAACAATTCCAGTATTACTCGCATTAGTGCTCACTCCTTATTCGGTACATCCTTCGTCTCCAATATGACAGTCCATTAGAGTGGCGGTTAAAATAAAGACATGTTCATAGGACGTTGCCTTTTTTAAATCTTCATCAGTTTCGATGTTGACCGGAGTACTAATGGTTTCTTCATTACTTTTAACTATGGAACCAATTACAGCTTCCTTATTCAGCTCTAAACTCGTCCCCCCCAAACTCCCTGCCATACCGGACATATCTTCAATTTTCGGCAATCCCTCATCTACAGTTGAACTCGCCATTCCATTCTCTGTCATAGCCGCAGTAATCCATTTTTCTTGGCCATTAGAGGATGTGTTCAAAAATACGAACCTTGCCTCTGGCTCTTCTACATCTACGGTAGTAGCGAGATTCACAATTGAATTAACAAGCTCACCTTCTTGGTAGTAATCTACCTTTAGAAGGACCTCTTTTGCATCTTCATTGAAAATTTCTACATCATAGACAAAGGAGTTTTCACTAACCAAATCGGTTAGACTGCGTTCGTAATCTGTAAGTTCACCTTCTTCTATGTGCGCATCCTGTTTTTCTTCCTGACTTGAGCAGGCTGCAATCAAGCTAAGAAGACTTAATAAAATCATTATTTTTCTTCGTAACAATCCTTCCCCCTACTTTCCTAAACTACTAAGATATAATGCTATTTCTCTAATTTTCTGGTCGGTTCTCTCTTCAATTTGCTCATAATTGGCTATACGCGAATACAAGGTATCCCCTTGTATCAAATGGTCAGAAAGATTAAGTAAACCAACAGCACGTCGATTGTATTTACTGGCAACCGCAAAAGTCGTGGCAGTCTCCATGTCCACCCCAATAAACCCTCGATTTGACCAATCCTCCACTAGCTCTTTTGTCTCCATTAACATAGCACTTGTGGTATATATATTGCCAGTTACATAGCTATAGTTCATTTCTTCGCAATAGGCAATCGCTTCATTAACCAGCATGGGATCGGCATATACCATATCTTGTTCAGATAAATACCACCTAGAAACTCCATCCTCCATATAAGCACCTGTTACAATAAAGATGTCTCCATAGGACGCTTGCTTTGAAAGCCCTCCAAAATAGCCTGTTTGAATCATTATCTCTGTACCGAGCATAGCAAAACGATGCGCTATCATGGCAGCTTGAGGCCCTCCAAACACATTTGCAAATCCAATTCTAGTTTGATTGTAGTTTCCTGTAATAGCATTCCATGTAGGAATCCATTGTTCTTCTGCCAACAACTCTTTCCAAATTTCAATGTTCCATGCATGTTCCCATTCCCCATGCAAAATAAAGGCTGTGGGAATATTTTCATCTTTAATATGTAAAGCTTTCATCCAGTCTGCTTTTGTCATTTCTCCATATAAGGTCATATGTATATACTCCTAACTACTGTCTTTTTATTATTATTCGCTATCCTATTCATAATTTCCTTTTTTATCCCGGTGCCACCGTCCGTAAGACTCCTACTTCAAAACATGAGGTGAAACAGTGATGTTTAAGCGGGAGTAAACGGCCGTTAACACCCCGATTGGTTCAACTGACAATCAGTGGGGGAAGAATGCCCCCCCACTGATTGAGTTTCACTTTATAATATTAAGTATTGTATACTTAATTACAAATGCAAATTCTTACAGAATACGTAACAAGCACCTTTTTAGGAGGAAGAAAAATGAATACAGCTGCACAATCATATTGGAATAATTTTTGGGAATCGAAAAACCAAGTAAAACCAGAGTCCTATGAAGCTTGGCAATTTGGAGCAGATCCAGATTATTTAGCGCAACTAGTTATAGATGGCATAAAAACAGCAACCTGCTCTGGACTAATCTTCTATGAAATGGAGAACGAGCCTTTGCCAGCTGTGGAGGATTATAGTGTCATATTGAATTCAAATGACGAGCCAATGGCGATTATTAAAACAGTAAAGGTTGATATTATGCCAATGAATGAGGTTCCAGAGGAATTTGCTATTGCAGAAGGAGAAGGCGACAGAACGTACCAGTACTGGAAGGATGCACATGTGAAATTCTTTACTAATGAATTGCAACAAATGGAAATGGATTTCAAAGAGGACATGCTATTAGTTTGTGAACGATTTGAATTAATAGATGTTAACAGGTAAAAGTGCTTGGGGAGATTAGAACCCCAAGCACTTTTTAACTTCAGAATACTCATCTAATAGATTCCGCCTTAATTATCCAGGCTTATACCAAGGGATTCTGCTATGAATTTAGGTAGATCTGTATTGTCATGAAACCCTGTGAAATCCTCTGAACCTGGTCCATATACATACAATGGAATATCTACCGATGTGTGATTACTACTTGTCCACCCAATATTTGCTTTGTTACTAGTAAGTTCATTTATCTTAGCAGCAGGGTCCTTTGCCTCTTGTATTTGTTGGATTTCGCTTGCACTCCATTTCAAATCGGTATACGTTTCAAGCACCTCTTGACTGTTCGTACGCCCTTCGTTCAATTCAGAGGCCATATGGGTACCAGTTGCTTTCACCTTTTTTAAAATTTCTGGAGAAGCGTTAGATGGCGAACCATCTATCCCAGTGGTCATTCCACCTGTCTCATGGTCACCACCAATTACGACAAGTGTTTCTCCATCTTCCTCAGCAAATGCTAATGCAGCTTTTACTGCTGCCTCAAATGCTTCAACTTCGCTCATTGCCCAGCCAGCATCATTAGCATGGCCTGCCCAGTCAATCTGACTGCCTTCCACCATAAGAAAGAATCCATCTTCATCCTGCTCCAGGATTTCAACAGCTGTTTCTGTCATTTCCGCTAAACTTGGCTGCACTTTCTTATCACGAGCCAATTCGTCTGGTAACGCGCCACCTGCAAATAAACCTAGTAATTTATCATCCTGTTTTAAAGCAATATCATTTTGATTCATTAATTCCTGACGGGTCTCAATTACCTTATACCCTCTTTCCTTTGCTGCTTCCAACACATTCGTATCTTCCTGATTACCGCCCATCGTTTCAGGTAGAAAATTATTCATTCCACCGCCAAGCATGACATCCACTTCATTTGCAATCAATTGTCTCGCAATTTCTGTTTCATTGTTACGGCTTTCTACATGTGAGGCAAATGCTGCTGGGGTCGCATGCGTAATGGCAGACGTGGATACTAATCCTGTTGCCATCTCTTGTTCTTGAGAAGCTTCCAAAATGGTTTCCAATTCTTCTCCTTCAGGGTTAAGGCCAATCATTCCATTGTTCGTTTTTACTCCGGTAGCCATTGCTGTACTAGCTGCAGCTGAATCTGTAATACTGGAATTAGCAGAGTATGTGGTGTACATGCCTTTTAAATGCTTATCCCATGCAGCATCTTCCCCTTTATAAAGGCGATAATTCTTTGCATAGTCAGCATTAAAGCCATCAGGAATCATGTAAATCACATTTTCTACATCTTGTTTTCCGTTCTGTGCTTCCACCCAATCAGGCTTTCCTTTTCCTGCCCATTCCGGCTTACCCGCTTCTACCGTAGGAACAGACCCCATTCCGGAAAAAATAAGACCAGCACTCAATGCTACAACTCCAACCTTCTTAAACATGCTATCTCTCCTCTCAAATTTAACTCAGTACAAGCATAACGGAGAGATTTTAAACGAGAATGAATAGAAGGTAAATACCCAGTGAATTTTTTTAGGAGAAATGGTTCCCTGGCAATGTGCCTAGGGGACTGCATTCGCCCCCCACTCCATACTCCTAAACATTTCTATTTTATAATTTAGTAGCATAATAAGCATGCTAGAATTTGCCTATGATAGAAATAAAGAGAAACACAGTAACAACAACATACCAATCTTATTATTTAGATCAATTGGAGTTGCAACCCATTATAGTGTATACGCAGATAAATTATTTAAGGCTTGGGTCAGGCTTTCGAACAATGATCGCTGTTCCGGCCTATCCCAGTCCTCCGGAACCTCTGCCATCAACCACATCACTTCATCAAGAAATACATGTTCAAGCGCGATATTCCAATAGTTTTTTTCGACTTCCGTTAATTCCGCAAACTCTGCATACCCTTTCATAAAATGAGTCCATTGATTAGGCGTAAAAAGCTTATCAGGAGCACTATCCATTTCATTGTGAAAAAGAAACAGCACCAATGCTAAATCAAAAATTCTCGGTATCCATGTGGCATTATCTGGATCAATTAAGTAAGGAGATGGTGTATATACTAAGTTATTTGCTTTATAATCATGTGGGGTTAGGACTTTTGGTAAAGTAATTTTTTCTAGCTCCTCCTGCTGGGCAACAGCTTGACTAAGCTTCCTTTCGAGTAAAGAAAGCTTTATGTCTACATCATGTTGGCCAACATGTTCGCTAATTTGCTTCATACTTTCATCTACTTCATCCAAATTAAAATCATAGACATCATAGACACTTAATTGGTAGTCATTCTCTTTCGGTGAGAGTGCGTGTATTTTTCCAAGAAGTTTGCCAGCCTCATAGATTTCTCGGTCCTTACCAGTATATACATCTCCCTCAATAAACGGATACGCCACATAAACCTCATCCTCTATCTGTTGTGGGTTTTGCATTGTTATATCAATCGGCGTGACAACACGAACATCATTTTTCTTAAGAAAGCGTAAATAGTCCATGACCCTTCCCGCTTTTTCTAAAGGGCGCTGTGTTTTCTTAATAATGATGTCTGCTTGCCCTTCAGGGGATACTCGATACACCGGTGAAAAAGCATAGATGCTCCTTGGTTCCTCACTTGTACTAAAACCAAACTGCTTTAAAATATCCTTACCATTCATGAATTCCCTCTCCTACTCCTTGTTCGATATTCCATCAACCAGCAATCTCGGTACTCCCCTTCATGATACTCATGAGCGGACAGCTGTTTTATCTTTTTAAACCCACATTTTTCATAGCAGCGGATCGCTCGATAGTTTGTGACATGGGGATCCAAGACGACAACATTTACCTGTTTTTCCTGTTGTAAATAATCAAGCATCGACTGAACAAGCATGGTTCCAATTCCCTTTCCCCAGTAATTAGGTTCCCCTATAAACTGATCCATGCCGTATGTAACTTCATTTTCGCCATATCCTGAAAGGTTGCTCGTTCTTTCCGTGATTTCATAAAATTGAATGTAACCAATGGCTACTCCCTCATATATGACAATACACTTGCTTACTTCAGGTTCATTCTGGTAAAAATCCTCTCTCACCATACGAAGACCATATAGCTTATCCCTACCTTCATAAAACGCCAGCACTTCTGGGTTAGATAACCATTTTACAAGCTTCAGCTCATCTTTTCTCTCAATAGTTCGCACCAAAAGCTTATCTGCTTTATACACCATAACTCACCTGTATTCTTTTATATTAGATATTAAATAATCCAAACCCATTTGTTAGTAATAATAGGATTGCGAGTAGGATAAAACTTCCAAGTTCAATAAGGGTTATATAGTGAAACTTTCTACTTTTTATATATTTCCATTCCATAAAAGCTTTTACCGATTCTTGTATTACCGCTAAGCCCAATATTGCATAAATGGTTTCTTTCAAATCATCTTGGTAAATGAAGTAGACAATAATCAAAACCGAAGCCATCCTGATAAGCCAATCAAGTTTTTGATGTGTTTTATTCACATGGTCATAGGAGAAAAATTTCTTTTTTATATGAAATAACTTATTTAGATAATTCCTTAACAACACTTGTAGCACTATTACAATTGCAGTCAACAGAAGTATTTTCACCAAGAACTCTCCGAAATTAAAATCACTATACATTTCTAGCCCCCCTTGGAGAAGGATATTAGGCAACGATACTCGATGGCCAATCTACTTTTTCTTTTTATGTCCAAACAAACCTAAAGCTGCAGCAATTCCTACCGCGATTGCTATCCATGATCCAACTCCCACATCCCCCATCCTCTCCCTATGTTTATTACCTTCCCTAGTAGCCACGATATTTTTTAGCTTTTCAACTCATCACCCTTAGTAAGAATTCTCGATCCTCTGGATAGGAAAGTTTCAAAGCCTTTAACTCTTCTCTCGATTTCCATGCAATCTCATGGATAAGATGATCCGGATCACATATAGTCGGAGCTCCACCAATAATTTTCACAGCATAGTAATGTACTTCCACCTGAATTGGAATTTCCTCTATTTCCGCCTGTTTTACCATCAATTCTTCAATTGTTTCAGCCCGATAACCTGTTTCTTCCCAAACCTCTCTTAAACAGCAAGAAGCAAAAGTCTCGCCATCCTCTTTACCACCTGTAGGAACAGACCAGGTTTTCTTTTCATCTTCCTTGCCTTGCAAGACCATAAGCAATTCGTTATTTTCGTTAAGACAGACTCCAGCAGCACCCTCCCGCAACTCCATCGGTTTATAAATACTCATTGTTGATACCATATTTCTCTTTAAAATCAGGACTTAGTTCGCTCCAAATATCAAACTTGTTTCCGTTTGGATCATAGAAGATGAAGTTTCTACCCGCATGTCCCCGATCCTCAATAGGACCAATTTTTATGCCACTTTCATTAAACTGCTGATGCAAGTTTTCTAGTGCAGCCAGTCCATCCACTTCAAATGTCAAAGAGAAATGAACGTTTCCATCACTATCCTCAAAATTGGCCGTTGCCTTTTCTGAAGCCTTTACAAGGAAAAAGCTCTGGTTCGCAAAATTAATAATTGCTTTTTTCTCATCCTGATACATGATATCTGCACCAAGATTGCTTTTATACCACTTAGCAGACCCTTCTACATAATGAACAGGTATGTATGTTGTCCCTACTCGCCAAATAGTGTTATCCACGTCCTACACCTACCTCTAAAGCCTTTTCCACAGCTTTTATTGCATGAATGTATGTTGTATCAAACACAGGGACGGGAGCGTCTTCTGTTTTTATCAAAAGTCCAATTTCTGTGCAGCCTAATACAATCCCTTCCGCTCCTTGCTCTACCATATCCGCAATAACCGATTTATAATATTCTCTTGAGCTAGACTCTATCTTTCCATGACATAATTCATTGAAAATAATCGTATTGACCTCTTCACGTGCTGCCTTTTCAGGAATGATTACCTCTATCCCATTGTCTTCAACTCTTTGTTTATAAAAATCCTGTTCCATCGTATAAGAGGTACCTAATAAGCCTACCTTTTTGATCTTGGCATTTTGAATAGCTAAGGCAGTAGCATCCGCAATGTGAAGGACCGGGATCTTAACACGAGATTCAATTTGTTTCACCACTTTATGCATAGTATTCGTGCATATTAAAATAAAATCAGCGCCGGCCCGTTCAAGAGAAAACGCACAATCAGCTAAAATCTCGCCTGCTCTCTCCCATTCCCCACTCTTTTGACAATGCTCAATTTCTTCAAAGTCAACACTATTCAGGATGATTTTGGCAGAATGAAGCCCACCAAGTCGTTTATTTATTTCTTCATTTATGATCCGGTAGTATTCAGCTGAGGATTCCCAGCTCATTCCACCAATTAAGCCAATTGTTTTCATTTATTATTCTCCTTTATCTTTATAGTTTAATTTGTTATATATTAAAAAGAGCATAATAAGTATTCCCCAGGGTACAATGTATTCGGTCACCCATAATACAAATACAGTAATATCTATTCCAATAAGATGCGCTAGGATGAAAGCAGTTGCTGATATTAGGATATATGTAAATAAATGGTATGTATTCATCGATGTATACCCCTCTCTATATCCCTTTCGTGTTCATAAACACTACTCTCCAACCATCTGGATCTTCTATGGTTACTCCCTTCTCTTTCCAGTAACCATTTTCAGGCGCTACTTGACTGTATCCCATATCTTTAAGTCGTTTTGTAATCTTATTAATCTCTGTTTTTTCTGGAATATAGAATACTAGTAGGTTGTCCTTCGTGGGAGCCGGACATGGACTTCCACTAGTATGTGTCGTGAATTCCAAATGGTAGGCAGCCCCTGGCAAGCCCAATATCACTCCAGTGTACCCTTTATGCCCGGTAAACTCCGTAAGTCTCTTCAGCCCTATTCCTTGCTCATAAAACTCAATTACCTGTTTGAAATGATCAGTAGGACGGGCAATTCGAATTTGCGTAGCACTAAATGTATTAAAATCCATCTTATCCCTCACTTATGTAAAATTTCTAGATTGTTCCAACCATATACTTCTTCCTGCACCTTTTCACCCGCAATCGTGATGGTAATACTATCAATCTTTTGCGCACCCATAGCATGATAAAACTGGACAGCAGGATTCTCTTTTAGCACAAGTACTAACATCGAATTTATCTGAAGCGTTTTTAAGTATTCCACTATCCTATTCAGTAGTTTTTTCCCTATGGCCATGCCTTGAAATTCTTCTAGAATATAGATAGCATACAATTCACCTTGAAAGTCGTTATATCCTTGAGACTTTTTATGTCCACCTGTAGCAAAGCCAATTATCTCTTCTTTCGTGTTAACTGCTACAAAAATGGTGTCTGTTTTTAAATTTTCAATCCAGAGGTTCGTTCGATTTCCATAATCAAGACGGTTTAAAAATTCCTGAGGGAGAATTCCATTATAAGTAGTTCGCCATGCATCAACATGCACTTTGGCAATCCCTGCTGCATCACCGGGATTCGCGATTCTAATACGCACAAATTCATCCTCCATTACTTTTAATTCCTTTCCTTCATAAACGTCCCAGGATCAATCCCTTTTCCTTCTATTGTAATGGCAGTCATTCCTTTTTCAGATTTTGTTTCATGCCATTCGCCAGCCTCCCAGAATACACCCTCCCCTTTACTCACTTTCGTTTCCTTCTGTTCACTTCCAGTAACCATTCCTTCTCCTTCCATAATGAGGAGTAGCTGATCTACCGTAGCAGGATGCAACCCAATGACACCATCTACATCTAAATGCATACAGGAAATTTGTAGATTCGCATTTTCTGTTCGGAGGATACGGGATAGCCAAAAGTCAGATTCATAGCGGCTGACGTGTGTGCCCACCTCTTTATCAAAACGAAACAATTTCATTAGTCTTTTCCTTCCTCCTTATCTTTAAAAGCAAATTCAGTAAGTGACAAAATAATGGCAATGATCATCTCTTGCGGTGCTGAGATAGTAATGCCCGTTATAAGCTCATCGACTGTAAAAAGTGCTAGCCATCCAGCGATAACATCAACCAGTTCCATCTTTTCCGTTCAATATCAAACCATAATACATCCACTGTAATGGACACTAAAACTAATACCATTACTGCTATCCAGCCCACTTTGTGTCCGTCCTATTCCATACCGGATATGCCTACAAGAATAAAACCAAAAAGGAGACTTATTACCGAAATACCCGCCAAAAACCATGCGACTGCCTGGTTATTTTTACTTTCCTTCCATGCAGCCAACAGACATAATATAGCTGAGCTGAGCCACAATAAATCAAATAAAAAGTTACCTACATCGAAGGGGAATAGATCGTATACCTGGGTCAAAACTGTTATCCAATAAAGTAATAGCGTTACAAAAGCAGCCCAAGATAAGCGATGTGGTCGCTCTTTCCATTTTCCGTTTAAAAAGGCAAGGATTATAAAAACTGCTATAAAAGCAGAGACAAATCCTGTAGCAATATAGATAAACTGTGTTAAGGCCAAAGTATCCCTCCATGTTCTCAAATCATTTTTAATCTATGCTTACCGAAAATAGGCATGATTGTGAAAATTTAATTCCTACTTATATAATTGTCATATTTCTTGAACATGTATTTATACGATTGAAACGAATAATTGGTTTCGATTAAATCCTGTGTATCTCTTTGATCATTCGCACGGTCTTCAACGTATGGCCGTCTAGTTCCTCGTCAAATGTGCTGTGGACCTGAAAACCTTTTGCGATATAAAAGCTTTTTCCGAGCTCATTGTTTTCTTCTACATTTATAAATAATTCAGTTGCATCCTTTAGCTCATGGATCCCTTTTGCAAGCAATGCGCTGCCTATGCCTTTTCCCTGAGCTTTTGGGAGGAGATAGATTGCACTTAGTTCCACTTCGCCCTTCTCTTTGACTCGAGAAAAGTTAGCAAATCCCACAATCTCATTGCTTGTTTCCGCAACATACAAAAACGAGGCTTTCATCCTTCTTTGCATCATCTCATCACTATATGCCATATTAATAAAATTTCGCTGAACCCTTTCTGGTATGATCTCTTTGTATGTTGCTTTCCAGCTCGTACTCGCTACATTTTGTACTAATGGAATATCCTTTTCCTCCATTAATCGTATGACCGTTTCCATCCAACCCCACCCATATTCCAATATTTTCAAACATTATAACATTAATCTTTTTAGGGAAGTACCTTAATTATTATTTTTCGAGAAGACGTAATGGTAGTTGAATATGAAAAAAGACAAAATCGTTAAATTGATTTTGCCTCTGTTCTCATTTATTTATCTGTTATGCGATTTCGTTGCAAAGACGGCGGGCAAGCAAAATTGTATTCTTTCACTAGCTTATTTATCTGCTTAATTTTTTTGGCCCGCTCTTTTCCTTCTATTTGGGATAGCTCCTCTTTTAGTTGATCTATCTTATTTGCAAGCTCCACCCATCTTGGTAATACATTATTATCTTTCATTGTTTTATAAAGTTGCTTTTCCTCGGGATTAAGATAGTCTTGCCCGAGTTGCAATGGTTTTCCTTTTCCTGGGAGATCTTCAAAATGCCCTTCCCGTTCAGCCTTTTTAATTATCTCTGATAAATGATCCTTATACTCCAGTCTTTCTTCTATTTCAAACGGCTCTTTCTTTTTATCCAAATTCACCAGCCCCCTCTAATAAAAGCTTCACCATTATATTCGCTATAAAGGTGAAGATCCCTGCTTAATCTAAGTAGATGATGTGCTGAATTTCTCAGGCGATAATCCCGCTCGCTCAGCCGATGTGCTCGTTCTCTCAGCCGATAATACCGCTTGCTCGGCCGATGTGCTCGTTCTCTCAGCCGATAATACCGCTTGCTCAGCCGATGTGCTCGTTCTCTCAGCCGATAATCATGCTAGCTCAGCCGATGTGCTCGTTCTCTCAGCCGATAATACCACTTGCTCAGCCGATGTGCTCGTTCTCTCAGGCGATAATACCGCGCTCTCGGCCAATGCAATATCCCTCCATGAAAGAATCATTGCCAGTAATCAGGGTCTGCCATTCGTATTTCTTCTACAATATCGTCCAAATCAGCAGGGGTTATAGTGTATACGGGGTAAGCTTCTCCAGCTTCTTTCGCGGCACTATACAAGAAACGGTTGCTCCCAGGGAATTCCTCATCCATTAAGATTAGGCTTGCGTCACTTTTATCTACAAGCCACATGTTTTTAGCCTTAAACTGGTAGACTCCTTTATAATCACCTTTGTAAATAGGCTTAAAAAAGTCTGCAAGCATCTTAAGCTCCTCATACTTTTCTTTAAGGGGATCCGGCCAGCGACTCTCTTGGTTTTCAAACGGCGGAAATACACCTAGCTTGATATCATACTCCTCCTGCAAGGTAAATATAATATCAGCCGTCCAAAGCTCTACCCCCATTTGTCCAGAAATGATAACCCATTCCAATCCTTCTTCAATAAATTGGATAAGCCTTTTTTGAATTGCAGCTTTTACAATATTAATTCGAGGGTCGTTCTCTTTAAATATATTTATCTCGGCAGGTTTATAACCTGAAACAGCTAAAATCTTCATATGTATCCTCCAAACAATAAACCTAACTATCATATGGCGTGAGTTTTCCTTATAGAAAAAGGCTGACATGATTACAGTCAGCCTCTATTACTAAGTTAACACCATTTATTTGGTTTTTGCCACTGTTTTGGTCCACCACAATGCTTACCATATCCTGGGTTCATTGCTCCTGCTACTTGACCATTTGGTCCCATGCCTGGATACATTGCTCCTGCTACTTGATTATTCGGCCCCATTCCAGGGCTCATTGCTCCTGCTACTTGGTTTGGTGATGGAACGTTGAAAGATCCACCGTACTGATTTACACTGTTTGACGTGTTTTGTACAGATGTGGAATGTGGAAATATATGCTTGTTTTTAACTAAATGATGGTTCATAACCGTTGTGTGTGATGGATGAATATGCTCCACAACACTTTCTGAATATTGGTTAACACAGTTATATTTCGTTGGATGAACTACTTGCTTTGGTCTCTGGCAGCCACATCCACATTGATGCCCATGATGTCTCATTTAAAATCCCCTTTCCTGTGATAGGTTCATTAATAACCTATGACAGTTGGCCTGATATTGTATAAGACATCGACCTAGTAAGGAAAATAATTTACCCAAACGGCATTCTAAAAAGCGATATTGTTTATGCTAATCGTTTAATAATGTGCCAGCAAGCCTTTTTTCATCGCTATATTCTCGCAATAAAGGAAAACCAGGAGACCAACTATAAAATAGACGACTCCGTTAACCGTTAAAATAATAAAATCGCCTGCACCTAACTGTGTTATTGTGGCGCCGTTTATCATAACCTCCCGCACCATATCCACCCCTTTAACAAATGGAAAATACGCTAGAAAAGGTGCTGTAGACAGGGGTACAAAGGTAAGACCCGCTAATATAAACTGGAGAATCTGTAGAAACGCCTGGACCTGTTTTAAAATACATCCCGGCGATAATAAAACCAAGCCCAAACATACTGACCAATGACAGAGCAAGGATAGGTATGAGCGCAACAAGATCAATGTTCAGTGATTGCCCGGTTGTCAGCATGGATAAATACAGCAATGCAACAATCATAAAAATATTTACAATGGTAGAGGAAAACAGTCTTGTGACCATAATTCTCCACATTCCCATTGGTGACATACACAGTTGCTCTAGTGTCCCACGCATGGCTTCATTCGTGATTTCCCAGCCAATGTTGTTAACAACCATCATAGCTAAAAACCAGAAAATGTAGTTGACGATTACATACTGCGTATTCACATCCTGAGAGCTCGGGTCACCGATAAGCTGTATCCCGGCAAACATTCCAAGGAAAATAACATAAAAGGTAATAATCATGGCCAACGTGTTTGGCAGGTATCTTCTCAACTCCAAATATTCTTTTCTTAGATTTGCTTTGAATAGATTAAGCCAGCGCATGATCTGTCGCCTCCCCTTTTACGATTTTCATAAAGATTTGTTCAAAGTTGATGGTCTTGCGGTCAATGGATTCTACTGGGGTGCTTTCTGCCTTTAACACTTCAAATAAGTCATATATTTCTTCATTTCGCTGCAAGTCAATTTCCAAAGTCGATTGGTGGGTGTCTGGGATGTATGTAAGGGTTGGAAAGAATTGGAGTAATTTCGTATGTTGTTGGTCGGTTAAGCGTGCACCTAGAGTAACCTTGTACGATCTAACTTCGAATAAGCGTAAGAGGTTCTCGACTCGATCATCGGTAACAATGGTGCCGTTGTTGATAATGACAGTCCGCTCACAAAGATCTTGGATTACATCCATGTCATGTGAACTGATGATAATTGTTCGGTTATAGTCTTTTACAATGCCACGTAACAGCTCTCTTACTTCATATCCTGTCTCGACATCAAGACCCAGTGTTGGTTCATCGAGAAGAATGACATCACTATCTGCGAGCATCGCTACAGCTATAGCCAGTTTTTGTTGCATGCCCCTAGATAGACGATTAACAAGTTCATGTTCTTTGTTTTTTAAATTGAATTTAGCTAATAAATCTTCAATTTGTGCTGCCGCTTCCTTTCTAGAGACACCTCTGTTACCTGCAAAGTAATCCAAGTTCTCTCTAACAGTCAAACGCCAATACAAATTACGGTTTCCTTCCAGCACAGAACTTATATGCTGTAGTGCTTTCAAACGCTTCTCCTGGTTGTTTATCCCATTAATAAGGATTGTCCCCTCATCAGGCTTTAGTAGCCCACAAATCATTTTAATCGTCGATGTTTTCCCAGCACCATTTGGGCCAAGTAATCCTAGAATCTCCCCTTTCCTCACCGAAAACGAAATGTCATTCACAGCCTGTACAAGCTCTTTTGTCTTTCGCTTTTTATACGTCTTTTTTACATTGCTTACTTGAACTATGTCGTCCATTCACTCATCCCTTTCTTCATTTCAATTTGGTATATTTCCATGGTAAATAAAAACAGAATAAGATACGACAATCTCTAGTACGAAAAAAATTCAGCCTGGAGGCGGAGGTTTCCTAGGACTCAAATTATGTATGATTTCTGGAATAATGTAATAGGAGAATTTTTTATACGTTTACATACGAAAACCGAGGTTAAAAGTTCCCTCGGTTTTATGAAGAGTTTAATCTTTAAGGAGTACAATGTGTTACCAAACTACCAATAATCACAACACTTTTGTATAACAGACACACTCATGAACACGCTTGAATTTTTCTTTTACTGCTTCTTTATTTTCCCCAGTATAATGGGCCCACCCCTGCACTAACTGCATCTCACTCTTATTACCTTCTATCTTTGGCAGTTCGTTTCCTTCCATGAATATATGGAGATAGGAGGAGACTAACTTGAAATGATTTTTTTCATACCACGCCCTCACCCATTGGTCATCTCTTGTCCATGCCTCCAAATACATTACTTGTTTTTGAGCTGCTATTTTTTCTAGTTCCTTTAATAGCTTTTCGCCAATCGTTTTTCGCTGAAAGTCCGGATGTACGGCAATATGCCAGATCATTGCCCCTTTTTCTTTCTTCCCGGTACAAACCCGGTTCTCTGTTGTATCACATTCTGCATCAAGGATTCCGACAATCTTCCCTTCGCTGACTGCAACTAACTCGATAGACGGATTCTCATAATGCTCTTTTTCTCTCAGAACATTATCAAAATACGCAGTCTCAAGAAAGGAGAGAGCACGACAGCGAACCCAGTCTTTTTCATCGCTTGGTTTATAATGTCTAATTTCCACGAATTAACCCCTATCCTTTTAATTAATAGATGTATTATAATGAAAGTATAGCAAAGATATGAAACTTTTTTGCTTACAAACCGTATAAACCAACTATCCAAACAATATAAAGGGGGTGAATACCATTGTTTATTGAATTTATGTCGGAGCTAGCAAATGACTTTTCACCAGTGTATGCATACGTCTTTAGTATTCTGCTGTCTGTCTATTTTTCCTACAAAGCTGCTGATGTTCAATTTGGCACAATAAAAAAGACAAATGAATTCTATACACGTAATATGCATGCGAGCATGATCCATTCTTTATCGGATCTCATTACGATCGGCGAAACGATTGATAAACGAAACTGGCTCTCCCATAAAATGATGTACCAGGACGCAGATGATGATACAGACGCTCCTTCCTTCTCGTTATACAGACAGAACAATAAACGAGGAGGACAACAATGGAAAAACAATCGGTATTTACACCTATTAAAAAATACAGCTTTATCGGGGTCATTCTTTTAATCTTTTTGGCAGGTTGCCAAGGGAATGGCAACGGAGAATCAACAGGATGGTTTCAACATTATTTAGTAGAGACCTTCTCTTCCATTATTAAAGGGACAGCGAACTTTTTAGGAGATAATTATGGTCTCTCAATCATTCTTATTACGCTTCTTGTTCGCCTGCTAATCATGCCATTTATGCTAAAGCAAATGAAAAAAAGTGCTGAAATGAAAAAGCATATGGATGTCGTTAAACCTGATATGGATGAATTGAAAAAGAAATACAGTGATAAAAAAGACGTAGATTCACAGAAAAAGATGCAACAAGAAATGATGCAACTTTACCAAAAGCACGGTATTAATCCACTTGCATCCCTTGCCGGTTGCCTACCGCTACTAATTCAGATGCCCATATTACTCGGCTTCTATTATGCAATCAGGCAGACACCAGAAATTGCGACACATTCGTTTTTATGGTTTAACCTTGGACAAACCGATCTGTTGCTAACCGCAATTGCCGTAGCTATATACTTCTTGCAGGCAAAGGTTTCACAAATTAACATGGCACCAGAAATGAAAAAGCAAATGGCCATCATGGGATATTTGTCACCAATCATGATTGGTATTTTTTCATTTAATTCACCTGCAGCCTTGCCACTATACTGGTCTGTAGGAGGAGCATTTCTCATCATACAAACAATAATAGCTAAGAAAAAATATAGTTAAACAAAAAGGTTGTACTTCACTCCGAAGTACAACCTTTTCATTTACATATATATGGTGATTAATTTATAAGAGCTATTTTGCCATTGGATCAGTAATTCAATCCCTTTTTTCGTTCTGCTCACGCAACAAGTCCCTGATTTCGATCAACAACTCTTCCTGTACACTGACTTTTGGCACTTCTTCTTCCACTACTTCCTCTTCTTTCTTTCGCTTCAATTTCATTGCAAGACGTATAAAAAGGAAAATAGAAAACGCGATGACAAAAAAGTCTAGAATGGATTGAATAAATGTCCCGTATAATATCTCCGCATCACCAAATGTGTATTTCAGTCCCGAAAGATCCACACCATTCATAAGTATTCCTACAAGCGGCGTAATGATATTGGTTACTAACGATGTGACGATCCCACTGAAGGCTGCACCAATTACAACAGCAATGGCTAAATCCATAACATTTCCTTTAAAGGCAAATTCCTTAAAATCTTTCCACATATGTTTGACTCCTTCCCTAACTATGTATGACAAAATGATAGCAGAACTTCGTTGTTATGTGAACAGATGACCATCAATGTGTTTTCTTAAAGAGACTGGTAAACAACTAACTTTTCAGCTCGGCTTCGGCAGAACTCTCCATTACATGAGATTTCATTTATACAAAACCCGAACTAAGCAAACCTTTTTCAAGGGTTTGCATTATAGTTCGGGTTATTTCTAAACGCGATACTTTTATCCCACGCTTTATTTTACATATCATGATGAACATTGTGATTTTGTCGCGAATGATTTTTATTCTTAACCTGTTTTGAACCACTTAATGGCTCCCCATATGGTTGTTGCGGGCTTTGCGGCAATTTTGGCTTTTCCTGCTGTTTTGGTCCTTTTGGTTTCCCACCCATGTGATTTCCTCCTTCCAGCTAGTAATTAGCTTTTGAGAAAGGGGTGCAAATTATGCATTTGTTATAGCATGGATGGAATATCTGAGACAGCAGTTGGAAAAGCATAGACAACATTTTTCAGTTTATCAACAGGGATGCTCATTTGAATAGCCATTGCAAAATAATTTATCAATTCATCAGATTTTCCACCTATTAAATGTGCACCAAGAATTAAATCTGTTTTTTTATCAATAATAATTTTGACAGCAGCCGGCGCATCGTTTGTATGACTGTACGTAAACCAATCCGAAATGTCTTGATGGTTTACCTTTGCATCATAATTAGCTTCTCTTGCCTCTTTTTCTGTGAGACCTGCTTTGGCCAATTTTGGCTCGGAAAAAACAACTGACGGGATCCCATTATAGTTTGCTTCTTGTTTTGCATCTGAAACAATGTTTTGCGAAACAATTTGTCCCTCCATTTCTCCAACTGGTGTTAAAGGAGAACCATTTGTATCTGCTACATCGCCAACAGCATAAACGTGTTCATTGCTGACACTTTGTAAATACGTGTTGACGGTTATCCCAGTCTTGCTATGATTAACTCCCCCCTGATCTAGCTTGAGATCGTTTATTTGTGGAACGCGACCACCCCCATGTACGACTAAATCTCCATGAAATGAAACTTCTTCATCGCCTTTACTTGCCTTTACAATATATTCTTTATCATTTTTTTCAATTGCATTTACTGAACTATTTAAATGAATGGAAATCCCTATTTCTTTTGATTTTTTTTGCAACAGGTCTACCATATCGGAGTCAAATGACTTTAATGGCTGTTCTCCACGTTGCACAATATGAACATCACTTCCTGCTCTTGCAGCAATGTGGGCGAACTCAAAGGAAATGTATCCACCACCCACAAAGATAACACGTTTTGGTAGCTGATCAAGTTCAAGAAAGTCTTCACTATACGTAAGGTGGTCCGCTCCGTCAACTGGTAATGGAGCAGGTCGAGCTCCTGTTGCAATAACAATTTTTTCCCCTTCTAAAACCTTCTCCTTAACTTTTAGCGTTTTTTCATCTAAAAATTGGGCTTGACCATGGAAACGTTCAATTCCTGCCTTTTCAAAGCTTTTCTCCTTCGCTTCGGGAACCGGCTCTGTAAAGGAACGCTTGAACTCCATGAGGTCTTGCCAATTAATCGTAGCAGGCTTTGCTATCCCCTTTCCTTGCATCCGTGCTGTTTCATCAATCATGGTGGCAGCACTCGCTAACACTTTTTTCGGGTTACATCCCCTCAATGGGCATGTACCTCCATAAGCACGTTCATCTATAACAGCAGTGCGCAGTCCTTCTTGTGCACAAGAAATTGCCACTGAAGATCCAGCGGGTCCTGTCCCGATTACAATCACATCAAATTTCTCAGTCACGCTTTCCCCTCCTAGTTACTAATCACGTATAATAATTTTCCCCTTACCTTATAGAGGTTAAACTTTTTCAATAAGAAGGGAAGGTGTAAACTGAAACGAGGAGGGATATAAATGACGATTCCAATACAGCAAATCACATTACACCATCTAAGCATGGGACTTAAACAACCCTTTACAACAAGTTTTGGGACTGTGGAAAACAAAGACTTTTACATCATAGAGATTGATGATGGACAAGGAAACCGAGGCTTTGGAGAATCTGTTGCATTTACAGCTCCTTGGTATACAGAGGAAACCTTCACCACAACCGGACATATGATGAGAGACTTTTTAATTCCTATCTTATTAAATAATTCGATCAAGCACCCTGATGAGGTTTCGAGGCTTTTCACAACGATAAAACGGAATAACATGGCGAAATCAGCCTTAGAGGGCGCAGTCTGGGACTTATATGCCAAACGCGGTGGAGTATCACTTGCCGAAGCCCTTGGCGGAACGAAATCAAAAATTGAAGCAGGCATTGCTATTGGCATGCAGTCTTCCATAGCGGAACTATTACATAAAATTGCATTAAGCCAAGAAAATGGATATAAACGAGTGAAACTGAAAATTAAACCAGGTAAAGACATAGATGTCCTTAAAGAAGTACGGCACCACTATCCGGACCTGCCTATCATGGTTGATGCAAATTCTGCTTATACATTAGAGGATATAGCAAGGTTAAAGGAGTTGGATGCCTTTCAATTGTTGATGATGGAACAGCCTTTAGCACATGATGATATTGTAGATCATGCAAAGTTACAAGCAGAAATTGATACCCCCATCTGTCTTGATGAAAGCATTCATTCTCTTGAAGATGCACAAAAAGCGATTGAGCTTGGAAGCTGTCGGGTCATTAATATAAAACCGAGCCGAGTCGGTGGCTTAACCGTAGCAAAACAAATTCATGATTATTGTGTGGAAAAAGGCATTGCCGTTTGGTGTGGCGGTATGCTTGAAGCAGGTGTGGGAAGAGCACAAAATATTGCCCTTTCTTCTTTGGAAGGCTTCCGTTTTCCTGGAGATAACGCCGGCTCAGACAACTACTGGAAAAAAGACATTATTCTCCCAAAGGTTGTTGCCCAAAACGGATTGATCACCGTTCCTACAGATCATGGAATCGGCCACACCATTGATTTTAAAGCCTTAGCCCAATTCAAAGTCGACGAAGAGACTTTTATCCAGTAATGAAAAAAGCTAATCACGATTTTGACTCGTGATTAGCTTTTTTAACATGTAAATAGCGCAGATACTTTACTTCAAATGACTGAAATGAGGCTATTTAAAGCATGGCTGCTACCAATCAGTGGGGGAAGAATGAACCCTCCCACTGATTGAGTTTCACTTTATTTGGTAAAGGCATCTGTTAATGCTGTTACGATTTGTTTCTTACGTGACACAACGCCTTTAAGCAAGGCGCGGTTATTAGCATCAAGGGAAACGTCAAATGCCTGCTCCACTTTCGCTTTCCCACTACCAAGCGCTAACACTTCGGAGTCGTTGTTAAGAATATCCGTCACGACGAACAGAAATAGTTCTAACTCTTTATCCTTAATAATTTGGGCAATCTCTGTATCAATATCATCTTGGAATTTATAAATTGCGTTCGTGTCAACAGCGTTTACTTGTGCAATTTCTACCTTAGCTTCACCCATAGAAAATTCTTTCGCATCCATTGTCAGTAAATCTGTTACAGATTTATCGCTCAAGTCTGCTCCTGCCTGTAACATTTCAAGGCCGTAAGTTTCTAGGTTTACACCAGCTAGTTCTGCCAATTCATATGCTGCATCTACATCTTCTTTTGTACATGTAGGAGATTTTAATAAAAGGGAGTCGGAAACGATAGCGGAAACAAGAAGTCCAGCTATTTCTTTAGATACCGCGACACCTTTTTCTTTATACATCTTATTTAAGATAGTTGCTGTACATCCAACTGGTTCAGCGCGAAAAGATAGAGGCTCTTTTGTTTCAAAATTCGCGATGCGATGATGGTCAATAACCTCTGCAATGCGTACATCTCTAATATTATCAACACTTTGTTGGAATTCATTGTGATCCACAAGAATCACTTCTTTTATGTCAGATCCTACTGTTTCAATTAATTCAGGTGCTTGTACACCAAAATAGTCGAGTGCAAATTGCGTTTCCTTGCTAACTGTTCCAAGTCTGGCAGCTTCTGCATTCACGCCAAGCTTTTTTTTAAGATCAGCGTAGGCAAGTGCTGAACAAATGGTGTCTGTATCTGGATTTTTATGTCCAAAAATCAATGTTTTTTCCATATTCATTCTCCTTCTTTCACAATATCCACTATAAGATTATCATACCTACTATATAGATGAATAGCGATTTACTATTTTAATGTTTCGGTTACCCTCCAAATTTTATCAGAGCCATTATAATGATTCAATGCTATATCCAAATCATGGAAATATCGATGTAAATGTCTAACTTGTTCCACTTTCTCATCATTTATAGTAGCCTTTGCAATCTCCACAATTGCTTGAAGATCTGTTTTTAATGCATCACTTTGGACCGTATCGATCTCCTTCTCAATGATTCCAATGATCTCTTTTGCTTTATCCGTTTGTTCTTTCCAATTAAGATTATTAATATTCCCATAGCCTGTTTTATCATTATAAAAATCATGGGTCTTCGCTATAAAATCACCTATCTCAACGTGTTGCGCTCCTACTGTCTCCTGAATCTCTTCAATCTCTTTCGCAGTGTCCGCATCGACTTCCTGCCCCTCTGTCGCCTTCTCATTTTGTGCGTTCTCCAAGTCCTCAATTGAAAAAACACTCTTGATGTTGAATACGTTAAAAAAGAGTAACAATGAAGCTATGAGTGCCACTGAGAAAACTATGACCAAACTCCACCCAAACCATCCGATGTTTCGTTTTTTCTTACTAGTTTCCAAATCTGCTCATCCTTCTTTATTGTTGATAATACCATTCGAGAATCTTATTTCTCTTTTCCGTATCTTGTACATCCTTCGCACTAAACCCACCAACGTCGACGACTTTAATTTCCGGGTTTAATGGCCTGCTTGTATCTTGCACCTTGACGATGCAATAGCCTTCCAAGTTAGCAAGTCTTATTTCCAATATTGCTTTATCAGAATACAATTCATAAATCTTTTCTTCATCTTCTCTTGTAAGATTCCAGCCAGTTTTAATTTCTTCTTGACTAGGAACAACGGATTCTTGCTCGGTTGGTTTAGTAATAGAAGGTGATTGGGTAACTGGCTCTTTCTTCAAGATACCATCCAATAAACGGATAACCTCAGCTATACCGATTAATATAATACCATTCATTATTGCAGATCCTGATACCATGAAAAATGTACTCCATTCCATAGTTATGGTCCCTTCCGGATCCAGTCCGGAATACTCCTCAAATCTAGATACTCTCCAGGCATTAATTATACCTGTTATAAATACTATAAATCCTGCTACATTTAGTATTCTACTTATGATGATTGCTCTCAATGTCTTTCCCCCTTCTCTATTTAATTCTTTACTTGATGAAAAAACCCTTCATAAAATCAATATATTTTACATCCGAACCTTTTATTTTTATAGTTAATACCAAATGTTCTATTAGGAGGAATATAAATGTCAGAGCAATTTGATCTTACTCGTTCTGCTTTATTAGGCTTTATTGAAAATATCGACGAGAAAAAGGCTGATGTACAGCCTGAATACTTTAATAACACAATCCGTTGGCATATCGGACACGTGTTGGTAACGCCAGAGTCTCTATTGTTTGGCTTTCCAAACCATTCCGAGAATCTACCAAAGTCATTTAATGACTTGTTTGGCACAGGAACGAAACCAGCTGATTGGCAAGATACTCCACCTAGTATATCTGAACTCGTTACAGAGCTCGAACAACAACGCTCACGTATTAAAGATCTGACAGATGACTTTTTCAAGCAGGATCTCCCTTATACTTTACCATTTGGTAATTTTAAAACCTATGGAGATATTTATGAAATGATTCTGCAGCATGAGAATGAGCATCTGGGTAAAATAAAGGCAATGAAGCAAGTTGTCGACAAATTATAAGGAAAAAGAAGGCTATATTGTAATTGGTGGCGGCATACTAGGTGCCTCCACCGCTTTTCATCTTGCCAGTAATGGGAAAGCTGTTATGCTGATTGATCGAAAGGATACAGGACAGGCAACAGATGCTGCTGCAGGAATCGTTTGTCCTTGGCTTTCCCAGAGAAGAAATAAGGCCTGGTACCAGCTCGCTAAAGGTGGAGCAAAAATCTACCCGGAAATAATTAACAAGTTGCGAGAGCTTGGAGAGGTCGACACCGGCTATGAGCGAGTCGGTGCAATTAGCCTGCATTCAGATGAAAAGAAACTTAATGCCATGAAGGAAAGGGCATTAAAAAGAAGAGAAGATGCACCTGAAATTGGCAATATAACAATATTAAGCGAGGAAGAAACAAAACAAGCCTTCCCTCTGATTGGCGAAGGGTATGGCGCTGTTCATGTAAGCGGAGCTGCTCGTGTTGACGGTCGAAAACTACGCGACGCCTTAATCAGTGGAGCAAAAAAGCTTGGAGCGCAAATAGTCAAGGGCGATGCCAGCCTTGTTGCTGAGAATGGTGAAATAACCGGTGTGCGTGTGGATGATGAGTTGTATGAGGCCGATACAGTGATCGCTACAACAGGAGCCTGGATGGGAGAATTATTTAAATCATTGGGAATCTCTTTTGATGTTAAACCACAACGAGCCCAACTCATGCATCTACAAGTTACTGGGTATGATACAGCAAAATGGCCTGTTGTCATGCCGCCAACCAATCAGTACATGCTCGCTTTCGAGGATCAACGCCTCGTAATCGGAGCCACACATGAAGACGACACAGGCTTTAATCCAAGCGTAACAGCAGGCGGTCTATACGAAGTGCTCAGTAAAGCGCTACAGATTTCCCCTCAACTGGAACACGCGACCGTTCTTGAAACAAGAGTAGGCTTTCGCCCTGTCACACCTGGATTTCTACCAGTAGTCGGCATGGTACCTGGCGTTTCTGGTCTCTTTGCCGCAAATGGACTAGGTGCCTCTGGTCTAACGATGGGACCATACATAGGCGCAGAGCTTGCTAAGATGGCTCAGGGAATTGAATCAGAAATTGATCCCGCAAATTATCCTGTAGCTGAAGCTGTTACAAAGCTTTAGATTAGATGGTGCGGGTGTGAAGCGTCTCCTTTTTTTGGAGGCGCCTCTTTTGTTGTTGGTGCGTCACTTTTGTGGATGCTGCTTCTCTTTTGTGGGTGCTGCGTCTCTCCCGTGTGTGGCTGCGTCTCTTCACGTGGCTGTGGCGTCTCTTCACGTGGCTGTGACGTCTCTTCGGCGGGAGGCTGCGTCTCTTCTCTTGACCGAAGCTCCATCATAAAACGTTGGCTTCACTTTGTGGTGTTCTGGTTTCACTTTACAGTGCTCTCGATTCACTCTGCCTCCCTCTCGATTCACTTCCAACATCTCGCCAGATGGAATACAAAAAAGGCTGCCAATTCGGCAGCCTTTTTCTATATCATTTGTTATCTACTATTCTATTTCACAATTAATACGGGACATTCTACGCGTTTTGCCACTTTATGGCTCACGCTTCCGAGGATAAAGGTCTGCAGGTTGTTCACCCCCCTACTTCCTAGTACTACGCCATCGATTTCATTATTGTTGGCATAGTTGACTATCGTAGGGCCTGCTTCTCCATGCAAAATCTTAATCTCGTATTGAATATCGGTTTTATTCAATAATTCTTTAACAGCCTTTAGTTTATCATTACGCATTTTTTCAAGGGCGAATTTGTCTGTGGCATGTAGCACATCTGACTTCGCTTTATTGCCATCCACAACGTACACAACATTAATGACTCCATTAAACTTCTCAGCAAGCTCTATAGCATACTTTGCTGAGCGAATGGAATGCTCTGATCCATCTACAGCCAATAGTATTCTTTTAAACACCATAACCACCCTCTACAGATTCTGATAAAAGCACTTATTTTAATGTCCTGATGCCTTTGATAATCCACCAATACGTTGAACTAAATTTTTACTTGCTTCATTTAAACCCGTGAACTCCACGTTAATGTGGTGTTGTTCAAACTTGGCTTGAATCTTATCAAGCGCTCCTACTGCTGAATCATCCCATAAATGCGCACGACTTAGATCAATTTCCACTTCCTTAACAGTATCGGCGAAAACAAACTTCGCCGTAAAATCACTTACTGAAGCAAAAAACAACTGACCTTCAATACGATAAACTCTTTTTTGTTCTCGCATCATTAACTCATCCGTAACTTTCACTTTGGATATTTTAGCAGCAAAGAAAATTGCACTTAATAGTACACCAGCAAGTACACCTTTAGATAAATCATGTGTGTAAAGTACAACAGCAACGGTTGTTAGCATGACAACTGCATCTGTTCTTGGTAGTTTGTGTAAGTTACGTATCGAGGACCAATCAAATGTACCAATAGATACCATAAACATAACACCAGCTAAGGCAGCCATTGGAATTTGCACAACAAGTCCGCCTAGTACGATAATCAGAAACATTAAGAACGATCCAGCAACCAGTGCAGATAAACGGCCTCTACCACCAGACTTCACATTGATGACAGACTGACCAATCATGGCACAACCAGCCATTCCACCGAAAAAGCCTGCAACAATATTCGCAATCCCTTGTCCGCGACTTTCTTTGTTCTTGTTACTCTCTGTATCTGTCATATCATCTACAATATTAGCAGTTAACAAGGATTCTAGTAATCCTACAATAGCTAGAGCCAGGGAGTATGGGAAAATAATCATCAACGTTTCAAACGTAAACGGAATAGAAGGAATCAAGAAGATAGGCAATTGCTGTTTCAATGCACCCATATCCCCGACTGTTCCTATATCTATCTTACCAAAAATGACGATTGCTGTGACGACAATAATTGCTACCAAAGCAGATGGAACCGCCTTTGTAAACCTAGGCAATAGATAGATAATAGCCAAGGTAAGTCCAACAAGTGCATACATAATCCAGCTTTCCCCTTGGAAATGCGGAATCTGTGCTGTAAATATTAGAATGGCTAGTGAGTTAACAAAGCCTACCATCACCGAACGTGGTACAAACTTCATAGCTCTTGCTAGCTTAAAAACGCCAAAAATGATTTGGATGATACCTGTAAGAATCGTTGCTGCAAACAAATACTGCAACCCATGATCCGCAACGAGATTTACCATGAGTAACGCCATTGCTCCGGTTGCCGCAGAGATCATACCCGGTCTCCCTCCGACAAAAGCAATTACAACTGCAATACAAAAAGATGCATATAATCCAATCATTGGATCAACACCCGCTATGATCGAAAAGGCTATTGCTTCTGGGATTAAAGCCAGTGCAACTACCAAACCTGCCAGGACATCCCCTTTGACATTGCCAAACCATTCATTCTTCAATTGTTCTACTTTCAACTATTCAACCTCTTTTCATATATATTCAAGCCAACTTATGGCATGTTCCGTAGATAACTAAGAAATCATACCATAATTACTCGTATTTCTCAAAACACGAAGAAAGCGCAGACATAAGCTGTTTACGCGTTTTTTTTTGCTTTTCTTCTATTTCCTCTTAATTTTGGTAGACGGCCTATTCTCTATAAAATTGGTGGCTTTATTTACGTTTAAAATCAAGGTATACTTACATGTGAAATGAGTGAAAGAAGGTGAAGAAATGAAAGGAAGAATTGCAGTATTTGTTATTATCTTAGTTACGATTATTGCCATGTTCTTATGTTGGCTATGGCTTCAGGATGTTATCGAGGATTATGATTTGGAAAGAGCACTTGGGGGGACGAAGGTTGGGGATTATGAGCACAATCAAGCTGACTCCCAGTTATCATAAATGTTTTGCCATGTTGAACGCTTATTATTGGGATGAATTTAATTCTGATATACCTCGAGGCAAGGCTTTCTACTTGGGGCTTCCGATGTTCTCTCATACGAGCATTTCTTATCATAGCTTCTCTTCCATCGTTTGCATAGTGATACGGAGCAGAGCGGGATACGACGAAGCTGGGACAACATAATCTAGATTGGAATTATGCCTTTCTAGAAACTGCCGAAACCTTCCCATTAACTCTGGTACAATTGTTACGGGAAGATGAAAGAGCCTACCTTGGGTGGTATAAACATTATTTCCAACAGGTAACAGGATGCCGCTTATGATCTCACCCATTTTAGGAGTTTGGAATATTTCATTAAAGATAAATACCTTTTTCTCCTCTTTTAAAAATACGTCTTGAACGTGGAAAAACCGGTTATACTTTCTATCTATCTTGACTACACGATAGAACCCTGGCGTGATACTTAGCCAACTATTCAAGTGTGCCTGCACAGCCTTGTCTGCCTTCGTCCATTTTTTATTATGTACTTCTAAATAATCTTGGTAGATGGTCATACCATGGGGAGCTTGCGGATAGCAAAATAATAGCCACCAAATGATTTGGGGAAAAGCTTTATCAAACAATACTTCAGGAACATTCATTTGCTTTAGTAATTTTTCAATTTCTTCCCGCAATAACTGGTCATACTTTTCAATGGAAAATAAGAACAAATTATCCAAGATAAACAGTAATTCCTTTGTAGACTGCTGCGTATCATGTAATTCATCTAAATTTCTGCCGTTATTCAACACCTGGCAACCCCCTTCGTGAATTCACCCTATCTTATCACGAAAAAAGCTACAAATCAGGTTGGTATAAACCCATTTCCACTACTATAACCCCCTTGAAAATAACTTTCTCCCTTAAGGAAAAGCCCGTTTTCTTTCCCTTATGAGTACTAGAAATGTGATTATAAACGTTTAAATCTTGATTTCTTACTCATCCGTTTTAGGAATATTACGCTGTTTGCCATTTTCTTCCCAACTCTTCTCCCCATCGTCCTCTATAATTCCTAGTAGTACATCTGCTACTTCGGATTGGCGTAAAAGCGTATCGGACAACTCAAACTTAATATCATCCGCTTTCGCCAGGCTAAGCCCTTTTTTTAGTTCAACTGTTCCCTCAACATGGTATAGACGGCCTTCCTGTACAATTCGAATTCGATGAATATCCACTACGTCTTCATGGTCTAAAAGTATCGTTGTTATCTTGTTTTGAACCTCTGCTGGTGCTGAAACTCCAATTAAACCGATCATATTGTCATAGCCCACTCGAAAGGCGACAAACAACATTAAACACCCAATTAACATGGAAATTAAACCATCTGCTTGCAAAATACCAAAAAACTGCGAAAGCACTATACCAACCATTGCTAATAAGGCACCTGATGTTGCAACAAGATCCTCATAAAAAACAAGTCGTGTAGCAGGCGACGCCTTCCGGACATTTTTAAAAGCTGCGGTTATTACATTACTTGATTCATCCGTTTTGCTTTCGCTTCTAATTTCGCGCATCGCTTTAAAAAGAATTAATCCATCAATAATTAAGGAGGCAAGTAATACAATAAAGTTTAACAGTAAGCCATCTGATTCCTCAGGATCTTGAAATAAATGCCATCCTTTTAATATTGTCTCATAAGCCATCACGGTTACGACAATCACAGCGACCATACAAAAGATATTAATGACTCTTCCAAAACCTGAAGGAAATCGTTTGGATGGAGGAAACTCAGCCAATACACTACCAAAAAATACAAACCCCTGATTTACAGCATCTGCAAGGGAATGCATAGAGGATGCAAACATGGAACCATTCCCACTAAATGCTGCAGCTATTCCCTTTATCCCGGCTAAAAAGGCATTTCCTAGGGCAGCAATACCCGAAGATGTATTTCCTTTACGTACCTTCTCTATGATACTCATGTAATTTCCATCCCTTTCTGAAGTTATGTTCCCGTTTTATGAAGGCCTTTCTCTTCTATTGAAGCTTCCATTTTATTTAAATGTCCACCTAGTAGCTTATACGTAAACTGAAAGATTGGACTTTGAATAAAGGTGAAGATAAAAGTAAAAAGAAAAACAGGCCCACCAAGCAACAGACCAATGAGTAATACTAGACATTCTGTTATAATACGCACTTTTCCTACAGAAGCACCGAGTTTATCAGAAATGGAGAGCATAAATCCGTCCCTTGGACCTGACCCAACTCCTGCTGAGTTGTAGATTCCCCCACCAATTCCCATTAAAATAATTCCTGAAATAATGACGATTATATCTAGCCAGCTTTCACTCGCATGTGGTAAGAAATCTAGAAATAAGAAAAAATCCACAAACACCCCAACGAGGATGCCATTTAAAAACGTACCTAGTCTTATATAACTTTTATCCAGAATCCATGAGACAATAATTAGGATTACGGAAATAATAATCGCCCAAGACCCAATTGATAACCCTAGTTTTTCATATAGTGCTACATTTAATACGTCCCATGGATGAATTCCCAAATGTTGCATGTTTATCGCTATACTGATGCCTATACTAAATAGAATTAAACCAAAGAAAAACACAATCCAGCGGATCGTCTTTATCATAAAACCCCTTCTCTCTTGCTAAAATATTAAAAATCATCCTCAGTTTTTTAAAAAATCAAAACTCCAATTTAGTTTATCATTTTTCCTATATATGTGTAGATTGTTTTCAAAGGTTGATAAGCAAAATCCTTCATGTTTTTTTACCTTTTATGTCATACTATTTATTGTACAGAATAGGAAAGAAGGAATATACATGAATTTTTCAACTATCACAATCGCAGGAAGTGGTGTATTAGGTAGTCAAATAGCCTACCAAACTGCATTTAAGGGATTCGATGTTACGGTATATGATATTAACGATGAAGCCCTAGAGAAGGCGAAATAGAGAATTGAAAAACTAAAGGGACGCTATCAAGAGGATCTCGGTGCTTCAGAACAAGCTGTTAATGATGCGTACAATCGTATCGCGTTTCAGTCTGATCTAGCGAAGGCAGTTTCAGATGCAGACCTTGTGATCGAAGCAATACCAGAGGTCGTAAAAATTAAAACAGAATTTTATAATGAGCTAGGAAAAGCAGCTCCTGAAAGAACTGTTTTTGCAACAAACTCATCCACCTTATTACCAAGCCAATTTGCAGAGGCAACTGGTCGTCCAGAAAAATTTCTTGCCTTGCACTTTGCCAATGAAATCTGGATAAACAACACAGCTGAAATTATGAAGCATCCTGGTACTGACAATGACGTGTTTGACGAAGTAAGTCAGTTTGCAAAAGCAATTGGAATGGTTGCACTGCCATTACACAAGGAGCAACCAGGTTACATTCTTAACTCTCTATTAGTTCCATTATTAGATGCTGCAGAGCTACTCCTTTCTAAAGAAGTAGCAGATGTTGAAACAATTGACAAAACATGGATGATTGCTACTGGCGCTCCAAAGGGGCCTTTCACCATCCTAGACGTAGTCGGAATTACGACTTCTTATAATATCGTAAATGCAAAAGCGGAAGCGACCGGTAATGAAGAGTTTAAAAAGCTGGCAAACTTGCTCAAAACGGAGTATATCGATAAAGGTAAACTTGGTACCGCAAC
Source organism: Oceanobacillus picturae (assembly GCF_000612865.1). NCBI lineage: Bacteria > Bacillati > Bacillota > Bacilli > Caryophanales > Bacillaceae > Oceanobacillus > Oceanobacillus picturae. The sequence continues at coordinate 1,317,212 of NZ_CCAX010000001.1, forward strand.
GGGAGAAGGATTCTACAAGTATCCAAATCCAAGCTTTGAAGACCCTGATTTCTTTAAAAACTAAACGAAAGGCGTCTGTTACGTGAGTACTACGTAATAGGCGTCTTTTTTTATATTTCCTATGGTGTTTTGCTTACGGAAGTTCAGTGAATAGGGTTAATAACATACTAAAAGGAGATTTTTATGAAGAATTTGTTATGTCTTTCAGTTATTTGCTTGTTTGTCCTTCTATGGTCTGGCTGTTCAGCAGCAGATGAGTCTATAGAAGATAAAAACGACGTTATTGAAGAAACAGAGGAATCAAATACAAATAATGTAGAAACGGATAACCAAGAGAATAAAACAGATGACGGTAATAATGAAGAATCAGAAAGTAAGCCAAATGAACTCACAAATGAAAAAGCAGAAGAAATACTACTGAATCTTAAGCAGACATTTATGGTAGAAACCACGAATGACAATATCGTTATAAATTATGATACTGTTGCAGAGTTGCAGCAACACTTTGAAACGGTCATGTCCGAAAGCTTAGCAGAAAGATATCTTGATGGATATTTTCAAAAGGAAAATGAAAACCTGAAGCTGCTTGCAACAGAGGAGCCAGCCTGGTTTCAGCCTGAAGAAGACTATTCGCTGGAAGAGGAGAACCCTACTACTTATCACCTAATTCAAAAACAACAAAGTGAATTACATGGTAACAAGGAGTATACCTTCACCATCAAAGCTAGAGAGGATACAACATGGTATGTCTCCAATATTTCTAGTAAAGATATAAACCAAGAATTTACCGAGAAAGACGCGATAGAGCTAGTAAGTGAGCATTTAGAAGGTGAGCTAGGCGATAATATGGCGCTCCGCTTCGATCGAATGGAAGAAGGGAATTATATAATTCACGTATTTGAAAATACGGAGACCCATACCGCTACCTACGGGTGGTATGAAGTCAATCCAGAAACAGAAGAAGTAACAAGCATGTTTTAATACCAGTCAAAAATAGCATAAAAAATAAGAACCTTGGCTAAGGTTCTTATTTTTTATGTCCCCATATATTTCCCACTATAAATGGATAGTGATTTCTTTAGAAGTTATTCTTCCTCTACTTTTGCTTTTTGGACTAATGCTTCAGGGATCATTTCAAAGCCCTCAATCATTGTGTTCTCTTCCAATTCGATCATAAGGCTAAGCTTTCCATCAAAATGAATTTGCTTCACAAATCGTAAGTCTTCTGGGCTTACTTTTATGTCTGCCACTTTCGTCTTAATCTTAATGGATTTTTTATTGTATTTTGGAATGATGCTACTTGCTTTTAACTCATATTTTTCATCGTCAATCACTGTCTTAAACGCAGTTTCAACCTTTTCTGTATCAACGTCTTCTATCCCGCTGCTTTTTAGGACACTTTCCACATCTTTATAATCCAACCTTGGTATATCATCTTCCTCATGCTCTTCAATTACCCGATGAATTTCATCGTATACATTAGAAAGCGTGGAAGTATTTATTTGATCTCCGCTAACCTTTTTGACAATCTCCTCGAATACCACCTTATCATCTTCAGCTGTCATCGTTTCTTCTGCATTCAAAACTTCCTCAATAAAATGGTAATTCAGTTCATATGCTTTTCCAGCAGAGTAAAGAACATGGTTTACATCCGCAGCGTTCTCTGTAAAGGTAGGGAATAAAAAGCCGGAAATCGGCGCCTTAAGATTAATAACAGGGTCAACCACGATATTATATTTAAATTCTTTTTCTACATAGTCAAACAACAGCTCTTTTTTCGGATCCTGTGTTTTATTCATACTACATAAAATGAACTTATTGGAATATACCGCATCTCGTGAGCTTTCTTCTGCATCTTCATTGCTTCGTTTCATCGGCTTCATATATTCACCTTGTATAAAAGTAACCACAATATCCATTTCATATTGCTTATCCTTTAACATCTTTTCCACAAGACGTAACATTTGGCCTTTCCATTCTTCCGTATCATTACTCAATATTCCTTGATGCAAGATAAGCTGGCTACTATCCTCTACGTCACGTTGAAATTTCAATTCAAATAATTTCTCATCAAGCTGTCCTGTTAGCACTTTTTTAAAATTGGTCATAAATAAATCTTTTTGTTCCTCTTCAAGTAAGTCGAAGGGCACACTCTGATGATGATAGATTTCACTCGATTCTTTCATGATATATACGTTAAAGATATCGTTTATTTTCAACAAATCGTTATTTATTTTAAACTGCTTTCGAATATTTGCGATGTCTTTTTTGTTCAACTTCATTCCACTCCTAAATTGGACTACGAATATATATTCTTCGTTTATCCATTCTATCATTTTCCATTTAGGTTATATAGATAAATATTTTTAAATGAAAGTTGAAAAATCTCTTTAAAAAGTAGTTCCCTTGTTAAATCCAAAAGTTTTGAAGGTTATATTTGAAAGTTCTATAATGAATACTAGGTTCGAAATATTTGTACATATCAAGGAGGAACAGTTTATGCCAACAAAGGACAATGCAACTGAATCTACCATTACGGAGGATATCTCTGCAAGACGAGCAGCACTTGATGCTAGATTTAACAATTGGCCTCGTAATACGATTGCCACACATTTTTATCAAGCTTGTTCTACATATCCAGAAAGAATGTATATTCAAACAGATAACGATTCGATTACCTATAAAGAAACATGGGAACTCGCCAAGAACTACGCTAAAGCGTTGATTAATCTTGGTGTAAAGCGTCGGGACCATGTTGCGATGCTAATGGAAAATGACGTCGTATATCCCGCTCTCATGATTGCATGTTCAATGGTAGGCGCTGTGTTTATCCCAATAAATACTATGTTAAGCAAAAACGAATTAAAATACATACTTACACAATCTGATGCACGCTATTTAATCATGCATCAAGCGACTAAAAATAATCCCCTTGCTGTCTCTATAACTGCTTTGCTAAATGAAGAGTATTTTAAAAAAGAGACTCAGCTTCAAGAAATCGTTTGTTTACCGAATCATAATGAGTTATTGGACGAGCGCTTTCTTCCATGGGAGAAGTTTTGTAAGAAAGCTGAATTAATTACAGATGAGAAATGGCAAGAAAGGTGGAAAGCATCCCGTTATCCTGATGAAGTAGGTGCAATCATATATACATCTGGATCTACTGGTACACCTAAAGGGGTTATGCTTACAGATGACATGCTGCTTAGGTCTTCCTACAGCACGTGTATGAGCAGGGCAATTGAGGATGGGCGTGTAACGTTTGCTCCACTTCCATTTTATCATTGCTACAACCTGATAGAAGGGATCTTTGCTATGTCCTTTGTTGGTGGCTTATTGGTCGCACCACGTTCTTTTTCTCCACTATCTGCTATGGAAATGATAGAAAAATATCAAGCAAATGACTTTCTACTTGTTCCAACCATGCTTGTTCCATTTTTGAATCATCCAAAGCTCACAGAATATGATCTGTCCAGTCTTTTTGCGATGTGGTGTGGTGCGGCACCTGCTCCTATCCCAGTATGGAAAAAGGCAATCGAATTACTTGGTCTGACAGAAATAATTACTGGCTACGGGCAGTCCGAAGTAGCATCTTCTGGTGTAACGACAGAGCTTGGTATTTCTCTTGAAACACTTACAACAAGAGTTGGCCGGCCGAAGCTTGGTGGTGTGAGTGGTCTTCCAGAATTCAATGGTAGCAATGTAGAGTACAAAACGGTAGATATCGAAACGAGAGAAACGCTACCCCATGGAAGTGTTGGAGAACTTGCCGTGCGTGGCACGACCGTTAGCCACGGTTACTATAAAAAGCCGGAAGAAACCGCAAAAGTTATCGATAAAGATGGTTGGTTACTAACAGGTGACGTAGGTCGACTAGATGAAAATGGTTATATTGAGCTAATTGGAAGAACGAAGGATATTTACAAAGTATCGGGGGAATTAGTTTCCCCTCGTGAAGTGGAAGAGGCCATTTCCAAGCATCCAATGGTCGACCAAGTTGCTGTTATCGGTGTACCGGATTCTTTAACAACAGAAGCTGGTGCCGCGTTCATTGAATTAAAAGCCGGTGAAGATTGTAAGCGAAAAGATATTTTGAGCTGGTGCACTGATTATCTCGCCCGTTTCAAGGTGCCTCGCCATATCTGGTTTATAGAAACAACAGAATGGCCATTAACGAGTACTGGAAAGGTGCAAAAATTCCGGTTAAAGGAAATTGCCGAAGAAAGATTGGCGACAAGAAATAAATAATTTCTAGAGTTCAAAAATAGGGAGATGCATGTAAATGAAGGCTTGGCATAAGGAAGTAATACGTGTTCATTATAAAGATACGGATCAAATGGGCGTTGTCCATCACGGTAACTATGTAAACTTGTTTGAAATAGGTCGAACCGAATGGATGCGACATGCAGGTATTCCGTACAGCAAAATGGAGGACATGGGACTTTTATTGCCTGTAATGGATCTGAATATAAACTATCAAAAATCCGCTCGATATGATGATCTTCTTGTCATCTATACGAAAGTAAGTAATTTTTCAAAAGTACGCCTGCAGTTTGATTATGAGACAAGGCTTATCCCAAACAATGATTCTCCAGGAGAGATAGCCGATACACCAACTGGAGAGTTGCTTGCAAAAGGTTCCACTGTCCATATGTGGGTCACACGTGATTGGAAGCCTGCCCGGATCGATCGCTTTGCACCAGAAGTATATGCGCTATTTCAAGAAGCGTAATTATTTTAATAGAGAGGAGCATGACCATGAATGAATCGATGCCAATAGCTGTAACGGGAATGGGAACGGTGAGCCCTTACGGTGTAGGACTGACTACGTTTTGGGACAATTTAATTGCGAATAAATCTGCTGTTAAAGAAGTTGAAGATGAACAACTGCATCAGTGGGCTCCCGTTGGTGTGCGAGTTCAAGATTTCAATCCTGCAGACTATCTACCAAAGAAGCTAGTTAAAAATACGGATCGTTTTACGCAACTTGCACTTATTGCAGCAACAGAGGCTTTGTCTAATGCAGGTATTCTTGGAGAGGATGGCGAAACACTTGCACCCAGTATTGATCCAGAACGGATCGGTACCTCTATTGGATCAGCTTTTGGGGGTATTCAGTCATTAGAGGAAGGATCTGGAAAATTAGCTACAGGAAAAGCCTCGCGTGTCGGCCCTCGGCTCATTTCCAAATGCATTCCAAATGCTGCTGCAGCCACTATTGCAAAGCACTATGGTTTACGCGGCCCTTCAAGTACTCATGTAACAGCCTGTGCAGCATCAGCGCATGCGATTGGTGAGTCTACTTTCTGGTTTTGGCGTGATGATGTGGATTTCGTACTCGCTGGCGGAGCTGATTGCCTCTGGTCACCTGTTTTCCTATCAGGATTACGGGATATGGGGGCGCTCGCAACAGAAGGCCCAGAAGACAAAACGACATGGTCACGTCCTTTTGATCGAGATAGAACGGGTATGCTAATGGGGGAAGGTTCAGCGTTATTTGTGCTTGAACCATTGGAAAAGGCTAAAGCTCGCGGTGCCCATATTCATGCCATTTTAGGCGGGTATGGCTCCTCAAATGATGCTTACCACGATACAGCGCCACATCCTGATGGTACAGGTGCCGCGCTCGCGATGAAACGAGCACTACGTTCAGCTAATTTGGGTCCATCTGACATTGAATATGTTAATGCCCATGCTACATCTACTAAAGCCGGAGACATTGCTGAAACGAAGGCATTGCAAAGTTTATTTGGGAAACAATTGGATGCTATCCCTGTAAGTTCGATAAAAGGTGCGGTTGGCCATCTACTTGGAGCTGCTGGTGCAATCGAAAGCATCGCTAGCATAAAAGCAATGGAAACAGGGATATTACCGCCAACACTCCATTGTGATAATAAAGATGACCTTGCTCCACTGGATATTGTACCAAACCATAGCCGTAAACAGCAGGTTAAGACAGTACTCAGCAACTCATTTGGCTTCGGCGGGCAAAACGGCACATTAATATGGAAAGCATATAATGCTGAGGAGTAGGGTTAATCCCTGCTCTCTTGCATAGTCTAAAACGAAAACGTAGTAGGAGGTATTAATATGTCAACTGCCAAACTTATTCTCGGTTCTTCTTCACCTAGAAGACAGGAATTGCTAAAACAAGTACACCTCCCCTTCTCTGTTCGTACACCAGATATTGATGAATCACAAATTAGAACAAATAATCCGGTGGAGAAGGTAGAACAACTAGCAATACGAAAAAGCCAAGCTATTCCTTTATTAGATGAAAAAGAAGTGATCTTAACAGCAGATACAGTTGTTTCCTATAAGCAACAAATCTTTGAAAAACCAAAGAACAAAGAAACTGCTATTCAAATGATTTCAGACTTAAGTGGGGAAACGCATGAGGTCTATACTGGTGTAAAGATACGTTCTTCAGAACAGGAGCTTGTTTTTGTGGAACGATCAGAAGTAGAATTTTGGCCATTGTCAGAGGAGGAAATAGATTGGTATGTGTCAACGCCTGATCCCTACGATAAAGCTGGCGCTTACGGGATACAGAGCCTAGGAGCAGCGTTTGTCAAAAGAATTAATGGTGACTATGCAACAATTGTCGGGCTACCTATTTCGAAGGTAGTACGAGAATTAAGGCAGTTTTCCATTTTTCCGTATTAAAAAAGGGCCGCCTTAGGACAAGCCCCCAATGGAGATAAGCTTATAGTGCGTGTTCAAAAAGGAGGATATAAAGGACCGAGGTCGGCTAAGATCGCAACGTCCTGGGGCTGCGCTAACTCGCCCCACCGAAAAGATTTGTTGCAACGCCGACACTAACACGTCCTGTGCGTCGAAGTTCGAGGCGGCGTAGCTCTGAGTACCGGGCTCACATAGGATGTGTTGACTTCTGTGTTGTCCACAGGACGTGGACGATTTTAACAGAAGTTCAGTCAAATCTTTTAATACGTGAGGAACGGAAAAGCAAGCCAACGAGCTTCCACAGGATGTGGTGACTTCGACGTTCGACACAGGACGAGTCGGAATTTAGTCGAAGGTCATCAGTGCAGATGTGTCATTTTTACCGGACTTTTTGAACATCCTCTTATAGAATGAATCCATTTATAAGCTTATCCCCTATATCGCATGCCCAGTCCTTTTAAAAAGTTCCTTGCATACCTATCGCCACATCTTCTGTAATTGCTGTGGCCTTCTTTTCGAAGCAATGCACTTAACTCTCCTTTAGAGACATTAACTCCTACTTCATCCCAAATTGCTAACATATCCTCAGTTGTTAGCTGCAACGCTATCTTTAACTTTTTAAGCATAACATTATTAACACTGCCACTGTTTTTTATCATCATAGGCGGTCGTTCAGGCTGGCCAGGCTTAGGTTCTTGTTTCCCTCTTTTATGTACAATAAGACCATTAAAAAAAGACTCCAGCATTGTATTATCACATGGAAGCTCATACTCATTTTCATCATCACTTAAGCTATCGTTTAACCTGTTGAGCAATTCCTGTACGTCTTCTTTTGTAACTTCCACATCTCCTAATTGGAAAATCTTAACCATATCCTCATCTTTTATATCAAGTGCATATCTTAAACGAACAAGGATATCATTATTGTTCATATCCATCGCCATTCCTCCTAATAGTCGGGTTAAATAACTAGTTTACCACGTAACGGAAAGGTTTTACAGTATGGCTGGATGATTGGACTTATGACTGATAAAGGGGAATATGAAACTGCCACGTGAATCTTTTAAAGGGACGCAGCTTTGCCTTGGGGCGACGCGACTTTCATTCTTTCTGACGCGACTCCTCCCTGATGCGACGCGACTTTGCCTCTTTCTGACGCGACCTCGCCTTGGGGCGACGCGACTTTCTCTCTTCTGACGCGACTCTCCAAAATACATATGAAAGGGAGGAGCCAACACAAGGGTCCTCCCTAAGCTTACAAGCTAATCTTAAACTTCTCCTTCTTCTAATGGTGCGAGGGAGTCCATATGGCTGGCGATCATAGCGATAATGGTGCTAGCTTCATCCTTGCTAAAAATAAAATGAGATTCATCTTTAATCAAATCGTCGTCTTTTGTCCAGATACGGTTTGTTCGCTTAAGTACTCCATCTCCAGTTTCTCCTACAACTCCAAACTGGTAGGAAATCTCTACCTCATCCTCGTCATAGTACGCCGTGACCTCAGGAGTTTCCCATTCCACATCAATTTCCTCAAAGTATATTTCATCCGTTTCTTCTTCATCGTCCATAATATAACCTGAGTCTTCTGTTTCAATAAAATCCGCTTCAATGTACTCGTGGAAGCTCTCATGAACAGCATCCATGATATCGTCTATATCTTCAAGCACTACTTTACTAGTCAATCCATATTCCGGGTCTATCGTTTGAATATAGAACTCTTCATTATATGGATCGAAGAATAATGTACAGAAGTAATCAATGTCCTCTTCCCCACTGTAAGTGAAAAAGTCTAAACGAGGATGCTTTGCTCCACGCTCAATGGACATTCTTCCATTCTCATCGTACTTTTCGCATATTGAATTAAGGCTTTCTTGCAATTCCTCACATACCCTATCAAACCATTCCAAGTGCATAGAGATTCCCACCTTTTTATTGGATTCCCCTTTAGTATGAACGGATATCCAAAAATATCTCCATGAATTAACAGGTAAATTTTGCGATATTATTATTTCACTAAAAAAATCACTATATTTAATATAGCAAACCACCTTAATAAAAATAAAAAACCCCCTGTAAGAAATGTTTTCTCTCCTTACCAGGGGACTTTTAATCCTTTATAAGCCATATATAATGAAGTGCGAATCAGTGAGCTAAAATGGAAGGATTCCCCTAAAACTCTAGCTTGCTAGCGTCATCCTACAGCTCTTGAATTGCTTCTTTTATCGGCTGACTACCATTCACAATTTGAAACTCTTTTCCAATCGTATTCTTATCTTCTAGGCATGCTTCAATGACTTTGGCTACATCTTCTCTGGAGATTTGCCCACGAGCCACATCCACTCCTGCGTCAATTTTTCCAGTTCCTTCTTCATTCGTTAGTCCACCAGGATGGATAATGGTGTAATCCAAATCGGTTGCACGCAACCATTCATCCGCATAATGCTTTGCTGCAACATATGGAGCAAAGGAAGAAGGTGCTTCCTGGATGGCTTCCCGTCTTGTATCAAAGGAACTAATCATGATAAATCGCTTCACACCGGCCTTCTTGGCAGCTTCTATTGTTTTGACTGCACCATCCAAATCAACCATAATGGTTTTGTCTTTCCCTGTTTTCGGTCCAGATCCGGCGGTAAATACAACTGCATCTACATCCTCAGCAGCTTTTGCAATCGAATCAATATCTTCCTCCAAGTCAACTATTGCTGTTTCTGCATTTCGTTCTACAAAATAAGTTGCTTGCTCCTTCTTACGGATCATTGCTTTTGCTTCAAGTTGATCATTATCTTGAATAAACGTGACAAGATGCTTACCAATTTGGCCATTTGCCCCAACTACTAATGTTTTCAATGCCTACACCCTTTCTAAGATTATGAGTTATATTACCTCTATTGTGCCCTTTTCCCTTTCTGTAAATCAATTATGCTGTTTGACCGTACAATGAAAAAACAGAACCCAATAAAGGATTCTGTTCTTAAGTTATTTAGCAGTATAACCGCCATCTACGAGAATGGTGGTTCCTGTAACAAAATCATTTTCAGCTAAAAATACGAAAGCATGTGCAACTTCTTCTGGGTTTCCTAGTCTTCCAATTGGATGTTTATCCACAAGACCATCATAAAAATCACCCAAGGATTCTTTATTTACAAGGCCTGATTCGATAAACCCTGGTGCCACCGCATTTACACGGATGTTCTGATCAGCATACTCCAGCGCTAGGGATTTTGTTATTTGATTTACAGCACCTTTGGACGCGGCATATGCCATTGAAGTCGGTTCTCCAACCGAGCCTAAAATAGAGGAAGTGCTTAGAACGACACCGCCACCTGTTTTTATCATTTCGCGTATTGCGTATTTCGCTCCATAGAAAACCCCATCCTGGTTAACTGAAATAACTCGTTTGTATTCTTCTTCCGTTACCTCATGAGTTGGTTTCTGGATACCAATACCAGCGTTATTTACAATGATATCTACTCTGCTAAAATGTTCTACCGTTTTAGCCACCATGCTTTCAACAGACTCTTCATTTCCAGAATCTACTTTTACAAAATACACATTGTCTGAATATGTTTGTTTTAATTCCTTTTCAGCAGCTAGTCCACCTTCTTCATTGAAATCAGCAATAACAACCTTCGCACCCTTTGCTAGAAAAGCTCCAACAGTTGCTAAACCAATACCAGATGCTCCACCTGTAACAATTGCAACTTTATTTGTTAAATCTGTCATATTATCTTCCTCCTCTTATTATAGGAAAAGTTATACCCATGCATCTTATTATGCTCACTTTTATATTCTTCCCTTATAAGATTTGAAAGAAACACGAGGGTTTCTTTGTCACTCCATTATCGCCCTGTTCAGCCATTCATTTACTAATTTCTGAAATAGATCTGCTTGTTCAATTTGTACATAATGTCCTGCTTGTTCCAGTACATTATAAGATGCCTTCTGATAACGATCTAGAATTTGAAAAGCATCTTTATATCCGACCACTGCATCTTGCTTACCTAAAATAAACGTACTTGCCTTTTCAAAACTATCTTCATTTAGCTTTGTGGATAATCCATAATGCTGTTCAATTTTTGCAAGAAAGTCGTTATCAGCACAAATGATTCCAGCATAAACTTCATCCCGATAACGAACCCAATTCTTTTTATTCAACACAACGTTCTCTGAGCGAAAGGCTTCTTTTTCGCACGGAGTCAATTTCGATAGTAATCCATCATCCTCATATAGAATAGTATGAGCGGGTAAAGTCCTTTCTCCTTTTTCAGGAATAATGACGGGACAAAGCAAGCATAGCCCATCTACAAGCTCTCGCTGGACATCTACAATGCCACGGGCTAGGTATCCACCATACGATTCTCCCATAAGTAGGTACGGCTGATTAGGAATAATCTTTTGGATAAAATCTAAGACAGTCTCCAACATATCATCTGCATTTTCTACTTGATGGTATTCCTTTGTCTTCCCCATACCAGGTAGATCAAAATAGATCCTTTTGAACCCAGATCTCTCCAGAAAGATTGGTTCCATACATCCTTTCATAAGTCGGTGATCAACACCAAAACCATGTATCATGATTATGGGGATACCATCTCCAATCATCTCATAATAGATTGATGCTTTCGTTACACTACAATATGGCATAGGACGCCTCCCTTATTTTTAAATAATTATATGTAACAAGACTACTAACGCTTTTTCATAAAGTATTTTAATTGGGGGTGCAACGGGATAAATTTAGAATAATCTCCTTTAATTACAATATCAATGTATTCTAGCCCTTTTTTCTTGTATAGTTAGAATAATCAAGAAAAAATGATGACTTTGGAGGATATTCAATGAGAAAAATTATCTTATCGACAGAAAGCGGAGCCGATTTACCAGCAGATTTAGCTGCAGCCCACAATATTCAAGTTGTCCCAATGCACGTCATCATGGATGGGAAGGACTATCTAGATGGTTCTTTACCTGTACAAGACATATATAATTATTATGATCGTACCAAAAAAATACCTTCCACAACATCCACAAATGCACATGAATATGAAGAATTCTTTTCAAAGATAAATAAAGACCATCCTGATTGCATGATTGTCCATATCGGCTATACATCCAAAGCCTCTTCCTCTTTCCAACATGCAGTGATAGCCTCAGAAGAATTTGATAATCTCATCCTCAATGACGCTTTAAATGTCACAGGTGGGCTAACCGCCATCGTTATGTTCGCTGCCCAACTGTTAGAAAAAGAGCCAGGAATAGAGCCAACATCATTTGTAGAAAAAATTGAAGCCATCATACCGAAATCCAAGCTTGCTTTCGTACCTGGCAGCTTAGACTTTTTACGAGCCGGCGGACGCGTAAGTAATGTGGCTTATCTCGGAGGCGCATTGCTAAAATTAAAGCCCAGAATTGAACTAATTGATGGCCACCTTGTGTCCAATAAAAAATATCGTGGAAAAATGAGCAGTGTTTCAGAAAAATTCATCAGAGAATACTTCAATCAATACGATATTAACAAAGAGCAATTATATTTAATTTACTCTATCGGTCTTGCAGAAGATATTAAAAATAGAGTGGATGAAATCGCAACCGAACATGGATTCAAAAATATAACTTGGATGCAAGCTGGTGCAATGATATCCACCCATTCTGGCCCTGGTGGGTTTGGAATTGCCGGGATAGAAGTATAGAGGGCATTATTACAAAATACATGTGGATTTATTGATGATAGTAGTTTAAATAGTTCTAAACAAAAAGAAGTAACCGCCCCTTCAACCAGTGCGATTACTTCTTTTTAAATAACTATTTATGTTCAACCGCTCTTTATGCGGATGGGAAGTACCCTCTACCTCCCACAGCATTTCTTATACTTTTTTCCACTTCCACATGGGCATGGTTCATTTCTGCCAACTTTCTTATTTTCTGTGGGTATTGGCGAATTCTTTTTAGCTTTCACCAAGGGATGTAGTTCAGATTCACTTTTTTCTCTTATCTCTATTGGCGAAAAGCCTTTTAAGAACCACTGTTTCGTGTTATTCATTAAGTTTACAACATAATCTGTTAACTGTTGGACGCTCTCCATGCTTTCAAGTTCTATTACCTTACTCAAATAATCTATAACCTCCCCTAGCTCATCGCCAATTAGCGTTGCATATACACACTCTTCTACAATTTCGTCAGCTTCCTCTTTATCCATTTCATAATTTCGGGTTAGGTACTGGACCAAATGCATATAACTTTGGTTTCTTTCTAAATAATCAGGTTCACCAGCACGGAGTAATTGTTCTTTCGTATAGGGGAAGAATTGCAAATTATTTCTCTGTTTATGTTCCAGTTTCACTTTTTTTGGATTAATCACTCTCCAATGAGAGAACCCTTCCCGATCACTATACATTTCCTCTTGGTACACATTAGCTTCATAAATGACTTCAAAATAATCCTTAAGGTCGAGTTGCTCTTTCGTATAGGTTTCTAGCATTTTTTCTAATTGTGTGACACTCAATGTTCCATAATAATATAAAAGGCCCCTTGTCAGCTTAATCCAATCGGTATTTCTTTTGACTATAGACCTTACTTGTAAATTATCATTCAGCTTCAAAATTGGGGCCACCAGCTCTTCTGGTAATGATAATATCTTTTCCCCTTGATATATCCCTGAGTACACTAAACCAGTTGCTCGCAGGTAGATAATTTGTTCTATTTCTAAATCTGGAGCTGGAATAGAACCGCCTTTACGCGCGATCTTAACTAGTAGACCAAACCGCTCTTCATCAAAACGCAGGCAAATCGATTCAAGTAATTCTGGTATTTTTTCTTGATAAAAGGAAATAAGCTCTTCTTTTCTTAAGTTACTAATTCCTTTTAACTGTAAATGTCTTCTTATATTATCTAACTCATTTTTCTTATATCTGCTGAGCCCCTCTTTTAGTGAAAAGGGTATCTCTAGTTCACTCCAATATTTCTTATATTCCTTTACTGCCAAATCTTTTTGCGTCTCTGTTAATCCGCTTAAAGCGTTTCTCAATGTATCTTCCAACTCCTGATTTGTTTTATCACTCACTTAAAAACTCTCCTTCCCATGCATGATGCAAAAATACGCTGAACCGCACCAGCCATGCAATTTATCGTTCTATCTTAAAAACATTATCTACCTTTTGTAAGTCTATTATATTTCATCACAGCCCAGGCTTTGCTTTCTTCTTTCTTTCTCTTTTTAAAACATAAAGAAGTAACCGCCTCTTAACTAAAGCGATTACTCCCTAATGTTTATTTCCTACTAGATGGCCATCCGCTCTTTATGGAACTGTAATAGTGATATCATGCAGTTCGTGCTATGCGATACATTCTTCTTACTATTAGTGTAATTTTATTTATATAGCGTGTCAATTGGAGAAAAGAGTAACTCTATCACTAATTCTTTGCTAATCTTTTCTATTAGCTTTATTAATTTATAAAGTTTGGACTTTAAAAGCTTATTTCAATAAATCGATACACTTCAGTAATTTTTTCTTTAGTATTTCCATCCCAGCCCCTGGTGATAGTTTTACAGCACCTACTCCATATGTTTGGTGGAAGTTTTCAGCAAAATATCTCAACGAATCTACTTCCTCTTTTTTGGTTGGCGTTAAGATATATACTTCTCGAACAGATTTCTCATCTGTTTTACGCTCTAGAATGCCATCTCGGTATTTGTGCATCTCACCTAAAGCAGTGCCAAGATTTGTGGAAACACGATATTTTGGATCTAATACAACAATACCTGTTTTCCCTTCAATAACGATATCTGGGATCATCCGCTGGGTATACGTATAGAAATCAGCTGAGTTGTATTGATAGTTGCGCTGATAATACAGAGATAACCCATCTTTAAGCGAGATGTGGCTTTCTTTATTCTCTGCTAAGTCTAACACCAGACCATTATTAGTTAAATTGAACAATTCTTTTGTGTTTTGGAGATATCCCATTTCTCTAAATACTTTCAATACATTCATGTAACACCATATTTCATACAACTGAAAAGTGTCTTTTAGAGGAATTGGGTAAGAAAAGCCAATTCCCTCATATAGATGGCTATATAATTTGTTAAACCAGTAGTACCAACCACGATAAACAGGATGTTTTCGAAAGCGTTGTGTAACTAAATAAGACCCATTATTTTTTGTTACGCTAGTTAAGAAAGGTGTGTTCAACCAACGTTGAATAACTGCTCTGTATTGCTTTGCCTTTATGGAAATATCATGGTGTTCTATTTCTTCATACCTTTTTATTAAACGTTGAAGGTCAATTAATTGTTGTTTTAATACTTGATTTTCATAAGTGTCAACACTCTCCATAGTCTTAACACTTTGCACATGGGGCGGGATGTTCTTACCATACCCTTTTTTGTCTAACCAACGTAAAGCTTCCTTGGCGTCACGTTGTACGTGCTCCCTCTTCAGCATAATAGACGATTTTTTCAACAGCCTAACTGGCTGTTGTACAACTCGAGCAAAAAGTTGTTTTAAACGAGAAAAGTTCTGCTCGATATAACTCCATTGAGGCCAAGAAATATCTCTACTTTTACCAGTGGAGTCAACATGCATCTCTAGTCCACTATATTGGAAGCAAACTGCAGCTTCCTCCATTATCTCCTTCAGCATTATATTATACTGTTCCTGAGATACTTTCCTTTTATCGGGATATACATAGATCTCAAAAGCTTCCTCACCAACAATTAGAGTTAATAGACCACTCTGAAACGGGGTTGTCCATGTACAAACATAGTATTCTTGATCAAAATAAAACGGGATGAGTATTCCTTGAATTTGTATGTTGGGCCTATTTCCTTTGTAACGTAACTTGTAATCTGTTGCTTCGGTTAGATAAATCTTATGGAAAGGGGCCCATCCCTCCTCTTGATCCCATACTTCCAACTTATCTCCAGAATTGAGTTGCTCCATAGTAATCTAATTCCTCCTGCATTCGATTCACATGCTTTAAAGAAATATTACTTTGCTCAATATTTTTAATCAGCCATTGTTTAATTTCCTTCAACATTTCAGAGATTCGTTCATCTCCACGTATTTTAGGTAATACTTTTTCGGAAATCACACGATCTAATGCTTCTAAAGCGTTCATCTGGTACTCATCTGATAACTGGATATTGGCATACAGTTTTTTTAACATCTCCTCCAGAGTACGATAACCGAAGTGCAGATCAAATTGGATAAGTAAGTGATGTAATTCCTTTAATAAGTTAAATTCAGTATATAAAGTATTTCTAACTTCTTTATCTGCTTGTTTCCAATAAGTATCAAAGTCAACCTCTGACAAACTCATTACGAATGCTCGATCCAATACTTTATCAGAAATTGAATGAGTGGTTTCATCAACATTAAGGGTTCCAAGCAAATAAACATTAGGTGGTATTATGATTTTTTCTGGAATATCTTTTATATTCTCATCCTGGTGAAGTGGAATTTCTTTTCTAGATTCAACCGCACTCAGGTAGTCACTTAAATAATACTCAACTCTGGCAAGATTCATTTCATCCAAAAGTATAAAATGTGGTTTTTCTCTTTCCTTTAAAGCATTTAACACAACATTAAGAAATTCGGTTTTTACATACCTTTTTTCAAATGTACTATAATAACCGAACAATGAACTAGCATCTGTCCAATCAGGACGAACAGGAATAATTGTTAAGTAAGGATTTTCATTTTCATATTCTAAGCCATAAACAGCGTTTGCGTATAAACGGCAAAGCTGCGTTTTACCTGTACCAGATATCCCTGTTAATAGAACAAAATGTTTGTCATCAAGGCTTGATAAATTCAAATGTAAATCACGTATTGTTTCCATAGAGAACGTAAAAGCACTACTTGTTATTAAAGTAAAAATTTCTTCAAATCGGAAATTCGGTTCAAGATATTCTTCACTTTCCTCAATATATGGTTCAGAATCTGCTTTTACTTCTTTATTCCCTTCAGGTAATTCAAGCCTTTCACTGGCATGAGCAAATAATAATGCAGCATCAATAAATCTTTTCTTAACTACATCCGCACCCTCTTCAAATAATTGTGTATCATTGTTAAATGTACCTACAAAATATTCCGTACCTTTAACTTGAAAATCATGGTCTCTTAATAGATTCATAGCGTTAGTCATTACTTTATGATTATCCAAATTATGTGTAGCAAAAACTTTTGTAATCCACCAAGCTCTCTTTCCATCACCAATAATTTCTCTTGAGCTAGTAAAAATGTGATTATGCCCTTCTAGTTGCACAATAATAGTTTGAAAGGGCGAATTTTTCTCGTGATGGTCTAAATAAGATAGAAATCCCTTTGTAATCAATTGATCGGCATCATATAAATGTACCGTTTGTCTCTTCCCTGCTTTATAATCTTCTAATGAAGAAAGCTCTATTGTATAATTACGCCTCAATAAACTCGTTTCACGTACTACATTTGTAGTAGCAATCTGTTTTAGTACATCAAAAGCCCTATTAGAAATATTAATTTCCTCACCATAAAAAAGCCGAAATTCTTTTAAATCATTCCACACTCCTGCTAATTTATGAATTAGTTTTTCTTCTTCCAGTTCTCCTTTTAATTGCAAGTTGGTACCAATTTGAAACCAAGGTCTTTTTCTTGGTTTGATACAACTTTTTATAAAGGGAATCATTTCCCCTTTAGATATACGCTCTTTTTCTTTCCAGCCAGTAAGAATTTGATAATGGTCAGGAATAGAATTTAATACTTCTTGAATCTTATTATTTTTCACCCATGCCCAAAAAGGTATGTAGTTTATTTCCGTATGTATGAGAATACTCCTGTCAATACCGTTAAACTCAAGCATGAATACGTTTCTATCTTTATCGTTTACCTTCCTATAAAGCCCGATATAATACTTACGGCCAATATAAGAATCTTTTTTCTGATCAGCATATCTTGGGTTTCGTGCATCATGATAAGTCGTTGTTAATGTTGTATCATAGGAACGAATAGAATATTCTTCACCAAGCGTAACACCAATGTTTTGTACAAAGCGCTCGAAAAGTGGTTTAACAATTGGAGCGACTTCGTCTAGTACTTTTCTACAACGTGTTTCTGTGTTTTCTTCATTAAAAAGAGATTGAAAATAATCCAAATGCAACACGTTTACCACCCTCTAATTTATTTTAAAATAATAACAGATCAAATTCTCTTAAGTTCACTAATCTTTTCTAAAACCTCAAGGTACTTTTATTTCCATTTGGAACCATTAACCATTCCAACACGTTAAAATGAAGTTAATAATAGTATTAATAAAATACAGTATCTATCTCGTGCTTACTAACTTACTAATAAACTAGAAACTCTTTCTTCCCCAACCATCTTTGTATAAAAGATTTTCCTCACTGGAATATTCAAGTTTAGACCTAAGTTTGATAGTACAGTACTATTGTATTATAACTGTCTACAGAAGAACAATATTCCCAACAAAATCGACAGAATATACATATAATATGCTACAATAGTAATAGACTTTTCCAAAAAGGGGCAGCTCCAAATGGTCGAAAAAGTAAAAGATACATTTCTTAAGTTTACAGAATTGAAGGAACAAAAAGGTGTTAAGCTACTCGGAAACTTCCTATTAATTCTATCCGTTATTGTCATGGGTCTAATAATATGTACAGTAGTCTATTTTTTTATTGCTGATTTTTTATACAATAATTAAATAAAAGGTTCATCTACAAATCCGAAACTACATGGTTGACTTAACACCCGTTCGCGGATATTATAGACATTGTAAGTCTACGATTAAAGGAGTACAATTTTATTATGAAATTTTCAAAGGCTACAAACTATGCTTTGCATACAATGCTATTCCTAGTTAAAGCAGAAACGGATAAACCGATTGGTGTTCAGCAATTAGCTGAATCTCAAGATGTTTCTCCCACATACCTTTCCAAGATATTAACAAAGCTTGTCAAAGCACGCTTGATTGATTCGATCTCAGGTGCACAGGGAGGATATAAATTATCCAGGAATAGAGATGAGATTAATTTCTTAGACATTATTCATGCAATAGAGGGAACAGCTTCCTTATTTGAATGTGACTTTCACCACAGTGACGGCTGCCTAATCCAAGCAGAAATTAAAAATGCAGAGGAAAAGATGAATGAGCACTTGAGAAAAACAAAATTAATTGATTTGGTTAAAAAAGAACAGCGTTTATCATAACTTCATTTCCGTTATGGTAAACATATTTTTTAAGCAAATTACAGATATTAAGAGTCTTTAATATCTTTCGGGGAGGTGGTGTCTTATATAGTAAAGGATGTTTTTTTATTCAAATTATAGATATAAACAGTCTTTAATATCTTTCAAGGGAGATGGCATAAATGAGATATGATTGCTTCATAATTGGTGGAGGGCCAGCTGGGTTGAATGCTGCATTAGTACTAGGAAGAGCAAGGCGCAGCGTGGCTTTAATTGATGGTAACAAACCGAGAAATGCAGTAACGCACGCTTCACATGGGTTTATTACAAGAGACGGTGTAACACCAACCGAATTTCGTACAATAGCAGCAAATGAATTATTACGATACCCTACCATTGACCATTTACAAGCAGAGGTATCTTCTGTTGAAAAAGTGGACGCTGGATTTAAAGTTCAAGATTCTTCTGGCTTTGTTTATAAAGCAAGAAAAGTCATCTTGGCTACAGGGGTAAGCGAAATCTTTCCTAAAATTGAAGGATTCTATTCCTTTTACGGTAAAAAGTTTATTCGTATGCCCCTATTGCGATGGCTGGGAGCATCGTGATCAGCCGTTAGTTATCGTATCTGAATCACCTCACGTATTTCATTATGCAAAAACAATCTACAATTGGAGTAAGGACTTAGTTGTTTGTACAAATGGTCATGCTCTACTGGATGAGGAACAAAAGGAGAAATTGGAAGCAAAAGGAATTAAGATAATGGAACAAGCTGTTTCCTCTTTTCTTGGACAAAGTGGCCAGCTTGAAAAGGTTCGCTTCAAAAATGGAACAGAAATAAAGCGAAGGGCTGGCTTTGTCATGTCAGAAATGGTGCCTAATATACAACTCGTTGAAAACCTAGGCTGTGAAAAGGAGCAATCAGGCACATTAAAAACCGATGATTTTGGTCGTACTTCGATAAAAGATTTATATATTGCCGGGGATGCCTCCTATGTGAATCCATCTCAATTAATCTTTGCTGCAGCAGATGGTAGTCGAACAGCAGCTGCTGTAAATATGGATTTAACAAAAGAAGATTTTTAGCTTATGAGATAGACTTTAATCAAGAAAGAATAGGAGGAAGTAATGTGGAACAAAATGTTTTTGAACAGCTAGCAAAGAGATATGATTCAGAAGAAAGAATAGAATTAGCAAACGTAATTGTGAAAGAAGTGAAATCAGAATTACCAAACAGTAAATCAAAGTCTCTTCTGGACTATGGTAGCGGTACTGGTCTCGTTAGTTTAGAATTGATCGATTTAGTGGATTCTATCGTACTGGTAGACTCATCTAAACAAATGACGGACGTTGCGCAAGCGAAAATTAACAACAGGGGTATTAACAATGCGAAAGCAGTTTACTCAGACTTCACTAAAGAAACTCCTGCACTTAAGGCAGACGTCATACTAATATCTCTTGTCCTCCTTCATATACCGGATACGAAGAAAATCTTACAACAGCTGTTTCAGGTTTTAAATAGTGGCGGCAAGCTTATTATTGTCGATTTTGACAAAACCGAAAAAATAAGTCATCCAAAAGTACACAACGGTTTTACTCACGAAGAACTGAAAAATCACTTAAACGAAGTTGGCTTTAAATCAACTCAAATTAATACCTTCCATCATGGAACACGGATTTTTATGAATCAAGATGCTTCCATGTTTGTATCAAGTAGCATGAAATAATAGAGTATAAAAACGACTTTTTCTATTTACTATACGGAAAAGGTCGTTTTTGTACTGTAATATCAGATAGGAGTATAGTTAATCTCTCTTCCAAGAGTAGCCAACACTTTTTTGGATTATAAGCAACTCATTCCTTATCCGCGGCATCTTCAAAAACAATTTCTAATAATGCAATCAACACTGCAACGATAATCTCTGTTTTAATTGAAAGTGTAATGCTACTCATGAACTCATCCACTGTATAAAGGACTAACCAATTGGATGTGAATTCTATACAAACTCGAATAACCATTACTTTAGATTTCCCTTTTATGTATAGCGTTGTCAGCTTGAAAATAGCTTTAGAAAAAATTTCAACAATAATCCCAAGAAAATAGAAACTGATAACAAATAATAACAGTGACCAAACCGTATCGTACTCCACACCAAGTAGATTGAAGACCCCCGCGATTCCAAAAAAGTAAATACCAACTACAAAACCAACCAAAAAAATAATAAAGATTGATATTCCAACAATTGATGCCATTTTTTCTTTCCAATTCATATCACGAAATGGACTCACCTCTGCCTTCTTAAATACAAAGTTCCGTACTACTATTTGCCTTGGATTGTTAATGTTTCATTTTCCGATAATCCCCTTCACTTAAAGACAAACGTCAGAAAACCTAATTAAAAATAAAGAGGAATTTAGCTTTCTATTATTTCTTTTACCCAACTAATTCCCTCGTTCACGAATGCTTCTGTGGGATTTGAATGTGGAGTATGTTCAAAAACAAAAAACACGTTTGAACTTCTTGAGAGCTTATTAATTAAATTCTCTACATTAAAATGGGTATTGTCTTTTTCATGTGAAGGGTGAACAGGTACCCAAATATATTTATTGTTATGAAACTCTACATTATGTAAATGGACTACTTTAATATGGCTCTTCCACTTTTCAATATAATCCATCGCTTTGTCGCCAGTTGCTAATAAATAATCCCCTATATCTATACAAAGTTTTATGCCATATTTGTCCCAAATTTCAATTGGAAAATTATCAAGCGCTCTAATTCCAAATGTAGATTTATTAAGACCGAGTTTTGGCTCGCAAACAATGGGTGTAGAATATTTTTCTTGTAGTAAAACTAACCGTTTAATCCCATCTTCAATGATTGCTGAAGTATCGATATCTTGTTCTTCTTTAAAATAAGGAAAGTGCACTAGAATATACTCAGCCCCTAACTGGGACATATAGTTAACTTCCACTTCAAGCTGTTGCCAAGCCTGCTCTGGTTCGTACTGTATTTTTTGCAATAAATCATTTTTACTTTGATTTCTATACAAAGGAGAGTGTAAACCAAAGGTTACATTTTTCTTCCTAACCAATTCTAAAAAATCGTTAAATGACTCCTCGTTTGGAAACTCACCAATTTCTATATGACTTATATCTTTCTTACTAAATAATAAAGGGAGCTTTTCAGGATCTGACATTATGACACTTCCAGAAAGAGCAATACGATGCATATTTCAATTCACCCTCTTCCCATATTCGTACTTTGACCATACACACATACTTATCCCCGATTTTCCTTTCCTCTACTTATTAAATTCAACAGAAAGAGCGTTAATCCTCTTTCGATTAACGCTCCCTTTAGATAAAGACATATATATTGAACTCTAAAATCAGCCTAAAACACCATTCTCTTCACTTGCTTCACATAGAAGAAGCGTACAATTAAGAAGTAAACAATCTGTATAACAGCGAAACTTCCTAGCACGAGCGAAGATTCAACTGTAAGATTGTAATCAAACAAATGAGATAAAGCAGTAAGTGCCACAATGCCGTGAACTAATGCCACTACAATTGGCGAGAAAAATAAGAGAGCAATTTGTCTGTTTACTACCTTTTTTAACTCCGTTTCCGTTAAACCAATTTTTGCAATGGATCGGAACTTGCGTTTCTCTTCATCCAAATCCGTAAATAAACGGAAGTACAGAAAGCTTCCGGCAGAAACGAAGAATACAATCCCAATAAACAAGCCAATAAATAAGATGGGCCCAAACGCTTTATTAATTTCAAAAAGGCTATAATCCACTGAAAACGCTTTGTGATCTAATTGTTCATCTAATTTACTTCCTGCTTCAATTATTTGCTCCGTTTGCCCGTCCTCTGCCTTCTCCAAGCAGCACTATGATCACTTCTAACAACTGTGCCAAGCTGACTGTAGATCTCGTCATTAACCACATAATAGCCGTTTAGTTCACCTAATACAGCAGATTTGATTACTTGGCTTGGTTTAATTTCTTCCCCGCCTTCTAATGGAATGTTAGATGCCATTAAGATTTCACTGGCTTTGGTTCCCTCTGCTAGCATGACATCACTCTGCTCCACTACAATCGCTTCATTTTTCTCTGGATTGAGCGGTTCTTCATCTATTAAAGTGGCAAAACGATTATAATCAGAAGCCTTGGCTATAAGTACTTGACGATCCTGTTCAGGCATTTCATAATAAGTCAATTCCATATCTTCCATTTTTGCCTCAACATTTTCTTCTTCCAATATGGCATTAATTTTCTTAATATCATTCTCAATAATTTCCTTACTATCATCCAGCCACGGACTATACGTGAAGGTAAAGGGATTCATCTCCTTTACCCCTTTAGTTAGGTAGGATTGAAAACCATATAATGTACCAATTGCACTAAACGCAACTGTAGAAATAATGGCTACCATGAAAAACGTTCTAGCATTATCCTTCATCCGAAACGATAAATCCGAGAATAACAGCATATTGGTTTTCCGCCAAAAGATCGATGTGTTGTTTTTAAACCGGCGGATGAAAAACACACTTAGTTGCGTGAATAGGAGATACGTACCAAGTGTTACTACGAGAATAACTGGAATCATTGCATAAACAACAAGTATACCCTCTACCATAACAGCCGTCCCATATCCGATGAGGAGGAGCAATGCTGCAACAACAGATAAGAAAACCGATGCTTTTGGCTCCCCTTTGGACTGCTTATCCCCCTTCACTAAGTCTGTTAATTTATTTGTCCGAAGAATAAACGATACAAAAACAGATATGAAGAAAAACAGCAGCATAAAGCTTCCAAACGTTACGACGACTGCAAGTGTTGGAAAATAGAACGGAAGTGACTCACTTATGATTAAGACATTTTCAGCAACGAGGAGGATAGCTTTAGCGAATAATAGACCTGCCAGGGTCCCGCCAACTGTTGCAAAAAATCCTATTAAGATGTTTTCTAAGAACACCATGAGCCGTATTTGCTTATTGGTCGCCCCTAACATGATTAAGAGGCCAAACTCTTTTTTCCTCGACTGTAGAAAGGAACTCATCGAATATAAAACAAAAAAGAAAGAAAACACATAGATAATTCCACCTGCAGCAGCCATTCCTAATAGCGCGTTTTGATTGACCGAACCATTGGAAAACGCTGGATGAAATGCAAAGATAGCAAAGGTGAAAAAGACCATCACTGTAAACATGCTACTAAGGAAGTAGGCAATATACAGTCGTTTGTTTCGTAAGACGTTATTAAACGCGAACTGACGAAAAGTCATTGCCGTCCCCTCCCATCAAGGAAAGCATGTCAATGATCTTCTGGAAAAATGCTTGTCTGTTCTCCCCACGATGGATTTCAGAATGGAGCTTCCCATCCCGGATAAAAATAACCCGATCTGAATAGCTAGCTGCCTGTGGGTCATGTGTTACCATTAACAGACTTGTTTTTTCTTTCTCATTAATCTCTTCAAGCATGTTCATGACATCTTTAGATGCTTTTGAATCTAGGTTCCCAGTAGGTTCATCGGCTAACAGTAATTTAGGCTTATGAATCATGGCTCTTGCAATGGCTACTCTTTGCGCCTGACCACCAGATATTTCATACGTGCGCTTCTTCATGATTGCTGAAATACCAAGACTCTCCGCAATGTCACGAGCCTTCTCTTTCATTTCTTTAACCAGGGTACCATCTAATGTAAGTGGCAACACAATATTTTCTTCCACCGTTAATGTATGCAGCAGGTTAAAATCCTGAAAAATAAAACCCAACTCATTACGGCGGAATTTTGCCAGGGCATTTTTCTTTAGCTTGTGTGGGTTTTCCCCTTCTATTTCTACTTCTCCCGTTGTTGGCATATCGTTTGTGGAAATAATATTAAGAAGGGTTGTTTTCCCGCTCCCTGATGGCCCCATAATAGAAACAAATTCACCCTTTTCAATTTCTAAGTTGATATCCGTTAGGGCACGATAAGCAACCTTGCCTTCATATATCTTACTCACTTTTGAAAGTATCAGCATAATCATTCTCCTTTTTCGAGCTTCTAACAAAAGTATAGTCTACGTGTTGTACTTTAAACTATCGATTATGCTTTCATGAGTATTACACCGATGTAAGGTTTTGTGTTTCAGAGAAAATGATTCGGATGGTGGTCCCTTTTTCAGCTGTTGATTCCATTTCAATACGATGCTCCAACCTCTCCGCAACCTCTTTTACTAAGTAAAGTCCCATTCCTGTGGATTCTCGGTAATTCCGGCCATTTTCTCCTGTATAAAACTTATTAAAAACTCGCCTCTGATCCACATCAGGAATGCCAATTCCAAAGTCTTTTATTTCGAGAACCGCATTTCCTTCGTGTTCGAAAATGTTTAGAACAATGTGATTTGCTTTGCCTGTAGAATATTTCACCGCATTATGTATGAGCTGGGTTAATAAAAAGAAAAGCCACTTCTCATCAGATTCCACGGTAATGCCAGGTTTCTCTTCTTTTAGTTGTGGGAACACCTCATGACGAATATAAAACAGTTTATTTTCTTGATTTACTTCACGAATTAGCTTGGATAGGGTAACCGGCTTCACCTGGAAATCCTCTGTAATCGTACGAAGTCTGGCCATATAAAGAACCGTGTTCAGACCGTTTCGCATTCGCTCTGTTTCTTCCCGTATACTTGAGGATTCCGGCTCATCCAGTGTACGTGCCGTTAATTCAATAACTGAAAGCGGGGTCTTCATTTGGTGTACCCAGCGATCCATGAACAGAAGGTGCTCATTCTGTGATTCTTCTGCCTGTTGAAGTTCTTCTTGGTATAACCGAAATTGCGCGAGTAGTAATTGATCCAAGGCTTCTGAAATGGGAGTTTGTTCCGTAATTTCAAGGGACTCATCCAGCTTCGCCATTGGATCTTGTAACCTTTGGTAAAAGTTTTTTCTACTAATATAACGGTAAATAAGAAAGGCTGTTAATAACACAATTGAAAGGAGAATTGCATAGATAATGACGCCCTTCCCTCGATAGCCGTCTAGCCAAAATAATACGGAAATCATGACACATTGGCTGAGCTGCGTAACGATAAGTAGTAAGTTTTCGCGAAGAAATAGCTTCATGCATTCTCCTCTCCCCATGTAACGCGTAGACGATACCCCGCTCCTCTAACGGTTTCCACCGCGTCTTCTATCCCGATTTCTTGAAACTTTTTTCGAACACGCGTAATGTTCACATTCAGTGTATTTTCATCTACAAAGGCCTCGTCATCCCATAGTTTTGCTAACAGATCCTGTCTACCAGCAATTCGAGGATAACGATCAAGTAGACTCTCTGTAATATCTGTTTCTTTTTTAGTTAGTTGCGCTACTTCATTTTTATAGCGTAATTCTAACCGTTCAGGATATAAACTTAATCCCGCTTGGGTCAACACTCTTTCCTCGTTTTTAACCGCATATTCACCGTAAGCACGCCTTAACTGACTTCTAATTTTAGCCATTACTATGTCAGGATGGAACGGCTTTGTAATAAAGTCATCCCCGCCATTTTCAATTGCCATGACTTGGTCCATCTCTCCTGTCCGTGCAGAAATAAAGATGACCGGACAAATGGACTCTTTTCGGATTTGCCTGCACCAATAATACCCATCATAACTAGGAAGATTGATATCCAGTAACAAAAGATCAGGCTGCACTTCTCGAAATGTTCCCATGATATCTGTAAAGTTGGTGGCAACTGTCACATCATATTCGTATTTTTTTATATAAGAAGATAAGTACTCTGCAATTTTCATATCATCTTCCACAATCATTATTTTTTTCATATATATATGTCTCCTAGCACCATATTTCATTCATGTTCAATTTTACATAACAATTCCGGGAAATACCATGATGAGGGAAATGAAGACAATAAAAATAACGGGAGAGCTTGTTGGAAGCTAACCCGTTACGTTTTTTCTGAAAAAAATCCAATTCGTCTGCACCTGTTAAAGATGTGGCAAGGAGTGAATATAAGAAAGACTATTTAACACTTGTTTTTTGATGTTCATAACAATATATTTTCCCATTAAACTTCTTATTCGATAAGCAGTATGTCGCTACCTTATTGGAAACGGCTTTCCGACATACCTCACATTTCGAGTCACTTTTTTGAGTTTTTGTTCTTTCTGTATTTTTCTTTTCATTAATTCGAGTTGTGTGCATTTCTCTAATCTTCGGATCTGTAATGTTTGCCTCAGTAAATTCTTTGTAAACTGCTGATTGGTCTTGTTCGGTTAATAAAGCTTCTTTAAATTTCAATTTATTAATAGACACTTTTCTTTGGATGGACTCAGATAGGTAAAGATCATATATTACCAGCTCATCAGAATGAATATCTCTTAGTTCAGAATCAATTTTCAACGTACAACGCTTCGTAAAAGAGACAATAGAAAAAAACTTATTGTGATATTGCTCATCAACATACTTCTTTAATGCCTCTATATGCCCGTAATTCTGTACGATAGGACTTAACATCTTAAATTTACCGTTTACTAGCCATGTTTTTCTATTCTTCCCACCATAAATAGTTCCTTGATAGTTCTTCGTTTCAATTACGAATATGCCATACGGCGTAATAACGAGATGATCAATCTGAGAATAACCAGATATGGACTTTGGATTTTCAATCATGATGTCATTTAAGTATTTATATTCTTTTGGAAGCTGGGAAAGTTGGATATCTATTTTGTGTTCGCCAATCTCCCCTTTGCGCGTGGCTACTCTTTGATTATTGTTTCTCTTTCTATCACTCTCATTACTCTGTCTTCTCTTATCATCATGTTTCTTCTCATTAACGGTGCTTTTCTTTTTCTTCTCTACTTTATCTTTTCCCTTAAATAAGTTAAACAGCATGCAATTACTCCTTTATCTTTTAGATACTCTACTTATGTGGGATGCCCCTGGTAACAATATTAATCTAGTCATTTCCTTTTATCGTCTTTTCCAAGGTAAATATGAACATTAATTTATAAAAGGCGACTGCTGTTGCTCCCCTTTATTTTTTTCAATAGAATATTAAGTAAATAGACACTACAAGGAGGAATTACCATGCCAACCTATAACAAACTAGTCCGAGATAAAATACCAGAGATCATCCAAAAAAAGGAAAAGACTCCAAAACAGAAATCTTATCAAATGATCGTTACATAGAAGAGCTGAAAACAAAGCTAAACGAAGAGATAACCGAATATCAAGAAATGACTACAGATACCGATGCTCTAGAAGAACTTGCAGATGTTTTAGAGTTAATGCATGCACTCGCTGGTGTTCATGGCGCGTCCTTTGATGAAATAGAAAAAGTACGGAAAGAAAAAGCTGCCAAAAGAGGAGGCTTTACTGGCAAAATCTTTCTAATTGAGGTTGAGGGATGATGTTATTTTCGATTCTGTTCAAGATGCCCTTGACCAAGGACCTGACTTTTAAATCCTGACTGGTGCTGATTATTTAAATGTCACATAATACCAGGCAAAATTGTGAATATAAACTCCAGTTCTATTTTAAACGGAAGGGGTATAAATAAGTCCCAGTTACTGTACAGTACTCTATGACTAAGAAAAATGTTATTATTTAACTAGCTAGAATTGAAAGAGGGATATAATGAAGAAGACAGTAAAAGTAGTTGCAGCTATAATTGAAAATGATCAAAACGAAATTCTTTGTGCTCTTCGCTCACCTGATATGTCTATTCCAAACATGTGGGAATTCCCGGGCGGTAAAGTAGAGATAAATGAAGATATTTATACTGCTGTGGAAAGAGAAATTGAAGAAGAATTGGGTTGTAACATCGAAACGAAGGGATTACTAAATGAAAACACTCACGAATATGAGTCTTTCATTATTAATCTTATCGCGATTAAAGCAAAGGTCATAAAAGGAGAACCTCTAGCAAGTGAACATTCTACACTCATATGGTTAAAAAGAGAGAACTTAAATTCTCTGAAATGGGCTCCCGCTGATATTCCCGCTGTCAAAGAATTAATAAATGAAAAAGTCTAGCTCGCGAGCTAGACTTTTCTTATATTCCTATTCATTTCCATTAACAATGTACTGGTATAACTTATGCTCAATGGGTTTATCTAATACCATGTTCATGTGTACCACTGGTATTTCCTTACCGTTTTTATCAAGCATTTTATCCTGCTCGACTGTTTCTTTATCTGGAAGAGTTTGGCCGAGATAATAAAATCCGCTACCTTCATCATCATCCTTTTTTATAAAGAAATGTAGATCCATATTTGTCTCATCAGCATTTACAATCTTTTTAACCTCTTCTGAAGCTAATGTCCGCTTACTTCGAGTATACCATTTGAAAATTTCAGGACTAATAAATTCATCCCCATAATTAACACTAGATTCTACTTCGTCATTTTTGTGATAAGTAACGAATATCGGACAAGTCTGGTGTTTGGGTTTGTAGCCATACATGGTTGAACTTTCGTCATTATTCCAGTTTAATAACTTGCAAGCATCTTTTCTAGAATACTTCTCGTATCTAGTAAGTTTCTTATTGAGTTGATACTTTTTATTCCGCTCAAGCCCACACTGCACAACATCCATAACCAATTTATTAAATAATTGATTGGTTTGCAGCCCGTCTCTTACTACTTCGTTAAAAGAATACTTATTATCTCTGTTTAACTCAATAATTGGCTTGTAACCATATTTTTTCTGATCTGTTTGGGTAAAGAAGGACAAATCAAATATACGATGCACAGAGTTTAACGTTGATTCCTCAACAATACACCCTGACTCTTCTAATGCCAGGTGATATTCTTCTGAATCGACACTTCCTTTTGATAGTAACTGGTCTAACAATACAAGTTCATGTTTACGTTTCCCATCAAGTATTTCCAATGAAAGCATTGTGAGAACACTATGTTGGTATGCACTTAATGTAGTAATGTCTTCATTCATTTTTAGAAGGAAAGCGTAGAAACTTTTAAATTTACCTGCAATTACGACTGGATCAATAGAATGATTCGTTATAAAGTCATATAAATATGGTGTCCGTCCAAGTCGGTTTTTCAATTCTACAAACGCTTCTTTAAAAACCTTCATGGCTGTCAAATTACTAGCGTTTATCGATTTAAATATTTGTTTTTTTGCGATTTCCTCAAAATTAACGGTTGATACTCCCTTGATGTAACTCGTCTCTGTTGCGCGTCTACGTATATTGTCTTTGTTCTGCGATTTATCTCCAGATAAAGCCATCGGAATCATATAGTTGTTTTTGTAATTACCGATAAAATCAATGATTGTAACAAAATCTTTTGACTCATGTTTACGAAGGCCACGCCCAAGCTGTTGGATAAAGATAATGCTAGATTGTGTCTGTCTTAACATGACAACTTGGTTTATACTTGGAATATCAATTCCCTCATTAAAAATATCTACGGTAATAATGTAATCCAGAACTCCATTTTCCAAACGTTCAACTTGATATATACGCTGATCCTGAGAGTGGTCACCGGTTAAGGCAATAGTTTTAAACCCTTTATCGTTTAAAGCAGTAGATAATTTTACCGCTTCCTCTTTTCGGCTACAGAACATTAATCCTCTTACTTTATCACCCGAATGACTATAATAATCCAACTTATCTATAATATGATTTACTCGCTCAACTGTAACAAGTTTGGATAATATTGCTGTATCATCGATTATCTCTCCATCGTATTCAAGATCGGTAACACCGAAATAATGAAATGGACATAACATATCTTCTTCAAGTGCCTCCTGTAACCGAATTTCATAGGCAATATTATAATCAAACAGCTCATATATATTAAAATCATCAGTACGCTCTGGAGTTGCAGTCATCCCTAATAAGAAGTCTGGCTCGAAATGATCTAGTACTCTTAAATACGACGCTGCTCCTGCTTTATGCACTTCATCTATAAGAATATAATTAAACTCATGTGGGTCAAACTTTTGTAAGGTCTCTAGTTTAGAAATCGTTTGTATTGTGGTAAACAGGTATTTTGCGTCCGTTTGCTTAATTGAACCTGTTAATATACCAAAGTCTCTATCCAAGCCTCCCAAAATTTGTTGAAAGTCGGACTTCGCTTTATGTAAAATTTGCTCTCGATGTACAACAAATAACATCCTTTTTGGTGCAACACGACGAACATCAAAGGCAGATAAAAATGTTTTTCCTGTACCAGTTGCCGACACAACAAGGCCCTTATCGTGACCTTCTTCTCTTACACTCTGTATTTCTTTTAAAGCTACTTCTTGCATTTTATTTGGATGAATGTCGGTCGCAGTTTTAATAGGATTGACATCATATTCTGTCGGAAGTTCAATTACTTTCGCTGCAGCTTGATATTCCACCGGCTTGTATATTTCCTCATATGACTTAATCCAATCATCTGTTAATGGGCTTGCTTCTTGCCACACCTCTTCAAATTGGTTCTTAAAGTGATGTATGACTTCACCGTTCTCATAGGAAGTTAGTTTCACATTCCACTCATAATTTACTTTTAATGCCTGTGCAGTAAGATTTGAACTACCTACAATTAACGAATAGTACTTATCATGCTCAAATATGTAACCTTTTGAATGGAACCCTTCCATTTCAGTTAACCGTACTTCAACGTTTGTTATCTTCTTCAATTCTTTAAAAACTTTCGGTTGGTTAAAATTTAGAAAGGTAGATGTTAGTATTTTACCCTTAATCCCTTTTCTTTTAAGATCAAGTAAATGTGATTTTAAAGTAGCAAGGCCACTTTCCGTTATAAAGGCAACTGAGAAAATAAAAGATTTACAACTATCTAATTCCTTAACTAATGACGTTAATACATCTATGCTTTTCTTAGTATTGTTCAATAGCAATCTCGGTTTATATGTATCCATTTTTCCCTTGGTCTGGTCTATAAATCCTTTATGTAAAGATTCTTCAAGATTTTTAATGAAATCCTCCATCTAATCCCCCGCGTCTCTTACTTGTTATATCTCTACTGTAGACACTATATCGTAAATATCTTTTCCTAATTTTAACATAATTTATCGCAAAATATTATAATACTTCATGAATTGCAATTAAGTAAAAAGAACTAGGCCCATAAATCATAGATTTTTTAAAAGGGATTAACGAAACAATTGTTCCATCTTTTATACTTATCTATTAAGTATTATGATAATATGATGATACAACTACATAGTATAGTGGGCGGTTGGCCACTTCCTGAGAAGGGAGGTGGTAAAGATGACGACTTATCAAGTAATAAGCTTACTACTCCATTTTAGCGTTTCCATGACAGCAGGATTAACACTTATTATAACCATCGTCATCTTTCTAAACAAAAAGAAGTAACCGCCCTCTGACCAAGGTATCGGCTACTTCTTTTTAGTTCATCAAACATCTGGTCAACCGCTCTTTATGCGGATGTAGTTGTGGTATCGGGTAGTTCGCGCTACTCGATACCTTTTTCTTATTATTAGTATAATTTTATTTATATATACTGTCAATTATGCCCCTACTAGATCCATTACTTCATATACCGATATTTCAAAAGACCCTTCAACATAGAAATCTCCTGTAACAAGCTCTCTCCAACATTGGTCTCACGCACTTTTTTCCGCTTCAATTCCTTATCCACTAACCTCTTCACGGATAAAACATCATTTCCATTGTGCAATACTTCTTGCTTGGAATTGAAATGTTTATGGGCGACAAGCTGCATGCCATAGGAGTTGTATAATAATGTGTAGCCGGCGATTCCTGTTGTCGGTTGGTAAGCTTTGGAGAATCCTCCATCGATCACAACGATTTTTCCATTTGCTTTAATTGGGTTCTCCCCTTCGATCTCTTTCACTGGTGTGTGGCCGTTGATAATATGACCATGCATCGGGTCGAGTTCAAATTCCTTTAAAATCTTGTGGCAGATTTCCTCATTTTCACGCATGTAATAATACGGATTTTTCACTTCTTTATGTGTTTTCTTATCTGTAATAAAATACCGCTCAAAGGTCGTCATTTCTCTTTTTCCAAATAAGGAGGAATGCTCACCTGTCCACAAATACCAGACCATATCTGTCGCAAGGTCATCTGTCTCTTCCGGATGGTCAAAGGAATAGCGTAAATAATGTTCAAAGATATCAAGCAGTTCACGGCCTGCATAAGATTTGTTCTCAATCTTCATCTCTTCCATATTTCCTTGCTCATCTATCGGAATACAGCCATGTATTAACAAGTTTCCATTATACTTGAGGTAAAGGCTTCCCTTTTTCATCAGGAAGCGCATATGTCTGCCCAATTTTTCGGAATGCCGGACAGAGAATAACAATTTATCGATTACTTGCTGTTCTTCCTCTAGTAATTGATCTGGTTGTTCTGGGTTCACTGTTGCAAAACAGGTGTTAACTAATGGATACGTTTCCCCGCGCAATGTGATCTCGTTTTTCTCATAATTAACCTTCTCCAAAACTAGCCGTTTCTCCATATTGAAGTTAGGACGTCTTTTTATAATTGGACTCTCCAGCTTAAATTGAATCATCGCAATTGCTTGATGAATTTTTGTAATTTGTGATTGTTCTTGATCCGATATTTTTTTATTAGATTGTCTTTTCGGTCTGAATGCTGGATTATCCTCATAGTACTTCTCCGCTAAATTAAGCAGTGGTCGAAGATTAATTCCATAAACGTCTTCAATTATATCCAAGTTATCATAACGGGCGCAGATACGAATAATATTAGCTAAACAAACCTTCGAACCTGCAAACGCACCTAACCAGAGCACATCGTGGTTTCCCCATTGCACATCAACAGAATGGTAATTAATGAGCGTATCCATAATTTTATCCGGTTCTGGACCACGGTCGTAAATGTCCCCCACCACATGAAGATGGTCAACTACCAATCGCTGCGTTGTATAGGCAAGGCCTATAATTAATTCATCCGCTTGATCGAGTGAAATAACTTGCTCCACGATTTTTTTATAATAGGGTTTCTTATTGGTGTAATCGTCTGTTTTATATAGAAGCTCTTCAATAATATATACAAATTGCTTTGGTAATGCTTTACGCAATTTTGACCTTGTATACTTAGAAGAAGCATAGGAAACGAGCTGAATCAAATGCTCAATCTTTTTTATGTACCATTCATTTATCTCTTTTTTATTTGCAAAATGGCTCTTAATCAATTGTAGTTTTTCTTCTGGATAATAAACCAATGTCGCAAATTCTGTAATCTCTTCTTCAGATAATTCATTGGAAAAACGGTCTCTTATTTTCTCTTTCACTTTGCCCGAGCCATTTCGTAGCACATGTTGAAATGCTTGATATTCCCCGTGCAAATCACTAACAAAATGCTCTGTTCCCTTAGGCAGGTCGAGGATGGCTTCAAGGTTGATAATTTCGGTTACGACTTTTTCTTCACTTTCATAACGTTGTGCAAGTAAATCCAAAAACTTGTTTTTCAAAACGATTGCATCCCCTTTTAACAGTTAAATCTATCATGTACATTATTACTAGTATAACTGAAAATTGCCTGCTAAGTGAACTCGATTTGTTCGTACAAATATAGAAAATAATGGGTTGCTATCGACAAGCCTATTCAACTTTGTTAAAAGGGTTGCATGTTACGCATTTTCAATTACATTCTGTCTATCTTTCCTAATCTCTTCAAGTTTTTTCTTGTTTGTATCTACTTCTCTTTCTAGATCCCTTATGATCCTTTCAACTTCGTCCTGTTTATAGCTTACTTGATCTCTGGCTTCATTTATTCTGTTTTGAACCATAAAGTCGACAAAGATTCCGTCCAAGAAAAAGTCGGCAAATTTAAGCATACCTGAGATATCAATTTGGACATCTAATTCTTCCTCTACATCTAGCAATTCTTTTTGAAAACGTCGCATGCTCGTTTGCGCCTTGTGGATCGCTGCTGTAGCGTCGTCTATGTGACCATGTTTTGCGATTCCTGAAATAGCTCCTCCCCCAAACATATCAAAGGTACCCCAGTTTGCTGCACTATCTAACGAGGCATGCGCACTATCCAAATCTTCCACTACATAAGAACCTGCCTTAATGGCCTCATTGAGTTCAACCATGTATGCTTTTGTATCGCCTTCCTGCTCCGTTAGCTGAACTAACATAGCAGCTGAGGAATTGTTACTTTGTTTAATATATTGTTCTTTTTCAGCAAATAGTTGTTGATACCTTGTCTCTACATTCCCTAGTTTTTCCAGTTCATATCTTAGTTCTGTTAGGGCTTGATTTAATTCCTTTTTCGTTTTCTCAGCTTCCTGCAATTCCAACTGGACAGCAATTACTTCTTGCTTCTCTTTTTCTATCTTTTCCTCTTTACTTCCTTTTAGTGCTAGGAATACTCCAGTAATACTAAACCCTTCTAACTTTTCAACATCCTTTTCCTCTTCAACAAGCTGCTTCTTTAAGTTGGATATAATACTATCAATCTCTGTTCGTTCTCTTTCATAATCCGTCACTTGGTTCTGCCATTTATTCTTCTTTCTTAGATCTGCTTTCACCTGTATAAGTTCTTCATTTAATCGATCTACCATTATAAATTCCCCCTCCCTTATTTATTACGAAAAGTCTTTTACAAAAGTTTCACAGCATAAGCCACTAAAAAATGACCCTAGATAAAGACTACATCCTCATCTAAGGTCATTCATTATGGTGTATAAATTATTTACTCTTGATTAACAAGTTCGTCTTCAACGGCACCTGCTTCAATCGGGTTTCTGATTAGATAATCAAAAGCTCCTAGTGCAGCTGTCGCTCCAGATCCCATCGAGATAATAATTTGGTTATAGACACTATCTGTACAGTCACCAGCTGCAAACAAACCTGATACTGTTGTAGCACCATGCTTGTCCACAACAACTTCACCTATGCGGTTCTTTTCAACTGTATTATCAAGCCAACCTGTATTTGGTACCAGGCCGATTTGGACAAACACACCTTGTAAATCGATTTGTTTCTCTTCATTTGTTTCACGATCAAGATACTTGATGCCATTCACATTGTCTGAACCAGTGATTTCCGTTGTTTGAGCGTTTTTAACGACGGTTACGTTAGGGAGTTTAGCTAGACTATTTTGAAGTACTTCATCAGCCTTTAAGGTATCAGAGAACTCAAGAACAGTTACATGGTTTACGATACCTGCTAGGTCAATCGCAGCCTCGACGCCAGAGTTTCCTCCACCGACGACAGCAACGTCTTTTCCTTCAAATAATGGACCGTCACAGTGTGCGCAGTATGCTACACCTTTGTTGGCGAACTCCTCTTCTCCAGGTACACCAAGCTTACGCCAGCTTGCACCAGTAGAAGCAATTACCGTTCTGCTTTTTAGAATAGCGCCATTATCTAGCTCTACTTCAAACATATCTTTCTTCTCTACGTGACGTACACGTTGTAAGTTCAAAACATCTATTCCGTAATCTTTCACATGTTCTTCTAAGCTTGCAACAAGCTTCGGTCCTTCGGTACTTTTTACACTAATGAAGTTCTCAATGCTCATTGTGTCTAGTACTTGTCCACCAAAGCGTTCTGCTACAATCCCAGTGCGGATGCCTTTACGTGCAGCATAGATGGCAGCACTAGCTCCAGCAGGTCCTCCACCAACAACAAGCACGTCGTATGGATCTTTTTCAGATAGTTCGGCTGCATCGGGTCCGCTACCTAATTTGGCAAGCATCTCTTCAGCTGTCATACGACCACTACCAAACTCTTCCCCATTTAAGGTTACAGTTGGTACAGCCATAATGTTTTTGCTGTCTACTTCTTCTTTGAAGGCAGCTCCATCAATCATGGTGTGGGTAATACCAGGATTAAGCACACTCATCATATTTAGTGCTTGTACGACGTCTGGGCAGTTATGACACGTAAGACTTACATAGGTTTCAAAGTGATACTCACCTTTAACCTTTTTCGCTTGGTCTATAACACTTTGATCTACCTTGGGAGCTCTTCCACTAACTTGTAGTAAAGCGAGCACTAGTGATGTGAACTCATGTCCAAGTGGAACGCCAGCAAAGGTTACCCCAGTGTCTTCGCCAACACGGTTCACACTAAAGCTAGGTGTTCTTTTCAAGCTTGCTTTTTCGATAGTGATCTTCGATGACATAGAAGCAATTTCATCAACAAGCTCCTGCATCTCTTTTGATACACTATCGTCGCCTGTATCTACTTTCAGTACAATATCACTTTCAAGTAATTGCAGGTATTGGTCTAGTTGTGCTTTAATGTTTGATTCAAGCATGCTTATCGCACTCCTTAAATTTTACCTACTAGGTCTAGGCTTGGTGTAAGTGTTTCAGAGCCTTCTTCCCATTTAGCAGGGCAAACTTCACCAGGATTTTTACGAACATATTGTGCTGCTTTGATTTTATCAACAAGCACACTAGCATCACGGCCAATGCCGTCTGCATTAATTTCTACTGTTTGAATAACACCGTCTGGATCGATGATGAACGTACCACGATCTGCAAGACCTGATTCTTCGTTTAGTACTTCAAAATTACGAGAAATCGTTTGGGATGGGTCACCAATCATTGTATACGTAATTTTACCGATTTTTTCGGAAGTGTCATGCCAACCTTTATGAACGAAATGCGTATCCGTTGATACAGAGTATACTTCTACTCCTAGGTCTTTTAGCGTTGCATATTCATTTTGTAAATCTTCAAGTTCAGTTGGGCAAACAAATGAGAAGTCTGCTGGGTAGAAACATACTACACTCCATTGACCTTTGAAGTTTTCTTCTGTTACATCTACAAAGTCACCGTTGAAATAAGCTTTTGCATTAAATGGTTTTACTTCTGATCCGATTAAAGACATTGTGTAAATTCCTCCTATAGGTGCATTTTAATAATAGTTATTCTAATAAAGCATACACTAATATATATTGACAAACATTGCAAGAGATATCCGAAAGACCTTATATATTTCACATTATAGTCAATTTTATATAATGTAACCGTTGTCATTTAGAGTTTATAATTGAGATTATTTAATTATTTCCTTTTTGCCTTTTCATAGGGAATAAATGCAGAAATATAGACGTATTGTTATACTGGGAGTATGGTTTCAACATATGTATTAGTGTAGTTATCATGCGAAATTTAGTCATGTATAATAAAAATATTGGAGGTTATTTCATGGGATTTCTTGATGGGTTATTGGGTAACGCTTCGAATGTGGACAAAGGTGAAATAAAGAGGGAATTTAGCAAACTATTTATAGACGGCGAAGAAGTAAACGTAGCATTTAAAGTATTAAGGGACTTATTTATTTTTACGGATAAACGTCTTATTTTAGTAGATAAGCAAGGGATAACTGGCAAAAAAACTGAATTCCACTCCATTCTGTATAAAAGTATCTCACATTTTAGTATTGAGACAGCAGGGACTTTTGATATGGATGCCGAACTGAAGATATGGATATCTGGAAATATCGAACCACTTGTTGCAAAGAATTTCAAGAAAGATGACAGCATTTATGATATTCAAAAGGTGTTGGCCGCTGCTTGCGGGTAATAGCATATATCCGAGCTATAAGCTAATTTCCATATAGATTGCACAAAAAGCATGGCTGTTTTTTAAATTATAAAACCAGCCACTTTTATTCGTTTAATTAGTTATCCAATTGATCATTAAAACTATTAACTCACTTATTTCGCATTCTCATCTGGTTGATGAATACCAAATGTATTCCCTTCTGTATCGGTATAATACCCTTGCCACGCCATGCCTGGGAGCGCATATTTAGGCAATGCTACCCGTCCTCCACGCTCTAAAATCTTTGATTCAGTTGAGTCATAATTCTCCACGTTCATTGTACAAGCATAGCCATTCAACGCTTGGTTCGTTTCTGGAGGCGGCCCTTGACGTTGCATTAACGCGCCATTAATACCAAGCTCATTGTCATCTCCAGTTACGGCACCAGCATAAGGCATGCCTGCATATTCACTCCAGTCTTCAAATGTCCAACCAAATACTTCACCATAAAACTTTTTTGCCCTCTCCATGTCATCTACATGAATCTCGAAATGAACTAATCTACCCATAATATCCTCCTTATTAGGAAACGTTTAATCATTCTCTTCCGAATCTAGTACGTGTGCTACAAGACGTCTAAAACACTTTATCTTATTTGTTATACTTAAATTCAACACTGTAACCCTTTTCTCCTTCCTAACTACTTATATACTTTCTTAAGTTGTTAAAACTGTTTTCTGTTCTTTTTGGCTGGAATATCATATACATTTATCCCTCTATCTGATTCAATTAATAGAGACTCTTATTAACGTTCTCCCCTATATTTCTGCAAATAGAAATTATCTATAAAACAAACATTGACTCTGTTGTGCACCACATAGTTTAAACTCGTAGTGAAAGGACAGGCATTATGTATAAGATAAGTGAATTTGCCGCAATAACCGGTTTGACTAAAGAAACACTTCGCTACTACGCCGAAGTGAAACTATTAGAGCCCGCTTATATTAATCCACATAATAATTACCGATATTACGATGATGGCAGCTACTTCTTAGCAACTCTTTTAGGGAAATTAAGACGATTCGGATTTACCATTCAAGAGATGATTTCTGTTACGGAGGACGAATCGTTCTATCACCTAGAAGATCTGCTAATTCAAAAAAGAGAAAACATACAGCTTAAAATAGAAGACCTGTGCAAACAAACCGAGGAGATTGATGACTTTTTAAAATCTGGAAGGGAAGATAAAAACGATGATTGAATGGAAAGAAGAAACGATAATTGAAAGAGATATTGAAACTGTTTGGAGCTTATTTTCGGATAAAAACATTAAAAAAATCATGCCAAAAGTTGAAGAACATACTATAGTGGAAAAGTCAGAAACAGAAGTAGGAGCGAAGCATCAACAGAGCTACCGTGAAGGGAAACGCGTTGAAACGTACATCGTGGAAACCTTAGCCTACGAAGATACACCAGACAAGAAACTAAAAACAGTTCGATTTGTAATTGGGAAAGCGTTTGAAGTTAACTTTAGTTTTACCTTGGAAAAAGTGGACGAAAATAACACAAAGTTCATATACTCCGGCCATAACAAAGGCATTAACTTCGTCGGCAGGGCAATGATGAAGCTTGCAAACAAAAAAGGAAGCCAAAAAGTTGTTCATGAATTTATGGAAAGAGTGAACCAAGAAGCGTTGAACCATACTTCCCACTAATCCAAGATGATACATTTGTCACTCCTATCAATACTCAAAGAAATATGAAATAAAACAGCCTAATTCCTTTTTGAAGAACTGGGCTGCTTTCTATGTAATGCGCCATTTAGATGTCGTTCGAGTAAAGATTATTTCATAATAACCCGCAAAAAAAGACGTCCTAAACTTTAACCTGGCTTATTTTTAGACGAATCTTCTAGGTTATGCTTCAGCTTATCCATTATTTTCAATAACCGTTCGCGTAAATAATCAGGGTGAATATCTTCAATTAGTGTACCAAAGGACAAAAGATAACTATCTAGCCATGCACCAACAGGGAAATTCGCTACAACGGTGTACGAGCCATCTATATTTTTCGTAATCATATGGTCGTCAAACTCATCATAGACCCGGTACGCACCTTGAGAAGAAATTCTAATCTTTATCGGAATAGAGGTTTCCCCTATTTGTTTCTCGGCATCTTTTATCGCATCTTCTGTTGATCTCATGGTAAATGTTTGATCTGAAAGACATACTTGATCCATGCGACTAATTTTAAAAATACGAAAACCCTCCCGGCCTAAACAATATCCAGAAAGATACCAAGCATTTTTTTTGAATAATAATTGAATCGGCTCTACTTCTCGTACACTTTGCTCACCAAGTGAGTTAAAATAGCGAAAGTGAACGACAAATTGTTGGGAAATTGCATCTCTTAATAGGATAAATAACTGTTTCTTCTTTTCCCCACTTCCCCATATCAACATCAATCCAGTTTGTTGTTTGTTTTTTAAACAGCCGAGCTACTTTTTTTAGAATGAGATCTGTATTTGGAAATTCAGTAACAGCTAATGTTTGTAGTCCAACCAATATGTCTTCTTGTTCATCACTTGTTAACATGGAAGCATTGAAGGAGTATCCCTCTAAAAGGGAAATCCCTCCTCCTCTCCCCTTATTAGCATAGATAGGGATTCCTGCCCCACTTAACACATCCACATCTCTATAGATCGTTCTTGTGGAAACCTCAAAGTGCTCAGACAATTCCTTCGCAGTAACCACTTTTCTATCCAATAAGAGATAGATGATTTCAAAATACCGACTAATGGTCATGTGAAATCCTCCTACTTCACTTTACAAGAATTGTTCTTCTTTTTTCTTTAAAAAATTCTCCAATGCTTGTCCACTGTCAATGTCCATTCGCTCTGCCAAAACCATCAGCCACCAGAATGACTCCGCGATTTTATGTTCTAAGTCCGTTTCTGAATCAGCTCCTGCTGGCCACCTTTCTTGGTTTGCCATTGCTAATCTCCCAACGAGTGCCGCATCGGTTAGAAACGCAAGTGCATCTTCTTCTACTGTCCATTCAGAGCCATGATATTTTTTCTCGAGTTGATGATAAGCTTTTCTAATTTGTAACGAACGATTAACTGCGTTATTAAAATCCATTTTCTTTTATCTTCCTTTCTTTGTTTGAAGTGTGGTACACACAGCTTGTCACGTGGTCATCCACCATACCAATTGCTTGCATAAAGGAATACATGGTTACTGGGCCGACAAATTTGAATCCCCTTTTTTCAAATCCTTACTAATCTGGTTTGATAGGTCTGTTTGAGT
Organism: Oceanobacillus picturae; assembly: GCF_000612865.1. Taxonomy (NCBI): domain Bacteria; kingdom Bacillati; phylum Bacillota; class Bacilli; order Caryophanales; family Bacillaceae; genus Oceanobacillus; species Oceanobacillus picturae. The sequence continues at coordinate 1,358,881 of NZ_CCAX010000001.1, forward strand.
AGGTATTTGACCTTCTGAGTGCCAGTCATTAATTATTGGTTCGAAATCAACATAGCGCCATAAAAAATTGGAAAAGCTACCAAACTCTTTTGTTATTTTTATGACCGCTTGCGCATTACTTCTCACGGATTGAAGCTTTGCAAGGTGTTTAATGACATTATAGTTTTCCTTTATGTTCATCAAATCATTATCCGTTAGATCCGAACAAAATCTAATATCAAAATTATGAAAAGCTTTTTGATAAGCCTCTCGTTTAGATAATACAATACTCCAAGACAAACCCGCCTGCGCCCCCTCTAATGTCAGCATTTCAAAAATATATTGGTCATCAGTGGTCGGTACACACCATTCTTCGTTGTGATACATTCTCATAAGCTGATTATTACCCGGCCATGAACATTCCATTTTCATTCCCCCTCAGTTAATGATTACTATATCACTTTAAATAAGACATGTATCTGTCATATTTAAAAATGATTAGTCCCACCTTTTGCAAAAAATATAAAGACTCGGGGAATTAAACACCATAATCTCACTGTATCTTTCCTTTATTATTATGTTATAGAATAAGCATATAAAAAGTAACTCGCAAAGCATAGTTTGCGAGCTACTAGGGAAATACATACTCGATATTTACCCTTCGCTGATTAAGTCCAACGGAAGGTCAACTTTGTTAAAAAGAAAATCGCGACGCTGATAACGATTAAAACAATAACATTTCCGTAAATCGGCAACGCAGCGTCAAGATCAAGTAAGACTTGGTGAAAGAGCTCTGTTAAGTATGTGAATGGAATAAAATAAGAAATTGTCTTAAACACGTCTGGAAGGATGTGTAGTGGTAACATGGCACCACTTAGCATGATAAGTGGCATCATTCCAAAACTTAACACACCTGATGCTAGTTCTGTCTTATTGAATATTCCTCCTAGAAGGAATCCAAATGTTAGAATCATAACCAATCCTATTAGGCTAATCAATATGAACGGAATGATGTTTCCTAAACTAATCAGTCCCATAAAAAAACCTAAAATAGTAAAAATAAAGATCTGCATAAACCCTAAAATCAATCGAACTATAATTTGCGAAAAGATGAAAGTAATCTCGTTAAGAGGGGTTGTTCGTAGTGTTTTTAATATCCCTTTCTGTCTCATTTCAATTAATGGAACTGAAGTACCCAAAAACCCAACTGACAAAAGAGCAAAAATTAAAATGCCTGGAAATAAGTACTCTATAAAAGACAATCCTAACTCTTCAGAAGGGTCTATTACCATACTCATACCACCGAACATGGCTAAAAAGAAGAAAGGGAATAATAAGGTGAAAAAGAAGATTTTTGGTTCCCTAAAGATTTCTTTAAGTCCAGTTATAACTAAGTATTTTAAGGCTATTTTATCCATCACCATATTAATCAATCTCCCCTCGTAATGACGAGCCGGTTAGATGAAGGAATACATCCTCTAAAGTGTCGTTCATTGTTTTTCTATTATTCATGATAATTTCTTTCGGCATACCTGAAGCGACAATCTTTTTATTATGTAGGATTGAAACCCGGTCACAGATTTTCTCTGCTTCTTCCATGTTATGTGTCGATAATAATATTGCATTATGATCTGTCTTCTCTTTTTGTAACACCTTCCAAATTAATTGTTTTACTTGCGGGTCTATCCCTGTTGTTGGTTCATCTAAAATGATAAAGGAAGGATCCCCAATTAAGGAAAGCGCCACTAATAATCGTTGTTTTTGCCCTGTAGATAAGCTCTTCACCCGCTTATTCTTAATTCTTTCTAAATCTAATACATTCATAATCTCACTATAAGCTAAAGGGTCTCCATAAAAGCTAGAAAATAACTGCATGGTTTCTTCAATTGATAACCTAGGGAATAAGTTAGCTTCTTGTGGTTGTATCCCTACTTGTTTCATTATGTCGTCTCTATTACTTAAAATATCAAGACCTCCAACTTTGATGGTTCCTTGATTAAAAGGTCTTAATCCGACCACACATTCAATTAGAGTTGTTTTCCCAATGCCGTTCCTCCCTAAGATACCGTGAATCTCCCCTGGATTGACGGTGAGGGATAACTGATCTAAGACAATATTATCTGCATACTTCTTTGTTAAATTATCCACAATCAAGGATGGTTCACTCGGCAAAATTTCTTCTTTTGAAACAATACTCATATTTATAATCCTCCAACATTATTATATTGCGGGAACACCATACAATCTCAATCCCTAAACATCCCCCCCTGATTGTTTAGTTTATGCGTGTAATAATATTAAAAACTTGGAAGCATTCTCAAAGGTTGGTAGGATCTTCTGAGTTGAATACAAGTGGAAGTTTGGTAGACATAAAGCAATAAAGTAGTACAAATATTTGAGGAAAAATTTTCAGTAACATAACTAACTACAAGTCCAATACTGCTATTATATTGTAAATTTTCAAACATTTAAACCCTATAGTTTATTTAAATTACAAGAAGCTCTTCTTTCTCTCGATCAAAACGTGTATATAGTATTTAATATATGTACGTTTTGACAGTATGATAATTAAAGTTAATATATAATTAAAAAGGAGATCATTTATGGGCTACATAATGGAATTAAGAAAGTTAGTGGGAAGTCGTCCTCTTATAATGGTTGGGGCGTGTGTCATATTACTCAACAATGAAAAAGAAATACTTTTACAACTTCGAAATGATAATAAGTGCTGGGGATTAGCAGGTGGCTCATTAGAGTTAGGTGAAACTTTAGAACAAGTTGCCAAGAGGGAATTATTCGAAGAGACAGGATTGGTTGCAAAAAGATTAGAGTTATTCCATGTGTACTCAGGAGAAGAATTCTACTATAAGTACCCTCATGGTGATGAGGTATATAATGTCGTATCTGTCTATATATGCAGTGAGTTTGAAGGTGAATTAAGGCGCGGAGAAAATGAAGTTCAAGCATTAAAGTTTTTTAAGTTAGACGCACTTCCTCAAAATATTAATCCACCTGATGTACCTATAATAAATGAATATATTAGTAGTGTTTATTAAGCTAATGAGTGTTGGATAAGATTTATCATATATTGGAATTATTGAACTTAAAATGGGGGGATCATGATTTTAATTTTATTTGGGCTCTTACTATCTTTTATTACTGTCATATTGCTTTTAATTTTATGTACAAGAATAATCGTTTCTTTAATTAAAAAGAAACCTTTTCCTAAAAGATTACTGATTGCAACGTTGTCTGGGATTGTTCTGGTTACTTCAATCTATCTATATGAAACGTACTTTTTTACATTCAGTGATATTGATAGAGAATCGACTCAAAAAGGTCCTGGACCATTACTATCACCCACTGGCGCATACACGGCTAATGCTTATTATGATTTATATGGTGGTGCTGCAGGCGGTGTTAATCTAATGGTGAAAATTACAAACAACAATGAGAAAAATAAAATGCAAACTGTTTATTATAGTGATGCAAAAAGCAATATTTCTATAGAATGGCTTGATGAAGATACACTGAACATACTAAATGACAATCCTAATTATCCAAATTCAAATAGAAGTATCGAATTAGAAATCGGTAAAGAAATTTATCATGATAATGGTTTAGCTTGCAAAAGTTTGTTAATGAAAGACGAATATGAGACGTGCTACCAAAACGAATAACTTATTGAATCAAAACCACCAGTGTGAACTGGTGGTTTGCTCTGCGGCTGAAAGCCTATGTTACCGGCCTCGGCCTAAAAGGCCCACTGAATGGTTTCCCTTTTGCACCACACTCACTCACTGATTCTAAAAGAATCTCTTATTTCTTCTTATTTTTCTCTCCAGTGAAGGGGTCAAATTCTTCAAATAATGTTAACTGATCACTCATGTAATCCTCTTTAAGCTGATTTCTAATATATTCTTGAATTTGATTCTTATTTCTGCCCACTGTATCTACAAAGTAGCCTCGACACCAAAATTTACGATTACCATATCTGTACTTTAAATTAGCGTGCCGATCGAATATCATTAAGCTACTTTTGCCCTTTAGGTAGCCCATGAATTGAGATACACTTAGTTTTGGTGGAATACTTACTAACATATGAATGTGATCTTTACATGCATTTGCCTCGTGTATCTCAACCCCTTTCCTTTCACAAAGCTCTCTTACTATTTCTCCGATGCTTTTTTTATATTTCCCGTAGATAATTTGTCTTCTATATTTTGGCGCAAAAACGATGTGGAACTTACATCTCCACTGTGTATGTGCTAAACTATTCTTGTCCTGCATTGGACATGCCTCCTTCTTTGATGAGATTTGGTGGTCGGGAAACCAACCTTATCTTATCATGAAGAGAGGCTTTTTTTTTGCCCCCACGCTAGAAGCTCTATGGAACCCCCGGCATAGCCAGGGGTTTTCAAAGACCATAACAAACGGATGCGTTAATTCTAGAAGAATTAACGCATCCTTAACATTATTATGTGCCTTTTAATTAATACAGTTTTTCTGTGTTTTCTTAGGTATTGCTGCTAGATTCACTTGCATAAACGCCATAACCTCAAGGCCTTTAACATACATTTTCTGTATATTAAAGGCCATAAGTAATACACCATTTAGTTCCGCAAGTTTATTCTTTCGAGTTCAGTTTCTTTCTGTTTACTATAATTGGTGGTTGTTCCATCCAACTATTGTCAATCATAAGATTCGCTCCATCTTCTACATATAACGAAACGTCCATTAAACATTTTGCATATAGTACCCCAATATCTTTTCTTCCGTTTAATGATAAACCATTAGCATATTCTCTTATCTTCATCGAAAACATGTCAATTTTATGAGCGACCATTAGCTTATCAGAAAATGGAGGTATGGTAGAAGCCGTTACCATATGGTCTAGGTAAGTAGGTGAAGGTAAGTTATCATCATGAAGTTTCTTTGATAGTAATCCAACATGTTTTTTATTAATAGTTTTTCCGCGATCCAAATATTTTTTAACTCTTTTGTCTTGCGCACCCTGGCTAAACCCAATAATAAGTGCTTTACTTGTGACGTCATTGTTAATATTGTCAAATAAATGCGCAACTTCTAGTCCATGAAGTGGCCTTATATCTCCTATATAACCATTTAGAAAGCTTTGGTCATGAAGAAACTCAGCCTCTTTCGGGTTCGGTACTTTAGGTGCATTCATTAGCTTCCCTTTTGACTGCAAAATATCATTCGTTATACCCATCAATTTAACCGTGTCGCTTAGACTTTCAACAAAAAAGTCTTTTATATCCTTTCTAGTTACAATAGCAATCGCAGCAGTATAAATGCTCATTCCGGCTTTTCCTGTATATTGTAAATAATACAGATAGAATTCATCGCTAAAAAGTCTCGGTGCCTTTAAGTTTACGTCTTCATCAGAAAAACCTACAGGTATAGGAAAACCCGCATTTTTGAAGATGCCTTCTGTCTTTTTTACAAATGATTGAGCTAGGGTTAAAGCATATTCTAATACCTTTTTCACTTCTTTATCTTACTACTTTTATAAGACCAGCTTTATTTAAATAAGTTCTTGTCCAGCCAATTCTATTCACCAACACAGTTTGTTTTCCACTTGGTAGAGTTTCTTCAATTTCGTCATCCGTTAGTTGAAAATGATTCGCAAGTTCCTTATATAAATCCTGTAGCCGATGTTCTTTTCCATCTCCCAAAATTTGAAGAAATGGGTACATAAAATCTTGAAAACCTGGAATAGCCATACTACCAGTCACTCCTATCTCAATAGAAAATTAGAATATATAGTCTTCACGCCTTCTTTGAAAAAGATCTACCATTTAACTACCTTTACCTTATCATCTACTCTTAAATACCTGATACAACTTTCATCCAATGGTGATAGACCAATACACTTAAAGACACCCACAAATCTGTATCGATTAAACCCGAGATTATCTTTGTATTTAGCAAAAACCGCTCTTTTACGATCTAATTTAATTTCTTCAGTATATGTACTTTTTCTATTTTCCACTATCCCAACATCTACATGCGATTCATCAATGTAGCTCCAATCTTCTGCCAGAAAGTTAAGCCAACCGCCTGCTATTGATTTGGTATCTCCATCTTTAGTTATAGATAGTTTAGGACACCACAACCACATATTGTCTATCACTCTAAAGAAACTCCGTTGATATCTTTTAGAATTCTGTATTTGCAATGTCTTTTATATCACTAAATGCAACACTGTCATAAACTGATAAATATTCATCTTGTTTCAACTGCGATAATTCTTCTTCATATGTATCCCATTTTAATGGTGAATTTGCAGCCCTATCTTTAATAATGGAGACAACCTCATTAATTCTATCTTCAATTTCTTCAATAGATTTAGTCGCATCAATTCTAAGGAATAGAAAATCATTAATAGATTCTTCACTAACAGCCGATATAATGTCATCCATCCTTAGTTTATCTGCTTCCTGATTATCTTGATGGTATGCTTCATCTACTTCTACTTCAATATGTAATTGGGGAAAATACAGATCCATTAAAGCATGCTTTCCGTTCTTACGTTTAATGTATTGCTGACTAACAGGCTTGATGTTTAAATTGTTCAGTTTATGCCAGATTGCAGTTAAAATATAATTCTCGTAATCCTTTCTTTTTGTACGAGAAAAGGTTTTAACTAGATAATCACGTTTATTCATTACTTATCATCCTTAATTATATTTAAATTTTATATTTCATAAAATACTTGCGCCCTTTTGCTTATTTTAACTTTGGATGGAACTTTGACTTTCATTCTATCATAATTACATTTTCAGTCGTTTGTATTTAATTGCTATACATAATACTCAAAAGGGAATCCTTTTTTATGATCGCCTTCTTTAACTTTTGCACCAGTTAGTAAAATAATTATTCTAAACTATTTGGGCTGGGGTCATATCTGGGTCACCTTCCATTATTGCGTTCTACAATCCTTTATTGGACATTTATAAACCGTGTCTCCAAAAGACCGAATGTCTTGGAGATAATCGTATCCTTCCGTGGAACCAAAACGGTTAAACATTCTTACTGCTACTACGTTTTCCTCTGGGATGATAAGCAGAGCTACATTTGTGTAACCGAGTAATTGATAGGAACCCTTTGGAACTATATCGCCTATTTGGTTAAAGGTATGGTTTGTGTCCTTTACGAACCATAAAAATCCGTTTTTGTGAATAGGAAGGCTTGGGTCAGGAGTCTGTATAGATGTTGCCATTTGAATGATTTCTCTAGGAATAATCTGTTTTCCTCCCCATTTCCCTTCTGTTAAATGAAGGTAGCCCCAAAAGGCAAGATCTTTTGCAGACACATACATATTCATTCCGGAACCATCTACTACATCCGTCTCCGTCCAGAAGATGTTATCTTTATCTCTAATAGTGTTTGCAATTTTTGAGTGTGGCTGACTCATCTTAAGCCATTCTGTCGATTTAAAACCGAATGGCTCAATGACATGCTCTTTTACAATATCAGCAACAGATTTTCCCGTTGTTTTTTTGATGATTCTTGTCAATAACTCAATACTGGGTCCTCTATATGCCCACGATTCTCCAGGTTTATATTCACTTACTAGTTTACCATCAGCTTTTATAAGTCCATGTGTGTGAGTTAATAAGTGACGAATGGTTACTTCTTCATATGCGGATAAATAGGAGTCTTCTACAAAACCTCGAATCGGATCATCAACTGAAAAGTAGCCATTGTGTATAGCGTACGCCGCAGCAAAGCCTATATAAGACTTTCTTACAGATGCGATGTGGAATTGAGTGTCTGCTTTAACATCTCGAGCATGCTTAGTATTCGATTGTTTACCAAAATATGATTCTGTTACAATTTTGTCGTTATGGGTGATAAATAAAGCAGCACCACTGGAACCCAACTTTTCGGCACTTTCTTTTACATGAGTATACACATCTTCAAACATCTTTGAGTCCTCATCTTTTAGTAGCAATTTATTCACTCTCCTTTAAAAATATAAAATGCCCCCAATATGATTGGAGGCACTGTGCAACATTACTGTTATTAACCATTGAGGACACCAACACAAGTTATCTCACTTATGTCACCTGTTTAATTATTGAGAGTGTAGCACACCCTAATAATTTCAGCAATATTTTGTTAATAGACCAAATACTACTTATAATCGCATGCTTTATTATTGCATCCGTTAGCTTAACATTGGTAAAACATTTATAACAGGTTCTTCATAAGGATGAACCCTTTTAATTAGTCCTTTAACTTCTGCAATATTACTCATTAAACACTTGAATTCCATTTTACATTCAGTCCCGAAGGAAATTTCACCTTTACTACCATTAAAAGGATTTGCTTCTTCTAAAGGTCTCCAGTATCCTTTTACCACAGAATATGAAACAACATTATCGTAATCTCCCACAGTTAAAACGCCAATATCATTTAGCTGATTTCTTAACTCCACTATATATTCTTCTGGTAACAGCACTTCTACTTTTACAAATTCAAACTCCATTTAATCCCTCTATTTCGATTTTTATATTTCACTAAAGCATCCATTACTTTAACAAAAACATCCTAAATAATTCCTAATTCCTTTTGAATCTTATGCTTGTAATCAACGTAACCCTGGTCAAAAGCTGGATTTCCAGTTTCACATTTGCTCATTTTATAATCCCATTGCTTTATTTCATAACTGAAGATACCATTTTTAACAGTAGGGTCATAGTCAGCAAATGTAATAACATCTTCTTCCGTTTCTGCATCAATAACTATTGCTCCTCCAGTTGAACCACCAAATGGTCCAGCCAAAACTATATTCCCTTTATTATATTCGGTTTGAACATAAACAGCGTGTTCAGGCATGACTGGTTGATTATGTAACGCAACACCATCTCTCCACTTCTTTGATGGAGTTAACAATATTAGGTATCTCATATGTATGTCTCCTTTCTCCTTGAATTAAATAAATTGAATCGAGATAACTAGAAGTCAATCTGCATAGATTTCACCTATTCCTAATTTGCAATGAGTCCATTCAACTACTCCCCTAATGAACGAATCACAGAACAAGTACAAACAATTCCTTTTAAAAATTTATCCACATCAAGATTTTCATTTGGTGAATGATTTGCTTCATCAGAATTTGCATATGGAACAATAACAGAAGGTACTCCTAGTATTTGTGTCCATACATAATCTGGCAAACTACCACCTAGGCTAGGCTGTAGGACTGGTTCTTCATAGTAGACTTCCTTGACTGCCTCCTTAACAACCTTTACAACCTCCAGGTCAGGAGACGTACGAGATGGCTTCATCGATCCATGACTTACCACTTCTACTCCAGGTGCATGTTTATTAACATGTTTAATAAACTTTTCTAAAATATCATCTGGGTCTTGATCAATTACTAATCGCATATCCATTTTGACCATAGCAGTAGAAGGTATGATTGTCTTTGCACCTTCTCCACCATAGCCACTATGAAAGCCTGCGATATTTAAAGTTGGTTCAAGGGTTAGTTTTCGGTAATATTCCTCACGCGTCATATCAAAACCTTTATATCCAATTTGATCAGCGACTTGTTCAGCATTATAAGGTAACGTGGATATCAATTCTTCCTCGTTTGCAGTAGGTTTTTGTAGATCATCATAAAAACCTTCTATTAATATATTCCCATCATCATCCTTCATGGTACCTAGAAGTTCGACAAGCTGCCAAGCTGGATTTGGAGCAATATTTCCTTTGTTACCAGAATGATTATCCCAATCTGAGCCTTTTGCATTTAGTTCTACATAGAGCATACCTCTAACTCCGAGTAAAACAAATGGCGCCCCGCTTTCATGCATTGGTCCATCGGATGTATACACTAAATCCGCTTTTAATAAATCGCGATGCTCGGAGACAAATTTAGCTAGATTCGGGCTCCCACTTTCCTCTTCTCCTTCAAATACAAATTTAATATTTATAGGAAGATTCCCTATAACTTCTTGGTAGCTTTTTAGTGCCAGAATTTGCGCCATGAGCTGTCCTTTATTATCGCCAACCCCTCGGCAGTATATTTTACCGTCTCTAATCGTTGGTTCAAAGGGTGGTGAATTCCACTCCTCAATCGGGTCTGCAGGTTGAACATCATAATGGCCGTATATAAGTAATGTAAAATCATTATCTTCCTTCATCATTTCACCATAAACCACTGGATGTCCATCCGTCTCAATTAATCTACTATCCATTCCGATATCTTCTAACATCTCAAGTAGCATGGCACTTGTTTCTTCCATCCCAATATTTTGTGCACTGATACTTTTCTGACGTAACAATGTAAATAATGTCTCCAAGTATTCCTCTTTATTTTTCTCCACAAATTCCCTTATCTGGTCTAAACTCATCACTTTCCCTCCTCTATTAATTGTTTACAGCACCAAGAACTCCATTTGTTGAGGCCATGGCAATTATGACACAGCCCAGTAATACCTCACCTTTCACCTACTTAATTCTATCTCTCTATTTAGTCCTATTTAAGACATTTATATAGAAATTAAAGCACAAGCATTTATGTGTATGTACACAGCTTAATATATATACGGAATAAACTTCTTCGTCGTCTGCTCATACTTTACAAAATCCCTGCCATATTTCCCCCTTAAGTATCGATCATGCTCCGGGATATTAAAGAAAACAAACATGAAGAATAGAAAGATGGGTATCAGCCCTGCCCAAGTATTTCTTGTCAGCAATGCAAAACCGCTTACCCAAACGAAATCTCCGAAATAATTAATATGGGTCGCATACCTGAATAATCCCCCAGTATAGAGTTTTGCTTTATTCCGGCTATCCTTTTTCCATTGATTCCTTAACAGCTCAGACAATGTATTAATTATCGAACCGGCAAGAAATATAAATACAGCAATTCCGTCTATCCAATCCAATGGCTGATCATTAGTTCCTCCTAACAGGGAAAAACCAATATAATAGAGAGCGAAGGCAAAAGAGACACTTACTGTTTCTCGCCATGTAATTCCTCGTTTCAACAAATAAACTACCATAAAACTCATCCTTAAAAAGACGACCAGACAAAATCCGAACAGCAGCACTCTTCTCTGAAAATCACCTTCGGGTAAATGCAAGACTTCATTACCGGCTAAAAATAAGAACCAGTAGACAAGGACAAGGAAAACACACTCATATGCAATAATCGTTAATCGCTGTGGCCAAGATTTGTTCGCTGAACCGTACATGGCAAACCACCCCTTTTCTAAATCAATTAGACGCAGATAAACTATGTCCCAGTCCGACTGTTTGGTCAATTTTATAGCGGATACTACCACTTTTGACCTTATTATCTCCTTCTGAATTTCCGAACCAACAACAATAGGTGAAAATATAAATTAGATGCAGCTAATCCGAATAATGAGAAGTAACTAACTTCCACTAGATATATACTATCGAAAAATATTATAAGATAAATAAATCCGACTAGTATACCAGCCAAAGAGTACAAACCTAACTGAATAAAGTACAGTTTCCATTTTGAATTTCTGTCAACATTTCCGACTAACTTATCAATTAATATCGAAACAAGTATTCCTACAAGAAAATAAACTGGAGCCGTGTAAATAATTACAAAAATACTTGTTTCAAAAAAGCCAAAATAATAAACATTTGGTTGCCGTTGTGAACTAGGAACATAGAACATCCAAGAATATATTATTGCAAACAAAATAGTAGATAGTAATGCTGTTACGACCCTTCTCATTGTCATACCCCCATACTTTACAAATGCAATTTTATATGAGAATTTACTATAATCACTTAAGCTTTAGATCTTTTTAGATTTGAATAACTTTATTCCATTAACGCATACCCCAATAAACCCGGTAATAATGAATAGATATGCTATAAATAAAGGAGTTGAAGAAAGCGACTCAGAGAATAATCGATATAGCCCCACTACAGTAATAAAAGCACTTCCTATTAGCCCAACAACTGTTTTACTGTTCATGTTGAATTCCTCCTTACCACACAATTAATCCATTTTGCTAATCAATTATAAATTTTGCAGTTAAATCATGCTCATCATAGTCGCCAGGCTTCCTAACATCCAGTAAACGGTATTAGTTCTGAAAAGATCCTTAAATACCTTTATTCCCTAACCTGCCGTTTAATTAAGTAAATATATTTAGTTCAATACTAACATAATATTCAAAAATCATTTTTAAAATTTTTGTATAAGAAAAGGAGATCAATAAATGATCCCCTGTTTAAAATTCAAGCGCTATACAGTTGCTTGTTCACCAAATAATGATTATGCGTTCCCACAAATATAAAGAAAACGCCTGTATGTTTACAGACGTTTTTCCTTTTTGAAGCATTTATTTATATTTAATTTTGATAGATATTCTCCGCTTCTTCCCCGTTCAACACAAGACGGAATGAAATGTCAGCTTTTAGTGAATCTGAAACAGCACAATACTTTTGCTTCCCTAAATTTATAGCTCTCCAAACCTTCTTGGCATCAATATCACCATCAACCGTAAAGGTTACAGCAATGGCAGTAAATCCTTTAGGTAAGTCTTCTTTTCGCGTTCCATCTGTTTCGATCTCGATATTTGTAATTGCATCAAGATGTGGTTTTAGTATCATCGTTACATCAATGCCGATGCAGCCTGCAACAGATGCGAGCAACATTTCAGTAGGCGTTACACCTTTTCCTTCGCCACCATATAATTCCGTAGCGTCCATGTTGAGTTCATATCCAGAATCGCCGACTGCTGTAAAAGCTCGTTGACCATCCCATTTTGTTTGTATCTTCATTGCTGCCATTCCCTTCTTGAATTAAATAATCGGCCTACATTTTATTTAAAAACTTTCTCGCTCTCTCTGTTTTAGGTTGGTTGAAAAATGAATCCGGAGTACCTTGTTCCACAACTACCCCTTCATCCATAAAGATGACACGATCAGCCACCTCACGCGCAAATTCCATTTCATGCGTGACAATCACCATCGTCATTCCTTCTTTAGCAAGTTCCTTTATAACTGCTAACACCTCGCCTACCAATTCAGGGTCTAAAGCGGATGTAGGTTCATCAAACAACATTACTTCTGGTTCAACGGCCAAAGCACGCGCAATCGCCACCCGCTGCTGTTGACCCCCTGATAATCGCGATGGATAGACATCCCGTTTTTCAGACAGGCCAACTCTTTCTAGTAAAGCTTCACCTTTTTTAGTGGCTTTTTCCTTTGACCATTTCCTAACCGTTAGCAAGGCTTCAATCACATTTCCCAATACGGTTTTATGTGGATAGAGGTTAAACTGTTGAAACACCATCCCACTATGCAAACGGATCTGACGGTATGCATTTAATTGCTTTTTCTTACTATCTTCCGTGTTCACGGTAGATCCAGCTACTTCAATCTCACCACTTGTCATGTCTTCTAATCCGTTTAGACATCTTAAAAGGGTACTTTTCCCTGAGCCACTTGGCCCTAGAATCGTGATAACTTCGCCGTTTTCCACTTCTAAATTAATGTCCTTCAGTACTTCTAGTTTTTCAAAACGCTTCGATAAATGTTTTATTGTAATCATATATACAACCCCAACTTATACATAAATGGATAGCTTCTTTTCCCATCTTTCTAATAAGAAAGAAAAGCCTGTACTCATGATCCAATACATGAGTGCAATCGATAAATAAAACGGCATGTAGACATAGTACTGCGCAATTAATAGTTGCGCAGACCGCAATAATTCCGTAACGGTAATGACGGAAACGAGCGATGTTTCTTTTAGCATCCCAATGAACGTATTACCCGCCGGTGGAATCGCAATTCGTATTGCTTGTGGAAAAATAATCCGTCGCATTGTTTGTACAGGGGTTAAGCCAGATGCATAGGCAGCTTCCATCTGTCCTTTTGGAATAGATTGCAGTGCACCACGTAAGGTTTCTGAAAGGTATGCCCCAATGCTTATACTAAGGGCAATAATGGCTGCCGGTAATGGCTGCAGCCTAATTCCAAAATCCACAAGCCCATAATAAACAATAATAATCTGAACCAAGGTCGGGGTCCCCCGAATAATGGATACATACGCTCTCGCAATCCACCTAATTGGAGGAGCCCCTTTCAGTCTTGCAACCGCAACGATCGCAGCTATTATGGAGCCAAATAACATGGAAATAACTGTGATCAGAAGTGTATAGTATGCTCCTTGGAACAAAAATGGCAAATGATCAATGACAATATCCATTTTTAAAATTCCTTTCTCTTACGCTTGAGGCTCTTCCCCAAACCATTTTACAAAGATTTCATTATACGTTCCATCCTCTTTCATCTCGGCTAAAATACGATTTAATTCCGCTATCAGCTCTTCATTCCCTTTACGCGTCGCAATTCCAGCTTGGTCTGATTTAATTGGCTCCCCAACAGCTTTAATTTTAAAGCCGTTTTGCTCAACAACTGGAGTTATGGCGTAAATATTATTTATTGTCGCATCAATACGCCCTGTATCAAGATCTTTTAGTGTTGTGACCACATCATCATAGGTCATAATAGTAAAGTCTCCAACCTCAGGCATAAGTTCTGTTCTTAAGTAGGTTTCATCATTTGTTCCTAAGCCAACACCAATGTTTTTCCCCTTGAAATCTTCCACTGACGTAATGGAATCATTATCTTCTTTCACAATAACTTTAACTTGATTGGTGATATAAGGATCTGAGAAGTCCATTTGTTCTTTTCTTTCATCTGTAATGGTCATTTGACTAATAACCACATCAAATTTTTCAGATTGTAACCCTGCAATCATTCCGGAAAATTCTTGTGCAACAAATTCAACGTCTACACCTAAACGATTGGCAACCTCTTTGGCAATATCCGCATCGAATCCGTCCATTTCCTGGTCTTCGTTAATAAAGTTATAAGGTTTATAGGTACCCATCAAACCTACTTTTAATTGGCCTTCTTCTTTAATTTGGTCTAGTAATGATGATCCTTCCATATTTGACCCCTCTGACTCTTCACCCTCTTGTTTATCTGAATCTGACCCACAAGCCGTTAGCATAATAGCAAACACTGCAAGCAATATACCTAGCAAAAACGATTTTTTCTTCATCATAATGAACCACCCTTTTTAAAATTAAATTCCTAGTAACCCAAAAAATTCAAATTGAACGACATCCTTGGCTAGTTGTTTTGCACTTTGACTTTGTAATTTAGAATAACCTTGTTGTGGGTTAAATAACCATCTCTCCAACATTCCTTCTAAAAGACTTACCAAAAGTGCAGACTGTACCATTGGATCCTTTTGTGGCAGAATACCGAGTTCAGCTGCTCTTTCAATATTTTTTTGAAAAGCCTTCTCAAGCTTTATCCTTGTTTCAAGGATGGCAGATTGGACAGATTCCTCTGTTTCCATCCCTTTTAAAAGAAGCCGCATGAAGTATTTATTTTGTTGAGAGAAAACAAAGTAATCCTCAAATAATTTTTCTGATGCTTGTACCACTTCTTGGACCGTTACTTTCGACTCCCTATATCCTTGTAAAACGACGGCAATCAAATCGGCTTCCTTATTATGTATGATTTCTAAAGCTATCGCCTCTTTACTTTTAAAGTACCAATAGAAAGTACCTTGTGCGACACCAGCAGCCTTCACAATATCCGATACTTTTGTCTTATGATAGCCATAATCAGAAAACTGTTTTAAGGCAACCTCTAAGATTTGCTCTCTTCGTTCAGAACCTTGATCTTGTGTAGTAATATAATCCACCTCCTCTTGATTGATCAGTCAGTCGAGTAGTGTTATTTTAGCTGTGATTCTTTTTTAAGTCAATAAATTTGATCAGAATAGTCGGGTTTAAATTTTGAAGGGTTTTTAGGGGGATATTTGGCTGTGAATAAGTGGGTTAACTCAAAAACATTTTAAACGCTATTGCTGTCTTCAATAACGATGAAGACAGCTTTTTTAGTAATCTGATTTATAATTTGTACGATACTTGGATTTGAATCGTGCAAAGAAAGGAAATAAAAGCGAGGGGATGGCCAATTAAAAATAAAGCAGCCAAAGAATAATAACCAAATGACGTATATGATAACTTATCAATTAAAAATATAATGAAGATAAATATTGGCAGTTCTAATATCAACAATACGGTTTTTGAAGAAGTTTCTAAAACATGTTCTGTGTTACATTCTTTGCATATGACAGGTTGCTTTTTGATATGGGCTTTGAAAATTTGTTTCCATTTAAAACTCGTAAAACATCTCTCACACTTTTGCACATCAGACTCCCTCTCTTATTTAATCCTTCCTTGAGAACAAAAGCGCAAGCGCCCGTTTAGAATCGTAGCGAGTGGAACGAATCAACTGAGATAAAGGAATCACGAGAGGTTACGATTCGATGATGACTTATCGTAGGGCGATTTCGTGAAGTCGCCTAGTTTCTGGGCGCTGGAGCTGGACGTGGCAAATTCAATTATTTCGTTATCCGCAACACTAAAAATTTATAATTTCCTAGACGAGTCAATTTCATAATTGCTCTTTTTAAAAATACAAAGACGAGCCGAATTCTGATCTTGTATTCTTAAAAACAGGAATCATGCAGTTTTATGTTGGTTTAATCGTGCATTCATACGGTCTGCAGCTAATTTTGAAGCATTGTAAATAAGCGTGATCATATCAAAATGAACCTTGGCGCGCTTTCCGGTACGATAACGAACATTATTAAGTTGAAAAAACTCCTTAAGATATGCGTTTACGCGCTCAACAGCTGTACGACGTTTAAAGATTGTTCTCCAGGCTTTAGATCCACGAGCTGGCGCTGTGTATCTTCTGAGGTCTTGCGTTATCTTTACTTTATATACCTTTTGACAGATGCCTTCGTTAGCTAAAGGACAGCTACTGCACTCCTTTGGCCTCGTGAATTTCAGCGTTTCATAGTTGGCATCAAAGCTATCGTAACGGTAAGAATGCTCACGAAAACAAGTTGGGGCAAAGTATTTATCAAAGCCAATTGGTTCCCTTTCATTTTTCTTATTATAGGCAATGATAGACTGATTCCCCATTCGATGTACTTGTTCATAAATAGGTTCATAGTCGTAACCCGCATCCATTGTTTGGTAGCGCAAAGAAGAAAGAGCTAGTTCCTTCACCCCTTTTAATAAGGGAATGGCAGCTTTTCCGTCATTCAAACTTCCTGACGAAAAGAGTGACTGTAAAATATATTGACTAGATGTCCCAACAGCTAAATGGCCCTTGTAGCCGTACCAGAAAACATTTTTTCCTTCACTGTTCTTTTTTATGCCCCATTTTGGGGCTTGGGGGACTTCAGCCCGTAAGTCGGTTAAAGGTACGTCTAATTGCGCTTCTATTTTCTTTTCATAAAGAGGCAAGTTTGCTTCTATTTCAGCCTGTTCAAGTAACCATTGTTCCCGTTCTTCCTTGGGTTTGCGTCCACGTTTTTTAGGTTCTGTTTTGGGCTTATCTTCTTTGGGTGGTGCTTGATCACGTGCTTCGAAGTGAGTGGCATCAATGGCGACGGTGTTGTCACTAATAAAGCCTTCCACAATGGCTTGTAGGACTACTTTTTTCTGTTCTTCTTCTAGAACGCTAGAGTCACTAAGTTTCGTCAGCAGGCGAGAATAGGCAGCTTCGGAAGGTGTCTCGTCCGAGACAAGAAAACCACAGTTCAATTTAAAAACAAAATCATCATTCAGGCGTTTCACCAAATCTTTAATCGTTGGAATACGTTCAACTATGCGAATGAAAGAGCTGATAATCATCGCTGCATAATTAAGCTCCACAGGAGCGCCACGTCGTGATTTTTTATTCACTTCATGGAAGATTCGATCCACGTCTATCTCGGATATAATTGAATCATACCGTTGGGTAGGTTCCATCTTGTATAATTCTTGGATGCCAAATAAGCTTGTTTGTCGTATAATAGTCATAAGAAGTGCTCCTTCAGTCTTTTTATGGTTTTATAGTCAACTACCATTATACAAGATTTGGGGAGGTACTTCTTTTTTTGTCTCTCAAAAGCGTTGAGACAGAAGGATTAATAATTATGAAATTCATTCAGACAATAAAAAAACGTTAGTCTACGTTACAATTCTGACATCGTTAAAAGATTAAATTCATTAGAGATATAGAGCCATATATAATTGCCCCACAAGCGATGATAAATAATCCAACCATTACAAACCCATAAACAAATCCCTTCCCCATAGAAAACAAATCTAAAAACATATTTTTGAAAGTATCAAGAACCTTAGACATAACTCTCCCCTCCCCTATCTCTATAAATAATCTCGACTTACTGAAAAAACTGCTCCGTTACTTCAATATCTGTTAACTAAATACTAACATAATATTCCAAATATGAAATCGAGAAAGAAAAGAAAAAAGGTCGAATAATATTGATCACTATGTTTAATCCATTGCACCAGAAAGTTAAACCATCCTCTGTTTTAACTACAAACTATATAGGACTATATTAGGTAATTAATATTTTGAAATTTCTTAATCTGTAGTTTGGTTTGTGCTATACTTTTCTATAAACGAACAGGGAGGTACTAGTCCAATGGTAAAAAGGTAATCAGAGAAAATCTTAAATTATTTTAATAACTTTTAGAATAAACATGTAGATTTTCTCTTTCATGGGTATGAAAAAATAGAAAAGAGGAAAATAACATGTTAAATAAATTAAGTGATACGATTTATTATTTATCTAATCAAGATGATAAAGAACGACCAACATTAGGACTGGTATGTGGTGATCAATTTAGCCTTATAATAGATGCTGGTAATTCTCCTCAGCATGCTCAGGATTTTTTACTAGAAATCGAGAAACGAAACGTACCACCAGTTAAATATGTTGTTATTACCCATGCACATTGGGACCATTTCCTAGGAATGAATGAATTTAACGCTACTGTTATAGTTAATAATCAAACAAACGAAATGATAAAAGAATGGCAAGGTTTTTCCTATGACGATCGTTCACTTCAAAAATATGTGACTGCCAATCAGATGAGTCCTATATGTATGAAGGTTTTACAAACTGATATGACAAACAGGGAACGTTTCAAGTTAAAATCACCAGATGTAATATTTGAAAACACATTAACGATTGATTTAGGTAATAAACTTTGCATACTTGAAAGAATCAAAAGTACTCATACAGATGACGCTACAATCATTTATATTCCGGATGAAAAGGTTGTTTTTTTAGGGGATTGTGCATATGGTACAACCACTAACTCTTTATTTCATTACAAGCAATCACTGTTATCGCCTATGATCAAAGACATTCAAAAATATGATGCGGAAATGTTCTTACTTGGTCATGAGTCCATCTGTGATTTAAATGAAATGAATGTATATTGGGAAGAGTTAACAGCAGCAAATCAAGCTGTAAATTCCACCTCACTAGAACAAGCGATGAAATCCTTTAAGGAAGAAAATAATAGGGAACCTAATGATAATGAACGTTTTTTCATAAAAGCATTTGTTAACGACCGTAACATTCAATCAGACTAATTCTGCAATCAAATATGAACAATAGCCACCTCGTTAAGAATAAATTGAGGTGGCTTTTAACCTTTCCCACGAATTTGTTATAGTAATTAGATATTGCCATTACAAATAATTCTCTCTTAGAAGTATCTTTAAGGAAAAGTTAGTCAATAAATAATTACCTCGCCATTTTTTACTAGTGTTTTAAATTAACATTCGTGCTATAATGATTAAGCGATGAGCTGATTTGTGTAAGACGAGGAATGCAATACATGTGAATGTGAACACATTATTCTTCGCCACAAATATACGTAGAAAACGCCTGTATTTATACAGGCGTTTTTTCTTATGGAAGTAGCGATGCGGGATTAAACCTACTTTTCACAAAGTCTTTCAACAGTAGTTTTACCTTTACCTGTGACACAGATTCACCATCATGGGTATTGCCCTACAAGATCTTACTTAAAAAAGATTGGGTTCTAGGATTTTGAGGATTATCAAAGATTTGTGTTGGCTCTCCCTCTTCCATAATAATTCCTTCATCCATGAATAACACACGATCTCCAACTTCCTTAGCAAAGCCCATTTCATGAGTGACAACGACCATTGTCATGCCTTCTTCAGCTAAATCCTTCATTACTTCGAGTACATCCCCTACTAATTCAGGATCAAGAGCAGAGGTAGGCTCATCAAACAGCATAACTTTCGGATTCATCGCAAGCGACCTTGCAATAGCCACGCGTTGTTTCTGCCCACCGGAAAGACTGTCCGGATAATCATCCGCTTTATCAGATAATCCTACTTTTTCAAGTAGTTTAAGGCCAACATCTTTGGCTTCATTTATAGAAAGACCTTTTACCTTAATTGGGCCGAGTGTTATATTATCTAAAACTGTTTTATGGGGGAACAGATTAAAGTGCTGGAACACCATTCCAACCTGGGTACGAACATCATTAATATTGACTGATGGATCAGTTAACTTGTCACCATTGATTGTAACTTCACCTGCAGTTATTTCTTCCAGTAGATTGAGGCATCTGAGAAACGTACTTTTACCAGATCCAGATGGCCCAATCACGCATACCACTTCACTCTCATCAACTGTTGCATCAATTCCTTTTAATACCTCTAAATCACCAAACGATTTGTGCAAGTCTTTTACTGTAATCATTTATACATCCAACTTCCTTTCTAATCTGTTCAAATACAGTGCGGTTGGAATAGTTATACATAAGTAAAGTAAACAAACCATGACTAATGTTTCAAATATTTCGAACGTCGTATTGTAATACTCTTTTGCCATAAACACCACATCGTGTACGACAATTACAGAAAACACGGACGTGTCTTTTAAGCTGATAATAAATTGGTTTCCAAGAGGTGGAATCATTCGTTTAAATGCCTGTGGCCAAATAATGTATCGCATGGTCTGCTTTTCGGTTAATCCCATAGATCGTCCTGCTTCATGTTGACCTTTATCAATGGAATAAACGGCTCCACGAACAATTTCTGCAATATATGCCCCAGCGTTAACAGCAATTGCAATAACACCTGCAGTAAAAGAACTTATATTTAAGCCGATTAAATCTTCGGAAACACCGTAGTAAAGAAATAAAGCTTGTGCTAGGATTGGCGTACCACGTACAACTTCTACGTACACCGACCAGAACCCTCGGATGAATTTGTTTTTAGAGAGTTTTCCCAAACCTGCTAATGATCCTATAATCATACCTAAAAATAGACCGATAACTGTAATACTCAGTGTTATTTTCAAACCATCTATTAAGAAAGGCAAACTTTTAATATATGCTGTATCCATAATCGTATAGATCATTCTATTATCTCTCTCCTTAATAAAATAGCGTAACAAGTAACTACTTGTTACGCCTCATTTGTATTCTACTTCGTTGCTATTCGGTTTCAGGTGGCTGTGTACCAAACCACTTCTCATAAATTTCTGCATATGTTCCATTTTCTTTAATTGCTGCTAAGCCTTCATTTACTGGATCAACTAGATCTGATCCTTTAGGTAATGCTATACCATATGGTTGACCTTCCATAACGTCTCCCACTGTTTTTAATTTATCAGAAGCATTTTCACTGATATAGTATTGGACGTTTGGCAGATCATATAAAACTGCATCAAGACGTCCTCTTTCCAAATCCATGTAGGCAGTAACAATCTCAGGGTATGCTTCAACATCAGCATCTGTATTATCTTTTAAGTAGTCATTACTGGTGGAACCTTGACGAGACCCAACTGTTAAGCCATCCACATCATCAATAGATTCAATATCTGAATCAACAGGTACTGCAAGAATTAAACCGGAATCATAGTATTTATCCGAGAAATCGATGAATTCTTTGCGTTCTTCCGTAATAGAGATACCAGCGATACCAATATCATTTTTGGAAGTTCTCATGGAAGCTAGCAATCCATCAAATTCCATTGTTTCAAATTCAACATTAAAGCCGGATTCTTCAGCGATAGCTTCGATTAACTCAATGTCAAACCCTTCCATTTCACCTGTATCAGGATTTTTATACTCAAATGGTTGGAAGTTGGAATCTGTTGCGACAGTGTACGTCTCTCCGTCTCCATCACCGCTGGCTTCATCTGTTCCACAAGCCGCAATTAATCCAATAAAAATTATTGCAGTAAAAAATAGTATTAGTTTATTTTTCAATTCATGTCTCCCCCTTTTCCATATATTCAATCTTCTCACATTATTATAACTTTTTGAATTTTCATTTAAATACATTCTCAGCTTTAAGTCATCATTTACTTACCTCTCCTGTATTTAACAGGCTATTTTTAAAAATATCTGATAAATACCCTCTAATACTTCCAAATGCACGAGATTTGGAAGCGTTTTTTGATTTATATAAAGGATCCTTGCATAAAAAGACCGACAATTATCACAGACCACTGGTCTAACGTTTAGGGTAGATACGGATTTATCAGATGAACTACTTACCATCCATTTTTTATCATAACTGCAATAGCAGCTGTAACACACCCAAAAAAAGCTGTTGGAATCATTTACAACTATCCCTTTTCAACTTACCTTGATCAAATCCTCCACTCCACAGAATTTCAACTTCCATATACAGCGATGATAGAGGATTTGGGCATTTCTAAGAGCATAGGAACAATATATCTCCAAATGTTAACGCTTACCTTTACTATTTCGGCTATATACACCCGACTTGTGTTCAAACCCTTGAAGTATAAAACGTACGTGTTACGCTAATTAACGGTTAAGAAATCGTAATTGTAAATAGGAGCGTATTGAATTTGAATAACAAACGAATCGCATTTTTAGGTGCAGGTAACATGGCAGAAGCAATTATCTCAGGATTTATACAATCAGGAAAATTATCAACAGAGCAAATCGTCGTTACAAACCGAAGCAACCAAGAGCGTTTGAACGAATTAAAGAACAAGTATGACATCAAAGCAGTTACAAAAGACCAGTTAGACTATACAACGATTGATATTTTTATTTTAGCAATGAAACCAAAAGATATAGATGGTGTAATGGAAGAACTACGCCAGAAGATCACTGCAGATCAGCTACTCATTTCTGTATTGGCTGGTATCTCTACTACCTATATGGAAGAAAACTTAAACGATCTTCAGCAAGTTATCCGTGTCATGCCGAATACATCTAGCATGATTCAGGAATCAGCAACTGCTGTTTCCCCCGGTAAAAATGTGGATATGAATCAGGTGCTGTTAGTTAAGGAACTAATGAAATGTATTGGTGAAGCATATATCCTTGATGAAGATAAGATGGACATTTATACAGGAATCGCTGGTAGTGGACCCGCTTACTTTTATAACTTAATGGAACATGTAGAAGAAGTTGGTCATCAGGCAGGACTTGATCGCGAATTGGTACGCGAAATCGGTGCCCAGACCCTTTATGGTGCAGCAAAAATGATCATGGAACAAGAAGAAACCCCGAAAGAACTGAGAGAAAATATTACATCCCCTAATGGAACAACAGCGGACGGACTGGATGCTTTAAATGAGCATGGTGGTGGAATGGCCATTATCGAAGCAATTAAAAGTGCAGCCTCCCGCTCAAAAGCATTAAGCAAAAAACCAGAGAAAAAATTAGCCCTGCAAAAATAAAGTGGAACTTCAATCAGTAGGGATTTTCATTCTTCCCCCACTGATTGTTAGTTGAACGAATCAGACATTATCTGGCATGTCCCCCACCCATGCTTGAATTTTTGAGGTGATGTACTGCCAGTTATATAAACCCAGTACTAAAACGCAGTTAACAAAATGAAATGAAAATAATAGGAGTGGTGGAGTGACACCTGGTATAGACACGAAACGTATCGTAATCAAAATTGGAAGTAGTTCATTGACAAGTATGAACGGAGAAGTAAGCCGTAGAAAACTGGAAAAATTAGTCGAAGAAGTTGTTCGTTTAAAGGATGATGGCCACGAAGTATTGCTTGTTTCTTCTGGAGCAGTAGCAGCTGGATATCGTAAGCTAGGCTGTCTTACCCGCCCGGATTCTTTATCAGAAAGACAAGCTGCCGCATCCATTGGACAAGGGGTATTAATTGAAACGTATTCGGATCTCTTTATTTCCCACGGCTATGTGGCTTCACAAATTTTAATCACCCGTAGTGATTTCTCTGATGAGAACCGCTATAACAATGCAAGAAACACGATAAATGTTTTACTGGAACGGGGCATTGTTCCAATCGTAAATGAAAATGACACGATTACGATGGATTTCCTAAAGTTCGGGGACAATGATACACTCTCAGCAAAAGTAGCTGGTCTAGTTGATGCGGATCAATTAATCATCCTTTCTGATATTGACGGACTGTATGATAGTGATCCACGTAAAAATGAAGACGCAAAGCTTCTTACTAAAGTAAATGAAATCACCCCTGAGATCGAAGCAGCGGCTGGTGAACCTGGTAGTTCCGTCGGTACAGGTGGAATGAAGTCAAAAATCGAGGCCGTTAAGATCGCGATGGCATCTGGTATTCCTTCCTTCTTAGGAAAAT
Organism: Oceanobacillus picturae; assembly: GCF_000612865.1. Taxonomy (NCBI): domain Bacteria; kingdom Bacillati; phylum Bacillota; class Bacilli; order Caryophanales; family Bacillaceae; genus Oceanobacillus; species Oceanobacillus picturae. The sequence goes on from NZ_CCAX010000001.1 coordinate 1,383,406, forward strand.
CCAGTACCAACAGCATTGTCTATGATGCTGTTGATAATAATGCAGTCGGCACATACTTTGAACCACAAGAAGACATGGAAGAACTCAATCAAAAAAAGCAGTGGATTGCATTTAATTCGGGGCCAGAAGGCGAAGTTACCATTAAACCATCCGCCAAAGAAGCAATTCTTGAGAACCATACCAGCCTGGAACCTTCAGCTGTCTACAGTGTCAACGGTCGGTTTAAAAAAGGCGCAGTTGTGAAAATATTTGATCCAACTGGCGAGGAAATTGGTCTTGGTGTGGTGAATTACTCATCCAAAGCACTGGATCAGTTAATAAATAAGATTGATGTCGATTTGGAAAAATACGAAAAAGCAGCCATTGAAAGTGAACAGCTCGTTTGTCACCTGGATACATCCGTGCTCACAACTGTATAAACATTTTAGGAGGAATATAATGACAGTCATAAACAAAATGAACGTCGAAGAACAAGCCATTCAAGCCAAGAAAGCAGCTAAGACCTTATCTTTGCTGAAAACCGAAGAAAAAAACGCAGCGCTGCTTACTTTGGCCGATGTACTAGACACAGAATATGAAAGTATCTTAACTGCCAATAAAGCAGATTTGGAAAAAGGAAGCAACAAAGGCTACGACGCGGCATACATAGATCGATTGACGCTAACCAAAGAACGTGTCGAAGAGTTCGCCCAAGGATTACGTGACGTAGCGAAGCTCGAAGATCCAACTGGTATAGTGGATTCCGATTGGACACTGGACAATCAGTTAAATGTTCAAAAGGTAACCGTCCCTCTTGGGGTTATCGGTATGATTTATGAAGCGCGTCCCAATGTAACGGTTGATGCGACTGGATTAGCATTAAAATCCGGAAACGCGATTGTGCTGAAGGGTGGTTCATCTGCGATTACATCCAATAAACAGATTGTCGAAGTGATGCATCGTGGATTGGAAAAAACAAAAATACCAAAAGAAGCCGTACAATTCATTGATAGTACCGATCGGGAAGCAACACAGCAGTTATTCACGATGAAGCAGCACATCGATGTACTTATACCTCGTGGTGGTGGCTCGTTGATTCAGGCGGTCGTCAACAATGCAACCGTTCCTGTTTTGGAAACGGGTGTGGGAAATTGTCATATTTACATAGACGCAGAAGCGGATGTGGAAAAGGCTTTAGCCATTCTTGTCAATGCGAAAACAGATCGTCCCGCTGTTTGTAACGCTGTCGAAACTGCCATCATTCATAAAGATTGGCTGGAAACAAACAAGGATGCTTTAATCCAGGCTTTTAACGAAAATAATATCAACGTTCATGGTGACGAGGCTGCTGTACAGGTTTTTCCTGGCGCTGTTCTGGCAAGAGAAGATGACTGGGCTAACGAATATTTAAGCAGAGACATTGCTGTCAAAACGGTAAATCATCTGGATAATGCTATTGACCACATTGATACCTATGGAACCAAGCACTCAGAAGCAATTATTACGGAAAATGTTCAAACTGCTGAGACATTCATGAAACTAGTTGATGCAGCTGCATTGTACCACAATGCTTCCACTCGTTTTACCGATGGAGGCGCACTTGGCTTTGGTGCTGAAATAGGAATTTCCACACAAAAGCTGCACGCACGTGGCCCAATGGGATTACCAGCTTTAACTACGATTAAATATATGATGAACGGGAACGGGCAGATTCGGTAAATATAAATTGAAACATCATGATTGCTTGTAGGCAAGTACTGGGGTTTTTGCATGATGGCGCCTATGAGATCCGGACTGGTAATAGAGAAGGAGGTATTATAAAAGTGGAGAACGCAATTCAATTATTAAGGGAACTGAATTCTACTAAGCTGGCGAATAATATAGAGCAATATCTCTTGCTGATTAAGTAGTAACGAGCAACTACCACTTTAATAAATTTAAAAGCCCTTCTTGGCAAAGGGCTTTTTTAGTTGCATCGAATTTTAAATTTTCCGCTACACTATTGGCAGGATGACATGTGATGGATATTCTTTTTGATGAAATAGACTTTGGGTTGCTTTTCTCATTTCTTCTGATTCTAATGTTGTTTTTCCGGTGTTCGGATTCACATCATAGCGCGGGAAATCACTGGAAGCTATCTCAATTCGAATGGAGTGTCCTGGTAAGAATACATTGCTTGTTGCACATAAATCTATTTCATAACGGATAATTTCACCATTCAAACTTTCTTGTTCCCTTTTCCCACTTCGATATGTGGCACGGATAATACCATCTGCTAAATTATAAGCAGTTCCATCAGGGAAAACATCGATTAACTTTGCTGTAAAATCAGTATCTGGAGCATCAGTAGACGCCCATAGAATAACTTTTGCTGAGCCCGTTACTTCTACTTCCTGTTCTAATTCTTCAGACGTGTAGACGACAACATCTTCTCGTTCTTCTATTTTTCGTTGATCACGTGGCCCAGCGTTTCTACCGTTATAAAATAGCGTTCCACCACCATTAGTTGGTACTGGGCTCATTGGATCATGAATAAACTGATCCTTTTGCTCATCGCCAGGAAGGGTAGTATTTAAGCTGCCAGACTTGAGATTTGCTTGTCCATCACTATGAAAATAGAAAGTGATGTATGTAGCACGCTGCAAGGGCCAGGACTTTTCCGAGCGCCATTGATTAATACCCATCACAAAAATTTTAACAGGGTCTTCATCATCTATTCGAACCTCATTCTCTTCTTTCATCCACTGGTTAAACCAATTAATATGCAATGATGTGAGGTCATCTTTACCATCAATAGAGTCACCTGAACTATTTACGCCAAAAGAACGTTCTCCTAAGTCAGTACCAGTCATGCCGTGTCCCCATGGGCCAATGATTAACTTTTGATTTTGACTATATGCTTGCATCTGTTCATAATTTAATAGCGTTTGATTTAAAAAATTATCATACCAACCAGCAAGATGATAGGCTGGAATATCCATTAAATCAGAATACCTCTTTACATCCCTATGCTCAATGGCTTTTTTATTGTATTCTTGATGAATATATTTCTGGTAAATATCTTGTAGTGCGGGATGCTTCATGACTGCTGGTAATTCTTTAATCGGGGTAAATGTATGCCATTTTTCAATCTGATTTAGATCGTTGGCTATCTCTTCCATCGCTTTTGCAAAATCCTCCGGACTTAGCTTTCTTCTTAAATAATCAGGCACTAACGAATCGAGCATCCATGTTTCTGCTGCAGCTAAAGAAAGTGTGCCGTTTTCCTCAAAGGCATCCTTAAAAATGTTTCCTGTCATCGCGGGGAAAATTGCTTTTAGAGCAGGGGGCTGTTCTACCATTGCATACAATTGTGTGAATGCATAATAAGACAGGCCAAACATACCTACTTTACCATTGGAATAGGGTAAGCTCGCTGCCCACTCAACGGTGTCATAGCCATCTTTCACCTCTTGAACGAAGGGTTCAAATTCTCCTTCTGATGCAAAACGACCACGAACGTCTTGGATTATAACGATGTAACCTTCCATTGCAGCACGAATAGGATCAATCCAACGATGTGAAAAGCTAGGAAGATTTTTATTGTAAGGTAAGCGAGTTAAAAGTACTGGATAGTCTCCGTTTGTTTGTGGACGATAAATATTTGCATAGAGTATCACTCCGTCTCTTAACTTACAAGGAACTTCTCGGTCGACGATGACTTGATTTATGTCTGACATATTTACCTTCCTTTCGAATAAGATGAAATTTTCCATACGCTTGATTAAGAGAGTAGAAACAAACAAGGTCTGTGCTGACTCAGTCAACACAGACGCTCCATTATTTGCCTAACATTTCATTTACTTTATCTTGATTATTGTCAATCCACTCTTGTGCTACTTCTCTTGCAGGTACGTCTTCTTCCTCAATTTTAACAATCATTTCTTCCACATCATCAAGTGGGATACTCCAATTACTTAAGAATTCGTATGCGTCAGGCGCTGTTTCTTGTAGTTCTTTGTTCGTAATCACTTTAACAGTAGCTGTTTCAAAGAAACCTTTGTCGTCTTCTATTACTTTAATGTCTAACTTATTAAACATTGTGTGTGGACGCCAGCCATAGAAAACAACTGGTTCTCCATTTTCCAATTTACGCATAGCTTGTGCAAGCATACCGCCTTCAGAAGAATTGACTTGCTCCATATCCAGACCATATCCTTCAATCAAGTCATCAATGATACCAGTTACACTTGCTCCTTCTTCAATTCCATACAATTCGTTATTAAACTGATCTTCCATACCTACGAGGTCCTCAACTGAATTCACATCTTCCATATAACTCGGAACGACTAAACCAGCATCAGCATCTGTATAACTAACTGCTGTTTCTTCAATAGTGTCACCATACTTTTCGATATATACGTCATGGACTGGGAACCACCCATCCATGAATACATCGATATCACCACGTGATAGTCCAATATAGGTGCTTCCAGCATCTGCTTGTGTTTGTTCTACGTTATAACCCATATCTTCCAATAAAATTTGAGCTATTTCTGTAGGAGGTACAGTGCTTGTCCATGGCGTTACACCTAATGTGATTGTTTGCTGTTCTTCAGCACCTGTCTGATTTTCACTATCTTCGTTTTGTTGGGAACAACCAACGACAAACATTACGAATAATGCACTAATCATACCTAATAATACCTTTTTCATAATAACTCTCCTTTTGTTTCTTTTTTCTTGTTACGCCGAACTATTAGATTTAGTTTATAATTTATTCCCTACTCCTTGTGTGATGCGGTCAAGTATAATGGCAATTACTACGATCGCTAAACCGCCAGTTAATCCTAGTCCTACGTTAACTGTAGAAATCCCTGACAATACTACCGAACCAAGTCCTGGAGCCCCAATCATGGAGGCCACAACTGCCATAGATAATGCCAACATAATGGTCTGGTTTATACCAGCCATAATAGTTGGTATAGCAAGTGGTAATTGAACTTTAAATAATAATTGTTTTGATGTTGTACCAAATGCTTTTGATGCTTCAACTACTTCTTCAGGCACTTGTAAAATCCCTAACCGAGTCATACGCACAGCTGGCGGAGCAGCAAATACGAATGTTGCTATAACAGCTGGGACACCACCAAGCCCAAATAATAGAATCGATGGAATTAAATAAACGAAAATTGGTAGTGTTTGCATAAAGTCCAATATTGGACGGACAATTTTATCTATGAGGCTACTTTTTGCACTTGCTATACCCACAGGAACCCCAAAAATAACGGATATAATTGTCGAGACGATTACAATGGCAACAGTTTGCATTGTCTCAGCCCATAAATCAACAGAACCGATATATAGACAACCTATTAACGTAAATAATGCGATACCTCTTCCAGCAAGTTTCCAAGCTAATAATATGAGGACGACTGCGATAATTTCAGGAGGGATAGAAATGATGAGATTCGTAACACCGTCTATAAAGGAACTAAGTGCAGTACTAATACTATCAAAGAATCCACTCATGACTGGCAGTAACCAACCATTAACAAAATTGTTTGTCCATTCTTCTAAAGGTAAGTCGATATAGTTCATATAGTCTCCACCTCGTCTTTCTCTTTCCCTAGCACTAAGCCTGACAATATGGAAACGCGTGACACGATACCCAGTAGCTTTCCATCTTCAACAATGACAATAGGATACTTTACATTAGCAGCAATGCCGATTAAATCATTTAATGGTGTATCTGGCGAAGTAGTATAAACATCCTCTGTTATAAGCATTTCTTCCATAGAGATATTGTTTTGATAAGCTTTAACTGCATCATCGATGGTTAAGAGGCCCTTAAAATTCTTTTCTTTATCTGTAACAAAGATACTAGAAACACTTGCTTCTTCCATTTTTCTTACAGCTAAACGAGGGCCGTCCTTGTATGATAACAATACTTCTGGTTTTTTCATTACATGGGATGCTTCAAGGACTTTGGAACGGTCTACATCTTTTATAAAGTTGGAGACATAATCATCTGCTGGATTTTCTAAAATCTCTTCTGATGTTCCTATTTGTACAATTTTTCCGTCCTTCATTATTGCAATCCGATCACCAAGCTTTAGAGCCTCATCCAAATCATGGGTAATAAATAACACCGTTTTCCCCAATTTGTTCTGGATCTTTAAGAGTTCGTCTTGCATTTCTTTACGAATAATAGGATCTAGCGCACTAAACGCCTCATCCATCAATAGAATATCCGTATCATTTGCAAGTGCACGAGCTATGCCGACGCGTTGCTGCATTCCTCCACTTAATTCACTTGGATAGCTATCTTCATATCCCTTTAGTCCGACATCCTCAATTGTTTCTAGTGCTATTTTTTCCCGTTTTTCTCTTTCAATTCCTTGGATTTCTAAGCCATAAGCAACATTGTTTATAATTGTTTTATGTGGTAGTAACCCAAATTTTTGGAAGACCATACCTAATTTTTTACGTCTCGTTTCAATTAGAGTATGTTTATCCATTTTGGTAATGTCTTCCCCATCGATTAAAACTTCCCCATCTGTGGGTTCAATCAACCGATTGACTAATCTTATTAATGTTGATTTACCACTTCCAGAAAGTCCCATAATAACGAAAATTTCTCCAGGTTTTACTGCGAACGATGCTTGGTTAACACCAACTGTCATTCCAGTTTTTTTAAGAATTCCACTTTTTTGTTCTCCATTTTTCAAACGTTTTAGGCCTTGGTGTGGATGAGAGCCAAAGATTTTCGTCAAATGATTCACTTCAATCTTATTCATCTACATTCTCCTATTCTTTTAGAGATACTTTTTGGAAAAGCACCGCCTTAACTTTTTCGCTTAATACCTATCGTTCTACCCACTTGCTTCGGTGCTTTTAGTTGCTTATCCTCGTCCCACATTACTTCTATATTTTTTGCTACAGGAGCAGGAAAGGGAGCAGGTCTTTCTTGACCAGTATTAATGCCCATTAACATTTGTTCACTTGTTGCAATTGCTTCGTTCATTTCATTTTTCATTGTGAAAATTACGTGTAGACGTTTGGTGTCGACGTCTAAAAGCTGTACAGTCACGTTTAGTTGCTCATTTTGATGTGCTTCTTGCAAATAACACAAATGTGTTTCTAAGGTAAAAATCGTATAACTAAAATAATTACGTGACGCTTCATCTAGTCCGATATTAGCCATAAATGCATCAACAGCTAAACTAAATACTTTCGCATATGCTGCATCATTCATATGGCCGTTATAGTCTACCCATTCTTGATATACAACGGTTTGATAATGAAAGGGTTGTTGCTCTGCCATGGTTTAAAATCCTCCCAGACTGTTAATTCGTTTGTTCAAAAAGATGGATAAAGGAAGAGAACATTCCAGATTGCTGCTTTTCAAAGTTACAACCAGTAATTCGCCTACCATTTTAACCATCTATTAAATTTTGGATTGAGGCCAATAATCCTCGACTAAGTCTAATAGTTTCACTAAAAACTCGTTTCGTTTATCTTCTAATTCGGAGATGGGTACATTACCTGCATGGCTTTCACAGCCTTCGATAACTTTTTCTTTTAGATCTTCCGTTAGTTCAGGTGCTTCTAGTTTTGTCCATGGTTTTTTAAGTGCTGGACCAAACTGTTCTAGCATATGTCGCATGCCTTGATCTCCACCTGCTAGATGGAAAGTTAAGAATGGTCCCATTTGAGCCCAACGAAGCCCTGCACCATAAATAATTGCTGCATCAATTTCTTCTGTAGTAGCAATTCCGTCATTTACAAGGTGTAGCGCTTCACGCCATAATGCTTCCATTAAACGATCAGCTACGTGCCCTTCAATTTCTTTGTTAATTACGAGTGGTTTCATTTCAATAGATTGATAGAAAGCTTTAGCTCTTTCCATTAACGCAGCGTCCGTTTCTTCTCCCCCAACTAGCTCAACAAGAGGCAAAAGATAAACCGGATTGAAAGGATGAGCAACAATTACCCGCCCTGGATACTGCAAACCTTGTTGTAATGTTGTTGCCATAATTCCGGAAGTACTAGACCCAATGATGGCATCAGGCTTAGCATGTTGATCAATACTAGTTAAAACACTTTTCTTAATATCTTCACGTTCGGGTACATTTTCTTGGATAACTGTAGCATTTTGAACCGCTTCTTCAATTGTCGGAACGAATGTCAATCGTTTTTGTGAAGCCCCTTCTGCCAACCCAAGCTTTTCCAAAGACGGCCAAACTTGCTGAATGACTTGTCGAGTACGTTCCTCTGCTCCTTCTGCTGGATCAAAAGCAATGACATCTAGCCCTTGAGCTAAAAATCGGCCGATCCACCCATTTCCAATTACGCCTGTACCAATGACTGCTACTGTTGTTGACTGACTCATATGTTCTCGCCTCCGTATGGGTTTCTCAATCCGAATTGTATTCTAGCTTCTTGAGGTGTCATGACTTCAATATCATTACTGTTTAACATGTTTACTGCTTTCTCAACAAGTTGATCATTTCGAGCAAGCACACCTTTTGATAAATATAAATTGTCCTCTAAACCAACGCGTACATTTCCACCTAACTGTGCGGTTTGTTCAAGAATTGGCAACTGCATCCGTCCAATACCAAATGCTGACCAGTGTGCATTTTCAGGTATACGATTTTTCATGTACATCATTGTCTCTTCATCTGCATCCATTCCCCAAGGAATTCCCATACAGAATTGGTACATTGGATCACCGTCGATTAATCCTTCATTTACTAGTTGCTGGGCAAAACGAAGGTGCCCTGTGTCAAAGCACTCTAATTCAGGTTTGACACCGCTTTGTTGAATAAGTGCCGCTTGTTCTCGTAACCAATCAGTTGGGCTCATATAAATCATATTGCCGAAATTTACTGAACCACAGTCAAGGGTGCACATTTCTGGAAGCAACTCACCTACAGGCTGATGACGCTCCGCTGGGGTTTGCATATCGGTTCCATTTCCACCAGCTGCTGGTGTGTTTAAACTGGGTATGAAATCTCCGCCGCCCCCAGAAGTAATATTAATAATAACGTCAGTTTCAGATTCACGAATCCGATCAACTATTTCACGATAATGATCAACGTTGTGGCTTATTCCACCTGTTTCTGGATTACGAGCGTGAACATGGGCCACAGTTGCTCCCGCTTTTGCTGATTCTATTGCTGCCTCAGCAATCTCTTTTGGTGTTACAGGTACATGAGGGCTTTTTGAAGTTGTATCCCCTGCACCCGTAACAGCAGCTGTTAGTAATGCTTTTTTCAATCTACTTCCTCCTCTTCTTTACTGCTCAATTAAACTTTTTTAGTATTAATCGATTAGTGTTACAATGTGTACCATCCGGACGGTTTGTTTATCACAGTTATAAACTATACCATCCAGACGGTTTGTTTTCAACCCTCTCTAAAATTAGAAAGGTGTTTCGTTTGCTCTTTTTAATTTAAAGCAACCATTAAACTAGTCAGTAGAAGGGATTGGTTATTTTTCGATAAACTTGTAAAAAACAAAAACACCTCTATAAAGTGGTGTTTTGTTCAACATTTATTTTACCAATTTTATTCGTTTGCCCATTCTCTTAGCTTTTCGTAGACAGCTTTTTTCTTGTCTTTTTCAATATGATAAATATCGAAGAGTTCGGATAACCAAATCCCATCAGTAGCCAGTCTTATGATAGTAGCTTTAATGGGATCTATACCATCGTCCTCAATTTTATATTGCCAATCTGAATAGAGTTCACGAATAGGATCCAATGAATTAGAGCTGACTGCTTTCGCTGCAAGTAATCCATAATGCATATCCTTGTTTTGGTAAGCTTGATTAAACGTTACATCAACATATGCACGGACCCATTTACCTTTATCTACTGGATCTGATTCCGCATTATTACTTATTTTCTCTCTATAGTTATTCGCTAGATGTTCTACCATCCCTTGCACAAGTGCTTCTTTCGATGGGTAGTGATAGAGAAGGCCACCTTTGCTTATTCCAGCTTCCTTCGCAGTGGCATCGAGTGTTAAATTAAAGATACCTTTTTCACTTACAACTTTCGAGGCAGCATGAAGAATATCCACTTTTCTAGAAATTTTGCCCATTGAAGATCTCCTCTTTATTTTTATTTATGCTATTTAACATACCATCTGGACGGTACACTTTCAATCTTTTTTAGAATGGGAGTAACAAGTCAATTTTACAAGTTTCGGGCTAAAAATCCCAATAAACCAAGCAAATACTCCAATTATTTAAGATGAAAATTGATTAAATTTTATACAGATTGCATGTTTTTAGAGTGGGTGGAGTGGCTAGAATCAGAGGGCCATTCATTATATTTACATACTAACTATATAATTTATCGGCTCCTGTATTCCTTTTGATAAACCATATAAATTAGGGATGTTGAGTCCCGCTCCTCTGCCAATTCCGCGACGAGAGCAGCCCCTTTCAACGAACTCTTCCTTCTAGCTTAGTCTTCGCAATAGTTATCCTAGAGTTGGGTTGGATATTCCAATAGGTAGTGATTATTCGGAAAGAATCGATAGTAAAATTGGTTTCCTTTCCCCATTGGACACTCCCACTCCTCTCTCACTCAGTAACCATTCTTGAAATAAATCATCTACTGCCGCCGTATTACAATTTGGGACTTAAATTACTCCTTTTACCGATCTCTCTCCTAGATTGTGTAGTAAGGAATTAAAATCAACAAATGCGATTACTTTTGTTGATATACCTTCTATGGGATCCGAACTATCTGGAATTGCCATTTCACCTTTTAGTGCGTTCCATAAAGCTAAATGCCCTCCTTCCGATGGCCCTGATAGAGCAATTCGATGTGGGTTAATCCCCCAAGTTTTAGCCATAAATCGAACAAATTGAATTGCTCTTACACCGTCTTTCATTGGGGCTAAAAGAAGAATTTAATGAGTTTATTTCCTATTTGGAGGAGATCGCTGTTCCATAGAAAGCAACTTGGTGGGTAGAGTCTATGTAATAGAATTAAAGGGTGCTTATGAGATCAGGACTGGAAACAAAGAAGAAGGTACTGCAAAAGTAAAACATGCAATTCAAATACTAAACGATCTTGGTTTTAGTTAAATTGGACAATAATATTGAGCAATATATTTGGTTGATTGAGTAAAGGAGAAACAGATTCAACAAAATCTACCCCCTTCATCTGTGGGCATATTAAAAGACGCCTCCTTATTCAAGAAAAGCGCCTTTAATGGTATCTCTATTTAATTTTTACCAACAAAGCATTTTGTCTGATTAAATTGAGGAACTAAATGATAAGAACTCAGGCAGTTGTTGTTCATGCTTGTCGAGCATAATCTGTTCCGGCTTAATCCCCTGCTCATGTAGTACTTTAATATTATCCATAAGAAACTCATCACTACCGACAACGTAGAAGAGTCCATCCTTATCGGCAGCAAGTTTTTCCACTTCCAAATAGTAGTCTTGACGATTATCGACAAACTGTGATGTGAACTTCTTCTCAGGTGCGGATTTAAAAACGTTAGTGAATAAGAAATCTTTTGATGAATCAATGTTCAAGGAATGTATTTGGTTGACGTTGTCAGCACGTTCTACATACTCAAGCACAAGCGGTCTAAAAGTTGCCAGGCCAACGCCTGATGACAGCAAGTAAACATTTTTGTTTTCTCTTTTAAGTGGTTCGAATGTGTTTTAAATATGGCAACCTCATTGCCGACTTCAAGATTTCTTAAAATTGTTTTAAACTCAGAGCATTGCTCTCTAATGCGTGTGGTAATACCAATGGATTTTTCGTTTGGTAAAGTAGAAATTGACATATGGCGAATCAGGCTACGGTTCGGTTTATCCCCGGCATTAAATCCTTCAAAAGCAAAGTGGGTGTGAGAGCCTTCTTTCCATGTAAAGTTTTCCGGACAGTCAAGCAGATACGTTTTAACCTCCGGTGTTTCTTCAATAATCTTATTTATTTTAGTCCAGTATATTTGCATTATATATTCTCCTCACTCCATTATATAAACCCTTACTGTCTACTATACAATAATTGATAACAATTCTCAATTAAACGGATTATTTTTTTCTGATAATTTACATGCATTAATCTTCCTAACAATTAATGACGCAATTTACCAAGTTAGAAATAATGGACGATGTTAACAGAGAGATCATCCAGATGACTTCCCAAAAGTTCGAGTTCTATAAGATGAAAGAATTAATGGCCGCAGATACTCCTTCACTTCCTTTCACTTCCCCTTATCCCCTGAACCAATTACAGATTACGCAGCATTAACTTCAAATAACTTAGAGTATCTAATGTTAGATGCTTTAGAATTAGATTTAGATAAAGAAATTAGTGAATATTATCAGGGGTTCTTAATAGAGTGTCAGAATAAAGATTTTACTAATTTGATCGAGGTTCATAAGAATCAATTACTTGAATACTCAACACAAGAAGACGAACTAGCAAGTAAGTATCTTGATGTATATGATTTTCGTTTAGCAACGGAAGAAAAGGTAAAAAGATAACTTAGACATTATGGTCTTGATTCTAATACAAATAGAAAAAAGGAGAACTATAATCTATAGTCCTCCTTTATCATTACTCATTACCCTTCTTTATTGTTTAGACTATAATAGTCTAAGAAGGCATTCTCTTCCTCTGCTGTGGTCAAACGATAATCGTCTATTTCTTTAAATTCCCTTCCATTAGTGAAAAAGGCGTATTCTTGAAAAAGCTTCTTATGTACTTCCACTAATCTACTGTAGTCTCCTCCTTTCCACTCCTCTAGGAAACTTAGATAATAATCTTCTTTATCACTATCTAGTCCTAATTTCTTAACGTATTCTTCCACGTACTCTATATTTTCAACAGTTAAAGTTCTGTAATACGGAGCTAAGTCGAATCCCAAAGTGTTAAGGTAAGCTGGTGTAAAGCTTCCTTTACCTCCTTTTATTAACTCTTTTAGCTGATCAGATTCTATTTTTTGAGAAGTCATCTGAATTATTTCTTTATTAACATCGTCTAAATTTGATAGATACTCAAACCTTTCCCTCCCGGCTTTTTCCGGTCCCGAAAGCACTTGATTTGGTCCCTCAATATAATTAAATTTCACAAAAGTATATGAACCTATACAAAATATTAATATACCTATCATTGATAAGGTGATTTTCTTTATGAGGGCTTTGTTCATTGTATTTTCCTCTCAAATCCATTTACTTTCATTATATCATGCTGAAAAAATCATTTAAAACAACCATTAGTATATATTTTCGTATTTACCCTATAAAAAGACAATAAAAAAGACTTTCAACATTTATGTTGAAAGTCTAATATAGTACCGGTGGTCGGGGTCGAACCGACACTCCCGTGAAGGAACGGGATTTTGAGTCCCGCGCGTCTGCCAATTCCGCCACACCGGCATGTGTATAAATGGAGGCGGTAACCGGATTTGAACCGGTGATAAAGGTTTTGCAGACCTCTGCCTTACCACTTGGCTATACCGCCATAAAAGTAATGGAGCGGAAGACGGGATTCGAACCCGCGACCCCCACCTTGGCAAGGTGGTGTTCTACCACTGAACTACTTCCGCAGCGTAAATATTTGAATTAAGTAATGGTGCGGGTGAAGGGACTTGAACCCCCACGTCCGAAGACACTAGATCCTAAATCTAGCGCGTCTGCCAATTCCGCCACACCCGCAAAAGTGTTTGAATGGTGAGCCATGAAGGATTCGAACCTTCGACCCTCTGATTAAAAGTCAGATGCTCTACCAACTGAGCTAATGGCTCGTACACACTTGAAGTGAATAGTGGTGCCGGCCAGAGGACTTGAACCCCCAACCTACTGATTACAAGTCAGTTGCTCTACCAGTTGAGCTAGGCCGGCAAATGGTGGAGGATGCAGGGCTCGAACCTGCGACCCCCTGCTTGTAAGGCAGGTGCTCTCCCAGCTGAGCTAATCCTCCAACGCACATATAAAATGTGCAAATTATAATATTCAATTCGCCTGGCGGCGTCCTACTCTTGCAGGGGCAAAGCCCCAACTACCATCGGCGCTGGAGAACTTAACTTCTGTGTTCGGCATGAGAACAGGTGTGACCTCTCCGCTATTACTACCAGACCTCGGTTTGAAACCGAATCTTTAGGTGTACTTATACCCTAAAAACTAAATAAGAGGTAACAACGAATCAAGAAAATGTTAGTTAAGTCCTCGATCTATTAGTATCCGTCAGCTCCACGTGTCACCACGCTTCCACCTCGGACCTATCAACCTCATCGTCTCTGAGGGATCTTACTCACTCGAAGTGATGGGAAGTCTCATCTTGAGGGGGGCTTCATGCTTAGATGCTTTCAGCACTTATCCCTGCCACACGTAGCTACCCAGCTATGCTCCTGGCGGAACAACTGGTACACCAGCGGTGTGTCCATCCCGGTCCTCTCGTACTAAGGACAGCTCCTCTCAAACTTCCAACGCCCACGACGGATAGGGACCGAACTGTCTCACGACGTTCTGAACCCAGCTCGCGTACCGCTTTAATGGGCGAACAGCCCAACCCTTGGGACCGACTACAGCCCCAGGATGCGATGAGCCGACATCGAGGTGCCAAACCTCCCCGTCGATGTGAACTCTTGGGGGAGATAAGCCTGTTATCCCCGGGGTAGCTTTTATCCGTTGAGCGATGGCCCTTCCATGCGGAACCACCGGATCACTAAGCCCGACTTTCGTCCCTGCTCGACTTGTAGGTCTCGCAGTCAAGCTCCCTTGTGCCTTTACACTCTACGAATGATTTCCAACCATTCTGAGGGAACCTTTGGGCGCCTCCGTTACCTTTTGGGAGGCGACCGCCCCAGTCAAACTGCCCGCCTGACACTGTCTCCGAACCGGATTACGGTCCTGGGTTAGAAGGTTCGTACAGCCAGGGTGGTATCCCACGGATGCCTCCACGTAAGCTAGCGCTCACGCTTCGAAGGCTCCCACCTATCCTGTACAAGCTGTACCAACATTCAATATCAGGCTACAGTAAAGCTCCACGGGGTCTTTCCGTCCTGTCGCGGGTAATGCGCATCTTCACGCATAGTATAATTTCACCGGGTCTCTCGTTGAGACAGTGCCCAAGTCGTTGCACCTTTCGTGCGGGTCGGAACTTACCCGACAAGGAATTTCGCTACCTTAGGACCGTTATAGTTACGGCCGCCGTTTACTGGGGCTTCGGTTCTACGCTTCGGCTTGCGCCTAACGCTTCCCCTTAACCTTCCAGCACCGGGCAGGTGTCAGCCCCTATACTTCGCCTTTCGGCTTCGCAGAGACCTGTGTTTTTGCTAAACAGTCGCTTGGGCCTATTCACTGCGGCTCCTCCTAAAAAGGAGCACCCCTTCTCCCGAAGTTACGGGGTCATTTTGCCGAGTTCCTTAACGAGAGTTCTCCCGCTCACCTTAGGATTCTCTCCTCGCCTACCTGTGTCGGTTTGCGGTACGGGCACCTTTGAACTCACTAGAGGCTTTTCTTGGCAGTGTGAAATCTGGAACTTCGGTACTCCATTTCCCTCCCCATCACAGCTTGAACTCAGTTGGACGGATTTGCCTATCCAACATTCTCACTGCTTGGGCGCACACATCCATCGGTGCGCATTCCATATCCTACTGCGTCCCCCCATTGCTCAAACATTCAAGAGGTGGTACAGGAATATCTACCTGTTGTCCATCGCCTACGCCTTTCGGCCTCGGCTTAGGTCCCGACTAACCCTGAGAGGACGAGCCTTCCTCAGGAAACCTTAGGCATTCGGTGAAAGAGATTCTCACTCTTTTTTCGCTACTCATACCGGCATTCTCACTTCTACGCGCTCCACCAGTCCTCACGGTCTGACTTCACTGCCCGTAGAACGCTCTCCTACCATTGTTCGAAGAACAATCCGCAGCTTCGGTGATACGTTTAGCCCCGGTACATTTTCGGCGCAGAGTCACTCGACCAGTGAGCTATTACGCACTCTTTAAATGGTGGCTGCTTCTAAGCCAACATCCTGGTTGTCTGGGCAACTCCACATCCTTTTCCACTTAACGTATACTTTGGGACCTTAGCTGGCGGTCTGGGCTGTTTCCCTTTCGACTATGAACCTTATCACCCATAGTCTGACTCCCAAGTCTAAGTATCTGGCATTCGGAGTTTGACTGAATTCGGTAACCCGGTGAGGGCCCCTAGTCCAATCAGTGCTCTACCTCCAGTACTCGTTCCTTGAGGCTAGCCCTAAAGCTATTTCGGAGAGAACCAGCTATCTCCGTGTTCGATTGGCATTTCACCCCTACCCACACCTCATCCCCGCATTTTTCAACATACGTGGGTTCGGGCCTCCAGTCAGTGTTACCTGACCTTCACCCTGGACATGGGTAGATCACACGGTTTCGGGTCTACGACCGCATACTAAAATCGCCCTATTCAGACTCGCTTTCGCTGCGGCTCCGTGTCTTCCACTTAACCTTGCATACGATCGTAACTCGCCGGTCCATTCTACAAAAGGTACGCCGTCACCCATTAACGGGCTTCGACTACTTGTAGGCACACGGTTTCAGGTTCTCTTTCACTCCCCTTCCGGGGTGCTTTTCACCTTTCCCTCACGGTACTGGTTCACTATCGGTCACTAGGGAGTATTTAGCCTTGGGAGATGGTCCTCCCGGATTCCGACGGAATTTCTCGTGTTCCGCCGTACTCAGGATACACTCCGGAGGAAATTCCTTTTCGATTACAGGGCTCTTACCTGCTATGGCTGATCGTTCCAGATCGATTCATCTAAAGAATTTCTTTGTAACTCCGTGTGGAGTGTCCTACAACCCCAGAAAGCAAGCTTTCTGGTTTGGGCTGATTCCGTTTCGCTCGCCGCTACTTGGGAAATCGCATTTGCTTTCTCTTCCTCCGGGTACTGAGATGTTTCAGTTCCCCGGGTCTGCCTCCGATACCCTATGTATTCAGGTAACGGTACTGTTCCATTACGAACAGTGGGTTCCCCCATTCGGAAATTCCCGGATCAATGTCTACTTACGACTCCCCGAGACATATCGGTGTTAGTCCCGTCCTTCTTCGGCTCCTAGTGCCAAGGCATCCACCGTGCGCCCTTATTCACTTAACTAAGTTACAGTAAATAAGCGTGCTAATTTCTTAGCCTTGCTTTATTTCAATCCAGCTTCTAATTTGATGTCGTTGTTACTCTTATTTAGTTTTCAAGGTACAAACTTGCACAGGATGTGTTGGCTTCTGTGTTCGTCACAAATGTTTCCGATGGGGCGAGTATTCGCAGGCCCAGGACGTGACGGATTTTAACAGAAGTTCCTTCAATCCTTTGAGAGATTTTTTAATTGCTCCCTCAAAACTGAACCAAACAACTAGTATGAGGCCTACAGGATGTAGGTCATGTCGATGTTGCCACAGGACGTGGCGAACTTAATCGACGTTCCGCACTAAAGATTCTCCGAAGAGAATCCTCGGCGTTCCGATAATCCAGCTACAGTGCTCAACGCCTAGTGAACTTCCTTCACCTCCGTACGATAAGTCAACAACAATTCGCTAAGCTCATTGTGTTTCCTTTATCTCCTGCGGTTCAGTCCAATTCATACGTCGTTAAACGAGCCCTTTCGCTTTCTTAATATCCTTAGAAAGGAGGTGATCCAGCCGCACCTTCCGATACGGCTACCTTGTTACGACTTCACCCCAATCATTGGTCCCACCTTCGGCGGCTGGCTCCAAAAGGTTACCTCACCGACTTCGGGTGTTACCAACTCTCGTGGTGTGACGGGCGGTGTGTACAAGGCCCGGGAACGTATTCACCGCGGCATGCTGATCCGCGATTACTAGCGATTCCGGCTTCATGCAGGCGAGTTGCAGCCTGCAATCCGAACTGAGAATGGTTTTATGGGATTTGCTTGACCTCGCGGTTTTGCTTCCCTTTGTTCCATCCATTGTAGCACGTGTGTAGCCCAGGTCATAAGGGGCATGATGATTTGACGTCATCCCCACCTTCCTCCGGTTTGTCACCGGCAGTCACCTTAGAGTGCCCAACTAAATGCTGGCAACTAAGATCAAGGGTTGCGCTCGTTGCGGGACTTAACCCAACATCTCACGACACGAGCTGACGACAACCATGCACCACCTGTCACTCTGTCCCCGAAGGGAACTTCCTATCTCTAGGAATAGCAGAGGATGTCAAGACCTGGTAAGGTTCTTCGCGTTGCTTCGAATTAAACCACATGCTCCACCGCTTGTGCGGGCCCCCGTCAATTCTTTTGAGTTTCAGCCTTGCGGCCGTACTCCCCAGGCGGAGTGCTTAATGCGTTAACTTCAGCACTAAGGGGCGGAAACCCCCTAACACCTAGCACTCATCGTTTACGGCGTGGACTACCAGGGTATCTAATCCTGTTCGCTCCCCACGCTTTCGCTCCTCAGCGTCAGTTACAGACCAGAGAGTCGCCTTCGCCACTGGTGTTCCTCCACATCTCTACGCATTTCACCGCTACACGTGGAATTCCACTCTCCTCTTCTGTACTCAAGTCCTCCAGTTTCCAATGACCGTTCGCGGTTGAGCCGCGAGATTTCACATCAGACTTAAAGGACCGCCTGCGAGCGCTTTACGCCCAATAATTCCGGACAACGCTTGCCACCTACGTATTACCGCGGCTGCTGGCACGTAGTTAGCCGTGGCTTTCTGGTTAGGTACCGTCAAGGTTGGGTCAGTTACTACCCAACTTGTTCTTCCCTAACAACAGAGTTTTACGATCCGAAAACCTTCATCACTCACGCGGCGTTGCTCCGTCAGACTTTCGTCCATTGCGGAAGATTCCCTACTGCTGCCTCCCGTAGGAGTCTGGGCCGTGTCTCAGTCCCAGTGTGGCCGATCACCCTCTCAGGTCGGCTACGCATCGTCGCCTTGGTGAGCCGTTACCTCACCAACTAGCTAATGCGCCGCGGGCCCATCTGTAAGTGACAGCCGAAGCCGCCTTTCAACTTTCCTTTATGCAAAAGAAAGTATTATCCGGTATTAGCCCCGGTTTCCCGGGGTTATCCCAGTCTTACAGGCAGGTTGCCCACGTGTTACTCACCCGTCCGCCGCTCATTCCACAAGCGTCACCCCCGAAGGGGATCAACTTGCTTCCTGCGCTCGACTTGCATGTATTAGGCACGCCGCCAGCGTTCGTCCTGAGCCAAGATCAAACTCTCCAAAAAAGTTTGTATCATGTCGACACCAATCAACATGATCCGTCTTAGCTTCGCAGAAAACTGGCTTCTGCTTGTATTTCTTCGAAAAACAGAAAGTCTGTTTTTCAGTTCCCCGGGTCTGCCTCCGATACCCTATGTAT
This sequence comes from Oceanobacillus picturae, assembly GCF_000612865.1. Classification (NCBI taxonomy): domain Bacteria; kingdom Bacillati; phylum Bacillota; class Bacilli; order Caryophanales; family Bacillaceae; genus Oceanobacillus; species Oceanobacillus picturae. The sequence continues at coordinate 1,402,704 of NZ_CCAX010000001.1, forward strand.
TCAGGTAACGGTACTGTTCCATTACGAACAGTGGGTTCCCCCATTCGGAAATTCCCGGATCAATGTCTACTTACGACTCCCCGAGACATATCGGTGTTAGTCCCGTCCTTCTTCGGCTCCTAGTGCCAAGGCATCCACCGTGCGCCCTTATTCACTTAACTAAGTTACAGTAAATAAGCGTGCTAATTTCTTAGCCTTGCTTTATTTCAAGCTGAACAAATTGTTGCAGCTTTAAAAAATGAGGTCGTTGTTACTCTTATTTAGTTTTCAAGGTACAAGATGAGAGAATTGCTCCCTCAAAACTGAACCAAACAACTAGTATGTCCTTACCGGAAGATTCTCCGAAGAGAATCCTCGGCGTTCCGATTCTATCCTTAGAAAGGAGGTGATCCAGCCGCACCTTCCGATACGGCTACCTTGTTACGACTTCACCCCAATCATTGGTCCCACCTTCGGCGGCTGGCTCCAAAAGGTTACCTCACCGACTTCGGGTGTTACCAACTCTCGTGGTGTGACGGGCGGTGTGTACAAGGCCCGGGAACGTATTCACCGCGGCATGCTGATCCGCGATTACTAGCGATTCCGGCTTCATGCAGGCGAGTTGCAGCCTGCAATCCGAACTGAGAATGGTTTTATGGGATTTGCTTGACCTCGCGGTTTTGCTTCCCTTTGTTCCATCCATTGTAGCACGTGTGTAGCCCAGGTCATAAGGGGCATGATGATTTGACGTCATCCCCACCTTCCTCCGGTTTGTCACCGGCAGTCACCTTAGAGTGCCCAACTAAATGCTGGCAACTAAGATCAAGGGTTGCGCTCGTTGCGGGACTTAACCCAACATCTCACGACACGAGCTGACGACAACCATGCACCACCTGTCACTCTGTCCCCGAAGGGAACTTCCTATCTCTAGGAATAGCAGAGGATGTCAAGACCTGGTAAGGTTCTTCGCGTTGCTTCGAATTAAACCACATGCTCCACCGCTTGTGCGGGCCCCCGTCAATTCTTTTGAGTTTCAGCCTTGCGGCCGTACTCCCCAGGCGGAGTGCTTAATGCGTTAACTTCAGCACTAAGGGGCGGAAACCCCCTAACACCTAGCACTCATCGTTTACGGCGTGGACTACCAGGGTATCTAATCCTGTTCGCTCCCCACGCTTTCGCTCCTCAGCGTCAGTTACAGACCAGAGAGTCGCCTTCGCCACTGGTGTTCCTCCACATCTCTACGCATTTCACCGCTACACGTGGAATTCCACTCTCCTCTTCTGTACTCAAGTCCTCCAGTTTCCAATGACCGTTCGCGGTTGAGCCGCGAGATTTCACATCAGACTTAAAGGACCGCCTGCGAGCGCTTTACGCCCAATAATTCCGGACAACGCTTGCCACCTACGTATTACCGCGGCTGCTGGCACGTAGTTAGCCGTGGCTTTCTGGTTAGGTACCGTCAAGGTTGGGTCAGTTACTACCCAACTTGTTCTTCCCTAACAACAGAGTTTTACGATCCGAAAACCTTCATCACTCACGCGGCGTTGCTCCGTCAGACTTTCGTCCATTGCGGAAGATTCCCTACTGCTGCCTCCCGTAGGAGTCTGGGCCGTGTCTCAGTCCCAGTGTGGCCGATCACCCTCTCAGGTCGGCTACGCATCGTCGCCTTGGTGAGCCGTTACCTCACCAACTAGCTAATGCGCCGCGGGCCCATCTGTAAGTGACAGCCGAAGCCGCCTTTCAACTTTCCTTTATGCAAAAGAAAGTATTATCCGGTATTAGCCCCGGTTTCCCGGGGTTATCCCAGTCTTACAGGCAGGTTGCCCACGTGTTACTCACCCGTCCGCCGCTCATTCCACAAGCGTCACCCCCGAAGGGGATCAGCTTGCTTCCTGCGCTCGACTTGCATGTATTAGGCACGCCGCCAGCGTTCGTCCTGAGCCAAGATCAAACTCTCCAAAAAAGTTTGTATCATGTCGACACCAATCAACATGATCCGTCTTAGCTTCGCAGAAAACTGGCTTCTGCTTGTATTTCTTTGAAAAACAGAAAGTCTGTTTTCCCTTGACATACTAGTTGTTCTGTTCAGTTTTCAAAGAGCAATTTGTTTAGGTCACTTTTTAAAGCAACTTTTATAGTATAACAAGATAATTCGGTGATGTCAACAACTTTTTATGCGACAGTTTTGAAAATCTATATACCAGATCCCACCCACAATCACTAGTTAAATAAAACAACCTGTCCTTTGTGGTGGATAATTATTATAGCATTATTCTACAAAAATAGTCAATACTATTTTCACAAAAAAAGAGAAGGGTTTTAAAGCCTTCTCTTCGTTACGTTTTACGCTTTAACGTCGCCTTCCCATTCAAGCATTCCGCCAGCCATATTACTGACTTTATAACCATGCTCTTTTAAATGCATAGCTGCTTGCATACTTCTTTTACCTGAGCGACAAACCATAATATATTGCTTATCCGTGTCTAATTCGTTAAGAGATTCAGGAATCTGCTGTAGAGGTATGTGTTTTGCTTCAGGTATAATTCCTTGGGCAACTTCTTCATTTTCCCTGACATCTATTACTACAAGGTCTTTCTCATCATCATGTAATCTGTTACGTAATTCATTAGGTGAAATCTCATTTATTTCTGTCAAAAAGCGCACCCTCTTTCAAATATTATCATGTTTATCATACGTTTTCGTTGGATAACATGCAACTTTCCAACACACACTATAAGAAAGGCATTATATAGGAAGAAGGTATGAAATGAGAAGCGTATCAACCATTATCTTAGCCCTGTTCTTAAATGTAATCTGGTTCTCTCCGATAAATGCTAAAGAGGCAGATGTTGTTTTAATTGAAACCCTTCAGGGAGATTTAACTGGGGATGGACAAAACGAAGAAATAAGCTTAAAAGGTATATTGTTTTCTCCTGATACTGTTTTTTACAAGGATATATGGGTAGAAATTGCTAGCCCAAACGAGGAAAGATGGAAGATTAGTTACCAAGGTGGTTATGAACCTGTTGTAGAACTAGTCGATTTAGATCACGACGGGATTAAAGATATTTTTTATCAAAGTGCGACAGGGGGGAGTGGTGGACTCTACAATTACCAGCTTGACACATTAGCAAATGGTGAATTGAAAGAAATTCCATTACCCGAACAACTCTTTTTACAAGGTTCTTTTAAGGATGACTTTATTGTTTCAATCCAATTAACACCAGACAGTGACCCTTATTTAATGGATGTGTCAAATCGTTCTGAAGATTATATCAGGTTAGGGATATATGATGAGAACGGAACCCTTCGAAAACCACAGTCACTAATGATTGATCCGATAGCGTTTTTCGAACCCGTGTTAATAAGCGATAGTAAAGGATATGGACTGAAAAGCAGCCAGCAAATAAGCGGAGCCTATCACGCTGATGGATTAGGCACGGTGGAATCACTTTGGTATTTAGAAAATGGAAAATGGATATTGCTTCAGACTGAGTGGTTGCCATCAAATTAAAAAAGGGCGTTCCTTTTAAATAAGGAGCGCCCTTTTATTGTATATTTTTTAAATGGTTTTATTACAACCTTGTGCAAGCATTGTTAATTTGCAACAATATTTACAAGTTTACCTGGTACTACAATTACTTTCCGAATCGTTTTACCTTCTAGTAACTCTTGAATTTTCTCATCACGAAGCGCCTGATTTTCTAGTTCATCCTTTGAAATATCTTTATCGACATTTAATTTTGCACGAACTTTACCCATAATTTGAACTACTACTTCAATTTCATCTTCCACTAACTTGGATTCATCGTATTTCGGCCACTGTTCATAACTCACTGTACCCTCATGGCCCAAGCACTCCCAAAGTTCCTCAGCAATATGTGGTGCCACAGGTGAAAGCATTTTTACAAAGCCTTCCATATATTCTTTAGGCAATTGTTCAGCTTTGTATGCTTCATTAATAAACACCATTAACTGTGAAATACCTGTATTGAAATGAAGATTGTTAAAGTCCGTGGTTACTTTTTTCACCGTTTCATGATATACCTTCTCCAAGGAGCCATCATTTGCATCGGTTATGTTAGCAGAAAGTGCTCCGTTTCCGTCCGTATACAATCTCCAAACTCTATCAAGAAATTTACGTGCACCATCTAGACCATTTGTAGACCAGGCTACCGCAGCATCTAATGGGCCCATAAACATTTCGTATAGACGTAAGGTATCGGCACCATGAGAGAAAATAATGTCATCAGGATTCACAACGTTTCCTTTTGATTTACTCATTTTCTCATTACCTTCCCCAAGTATCATACCTTGGTTAAACAATTTCATAAACGGTTCTTTTGTTGGAACTACACCGATATCGTAAAGGAATTTGTGCCAGAAACGCGCATACAATAAGTGAAGCACGGCGTGTTCTGCTCCACCAATATAAATATCAATTGGCAGCCACTTCTTAAGGGCTTCTGGGTCAGCGAGTTGCTCTGTATTATCTGGATCTATAAAGCGCAAGAAATACCAACAGCTACCAGCCCATTGTGGCATTGTACTTGTCTCTCTGCGACCCTTCATGCCAGTTTTAGGATCCACCACATTTACCCAGTCTTCGCTATTTGCAAGTGGGGATTCCCCTGTGCCAGACGGCTCTATTTTTGACATTTTAGGAAGTTCAAGTGGTAGTTCTTCTTCTGGTACTGTTGTCATGCTACCGTCTTCCCAGTGAATAACCGGGATTGGCTCTCCCCAATAACGCTGTCTAGCAAACAACCAGTCACGCAAGCGGTAGGTTACCTTTTTCTCACCTTTGGTGTTATCTACTAGCCAATCAATCATTTTCGTTATTGCTTTATCTTTCCCCATGCCATTAAGAAATCCAGAGTTAACATGCTCGCCGTCTCCGGTGTAGGCTTCTTTAGATATATCTCCGCCAGCTACTACTTCTTGGATCGGCAAATCAAATTTCACAGCAAATTCATAGTCCCGCTCATCATGAGCAGGAACCGCCATAATGGCACCAGAACCATAGGACATCAGAACATAGTCTGCAACCCAAATCGGCATTTTTTCATTGTTAACTGGATTAATTGCATACGCACCAGTAAATACGCCACTTTTGTCTTTAGCAAGATCTGTTCGTTCCAAATCAGATTTTGTTTGAACCTTATTTAAATATGCTTCTACTTCCTCTTTTTGTTCAGGAGTAACAATCTCCTTAACCAAATGATGTTCAGGTGCAAGAACTGCATATGTGGCACCAAAAAGTGTGTCTGGACGTGTCGTAAACACGGTAAACTGGTTTTCATGGCCATCAATAGAGAAATGAACTTCCGCTCCTTCTGAACGCCCAATCCAATTTCGTTGCATATCTTTAATGCTCTCTGGCCAATCAACATCTTCCAAGTCCTCAAGAAGACGATCGGCATAAGCAGTAATTTTTAGCATCCATTGTTTCATTGGTTTACGAACAACCGGATGTCCACCCCGCTCACTTTTTCCATCAATAACTTCCTCGTTGGCCAAAACCGTACCTAATGCAGGGCACCAGTTCACTGCTACTTCATCCATGTATGCAAGGCCTTTTTCATATAGCTTTGTGAAAATCCACTGTGTCCATTTGTAATAGTTTGGTTGCATTGTGGAAATCTCTCTGTCCCAATCATATGAGAAACCTAGCTCCTCAATTTGTCGCTTAAATGTAGCGATGTTTTTCTCCGTAAAAGCTGCCGGACTATTCCCAGTATCAATCGCATATTGTTCTGCAGGCAGCCCAAATGCATCCCATCCCATCGGATGAAGTACTTCATAGCCCTCCATTCTTTTCATTCTTGAAATAATATCTGTCGCCGTATAGCCTTCAGGGTGGCCAACATGCAGACCAGAACCGGATGGATAAGGGAACATATCCAACGCATAAAACTTCTCTTTGTCGGAAAACGTTTCTGCTTTAAATGTCTTGTTTTGCTTCCAATGATGTTGCCATTTCTTTTCCACGTCTCTGTGGTTAAAACTCATTTTATTTCCTCCTTTTATAGAAAAACTGCCTGCCTTCTACTAGTAGCGAGAATTCACTATCCAAACGCCCAATAAAAAAAGCCACTCATCCCAATAAAGGGACGAGAAGCTTTGCTCCCGCGGTACCACCCAAATTAACGCAGCGTTGCGTTCACTTGTGCTCCTTAACGCGGATATACGGCAGAAATTACTCGATTTCGTTTCTGCAACTTCAAGGTGAGTTCATACCGCTATTTGCGACAGTTTCCACCAACCACTGTCTCTCTATGCCAAAAAGTGATATTACTATTCCTTTGCATTGTCGTTACGTTATGTATATCGAATTGTAATGAATCCTTACCGCTTTGTCAAGACAATAGGTGCGGAATTTTGATAAACTGTTACTATGAAATGCGAAAGGAGTACGTCCATGATAATGAACATACTAAATTATGCCCACTATCTGTTAGAGGGTTCTATAGAAAAGGGAGAAACTGTAATTGATGCCACATGTGGCAATGGCCATGACACACTTTTCTTAAGCAGGGTGGTCGGGAGCACAGGTCAAGTGCTTGCCTTCGATATTCAGCAAGAAGCAATTGATCAGACAAGGCAAACATTAATAGAAAACAATTACACCAACGTGTCCTTAATTTTAGATAGTCATGCGAATGTTACGTCACATTTACAAACGAAGGACATTGAACGTGTTGGGGGTGCGATTTTTAATCTTGGTTACTTGCCTCAAAGTGACAAACAAATCATAACGAGTGGAGATTCCACTGTAGAAGCAATCGAAAATATTTTACCCGTTTTAAAATCGAAAGGGTTAGTTGTGCTTGTCGTCTACCATGGTCATGAGGGCGGAAAAGACGAGATGCAAACCGTGCTAAAATATGCTATGAGATTACCGCAACGAGCATTTCATGTTTTACAGTATGGATTTATAAATCAACAAAATGATCCGCCATTTATTATAGCGATCCAGAAAAGATAGGAACAAGAGAATCCTTGAATATTTTATCATTCAATACAGGGTTATTTTCTCATTTTGTAATACAGTTTTGTAAACAAGTGAAAAAGACGTGCATTGGTCCCACTTGTTTTTAATAAATGCTTCTTTAAATTTGTTTCATCAAAGAGATACTTTACCTTAGGATCAGCAAGATATAGACCGACAAGACCTTGTCTAATCATCTGATGAAACGAACTATCTGGAAGTGGCTGTACTTGTTCAGCCGCTTTCTGGATAAACAGTGATAATCGCTGGCTCATTTTTTCCTCATTAGGATAATAAAAGCAAAAATTTAAATCCTCTGCCTCCACATCCTCTTTTTGATCAATATAATAATCGAGCATTATATGTAATCCTTGCAGATAAGGGAAATAGCCTTCAAAGATGCTTTTCGCTTTTGGCTCATCCAGCTTCCCGCCTAACAGGTAACTCACTAAGCAGAACACAGTTAAAGTTGATCCGGAAGCAGCAGCAAATTCATACCAAGCCAACTCATCGTCTTCCTTTTCTTCTTTGAACCAGTTTTCGAGTCGTGGCACTCTTTCTCTAATGTCTACATGCTTATGAACTTGCAAATCTGTATATAGTGAGACAAGACGATTTAAAAAGGGTTTTGCTACGTGCCGTTCAACCAGGGCTAGCTGAACTTGACACGTGCGGACTAAATCATGTAGATAACCATTATCATTCTGATCTTCTCGTAAAGCATAATAATTTTGTGTTTGCTGATCGGGATCCAAGGCACAAAACAAGGATTCATGAAGCAATCGGAAGTCAGCTGGATCAAGAGATGTACTCCGATCACAAAGGTTGTCTAAATAATCACTAATTGTTTGGTAGGCTACAATGAATTTGATTGCTTCTCTATTTCTCTCTCCTGCAAGTAGCGCGTACACAGCCCCACCTTGACAATGAAATTTTTTAGAATCAATACTTGCAAGTGCTTGATCACGTAATTCTTGATTCGGAATTGCTGTTGCTTTTGCTTTCCAGTAGATTAGCTCCTTTTCCACTGCAGGGAAAATTTTCGATTGTAACGACTTAAGCAATGTGATGGATGATGTTGGAACATTGTTTCGCATTTGTCTGCCTTCCTTCAGTCAGTTTAAGCGTGGATTTTTTGCTATACTAATTATATCACCATATTATGGAGGAGGATTCAAATGATTCATCAATATCAAGATAAGCAGCCCGTAATTCATGAAACAGCATTTATTGCAAAAGACGCTACTATTATCGGAGATGTGGAGATAAATCAATCAAGCAGTGTTTGGTTTAAGACGATCATTCGCGGGGATGTGGCACCTACTCGAATCGGGGAACGCGTAAACATTCAGGATTTATCTATGCTGCACCAAAGTCCTGGAATGCCTTTAGTTATTGAAGATGATGTAACAGTGGGGCATCAGGTCACCCTACACTCTGCAATCGTTAGAGAAAAAGCATTAATTGGAATGGGATCCATCATTCTGGATGGTGCAGAAATTGGTACAGGTGCATTTATCGGTGCTGGAAGCCTTGTCCCTCCAGGCAAGAAAATCCCCCCCAATACGCTAGCGCTTGGGAGACCTGCCAAAGTAATACGGAACTTAACGGAAGAGGACCTCGCAGAAATGGATCGAATTCGAAAATCATATGTGGAAAAAGGGAAATATTACAAAGCACATACCACCCTTTAGAGAAAGCAATCTAATGAAGGTATACATAAAGCCGAACGGATTTCGAAAAAATAGATGGTTCCCTAAAAGGTACCTCATCATTTCCGATGTCCGTTCGGCTTTTATACTTGATCTTTTTCTACTTATTCTCCATCAATGCTTTTAATTCTACAACTTTATCTGTCTTTTCCCAAGGGAAGAGGATATCTGTTCTTCCGAAATGACCATATGCTGCCGTGTTCTTAAAGATAGGTTTCTGTAGATCAAGCATACGGATAATTCCAGCTGGACGTAAATCAAACAGTTTGCGTATTGCATGCACTAACGCTTCTTCAGACACTTTTCCTGTTCCGAATGTGTTTACTGCAATTGAAACAGGTTCAGCTACACCAATAGCATAGGCTAGTTGTACCTCACAAGTCTTGGCAAGTTCTGCAGCTACTATGTTTTTCGCAACATAACGTGCAGCATAAGCAGCGGATCGATCCACTTTCGTTGAATCCTTCCCACTAAATGCTCCACCACCATGACGAGCATATCCCCCATACGTGTCCACAATTATTTTTCTACCAGTTAACCCAGCATCTCCTTGTGGTCCACCAATTACAAAACGGCCTGTTGGGTTAATAAAATACTTCGTTGCTTCATCCAAAAGATTCTCTGGTACGACTGGACGAATAACATGTTCAATTAAATCCTTCTCGATTTGCTCTGTTGTAATATCTTGATGATGCTGTGTAGAAATAACAATCGTATCTACCTTTACTGGTTGATCTTGTTCATCATATTCAACAGTTACCTGCGTTTTCCCATCTGGACGCAAGTAATCTAATACCTTTTCTTTTCTTACATCAGCCAAACGCTTCGCCAATTTGTGTGCAAGTGAAATAGGTAATGGCATGAGTTCCTCCGTTTCGTCGCAAGCAAAACCAAACATAAGTCCTTGGTCCCCTGCTCCAATAGAAGCAATCTCTTCATCACTCATTTTTCCTTGGCGTGACTCTAGTGCCTCGTCAACACCTCCGGCAATATCAGCAGATTGTTCATCAATTGCAGTCAATACGGCACATGTATCTGCATCAAAGCCATACTTTGCACGTGTATACCCAATTTCTTTAATCGTTTTTCTTACAATAGCCGGAATGTCTACATACGTACTTGTAGAAATCTCCCCCGCTACGAGCACCAAACCTGTTGTAACGGTTGTTTCACAAGCAACACGCGCATATGGGTCCTTCTTTAAAATTTCATCTAGAATTGCATCTGAAATTTGATCAGATATTTTATCAGGATGCCCTTCTGTTACCGATTCTGAAGTAAATAAACGACGATTAGCAGCCATAGTGCTTAATCCTCCTTTTGGTTTCTGTTACGGATCTCTGTTCATCAAGTTTTGCTATTTCATAACAAAGGTTTTTATTACAAGAAAAGCGCAGAACGCCCGTTTAGAAACGTAGTGACTGGAGTAACTCAACTGAGATAAAGGAATTACGGTAAGCTTGCGAACCGATAATGACTTATCGTAGGGAGAGTAGCGAAGTTGCATAGTTTCTGGGCGATCGGAGCTAGACATCTTTGCAATTTTTTTATAAAAAAAGCCCTTCCTTCAGTAATGAGGAAAGGATTATCAGCCTTTCGCTCTTATTGTTCAAGGAAATTTCCTTGCACCAGGTTAGCACCTTTTCACCGATGTGATGGTTGCTGGGTTTCATCGGGGCTGTCCCTCCACCTACTCTGAATAAGAGAGTATCCGCTCGAAATTTAGCTTATCGAATGAGAACTGACATGTCAACTATTTTTGGTTCGTAACAAGGTTTGCGAAAATTTCATATGATTAGATTAGATATTTAGTATGGACTATTTAGTCAAATGTGTTATACTAATAATCACATTAAAGCAACGTAATACAACACATTACCAAAGGTAGGTGCAGTGAAGTGAAAATGGTAGAAAAAAATCCGTGTACTGAATTAGAGCAGCATACTCCAATCCTGGAGAATGAATCTGTCCCACGACTTATCGAGATAATCTTAGCAAAAATGGAAGCAGTTCTAACTTCCACAGGTGCGATTAGAGCTACCACTGGTAAATATACCGGCCGCTCTCCAAAAGACAAATTTATTGTTCGTGACGCAGTTAGTGAGACTAAGATCGATTGGGGTCAAGTCAACCAATCAATTGATGAGGATGCATTTGAAAAATTATACAAAAAAACAACGGAATACTTGAAAAAGCAGAAAGAAATATATAGATTTAAAGGATTTGCTGGGGCAGATGAAGGCTCTCGCCTGCCGATCCAAGTAGTTTCCGAATATGCTTGGCACAGCTTGTTTGCAAGGCAGCTTTTCATTACACCAACAGAGGAAGAGCTCGCCAACCACCAAGCAGAATTCACTGTCCTATCTGCACCGGGGTGTTTTGCAGATCCTAATACTGAAAGTACTAATTCGGAAACGTTTGTTGTTATTTCGTTTAAAAAGCGAGTCATTCTAATTGGGGGAACAGAATATGCGGGCGAAATAAAGAAATCAATTTTTTCCGTGATGAATTATCTGTTACCACAACGAGATATTCTTCCCATGCATTGTTCTGCCAATGTTGGAGATGAGGGAGATGTCGCTTTGTTTTTTGGGTTATCTGGAACAGGCAAAACAACCCTATCCGCTGACCCTGACAGAAAATTAGTCGGGGATGATGAACATGGATGGAGTAATAATGGTATATTCAATATAGAGGGCGGTTGTTATGCTAAATGCATTAATCTCTCAGAAGAAAAAGAACCACAAATATATAATGCCATACGATTTGGTTCCGTTTTGGAAAATGTCATGCTTGATTGTGAGAATGATACACCAGACTATTCCAATACGTTCCTAACGGAAAACACACGGGCTGCTTATCCTATTGAACATATGGAAAACGTTATGGTCCCAAGTATTGCAGGCCATCCAAATACCATTATCTTTCTAACTGCAGATGCCTCTGGGACCCTGCCGCCGATTAGTAAATTAACGAATGAACAGGCGATGTATCACTTTCTCAGTGGTTACACGAGCAAACTTGCTGGAACTGAACGAGGAGTGACTAAACCCCAAGCAACATTCTCGGCCTGCTTTGGTTCTCCATTCTTGCCGCTCCCCCCTTCTGTCTATGCAGAAATGCTTGGCGAAAAGATTGAGGAGCATTCGGCGACTGTATTCTTGATAAATACTGGCTGGACTGGCGGCTCATACGGTAATGGTGGCGAACGTATTAAATTATCCTACACAAGAGCAATGGTATATGCAGCGCTGAAAGGCGAATTAAATAAAACAAAAACTATTCTTGATGAAATATTCGGATTAGAGATTCCATACCATGTTCCAGGTGTACCTGAGCAGCTCTTAGTTCCTGCCAATACATGGGCAAACATTGCAGATTATCAAAAAGCAGCGGAGGAACTTGCAATGAAGTTCCACAGAAATTTTGAAAAGTTCACAGAAGCTAGTAATGCGATTAAGCAAGCTGGACCTAATTACCGAAATAACATGTAACTATTATTTTTATGAAAGATTTTTATATGATTTTTTCAGCGGCCTCAAAAAAGAGGCCGTTTTTTTATGCACATAAGTCTTAGGCCTTCACACATTTTAGGCGAACGCATAAAATGTTTTTGACATACCTATCTACTTAAACTAAGGGGGGTCAAATAAAATGAAAAAGTTAATTAAAATGACGCTGATAGTAGCTTTATTGCCACTCATTTTGCTCGGATGCAACCAAAGCAGCACTTCCTCCATAAAGCTTACTGAAGTAACTCGGTCCTTGTTTTATGCACCACAATACGTCGCGTTGGAAAAGGGTTATTTTGAAGAGGAAGGGTTGGATGTAGAACTACAGACGACATGGGGCGGCGATAAAACCATGACGGCACTTCTTTCCGACGGAGCTGATATTGCATTGGTCGGTTCGGAAACATCCATTTATGTATACGCACAAAACTCAAAGGACCCGGTAATCAACTTTGCTCAGTTAACACAGACAGATGGCACATTTCTTGTGGCGAAAGAACCAAAACCTGACTTCGTGTGGGAAGATTTAAAGGGTAGTACATTTTTAGGGCAACGAAAAGGCGGTATGCCTCAAATGGTTGGTGAATTTGTGCTAAAGAATCATGGCATTGATCCCAAAAATGATTTAGATCTTCAGCAGAACATTGATTTTGCTAACATACCTGGTGCCTTCGTTTCAGGAGATGCAGAGTATGTTCAATTATTTGAACCGACAGCAAGCACATTCGAAAAAGAAGGCAATGGACATATTGTAGCCTCTTTTGGAGAAGAATCCGGTAATGTACCATACACCGTCTTTATGACCAAGCAAAGCTACCTTGATGAAAATGAGGAAGAAGTACAAAAATTCACTCGTGCTGTTTACAAAGCACAGCAGTGGGTTGAAGAAAATAGCGCAGAGGAAATTGCCAGTGTTATAAAGCCTTATTTCGAGGATACAGAACTTGATTTATTAGCATCCTCTATTGAGAGATACAAGGGGCAGCAATCTTTTGCTACAAATCCAATACTTGATAAAGAAGAATGGGATAACTTGAAAGCTATTATGGAGGAAGCAGGAGAACTTCCAGCTGATATTCCATATGAAGATCTAGTAAACACAACCATTGCAGAAGAAATTATCAATGATTAGGGAGGATGGTCAAATGTCATTTCTCACATTAGATCATGTAACCCACCATTATTTTTCAGCAAGTAGTTATACGAAAGCTTTAAAGGATATCTCTCTTTCCATTAAACAAGGGGAATTCGTCGCGTTACTTGGTCCTAGCGGTTGCGGAAAATCAACGCTTCTTTCCATTATAGCAGGAATTGTAGAGCATACTTCAGGGCATGTTTTTCTCGAGAACACGCCAATAAAGCCGACGGATAAAGCTATTGGTTATATGCTCCAACAAGATTACTTGTTTCCTTGGAAGACTATTCTTGAAAATGTGATGATTGGCCCTAAGATACACCGCAGTACTGACCCAGCAATTCGTACGAAAGCGGAAATGTTGTTAAAACAAGTAGGACTTACTGGCATTTCAGACGATTACCCAGGTTCGTTATCAGGTGGGATGCGCCAACGAGTCGCACTCGTAAGAACATTACTTAACGACCCGAAAATCTTACTTCTTGATGAACCTTTTTCTGCACTAGATTATCAAACTAAACTTAAGCTTGAAGACCTTGTGTCTACTACTTTAAAAGCGTTCAACAAAACAGCTATCCTTGTAACACACGATATTGGAGAAGCAATTGCTATGGCGGACAGAATCTTTGTGATGGAAGCCAATCCTGGAATGATTTCAAAAGTATTTGAAGTTCCGATCGAACTACGACAGGAAGCTCCTTTTACTGTACGCAAACACCCTAAATATCAAATGCTATTTGATAAAGTATGGGAGGAACTGGAAGATAAAGAAGGGAACCCTGCAGAATGAAAGGTGGTGAGAGAAGAGAATGGCGCCCGAAACAAATACAGATAATCAGTTATTTCAACGGCATAAATATAAATTAAAAAGAGAAAAGAGAATTGTTATCACATGGCAGCTGCTCCTATTACTTGCTTTTATCGGATTTTGGGAGTTTGCCAGCAGATTCTATTGGATTGATCCATTGCTCTTCAGTTCTCCTTCAGAAGTTATCCATGTTCTTTTCTCTAATATTGCAGATGGCTCCATGGTAAAACATATTCAGATAACCTTATTTGAAACGATTGCCGGGTTTATTATAGGCACACTTGTCGGTATATTATTTGCGAGTGTTTTATGGTCTTCTAAAAGGTTTTCTAAAATTATGGATCCATACCTTGTTATTATGAATGCCATGCCCAAAGTTGCTTTGGGACCGATTTTAATCGTTGCACTTGGTACGGGTTATGTTTCCATTATTGCGATGGGAGCACTCATTTCAGTTATCATCACGACATTAGTTATTTATAACGCCTTCAATGAGGTAGACCCCAATTATGAAAAAGTATTGAAAAGCTTTGGAGCAACACGGTGGCAGCAATTTAAAGAAGCGATATTTCCCGCCACCCTTCCTGCTATGATCTCGACGTTGAAAGTAAATGTAGGTCTTTCCTGGGTTGGTGTAATTGTAGGGGAATTTCTTGTCGCAAAACAAGGCTTGGGATATTTAATTATTTATGGCTTTCAAGTTTTTGATTTCTCACTTGTTCTTTCAAGTCTCGTACTTATTGCTATCTTTGCGGCAATTATGTATAAGGTCGTGGAAAAATTAGAGGGATGGCTCATAAAGTGAAACCTAATGAAAAAAAGCGCAAGCGCCCGTTTAGAAACGTAGCGAGTGGAGCGAATCAACTGAGATAAAGGAATCATGCCCCTGCAAAAGGGTATGTCGGCGTTGGCCGGCAAGGACGTTTTTAGTCGACCGACCTTAATTGAGGAACCGATGATGACTTTCACCACAAGGGTATAAGTGCGACTAGGCCTCTGGTCTTCACCAGTCGGCAAGTCTTCTTTTCACCCTCGGGTATAAGTGCGACTAGGCCTCTGGTCTTCACCAGTCGGCAAGTCTTCTTTATCGTAGGGCGATTATGTGAAGTCGCCTAGTATCTGGGTGCTGGAGCTAGACGTGGCTACTTCAGTTGTTTTGTTATCCACAGCTTACGAATTTTATAATTCCCTAGACAACAAAAAAATCGCCTATTATAAGATAGGCGATTTTTTTATAATGTAATGTTTATGTATTCGATACAATGATACAAGACGTCATCTTTCATAATAAAACTGAATGCCTTACTTTGCCTTATATTGTTAGGCAAAGCGTCTAATAGCTTAGGGCCTTCTGTCTCATAATACGTTTTTCTGGGAAGCAAAGAATCTACTACCGCAAAATAAACATTTTTTGCAACATGCTCCCTTTTACCATAAACATAATACTGTCCAATATAGTGTAATTGCGTAATCAATCCACCTGTTTCTTCCATTACTTCTCGTTCAGCTGCCTGTTCGGCTGTTTCTCCCTCTTCAACCTTACCACCAGGGAACTCCAAACCTCTTTCTTTATGTTTAGTAAGCAACCATTTATCTTGATACTTGCAAATAACCCAGACATGCCTTGGATCATTTGAAAAAGGCTGGTTTTGAAAGGATAGCTTCACCTCATTATTGTAATAATCTTTGAATGTAAACATCGTTTCAACTACCTTCATTTACTATCTATAATAATCTTAAGAAATAGTGACATTTCCTATTTTCCATTGTTTGTCATAAACAAATTCGAATTCAATTGTGTACGCACCATGTAATGCTGTTTCATTTTGTTGTTTAACTTTAACAAGGTCATTATCTAATTGTACCATATCATATGGGTTTTCTGCTATAAACCAAGGAGGTGTCTCCGTTGGCAGAATATAGAGACCATCTGGTTTTTCCTCAAAATAAAAAGAAACATACGGTTCAACCATTTCTTCGACTGCAACCGATTCAAAAGCAGAAAGCAACTCGGCCTTTGAATCCATATTCTTTACCCTATATGATTCGTCTGCGTCCTGAACTAAAGTATTCATAAAAGCCTGCGTCAATTCCTTCACTTTTTCTTCCTTTAATTCAGGCTGTTGTGGAGACGTTTTAGATGTCTGTTGCTTATTTAAAATTTGGTGGGACTTAGCCGAAGCAGTTACTGGATCTGCTGGCTTGTCTTCCGTCATAAGTATGCTACATAAAATGAGTACGGGTGTCACTATTGTAATAAGGGTCATTTGAACTAATTTTCTCATACAAAGCCTCCTCTAGGGGTCTGTAATACTATTCCATTTATCACCTAGAGATAAACCTAAAAAAGTTAAAAATAAGGATTCATTCGTCTCACAGCAATGTCTCCCTTTTCATAAACTTGGAACGTCGACTATTTTATACATCGTAATTACGCCCTAGCCGAGATATTATATTTCCCTAACATATCAAAAAGGCTGCAGCAAAAACCATACTGCAACCCTCTTTATTTGCAATCCAAACTGCTAAAGCTTACATATGCCCATCAGTCAAAATGCCCATTTGTTCAATATGCGCTTTTGTTTCTGGCTCCCCTAATTGGTGAATCATGCGATAGGCTTGCGTCATTTCATCATCATAAAAATCATTTGATTTATCATTATGATAGGGGTTAATTGGTACATGAGCCCGAAAGAACGTCTTTATTCCGGCTTCATGCATAAGATTAAACTTGTCTCGTAAAACCGCAACTTCATCCTCTGTAGCGTGGATAATAAATTCTTCATTGTTATTAAATTTCTCCTGCGAGATCTCTCCTGCACCAACGTTAATATAAAACTTCTTCTTCTCCATAACGCACCTCCTATTTGTAATCTGTCACAAATCATAAGGAAGCATGTATGAAGTAGGCAAGAAAAGTGCGATCAACAAAAGATGATACGTAAAACACTACAATTCGCTAACATGTATGTACGGATTTACAAGCTTTTGGTCTTCACTATGTATCGATAAAAACATCCATTCTAAACAAAAAACCTATCATTCCGTAGAAGATAGGTCTTATCTTTAATTGACTGCAGTAGTCTGGTTTTTTCCTTGAGCAAATATACATCTGCCTTTTCCATGAGGAATGCACATTGGAGTCCCGAATCTTGGATCAAATGTAACGTCACACATCATTTCAAAAACTTCATGAACAAGATTACAATTGATTATTTCTTCCGGCTTACCTTGTGCGAAAACTTTTTTATCCTTAATTGCAACAATATGATGAGCATAGCGACATGCCAGATTTAAATCATGCAACACCATCACCACTGTTCGTCCATCTTTCTCATTAAGGTCGAATAACAAATCGAGTACATCGATTTGATGGGTCATATCTAAATAGGTTGTTGGTTCATCTAGCAATATTGTATCTGTTTCTTGCGCTAATGTCATCGCAATCCAAGCACGTTGGCGTTGCCCACCTGAAAGGGAATCAACCGAACGATCCTTCAAATGATGCATATTTGTCGATTGAAGCGCATTGAAAACCGCCTCTTCATCATCCTTAGACCATTGCTTTAGAAAACCACGGTATGGATGTCTCCCCTGTTTCACAAGTTCATTCACGGTCAAGCCTTCTGGAGTGACAGGACTTTGTGGAAGGATAGCAAGTTTTTTTGCTACATCCTTTGTGCCAACCTTGGCAATATCCTCTCCATCCAATACAACTCCGCCACCTTTTGGCTTAAGGAGCCTGGCTAATGAACGCAGCAGGGTGGATTTCCCACAGCCATTCCCACCAATAAAGACGGTGATTTCGCCTTTTGGTATAGCTAAATTTAAATCATCTATTATTATATCCTCGCCATAGCCGAGTGTTAAATCATTTGCGGTTAATGTTTGCATTGGAATCTCTCCCTCTACATCTTACTCCGAATCGTATATCACTTACTTTTGGTACGTTCCTGATTTTACGTATTACATACAGTTTATTGGGTTTTTCCGATTTCGTCAATGTCTTTGAGAATGATTTTCAATGATTAAAGTAGAAACTAGACACGAAACGTACATTTTTGGTAGCTCTAATGGCAAATATAGAAATGTAATACTTATTTCTTTACTTGATAAATTTAATTGAATTTGACTACGCATTGCACAATAATCTCGGACCCTTTCTAGTCATTCTGCGATGGTACTTTCTTAAAATATGTCCCGCTTTTTGCATTATTCCATTCTCCATTTATCCCGGTTGGTTCAACTAACAATCAGTAGGGGAAGAATGAAACCCCTACTGATTGAAGTTTCACTTTATCATTATAAGGATCTATATTTGATAATTATCGTTAATTTTAATAACCTAATAGAGGACATATCAAAGCAAATTAACCACAGGGGGCTGAATCATGCCACAGGATATAGAATTATATGATGTTACCATAGTTGGCGGGGGACCAGTGGGATTGTTCACCGCATTTTATAGTGGGATGCGCGAGATGAAAACGAAAGTAATTGAGTTCTTGCCATTTCTTGGAGGAAAAGTACCTTATTTCTATCCTGAAAAAGTTATATATGATATCGGGGGAATCCCCAGGATCACTGGAGAGGCGTTTACAGAGCAATTAATAGATCAAGCTAAAACCTTTGACCCAACAATCGTACTGAACGAACAGGTTATGCATATGGAAAAACAGCCAAGCGGACACATCTTGCTCACAAGCAATAACGGAGCGAAGCATTTAACGAAGACTGTTATCCTGGCAACAGGGTTTGGAAGTCTAAAATCCGTGAAGCTTGCATTACCTGAAGCTACTCATTACGAAGGGACAAGCTTGCATTATACCATTAGAAAAATGACCGACTTCGAAGGAAAAAATGTATTAATTTCCGGTGGAGGTAATTCAGCTATAGATTGGGCGAATGAGTTGGTGGGAATTGCAAATAGCATTTCCGTGGTTTACCGGAAGTCTGCTTTCTCAGGAATAGAACGTAATATTAGTAAAATGATGAGTTCCTCAGTTGATGTATATCAGCCCTATCAACTTACTAGTTTATCGGGGGAGAACGGTTTTGTGTCCTCAGCAACTATTGCCCATACGGAAAGTGGCAGCCAAAAGGAATTCCCTGTCGACAGTGTGGTTGTGAACCATGGGTTTGAGATTGATCTCGGTCCCATTTCAGAATGGGGTCTTAAGATGGAAGATGGCACGATCGTAGTAGATGGAAAAATGGAAACAAATATACCTGGCATCTTTGCAGTTGGGGACATATCCAATTACCCTCATAAGTTGAATTTAATTGCTGGCGGCTTTCACGATGGTCCAATCGCTGTCAATAGTGCGAAGCTTCATATTTCACCAAAAGAGGAACTAAAGCCGCTTTATTCAACTAATCATGAGCCATTATTGGGTAAAAAATAGTATAGAGCTAGTTATCTTCATAAAAATGGGAGGCCTTCCTTCATTTTAGGTAGGCCTCCCATTGTATTGTTCAATCTAAAAGATTCAATAATTTATTTCTTTGTAATTTGTTTGAAGCATTCCTTGGTAGTGCATTCACAAAATGGAATGAAACCGGGACTTTGTATGAGGCCAGCTTTTCCCTCGCATAATTCTCGACTTGCTCTATCGTAATAGACTCATGAACAACAAGGAAAGCGATAGGTTTACTCCCCCAGACAGTATCTGGTTTTCCTGTAACGCCGACTTCTCTTACACCGTCTAGCGCTGAAAGGACACTCTCAATTTCTGAAGGGTAAATATTTTCCCCACCTGATATAATTAAGTCAGTTCTTCTCTCCACTACATATAAGAAGCCTTCCTTATCGACATAACCAAGGTCTCCTGTTGCCAACCAACCATCCTGTATCGCTTTATTTGTTGCCTCTTCATTTTCAAAGTACCCTCTTGTCACCATGGGGCCCTTTACAAGGATCTCACCTACTCCATCAGGATCTGGGCGATTAATTTTAAGTTGGGCTGGAGATAGCGGTTTACCCGCAGAGCCAATTTTTTGTAAGGCGTCCTTCTCGCTTAATGTAACTATTTGTGAAGCAGTTTCCGTCATACCGAATGACTGAAATACCGGCACATGCTTTTCTTTTGCCTTTAGCAACAGGGACTCTGGCGCTGGTCCTCCACCTAGCAACATACAACGCAGGGTATTGGGGTATTCAGATTCTCCAAGCTTTTCTAAAAGCTGCTGTAGCATCACTGTTACAACAGAAACAGTGGTAACTCCCTTATACATGATTGCATCGTGTACTATATTTGCATGAAATTTGTCCAATAAATATACAGGCATGCCGTAAACAGCACTACGGATAAGAATGGAAAAGCCACTTACATGGAATATAGGTAGTGCAGCAAGCCACTTATCCTGCTTTTCCACACCAAGGTTTAAAGCTGAACCAATAGCACTCCACCAGTGATTGCCATACGTATGCATCACACCTTTTGGGAAACCAGTAGTTCCAGAGGTATACATGATGGTGAAAAGGTCATCTAAATGAATTTCTTCAACTAAAGAGACGGCACTCTCCATAAATGCTTCCACTTCATTTAATTGCACTGCCGTTCTCACTTCCAATGTGTCCGACCTTTTCTGTTGGGTGTCAGACGTTAGCAAAATAGACACATCAGCATCTTTCAATTGGAAATTTAATTCAGAAGCAGTGAGACGTATATTGAGCAGTACCCCAACAGCTCCTATGTAGCTTAGCGCATGAATTGCAATCATCATTTGGAGGCTGTTTTCGGAGAGGATGCCAATATGTGCTCCTTTTTCAACACCTAGTGTTGCGAGTTTTTTAGCATATATTTGGCTTTCCTGCCTTAACTTGTTAAACGTGATGGAGTATCCATCTGGTAATTCGATTGCTGTTTGATCAGGAGCTAGTTCTGCCTGTTTTGACAACCAGTGAGGAATTGTCGTACTCATGGATGTACCCTCCTTCATTTAATAAAGAGTAGCTTCGAGCAGTTACTTCGCTTAGTTGCAAGAAGCTAAGCATTAAAGAAAACCCTTTGCTTCTAATTAGCAAAGGGTTGAAAATTATTCTTAAGGGAAACGTGGGAACTGTTTGAAGTTTGGCTTTCTTTTTTCTTTGAAAGCGTCTCTTCCTTCTTTTGCTTCATCTGTTGTATAGTACAATAATGTCGCATCTCCACCCATTTGTTGAAGCCCTGCTAGGCCATCCGTATCAGCATTGAATGATGCTTTAAGGAATCTTAATGCAGTAGGTGATTTTTCTAAAATCTCTTGACACCACTGAACTGTCTCTTCTTCTAGCTTGTCCAGAGGAACAACGGTGTTTACCATACCCATTTCATAGGCTTGCTCTGCATCATATTGACGGCATAGGTACCAAATTTCTCTTGCGCGTTTATGCCCTACCATTCTGGCCAAATATCCTGCTCCATAACCTGCATCAAAGCTACCTACTTTAGGGCCTGTTTGTCCAAAAATAGCGTTGTCTGCTGCTATAGTAAGGTCACACACAACATGTAAAACATGTCCTCCACCAATAGCGTAACCAGATACCATTGCAATAACAGGTTTTGGAATCGTTCTAATAAGTCTTTGTAAATCTAAAACATTTAGGCGTGGGACTTGGTCTTCTCCTACATAGCCTCCATGTCCACGAACCGATTGATCTCCGCCTGAACAAAATGCTTTGTCTCCGGCTCCTGCCAGAATTATAACTCCAATACTAGAGTCATCCCGTGCATCAGCAAATGCATCAATCATCTCATTTACTGTCAAAGGGGTGAAGGCATTGCGTTTTTCTGGACGGTTAATTGTCACCTTAGCAATTCCATCATACTTCTCATAGACGATTTCGTTGTAATCTCTTACGTTTTCCCATTGTACTGTCATACTTATTCCTCCTCATTATGTACATTTTTGTTGTCCACTTGAACTGGTATTCCTATACCATGTGTTAAATGGAAGATTTATAAATCTATATTTCTATACCATCTTAGAGTCATAAATAAACTCCCCTACTATCTTACCAAAAATCTCTGCTTGTTCCACGTGAATTGCATGGCCCGCATTTTCAATGATACGAAAATCGCTTTGTGGCAACAGTTTATGCATGTTTTCATTTAGCTTTACAAATTTTGTATCGCTTCCTCCAGCAAGTAAAAGTGTGGGAATAGATAACCTTTCAAGATACTCCCACCACGAAGGCTGAGTTCCGGTTCCCATAGCGCGCAGTGACATTGCAAGGCCGTCTGCTGTATGGGAAAGTCTTTCTTTTCTAATGGCTTTCCTTTTTTCAAAAGATAATTGCTTTTGTGAAGCAAAAAGAGGGATTTCTTCCCAAAAATCAACAAATGCGCTTATGCCATCCTTCTCAATCATCATTGCCAGCTGTTCATCTTTGTTTTGTCTAGCAGTTCTATCTTCTGCAGATTGCAAACCCGGTGAGGCACTTTCTAATATCAATTTATCAACCAGATCTGGATAGAGACAAGCAAAAGATAATCCTGTCCTACCACCCATTGAATATCCTAGAACAATTATTTTGTTTAAGCCAAATGACTGAAGGATCTCTGCAATATCCTGACAGCACATCTTCATCGTTACAGAATTATTTGAAGTTGTTTTGGCATGACCAGGAAGATCAATGGTAAGTACCGTATGTGTTGCTTGCCATTTTTCTACAAAACCCTTCCATGTTTCCGCTGAGCCTGTGAAACCATGAAGGAGAAGCATTGCTGGACCAGAACCGCTTTTTTTAATCCAATATGTTGTTCCATTTACCTCATAATACACGTCCTAAGCCTCACCCTTCAACTCTTCCGCGATAGCTTTCCATTTACTACGATGCCAGCTTGTGTTCGTCTCTCGATCTGTCTTCACTTCAACAACAGACAGCCCCTTATGCTGGTAACTGTCATACAGTACTGCTTTTAATGCCTCTTCGGTACCTGCGGAAGCGTACATGCCTCCATACATTTGCACAGCATGCTTAAACTCAATATCTACAGGTGTGCCAAATAATACTTCAAAATGTTTTTTCTCTTGTGATTGTGGAAGAAAGGAGAAAATCCCACCACCATTATTATTAATTAATAGGATCGTAATATTCAGCTTATATTGCTTCGCTATTAATAATGCATTCAAATCATGGTAAAAAGATAAGTCGCCAACCACAAGGGTTACAGGGGCACCAGTTATCGCAGCTCCCAATCCACTTGATATCATGCCATCAATACCATTTGCTCCACGATTTGCCAAAATAGACAAATGTTTAGGAGTAGTGAAGAAGAAAGTGTCTAAATCTCGCACCGCCATACTGTTCCCAACATAAATACTACTTGATTCTGGAATCACATCCACTAATGCCCTAACCGCTTCTCCCTCGGTTAATTCATCACCAGCTTCAGCAAGAAGATGTTTTTTTGCAATTCGGTTCATGGATTGCCAGTCTTCCAACCATTCCTTGTCCTGTTCAGGTGTATATTCAATGGTCAAAAGCGAATTACAGAATAGAACTGCATCTGAAAAGATAAATTCTGTATTATTACCGGTTGGTTCCCGAAAGCCCGTATAATTTTCAACAACAAATTGAGGAATATGCTTATTTTCATTCACATAAAAAAGATAGGGTTTAGATACCGGCATAGCTCCAAACCGGATAATATAATCTGGCCTTAGTTTATTTCGTATCCTCTCATCCCGGAATATCGCATCATACGTTTCCACAATTAAATCCTTGGCATGCTCCCCTGCACGAAGCTGTGAAAGCGGATCTGCCAAAATAGGAAGTCCCCAAGCTTCGGCAACTTTTGTGACCGCCTGTGCCAACTCCTGATCTGTTTGTGGCCCACAGACAATAAGTCCTCTTCCTTTACCTTGCAGTTTCTCTATAATAGAGATTATTTGATTAGTGGAAAGCTGTTTTTTTCCTTCTACTGTATGATTTCGTGGGTCTGAGGATTGGTTGCTCCACAAATTCTCAATGGAGAAATCAGGTACTAGCGGGTCTCGAAACGGAAAATTTAACTGTACCGGCCCAGGGTTTCCCTCATTAGCCATAAACACAGCACGTGCCGACTTATTTCTCACATAGGAGAGCATGTTTTCAGAGGCCTCTGGCAATGCCATTTCCTGAAACCATTTTACATAATCCCCATATAGCTTTAGTTGTTCAATCGCCTGTGGGGCTCCAATATCACGTAATTCATGGGGGCGATCAGCAGTCAATACAATGAGCGGTACTCTGCTGTAATTTGCTTCCACAATGGCGGGAAAATAATTAGCTGCTGCCGTACCCGAAGTACACACCAGAGCAACAGCATGTCCTGTTTTTTTAGCTATACCCATAGCAAAAAATGCTGCAGAACGCTCGTCAATGACGATCCACTCTTTTATATCGGGATGCTCAGCTATTGTCATGGCAAGCGGTGTGGATCGAGAACCAGGTGAAATAACAATATCTGTTACACCGTTTTTTGATAACTCATCAACAAAATTAGCTGTATATCTTGTTAACACTTCGGTTGGATTCATTCTACACCTCCAAGTACCGAGAGCATCGGTGTTAGTTTAATGTTTGTTTCCTCGTATTCTTCTTCAGGGTCGGAATCCTTAACAACGCCACACCCTGCGAATAAGGATGCTTCATCCCCTTGGAGTAACCCTGATCGAATGGCCACGGCAAATTCGCCGTTATCTCGGTTATCAAGCCACCCAACTGGTGCTCCGTACCAGCCTCTGTCTAAGAGCTCGTGTTTTCGTATAAAGGCAACCGACTCCTTACGAGGTGTGCCACCAAGTGCCGGAGTGGGATGTAAGTTTTTAATAATATCTAAGATCGTATAGTCTTTTTTCATGCGGGCCGTAACCGGTGTGTATAAGTGCTGTAAATTCTTTAAAGGATAAACGACCGGTTCATTTGGAATCTCGATATCAGTACAATAATTCTCAATCGCCTTCTTCATCATCTGTACAACAAAATCATGCTCCCCGCGATTCTTTTGGTCGTGAAATAATTTATGGCTGATACGAGCATCCTCTTCCTCCGTTTCACCTCTTGGGGCAGTACCTGCTAAACATGTTGAGAAAAGGCTATTTTGCCTTATTTTCACTAATCTTTCAGGAGTAGCACCAATAAAACAATCCTTCCCTCTTTCAAAGGAGAAAATGAAACTATTTGACTGGGTATTCAATAGTTTTCTTAAAATATTACCACTATCTGCCTCTCTGTCTAGCTTCAAGCGTACTTCCCTAGCTAAAACAATTTTCTCAACCTTTTGCTGACGTATTTCTTCTGTTGCCAGCTTAACTGTTTGCTTCCACTTTTCTGGAGAGATTTCATGCCTACCGACAATTTGTGTGTCAGACTCGTAACGAGGAGTTCCATTCAAAAGCTGTCCCTCCATTTCCCGTAACTGATTTGCTAGTTGACGGGGATGGTCATCCGCTCTCACCATTATATTCATCGTAAAATAAAAGTCATTTTCATACTCTGTAAGCAAATATTCTGGAACAGTAAACCGAATCGGTTCAAAATTTGCCCACAGCTTTGTCTTTTCTTTTTCAGGGTCAAAGGCCGCTCCCCCCATGCTGACGATTCCTGTACCAGGAACATCATAAGGATTATTACTTACAGCATCGTTAAGGAGATTATTCCATTCTTGCTCTGCTGTTTCAAAGCGATCCTTGATCGCAGTAATTTCAAAAGCACACCCCGTACCAACAAGAGTGTAAGCCTCTGCGGTACTGGACCAATAAAGTCTTTCCGTTCTTAATTGTTTTGCTGCATCATAAAATGAAAGGGGGTCTATTGCCTCTACCCTTTTCGTAATACTGACAAGCCTGCTATTTTGAGGATGAATCGTATCGATCGCCTCTTGAAATACACCTTCTATATTTTCTTCTTTCAGTTCTATCATCTATTTAAACCTCCGTAACCAAACAATGCGCCAACATAATACCTTATCCTATTTTATTCCCTTTTTGCTGGTTTCTCAAGGAAATCCTCCTAGTGAATTGACACCCCCTAATAATTTCCCTAAAATTGATACGATACGCATGTGAAATCAGGGGGAAAAAAAGAAATGAACACATCAGATAATCATACAATAAAACAAGCTTTAAATGAAAAAGAAGGGTTCCAGATATGGTGGCGTTTATTGCGCCCGCACACTCTAACAGCCTCTTTTGTACCCGTTTTTGTCGGGTCCATGTTCGCTTTTACAGAAGATACGAACTTTCATCTTCTGTTATTTTTTGCCATGCTTCTTGCATCAATGCTAATTCAATCTGCCACCAATATGTTTAATGAGTATTACGACTTCGTAAGAGGATTAGATACCGAGGAATCTGTAGGGATTGGTGGAACCATCGTCCGTGATGGAATCCAGCCCAAAACAGTATTAACCTTGGCATTAACTTTTTTCGGAATCGCCATTCTTCTCGGAGTATACATCTGTATTGAGTCTAGCTGGTGGATTGCTTTGATTGGTTTAGTATGCATGCTTTTCGGTTATTTATATACAGGTGGACCATTACCAATTGCGTATACACCGTTCGGCGAATTGTTCTCTGGCTTTTTAATGGGGACAGTCATTATAGGAATTAGTTATTTCATCCAAACAAACGCCATCACAGCAGAAGTTATCTGGGTTTCCATACCGGTTGCATTATTTATTGGTGCAATAATGTTATCCAATAATATTCGAGACCTTGATGGAGATAAAAAGAATGGACGAAAAACGATTGCAATTCTAGTAGGAAGAAAAAATGCCATTAAGGTGCTTGCAGGATTTTTCATTCTTTCATTTGTACTAACTGCAGCTTATATCATTACCGGTATCCTTCCATTATGGTCACTTATTTCGTTTCTTGCTATCATGAAGGCATTTGATGTTATCAACAAATTTCAAGGTAAAACGATGCCGATTGAGATGATGCCTGCCATGGCAGCAACTGGAAAAACCAATAGTATTTATGGACTTCTTTTAGGAATTTCATTACTACTTGACGCTGTAATTTAAGAAAGGATGTCCTTTAAATGGAATTTAACCAGACACTAATGGAAGCACTTGGGATTAAAACGATATCATTGGATAAAAATCTTGTGATCCTTACTATGCCTGTTGATGGAAGAACTCGCCAGCCTGCCGGTTATTTGCACGGTGGTGCGAGTGTAGCTCTCGCAGAAACTGCTGCCAGTATCGGAGCTATGGCCAATATTGACACAGAGCAATCGAACGTTTTCGGAATGGAAATTAATGCAAACCATATTAAGAGTAAACGTGACGGGATGGTCACTGCTTTAGCAAAACCGATCCATCTCGGCAAAACTTCCATGGTATGGGAAATACAGATAGTCGATGAAGCAGAAAAACTAATTTGTATTTCAAGATGTACGCTAGGAATTGTTCGTAAAAAGCAGTCATAATGAAAGGAGATACAAATGAAGACACACCTAAGTAAAGATCAATTAGATAAATTTAAAAAACAACTTCTACAATTAAGAGAAGAGAATGCAGAAAAGATCGATGAAAACCGTAAAAAAAGCCCAAATGATTCCATTAATGAGTTAGCAGACTATGACAACCATCCCGGAGATATGGGTACCGAACAATTTGAACAAGAGCGCGATGCTGGTTTGAACCTTGTGCGCGAGGATCGTCTGCGAGAAATAGATGATGCACTAGAGCGGATTGAAAATGGCACATATGGGCTAAGTGAAAAATCAGGCAAACCTATTCCTGAAGAACGATTAGAAGTACAACCTACAGCAAGATATCTTGTTGAAGAACAATAGATAACTGACGTACCCGCTTGCATAAAATTAATGCAAGCGGGTTTTTTAAATAATATTTATATTTATTAAAAGATGCAAAAAGGGCTAGTCTTCGCATGACTAGCCCTTTTAGGAAATAAAAAATTAATTTAATTAGATAAGACTAGCTCGCTTTTCCTCAATCCACTGTCTCATTTTCAAGAATAATGGTACAAACAAAAGCCCGACCACAATTCCTTTTATTAGATTAAATGGTAGTATACCAGCATATACCGAAAACCACTTAAATTGCTCTGTCATTTCCCAACCCATAAACCAACCATAAGCTGGTAAAATCAAGAAGTAATTCAGTACACTCATCCCCAATGCCATCACAATTGTGCCCGTAACTAACCCTGAAATAACACTTTTAACACCTTTAAATTTATGATACATCAAGGCAACAGGGACGATAAATAAAACACCAGTAAGGAAATTAGCTAGTACGCCTATTATTTCTCCCCCACCAATTGCTAAATATAAGACATTTTTGATAGCAACAACGATTACTCCTGCTAACGGCGAGAAAATAAACGCAGCCATAAGGGCTGGCACCTCACTAAAATCAATCTTTAGATAAGGGGTTGGTAGAAAAGGTAACGGAAAGTTAATAAAGAATAACACCAGTGAAATGGTCCCCAGTAATGCGAGAATAATAAGTTTTAATAAGCTGAATGATTGCGTCTTTGATGATTTCATCATCATTCTCCTCCTTCATCTTTAATCGATTCCTATCTCGTGATGAAGGATCTGCCGTCTTCCATTTAAACAGAAAAAACCCTAAAGCCTAATCGGGGCTTTAGGGTATGTTTAAAAAATCATAGGAAAAACAAGCGCAACATATGCACTAAATTCCGGCTCGACATCTTCTCCCATCCAGACTTTAACTGTCGGTTCTGGACTTGCACCAGATCAGCCGCAAATAAATTTGCGGGTCACGGACTTAAAGCATGAAATTGCTTCTTACCGTCGGTCGGGAATTGCACCCTGCCCCGAAGATGGAATCGATTATTAAATTATATTAATAGTATACGGGAGTTTACGAAATTTGAAAAGTGTTTTGCTTCGTTTCCTTATATGTAGTTTGAGAAACCTTTGTTTAGTATACCTGAACCTCATCTATTCTTATAATCTTTAGCAAAAAACAAGGTGTGTAGACTAGGCTACACACCTTGTTAGATTAGTTGGTTCAGTCGACGTTAATGATTAGTTTTCCGTCAGCCTGTTCCCTTGTTTCGTTTCCATAGTCATCCTTAACTTTCACTTCTACTACTGCACCATCTGCTACAACATTGCTAGTCGCAGTCCAGTAGCCT
Source organism: Oceanobacillus picturae (assembly GCF_000612865.1). NCBI lineage: Bacteria > Bacillati > Bacillota > Bacilli > Caryophanales > Bacillaceae > Oceanobacillus > Oceanobacillus picturae. The sequence continues at coordinate 1,431,946 of NZ_CCAX010000001.1, forward strand.
ACATAGTGCCCATCTGAGGTTTCCATCATAGGCAATTCTGTAGCATTAGATACACTGCTCTTTGCATTTGTTAGTGGCATATGGATAGCGAAAGTTGCGTCTAACCCAGGCTCACTGTCAAATTCAATTTTGACACTTTCGCCCGCTTTTAGTGTTTTATCTTCAGTAGGTGTTAGATTCTCAATCTCAGGCGCATCGTATTTAACGTCAATTGTTACTGTTTCAGATGTCGTATTACCGGCAAGATCGTGTGCGATAACTTCGATTTCATTTTCCCCGTTATCTAACAGAATCCGCTTGGAGTACGTACCATCTTCTACAGTTGCAGACTGTCCATTAACTTCTACAAAGTCCAGGTTAGCATCAGATACAGTTCCTTCTACAGTAACTGTCTCACGATTAGATTTGTCCCCATCCTCTGGGCTGTCAATGGTTAATTCAGGAGCTTCTGTATCCAATGTTACGACAACCGGTTCTGATTCACCTATTTCTGTACCATCTAGTAGAGATACAGCAGTAAGCTCATTTTCTCCTTCTGTTAATTCTGCATCAATAGCGAAAGATCCTTCTTCACCTATTTCAGCAGACCCAACTTCTTCTCCGTTGTTAAGAAGTTGTACAGTAGTTGTTGGTGAAGCAGTTCCTTCTACAGTGATTTCTGCTTCATTTGTAATTAGATCCTCTGCAGGAGAGGTAATTACTGGTGTTTCTGCTTCATAGCTTACACGTGAACGAATCATATAGTTACCTTCAGCAGCTGGTGACGGAGACCAAGCTCCTCCTACCATTTGATAACTTCTTTCTGCATTCGGTCCATTTTCATCTGTTGCAAGGCCAGGAGCGGCAGTATTTGGCTGTGTTTGGACATAAACCATGTAGAAGTCACCCTCTACAACAATTCCATGCTCTGATAAGTCTACAACAGTCCAAGTACTAGAATCTCGAGTTGCTTCAGCAGAAATTGGTCCAGCTAGTTTCTCACCAGGTTGCCCATCTGTACCAGAGGCATCCCATACTTCTACAGCAAATTCTGTTCCACCTGGAGAAGGAAATTCTTCATCCCAGAATTTGAATACACCGTCCGTTACGACAGCAGATTCTTCGCCTTCTGGAAGTGACATTTTTACTGCCCAGCCGTTTCCTGCATCATAGAAAGCACGTGCGTTTTCCGCAGTACCATCATCATAGCCGATTTCCCCACCTGGTACAGTGTAGAAAGGTTCTAGAGAGACGTTTGCTTCTGCATCGCCATCCTCCAAATTAACTTCTATTTCTGTTCCATGGTAACCAGCAGCCAAAATTTTCAGCGTATAGTTGCCTTCATAAGCTGTTAATTCATAATTACCTTCTGCATCCGTTTCTACAGGTGCAATATTTGCATCTTCCACTACTATTACAGTAGCACCTTCCACTGGTTCATCAGTAGCCGCATCTGTCACGGTACCACTTACAGTGTGCTGTGCAACTTCTTCTAGCGTGAAGTCAGCAGTTGTGCTTTCATCACCTTCTATTGTGACTGTTTGTTCTTCTGACTCAAAACCATAAGCTTCTGCTTTAACAGTAAACTCACCTGCAGCATGAAGTAAAGAATACGATCCATTTTCTGGATCCGTATTAACTGTTCTTCCACTCTCAAGCACACTTACTTGTGCACTCATAGGTAACAATACCGGGCTTATTGGATCCTTTTCTGGCTTATCTTTCTTTTCCGGCATTAGTGGAGCAATTTTAGCCGGATTTACTTTTTCTTTTAAAGAAGCTTTTTTATCACTCTTTATTACTCCAAGTGCATTGTTAAAGCCTGCAATTCCCATCTGCCCATTATTCAGGCTGATGGCACCTTTATTCTTACCTTTAGCTTTGCCTTTATTTTCTTTTACAGAAGCACTCGCACTATCAGAAGTGTCAGCTAGTTTAACATCATCAATGTAGAAACCATCTTTGACAACAGAGCCATCTGTAGTTAAGTTAAATCCAATGTAAACACGTTGCCCACTGTATTCGGATAGGTCAAGTTCAACCTCTTCCCAATCCTCAGATACATTTGTTATTCTAGCTAACTGTGTCCACTGTTCTTGATCTGTTGAAATAAACACATGGCCATAATCCCAGTTATTTTCTATGTTGTACCACTGACTGAATTGTAAGTATGATTCTCCTTCTGGTAAGTCAACGGGAGGCATAACCAGTGTTGTATTGGCATTACTATCATAAGTTCCTGCTAGGTTTGTTGCATATACGTTCTCACCGGATACAGCACTTTCCGGCCCTGACGTTGGAACACCGCGTTCCCAGCTGTTATTTTCTCCGAATACTGTCCAGCCTGCAGCCTCTGATTCAAAGTCTTCTGAATAACCTACAGAGATTCCAGGGTGCAAGGTTACAACATACTCGTCACTGGAAACCTCATTGTTTCCAAAGTCGTTAATTTTCCAGCTATAAGTCAGGGAGTCACCATCAATGTGGTCTCCAGGAATGGTAGCTGTATATTCTCCATCTTTGAAGTCACCAGAAATTCGATCTGCATCAATTGTTTGCGTATCCCCATTATGATCGGTGTACTCAAGCTGAACAGAGGATACACTGATGTTGTCCATTACTTGAATGGATAGATCTAGATCCATTCCAATATAGGATTCTGCAGGTGCTTCATGTTCAAAAGTAGGCGCTTCCGTATCTTCTCCTTCTTTTGTAACTTGACCTTCAAGTGTTCCTAATCCAGTCACAAGGGATGATACTGCGTCATATCCACTTACAAGACCATATCCATATCCATTGTTTGGCACTTCTGTAAAGTTACTATCTGTTAATGGGGTGGCAGTAGTGGTGATAAGTTCTTCAATTTCATCTACAGTTAGACTAGCATCCGCTTGCTTTATTAAAGCAACCACTGCAGCTACTGCAGGTCCTGCCATTGAAGTACCATTCCAGCCACCTTCATAACCTCCACCCGGTACACTAGAGCGAATATTCACTCCAGGTGCAGAAATATCTGGTTTTACTTCATCATAAGGAGAAGGTCCTTGTAATGAAAAGCTTGCCAGCGCATCATTCGCATCAGTAGCTCCAGTTGCGAATGACTCTGGGTAATTGGCTGGTACTGCAATTGACTCAGGTCCGCCTGGGTTTGTCAATGTAGTATTACCTGCAGAGAATTCAGGGAAAATTTCCGCTGCTCTCCAGTTAGTAACAACATCACGGTACCATTCATCTAATCCAGGTCCACCGCCCCACGAGTTGTTTACGACATCTGGTGCCATATCAACACGTGCATTACCTTCTGAGTCTGTAGGAGCTAAAATCCACTCCGCAGCTTCAAGTAAATCTACATCTGTCCCACCAGTTGCTGTAAATGCTTTAACAGCGATCCATTGTGCACCAGGTGCCACACCAACCTGGTTAGATCCATCTGGCTCACTACCTACCATTGTACCCGTCACGTGTGTACCATGTCCTTGATCATCGTACGGTGCTTCTTCACCTGCAGTAGCGTCAAACCAGTTATAATCATGGTTGACTTCGCCCGTACTTGCATCATAACCACGGTATTTTTCTTGTAGTGCTGGGTGATCATATTGAACCCCTGTATCAATGCTTGCCACTGTAACGCCAGAACCATCAAACCCCATGTCCCAGACAGCTGGCGCGCCAACTCTTTCAACGTTCCATTCTACATTGGCGATATCGGAAGTAGGTGCTGTCGCGTCTTCTGTAACGGTTGTAAACAGTTCGCGATTTTCGTTTGGCAAAATCTTTTCAACTTCCGCAAATGTGGCTATTTTTTCGGCCACTTCTTTCGTAGCAGTAACAGACATACCGTTTACTATATGAAAAGATTTATAATCCTCTACCTTCCCTGAATCCAATTGTGATTCAAGAAAGTCTTTTACATTTTGTTGAGAAGTAAGAGATGTCGCTTTTAATTCGGAAACGACTGCTGAACGTTGTGCCAGCTCTGCTTTCTGTGCCGAAAGGTTTGCTTTAGCTGTAGATTTCTTAGCTTCCTCCGCTACCTTTGCCGTATCTGCCTTTTCTGCAAACTTTACGAGAAAGGTAACTTTGTCATCTTTCTTAAACGTATCAAGCAATCGATCTGTTACCTTATTCTGTACTACCGAGCTTGATGATTCATTAACAGACTGGTGCAGCTTGTTGTTTGATTCGGCACTAGCCAAGCCTGGTGTGACCAATGAGAAAGTCATTAATACCGACGCAGCAATACTAAATGCTCTCGTCTGACGCCTCTTTTTTGTTTTCAAACTATTTCCTCCCCTCAATTTGTAAAACAGATTTTGCTAAGCAAAAAAAACACCTACTGCCTCCTCTCCCTTTTGAATCTTATGTGGGTTCATTGATGTCAGTGGTGGGATTTGTAGAATCTATGTTGTTAATGTAAGTATAATCAGCGCCTAGCTTGATTTGTGTCGAATCATGTCGATTGTATACTGAATTTTCGAAATTGATTAAATAGTCGCGGTTTTTCCTCCAGAGTTCATAGGACCAACGGCTAAAGACTAGTAATGTACTGCTCTCTAACACCCTTTAAACCCCGTCATCATAAGGATTAAAACGTTTGGCAAAAGGTATTTTACTTAGAAATAATAATAAAAATGAATCAAATTACCCTGTCGAACCAATTAAAAAAGTCCTTTTGTTTCTTATGAAAGAAACAAAAGGACTTTCGCAGTTATTTATTTAACTAATCATCATTCTATTGGCACATTAAAGCTAGCAATTGAATCTTTCGAACTAATCGCTCTCTAATTTCGTTTTGCAGAAAATAGCATTTAATGGACTTTTGCAAACATATTTTGTTATTGCAAGAGAATTAATCTTCTAATGGGTTTAAGCTTTCTTCTCCTGTTAGCGAACCAAGCATTGTAACCAATAATTCAATTTCTTCATCAATATCTTTCAAGCTTGCAGTTTCCACTGGAGAATGCATGTAACGTAATGGTAATGAAACGAGTGACACCGGAACTCCTGCTCCAGTTAATCTCATTTTATCGGCATCCGTACCAGTCATTCTCGGTGTCAATTCATATTGAACAGCCATTTCTAAACGTTTTGCAGTTTTTTCCAACAGTTTATTTATTTTAATATTAATCGGCGCACCCTTAGCTAAAACAGGCCCTTTTTCTAGTCTCACATCTCCGTGTTTGTTTTTGTTTACGCCAGGATAATCTGTTGCAAAGGTAACATCACAAGCAATTGCCATAGTCGGTTGAATACCTGCTGCAGCGAAATAAGCTCCACCCATATTTGTTTCTTCATTAACTGTACTTGCTGCATATACACCTACAGAACAGCCTCTTTCCTTTAAACGCCTTAATACTTCAGCAACAATAAATGCACCAGTGCGATTATCCAAACCACGGCCGGCAACATAACGATCCTTCAGAATTTCTGGTTCTGTTTTATAAACAGCTAGATCTCCAATCTGAATATTTTTTTCAGCTTCTTCTTTAGATTGATAGCCACAATCAATAAATAAATCTTCCAATCCAAAGTCGTTTTTTAGACCACCATGATGCTGGGCGTTCACACCAATTACACCTGTTACGGTTTTGTTATAGCCCAGTACTGTTGTTTTCATGCCTACTGCAGCCTTGGGATTTATGCCCCCCATCTTATCGAAATGCAAAAATCCTTCTTCATCAATTCGATTGATAACAAGGCCTATCTCATCACAATGCCCTGCAAGCAATACCTTAAATGCAGCGTCAGGATTTAAAACACCAATTGCGTTGCCTGCATTATCTGTTCTTATTTCATCTGCAAATTCCTTTACATAGGTAATCCATTTCTTTTGAATTTCCATTTCATTACTCGACGGTGATGCTGTATGTAACAAATCTAATAGGAAATCAAGGTTTGCATTTTCCATTTATTATTCCTCCTTCAATTACTTCTTTTACTATAATAGCAAATAATCAAATAAAGAGCACTTTAGTTTACGTATCATTTTATTATGGATACACTCAAAGTAAATATAAAAAAGGGAGCAGATAGCAATGAATCTGAATACGTGGTTTGAAAAAGGAATGTCTCCAGATATGTATATAGAATCAATGGAAAAGCATAAGGAAAACCTGCTTTATATATACGATACTTTTTCTTTACCAGAGGATACTGCGTTTTTCACACAATTGCAGAAAGAGCAACTACGTGCCATTGTCTTAACAGAAGACTGGTGTGGAGATGCCATGCTTAACATTCCAATACTACTTCATATTGCTGAAGCAGGTCACATTGACGTTCGTATGTTACTACGCAATCAGAATTTGGAGCTGATGGATAACTATTTAACAAATGGTAAATCCAGGTCCATCCCTATTATCATCTTTGTAGACCAAGATGGGAATGAAGTTGCAAAATGGGGACCGAGGGCAGAAAAGATTCAAGAATTTGTAACGGAGTCACAGGCAAAACTCCCAGAGAAGGATGCGTCTGACTATAAAGAGAAATTTAACGAAATGATTCTTTTTATGACCAAATCGTTCCGTGACAATCATGATTTTTGGGAAGAAGTTTATAACAGTTTAAAAGGAACCCTATCTAAGTAACAGGAAAGCTGGCAAAATTATTGTCAGCTTTTTTGTATACACCTTAAAAGCCTGTGTCCATACTAAAAATAAAAAAGGAACAACAGGTGAGCATATGAGCGTTCGATTTATTAAACAAGTGTACCATCAATTACCAGTTATCTTTAGACTGTTATTAAGTATTACTGCCCTTATGCTTTTTTTCGGTACCATCATTCATTTAGTGGAACCAAATCAGTTCCCTACTGTATTTGAAGGAATATGGTGGGCAATTGTTACAGGAGCAACAGTTGGCTATGGAGATTATGTTCCTCTCACTATTCCGGGGAAAATCGTAGCAATCACATTAATTCTGTCAGGTGGTGGACTCGTAGCATTCTACATTACCACTTTGTCAGCAGCCACGGTACAGCATGAAAAAGATCTCTTGGAAGGCAAGCTTCAGTTTAAAGGAAGTAATCATTATATCTTTATTGGCTGGAACGAACGCACCCGCAGACTGATCGACTTGACCATTGAAAATAGTCCCAGCACCCAAATTGTCTTAATTGACCGCACACTAAAGTCTGTAGAATATCGTCACTATCCGGTGCATTTTATAAAAGGAGATCCTACGGAGGATGACACCCTCAAAAAGGCAAACATTTCGCTGGCTCAACGTGTCCTCATTTCAGCAGACATTTCTGCAAAGAACGAAAGACAGGCTGATAATGACACTATTTTATCAACGGTGGCCATAAGAGGAAATAATAAACACGCACTCATTATTGCCGAGATCCTCACAAGGGTACAGATAGAAAACGCACTGCGAGCTGGCGCAACGACGATTATTCGCACGAATGATTTTATATCTGGGCTTTTTTATCATGAATTATCTCATACAGCATCCTCTACCCCCTTTGAAGACTTGTTACAGCTAATGAAAACACAGCAATTCCATCATACGAAGATCACCGAGGACTTGCACGAAAAGACATTTAGTGAACTTTCTACCATTCAAACAAAACAGCAACATATTTTACTCGGGATTATACGTAACCATGACTATTATTTAAATTGTGCCCCCACTTTTGTACTAAAGCAGGGCGACATTGTAATTTCATTGGTCGCTTGGAAGAATTAGGGCCTCAAGTTTTTGAACGAGACTTTTACCGATCTCAATATATTCTGCAGGAACATCTGCATCTGGGTTTGTCGGTGTCTGGAATTGATTAACCATACCTTGAAATGGACCATTTCGACTATCTTGATCATTCCCAGACTCATATTCATGCGCCAACAAGAAAGGCTTTTCTAAACGAACCGTGACCCCGGGATAATCCAGAGAACCTGCTACGGCATAAAATGGCACACGCAAAAAATAATATGCCCCCTTATCATCCACTTTCAAGTCAAAGTAACCATTATCATAATCCCAATTCGCACCAATCACATAGCCTTCTGGTTTTAAAAGTTCTTCCAATACAAATAACGGATAAATTCTCTCTTCCACTTTTGAGTCTAATGGTACCATTCTTAACATCCCTTTCTACATTGTTTTTCTTATATTTTGCCTAAACCTGTTTATTATGCTAAAATAATATATTGTGTGAAATGAATCGAATAATGTATATAGGAGTTGTTCAGCATGACAAACAAATTTGAGGTTGGTCAAATATTAGATGGTAAGGTAACAGGCATTCAACCATACGGTGCTTTCGTTGCTTTAGATGAGGAAACACAGGGCTTAGTTCATATATCCGAAGTAACACATGGCTTTGTAAAGGATATTAACGAACATCTAACTACTGGCGATGAAGTAAAAGTTAAAGTTCTTACTATTGATGAAGAAAAGAACAAAGTTTCTTTATCTATCCGTGCTACAGAAGAAGCACCAAAAAAAGCACCAAAGCCACGTAAGCAACAAACTACAGCAGTTCAACAAAACAATGATTCAGCTGGTTTTAACACACTAAAAGACAAGCTTGAAGAATGGATTGAACAATCTGGAGAACGTGACTCATTTAAGAAATAAGTAGAAGAGGTTGTTCAAAAAGTCCAGTAAAAATGACACATCGGTACTGATGACCTTCGACTAAATTCCGACACGTCCTGTGTCGCACGTCGAAGTCACCACTTCCTGTGGAAGCTCGTTGGCTTGCTTTTCCGTTCCTCACGTATTAATACAATACGTTCTGGTACTCAAAGCTACGCCGCCTCGAACTTCGACGCACAGGACGTGTTAGTGTCGGTGTTGCAACAGGACGTTGCGATCTTAGCCGACCTCGGTCCTTTTTATCCTCCTTTTTGAACACGAATTAGAAAGGGAAACTCAAACTTGAGTTTCCCTTTTTTTACACGTTGGGAATGTTTGAAATTTAGCTAGGAAGCCATGACAATCTAGCTGGAATTTCGAAGTCCCAAGTATAAGAAAACTTACACATTCGCTAAAAGACGAGTAAATGCAAGCTTTTCTAATTTGTATAACAACTTACTTATGTTCAGGGTTAACCATCAACACGTTCGGGTTCTCTTTGTTTTGAAAATGCCTCATCTGTTTTAAATAGCAATGGAATGAGCACAAGGCCGCTAATACCCACCAATCCATAAATAATTCTGGCTAAGGCTGCACTCTGCTCTCCTCCACCGAAAATAGCTGCCACTAAATCAAATTGGAATAAGGCGATTAGTCCCCAGTTAACAGCTCCAATAATTGTCAGCGCTAAGGCTGCTCTTTGTAAACCATTCATTTTTGTATCCTCCTTTTTCTAGTGATCGTGACTAGTTTTTACAGTTCCGCAAAGAAATATGCAGAGTACTTTTCTTGATTTAACCCCCATGCTTAGGTAAAGTAAATGTTGAAAGTTGAAACAAGAATCAAGGAGGGAAATAACGTGACACATGTTTCGTTTACGTATGATAAAGCATTATCTTTTTTCAACAAAGAGGAAATAAATAACATGGCAGGTTTCGTAGAGACTGCACACCACGCATTACATAATAAAACTGGAGCAGGTAATGATTATCTTGGTTGGATCGATCTACCAAGCAATTATGATAAAGAGGAATATAGCCGTATCAAAGCTAGTGCCGAGAAAATTAGACAAGATTCTGATGTTTTACTCGTAATCGGTATTGGCGGTTCATATTTAGGAGCCCGAGCAGCGATTGAAATGCTTACCCACTCCTTCCAGAATTTGATCTCTAAAGAAGACAGGAAAGCACCACAGGTTATCTTTGTTGGACATCATATGAGTTCAGCTTATGTGAACGAGCTTTTTGATGTGCTAAAAGATAAAGATGTATCCATCAATGTTATCTCTAAAAGTGGTACAACGACAGAGCCGGCAATTGCCTTCCGTATTTTCAAAAAGTTCCTTGAAGAAAAATATGGTGTCGAGGAAGCTACAAAACGCATCTATGCAACAACAGACCGCGAAAAAGGGGCACTAAAAACATCTGCTGATGAAGCAGGCTACGAAACTTTCGTGATACCTGATGATGTAGGTGGACGCTATTCTGTTCTTACAGCTGTAGGACTATTGCCAATTGCAGTCAGTGGCGTTTCCATTGATAGCATGATGGAAGGTGCACAAGCTGCAGAGAAAGATCTATCCACTTCTTCTCTCGAGGAGAACCCTGCATATCAATATGCTGTTGTTCGAAATGTCCTATACAATAAAGGCAAAACCATTGAAATGTTAATTAATTATGAGCCACAGCTACAATACTTTGCAGAATGGTGGAAGCAATTATTTGGTGAAAGCGAAGGGAAGGACCAAAAAGGAATTTACCCTTCTTCTGCTAACTTCTCTACAGATCTTCACTCTCTTGGACAGTACGTACAAGATGGAAGAAGAGATTTATTTGAAACAGTTCTACATGTCAATAAATCGAAAAAGGAAGTCATTGTGGAAGAGGAATCCAATGATTCAGATGGCCTGAATTACCTAGCTGGTAAATCACTTCACGAAATCAATGATAAGGCATTCCAAGGAACTCTTCTTGCCCATACAGATGGCGATGTTCCAAACTTAATCGTAGAAGTTCCAGAGCTGGATGCATATACATTTGGCTACCTTGTGTATTTCTTTGAAAAAGCATGTGCCTTGAGTGGCTACTTACTTGGTGTGAATCCTTTTGATCAGCCAGGAGTAGAAGCATACAAGAAAAATATGTTCGCCCTACTTGGTAAGCCAGGTTTTGAAAAAGAAAAAGCAGAGCTTGAAAACCGATTAAAGTAAATTCTTATATAGAATAGCAAAATAAAAACCCCAGCTTGGGGTTTTTATTTTGCCTTTATATCTAGTAGTTTCCATCCTTCATTTGTTTTTCGCAATATAAACTGCATCGCTATCTCATTCGGCGTTTCCACATCATTCTTTAGGAAGAAGACAGTTGCTTCTTTTTTATTCTTCTTTTCTACCACATATTCTGTTTCATAAGCCAAATCCATCCAGAAATGAGCTGCAGATTGACGTAGCATCTCCTGCCTTAAACTAGCCGTTCCATCCTCTATAATAGAAGCATCAAATAGTGTCATTGTATCGTCTATTTGTCCCTCCTCTATGCTATACATGTAAAGAGAAACAACTTGTTTTGGAGATAAATCATTTAGAAAATCGTCGACCTTTTTTTCCGTAAGTGAACCAAAGTGATCCACTGTTTGTTTATCAAATGGCCAACGGTTTGCATTTGTAATATCATCTTCCCGAACGCCTGAAAACGTGTCATCAAACATAATGATTAGTTTATTCGAAAAGCTGTAATCAGTATGTTGCCAATCATTTGATCTGTAATCTTGTACTGCTTTGTCAATGATACTCCAATAGATGGAATCTTGATGGTTTGCTAAAAAACCCTCCAACTCAGACTTTCTTTCCTCCAAGTCAGTATTGCTTCTGATATACAGCCCAAGAAGTTCGGTGGCATGCCAACTTAATCTCAACGTCGCCCATGATGAGAGATCATCATCTTTATATGTATTATAAATCTCTTCAAGCTTTAATAATGTTACGGAGATTTCCTCCATGGATAACAACGTCATTTCTTCATATGCTGCTCCGGTAGCCGTTTCTTTATCTGTTAAGAATTGAAGGTAGGCCTTATCCCCTTGGATGCCCTCCCAATTTTCAATATGTTCAAATAGCCATTGTGGATCTTGATCGACACCGTAGTCCCCCATTCTATAGCCATGTGTTTCAAGGGCCTTCATCAAATTATCTAAAGCTTCATCACCTGTCGTTTCCCCTTTCTGCATTTGTTCGAATGTTTTTTCAGATTGTTGAGTAAAATCTTCTTGTAACGCATTTTCTATTGCTTCAAGTAGGTACATATTAAAAGACTGTAGAAAGTCGGTTCTATCCGCTTGCAAATCCTCGTATGCTTGCAAGTCAAACTTTTCGTTTTTATTAAATGTTTCGACTAACATGGCGGGCGTCAATAATAGTTGCTCTATTTCTTTTTTGGTGTTTTTCAATTCATCTGCGTTGACATTCTTCTCAGTGGATTCTACAATGCTTTGCGCTTCTTGTACTTGTGGGAAAGCATTCGTATTTTCTACCCCTAATGATTCACGGAAAGCTAATTTCTCCTGTGAAAAGAATTCCTCAACAGAAAGCTCTTTTTCTACAGTCTTTTTATGATTCATTACACCAACTATAGTGGCTACAGTAGCAATAACTATAAAAACTATTAGAAACCATAAAATATAGCGGGGTTTTTTCAATCTTTTCTGTTTACTAAAACTGTTTTCATGCTTTTCTTCTCACCAGTTACCAGCCATTTCCATACCCCTTTCAAGAAAAACGTAAAATAATATTAAAAACTAAATACATGTTTTAAACTTTAAAATGCTGGGTAATACTATCAATGTAAGACTTTCTCGTATTCCCCCTGTAAGCAAGGCGTTCTGAACGCTTTGCTTTTTTTTGTTCTATTTTTTAAAACAGCGATCATGCAGTTCTGTTATCAAGTTTGCTATACTTAGTATAATTGAATTTTGTAAGGAGGAGAACAACATTGGGAAAATTTGATATATTGCATGATAGAAAAAATACAAGATCAGTAAAATGGGATATGCTACAACCCGTATTTCAGACAGAAGACGTCCTGCCAATGTGGGTTGCTGATATGGATTTTATGGCACCTGAAGAGGTCAATCAAGCTATTATTGATCGGGCAAAGCATGGAATATACGGCTACACAATCGTAGATCAAGCTGTAAAAGGGTCAATTGAGTCATGGTTAAAAGAACGCCACGATTGGCAAATTGATCAAGGATGGCTATCTTTCAGTCCAGGTGTAGTGACCAGTTTACATATGGCCATTCAAGCCTTCACAGCAGTTGGTGATAAAGTATTAATTCAAACACCTGTCTACACCCCGTTTTATAAGGTAGTAGAAAGCCATGATAGACAAGTAGTGAAAAACCCGCTTCTTTACAAAGAAAATACGTATCAAATTGACTTTGTTGATTTCGAGAAAAAATTACAAGACGGCGTAAAGGCATTTATTCTTTGTTCCCCACATAACCCAGTTGGGCGCGTATGGTCAAAAGAGGAGCTAACAAAGATGGCGGAACTATGTGTAAAACACGATGTTCTCATAATATCGGATGAGATACATGGTGATCTAGTTTTTCCTGGGAACAAACATATCCCTATTGCCTCATTATCAGAGGAAATTGCGCATCAAACCATCACATGTATGGCTCCATCTAAAACCTTTAATCTCGCTGGGTTGCAGGCATCCTATGTCGTGACACCAGATAAGCAAAAGCGAAAAACGCTTGAAGAGCATTTTAACAAGCAAGGTGCCCATATGTTAAATATAATGGGAAATACCGCCTTAGAAGCGGCCTATTTGCACGGTGGTCCATGGCTTGATGAACTTTTACAGGTCCTTTATGACAACAAAACTTATGTAAAGGAAATGTTTGCAGCACATGCAAGCGACCTGGAAGTAATTGATTCCCAAGGAACGTATCTACTATGGATTGATTGTACGAAACTAGGTATGGATGAGAAAGAATTGAAAAAGTTTATGATTGAAAAAGCTAAGGTAGGACTGAACACCGGAATCGAGTATGGTGAGGAAGGAAAACACTTTATGCGGATGAATATTGGCTGTCCTAAAGCAACCGTTGAAGAGGGTGTACAACGGATTATTAAGGCTATCCAAGCCATTAAATAGTTACAATTAAAAAGGCCGAGCGAATTCTTATTCTACGTAGAATGTTGAATTCGCTCAGCCTTTTATCTTCCTTTTTAAGCTTGTTACTACTCTTCTTGGTCTTCATTAAACTCAGTAGGATCTGTTGGTGACTCCTCATTCTTTCCTTCTTCAGGATTCGTTTTTAATTCACCACAAACAATTCTCGGTCCACCGCCGCCCCCGGGCTGTGTTAGTCCGTCATCTGGACCTTCCTGTATAATAAAGGATGTGCCGTCTTCTTTTAATAAAGAATTTTTCCCCTCCATTAAGGTTGCTCCAGCCAGCATTAATTCAGCATCTACCAGTCCACCGGCATCAGCCTCAAGATTTGGTAAATCTCCAAGATGTGGACCCTCGGGGTGCATTAACCCATGCTCTTTTCCTTCAGGATTATAGTGGTTCCCAGCAGTTGTAAAATCAGGAGCTTCACATATTGGATATTCATGTACGTGAAAGCCATGGAAGCCGGGTTCCAGTCCCTCTAGCTTTACTTTTACTTGAATACCATCAGCTTGCTCACTTAAAGCAACTGTTCCTATCATATCACCAGACACATTATACATATCAACAGTTTTCATTTTTTCAGCAGCATTGGATTGGCAAGCAGTAAGGAAAAGTAAAACAATAAAAAAAACGAAGCGCATACGAAATACTCCTTTATGGTCATTTTAACTTAGTATTCGCCACTTCGTTTATTTTAATGAATTGGACACAGGAAATGTTTAATTTTCCTTATTGCCCTGTTGCTCGGTTAAAGTCTCTTTGTAGCTTTCATTAAATGCCTTTTCCTCTTTCTTTGACCGTTTATACAAGAGGTACATCACAACAGATGCAGCGATCATAAAGATGATAAGTGTGATGACGGCAGGTATATATTCTGTTTTATCTTCTGGAAAATATAAAAATGGCATCATTTTGCTTCACGCCTTTCTGAGTATCATTATAGCAAATAAAATAAGATAACCAAATGGCAAACAATAATGTTCGCTAAACTGTGATATTTTTGGCAAAATAATAGCAGGAGGTAATATATATGACGGATAAACAAATTGGTGACAAGGTAAAGGCACATTATAAATCAGGTACCTACTTGGGAAAGATAGTAGAAGATCGTGGGGATAAGTATCTTGTAGAAGTACTAGCGGTGGTGAAACACCCTTTACAAGGGGATTTGCATAACCCTAATCAAACAGAAGGGGTTTTTTTCCATGAGCGAAAAGCACTTGCCTTTCATGAGAAAATGAATGTAAAAAAACCTGCAGTACATGCTTTTGAAAGTGATATACCGGAATACAAGATTTCCTTACAAGAAGCAGTTCACAAATATAAGGAAAAACTGTTACAAGAGGACACAGCATATAACCGTGAAGCTCTTTTAGCAATAGAACGTCTTGAAAAGGAATATGCTTAGGCAGAGATTGGCTAACATATCCCCTATGTTCGTTAACAAAAAAAGCTGCCCTCCCAATTAATTGGAAGGTACAGCTTTTTTTAAGTGTGAAATTATTCACCAAGATGTTCTTTAATTACTTCTTCTACACCTTTAAGTGCATCTTCTTCATCACTACCGTTTGCAGTCACTTTAATTTCAGCACCTTTTGGAATTCCAAGTGACATAACACCCATGATGGATTTAAGGTTTACATTTTTGCCATTGTATGAAACCTCTACTTCTGATTCAAATTGTCCAGCTTTGTTTACTAAAAGTGTAGCTGGGCGTGCGTGTACCCCTGTATCAGCAGTGATAGTAAATGTTTGTTCTTTCATTGTGTATCATCCTTCCAACCATAATATTCATAGTATGTACTATTCTCTAGTACAACGTTCATTATAAGTGAATAACTGAACTAAATATATTATATACAAAAACAAAACTTTTTGAAACAAAAAAGCCCATATTTTTTAATTCATTTGTTTTTACAGAGCGGTTATGATAACGTTTATTTGATATATGTTGCAAATTAAATTGGAGGGGTAAACAATGAGTGTCCATATAGGTGCTAAACAAGGAGAAATTGCTGACAAAATATTACTTCCAGGAGATCCGCTACGTGCTAAATTTATTGCGGAAAACTTCCTAGAAGACGTTTCACAATATAATGAGGTTCGTGGTATGTATGGCTTCACAGGTACATATAAAGGAGAGAGAATCTCCGTACAAGGCACAGGAATGGGTGTACCTTCCATCTCTATTTATGTAAATGAGTTAATTCAAAGCTATGATGTTAAGAAGCTAATTCGTGTTGGAACATGTGGTGCCATTCAGAAAGATGTAAAGGTACGCGACGTTATTCTAGCACAAGGTTCCACAACGGATTCACAAATGAACCGTATGGTATTCCAAGGTATTGACTATGCGCCACTTGCAGATTTCGAGCTTCTTAAAAATGCATACGACGCTGGATTGGAAAAAGGATTAAATCTCCGTGTCGGAAATGTATTTACAAGTGATACCTTTTATCGTGATAATGCGAAGGAAGTAAATGAATTACTTGCTGCATACAAAGTACTGGCAGTGGAAATGGAGACAACGGCTTTATATACATTAGCTGCTAAGTATGGCCGACAAGCTCTTTCCGTTCTAACTGTTTCAGACCACATCCTTACAGGTGAAGAAACATCAGCAGAAGAACGCCAAACCACCTTTAATGAAATGATGGAAATAGCACTAGAAGCAGCAATTAAATAACTTACTTTATCAGAAGCCAAATGAGACCGACCTATACGATGAGTCGATCTCATTTGGCTTTTTTCTAACTCTTTTAGCCAAACCTTTACAATAATGACTTGTTAGGGTTTTTATTGTTAACCATTAAAAAAACAGGTTGACAAACATGTCCATTTCTAACTATTATGTTGTTAAGGAGGAATGGATATGCGTACAAAACCAATCGATCTTACATTTGGAGCAGTATTTGTTTGTTTAATGGCAATTGGAGCCAACATTACAGTCTGGTTTCCATTTCTTGCAATACCACTAGGTGGGACATCAGTTCCCTTATCACTGCAAACTTTTTTTGCGATAATAGCCGGCATGATGCTGGGAAAAAAACGTGCAAGTTATGCAATGATTACCTATATACTTGTCGGAACAGCTGGTGTGCCGATCTTTGCTGGTTTATCTGCCGGCCCAATGCAGCTGATTAGTCCAACGGGTGGCTTTATTTTCTCATTTGTTTTTATTGCCTTTTTTGTCGGATGGATCACAGAAAAACAAAAAAAAGCGCGTCTACCTCTCTATTCATTAGCAGCACTAGTGGGCGTAGCATTTAATTACGGAATTGGTGTCACCTACATGTATGTAGCAATGAACACATGGTTAGAACTCCCGGTTACATACGAATTGGCTTGGATCGGCATGATTCCATTTTTAATTAAGGACATTGCCCTTTCTTGTCTTGCTGCCCTATTTATTCTTCAGTTAGAGAAGCGAGTACCCGCAAAATGGATGTATGCGAAAGCTTCCTAATGAATAAATACAGGGGCTTAACACCAGTAAGTTGATAACGGGAGTTTCATGCGTTTCCTGATGAGATATGATAAACTAAGAGCAAGATCAAATATCGCATCAGGAAGGATGTTACGCATTTATGGATTTATTCCTAAATTTCCCTTTATGGGCTGCACTTGCTGCAATTGTCTTTGCCCAAGTTGTAAAAATACCAATTAAACTCATTGTGACAAAAGAGTTTATTCCTGGCCTCGCATTTAGCACAGGAGGCATGCCCAGTAGCCACTCTGCAGCTGTTGCCGCATTAACTACCGGTGTTGGTATTATCGAAGGTGTAACATCCACCGTATTTGCTGTTTCCTGTGTTTTCAGTATTATTATAATGTTTGATGCTTCCGGAGTACGCAGACAGGCCGGAGAACAGGCAGTAGTACTAAACCAGCTAATCAAAGACTTTCAATTGTTTGTAGATGGAGCAAAGGATTGGAATAAAAAAGAGGAATTTCAAAAGCGGCAAGAGCTTAAAGAATTGCTCGGGCATCAGCCAATCGAAGTTTTCTTCGGAGGTCTCTCCGGAATCCTAATTGCCTTTCTCCTATATACACTTTATTAATCCAAAAACGAAGAACGACGGTAGTAACTTAAGGGCCTTAACTCACATAAACACAAATAAAGGGAAGCATGCCATTACTGGCGTGCTTCCCTTTTAAATTAGCTTTCTGTGATTTGTTGCCTGAATACCTGCAATGAATCTGTTTCATTTAATTGTTTGAGCTCTTTTTCCGTAAGTGTACCATCACCCAATTCAATTAGATGTACATCTAGCTCTTTCTTTCCCCATTGCGCATACACATCTTCAACGGTGTTAAAGAACAAGTCAATCTTATTGCCAGTAATGGCACTACCTTTGTCTGCCACAACCCCATAGCCATAGTCTGGAATGAAAAGTATCGTCCCAATAGGATATACATCTAAATCAGCCGCAATAGTAGAATACAAATCTCGTTTTACTTGAACACCTGAATACGTTATACCATACTCTGGATGTCCTGGTGATTTCCCAGTCGACTCAACTCCTGCAGTATATCCTGTTGCTACAACTTGTGATTTGGGATACTGATTAATATTTGCCGCTTCTTCTAGTGTTTTAGGTCCTTCAATTTCATCACTTGATATATACATTTTCTTCTGCTCTAAATAGTTCAATTCCTTTTTTTCTAATGATGATTGCCTGAATTTCGACTCTGTAACTGTGTTAGTAACCGTGTTGGTAATACGCATCGGCTCATAATCCACCCAATCGCGTACATCAGCAAATGAAACGTTAGAAATGGATGTGATGGTAACTAAAAAGGCTGCCACAAACAACGAAAACATACCTACTCTTCGAAACGCTTTTTTGATTTTCATGATTAACACCTCTCTGGATGTCATCATTTCCAATCTAGTAATATTTTATTCAAACAAAGATAAATTCTCTATAATATTCTGTCTTTTATTGATTGCTGCTTTATCAATCAAAACATTTGATAACCGCTTTTGCGTAGCATCTTAATCACAATACCTGAAACAACTGCTCCTGCAAAACCTGCCAATAAAATAGTAATATCAGCCGGTGTAATAGATAGAAATTTTGAGAAAGCCTCAGAAAACGCGTTACCTGGATTTTTGAAGTATTCTAGTGTAGACATATCATCCACAATCATTATCACTACTAATGGGTATAATATGGCCATTAACCATGTTTTCCTTAATAGCATATTTAGGATAAAGGCAATGCCAAAAAAGATAACAAAATATAGTACGATTGATACAAGCAATTGAACGATTTGCGCCAACCTGTGTCTCCCCTTCCACATATGTACAGTAAAAATTTCATACAAAATCCATTTTATACGAAAGCCAACCAAAAGTACATGTTCTCCTATCCCTCTTCATTTATTTGCTAAGAATATTGATGAAGAAAATAGTTCATTGGCTATACTTTCCTAACGTATAAAAAAATGCAAAGCGGCTATTGCCGCTTCACATATAAGAATTAATAGAAGATATTAAACTTTCCCTTTTTCATTAAAAGTCCAGGTCCTCCCAGTTTAAGGAGGTAACGATTGTCGCTCATCTTTTTCATGAACGTGGCTTTCCAGCCGAATAATTTGTATTGATTAAATAGTACAGCTATCCCATCATTATGACCTAAAGATGCTATTGTTCCTAAAAGTTTCGGGGTGAATTCTTCTAGATCCCCTCCATTAATATAGGCTTTTACATTATGGGCGACGGTTCCTGATTGCTGAATCGCAATTTGCGCGGTAGGTGGAAATGGTCTACCTGTTTCTGGATCCATGATCAAAGCACAATCCCCTATAACAAAAACATCATCATAATCTGGTGTGCGCATATCTTTGCGAACTTCAACTTTACCACGATTTGTTGAAAATCCTGATTTCTCTACTATAGAATTCGCCTTAACTCCTGCAGCCCAAATGGTTGTCATCGTCGGAATTTCTACAAGCCTTCCATCCTTCTCATATGTCACTTTATCTGGAGTACATTCTTTCAACATCGCCCCAGTCACAAATTCTACTCCACGTGATTCCAGGGAGTTCATGGCATATTCGACTAACTGTGGATCAAAACCAGGTAATACAGTTGGGGACCCTTCAATGTTGATGATTCGAACAAGATGCTTATCAATATCATATTCTTCACAAAGCTCTGGAACACGGTTTGCTATCTCACCAAGGAATTCCACCCCAGTAAATCCACCGCCTCCTACCACAATATTGATTCTTGCCTGATTATTTGGTTCTTCATTATGATATAAAGCAAAGTTATACTCTAGATGTTCTCTAATTAGACGAGCACTGTTAATATCCCCAATGGTAAATGCATGTTCCTCAAGACCTGGTATGCCAAATGTAGCTGCTTCGAACCCTAATCCGATAACCAACACATCATAATTCAACTCATTATTAGACAGCTTAACTTTTTTAGCATCTGGTTTGATCGAAATCACTTTATCTTGAACAAAACGGACACGGTTCAAATTTACGACTTCTTTAATGGATATGCGAGTTCGATCTTGATGCAAGGTGCCGGCTGCATTCTCGTGAAGCCATGTAGTTTGGTAATGGTAATCATTCATATTTACCAATGTAATATCTGCCTCGTTCATTCCAATGCTTTTTTGCAGCTTTACGGCCGTCATGATGCCTCCATAACCTGCACCCAAAATAACAATATGTGGATTATTCATTATGATCACTTCCGTTTACAATTTTCTGTTGTTGTTACCGTCCCAAACCCCAGTTACAATTTTTCATTCATTACCTTACCGAAGCGTTATCTCCAAAAAAGAAGGTAAGCATTTAATAAAAACTCCTGATAGTGAATATGACTTTTATAGTGCGAGATACTACCAGACGTATGAAAGCCCTGTTCATTAAAGAGAGAATGATGCCGTAGAGTGGGCAGTTCTTGGTGGTTACTGTCTCTGTATCGTTAATACGTTAAAGTAGAGTCTATATACATTTATTTACATGTTTGTGACAAACTTCACTTAATCATTCAATAAAAATGACAAGCAGTCTAAATCCTTTGTCACCTAGTACCTTGAAAGAAAAGAATGAGTCTAGTATTCATAGAAATATCATACATCTGTTACACAATTGTAATATAGAGCACTAAGTAATAGTATATCTTTCAATCTTTTTTTTCAAGTGTTTCTTTTACTTTCTTAATTATTAATCTATTAGTAAATTCCCCCAATGTATATTGGGAAAATTACTCTTTCTCCTATTTCATAATAAGCCATTCCTAAGCCTTTTCATGATAATTATGATACGATAGGACTGTTGGGCAAGGAATTAAGATGTAATGGAGGTATATAAGCATGACAGAAAAGGTTTATGATGTCACAATCATAGGGGCAGGTCCTGTAGGTCTATTCACTGCTTTCTATGGCGGAATGAGACAGGCAAGTGTGAAAATTATTGAGAGTCTACCACATACCGGGGGACAACTAACTGCTTTGTACCCGGAGAAATATATATATGATGTTGCTGGGTATCCGAAGGTACGGGCACAGGAATTAATTGATAATTTAGAGGAACAGGCGAACATTTTTGACCCTACGATCGTACTTGAGCAATCCATTGAGAAAATTGAAAGATTAGAGGACCAATCATTTAAACTAATATCGAATACTGATGAGGTTCATTATACCAAGACAATTATTGTTACAGGGGGTAATGGTGCCTTCCAACCTCGACGACTAGATGTAGATAATTGTGAACAATTTGAAGGAGTTAACCTTCACTACCATGTGAAGGATATGAATCAGTACAAAGACCAAAATGTTGTACTGCTTGGTGGCGGAGATTCTGCAGTTGATTGGGCGCTAATGCTAGAGCCCATCGCAAAAAAAGTGACCCTTGTTCACCGTAGAGATAAGTTTAGAGCACATGAACATAGTGTTGAAAAGCTAATGGCGTCGAATGTAGAAATTATGACCCCATTTGTACCATCAGGTGTCGTTGCAAGCGACCAAATTGATAAGGTGCTTTTTGAAGAAGTAAAAGGGGACAGGCAGGTTGAACTTGAGGTCGATGCTGTACTCTGTAACTATGGATTCGTATCCTCGCTTGGACCTATCAAAGACTGGGGTCTAGATATTGAAAAAAACAGTATTGTAGTGAATTCTAAAATGGAAACAAATATCCCAGGAATTTATGCAGCAGGAGATATTTGTACTTATGATGGAAAAGTAAAATTAATTGCAACAGGATTTGGAGAAGGGCCAACTGCGATCAATAATGCCAAGCAGTATATTGATCCAAAAGCAAGAATCCAACCAAAACATTCAACAAGCATGTTCTAGAAAATAATTGAGTGAAAAAAAAGAGCAGTGGATTATACCACTGCTCCTTTTATATGTTATTTAACAATCTCCTGGTGTGCCTACTTTATCTTTCGTTCTAAATGATGAGCCACAACCACAAGATACTATGGCATTCGGATTATCAATACTGAACCCGCCGCCCATCATATTTTGTTTGTAATCAATTTGCGTTCCTTCAATAATTGGAATATCCTGATTGAAAAACACAACTGGCACCCCGTTTATTTCATCTACTGTATCGAGTTCTTCATTGATATCATATTCAAAGCCCAATGAATAGGACAGTCCACTGCAACCTCCGCCTTTAATACCAAAGCGTAGGCGTGCCTCCGCGGACTCTTCCTTCATCATTTCATGGATTTGATTTGCCGCATTGTCGGTAATTGTTATAACCATCCCTTGGACCTCCTCAGATCATGATCATTACGTTTAAGTATACAAAGAATAACTATACAATTCAACTATTTGAGTTGGTCTTTAACAGTGAAAAACACCCGTAGCTATTGTTTTGGCTTCCCCACTCATCCAGACCATACCATTTTCATCCCAGTTAATCACAAGGTCACCTCCCGACAAATGAACCGTAATATCCTTTCCTCGAGAAACAAAACCATTTAATGCTGCAGCTACAACCGCTGCACAAGCCCCTGTCCCACAAGCCTGTGTAACTCCTGATCCTCGCTCCCATACACGAAAATGAAGTTCCCTTTCGGATACTACCTGAATGAATTCTACATTTACGCCATCAGGAAAGCGGTTGTCCTTTTCGATAACTGGGCCAAGATCATATAGTGGAGCATCCTGAATATCTTCTACAAAAAAGACAGCATGAGGATTTCCCATAGAGACAGCTGTTAGTTCTAATAGTTGGCCTTCTATCGTATAATCTTCCCTAATAACCGCTTCTGTTTCGTATCCTAACATAGGAATAGCCGTTCTTTGTAATGCTGGCTCCCCCATGTTTATTGTTACCTGATCAACGCTTCCTTCTAAAGGAAAAACTTCTGCTTCCACAATATTCGCCTTCGTTTCAATTTGGAAAGTAGGCTCTGTTACAATCCCATTTTCAAAAGCATACTTCGCTGTGCACCTGAGGCCGTTCCCACAACTTTTTCCTTCTGACCCATCCTTATTAAAAATTCGCATCCCAACGTCAGCTTTCGTACTAGGATGAATTAAAATCATTCCATCCGAGCCGATTCCTTTATGTACATCTGCCATTGCTCTGGCTATCTTAGGCATACTTGCTTCGTCCATTTGATATTGGAATAAATCTACATATATATAATTATTTCCTAAACCATGCATTTTTGTAAAAGGTATTTCCACATTAATCACTCTTTTCTAATTAGACTGGAGGTGGATTTCATTTCGATCCAGCTCCTGATAAATTGTTTTTAGCTTCGGAATGCCTTCTGCTACTAGTTTATCATTAACCAGTACAACTGGATAAAATAAATCCTCCTCGATTATTCGTTCAACAAACTGTTGATGTTTCTCCACGGTCGGTGGATTATCTATGTCGATATACTCATAGTCAATGTGGTCAACCACGTATTTTCTTCCGATTGCCGCCTGTAACCAATCATATGTATCCTTTGACCCAGGTGCGCCAACACAGCTTGCGCAAATCTGATCTGCACCATAGACCGTAATTGTAACCTTCCCCACCATTTGTAGCCCCCTTTTTGCAGTTACTTATATTTTACAAAATGTTTGGTTAAAGATAAAATATAAGTAACCGATGAGTAAAAATATAATTTCAGATAGATTTTTACATGAATTCGTTTTATACTATTTATAAGGAAAGGAGAAGATGGATAATGCAAGAACAGGTACAGGAAGTTTTAAATAAACTACGCCCTTTTCTACTGCGTGATGGTGGAGATGTGGAGCTAGTTGATGTAGATGATAATGGCATTGTACTTCTTCGTCTTATGGGTGCATGCGGCAATTGTCCAAGTTCTACCATAACATTAAAGGCAGGAATTGAGCGCGCCCTGATGGCTGAGGTCCCAGGCGTTACAGAAATTGAACAAGTATTTTAGAGCTACCAAATATAAAGTGAAACTTCAATCAGTGGGCGTTTTCTTTCTTCCCCCACTGATTGTTAGTTGAACGAATCGGGGTGTTAGCGTCCGTTTACCCGTTAAAAACGGACGGTGGCACCGGGATAAAAAAAGGCAGACTTAATCGTCTGCCTTTTTGCACATTAGAGAAGTATAAAGTTTTAGTTTGGTAAAATTGACGACGTAGTTAAAATCTTAAGTTTTAAGTATAAGAAAACATCGTATTCGCTGAAAGATCAGAGGATACGATGTTTTCTAAAGTCTAGATTTATAAATTCAGCTACTATAGTTAGTTACATGCTCATGGTTTACATTCCTTATTTCACTTCTGTAATTGGCCCTGTACCATGAATAACCCCTGATATATTCTCCAGGCATAACTGCAGCATACTGCTTCTCGTTTCAGTGCTTGCTGATCCAATATGCGGTAAACAGATAACGTTTGTTTTATCTAGTAGCGGATGATCAGAGCGGATTGGTTCTTCTGCAAACACATCTAATCCTGCTGCAGAAATTTCTCCCATTTCTAGAGCTTCAACTAATGCATTTTCATTTACTACACTACCACGTGAAATATTAATAAAAATGGAGGAACGCTTCATTTTCTGAAAAGCTTCTTTATTAAACATTTGATTTGTCTGAGGAGTAGCTGGTACTACAGAAACCACTAAATCAGCTTTGTTAAGCAATGTATCAAAATCTACATAGGTAGCCCCAATCTGCTTTTCCGATTCTACTTTACGAGAACGATTATGATACAAAATTTCCATGCCAAACCCTTGGGCTCGTCTGGCAATCGCTTCGCCAATCCTCCCCATCCCTACAATACCGATTGTTTTATTATGTACATCCATACCTGCAAGTAAATAAGGCGACCATTGTTTCCATTTATCTTCTTTTATATATTGGTTTGCTTCCACAATTCTCCTTGCTGTCGACAGAAGAAGAGAAAACGCTAAATCAGCTGTAGATTCCGTTAAAACTCCTGGTGTGTTTGTCACAACAACGCCCGCTTCTCTAGCTGCATGAAGATCTATATTATCGTAGCCAACTGCCAAGTTGGCAACAACCTGAAGTGAACTGCCGGTATTAAATATCTCCTGGTCCATTGTTTCACTTAGCATACAAAGAACCCCATGTGCGTCGGAAATCTCTTTTAAAAGTACTTCTCTAGGAACCGGCTCTTCTTCATATTTCCACATTGATATAGTAAAATCTTGCTGAAAAGGTTCCAAGATCTTTTCTGGTACCTTTCTTGTGATGTATAGCTTCGGTTTTTCTATCATCGCCCTCTCCCTCCAGCTTTCTTCTTACAGCCAGTGTAACACAGGGATTTGTAATGAGGTAGAATCTAGACCAACCCATTGATAAAGGTCGCGCATTTTCTTTTCATACTCTTCTTGCATCGTTATTAAAGACGAATAGGTTGTAAAAGGATCTTCAAGTGTCCTACCACTCATCACAGAATCAAAATGATCAAAAAAATGTACGGGGTAAAGTAGCCTTGCATACAACAAGCGCCAACTAAAAATAGATAGTGGTCTTTCTGATTGGTAGTCATGCAGGAATTGTACAATTTCTTCTGATGGTGCATCGCTTAAAAGCATGCCTCTCGTATATTCCGCTAAATCACGGACCGGATGATCAAAAACAAAATCATCTAGCCAGATAACTGATTTTTGGAGATTATTTGTATATCGTTGAAACGAGATAGTTCCTTGGTCTACCGTATCAAACCTGTTTTCACGTTCACTCTCCTGTAAATACTGGATAGCATTTTCACTTATCCCAATAATATAGGGCAAGGTATCCATCACCATGCGAAAATAATCGTTTGGTGATTCCTTAGCGGCCAAAGGTACGTTTTTTTCATAAGCCTCTAGTTTGTCTATCCAGAGTTTTTTCCATATTCCATAGCAAGATATCTGGTGTGGTTCGAAGCTATAAAGGGTACCTATAGTGTGAAAGGCTGCTAGAGATCGCCCATTGCTTTCTCTTGTAATATTGTTAAGATGTTCTACCATGACGACCATGTATGTATTGTTCTGAAATACGGTGAACCAGTCCCCATTAGTATTGGCCACTGGGATAGCGGTGTGTCGGTAATTATTTTCCAACAAATAGTAAGCAAGCGCTGCTTGTTCCATATGAATAATTTCCCTGTTATCAGAGGAAATGGTAAAATAAACATATTCGTCTTGTTTATAACCATCTCTTCCAGCCAGTACTACTTTCTCACTTGCTTGGATATTATAATGTGTGGCGAGCATGGTTTCCATTGACAATATGATCACACCCTTTGTTTTAACTTAATGAATCATCTTATCCCTTGTATATATAAAGGGGTCAGATCTTTAACAAGATTAGTACTAATGTATGTAAGAAAAGGCAAATTCATTAACCAAATTATTAGGAAAAGGTGATGTACATGGATGCAAATACGAATCAAAGTGAACTTGAACTCAAAGCAAGACAATGGCTAACCCAGCGTGGTGTAACTTTAGATGATATCGCTGAACTGGTCTATTACTTACAATCTAAATATCACGACAATTTAAGCATGGAGGACTGTAGACATAACGTAGACAGAGTGTTGACGAAAAGAGAAGTTCAAAATGCCATCCTTACTGGTATTCAGTTAGACGTATTAGCCGAGAAAAAACAACTAGAAGAACCATTGCAAAAGACGATAGAAATTGATGAGAGTTTATATGGAGTAGATGAGATTATTGCCCTTTCCATTGTAAATGTATACGGTTCTATCGGTTTTACGAATTATGGTTATATTGATAAACAGAAACCAGGAATACTAAAAAAATTAAACGATAAATCAACCGGTGAGTGCCACACTTTCCTTGATGACATTGTTGGAGCAATTGCTGCCGCTGCATCGAGCAGACTAGCTCATGCAACAGGTGACAGTGATATAGTGGACTAGATTCTATTAAGAATATACGTACCATACTGAAAAACAGGAGGCCCGTGGGCACTCCTGTTTTTTATATCTTTTTGATCCATTCATTTAGGCTGTGTACATAATAAGTAGGCTTTGTTGCAAAGCTGTTCATTTCCTCAAATGGTGTGACGCCTGTAAACACCATTAACGTGTCAAGACCTGCTCGAATGCCTGCTTGAATGTCTGTTTGATAATTATCCCCAACCATTATCGTTTCTTCTTTGGTTGTCCCAAGGATTTCTAGTGCTTGTTCCATTATTATTTTTTCTGGTTTCCCTATAAAAGTTGGTGTGACACCTGTACTTACAGTTACTACTGATGTAAGGGAGCCATTTCCTGGAAGTAATCCTCGTTCAGTTGGTATTGCTATATCCCCATTTGTAGAAATAAAGGTTGCGCCATTCCGGACAGCTAAACAGGCTTTTGCAAATTTCTCATACGTTACTTCACGGTCAATCCCTACTACAACAAAATCACACTTATCATCATTGGATATTGTCAGCCCTTCATCCTCCAATGCTGTTTTTACTCCTTCTTCCCCAATCACGTAACAAGAAGCATCCTTCTTCCGTTCTTTAATGTATCTTGCAGTCGCTAGACTAGTGGTTACAACCTGCTCAGATGTAGCATAAATACCAAGATAATTTAGTTTCTCTGCTACCTCTGCCTGTGTTTTCGAAGAATTATTTGTTACGAATAAATAAGGAATCTCTTTTGCTCGTAATGTGTCAATAAAGCCAGCAGCTTCCGCAATTGGCTCCTTTCCTAAATACATTGTTCCATCAAGGTCAATTAAATATCCTTTATAGTTTTTCATCTATTGACTTCCTCTCTTAACATGCTAGCTGTTGTATTTGTCAGTTATTCTTCATTTGAGAAAGCATGAGCTACCCCAAGTTCATTATCAAGGTATGTTCGTATGTGGTTATGAAATTGACTTAATTGCACCCTATTTGTGGAAAAGGCTTGATAAACTTCTTGATGATTAACGTTCACGTAATCTACAACAAGCATTTTTCTTAGTCCTATAACCCGCTTGTAAGAATCACCATCTTCATTAGGTAACACTTTTTCATCAAGCAATATATCGATAATATCCTCATAACTTCCTGGGTCGCGCATGATAAAACCATCTATCATCATATTTCCAACATCCAGAATGGCTTCAATTGCAACATGTCCTATTCTTTCTAAAGCCAATTTCTGCTGTAATGTTTCGTACTTCATTTCCTTCAATTCTGTTAGCATACTATCTAAATAGTTGAGACGCTGCTCTATCTTACTTCTGTCTACAAAGTACATTCTGTTGACTCCTTTTATATAATTCTTCTTTAGTTAAATACTTAATTTGTATACTAATATTTTAGCATATTACACATGATATCGAGATACAAACGTGTTATAGTTAAGGAAATGTCAAAATAATGGAAAAGGGGACGCAAATGGGAGGTAAATTTGAAATACTAAAAGATGAGACGAAAACAAAAGAATTAAGGTATATTAGTTTTATGGGCAATTATCAGCGCTATGATTTCGCCCTAATGAATCATGAGGAAGATCCAGATAAAACGGTCGTAATACATTTACAGAAAAACCGTTTTATCGTAGTTGGAAAAGAAGATCTAGACAACAATCGCGATGTGGAACATATTCTTCATGAGACAGCGATGGAAGCTGATGAAGTTCGTGCATTTTTAAAAGAAGTACTGTAAAAATTAACAGGTAAAGTTGCCTAAGGAGAAAACAAAATGGAGAGTATTGATTCTGTCTTAAAAGAGAAGTTACTAAAGATGGACGCCACAGCCTTGGCAGAATGGATTAAGAATAGAAAAGTAACAAGTAGTGAAGTGGTATCTATTTATATAGAACATCAAAAAAAAGTTAATCCATCGATTAACGCAGTAGTAGAAGATCGCTATGAACTCGCTTTGAAGGAAGCTAAATCGCTTGATGAAAAAAGGCATACACTTAAACAGCTGCCACCATTATATGGTGTACCGATAACTGTGAAGGAATCTCTTCACGTCGCCGGAATGAAGACAACAAGTGGCTTGGAACATCGTCAGGATTTAATTTCCAGAGAAGACGCACCTGCCATTACCAGGTTACAAAACGCAGGCGCAATTATCTTAGGTAAAACAAATACACCAGCACTTTGCTTTAACCAGGAAACCGATAATCGGCTCTATGGCAGAACGAATAATCCATGGGATCTTACACGAACAGCTGGAGGATCAAGCGGCGGTGAAGGTGCTATTCTTGCTGCAGGAGGATCACCAGCAGGAATTGGTTCTGATATTGGAGGATCCATACGTTTTCCAGCCCATTTTAATGGTGTAATTGGCTTTAAACCAGGTATGTATAGAGGCTCTTCTGCAGGACATTACCCTTCGGCAACTACTCCCTTACAGGAAAGAATGCTGACAATCGGGCCGATGGGTAGATCTGTACGGGACATGGAGTTGTTATATTCCGTACTATCACCACATTCTACTGCGAATCGTTATTTACAGTTTTTTAAAATTGAAGTACTTCCAGGCACCGTCAATTACCCGCTTTCCGAAAAAACGATTGAGATGATGGACAATATCGAAAAATTTCTTACGGAGTCTTTCTCCACAAATCGATTTATCCCACCATACTTTGAAGAAAGCTCCCTGCTTTGGCTGGAAATGTTGGCGAGTGAAGGCAGTGAGCTTATTGAGAAGTCAGCATTCCATAACGATCGCTCCAATCTTGTAAAAGCTTTTCTTAGAGAAAAAATAACAAATCGTGCATCCGTTGATCCCTATCTAACCATGGGAATTCTTGGTTCAAAGCTTTTCAGGCCATCAAAGAGCAGAGTGAAAGAAATAAAAAAAACCTTGGCTGAAGGTGATGACTTTCTATCCGAGTACTTGCATAACCGTTTGCTCCTCTTCCCCGTCTATCACACAAGTGCGCTAAAGCACGGAAAAGTTTATAAAGAGATATTCTCTTTACGCAGAACGTTTCTTAACTTTATGCCGTTTATTGCTTATGCCAATGTATGGGGCTTACCATCCTTAACCGTTCCAATAAGGAACGATGAGAATAATATGCCAATTAGCATACAAGTCATATCAGCAAATGGAAATGAAGATGCGATCTTCCGTTTAGGTAAAATTCTAGAGAAGAAATTTAGAGGATATGTAGCAGCACAGCCAACTGACTAACGGTAAGATTTGGAACGGTTCAAATATCCCTTTCCTTCATAAAGTAGGATGGAGGAGAGTGGAAAAAATGTCACGTGAGCCAAAGGGCAAATATAGTGATTTTACTAATGCAAGGGATAGACAAAAAAAGCTTATCCCTGAAGAGTTTCCAGAGGGAGCGTTTGGATCTCCAATAAATGAATCCGAACCTGTTTCAGGTAAATCCACCCCATGGGAAGAAGGTCAGTACAGGGAAAGTGCGTTTGTGTACCCAGATAAGTCAATGCATAAAGACGTGCCTCGTCAAGCACCAACTTCCCATCCTATACAAAAAAAGGAGTAGCAAAATTGCTACTCCTTTTTTTAGGTATGACTGCGCAGTTAAAATTTTATAGTCTCAACTATAAGAAAAATATACAATACCTGAAATACAAGCGAAAGTATTTTTTCTAGTGTGTCATTCCTCTGACTTTTTCGGCTTCGCACCTTTTATCTTTTGAAGCACAAAATAGGCGCAACCAAAATTACAGTACTCGTAAAGATAGTCGTCAAGCGCACCAATTTTAGCGTCCAATGAGGCTTTGTGATTCTGATCGCTATAAAATCCTTTTAGCCGCAATTGATCATAGCCCCAATCACCGACAATGTAGTCATATTTCGAAAGGATATCAGAATGACGTTCATTTAGTGCTTTTTCATCAAAACCCTCTTTAACATTTTCAATCAACTCATACTGTTTCCCACTTATTTCAATCATCGCTTTCCCTCCACATATTGTAATAAGTTTATCACATTCCCCCATATGGAAACCAGAAATAATTTCATGCATGAATTTCGTAGAGAATTGCAAACTAAAAGAGAAACAAAACTGAAAAGGAGCAATCACATGAAAATAAACCATTTTGTAATTGGCGCTCTCACTTTGTTTAGCCTAAGCGCATGTGGAAATAATGAAAACGCCATGGATGAACGCGATGATATTGTAGACGAGCTTGATCCTTCTGCTGAACAGCAATCAGCTGAAGATGAAGAACTAAATGACAGACTTGGCTACGTCCATTATACAAAAGACCAGGTAAACAATGATGATGAAATGGAGCATGGTGTTTCCATCGATCGTACACAAGTCGCAAATGTTATTACGCGTATTGCCTTACGCGGTGAAGGTCTAGAGCAAGTTGCAACACTTGTCACAGATGAAGAAGTACTCATTGCTTATGAAAAGTCTGATGACGTAGACGAGAAAGAAGCCGCAAATATTGCAAGAAAGACAGCACAATCCGTTATACCTCAATATTATGAAATATATGTCTCTGATAATGAAAGCTTAATCAACGACATACAAAGCTTGCATAATTCCAGCACTACTGACGGCAGTTATGAGAACACCATTGATCAGATTATAAAAGAGATGGAAAAATCCCCACAGGGTAAAGAAGATAACCTAAAAGAAGAAATGAAAAATCAAGAATAAAGTGAAACTTCAATCAGTGGGTTTTTGTTTCCCAACTGATTGTTAGTTGAACGAATCGGGGTGTTAGCGTCCGTTTACTCCCACTAAAAACTAACGGTTTCACTTCATATTTTGAAGTGGGAGTCTTACGGACGGTTGCATCGGGGTAAATGCAAAATATGGAAGGGTCCTCTTTAAATGCCAAGAGGATCCTTTTGTTATGTGAATAGAATTCCACTTCCTAACCAAAAATAACTCTATTCTAAGTAAAAGGGTGAACTACATTGTACTATCGATACCTCTATACAGGTTTCCTTCTTATATTCCTTATATTGTTTACTGGCAGTACAGTTCATGCCGAAGCAGATAAAGATATATACAAAGAGCGGATGGCCTTATTTAAGAAAACCGAAGCACTCACACAAATACCATGGCACTTTTTCGCGGCGATGGATAATTTTGAACGCAACATAAAAAAAGAAGATGAAGGAAAGGTTATTTCAATTGAGGTACCAGCTGAATTATGGTACGGATTAGGTAACAGTTCTATGATACAAGATGAAAACCTAATTACGTTCTTTAACGGAAAAGGTAAAGATGGGGACGGGGACAAACTCGCGGACCCTAATAACCCGGAAGATATTCTTCATACCATCGCTAACTACATGTTAGAATACGGTCAGACAGAGGAGGATATTAAAATTGCGTTATGGAATTATTATAAACGTGATTTGTCAGTCCAGACGATAATGAACACAGCCAAGGTTTTTAAGACTTACCAAGAGATTAATTTGACAGATAGAGACTTCCCAGTATCTACTGATTACAATTACAGCTACCGTAGCACATGGGGAGATAGGCGTGGATTTGGTGGGTTACGTATCCATGAAGGAACTGATATTTTTGCAGGGTATGGGACACCAGTCAAATCAACCACATATGGTGTTATTGAGCTGATGGGTTGGAACTTATACGGCGGGTGGCGTATCGGTATACGAGACATTTACAATATATACCATTATTATGGCCATATGAATGGATATCAAGATGACATTCAAGTTGGACAGGTAGTAAAGCCTGGAGATGTACTAGGTAGTGTAGGTTCTACAGGTTATGGGCCCCCAGGTACTTCTGGTAAGTTTCCTCCCCACTTGCACTATGGCATGTATAAGGACAACGGATACAGCGAATGGTCTTTTGATCCCTATCCTTTTTTGAAGAAATGGGAAAGAATGGTTAAATAGTACTGAAAAGACGAAAAAATGACGATAAGGTTATTAAAAAGAGGCTGGACATAAGAAAATTAAACAAAAAAAGGACATTCAACGGCGCATTACAGAAGAAATTCACGGATACCCCCTGATTATTTGGTATCTAGATTACACTTTAGCGAAGGAAAAATGCGAAGACTCCAGTGGGAACAGCACGAGTCCGAAGACCCCGCAAGAAGCGATCTTTGCTTCTGAGGAGACTAAGGCCGTGCCCACTGAAAGCGGAGTATTTTCCTGAGCGGTAATTAAGCAGTTTGTTTATTATTGTTCGGGTTTTAAAAAAGGCTGAGACGTTATGTCCCAGCCTCTTCGTTATTTATTTTGATTTTTTTACAGCATATGTGATACTTGCAGCCAATCCACCCCATATGACAATCATACCAAGGATCATAACAAAGATAGCACCTGCAGTCATATTATTTTGCCTCCTTAGCTTTAGCTTCCGCTTCAGCACGGTTATTGCCTTTCCACTTCGTAAGAGAAAGGATAATCCCTATTACTAGCGCACCTGCTGCAACCGACCAGCCTGCATATATAATAAATGCATCAGTGTAATTCCCATAGTTTCCTGACTCTGTTTCAAATTGTTTAAGTAGGTTTTGTGTTAACAACTGATACATTTGATAACCTAGTACAATTGGTGTAATGACTGCAAGACAAATCGTCCACCAAGAGCCTAGTCGAATATCGGAAATTTCGTTAGCATGCTCTTTCAGTTCTTTAACCTGTCTTAAAATCCATGCAACGACTACTACTTCAACAAGACCAAGTAAAGCAACACCAAATTGGTTAATAAAATAATCTACCGCATCTAGGAAGTTAAGTCCACCTTGAGTAGAGAATAAAATAGAAATTAAAGCTGCTAATCCTCCCCCAAAGAACACTGCCTTCACTCTGGAAATTTTGAATTTATCAACAAGACCCGCAACATAAGTTTCCGTTATGGACATTAAGGAAGTTAATCCAGCAAGTACGAGTGATGCAAAGAATAGAAACCCAAAAAGTCCGTTTAAACCAGGAAATTCATTTATAATTGCCGGGAAAACAACGAAGGCTAAACCTACGCCGCCAGCAACAACATCGTCTACACCTACTCCTGACTGGGACGCTAAAAATCCAAGTACAGAGAAAACCCCAATCCCTGCTAGTAACTCAAAGCTCGAATTACCGAAACCAACGATAAACGCATTATTCGTTAAATCGGATTTTTTAGGCAAATAACTTGAATACGTGATCATGATCGCAAACGCAATGGATAGACTGAAGAAAATCTGTCCATATGCCGCAACCCAAACGTCTGGTGACAAAATCGTACTAAAATCTGGGGCAAAGAATGCCTGTAATCCATCAATGGCTCCAGGAAGGGTTACTGCACGGATAACAATAATAAGAAAAATAATGACCAATGCAGGAATAAAAATCCTGTTCGCAATTTCAATACCCTTCTTAACGCCTTTAAATAAGATTCCTAGTACTAACACCCATACAATAACAAGTGGGATAAATACGCCTGGAACAATTCCGCCAATTTCACCAGGTGCAGCTAACTTTAAATAATCATTGAACAAAAAGCTTTCCGTATCTGATCCCCAATTTTGGTTAAAAGCAAACACAGAATATGACATAGCCCATGCCACAATGACGGCATAATAGGTGGATATAACAAATGCTACAAGTACTGCCCACCAACCGATAAATTCCGACTTTTTATTTATTCGCTTAAATGTTAACGGTGCTGATCCACGATGCTTGTGCCCCATTGTAAATTCCATAATCAAAATTGGTATCCCTGCTGTAAGTAGTGCAAATAAGTATGGGATAAAAAATGCCCCACCACCGTTTTCATAGGCAACAGTTGGAAAACGCCAGATGTTCCCAAGCCCGATAGCAGAACCGACAGCTGCTAGAATAAAGCCAGCCCGTGTCCCCCAGTTAGAACGTGATTCCATAATAAGACCTCCCCTTTTTTATTCCTTTCTTCGTAATTGTATGTCCTGCATAAGAAAGGAATGTTTAAAATGTTTGTTTTTTTCAGATATTTATGTTTGTATTATAAAGGTACAAACTACCTATGTCAAAGGAATTTTTATCCTACTCCATTTTTACCCCTAAGAATGTTCCTATGATTCCCTAATATAAAAAGGAACGACCTTCCGATACATTTTAGAATCGAAAAGTCGTTCAGCTTCAATATTATTATAGAAACCTTTATAAAGAATTTCGTTTAAGAAAACCGCTCGAATTCCCTTTACTCTTTCTGAGTAGCTGTTTTGGATAGGAAATTCAAGAAGATACTAATTAAGATTATAATCAAAAGCGTGATCAACAGTGGTAGCCATACTTGATTCATTAACCCAATTAGTAAATATCCAATACTAGCAGTAACGGCTACAATGATAGCATATGGGAGCTGTGTTAGAACATGATCAATATGGTTGCTTCCCGCCCCTGTAGACGAAAGAATAGTTGTATCTGAAATTGGTGTACAATGGTCACCGAAAACCGAACCAGCAAGTACTGCAGCCAGTGATGGTAACAACATTGTTGTATCTGTTACTGCCGCTACCTCCGCTGCAATTGGTAGCATGATGCCAAATGTCCCCCATGAAGTCCCAGTTGCCAATGCCATAAATCCTGAGATCAGGAAGAATAATAGCGGCAGCATCGACGAACTTATAGAAGCGTCATTTACTAATTGAGCCAAGTACTGACCTGTCTCCAACGTTCCAATTATAGAACCGATCATCCAAGCTAAAACGAGGATATAGATAGCAGGAAGCATCGTTTTTACGCCTTCCACGATTACTTTAACTAAATTTTCTCTTGGTTTACTTTGCTGAAGATGGAATAACAGAGCAGTAAGCACAGCAGCAACCCCACCAACAAATAACGATAAGTTAACATTAGTATTAGAGAAAATGGTTAAGATGGTTACATTAGAACCTGATGCAGCTGCCCCTGTAAAGATCATTGCTAAAACGGTTGCGAGAATTAATACAATGATAGGAACTAACAGATGATAAATTCTCCCGTTAGTATGTGCGGAAATTTTGTTTCCAAGATCGCCTGGTACGTTTTTCTGTTCAGGGTCAACTAACTCCCCTGTTTCCATTGCACGCTTTTCATGGGTACGCATTGGTCCAATATCCAGCTTGAAATATGCCACAATGAATACGAGCAATACAGCTCCCAAAGCGTATAGGTTTAATGGGATCATTTGTATAAAAGCCTCTAATGGACGAATATCGGTAATCTCATTTGCTGCTAACAATCCACCAATTATTCCAATGATATAAGCGCCCCAGCTAGATATTGGGGAAATTACGGTAACCGGAGCCGAAGTAGAGTCGATTAAATAGGCAAGCTTCGCCCTAGATACTTTATGTCGATCAGTCAATGGTCTTGCTATTTGTCCCACTGCAAGACTGTTAAAATAATCATCAATAAAAATAATTAATCCGAGTACACCTGTCATGGCTTGTGATCCAGTACGTGTTTTAATTCGATGGATCATCCATTGCCCAAATGCTCTACTACCTCCCGATGCTTGCAGAAAAGCAGTCATAATACCAAGCAATAATAGGAAACCTAATAATAGAAGATTCCCAGTATTTGGCGCCCCATCTGCAAAAAATATGTTGCTAAAACTTGTGCCAATCTCTTTTAAGGAATCGAGAATAGAGAAATGATGAATAAACAATGCTCCTACTATAATTCCGACTCCAAGTGATACATAAATATTTCGTGTTAGCAATACAAGAAGAAGCATAAGTATTGCCGGTATGAGTGAAAATATCGTCCCTTCCATGCTGTTACCTCCGTTATTTTTTTGGTCGGTAGTAAAGGGAAATGTATGAATACCGCGCTTGCCAAGTTTATATTGGAATTTATTACCATATTATAAAAAGGCACAAAAAAGCAATGACAGAAAATAACCTATCATTGCTTTACAACATACGTTATCCTCCATTTCGATCAATAGTGCTCCATGCACACCAATGCATGACAGTATATCCCTTTTTCAAAGATATACCAGCTATAAATAAGTTTGACCCTTATTATGCTTCGGCAAACAACCCTTTCACAGCTTTCATCGTTGTCATTCTCCAGCTGATTACTAATATTGCCCGCTCCTCTACCTCACCGATCTGATAAGATTTACTTATTGAATTTTCCTTATCTAATATTACCAGTCTCTTAGTCGTTATTCAAGTCATTTCGCGGAATGGAAATATTTGGACCATCTCCACTACTTTCTCCTCCACCACGATTATAAAACTCTGGCACATCTCCCATGATAACTTTTGAATCAACATAAACCTTTGTGCTAATTGTTGTCGTTTCGGTTGTGAATGGAACTACTATTTGTACATTAACAGAAACAGGGATATAAATTTCGATTAACGCACCATTTAGTCCAATTTCTCTTTCTTCATATTTAACGTCTGACTGAATACTGCCGACAATTTCAAAGTGCACGGGGATTTTCGGCCCCAAGTTAGAAAGAATTGTACTCCCTGTTGCCTGGCCAATTGGAATTTCCACCACCGTTGGGTCCTGATTCGCTAATTCTCCTGGTGTATCCCCATATTCAATTGGGTCAAGCTCAGGATCATTTATATCCAAGGTTTCTCCTTTATTCATTCCATAAAGAAAGTACTCCGCCTTATTCGTTGCAATGCGAAGCGCTCTGTTTACAGCGACAGAATTCCAACCTAAAAGAGATACATTTCCGTTATTATCCATTCTTACATCCATGAGATCATCAAAACTAATATTTTCCGTTGATTTTACAGCCGCATTAATCGTTCTTGTTGCAAATTCTTCGGTTTTGACAACTGCAATATCCATCAACACAGGTGTAATTTTCTTATCAACAATTACAATGCTAAGTAAAACCATCAGGCCAAATAATACAATTGTAAAAAGAAAAACTGTTTTTGCTGGAGGTGTTGCTCTACTTGTACCATAGCGTTTTCTAAATTTCACGTAAAAAAACCCCCTTAACACAAACTTATGCTTGTATTAAAAGGGCTAGAATTAAATATTAATCTACCAATACATCTTTTACTGTAACGTTTACAGTACGTTCTAAATTAACTTCATATGGGTTAGCAACCGGCTTTCCGCTTTCTTCTAAAATTCGAACAACCGGACGATCACATAAATTAATGTTTTGCCTTATCACGACTCCAATACGACCATCACTTAACTCGATCGTTAGTCCATTTGGATAGGCAACAACACTTCGCTTAAATGCTTCAATCATTTCTTTATCGAATAAATTTACTGCTCCCGCATAAAGAATTTCTAATCCTTCATGTGGCAGCATCGCATCACGGTAAACTCGTGAACTCGTTACAGCATCAAACACGTCCGCTATTCCAATTACTTTTGCATAAGTGTGGATTTCCTCCCCCTGTATGCCTCTCGGGTAACCAGATCCATCCAGTCTTTCATGATGCTGATATGCACAGTGAGAGATCACTGTCGGCATGTATTGGTGTTTACGCAAGTAATCATAGCCGACCTGTGTATGACCTTTAATAATTTCGAATTCTTCATCTGATAACTTATCAGGCTTTTGCAGTATTGCTGGGTCAATAAACATTTTTCCAATATCATGTAGCATTGCACCTACACCTATTTCTGTGAGTTGCTTAGTTGAATAATTTAACTCAACACCGATAGCTAGCGAATAAATCGTCACATTTAAAGAATGTTGAAAAACATAATTATCAGAGACAAAAATATCTGCCAACAGTGACAAAGATTTCTCATTTTCCTGTATGTTACTTAAAATCTGTTCTACTACGTTCGTAAGTTCCTTTGACCTTTTATCCAGAATATAAGAGCGTTGCCCTAAACCAGCATTTTTCAGCTCGATAAACGTATCTTTAATCATATTGGTTGCTTCAAGACGTAACTTATCAGGAATGGTCTGGTCAACTTCTATATCTGGCGTTGTGCCGTCTTCAATGTATATGTATGTAATGCCATTGTTTAAAAGCCGTCGCAATAGCTTATCTGTTAAACGCATGCCTTTTTTTATTAAAACCACGCCATTTTCATTGTAAATGGTTTGGGCAAGTATCGTCCCTGCATGTATTTTCTTTGTGCTGGCAATTCTCATATTTTTTCCTAACCCCTATCAACAAAGTAAATGACGAAAATGTAAGTTCTAACAAAATTCGGCCTTATTCGACATAAGTCCCACTAAAATAGTACCAAAAATAAGACTAAATTGCTATTAGTTTTGGAAAATTATGTTCATGTATCCTCTTCGTTTTTATTAAATAAAAAATGCCTCCCTAAGAGGAAGACATTTTATCAGGATATCTTCAATAAGGCATCTTTACCAATCATGCCTTCTTCCCATCCATAAGTTCTAGATGCATCGGTTATTTTTTCCAAAGGTGCATTTAATAAGTCGTCTATCGTACGCACACCTACTGCTCTACCGGCGATAACATTGCGATCCTTGAGCTTCTCATTTAATACGTTCACATCCAGAGCAGCACACATAATATAACCGACCTCATTGGATATCATCAGCAAGTTAGTTTTTGGAAGTTCAACACGTATTGCAGTAAAATGCATGCCTTCCACTTCCAGAGGATTGATTGTAATCATTTATGCAAAGCCTCCTTCATCTGGTCCTTACATTTGTATGCAGAACAAAGGGGCTTTGACACAATACTTACTCGTTGCCGGAATATCTTAATGTTCACGAGCGATAACCTACCGCTCACAGCCGATATGTTCTCGGTCATGACCGATACTCTGCTACTCACACATTTCCCGCTCCCGGCAAATGTACTCTAGACATCAAGTAGAGAGTCTTAACTTTTCGAGAACTTCTCTTTTAATGTTGTGGCAAGATGATCCCTTAGAAACTCGGGAAGAAAATAGTCCTTCACTTCAGATTTAGCTACTTCTGGCAGAAGACGACCAAATGTAAAAGTATCCGCAGTGGCCACCCTGTACGTAATATCAGATTTCAACGCGTCTCCATCAGGGAGACTTACTTCCTTTACAAATTCCTCGCCATTATCATGAAATGCTGTCTGGACATGCAAACCAGCAAATACCATCCTGCCCAGTACTTCTCCTCGAAATCCGAACCCTTTTAGCTTAAGTTCAGTAAAATCTTTTTTAAAGCATGCTCTAACTACTTCTGTTAATTCATTACCTGTCACCTCTACCACACAGGCATTAATGGGATGAGGACAGACTCGATGAATGTCACCGTAGCTAATATCCCCAGCAGGTAACTGATCTAGAAGTAAACCTGAATTTAGCATGGCAATATCTGCGCTTGTCCAATTTTTTATCGTTTCCGTTAATTCCTGCATAATCTTGGTATGTTTAAACCACTGCACATCAATAGACTTTTCCAAATGAACCACCGTTTCACCAAGAATGGAATCAGCCTTTTCTGTTAATAGCTGCAGTTTTTGTTCTGTTTGCAAGTCTTTAGGCTGGCGTGATATGTCTGTTGCATAGGCTTCTTTAGAGATTAATTTTCCATTGTCATGATCCCACGTTAAAATGACTTCCCCAATAAAACTGCAATGCTTTCCAGCAGCGGTAATGACGGCATTATTAATATGTTCCCCTGTTCTTAACAAATGGTGGGTATGGCCTCCAATAATTACATCAATATCTTCAAACCTACGGGCAATCTCTTGGTCCTCACTAAGCCCCAAATGGGATAACAAAATAATGATGTCAGTGGACTCTTTTAGCTCTTCTATACAAGCTTTAAGCATGTCAAAATGCGGAGATACATGCCAATCTAACAGCTCATAAAAGGCATTAAATGGAGCCGTTAGTCCAATAAATCCTGCCTTTATTCCGTTAACTGACTTGATTGTAGTAGTGGGCTTCAACCAATTTGGCTCTCGCCCTTTTAGACTATGTAAATTAGCACAGACCACTTCAAATTCTGCTTCATCATAAAGATGAAATAAATCTTGATGGGACAAGGTAATCCCTTCGTTGTTTCCCATAGTCACGACGTCATAGCCAGCATCATTTAAAAGTTCAACATTTGCCTTTCCCATAAAAGCTTCGGAAATGGGATGCACGCGATCCATATGGTCTCCAATATCTACCACCCAAGTGGAGTTGTTTTCCGTGGAACTGCTCGCTTTTGCTTCTTTTAGATATGAAACCACTCGTGGCCATTGTTCAAAATTACTATGTAAATCATTTGTATAATATAAATGAAGTTGTTCTTGCATTACTCATTCTCCTCACATAAGCCCTTGATAGATCATTCGGATACCAATTACAATCAGTACAATACGTAAAATCCCTTCCAGTATCTTCCCTGTTAGAAGCTGATTCACTTTTGCTCCGAGCTTGCCACCAATCCAGGCACCTGGTATGAACAAAAAGGCATATTCCCAGACGATATGGCCCAATGTAATATGGGATCCTGCCCCGATAATACTCACAAAGAAAATCATAAACATGGAAGTTGCAATTGCAATATGTGCTGGCATGCCGAATAGCAAAATCATTACAGGAACCATAATCGAGCCCCCACCTATCCCGAATAAACCGGATAAGGCACCAACTACTAGTGACACAAAAAAGGCAGTCCATATAGGGACATGATAGGTATAGACCTCTCCATTAAGTTCCATTTGTCGGCTCGGTTTACCTTGCAATGTCTTCGGCTGGCTCGGATCCCTTTTTAGGAAGAACACCATAGAGACAACAATTATTAATAATCCAAAGTAAAGTAAAAAGTTGTCTGTTTCTATATACTGATTCAACCATGAACCAATCATACCTCCGGGAACACTTCCCACTAAAAACAATAGTCCCGTCTTATAATCCACCCTTCCACTCTTTAAATAAGCAATTGTGGAAGATAATGCTGTAAAGACCATTGCAATCAAGGAAATACCCACAACTGACTGGGGGGTCACCCAGGAAAATGCCTCGGAAATCTGCGCTAAGAATAGGAGACTCGGTATTAGTACTACGCCTCCCCCTAATCCCATTAACGCACCGATAAAAGCTGTAATAATCCCAATAAAGATGCAAAGTAAAAATACCATTTATAATCACTACTATCTCTTATATTATCCTTTAATACTAGCATGAAAAGAAGGGTTTTCCCAATGAGGAAGCCTGTAAATAATCTTACTTAAATAGTGTACTGACAGTTTTATACCGTTTAAACGAGTAGTTATAATGTTATTGACTTTGTAACAAAATAGGAGTAATTTAAGCTTAATTTCATACACACCTTTTTTCGATAATGATTTCACCTGAGTGTCTACTGTTTTTTCAGTTGCAATGCAAATGAGAAGTTTTACTTCCAACGGCTCGTTCTTTCTATGATACTTTTATTTCTTGAGAAGACGACAAATTAGAACAGAGTTTAACTGTTACTGTTTCTCTATTAGTCTCGTTATTTAGCAATACGTATTGGAATGTTAATAATAGTTTGGAGAAGGTAGGAGTTTAATGTGAGATTACGAATTAAATGTACACCCCCTCAACTTTTACTTATTGTATTTGTTATTTCTATAATTTTAGGTAGTATATTGCTTAAGTTACCATTTGCTACAGTAGGTTCAATTAGCTGGATCAATGCATTTTTCACTTCTACTTCAGCTATGACTGTTACTGGCTTAGCTGTAATAGATACGGGGCAATCGTTTACCTTGTTTGGCCAACTGGTTATTTTAATTTTAATCCAACTCGGCGGACTTGGAATCATGTCATTTGCTGTGTTAATTGCTATGATTCTAGGAAAGAAAATAGGTATAAAGAAAAGGCTAGTGGTACAGCAATCACTCAACCAGAACTCATTTGGAGGAATCATCAGACTTATAAAGTATTTATTTATTTTTTCAATAACAATTGAACTAATGGGTGCTATATTATTATCTTTTGCCTGGGTTCCAGACTTTGGCTTGTTAAAGGGAATTTATTACAGCTTATTTCATTATATCAGCTTTTAATAATGCAGGATTTGCACTATGGCAGGATAGCTTGATGAACTATGTTGGAAATCCAATCATAAATATTGCCATTACCTCTTTATTTGTTCTTGGTGGGATAGGCTTTACTGTCTTAGTCGATATCTGGAAAACGAAGCGTTTTAAAAAACTAGCCCTACACACAAAACTAATGATCGTTGGGACACTTCTCGTAAATGTAGCTGCCATGTTTATTGTATTTTTACTTGAGTATACAAACCCAGATACATTGGGTAGTCTTACAACTTTAAGTGATAAATTATGGGCATCTTACTTTCAAGGGGTCACACCACGTACTGCTGGCTTTAATTCATTAGATACTGCTAGCTTAAGAGAGCCAACGATATTCTTTATTATTCTCTTAATGTTTATTGGAGCAGGAAGTGCTTCCACAGCGGGGGGCATAAAACTAACTTCCTTTATTGTTATCTTATTTTCTGTTATCTCTTTTCTAAAAGGAAAAGAAGAGTTAGTGATTAGTAAAAGAGCTATTAAACAATCCATTATACTGCGTGCACTTGCGATTACCTTTTTGGGCATGTTGTTTTTGGTCGTAGGTGTCTTTATTTTATCTATAACAGAAAATAGTCCGTTTATAGCCATTTTATTCGAGGTGACTTCTGCATTTGGCACAGTTGGACTTTCTATGGGGTTGACTGGATCATTAACAATCCCAGGAAAAATTGTTATTATCCTTGTTATGTTCCTTGGAAAAATTGGCCCATTGACGTTAGCCTTCTCAATTGCAAAGCCAGCTAGAACGAAAATAAAGTACCCTGGTGAAGAGATTATTACAGGGTAAACAATACACTGTTTGTTTATAGGTTCGATTTTAAAAAGTATTCCTTGAGGTGAATCATAGACAGTGCCCATACTTAAACGCAAAAGACCTCCTATAAAATAGGAGGTCTGAATTAAAGGTTATCTATATTTCTTGAATGGTATTGTTAACCAGTTTCGATAAGTTTTCTTGTCTCTGTGGGAAAAAAGCCCTGTTCTTTAATAGCTTTCGAAAAATCCCTAGGTCCATTTAAAAGTCCCTAAAATCCTTCTCTATATCAATTCGTTCCCCAATCTCATTTGATTTAGATGCAGCTTCATTCACTAAGGTTAGGTTGATTACATCTTCCTTCGTAATGGTTGGTGTTTCATTTGACTCAATTGCACGAATCCATTGGACCATTGGCATTGGTAACGCGATTAATGCTTCTGTCATTTCTGTTTGTTTACTATCATTCACATGAATACTATTTATAGTTATTTTATCACCGCTAATACGTAACGTCCCTTCTGTACCGTATACTTCCAATTGGAAAGGACTACCTTGTGAAACAAAACTTGTTTCAATTATTCCAAGCGCACCAGTATCGTAATCTATTAAAAGTGCCGCATTATCATCTACACTGGAACCCACCGCCTTTTGCAGACGTGCATATACACCCTTCGCCTTTCCAGCTAAACGGTTCGTTAAATAAATGGGATGGGCACCCAGATCGATCATAGCCCCACCACCAGCTTGTTCCTTGTTAAAGAACTGTTTAGGTAACCAGCCATATTTTTGGCCTTCAGGTGCTACACCGCCGTTATGAGCGAAACGACAACGAACCATAGTGACTTTTCCGACCCAGCCTTCCTT
Organism: Oceanobacillus picturae; assembly: GCF_000612865.1. Lineage (NCBI taxonomy): Bacteria > Bacillati > Bacillota > Bacilli > Caryophanales > Bacillaceae > Oceanobacillus > Oceanobacillus picturae. Next base: position 1,476,598 of record NZ_CCAX010000001.1, read on the forward strand.
AATTGATTTTTCAGCATATAAATAGTTGTTGTCCGTAAGTCTTGGCAGGGAAACCATCAATTCCACACCAGCTTCATGGACTGCCTGATAAATTTCTTCGCAATCTTTCACAGTAAATGCCAAGACCTTTTCTGTGAAAATATGTTTTTTATGTTTCGCAGCAGCAATAATAATCTCTTTATGCATATTTGTCGGTGTACTCACCATAACTGCATCAATATTTGGATTAGACAGTACATTGTTTAAATCCGGTTCAAATGGAACACCAAGTTCTTTTGCCCATTTTTCACCCCGGTCACTTTCTTCATCCCAAACTAACTTAATTGATACATTATCATTTTCCTGAATATCTCGAGCATAATCATCGGCATGTACATGCCATCTGCTTAATAATGCTACTTTAATCATTAATAACAACTCCCTATATAGTTAGTTAAAGTATAGCAGCCTTTCCTATTTTTGCAGACTCATAGATTGCTTCTAAGATTTATGTAATCATCAAAGGCCACTTCTCGTTTTAAAATTGGTTCTGTAAAAACATTTTAATGGGGTACAACTTGCCATAATTGGTGGGCAAGTTTATAAAAATACCCTTGTCACAAACAGAGTGGTGACAAGGGTTTAATGATGTTAGCCGATTGAACCTTCCATCTCTATTATCATATAGTGAAATGGTTGATTCAAAATGAACCCATTGCCGTTATATCAACGTTTTCGCAAACAAAGATTACCTATGAAAAACACTTTTGAAAAGAATCATTATCATTTTCGTTAGCAGCCTAGAATTAAAAAGAGAGGGGACTTACTCTCTTTTTTTAAAATTCCCCAGTTTTTATTATGTTCTGGATTTGCGTTTTTAAAGTCTCGTAATTTTCTTTATCGCTTTCAAGCGTCATGTATATTTCTGGAGTCTCAACTATCTTTGATGTAGTTATCAATAATATTTCTTCTTCTCCGGTTAGATTACCAACATCTTTTTTACCGTTATATTCAGCAAGATAATGATTAAAGACAGACAATTCATGCTCAGACAATGATCTATTTTCTTCAATAGCAGTATCCATTGTGTTCAATATCTGTTCTGTATCGTTTGCCATATCTTCACTTATATTCTCATGGACAGTTGAGGCCCCTTTGCTCTCCCCGCATGCTGCTAAGAATAAAACAATAACTGATACCAATAAAAACTTCTTCACTAAAGAACCCCCTAATGACTTTTACCTCATATTACCATAAATACGATACTTAACTCCTAAAGTTTCACAAGTTTCTTTTAATTTTTTCTCTCTTACAGGTGAGACTGTATACCAGACCAACGTAGGCGTGTGATTGTATTGGCCGAATATAACTCTAGAGAGATCCTTATACTTCTTAATCTTCTCAATGTTGGTTCGCATGGATTGTTGATTGTCTATCTCTACAAAATGAAACTCACTAGATCGTTTAAAAGTGGCATCTGGTATTAATTTATTATCCCCCCATTTAACAGGCACCTCTTTGCGCCAGTCCCCCGGCATACCTAATTTAATGTACAAATCATTACGCATTATTGTGTGGGTGATCCAGGATGTTTTAGGTTCATCTTGTGTAGAACCAATCTGATGTCTTCCTCTGCTACTAAGACGGTATATTTTTCTTTCATAACGCAAGGCTTTAATAAGATTATCTTGTTCCATTCGCTGTAATATGCGCTGTGCGTTACGATCTCCACCAAGGTTATTAATCACCTGCAGCTGCTCTCTGGTGGCATAAACAAGTTCATCCAAACTCGACAGTATCTTCTCTTCTCGATGTTGTTTCCGGGCTTGCTGAGCTAACATTATATACACCTAACCTTTCCGATATGTCTTTATCGTCAATATAAGGCACTTGCATGATGTGTTTCTCGTGCGTGCGATAGATAGCTCTACCCGCGTTGTTTAATTTCTCTGCACCATGTTCATCGATTGCAACCCTTGAAGCTATTTCAGTGGGTAAACGAAAACTTATTTTTGCATCAGAATTTTGTTTAACTTCACGTGGCAAGTTATCCACGGTAGGATACTGATTTCCAAATATAAGCCTTGTTCCAAGTGCGCCCGAAATTCTCGATATCTCACCTAAAGTATACTGGCAGTAGTCAAATTTCTTACGCTGCTCTTTTGTGTGATGTTTACTCGGAGTTAATTGTGCACCTTCATCCACAATTACAAATCGCCTGCGTTTGATTTTCGTGTCTACAATATTTCTGTACCCCTTTGCTTTAAAATACCTCATATCTTCTTTAACCTTATCCATAACACTTGATAAGCATTGTTCAGCTTCATCTACATCACTAGCGACAAACTTGACTTGTTTCATATTTTCATATTCTCCAAATTCTAGACCGCCTTTTAGATCAATGATGTAAAATTCCACGTCATCTGGATTATTTAAAATAAGATGTGCAAAGATTAATTTTAATAACACGGTCTTCCCCTGCCTGGTCATACCAGCAATGGTCATGTGTGGTATCTTATCGAAGTCGTGTAAAATAGATCCGTTATATGATTTACCGATCGGTATGTTCCACCTTTCTGTAGGTTTCCAGTCATAATCAATAAGTTTAGGCAATTGCTGATTAAACACCTTAATATGGAGCTTCGTATTTACAAAGGATATCTTTACTGGTTTGTTGAGTACCTTTTCCAACACTTGAAGCTTTGGATCATCAACAAGGCCAAAAGGAACGTGATACGTGTATAACATGTAGGTATCTGATCTGGTGGTTTTAAACAATTTAGGAGTCTTATCTTTAACCAGATAGCCAATATTTTTGAATGTGTGTTGTATCTTATCCTGGTCACTTTTTTGCCACTTTGCAGCAGCGTAAATTGTAAAGGCGGCCAAGCCCCCACCAATTAATAAATCCATATGCGCACCTCTATTCGTTTTGATATGCGGTAAGTGTATTGCCAAACGAATATGCGGTTGTTGGTAGAATGGTAGTTTGAGAGCGATAGACAGATAATTTTTTCTTGGGCATAAAAGAGAAAGAACGAGTGGAATGAGTGAGTTCTCTGGGAAAAGTTCCTAGTGAGGTGCTACTGCATATGCGGGTGTATATGCGTACGCTGATTCGTTTGTATATTCGTTTATAGTCATAGTATATCCAGCGAACAATAAATTATTCATATTTGAACAAAAAAATAAAAGAAAATGTGTAAAGGTATTTGCAGATTTGGAGAGAATAAGTATATAGGTGATGAAATGTATAAGATAAATGTGGATAGGATAGAAGAGTTGATAAAAGAGAGTGGATTAAAGAAAGGTTACATTGCGAAGAAACTGGACACGTCTATTACTACCTTCAGAAGATGGTTATTAGAAGAAACACCATTACCATTACTTAAGGCAGTAGAATTAGCAGACTTGCTCGAATGCAAAGTAGATGACTTTTACGAAAAGGAGATTTAACGATGGAGTTATATACTGCAGAACAAAAATTGCTCGATGAACTTGTTAAAACCACAGACAAAGAACATCAAGCCGTTCTTAAAAGACAGATCACTCGGCTAAATAAAGTAATGGAAAAGGTTGAAGAAAAAAACTGATTTTCTAATGCCCCCTCTAGCTACCCATATTCGATTATAGGGTTAGGAGGGGATTTTATTATGGAGAAAAAGTTACCTGGACACATTGCTGGGTTTGGAACTTTAAGGGATATGGAGAGAATGGAACAAGATTACTACGGTGAGTTTACGGATGCAGGTATGAGTGAGCTTGTATTGAGAAGTGATCTGACTACTAAGGAATGTGATCGGTTGTGTGCGGAGTTGTCTGGTGAGGTTATAATAGTTCAAAAGAAAAAACCCTCGGAATGAGGGTTAGCTTGATTGGTTATTATGATGAACTAGTTACTACATAATGAGGTCTTTTAATTTCTTCAGAGAGTTTTTGTAACTCCTTAATTTCTTCACTGTGATTAATTGTTGTTTTTAGTTTGTGGTTATAGTTTTCTCCGGCTTGAATCCTATCTAACTCATTGAAAACAACACTGTAATCCATCTTGTTCATTTTTCATTCCTCCTAATATTATAGTATCACATTTTTTCTCGTCTGTGCCTGAACGTCATTAATAAATCCTTCTAAATTAATATTTGTTGAACATTGTTCACAGATAATTGATTTATCTTTTGAAATTGTTTTAAAGCCCTTTTTAACAGGTTTTGCTGTATCAAGATTTATCTGGATATTGTTTTTATACTTACATTTCCCACACTCTATTCCAGCAAATAATACATCATTGTCCGATTGAGGAGGTGCCTCTGAGTTGAGGTGCCTATATATTTGAGTATCAGATGTTTCAATTACTTTAAATATATTGGTATCAAAACTCATATTTAATAAAGCTTTATATCGAGAAATTGCATCGTTAAGATCATTATTATCTTCATAATTGTTTATCTTTAAACCCATTTCTTCCAAATCTTTAATTCTTAACGATTTCCCATGTGTTTTCCATTTTTCATGGTTACATAGTTCAGTTGCTATTTCATTAGCTCTAACTCTTTTTTCTTCGGATGTGACTTCTTCCCCTGTAGATGAGTGAACATTCCAATCCTTAAATTTATATGAAATTAGCCAATCTCTGACTAAATCCTTAGCAAAATCGAGTGAATTTTGTGCGCTTTCTAATTCCCCTGGAGAAATACCTTGTAGTATTGGTATGTATGCTTGATTTAGAAATTGCTTCTCATCTACTTCACGTTTAATCTTTTCAAAACCCTTTAACAAAGCATCAGCGGAAAAGGTTTTTCCCTGCCAAGTTAATTGTGCATCAATTGGCCCTAATGCAGAGGTAGTGTCCATGAGAATATCATCACTAGCCATAGCTATAATTGTTCCAGCACTCTTTGCCCAGCCAGGTATAATTACAGATACATTGTCGTATTTATTTCTTAACGTTTTTACTATATCTTCTGCTACTTCTCCAGACCCTCCAGGCGTTTCTAAAATCAAGTCAACTGCCTTACCGTTTAAATTTGACAACTGATCATTAAAAGGCGCTAAGTCTTCATACAATATAGATATGGGTGCCTGACCTTTACTATAATCTGCTGCGTAAACAATTATATCCCTATTGTTTCTAATGGTTGAAATTCTTTTTAACTGTTTCTTTCTTTCTTGTGTTATTTCCTCGAATGACATTTTCTTTTCTATGTATTCCCAATAAAACCCCACTATTAACCTCCCCCTTTTAAGACTATATTCTAGGTAGTAAGTATAAAGTCCTGCAAGTTGCAAAAAAAAATTGAAAAAATTATTGGTAACAATTAAAATAGGAACAAACATTCTATAAGGGTGACTCAAATGCAAGAACTAATAAAAGAATACATCATCTTACCAATGGCGATAAAAACCCTGCAGCATGACCGCGAATTATTGAAAGGGCGTAATGCGCTTAATATCTATTGGAGTAAAATAGATCATGTTATCGGGCAAATGCAACAACGTCACAACGACATTAAGCGTCAGTTGATTGGTAAGCATAAAGTTAGAGTCAATGCTTATAAGGAAGATAATGTGAGGAGATATGCGGCGGGTGATCAAACGTATGAATATACTTCCGATCAATTAAAGGATATGACTACTGCCTTAATACGGACATATTTAAAAGGGAATCGTGCCACTGATTTTGAAGTTGGTTGGTATGAGGAATCTTTGAAAACGGATCAGGATTTCATTAAGGATTTTTCTAAAAAAGATATGTTATAAATTATTTGATTAAAGCCCATTATGCAGGGCTTTTTTTCATGAAATAAATAAATTTAATTACTGTATTTACTTGTCAATCGTCAAGTAATGTGTTATAATAAGAATATAGAAAAGGAGGTGAACAAGTGGAATACTTAGCAAAAATAATAGCCCCGATAACATTATTACTAACCACCTACAAACTTTGGTTGTCCTGCCAAAAGACGCGGTTAGAAAATAAGAAATCGGAGCTAGAAATTAGAAAGATGAGAAGGGGTGGATAACCCCCTCTCTCATCACTAAGTATACCATAAAAATCATGAAAATATTAATTATCTCTTGGTTAGTTGTTATGATGGCGCTGGGGATTTGGAAACTTGTATTAGTAAATAAGAAAAAGAAGTTAAAAAAAGAGAAGGAGGCATTAGATAATGAAAGAGGAAATTCGTAAACTCTTGGATTCCAATATTACGGGGTATAGAATATTTAAAGAAACAGGTATCCAGGAGAGCACCATTTCTAGGCTCCGGAGCGAAAAAAAAGAGTTAGGATCCCTTAGTTTAGATACTGCTCTAAAACTACATGCCTTTTATGAGGAACATAAAAATGATATTAAGCCCCCACAAGCGTGAGGGCTTTTTAGCCTTATTGCGCGAGGTGAAGAGTGGTGGTCTACATCAAAGAATATTTTAATAATGTGGTTTTAAGGAGTCATGCGAAAGAAGCTCTAGAGAAATTATTGAAAAGTTTGGGATCAGTTTTTAAACTGATCCCCTCTTAAATCGTTAATATTAAGGATTACAACCTTTTGCAACTACTTTGTGATAATTTGTTTCTGTACGATGTGGTTCAATATTCCATGGAGTTTTAAATTTCTTTGGATAATCAGCATGACAATTTAGTTGTGCTTTCATACTAGCAGTATTTTTCCATTTTGAACTATTTTTATGTTTATCATAAACAACTTTCCATCTATATTTCAGTAAATGTGCTCCTGCCATTCCTGGAGGCTCATCGTATGCAGGTTTCTTAGGTTGGAGTGATAAGGATACTACACCAGATCTTGTTATCCATTTAGAACTAGAGTAGTATTGAGAAAATTTAGTTGGTAATGCAGCAAACAAAGTTGGCAAAGTTTTTTCATATTTTTCTACTTCACTACCTTCATATACTGCGTAGATTGCGTCTTCACTTGTTGCATCACCTGAAAGTGGTACTACATAGATATCTCCATCTGAGAAATCAATTTCACTTGCTTTTTTAGGCGTATATTCATAGCCTAGCTCATCAGTTTCAGCCTGTACTGCAGTAACAGGTATAATTACTAAAATAGCTAAAACCAATAAAAACACTTTGCTTTTCATCATCCATTCTCCTTTTTCTCCAAAAAAATAGTTTTCGGAAAATTATTTTTTCTACATAAAATTAGCACTATTACTATTTTTTGTCAACTTGTTTTATATTATATATATAAAGCAAAAACTTTATGGTATAATTCTGAACATAAATAATATAAAGAATGGAGTGTTGAATATTGGTTGAAACATTTGACTTTTTAAGGCCTGTTTATTATTTAATAACATTTTTTTTAATTTGTAATTTTTTATATTTAACTTTTTTCAAAGAAAAAATTCGTTCAAATTTATATGTGCTCCTAAACTCTATTTTCTTTACTGTAATTGGATTAGTTTTGTTATTTCAACAAGGTATAATTGTAGATGAGTTAAACATGTCTGGTGATTCTGTCATTTTCTACTTATCAATATTATTAGTAGGTATTACTTTAATAAGTTTCCTTTTTTCCTTATTAAAAAAGAAGTAATAAAAGCCCTCAACCATGAGGGCTTTTTTATTTAGAATTTACCAGCATTAAGCCTTCGCTGTAATTCTTTAACTACTGCCGAAGGTCGGCTTAATTTCTTATCATAAGGTGTGCCAAGGTTCTGTTGTAAGCGACCGATAGTGTTAGGCCCCAGTAACCCATCCACATTAGAACCGATCTTACTTTGCATTGACTTTACAACCATGCTGCCCTTTTTGCCATCGCTAAAGTGAATCGTCGTACCGTAAAAGGCTCTGGTAATTCGGTTATCATACTGATTGCTTATAATACCATCTTGGGTAGTGCCTAGTGCTTTTTGCAATGCCTCTGTAGTAGAGTTCCCCCACTTGCCATCCACTTTCAAATTAGCTTTAGTCTTACTCTTTTTAGTGGTGCTAGACTTAATTTCCACCTTAGGCGCTGACTCATTTTGAGTGACCTTTTTCCCAGTAACCTTCGCCATATACCAATCTTTGCTTATGCCAGTACCTGGGCAAGATTTATGATTGTCCATTTCTCTGTGGAAACGGATCTTCTTTCCTTTGTTGTTAAAATACTGCGAAATAGCCATAACCGTATCAAGCTGATCACCATCTAACTTATCGTGGCCTTTATCAAAGTCGCCAATCATTTCGAACATAAACGGATGCCAGTTAGGTGTGCCGTTATGACCAAATGCAGAAGCTGGCATGATCTTAATATCACGACCAAGCGCAGCATCGCCATTCTTACCTATGGACACATGCTGTCCGATATCTTGCCATCCCCGTGTACCAACATGATAGTGACGCATATTTTCATGCAGCTGTAGCAAAGATTGCTTATTGCTATGATTTGGCTTCCACGTATGGTGTACGTGTAGCTCACTAATATGGTCCTCGATATACTTCCCAAAGTTCTTGTCTAACCACTTTACAAATTCGGTTCCATTCTTAAAGACTTTATTTTTTATCCAAGCCATTTTATTTTCCATCTCCTTTTTGAGTTGTAAATTCTTCTTTCACTTCACTTGGTAAGCTGGCATTTGCCTTGTCGTCAATAGACTTCAGCTTTTCAGCAAGACTGGCCGGGACTAACACTCCAACTGTAGCAAGATTCTCGATAATGGAAAGACCTTCGTTTGCCAAATAAAAAAGAACCGTCGCATAAGTGACCGCCCCATTTAATCCCAATATCTGATCCACTACATTTGCCAAGATAATCACTACTAAGATCAATACCTTTCGTGCATAGCCAAACAGTGACTTTCTACTCCATAAGTTCTTATTCTTAAAAGCTTTTGACAATCCTGTTAAAATATCCAATGCCATTAGCAATAACAGTAAGTGCAAAAACTTAACATCCCCAAATAAATAAAATCGAGCTGCTTCTAAATGTTCCAAATTAAAACCACCCATCTTCTCATCATCTCCCTATTCATTTTGATATGACCCCCTAATTAATTTCTCGTATTAAAATAACCCGCCATGTAATATGACGGGCTTGTTTTTATGCATGAAAAAAGCATCTCAACATGAGATGCTTTACAATAGCTCTGATTCTTTCTTAAGCCTATAATACTTCGTTTTTAACTTGCCTTTACTAACATGGAGAACGTTAAAAACCTCTCTAATTACTTTAATTGCTTTTGCAATGTCTTCATCCGTAAGATGTTTTTTAGCCGCAAGATAATTAACAGTTTTAGTATGAAACATTAATATCTCTACTTCATCAAAAGTCAAGTTTTTATAGAACGCTTCATTATTATCGATTATACTTCCATAAAATCTTTGGATTAATAATTTAGCCTTAGTGTAAACTACCTTCTTCTCAGCTACAGCAATTTCATGTACAAAAGCCTCATTTAAATAAACCTTAAAAACAGAAACCAAATAGTCAAGGGAAGCAAGTCTTTCAGTAGCGTTTTGCAAAAACAGTTCACTATTCCTATGCTTTAATGTTTTGTTTACACCGAAATAGGTAATACCTCCACCGATTACTGCTCCGACAAAAGCAATCAATCCAGCGACTATTGTTTCTCCTAACCCAAATATTAAAGATAATATGCCTAAAATGACTATTAATTCAAGAAGACATATAAACACAACAAATGAGTATAGTAATAACTTTTTCAGCAACTCTTTACCCTCCCATCTACCTATTTCGACAAGAGGGGCTAAAGTCCTTTAAATTAATGCATAAAGATAACGCCCTACTCGGCGTATATTACTTGTTCTAGCTTTTCAAGTCTTTCCTTTAATGATTCGTTTTCTTGTTTAAGTGTTTTGACTTCTTCTTTCATATCGTTTATGTTGGGAATTAAAAGGATCCAGGCACGGTCATTAAAGTTTTCAATTTCTTTCGTTTCATCGTCATAGACCGTGTACTCGGGTAGTCCGATTTCTTCAAACTCATCGGCGATTGCTCCGTAGTAACGATGCAGTCCTTCTGTTGAACCGTTATTTCTTTCTACTTCTCCTCTGTCAAACCAGCTTTTTGGTTCGATTTGTAGGATTTTTGTATAGTCAACCCCTGCAGGCTGGATCTGTTCTTTGTACTTCCTTGCGGATGTTGACCTTGCATAATAGCCATTTGTAGCAACGTACATGTTGGCATTGGCACCTGTTGTAGTATCGTAGGTATCTTGATTAATGATTCGTCCAAATACCTGAAGTTCGCCCATTCTTACCGGAGCATAATTAGCGCTCATGAACTTGGTTAACCGTATATCGTCCCCTTGAAGATACGTTCGGCCTCCATCATTATGGAATCTTCCTAAACTATTTATGATAATTCCATTGCCACTTACATTTATACCTCCACTGCTAAAGCTAAGCGTAACACTATTCCCTGCACCATCATGAAAACTAAATCGCTTTGAGCCCAGAGTCATACTAGAACCGTCATTGTCATCTCCTAAATAAATATCTCCTCCTTGGACGGAAGCTATTTTATTACCATAGCTATTGTTTATAACGTCATTTATAATGGTTAAACCACGTGTACCGTTAACTCTCAATTCCCCTTTAAACGTACCACTTGCACCATCTAAATTTCCTGCAAACTTTAAGTTCCCACTCGTATCAAAATAGAGTACGTCCTGCCACGGAGATGTTTTATTTGCCCTGCGCTGTATAACATAGCCAATCGTACTATTCATGACAGTTCTTACGAGCCCGTCTCCTCTAGCTGTGATAAAGCCATCCTCGTTTGTAATACTTACTCCGTTATAATCTCTACCTTTAATTAACCCGTTTGCTGCCAGATAAGCTTCTGCATCTGCGATAGCATCCAAGTAGGCTGCTTCTGAAACTACGTCCGCATGACCATAAGCCTCATTTATTTTCTTATTGAAGTCCCCCAATAGAGCGTCTGGCACTTCTCTAACGGTAGGATGAGCAACCCACATTTTTCGAGGGGTACCGTCGTTATTCCAGTTTAAGAAGCGAATCCTAGTACGATCTATCCCACTTTTGAACCGCATATTACGCGAGTTATTTTCACCTAACCCATTTGCTTTTTCTGCTGGAAATCCTGTCGGGAGCATATAACCCGTTATTTTCACCCAATCAGACGCAAACGTACTACTAGATGTATAAAAGAAGTAGAAGTTTGTTGTGTCAGTCCAGCTTTCATCAGAAATAAGAGCTTGTTCAATTATACCGGGATCTGAGGTTGCGCCTAAATATAAATGAGTAGACGGGTTAGGAAATTCTACTTTAAACCATGCGGACACTTCATAAGCCTTCGTTGGATCTACGTCAAAGTATTTCGAGTAGTTCTGTGTATTGCCTGTAGAAATCGACTCAATTACGTCAACTTGCTCCCCCATAAAATCTACAGTCTGAATAGAAATAGTACCGTCAGTAGATACCGACCACCCATCTATATTTTTAGAAGTTGCCGGGTTGTTTATTAAATTATCGCTTGCAGAACGATAAATAAGGCTCCATTCATAATCACTAGCATTATTGGATTCAGTTTGTGATTTTTTATTGTAAGCTAAACCTAAATATCTTTTTCCTTCAGGATCATCTGACATTCCGTTTCCGTTTTTATCGTCAGCGTACTTTACCCAATTGTACCTTGGTGTACCATCTGCGCCAGGCTCACCGGGAATGCCTTGGTTCCCTTTTGTCTTTGCCCATGTATAATCAGTTGGATTTGTTCCCTTTGTTGGGCTAGTCTTGTTATAGGCTATCCCCATATACTCTTTGCCGACTGGATAGTCAGACATCCCATTTCCCTGTTCATCATCAGCATATTTAACCCATGTATAAAGTGTTTGCCCATCTTCTCCTGAAGGACCTGGCACACCCTGTGGACCTGGTTCGCCATTTTTTCCGTCGTAAACATTGGTGATCGTCATCCGCCCAATGGACATTACAGTGTTTTGAATGACATCTACTGTATACGTGGCTTTTTCATCAATCTCAGCTGCACTAATGGTTATTGTCTTCCCACTTCTATTCCAACCTGTGAGGGGAATACCGTTTTTATCCCGTTTATTCCAAACGTATGTGTAATTCTCTCCTGCTTCATCGACCAAGTCACCAGATAAAAATACCTCGGCAGTTAACTCTGTAGAACCTTCCCCGTTCTTGAATGTGTCACCAGCTGTTGAAGCAATGTTGGTAATTAACATCCGCGCTAAACGCCTTCGAATTTCCGCTCTCATAGCTAGCCAAACAGATTGCACTTGTTCCTCTGTATATTCAATATAATCACCTAGGACAACATTCTTTCGTGATTTATCTTTAATGCTTCGTTCCTGTGTATGGACTCTAGCTTTAAGGTAAAGTGGCGGATTAAATTTCGTATCTTTTATCTTGATCGTATCACCGAAGCGAATCTTCTTATTTTCTATACCTGGTACGTTTTCTAGATCAGCAATAGTAGATTCATATTCTACGACTTCATATACACGTTTTTCTAATTCGTTTTCTGTTAGCTCACGTAATCGAGATTCAGTCATTTCCTGATCACTGGTTTGTGGTTCGTAGGTATCCCACCAATGTTGCAGCTCTCCTGTTATCGGATCTGGTCTCCCCCAACGTTGCAAAGTTTCTTCATCTGTGACAATAACCTCAAGACGCGTATCATCGTCTCTTTCTGGACCTAACCCCTTCAGAGCAGTATAGATATTGTCTGTTTTCTCTCTGCGCTGGATGCCAATTAAATCCCTACCAAATTCTACTTCACGGCCACGCCATTCTCCTATACGTTCTAATAGGTCTACATAACGGCCAGTAACACGCCCTCCACTAACTTCCACACGAAAACGCAACTCCAGCCCAAACTCGGTAGCAATTCGCTTTAAGAAAGCATAAGGATTGGTGTACTCCTCTATGTGAAAAGTGCGGTACCCTTTACCTTCAATTATGCCTGGTCGCCATTCGGTGCCATTTGTAGCAAAGCTTACTGCAGTAGTGGGCGTTTGTTCATTGAAAGTTTGTGGATCAATAACCTTTGCCTTTTTTAGTGTTAAATAGCTAGCATCAGCAAAAACTTCTGCTTTTAATCCACTGTTATCACGGTACTTCAAGACTTCATTTATTATTAATTCAATATAGCCTTGGTCCTCTGCAGGAATAATAACTCGATTATGCTTTGTGAGATATTCCGAAAAAGACTTATCAGCAAATGTAGTGAACTCAAAGGTTTCTAAGTTGTCTTTCAATGATTGTCTATGGGTATCGGAGAAGAAGTTCTTCTCTGTAATAAAATCTAATATCTGATCTGATTGGCCGTTTGTAATGTGTATCATTGCTTCTCCTCCTTACCTGTACCTTGGTCTATATTTGACATTACCAAGAAAACTAGTTGGTGGGTGCATAATCAACTGATTTTCACCTTTATGCAAATCGAAAAAAGACCCTCCAAAATCTTTTAGATCTTTACGCTCTTCTCCGTTTATTAGGATTTCTTCATTCACATGGTCAAAAGTTATAATGTCGCCTGTGTATGCTATATAAGGAGTTTGGTCGGTAGTCGCTTCCGCTAACTCGAATGCTTTTATATAGTGAATTTTCGGACCATAAGCTCGTGCTGTGTCTGCATACTTTCCGATGTGTATCTGGACATATTTCAGCTTCCCAGCGTATTCATTGTTGTTATCAACGTAAGTCTCTTTCAAGCTGTAAACGTGTTTTGTATTGTTAGCAATTCGCGTTACATAAAATTCAAATATACTTCCAACTCTTCGCATACGTAACATTCCGAAGTAGAAAGGCCATCCATAACTGTAGTTTTGAGAGCTTATTAAATAATTTTCCTGTCTTCCTACATAACCACCTATACGTCCCTCGGCTACTTTTCTATTTACGTTCAACGTTTTGTCTAATATTGCCATCTTTCCAATTACATTCATGCCTTCGTCATATAAATAAAATTCAATACGAAAGGTCTGATCACCAGAAGCTTCTCCCTCTAACATCATTTCCACTTCGAAATCTTGGGCTGGAGTTACTTCTTTAATTAAGGCTGGCCCATGCCAACCAGGCATATCTGAGCCATAGCTTGGTACCGTTATGCCCGCATTGTCTGTTCCTAAATAACCTGCGACAGTTCCACCATCTATTTCTGTAGGGGTATCATTCCACGTATCTAGCGTTTGCCCGCGCTCTTCCAACATTAAAGTTTTCGTATTTACAGTTGAAGTATCAGCATCCGTTGGTTGCCCAATCATCATATACTCCTCATTCTGATTCTGTACCATAGCAAACGTGACAGGGGCCAACACTTCTAACTCAAATACTGGTTGAGCTGCAGCTGATCCCTGTTTAGCAATGATTGCTGTATCGGAGGTAAATTCTTCTGTTATTTCGGGACCATACGCATATGGATCTAAACACAGAAATTGAATTGTTCCGGATCTCTGGTCAACAAATCTATCAAAATCATCCATTGTATTTTGAACCACAGCAAAGTACGTTCGACCAGGTTCATCATCAAACTGTAATTCTACTGGTGCGTCCGTAATCAGCCATTCAACCAATTCATCTTTAAGTTCTAGGGCATGTACATCATCTTTCACCACAAAGCCTACTGGCTGATTAATAGGTAAAACTCCTGTGTCTGTTGATTGAAGATGAGCTCCCGGCATCCCGGGCACATTTAATATGTTTCGCGTTACAGAAGCAAAGGGAGGCTTGTTTCTACCTTGTAACAAATGTAACCAAGGCTTTTTCTCTCCGTTAAATGATAAAGTTTTATGCAAATCTCTCCCTCACTTTCTTATCTCGTTCTTGAAATTCGGTTGTGTGCTTATAGGTTTGACGACTTATTTCACGGCCATCCATCTGGTTAACGACAGTTGTGTAAATAACAGCCTCACCAGCTAACTGCTTAGGTTGATTACCCAATTCATCAATAACCCGATTAGCTTCACCAGGAGGACGCGCTCCAGTAGCATAACCCGGAGTCTTATTAAGGGCACTGATTGTTCTCATTATTTGTTTAGACTCATCGTGCGGGAAGACTTGATAACCTCTTGGACGTTCATAAAAACCATGGGTAAGCATTTCCCAGCGATTGCCCATACGTCCTAATTCCCAACCTTCTTCACCTGCTTCAAAGACACCACCACGGTGACCTCCTGCTGGAGTACCAGAAGCGTATCCTAGCATTGCATTTCCGTGTACCCTTTGGTCGATATTAACTCTTTTGTATATAGTAGAAGCTAATGAACGATCCAGAGCAGATGCCGATGGATTAGTTGAAACGTCGACGCTTTTTTTGATATCTTCTTTTAACATATCATTTAGAACATCTGCTTCGGTTTGAACTCCGTTAATGGCTTTTACCTGATCATCAATTTTCTTCCTCTGTTTATCGTACTCTTTGGTGTTAATTTCATTTGCATCATGCTGTCTAATCAGTTCAGTACGTTGCTTATCCAAAGCAGCATTGGCATCTTTAATAGATTCATAGGCATTACCTTTTTCATCTACAATACCTTGCTCTTGAAGTAGCATACTTTCATATTGATTTAACATAGTGTTGTAAGCATCTACCTGCTTGTCTATTTCTTTCTTGCTAGTTTTCTTCTTGTCAATATCTTTATCTAAATCAGCCAAGTGAATTTTATGATCATCTATTATATTTTCCCAACCAAGTTTTTCACTTTCAAGCTGCTCTCTTTTAGCGCGTAGTTGGTCTCTTTGCTCGATCGTCAGACCTAACTGATCGTCGTTAATATCTCGCAATTCCTTATCTATATCTCTGATCTTGTTAGTCGCTTCAATGACTGCTTGATTATGTCCGTTCCTCTCAGTAGTTTTATGGTTAATCTCTTGAGCTAATTCTGCTTGTTCCAATAGATTTTCAACCTGCTCATCCATTTGTTCAGATAAGTCAGTGTACAAATCTGCGGTAAGTCTTTCTCTCTCAATGTCATTCAACCTTTGAGCTTCGTCGGCAGTTCCTGCATAGGCGTTACCTTGCTCTGAAATAGCCTCAGCAACTTCTGGGGTCTTCTCTACTAGCGTATCATTGAGAGTTAGAAATTCATTGAGTTCATCCTTGCTCATACCTGACTTTTCAGCAAGAGTTGCCTGTTCGTCACTAAGTCTTTTAATGGTTTCCTCAGATTTCGCGTCCTTTAACTCGTCCATAATATCCATGTAACGCAACACTTCATCAGTGGAAAGTTTATTCTTTCCTCTAAGCTCATCATAACGAGCAATAGTTTCATCTAGCTGATCTATTTCCTCTCGTCGTTTCTCAATGTTGTTGGACATTTCTTCAAGGTTCACCTGGCTTGCGCTGTTTAAAGCTGCAATACCTAAAGTCAATCCAGCTACACCAGCTATCGCCAACCCCACGGGACCGCCTGTTAATCCCATTAAACCGAATTTACCAAGTAACCCTGCTCCGCCTTTACCGCCTACTTTACCGAGCAATCCAGTTAAACTTCCACCAATTTTCAAAAGTCCACCGATTGTTGATGTCATACTCCCTAGCACAACACTCACAGGGCCAATAGCAGCTGCTAACGCAATCATTTTCAATATGGTTTGCTGTTGCTCTTCGTCCATATCTGCAAATGCTTGGACACCTTCTTCGATCTTTTGAATTAATGGCTCTGCTGCATCAATGGCATCCATCACAGCAGGTATTAAGGCTTCACCAAGGGTTATACCAACATCCTTAATTCGATTCCACATCATCTTTAATTGCGACTCTGTTGTGGCGTAGCGTTTCTCTGCTTCTTCAGTTAGTGCAGTGTTTTCTTCCCAGGCTTTTGAACCAATGTTTAAAGCTTCGGAGAATACGTCGCTTGCACCTGCAGCACGTAATAAGGAGTCGCGTAAACGAACTTCTTTTATGCCCATGTCATCGAGTATTCCAATTGCTGATAGACCACGATCTTCTGCCGTAGCTAAACCTTCGATGAATTTACTAATGGCGCCTGTGGCGTCTTCTTGGTAAGCCTTTTTAAAATCACTTGATGACATACCCGCCACTTTAGCGAAGTTATCCAGTGAGTCTCCGCCTTTTTCAGCAGCAAGTTGCATTTCTACCATTACTTTAGAAAATGCAGATCCACCTGCTTCAGCTTCAATACCCACAGAGCTTAATGCAGCCGCAAAGGACATAATGTCAGCCTCTGACATTCCAACTTGTTTGCCGGCACCAGCTAAACGCATGGCCATACTGGATATTTCAGATTCTGTGGTGGCTAAGTTATTACCCAAGGCTACAACCGTGGATCCTAACTTGTCAAAATCATCCTGAGACATACCAACAATGTTTGCAAATCTAGCAAACTCTGTTGCTGCTTGATCACTCGACATGTTGGTAGCTTCTCCAAGATTAATCATCGTCTTGGTAAACTCTTCAATTGATTCTGTTTTGATACCTAACTGACCTGCAGCTTCGGCTACTTTAGCGATTTCAGTTGTAGATGACGGTATTTCTTTCGCCATATCTCTGATGGCTTGGCGCAAGCCTTGCATCTGTTCTGCCGTTCCGTCAACTGTCTTTTCTACTCCTGCAAATGCTGATTCATAGTCACTTGCTGCTTTAAAAACGGCAACGCCTGAAGCGACAATAGGTGTCGTCACTTTCATAGAGTAATTACGCCCAAAGTCGGTCATACCTCTTCCAATGGTTTGCATTTTGTCTCCAGCGCTAGTCATATTACTACTTAAACGTTTCCAAGGATTGATCTGTTTCTCAATTTCAGAAGTAACGTCTTTTAATTGATTCTCGGTACGGTTCATTGCAGCGCGGGCATTATTATACTGATCAGAGAGGTTCTTTGTTTGCTTTGCGTCTTCGCCTTTAACTCGTCTAGATTCCTCGTATCGTTTACGAAGTTCTTTTACTTGTTGTTCTTGAGTTTTAAAGCGCCGTGTTAGAATATCGGATTGTTGACGTAACCCTTTTAAGCTATTCGTATATTCCTTACCGCCAGAACGGGCAGCGTTCATCTCAGAGCGTAAACCCTTCAGATCTCGCTTAAACCCAGTTAAGGAACTTGCAGCGCCGTCATCTTCCCAAGATAACCTTGTCCGTAAATTACCAACGTCTCTTTCTGCCATAATTTCACCTCATTTCTACCACACGGCACTTAGGTAAACCTCTTTCTCTTGCTGGGATTCAGCTTCTTCGCCAAATAGATCATTAAAAAAGTGGACGTCCATCTCATCAATTTGAGACATCGTCCACCCTGTTCTATTGATTTGTCCTCCCTGCACATAGCTAGGAGGAGGAAACATCAAATTCTTATATAACTTTAAAAGGGAAGTGTACGCTTCTTTAAACGTCACTCCCCCTTCTCGTTTCCCTCATTACCTTCTTTTTTCTTTTTGCCAAACACTGCCTCGCCTAACTTATCATAGACATACTCACCGCTTGCTCCTTTAAACAGCTGATCTAGGGTGAACTGGTTATCGAACACCACGTCAGCTAGTATGGACGCCATTTCCGCATCTTCCTCAAGTTGTTCTTTTGCAGATGGGATGTATTTTTTTCCTTCTGCTTCCAACTTTGCAGCTTTCTCCTCGGCTGCTGCTTCTAACTCAAGAAACTTCCGTTTAGCTAGCATGGGCACTACAGGAGTGATGAATATTTTCTTTTCGCCATCAATATAAATTTCAATTTGCATATGCTATCCTCCTATACTGTTGGTGCCCAGCTTCCATCGATTACTTGGTTAAACCATTCATCAAAGATAGTTTTGTCGGTAATGTTTGGATCTTCATCCCACATTTTGTATTTCTCTGCTTTGTCATGTAACCTCGGGATAGCTTCTCCTGATAGATTAGGTGTTTGATAGGTTGGTGTTTCTTGTTGCGTTTCCTTGTTCTCTTCTGCAGGAGCTAGTTTTACGCGATAAACCCAGAAGTATTCATAACCGCCTCTTGCAGAAAGAGCACGACCTCCTACTGCGATGTAAGGTGCATTGTCATCTCCGCTATCCGTGATACCACCATTCTCATCTATTGTTTTACCTAAGATTTCAGCCTCAACATCCTTTTCCAAGTATGCTGTGTTAAGCGTTACCGCAATAGGCCCTTTTGCAGAATCAGAGAAAAGCACGCCATCATCTGCACGTAAATTCCCTCTATTGATAGAAGGAGCCAAGTTAAATGCCATAGCAGGGCCAAGTGGTTTCACTTCACCGTACGTTGTGTCTGTCTTACTCTCTGATTGGATAACTGCATAATGTAAATCTTTTAATCCTTTAATAGCCATTCATTCTTCCTCCTCGTTAAATTGTTCTACTGGATAAATAAAACGTATTGTCTTTCTAAATCTTCCTAAATTCTCGTCAAACTCTCCTGGTGCCTCGTATGATCTTGAAAAACCAGATTGTTTCATCAGCTGTTTAGCCTGATTAACCAAGTCAATAAAGTTCCCACTAGAAATGATGTCTAGTTGGATAAAGTAATTACTTGTTTTTTCTTCATCATCCGCAGCCAACGTAGGACCTGGGTTATAATCGTTGAAAATAATATAATCCGGATCCTCATTCCCTGCCGTAATGTAATTTATCGGGACATTTAAAGGAGATAAGGCACCCTTTACAACTTTGTTGATACTCACATCCTCATCTCCTTTCTAAGTTCCTCAACGTAGATATCTAGAATTTTTCCTTTACTCATCTCAAAAGCGATAGAAGCAAAGGGCTTTGGGGCAATGAAGCGTTTAGCGCGAACATTGTAAAAACCAAACTCGTGCATGTAGAGATAATACCCTTCCACCTTGGCTCCGCCTCTCGTTCCAACAAACAATTCTCCATTTCTGGGATCGGTTCGTATGATGGAATCCTGTGCGTCCCCTGATCGACGGGTTAATCCATGAGCATAAACCTCTGATTTCATCTGGTCTTTTAGTAAATCCCCTGCACGTTTTAGAGCCCTGTTTCTGACTCTTCCTGGTACCTGTTCTAACCATTCGATCTCTCGAATTAACTCATCCAATCCCTCAAATTGAAAGTCCATCAGCTGACAGCTCTCAATCTCACAGTCATTGTTTTACGTAGACCATCATCATCTTCAATAGACTCGATAGCATGATCAATATCTCGCCACGAAACAGTTAACCCTTTAGGTCGTTCCGCGTCCAATAACTTGCGTTGGTAACGAATAGCGAATTCACGATTGTGCTCAAGTTGAGACTGGGCAGCTGCATAAAAGGCATTCCCTTTTAACGTTTTCAATTTAGCCCAAGCTTTTGTGTATAAAATAGGCTGAGTGATAAGAAAACCGTCTTCATCCGTTCCACCTGTGGGTCGATTAAATATCAACCTTTGGTCAAGCTCACCTGAGTTCATTGGCTCTCAGCCTCCTTCGTATAACAGTACCTTAACTGCTGAATGATAGCTTCAAAAGAGTGTGGGATATTATAAGAGTTGTTACCAATCCTAGATAGTTCTCGGTTATCGTACCAGTGACCAACAAGGACAGTAACAGCCATCTTATATAGATCGTTTGTCGTATCGACGGTACCTACTCCGTTTTGAATGTAGAGCGCAGCTCTTTTCTCTAAGAGTGTAAGCATTCCGTCATCTTCTTCATGCTCTATTCGCAAGTAGTCCTTTATCTCTTGGATATCCATGCCATCACCCTCTCATAGAAAAAGAGAGCGATGTTACTCGCCCTCTTCGTCTGGTGGTTGTTCTTTTTCTTTCAGTACATCCTCGATATGAGTCTTAACCCCTGTACGGTCCTTGCCCTCTGTTTCCTTTTGAAGTAGATCTTGCAGCTCTTCTCCACTAAGATCAGAAGTAATGTTTCCTTTTACTTCGTTAACATTTCCATCTAGAAAGCTTGACTCTTCTTCTAGCGCTTCTACATATCCCTTAGAAGCAATCTCCTTTACTCTATCTTCAGAGCCTTCATAAACAGAGTAATCTTTACTTTTCGGAGAAAAAACCTGCTTTGTCTCCTTATCTCTAAAACGTTTAATTACCTTTGCTTTCATAATAAACTACCTCCTGATTATTAATTTTTAAATTAAACTTCTGGTGTTGTTTCGGTTTCCGGTACTACTGTGATATCAATTTGGCCGAATACAACTGCTTCCTCGTCCCACTTCGTGACGTCTTCCCGCTCAATTACACGGAATTCAGTAGTGTTACTTCTCCAAGCATTTCCGCCTTCTTTAGTCATATCTAAAAGCATTTGTTCACGATCCCAGTAAACGATTGCTTCTTTCAAATCTCCGATAATAAACGGCGCCATACCTGCTTGGGTGGCAATTGTTTTATTAGATAATTTAACAATCGGATGCGTTCCGAATAACAATTTACGTGTAGCTTTGGTAGGATCTGGCTGCAACAATGATCGACCATTTTTATCTTCTAATTGATCTAGATAGTTAAACCCGTCTTGGTTTGTAATTATCAATGCGCCCTCAGCAAACGCAGGATCAAGTGTAACGTTAAGAGTAGTTTTAATTCCTCGGTAATCTTTCAGGTCAACTTTTTCCAGTGTATTTAGTTGCTCTAGAATTAAATGGTTTCCAGTTGCTCTTGATTTTTTAGCGATCCATTTCGCTAGATAAGCTTTAAGAGCTTGATCTGTGTCAGCAAGAACAGTATTTGCCACAGGTAAGAAACCAGCATAATCTTCAATCACGTAAGACAAACGATCGAATTTCGGAGAGGCAATTTCCTGCATAGCATTTGGATCACCGTATTCGGACAATGGTGCTAACGGCGTATGATCTGCACGTCTTTCAAGAGTACGAGAGCCTTTGTTTGTTGTCACCGGCTCAACAGTCACATATTGACGAAGATCATCGGTAGTCTGTGCTAGCTCATTAATTTGAGTGGAAATGTCTTCTGGAATAATGTACCCACCATCTTCGCCACTTTCTTTAGAAAGACGTGCGTAATATCCTTCCATCACCTCTGCTTCTTCATCAGTCAGTTTTTGACCTTTTAGCGCTTTAAAGAAGAGCGCTTTATATTCTGGTTTTTCCTCCTTAGGCTCCTGATTCATTTGCCCACCTTTAGCTTGTGGCTCTGGTGCAGTACCTAACCCTTGGAAGTCTTTTTGCAAAGCAAGGAAATTATCAAGATCCTTCTTGGCTGCTTTGGCTTTTTCCAATTCCTTTTTTGCTTCCTCTTGCTTGCCTTCGTCCATTAGCTTCTCTGCAGAAGCTTTTAGGTCGGCAGCGTTTTGACGAAGATCTTGCTCCCGCTTGGTCATACCCGCGTCCATTTTTACAGATAGTACATTTTTATTACGTAACATGCTTAACATTGCTGTAGAAAATAATGTTTTCAATTTTGTTTCCTCCCTGTTTTTTAACATAAAAAATAGACCTTACAATGCTAGTAGGTCCAATTCGTTTTGCATTTTCATTTTTTCAAACTCATCTACTTCGTTTGTTTGCTCTTCTGGTGGTTCAGTACCTCCCTTCTTAGCATCAACCTGTGCGACTAGTTTTTGTGGTGTTTTCTCATATTTGTTGAGTAGCTCACTGGCACAAGCTGCGATGTTTTTAGATTCGATCACCTCCACATTGAAGTATTTAGCTGCTTCTTCTCCATTCAACCATGTTTCGTCTTCCATCATTTGCTGAATAGTACCGAGTTCCACCCCATCTTTCAAATTGTCCTTGTATACATTCACAAGCCCTGATTCAATTGAGTCTAAGTCATCGGCTAGCTTCCGGAAATCACTGGCATTCCCAATGGCAATAGTCAAAGGTTTATGAATCATTAAAAACGCGTTGGAAGGAATGTGAATCGTATCTCCTACCATTGCGATAATAGATGCCATGGAAGCTGCGACACCATCTACATAGACTGCTTTTTTGGCCTTATTACGACTTAACATGTTGTAAATAGCTTGTCCTGCAAAGACGGATCCGCCTGGACTGTTAATATAAATGTTCAGTTCGTCCAAACCATCAACTTGGTTGAGAGCATTCAATACATCGTCCGGCATTACATCGGCTTCATCCCACTTAAAGTCCGTATTGTCAACGATCTCACCATAAATGTAAAGGTCTGCTGATTTGTCGGTGAGGTTTTTAACCGTCATTAGCTGATTCGACTTGTTTTGTAATGGGGTTGCACTCATGTAAACTGGTTGCCTAATCTTCTGTTTCATTGTCCTCACCTCCTTCCGATACTGTAGCTTTGGCCCGCTGATAGTCTTCAATGAGATCTAGCGTAGTAAAGTTAAGAGACACAAATCGTTTCTCTCCCATTGGGCCAATGCCATCCATGTCCTCTAGTTCTAAGATTTGATTAATGTCAAAACCACCGATCTCCCACATCATCTTGTAAAATTCTCCGCGAGACTTAGCGTCAGCTCTTAATAGACTCGTTAGATTAAACTTGGAATAATAACGGCGTTGCTCTACCTCTGAAAATAACTGATAGGTGAATTCTTCCTCCCACTGTTTGATAATAGGACTCAACGTGTGCTGGATAAAGTCTAATGATTGTTGCTCAATGTTACTGTGTGTTGATCTTTCCAGTTCATTAACCATATGCATTGGGATGTTATACAGCATGGCAATATCTGTTTTATCGTACTTCATTCCCTCTACAAACTGCGCGTCTTTTAAAGGCATGCTGATACTTTGAAATTCAAGGCCCGCATCTAGGATAGCGATACGCTGGGCATTATTTAAACCTGTATTAGCCTTCTCCCATTCATCACGGACAACCTCTTTTGCATCGGAATTAATCATGCCTGGTACTTTTAAGACACCACTATTTGACGCGCCATTTTTATAAAACTTCCCTTTAAACTTCTGGGCTGCTTGTGAACTACCGATTGCCTCTCTCGCTACTTGGATCGGAGGCTTTCCCTTTACTCCATCAGTCGATAACGCCGTCAGATGAATGACATCCCCGTAACCAATCTTCGTAAATTCGCCATTTGGTAGTGTCGTTAAATACCACAAGGTATTAGTCTTCACATCCACATAAGGCTCTGTTACAGAAGGATTTAAAAGCCAAAGTTCCTTCGGCCTTCCGTCGTAACCCCAGTTAATGTTGATGTAAGCATTCCCCCAGGTGTTACGGTGCGTCTCAATTAAATGTTTAAACTTAAAAGGACTCTGGTATGGGTTGGGCCTATTCTCCAATAACTTTGCTACCGCATGTTTCTTGTCGCGCTCCCTGCCATCGCGTGTTTTCTTAAACGTTTGGAAAGGCAATTTTGCAATGCTGTTCGCTAGGATATTTACACAGGTATAAACTGCTGGAACACCTAATGCGGAATTAACAGTTACGGTTTCGCCACTTGCTGATTCATGACCAAACATTTTAAGAAACCAAGGTGCTGGATCCTTCAAGTCGGTTGTCTCTGCTTTTGGCGTTAAGACGTTTTTAAATATCAATGTTTACCACCTCCTTCACCTCCTAGCGATAATAATGCCGACTAAGATTAGTACTACAGCTAATAAATAGTTACCGGCCAGTATATTTACATCAATGACTGTAATGAGATACGTATTGACGATCCCTAGCACAATACCTGATAAAATTAAAAAATCCTCTACCCATTTGGTAAAGAATGCCGTAAAGAACGCTATGAAAAAATCTCTTATCGCTTTTGCTATTTTAATTACCTCCTACATACTCCAGTTATTTAAAAAATGACTGCTAAGATCTTGTGTATCTCCGACCATTGCACGACTAAATCCGTTTATAACTCCTGCAGCTGGATCAATTCGTTCTGTTGATTTGGACTTATCCAACATTATGTTTTCCTGTGCATCTTGCTTTTGAATAGCGTTACCAACTGCCCAAGTTAATAGGGGATCATCAAAGTGGATAATTTCACCCGCATATGCACATTTACGGAACTCTTTGGTAGGACCAGATAAATGTCTGAGCATCTGAGGTATCTCAACCATTGTGAAACCTTCTAGCTCCATTTGCTGTGCAAAGTGGCTGGCATTCCATTTATCGTAATCTATCTCAATAATGTTATAACCTTCATCCCTTAAACTGATAATGTGCTGCGCGATATAACTGTAATCCACCACACTACCCGGTGTAGTAGTTAAATAGTTTTGCTCCTCCCATAGATCAAATGGGACATTGTCTGTCTTAATGCGTTCCTGAAGTTTGTCTTCAGGCATAAAAGAATGTTGTTTAATAGCATATTTGCCATCATCCAGTCTGAATACTAAACCTATACTGGATAAATCCGTAGTAGAAGAAAGGTCCAACCCTATCCATAGTGGATATTTTTTAAGGTCTCTTTCTTTGTCGACTTCACATTTTTTCCATTTACTCATGTCCATATAGCCGTTGTCCTTTGCATCTACCCAAATGTTCATATTTTTGGTTAGGAAGTTTCGCATTTTCTCAGGAACATCGAGAGCTATCTTTAACTGGCTCCTTAGATAATTAATCCCACCTTCATAGGAACATTTTATAGGGTTTGCTTTTGGCCAGTTTTTCTCGTCCTTAATGTCATCATCTTTATCAAGTTCATTAATCATGCCAAAATAATTGTCATTTTCAATAGAGCTATTCGGGTCTAGTATTTGAGAAACATATTTATATTCAACTCGATAACAAGGTTTATTAAGGTCAAATCCAGCAGTAGTTATAATCATTAATAAAGGCTGGAGCCTTGCACCCATTCCGGAATCACCAATGTCGTAAATCTCCATCGTTTCATGAGCGTGATACTCATCAATGAAAAATGCGCTTGGGTTCGTACCATCACCAGTTTTCCTATCCTCTTTACTCAGAGGTTTTATGATAGATCCGCTTTTTAGATGCGTAATGGTTCCGTACGCCACTTTGAATCGATCTCTAAGATCTTCATTACCCATGATCATAGCTTCGATTTCTTCCCAAACTATTTTAGCTTGGTCTTTTTTCGTAGCTGCACAATAGACTTCAGCAGAAGGCTCACCAAATGCTGAAGCTTCATAGCTTCCAGACGCCCCCAGGGACTGTGACTTTGCTTCTTTCCTTGCAGTTTGCCAATATCCTTTAGTGAATCTTCTTAGATGGGTAGCCTTATGAATCCATCCGTAGATATTACCAAAAATAAACTTTTGAATAATATGCGGTTCGATATATTGACCAGCAAGGACTCCCTTCCTGTGTTTAAATAGTCGCATCCAATCAAAGAAACGTTCTGCACGTTCTTCATCAAAAACGTAAGGAAATTCTTCTGTACCTTCTCTTTCAAGGTCATATAAAAAACGCTGACACGCCCACTTGTGTTTTTGACAAGCAACGATATCACCGTTCAATACTTTCTCGCTATATTGGATTAATTCGTATCTTATTCCTGGTTCAGCGACAACATGGTGCATCTATACATCACCGAACTTCTGTTCAAATTCTGACTTGGGTTTATTGTTGTCATCCGAATTAGGTATTACTAATTTCAAGCGAGATGTAATTGTCAGTCCAAGATCACTGGCAGCTGCACGGCACTCATTGAAGAGTGAATTCTTTACTCGCATCAGCTTTGGATAGTCTTCATTGGCGATAGCTTTCTTTTTGCCATTCACCTTTTCATATTCAGTAGCCTTGATTCTCTTAATGTGCTTGAGCAGATCAAGGTACTGAGTCTTTGAGTCAATGTATCTAGCTAAATTATCAACATCTAAATTTGAAAAGATATCGAGACGCAAAAGCTCGGTAGCTATTCGGTCAAATTCTTCTCGCTGTTTTTTAGTTAGGTAAGACGGAGCTTCGACATTATCTGTGAAGCCTTTCATCTTGCTTTCCTGTTCTTGGCGTTTCTTGATTTCGTCTTTTGTTAAGTGGTTCGATCTGCCTTTACCTTGAATTACAGACAAAGGTTGTTTATTTCTCCCTGGCATCCATTACACCTCCTTGAAAAAATATTCAAAAACGGATTTTTGTGTGCGCTTGAGGGGGCATCGCTCTTTTGTAGAATCAAAAATAAAAAATTAACCCCGGGGGCCTGTCTTATGTTCGGCGTTGTGACAGCCGTGACAAAGCGATTCAAGGTTATCAAGCCCATAACGCTGTTCCCAATCATCTCTTACCTCTATGATGTGATGAACCACTTGGGCTTGTCGTATGTTACCTCGCTTCAAACATCGCTGACATAGTCCCTTGTCTCTTGCTAATGCTACAGCTCTAACCCTCTGCCACTTGGTCGACTTGTAGAAGGCGTTAACCTTCGGATCTCTTTTGTACTGGTTATAATTCCTCGTGGTTTCTTGTAGGTTTTTCTCATGCGTTTTACAGTAAGAATTTCTGGTGAGATTATTACAACCAAATTCCCCACAAGGTCTCAATGATTTCTGTGCCATTAATGCTCACCTAAATCAGCACGGCCATAGCTCACCAAGTTATACTTGAGTTGGTTCATTCGATTGTTTATATCTTCTTGGATTTCTATTCTTTTCTCAGCATTGTGTACGGCTTTTAATGCGTCTCTTTTCCCCTGCATCTTCCTCACCTTCTTATCGGTAACGAAACAAGTGAAATGATAATGGCATTGATCACATTTGAAGTAGGTTTCTTTTATATCGTTCGAATGTTTTTTTACTTTGTAGTTAATATCAGTCACCCGATTACATTGATCGCATAAGGCTATCATGTTAACACCTCTTCCTGTTTTAGACATAAAGAAAAAGCATCAATAATTGATGCTTTCTTAGTTAGAATTATAATGGTTCAGAAGCTTAAAGTAATATAAGTCGTTTTCCAACTAATGTCTCTTAAACTTACTGTTAATTTTTCTGTTCGTATCTTCTAAATATAAGCCAACCTTTCGCTCAAATTCTTCAATATCGATTATAAGTTTATTTATCCTATCTTTATCTATTTTCTTATCTTTCTCTTCCATCTTCAAAAGTAATAATCTATTCAAAATTTTCGAGAGTAAAGAAACATCCTCTTCATCTTTTATCATATAAATAAACTCATATTTAAATTTCTCTAGGGAGTCACTAACTATATAATCTTTTATTTCACCATAAGTTATAACATCTTTCTTTGTGAAAACCTCCATTCTTTTATTGATATTACGTAGGTCATTTTTAACTAAAATACATATATTTTTAAACGTCTTTAACTGTTTTAAGTCCTCCATATTCTTACTATTTTGCACTTGAATATAAGCTGCATAATATGCCACCAAGCCCCCTATGGCTGCGTTTCCTAGCGTTAATAATATATCGATGGTAGTTTGAAATGATTTTGGTTTTAGATCAAGGTTAGAAATACTAATAATTAACAAGGTAAAAAAGATGATAACTATGTATATATATGTTTTTTTCACCATTAATTCTCTTCTAATCTCCATAGCTCTTCAGTGATATCTGGATCACTTGCAGTTAAAGGGGCTAAGGGCTTTTTTTCATAAACACTCAAAATATCATTTTCAAAGCTGTCTAATATTGGATTTTCTAACAGTTCAAAGTAAATATTAATTTTTTCAGGATGGTTGGCGGGTATAAAATTTGTACATTGCTCTTCATAACAATTAATTTCATAGTTTGGTATGTCCTTATTATTATAGTATGTATTTACATTTTCGTCGCAACATGGACAGTCCACTATATATTTAATTCTTAATAAGGGACTGCTTTCTTTACTAATAAAAATTTCCTCAGATGAAGAAACGCTAAAAATTGATAATCCTAATTTCTTATTAATGCCATAATCATTTATAAACTCTAAAGGATTTAAGTAATCATAATATAACTCTGATTGATTAGCTAACCAACTATCAAAGGAATCAATTAGAAAATCATTCAATTTATATTTAGCCTTTATATTATTTATCCTTAAAATATCCAATTTCGGAAAGTACATATTCAAGATCTCCTTTATAAAGATACTTATAGAAATGGACTTGATAAAATTCATTATTTGCCTCTAATCGAGTATTTATAGTGTTCTTTTGCCCTGGCATAAACCAATTAACCCATAAATTATCATATGCCTCTTGCTGATCTATTGTATCTCTCGTATCATAGTAAATTTCAGATAAATCTATTGATCTTTCTTTTTCTTTTGATCTAGCTTTGACCTTACCACCAGACCTATCAGAGAAATGAAAAGCATTTATAAAACCTTTTTTACCGGGTTCTCTTTGCTTTAACTGTTTAAAGTCACTTTGAATTAAAGCTCTCTCGAACAGTCTTCTTAAACGAAAATTCATATCAAAATTTCTGGTTTCGAACCCATTTAAAGAAGAGGCCATTTCCTGGGCAAACCTTTCTATTTTATCAATATGTCTATTTACCTCTGTTCTTGATTTCTCCTCTGCCTTTTCTGTAAGTTCTTTAGCTATCTTATATAGCGTTGTTTTAAAATGGGTAGAGTCAATAGTTTCAATGCCTAACATTTTTTCACATATGTTACGAATTTTTTTATAAAAAGTAACGTCTGGAATTTTTTTGTAATCCTGATTAATTAATTCAACAGCATTACCTCTTGGTCGCATTCTTATATACAAATAATTTTCCAATAAATCAACCCTTACAAAATAGATATTATTTTCCTTCATGATACTATTTTTATTGGAAACTCTTATCGTTTCTATTAAAGTTAATTCAATGTATTGATTTGACTCCATGTTAAATTCGGTTAAAACTAGTTTATCTGGTAAGTATACATTAAGCAGTTCATTTTTCTCTGGAACTTCCCATCCCTTGCTTCTCAATAATAATTTAATATCCTCAAAATTTTTATTTTTCAAGTTTTCAACTGAATATTTATCTAAGTCTTTACAGAAGATAGTTCGATTATATCCATATCTAATCTCTTGGTCTACAAACTTAATAGCATCTTCAGTGCTTATCTTATTATTATTAACATTTTCTTCAAATACCCTTACCATCTCTTCTTTTATTAATGGCAAGGGTATCTCATGAATTGTTAAAACATTCACTAGTGAACGAGTGGTTATATCTTTTGCATGATCCCACCTTAATTTAAATTCTTCCTGTACAGTTTTTCCCACTGGTAATCCTCCCCTTTTAGTTCTAAATATTCCAATACAGGTACCTTTCGACACAGAAGGTATATATTCCTGCATAAATTACAGGATTTATAAAATCGCATGTCGAATGAACTATATAAAGAAGGAGGTGATAAATAATGGGAAAAAATTGTAACCCTAGTCCTAAAGTTAAGCAAGCTGGAAAAACGCTATCCACTAGCAAATCTTCAGCTAGAAAAACTGCTGCAGGTAAAACGTTAGCTAAACACAAAGCACGTAAACATTAGTTTTATAAAAAAGGCACTCACTATCACCGCGTGAATGCCTTTTTTATAGATAATAATGTCGATTTGCAGTAAAGGAACCAGGTAGTCTCTTCAGGAATCTTATTTATATCGCACAATACAATCATAACTGATTTATACAGGAATAACCTGCCATCTTTCTGCCATTTCTCTGCCATTAATTTATATTGTTAAAACAGATTTATAACATAACCATAGATCATTGGCCCTAATATTGCTCCTGCAAGAAAAAATAAAAATGATATTAAAAAGCTTATTAAGTGATTTTTTTTATTTTCTTTCTTTACTGTTTTATCCAGTTCAATTAGTAAAGGTTGTGCTTCTGCTAAAGATACTTTATTTAATTTATTTATATGTTCATATTCAGTTCTAACCTTCTCTAATTCGTTTTGATTAGATTCTATAAGTTCGTTTAATTCCTTAATTACTTGCGATGTATTGGCCAATGATTCTTGAGCTTCTGTAATTTTGGTTTCAATAGTTTTATTAGTTTTTTCTACATTTTCGTTAAGCTTACGTAGGTCAACACTTCTCCCTATTAATATTGTAAATAATTGAGAAATAGCCTCTGTTTGAGCATTTCCTACTAGTGTTAAAAATTTTTTAGTTGGTTCAAACATAGCATGCATACAACCTTGTATTACTTTCCATATATTAATCATTCAGATTCACCCGTCTACTCTAATATATTTATAATCTGAAGTATTTGCATAACTGTTAATACAAAAATTAGTGAATTTAAAATAACAATTGGTGATTTTATGAGTACCTTTTTAAAAGTTCTCTTTTCGTTAGAAATTAATATAGATACATTAATTACAAAGTTTGACATAGCATACACACAAGTAAGAAACAAAATGAAAATAATAGCATTAATAATTACATTGGAGAAAATTATGTTCAGTACAATAATAATAACAATAATTAAAAATAGTGCACCTAGTTCTCTTATGTATGGTTTAAGATTTTCATTCATTTTTCCTGCTTCAATTATGAATCCTAAAACCCCTATCACTCCAATTATTGCACCTATTATGTTTGTAACTAACTGGTAGCCAAAAAAGTCGGGGTTTATATACAAGTAAAAGGAACCAGTTAGTAAAGCTATAGCAGTCGATATTCCTTTTACGATATCAGAATTGTTCTTATTACCGTTAATACTAGCGTTTTCTTTCAATAATAAACCTCCAATCAATTACCCATATCTTATATACTGAGTAACTAGCCGTTAGGCTAGATCCCTTGATATAACTAATTCTACCATAATCTACTAAAATGAGTTACACGTTATTTTAATATGAATAATTGCTAAAGAGAACAAAATAAAAAGCCCTCCTTTTATGGAAGAGCTTATATTTTAAATTCTTTTATTGCTTTGTTCATAGCATCTTGATCAATACCTATATACCTTAATGTAAATGCTGGGTCTGAATGATTTAGTATCTTTTGTAATAAGGCGACATCGCCTGTTTGTTTATATAAATGGTATCCAAATGTTTTTCTTAACGTGTGAGTCCCTATATCTATTAAATTCACATGGCTGGCAGCATTACGTAATATCTTATAAGCCATGCTCCTACCTATTGGTTTATTTATACCTTCTCTACTTTTGAAAAGAAATTCATGGTCTTCTTTGCCCTCAATATACTTCTTGAATTCTTTTTGTAGCTGAGGTGTCATGTCTAAGTATTTATCTTTCTTTGTTTTAATTTCCGTAATTTTAAAATAGGATTTCTTAGCATCCGATACTCTTAGAGGGAGAATATCGGATATTCTTAAGCCTGAATTAATCCCTGTAACAAACAACATGTAATTCCTTTCATTTTGCTCCTTGAGGTATCGTTTAACCTCTCTTATTACTTCTGGATCCCTTATCGGTTGGACAAAGTTCAACTGACCTCACCTTCTTCCACATAAACCTCTATACGTAGAATGAAGGCCAGCTTATAAAAGGCTCTTGCCTTAAGTCGGTAATATTTGCGCTCGCTATAACCAAGTTCGTTATACACCTCATAGTCAAAGACTTCCTCATCTTTTAAATACCGATTGATGATAATAGAACGCTCTTGGAAGGCAAGGCGATTAACAGCCTTTTGAATCTTGCTGACATAGGCTTTTCGTTTATTCTCTTGATCTATCTTTCGAATGGCAGCATCTTCGGTTGATGAATGAAATTGATTGCTAGGGCCAGATGGTACCAACTTAAATGCAGCAGTAACTATTGGCTCATTGTCCTCTGGATCCATAAGCAAATACATTCTGTAATCCTCTAATGCTTTTTCAACAACATTTCGCGTTTCCTCACGATCAATCTTTGGTAAATTAAATGCTAACTGCATTTTGACCCCTCCCTCAATATAAAAAAAGGACACCAAACAAGCTTTAGCTTGAATGATGTCCTCCGTTCGTCGGTCGTGACATTGTTTATTTATTTTCTAAGACTAATAATTTCAGATGGAATTGCATTTATGATTTTATTATCCTTCCAGACTATTTTGGTTTCTCCAAATCCCGAATTAGGACTTTTGATTTTTAAAAAGTTTCCGCTGGCCATTACGTATACGCCATCTTTATATGAGCTTAGTTCTATTTGCTTTTTGTTGTCTGGCATTATTCGTTCCCCCTATAATTTCTTTAATTCTTTAGAAAAGCATTGCTGACATAAGCTACTGCTTTTTCTTCTAGATTCAGCACCACATTTATTCATCCCCTCACCCCTCTTAGACCTCCTCAATTTTCATATTCCAGCAATCTGAGATGAATTGAGCATCGCTCAATTCAGAATCATCAAATATATAAGCATTAACTTTATCTTTCGTGACCGTGTAATGTACACCTATTGCAGAATCAGAAGCAATATATTGTCTAATGATTTCAGGGAATTCTCCCTTAACAGTCTTCATATGAGTGGAATAAACAATGTACTCACTCATCGTTAGACCTCTTAATACTCAGTAGAACATATGACAAATGGTTGCTTCCGTTCATCGTTATTCAAAACCCATTTAAATGTTTTATAAACATAAATTTGATCGCCGACCGCTTTCAACTTTTGCCTTGTTTTTCTCTCTTCATCAGTTAGATCGTCTAAATCAATCAACATTTCATTTTGCAGACTTACCTCACCTAGAAAATCTTCTTCAATTTCTTCATCGTTATAACCACATAGATCTTTGTAAAAGTCCTTTGCTTGCTTCTCTGACTCTGCAGCAACATGGTCCAAATCATTCATTTTAAATACTTTCATTTTACATCCTCCTTTAGTTCAGCTTCCTTCACGAATACTCCGTTTACCATCTTGCCTTTGCGGTCTGATATCTCCTTGTATGCAGCATGCAAGCATTCTTCTAATGTCAGTTCATTCTGCTGACCTAAGATAATCAGCGTTACAATCACATCACCAATCCCATCTTTTAGAGCAAAAGCATCATTCCTGGCTAGTGCTGCTGCAACTTCTCCCACTTCTTCTGTTACCTTTAAAAATTGCTTGCTACTATCTGCTTCATGCAATCCTTTGTTAGCGCTCCATTGTTCTACATTTCCGACTAGTTCTGGTAGTTTCATTGTTTAACCTCCATTTGGTTCGTGTTTTAATCGGTCCGACTTTTCAAATAATTATTCACATAGTCATAACAACGTTTAAGGTCCCTGCAGCAATCATGCGTTTCTTCTGTGGAGATTTCATAAAGGCCCGAATGGTTAAGGAACACTTTCATGTCTTCCAGAGCAACCGACTTCCCACGTTCCAACTGTTCCAGCTTTTGCATGAGTGGATCACTTTGAATACCGATGTGATCATAAATGTTTAATTGATTCATTCTGTCACCTCTGAAGAGATACGGTAAGCGAAAGGCCATATAACATTTCCATTCCTTGCTTGGTGGAATAATGCTATAAATACAAAGTCAGGATCCATCCGGAATGTTGCTGCTATATCTACAATTTTGTTGCCTTGGTTGTAAAATCCTGTGATTTCTTCCAGAACTTCTTTGGTGATAAACTTTTCCATATCGTCCAGTAATCTAACTAATCCTTCACCAACTTCTCTGTCCTTTGACCTTTCTAATGGCTTACCTTCACCAATTAGTGTTATCATGCGCTGATCCTCCTCTTCTCCTCCATTTCTCTAAGCTTCTCTTCCAAGATACTGACAGCTTCATCAATGACCTCATTTCCATCACGTCTACAAGCTCTATTTGGACAAGGAGTGAACTGAATCCCCCAGCTATGCTCCTTGTTTATTCCGCCTGTTCCGTTACATGTTCTACACATTAGTTATCTTCTCTAACAATTCGATGTCATCTTTTTCAAAGCTAAAAGCTCCCATAGGTTCATATTCATTGTTTTTCCAATCCTTTAAGAATACTTCTCTATCGCCGATATAACTTCCAAAATAAGGGTCTTGCTCCATGGCGTATATAAAATCCCGCATTAGATGATCATCTTCATTTTTCCAACCAGCGACAACGTATGACCCTTCACTAAACAAACTAGGTGCTACCGAGATTACTAGTCCGTTAACTGAATTTAAAGCGTTTCTAAAATTATCAATTTCGTTTTGTGAAACTTTCATGTCAAACCTTCTTTTTATTTGGTCATCACTTTTATTTTTTGTAGTTAGTTTCGCTTTGTAGATGCTCAACATTTGAATCCCTCCTGGGCATTTTTGTAGTGGTTGAACCATTACAAGCATGTTTATACAAGTCCTTTCATACGATGATCTGGACCAATCACATTCAATACCGTTGCTTTGTTGGCCATTCTGCCTAAAATCCGTTTACCTTGCACTTTTCCATATTTAGCGATTACTTCTGCAGCTGTATAGTTCAAGTTATAAAGATTGGTCTTTCCTTGCCTGTGGTCTAATATTTGGTAAAGAATATCACTTGACCAAGACTCGAAACCATTTTCATTTTTGGAACGTTCTCCTGCTATCTCATCCAGAATTAGCACATCTACTTCAGCCAGTGTATCGAGTATGATATCCTCAGTTAACTTTGAATTACCTTTGTACGTGTTCTGTATGCTTTTTAATAACTCAGGGATCTTTGCGTATAGAACAATTTTATAAACCTCATATTCGAATTCTTCTCCTCTCCAATTTCGCTCAGCGATGATGGTTTTCTGCTTTTCAAATTCTCTAGCAGCGCATCGGAATAAGTGAGATTTCCCTGTACCTGGATTCCCTTGAAAGAGAAGCGACTGGTGCTTCCCTTTCAGAATCTCCAAAGTATAATTCAGCGCCTCGGTTTGGGTATACATTTGACCTTGTTTATCTTTGCCTTTTTTAGGAACATAATCATTGAATGTAACCTCTTTTAATTCATTTGGAATATATTCAATGGCCTTCGACTTTCTTCGTAGTTCTCTCCTTTTTGGCGGCTCATATCCATCCGTTTGTTGCTTTGCTAGATTACTAGTATCACAATTTAGACAAACGCTGTATCGCTCTCCATTACGTTCGTAGATAGGCACATCATTTCCACATTCTTCACAAGTACGGTTGCCAACCTGTTTTATTCCGGCATGTTTCAGTATGTCTAAATCTTTAATTGATTTCATTTTTATCATCCACCTAAATTTGGATATAAGCATTCCCACTGATAGTCATCAAACGTTATTTCATTATCCCGAATAACTTTTCCTTTATGAATTTCAATATCTTGGTTGAACTCCATGCCATATTCAAATGCGTATATTTTAATATCGAGGTTGAATTTTTCTGATATATCTACAAAGTTTTCCGTTATTACTGCCCAAGCTTGTTTGAAATCTTCAATTGTTAATATCTCAATGTGCTTATCATCGAAATCCCAGGTGATCCCGCCTTCAATGAATGCCCGTCTTGTTCCTTCGATATAGAAACCATGCGGAGCACTCATGTTTAAATCCCATTCATCTTCTTTAAGTTGTACTTCGGGAGGGTCCGTTTCTTTTCCCATTAACATAGCAATTCCACCAAATGGATTTAGTGGACTTAACCCTTCCATTAAAAACTTTTTTATATCTTGTCTAGTACCTCTGATTTTTAACACACCTTCAGCCCAATTAGGCATATCACATTCTCCTTTAAAACAAATTGTCATATTCATCAGTTGTCTGAGCTTGCTGATTTAGATAACTCTCGAATTTCGTACCGAACAATGTCTCTGGCCGGAGATACTTGCTCATATCAGAGTTGTTTTTCCATTCAGCGACTTTAGTGTCAATTACCTTTTTGAAATCTTCCTCAGTGAAACCGTCATTCCATCTTGCTTTAATCAGTGTTTTATTCTTAGAAGTGGATGATCGATAGTTTTTTCCAGTGGCATGGTTGAGATAATTTATTATCTCGACATAAGGTATTGTTGTAGTGATCTCTGTTGTAGTCTCTGTAGTAATCTCTGTTAAAGTTTCCAACAAATTGTCTGATTGATTTCCGACACTTTGTAAGTTTGGAATCTGACAAAATGTAAGAATGGATTCTACTAATTTGTTATAATCTAATTTGTAATGAACTGTGGGAGATCCATTGGCTTTCATTAACTTTGTTTCGACTAACCCTATATTCCTTAGTTTGTTGACGGAATATCTCACTTGTCGTTCTGATAAGCAGATTTCTTCTTCCCATTCCTTGTATGTTTTATAAAAATAACCATCTTTTCGCTTCGACTTATCCGACAAGAAAACAATCTGGTTTAAAAGGATTGCAGTTGTTAAATCACCTGTGAATTCTACATAAATTTTCGGTACCGTGAATGTGTTTCGTTGCCCGCTAATCCTATTCAAAACTTCTCTTATCGCTGCATAGTTACTCATTAATTCACCTTCTTGATATTTAATTGGTATATTCTTGTCCAAATCTGATATACTGTATTAACAATGTTTTAAAAAGGAATGGTGCTGGAACACCACCCTTTTACATTGGTCTCCATGCTTCAATCCATGCGATAGCTTCATTGAAATCCTGTCGCTTTATTTCTCGATATGTTGGAGCTTGGAAGGCTCTTCTTAAATGGCTATGGATATGCGAATACATTTGCCGTTTAGTTTC
Organism: Oceanobacillus picturae; assembly: GCF_000612865.1. Classification (NCBI taxonomy): domain Bacteria; kingdom Bacillati; phylum Bacillota; class Bacilli; order Caryophanales; family Bacillaceae; genus Oceanobacillus; species Oceanobacillus picturae. Next base: position 1,513,831 of record NZ_CCAX010000001.1, read on the forward strand.
CAGTGCACCTTTTACTCCTGATTCATATAAGCGCTCGATCCTTCTTTTTATTGAGTGATTGATAGATGTTGCTTGTCCATGATTTAACGTTAATTCATTGTCAAACCTTTCTTCTAAGCTAGTAACCTTCTCTTTTACCTCCGTAATCTCTTTAGATGACTTCAAAGACAATTCCATAGATGCTATTAACTGCTCTTTTTCTGATAATACTCTAGGTTCGTTCATCTTCTTTTGCATACGTCTGAACTCTATGATGTATTTTTCTTTAAATTCTGCAGCTCTTTTTCCTGTGTAGCCCATAACTAAGAAAGAGAAGCCATCTTGCGTAATGTAATACATAGGATATTCTTTGCCACGTACTTCATAATTTGACAGTCCAAAATTGGTCCGTGAAAATTCCTCACTACACTCCAATTCTTTAATGTCTCTTAATACATGTTTGTGGTCTTTTTCGAATACTTCCGCAATAGTAAGGCTGTCAGTTACTACTTCCTTTTCCTTTACGAATACTAAGTCTCTACTCATTTACAAACCCCTTTCGCATATAGCATAAAATTTTCCGATCTCGGAAGGTTCATATCCTGGATACCGAGCCAAGTAAATCGAAACAAGTTCTTGTAGGTGCGCTTCATCCTCGGCTAGATCCCAAATCCATTCTGGAAGTATTACTCTAGTCTTTGACTGCATGTAATTGCCATTTCCTCCCGAGTACCTTATAATAAAGGCAGATAAATTTGTTTTTCTAGAGTAGTCAGTTGCAGCTGACTGCTTTTTTCTTTAGGATAGAATCCATGAAACGATTAAAATTAAAACTATGGTGCCTGCTAGATTCATAGTGAAATCTTTTGCCGAGTACTTCGTGTTCAATTTTGATCACCTCCTTAAAACCAATCCGGTTTCTTTTTCCACCCGTCTTCGGTTTGTGTTACTTTATCCATCTTCAAACATTTTTCACAGTAGAAATGGTCCGTTCTTTTCCAATCTCGCGCTGGACTCATTCCAAAAGACGGTCGGACACCTTCTTCTCTGCTACTACTAATGTGCTTAAATTTGTGTTCACATTGCTTATCTGGCATACGTTCACCCCCAAGTCCCATTGGTATAATACTTAAACCATTCGCCATTGCTGTAATGAACTTCAAAGCAACGTTCTGCGATATTGCGTTTTACTTTTGTAATATCACTCAGGCTAAATTGCTTTCTTGCTTCCAGGCCCATTGATCGATTATGTTTTGAATAAGCGTTAAGCAACATTTTGTACTCGGCATCATTTAAATGCTTTGCTACTGGTAACTTGTTATTTGACGCCATTTGTTTAGCCCCCTTCAAATTAAAATCACTGTAGCTAACAACAGAAACGGACTGCCCATTGTTAGGTAAAACAGTATTTCATGCCTAAGGCTAATTTCCTCCGGTTCACCCATGAAGTACTCAATCATCCACTTCCTCAAAACCAGTTCCGCCTTGCTTCTTCTGCATTAATCTTTTTAAGTAGTTCCGCTGCTTCATCAAGCATTGCTTTTTCATTTTGCAAGCTTGCTAGATTGTCCATATAATTGGCTGCATTACGTAAACTAGTTGCTGCTTGAGAGAAGTTTGCTTCTGTAACACTTTTAAAAACAGGTTGTAAGCTATTCTCAAACTGGTTTAAATTCTCTTCAGCTTTAGGTCGATCTGCTTCTTTAAATATGTTTGGGTCCACAATTTTAGCCATTACCTAACCGCCTCCTCCAAATGTTTATTTACTTGCAAGTACAATTTGGCTACCGGCCGATTCCTAGCTGTCCAATCAGGCGTAATCTTGGTTGGTATTTCGAATACTTCTTCCAGATCCTCTTTCAACAAACCAAGACGCAATGTTTGAAACCCTGATTCCTTAATGTCCTCAAACCGTTTCCGCATGAGATGCAGATGGTGATGATCGTTTCCTGTCATTTCGATATAGCCTCCTCTGATTTCGGGATGAAAGGATACTTCTCATGGAAATAAAGTTTTGGAATTTTTCCTTGTTCTGCATAATAACCTTTGGATTTTAATTCCTTATTCATTTCTTGAATGCGGTAGTATGCTGTTCTTTCAGATACCCCTAGAATCAAGGAGACGTCTTTTGCATCATAAAAATGTCTTGTGTTACTCATTGAGTTCTCCTTTCTTTAGTTCAATTATTTTGAACTTGAAGGTTAAAAAAATAACGTGGAATGTCAGCAGTTTCTATGCCAAGGATTGAGACCGCTTTGGCTATCTCGGCTTGTTTCCATCCTACTTTCCCGTTTAGTTTTAGAGAAATTGAACGCTCAGAGAGCCCCATCTCTCTAGCAAAGTTATATTGGCTACCGAACTTTTCAATTATCCTCCCATTCAGACTAGAATAGTCGAAAGTCATATATTCACCTCCTAATCTAGTTCAAATCTATTGAACTTGAATTTATCTTACCACCTCTATTTTGACTCGTCAATATAAAAGTTCAAAAAAATTGAATTAAACTGTTGAACAAAAGTTCAATTTCCTATATAATTGAACCAACTTATGAGAACACTAAAAAAATAATTCATGCCGCTGGCAGGAGGTAAAATTGATGAAAGTAACGACTGGTGCACGGTTAAAACAAATAATGAGTGAAAGGAATTTAAAACAAGTAGATATACTTAACCTAGCTGAAAAATACTTTAAAGACGGAGTTAAAATATCTAAAACCGATCTAAGTCAATACGTAAATGGCAAAACCGAACCCAGGCAAGAAAAATTATACATATTAGCTGAAGCGTTAGATGTAAGTGAAGCTTGGCTTATGGGTTACGACATTGATAGAGAGAGGATATCCATCGATGAAAGGCTACGTGAAGTACGTGAGAATGCGCCGACCTATGCTGCCCATCATGATGGTGAGGATTGGACAGAAGAAGAATTAGAAGAAATTGAACGTTTTAAAGAATTCATTAAAAACAAGAGAAACAAATAGCTAACAGGGGGGCGGTGCTTATGAATTACGAATTTCTACTAAAAGAAGCTGATCATTTTGGGGTCTCTGTATACGAAGAACCGTTGAAAGGTAAAATTCAAGGGTTCTACGGCGACAATGTTATTTGGATAAATAAACTCTTGCCTTCTTCTGCTAATAAGTATTGTATTCTTGCGGAAGAATTAGGCCATTATCATACTTCAACAGGTGACATTCTTGACCAAAAAAATATTATTAACAGGAAGCAAGAAGCTAGAGCTCGGTCCTGGGCGTATGAACGAATAATGCCTCTTTCTAAAATTATTGAGGCTCATGAAGAGCATATACGTAACAAATTTGAATTTGCCGAGTATATGGGGGTAACAGAGGAGTTTTTAGAATTCGCACTAAAAAGATACAAAGAAAAATACGGAGTCACAGTTAGTTACAATGAAAAATATACAATATGCTTTGAACCATTAGGTGTAATAAAGTGGTTCGATAAATTTTTTTAATCCATTAACAGAACATAAGTTCGTAAAAGGAGTTTAATTATGCCAGTATACAAAGATGAACAAAGAGGAACATACTATTTCATTGCTTGGTATAAAAACATCTACGGTAAATCAAAACAAAAAATGGTAAGGGGATTTAGAAGAGAAAGAGACGCAAAAGATGCCGAGGCTGAGTTTCGAGTTCGAGTTAAAAAACATGGCGCTCCAGAGGATATGACATTTGAAGAAGTATTTTATCACAACATTGAACACACTGAGTTAAAACCAAAAACTAAGAGACGAAGAATCAACGAGTATAACAAACATATGAAAGATAAATTAGGAAATATAAAAATACACGCCATCACTACCCAACAATGTCTAGAGTTTAAGCAGTACTTGTTGGATAACCTAAAATCAAATGAAACAGCTAGAACAGTCTTCTCAGGTTTCAAAGTAGTTATCAATCATGCTATAAAGTACTTTGAGTTACCCAAAGATCCCGCAAAAGCAGTTCCAGCAATAAAGCGAGTAAAGAAAAAACATAGCTATATTAGGCGCCAAGAATTTGATAAACGTGTGCAAACAATGGATAATGAAGTTTTTAAAAATATGTGTATATTCATGTTTTACACTGGATTACGTATAGGTGAAGCTATAGCCTTACAATGGCAAGATATTGACTTCGAATTAAAAGAAGCAGATATAAACAAAACTTACGATTATGATAGTAAAGAGTTAGGGCCTCCTAAAACGGAAGCAAGTGCCGATGTTGTTCCGCTAGCAGATTTTCTAGTAGGGATGTTAGAAGAAATAAAGTCAAAGCAACAAACGGAAATGTACGGATTTAAAGAATCTTATTATATTTTCGGGGGAATGGTTCCGACGTCTTATAAAGCATTTCATGTGGCATTCAAAAAGGTGTTTTCTGAATACAGGCCTCATGATCTCAGACATAGTTACGCTTCTTTCTTAGCAAATAGAAAAGTGGACATTTTTGTACTCAAATCTTTAATGAGACATGATAACGTTCAGGAAACGATTAACACATACGGCCACCTCTATAAAGAGAAAAAGCACGAGGCAATAAGCTTCCTAAACGACTAACGTTATCATAGCCGTTATCATTTGCTTATCCCTCATGCTCAAATTATTGATTTTACCGTATTTTAATTATCCGATTGAACCTTCCATCTCAAACTTGATTAGACGGTTCATTTCTACTGCGTATTCCATTGGTAGTTCTTTTGTAAATGGCTCGATGAAGCCCATTACGATCATCTCAGTAGCTTCTTCCTCACTCAAGCCTCTGCTCATTAGGTAGAACAGTTGCTCTTCGGAAACTTTAGAAACCTTCGCTTCATGCTCAAGTGAGATGTTATCATTATTAATTTCATTGTATGGAATTGTATCCGAAGTGGATTCGTTATCCATAATTAAGGTATCACACTCAATGTTGGAGCGGGCACCAGATGCCTTACGTCCAAAGTGTACAATACCGCGATAAGATACTTTCCCACCATGTTTGGAAATAGATTTCGATACAATCGATGATGACGTGTTTGGTGCCAGGTGATGCATTTTTGCACCAGCATCCTGGTGCTGACCTTTACCAGCTATAGCGATGGATAACGTCATACCTCTTGCCCCTTCACCTGTTAAGAGAACTGCTGGGTATTTCATTGTCAGCTTAGAACCAATGTTTCCATCAATCCATTCCATTGTAGCATTCGCACCACAAGTAGCACGCTTCGTTACAAGGTTATAGACATTGTTTGCCCAGTTCTGAATCGTTGTATAACGGCAGTACCCATCTTTTTTGACGAAGATTTCAACTACTGCACTGTGCAAGGAGTTTGTTGTATAAACAGGCGCAGTACAACCTTCAACATAATGCACAGAAGCCCCTTCGTCAACGATGATCAGCGTACGTTCAAATTGCCCCATATTCTCTGAATTAATTCGGAAATATGCTTGCAATGGCGTGCTTGTCTGTACACCTTTTGGTACATAAATGAAAGATCCTCCAGACCATACAGCCGAATTCAACGCAGCGAATTTATTATCCGTTGCCGGGATTACCTTCCCGAAGTATTCTTTGAAAAGATCTTCATTTTCTTTAAGTGCTGTATCTGTATCTTTAAACACGATACCCATTTCTTCAAGATCTTCTTTAAGGCTGTGGTACACTACCTCTGATTCGTACTGTGCAGAAACTCCAGCAAGGTACTTTTGTTCTGCTTCAGGAATACCTAATTTATCAAAAGTTTGCTTGATTTCTTCTGGTACTTCATCCCATGTTCTACCTTGTCTTTCTGAAGGCTTTACATAGTAAACAATTTCATCAAAGTTAAGTTCTGACAAATCCCCGCCCCACTGCGGCATTGGCATTTTGTAAAAATGCTCTAACGCCTTTAAGCGGTAGTCAAGCATCCACTGAGGCTCTTCTTTCATGTTGGAGATTTCTTCCACGATTTCACGGGTCAGTCCTTTTCCAGAACGGAAAACCGAAACGTCTTTGTCATGAAAGCCATATTTATACTCTTCCATTTCCGGCATTTCTTTAGCCATTTTATAACCTCCTATTAGATGTCTTTCCCATCAAAATTTTCTATTTTCACTCGTCATTTACACCTTTTTCCATTGCTTTCCATGGTAAAGTGGCACATTTAATTCTTGCAGGGAATTTTGCAACTCCCTGTAATGCTTCCATGTCACCGAAATCTAAGTCTTCGGCATCCAAGTCTTCTCCAAGCATCATGTTGGAGAAAAGCTTGGAAAGCTTTAGAGCATCCGATATTTCTTTTCCCTTTATTGCTTGTGTCATCATGGAGGCAGAAGCCATACTGATAGAACAACCTTCCCCATCGAATTTGGCATCTTTTACAACACCATTTTCCACCTGCATTTGTAACTGAATACGATCGCCACAGGTAGGGTTATTCATATCAACCGTTAGTACATCCCCTTCAATATTTCCTTTATTACGAGGGTTTTTATAATGATCCATGATGACCTGTCTGTATAGTGTATCAAGGTTATTAGAAGACATCACCAAAATACTCCTTCGTTTTTAAAAGTCCATCGACCAAACGATCAACGTCCTCTTCTGTGTTGTATAAATAAAAGCTGGCTCTGGCAGTTGCCGTTACTTCAAGCCATCTCATCAATGGCTGTGCACAATGATGGCCTGCTCTTACAGCAATTCCTTCCGCATCAAGAACAGTCGCTGTGTCATGTGGATGTACATCATCCAAGTTGAAGGTAATTAATCCTGCTCGTTTTTCTGGACCGAATATAGTGATTCCATCCATACTGCGAAGCTTCTCCATTGCATAGCTCACGATTTTTTGTTCATGTTCGGTAATATTGTCCATGCCAACTTCATTGAGAAAATCAATTGCTGCTCCAAGCCCAATTGCACCAGCAATAATTGGCGTACCACCTTCGAACTTCCAAGGAAGTTCTTTCCAAGTGGAGTCATAAAGGTTAACAAAGTCAATCATTTCTCCACCAAACTCAAATGGCTCCATGTTTTCTAGCAGGGTTTTTCTTCCGTATAATACACCGATACCAGTTGGAGCACACATCTTGTGGCCAGAGAAAGCATAGAAATCGCAGTTTAAGTCCTGTACGTCAATCTGCATATGTGGCGCACCTTGAGCGCCATCTACAACAATAACAGCATTATGCTTATGGGCAAGTTCAGCTATTTGCTTTATGGGATTAACGGTACCTAATACATTGGACACATGACTTATTGCTACGATCTTGGTGTTAGCCGTGATCGTGTTAGCTGCATCTTCCAAACTTATCGTCCCGTCCGACTGGAGTGGTATATATTTCAACGTTGCTCCAGTAGCTTTGGCTGCTTGCTGCCATGGAATAATATTACTGTGATGTTCCATAGGGGTGATCACGATCTCATCACCCTCTGATAAGTTTGCCCGTCCATAACTATATGCTACGGTATTAATTGCAGTAGTCGTTCCACGTGTGAAAATGACCTGCTTCGTAGTTTCAGCGTTAATAAACTTACGTACTTTCTCTCTAGCGCCTTCGTACTTATCAGTAGCCCGTGTACCCAATGTATGAACACCACGATGGACATTAGAGTTATCTTGCCTATAATACGTATCTAATGCTTCTATCACACTTTTGGGTTTTTGAGAGGTAGCAGAAGAATCCAAGTAAACTAATGGGTGGCCATTCACTTCCTGATCTAAAATCGGGAATTCCTGCCTAATGGCATGTAGATCCATTAGTATACCTTCCTTTCAATAACCTCAGTCAATTGATTTTTAACAGATTCAATTGGCAACTGGTTTACAACAGGCGCTAAGAAGCCATGAATAACAAGACGTTCTGCTTCAGCCTGGGTAATACCACGGCTCATAAGATAATACAATTGTAATGGATCAACACGACCAACAGATGCAGCATGACCTGCTGTTACATCATCTTCATCAATTAGCAAAATTGGATTCGCATCTCCACGAGCTTTTTCACTTAACATTAATACGCGAGACTCTTGCTCCGCATTCGACTTAGAAGCACCGTGTTCAATTTTTCCAATTCCGTTAAAGATGGAAGTAGCACTATCCTTCATAACACCATGCTGTAGAATATAGCCTTCAGAGTTTTTACCGAAATGCACAATCTTCGCTGTGAAATTCTGTGTTTGTTTTCCGCGTCCAACAGAAACTGTCTTCGCATTGGATAGTGAATTATCTCCAACAAGGTGCGTGATGTTTTCAGACACTGTATTTCCATCATTCATCTGGCCAAGGGCCCAATCAATCGTTGCGTCACGGTAAGCAACACCACGACGGTTGTTATATACAGTAGTTCCTGCTGCAAAGTTGTCTACTGCTCCAAAAGAGATCTTCGCATTATTTTGAGCAATAACCTCTGTTACAACATTTGCTAGTGTTTCTTCTGTTTCATTATAAGAAATGTAGTTTTCTACATAAGTTAGTGAACTGTTTTCATCGGCAACGACCAGCACATGATTAAACAATGCTGCTTCTGGATCCTCTTGCCAGAAGATAACTTGTAGTGGTACTTTTACTTCTACGTTTTTAGGAACGTAAACGAAAATTCCACCATTCATTAATGCAGCATGTAGTGCTGTTAAACGATGTTCATCAACCGAAACAGCGTCCTTCATGTAATACCTTCTTACAAGATCTTCATGTTCTTGAAGAGCTGTAAAAATATCTGTAAAGATGACACCCTGTTCCTTTAATTCTTCACTCAGTGTTGCATAAGCAACTGAGTGATTTCGCTGTATTAAAAGATTCTCCGGAATATTCTCTTCATCTAAAAAGCCTTCTAATGCTTCAGGCAATTCTTTTAAGGATGAAATTTTTTCACCTTCTGCTAAGTGCTTGAAACGACTGAAATTCCACTTACCGATTTTTGTTTTATCAGGTTTTGGCAATTCAAGCGTCTCAATTTGCCCTAAAGCTTGAAGACGTAGAGAATTCATCCATTCCGGTTCATTGTTATCCTTAGAAAACTGATTAATATATTCTTTGTCATATGGCAGCTTTGTTTCAACAGACATAGTATCCCTCCTAACTATTACGCGTTTTGACCAACTGTTTCGTCTTCGATACCAAGTTCTTCTTTAATCCATTCGTAACCTTCTGCTTCTAAGCGTTGCGCTAGTTCAGGTCCACCGGATTTAACAACACGGCCTTGCATCATAACGTGTACATGGTCTGGTGTAATGTAGTTCAACAAGCGTTGGTAATGCGTAATAATCAGGCAACCAAAGTTTTCATCACGAAGCTTGTTAATTCCTTTGGATACGATCTTAAGTGCATCAATATCTAAACCTGAGTCAATTTCATCCAAAATAGCAATTTCTGGTTTTAGTAGCATTAATTGAAGGATTTCGTTACGCTTTTTCTCTCCACCTGAGAATCCTTCATTTAGATAACGCTGTGCCATGTTTTTATCAATTTCAAGATAATCAAGGGCACTATCCATTTCTTTAATAAATTTCATTAAAGAAACTTCATCTCCTTCTTCACGACGTGCGTTCATAGAAGAGCGCAGGAAATCTGAAGTTGTTACACCACTGATTTCACTTGGGTACTGCATTGCAAGGAAAAGACCTGCACGTGCACGTTCATCTACTTCCATTTCTAATACATCTTCACCATCAAGCAAGATGCTTCCTTCTGTCACTTCATACTTAGGATGTCCCATAACAGCTGATGCCAATGTCGATTTACCTGTTCCGTTTGGTCCCATCACTGCGTGGAATTCTCCACCTTTTATAGTAAGGTCAACACCCTTTAATATCTCTTTGCCTTCAATTGATACATGAAGATTCTTGATTTCTAACGTAGATCCAGCCATAACGATACCTCCAACTACTATTTTTTTCTTATTTTCAAACGGATTCAATATCCATTCTCAATTTATTCTCATTACAATCTTAAAGCATTTCAAATTTATTATCAACTTTTTTAAGTTATCCAGTCCATAACTTTTCTCACTCATTTTAATACACAAAAATGGCTGATTGCAAGTCTACTTGGAATAACGTCAAATCATTGGAGATTCTGCATCTTTACAAAAATAGACCCTCATTTTCATGAGGGTCTAATCCTTCTACATTTTATCCAAATTATTTATGAGCGCTTTGCTTTTTTCATATTCCTTTTGACGGCTTTTCTCTACTTCTAGACGAGTTTCCAATTTTCTCTCATACTCAGCGTAAGGCACTTTATGTGCTTGTTGCATGCCCTTTTCCATTTCTGGAGTATAGTTCATGCTTATTCCACTATTAATAGTGAACCATCCTTTCGTTTTGTGTACATGAATAAATGTATCACAATACGGTACCCTGAACAATTCAGTTATAAACCCCTTTTGAGGGTTTTACTTCTATATTTGTTCATTTGAGAAATTCTACTATGCCCTTCCAAAAGTTCTTTTAGATAACTGCTGTTTACACGCACATCCTCAAGATTTGTATTTTTTTATTCTTTTCCGCCCACTGGGACAACGGCACCTTCATATTCTTCCAATATATAGTTCTGTATCTCTTCTGAATGAAGTACATCAACAAGCTTATTTAGTGCTTCGTTGTCCTTATCCTCTTCCCTTACCGCAATGACATTTACATAAGGAGATTCTTCACCTTCCACAAAAAGCGAATCATCAAGTGGATTTAGACCCGCTTGAATAGCAAAGTTCGTGTTAATGACAACAAGTACATTTTCTTCTGAATTATAGTATTCTGGAAGTAACTCTGCGTTATAATCTGGTGAGAATTCAAGCTTCTTAGGATTCTCCACAATATCATCTACTGTTGCCGTTTCTTTGTCCACATTTTCATCAAGGGTAATTAATCCTTTTGCTTCAAACAATGAAAGAATTCGTCCATGGTCAGGTACGGAATTACTCATTATAACTTCAGTGCCTTCCGGGATATCATCTACACTCGGAATATCTTTGGAATAAACACCAATTGGCTCGATATGAATACCACCAATTTCCGTTAACTCATATCCAGTATCAGCGATGGTTTGCTCTAAGTATGGAATATGTTGAAAGTAATTTGCATCAATTTCGCCATTTGCTAAATCATCGTTTGGAAGAACATAGTCTTCGTATGGTTCTACCTCTAATGTGATGCCTTCCTCTTCAAGTAGTGGCTTTGCTTCTTCCAAGATCTCAGCATGCGGAATACTAGAAGCACCTACCTTAATTGTATTGTTATCACCTTCAGATGAAGACTCATCCCCTCCGCCACAAGCGGCTAACGCAAGAACAGCCAATAATGATACTAGGATTAGAATTTTTTTCATTTTTAATTAACTCCTTCTTCTGTTTTATCGTTTATCTAGTTTTGTTGCTATAATATCTCCAATAAATTGGAAGATAAATACAATGACCACAATGAGTACGGTACATAGGAACACGATATCAAAGTCCCGGCGCATAAAGCCCGAATAGTATGCATAGCTCCCCAATCCTCCAGCTCCAATTGCTCCAGCCATCGCTGTATAACCAATAAGTGCAATAGCTGTTACTGTAATACCAGATATTAACGCCGGCATGGATTCTGGAAGTAGCACTTTAAAGATAATTGTTCTGGTTTTTGCCCCCATTGCCTTAGCCGCTTCCACGACGCCTCGATCCACTTCACGAAGGGCGATTTCAACTAGTCTTCCATAAAATGGTGCAGAACCAATGATAAGTGCGGGTAATGCGGCCTCTGGACCACGTATTGTCCCAATTAGGAAATTAGTGAACGGGAATAACAAGAAAATTAAAATGATAAAAGGAATGGCACGAAAAACGTTCACCAGTGCTGATACAACAAAATGGAAGCTTTTATTTTTCCAAATTCCATCTTTAGAAGTCAGATAGAGAAGTAAACCGAGTATAATCCCAAGTATAAACGTTCCAATTAAAGCAGTAATCGTCATATAGAAAGTTTCTTTTGTTGCTTCAATTAAATCTTCTATTTTAATGCTCTGAAATAAATCATTTAGCATTTTGAATCACCTCCATTTCCACAGAGGATTTTTCTTTAATATATCGAACCGCTTCATCCAATTCATTTCCTGCAATTTGTACGATTAGAGTTCCATACGCCCCAGCTTGTGTCTGCGTAATTTTCCCTTGCAGAATATTGATCTCGACTTCATACTTCTTAGCAAGCTGGCTAATAAGCGCCTGATTGGTTGTTTCACCAATAAAATGAAGTCGAACAATTTTTCCTTCCGTATAGGCTTCTGTAATGTCACGAATATTTTCATCTTCCTCACCGTTGCCCATTACCTGTTCCACAAACTTCTTGGTTACATGCTGACGAGGATGGAGAAAAACATCCATTACGTCGCCTTGTTCTACTACTTTTCCACTCTCCATGACGGCAACATGATTACATATTTTACGAATAACATGCATTTCATGGGTTATTAATATAATCGTTAAACCAAACTGCTTATTAATATCTACCAGTAAATCCAGAATGGAATTCGTTGTCTCCGGATCTAGTGCAGATGTTGCCTCATCACAAAGCAATACTTTTGGATTGTTAGCTAGAGCTCTCGCTATTCCAACACGTTGCTTCTGTCCACCACTTAATTGAGAAGGGTATGCCTTCTCTTTCCCTGATAGCCCAACAAGATCGATGAGCTCTTGAACACGCTTTTGCCTGTCCAATTTAGCAACACCGGAAATCTCCAACGGAAACGCAATATTATCCTCCACCGTTCTCGACCAAAGCAGGTTAAAATGCTGGAAAATCATGCCAATATCCTGTCTTGCTATGCGTAGCTGGCGGGCAGTCATTGCAGTGATATCTTCATTGTTAATCTTAATGCTACCGCCCGTGGGCTCTTCAAGCCTATTGAGCAAACGGACAAATGTACTTTTTCCAGCACCACTGTAACCAATAACACCAAATATATCGCCATCATTTATGTTTAAATCTAAACTTTCTACTGCAGTTACGCTGCTTTTGTTTGAAGTAAATACCTTACTCAAACCTTCAATTGATATCACGTTAATCCTCCTTAGTAAACCTCGGCAATAGTATGCCCAAATAGCACAAAAAACGCCATTCTGAAAGAACAGAATGACGTAGTAAGTCGTCTTCACGTTCTCTCATCTGTCAAAGTTTTCACTTTGCAGGAATTGGCACCTTTCAACTATTAAAATAGTTGAAGGTTGCCGCGGTTTCACAGGGCCAGTCCCTCCACCGCTCAAGATAAGAGTCTATTTTTTTATCCACTTAAATTCGATAAGAATTATACTATCATGCTGCTTTTACTGTGTCAATAAATAATTTAAGATTAATTTTTAACAAAAAGTTCTGGTTTATACTCCATCAAATAGCCGTAAATGTTAGGAATGGATTGAAAGGCATAAACCTTCTCCTTTATCTGATGATCTTTCATAATGAGAAGACAAGGTACGCTTTCCACCTGGTTCTCGATCATAAACTCTGGATAAAGGGATGCATTCATTTCATAGAAAATGGTTTCCTTGTGCACTTGTTCAATTTTTTCTAGCATGGTTCTTGCAAGCGCACAGGTACCACAAAAAGGAGTATAAATATAAAGCAAATAATCGCCATCATTTAGTTGTTTCGTTGTTAATTCTTGCAAAAAATCACCTAACCAATCTGCCTCATAATAAAAATAGAGGGTTAACCGCTATCCGTTTACTTACCAGCGCTGTTGCAAGCGCTTGTTCAGGTGTTGTCGCGACCTCCCGATATTCACTGCTGACATATATATGTTCTGCATGTGGGAGCTCTCTCGCCAACTGTTTACGTAACTTTATGCCTGAATAGTCTTCGTCCACTAAAATATACACGTCCTTATAGTCAAGCTCATAAGTTTCAAGTAATTCATCTAGACGTTCCACTCCAAGTGTTCCATTGGTACAAACAATTGTTACTTCATCTGTAATAACCTTTTTAACTTGTCGTTTATCTGTTAAACCCTCTACAATGATTATTTTCTCATTTTCATGTGACATGGTTACATAGCTCTCCTCGAAAATCAAGCAAAATGTTTTTTCTAAAATCATTTCCTAATAAGAGTATATGAAGAAAAGAAGGCTAACTATACAACTTTTATAAAGATGCACGTTAGCCTCCCTTTTTTATTCTTTATTCTTCATCGTTAAGCACTGCCTCATATGCCTCAGCGTTCAGAAGTTCATCTAATTGCGCTTGTTCAGATGGCTCAATTACGACCATCCATGCTTTCTCATATGGGGATTCATTAACGAACTCAGGGCTGTCTTCTAAATCTGCATTTACTTCTACTACTTTTCCACTAACTGGCGCATATAATTCAGAAACTGTTTTTACAGATTCTACACTACCGAATGGTTCGTTAAGTTCCAATTCGTCTCCAACTTCAGGTAACTCAACAAATACGATGTCTCCCAGTTCATCCTGAGCAAAATCGGTAATCCCAATACGTAGTTTGCCGTCTTCCCTTTTAACCCATTCATGTTCTTTAGAATATAATAAGTCCTTTGGTATGCTCATTGTTATCCCTCCATTATGTAATCCATCTTAACTATAACTCAATTTGCGCATATTTTTCTAGTCAAAAATTTATTCTGACCGCCAAGTCTCATTATAAACTTCTTCCTTGAAACCGACTGTCACCTTTTGACCGTCTGTAGCAATCGGGCGTTTTATAAGCATCCCATCTGTTGCTAGAATAGCTGCCATTTCCTCATCGGAAGCATTCGCTATTTTCTCTTTAATATTTCCTTCTCGGTATTTTTTACCACTTGTGTTAAAAAATTTCTTTGCTGGCAGTCCACTATTCTTAATTAGTTCAAGAATTGTTTGCTCAGTCGGTGTATTTTCCACAATATGAACGGCATGGAAATCAACCTGATTTTCTTCCAACCACTTTTTGGCTTTCTTGCAAGTACCGCAATTTGGGTACCAATAAAACGTCAGTGCCATTGACTTAACCACCCTACTCACTTATTTGCTTCTATTATAGCAAATATGTAATAGACATGACGAGTTAGATGCTAGCTATAAGTAAATGACACCATAAACAGACGTGTATCTTTAAAAGCAAAAAGCCAAACGCTCATTCGAATACTTCGTAAAAATTCGAATGCATTTGGCTTTAAGGTATTTATGATTAAACGATATACTTTTCTTCCTCAATTATTTGCTCTGCAATTTCTCTTTTCTTAGCTACAACGTTTGTTGGTGTGTGACGTGTAAGCTTTCTTAATGAAGATAGCATCATTCTTAGCGTATCTCCTTCTTCAACAGCGATTAGTGTTTCTTTCGCGTCTGCTTCAATACGATTAAATGCCTCCTGAACATAAACCTGTGTATATTGCAGTTTTAGATTACTTTTTTCCAAGCCAGATTTATTTATTGCCTTTTCCGTTCTCAAAATGGCCGCTTCCATGTTGTACACTTCTGCTGTCATATCTGCAAGGTTAACAAGAATTTCTTGTTCCTTTTCAAGCTTTTTCATGTATTTCTGTGCAGCAAGTCCTGCACCAAGCAATACCATTTTTTTTGCATTTCTTAGTAAATATTTTTCTTGGGCTAGTGTTTCACCGCCTACTTCTTCCGGCATCATCATCATGAGTTCTTCCTGAAGACTTTGTGCCTTTTGCAATAATGGCAGCTCACCTTTCATAGCTTTTTTCAACAATGTACCTGGAACAAGAAGACGATTAATTTCATTTGTGCCTTCAAAAATTCGGTTAATTCGGGAATCGCGGTAGATACGTTCCACTTCATATTCCTGCATAAAGCCATACCCGCCATGTAGTTGAACTGCTTCATCGGCAGTGAAATCTAATAATTCGGTACACATATATTTATTCATGGAACATTCAATTTGATATTCGGCAATAGCGCGTGCTACCTCCCTACCATCTTTTAACTGTTCCTCGGTTAAAGAGCCCATTCGTTGTTCAAACAGTCCAACCGTACGATAAACCGCACTTTCATTAGCATAAATTTCAGCGGACATTGTTCCAAGCTTTTCCTTGGTTAAAGAGAAGCTTGATATCGGTGTCTGGAATTGCTTTCTCTCATTCGTATATTTAACAGCAAGCTCAAGCGCTCGTTTTGAGCCGCCGACCCCGCCTATAGCCAGCTTATACCTACCAACATTCAAAATATTGAATGCAATGACATGCCCTCGGCCCTTTTCACCTAGTAGGTTTTCTACTGGAACTTCAGCATCCTCAAGAACCAGTGTACGAGTAGAGGAACTTTTGATTCCCATCTTTTTCTCTTCAGGTCCTGTAGAAACTCCTGGATACTCTCTTTCAACAATAAAAGCGGAAAAATGCTCGCCATCAATTTTTGCATATACAACGAACACATCTGCAAAAGCAGAGTTCGTGATCCACTGTTTCTCACCATTCAATATATAATGCGTACCTGCTTCGTTTAATTTTGCAGTCGTCTTGGCACCTAATGCGTCAGAACCTGAACTTGGTTCTGTTAGGGCATAAGCTGCTAGTAACTCGCCCGTAGCAAGTTTTGGAAGATATTTTTCTTTTTGTTCTTCATTTCCGAAGAAAACAATTGGCAATGAGCCAATTCCTACATGTGCGCCGTGTGTAACAGAGAACCCGCCTGCTCTGGAAAATTTCTCTGTAATCAACGAAGAACTGATTTTATCAAGAGCTAGACCTCCATATGCTTCAGGTACATCTGCACCTAATAACCCAAGTTCTCCTGCTTTCTTTAAAAGTTCAACAGAATATTCAAACTCATGATTTTCCAAATTTTCCACTTTAGGCAGTACTTCCCCTATTACAAAATCCTCGGTCGTCTTCGCTATCATTTTATGTTCATCAGTAAAATCTTCAGGAGTGATCACATCATCTGCTGTCAAATCTTCTACTAAAAATGCCCCGCCCTTAAACAACTTAGCCTTTGTTTCACTCATCATCCATTTCCCCTTTATTATGATTTTCCGTTTCTAACCAGACTATATAAGTTCAAATACCCCAGCTGCTCCCATTCCACCGCCAATACACATCGTAACAACGCCAAATTGGATTTGCTCACGTTTCATTTCATGAATAAGACTTAAAGTAAGCTTGGTGCCCGTCATACCGAGCGGATGACCAAGCGCAATAGCCCCACCATTTACATTAACCTTATTTACATCAAGATCTAGGGCGTGTATTACCCTAACTGCTTGTGCAGCAAAGGCTTCATTTAATTCATATAAGCCAATATCTGAAAGCTCTAAACCTGCTTGCTTTACGGCCTTTGGTATCGCCTCAACTGGACCTACTCCCATAATTTCTGGTTCTACTCCAGCGACTGCAAAAGAGCGAAACTTAACTAGTGGTGATAATCCTTCAGCCTGTGCCTTTTCCCTATCCATTAAAAGAACAGAAGCTGCGCCATCACTCATCTGAGAAGAGTTCCCAGCCGTTACGGAGCCCTTCACATGAAATGCTGGTCGAAGCTTAGCTAATATTTCTGTGGTCGTCCCAGCTCTAACTCCCTCATCCATTTCAAATTTAGTGTGCTTTTCTTCTATTTTATTCTTTGTATTCATCTGTCTCTTTGTTAATTCAACAGGCACGATTTCTTCTGCAAACTTTCCATTTTTAATTGCGTTTGCTGCCCGCTCATGGCTTCTTATAGCGAATGCATCCTGTTCTTCACGCGAAATGTTGAATCGGTTTGCCACCTCTTCAGCTGTGTGACCCATCCCCATATAATAACCGGGAGCATGTTGCACCAATTTTGAATTGGGCTTAATCACGTGCCCCCCCATTGGGATTAGACTCATTGACTCTGCGCCACCAGCGATAATGGTATCACTAGCACCAACCATAATACGTTCTGCTGCATACGCAATACTCTGTAGCCCTGAGGAACAATACCGGTTCACCGTGATTCCTGGGACATCATGCTTTAGGCCTGCCAGGCCAGCAATATTACGTGCCATATTCATTCCTTGCTCTGCTTCTGGCATGGCGCAACCGATGATGACATCGTCAATCGTGCCATCATAGTTACCAGCCCTTCTTAATGTTTCCTTAATCGTTAAAGCGGCAAGATCATCTGGACGGCTTTCAGCTAGAGAACCTTTATGAGCTCTACCGACTGGTGTTCTAGCCCCTGCTACAATAACTGCTTCCTTCACAACTTTTCCCCCTCTGCATTTAATTGCGTAATGGTTTACCTTTTACTAACATGTGTTGCATTCTTTGTTGGGTCAATGGCTCTCCAATTAAACTAAGAAACGCTTCTCTTTCCAAATCAAGCATCGCTTGTTCATTTATGACTGTTCCTTCTTTCATACGCCCACCTGATAAAACATATGCCAGTTTCTCGGCTATCTTCACATCATGCTCTGAAGCATAGCCACTCCGGTGTAAGTTTTGAGCGCCCAATAGCATTGCTGCATAGCCTGAATCTCCTACCACTGGGATTTGCTCTGGGAGTTTCGGTTGGTAACCAGCTTTTGCTAGGGCAAGCACTTTCTCTTTAGCGTCATATAATAGATGGTCTGGGTTTGCACTAATCGAATCTGTGGCATTTAAAAATCCATTCTCTCTTGCTTCAGCAGCAGATTTAGAAACTGTAGCCGTTGCTACTTTTTCAAATACATCGTTAGCCACTTTGGTAAGATCAAACTGAATACCCTTTGGCAAATTACGTAATTGCTTTAAGTACAATTCTTTTGTTCCTCCACCACCAGGGATCAAACCAACGCCAAACTCTACTAATCCAATATATGTTTCAGGTGAAGCCTGTATAGCCGCTGCTGGTAATGATACTTCTGCCCCTCCACCAAGAACCATGTTAAACGGCGCTGCTACTACTGGTTTCGCAGCATATTTAATGCGCATTGCCATGTTTTGAAATTGCCGAACAACGATGTCCAACTCCATGAAGTTTTGGTCCTGTGCTTCCATTAGCATCATGGCGAGGTTTGCTCCAACACAGAAGTTCTTTCCTTGGTTCCCAATGACAAGGCCTTCGTAATTTTTTTCCGTCTCTTCAATTGCATAATTCATCATCTGGATAATATCAAGTCCGATGGAATTACCTTGTGAATGGAATTCTAGCCCTGCTACTCCATCCCCTAAATCTATAAAACTAGCACCTGCATTCTTTTTTATAACGCCATTACTTTCTTTTAGCCGTTTTAAATGTATTTCTTTTTTATTAAACTCCTGCTGGGTATATTCGCCCTTTTGATAGAAAAAGGAGGATCCATTCTCTTGCTTATAAAAGGAAGAGAAACCTCTCTCCAGCATGTTTTCTACCCACTCTGGTATGTCTTCCCCTTCTTCCTTCATTCTTGTGACAGAAGCTTCCACACCAATTGCATCCCATGTTTCAAATGGCCCTAATTCCCAACCAAATCCCCACTTCATTGCCTGGTCGATTGATAATACATCATCTGCTATCTCACCACAAAGTCTGGCGGAATATAAGAGAACGGGTTTGAGCATGGACCAAACAAGATCTCCAGCCCTATCTCCTCGCGCGTTTACAAGCGCTTTCAATTTTCTGCGTGTTCCTTTTTCCTGTTTTGCCATTTCCATAGCAGCAGATTTTAACTTTTTCCGTTCTTCATATTCCAATGTTTCGGTGTTTAGTTCATAGATCGCACTGCCATCTTTCCCTTTCTTTTTCAGGAAAAATCCTTGTCCTGATTTCGCTCCAAGCCAACCCCTATTTAACATTTCTTTCATAAAGTCTGGCACTGTAAATACTTCTTTTTCTTCTCCACCTACTTGATCATAGACATTTTTGGCCACGTGGATAAATGTATCCAACCCAACAACATCGAGGGTACGAAACGTTGCGCTCTTTGGACGGCCAATTATCGGTCCTGTAACGGAATCGACTTCTCCAATGCTATAGCCACCCTCCAGCATTTTCCTTACTGTTATCAGTAAGCCATAGGTTCCGATTCTATTCGCGATAAAGTTTGGGGTGTCTTTTGCTTCTACAACCCCTTTACCTAAAACATCTTCACTAAACTTTTTCATGAAGGCAACAACTTCTGGGTCCGTTTTTACTGTTGGAATAATTTCTAATAACTTTAAGTATCTAGGTGGGTTAAAAAAGTGGGTTCCGAGAAAATGCTTTTTAAAATCCTCTGAACAATCTTCGGCCATCTTTTCAACAGATATCCCCGAGGTGTTGGAGCTTACAATTGCACCCTGCTTACGAATCTCATCAATTCGGGAAAATACCTTTTTCTTAATAGGAAGGCTTTCCACCACAACCTCAACGATCCAGTCCACCTCTGCCAATTTGTCCATATCATCTTCCATGTTTCCAACTTCGATCAAGTGCAGGCTTTTTTTAGTAGTTAGTGCTGCAGGCTTCTGCTTTAGCAATGCCTTTTTGCTTTGCGCAGCAATTCTGTTCCGTACAACCTTATCTTCTAATGAAAGACCTTTAGCTAATTCCTCTTTCGTTAATTCCTTCGGCACGATATCAAGCATTATTGTGTGTATACCACAATTCGCCAAATGAGCAGCAATGCCAGATCCCATTACTCCAGAACCTAAAACAGCTGCACGCTTGATAGATTGTTTCATATTATCTCCCCCATTACCAGCTTGAATGAATACTCATTCATTTTTTGAGTAAAAATAAAAGATAGCTCCCTATCCATCTATTCTTTACTATAAATGAAATTCTGATAATTCGCAAGAGAAAAAAGAATCCCTTTGATTTTTTTAATTCGCGTTCAAAAAGGAGGATAAAAAGGACCGAGAAGTTCGAGGCGGCGTAGCTTTGAGTACCGGGCTTACACTTTTAATACGTGAGGAACGGAAAAACAAGCCAACGAGCTTCCACAGGAAGTGGTGACTTCGACGTTCGACACAGGACGTGTCGGAATTTAGTCGAAGGTCATCAGTACCGATGTGTCATTTTTACCGGACATTTTGAACAACTTATTTTAATTCCCTGGTTCTCTTTTTGAGAGAACCCAGGGCTTTGCAACAATTACTTTTTAAATATTCCTTTTAAAACAAATAGAACATTAGCCGGACGCTCTGCAAGTCTTCGCATATTGTATCCATACCAATCCTTTCCATATGGTACATATACTCGCATTTTATATCCTTCTTTAAGAAGTGCCTTTTGAAGATCCAACCGAATACCATAGAGCATTTGGAATTCAAATTGATCCCTAGCTATTCCATGTTCCTTTTCCAATTCTTTTACATAGGCTATGATCGCTTCGTCATGTGTTGCCACTGCTGTATAATTTCCCAGTAGTATATTCTGTTTTATTATTCTTTTATATGTCTCATCAACGTCCTTCTTATTTGGGTACGCAACCTCAGGCGATTCCTTATAAGCACCTTTCACAAGACGAAGATATGGGTTATAAGGGTTTAATCCCTCAATGTCCTCTTCCACTCTGTAAAGATAGGCCTGAAGAACCGTCCCCAAATTTTCATATTTCTGTTTTAATTCCTTAAATATAGTTAATGTTTTTTCACAGCGTTCAAAATCTTCCATATCGATTGTCACGGTGACATTATGTTTTTTTCCAGCTTCCAGGATGCGATGCATATTTTTCATGACCAACTCATGGGAAATATCAAGGCCCATAGAAGTTAGCTTTAAGGAGAGTTGTGAATCTAATTTTTGTTCGGCGATAACATTTATGGCATGGATGCATTCTTCCGCAGATTCCCTTGCTTCCTGTTCATTATCGACAAATTCCCCCAAATGGTCCACCGTAACAGCGTATCCGTTTTCATTTATTTCTTTAATTTTTTTTGCTGCACTATCAATATCTGTCCCTGCAACAAAACGAGCAGCACCAAAGCGTAGCCCGTACTTTTTCGCTAATTTTGTTAGCGTTTTATTTTTTGATAAAAATAAAAAGAAGTTTCTCAAAAGCTGTTCCAAGCTAAATACCCCCAAATAAAAAATATTTTTCTCTTGTCAAGATTAAGACTATTTTATCACCTTTTATCACATTTCGTATATAGTTTGTTATGAATTCAAATATAGAAAGGGCTGCTTCCTATTAAGAACCAGCCCTAAAAGGATTCAACCGACTTTAAGATAGTAAGCTGTGCGCCTATTTTCCTATACTACAACACGGTACCCTTTCGCTTCTACTGCTTGACGTAATTCAGACAACTTGACTTCGGCTTCATCGTAAATTACATCTACACTTCCTGTATTAAGGTGGACTTCTACACCTGTTACACCAGTAAATGACTCTAATGTTTGCTTCACTTTTGTCTCACAATTTTCACATGTCATGCCTTGAACTTCTAGTGTTGCTTGCATGGTGATTCCTCCCTTTATTTAAAAGATATCTTTCTTTTGATGTATCCTACTTTTTCTTTTCTAAAACCTCCGCGCACAAAACGTAATCATTCTTATTTACATTTTACCGCGGGTACGATAAGATAGTTTTAGAATAAATTTAATAGATGAACGAGCGAATTATATCTAAAGCCCCATTGGCATGCCATTTGATCTTCGTGCAATACTAATGGGGATAGTTCCGTGTAAAAAGGAATCCGCTACAAACTAGAAAGAAGGAATAACATGGACAATTTCGTAGTCAGAATGCAAGATGTATCGTACGCATACGAACAGAAAGATGTACTGACAAATATCAATTTCTCTATTCCACAAGGTGCTTTTATGGGACTGATCGGTCCAAATGGTGGCGGTAAAACAACACTTATAAAACTTTTGCTAGGTCTCATTAACCCTGATAAGGGGTCCATTGAATTATTACAGCAGCCTAGAGATAAATTTAAGGATTGGAATAAAATTGGTTTTGTATCGCAAAAAGCCAATTCGTTTAATAAAGGATTTCCAGCCACAGTGTTTGAAGTAGTCTCAATGGGCTTGACAGCGAAGGTTGGCTATTTGAAGTTTTTTAACAAAACGCATAAGGAAAAAATCTTATCCACAATAGACCAGGTAGGTATGCTTGATTATGCCTACGAAAATATAGGAAACCTATCTGGCGGTCAGCAACAGCGCGTATTTATTGCAAGATCACTTGTAAACAATCCGGAGTTACTTATCCTTGATGAACCAACAGTCGGAGTGGACTATGAAAATGTACAACGCTTTTATGAGATGCTTCACCGTTTGAATACACAGTATGGCATTACGCTATTGCTGGTTACACATGACACAGGAACCATGACCGAGCATGCAACAGAAATTGCTTGTTTGAACACAACGCTCCATTTTCATGGAAAGCCGGAAGAATATAAATCATTAACAGAAAGAGATCTATCAAAGCTTTACGGGCATCCTGTAAACCTTGTAACACACGATCATTAATGGAGGAAAGAACATGCTAGCTGATTTTTTTGAATATGACTTTTTACGACATACTTTTTTAACTGGTTTATTGATTGGTATCATCGCACCACTGCTAGGCACCTTCATCGTGGTTAGAAGACTATCCCTTTTAGCGGATGCCCTCTCACATGTTACGTTAGCAGGAATAGCTTTTGGCCTCTTTTTGGACAAAAAGTTTGCTGTGGGGGTTACACCTCTCTATGGGGGGATGGCATTTTCCGTACTAGGATCCATATTTATCGAAAAGCTTCGAGGCGTTTATCATGCTTATCAGGAACTTGCCATTCCCATTATCTTATCAGGTGGTGTCGGACTAAGCCTGATTTTTATATCACTGGCAGACGGCTTTAATACAGAACTATTTAATTATTTATTTGGATCGGTATCAGCCGTAAGTAAGCAGGATTTCTTATCAATTGCTGGTATCGCCATTTTTATAGTGATTATTATTACGTTATTTTACAAGGAATTAGTGACATTATCCTTTGATGAAGAACATGCAAAAGTATCAGGTATACACGCAAAACGTATTCACTTACTGTTCATCGTACTTACAGCACTTGTAATCGCAGCATCCATTCGTATAGTAGGTGTTTTACTTGTATCTGCCTTGATGACACTTCCTGTGGCAGCAAGTATGCGTCTAGCAAGAGGATTTAAACAAATGATGTTTCTATCTATTGTTTTTGGCGAATTAGCTGTTATTATAGGATTAATATCAGGTTATTATTTAAGTATTCCACCAGGTGGAACCATTGTCATGGTCTCCATTATCATTTTACTTCTATCCATCGCTCTAAAGCGAATAACATGGAAGCCTAGAAAAGTGAGGGAAGCCTAATGAGTATAGAAGAAGCAATTGAACTTTTAAAGCAACATGGATATAAAACGACTGGAAAACGTAAGGACATTTTGGCCTTTTTTTCAAGAGCGGATGGTTATCGTACAGCCAAAGAGCTTATCCGGCATTTAGAGGAGAGTTATGACGGTATTAGCTTTGATACTGTGTACCGTAATCTGCACTTGTATAATGATGTAGGTATATTGGAAACTACCGAATTAAATGGTGAAAAACATTTTCGATTCAATTGTACAGATCACCACCATCATCATTTCATCTGTAAAGATTGTGGAAAAACGAAAGAAATTTCGGTTTGCCCGATGGACGCTGTGCAATCTGATTTGCATCAGTATGAGGTTGAAGACCATAAATTCGAAATCTACGGACTATGTCCAGCTTGTAAATCAGCATGAGAATTAGAGATTGGAAAATCGCGTTTAGTGTAGGGTTAGGTGGGATGCTGGGTGCAGTGGGCCGTTATGCTATATCAATTGCTTTTCCTGCCGATTCAATTTTTCCTTTCGCTACACTAATTGCTAATTTAGTAGGATGCTTTCTGCTTAGTTTTCTTATGCATTTAAAAATAATAAAAAAACGTTTATCTCCAGCCATTTTTACTGCGTTAACAGTAGGTCTGATCGGCGCGTTTACCACCTTTTCTACATTAAGCCTAGAAACCATTTCGTTGTGGAGCGAGATCCCCATTCTTGCTATTGGTTATGTGTTTATTAGTGTAATAGCTGGATTAGCATGTTGCTTTCTTGGATTAAAGCTTGCATATCGATTGGAGCGTTCTAGTGTATGATTATTTCTGTAGCGATTGGGGGATTTTTTGGGAGTATCTTCCGTTTTTTAGTAGCTCTCCATGTAACAAAACGTCTTGTTGGGACATGGCTTGTTAACATTATAGGGTCTGCTCTGCTAGCATACTTATTTTACCAGCATCTGCAATCAAATATTTCAGGCTTTGTTTGGGCCTTTGCAGGCATAGGTTTTTGTGGAGCGTTTACTACCTTTTCTACATTTGGGAATGAAACGATCCTGCTATTAATGGAACATAAATATAAGCAGGCGTTCCTATACATTTGTAGCTCGCTGCTTCTATCAATCGGCACTGCTACTGCAATTCTCTATCTATTGAATACCTCTACATAATCCATACTGCGATTACATATTGCATCTAATTACAAAGAGGATGGGACACAAGAAAAATAAACAAGAAAAAAACCGGATAGTCCCTATTTTTTCGATATGTGAATCACACTTTAGCGAAGGAAAAATGCGAAGACTCCAGTGGGAACAGCACGAGTCCGAAGACCCCGGAAGAAGCGTTCTTTGCTTCTGAGGAGGCTGAGGCCGTGCCCACGGAAAGCGCAATATTTTCCGGAGCGGTAAATAAACAGTTTTACTTATTATTGTTCGTGTTTAAAAAAGGCTGGAACGTTATGTCCCAGCCTTTTTAAATTTATTGTACTTAGGCAAACACTTCTTCAAGTACCTTTGATTCTTCATGATCGAGCATGTTCTTCTGAATAACCTTTTCAACTGGCTTATTCAATTCCTCAGTCAAAGCATTGGCAGGATCTGTTTCACCAATTACAAATATTTTTTCCCATTCGTGCTCCTTCGCCCGTTTATCAAGCTTTGGTGCTATCTGCTTGTACCAACGGTGCTTATTAGCATTAAAACGAGATTGGAAACCGTCTTTTTGCATGGTTGATCCTTGGCCTAAAGCAGGTCTAGGACCTTTCTTTTTTCGCCAATCATTCGTGTCTAAATCAAGTTCAAACGAATCCGTATCCTCAATTTCATTTAAATAGGCTTCAATTAATTTGATCTCATCCTGTTGAACAAGGATAATTCCTGATTTTGGATAAACCTCAGTCAATTTACGCAACTGCGTTAACTCTGGAGTCTCTTGCCAGAAAAATTCCGTGTTCATCCGCATTTGCACACGATCCGCAAACCAGACTTCTTCGTCAGCTGTAGCAATTATGAAGACACTTCTTAAAAATTCCTGTTCATTTCCTTGAACAAACTTTTCTACTTTTTGTTTAACGAGTTGAAAGTTTTTACGTTCCTCTTTATCACCCGATTCCTCCAAATATTGCTCAAAATTACGCAACCCGTTTTTGAGATGGATCTTCCATTCTCCACCCTGTTGTTCAGGATCAGATGGATCCGTATTTAAATACATCGTAAACACTTTATTAGGCCCTTCTCTTCTTAGGTTCTCAAGCTTTTCAATTTCTTTTTTAAAGTTCATATGATCGGCACTCCTTTACATAGTAATCCAACTCTTAGTAGTGTTTATCCTTCACTCTTCGTGAATAAACATCGTAAATCAAGTTAGAAATCTAATAAAGAAGTCATTTAAGTACAAATAAGAAGAAGAGCTGTAAAATTTATGCTAAAAAAATATTTCTCTCATTATGGGTGGAGCCTATTGGTTCACGTCAAATTGGAGGTCCGCTTTCTTAATTGCAGAACGAAGCTTTGCTACGTCTGATTCACTTACCTGCTCCAACTCTCCATATCTTACCTTTTGATAAATCTCCAAATCAGCATTAACCTCTATCCTGTTAAACCATTCCTCAATGGTCTCGTACTTTCTTCTACCTTTTTTGTTTTTATGTGCCTTTCTCTCAAACTGGTAAACAAGCTTACGTATAGGGTGCTTTGGTTTATTAAGCCAGCGATTAAACCGTGAAATTCTGCCCGAATCCATTTCTGAATGATTGTCTAAAGCACTATAAGAAACCGAACTGTCAGCTTCTTCTACAGAAAGAGGCTTTTTAAACCGTTTTCTCCAGAATAGAACGAGTAAAACAATCGCGAAAAGAACCAAAGTGATCACAGCAGCTATTGCGAGGTATGGTGTTATTTGCTCCACCAACGAATTATTTTCTATTTTATTCCAATACCCGTCGCCTGCTTCCATTTGGTTCTCTTGATCTGGCCACCCATGTTCTGGCGTTTCAATAAATTGTAACAAATTAGCAAACCAACTTAACGTCCCTCCTATAAGGGATATAACGCCATAAAATAGATTCGTCATCATCCAACTGAATAAGTCGTACGTTAAATAAATAAGTAGGGCACCAGCAATTAAGATACCAACGAACGCAGGGATTAATTTCTTATCAACCTGTTTTCTTTCCGTTTTTGATAATGCTGCAAGATGACTCCATAAATACCCAATAACGTTAAGTAAAATAACAAGAAAAGGAAATAACATCGCTCTAATATCAGGAACCAACATACCAACCACTACCATTAATAATAAAGTTAAGAGAATGTAGCTACTTTCCCTACTAATTATGTCTTCTTTCCGTATGTTAATGTAACGCCATACCAACAATCCACTTAACACGATACTATATAACATTGGATAATCTAACAGAAAAAACACACCAAATAATATAGGGGCCACCAAAACATAAGCTATATAATTGTTTGTGTAAGTCGTGATCAGACTAAATATGAAGCATACTACTAAAATAACTACTAAATAACTCCAATATGGAACCCACATTAAGCTATGATGGAACCATGGCATGAGAACCATAAAAATGATAAGTGCCTCACTTACGAAATGGTATGCATAACGGGTTGTTGCATGGCTATTTAGCATGTGACAGTACCTCCTGTCCAAGCGGCTTCACTACGGATGTACCCTCTGAATATGGAACGTGGAAGATGGTAACATTCTTCTTTTTCCATTTATCCAAGAGATGGAGCGAATCCTCTGTAAGTTCACCAATAATGATACATGTTTTATGATGTGTAAGGTGGTTTCCAATGTTGAATAGCATCTTATCAAACGGGAAAACAAGTGATTGTTTATGGATTCTTGCCAACATTTCTAAGGTTGTTCCATAATGTCTTTTCCCTTCTCCCTCAGGAATATGGAGAACTGGAATCTTCCCTGGTCTTCGCGAATTAATAAACAATTCAAAAGGAATATCCATTTCTGTTGCAACCTTAGATAAGTAAGCTGTATAAGAAAGCAATGCTTCCATGTGTTGATTCGTTTGCACCATATTTGATGTTTTAGATTTTCCTATGTTAACGAGAAACACAAAAGATCGATTAATTTCCCGCTCATACACATTTGTTTGAAGTTTTTGTGTTTTTACAGAAGCATTCCAATTGATTCGGTGAAATGGATCACTATAATGGTACTCTCTGGTTCCTAATGGGCTTTGTATGTCTTCATACGGAGAAAAAGGGGATCTTCCCTTACCAGGCATCATCTGAAATACAGCTTCTACTCCCTTTACCTCAAGCAACCTTGGAAACACAACAAATTCTGTCCTGAAAAATGGCGTATATCTAATCATTGCCGATTCAAAGTGAAATAGGTGCGGAAAATAGTACATGATATTATGCACCTTTGCAACCCCTCGCTGTTGTGCAATAACCGGAATGGATATGTGTGTTTTTCTTTTACGTAAGATTGATAATGGGATTTTTAGTTTATGCCAGTAGGTCTCCTCATCCTTTGCATGTTTATAAGCTTTTACAGCAGGCCCCATTTGCAACTGAAATTCTCCATTAATCATGGGAAATATCGAGCGATTTTCCATATTTAAATCTAAATTGGCTGTTTCATCAGGAAAAAGTTTTATCGTTCTAGTTGGATTTTCTAACAATATATTTTTGCCAATCCCACTATCATACCATTTGAAAATTAGTAAGTAGGCAGTGACGGCACCTACACCCAGAAATGGGATTGTGGTATGAAACATCACGCCTATAACGGCCAAAAGGATGATGGCTAAAAGAACATAATCATACCCAGCCTTCCCCTCTATTGCATGGTCTCTTTGCCATTTCATTCCACCATTGCTCCTTCTTCAACTGGTACAGCAGTAGCGTGAATAATCTCCTTAACAATGTCCTTTGCTGTTTTCTTTATGGAACCTTCCATGGAAAGAATGAGTCTGTGCTCAAACACATATGGAACTAGCGTTTTAATATCTTGTGGTGTTACATAATCTCTGTCCTTTATATATGCATAAGCCTGTCCTGCTCGCATTAAAGCCAGCATCCCACGTGGACTTATCCCTAGCTCTACATCGGAATGTTCCCTTGATGCATGAACAAGCTCAAGTAGATAATCCGCAACTACTTCTGATACGGTAATTAATTTAATCTCATCTTGTAATTTACGAATCGTGTCAATAGATAAAGAGGCCTCGACAGCATCATATGGATCCGTTCGTCGGTATGTATTTAAAATGCGTTTCTCTTCAGAAAGAGAGGGATAGCCTAGATCCAGTTTAAACAAGAAACGGTCTAACTGCGCCTCAGGCAACGGAAATGTACCATAATTGCTCTCTACAGGGTTCTGCGTTGCTATTACGATAAATGGCAAAGAAATTTTAATCGTTTCCCCGTCAACGGTAGATTGATATTCTTCCATAGCTTCAAGTAAGCTTGATTGTGTTTTCGGTGTTGCTCGGTTTATCTCATCTGCAAGTAACACATTGGTAGCAATTGGCCCAATTCTTAATTCAAACTCTTGTACTTTAGGATTAAAGAAACGAATACCGGTAATGTCACTTGGTAATACATCTGGTGTGAACTGGACACGACTGAATGTGCCGTTCATCACTTTGGCGAAGCTTTTAGCAAGTTTTGTTTTACCAGTACCTGGAACACTCTCAAGTAAAACATGACCTTGAGCAAGTAGTGCAACAAATAATAAATCAACCACTTCTTCTTTTCCATAAATAACGTTATTGACGTCTTCTCTAGCCTTTAAAAGATTTCCCATTCTAAAAAGCCCCCTAAAGAATTTTCTAATTTTTCCTACTATATAGTATAACGTATTTTAATAGGTAGAGGTTCCATATATCTGAAAATATTGTATTATCTCCTAAGAGAAAGTAGAAACCCGACATCAACACATAGAAAAAGAACTGGGTCAAAAGAATTTTGATAAAGTAAAAAACAGACGATTTTCGAATTATAGTGAATAAGATTCGAAAACCGTCCTGAACTTTTTTATAACATTATGGTGCGAGACACACTACTTAGCGGAGAAAAATACCTAGACTCCTGTGGGGAAAGCACGAGTCCGAAGACCCCGGAAGTTAGGAAAAGGAACAAAGGCTAAGAAAACCACGTCCTGTGGCGACGCCTTTGTGACCAACATCCTGTTGGCCCGAGGCCGTGCCCACGGAAAGCTTGGTATTTTCCGTAGCGATAAATATGCAGAACCCCAGTTTCTTTTATTAAATCTTTCGCTTTTTTAAGAAAAACCAACATGGTGCGTATCATGCTCCTATTCTAACTTTGAATTTATAAAGTTTAGTACTCCGGATATGTCACTAGTTATTTATTAGTCGTTCTATCTTTCTTTTTAATATCCGGTTCTTTTTTTATCATCTTTAAAAAAGATGCAACAATGATTAGTAATATTACGGTAAATGGCAATGCAGATATCAGTGAAGCTGTTTGTAATGCATCCAAACCTCCTGCTAGTAATAAAACAACTGCAATTGCAGTAATGAGTACTCCCCAAATGATTTTCACAACCAAAGCCGGATTAAGACTTCCTTTTGAAGTCATACTTCCAAGAATGTACGTCGCTGAATCAGCAGAAGTAACAAGGAAAGTAAAAATGAGGAATAGTGCAAGGAGTGATACTACCGTTGTAAGAGGCAGCGTTCCAAATGTTTCAAACAAGGCAACTGCCATGTCTGCGTTAACCGCTTCCGCAATTTTTGTACCATTAAATAGATCACTGTGAATAGCTGTACCGCCAAGTGCTGCAATCCACAAACAAGCGATTACTGGGGGAACTACTAGCACACCAAAGACAAACTCTCTAATCGTTCTTCCTTTGGATACCCGCGCTATAAATGCACCTACAAATGGAGACCAAGCCGTCGCCCAAGCCCAATAAAACACGGTCCAGTCTCTTACCCATAAGTCACCAGTATATGGCGTGAGTCGCAAACTATATTGAATAAAGCTGGATAGATAATCCCCAATTCCCAATACAAATGTATTTAAGATAAACACAGTAGGACCTGCCAGGAAAACAAAAACGAGCAATAGAAGGCAGATAGCCAGATTGAGATTACTCAGCCACTTAATGCCTTTATTTAGACCAGTGCTAGAAGACAATAGATACGTGACCAGCATAATTCCGGCAATTGCTATTTGCACCCATATGGAGTTTGGTATATTAAAAACAGATGTTAATCCTCCGTTCATTTGCAATATGCCAAGCCCGAGTGATGTAGCTACACCCATAACGGTTGCAATGACAGCAAGAGAATCAATCGTTCCTCCAAGCGCTTTGTTTTTGCCGACAACTGGTTCGATTGCGATAGAAATAAGCCCTTTTTTCTCTTTTTTAAATTGTAAATACGCAATTATTAAGCCAACAACCGCAAATACAGACCATTGGCTTATCCCCCAATGGAAAAAAGCATAACCCATGGCAACTCTTGCAGACTCTTCATTTTGTGCTTGCAAGTCAGGGAATGGTGTTTCAAAGAAATGACTCATCGGCTCAGCCACTCCCCAAAATACTAACCCTGCACCGAATCCTGCAGAGAATAACATACCAATCCAAGTAAAGAATGGATATTCCGGTCGAGAATTAGCAGGTCCTAAACGAACCTTCCCATACTTACTAACAGATAATCCTATTAAAAATACCACAAAAATAAATACTGCCAATAAGTAAAACCAACCAAAATTGTTCGTGGTGAAATTAAATAGTAGTCCAGCAATGGAACCGAATTGAGTTGGCATTATAGCACCAATGATAACTAACAAGAAGATAACAATTGCAGAAATGTAGAATACAGGATTTTGGAATGCATTTTTGTTTTTCATAAATTCTCCCTTTCATAAATAGGTTTTTAATTAATTATGTAAATCATCATATAGCAACGAATATAATATACCCTCACCGCTTAATTTTAAAACTTTTAAGGAGAAGCGTTTACGAAGACAAAAAAAGAAGACTCCATAAAGAGTCTCCTTTCATATCCTATAATTTACTACATATTTTCTCGAAATACACCTTCTGAAACAAACGTTTCGACTTCATTTCTTGGTGAAGGTACCTCTCTTTTCTGATAGGCTTCTTCAAGACTGCTCTTTTCTCCTTGATAACCAAGAGCCACAATCGCATGCACTTGGTAACCATCTGGGATTGATAAAGCCTCTTTTGCCTTCTCTTTATTAAATCCTCCCATGGCATGTGTAATTAGACCTTTGCGAGCAGCTTCCAGGGAAAGAAAGCCCCATGCTGTTCCTGTATCAAAAGCGTGAGCTGGATTATTTCCTCCAAATCGTTCTTCTTCCATCTTTGAGATAACAGCAATTAGGACTGGCGCATTTTTGCACCAAACTACATTGCCTTCATCTATAAAGGATAAAAATATTTCCTTGTCTTGCTCAGACGATGCAAAGACAAATCTCCAAGGCTGAACATTCGCAGCGGAGGGAGCCCATCTTGCAGCCTCAAATACACTACTAAGCACTTCTTCTGAAACCTTCTGATTAGAGAAAGATCTAGGTGACCACCTTTTTATGTATATCGGATCAATATCATATCTGGTTTTTCTAAATTGATTAACATCTGTCATAACTATTTTTCCTCCATCTAGATAGTGTTTCCTTTATTATAACGTTATTCCTCCTCGGAGAAAAAGATATTTGCTTTTCTTTCACCAATGAGGTTTACAAAATAATAGATTGGGTAATAAATATACTAGATACTTATTTAGAAGAGATACGTTTGCTGGCCTTATATAGTGTGCAAATCCGGGTTTCTCTATTAAAGATAGAAAACAAAAAATCCACCCCGTAGGATGGATTTTCATAAGTTATTTCACGCGACGAACGTGACCGCTAAATTTGTCATTCCAGTAACCACTTGACATATTTGCAACAGCTAATCCTGTAGAACTTTGAGCTCCAATAAAATTGCCGTTTCCAAGGTAGATTCCAACATGACCATTTGTTTTATAAGTGTTAAAGAAAACCAAGTCTCCAGGTTTTGCATCACTATAAGAAACCTTTGTACCTATACCAGATAGTCCTGCTGTGCTAGATGGAATAGAAATGCCAGCTTGTGCAAATGCCCATGATACAAATCCAGAACAATCAAACCCAGGGTTCGGTGTTTTGCCGCCCCAAGTATATGGAACACCAAGATATTGATATCCTGCATTTATAGCAGTACTAAGATTACCATTTCCTTTTACAGCGACTGGTGTGGATTTCTTTTCACTACTTAAAGTAGATAGTTTCCCACCAGCTGAATCACTAGATTCATTCGAGCTACTTGCATTACTTTCTGATGTTTGTGCTACTACTGGTGCAGTTGCATCCTCAATACTTTGCTTTACATCTTGTTCCAATGAAGCCAAATCACTATCTTTAACTTGTAAATCTTCCTTCATAGTAACAAGTTCTTTCTTTTTATCTTTTAAAGTTGCTTTCTTGTCTTCGTTTGCACTCTTTTGTTCTTCAATAGTAGCTAACATACCTTCAAGTTCTACTTTCATTTCTTTCAACTCATCAAGTTTGCTAACGACTTCTTCTTTTTTATCTTCTACTGCTTTCTTGTCAGCTTCTTGCTTTTCCATCAATTTCGTATCAGAATCTGAGATTTTGTTTACTGCTGATACACGATTAATGAAATCTCCAAAGCTCTTTGCACCAAAGACAACTTCTAGGTAACTAATGTCTCCCCCACTCTTTTGGTAGGATACAACACGCTCTTTTAGAATATTGTAACGTTCCTCTATAGCATCTTCTAGTACAGCAATTTCGTCTTCTAGTTCAGACACTTTTTCTTTTGTTGCTTTTATGTCTTTTTCAGTTTCATTCATTTTCTCTTCGTTCTTCGCTAAAGCATTGTTTGTACGTTCAATTTCCTTATTTAATTCTTCTAAGTCTATTAAAACGTCCGCAATCTTACTTTCTGCATCGGATAGATTTGCTTTAATTTCTTCTCTGTCATCTTGAATTTGTGACTGTTTCTGTTTCAAATCATTAACTGACTCTGCATGGGTATCTACACTGAAAAATGCACTACCTAGACCGACCACCACTACTGTGGTCAATGTGACAACTGACTTTTTCAACTTTCTTCCCCGCTTCCCTATCACATCTGCCTATCTAGTATTTATATGTATTAGCAGCTATGTGAAAAATATATTCGTCTTCTATGTAATTTACTATCTTAGGTAATTCGTAGTATAACAGCTAAAAGTTTCATGCATGTTAGAGAAATATTACAATTATATTTCAAATATGACACAATCGGACTATTTCCTAAATCATTGAATATTAAAAACCTTTATAAATCAACAGTTTCCTACATTTCTTCTAGATAATAATGCAATCTATTTCTTATGCGAATTTCTCATAACCTATTAAATAATGCTAGAATTATCAAGCCCATTTAGTCTCATTCTACTATATTGCCTTCTTTCCGTACTGTATTTTTAGGTTATGTTAAAATAAATATAAGTCATTAGCTTTAAATGCGTTATTGGAGGAAGATAAAGTGAAAAAGTTACATTTTGTCGGCAGCCGTGTAGTGAAGACAGGGGTTGCTATTTTTGTTACAGCATTAATCTGCGAGTGGCTAGACTGGCCAGCGGTGTTTGCTGTGATTACAGCAATCGTTACCATTGAGCCCACAGTTTCCGATTCAATCAAAAAAGGGATCGTTCGTTTTCCTGCCTCTGCCATAGGTTCTGCTTATGCCGTGCTTTTCATATCAATATTTGGAAATTCACCCCTTACCTATACGCTTGCAGCTATGTTTACCATCATTACCTGCTTTCGTCTCAAACTGCATGCCGGATTACTTGTAGCAACTCTTACAGCTGTTGCAATGATTGAAGTTATTCACAGTAATTATCTCATTTCATTTCTCATACGACTTGGGACAACATCAATTGGTCTTGTCGTGTCTACTCTAGTGAACATGTTTATATTGCCACCACATTACACTAAAAATATATCGAGTAGTATCCAGCGGACGGCTATCCAAACTGGCAAAACCATTGAGAGAGTATTTCTTACAATACTAGAAGGAAAACAAGAACAAGAATTACATAATAGAGAAA
Source organism: Oceanobacillus picturae (assembly GCF_000612865.1). Taxonomy (NCBI): domain Bacteria; kingdom Bacillati; phylum Bacillota; class Bacilli; order Caryophanales; family Bacillaceae; genus Oceanobacillus; species Oceanobacillus picturae. The sequence goes on from NZ_CCAX010000001.1 coordinate 1,549,062, forward strand.
TGGTAGAGCAATTAGATTGGGGAATTCACCAGACTGAAACGCTTGTAAGGTTCCAAAAAGAGGAAGCGAAATTTCATCCGCTCGTTGGAAAAGAAAAAAACCATTTTCACCATATGCAAAAACAACTAGGGAGCCTCAGACTTATTCTGTATCATCTAGATAATTTAATCAGCAGTCAAATAAAGACGATAGCATGGACCAATGACGAACGCGCCATTATTCTATATGCAATAAAGGAACTAGCTGAAGGACTAAAAGACCCATCCCATTATCAAACAGACAAGCATGCTCAGCATCTTAAACAGATTACGGAGATATTTTGGGAGGATAATGAAGAAATAACGAGGGGAGACAGAAGGAATCCTACAAGTTTTCCTCCTGAATTAATTATTTTATACGAGCTTGTATCCATCTACAACCAAGTCGATCGATACTATGGTAAATAATTAAGTTATAACCTTCCGTAAAATTAAGCGAACCGAGATTCTTCTCGCCTCGCTTCTTTTTTATTTAGTCAACTCATGTTGGAAAGCATAGATGACTGCCTGTGTCCGATCTTGCACTTCTAATTTACCTAGAATATTGCTGACATGTACTTTAACCGTCTTTATGGCAATAATGAGTTCATCCGCTATTTCCTGATTTGTTTTTCCTTGAGCAATTAGTAGAAGGATTTCTTTTTCTCTTGTAGTTAGCTGGGTATGTAGCGGTTCCTCCTTTTTTGTACGCATTCGATTCATAATTTTCCCGGTCACTTCGGGTTCGAGAATAGATTGCCCCTCATAGGTGGAACGAATTGCTTTGGCAATCTCGCTCGCTTTAGAGGTTTTTAGCATATAGCTTGTCGCCCCTGCTTCTAAAGCTGGATAAACTTTTTCATCGTCAAGAAAGCTCGTTACAATAATAATTTTAGCTTCTGGCCATTGGGCAATTATCTGTCGTGTGGCTTCAATACCATCCATTTCCTTCATTACCAAATCCATTAGAATGATATCAGGCCTTAGTTCAAGGGCTTGTGACACAGCGTCTCCCCCATCTGCTGCTTCCGCAATAACATCAATATCCGGCTGAGCACTTAAATAAGCAGTTACACCTATTCTCACCATTTCGTGATCATCTGCAAATAGTACACTAATCATACTTTTCCCCATCCTTCCTTAAATTAGGGACTTTAACTTCCGTTCTTGTACCTTCCCCAGGTACACTTACAATTTTAAACGTTCCTCCTACTTCTAATGCACGTTCCTGCATATTCTGCAGTCCATAGGAATTCGTTTTTCTTGTTTGCATATCAAAACCCACACCATCGTCTACGACTCTTAGAATTACGGTCTGGTCACGTTCTACCAACATAACCTGAAGAGAATTTGCTTCTGCATGTCGCAGCGTGTTGGATACAGACTCCTGAAGAATTCGAAATAATTGATCTTCTACTCCTTTATCCACTACAAATGGTTCTACCTTCCAATCGATTTCCATCGGTACTTTTTGAGTTAACTCAACCAGTAACTCCTCTACCCCTTCTTGCAATGACTTTCCTTTTAAGGCTACAGGTCGAAGGTGTAAGAGCAAGGCACGCATTTCTAATTGTGATTGATGAATCATTTGTTCAACTAGAAGGAGTTGCTTTTTTATCTCAGCTTCTGGGTTTGTGTCGTTAATTGCTGACATCATCATGGAAGCAGCAAAGAGTTGTTGGCTTACAGAATCATGTAATTCTCTTGCAAGTCGATTTCTTTCTTGTACGACGATATCTTGAAGACTTTGTTCTCTTTCATTAGTCCGCTCTGTTGCTAACCTTTGGGCATGTTCTGCTTGACTATTAATTTTATTTTGTATCTGCTGCACATATTGCTCAATTGTTTTTAGCTCTTTATAAGGCTCCACGGGTGTCGTGGTTTTCTGCCCTCTCGCTATTTCCATTAGTTGTTTCTCCACACGATTTAGTCTTTGTTTCCAATAGACGCCTGTAACAATACCAATGACCAATGCCATGGTAACCGTGATAATAAAGGCAGCTAGTAAAAATGATACGTCTCCAATTTTCTTTTCGAAAACAGATAGCCAATCCTCAACAAAAACCGTTAACGTTAAAGCAATCATACTCAGTGAAATAAGCAAACTGTATAGGACCGCTGTGAAAATATGGCGTGCAATGGTACTCATATCCGCACCACCTCGATATCTCCCGAGAATATTGAGGTTATGATTTTAACCCGTGGCAGTGACGAGTCATAGAGAGCTGTTTGATAAATCAATGATTGGTTCATTAATTTCCAATCGGTTTCCCCAAATACATACGCTCTTCCAAAAACTGAACTATGATGGATGCTTACTTCTACCTCGTAAGGAACAAAGATTTGGATGTTTCCGATTAGATGCCGAATAGAAATTACTGCTGTATCGTTTGGCAAAACGGTATTACTTAGATCAACCATGCGATCTCCAAACCCGCCATGTATATTTATATCACGCCATTTATATGCCGTTTCACTTGTATTTTGATCTCCAAATAATCGATGGGTAAATAGTGGTTGAACAGTTGTCACAATGTCATCGCTTGTTGTTCTGTTCTCCATAATATCTGGTGTCAGAAGAGCTGGATCTTTCTTTGTTTTGTAGTAATTGATAATGAACAGGACAACCAGAGCTACGAGTAAAAATCTCACCGCCATTAGGTTCAATATCGAGAGAACAAGACTTACTACGCCGATCCAGAAGATGATTTTACCCCAAAGATGGTAGAACTTCCTCCAGCCAAAATAAACAACCAAGGCTGAAAAGAGCGCAGGGATGATCGTGCCACCAAAGAAAAAAGCGATCTCAAAGATAAGAAGGATTCCCCCGATGATTAATATCCAGTTAAATGTATCTGTTGAAAATCTTTTTAACACGGGATCCCACCTCTCTCTGATGATTTTTTCTCATTAAGTAAAGCAGACGCCATTGCCTGCGCCTGCTATTATACCATTTTTTAATTCATTTCGGCAGTTTGCTCTTTCATCTCTTTTTCAAGCTTAGCTATTTTACTATCGAACGTACTGCGGTAATAGGAACTATTTACTTTATATTCCAGGTTTTCAATGTACTGCTCCATTTCAGCAAACTTGGAAAATGGCTTCTCTGATGTCTCTTCCACCACTTTGTTCATTTGGTGATTAGCCCTCGCAATATTCTCTCGTCCCATTAATTCCATTCGTTTTAAATGCATGTCTTTTAATTTATGCTTCATCTCTTCGTACTTTTGCTCTAAAGTTTCTAGTTGTTCAACGGCTTCCTCGCGAGAGGCTTTCATCCGATCTGCCCTTGCCTGGTATTCCTCATGTTCTTTTATGGCAAAAGCATGCATTTGTTCTTCCGCAGCTCTTTCAGCAATGCCGGCTTGTTTTAAACGTTTGTCTGCCATATCCTGTGCTTTATGAAACTCACGAGTAAATTCGTCTTTTAATTTGTATTGACGATCAACAAGTCTTCTTACCTTCTCTTTCTCCTGTTCACCTTGTCTCAAATACTGATTTAAGGCAGCTACCGGATTCTTTTGTTCTTTTTTATCCATCATAGTGTGTAGATCTGCTGAAATAGAATCTTTCATACGAGAAAATATACTTGACATGTAAAAACACTCCTTTATTAATATTGGTTTATTTCTGCCCACTGACGTTCAAAATTTGTAAATGGATCATCATCCATTACTTCTACGACAGGTTCATCCTTTTCCTTCTTCCAACTTCGATAAATGACATACAACACATATGCAGCTGCAAGCCCAATTACCGCGAACACATTTGAAAAGGTGACACTTAAGACTACAAGTCCTAGCACAACCCACCCGATTTTTCCAGCAGTTGAATCACTTTTTATAAACTGCTTAAAAATAACGTAAAGTAGCCAAACACTAACACCCAGTATTATCATCGGCCCGATATTCGCTACTAATATCATGAGAGCGATAAGTCCGCCAATAAACAACATAAATTTTTTCATTCTTGTTGCCTCCTTTCTTTAACTTACTCTTAGCTTACTAGGGAAACGAGCTTTCGGTAATGAGCCTCCGCCATATCTTTTGCTACGCCTAAAGGCTTAGTTAGTCTAAGACAGATGCATGTTTTATATTTTTCTAATGTGTTAGAAAAACTCACTTTCGTCCATCTTTTAGCGAATGTGTATGTTTTTCTTATACTTGGGACTTCTAAATTTCAACTACGTCGCCATTGCTTCTTGCTAAAATTTAATGCTTTCCTAACGTACAAAAAAGGATTTCTAAATCCTTTGTCGAACCTAAAATAAAGTAAGGGAGGGGAAAAGATGAATGCATTGTTTGTTATTGATGTTCAAAACGGAATTGTAGAAGAAGGGGATTTCACCGAAGAACTAAATAAAATCGAACAGATTATAGAAGGATTTAAGGAACGCGACGAACCTGTCATTTTCTTTCAGCATTTAGATGAGGAAAAGGAGAGTCCATTGTTTGAGGAGTCTCGTGGTGCTGAACTACATGAATCACTGCGGCATCATGCTGAATATATAGTAGAAAAGCGCACCCCCAGTGGCTTTTTTGAGACAGACCTGGAAAGTATTTTAGAGGAAAATGATATTGAGCACGTTGTAATTACAGGATTCAACACTGAATTTTGTTGTATGTTTACAGCTATTGCTGCATTTGATCGAGGTTATGAAGTTACCTTTGTAGAAGATGCCACAGGTACACTTAATAATGGAGATACGTATGAGATGAAGAATTTAGATATTCGTGACTTTATCGGCACCGTCCTTCATTGGTCTGAAACAATAGAAGTCCTCGACTATGATGAATATCTCGACCTTTGAAGTGAAACTTCAATCAGCGGGGGGGTTCGTTCTTCCCCCACTTAGAACACTTGATTGCTTCCCACATTCTTGAAGTGGGGGTTTTACTGCAGTTGAGGCGGGATAAAAAGATACGGCTATGGAATGGCTTCCTAACCGTATCTTTATGCTTTGTTTCTATCTTTTTAACGACGTTGCCTTTTCTTTCTAAAGTAAAGGTACAGGAGGATGGCAAATATGACTGCAAGGAAGAAATACACGATATCGGAGTATAGATCCATAAAGCTTGTTATATCGTGCCAAGATTCCCCGAGAATGACCCCAACAGTGATCAAAATACTGTTCCATATAAGTGTGCCTATTACAGTAAATAGCATAAACAGACCAAACCTCATATTGGACATTCCAGCAGGTATCGATATTAAACTACGTACTACAGGAACCATCCTCCCAATTAATACCGTCCAATAACCATATTTATCAAACCATGCATCTGCTTTATGTACATCCTCCACTTTTATCCTTGCAATCCTGCCCCATCGTTTGATAATTCTCTCCAACCTGTCCACATCCAGCAAGGTACCTATCCAATATAGAATAACGGCTCCTAGTAACGACCCAATGGTTGCAGCTATTACCACACCCCATACAGTAATGTTGGTATAAGTAGTTAAAAATCCTCCAAATGGAAGGACAATTTCTGAAGGTATTGGTGGAAATAAGTTTTCGAGTGCCATCATGAGAAGAATACCCAAGTAGCCAAATTGCTCCATAATGTTAGTTATCCAATTCTCCATAATATCCTCCAAAAATAGTTTACTAGGTTGTTAGAAGTAGTTAGCCTATATGTATTTAGTAGGCCTCGATTGATTATATTAAGAGAAATGGTGAAAAAGACTAGGAAATTTTCAATCCGCTTTCCTTAAAAAGTCTTTCCTTTTTTCCTCACTCGATTTATTTCCTCTTAAATAGTTACGAATTTCATCTTTTGTTAACTCTAGCTGCTTTGCTTCTTTTATAAGTAATACCCACTCTATCTCCAATTCTTGACTGTGCATTTTGCCAGCTTCCACCCAACTCACCAGCCCCTCCATAGATTTATCTAACGATAGACCTGCATTCCAAATAAAAGTAACTCTACTACCTCTTCTGCTAACTCTTCAGGCTCTGCCAACCCAGTAAATAATCTTGAGATAGTTAGACGTTCCATGATTCCAACTATAATCTCTGAAACGACTTGCATATTCAAATGTGGATGAAAATAGCCATCTTTTTGTTCTTGCACTAGATTCATATAAATAGTCTCTGCGAGAAGACTTTTCAGTGATTTCGCATCTTCTGATAAGAAAAAACCAATTTGGGTTAAATCAGGGTTCTCTTTAAAAAATCGAAAAATTGTTCCGAGCTTCCCTTTTATCTCTATTTTTATCATTTCTTCTTTTAGTCCAGATTCAAGTAAGCTAGCCTCCGTTAGACTTAGGAGTCTTACCTTAAAAATAGCAGCTAATTCCGTAAAGATTGCTTCTTTACTTTTAAAGTATAAATAGAATGTCGGCTGTGTTAAACCAGCTTCTTTTACAATTGAGCTGACTTTTGTTTCAAAGAAGCCGTTATTGGCAAATTGCCTTGCCGCAATGGTGAGTAACTGTTCTCTGCTACGTTCTCCATTCGAGCCTTTTTTTCTGCCTCTGTTGCTCATAGCTTACACTCCAAGTTTTACATAAATTATTATATTACTAATGAGTATTATCTTACATCTTATAAATACCGTCAAGCAATTTTGGGCAATAAAAAAACTCCCTATTGGAAGTTTTTAATGATGTATTTTATTCTGTAAGCTTCATTTCCTGGGCAATAAGCTCATATGACTTTAACCTTGATTCATAGCTATTTGTTATCGTCACTAGCATCAATTCTTCTACCTGATACATCGCTTGGAGATCAACCAATTGCTTTTTAACTTTGTCGGGTGCCCCAACAACCATTTTCTTTCTAAGCTTTTCAACCAATTCTTTTTCTTTGGAGGTAAAGTCTAGTTGCTTTAGTTCCTTGGTGGTTAGCGACGATACACTTGTCCTCCTTTCCTTCCATACTTGCTTGGCCGAATGGTAAAATGCCAGTTTCTCTGCCTCCTCAGTCGTTTCCGCACATATTACGGAGACAGCAACAATTGGACTAGGTGCTTTTATTTCACTCGCATACTCTCTGACAATCTCTACTCCATTAGCCTCTGACATGAAATGACCGAACGCATACGAAACTCTTTTTTCGGCTGCGAGCTTGCCGCTCTTCCCACTTGTACCCAGGAGCCATATATCAGGAGGATGTACAGCAACAGGATTGGGCGTAATTTTAGAATAGATGTGCTCGTCAGAGAATCCGTTATAGCAAAATGCAATGAGTTCATCTAATTTATTGGGAAATTGTTTTACATTCTCTAAAAAATTATCCGACAATGCCATCGTTGCTTCAGCAGAGCCACCAGGAGCACGTCCTACACCAAGATCCACTCTTCCTGGAAACATGGTTGCAAGCAGATGGTAGCGCTCGGCTATTTGATAAGGTTTATAGTGTGGAAGTAATACAGCTCCAGAACCAATTCGTATTCTATTCGTTCTGGCACCAATCTGACTTAATAAAATATCGGGGGCTGGGGATGCAAGCTCTTCCATGTCATGATGTTCTGCAGTCCAGTACCGTGTATACCCTAGTTTATCCCCCGCAATCGCCAATTCAATTGATGCCTGTATTGCTTCATAGGGACTACTTCCTTCTAGCACGGGTACTTGATCTAGTATACTAAGCTTCATATCATCACTGCTTTCTTTTTGTAGCTTCTTCCAACATGTTATCTACCATCTTTTCAGCGGCTTTCCTATAAAAGTTACTCATCTCCGTAAAGGTTGTAATTAGTAATAGTTTTTCTAAATACGTCTCATCCTTACTCCCTAATTTCTCAATCTCCACATGAATATCATTCATATGATTTTTGACCCCACTGTTAAATATGTCCAGATTCTGATCAAATAAAGTTAGGTAACTCATATAAAGCGTAAGAAGGTCGAAATCTTCCTCCATTATTTTGTTATTTAACGTCTCCAGCGTTTGCTTTACGTCATGTATAGACAATGCACCTTTCATCTGATAAATCATGCTAATAAGCATAATATGGTCCCTAGAGTATTTTTTATTTTTTATAGGAAAAAATAATTTACCTTTGGCATAGTTATTTATCATCGTTTTTGTCAAAACTTTTTCCTCTTCATTACGCTTAGTAGGAGAGAATTTCTTTTCAAATAACTGAATTACTTGATCCATGTAAAGGTCAATATCAGGAATATCCTTAATATCGAGCCTAGTATTCAGTTGCAACTTATCTAAAATCAAGTTTATATCCATTTTAAAACCTCTTGTTTTTTCTTCTATTATAAGGGAAATAAATAAATGAGTAAACCTTGACTACGTCTTAATATTAGGATATAGTCTTTATATAGTTTTCGAAACTACATACAAAGGTAAAGGTGATGATTATTCTTGGGTACGTATATGCGCGAACCGATTAATGGACTAACTCATTTATTCGGGGCAATTCTTAGTTTTGTAGGTTTGCTGGTAATGGTAATAAAGGCTTCTACTACAGCTGATTCCACACTGACAATCGTTTCAGTTATTATTTTTGGTATTAGCATGACACTACTCTATGCAGCTTCTGCAACCTATCATTTGGTTGTTGCAAAAGCACATGTCATTGCTTTTTTACGTCGCTTGGATCATTCCATGATATTTGTACTAATTGCAGGAACCTATACGCCTTTATGTTTGATAAGTTTAAGTGGCATGACAGGCTGGGTTTTGTTTACTATCATCTCAGCAATCGCTATAGCAGGAGTTAGCTTTAAGTTAATCTGGTTCCATGCGCCGAGATGGTTGTCTACTGTTTTATATATCGCGATGGGTTGGATTGTCGTCTTTTTCAGCTCTTCCCTTGCACCAGTTCTTGGTACTAACGGAATGGCTTTGCTCATAATAGGCGGCTTGATTTACACAGTTGGAGCATTCATTTATTGGTTGAAACCAAAGTTCATGGAATTTAAGCATTTTGGATTTCACGAGATTTTTCATATTTTCATTCTGCTAGGAAGTCTCTTTCATTTCCTTTGCGTTTATGTATATGTGTTGTAAAAAAAGAACGTCATGTAGAATGACGTTCCTTTTTTGATGCATAACTAATTAATAGCTTACGATTTCTGACTTCACATATTCGTACACGAGCTGTTCTGTATGATGTAAGGATTCTTCATGGGTTCTTTCATATGCATGTGAAGAATCGATTCCAGGGCCTATTAGTCCATGGATAATATCATGCCCTGATCGAATAGCCGCTGAGGCGTCTGATCCATAATAAGGGTAAATATCAAGCTTGTAGCCAATTTTATTCTTTTCCGCTAACTGGACAAGATGCTTGCGCAATCCGTAATGATACGGACCTGATGCATCCTTTACACAGATCGAAACGGTAAATTCATCTGTAGATTGACCATCTCCCATGGCTCCCATATCTACAGCCAAATATTCAATCGTTTCTGGCGTTACATTGGAATTTCCGCCATAGCCTATCTCTTCATTGTTTGAGATAAGGAAATGTGTCGTATATGGCAGTGTCAACTTCTCTTCTTTTACCCTTTTAATTAGTTGTAGCAAAATCGCAACACTTGCCTTGTCATCAAGGTGACGTGATTTAATAAACCCATTATCGGCAAATTGAACACGTGGATCAAAAGAAACAAAGTCCCCTACTTCAATACCAAGCTTTCTGATATCCTCAGCATTTTCTACCTTGGCATCAATCCGTACCTCCATGTTTTCCTGATTTCGCTTTGCATCTCCTGCCTCTTTATAGACATGGACTGACGTTTGGTGCATAAGGATTGTCCCTGTAAAAACCTTGCCACTCGATGTGTGAATTTCACAGTATTCTCCTTCTATAGCGTTATATTTAAATCCTCCAATTAAATCTAAACGTAGTCGTCCATTACTTTTTACTTCCTTTACCATGGCACCCAATGTATCCACATGAGCAGTTAGCATTCTATGCTCTTCCTCATTTGTTCCGGGTAATGTGGCAATTAATCCGCCTTTTCGGTTACGCTTTGTCTCCACTTGTAAGTCCTTCAAGAATTCTTCAACAAATTGGATCACTTTTGTTGTGTTGCCTGATGGGCTTGGAATTGACACTAGCTGTTTGATTAATTCTTTTGTTTCATTAACTTTTGGATATGTAGACAAGAAAATTCCCCCTGCACCTATTTTTAGAAGTTTCAATTAGTTAGGATTATACGTGATCCTTGCAGGCAAGTAAACTTCTTGGATTGTAACCTTCTTTTAAAAGAGTATTCCTTTTTCCTAATGGGTACTCTATAGTTACCTGGAAATTGAAAGAGAGGATATGTTAAATGAACAAATTGTTTATGATTTTAGCTTGTATTGGTCTACCACTTTCTATTATTGGTTCCATATTTCATTGGTCGGCCGTGATTATGTTCGGTATTTATTGTTTAACTATCATAGCCTTAGCAGGGTTTATTGGAAGAGCTACGGAAAGCCTAGCAATTGTATTAGGGCCTCGAATTGGTGGTTTATTAAATGCGACATTCGGTAATGCCGTTGAACTTATTATTTCTATTTTTTCACTGAAGGCCGGACTTGTAAGTATTGTTCTAGCTTCTTTAACTGGTTCCGTTTTAGGAAATTTGCTACTTGTAGGAGGGCTTTCTTTTTTCATTGGTGGTCTAAAATATAAACGGCAATCTTTTAGTAAACATGAGGCTCAACATAACGCAGGACTACTTATTTTTTCTGTAGTTGTCGCCTTCGTAATACCCGAGGTCTTTACAACAACGATGAATGACCAGGATACCATGTTCCTTAGCGTTGGGATATCCATCATTTTAATCCTGTTATACTTAGCGGCCCTGTTATTTAAATTTGTTACACATCGCGGAGTTTACCAATCCAATAATAAACAAAAGGAGAATCACGAAGAGGAAGTGCCAGAATGGAGTAAATTGAAAGCCATTATAATATTAGCACTCTCTACCATTGCCGTAGCCTATGTTTCGGAGCACCTTGTCTCTACATTTAATGAAGTTGGGGAAACATTTGGTTGGTCAGAATTATTTATTGGGGTTATCATTGTGGCTATTGTCGGTAATGCTGCAGAGCATGCCTCAGCCGTCATGATGGCATACAAAAATAAAATGGATGTAGCAGTTGAAATTGTTGTTGGTTCGACACTGCAAGTAGCAATGTTTGTACTTCCTATTCTCGTTCTACTATCCCTACTTTTCACCACCTCCATGCCTCTTGTCTTTACCTGGCCTGAACTTATTAGTATGGTGACAGCAGTTTTATTAATGATCATGCTGTCAAACGACGGTGACTCAAACTGGTTTGATGGCTTAGCACTATTAGCAGCATATATCATTATGGGACTCGGATTTTATTTTATTTAAGAGGTTGTTCAAAAAGTCCGGTAAAAATGACACATCGAATTTCTTTGTTGGCTTGCTTTTTTGTTCCTCACGTATTAAATGCATACGTTCCGGTACTCAAAGCTACGCCGCCTCGAACTTCTCGGTCCTTTATATCCTCTTTTTTGAACACGCACTTTAAGGTCTCAGTTATAATTTTTTGTTCAAAACAAAGCTGGTTTTCATCATAGAAAACCAGCTTTTTATTTATATTTAAGCTACTACATCGTAGCCTTGTTCTTCAATAGCGTCCTTTATGGCTTCAACATTTACTTTTGATTCATCAAAAGAAACATCTACTTTGCCTGATTCCAACTTAACTACAGCTTCTGAAACGCCATTTAAATTATTCAATGCATTTTCAACTGACATCTTGCAATGTCCGCATGACATACCTTGAACATTCAATGTTTTTTCCATGATCTTCACCTCCTTTAAAATGTATGGATTATAGTTTTGCTCGCTTTAATCGGAGTGAGTTAGAAACTACACTTACCGAGCTTAACGCCATTGCCGCACCAGCGATCCATGGTGCAAGTAATCCGACAGCCGCGACTGGGATTCCAGCTGTGTTATAACCAAAAGCCCAGAAAAGATTTTGGCGGATATTTCGAATTGTAGCATGACTAATTCTAATCGCTTTTGGTATGAGCAATAGCTCTCCACCTAGAATCGTTACGTCAGCAGCTTCGATCGCTACTTCTGTACCAGTACCAATTGCAATTCCAATATCAGCAGTTACCAATGCTGGGGCATCGTTTACACCATCGCCAACCATTGCTACCTTTTTACCCTGTGCTTGTATTTCTTTCACTCTATCGGCTTTTTCTTCAGGTAACACTTGGGCAATCACTTGATTAATCCCTACTTGTTTTGCAATCGCATGGGCGGTTCTTTCGTTATCCCCCGTCAACATGAAGACCTCTAAGCCCTGTTCTTTTAACTCTTTAATTGCTTGAATTGCTGATTCTTTAATTACGTCTGCCACTGCGACAATTCCTCGATATTCTCCATCAATGGCAATTAACATTGCTGTTTTACCCTCAGATTCAAATTTGACTAATGTCTCTTCATTATTCTCAATATCTACTTGATGATCTGTCATCAATTTCCGGTTACCAACAAGAATTTGTTTCCCCGAGATCCTTGCTTCGATACCGTGGCCAGGTATTGCAATGAATTCTTCAACTTCAAGAAAGTCCATCTCATTTTCTGTTGCATAAGCTATGATCGCCCCTGCAAGTGGATGCTCCGAACCTTTCTCTGCACTAGCTAACAGCTGTAGAGCTTCTTGGTCACCAGAAAAGTCTGTAACTTCTGGTTTTCCTTTGGTGACAGTTCCTGTTTTATCTAGAACAATAGCATTTAGCTGATGTGTACCTTCTAAGTGTTCTCCACCTTTAAACAAAATACCACTTTCCGCCGCTCTTCCTGTTCCTACCATAATCGAGGTCGGTGTAGCTAGCCCCAATGCACATGGGCAAGCAATAACAAGTACAGCAATTGCTGCAACTAAAGCTGGTTCAAATTGGCCTTGCTCAACAAATGCAATCCATACAACAAATGTTAGGATCGCGATACCTACAACAATCGGTACGAAATAGCCTGAAATAACATCTGCTAAACGTTGAATTGGCGCTTTTGACCCTTGCGCTTCCTCTACTACTTTGACTATAGAGGCTAGTGCTGTATCTTTCCCCACTTTTGTTGCTTCCATTTCAATAGAGCCATTTTTGTTTATTGTGGAGCCGATAACCGTGGCGTCAAGTTCCTTTTCAATTGGAATGGATTCACCAGTTATCATGGATTCATCTACTGAAGTTCTTCCCTTTACAACGATACCATCTACGGGTATTTTCTCACCGGGTTTTACTACTAATCTTTCTCCAACAACAACTTCCTCTACAGGCAGCATGATTTCTTCGCCGTTTCTAATAACACGAGCCTCTTTGGCCTGTAAATTTAGTAACGAGGATAATGCATTTGTTGTCTGACTTTTCGCTTTAGCTTCCAGGTATTTTCCAAACAAGATCAGTGTAATGAGAATAGCACTGGTTTCAAAATATAAATGCGGCATATAGTCATTGCCAATCGTCTTGATTGCTTCGTATAAACTATAGAAGTAAGCAGCGCTCGTGCCTAATGCCACAAGCACGTCCATGTTTGCCCCGCCATTTTTTAAGTTTTTGTACGCTCCCACATAAAACTGCCATCCAATGATAAATTGAACAGGTGTTGCTAGCGCAAATTGAAACCATGGGTTCATAAGTAGTGCTGGTATTTCCATATTAAATAAGTGAACCAGCATGGTAATTAATAATGGTGAAGATAGCACAGCTGAGATGATCAACTTGGCTTTCTGCCGTTGCAAAGCTTTCTCTTTATGCGTTCTCTTTTCTGCTGCTTCCGCTTTAGGTTTTGCGTCATACCCTACATTTCTGATCTTCTCAATTAATGCTTTTGGGTCAGTCAAGCCTGGGGTATATTCAATCGCTGCACTCTCAGTTGTTAAATTAACCGTTGCGGAATTAACACCTTCTTGCTTATTCAAAACCTTTTCGATACGAGTAGAACAAGCTGCACAGGTCATGCCCAAAATGTCTAGTTCTGTTTTTTCCATTAACACGCCGTAGCCCACGTTTTCTATTTTTTTCGTAATATCTTCAATTGAAGCTTTCTCTATATCATAGCCCACCGTTGCTTTCTCCGTTGTTAAATTGACCTGAGCTTCGACTCCATCCATTTTATTTAGAACTTTTTCAACTCGGCTAGAGCAAGCTGCACAGGTCATTCCTGTTATATTAAGAGTTGCATGATGTGTGTCGCTCATAATTCTCTCTCCTTATTTAGAAAACTGCTTCATAACACTCATTAATTCTTCGATCGTTTCTTTTCCTTCGCCCTGCTTGATGGCATCACTCACACAATGGTTAATATGACGTTCCGTGACAGAAAAACCAACATTTTTCAGAGCAGATTGAATTGCACTAAGCTGGACCAATATATCCATACAGTACCTATCTTCTTCAACCATCTTTTGAATGCCGCGTACCTGGCCTTCTATACGTTTTAAACGGTTGATAACCTTTTGTTTTTCACTTTGTGTTCTTGGTTTACTTGGGTGTTCATGTAAGAATTCATCCAAATGGATCACTTCCTTTTTATTTATAGTTATACTATACCCCCATAAGGTATTCAGGTCAAGAAGAAAGTATTAGTTGTAAATAAATATGTAAGCAGAAGACATTTTTATCATACCCGTGTAAGGTATTGTTCATGCAAAATTGGTTTTGGATCAGTTTAGTTAAGATTAAATTGGGAATTGTATTTAAGACAGAGGGAAACATAACTAATTGTAGGAGGTTTTTGTAAGATGTCACCCGAACAACATCAAAATTTGCTTCATTCATTACACGAGTGTGCTGTAGCATGCAACCATTGTTTTGATGCTTGTCTTAAAGAGGAAGATGTTAAGATGATGGCCGAATGCATACGGTTGGATAGGGAATGTGCGGATATTTGCAGTTACTTAGAGCATGCCCTTTCAAGAAATACACCATTCGCTTCTGAATTAGCAGCAGTCTGCGCGAAGATTTGTGAAGCGTGTGGAAATGAATGTAAAAAGCATGAACATGAACATTGTCAAAAATGTGCGGAAGCTTGCTTTAAGTGTGCAGAAGCATGTAAAAGTATTGCATAATTACTTGAAACTAAAAAAGTTGCTCATCAGGGAACGTACCTTTGTTGAGCAACTTTTCTTATGGGCTTTTTTTTATAATGAAAGACCTACATAACGGAAGGAGATAAAATCACTATTCAAGGAAGCATTATTTCGATCCGAGATGCCTTTGACATTTTTATATTTGAACAAATTATTAACAAACCGTGTGTTATGAGGAGGGGTTTAAAGAACTAAGTCTGTTCACTGTGATAGGTTAGCCCCTGCGAGATATGGTTTTACATAATCGAATAAAACAAATAAAATAAATAATAGTTAGATCTTTCCCCGTTTTTAACGAATATGACACGAACTTAGAGATTTATCTAGTAACTAATTTGAAAGTAGGAAAAATCGATGACTCCACAAACAAAGAATAAAAAATCCAGAAGGTTAAAATGGATTTCAAGAGCATTTCTAATTATCATAGGTGGATTTATTACAGCCTATGGGCTTGAAGCAGTATTAATTCCAAACAGTGTATCAGATGGCGGTATAACTGGTTTAAGCATTACATTTTCTCAATTAACTAAATTACCATTGGGTATTCTAATCGCCCTATTAAATATCCCCTTTATATTTTTAGGATATAAACAAATCGGAAAAAGCTTCGCTATATATTCTATAATTGGTATAGTTTCTTTAGCTATAGGTACAAAGCTTATGCATCACATTCCAGCCATTGTCGAAGGGGATACCATGCTCATTACAGTTGTAGGTGGTATTATTATTGGTTTTGGAATGGGTTTAGCATTGCGAAATGGTGGTGCTTTGGATGGAATTGATATGCTAGCGGTGCTACTGTCACGTAAATTGCCGTTTGGTACAAGCGACTTAATTTTATTTTTAAACGTCTTTGTATTTATAATTGTATCAACAGCATTTGGACTACAGGGTGCCATTCTTTCAGGAATTGCATATTTTATCGCTTCAAAAGTCATCCATATTATTGAAACAGGTTTTAGTGGCTCTAAAACTTACAATATTATAACCAGTGAACCAGAAGACATGGTAGAGACAATACGAGACCGTTTAGGTCGAAGCGCAACCTATAAAATTGTTCGAGGTGGCTATTCAAAAGAGAAGTTTAGGGAAATTTCTTGCGTGATTAATCGATTAGAGGAAACCAAAATGAAGGAAATTATATATGAAATAGATCGAAATGCATTTGTTATTGTATACGATGTAGCAGAAGTTAAGGGAGGAAACTTCAAAAAACATAACATTCATTAGAATATGTAGAATTCACTAATAAAAGCATTGCTGGCCTACTCATTTCAAAAAACAAAGTTATATTACTCTTCTGCTTTATAAAATGATGAAGCACCATACAAGGATAAAAAAGATCCTATGATGTTAATAGCTAACATATTTACATTTACAAAAATATGATAAAAAGTACAAATAAGATCTTCTCTTCCAGCAATTGTTATCAATATTAATTGTTCGAAGGGATTTTTATTATGGGAAGATTGATTACTTTTCCAAAGTCACGTCTAAGCTACCTTTGTAATCTATTTTTCATCCGTAATTCACTACCTATTGTGGTGCTGTGCGAATATAAGCGTCGCCAAATTGTTTAATCAATAATCGAGTTAATGTATCGAAAACTTTAATTCTCTACAGTCACCTTTATGAGAACACAAAAAAGAAGCCGTCCTCAAAATGGAGAACGGCTTCCCTCAAGCTCAGATTATTGAATTTTTAAAAGTGTTACCACAAATGTTACCAGGCTTTTTTTAACGTTGATATACACCACTTAGCTTATGTAAGTGGAGACGGAGGGAGTCGAACCCTCGTCCAGAGACATTGCCACTCAGGCTTCTACACGCTTAGTTGGTATATTATCATTCACTGTCACATCAGCCTACCAACAGGCTTTTGTGCAGCTAGTCTGATTGGTTTCAACGGTCATCCTCAGACGGTGGATGAACGTATAGCCCGTTTCAGTTGAGACCCTTCAATCTGCCACACGGGCGATAGCAGGAAGGATCGCTTAGCAGTGCTTACGCAGCTGCTAAAGCAGTGTTGTTGTTAAATTTGCCAGTTATATTTAGGCGAGTAACGTTTTACGAGCCGTAACCTCGACATGCGACCTGAGCTCAATCTATCCCTGTCGAATCCGTAACGTCCCCATAAAGGAAAACGCTCGGGTAAAATGAGCATTTATATAATTGTTTTAGTTCGTCATTACAATAAACAGTATACCATTTTTCGCAAAAAAGTCAAGAATTCAGGAGTGTTAGACCTATCTCATATGATCCTTAATCGCCCGGTCAACATCACGTTTCATCTGTTTCCGCTTCAGGTCTTCCCGTTTATCATACTTCTTCTTCCCTCTTCCAAGACCTATCAATACTTTGGCAAAACCATTTTTAATATATATCTTTAATGGCACGAGTGCGTAGCCTTGTTGCTGTGTTAAGCCGATCAATTTATCAATTTCCTTCCGGTGCAACAACAGCTTTCTTGTTCTTGTCGGATCATGGTTATACCGATTTCCCTGTTCATATTCTGCAATATGAAGATTAATTAGCTTTATTTCCCCACGATCAATTCTTGCATGGGAATCTTTAATATTAACTCTACCGGCACGAAGTGATTTAATTTCGGTACCTTGCAGTACGATCCCTGCTTCATATGTGTCTTCAATAAAGTATTCATGCGATGCTTTTTTATTTGTTGCGATTGCGTTTCCATGTCCTTTTGGCATCCGAATTTCCTCCTACTGCTTACGTGAACCTTATTCTATCAAAAAAAGAGGCAGAATCCAATTAGAACCCATTTAAATAATAAGTAGCAAACTTAATGCCATGACTGCCATGCCACCAATCAGCCCGTAAATCGAGATATGTGCCTCGTCGTATTTCTTTGCTGCAGGTAATAACTCATCTAGTGATATAAACACCATTATCCCCGCTACCATTGCAAAGATAACCCCGAACATAATGTCATTTAAAAAAGGCATTAAAATTAAAAAGGCTACTACAGCACCAATCGGCTCAGCCAATCCAGATAAAAAGGATAGTTTAAAGGCTTTCTTTTTATCCCCTGTTGCATAATAAATAGGCACGGAGACTGCAATACCTTCTGGAATATTGTGAATAGCAATGGCGATTGCAATAGCTAGACCTAGTGCGGGATCCTGTATAGTGGATACAAAAGTAGCAATACCCTCTGGGAAATTATGAATTCCTATTGCCAAAGCTACGAAGGTTCCCGTCTTTAATAATTGTGGGTCTTTAATGACAGCTCCAGGTTTTTTCATATCTTCTATTTTCTTTAGTTCATGGGGATTTGTTTGATTCGGAATCAAGCGATCTATAAACGTGATAAGTAGCATTCCAGCAAAAAAGGATCCAACAGTCAGCCAATTTCCTCCAACTTCTCCAAGCTCTCCGACAAGGGATTCTTTTGCCTTAACAAAAATATCAACTAAGGATACATAAATCATTACCCCTGCTGAAAACCCCAGCGCAAAGGACAAAAATTTAGTATTGGTCGTCTTCGTGAAAAACGCCAGTAAACTACCTATACCTGTTGCAAGACCGGCAAACAGGGTGAATAGAAAGGCCAGCAGTACCTCTTCTGTCATGGTCGTATCTCCTTTGTTGTAAAATGTACTTCCCCCACAGTAAGTTAGGATGATTGAGTTTTGATGGGGTATTATATTTCTCGCTGAAAAAATTTTAATCCTGCGAGAGGAACATATTTTCAGCTTATTACATTTTCTCTTTTTGGAAGCTTGTTTTTTTAAAAAAATCAGATTTTTAATCACTCAAGCTGACAGTAAAATACCGATTCCTTCAACTACATTGGGGAAATTGAGGTAGAAAAACAATCACCTAATAACGTTCACTTTATTTCACTTCAGCTATTTAGTAGTGTAAGGGAACAAATAATTTGCGTCAACAATATAGTTTACCTCATGCAAAAAGTGACCAAAAAAATAGCACTGATCTCATTCATCAGTGCTACTTTTGTTATCTAGGTCTTTTATTCTTTGGTTTCTTTCTTTTTTTGTTGTTTGGGTTTTCTACTCGGGCTATTTCAAAATCAACCGCCCGTTCATCCGTATTTACACTAGCTACCTTTACTTTTACTTCGTCACCAATTCGGTAAACCTTCGCTGTTCGTTCTCCAATCATCGCATGTCTTCGTTCATCATAATGATAGTAGTCATCTGTTAGATAACTAACATGAACAAGTCCTTCAATGGTATTTTCAAGTTCAACGAATAATCCAAAGTTGGTAACGGAGCTGATAACCCCAGTGTATTCTTCGCCAATTTTATCTTTCATGAACTCTGCCTTTTTCAGATCATCCGTCTCTCTTTCGGCATCGACTGCTGTCCGTTCTCTTTCACTTGTATGTCGAGCAATCTCCGGCATGGCTTCTTTCCAATAATTCACCGTCTTCTGGTCCATTTGCTTATTGATTAAATAGGTCCGAATAAGCCGATGGACGATGAGATCCGGATAACGCCGAATTGGCGAAGTGAAGTGTGTATAGAACTCTGTAGCCAAGCCAAAATGTCCAACGCTTTGAGGATCGTATTTTGCCTGCTTCATAGAACGAAGCATTAATTTAGATACAATCATTTCTTCTGGTTTATCTTGGACATCTTCGATTACTTTTTGTAAGGCTTGTGGGTGCACTTCATTGCTCGTACCTTTCACTGTATATCCGAGACTTGCTAGAAATTCAAAGAAATTTTGCAGTTTACCTTGGTCTGGTTCTTCATGAATCCGGTGAATAAATGGGACATCCATCCAATGAAAATGCTCTGCAATCGTTTCATTTGCTGCTAGCATAAACTCTTCGATTAAACGTTCTGCTACAGAGCGTTCTCTTAGAACAACATCCTGAGGTACTCCTTTTTCATCCACCAATACTTTTGATTCTTTAAAGTCAAAGTCTATAGCCCCACGGCCCATACGTTTTCGGTTGAGTACGGACGCAAGCTCTCCCATTTGTTCAAAAAATGGTACGAGATCTTTATAGCGTTCCATTACTTCCGCATCTTTATCGACAAGTATTTTATTTACATCACTATACGTCATTCTTTCATTTGTTTTAATAACACTTTGGAAAATCTCATGATTGACAATATCTCCTGAGGAGGTAATCTCCATCTCACAGCCTAATGTTAATCTATCCACCTTGGGATTTAACGAACAAATTCCATTTGAAAGCCGATGCGGAATCATCGGAATAACCCGATCTACCAGGTAAACACTCGTCCCTCTGTCAAACGCCTCTTTGTCGATTGGGCTGTCTTTGTCAACATAGTAACTAACATCAGCAATATAGACACCAAGCTTGTAGTTTCCATTATCTAATCTTTTAACAGAAACAGCATCATCCAGATCCTTTGCATCCGCACCATCGATGGTGACAATCGTTTCGTCTCGTAAGTCACGGCGCCCTTGTAATTCTTCCTCTGCAATGGTCTCAGACGTATTTGCAGCCTGTTCAAGTACTTCTTCAGGGAAGTCAACTTTAATGCCATGCTTGTGAATAATGGAAATAATATCAATACCTGGGTCGTTTTTATGACCAAGTATATGAATGATTTCCCCTTCGGCACTTTTATGCTTTTCCGGATACTTTGTGATATGAGCAATCACTTTGTGTCCGCTCACAGCACCATTTGTGGAACCTTTCGGAATGAAAATGTCATTAGGAATCCGTTTATCATCTGCTATTACAAACCCAAATGAACGATTATCCTCAAACGTTCCAACTACTTGAAGTGTGGCACGCTCCAATATGCGAATTACTGTTCCCTCTGGTCTTTGACCATCCTGATCTTTCTTTTCAAGGCGGACAAGCACCTTATCATTGTTCATAGCAGATGCCAAGTCTGAATGATGGATATAGACATCTGTTTGATCCTCATCGTCTGGGATGAGGAAAGCGAATCCTTTTGCATGCATTTGGATCCGTCCTCGTACAAGGTTCATTTTCTCTGGAAGACCAAATCTGTTCTTTCTCGTGCGCACAAGCTCTCCATTTTCCTCCAGCTCGTTCAGTGCTTTAACTAATTCCTTAAATTCAACTGCATCTTCAACTTCCAACACGTCTTCTAATTCATCTACGGATAATGGCTTCGTACCGTTTTCTTTAAAATAATTTCGTAATCTCTCTTTCATTCGCTCACCTTCTTTCTTTATTATTATTTACCTTTTATAAGCGTTATAATCATACTTCCCAGTCAAGCTGTTCTAGAAACTGATAAACCTCTTCAAAGACTTGTTCCTTTTCTTTCCCCATCGTAATCACATGACCAGAATTCTCAAACCATTTTATTTCTTTCTTATCCGCTTCTACCTGATCGAAAATATAAGAAGCACTATCTGTGTTAATCATTTCATCTTTTGTTGCCTGGATAACCATTGTTGGCGTATAAATGGTATCAATTTCATTCTTTACTTCTGTAATAAAGTTCCCAAGATCACGAAATACATTATTAGAATTTGCCATAAGCTCTTCTAGTTCAGAGCTTATCGTGTCTTCCTCTTTTCCTTCCAACTGCTTGTACTCTTTCGAGAAAGCCTTAAATCCTTTCGTCAACTGCGTTTCATTATCAAAGAACATAGGGGAACACATTGTAATTACTGCTTTCGTCTTTTCCGAATATGCCAATTTTAAACCTAGTACTCCTCCAAGGGAAAGACCAGCCACGGCAATTTCTTTATACCCTAGTTCTTGCAAATGGCGATACGCTTTTAGAACATCCTCCCACCACTCGTCAGGGGTTGCTTTAATAAGCTCTTCAGGCGGTAAACCATGTCCTCGATAAATCGGCGCATGGCTTGTGTAGCCTTGCTTTTCCAGGTAGCGTCCGAGCATTCTTACATCTGCAGAGTGTCCAGTAAAGCCATGTAATAATAATACTGCTCGCGGTCCTGCTTCAAACGTAAAAGGTTGTGGTTGTTTTACTTTCATTTGTGTTGCATCTCCTTTATATATCTGTTTCACTTGATAGCCATTCAATAAGTAACAGGAAAAAAGCTTCTCCCCCGATACTTGTTCGAACATTCTATATCTACTTTACCCTTTTTTAATCCAAAATAAAAAGCAATAACCCTTATCACAAATGTGATAAGGGTTATTATTATTGTAGGATATATGCACTTAGAAATGCTAAAACGAAAAACAAAACACCGGTTACGATCGTTCCTCTGTGAAGAAAAAGATCAGCCCCTCTTGCCTTTTGTTTCCCAAATAACTGCTCGGCCCCACCAGAAATCGCACCAGACAGTCCTTCACTTTTACCTGACTGAAATAATACAAAAATAATCATAACGATTGCATCAATAACTAACAATACATGTACTAAAGCTTCCATCTATGCAAGACACCCCCAGATACTAAAACACAAACAATCCGTTGTTTGCGTCTGAATATACCAATACTTATCTCTACTTTAGCACAATCTTGTTTTGGATAGCAAGTCTATTTTAAAAGGATAGATGTTATAATAGACTGACGTGTTCATAGTATTAGGAAAACATCTGTAGGGGGACTCTAAATGATAGAAGAAGATTGGCTAGAAGTAGCAGACAATACGGAAATCTATTTTAAGAAATGGTATAACCCTAATCAACAACCAAAAGCGATTATCCAACTGGCTCATGGGATGGTAGAGCATATTAATCGCTATGACGATTTTGCAAAGCAGCTTGTAGATATGGGGTTTTATGTTTATGGGAATGATCACAGAGGACATGGGAAAACTGGAGAACGACAAGGTTTATTAGGTTTCTTTGCACATAAGGATGGTTTCTCAAAAGCGTCAGAGGACCTTTTAATGATGACAAGAAAAATAAAGGCAACATACCCTTCTATTCCGATCATTCTCTTTGGCCACAGTATGGGGTCCTTTCTAGTAAGACATTATATCCAACAACATAGCCTTGAGATTCATGGAGCTATTCTTTCTGGCACCGGCTATTTTCCATCCCTCCAATCACGTGCTGGAAAATTCTTAGCGAGCCTACAGCCTGCAAAAGAACCCTCTGGACTGATGAATTGGCTTGCGTTTGGCCGTTATAATAAAAAGATAAAAGATAAACGCACGAAAGTGGATTGGTTAACTCGAAACGAAACTGCAGTGCAGGATTATGAGCGGGATCCACTCGCAGGCTTTGTCCCAACAGCTCGCTTTTTCTACGATCTAATGTCTGGTCTATTAGTGATTCAAGATAAACAGCGGAATCAATCTATTCGGAAAGACCTTCCCATCCTATTATTAAGTGGTGATCAAGATCCAGTAGGCCAATATGGAAGTGGTGTATGGAAAACGGCTCAATTATATGACCAAATAGGACTGAATCGTGTTACCACCATGCTGTTTGAAGAAGGTCGGCATGAATTGCTATTTGAAATAAATAAGCATGAGGTCTATCGAGCCATCGAAGGTTGGATCACTGACACGTTACGTATCAAAGTTTAATCCTTGTGTAATAACGAGCAAGCGTTTAGAATAGAAGCTGGAGTGTATAAACGTATTTCACGGTTTTATCGCTAATATTTTTTTGCAATAAGGAAGGTTGGTCAAAATGAAAAATGTACAAGGAATCGCTGCATCATCCGGTATTGCTATTGCGAAGGCATACCAACTAGAAACACCAGATCTTTCATTTGAAAAGAAAACAATTGATAATCCCCAGGTGGAAATAGAGAGATTGGAAAAAGCGCTTGACGTTTCAAAACAAGAGTTGGAAAAAATTAAAGCACATACAAAGGAACAGCTTGGTGACGAACATGCTGAGATCTTTTCTGCACATCTACTAGTATTAAGTGACCCTGAGTTAATAAACCCAATGAAAGACAAAATAAACGCTGATAACGTAATGGCAGAAACAGCACTTGAAGAAACAGCTACCATGTTTATTGACATGTTCAAGAGCATGGACAACGAATACATGAGAGAACGCGCTGCTGATATTCATGATGTTACGCAACGTGTGATGGCTCATTTACTTGGTGTAACATTCCCAGATCCTGCATTAATTAATGAGGAAGTAATTGTAATCGCCAAGGATTTAACACCATCTGACACAGCTCAATTAAACAGAGAATTTGTAAAAGGCTTCGCTACAGATATTGGCGGACGTACTTCTCACTCAGCAATTATGGCTAGATCACTTGAGATTCCTGCTGTAGTTGGAACCAAAGAAATTACGACTTCAGTATCTAAAGACGACATGGTGATTGTAGACGGCATGGAAGGAAAAGTAATCCTTAACCCATCTGAAGAAGAAATTGCATCCTACCGAGAAAAGCAAGAAACGTTTGCAAGACAAAAAGAAGAATGGGCTAAGCTAAAAGATGAACCGACATTCACGGCTGACGGCGAGCAAGTAGAGCTTGCAGCAAACATTGGTACACCAGAAGATGTAACAGGAGTTCTTAACAATGGTGGGGAAGGTGTTGGACTTTACCGTACCGAATTTCTTTATATGGGTAAAAACGAGCTTCCTACAGAGGACGAACAGTTTGATGCTTACAAATCGGTTCTGGAACAGATGCAAGGCAAGCCTGTTGTTGTACGTACACTAGATATCGGTGGCGATAAAGAGCTAAATTACTTAGATTTACCGAAAGAACTGAATCCGTTCCTTGGATTTAGAGCAATTCGTTTCTGTTTGGAAAATGAAGATGTTTTCCGTCCACAACTACGCGCACTATTACGTGCAAGTGTTTACGGAAACTTGAAAATCATGTTCCCTATGATTGCGACAATCGAGGAATTCAGAAAAGCTAAAGCAATTCTTCTTGATGAAAAAGAAGCACTTAAGAACGAAGGAAAAGACGTTTCGGATGATATCGAAGTAGGTATCATGGTAGAAATCCCTTCTACAGCCGTAATTGCAAAACAATTTGCTAAAGAAGTAGATTTCTTCAGTGTAGGAACGAATGACTTAATTCAATACACGATGGCAGCAGACCGTATGAATGAACAGGTTTCTTACCTTTATCAGCCATACCATCCAGCTATCTTAAACCTAATTAATAACGTGATTGAAGCAGCACACAGTGAAGATAAATGGGTTGGTATGTGTGGAGAAATGGCTGGTGAACCGTTAGCAATTCCAATTCTTCTAGGACTTGGTCTTGATGAGTTCAGCATGAGTGCAACTTCTATCTTGCCTGCACGTACACAATTAAAAGATCTTTCTAAGAAAAAACTTGCTGCCAATAAGGACAAGATCCTTTCTATGGGCACAGCAGATGAAGTCTTAGAATATGTAAATGAACTAATTAACTAAATCTAAATAAAGATATTATGAAGCCGGAGGGAATCGTTGATTTTAACGAGTTACTCTCCGGCTTTTCTATACTTTATTTATTTATAATTTCCAGTTTTTCTTCAATCGCGGTTCGGCCTTTATTACGCGGAACTTTTAGTGGATAACCCATCTGAAGTACAGCAGCAATTTTCATCACATCACTATTTATTCCAATTCTTTCTACAAACGTTTGATCATGCATGTACGGTGTAATCGTCCACAACACTCCTACACCGTGTTCCCAGGCAGCAAGTTGGACGTTTTGGATGAATGCACACACTGCAGCGTAATCTTCCTCATAGCGAATAGGATCTTCATCCACTTCGAAAAAAATTACCGCATGGTGCGGAATTTCTAATAAAAACTGTTTCATTGATTCCTTCATTTTAATAGTTTTAGGTTCTTTGTCTGTGCGAAGCATACCAATTCTTTCGTAACTCGATATGATCTCCTTGATAAAGAATTGCTTTCCCTTTTCTTGAAATACTTTTATTTGCCAAGGTTCCTTCATGTAATGTGTCGGGGCATAGGAAGCGTAGTGAAAGATATCCAGTAGTACGTTATTCTGTACTTCCTCTTTTTTAAAATTATGTATTGACCGTCTGTTTTTTATCGAGTCTAAAATAGAAATGCCCTTCATCCTCCCGCTTATCCTTTTTACAATTAGCATAGCAGGGCTTCCTTTTAAAGGTCAATGGGTTAAGTAAAACGTTGGCCACTCATCACAGTCATAAAATCCATAAAAAACTGCTTATAGTTTAGCTGGAAAGCGATGTCATGTTTATTTGGCTCTACTTCTCCATCTGTAAGAAAAGGTCTGATATCTGCAATACTTTGCCCGCGTTCTGTACCTTCTGCAGCTTGCACAATATGTACTGGTAACCTTTCATATGTAAGCATATCTGGCTTGATTGCAGCCATTAGAGTTAACACATCATGCAATGGACTACCAGTTATGGATGGATTCCTTTCTTTATAAAAATTATAGTAATAGTCTAATAGCGGTTTTACAATGTCTATCGGACCATATGCGTCAATATAGTCCACCATTTTTGGTGTTGCGATTGCTTGCTCTGTTACGTTAAGAGGGATTATTTTTAGATTTTCTGCATATCTGAGTACTACCTGTGCAGCAACCGGATCCCCATAAAAATTAGCTTCAGATACAGCCGTAATATTACCCGGTACCCAAAAAGCCCCTCCCATTACATAATACCCCTTTACCTTACGCATCAAATCACCATATAGCAGAAACATTGTTGCTAAAGAAGTTAAACGACCAATATTCACGATCAGCAAATCCTCATTTTCTTTAATAATATCCACAATTTCATGAAAGTTTTCTGTAATACCATTCATGAAATTTAGAGGAGGAATAATGGGCCCTAAGCCGAACTCACCATGGATCTCCGGTACGTAGACTGGGAGTTCACCAGTCATTGGTGCTTCAGCTCCTACAATGATGGTTACCTGTTCTGTCATTTCACTGCTTAATAATGTCCGTACATATTGAATATTGGCCAAAGCATTTTCTCTTGAGATATTCCCATAGTCAGCCACTACTCCGACAACATCAATTTCATCATTTAAATAGGCATAAATAAGTGCTACTGTGTCATCTATTCCAATATCTCCAAAAAGCAATACCTTTTGCGCCACATTAATCTCCCCCTGTATAAAGTGAAACTTCAATCAGTGGGTTTTTTGTTCTTCCCACTGATTGTTAGTTGAACGAATCGGGGTGTTAGCGTCCGTTTACTCCCACTAAAAACATAACCGTTTCACTTCATATTTTATAGTGGGAGTATTACGGACGGTTGCACCGGGATAATTTTTACATTACATCCTATTTTATTGAACTACAATTTGTCCTATGCTAAGCAGATTGATATCTTCAATTAACAACAGAGGCGAGGGCGAGGTTTCTATATAACACAAAAAAGCATCCCCCTTGCTTCTTTTGCAAAGGGGATGCTTCTCCTTGTGTTTGATTATTTTTTTAAGTTATAGAATGAATCTAAGCCACCATATACGCCTAGGCCAGCTAATTCGTCTTCAATACGAAGTAATTGATTGTACTTCGCTACACGGTCTGTACGAGAAGGTGCACCCGTTTTAATTTGTCCAGCATTTGTAGCAACAGCGATATCAGCGATCGTTGCATCTTCTGTTTCACCAGAACGGTGAGAGATAACAGCAGTATATCCAGCGCGTTTCGCCATTTCAATTGCTTCAAATGTTTCAGTAAGTGTACCAATTTGGTTCACTTTAACAAGAATAGAATTTCCTACACCTTGCTCAATACCTTGGGAAAGCTTCGTAGTGTTTGTAACAAATAGATCATCCCCAACTAATTGAACACGGTCACCAAGACGGTCTGTTAATAGTTTATGACCTTCCCAGTCGTTTTCATCAAGGCCATCTTCAATAGAGATGATTGGGTATTTATTTACCATTTCTTCATACCAGTCTACCATTTCAGCAGAAGTACGAACAACACCCTCGCCTTTTAGGTTATATTTGCCATCTTCATAAATTTCGGAAGCCGCAACGTCCATAGCAAGCTTCACTTCTTCGCCTGGTTTGTAACCAGCTGCTTCAATTGCTTCTACAATCGTTTGAAGAGCTTCTTCATTTGAACCAAGGTTTGGAGCAAATCCACCTTCGTCACCTACACCAGTGTTATATCCTTTAGAGTTAAGGACTTTCTTCAATGAATGGAAAATCTCAGCACCTGTACGCAACGCTTCTTTGAAAGTCGGAGCAGCTACTGGCATAATCATGAATTCTTGAATATCAACATTGTTATCTGCATGCTCTCCACCATTTACGATGTTCATCATTGGTGTTGGCAATGTTTTGGCATTAAATCCACCAAGATAGTTGTAAAGTGGTACTTCTAGATAGCTAGAAGCCGCATGAGCAACAGCCATGGAAACACCAAGAATAGCGTTTGCACCTAATTTTCCTTTGTTTTCTGTTCCATCAAGTTCAATCATTAATGCATCAATGATATTTTGACGTGTTACATCAATACCTACTAATTCTGGTGCGATTACTTCATTTACGTTTTGTACTGCTTTTTCTACACCTTTACCTAAATAACGGTCTTTGTCACCGTCACGTAATTCAACAGCTTCGTATTCTCCAGTGGAAGCACCACTTGGTACTAGAGCAGATCCAAATGCACCGGACTCTGTGAATACTTCTACCTCTACTGTTGGGTTACCGCGTGAATCAAGTACTTCTCTTGCATAGACATCTGTAATATATGGCATGTAAATCTCTCCTTTTTTTGGTTTCTCATTCATCTTACCTGACTTTTGTTAAGATAGGCAACTTACTTTAGTAAAGATTTTCCTGTCATTTCCTCTGGCTTGGAAACATCCAGTAGATCAAGTAGAGTTGGAGCAAGATCTGCAAGAATTCCGCCGTCGCGTATTGTTGCATCTTCTTTTGTTACAATAACTGGCACAGGATTTGTCGTATGTGCTGTCATAGGGTCTCCATCCACTGTGATTACTTCATCAGAATTACCGTGATCAGCGGTAATAATTGCATTTCCACCAAGAGAAACGATTTTATCGATTATTTTACCTAAGCATTCATCCACTGTTTCAATTGCTTTTATCGTTGGCTCAAGCATACCAGAATGACCAACCATATCAGGGTTCGCAAAGTTTAAGATAATCGCATTTTGGTTTCCTTCATCAAGTTCTTTTAGCAACGCGTCTGTTACTTCATATGCACTCATCTCCGGCTGGAGGTCATAAGTAGCAACTTTTGGAGAATCGATAAGAACACGTTTTTCTCCTTCAAATTCTTGTTCGCGTCCGCCACTCATAAAGAATGTAACATGTGGATACTTCTCTGTTTCCGCAATACGTAACTGGTTCAAATTGTTTTGTGCCAGTACTTCCCCAATCGTGTTATCAAGATTTACAGGCTCGTAAGCTACATAGCCATCCACCGATTCACTGAAATTGGTTAGCATTACAAAGTCAAGATCCTTTGGTACATTTTCTCCCCTGTCAAAATCACGGAAGTCTTTATTGGCAAAAGTACGAGAGATTTGAATAGCTCTGTCTGGACGGAAGTTATAAAAGATGATGGAATCTTCGTCCTGTACCTTACCTACTGGGTCGCCACTTTCATCTGTAATCACAGAAGGAAGTACGAATTCATCATAAATGCCGTTTTTGTAGGAATCTTCTACTACTTCTTCGGCATTTGTGTATGTCGGCCCGTCACCGTGAACCATCGCATCATATGCTTTCTTAACACGATCCCAACGCTTATCGCGATCCATGGAATAATAGCGACCAGAAACCGTTGCAATTTTTCCGATGCCCAGTTCTTTCATTTTGTCTTCTGTTTGGGCAATGTACTTTTTAGCAGTTTGCTGACCTACATCACGGCCATCTAAAAATGCATGGACATATACCTCTTCAAGACCATTGTCTTTGGCAAGCTTCAGCAACGCGAACATATGGCTAATATGACTGTGGACACCACCATCAGACAATAGACCAAAGATATGCAACGCCTTGCCTTTTTCTTTAGCAGAACGAATTGATTTTAAGAAAGCTTCTTTTTCGAAAAAGTCTCCTTCTTTAATAGAAAGATTAACTCTCGTTAAACTTTGATACACAATTCTACCTGCACCGATATTCAAATGACCTACTTCGGAGTTACCCATTTGACCTTCAGGCAGGCCTACAGCCTCTCCACTAGCGGTCAGCTGATTGTGGGCGTACTTCTCCCAGAATCGGTCGAAATTAGGTGTATTAGCTTGTTTTACTGCGTTTCCCATCTCTTCATCGCGTATTGCAAATCCGTCAAGGATAATCAATGCAGCTAATTTATTTTGTGTCATTATTTACCAGCCTCCACGAGCTGCAAGAATGAGTCTGCCTCCAGACTTGCTCCGCCAACTAAGGCACCATCAATATCTGATTGAGCAAGTAATTCTTTAATGTTTGCTGGTTTCACACTGCCACCATATTGTAGAACAACTTTTTCTGCAGTTTCTTCTGATGTTACATCTTTTACAACATTACGGATATGGGTACAAACTTCATTTGCTTGTTCACTTGTAGCTGTTTTTCCAGTTCCGATTGCCCAGATTGGTTCGTACGCAATAATCGTACTAGCTACCTGTTCCTCAGAAAGTCCTTCTAAAGCAGCTTTTACCTGGTTTCCTACATGATTCATTGTTTCATTTGCTTCACGTTGATCAAGTGTTTCACCAACACAAACGATTGGAGTTAGACCGTGTTTAAATGCAGCCTGTGTTTTTTTATTTACCGATTCATCTGTTTCTGCAAAAAGCTCTCTACGCTCAGAGTGTCCAAGTACGACATGTGTAACGCCAAGATCTTTTAACATTCCAGGACTTACTTCTCCTGTGAATGCACCACTTTCTTCATAATGCATGTTTTGTGCTGCTATTTTCACCGGTGAATTTTTTGTTTGCTCAACCAAGCTAGCAAGGAAAGGGAATGGCGCACAAACAATCGCTTCAGTCTGGTCTGATTCGGGAGCTTTATTTACAACTTCTCCTACAAATTCAGTCGCCTCAGACAATACTTTGTTCATTTTCCAGTTACCTGCAATCACATTTTTACGCATACGATCACCTCTTCAATAAATTTTGATTCAAAAACAATTATTTATCGTTTAAAGCTTCCACACCTGGAAGTGCTTTGCCTTCCATGAATTCTAGGGATGCTCCACCACCGGTAGAAACATGATCCATGTCTTCCGCGTAATCAAATTTCTCTACTGCAGCAGCAGAATCTCCCCCACCAATTACAGTATAACCTTCTGTGTTTGCAAGGCTCTCTGCAACAGCTTTTGTTCCACCAGCAAATACGTTTAATTCAAATACTCCCATTGGTCCATTCCAAATTACTAGTTTGGAATCTGCCACAATCTGGCTGTATTTCTCACGCGTTTTTGGCCCGATATCTAATGCTTCCCAATCTGCAGGAATTTCTTCAATATCTACAATTTTGGTATTTGCCTCTTCAGAGAAGTCATCTGCTACCACAACATCTACAGGCAATACAAAATTAACGTCGTTATCTTTTGCTTTTTGCATGAATTCTTTCGCAAGATCAAGTTTATCTTCTTCTAATAGAGATTTTCCAATTTCATGGCCTTGTGCTTTGATAAACGTATACGCAAGTCCACCACCAACGATAAGGTTATCTACTTTTTCAAGAAGGTTATCTATTACATTAATTTTATCTTTAACTTTCGCTCCACCTATAATGGCTGTAAAAGGGCGCTCAGGGTTTTCAAGTGCTTTACCCAGTACTGCAATTTCCTTTTCCAAAAGTTTACCAGCAACTGCTGGAAGCTTCTCCGCAACCCCTGCAGTTGAAGCATGTGCACGGTGAGCAGCGCCAAAGGCATCATTTACATAGATATCAGCCATATCTGCGAATGCTTGAGCAAGCTGTTCGTCATTTTTTTCTTCTCCTACTTCAAAACGAACATTCTCTAAAAGTAGAATATCGCCATCACTTAAGCGAGATAGGGCTTCATTTACTTCACTGCCGTATACTTCGTCTGTTTTCACTACTTCTTTGCCAAGAAGATCGCTAAGACGTTTTGCAACAGGGTCAAGGCGTAACTCTTCCACTGCTTCGCCCTTTGGACGACCTAAATGACTTGCAAGAATAACGGTGGCACCTTGTTCACTAAGATACTGGATAGTCGGCAGGGCTGCCTTAATTCTAGTATCGTCTGTAACCTCTCCGTCCTTCATTGGTACGTTAAAATCGACACGACAAAAGACCTTTTTACCTTTAACGTCAATGTCTTGAAGTGTTTTCTTATTCATTAAAACAACCTCCTGCTTTATTAAATTATGTAGCACTTATAGCTTTTCCCTTAATAGTTTGAGGTTAATCATGTAACAAGCAAAAGACGAAGGAGGATTTATCTCCTCCTCCGCCTGCTTAATTAACCTGACTGCTGGTAAGGTGAATCTTACAGTCCTTGTTTTTTAAGAAATGCAGCTAGATCCACACAACGTGAAGAATAACCCATTTCATTGTCATACCAAGAGATTACTTTAACCATGTTATCTTCAAGTACCATAGTTGATAGACCATCAATGATTGATGAATGTGAGTTACCTACGATATCAGAAGAAACAAGTGGCTCTTCGCTGTACTCAAGGATTCCTTTAAGATCGCCTTCTGCAGCTTCTTTCAATGCAGCATTAACGTCTTCAGCTGTTACGTTTTTATCCAACTCTACTACTAGGTCAACTAGAGAACCGTCTGGAGTTGGAACGCGAACTGCTCCACCGTTTAATTTGCCGTTTAATTCAGGAAGTACTTTACCTACTGCTTTCGCTGCACCAGTTGTAGTTGGAATAATGTTTTCAGCTGCTGCACGAGCACGACGGTAGTCTTTATGTGGCAAATCAAGGATTTGCTGATCGTTAGTGTAAGAGTGAATTGTTGTCATCAAGCCACGTTTAACACCAAATTTATCATTTAATACTTTTGCATATGGTGCAAGACAGTTTGTAGTACAAGAAGCGTTAGAGATAATGTTATGGCTAGATGGATCGTATTGATCATCGTTAACACCCATAACTAGTGTAAGATCTTCATCTTGTGCAGGTGCGGAAATAATTACTTTTTTCGCTCCAGCTTCAATGTGTTTCTGTGCATCTTCACCTTTAGTGAAGCGACCAGTTGATTCAATAACAACTTCTACACCCAGATCTCCCCAGCCTAGATCTGCAGGGTTACGCTCAGATAGTACTTTAATTTCTTTTCCACCAACAACAAGGTTGGAGCCATTTACTGAAATTTCTTGATCAAGTTTACCATGAACAGAATCGTATTTTAACAAGTGTGCTAGCATATTAGCATCTGTTAAATCGTTTACTGCTACTACTTCTACTTCATCATTTTTAAGTGATTGACGAAATACGTTACGTCCAATTCTACCAAAACCATTAATACCTACTTTTACTGCCATGTATATTCCTCCTATAAATAGAAATTAATTTTATATATAAAAGGGTTACCCCTTCAATATCTCTTTCGCAGCTGCTTCATCCGTGATCAGAAGATTGCTCTTCCCTTGTTTAAAATAAGAATCAATTGCTTTTCCTTTGGAGCTACCGCCCGCAATGGTTACAACATGATCGATTGTTTGAAGGTCCTCTAATTGAATGCCTACGGTGCGTACCTTATATACAACATTACCCATTGCATCAAAATAGTAACCAAATGCTTCACTGATAGCCTGTTTGTTGTAGAGTTCCACAGCAACCTGCTCGGGTGTTTTTCGACGTTTCGCCATTGTCATGGCATCGCCAATTCCGTGAAGGACAACTGTTGCTCCCTTAACATGCTGAAGTGTCTCGTTAATAGATGGCTCGTTAATAATTGTCTGATAAGCAGATTCACTCAAAGGATCTGGCGCATAGAGCAAACGGTATTGTACCCCGGCTTTTCTCGCCATTTCAGCAACAATTGTGTTGGCTTGGTTTTCTACCTTTTCCCCAATTCCCCCACGCGCTGGTACAAATAAATAATTATTTGCCTTATCTAATGGGTTCATGACATTCGCTACAGCTGCCATCGTAGTTCCACCAGTAACTGCGATGATATCCTCGTTATCTACTACAGACTGAAGAAAGGAAACACATGCTTTCCCCATTTCCTGTTTGACCCATTCATATTGATCACTATTTCCAGGTACCACAATGACCTGCTCAATATTCAATTTATCCTTGATTTGCTTTTCTAAAACACTTAAACCTTTAATTTCATTCATAAATTCGGCCAACTGTTCTAGAATTACCTTACCCTCTTTTGAGATATACATTCCTTTTGTGGTAATTTTTATGAGTCCTTGTTTAGATAAGAAGTCAACCTCACTACGAGCATTTCTTTCAGACATACCAGTGTTTTCCGCTAAACTACGTCTTCCAATTGGCTGGAACAGGTCTACACTGTGCAATACAGCATACCTTTGCTGCATTACTTCCACTAAATCTGGAACTAGTTTTTTCTGCAAATCAATTAGATCACTCATTCAGATCCCCTCTTGTTGGACACAAAATGTCCCAGATGGTTATATTATGTCCCAGAAACATCAAAAAAAACTTCCTTCGACATTTATTATAGCAAAGATATAAAATTTCACAACTAAAATGAATCGTTCAGGTTTTACACTTCCCCAAAAGGAAGTTAGCTATTCACCGTTTTGTAATGCTCGTACAAGTGTATCCCAATCTATTTGGGAACCATCGAACGATTCCTCTCCGATAATCACACATGGGATAAGCAAATGATAGCGCTCCATCCACTCGTCATTCGTTTCGATATCCCTTTCTATTAAATTAAAGCTATAATCCTTTTGAAGAAGCTCCAACATCATTTTTGCTTCATCACATAAGGAACAAGGGTTCTTTGTGTATAAAATTACATTTCTCATCTCACGTTTCCTTTCTCTTGCTAGAAGATGGGATTTCCTGGTGCTCTCGGTATTTCATTACGGTTCTTCGGGCGATGTGTAGCCCGTACACTGCTTCCAATTTTTCCTTAATCTCTCTATCTGATAATGGCTTCCGTTTATCTTCGTTTTTAACCAGGTCAGCGATTTGTTGTTTCACAACAATGGAAGAAGTTTTCGTGCCATCTGCTTGTTGAATTCCAGATTGCAGAAAAAAATTTAATGGAAATACTCCACTTGCTGTTTGAATATATTTATTTGAAACCGTTCTGCTTATTGTAGAAGTATGCAACTCAAGAACATCTGCAATTTCTTTTAGTGTTAAAGGTTGAAGCATGGACAAGCCATTTTCGAAAAAAGGAGATTGCTTCTCTATAATACAATGAATCACCCGTTCTAATGTATTATGTCTATATGAAATAGCTTTTCTAAGTGATTCAACTTGGCTCCATTTATTATTAAGGTAACGTACAACGTATTTTTCATCTGACACGAATTCTTTATAATTTGGATCTATCTTTATGCTAGGGCTGCTCCAAGAAAAAAACGAAACATGCCATTTTCCCTGTTGCTTATAAATAGAAGCTTCCGGAGTAATATAGTTCGTCGTTTTGGTTGTTATGCGCTTCCCTGGTTTTGGATCGCATCTTCTAACCTTTGCCAACAAGCCTTCTACCTCAGGTTCGGACAAACTATAATATTTTGATATAGATAAAACATCGCCTGCAGCAACCCAATTTAGATTATCTCCTAACAAGTCTTGTAATAAGTCAGGGTCGGGGGCATCTTGTGCTAATTGTAGGTAAATGCATTCGCTTAGTGACCTGGCCCCTATACCAGTTGG
Source organism: Oceanobacillus picturae (assembly GCF_000612865.1). Lineage (NCBI taxonomy): Bacteria > Bacillati > Bacillota > Bacilli > Caryophanales > Bacillaceae > Oceanobacillus > Oceanobacillus picturae. The sequence goes on from NZ_CCAX010000001.1 coordinate 1,584,753, forward strand.
TTCCAACGACTGAATATACAATAGTGCCTTTTCAGCGCTTTGCAGTGTTATGTCACAAGCATTGGCCCAAAATTCCAAATCAATTTCAAGGTACCCGCTTTCATTTAATGAATCAATTCCATATAAAACGGCATGATGTATCTCCTTTGGTATAGTTAGCATATACAATTGCTTCTTTAATTTTTCATACATGGTTAATTCCTTCACATTTAATTCGATAGGGGCTACTAGCCCCCCTCTAGATGGATGGAAATAAGAAACATCATCCTGATAAATAACTTCACCTATTAAAGGATTTTCTTTTTCAATTTCCTTTATATATTCCATTAAATCAAAACTTGAATATTGCAGTAATTGGAGAGACTGAAGAAGGGATTGGTTCATTTTACGTTCAAGTACCTGTTCTTGTAGTAAATTCATCCTTACCCCCCCTATATATACTCTAACTCTTATTTTGCCATAAAATCACAGTTCCATCTAGCTTACACTTCATATAGGTGTTAAATCTGAATATGTTTTCAACATTTCTCTCTACTATTCACGATACCCTGTGTTTGCTTTCACCTGGACTTCGGCATACCGTTGCAAGTCAACTTCTTTAGAGAGAACTGTTCCTAAATATCCCCCTAAGAAACCTAATGGAACAGATATTATAGCCGGATTAGTTAACGAGAAGATAGGTTCCCCTACAAATAGCGCTGCGCCTTCGATGGGTGAAAAAACATTCGGACTAATTGCCACCAAAATTAATGCAGAAACTAACCCTAATACCATCGCTGTTACAGCACCACTTGTATTAAAACGCTTCCAGTATATCGTGTAAAGAATAACAGGTAAGTTCGCACTTGCCGCCACGCAAAACGCTAACGATACTAAAAAGGCGACATTCATATTTTGAGCAAATAATGCAAGTAGAATAGAAAAGATAGAAACACCTAAAGAAGCGTACCGTGCTGCCAACATTTGCTGCTTATCCGTTGCATTACCTTTTTTTATAATTTGTCCATAAATATCGTGTGCAAATGCAGAAGCTCCTGACAAAACTAACCCTGCAACAACTGCAAGTATCGTGGCAAATGCTACTGCTGAAACGAATGACATTAACAAATTACCACCAAGTACTTCAGCCAATAAAGGTGCTGCCATATTTCCAGCCGGATTAGCTGCAGCTATAAGTTCCTCGCCCACAAAAGCAGCTGCCCCAAACCCTAGAAAAATCGTTAGTATATAAAAAACTCCAACAACCCATGTAGCAGTAACGACGGAGCTTCTTGCTATTCTAGCATTTTTCACTGTAAAGAAACGCATTAAGATATGAGGTAAACCAGCAGTCCCTAATACAAGTGCCAACATTAAGGATATCGTGTCCAAAGGAACGGTGTACTTTAGCCCTGGGTTTAAGTAATCGGCCCCATGACTCGTCGCTGTTTTCATTTCACTAAACATTCCAAGTATATTAAAGTTAAATTTTGCGAGTACCATAAAAGCAATAATAACAGTACCAATCATTAATAATACCGCTTTAATAATTTGAACCCAACTTGTCGCAGTCATGCCTCCAAATAATACATAAATAGTCATCATTACCCCAACTATTAGTACGGCAATCCAATAATCTATCCCGAATAATAGTTGGATGAGAGCACCTGCCCCTACGAGCTGCGCAATCATATAAAATATAACAATCGTAAGCGTACTTAGGGCAGCAATTCCCCTTACCTTTTTTGCATCAAACCTCGCATTTATCATGTCAGCAAGTGTGTATTTACCTAAGTTTCTCAAAGGCTCTGCTACTAAAAACATAACTACTAAGTACGCTATTAAAAAGCCAATACTGTAAAAGAAACCATCAAACCCATAAAGCGCAATGGCTCCAGCAATACCTAAAAAGGAAGCTGCAGACAAATAATCTCCAGCGATAGCAAGTCCATTTTGCCAACCGGTTAATCCGCCACCTGCCGTATAAAAATCACCAGTTGTTTGAGTCTTTTTAGCTGCAAAATAAGTAATAACCAATGTAGCGAAGACGATTACTAAAAAAAGTGTCACAACCGTTCCGTTCATTCTTTCCCCTCCCCTAATTGGTCAGCTATTATTTCATCAGATTGTTTATCAAAATGCGCAGATTTTTTAACATAGATAATGCAAAACACCCACGTCATAATAAATTGCGCAAATGCAAAAATCCATACCCAAGATATATCACCAATCGCTGGAGAATTTAAAAGAGTGGTGTAAGAGGTTAAAATCGGGAGCAGAAAATAAAACACTAAAAATATAATGGTTAACGGGACAACGAATCTTTTACGCTTTGCAAGTAAATTCTTAAATGAAGAACTTTCGGTGATTTTCTGATAGTCTGGTTTACCTTCTGTAAAATCTTCGTGTTTGTATCCGCTTTCATAACTCATCCTATTTCCTCCTTGATTACATGCTCCATATGAGTACAAGCATGATTTGATTAAATAAATGGTATACTAATTTTTGTTAAGTTACAATAAATTTTAGGAATATTCTTTAAATTGGTAGTATAGTCTTAGTCTACATACTGAGATAGAGGAAGTTTGTCTTAAATGATAACTTTATGTACAGTAGCGCAGAATAGATAGAACCCATAGTATCGTTCCTTATGTCATACCTCAAATCTGAAAATCACGTTATACTTTGATATAGTTAATATGGTGGTTTCGAGGGATTTTTACAAAAGGTTGTCGATTATATAGCCACTAAAATATTAGTAAGGATGATGAATGTATGATAGAAGTTTATACAGATGGTGCCTCTCGTGGAGACCCAGGTAAAAGCGGTGCAGGTATATACATAAAACAAGGAAAAACTAAATTTGAGTATGCGATACCTTTAGGAGAACTTTCCAATCATGAGGCAGAATTTCTCGCAGTAATAAAAGCTTTGGAAATTTGTGAGGAGCATTTTCCTGATGAGATTATTTCAATCCGGTCTGATTCGAAATTGGTGGTTGATGTAGTGGAAAAGAACTTTACCCGTAACCAAAGCTATAAGCCATTTTTAGAAACCATTGTCCAAAAATCTGCTACGTTTCCCTACTTTTTTATTAAATGGATACCCGAGAAGCAAAACTATCATGCAGACAGACTCTCTAAGCAAGCTATAATGTAAAACTTCATTTGGCCGATCCCTACAAATGTTAGTTGAACGATTGAACCTTTACTGGCAGTTGATTCCGATTGCATTCTTAAATTGTGGTCTTACTGCTATTTAAGGTTGGATAAGCGAAATACTATAAATAAAGGAGTTTAGTTCATGCCACACCGTAGAAGAAAGAAAGAGAGTATTACTCATCTTATTATGAGGTACTTCATGCTTTTCATTGGCGCAGCTTTAGCAGCAGCCTCTATTGAGCTTTTTCTCGTTCCTAATGAAATTATTGATGGCGGGATTATCGGTACCTCCCTGTTAATCAACTATTTAACCGACTTTAGCTTCGGGGTGCTTGTATTAATTATCAATATTCCTTTTTTGTATGCCGGACTAAAACGACTCGGGAAGGATTTTCTGTTTTCCTCCCTATTTAGCATTCTCGCCCTTGCTATCGTTGAGTCATCCTTACACCATGTAGCACCCATAACAGATGACAATTTGCTGGCAACAGTATTTGGTGGTCTTTCACTTGGTGCAGGTGTTGGGATTGTCATCCGCAACTCCGGTGCATTGGATGGCACAGAAATCCTGGGTATTATATTATCGAGAAAAATTCCATTCTCAGTCGGTGAGTTTGTGATGTTTATTAACATTTTTATCTTTCTCTGGGCAGGATTTGTGCTTGGCTGGGAACAGGCAATGTTTTCCATCCTCACCTATTACATTGCATCCAAAACAATTGATGCAGTAGGGCAAGGATTTAATGAAACAAAAGCAGCCATAATTGTTTCCAATTTAACAAGCGAGATCGCTGATGAAATAGGAGAGACGCTTGGAAGAGGTGTAACCAAGCTGTATGGTCAAAACAGCTACCAGGAAACGGATACAGAAGTGATTTACGTAGTCGTGACTAGACTTGAAGTGGCCAAGCTAAAAGTTCTTATACATGGTATTGATCCAGGGGCCTTTACGACTATAATGGATACGCAAGAAGTTCATGGAGGAAGATTCAAAAGCGTAGGTCACTAATTTATAAAAAGGAAGAACACTCCTTAACATGATAGTTCTAAAATCCCAAAACAGTTTATAAAAGCCAAGCGATGTATTATAGTCGCTTGGCTTTTATTTTCATCTTCTATCTCCCAGAAGAAAAAGGACTAACTTTATCGCAGATCTTCCACGCGGTTTTCTAATTCTCCGATGTTCTCAATCTCAATCTTAACCGTATCACCGTCGTTCAAAAATCCTGGCGGGTCCATAGCAAAACCGACACCATTCGGAGTACCAGTCAAGATAATGTCACCTGGCTCTAATGTCATAATTGAGGATATGAATTCAATTAGGTAAGGAATATTAAAAATAAGATGCTTCGTATTTGATGATTGGCGTTCCTCCCCGTTCACAAATGATTTTATTTTCAGATTAGCCGGATCAGTAATCTCATCAGCTGTCACAATCCATGGCCCGACAGGTGTACTGCGGTCAAGGGTTTTTCCCTGTAACCATTGTGGTGTACGTTTTTGTAGGTCTCGAGCAGAAATATCATTTCCAATTGTATAGCCAAGAATATATTCACCAGCATTTTCTTTATGTACATTGGAAGCTTCTTTGCCGATAACAATAGTCAGTTCAGCCTCATAATCGAGCTTGCTTGTTAAATGGCTTTTCTTAATTGCGTCCTCTGGTCCAATCAATGCGTTAGCAAACTTGGCAAATAATACAGGGTAGTCTGGTATGTCACTTTTCATTTCTGCTGCATGTTCAGCATAGTTTTTCCCAACACAGATGATCTTTCCAGGGCGTGAAATAGGCGTACCCAATTCGACCTCTTCTCTGTCAAACTGTAATGGCTCAACGTGTTTAAGTTCGACATAGTTCACAGCCTGTTTCGCTAGTTCAAATGTATCTGGCCCAGCGAGAAAAAAGGCATTCGGGTCTGCTGGAAAGTTCTCTGTAACTTCTCCCCCATTTGCGATCTCCATTTGTCTAAATGCATCCTCCAAGTCCAATACATTCTTTTTATCTAACATTGCCCCAATCCGAAATGGGTTATTTTTTCCTTTTCTATAGCTAACAAGTTTCATATTCTCACCTCTTTAATATTTTAGGAGTGTTGATGGATAATGTCTTGTACCTCTCTTAGTTGTGAGACGGAGATCTGGCCGGGTGCAGATTGGTGCTTACCAGCAGCAAACGTAGCAACACTTCCAAAAATTTCTCCGGACAGACGGCTTAATAAACCTAGTTTCCCCATCGCCATAGTAATGACAGGTAGTCCTGATTCCTTCGCCTCCTGGGTCACATCCAATAGTGTTAGCAAATCCTTCACCGTCTGTGGCATCACCGCAACCTTAGGAATATCTGCACCAAGCGAGGCCATTTTTTGCAAACGAAAAAGCAAGGTCTCCTTTGCAGGCGTGTGGGTGAATTCATGGTTAGACAGGATAACCTTTATGCCTTTTTGTTTTGCATGGTTCATCATTTCTCGTAGCATGGTTTCATCTGTAAGTAATTCCATATCTATGAGTTCTATTCGTTTCGTATCAAGTACCACTTTTATTAGATTGAAATAGTCCACTAAGGACATAGGGCAATTACCGCCCTCTTGTTCAGTTCGAAAGGTAAATAATAGTGGTGTGTTAGGTACCTTCTCGCGAATTAGACTCAGCATATGACCTACTGCAGCGTAATCTGCCACTCTCTTAAAAGCATCTGCCCGCCATTCAATAATATCCGGATTCAGTTCTTTAATATAAGCGATCTCTTCCAGTAATTCGCACTCAGAGTATCCCATAATTGGAACAATTATTTTCGGAATCCCTTCTCCTATTGTAATGTGTTTTACCTTGATTGGTTTCATTTGGTATCCTCCAGTAGTATTTCTCTAAACCTATTCTATCATTTTTAGGCCTACATTATCAGATAATTCACTAGCTCTTTCTTTATATAGCATAAAACCTTACCTTTAAGGTGAATCTCTTATCATCCAACGTTACAATATGATATCTTTCCCCTATACTAGAATAAATTAATTACATTGCGAAATGAGGGTGACCATGGAGCGAGAAGACAAGAAAAGTATTGCCTTAACTGGATTTATGGGGGTCGGAAAAACATCTATAGGACAAGCTTTAGCGAAAAAAACAGGGAGACAGCTTATCGATATCGATGCAGAGATTGAAAAAGCACATGAGCTTCCTGTGCCGGAAATATTTCGTAAATATGGTGAAGAATATTTTCGAGAAAAAGAAAAAGAAATGATTCAATCCTATAGTCAGGAAAAAAAGAAGGTTCTATCTTTAGGAGGCGGAGCATTTCTGCAGCCAGAAGTGAGAGAAATTTGTATGGCATCCTGTTATGTTATCCATTTGGAACTATCCTGGGATAAATGGGTCGATCGGTGTGAACAACTCATCGAGACAAGACCCGTGCTACAAGGGAAGAGCCTTGATGAAATGAAAACTCTGTTTCATGCTAGAAAAAAAATCTACCAGGAATACCATCTGAAAATTAACACGGATTATTTATCCATCGACGAAGCCGCCGACGAAATAATACAATTATTATAAAGTGAACCTTCAATCAGTGGGGATTTTCATTCTTCCCACACTGATTGTTAGTTGAACGAAGATAAATGAAAAAGAGACAGCTCTTGATTTTTCCAAGAGCTGTCTCTTTCTTTTTATAGCGCGCCCGGAGGGATTCGAACCCCCGGCAAACCTGGTACCGGAAACCAGTGCTCTATCCAACTGAGCTACGGGCGCAAATTCTATTTTTCAAATAAGACACATAGGCTATTATAACGCCCCTGATTATTAGATACAAGCTTTTTATTAAAAAAAGGCACGAAAGTACTGTTTTTTAACTAGTAAGTTATTAAACCAAGGGCATGTTTCATATAATTTATTAGCAGCAATCTATGAGGAGGAGTCCTATGCAAATTGATTCATCACTTCTTGAAGTAAGAAACCTGCATACACATTTTTTTACCAAGTCCGGTGTGGTGAAGGCAGTTGACGGGGTGGACTTTTCTGTGAAACCTGGAGAAACACTAGGAATAGTAGGCGAATCAGGTTCTGGAAAAAGTATTACAGCATTATCCATTCTTGGACTGATACCTTCTCCCCCTGGTCGGATTGTGGACGGAGAGGTTTTATTTAAGGGAGAAGACTTATTAAGAAAATCACCCAAGGAGATGAGAGCCATACGTGGGAAAGAAATTGCGATGGTTTTTCAAGATCCGATGACCTCACTTAACCCTGTGCTTACCGTAGAAAAACAGCTGGTTGAAACCATTTTGGCTCATGAAAAGCTAACTAGAAAACAGGCATTTGATCGGGCATTAGAGTTACTAGATCTCGTTGGAATACCTGATGCCCGCAATAGAATTCGTAATTACCCCCATGAATTTAGTGGAGGAATGCGACAACGGGTTATGATCGCTATCGCTTTATCATGTAATCCCTCCCTGCTTATTGCAGATGAGCCAACTACCGCTCTAGATGTGACCATTCAAGCACAAATTTTAGAGTTGTTTAAGAAAATGCAGAAAGAACTGGATATGGCGCTCGTTATGATTACCCATGATCTTGGTGTGGTCGCAGAAGTTTGTGACAGGGTAATGGTGATGTACGCAGGAAAGCCAGCAGAGTATACGGAGACAAAAAAGTTATTCGATAATGGAAAACACCCTTATACACTTGGTCTCATGCACTCAATTCCTAAAATCACGGAAAAGAAGCAGAAACTTGAAGCTATTTCCGGGATGCCACCTGATTTGCGTTCTCTCCCTACTGGCTGCAATTTTGCACCACGATGTAAATTTGCAATGGAGAGCTGTCTGCATGCAGACCCCCTGTTAAAGAATGTAGAAGATGACCATGCAGTTAGATGCTTCCTTCATGACAAAGTTATTAGCGAGGAGGAATCCTTCAATGAAACCCCTATTGGAAGTGAAAAATCTTAAAAAGCATTTTCCTACAAAAGGTACTTCGCTATTTTCACGTAATAAAGACATGGTAAAAGCAGTGGATGGCATCACTTTCACTGTAAAAGCTGGAGAAACACTAGGCCTTGTTGGAGAAAGTGGCTGTGGCAAATCTACTGCTGGTAGATCTATTTTAAAATTGACCGAACCAACCGAGGGACAGCTCATCTATAAAGGAGAGGATATAACGGCTTTTCGTGGGGAACGCATGCGAAAGTTACGACAGGAAATGCAACTAATTTTTCAGGATCCTTATGCTTCCCTTAATCCAAGGAAGACAATTGAACAGATCATTACAGAGCCAATGAAAATATTTCAGATGGAAAAAGCAGCGCGTAAGCAAAAGCTGGACCGCCTACTTGATGTAGTTGGCTTAAGTTCCTATCACAAATCTCGCTATCCCCATGAGTTTAGTGGCGGACAGAGGCAGCGTATCGGGATTGCCCGTTCATTGGCACTAGATCCTGAGCTTGTCATATGTGATGAACCGGTTTCCGCCTTAGATGTATCGATTCAAGCCCAGGTTATAAACTTATTAGAAGAACTCCAAGAGGAATTTAAACTAACGTACATTTTTATAGCCCATGATTTAAGTGTTATCCATCATATTAGTGATCGAGTGGCGGTTATGTATTTAGGTGAGCTAGTAGAGGTTGGAGAAGCAGCTGAAGTCTATAAATCTCCTAAACATCCTTATACACAGGCGCTTCTATCTGCTGTACCAAAAGCAAATCCTCATCAAGAAAAAGAGAGAATCATCTTAAAAGGTGATCTACCTTCACCAGCGAATCCACCAAAAGGATGCAAGTTTCATACTCGTTGTCCATTCGCAGAAGCAATTTGTCGCAGTGAAAAGCCAACTATGAAACAAGTGTCTTTAACAGGGCAAATGGCTGCCTGCCACTTTGCAAAGGAGGTGGTGAATTAATCACACAGCTTCTAGAAATGTTGAAAGAAATCATACGAGGGGGATAAATAGTGATAAACAAAAAATGGTTAGGAATACTGGTCTTGTTGTTTGCAATGCTGCTTGCTGTTAGTGCGTGTACTGGTGATGATACGGGTTCTAGTAATGAAGAATCCAATGAGGAATCAGGAAATGAGGATGGCGCAGAAGAGGTAGCTGGTGAAAAGACACTCATATTCGGTCGTGGCGCGGATTCCATTCAGTTAGATCCATCAAAAGTAACCGATGGCGAATCCATTTATGTTACGAATCAAATTTATGACACACTTGTACGTTACGAGGAAGACAGTACAGAAGTAAAACCTGCACTAGCAACAGAGTGGACGCCTAGTGAAGATGGGTTAACCTGGACTTTTAAGCTTAGAGATGATGTGACTTTCCATGACGGAAATGATTTCACAGCAGAAGACGTTGTATTTAATTTCGAGCGTTGGGCTACATCTGCTGAATATATTTATTACGGCTACATGTTCGGAGCTTCCGAAGAGGATTTAGGGGGGATTATAGAATCCGTGGAAGCTACTAGTGACTACGAGGTAACCTTCACGCTAAGTGAGCCTAATGCTCCATTTTTACAAACCCTTGCAATGCCTCCTTTCGGAATTGCGAGCCCTAAAGCTGTTGAAGAACATGGAGAAGATTATTTCAAAAACCCTGTTGGAACAGGACCATTTGTATTCAGCGAATGGGTACCGGATGACAGCATTACAGTTACAAAAAACAATGATTATTTTGGAGATGCAGCAAAGGTAGATAAAGTAATCTTCCGTACAATTCCTGATAATGGTGCACGTTTTATGGAACTACAATCAGGTTCCATTGATATGATGACAGGCTTAAACCCTCAGGATATTCAAACGGTAGATGCTGATGAAAGCTTACAGAATATCGAACGTCCATCCATGAATATTAGTTATATGGCGATGAACACGGATAAAGAGGGCCCACTTGCTGAAAAAGCTGTCCGTCAGGCGATTAACTTGGCTATCGATAAAGAAAAGCTTGTTTCCCTTTACGAAGGAATCGGCAAGCCTGCTAAAAACCCTCTTCCTCCTTCATTATGGGGATATAATGATGACATTGAAGACTATGGATACGATGTAGAAAAAGCGAAAGAATTGCTCGCTGAAGCAGGCTACGCTGATGGTTTTGATATTACATTAAATACGTTCTCTAACCCAAGACCATACATGCCTCAACCTAAAGTAAGTGCACAAGCAATTCAAGAAATGCTGAAAGAAGTAAACATTAATGTAGAGGTCATTGAAAGTGATTGGGACACACATTTGTCTCTAACAGAAAATGGTGAACATGACATGGCGTTTTTAGGTTGGACCGGCGATAACGGAGATCCAGACAATTTCCTCTATGTCCTACTCGATAAGGACAATGCAAAAATGGGTTCAGCTGGAAATATTGCATTCTATAAGAGTGATGAAGTTCATGATTTATTGAAGGCAGCCCAAACCGAGATGGACCAAGAAAAACGAACAGAATTATACTTGGAAGCACAGGAATTAATTCATGAGGATGCACCATGGTTCCCAATTGCCCATACAACACCGCCAATTGCAGCAAACAGCAAAGTGGTTGATTATGTGCCACACTCAACTGGAAGTGAACCTTTTAATATGCTTGATATTCAAGAGTAATGTAACAGGAGTGGTGCCGTGGAGCTACAACGGCACCATTCCAATAAAAGGAGGTGTGTTTGATGCTGAAATATATTACCAAACGCTTGCTGATGCTCATCCCTGTTCTTATTGGTGTTTCCATTATTACGTTCTCACTCATTCATTTAATTCCTGGTGATCCTGCACGTAGTATGCTTGGAGAAAAGGCAACAGAGGAGCAATTGAGTGCGTTACGCCAAGAACTCGGACTGAATGATCCTTACATTGTTCAGTACGGCCGTTTTTTAGGAGATATACTTCAGGGAGATTTGGGACAATCTATTCAATCAAAGGAATCCATTGGATATGAATTGTTACATAAGCTACCTGCAACCGTAGAGCTGACCTTATTTGCTATGTTACTTGCCGTTAGCATCGGTATTCTCGCGGGTGTAATTGCAGCAGTAAAGCAATATTCCTGGTTTGATAACATCAGTATGACAGGTGCTTTATTTGGTGTGTCACTCCCCATCTTCTGGCTTGGTCTTATGATGATTTGGTTCTTCTCCGTCAAACTAAATATTCTCCCCCCTTCTGGCAGACTGACACCAGGCATCGAAATGAATACCATAACAAATTTCTATCTGCTAGATAGTCTTTTGACAGGGAATTTCCGTGGATTTAAAGATGCCTTTTTACATTTACTAATGCCTGGCATTGCATTAGGGACCATACCAATGGCTATTATTGCGCGAATGACACGCTCCAGCATGCTGGAAGTGATGAAACAAGACTATATTCGTACCGCAGATGCCAAGGGATTAAAAACACGATTGATTATCTTTCACCATGCCTTAAAAAATGCCTTCCTTCCTGTCCTTACAGTTATCGGATTGCAATTCGGTCTATTGCTAGGAGGAGCCGTGCTTACTGAAACGATATTTTCATGGCCAGGCATCGGACGATATGTGTATTTGGCCGTTTTAGGAAGGGATTATCCCGTTGTGCAAAGCACGATCTTAATTGTCGCAACGATATTTGTACTCGTTAACTTATTAACAGACCTCTTGTATAAGTATTTTGATCCGAGGATTCGTTATGAATAATTGCGTTGCAGGACATTTGAAAGGATGTGATTACGATGGCGCGCACTCCAGAACCCGTAACAAATGCAGCCAGTGGAGAATCCTTAAAAGCTTCTAAACCAATTCCCTTGTGGCTAGAAGCGGGGTTGCGAATCATAAAGAGTAAAACAGCCCTTATCGGTGTGATTATCATTGTGTTACTTGTTCTAACTGCTATTCTAGCACCTGTGATTGCTACACATAGCCCAACTGCCCAAGATATCGTCAATCGCTATCAGGCCCCCTCCTCTGACCACTTACTCGGAACAGACGAACTTGGCAGAGACATATTTTCTAGGATTGTTTATGGGACAAGGATCTCTATCCAAATAGGAGTCATTGCAGTAGGTATTTCACTCGCTATTGGTGTTTTACTTGGAGGAATCGCTGGCTATTATGGACGTTGGATTGATCAAATCGTCATGCGCTTTATTGACATTATGATGGCATTTCCAAGTATTCTCATGGCAATCGCGTTGGTTGCTGTACTTGGACCGAGTCTACAAAATGCTATGATTGCGGTTGGTATTGTGGGAATTCCACAATTTGCGAGGATTGTACGTTCGGCAGTGTTATCTATCAAAGAAAATGAATATATTGAGGCTGCAAAATCAATTGGGGCTAAACATGGCAGAATTCTTATACAGCACGTCCTTCCAAATTGTGTTGCACCGATTATCGTACAGGCTACACTCGGCGTTGGGACTGCCATATTGGATGCAGCTGGTTTAAGCTTCCTTGGTCTTGGTGCTCAGCCGCCAACACCTGAATGGGGTGCAATGTTAAGTGATGGACGAGCTGCGATTCAAAATGCTCCTTGGGTTGTTGCCTTTCCTGGTCTTGCAATTTTCTTTGTCGTCCTTGGCTTTAATTTATTTGGCGATGGCCTACGGGATGCCCTAGATCCCCGATTAAAACAATAAAGTGAAACTTCAATCAGTGCGGGTTTTCATTTTTCCCCCACTGATTGTTTAGTTGAACGAATCGGGGTGTTAGCGTCCGTTTACTCCCACTAAAAACGCTGTTTCACCTCATGTTTTGAAGTGGGAACCTTACGGACGGTTGCACCGGGATAATTTTATGACAATGTGAATTAAGATCTACCCATCTTCTCTATCGTTTTGTATCCGTGATATATGTCGATGAGAAGATGGGTTTATTTTCCTTGTAATAAGGGAATGATGGAATGAGTATAAAGTGAAACTTCATTTGATGAGAGGGTTCCCTATCCTCCCTACTATATGTTAGTTGAATGAATCGGATCTTTTCTGGCAGTTTCCCCCACTTTGTATGATGGATTTCCCCTGCATTTTTTAAAGTGCGGTCTTAAGCCAGTTAAGGTGAAATACATACCGCTCTACTAATAAGGTGAAACGTGTCGAACTATTTTATTTGACCTTTTTTGACCTATTAGGTATGATAAGTATATCCAATCCAAAACATGGATAAAAGTGAAACAATTGAAGGAGGATTTACAAATGAATTTAATTCCTACAGTTATTGAACAAACGAATCGTGGAGAACGCGCCTATGATATTTACTCACGTCTATTAAAAGACCGCATTATTATGCTGGGAAGCGCGATTGATGATAATGTAGCAAATTCAATCGTAGCACAATTGCTTTTCCTTGAGGCAGAAGATCCTGAGAAAGATATTTCTCTATACATCAACTCACCTGGTGGATCAATTACAGCAGGTATGGCTATTTTTGATACAATGCAGTTTATTAAATCAGATGTTTCTACAATCTGTACTGGGATGGCAGCATCAATGGGAGCATTCCTACTTGCAGCAGGTGAAAAAGGAAAACGTTATGCTCTTCCTAATAGTGAGGTTATGATTCATCAGCCACTTGGCGGTACGCAAGGTCAAGCTACTGATATTGAAATTCATGCAAAACGTATTATTCAAATGCGTGAGAAAATTAATGAAATCCTATCTGAACGTACTGGACAGCCAATTGAAGTTATTGAGCGTGATACAGATCGCGATAACTTTATGACAGCTCAAAGATCAGTTGACTATGGTCTAATTGACAAAATTTTAGAACGTAATACAGATAAATAATTTCTGGAAATCAAAAAATGTCCACCTTCGCTCATCTTGTAACGAGGGTGGACATTTTTCTTTGATTTAGGGTGTCAAAACAGTAACTGAACCGTACTTGCTCCTAACAAGCATTTTATCATCCCTAAGAGACAAAAATCCCTTTCGTTAAGAAAGGGATTTTATTCTGTTACAAAGGCAGCTAATTCTTGGATAGCTTTATCTTCGTCTTCTCCATCACCAAAGATAATAATCTCCTCATCACTTGCAACTGCTAAACTCATTAAGCCCATAATACTTTTAGCATTAACCCGCTTGCCTTCTTTTTCTAAATACAAATGAGAACTGAAACGGTTTGCCAGTTGTACAAATTCTGCAGCTGGTCTAGCCTGCAATCCTGTTGGTAATTCCACCTTAACTTGTTTCTCCTGCATCGCCATCACCCTTCTCTGCGTAAGCGTTATCATTTGAAGTAAAAAACTATCCGGTTTGGGATCCCCATACCGGATCTATAAAGCATTATATCTTAAAATTTTTAAATTATTCGTATTATATCATGGTGACCTAAAAAAGAAAATCCTCACCCGTTCTCTAATAGGTCTCCACGCTTAATTTTTTCAGCAAATTCATCTATTTTCTTAAGTCGGTGATTAACGCCAGATTTAGAAATTTTGCCACTGCTTACTAGTTCACCAAGTTCTTTCAATGAAACATCCTGATGCTGCACACGTAATACAGCAATTTCACGTAATTTTTCTGGTAGCTGATCTAAGCCTACAGTTCTCTCAATTAAATTAATGTTTTCAATCTGACGGAATGCAGCACCTATTGTTTTATTTAGATTTGCGGTTTCACAATTAACGAGACGATTAACAGAATTGCGCATATCTCTTACAATCCGGACATCCTCAAACTTAAATAAAGCGTTATGTGCTCCAATGATACTTAGAAACTCCGTAATCTTCTCTGCTTCCTTAATATACACAATGAAGCCATTCTTCCGCTCTAACATTCTAGCATGGAGCCCAAACTCATTAATAAGCTCACAAAGTGCATCATTGTGCTCCTGATAAAAGTTAAATATCTCCAAATGGTAAGAAGAGGTTTCTGGATTATTAATCGAACCACCTGCAAGGAAAGCACCACGCAAATAGGATTTCTTGCAACACGTTTTCTTCATATAATTGCTAGAAATGGACCTACTAAATGTATGCTTCGTTGTTAAAATCTCTAGATCTACAAGTAAGTCCTGTACTTCTTCCTTCATCCGTACAATATAGACATTATTCTTTTTTAGCTTCATTTTTTTGCGTACGAGTAGTTCGACAGGCAGATGATAGAGGGATTTAATTAAGGTGTAAATTCTCCTGGCAATCGCAGCATTTTCTGTTTGTACATCAAGCACATATTTTTGTTTTGATAAGGAAATGGCACCATTCATGCGAATGAGTGCGGCTAGTTCTGCCTTTTTACAGCATTCATCTACCTCTATTGCTGTTAATTCCTTCTTTATTTCGGATGCAAATGACATTGGGTATTCCCCCTCTCTACTTCCCAATTACTTTTGCTGGTTTTGTTTATTCATTCATGATGTTTCTCTATAAAATCGAATAAAGCAATTGTGCTACTTTCGTATTATCATGTCTCAGCATTTTCTGGGAATGGTTTATAATATCCCCTTCAATAATCTGTAGTCCCATTTTAAGAAGTTGATCGGTATCATAAATAACCGGCTCAGCATTTTCTTCCGCATAGATTTCTCGAACGGAGCGAACGATTGGCTCATTATGTACGACGATAGCATCTACACTATCCTCCCCAATATGGTCCCGTATAGCCTGTACATGGTTGGAGGCAGTGTAACCAGTTGTTTCTCCTGCCTGGGTCATGACATTACAGACATAGACAACTTTTCCCTTTGTCTTACGAATTGCCTCATCAATCTTTGGCATAATGACTGTCGGCATAATGCTAGTATATAGGCTTCCTGGAGCGATCACGACAAGGTCAGCATTTTCAATTGCTCTGACTGCGTTTGGCAAGG
This sequence comes from Oceanobacillus picturae, assembly GCF_000612865.1. NCBI lineage: Bacteria > Bacillati > Bacillota > Bacilli > Caryophanales > Bacillaceae > Oceanobacillus > Oceanobacillus picturae. Next base: position 1,600,656 of record NZ_CCAX010000001.1, read on the forward strand.
GCTGGACCGGTTGTGGACTTAAAAACACCCGATCAATTTGTTTATTGGATAATGGGATATTCGATTCCCCAGAAACAATGGTTCCATCCTTCATCTTTGCATGAAGCGACATATTGTCGTTTGAGATAGGATAAATCTTCCCCTTCACATTCAGTACACGGGAGATCTCTTTTATCCCTGTATTAAAATTACCTGTTATGGCAGTCATGGCTGCCAACAGCAGGTTTCCCATTGAATGACCTGATAAGCCATTTCCTGCATTAAATCTGTGCTGAAAGAGCTCAATAAGCATTGGCTCTGCATCTGAAAGTGCTGCGATCACATTGCGAATATCGCCAGGTGCAGGGATCGCCATTTCAGATCTTAGTCTTCCTGTGCTCCCACCATCATCGGCTACCGTTACAAGAGCAGTTAGATGAATTGGTAAATTCTTTAATCCCCGTAATAGGACCGGCATCCCTGTACCGCCTCCCACAACGACAACTTTTGGTAAAGCTTGTGGTGTCATACTAATGTCCCTTTCTTTTGTCAATATCTCTGTGGGTTACATGCGTTATATACGCAGATGACAATTCATTGGCAAAAAACTCAGAAAGGGCCACAGACCGATGTTGCCCGCCTGTACAACCAATAGCTACGACAAGCTGAGATTTTCCTTCTTTTTTATACTGTGGCAGCATAAATTTCAGAAGATCAAGTACCTTATCATTAAATACCTGCGTTTCAGACCATTTGAAAACATAGGAGGAGACATCTTTATTCAACCCGGTTAGCGGCTGTAATGTTGGCACATAATGTGGATTAGGAAGGAAACGTACATCAAAGACTAAATCTGCATCGATTGGCAAGCCATATTTAAACCCAAAAGATACCATGTGTACTGAAAAAATTTCCTGTTTTTCTTCCGTATATTTTTGAACGATTTTTTCACGTAATTCCTTTGGCTTTAAGGAAGTTGTATCAATTATACGTTGTGCTCTTCCTCTTAGTTGGTCAAGAATTTCTCTTTCTTGGCGTATTCCATTCAATGGCAAACCGCCAACATCCAAGGGATGCGCTCTTCTCGTTTCTTTATATCTGCTAACTAATTTTTCATCCTTCGCGTCAAGAAAAAGAATATGCTCTTCCAGCCAGTCTTCTTTTCCAAGCACGTCTAATGCTTCAAACAGGGAATCAAAAAACTCTCTTCCACGTAAGTCCATTACAAGAGCTACTTTTCGAATATTATTTCTTGAATCCCGCATTAATTCGAGAAATTTCGGCAGTAATGCTGGTGGTAAATTATCCACACAGTAGTAACCTAGATCTTCAAAGCTTTGAATAGCCACTGTTTTCCCTGCACCAGACATGCCTGTTATAATAACCAGCGACGTTTCGCTATGTTTACTTTCCATCTGTAATCTCCTCCATTCAGAATTAGCCCCTAGGATGGATCCAAACGGGCATCAAGAAGTTGATAATCCTCCGTATATGTAAAAGCGCCGTATAACAACTCCTGTGAGCGTTTGACATGTTGAAAGATTTTCCGATCCCCTTCTGCCATTGGTAATTGTTCTATTATCTCCAATGGAACCCATTCTAGCTCACCTTCTGGACTGCTATCTGTCAGTTCCCCATTATATGCATATGCTACAAAGGTAAACATCATCCACTCCTGAATGAAAGTATCTTCTGTATCAACCGAAAAGGTGAATACACCTGCAAGTTCAGGATCCTGTAGATGGAGATTTGTTTCCTCACGGTATTCTCTGGTGACCGCTTCTTTTATCGATTCCCCGGCTTCCATCTTCCCACCAGGTATTGCGTACCATCCACGTCTTGGTTTTTTTATTAACAAAACATGATTATTTTCTATAACAATACAATTGGTTACACGTTGCATTCTGTATTCGCCTCTTTCCGTATCTTTTAAGAGGATGTTGTTTGGCCCGGAGCGTCCGGGTCTTGCCGACACCTAGCACGGTCGTTTTAAATCGGCGTTCCTTTATACGGGCGATCCCGCTTTTCTTAAACAACGCTTCTTCTATTATACAATGAAAAAATTCATTCCAACAAGGTAAAGGTTTTACCAATCGCTATATCTATTTAATCGGTCAACTTTCGACAAGAGACCGAGGCAGGCTTCTTCATTCTGTAGCCATGCCTAATTTGAAATTAAGTATAGGATAACCAAACATACATTTTTATATTTTCCTAAGTAAAAAAAAGACACAGGCGCATCTGCACCTGTGCAAGAAACTAATCTATCTATTAAAAGGGGGTCAATTAGTTATTTATAGTGTACCCCATTTTTATTGCGTGCGTATTACAGCAGCGTTAAAAAGCAGTTACTTCTTAGTAAAGTTAACTTAACAATACTAAGATTGGGTTGTTTTCAATGCTTCTTGAAGGTCTTCAACATACTTAATTGCAGCCTCAGCAGCTACACTTCCGTCTCCTGTTGCTGTTACAATTTGTCGAAGTGTTTTTTCTCGAATATCTCCAGCTGCAAAAACACCAGATACATTTGTTTCCATGTGTTCATTCGTTGGAATATAGCCTTCTTCATTCGTGATACCAAGTGATTTAAATGGCTCACTTAAAGGCACCATACCAATATAAATGAAAACCCCATCAATGTTTTCTTCTTTCACTTCTCCAGTAAGTGTGTCTTTTAATGTTACACTACCTACTTTTCCATCTTTACCATTAATGGTTTCAACAACAGTGTTCCAGATAAAGTCAATTTTATCATTGTCAAACGCACGTTCTTGAAGAATCTTTTGTGCACGTAATTTATCACGACGATGCACAACGGTAACTTTATCAGCAAAGCGTGTCAGATAGATACCTTCTTCGACTGCAGAGTCTCCGCCACCAATGACGATGAGGTTTTTTTGCTTGAAGAATGCCCCATCACAAACAGCACAATAAGAGACACCACGTCCACCTAATTCTTCTTCACCTGGTATACCAAGTTTCTTGTACTGGGCACCTGTAGTAATAATTAGTGATCTGGTGTTATATTCCTTTTTGCCAGCCACAACAGTCTTATAATCGCCATGGTCAATTACCTCTTTAATATCACCATAAGCGTATTCAGCACCAAATTTTTTCGCATGGTCAAACATTTTATTGGATAAATCCGGTCCTAAAATATGGTCATAACCAGGATAGTTTTCCACGTCTTCTGTGTTGGCCATTTGACCACCAGGAATGCCGCGCTCAATCATAAGTGTTTGTAAATTTGCACGAGACGCATAAACCGCTGCAGTCATTCCTGCAGGACCAGCACCTGCGATAATCACATCATACATACGTTCTTCGGACATATCTATCGCCCCTTTTTCCTTCTATTAATTAGCCACATCAAGCTTATAAGACAAATGCGATTTCGTCTAATATAATGCTCAATCCCATGGCACTGATTCTTTAGCTAGCTTAGGGTATTTCTTCGTACCTTCTTCCCAAAGCTTATAGGCCCGTTCCTTATCCCCATGATGAAATGCTGCAATACTGTACCAGCGAAAATAAGAAGGATGTCCTTTTAGCTTGCCTTTTGAGAGGAGTAGAAAGCGTTGAAAAGCTTCCTCAAACCGATTCGTACGGGCAAGGGTAACAGCAATTCGCAGTTTTTGTTGCTCATGGATAGGATATACATTTAGTAATGCCTGAATATGAACTTCATATTCCGTGTATTTTCCCTGTTGGAAATAAAATAAAGCAAGATTTACATGACTGTAAAGGGAAGTTGGTTCTTCATCAAGAATATCTTCCTCCATTTGGATCGCTTTTTCTTCATCACCAGAGAAAAATAATGCCTGTGTATAATCATGCTTTGTCAATTTGTGCTCTGGAAATAGGGTCATCATCTCCTCGATAAGCGGGATTGCCTTTTCCCATTCCATATTTTCCATATGATAAAAGACGGTTTCTTGATAAATCAGGAGTTCATCCTCATCCTCTAAATCCCAGTCTTCTTCTTCATCCTCATCGATATCAATGAGTTCTAACAACCTTTTAGCTTCCTCACTTAAATCCCCTTCAGGCTCTTGCTCAAGGTACGATAACGCAAATTTTTTCGCATCATGAAGCAAACCCAAATGGGCATAATTGTTTGCAAGTAAATAATAACAATCTACATAGTCTGATGATTGCAGTACTTTATTTAATAGCTGATTTGCTGCGTGAAATGCACCGATTTCCGTATATATAACCGACATTTGGCAAAGATACAGTGGATCTTCTGGCTTTGCTTCTGTTGCTTTCTTCATCCACTTTATTGCAATGTCAAATTTACGTTTTTGAAAAGCCTCTATGCCTTTTGTGAAATAAAAGTCACCTTCAGGAATAAAAGGGATAACATTGTTCTGCTGTTCTTTCTTACCTTTTGTCACCTGTTGCATGCATATCCCCCTAATTAAATTACATACGAAAAGATTATACCACAATACCATGTCAAATTATATAGGGTGCAGTTTATGAACTAGATAAAGGAAATGACTCATAAAAAAGCCGGACAAATATTTTGTCCGGCAATTTGTAAAAAACACGCAAATAAGCGAAATCTTGAACAAGTTAGGATTGAACAGGTGTTACAGCATCATGTAAAAGTTGCTCCAACTCTTCTGTATAAGCTTTTGTTTGAGCATCTGTCCACTTCAATTCTTTTGCCATGTAGCGAATTACATTATCTTTGTGTGCTTTAACCCATCCAATTTCAAAGAACAAAGCACCCGTACGACGAACAAAGAAGTCAACTGGTTTATAGGCCAGTTCATATTCTAGTGCGTAAACAAGTTCAGCAAATACGATAGGATCGATATCTTCCGTTTTAGCTTTCTCTTGATTCGTAACGTACAGTTCTAAAATCTTATCAAAATTAGATCCGTATCTCTCGACCAGCATGAGAGCAGTCTCCTCATCAAGTCCCTGTGCCATACCTTCACTTACTTTTCTATTTTTGAAATCCTCAAATCCTTTTGATCCGCCAACTTCTCCACCAGAAAGGGCTAAATGCTCTGTTTCCGATCCTGAATAAAGAACCCCTTCTTCTTCTTTCAATTGTTTGGTAACTTTATCGACTGCATGTTGTGCCATTTTTCGGTAACCTGTTAACTTACCACCGGCCATGGATATAAGGCCAGAGTCTGAAACGAAAATCTCATCTTTACGTGAAATCTCACTAGGATTTTCATTATCTGCTTCTGCAATTAAAGGACGAAGACCTGCCCAGCTTGAATCAACATGCTCAGCTTTTATATCGAGGGTAGGGAACATATAATTAATCGCATCGATAATATAATCACGGTCCGCTTCCGTCATTTTTGGATTAGCGATATCGCCTTTATAGGTTGTATCTGTTGTACCTACATAGGTCACATTATCTCTTGGAATTGCAAAAACCATTCTTCCGTCAGGTGTATCAAAGTAAATTGCCTGTTGTAACGGGAAGATTTCTTTACGGAAAACAAGGTGGACCCCTTTTGTTAGATGTAGAGCCTTCCCTTTTTTAGAACCATCAATTTCCCTTAATTCATCGACCCATGGGCCACCTGCATTAATAATTTTTTTGGCGTATACTTTATGTTGTTCACCAGTAATCGTGTCTTCCATAACGACTCCAGAGATTTTATTTGCATCATTGTAAATGAAATCCACTACTTTTGTATAATTCACCGCATGGACACCATGTTGCACCGCTTTTTTTAGTACTTCAATTGTCAAGCGAGCATCATCTGTCTTATATTCAACATAAAACCCAGCCCCTCTTAACTCATCACGTTTAATAAGTGGCTCTCTTTCCATTGCTTCTTCTGGTTTGAACATTTGTCTACGTTCACCTTTTTTCACACCAGCAAGAAAATCATATACGCGAAGTCCTAAATTTGTAGTAAGTGGACCGAACGTACCGCCCTTATGAAATGGCAGCATCATCCATTCGGGTGTCGTAACATGTGGTCCATTTTCATAAACAATGGCGCGTTCTTTCCCTACCTCTGCAACCATCTTCACTTCAAATTGTTTTAAATAACGCAGACCTCCGTGTACTAGCTTTGTAGAACGACTTGACGTTCCTGCAGCAAAGTCCTGCATTTCTACTAAACCAGTCTTTAAGCCTCTAGTCACGGCATCCAGTGAGATTCCTGCACCGGTAATTCCACCACCGATAACCAGTAAGTCTAATTTTTCCTCTTTAAAATGATTAAATGTAAGATTTCGATCATAACTTGAAAAAACAGTCATGTTTAAGCCCTCCTGTTTATTACAATTGTCTATACATATAAATACCCTATTTTTCGTATTCTAATGTACTTTTCCTCAGAAAAATTGCTCTTCAGGCAAACAAAAAACCACAAAGCACACTAATCAAATCATGATTAGCGCGTTCGCGGTTTCTCCATTTCTCCGTCCGAGATTATTAACTTAAATTCATTATAACATAGCTATAATTGGAAGTATAGCAATATGTTAATGGTCTAAAGCAGATTAAGAGAGTCTATACCTGTCTCTTAACGATACCCACTTATTTAAATTCCTGTGCCGCCTTTACAGCTTTTTTCCAGCCGTTATACAGCTGTTCTCTTTCATCCTCATTAATTTCAGATTCAAACGTTGTATCAACTTTCCATTGATTTGCGATTTCTTCTTTGCTTTCCCAGAAACCAACAGCAAGTCCTGCCAAATAGGCTGCACCAAGTGCTGTTGTCTCTGTGACAACCGGACGCTCTACTTGAAGTCCCAGTATATTGCTTTGGAATTGAACAAGGAAGTCATTGTTAACAGCGCCTCCATCTACACGTAATGTTTTCACATCAATACCCGAATCATCTTTCATTACATCTAATACGTCACGTGTCTGGTAAGTGAGAGACTCTAGTGTTGCACGTACTAAGTGCTCCTTCTTCGTTCCACGGGTCAGACCAAAAACTGCCCCTCTTACATCACTATCCCAGTAAGGCGTACCTAACCCAACAAATGCTGGCACGACATATACCCCGCCAGTATCTTCAACACTTGTAGCAAGAGATTCAGTCTCTTTGGCATCTTTAATAATTTCTAATCCATCACGAAGCCACTGAATTGCCGACCCAGAAACAAATATACTACCTTCGAGGGCGTATTCTACCTTTCCATCAATCCCCCATGCGAGTGTTGTTAATAAGCCATTGTCAGACTTAACGCCTTCTTCTCCTGTATTCATCAACATAAAGCCGCCTGTTCCATATGTGTTTTTTGCCATACCTTTTTCAAAACATGCCTGACCAAATAGAGCAGCATGCTGATCTCCAGCAATACCAGCAATTGGAACTTCATGTCCAAAGAAGTGATAGTTTACTGTTTTTCCATATACTTCAGAAGACTGCTTTACCTCTGGTAGCATGGATTTCGGGACACCAAGAATATCAAGTAGTTCTTCATCCCATTCTAAGTCATAGATATTGTACATAAGGGTTCTTGATGCATTCGAATAATCTGTTATATGTTGTTCTCCGCCAGTTAACTTGTAAACAAGCCATGTATCAACCGTGCCAAACATTAATTCTCCATTATCTGCTTTTTCCCTTGCACCATCTACATTATCCAAAATCCATTTGACTTTGGTTCCAGCAAAATAAGGATCAATAAGCAATCCTGTCTTATCTCGGAATAGTTCATTATGACCAGCCTCGCGCAGTTCATTACAAATATCAGTAGTTTGACGCGACTGCCATACTATTGCTCGGTAAATTGGCTTTCCGGTATTTCGGTCCCACACAACGGTTGTTTCTCGTTGATTAGTTATACCAATTCCAGCGATGTCTTCTGGCTCGATATCACTCTTTCGCATTGCCTCAGAGATACTTGATAACATAGACGTCCAAATCTCGTTCGCATCATGTTCGACCCATCCTGGTTTTGTAAAATGCTGCTCGAATTCACGTTGGCCTGTTTCTACAACTTTTCCTTCTTGATCAAATATAACAGCTTTTGAGCTAGTAGTTCCTTGATCTAATGCTAAAATGTATTTTCCCATTACAATCTCTCCTCTTTTATAAATTAGCTTTGGCTAGCAGGTTTCTTTAGTTCCTGTTGTAAACCTACTCCAAATAAAATAAGTATGATAGCAGTAACTACCCAAAATATAATGGTGGGATTTGTCTCGAAAAACGCCTGATAAAAAAGACCACCATAGATTCCTCCAAGTGCCGGTCCTATAACCGGGATCCACGAATAACCCCAGTTTGATCCCCCTTTACCTGGTATCGGCAGGAAAGCATGGGCAATTCTAGGCCCCAAATCTCTGGCTGGATTAATGGCATATCCAGTTGTCCCACCAAGTGACATACCGATCACAACAATCAGTAGTCCAACAATGAGTGGATTTAATCCTTCAGTGAATTCACGGGCACCAATAAATAAAATTCCCATTACCAATACGAAAGTGCCAATGACCTCACTTATTAAATTTGCGATTGGACTGGAAATCGCGGGACCGGTACTAAAAACCCCTAACTTGGCTCCTGGGTCTGTTGTACCTCTCCAGTGTGGCAAATAGTGAAAAAATACTATGATTGCGCCAATGATTCCACCAATCATCTGTGCTGTAATGTAAAGTGGGACTTTGCTCCAGGGAAAATCCCCTACAGATGCGAGTCCTAAGGTAACGGCAGGATTTAAATGAGCACCTGTTATATTTCCAACTGCATAGACACCCATGGCGACACCTAGCCCCCAGGCGAACGTCACAAGTACCCAACCAGTACCTTCTGATAGGGTGTTTTTCAATGTGTTACCAGCTACTACACCAGTACCGAAGATAACAAGAATCATCGTTCCAATTACTTCTCCAACAAACTCTGACATGACATCTCCCCCAATAACAATATATATATGTTATTCCACAATTTTCAGAGATTACACATCAAGTTTTGGTTCAATTGGGAGCGAATGAAGGCAGAAAAACATCGGATTCGCTCGGTTACTAGTAAAAGGGGACGTTTTTCTTATGCTTTTCTTATACTCAGGACTTACGTCATACTTTCCGGCAAATGAAAAAAGAAACCTATAAAGGTTCCTTTTAAGGATTACCAAAGTGATTTATTCGACGTCGAAACGGCTATAGCCCCCGCTGCTAATGCCTTATCTACCTCTTCTTTTGTCTTAATTAGTCCTCCAGCTATAACAGGTATATTCGTCTGCTCCTGGATGTATTTGATCATTTCCGGTATCAAACCTGGCAGGACTTCAATACAGTCAGGTTTTGTCCGATTAATTAACTTTATATTATGCTCCAAAGCTAAACTATCTAACAAAAACACTCGTTGAATCGCTAAAAGATTATTCTTTTTCGCCATCGAGATGACATTCGCCCTTGTAGAAAGAATGCCATCAGGTTTAATTTCCCTCAACAAAAATTCCATAGCGTAATCATCTGCTCTAAGCCCCTGGATTAAATCAAAGTGTACCAACGCCTTTTTATTGGCACGCTTCGTATATTCCACAAGACTTTTAAGCTGTGCAAGCCTTGTTTCCAGAAAGACGATGCTTTCATAGGATGTTTCCAATGCAAAATCAAAATCCTTCATTTTACGTATTGCTGGCAATATCCCTGCAGGAGTGTTCATTATTTCCACCTACTTCATGTGTCTATTTGACGTGTCTCCATCTCCGCTTTTGAGTATATCAGTTTCATTGGATTACCACCGACAAAAGCGCCTTCTGGTACGTCCTTATGTACTAGCGTTGCAGCGGAAACCACTGCACCATCCCCAATCGTAACACCAGGCAAAATGGTCGTGTTTGCGCCGATCAACACATTACTTCCAATTTCAACTTCCCCAATCCGATATTCCTTAATTAAATATTCATGTGCCAAGATAGTGGTATTATACCCAATTACACTATTTGTCCCAATTGTGATCTTTTCAGGAAACATAATATCAGGCATAACCATAAGAGCAAATGCTGTTTGCTTTCCTATCTCCATCTTTAAAAAATTGCGATACAGCCAATTTTTCAGCCCTAAAAAGGGTGTGTACCTGGCAATTTGAATAACCACAAAGTTTTTGACCACTTTAAAAAAAGGAACTGTTTTATAGATCTGCCAAAGCGAATTAGAATCTTTCACCTGGTAACGTTTGGTTCTTCGCATCCTTTACACCTCTGTAAGTTGAAGTAAATCCCGCATATCTTTCAGCATATAGGTGGGATGATAGCCTTCCAAGAAAGAGCTTCCTTTATCAGACCAGGCCACACCTGCTGTTTTAACACCAGCATTTTGCCCAGACTCAATATCATGGTAGTTATCTCCGACCATTAGCGTTGTCTCTAAGTCAGCTCCTAGTGCTTGAACAGCCTTGAGTACCGGCTCTGGGTGCGGTTTTGCATGTTCAACATCATCCAAGGTTATAATGGTGTCCATGTATGTATCCAACCCGGTTAGAGCCAGCCCCATGTTCACACCCTTTCTCATCTTGGTCGACACAATTCCTAGCTTGAGACCTTGCTCTTTTAAAGTTGCAATTGTCTCTAGTACATGAGGAAAAGCTGTCACATAGCTATCATGGACGGTTAAATTATGAGCGCGATATGTTTTAACCATTTCTTCTGCTAGGTCCGGAGCAACTTTTTGAAACGTATCAAGTAATGGGGGCCCATTAAACTGGACCACTTCTTCCCTTGTATAGGTCATGCCATAATGCGAAAAGGTATGCATAAAGGAAGCAATGATTAGTTCATTGGTGTCAATTAATGTTCCATCTAAATCAAAAAGTATTGTACGAATGCTCATGTTGGTTTGTTTCCTTCCGTTTCTTTTTCTCTAGTCGATTCCATACCATTGCTATTGTCATTGTTAATAAGATAGCAGTTGCTAGCCGTATTAATAAGAGTGGCCAGACTGGGATGCCTAAGGGAATAAAAATAAGTGTGTCTTCAACAACAGCGTGACAAGCTACAAGAAAAATGAGAGCAAGGGACATGTCTTTTTTCGAGACATTGTCTTCCTTCACAGCTTGAATCATAAGGCCTGCCCCATATGCTAACCCAATTGTAAGACCAGCAACCATGGTCATTGAAGTATTTTTCTCCATTCCTAAAAATCTCATGCTTGGAGCCAGTTTGTTGGACAGCATTGCTAACCAACCTTTTTCCCGCATGAACTGCATGATGATCATTAGCGGAATGACAATCAAACCAAGCTGGACAACAGCCGTTAATGCAGTTTGCATTCCTTGAAGGGCAATCTCTCCCCAACCAACTGGCACAGTGTCCGCAGACTGTATTAATCCATATTGTGCTTGTTCTGCTCCCCCGTGCCAAATTAAATTAATCAATAGTCCGCCTAGTAAGGCAAGCCCTACTCTAATTCCAACGATAAGCCACCAGCTGACACCAACTTTTGAGGCAACAGCAGATTCAATAAACAGGTTATGCGAAAAAGATAGCATGACCGCTAGAATAAATACTTCCTTGACCGTAAAATCAAAGGACACAATTGCTGCAATCCCGGCATATAAGTTTAGGGAGTTCCCTAGAACTAGCGGCACAGCTGCTTCCCCTGATAGACCCAATAGCCCCATAACCGGTGTTAACATTTCGATAATCCACGGTAGTACGGGGGTGAATTGTAAAATCGTAATCAATAATGTGATGGGGAAAATGACTTTCCCTAATGTCCAGGTTGTTGTCAGCCCCTGTTGAAAACCACGATATACAATACCAGACATTTCATCCCCTTCTTTCTACTAAGACGTTGTTCAAAAAATCCGGTAAAAATGACACACCGGTACCGATGACCTTCGACTAAATTCCGACACGTCCTGTGTCGAAAGTCGAAGACAACACATCTTGTGCAAGCCCGGTACTCAAAGCTACGCCGCATCGAACTTCGACACACAGGACGTGTTAGTGTCGGCATTGCAACAAATCTTTTCATTGGGGTGAGTTAACGTAGCCCCAGGACGTTGCGATCTTAGCCGACCTCTGTCCTTTTTATCCTCTTTTTTGAACACGCACTATAAATATTTATTTCTTCTTTTTCTTATTCTTTTTCTTTGGAGGAACAGGTACATCCTTATAGTGTTCCTTCACTCCTATTTTCCTGCGATAGATGATAAGTAGTATAGCAACTATGATGAGAAAAACGGACAATAACTGTGCCTGACGCAAACCAGCAAATGCATACAAGCTATCTGTTCTCATTCCTTCAATAAAGAAGCGGCCGATTGAATATGTAATGGCATAGCTTAAGAAAACTTCACCTCGCAATGGGTTATATTTTCTTAGTACAAGTAAGAAGGCAAAGACGAGTATATTCCATACTGATTCATATAAAAATGTCGGATGATACATGACACCATCTATCGTCATTTGGTTCATTATAAAATCAGGAAGATACTGCAAGAAATTATCATAGGCAGCACTTGAAACTTCGTGTCCATGTGCCTCTTGATTCATGAAATTTCCCCAGCGACCGATCGCTTGGCCAAGTATTAGACTTGGTGCGATGATATCTGCAAGCTGCCAAAATGTAATATCACGATACTTAGCATATACAATAGCGGTAAGCACGCCACCTATCACGGCCCCATGGATTGCAATGCCGCCTTCCCAGATGGCAAAAATATCCGTCCATGGTCCGTTTGCATAGCGTTCCCATTCAAATACGACATAGTAAATCCTTGCACATAAGATCGCTATAGGGATTGCAAACACGATAAAGTCTATGATCAAATCCTTTTTCAACCCAAGCCGATCCGCTTCCCTTGTTGCTAAATATAGTCCTAAAAATGCACCTGTCGCAATAATTACTCCATACCAATAAACAGTCAATGGGCCTAGTTCAAAAAAGACCCTGTCCAAAGGAGCTGCGGTAAATAGCATAATGAACCCTCCTATTCGGTTTCATCCTTTTCATTTTTGATCATTGTAGTCAGCCGTTCTGAAAATTCCTCAGCTGCATTAACTCCCATTCTTTTTAAACGAAAGTTCATTGCTGCAACTTCAATAATAACGGCCAGGTTTCTACCAGGACGAACTGGAATAGTGGCTTTCGGAATGTCCACTTCCATAATTCTCATTTTGTCCTCATCAAGACCTAGGCGGTCATATTGTTTCTTCTGATCCCAAATTTCTAGGTTAATGATAAGCGAAATCTTCTTATGGCTTCTAACTGAACCTGCGCCAAACAATGTCATCACATTAATAATCCCAAGGCCACGGATCTCGAGTAGATGTTCAATAAGAGGTGGTGAATTTCCTACAAGGCTGTCATAATCTTCCTGCCTTATTTCCACACTATCATCAGCAACAAGTCTATGCCCACGTTTAACGAGTTCCAATGCCGTCTCACTTTTACCTACACCACTTTGGCCAGTAATAAGCACGCCTACTCCATATATATCTACAAGCACACCATGAATCGCAGTAAATGGAGCAAATTTCGTTTCAAGATAATTGGTTAATCGACTAATAACCCGTGTGGTTTTTCTTGGAGAGTGTAAAATAGGCACACCAGAATCATTTGCTGCTTCTACTAATGCCTCAGGTATATCCATCCCCCTCGAAATCACAATTCCAGGCGTGATATCTGTGCATAAGTTTATGGCACGATCTTTCTTATCTGCATCACTTAATTCCATAAAGTAAGCCATTTCTGTCTTCCCAATAAGCTGTAATCTTTCTTTTGGGTAATATTTAAAATACCCGGTCATTTCAATTCCAGGTCTGGAAATATCACTCGTGGTAATTTCTCTATGTATGCCGTCCTTGCCAGCAACTAGTTCTAAATTAAAATGCTCAAGTAAATCCTTCGTGCGCACTGTCGACATCCAGTATATCCCCCTATAATTTAAGCTTCATTTATTTTATTATCGCCATCCTGTAAGGTTTCGTATTCTTCCCAACAGAATAGATACACTTTATTGTAGCATACGCCAAACAAAAATCGTAGACTGTGCGCCTACGATTTAACGGAATCTTTAATCAAGCTATTAAGTAACAAATTGAGAATTGCCAATATGACGGCAGCGATTAACGCAGTACCGAATCCTCCAATAATAAAACTGCTACCCATAAGACCCTGTGCAATCATTAACGTAATTGCATTTATAACAAAAAGAAACAGTCCAAGTGAAAGAACCGTAATTGGCAAGGTGAGGATAACGAGGATTGGTTTTATAATGACATTTAAGATTGATAGAATAAAACTCGCTAACACAGCCGCTCCGAATCCTTCTAACTGGAACGAATCGAATAACAGTGACACTACAATTAAGGCCACGGCGTTTAACACAATAGATAATATCCAACGAATAAACATCGTTACATCTCCTTTTTCTTTGGAATGATAGAAAGAGCAACCACGTAAAGAAGAGATACAGTAAAGAAGCTCATAAAGTGAAACTTCAATCAGTGGGGGTTTTCATTCTTCCCCCACTGATTTTTAGTTGAACGAATCAGGGTGTTGGCGTCCGTTTTCTCCCACTTAAACATCACGGTTTCACCTCATGTTTTTGAAATGGGAGTCTTAAGGACGGTTGCACCGGGGTAAATAGTAAAATGACAAATATTAATCGAAGAATCGCGCCATCAACTTCGAAGTATGATGCCAATTTACCAAAGATTCCCCCTAACATTTTCTCAGAATTAGATCGATAAAGCTTTTTCGTCATGATTCCTCCCACTCTATAATATACCAATCTCTGTTGATATATAAACTATGTTTTGCTTTGGTAGTACTTGCTAATCAATGAAGGTCTACATCTTTTTAGAAATTGATCGGGTTGAAGAAACCCTGATTTAGGATTGTGAGCATTTCGGATTCGCTTGCGATGATGTGGGTTCACTCTTTGCGGTTGCTGTTTCACTTTTTTCGCTTGTGGTTTCACTTTTCATGGATCTCGTTTCACTTTTGAATGCTATTGTTTCAGAACCCGTTAGAGATAATACAATATACGTTGTTTCAGCTTTAGAGGATTCAAAAAACTCTTCTGCATGAAATACAGAAGAGCTTTCCATTAATATTTCCACGTATAAAATTGTTCTTTGCCAAATTGTTCTACTGCTGCGTCTTTATCTTGACTATTCATTGTTTTGTATTCTTTAAGCTGTCCAAGAATACCTCCTGCTTGGGAGTCATGGCAGAGTATAGCTTCCATTTTTTTGTCAAAGTATTTTCTTACATCATTTATAATATCTGGTGTTCCCAATACTTCTGGGTAATCTCTCGAAATAGCTTGTGCCCATACTACAGGTCGTTGCCCCTCGTCCATTAGGCGTACTGCTTCAATTGCGGCAGCACCAAGTGCGTTATGATCTGGATGAACCGCATGCTCTGGATAATGGGTAATAACTAAGCTTGGATTAAGCTCTTCCAACAAGCCTTTGAGATGTTTGGCTACTTCATTACGGTCTTCGTACTCGACTGTCTTGTCACGGTAGCCAAGCATTTGCAAATTAATGTCAAGCACTTCACAAGCTTTAATAAGTTCTTTCTTTCTAATCTCAGGCAATGTTTCTCTGTTTGCAAACGTTGGAGAGCCCATATTACGTCCCATCTCTCCTAATGTTCCACATAGGTAGGTTACAGGTACTCCCTCTTCCCGAAATTTTGAAATTGTTCCAGCAGCGCCGAATGACTCATCGTCGGGGTGTGGGTATATGACTACTACATGTTTTTCCATCGTATCTCACCTTTCTCCATTCAATCTTCATGCACCTGTTCCTTAATAATGGAAAGGTGTTTCACTAATTTGCAAGGCAACCATTAATCTGCCTTCACGATCATGGCCTGCAAGCAATAATTTTGCTCCATCCTCGATAGTCCAGTCTGTAAGCCCCTCTGCGTAAATCCATCCCATTTCCATTTTGAGACCCGCTCTGAAGACTTTTCCATCCCCGACAATCTTTGCTTGGCTGAATGTAACGTTAGCATTTCGTACATATGCACCGACATTATATGCCTTATCATTAAAATGGCTTGCGTAAGCGCCATTCGTTGTCTCAACATGGACGTAGACTTTTTTATTAACAAAACGGTCAAGCTTTTCTTGTACTTCATTTATTTTAATTGGCTTCATTATTTGTTCCTCCTACTACGCTTCTCTACTTAGCTTATCGAAATGATCGGGTACCGTCAAAACATTGATACGAAGAAATAAAAAAACGGCCAGTAAATGCTATCCACAAACTGGCCGTTCACCGTTAGTTATTCTATTTTGCTGTTGCTTTTTCCTTTGTTGTGATACTATCTTCCATTCGTTTCCGATCTCTTTCCAGTACGGGTTTTAAATACTTTCCTGTGTAGGAAGCCTCTACTTTCACAATTTGTTCTGGTGTTCCTTTGGCAATAATCTGTCCGCCTCTGTCTCCACCTTCAGGTCCAAGATCGACAATATGGTCTGCTGTTTTAATAACGTCAAGGTTATGCTCGATAATTAAAACGGTATCTCCGTTGTCAACAAGCCGCTGTAAAACCGCGATGAGACGTTTAATGTCATCAACATGAAGACCAGTTGTTGGTTCATCAAGGATATAGAAAGACTTTCCGTTGGAACGACGGTGTAATTCACTAGCTAGTTTCACACGCTGTGCTTCCCCACCAGATAAAGTGGTGGCAGGCTGTCCTAATCGCACATATCCTAAACCAACATCAAATATGGTTTGCAACTTGCGTTTAATTTTCGGTATGTTAGCAAAGAAGTCAAGCGCATCCTCGACTGTTAGTTCTAACACATCTGCAATATTTTTACCTTTATATTTTACTTCAAGTGTTTCACGGTTATATCGTTTCCCGTGACAGACTTCACATGGCACATATACATCAGGCAGAAAATGCATTTCAATTTTGATGATCCCGTCTCCACGGCAGGCTTCACAGCGCCCACCTTTCACATTAAAGCTAAATCTACCCTTTTTGTATCCTCGTACCTTTGCTTCATTCGTTTGTGCAAAAACATCACGAATATCATCAAATACACCAGTATACGTAGCTGGGTTAGATCTTGGCGTTCTACCGATCGGCGATTGGTCGATATCGATTACCTTTTCAATATGCTCGATCCCTTTTACCGTTTTATGCTTACCAGGCTTGTGCTTTCCTCGATAAAGCTCTTTGGCGAGGGACTTGTAAAGTATTTCATTTACAAGCGTACTTTTACCAGATCCTGAAACTCCTGTAACCACCGTCATTAAACCAATTGGGAATTTAGCTGACACCTTTTTCAGGTTATTTTCCTCAGCCCCTACTACTTCGATAGCTCGTTTATCTGTTTTTCTTCGTTTAGTTGGTAATGCGACGAATTGCTCGCCAGATAAGTATTGACCTGTAAGCGAGTTCTTGTCTTTCATAACCGTTTCAGGTGTGCCACTGGAAACAATATTACCACCATGCTCCCCAGCACCAGGTCCAATGTCAATAAGCCAATCGGCCGCCATCATTGTATCTTCATCATGCTCAACAACAATCAAGGTATTATCCAGATCACGCATCCGTTTTAAGGTATCAATTAGGCGGTCATTGTCTCGTTGATGTAGGCCAATGGATGGCTCATCCAATACATAAAGCACTCCGGTTAGTGCAGAACCGATTTGGGTTGCTAACCTGATTCGCTGGGCCTCCCCACCTGATAATGTCCCCGCAGCTCTAGATAAAGTTAGATAATCTAAACCAACATTATTTAAGAACTCCAGACGATTGCAAATCTCTTTTAATATCATTTTGGCAATTTGCTTTTCTTTATCCGATAATGGAAGGGTCTCAAAGAAGTCTTTTGCTTCCATAATAGAAAAGTCCGTAACATTGCTAATATGCAAGTCATTCACTTTTACAGCAAGTGCCTCACGCTTTAATCGGTACCCTTTACATGTTGGACAGTGTTTTTGCCCCATGTATTTTTCTAATGATTCCCTTATAAAATCAGAAGAGGTTTCGCGATATCGACGTGCTACGTTATTTAATACCCCTTCAAATTGAATTTGATTGTCTCTTACATTCCCAAATTCATTAACATAATGGAAACGGATCTTTTCTTTCCCACTTCCATGAAGAATAATATCCATTTTTTCTTGTGGGATTTTCTTCACTGGTTTATCCATATCTATATTAAAATGGTCACAGACACTTTTAAGTAATTGCGGGTAGTACTGAGAGCTAATTGGCTCCCATGCAGCAATCGCATGCTGATTAAGGGTTAAATTCCAATCCGGAATAACTAGATCTAGATCCACCTCAAGCTTTGTTCCTAAACCATCACAGGTTGGACAAGCACCATATGGACTGTTAAATGAGAACAGGCGAGGCTCAAGTTCACCTATTGAAAAACCACAAATAGGGCAAGCAAAATTCTCACTAAAAGTTAGTTCCTCTTCGCCTATTACGTCAACGATAATCTTTCCATCCCCAAGTCCTAATGCCGTTTCTATTGAATCACTTAAGCGTCCAGCAATGCCATCCTTTACAACGATTCTATCTACGACTACTTCTATGGAGTGCTTCTTATTTTTTTCCAATTTAATATCCTCAGAAACCTCGCGCATTTCCTTGTCAACACGGATACGTACATACCCCTCTTGTCGAAGCTTCTCGAGCGTTTTAACATGCTCTCCTTTACGACCAGATACAACGGGAGCAAGAATTTGCAATTTCGTTCTCTCAGGATATTCCAATATGCGATCTACCATCTGTTGTACTGTTTGAGAGGTGATCTCCACCCCATGGTTCGGACATACAGGATGCCCCACACGGGCGTAAAGCAATCGTAAATAATCATAAATCTCCGTAACTGTCCCAACCGTTGACCGTGGGTTTTTACTCGTTGTTTTTTGATCAATCGAAATGGCTGGAGAGAGACCTTCGATAGCGTCAACGTCTGGTTTATCCATTTGACCTAAAAACTGTCGTGCATAAGCGGAAAGTGATTCGACATATCTGCGTTGTCCTTCAGCATAGATGGTATCGAAGGCAAGGGAGGACTTTCCGGAGCCTGACAGTCCTGTCATGACAACAAGTTTATTTTTTGGAATTGTTACATCAATGTTTTTTAAATTATGTGCCCTTGCTCCTTGAATCTGAATTGATTTACTAGGCATTTTTCCATCACCTTCCTGCTTTAAGTTCAAGTATCACATCACGAAGCTCAGCTGCTTTTTCAAAGTCAAGCGACTTGGCAGCTTCCTTCATTTCCTTTTCCATTTGATCGATTACTTTTTCTTTCTCGTCTTTGGATAGCTTCGTTAAGCTCTTTGCTTTGCTTTCATATTCTGGTTGATCTTCTGCAGCAATCGTTGCGCGAATAACATCCCGCACCTCTTTTTTAATGGTTGTCGGGGTTATGCCATGCTCCTCATTATATGCCTGCTGTTTTTCTCGACGTCGATTGGTTTCGCTAATTGCGATATCCATTGATTTTGTCACTTTATCAGCATACATAATAACCCGCCCGTTTTCATTACGAGCCGCCCGGCCCATTGTCTGTATCAAGGACCGCTCTGAACGAAGGAATCCTTCTTTATCCGCATCTAGGATTGCGACGAGCGATACCTCAGGAATATCAAGCCCTTCTCGGAGTAAGTTTATTCCGATGAGAACATCGTATTTCCCAACGCGAAGATCTCGGATAATTTCAATCCGCTCTAATGTCTTAATCTCTGAATGCAGATAAGCTACTTTAATGCCTATTTCTTTCATATAATCTGTAAGGTCTTCTGACATTTTTTTCGTTAATGTCGTAACAAGGACACGTTCATTCTTATCTGAGCGTATGTTAATTTCTGCTAGAAGATCATCAATCTGTCCATCTATTGGTCTTATTTCTACCTCAGGATCAAGCAGCCCAGTAGGTCTGATAATCTGCTCCGTCATTTGCGGAGAATGTTCTAGCTCGTACGGGCCAGGGGTTGCGGAAACATAGACGAGTTGTTTTGTCTTTTCCTCAAACTCTCCAAACTTTAATGGTCGGTTATCCATTGCAGACGGAAGTCGAAAGCCGTGATCCACTAACACTTGTTTTCTTGCTTGGTCACCATTATACATTCCTCTTATTTGCGGAAGTGTAACATGGGATTCATCAACTACGACAAGGAAATCATCTGGAAAGAAATCGATGAGCGTATATGGTGTTGCGCCTTGCTCACGTAGGGTAAGATGTCTGGAATAGTTTTCGATTCCTGAACAGAAACCCATTTCATTCATCATTTCCAAATCATAATGTGTACGTTGTTCTAAGCGTTGCGCTTCCAATAGCTTGTCATTTTCACGTAACTCTGTTAGACGTTCTTCTAGTTCCTTTTCGATGTTTTTGATAGCCTTCTTCATTTTTTCTTCCCTTGTAACAAAGTGGGAAGCAGGAAAAATAGCTATATGCTCTCTGTCGCCAATAATTTCACCTGTTAATGCATCTACTTCGCGTATTCGATCAATTTCGTCTCCAAAAAACTCTACCCGAAGACAATGCTCTTCTTTTGAAGCCGGTATAATTTCCACAGAATCTCCTCTTACTCGGAAGGTCCCGCGTTGAAAATTAATATCATTTCTTGCGTACTGAACATCAACAAGTTCTCGCAACAGCTGATCCCTTTCTTTCTCCATTCCTACCCGAAGAGAAAGAACGTGGCTTTTGTATTCTTCCGGAGAACCCAAGCCGTAGATACATGATACACTGGCAACAACTAATACATCATTTCGTTCAAATAAAGCTGATGTTGCCGAGTGACGTAGCTTATCAATTTCATCATTAATACTTGCATCTTTTTCTATGAAAGTATCTGTGGAAGGTACATAGGCTTCTGGTTGATAATAATCGTAATAGCTTACAAAATACTCTACTGCATTATTAGGAAAGAACTCTTTAAATTCACTATAGAGTTGACCGGCAAGTGTTTTATTGTGGGCAATTACTAATGTAGGGCGGTTAATTTCCTTTACTACATTTGACATCGTAAACGTCTTCCCTGTACCCGTGGCGCCTAGCAACGTCTGATGCCGCTGCCCCTTCATAATTTTATCTATAATTTCTTTAATCGCTTTAGGCTGGTCTCCGCCAGGCTCGTAGCTTGATACTAATTCAAATGTATTGTTCACATTTTACCTCCGTTCACGTGATAATCTATCTGAAACTCTTATATTAAGAGGCTATTCCCAAAAAAAGCTGCCTACAATGTACTGTGAAAACAACTCATAACAAAGAATAGGAATAAGCCGAATATTCTTATATGGTCATATTTTTATTTTATCATACAACATCGTAATTATAACATAAACACGAACAAATATTCGATAATTATGCTTTGCCTATCTTAGCATTATACCCTTTTTCCATAGTGAAATATCATAAACCAGCAGATCATTGCTCGCTACCGTAAAAAAGCATTAGCTATTTAGCTAATGCTCTTTATTAAATATATCTAGGAGTATTTCACCCATCTCACGCTTATCAAGATGCTCATGGTATTCTCCTACCCGTTGTCTATAACTTTGCATTGCTCTTTCATTTTCTAGGTAGTTAACAATTTGCTCCTCAACTGTTCTATCACGCGACAAGGTCAGCGTCAGGCCATGCTTTTCTAGTTCTTGCATATTGATTCTTTCCTGTCCTGGAAGTCCATGACTAACAAAAATCGGTTTTTGTTTCATCAGACATTCACTAATTGTGACCCCTCCAGGTTTTGTTAGTACTCCATCCACCTTGTCATACAAAGCGTTCATTTCATGCTTACTGTTAATATAAGATATAGGTATTAGCCGCTCATGTTTCCTTTCCAGAAGCTTTCTGTAAAGTTTATCGTTGTTTCCACAAAGAATATAGTAACGAACGGTGGAAGCCTCGTTTTGTGGCAACAGCTTTTCCATTGATCCTGTCCCCATGTTTCCTCCCGTTACGAGAATTGCATAATCCTCAGTGGCTTTTCGAGTGGAAATAGGTGTTTTAAAAACAGGATGTACCGGAATTCCAGTTAGATAAATGCGTTCTTCATCTACCCCTAGTTGAATAAGGAAGTCTTTCACAGTAAGGGATGGGACCAAATGATAGTCTATTCCGTTTATGCCCCATACACGATTTACAAAAAAATCGGTGTATACATTTACTGTTATGGCATTTAATTTTCCCTTTTGCTTTAGCATAGACGTGATATTTGAAGGCAAAGCATGGGTGCAGAACAAGAGCGAGGGATTATTACTAGCCAGTAGCTTTTGCATATATGACTTAAAGAGGAACTCATAATGCAGGTGGCGGCTACGCTTGGCAACATTTCGATATGCTAAATGGTAGTAAAGCCGATCGTAGGAACTCGGAAATAGATGGATCCATTTCATATAAAATGACGTTACCAATTTTTCTACTGTTCCATAACTATAAGAAAGGATATCTACCTTGCTCGTATTTATATGTTCCTCTAGCTTAGCTGTTTCCTCCATTAGCGTGTCTGCTACATGATGATGTCCTGAAGCCATATTCATGAATGGTAGAAATAACGCTTTTTTCTCCATTTCCCTCAACTCCTCTGGCCTAATATATACCGCTAATTACCAATGATTTACCCACTTTTCGCATGATATAATAATGCAGGAGGCGATATACCATGACCTATCTAGCAATTGGCATTATACTAATCATAACCTCTTTTTTATTCTATAAAGCATATATGAATACAAAGGATATTCAACTGAATAAAATAAATATTGACTCAGGAAAGACAGCAAATCTTTCTTCCCTTTCTATTCTTCATTTATCAGATTTACACTTAGAGAACATCTCGATAACCCCTAAAGAATTAGAGCAAAAATTAATGGGTGAAACACCTGATCTTATAGCTCTCACAGGCGATTTTCTTGATAGAAAAAGGTCAATTCCGAAATTACGTCCTTATCTGCGTGTATTGCAGAAATTACAGCCAAAGTACGGCATGTATGCTGTTTTAGGTAACCATGACTATGTATTGAAGCAAGATGACCTTACTCACTTAAAACGTACGCTACTGGACTTTGACTGCACCGTTCTTCAAAATCAAAATAAAACGGTAAGAGTGGGCAATCAAGCACTAAATATTATTGGGATTGATGATTATAGTACAAACAGAAGTAATCTTGCACAAGCCTTTCATGATATTCCAACTGGCATGAATCTTGTTTTAACACATGACCCAACGATCGTTCTGGAAATGAATGAACAATCATTTGATTACCTACTTGCAGGACATTTTCATGGCGGCCAAATCTGCTATCCAAAAGCATATCACTTAGTAAAAATGGGAAAACTCGCTAGAAAAAATATTATTAAAGGATTGCATATGCAGCATGGAAGCCCTTTTTATATTAGTGAAGGATTAGGTCAAACCGGGTTTAATATTCGAATAGGCAGTCGACCGGAAATCACGTTTCATACAATTAGAGTTTACTGATACGTTTGAAGTAAGTTTTGCTTAGACATAAACAAATAAATAGGATCCTTGTCCATACGCTTTTTCCCTGCCATTACATTAATGGGGATAAGCGTTATTTTTTTGTATGTGAGATATAACTTGCTATGAATGGGACTAGTCTCAAAACCAAGTCGATTTACGCCACTATTTAAGAACGTAATCCCGATTACCCCTTTAATTTGATCGCATCTTTGATGTGCTGAAACATATGCTGCGAGTCTTGGTAAGGATTGTTTCATCATATGATATATATACACAGCTCTTTTCATTTCACTAGTAACACCTTCAAGCTCTCTCAGCAACCTCACATTATGCAAATGGATTTTAAGTAACAGATCATTCTTCTGTATCCTAGTTCCATCCTGCAATATTATCTCCGCACCTTTGTAGCGAGTTAAGCGGACACGCAGAATTGTATTTGATTTATTCGCTTCCTGCAAATACTGTAATCTTGTACACCTATAATAGATTGGATCAAGATAGTTCCATGCATCCATTAAATAGCTTTTCATCATTGTACCCATTCCATTCTCTAAACTTATATATAGTTTTTGATGAATTTAGCTAAATTATTGAAGGAATAAATGGATTTTAACGTTTAGCCATTTAAATTAAAATGACCGGGCACTCGATTAGTTCCGAATGTCCGGTCATTGCCTATTTATTAAGCTTGCTTTCGACGATATGGGGTATCACTAAAAAGGATTCCCAATTCATGATGATCTCCTTGATAGAGAGCACCTTGAACAAAACGAATTTCACCATTTAAGTCCTCGATGTCTAATTTAAAATAAGCACCGCTTGCCTGAAGCGATTGGTAAAAAGAATCAATACTGTTTACCATTTGCCCATTTACTTTCATTATATTCTCTCCCACTTCTATTCCTAATCGGTCTGCAGGCGTTCCAGGAATAACTCCAAGCACTTTTAACCCATTATTCATTGGATGGAAATAACATCTTCTCAATCGTTCACTATTACGGTGGCGATAATTAATATATTCTTTTCCAAAAATCGTTACAATAACAGCAGCCAGAGACAATGGTGCAAAAAAGACGCCCCCGATTGCAATTGCTGTCGTGCCTATCCCTAATAATATAATTGGAACGGCTAACTTGTCAGCAGCTTCTTTTGGATATCTTCCGCGGACCTTATAATCTACCCCAAGTAAAAAGGGAAATAGAATAAGACTATAGGTCTGTTCGCCAAAAGAAACATACGGCCAGTAATCAGCAAATGGTGTAATCAAGCCAGATGGAAGGAGAAGAAAAAATGGAATGATTGCCAGCTTTTTAAGATGATGTTCTCCGACCCAGATTCCGCGGTTACTAAGCGATAAACCTGGATATGTATCTCTCATGTTCGTTCGCTTTATCAGCCACCCTTCTGCAATTAATAAGATTCCCAATAATATCGGAAATGCTGCCAAATTAATTGGATCGAAAAGGTCTTCCCTAATCCACTGCTGATTTCCCAGAAGGGTAGGAACAAACAATAATAGTAGAAAAGAAATCCCTACTGTATAGACAGGGGATAAAAACATAAACCTGCCTGATAAACTGAATAAAATAGCTACAACGCTTAGTAACAGTAATGATGTATAGGATAGCACAAACCCTGCACCAATCATGACCGCAGAGACAAGTAATCCTGTCAAAATGGAAAACAGCCAGGTAGATTTCCATTCTGAGCACACATCAAATATTTTTGTTCCGAAATTTTGCCTTTCTCGTTTAATTCGCCTATAGCCGGCAAATAACAAAACGATAATAGACCAATATAGTAACGGGTTTATAAATAGCTTGGCCATCCCTTTCGCAAGCTCAATCAACCATGTTTCTACCATAACGACCACCTCTTCTGCTCTATCTTAACTAGTACTTTGCTTTTACTCATACTCAAATTCGGTTATGAAATAATTTTACCATATAATAGAGAAGGTTAGTATACAAACCGGATGGTTAATAGAAATTTGCTCGATTGGACAATCGACCTATCGCGTTTACGAAAACATAGAAAAAGAGCAAGGAAATAAAAATCCCCTTGCCCTTCTTGGCTTACTCGTATAATTCTTCTAATGCTTTCTCTAACTGTTTGTCATCTTCGCCATTACGAATCTTATCAACAATTTGCGCTTCAATTAAGCCAGCAGTTTCTTCATCAACTTTTCCAGTCACATCTAACTCATTGTCTTCCTGAAAGTTATTTACTGCAGATACTGTTTCTTCACTGAAATATCCATCTGTTCTTCCTGGTTCATAACCGAGTCCATCAAGCATAATTTGGACATTTTCAATTTTATCATCTGTCTGGTCGTACGCTAATGGATCCTCAATTTGAATCGGATTCGTGTAGAAATAGTCGGCTTGTTTTACTTCTACAGTAGGCTCTATCCCTTTTTCATGAACAGATTCTCCATCTGGAGATAACCATTTATAGAACGTTAACTTAATAGAACTTCCATCCCCCATCGGCACTGCCTGTTGGACGGTACCTTTTCCAAAGCTTTTCTGTCCAACAATGTCATAGCCCATTTCTTTCATGGCTACAGCTAAAATTTCTGATGCTGAAGCACTTCCTTCATCTATAACAACGCTTATTGGATAGTCTTTTTTCTCATCAAGTTCTGAGAAATAAGGTGTTTTCTTACCGTCCCTATCTTCAATTTGTAGATATGGCATATCCTCTGGAACAAACTCTTTGAGCATTTCCTCTACAGCTGTTAAGAGTCCACCCGGATTTCCTCGGACATCAATAACCAACCCTTCTATCCCTTCCTCTTCAAGCGTTTTTAGCTGTTCAGAGAACTCTTGGGCTGTATGTTCAGAGAAGTTCGTTACTTCTAAAACTCCTGTTTTCTTACCATCTATTTCTTCAATGCTATTGTAAACAGTTTCAAGTGGGATGGTGTCACGGACAATTGTCATATCGAAAGCTTCTGAGGCTCCAGGCCGTTGAATTTCCAAGACAACCTCTGAACCTTTCTCACCCCGAATTTTAGCCACAGCTTCATTTAAATCTAGTCCTTCCACGCTTTCCCCATCAACGCTTAAAACTTGATCATTTGGACGCAGACCTGCTTTTTCAGCAGGAGAATCCTTTATGGGAGCTACAATGGTTACCATGTTATTTACCATGCTAACCTCAGCACCAATTCCTTCAAATGAAGACTCAATCTGTTCATTAAACTGCGCCATCGTATCTACATCCATATAAGAGCTGTATGGATCTTCCAATGTGGATAACATCCCCTGAATGGCGCCTTCTACTAGCTGCTTATCCTCTACTTCTTCCAGATAATTATCTTTAATCAGGGAAAAGGCTTGTTCCACCTTCCCTAACTCAGTACCGCTTATTTGGTCTGAACTCGGGCTTGTCTCTTCACCCTGTTCGATACTTTCCTCACTATTGCCACCCTGATCTGCCAGTTGAACCCCCATATAGGCACCTGCAAATCCAAGAACGAGGGCTAAAAGAAGCAACAGAATAATATGTGATTTTTTCAAACTCATTTTTCCACCTCGATAGTTATTTGTCTAATATACGTTACATCCTATTGTACAAAAGCATACCATTATCTTCTACATATGACTATGGTTTTCTTCGACGTTTTATGAACCTCATTCACAAAATAGAAGAAAAAGACATCACACCAAGAGGGTGATGTCTTTTTATGATGTATGTTTATTAGAAAAATTTCATTGGATTAACGGAATTACTTTTCGCTGCATTCCATCCACCCTCATGTACTTCAAAATGTAGGTGGGGACCTGTAGAACCGCCTGAATTTCCAGTTTGTCCAATATTTTGTCCTTGTGATACGGTTTGACCTGCTGATACAGAAGTACTGCTCAAATGTGCATAAAGAGTAGTATAGGTTTTACCGTTTAAATTATGGGTAATCATAATTGTATTACCATAACCACTCATCCAACCAGCACGAATAACAACACCGGTAGCTGCAGCTTTTAATGGTGTTCCAGTTGAAGCACCAATATCCATACCTGCATGCAATTTATCAATTCCATGTATTGGATGGTGTCTCATTCCATAGTCAGATGTTTTAGGACCAGCTGCTGGCCAGATGAACAACCCGCTACCACTTGACGTGTTCCCTGTAGAACTAGAGTTTGACGAAGATGATGAGGCAGACGCAGTCTTTGAAGAAGATGCTTTTGCTTGTTCAGCCTGTCTCTTCTCTGCTTCTCTCTTTTCAGCTTCTTTTCTTGCTGCCTCTTCACGTGCTAATTGCTCTAATTTACCTTTTTCTGATTCTGCTAGATTCTTAGCTTTTTCTACTGCTTCAGCCTGCGCTGCAAGAATTTGTTGTTCATCTTCAAGGCTAATTTTGTATTCTTCAAGATCCGTATACTCTTTTTCTAATTTGGCCATTAACGTTTTCTTTTGATCTTTTTGGTCAGCCAAATCATCTTTAAGTGCTACAAGTTCTTCTTTTTGTCCTTCTAACGCAACTTTCTTTTTCTCAACTGATGCCTTGCTTTCTTCTACTTCCGCCTTGTTAGCCTCAAGGGAATCTTTATCAGCCTGTTGTTCTTCTAAAATGGTTTTATCTTGATCCATTATCGTATTAACTGCAGAACTTCGGTTGATAAAATCTCCAAAGCTTTTCGAACCTAGAATAACTTCGATATATTTCATATCTCCGCCACTCTTTTGAATTGCGCGTAGACGTTTTTTAATAAGCTCGTCCCGCTCTTTAATTCGTTCTTTCAATACCTTTATTTCTTCTTTTAATTCTATCATTCTATCTTCTAGCTTTTTAATTTCATCATTTGTTGATGTAATTTCTTGTTCTTTTGTTGCAATATCATTTTGTATTTTCGTTAACTTGTCGTCAATTGATTTAATTTGACTGTCAACTGTACTCTGTTCTTTTTCATTCTCGTTCATTTTGCCTTCTGTATCACTCTTATCACCTGAAATACTTCCTTGTTGCTCTTTTAATTCACTCTGTTCTTTTTCTAATTCGTTGATTTTGTTTTCAAGTCCATCAATTGATTCTGCTGAAGCTGTATTCCCACTAAAGGAAATGCCGGTGACTGCCAGTGTTGTTGCAAGCATTAATGAAGCATACTTTTTCATTGTTTTGCTTTCCCCTTCCCTCTGTACAATAATGGTATTTTTTAAAATCGAGCTAGACTTTTAGGAATTTACGTACACTCATCACACTGCCCCATATTCCAATAAAAGCGCCGATTCCCAGGATAATCAAGGAAAGCTGCCATGCGAATGGATTAAATGGTAATATTTCTACAAAGCTGTATGAGATACGTTCACTTACATTGTTCGCCAGATAGTAATATCCTGTAAGGATTACTCCTATTGGGATGATAGATCCTAATATACCAAGCATTAACCCCTCAATAATGAACGGCCATCTGATAAATCCATTTGTTGCTCCAACGAGTTTCATAATACCAATTTCTCTACTACGTGCCATAATTGTGATTTTAATTGTATTTGAGATTAGGAATATTGCTGTAAATACTAGTCCAATGATTAAAGCCAATCCAATATTTCTTGCGTATTCAGTAAAGGTAAATAATCTTTCAACTACGCCTTTACCATAACTCACTTCTTGTACCCCATCGAGATTACTTATTTGATTTGCAACATCTATAGTGTCTTCTGGGTCAGCTGTTTTGACGACATAGACATGGTTTAGAGGGTTATCCTGTTCAAATAATTCCCAGGACCGTCCTTCATCTCCCATGCTTTCAATAAGGTTTGCGAGTTCATCATCTTTTGATGAAAAGACGACCGTCTGTACACCATTAATCTGTTCTATCTCATTGCCTAGTTCTGTGATTTCTTCTTCATTTAATGTTAAGTCAATCAATGTACTGATTTCTACGTCTTCTTCTATGTTATCTGCCATTTGATTCAGGTTTAACATGAGTGCCAGGAATGCTCCAACCAAAATTAACGTTGTGGTTACAGCCCCCACAGATGCTACCGTCATCCAACCGTTTCGGGCTATATTCTTGAAACCTTCCCGTAGATGCCGCATTATTGTTTTAAATTTCATAGCCGTAGTCACCTCGGTGTTCATCTCGTGCAATTAAGCCATCCTCGATTGCAATGACACGTTTCTTGATTGTATTTACAATTTCTTTGCTGTGGGTCGCCATTAAAATGGTTGTGCCTCTAGCATTAATCTCTTCAAAGGTCTTCATAATCCCCCAAGAAGTATCCGGATCCAAGTTACCTGTAGGCTCATCTGCGATAACAATCTTAGGATTGTTGACTATTGCCCGGGCAATAGATACTCGCTGTTGTTCTCCCCCTGATAGCTCATCCGGAATAAATCTTGCTTTATTCTTTAATCCTACAAGATCTAATACATCCATAACACGGGTGCGAATTTTACGTGGAGATTCCTCAATAACTTCTAAAGCAAACGCTATATTTTCATAGACTGTTAGTTTAGGAAGCAATTTAAAGTCCTGAAAGATTACGCCTATATCCCGTCTTAAGAGTGGGATTCTCTTTTCTTTAATGTCGCCTATATTGATGTCATTAATTAGAATGCTACCTTTGGTCGGTTTTACTTCTCGGTAAATCAATTTAATAAATGTAGATTTCCCGGCACCACTTGGACCGACAATATAGACAAACTCACCCTGCTTTATATCAATACTAATGCCATTTAGTGCAGTAACACCATTGGCATATGTCTTATATACATCGTTCATTAATATCATATAATCACCTTTGCTTTTTTGGTTAACTTCTACTTGGCTGTGTTCTAGCCCATTAATAATTTTCGTTCGGAGTTTATGTACGCAATACTTACCTAGTATAACATCTTTCGCCACGATTTTTAGACATAAAATTATTACATTTGTATTTCAATGTTACACGCATGGTATTAATTGTCAGTAGTTGTAGGAACATGTATTTTACCCGCTCTATTACAAGTAATATTCGATTAAATAAATGCTTTTTTGACGTTTGTTACATATATTTTTCTGAACATAAAAAAAGGCCTAACGCTTAGTAAGCATTTAGACCTTTATCCTTTATTTCTTTTCAGCTAACCAATTTGCCAGAAGCTCAACATCGTCTCCGCTTGCTTGTCCAGCAGGCATTGAACCTTGTCCATTTTTAATAATATCTGCAATTTCATCTGCCGAATGCTTTGATCCTACATTGGTTAAAGCAGGACCTACTCCACCAGATAAATCAGCGCCGTGACAGCTAGAACAGTTGCTTTGGAAAGCTTCTTCTGCAGCAGCAGTATCAACAGTGCCACCTTCACTTTCTTCACCTTGATTGGCACCTTCTTCTGTTGCCCCATCGTCTGCTGGTTCTTCTGAAGAATCATCTCCACCACCACAGGCTCCTAATACAAGGGCAGATCCAAATAGTACGGTAAATAACCATTTTTTCATAGCATAGTTACCCCCTTATAAACTTAATTTTACGTTTCAAGGGTTATTATATCCTATTTGCTGTTTTTAAAACCGCTTATTACACATCCATCCACCAATCCTCATAGAAAAATATGGTTGGAGAACCAACTATGATAAGGCTATTTCAATTTGTAACAAATTTATGACAAAAGCTTAATGCAAGTATAAATGACATGTAGCACTAGAGCTAAGGCAAGCAAACTCTTCGTTTTAACCCATCTGTGAACGTAGGTATGCATCAATAAATGGATCGATTTCGCCATCCATAACCGCCTGCGTATTCCCCATTTCGGTATTTGTACGATGGTCCTTTACCATAGAGTATGGGTGGAACACATAAGAACGAATCTGACTTCCCCAACCAATTTCCTTTTGTTCTCCACGAATTTCAGCTAATTCTTGTTGTTGCTTTTCAATTTCCAGTTGATACAATTTAGACTTTAACATCTTCATTGCAGCTTCCCTATTTTTAATTTGCGATCGCTCATTTTGACAGGTGACGATAACATTTGTAGGTACATGTGTAATACGAACAGCCGAGTCTGTCGTGTTGACATGCTGGCCACCTGCACCACTTGCTCTGTACGTGTCCACCTTAAGATCTTCTGTTCTAATATCGATATCCACATCATCTGACATTTCTGGCATAATATCACAGGAAGCAAAAGAGGTATGTCGTCGACCAGAAGAATCAAATGGTGATATTCTAACAAGTCGATGAACCCCTTTTTCTGCCTTCAAATAACCGTAGGCATTATGGCCTTTAATTAGAAGGGTAACACTTTTGACTCCAGCTTCTTCCCCTGCAAGATAATCGAGCATTTCCACTTTGAAATCTTTTGCTTCGGCCCAGCGTTGATACATTCGCAACAACATGCTTGCCCAATCCTGGGATTCTGTTCCCCCTGCACCTGGATGCAACTCTAAAATAGCATTGTTTGCGTCATATGGCTCACTTAAAAGCATCAACAATTCAAACTCATTTATATCGGAGATAATTTCTGTCATCTCTCCTGATAACTCCTGAAAAAGCTCTTGATCATTTTCCTCTTTTACAAGCTCATACGATACTTCCAGGTTCTCAATTCTTTCCTCTAATGCTTCAAAGTTTTCCGAATAGCTTTTCAATCCATTTACTTCGTTTATTACTTTTTGAGCAGCTTCCTGATCATTCCAAAATCCTGGATCAGCCATTTCTAGTTCAAGCTCTTGGATACGTGCCTTTTTATTATCTAGGTCAAAGAGACCCCCTAAAGTTCTCTATTCGGGTATTTAATTTATCTAATTCATTTCTTATTTCCGCTAATTCCATGTTCTTCACCTCTGTTAGTAATATGTAGGAAAACACTCCCTATACAAAGAGAGTGTTTTCCGTTTTAACTTCCGTGGCAATTTTTATATTTTTTCCCGCTTCCACATGGACAAGGATCATTTCTTCCTACATCCTGTTTTTTTATAAATGGTTTACGGCTTTTCTTTTTCTCCTCTTGGTTTCCGGAGACAGCTTGCGTATTCTTGACAACTTCTTGGCGTTGTAAGTTATCTCTAATCTGTGCTTTCATAATATATTTCGCAACTTCTTCTTCAATGTTCTCAATCATGACCTCAAACATGGCGAACCCTTCAAGCTGATACTCGCGAAGTGGATCGTTTTGTCCGTATGCCCGTAAGTGAATTCCTTGACGAAGCTGATCCATTTGGTCAATGTGATCGGTCCACTTAGTATCAACGGTACGCAGAAGAATTACTTTTTCGAATTCACGCATTTGCTCTTCTGTTAATTCTTCTTCTTTTTCATCATAGCGGCTACGGACTTTATCCATAATTAATGCGTTTATCTCTTCTGGTTCTTTTCCACTTAAGTCATTTTCTGTGATATCTTCTGGTGGAAGAAGGTTACCTTCCACAAATTCAACGATAGATTTTAAATCCCACTTATCTTCATCATCGTCCTGTGTGTGTGTCGCAACGACGCGATCCAATGTAGAAACGATCATTTTTTCAATGATGTCACGTAATTCTTTGCCGTCTGACTCAATCACATCAAAACGCTGTTTATATATAATTTCGCGTTGCTCACGTAACACATCATCATAAGAAAGGACTGTTTTCCGTGCGTCAAAGTTATTTCCTTCAACCCGCTTCTGCGCTGATTCAACTGCACGGGATACCATCTTACTTTCGATCGGCTGGCTATCATCCATACCGAGACGCTCCATCATGGATTTTAAGTTATCAGAGCCGAAGCGACGCATTAATTCATCTTCCATAGAAAGATAAAATTGCGACATACCTGGGTCACCTTGACGACCTGAACGTCCACGAAGCTGGTTATCAATACGTCTTGATTCATGACGCTCTGTACCAACTACAGCTAGTCCGCCTAAATCTTTAACACCGTCACCCAGTTTAATATCTGTACCACGTCCAGCCATGTTGGTGGCGATTGTTACAGCACCCTTTTGACCAGCATTTTCAATGATTTCGGCCTCTCTAAAGTGGTTCTTCGCGTTTAACACATTATGGCGAACTCCAGCCCTTTTCAACATTTGGGAGATTAATTCAGATGTCTCTACAGCAACCGTACCAACAAGGACAGGCTGACCTGTCTCATGTTTTTCTTTGATTGACTCTACTACAGCCTGGAATTTACCTTCCATCGACTTATAAATCAGATCAGCACGATCATCTCGCACTATTTCTCTATTGGTTGGGATCGCAATAACATCCATATTGTAGATGTTTCTAAATTCTTCTTCCTCGGTTTTAGCTGTTCCTGTCATACCAGACAACTTATTGTACATCCGGAAGAAGTTTTGGAACGTAATCGAAGCGAGCGTCATGCTCTCATTCTGAATTTGAAGCCCTTCTTTAGCTTCAATCGCTTGGTGTAAGCCATCACTATAACGGCGTCCTTTCATAAGGCGTCCGGTAAACTGATCGACAATCACCACTTCATCTTCTTGTACCACATAATCTGCATCTCGGTGCATCGATACATGCGCCTTTAGTGCTTGGTTTATATGATGTGTTAAGGATACATTGTCAAGGTCGTATAAATTCTCAATGTTGAAATACTTTTCAGCTTTTGTAATACCGTCTTCTGTAAGTTGTACACCTTTGGTTTTTTCATCATACGTATAATCGGTTTCTTTAGATAGGTTACTAACAAAGCCATCTGCCCGCTGATAAAGAGAGGCGGACTTTTTCGAAGAACCCGAAATGATAAGTGGTGTTCTTGCTTCATCAATTAAAATCGAGTCCACTTCATCAATAATGGCGAAATTCAATGGGCGCTGAACCATTTGTTCTTTGTAAAGGACCATGTTATCACGCAGATAATCGAAGCCAAACTCATTGTTTGTTCCATACGTTATATCGCTATAATATGCTTCACGCTTTTGTTCTTTTGTAAGCCCATTGCCATTAAGGCCCACTGTCAATCCTAAAAATGAGTATAGTTCCCCCATTTCTTTCGCATCACGGTCTGCTAAGTATTCATTGACCGTAATAATATGAACGCCTTTTCCAGAGATTGCATTGAGATATGCAGGCATGGTAGAGGCAAGGGTTTTCCCTTCCCCTGTTTTCATTTCTGAAATATTCCCCTCATGCAAGGTCATCGCGCCCATTAGCTGTGTCTGGAAAGGACGCATTCCAAGAACGCGTTTTGCTCCTTCACGTACTACTGCATATGCTTCAACCAATAAATCATCAAGCGTTTCCCCTTGTTCAAAACGCTGTTTAAATTCTTCTGTTTTTAATTTTAAACCATCGTCAGTCAATTTTTCTATTTCAGGCTCCAAGGCCTCTATTTGATCTACTTTTTTTTGTAATCGATTAATTTGTTTTTGGTTACCATCACCAAAAATCTTCTTAATTAATCCAGCCATAGCAAACGCTCCTCAATTTCAACATTTCATTTGAAAAATAGTATATAGTCCACAATTAATAATAACACTATATAAAGAAAGATGACAACTGCTTGCCCAACTGATGAACGCATGGTTCTCGAAAATTGTGATTCGTTATGTTGCGAGTTTAGTCATGATATAAAGTGAAACTTCAATTAGTGGGGGTTTTCATTCTTTCCCCACCGCTAACGGGTTTACCTCATTTATTGAAGTGGGAGTCTTATGGACTTGTTGCACCGGGATAAAAATGGAAAGAGCAGTCCGGGGATGAACTGCTCTTTGCTTTGAGGGATGTTGAGGTTACATTGTTGGAAGGCAATTTATCTTGCGTGGGAATTTAGGATGTTCCAGTTAATGAATCTTGTCTGGCAGATATGTCTGTTACTCTTCGATTAGTTGCTGCAATAATTTCTACCAGCTGCGTGATCGTCTCTTCTTGTTGTTGTACTTTTTTTGATAAAGTCACTAATAATCTTCGTTCTTTTTCACTCATATCACACCTCCTGGTTCCATTGACTCATTTATATCACGACATAGGACTTTTTGGCTAATTCCCATTTTCTGTTTTTGGCTATCCATTCGACAAAAATTAAGAGAGAAATGTTGTTATTCGACAAGCATTTTGAATAAACAAGGCTGTTTTTGAAGAAAATTCACATCTGAAATTTAATTTTGGTAAACCGATCTACATTTTTCGACATCGATGTTGAAGGAATGTAAAAAAGGCGACCCCATTGCTTGTCAGGGGTCGCCTTCGATTTTAATTTATATTTTTAAGCATTCGGTTCAATCAAGCCATAGCGTCCATCTTTTCTTCGATACACGACATTGGTTTCACCCGAAACATCATTTGTGAATACATAAAATGCGTGTCCGAGCATGTCCATTTGTAATACTGCTTCTTCAGAATCCATCGGCTTAAGGTTAAATCGTTTCGTTCTTACAATCTCAATATCTGGAGTTTCTTCTTCAACCGCAACACTTGCGGCATCTTTCTCCAAATCTGCGAAGACGTGCTTTGCTGCACCATGTTGTCTTGTTTTGCGATTTACTTTTGTTTTATACTTACGAATTTGTCTTTCTAGCTTATCGACAACCAAGTCAATGGCAGCATACAGGTCGATGTGTTGAACTTCCCCGCGTAATAATAGGTTTGTCATTGGAATCGTAACCTCTATTCGCTGCTCATCATTATAGACACTTAAATTGACATGTACATCCGATATTGGCGTTGAATCAAAATACCTCTCTAGTTTACTGATCTTCTTCTCTACATATTCTCTTATCGAGCCAGTCACCTCTAGATTTTCACCACGAATGTTAAATTTCATTAAAGTGTCCTCCTTTCATCTTCTACCTATATTATACTATGTTTCCCACGAAAATTCCTGCATAAACCTAGTTAGAGTTTAAGGTTAACGTGCTTTTATGTGAATTTTCTGTACGAAAGCCTGCTACAACGCTTTACAAAGCCTTCACATACTTTACAAACTTTTTAGAGATGATAGCTAATTTGTTAATGAAATCTTTACAAACAACTTGAATAACGAGCCAAAGTATAAAAAAACACGAAGCAACTTTTCGCTTCGTGTTTTTTAGGTTGGTTGAGGTTTACGATTAGTTTCTGCTGTCCATAAATCTTCCATCTCGAGCCCTAACTTTTTCATAGGGATTGGTATATGTTCGGTTTGATTTCTTTTGTTTCTTAACTTGCTTCATTTCCAATTTAAGGTCACGGAAAAGGTTCTCCATTTTCCCCTCGATTGTCCGATTCTTTTCTACAACGATTTGTCCGAGTTTCTTTTCTTCAACGGAGAAAGGAGCAACAATGTTCTCCATCTGCTCGCCCCGTAGTTCCACTAACTGGTTAACTTGCTCTATAATTTCTTCTCTGTTTTTTGCTGTCGTCTCCTGACTCAGTACTTTTTCAAGTCTTATGGTGGCATCGTATACTGGCTTTAGACGATTCATTACACTTGTGCGCCCTGTGTATAAGTAGTCTGTCGGCTTTTTTGCAGGACCTGCTTCCATGTATCTCGGAAATCTACGGTTAGGTCAAGGACTTCTTGCAAGATTGCTGGGTCATTTTTTATATTCGCTTCTTTAAGCTGAAAATGCATGTATTCATATAAAGGAAGAATTTGCTGAGAAATTTCGACCTTTTGATCTAATGTGATCATCAGTTCTTGTATGATGTTTTGTGCTTTTTGGATATTGGTATTTTTTTGTTCAAAATCATTGTTTTCAATATTCCTGCTCGCTTGCTTAATGAATTTAATACATCCATTATAAAGCATGAGCGTTAATTCTCCGCCAGATGCTGTATTCACTGCGTTGTTCTTGTACGCCTGGTACTGCTTAGTCGACAATACACTCACTCCTCTGTTGGTATTCCACTTTACATCGTGCCCCCGCCAAATTGCGACATTAATTGAGCAGACTGGTTATTCATTCGGGAAATAGCCTTTTCCATCGCAGTAAATTGATTCCAGTATCGTGTCTCAACTTGGGTTAACCTGTCTTCAAAATCAGATATCCGTGTATTTAAATCCTTCATCCGTTTACCAAGAGTATAACTTTCTAATGTCGTACTAGTAGCTTTCCCAGCTCTTTCCCCTATGGTATTCATTGTCCGATCTAGTGAATCTTCTAATCGATTGATTATACCCCGATCAGATCCCTCACTACTATTAGCAAAAAGCTTTTGAACATCTGCAGGGTTCTCTTGCAAGGCAGCTCTAAGATCATCTTCCTTTACAATTAACTTCCCACCATCCATGTAATTAGAGGAAGTAGTGATGCCAATTTGTGTTAAGGATTTATATTCTCCACTTGTTTCAACTGAAGAATACCAGCTTTGACGCATATCAAATAGCCCTGACGTTAAGGAAGTTTCCCCTCGGAGAATACCGCTTTTCGCTTTTTCTTCCCAACGTTCTATTTCATCCTCTGACATTTCTTCTTTCTGTTCTTCTGTAAGTGGTGGGTAGTCTCGGTATTTTTCTTCTTTTTGAGCATCGTTTATCATTTCAACCACTTCGTTGTATTTATCAACGAACTTCATGATCTTTTCAACCGAAGCATCCACATCATTGGTTACCGTTAGCTTGGCAGATTTACCATCTGTAGTATCCGTGAAGTTAAATGTCATTCCGTTTAGTTTATAGCTGTTCTCTGTGGATTCTACTTCGTGGACACCGTTATATGTAAATTTTGCGTTTTGTCCACCTTTTTCGTTTGACTGGTCCATTCTTAAAACTTTAGCAAAAAATGGGTCGTTTTCGAAAACTATTTCTGGGGCAAGGTTAACACCATCTTCATCTTTTTGGGCAGTATTGTTATAACCACCTGTACGAGTCGTTTCCATGATTACTTTATCTGTTACTTCATCATAAAAGGCGCGGACATTATTATCTTGATCCGTAATTCTTTTTAAAAGACTTTTTAATGTATCGTCTTCTTTTATATCGACTGTTTTAACATCAGGTTCTCCGTTTTCCTTATATACAGTGAATTTTAACTGATTATCAAAATCTGCTGGATCAATGCCTTGGTCTTTTAGAGTTTTAGTCGCAGACTCCAAGCGATATATACCATTTTGTTTGTCTGCATCGGATAATTCTTTTGTTAATCCACTTGTACTCACATTAATCGCATTCGTAGCAAGTTGCTCCACTCTCATCTCGAAGGACCCATTAGATGTACTTGGTGTTCCAGTTGCGGTTACTGCACCTTCCATTGAAGAAGAGATTGTTTTCGAATTGTATGTTTTACTCAATTTCATATCTAGCATTAAATTATCTAGTTCAGATAGTTTTGTATTAATTTCACGGAAGCCATCACGCTTCCACTCCAGCATTGTCTTGTCTTGTTGCATCTTATCAAGCGGCATACGCTCTGCTGCCATTAGCTTGTTTACGAGCTGGTCAATATCCATTCCTGATGCAAGTCCACCAATACGCATGTGTTTCCCTCCTATACCTTTTAGGCACTATACTTTTTCATCAATTAAAATCCCCATAAACTCTGCCATTTGGGCATACATGTCTAAAAACTTCTTTGGAGGGATCTCTTTAATTACTTCTTTCGTTTCTGAATCTACCACCGTAACGTAATATTTCTCTAATTTATCATGCAGTTCAAACTTCAAATTTGTATGTAACGGTTTCATTAAATCATTTAATGCGTTAGTAGCATTCTCTATATCTGTCTTGTCAAATTCCTTTATGGCTTTGCTGTTTTCACTGGTTCTATCTATCTCTGGAGCTGTAGCTTTGGTGTTTTCACTTGATAGAAGAGGTTGTGAGTTATTTATCACATTTTCTAAGCGCACATTCATGCAACTCCTCCACTATATTATTCAATCTTTATATCGGCTAAATCGAAATCAATATGAAGCAGAATAAGAAAACTTCTACTACTTATCCGTTTTTTTCAGAAGCTGCAGCAAGTCTTCTGAAATATTAAGTGCCTCATTATTTTGCTGTTTTGTATCTATGTAAAGCTCTTTGCGATAAATGTCTACCGATCCTGGTGCTTCAATCCCTACCTTCACTTGATCTCCTTCAATGCCGAGAATTTTAATTTCAATCTCTTCACCTATTTGAATGGACTCATTCTTTTTTCGTCTAAGTACAAGCATGTTTACTCCCCTTTCGCTTCCATTGGTGTCTCTGGAACAATTGGAGCTGTGGTAGAATATTCTTCTATCGCTACGATATATTGCTTGCCTCGTTTACTTCTCGGGTTAATGACGAGTGGAGATTTTAAGTTTAATGTGCTTTTTTGAAATGGGCTCTTTAACGTGACAATAGAAAATAATAGAACATCCTTTTCAGTCTCTATCTGCAGACTCTCCATAATGGCGTCATCCAGTTTAATCGTATAATCCGGGTAAACGGTATGCGGGCTTGTTATAACAAAAGCTACATCCTTTGTCTCAACAGATTGTAGGATTTGAAAAGCAGGATTATCCGCTAATTCTAATAATACAAACCGTTTTTCCTCTATAAAGCCAGGAATACCTGTTGCAAAATGAATCAGTTGCTGTTCCTCTACTTCCACTTCGCCTAAATACTTCGTTTGAATTCTCAAAAAAACCTTCCTTTCGTCTAATAGAAAAATATCGTATTCACATATAATATAGTGAACTATTTCAACGCCGCCCTTTATTCATCCCCACCGTGTAAATTAACAAAATCAATCTCTAATGATGGCTGCTGTTTCATTCCTGTTTCCACCTTACCTGGGGTATAGCTTATTTCCGGTTTGTTTGACTTGGCTTCGATTATAGGTGCATTGGTTTTCACTGAAATGTCTACTTGAGATGGTTGATAGCTTGTTTTCACACTAAAGGCTGATGGGATAAACGTCAGTTCGAGCGATTTCATTGACTCTTCCGAATTAGTCTTTGCTTGCGTTGTTATCGGGTTCCCGCCGTTTTCAATCTTCATCAGCTCTGTTCCCTGCCTAGCACGACGTGCTATTCCTTCTTTCACCGATGCGAGGCCTTCCTGTGCAAAACGATCATTTCGTTTAAAAATATGCATGAGGTTCATATCCTCCCATGCTTTCGTTTGATCTATTTTTAATTTGGAGGGTGTTGTCTTCATCGTCATCTCTGCCTCCGGCTGTTGAATCGTTAGGTCTGCTTTCGGTTGCCTGATCTCCTGTCTTGCCGGTGTTTGCTGTATTTGAATTTGTGCCATTTGGGACCGGATCCTGATTTGTGGTAACTTCACTTTATTCCACCACCTTATCATCTAGAATAATCACTGTTTGACATTTTATTATTTAAAAATGAAATAAACCCTGCGCCCTTTTCTGGGTCAGGGTTTATGAGAACTACCGAAGAAAATCAATTAAGGATGGTTGAATAATTTTAGAGCCAGCAGACAACGCTGCTCGATGTAAGCTCTCCTGGGTAATCAACTCCGTAATGGCTTTTTCATAATCCACATCTTCATTTTC
Organism: Oceanobacillus picturae; assembly: GCF_000612865.1. NCBI lineage: Bacteria > Bacillati > Bacillota > Bacilli > Caryophanales > Bacillaceae > Oceanobacillus > Oceanobacillus picturae. The sequence continues at coordinate 1,641,358 of NZ_CCAX010000001.1, forward strand.
GGCCATTGTTTGAGTGGCAACAATCTCTTGTTCACTCAATCTATTTTCAACTAGCTCTAGTCGATTCATACGTGCCCCAAGGTCCGCACGAGCATTAATGATGTTATCAATCCCACCTTGCAGACTTGATATATTTCCTTCGATCGCTTCCTGATCGTTGCTCTCAAGGTCAGCAATAAATGAATCAATGTTTGCAAATAGATCATTACCAAAAACATCTTCGGGATTTACGTTAGCTTGTAGCTTTGTCCCACCAGCCACATCAATTAAAACTGGGCTTGTACTGGAAGGGTCGAATTCGCCATCCTCATCAACAGGCGGTGTCTCTGTATCTGTCCCATTAAAAATATACTTCCCATTCACACTGGTATTCGCAATATCCATCATATGCTCTTTCAACTGTGTTACTTCATTCATGATGTTCTCACGCTCGGAAGCATCATATGTATCATTGCTTGCCTGTACAGCAAGTTCACGTAACTTCTGCATCGTTTGCGTTGCTTTATCTAGTGCGGAATCCGTATTATCCATCCAGTTATGAACTTCACTCGTATTACGTTTATATTGTTCAATTTGCTTGAGTTCTGTGCGATAGCCCATCCCTTTCATCGCAATAACCGGGTCATCGGAAGGGCGGTTTATCTTTTTACCTGTACTAACTTGATCCATCAATGTATCCATTTTTGAATAGCTAGATGTTAGGTTACGAAGCATGTTATTGGATAACATTCCTTGTGTTATACGCATTTATTTCCCCTACCTTCCTACTAATCCCATATTGTTGATAACACGATCAAGCATTTCATCAATTGTCGTCATACTTCTTGCAGCAGCACTATAAGCATGCTGGAATTTAATCATATTAGACATTTCCTCATCAAGCGAAACAGAGCTCACTGACATACGTTGATCTTCTACTTGAGAACGAAGAACATTAGCGTTTGCTGTCATTCTACTAGCTTCTTGAGATTGTACCCCCATCTCCCCAATTAAAGATTGGTAAAATGTATTAACGGAAGTATTTTTCCCGAGTGGGTCGTCGGTTAATGATGTATCATTAAATACCTCTGCTAGTTTCGAAGCATTGCCGCCATTTCCTGCATTGCCTGTTTCGTCTCCTGGGGCAGCTGCAATAAGATCAGGTTCATCTAGGATATCCTGGTTTACTATTAATCCCTCAGCTGTACCTTCAAGGCCTTCCTTAAATTTAAAGAACTCTACGCCGTCTTCACCGTCAAGATCTTTTCCTGATTGATGGACATCATTGAATGCGTCCGCAAAAGTCTTCGCCATTTTATCAAGGTCTGCCAGCATATCTGTATAAGTTCCAGTAACACCGTCTCCGCCTTCTGCCTTATAACCGTATGCATCAATTAATCCTTTGATGGAGCCATTTGATGCCATAATGGACTGACCATCAACATTTAGAGACGCGACTGCAGCAGTATCATCATCTGTGTATTCTACCTCAATTTCATTTACTGCTCCTTCATTACCTGCATTGGTACCATCAACAAGCTTGACAGCTGGATCGAGGGCTTTCCCTTTGTTATCAACAACTTCAATGCTTGCAAGTCCAGCCGCTATATCAGGAGAGCTTTTAGAACTCTTGTCATAGCTAACCTTAATGTTCATCATGCCAGAAAGCTTGTCTATTAATCTGTCCCGCTCATCATAAAGATCATTTGGAAGATAACCATGTGGTTCTAATGCACTTATCTGTGCGTTTACTCCATCGATTTGTCTTAGCAACGAGTTGGCATCACTTACAGATACATCGATTTGAGTTTTCAGGTCTGTTCGAATAGAGCTTAATGATTCAGATAAATAGTTAAATGTCTCAGCAACCGCTCGGCCCCGCTCTGCTACAACAGATCTCGCACCCGAATTTTCAGGCGTTGTTGCCAAATCCTGAAGTGATTGCCAGAAACTATCCATTGTTTTTGATAAACCACTATCTGATGGCTCGTTCATAATGCCTTCCATTCTGACATATGAATTGGAAAGCGATTCCCAATAACCCGTTTTGCTGTTCTCAGAACGGTATTGGTAGTCTAGAAAGCTATCTCTTACTCTTTCTACAGATCCAGCTTGCACACCAGTCCCTAGTTGACCAGGAATTTCAGGGCGATTCCTTGATCCAGCAGGAAATGGATTCATCGTTTCGAAATTAACTCGTTGTCTAGAGTAACCTTCTGTATTTGCATTTGAAATATTGTGACCTGTTGTATAGAGCGCTGATTGCTGGGTAAACAACGCTTGCTTGGCCATTTCCAATCCGTGAAATGTGCTCATCATCTTACTCCTTTATTCTTTATTAAGCTTTTGAATCAAATACCGATCGTTTGCCAGCAGAAGAAGCTGCCTTCCCTTCCCCATAATTCAAGTTTTTAAGAGAGGGATTCATTAAATCAAGGGAGAGCTGAACAAATTGCATAGACTGGTTAATCAATGCCTGGTTAAGTTGCTCCTGTTGTTTTAGTTTTGTGATTGCCTCCGTTAGCGAAATGGCACTGGCTTCAAGTTCGGTCTTTTCTTCCTCTTTATCCAAATGCTCCAATAAGGAAGTAATGGATGGATCGCTAATGGATGGATGGTCCTTAACAAAGGCTTCAACTGTTTGGATACGGGCAGTCTCAGCCTGCTCTAACTCACGAATCCGCTTTCTCTCTTTTACAAGGATGGCCTGTAGCTTCTCTACTTTCCCTTCCTTTATAACCTCTGTTTTTTCTCGGGAGATTTCTAGTAGAGCTTCATGAAGCTTTACTAGACTATTTAATGCTTCTTGCACTTTTTGAATTGACATGGTGTTGTCCTCCCTGTTATCCGAAAACTCTATTTACCTGACCAGAAATCGATCATTTTTTGCGCGGTCTTTTCTGGGTCGACTTTATATTCTCCAGCATCCACTGCTTTTTTTATATTTTGGATATACTCTGCACGTGCTGGATTTGTCTTTTCACTCTCTTGTAGCTGTTTTGCTTGATTAGAGATTTCCAATTGATCCTGTTTGGTTTCTTTTTTTATCTCCGTGTGTTTTTGTAGATGACTCTTATATGGATTAAAGTTCGTTTGATTAGGTCCGTTAATCTTCATGGCCTTCACACCTCTTCACTTGAATATTCTTCTCTTATAGGTTGCACTATTATAAATACCAATGGTAACATTCTCTTGTTCATTATATCGGTATTATTTAGGATTTCTAAAGTATTAATTAAGATTTATCAAATAAATAGTACGTTCTACCTGGTTCGTTTTGTTCACTTTTTTGTTCAAGTGATTTATTTTTCTCAAACCGCTCCAAATCATCCTTTAACTCTTTCGTACATTTGTCACACATTTCTCCTTGGACAATCGGTTCTCCACATTTTGCACAAGGATAGGAAAGTTGAGGGAACTGTGATGTTCTTAACCTTTTTTGTTTCACAAATTTCAGGATAAGCATCTGATCTACCCCAGTTGCTTCCACAACCTCCCGAAGTGTAGCTTCTCTATTTTTTCTTACCCGTAGAAAACTATAAACCGTTTCAAATGCTGCTTCCTCTTCTTTATAGCAGCTCTGGCATATATCCCACAGTCCTTTAACAAATACCGCATCACAGCGGGAGCAGTTTGCTAATTCAGCCATTGTACGTTCTCCTTTGTTCTATAAGTGTGTATCCATTTTATCGAATTTTTTGAACAACCTCTATAATTATAACAGTGCAGAGGCTACCCTCTAATTAAGGTATAAGAATGAACCTCTGGACAACCATTTTGCTTTAAAAGCTCTGCTGCATGTCTGATGGTTGTGCCTGTTGTATATATATCATCGACCAGAATAGCTGGTTTGTTAAGTGTTTCTTTCAAGGTAAATGGGTTCTTTCCCGTGATTCTTTGTTTTCTAGATTTTTTCGATTGTTTTTCACTATCTATTCTGGCTAGTAGGCTTTTGGATTGATTAGGTAAAAATGCAGCTAGTGCTTCAGCTTGATTAAATCCTCTCTCCTTTAGCCGGTTTTCGCTTAGAGGAATAGGGATGATAATGGCATCTTTTTTCTTCCCAAACGCTTGATAATATCCTTCTGTAAAAACTTCTGCAAATACATTTCTTAGAATGTAGTCACCACGGTATTTCCACTTTGCAATTATTTCTCGCATAAAGGCATTATAGGTATACACAGAGTAATTACCAGCTAAAACATTACGCTTTTGCGATTCCCACCACTGGCAATCACGGCAAACTGCCTCTGATGTTTTTCGACTGCATTTTCTGCATCTGTCCCCTTCTATCTGCTCTAATTTACTCTCACATTCTTCACACAGAGAAGCAGGTCTGGATGGCAGCAGAAGGTTGCCCCAGTTTACGTAAGGGATAATTTCGTCATCACACCATAAACAATGCATTAGGCAAAACCTCCTCGCCTGTTCATTTTTCGAATCGACTCGACAGCTTCTACCATGGCATCCGTTTTGCCATCATGAAATAATAGGACGTCACCAAATGGGTCATCTGGACTTCTCCCAGCCCTTCCGGCAATCTGCACAATCGCGGCTTGGTCAAATACATGGTGACCTGCATCCAAAATAATGACATCAACAGACGGAAAGGTTACACCACGTTCTAATATGGTTGTAGTTAACAACATAAATAAATCCCGGTCACGAAAGGATTGCACCTTCTCTTCCCTATCTCCATCAGAAGCATGTACAGTGCTTGCCTGCTGTTTTGTCGTGATAATGTCATAGCGAATTAAAAGGTCCGTTAGAGGCACAGATAAGTGGTCGGCTAAGGAGACGGTGGGAACAAATACAAGAATTTGTCGTTCCGGATGCTTTCGATTTAGAAGCCATTTCAAAAAGCTTGGAGGGAGTTTTTTCTTTTTCAACTGACTTTTATGCTGTGAAACTTGCTTCATCTGGGGTACTGGAAGTGGGTAACCATGAAAGCGACGAGGGACAAAAATATGGGGAAGGAGGTTGTTGCGAATCCGTTTCAGTTGCTGTTTTCTTGGTGTAGCTGTTAGGTAGATCGTGGTACTCTCTAGTTTAATTGCTCGCTCTGCAGCAAACGAAAGGGATGGATCGGCATGAAAAGGAAAGGCATCAATTTCATCAATGATCAAGACATCAAAGGCCTGCTTAAATCGGAGTAATTGATGCGTAGTGGCAAGAATGAGCTGTGCTGTACCCTCTTTGTCCTTGCTCCCACCATAAAGTGCTTGGACTGTGGCGTTGGCAAATGCTTGTTGTATACGCGGGCGGAGTTCACGGATGACATCTGCTCTCGGTGTGGCCAAACAAATACGCTTTCCCAGTTTTAATGCTATGGAGATAGCAGGAAATAACATCTCTGTTTTGCCTGCACCGCAAACTGCCCATGATAGTAGTTCTTTTTCTTTATTTTCAACAGCGCTGGCAATTCGATCGGCAGCTTTTTGTTGTGCCACCGTCAAGGTTCCCTTCCAGGTACATGGGTCAGCATGGCTTTTCCATTCCAGTACAGGGCCGGACCATTCATAAAGCATCGTACACTCACTTACCCTCCCCATGGCGATACATTTTCGACAATAACTATGCGTCTTATCACAAATACTACAGGGATATTGTGCCAGAAGACGCTTTTCGTTGTTTCCACAACGATTACATTGCAGGGTGAAATGTTTCTTGGTAAATGAGGGGACAGATCGGATTAATTTTTGTTCTACCGCTTGTGTGAAGTGGAATTCAGAAAGAGGGATTTCCTGACGAAGCAATAATTTTCCAGTAACGTTCTTTGCAAGATCCATAAGCCCCTGCCTGTTGAGTGGAACGACCATGAAAACCAATTCCTTTCTATAGAGATATGATCAATGAACGGTGACACTGTTCTGATTGTCATCACTAGCTAAGGAAGTCTTATTTGTTCAGTGTGGAGAGTTCTAGTACGAAGATTCCGGAGGTTAGGAGAAGAAAAATGTTTTAAAACACTACATTCTGCGGCAACGCCTACGTGACCAACGTTCTGTTGGCCCGTGGCTGTGACCGTCCCACCAAAAGCGAAGTTATCTTAATGCAATTGGAGCTTTCCTTATACGCTTTACTTGATTACTTAAAGTTATTTTTTATACCAGCCAACGCCAATAGCGCCTTGCCCTAGATGCGTTCCAATTACCGGTCCAAAATAACTGATCGAAGTATCCATTTCGGGGTACCTTTCCCGAAATTCTTCCTGTAATTCTAATGCAGCTTCTTCGTTATTCCCATGGATAAAGACAATGCGCAGTTCATTACCTTGTGCGGCGTCTTCTTCAACCATTCCCATAATTCTAGCAATAGCTTTTTTACGGGTGCGAATCTTTTCAAATGGAACGATTACTTTATCAACAAAATGAAGTACTGGCTTTACTTGCAACAAGCTTCCCACAATTGCTTGTGCTCCATTCAGCCGTCCACCCCGCTGTAAATTTGTAAGATCATCTACCATAAAATAAGCTCGCATGGATTGTTTCATCTCGTGAAGCCGTTCCAAGATTTCTTCTGGTGATTTCCCTTGTTCCGCCATCTCTGCTGCTTCTAGTGCATAAAAGCCCTGTGGCATACAGCTTAATTCTGAATCAAAAGCATATACCTTTATGCCCTCTACCATTCGTCCAGCACTGGCAACTGTCTGGTAGGTACCACTGATGCCACTAGAAAGGTGGACGGAAATCACAGCATCATAATCCTTCGCCAACTCTTCCAACTTCTCTGTTACATATCCAATAGATGGCTGGGATGTTTTTGGTAGTGATTTCGTTGTTTTTATTTTTTGGTAAAATGTTTCCGTGGAAATATCCATTTCTTCTCTGAACGATCCATCTTCAAAAACAACACTAAGTGGTACCATATGTATGTTATGCTGCTTGCGGATATCGCGAGGGATATATGCCGTACTGTCTGTCATAACAGCAACCTTCATAACTACCTTCTCCTTTTTGCTCTAGCATATTACGTTAAGTATTTATAGTTTTTATTAAAATAATGCCTAAGACATTATTATTTTACATGAATCGATAAGAAAATGCATCAGTTTGTTTATTAAATAAAAAGCATTTCATAGACCTGTATTCTGTGCATACATCCCAACCAAAAACTACCCATAAAAAAACACCCCGGTCTCGTAATCCAGGGTGCACGCTATAGTCAATTAGCTATAAAGATAGTACGTTGTGGCAGGAACAAATTATACATAGGGAACCAAAAAATCTACTAGAGAACCTCTACCCATCCTTTGCGAATTGCAGAGACAACAGCTTGCGTACGATCATTTACATTCATTTTTTGCAATATGTTACTAACATGGTTTTTCACTGTTTTTTCACTAATATATAACGTCTCAGCTACTGCACGATTACTCTTCCCATCTGCTAGGAGTTGTAGTACCTGACATTCTCTCTTTGTAAGTAAATGTAGCGGTTTACGGTATTCGATGCCACTTTCTGTGATATTAGAATTATTTTCTTTCGCAAGTCTCCGGTATTCCAAGACAAGATTATGGGTAACTTTAGGGTGTAAGTAAGAGCCACCTTCTGTTACCACTTTAATTGCTTCAATTAACGCATCGGAGTCCATCTCTTTTAATAAATATCCTTGTGCTCCTGTTTTTAAAGCATGCGTCACATAGCTTTCATCATCATGAATGGATAGAATGATCACACTGGTATTTGGAAAGTAACGTACAAGATCTGCTGTAGCTTGTACACCATTCATGTTCGGCATATTTATATCCATCAAGACTACATCTGGCTCGTTTTCTTTAACCAGTTTGGAAGCAACAGATCCGTCGTCTCCTTCTGCAACCACATCAAAGGATGGTTCGAAGTCGAGAATTCGTTTAACCCCTTCACGAAATAATTTGTGATCGTCAATAAGTACAATTTTTATTTGTTTTTCCGTCGTATTCATATCTTTGCTCCTCCAGGTTCTTTTTCTATTTTTACCCTATTACAATACGATGATAGATTGATAGTGTATTTTATTTTAAAATCTCTTATCTACTAGTATAACCTTAGCTAAGCGTATAAGGAACTTTTATTAGAATCGAAGTTCCTTTGCCAATATTGGAATTAATTTCGAGCTTGCCTTCTAACATCTCTACTCGTTCACGCATTCCGATTAAACCGAAAGACTTGTCCCGCTTCATCGAAGTATCAAAGCCTTTCCCATTGTCTTTTATCAACATCGTTAAATTTTGCGTGCATATTTCAAGCTTAACCTGTATTCTCGTCGCCTCTGAGTGCTTCACCGCATTCTGTAAAGCTTCTTGAACAAGACGAAAGAAAGCAACCTCGTATTTCGTGTTCAAGCGTTTTTCTTCTCCAATGGAAGCAAATTCTATTTTCATATTATTATAATCCGCGATTGTCGCAACATATTTTCTGATGGTAGGAATAAGACCAAGATCATCTAAAGCCATTGGTCGTAAATCGTAAATAATCCGGCGGACTTCATAAAGAGAAGACCTGATCATTTTTCGAATATCTTTAATTTCATCTAGTGCTTGATCCACATTGTTTTGACGAAAAATACGATCTACCAATTCGGAGCGTAGCAGTATATTGGCGAGCATCTGAGCAGGTCCATCATGAATCTCTCTGGAAATCTTTCTCCGCTCATCTTCCTGTGCTTCAATGATCTTCAGACCGAATTCCTGCTTTTCCTTGGCTTCCTCAATCATTTCATTAACCTGTCTAAAATCATCGTGTAAATAGTTAAGGATAACCGATATTTTCCCTGCTAACCCCTCCGCCCTGTCTATCGTTTGGCTTAAGGATATTAAACGTCGCTCTAGGTCATCGCGTTTCTCTCTTAGAGCACTCTCTTCTTGCCTGAGCATTGCTAGCTTTGTTTGCATGGCATGGGTATTTTCATATACTTCCCGTATCTCATTTTCTGAGTACTTATCAAAATACCTACTTACCTCTGCAAGTCTTTGTCTGGAAAACCGCACCTTTTGTTCCAGTTGGTCTCCATCCTCAATATGCTGGGCGACTTTATGCTTTGTGTCTTTTAACTCTCGGACGAGGTGTTCATGTTCACTGCGTGCTTCTTCACTAATATTAAAAATCTCGTCCTTGCTGTTTTCGACTACCTCAATCATTTCATTAATAATATAATCGAGTGCTGTTTCGCTAATCTTTTGTGCCATCGTCTCCCACCAACCTATGTTATAATTATACGTATATATTATGAATTTTTATAGGGCCTTTTAGCATGTATCGTACATTTTTTCAGACCCGACTTCCTACCTATGTGCATGAGGATGCATTATAGCACACTCTATATTAATATCATGTCTGTTAAGGAGGCTAAATGCAACATGTTAGCGACTTATTTTACAGTGAAACAAACTGCTATTGAAGAAATAATCATACAAAAGTCACGGTTTATTGGCCATGTGGCTAGAGTAGAAACAGAAGAGGAGGCCCAGCAGTTCATCCAGGAGATTAAAAAGAAACATAATGCTGCAACACATAACTGCTCTGCTTATATGATCGGCGAACATGACCAGATTCAAAAAGCTAATGATGATGGCGAGCCTAGTGGTACAGCTGGAGTCCCAATGCTTGAAGTTCTCAAGAAGAAAAATCTAAAAGATACGGTTGTCGTCGTTACACGATACTTTGGCGGTATTAAACTTGGAGCTGGCGGACTAATCCGCGCTTACGGTAATGCCACTACAGAAGCACTCCAAGGTAGCGGTATTGTAAAAAGACAATTAATGCAAGGAATTTCAATTACGGTTGAATATACATTGCTTGGCAAGCTGGAAAATGTGTTGCGGCAATCCGACTATATCCTTGAAACAATCAACTATCTGGAAAAGGTAGAGTTTATCGTCTATGTAAAAACAGGTGAAGAAGATAGCTTCCAAGATTGGATTGTTGACCTGACAAGTGATCAGGCTACCCTATTACAAACCGATAAGAAATATGTTGAAATAGATGTTGAACCAAAATAAGAAAAGCTAAGGGCTCCTGTTTTGAAACAGCCTGTTTCTTCCTGGTGAGAAGGCCTTTGTGAGCCAGCCTAGTTCCTGGTGCTCTGAGCGAAACCCCTTTTCTTTCCAGTGGAAGTAACGGACGCTAACACCCCGATTCGTTCAACTAACAATCAGCGGGGGAAGAACGAACCCCTCTGATTGCAGTTTCACTTTATAACAAGGATAGTGCTGCTTCATCCCCAATCACGGTTACATTTGGATGTTTTTGCAAGATAGATGCTGGGAATTCTTCGGATATTTCTCCCTTTATCATTCTGGAAACAGCTTCCGCTTTCTTCTCACCTGATACTAGCAAAAGGATCTCCTTGCTTTGCATAATTGTTTCAATCCCCATTGTTATGGCTTTCTCTGGAACTTCAGCCAGATCTTCAAAAAAACGGGCATTTGCTTTTCTTGTTGAAGGTGCCAAATCAATGATGTGCGTTCTACTAGAAAAATTAGTTCCAGGCTCGTTAAAGCCAATATGACCATTTAATCCGATCCCCAATACTTGTACATCAATACCACCAGCCTGTTCAATCCTTGCTTCGTAATCGATACACTCTTTGTCCAGGTCTGCTGCCACACCATTTGGTAGATGGGTGTTTGCTTGATCAATGTCAATATGTTGAAACAAATTATCCTTCATATAGAAGTCGTAACTTTGCTCGTTTTCTTTGGTTAAACCAACGTATTCATCCAGATTAAAGGTGCGAACAGATTCGAAGGAAACATTCTTCTGCTTGTACTGCTCGATCATTTGCTTGTACAACCCTTCTGGTGTTGATCCTGTTGCTAAACCTAAAACTGGATTTTCTAGTTGCTGTATTCTTTGGATTATGACAGAGCAAGCAACCCTGCTCATTTCCTCGTAATTTTCTACTGTTTTTAATTGCATCCTTTATTCCTCCCTAAAAGCTACTTCCCCGCGACAAATGGCAGAAGCAATATGAAGCTGACGATCCACTAACAACAAGTCGGCATCTTTACCTACAGTTATACTTCCTTTTCGGTCATATAATCCAAGCTGTTTTGCAGGATTTACAGAAGCCATTTCGATTACTTCCTGTAGTGTAACACCATTTAAATCAAGCATCTGCTTCGCGCCATCACGCATTTTTAAAATACTCCCCGCCAACGTTCCATCTTCTAGAACTGCACGGTCTTCCGTAACCACAACTGGTTGCCCACCAAGTTCGTAACGTCCCTGTTGCAAGCATTTAGCCCGCATGGAGTCCGTAATCAACAATAGTCTTTCACTGCCCATCGTTTTGTAAACTAATTGCAGCATCTCCTTGCTTATATGAATGCCGTCCGCAATCAATTCAGCCCGCAATTCATGGAGCATAAAAGCCGCTCCCACTGTACCTACATCACGATGATGTAAACCGGTCATCGCATTACAAAGATGGGTCACCTGTTTGACACCATGTTCTACTGCTCGCTTCATATCTGAAAAACTGGAACTTGTGTGCCCCGCTGATACTATTACTCCTTGGTCTGACACGTGGCGGATAAAGTTTCCGTTCGGATCGTGCTCTGGCGCCATTGTTATCGTTTTAATCTTGCCTCCCGATAATTTTTGCCATTTCTCGAACTGATCAATGCTCGGCTCCATTATATAAGCATGTGGCTGTGCGCCTGCCTTGGACTTTTCTATAAATGGTCCTTCTAGGTGTACGCCAATTACTTCAGCTTGTCCGGGCTTATTATTATAGGCAGCAACTGTTTTTAGCGCTTTCTCAATGTTTTCAGGTGATTGTGTGATGGTAGTTGCCAGAAAACTTGTGGTTCCTTCCCTTGGCAGAACGGAAGCAATTGAATCAAGTGCTGTATTGCTTGCATCCATCACATCTGCACCGTTTGCACCATGGATGTGTCCGTCGATAAAGCCAGGTATAACGATTTTTCCCTTCCCATCAATTTCTTGAATTTCATCCGGAAGGGACGATTGTTTTCCGATCTTAGATATTTTTCCGCTCTCTAAAAGAAGAGCGCTATCTTCCATAATCGTTTCTTCTGTTAAAATGCTAACATTTTTTATGTAAATGGGCCTTGTTTGCAACTGTCTCTTCCTCCTCTACTATAATATATATCATACCACTTTTTTCATAGAAAATGGAGCAAGAGATAGCGCTATAATAAAGAATTTGAATAGAAAAGATTCAGAAAGAAAGACTTTTTAGGAGAATGGAAAAATTGGTAAAACGAAGAGTGTAAGAATAGAGAAAAATAAGAGGAAAGGAAAAAGATCTAAGAGAACTCTAGCAGCATAAAATTCCGCCACAAAGAAGCTCTCCTCTAGTTGCTAACATTTTCTGAAGAGGCGAGCTTTAACGTCATGATTTATCTTGACCGCTTTTTATTTTATTTACTTTTCAGTACAGATTGCTGAACATTCGGAAGTAGTCTTTCATGTGTGAGTTCATCAATTAAAGTCTGAATCATTTCTTGAGAGGATTGTATGTGATGCGTTTCAGTATCATGAATTACTTTTTTTAGCATCGTTTTAAACTTTTCTTGCTCCATTATTCATACCCCGCCTTTTGAAAAATATCTTACCTGTTGCATAATAGCATATGAACGAACAGAATGTTGTCGAACCTTGTCGCAGATGCTCAAAATTCACAAAAATTTAATACCTCATTACCTTATTCGTTTCCCTATAGAACTTTACAGAGGTCTTCTACCTTTTCTTTTTAAAAAAAGTACAAGTAGGCCTACCGCCAACAGGGCACCAAAGCTATCAAGTATGACGTCACCTACGTAGGGTGTTCTGTTTGGTGTGAATCCTTGGTGAATTTCATCCGATATGGCATAAATTACCGTTAGAAACAAAGAGAAGATTAACGCTTTACTATGCTTTTGTTTACCAGCTTTTCGAAAGGCCACATAAAAAAGCAAACAGAGTACGAAGAATACAGATACGTGGGCACCTTTACGGATGAAAAATTCGATAAATCCCGCAACACCTAACTGTTCCACGCTAACAACACTTTCATGATAGGTGAAGGATAACCAGTTTAAATACGGCTCAAGAAAACTTACGTTTATGAAATTATTCAAAAGTGGTTTTACATCTTGATTTTCATAAGGCTGATGGGAAGAGTAAAAAATGATCCCCATCCAGCATATGGGTAAAAGCCAGAAAATGTGTTTCTTCACCATTCATTCTCCTTGTCTTGTTATATATGCTTATTGTGTAGTCCGCTTTTTGGGCTTCCCCCGGAACATGTATGAATTATTTATTCAGAGTTATTTATAATGGCCACCTTAATAAAATAACCTTATTCCACCATATCGGCAATACCCCGAATAAAAAATGTGCAAACCAAAAAACCGTGCATCACTGCAACGGCTTTTATGGGTTATCTATCTTTATTACTGCGCCATTTGTTAAACTCAAGATATTCCTTAAACTGTTCTTTTGAAACACCAGACTCCATTGCTTCCTGTACGATCTTCAACCATTCGTTATCTAAATCCTCAGGACCGCTTATGTTTTCTTCCCGTAGAAGATCATTAACCGTCGTACCAAGAACGGTGCTTATTTTTTCAATAAACTGGATCGATGGGTTTGTCTGAAGGTTACGTTCAATCGAACTAAGGTATGATTTAGCGACCCCTGCTCTTTCAGCTAATTCAGAAATGGACATCTTTTTTTCTGTGCGAAGTTGTTTGATTTTTTCACCGATCAAGCCCTCACCTTCTTTCAAAGCGAATTATAACATAAAGTGGGTGAGGAGTTCTATATAAAGTACAATTAAATTCAGGCATTATGTAATGATTCCGTCTGTTTTAGAAATTGACGTATTTCCTCTGTAGTGATTCCAAGATTCTTTGCCCTTTTGATTAATTCAATCCATTCACCATCTAACGATAACTGCTCAACTATTTTTTCCATATCCTATCCCCCATTAGTATTTCCAGATAACCCAGCCATCCTAGCATATGCCGTAGATCTGTGATTTTGCGTCCCCGTCTTTCGATGAGTATGCCTTTTTCTGAGGAAATGTAGTTATGACACTAAATAGAACTGCCTAGTGATATGATACTATAAATTCACGACTATTTGCGTAGGTTCTTTTGTCTTATTTCAACTAGTTTTGTAAGAGAAATGGAATATCTTACACCTGTTTTGTCGAAGAATATGGAAAATATTAGATACGATGATCTTTAATCAACCGTAGTTTACGTATAACAAGAATGCCGCCCCCGACTGCCAGTAAAATCGTTCCGAAAAGGAGAAGAGTAAAAATATCTGTTGATGTATTAGGTAAGGCTGCTCCACCTTTAACTCCTGAAGCTCCATTCCCATCTCCATTACTTACATTACCACCTACACTGATGGAGTCTTGCTGATCTTCCTCTCCTTCTGCGGTGAATATGAGGACAAACTCCGTTTCAAGTCCTTGAAATTCGTTCCCCAGGTGGTCTGGGAAATAAACAGTTAGCTTCAGTTCTTCTTGTTCTCCGGCATCCAGACTTCTGTCCGGGATGGCGTAATTCGGCAGATTCCCTTTATAAAGTTGTTCATCCCCGTCTGCTACTTCAATAATTAATTCATTAAACAGCCTTTTCTCTTCCGTCGTATTTGCCAGCTCTACATGATAACTAAAATCCTGTTTGCCGTCATTAGAGATTTTGAGATCCCTTGGTGCCCAATCGCCTGGTTTCATATTGGGAACCTGGAACAAATAGTCGTTTGGCGAAAGTTGAATATCCAACTCCTTAGAAGCGTCTGCTTCATTTGCTTCCGCTGCAGATACGTACCCTAATGGGAAAAAACTGCATAGTAGTAAAACAAAACTTAGAATGAAGAAACGTTTATTCATGGAATCCACCCCCTAAAATTAGATTTCCTTCTATTGTTAGGAAGAAAGTGATCGTCCTTCTTCCAGTTTCTGATCGCCTTTTTTATTTTGCTTCTCTATTTCTCCAAGGGTCCGCCAAATCGTTAGGCCGGAGTAACATAGTAGTAAAATCCCTGGAATGAGTAACAGAAATGCGCCATTTCGAGATTGTGCAAAGTTAACCAAATACCCAAGGTACGGAATGGTGAACCCCGTATATTCCGCCACTACATTTTCGGATAATACCGGCTCAAGATCTTCCGCATTATTGTTATCACCTTTTGTCCGGTACATCACTTGCTCACCACTTGCCATTACTTCGGTAATACGGTGAGTAATGAGTTTTTCTTCTTTATCCATGAACGTGATGACATCCCCATCTTTAAACCGTTTCATATCCCCGTCCGGCTTAACAGCGATTAACGATCCAGTTTGAATTCCTGGTTCCATGGATCCTGATAACACGGTTTTCAGCTGGTAACCAGCTATTTCTGGTTCTCCCCCAGACGCTTTAGAAGAGACCACGACAACTGCCATTACAATGAGTGCAGCGAACAATACATAGGTCGTAATGCGGCTAACCCACTTTTTTACTTGTTTAAGTGACATGTTTATTCTCCCTCTTCCTCTTTTGTTCCAGTAGATTGTTTATCTGTCCCATCACTTTGCTCTTGTTGCTTTTTCTCTGGTTGTTTTTCTGTCTGTTTTTCCGTTTGCTTTTCTTCTTTTACTTCCTGTTCTTCTGATTCAGCTTCTGATGCGTCTGTTTCCTGTATGTTTTCCTCAGTTGATGAAGTGTCCTTCTCTTCCTCCACAGGAGCTTTTTCTGTTTCTGGTTTAGTTTTCTCTTGCCTGTCATCGGTGGTGTTATTCGACTCTTCTTTTTTGTTATCCTCAGTAGAAATGTCCTCGTCTTTTTTCTGTTCTACTTCTTTATCTGATTCTTCTTTTACTTTTTTCTCTTTACATTTTGCATTTACTTTTTTGCTCCAAACCTCTAATGGTTTCTCCGTTTCTTCGCCATATAATGGGTGCTGAAGTGCTTTAAAAACATAAAAGCCTTCTTTTTCTGCTGTGTAGGTTAAAGAAACTTTTTCACCTTTTTCGAGCGTTTTAATTTCACCACTCGCTACTTTCTTACCCGTTTTTTGTGGATTGCCTGTTTCGGAAAAGAATACTTCATAGGTAGTTGTACCTGTCATGGAAAAACCTTTATTTTTCAATTCCACGCTAACGTTCATCGCAGGACACGCTTTTTCATCCACTGTTGGTTTCCCTACAAAGGCAAGTTCACTGCCATCCCACCATGTCCCCGCCTGAATAACTTGTTCATTTTCCTGTGAGGATACGAAATAGGCTCCTGTTCCGGAAGCAAGATATCCAAGCGTAAATACCGAAATATAACAAATAGCTAAAACCTTCCATACCATCACAAATTGCTTATACCTTTTAAACTTTCGCATCCGGCTCATTCGCAACATATTTCCCTCCATTCAACATGATTCATTGCTTTCGTAAACGCAGCTATATGTGCTGCCCTTACGAAAGCAAAATCTCTGTTATATAATATGTATGGAAGAAAGACGGGAATATCCCGCCTTTCTATCTTTAAACTTATTTCGCTTGGCCGGATCCTTGTTTTCCTTCGAACGTCCATTTAAGTTTTAGAGAATCTCCTTGGAACTTGTTTTGGTCTTGGTCGTTTTCAACGAATTGGAACTGAACATATAGCTTGTCGGAGTCACCACTTTTTAGTCCCCCACGCTCTTCTAAGATAGGTACAAAGACTTCATTTGCCACTGCATCCGGGCTCATACTCTGCAAATCTGCAAGAGTAGTATTGAATACAATATCATCCGGAGACCAAGGTCCTAAAAACGCTTTGTCTTCATTCCATAAGAAGTTAACTCTAATATGCTTACCGAAGTCTTCTCCAGCGTTATCGCCTTTTGCATCTGTTACTTCATATGAGGTTTCAAGTAGAACCTTTGCAATATCCAGTGAACCATTATTTTTAAGTTCAAATGAACGAGTCATCCAATCTCCAGGTTTGATTTTGTTAACATCAATGATTGTAGTTGGATTAGCACTCAAATCTAAAGTACCAGCAGCAAATGTACTAGTTGTTTCTGCTGTGTCACTAAAATATGCAAATGTTCCTCCGCCTACTAATGAAATTCCTAGTGCTGCTGTTGCGATACCTAAACCTAATTTTTTCTTCATACTCATAATAAAATTCCTCCTAATAGTTTATAAATATTTTGAGATACGTTCCGCTGCTGTTCCCTGAAGAATTACATGATGGTTACCTTGATAAACGAACGTCCACTACTCCTACCATCTTCATATACAGCGAATGTCCCCCTCCCTATGTATAAGTATCGTTCTTTTTATCTACATAGTTGTTTTATATAACGAACGATTACTTGCAGTATAGGTCATATTTCATAGTTTGCAAAACTTCATATTCGCTCAATAATTCTATATAAAGAACGTTTTCCTTTGTTTTTTGCTCTTTTTCTTTAAATTACTTAACTTTTTGCTAAATTGAATAAATTTTTGTTCTTAATAAAATTCAACTCTTCCTTATCTGATCTTTCAAAAAAAGAAAGCTTTCTATATACTAGAAGTAAATAACGAACGCAAGGAGTTTTGCCCATGAAAAAGCTCTCCCTATTGTTAATCGTTGCTGGACTCGTTTTACTAGGTGTTGGAGGTTATCAATGGTTCCATACAGCCCAAGCGCAAAAAAATAGTCTGGCAGAGGCACAAACATTGCTCGATGAGGGACAAAAAGTCCAAACAAATGAAGGATCAACTGAAACAGCGAAAGAGTTTGCTCCACAAACGGGCGACACTGCCGGGATTCTGTATATTCCTAGGCTAGATGCCGAATTACCTATAGTAGAAGGAACAGATGAAGATGACCTTGCAAAAGGGGTAGGTCATTATAAAGGGACTGCATATCCTGGTCAAAACGATCAGATCGTTTTATCCGGTCATCGGGATACTGTTTTCCGCAGTATGGGGGAGCTCGAGCTAGGAGACCATTTAACAGTCAAACTATCTTATGGAGACTTCACTTATGAAATAGTGGATACAAAGATCGTGGATGCGAATGATCGGACTATCATCTCCCCTACAGCGCCAGAGGAAGTATTGACCTTGACCACCTGCTACCCTTTTTCTTTTGTCGGAAGCGCTCCAGACCGTTATATTATTACAGCCTTACCTGTTGAAACAGAAAATGATATTTAGGGCTAATAGCAAATGTAATAACTAGCCACTAGGGTTATCAATTTCCTTGTGGCTTTCTGTATTGGCTGAATTCTTTAACAAACATGTTATAATAGACCTAGATTACAAGATAGATACTGGAGGGGGATCCGATGAAAAAGATAACAATAGCCTTAGCTGCTATCATTATGGTAGTGTTAGCCGGCTGTTCAGACGACGAAGTAACACCAAATGAACGATTTGATACATATGTGAAGCATTGGAATGAACAGGAATTCTCTGATGCATATGGCATGTTATCAAGTGAGTCTACTGAAACGTATCCAACCGAAGAATATGTGGATCGTTACAATAAAATTTATGAAGATCTAGCAATATCTGACCTTTCTATATCCTTTTCAAAATTGGAAGAGGAAGAGCTGGAAACCGCAATGGAAGAAGGAACTGCTACTATTCCCTTTGAAGTAGCGATGGAAAGCATGGCTGGGCCAATTGAATTCGACTATGAAGCTACCCTTGTACAAGAAGGAGAAGAGGATGAACAAAACTGGTATGTACAGTGGGACCCTGGCTTTATTTTTCCTGAACTAAAAGATGGGGGAGAAATTAGTATTCAAAGCGAAGCTCCTACTCGAGGAGAGATTCTTGACCGGAATCAAATGCCATTAGCCATTAATGACAAGGTAAATGAAATTGGGATCATTCCAGGAAAACTTGGCAGTAACCCTGAACAAAGCAAAGAAGAACTCTCTAGCTTAATAGGGCTTTCGGTTGATGCCATTGATGAAGCATTAAATGCTGCCTGGGTCGAGCCAGACTTATTCGTCCCCTTAAAAAAGGTGCCTTCTACTAATGACTTATCCCCATTATGGGAAATAGATGGTGTTGCTGGTAGAGAAGTAACTGGTCGTGTCTACCCAGCTGGAGAAGCTGCTGGACAGCTGGTAGGATATATTGGAAATATTACAGCTGAAGAGTTAGAGGAACAGGAACCAGGCGTTTACAGTGCAAACGATATGATTGGTAAAAGAGGTCTTGAAAGTCTCTATGAAGAGCAACTTAAAGGTAAAAAAGGCACACGTATTGAAGTAATAAAAGAAAATCAAGAACCTATCGTTCTTGCCGAGACGCCTGTTGAAAATGGTAAAAATATTACCTTGACAATTGATGTAAATGTACAGGAAAGCATTTTTGATTCTTATGAAGAGGATGCTGGTACAGCTGCAGCAATAAATCCCAAAACAGGAGAGACACTTGCACTTGTCAGTAGTCCATCATTCGATCCAAATGAAATCCTTTATGGGACGAAAGCGAATCTGTGGGAAACATTACAGGAGGATGAGCAGCAGCCATTGTTAAATCGTTTCTCATCAACCTTCGCACCAGGATCAGCTCTTAAACCAATTACTTCTGCAATCGGGTTAAAAAATGGCAGCATTGATCCAGATGAAGGATTAGAAATCGATGGATTGACATGGAGTAATGGGAAAGGATGGGGAGATTACGCTGTCCGCCGTGTTTCCGAATCTAGTGGCCCAGTTGATTTAAAGGATGCCCTTGTACGTTCTGATAACATTTACTTCGCCATGCAAGCAGTGAACATGGGGAGCGAAGCATATGTAAAAGGATTAAAAGAATTCGGTTTTGGGGAAGATCTGCCATACGAATATCCTTTCACTGCTTCCAGCATCTCTTCTGACGGAAAGTTGGATGATGAAGTATTGCTTGCCAATTCAAGTTATGGGCAAGGACAGTTAGAAATGAGCTCGTTACACCTTGCCACAGCATACACTACCTTCTTAAACGAAGGGAACATGATAAAACCAACATTGCTTACAAGCGAAGAAACAGCTCAGGTATGGAAAGAAAACCTGCTTGATAATGACCAGGCTAATTTGATGAAGGATCTGTTATACGAGGTTGGTCAATCTGGTACACCATCCAAATATACTGCTGACTCAGAAGTAGGGATTTCCGGTAAAACTGGTACAGCTGAATTGAAACTGACAACAGAAGATGATTCTGGTGAAGAGAATGGTTGGTTTGTCGGCTTTCCGACAAAAGAAAGTGAACAAGATTTATTAATCGCCATGATGGTCGAAAATGTGAAAGAAAAAGGCGGAAGTGTTTATACAACAAAAAAAGTAGTCGATGTGTTTAATGAGTTGAAATAGTAAAGCAAAAAGCTGAACAGTCAATCGTGACTGTTCAGCTTTTTTGTTACGAAATTTTCCCCTTTATTGCTTGTACTGCATGTAAACAACTTGCGTTACGAGGAAGTCTTCTACCCCGTGCTTGCCATCTGTTCCACCGAGACCTGATTTACGCATTCCTGCATGATAGCCTTGAACAGCTTCAAAGTTTTCCCTGTTCACGTACGTTTCTCCGAATTTAAGATGATTCACGACATGCATGGCCTCATGCACATTATCGGTATAAACGGAGGATGAAAGACCATATTCTGTGTCATTCCCCATTTGAATGGCGTCATCAAGCTCGTTAAATGTGACAATTGGTACAACAGGACCAAAAATCTCTTCCTTAATGATTTCGGAATCATGTTTCACATTTTTAAGAATCGTTGGCTGAAGGAAAAATCCCTTTTCCTTATTAGCCCGTTCGCCACCTGTCACAACCTCTGCTCCCTCTTTTACAGCTGTCTGTAGCATTTCCTCTACTTCTTCTAATCTATCTTTACTCACCAGTGGTCCCATACCAGCCTGTTTGTTCTGTAGAGGGTTATCAACTGTGACTGCTTCAAAGGATTGTTTCAGCTTTTCCGTAAAGGCTTCGGCCACTTCCTCCTGCACGTAAATTCTTTCTGCATTCGTACAGGCCTGTCCATTATTAGCTAGTCTTGATGTTGTAATATGCTTGGCAGCCAAGTCAAGATCAGCATGCTTTGTTACTATAGCAGGTGCCTTACCACCAAGTTCCAGATTTACTTTCGTAATACTTTGGGCCGCTGCTTCCATCACTTTTGTACCTGCAGTGACACTTCCTGTCATGGAAATCATATCGACATCTGGATGAGAAGCTAAGGCATTTCCTAGTGTGGAGCCTTTTCCGGTAATAAAGTTGTATACTCCTGCCGGAAGTTCCTCCATCTCATCGACCAGTTTTGTGAATTCCGCCGCTGTATTTGGGGTTTTCTGGCTTGGTTTTAATACAATTGTACAGCCCGTTACAAGCGCTGTTGCAACCTTCCTTGCTAAAATAAACACTGGGAAGTTCCATGGTACAATTCCACCAATTACCCCAATAGGCTTTTTATATAAGAGGATATTTTCATTTGGCCTGTCACTTGGAATAATATCTCCTTCTATTCTTCGGGCCCATTCGGACATATATTTGAAGAAATCAATTGCCATGTCTACTTCTCCATTAGCTAATTCAAAATCTTTTCCTTGCTCTTCCTGTAATAATTCAACAAATTTACTTTTATTAATTTCTAGCTTTTCTCCAAGTTTGCGAACAATTTCTCCACGTTCCACAGCTGGGGTATGTTCCCAGCCATACTGCGCATCTGAAGCAGCCTTAACGGCCTTATTCACATCTTCTTCTGTTCCGCTCGCAATCTTTGAAATCACCTGTTCTGTAGCAGGGTTTATTACATCAATTGTTTCTGTCGCCGTTGATTCTGTGTATTTCCCATTAATATATATAGGTTGCGTTTGCACGATAAAGCCTCCTTCATGGTATACTACTTTAAATTTTCCACCATGAGGAGGCTCTGAAACATATTATTTATCTAGGTGAAACCGTGATGTTAAAGTAGGGGTAAACGGACTAACATGCCGATTCGTTCAACTAACAATCAGTGGGGGAAAGACTAAAACCCCATACTGATTGAAGCTTCACTTTATGTATAATGACAGCTTTTCAAAGCATTTTCAGTAAGGTATAAAAGGTTGCTTCATCCCGTTCGTCAAGTGCCTTATCGATGGATCTTTTTATGTTCGCCAGTTCAAGCTCGTCAAACAGTATGTCAAGTTCATCACGATCCCATGGCGGGGTAGTTTTGTTTGGAGAATAAGGTTTTATAAATGCTTGTAAATAAATAAGAAAATCGCTACAAAAAAGGAGTTCATACATCGAAATACGTTCTTCTTCTTTTCCATGCTGGAAAACGAAAACAGCATCCTTATTAGATACCTCTCCCGTTTTTCTGTTAACATGGATAGAAGTAGCACCATTTGGAGTATAATGAAATTCCTTGCCATTTATCAGCACTACAAATCCACCAACCGATAATTTAACATAAATCGCACTGCTGCTTAAGCCAATTCGAAAAGGCAAAAACGACTTGATGATGACCATACTTTCCAATCAACTCCTCACTCCAAGTATTGTTCATTAAATAGAACGATTACCTTATTATAATTCATTTTGCCTAGTAATTAAAGCCTATTTTATGTTTTTTCTACCAACAAGAAACAAATAAAAAGCCAGCTCCTATAAAAAGAAGCTGACTCTACTACTTGTTTTATCTATTCTAGTTTTTCCACTTCCGTAAATATTCTTGACCTTGTAAGAAATCTTTTTCCTTCAGGCCCTTCCAGTGAAAACATCCCGCCCCTTCCATCTACTGCATCTATTATAAGCTGGGTATGCTTCCAATAAGCATATTGATCTTTTGAAATATAGAAAGGCATACCCCCTATTTCACCGAGTAGAAGGTCTGACTCACCAACGCGAAATTCGCCCTGTGGATAACACATTGGAGAGCTTCCATCACAACATCCACCAGATTGATGAAACATTAAATCTCCATGAACTTCTTTTAACGTTCGAATGAGCTCCAGTGCTTCGTCTGTAGCGGTGACCCGTTCTGTCACATGCCTCATCCTTTCATCAAATGTGCCTCTTAAAATAGGCCTGCTGGTTGCTCACTATAGCTAACTAGTAAATTTTTAGTCTGCTGATAATGTCCGAGCATCATAAGGTGATTTTCCCGGCCGATTCCGGATTTTTTGTAGCCACCAAATGCGGCGTGGGCAGGGTATTGGTGATAACAATTCGTCCACACACGTCCTGCTTCAATTCCTCTTCCAAATCGATAAGCAGTGTTCATATTTCTTGTCCAGACTCCTGCTCCTAAACCATATAGCGTATCATTTGCGACTGCAAGGGCTTCTTCATCATCTTTAAAGGTTGTAACAGATAAAACGGGGCCAAAGATCTCTTCTTGGAATATACGCATCTTGTTATCTCCTTTAAAGATCGTAGGCTGTACATAATAGCCGTTTTCCAGTTCTCCTTCCAATTTATTAATATTTCCCCCTGTAAGCACTTCTGCTCCTTCCTGTTTTCCAATATCCAGATAGGACTGTATTTTTTCCATTTGTTCATTGGAAGCCTGTGCTCCCATCATGGTTTCCGTGTCTAATGGATGGCCTATTTTAATTTGTTTTACCCGCTCCAGCGCCCGCTCCATAAATTCATCGTAAATGGATTCATGTATAAGTGCACGTGACGGACACGTACATACTTCTCCCTGGTTGAGAGCAAACATAACCAAACCTTCTATCGCCTTATCAAGAAAGCCATCATCTCTGTCTAAGACATCTTCGAAAAATATATTAGGCGATTTCCCACCCAATTCTAGGGTCACAGGAATGATATTTTCAGAGGCATATTGCATTATTAATCTCCCTGTTGTCGTTTCGCCAGTGAACGCTATTTTAGAAATCCGACTGTTTGAAGCTAATGGCTTCCCTGCTTCTACACCAAATCCGTTCACAACATTTAAAACACCAGGCGGAAGTAGATCCCCAATGAGTTCTAATAAAACATGGATAGATGCCGGCGTCTGTTCGGCAGGTTTTAACACAACACAATTTCCTGCTGCAAGTGCTGGTGCTAACTTCCAGGTCGCCATCAGAATAGGGAAATTCCATGGAATTATTTGTCC
Organism: Oceanobacillus picturae; assembly: GCF_000612865.1. Taxonomy (NCBI): domain Bacteria; kingdom Bacillati; phylum Bacillota; class Bacilli; order Caryophanales; family Bacillaceae; genus Oceanobacillus; species Oceanobacillus picturae. Next base: position 1,665,344 of record NZ_CCAX010000001.1, read on the forward strand.
TACCACACCAAGTGGCTCATGAAAATGGTATGCCACTGTATCATGATCAATCTGGCTAATCCCACCCTCTTGGGCACGGATCACTCCTGCAAAGTAACGAAAATGATCTACTGCCAGTGGGATATCGGCAGCAAGCGTCTCTCTTACTGCTTTACCATTGTCCCATGTTTCGGCAACAGCTAATAATTCCAAGTTCTCTTCCATACGATCGGCAATCTTATTTAAAATATTGGCTCTTACTGCCACGGATGTTTCTCCCCACTCTTTCTTGGCTGCATGTGCTGCATCAAGGGCTGCTTCCACATCCTCTTTTGTTGATCTGGAAACTTCGCAGAATGCTTTTCCCGTAACTGGGCTCACATTTTCAAAGTACTTTCCATTTGCCGGTGGCCGATATTCTCCGCCAATGTAATTGTCATACCTGTCTTTAAACTGGACTAGCGATCCTTCGCTATTTGGATTTGCATACCTCATTCTATCCACTCCTCCTCTTTTGCAAACGCTTACAAATTAGGTGTAAAAACTAGGTGACTTTCTACTCATTACTATAGCAATTTATTCAGAATCATTCAAACATTTTGTATTAGTTAGAATTTATCAAGATAGATAACGCACTGATTCAAAAAGTAACTTCGTCTTGTAAAAAGGAACCGCCGCTCTATGAATCGGCCATAAAAAAGATCCCCTGGGTTTATGAAAACCCGAGGACCTATTCTATGGGCAAATAAATTTGCCTAACTTATAAATTCTAATCCAAGAGATACGCGTTCATGTTACTTTACTTCTGGAAGTACACGTACTTCCTGTTCCATTGAAGATTTACAAAGTGGACATTCCGGCTCCTGTTCAAAACTGTAACTTTCTCTCATCCAACCCTGACAATCGTCACTGGTACATGACCATACGTTAGTTTCCACCTCTGGAACTGGTTCCTTTGGTCCGCGAGAAAATGACATGGCAGCATCCCCTTTCCTGATACCCTTCTATTATACCCCTTTCTCTTAAACAAAGAAAGGTCATATTATGCTAATTACGATTCTCCATAACCCTATGTTGAACAACACAACTAGCATTTTTCATCCTTCTACTAGTATAGTCATTCACTATACAAATTATACCAAAAAGGAGGGTGGGGCATTATAGGGCAAATCGTTGAATTGCTTTCGCAACACCGTCTTGATTATTCGTATCTGTGACAAAATCTGCAGCCTGTTTGATAGCATCCTGCGCATTGCCCATTGCAACACCAATTCCAGCTTGCTGGATCATTTTCATATCATTCAAACTATCTCCTACTGCCATGACGTTCTGCATGGTGATACCGAGCTTATCACAAACAAGTTCTAGGGCACTCGCTTTACTTACCCCTTTAGGGTTTGCCTCTACATTCGTAGGTAGCGAGTTGGTTAATTCCAGATCATCCGAATAGGAAAGCTCCTTCACCATCACATCAAGCTTTCCTTTATCAAATGACTCACAACCAAACTTTAACCAATTATGTGCATAGAAATCTTCTGGTGGTGTCTCTCTGTAAACACCGTCGGTTGAGATCATCCACATGCCTACACCTGTTTCAATACCAAGATTCCATAACTTCTCCATTTTAGCCGGATCCATCAAATGCTGATCAACAAGCTCCTTCTTAACGGTCCAAATCTCTCCACCATTAGCTGTCACCAGGTAGGATTGGAGCTTGAGTTTTTCTGCATACGGATAGCAGGAGTTCAGCCAACGCCCTGTACTAAGTACTACTTGAATGCCCTTCTCTAATGCCTTGGCAATAACTTCTTCTGTGTACGGTGTCACTTGATGCTCACTTGTTAGTAATGTTCCATCCATATCTAGTGCAATAAGTTTCACTTCTTGTTTTTCTTCCATTTTTCAAACCTCCATGTTCTGGTTATGTTCCACTTTAATTTTTCGATCATACAAACGTGTTGTAACAAAAGGTATTATCAGGAGACCCAATAAAATAATAAATAAAAGTTCAATATTATATAAATCTACAATAAAGCCACCAAACACCGGACCTATCATTCTCCCTGCTGCACCAACACTGTTGACTATTCCTTGGTAAAATCCTTCCCTGCCTTTTGGTGCCAATTCATTTGCTAAAGTTGGCACAGCCGGCCATACAAGCATCTCGCCTACTGTCAATATCACCATAGCTGCAGCAAACATGGTAAATGTCTCTGAGACCATCGCAATCAGATAGGATACGATAAAAATAACCGTGCCCATATAAATATGAACTTTTTGGGATGTTATACGTTCTGCTACCCATTTTATCAGAGGCTGGCCAAGAACGATAAGAAAACCATTTATCGCCCATAAAGAACTATATTGCGCTAATGGGATACCAATGTCCTGTGTATAAGAAGCAATGGTTGATTGCCATTGACTATAGGCAATCCAGGCTATGAGGAAGCCGCCACATAAAATAAACAAGGCAGTAAAAGCTGTTCTGCTTTGTATTTTTGCCCGTTGCTGCAAAATAGATGTGTGCATCTGTCGATCTTTTTCTTTATCGAGGTTCCGGAATGTAAGCAGAACGATGATAAAATAAAGAAGAAATACAGTGGCATTAGAGAGGAATATAAAATCAAAAGAAATACTGGCAATATAGCCACCCAACGTCGCACCGAGCGCCACACCAAAATTTTGAGCAACATAAATAGCGTTGAAAGCCCTTCTTCCCCCTTCAGGCCAGATGGAACCGGCCATAGCAAACATAACGGGCCAGGTAATTCCTGAACCAAACCCAATTAGCACGAGAAAGATCGAGTAAGAGACGATGCTATCATGTGTGAAGGCAAGCATAACAGCAGAAACTACTGCAATGCCTGTTCCGCCTAGAATCGTTTTATACGCGCTAAATTTATCGAAAAGGAGCCCGCCGATTAGATTCCCTGCAATAGAAGCACCTTGGTTAAACATTAAAATGAACCCCGCAAAAGCTAAGCTTTTACCGAGCTCATTATGCATATAAATGGTGTTTAACGGCCAGAGAAAAGAGGCCCCTGTTACATTAATCGCTGTTGCTATTACTAATAGCCAGATATATTTTGGCAATTCTCATCATCTCGCATTCTCTGTAATGTACCACGTTATTTTATTATACTTTCAGCACTGTGGCAATTCCTATTTGCGCAATGAAAATAAACCTGTTTGTCGAGTTGATTACAGTGTCTCTATTGCTATTTTAATCCCTTTAAGAAGATCTTCCTCCGACCAGCTTGGCATATTCTTTTCCACAGCAAGCGCGTGTGAGGCTGGGATATGGATAAAGCCAGAAGGGATCGTTAATCCATGCTGTTTTGCATAGTGTAGGCCATGATACATGACATTATTACACAGATAAGCTCCAGCCGTATTTGAAATTTTGGCAGGTAACTTCTCTTCCTTTAATCGTTCTACTATTTTCTTAATGGGTAGTGTAGAAAAATACCCATCTGCTCCATCTTCATAAATAGCTTCGCCGTCTGGTTTATGCCCTTCATTATCTACAGGACCATCATTGCAATTGATTGCGATCCGCTCTGGCGTGATACAGTTTCGGCCAGCCGCGAGACCTAGTGAGATGATAGCATCAGGTTTATGTTGCTCCATTAACTCAACCAGCTGCTTACCAGACTTATGGAAATCCACGGTAAGTACTTCTCCTATAATTTCGTACCCATTGTACTGCTCCCCATTTAAAGACTGTGCAATAGAAGTAGTTGGGTTAATGGGAAATTCTAAAAAGGCTTCAAATCCTGTTAGTAGTAATTTCTTCATGCTTTTTTCCCTCTCTCTATATGTTGTCGAAATTGTTCTAGGCGTATGAGAAATTGCGCTTCTTTACGAGCATCCTCCTCTGCTTTTTCTACAGATACCCGCTTAAAGGAGACCTCCCCACCTGGGATAAGCTGCGCAATCTTCGGAATATCTGTGGAGCTCACTGTACCTATTCTCGGATAGCCGCCTGTTGTTTGTCTATCTGACATTAAAATAATGGGCTCTCCAGCGCTTGTGATTTGCACTCCACCGAATGGAATGCCATCTGACCAGACCGTCACCTTTTCCGGCTTGATAGCCGGTCCCTCGAGTCTATAGCCCATTCGATTGGAATTAGCGCCCACTTTATACGTTTCAGTGAAAAACGTGTTTCTGTCTGCTTGTGTAAAATAATCGGTATGTGGACCTTCAATCAAAGAGACCTTAACCTCTTTTTGATAGATTGGAATGAGCGTGTTTGCTAAACTGATTCCGGTCTTTTCCATTACTGGGTATCCTTTTATCGCATCTTCTATTTCCAGCGACTTTCCAAAGCCACTATTCCCATCAACGGAGCTACTGCCAAAATAAGCTGGTGTCTCAAATCCCCCAGACACTGCCAAATATGCTCTTACGCCAGATTGATGTTTTCCGAAAACAAGTTCGTCCCCTTCTTCAATCCTTACCGTTTTCCACATAGCAATGGGCTCGCCATTACACGTTGGACTTAGGTCGGCACCCGTAATGACAATTGTCATGGTCGTTTTTGCCAGTAATGTGGGACCTACTAAAGTAATTTCAAGACAGGGACTCGTTCGCTTATTTCCTGCGAGGATATTTGCCACTTGAAGGGAAAACCGGTCCATTGCGCCAGACACGGGTACACCAAACTGCTGGTAGCCTGTCCGCCCCATGTCCTGAAATGTTGTTTGTATCCCTGGCTTGATAACTTGAAAGAGCTCTTGCTGTACCATACGGCTGTCTCCTTTCTTTATCACTTACAGAAATGTTGTTTACATACTTTCAATCAAAATTTCTTCCGCTTGAAGTGCTGTCTTTAATTCCCTTACAAAACGCACTGCGGAAGCACCATCTCCATGTACACAGACCGTATCAGCTTGTATAGGGAGGATTTTCCCTTTTACGGACGTTACATGCCCTTCGGTTAGCATCCCCTTCACTTGCTTTACAGCCTGGTCCACTGTTTCTATTAATGCTCCTGGCGTGTTTCTTGGTGTAAGACTGCCATCTTCCTGATATGTACGGTCAGCAAAAACCTCTGAAGCTACGCGTAACCCTAGACGTTTCCCTTCCTCTACCAAATAACTACCTGCAAGGCCATACAAAATTAAGTTTTGGTCGAAGTCTGCGACTGCTTGCGCAATTGCATGTGCCACATGCTTCTTTTTAGCTGCTACGTTGTACAAGGCGCCATGGGCTTTAACGTGATGCATTGGTACCTCTTGTGCCTTACAGAAAGCGTGCAATGCCCCAATTTGAAAGAGAACATAGCGGTAGATTTCTACATCCGTTAATTCGATCTTTCTTCGTCCAAAGCCTGCAAGGTCTGGGTAACCTGGATGTGCCCCAATGGCTACTCCGTTTTGCTTAGCTAGCTTCACGGTGTCTTCCATAACGTTTGGATCGCCTGCATGTGCACCACATGCTATATTTGCTGATGTAATATGTTTCATCAGCTGTTCATCTGCCCCGAAGGAGTACGCACCAAAGCTTTCTCCCATATCACAATTTAAATCTACTGTCCTATTCATCAGCGATCACCTCTTCCCACTTATTACCCAGGGGTAGCTGACTATAATCTGCTTCAGATATTTCAAAAAATTTTACGCGATCACCAGGCTGAAATAGAAAAGCATCCTCCTTCTTTTCTGCATCAAATAAGGGGATAGGAGTATTACCTATAATATTCCAACCACCAGGTGATGACAGTGGGTAAATTCCTGTCTGGGCATCAGCAATACCTACAGATCCTGCCGGCGTTTTAGCACGAGGTTCTTGTAGTCTTGGTGTGGCGATTGCAGAATCAAGTCCGCCGAGGTAAGGAAATCCTGGTAGAAATCCTAACAGATAGACTAGATATTCCGGTTGCTGATGTCGCTTCACCACCTCATCTTCTGTCATATGGTGCCTCTTCGCTACATCTGAAAGATCTGGCCCATGTTCTCCCCCATAGCACACAGGAATATGTAATAACCGTGTCTTTTCCTGAATGATTTCTTGATCTTGTTCTTTTGCCAGTAGGTTCTCTAGCTTGCCTACTAATGCCTCAAATCGTATTTTAATGGGTTCATAGTAAAGGGTGATGGTTTGATACCCTGGAACAAGCTCTATCACACCATAAATAGACCTCTCTTGGATAAGCCTACAAGTATACTGAATTTGTTGGTTCATTTGCGGACTAACATCACTTGCAAATTCTATACGGATAACCCCATCCCCGATCGCAGCAATCGTCTTTTCCATTTCATCTGCCCCTTTCCATTTACTTGCTGTTTCCTATTCTAAAACAAATTTGTTTCTGCCTGCCCCCATACCAAATAACACCACACATAGAGAAACACCAATTAGGAACATTAAAGGAATATTCCAGCTATGTGTCAGGTCATAAAGCAAACCAATAAGCAAAGGGCCAAGAGCTGCTAATAGATAACCTAGGCACTGTGCCATTCCTGATAAGGCAGCTGCCTGCTTTGCGTTTTTTGCACGCATCCCTAGAAAAGCTAAAGCAAGGGCAAAGGTTCCGCTTAACGTAAATCCAATTAACACTGTGCTTATGATCATGACAAGGTAAGATTCCCCCATTAAAAGTCCTGTATACCCCGTAATCGAGAGAATACCATTCACAATCACGATCGGCCGCTGTGATTTTAACTTTCCGGCAATAACTGGTACAAGAAAGCTAGCTGGTAACCCAACAAGCTGCATGATGGAAAGCATCCAGCCAGCTGCTGACATACTTAAGCCATATTGGTGAAGAATCTCCGGTAACCAGGAAATCGTTACATAAAACAAAAAGGACTGCAGTCCCATAAAGGCTGCAACCTGCCAGGCAAGCGATGATCTCCAGATCGCGTTGTTTTCACCCGTAACAAAAGCGACATCCATAGATTGAGTAGACTTATTTCGCTTATTTAGGTATATCCATAAGAAGATGCCAAGAAGCGCTGGAATTCCCCATACAACTAAGGCCCATTGCCAGCCTAGCCCGATGTTAATGGCTAGCGGAATACTGAGTCCTGAAGCAGCGGCAGCAAAAACACCCATTGCTGTGGAGTATATACTTGTCATCAACGCAACTTTCAAGGGAAACTTTTCTTTAATTACACTAGGCAACAAAACATTACATACAGCTATCCCTACACCAACAAGCAATGTCCCGAAAAATAAAAGGAAGATTACGGAGACCGAGCGGACGCTAATTCCTAATAGTAATAGCACAAGTCCTGCGAGCATGATGCGCTCATTTGAGAACCGGTTTGCTAATCTCGGGATGAGTGGTGACATTATGGCAAAAGCTACCAATGGTAAACTTGTTAACAAACCAGCACTCCAGTTAGACATACCCAAATCGTCGCGAATCGTTGTGATGAGAGGCCCTACTGAGGTAATAGCTGGACGTAAATTAAAGGCTACAAAAATAATTCCTGCAACCAATATGATCTGTTGTATTTTCTGCGTCTTTTCTTGCGTACGTTCCATTCTAAGTTTGTCTCCTTTATCTCTATCTGTGTTAATAGTAGCACAATAGGGAGAAAGGAAAAAACGTAATGATCAGTAATTTTCACACGACTATACTTACTAGCTAATGAAATAGATGAAGAGCGTTACATGTGGATACAAGGAAGGTGTTTGGAAGATTTTATTCACGTGTATTTCGAGGTGAAAAAGGTAATTCGTTTGCAAGAGGGAAGTGTAAAAAATCGTGGGGGTTAATTACTCCTGAATATCGGGGTTATTAACAAAGAGGCTGGGGACTATCCGACGAGGTACGATGATGAGTCCCCTTTATGTATGTATAAAGTTTCTTTCCTTATTTCCCTGAAGAAAGAAGGCTTTCTTTATGCTCATCCAGTATATTATTGGATATCCAGGCAATACGGTAGCTAACTGTGCCAAACCTTAACTCACTCCGCGTTAAAGCTTTAACCATAAGGATCTCTTCCAACTCTTCCATCATATACGACACTTGAGCATATGGATTAATTTGCTTTTCCTCCTCAAAAGGTTGACAGGCTAATAACCAATTTCCACTATTTCTCCCTTTCTCCCCTGCTTTTCGAACATCCTTCATCAAATCCCCCTATCTTGTTATACTTCTTTTTTTCTCCGCTGCTTATCTTCCCTTTTAAAACCAATTACAATTTAGTTTAACGCAGGAAAATGTATTCATGACTATATTCCTATTATGCCATAGACGTCAAGAACCACAAGTTTACTGTAATGATGTCGAAACTAGGAGAAAATCCCATGCATTCGATCCATCCGCTGTCGAAATAACACGCATTATAGAATACCTTGTAAGAAAATAAAACAAATTGAGGATATAAAAAGATTCGAGACCGAATATTACAATTGTGTAAATTATTTTACAATTTAGTTACAACATAAATTGCTTTGGACTTTTTCTAGGTTTAACTTCACCTTGCTTCTCAATCATTAGTCCCTTGGTTGACCAATTTTCCTAACAGGCTATTTCCTTGGATGTCACTATGATTATGGTATAATATTTGTATAAAACAGCATATACTAATATGGCTGTACAGTGTGTAAACAAGTCTTTTGGACGATTGCTTTCGTTCGAAAAAAAGACCACAGCTGCAACTGTGGTCAGGTGATAAGCGGTTCTCTCAGAGGATCGGCTTCCTAGTTAATAGGCCTTCCCCAACCATCACTTTTTAGGTTAATGGGGAGGTCTATTTTTTGTTGATCATACGAATGATCAAAGTCAGGAGCGCTATGATAAACGTCCCAAACGAGAGCATTACCATAAATACTTGATAAATATCCAAATGGCATCCCCCCTTTCGTCAGAAAAAGGGCTTTGCCGATCACTACTGATAAAGAACGTTATCTAGCTACTAGTATACCACATACAAAGCGAAAAATACCTAAAATTAGGAACGTGTGTTCTATTTTTTTATAGGATATCTTTCCTCTAAAAATGTGGCTATAAAACAAGCTTTGACTGCTTGTTTACGATATTATATGCTACAAAGTTAATTCCTTGTAATGCAAATGGAAGGAGTTAACGATATAAATTTTCTAATTTAATAGAAAAGTTGCGACCGACTCCATTTTGAAGGATTAAAAAAGGACACTGATATAAATCAGTGTCCTTTTCTTGTTTCGTGTTTATTCTGTTTCATCTGTTGTAGCTGGTTCCATATCTTGAATGTCTTCTGGCTGTTTAATCTCTTCGGAATCAGAAGATTTAACGATGCCTTCCTCTTCTGGTGTTCCGTAGAAATAGTCGGAAGAATCAACAGGAGTCCAAGATTCATTTGGTGTATAGAATCTTAATAGATCTCCGTATAAGACTTCATCTGACAGTTCAAGCTCTTTCAGAACCTCTTCTTTTTGTTTTTTCATTTCATCAGTAGGGTTTTCAATTACTTCTTTTGTTTCATTGTCATAGAAAACATCATTCACAGAGCTGTATTCTGGTGTCATAAAGTCACCGTTTCTGAATGGCACAACTTCTTCATGATCTTCTGAGAACAAGTCGGTACCAAATTGGATATAGTCTTTCGCATCAACACCCATTAAATGAAGCATTGTTGGCATAACATCGACTTGACCACCATAAGAGTGGTTCGTCCCTTGTCCTTCAACACCAGGAACTTTAATAAAGAATGGTGTACGTTGAAGTTCCGCATTCTTTAATGGTGTAATTTCTTCACCCGTAATTTCTTCCATTGCACGATTATGGTTATCAGAAATTCCGTAATGGTCTCCATAAATCATGATAATAGAATCTTCATAAAGCCCTTTTTCTTTCAGATCATTGAAGAATTGCTCCAATGATTCATCAAGATAACGCGCTGTTTGGAAATAACGGTCCACTGAACCATCGCCCGTTTCTGCAGGAGCAATGCTAGCATCCTCTTCATCTATTAAATAAGGATGGTGATGTGTCAATGTCATCATGTGCGCGTAGAATGGCTGATCCATGTTTTCCAAATATGGCATAGATTCTTCAAAGAATGGTTTATCTTTCAAGCCATAGTTAATAACATTATCCTCACTCATATCAAAAAAGTCAGCATGATAGAATTCATCAACGCCTAAATGCTTGTAAACTTCGTCGCGGTTCCAGAAAGACTTTCCGTCACCATGGAAGACAGAACTTGTGTAACCAAGCTCTTGATCTAAAATAGCAGGCAATGCTTGGAACGTATTTGTTCCCTTCGTTACAAATGCAGCCCCTTGTGGCAGACCATAAAGGGATGTATCCATCGTTAACTCAGAATCAGCAGTTTTACCTTGTTCTGTTTGATGGAAGAAGTTATCAAAATACGTAAAGTTTTTGCTTTCGTCATGTACGAGTGAATTTAGAAACGGGGTTACTTCTTCCCCATGTAACTCGTAATCTATCAAAAAGGACTGGAAGGATTCTAAGTGAATCTTAATAATGTTTTTACCTTCACCTTTACCAAAATATTCTTCGTTTGGTGCAGCATACTTGTATTTCGTATAGTTCTCCACTTGCGTAATATCATCACTATCCGCTAGCACACGGCGTGTAGATGTTTTAGCACTTTGTATCGCATCATAAATGGTGAAGTTATATGCACCTAAATATTTCACGACATAGTTACGGTCAAATGTCCGCTCCAACAATTGCGGACGATCCGCTTCAGCTAAACCTAGGTTAACGGAAAAGGCAATTACACCTGCCACGATAACTGTTAGTGGTTTGCGAATTTTCATTCTTGTAACAGACCAGTTTGATTTCATTTTAATAAACAAAACAATCAGCAATACAAGATCTAATGCATAAAACAAATCTTGTCCTTGTACTAAATCTGCAATACTACCACCAATGCTACCAAAGTTATCAGTCTGCATTAATGTAGGAATCGTAATAAAATCACTATTGAAACGATAGAAAACAACATTTGCATAAAGAATAAATGTCATGATCGCATCAATCAGGATAATAAACAATCCCGCTTTTCTTCCTTTAGCGAATAAGGCAAGCCCTAAAAATATTAGAGCAGAGCTTAGTGGATTAAAGAATAATAGAAACTGTTGCATGGCTCCACTAACACCAAGACTAAATTCAGTTGAATAGATTATATACGTTTTTAACCAGAGTAAGACAACAGCAATAGCGAAGAATCCCATCTTCGTAGATATTAATTTCTTCACTTTCTTCACCTCTTATTTTCTTTACATTTAATTAACATTACAACGATTTTTTATTATACCCTACTTATTTCCTTTGGTCAAAGTTATTTTGAACCGGGTATATCCTACTGTATAGCTTGTCCACATATATAGTGAGGCTTCACAGGCTAACTCAACTCATAAATTAGAACAATTTACCTATGGCACAAAAACTTGCAAAAAAGATTAAATAAAAAAGGGACAAGCACTCCTGTCCCCTTTTTCCTTCGTTTCGTACCTTTTAACCTTATTATACCATTCCGTGAAACAAGTTAAACCTCTATTTCTTAAACTCTGCCCTTATTAAACTTTAAATCTGGCAACGAGGTTATTTAACTCTTCTGCTGAGTTTGCCAGCTGTTTGGAACTATTTGCTACTTCTTCCATTGCGCTGCTCGTTTGTTCAGTTGAGGCGGAGGTCTCTTCTACACCGGCAGCAGATTCCTCGGCGATGGCAGCAATTTCTTCAACAGAATGATTCATCTTGCTACTTTTCCCTGCCAAATCTGCTAAGTTGCCAGAAATAGCGTTTATACTATCCACCATCGTAGTGACAGACCGATTGATCTCCGTAAAGGTTTCCGATGTGGATTGTATTTTTTCTGTCCCTTGTTCTACTTCTTGATAGCTGTCGTTCAACGACACAGAAATAGCGCTTGTTTCGGTTTGAATATTTGTTACAAACTCTGTAATCCCGGATACTGATTTTGCTACCTCTTCAGCAAGCTTTCTTACTTCATCAGCAACAACCGAAAAACCTTTGCCACTTTCCCCTGCTCTGGCTGCTTCAATTGCAGCATTCAATGCAAGTAAATTCGTTTGTTCCGCAATATCCTGGATTACCGATACAAGTTGGGTAATATGCTGTGTATGCTGGTCTAATCCTTGCACTTTCACCACTGCGTCTCGGACAATCTCGTCAATTTTCACCATTTGTTCTCTGGATTCATTCATCAAACTTGCTCCCTCATTCGTCTTAGCAAGTACGTTTACGGAAGTTGCTTGAATGTTTTCTCCGCTTTCATTCGTTTCCTGTATACTCTTAGTGAAAGTGGACATGACCGAAGATAAGCTGCTGGCATTGGTTGCTTGCTCCTCTGTACCATGAGCCAATTCTTCCATTGTGATGGCAACTTGCTCAGAGCCTGCCTTTACTTCGTTAGCTGACTGGGTAAGCTCCTCACTTTGATTGGACACCGTACCAGATACCTCGCCTATTTTCATAATCAACTGTCGCGTATTGGTAGTCATCGTGTTTGTTGCGGACACGAGCTCGCTGATCTCATCCTTTGTTGTGACGGAAAGATCCTCGTGTCGAAGATTTCCTGATGCAACCTCTTTCATCCGTTGCATCACCGTCACAATCGGTTTCGTAATTTTGCTTGAGGTTATAAGAGCAGTTGTCACACCAGCGAGGATTACGAGCAAAGCAATAACAGAAGTAACCACTAGGTTAGTATGACCACTATCTACAGTCTGTTTTCCGAGCTCTTGGATCTCTTCCTCGCTAGCTGCTGCCATTTCCTGAAATGCTCGAGTGATCTCACCTTCCAATGGTTGAACAAACAAGGACATGATTTCTAGTGCTCTATCTTCATTCCCATTCTCATATTCAGCAAGAACTTCATCGGTAAATGAGCCCCATTCGATTTTTTTCTCCATAAGGGTTTGAATTTCATCTGTGTCATTTAATTCGAGCAATTTATTTTCCAGAGCAATCGATTCATCAATGCCTTCATTAAATTGTTCCTTCAAATTAGAATCACCGTATAACAAATAACCACGTAATAAAGACGTTCTGTTTTGCATATCAAGTGTAATTTTCTCTTCGGTAATTAGCAGTTCCAAATGGTAATCTGTCAATTCTTCCATATCTTTATTTGTACTATATACGGTATAGGCATTGTACCCTGATAACAGAACAACCAAAAAAATGACAATTCCGAAACCGAATAGTATTTTTCCTTTAATTCGTTTGAAGCCAAACCTCTTCTTCATCTATTCCACCTCTTCATGTTAATGTCCGTGTTGTACACTTCTTCCTACTTGGTATATCGACATGAAGCGAAAAGTATTTAGGACTCTAAGAAAAGCAACAATATTAAATTAATTATGGAATGGTTAGCCAGTTATGCTTAACAGCTTTGAGGGCAGCGCTTGTCCGGTCTGCAACATTTAACTTCCTTAGAATAGCGCTAACATGATTATTCACAGTATATGAAGAAAGGTATAATTCCTGGGCTATCTCGGAATTTTTCTTGCCATTTGTAATACCTTCAAGTATCTTCCACTCCTGTTCACTTAAAATGCCTGTTGGTTTTTGTTCCTTAACAGAATTCTTATGTATATAATCACTCATGAGTACCGGACACAGCTGTGGATGAACGTACTGACCGCCTTCAAAAATAGATTCAATTGCTAATTTTATTTCGATCAATTCCATGCGTCCATGAAAGTAGCCATCGAAACCCATCTGGAATAGCTTTTTTAAATCTTCTACAGTAATCTTTTTAATTAAAAGCGCAATAAGTGTCTTAGAGTTGCTCAGACCAGAAAGAATCTCTTCTAAATTTGTGTCTCGGCCTAACTCAATAATGACTAAGTCTGTATCCAGTGTTTGCTTAGATATCTGCCCATGCTTCAATATGTTGTAGGATTCTATGTTGTAATAGTTGATACTTTCGCTTAGTATTCTACAAATGTTGTCCATCATTTCAGATCTTGAAATAACCGTGACTTTTTTCATCTATTTTATCTCCTTTATGATCATTATGTCCTAGCTGTTTTTGCGCATGCAAAAAGGGAGCCGATTATTCGACCCCCTTTGCTACCTACTTTTCCTCTTCCTATTATATACTTACAACCTAAATTTTCCAACAAGGACGTTTAACTCAGCTGCCAGATTAGCAAGTTGTTCCGAACTTCCTGCTACTTCTTCCATTGAACTGCTCGTTTGCTGAGAGGAAGCAGAGGTTTGTTCAACACCTGCTGCAGATTCTTCCGAAATAGCTGCTATATCTTCTATGGAACGATTCATTTCTTCGCTGCTCGTAGCCATTTCAGATAGATTTTCGGAAATTTGCTTCACGCTATTGGTCATCTCATTTACAAATAGCTGAATGCCTTGGAATGTTTCTCCAGTCGTCCTCAATTGTGTCGTGCCTTTTTCCACTTCTGCATAGCCTGTTTCCAAGGATTGAGCGACACTATTCGACTCTGTCTGGATCCCCGTAACGATTCCAGTGATATCTGTTACCGAAACAGATACCTGTTCGGCTAACTTACGTACTTCATCCGCAACCACGGCAAAGCCTTTTCCTTGCTCCCCAGCACGTGCTGCTTCAATCGCTGCATTTAATGCAAGCAGGTTGGTTTGTTCTGCAATGTCTCGAATCACCGATACCAGCTTCGAAATTTCCTTGGATTGAGCATCAAGCCCTTTCATCTTCTGTACAGACTCTTTTACAATGCGATCTATGGCTACCATTTGTGTCGTAGAATCTTCCATTAACGTGCTTCCTTCATTGGTCATGACCATTACTTCATTGGATGCTTGCTGAACGAGCGCCCCTTTGTCATTAGCCTGATGCACTTTGGTGGTAAAGGAACTGATTACTTCCGCCAAATCACTTGCACTATTAGCTTGTGTTTCTGTACCACTTGCTAATTCCTGCATCGTTTCTGCAACCTGTTCACTTCCCGCTTTTACTTCATTTGCAGACTGTGTCAGCTCTTCACTATGACTGGTAACAGTTTGGGAAACAGTTGCTACCTGCTGAATGACATTTCGCAGATGTTCTGTCATTCCATTAATAGCTGTCGACAGTTTGCCTATCTCATCTTTGCCTTTATAAGCCATTGGTTCGACCGCCAGATTGCCGTCAGCAATTTGATTACTAATAGAAACCACACGTCCTAAGTTACGTGAAACACTTCTACTAATCAAGAAAATGAGAACCCCACCGATTACAATGCTACCAACCATCGTTGCCAATTGAATGATTAAGGTAAGTTCTTGCAAATCCTTTGTTTCCCTTGTAGATTCGAAGCGTTCTTCATTCATTACTTCCCGTAACTCATCAAGTTGAAAAACAATACTTGAACGAAGGATTTTAGCTTCAGAAACAAGGGAAGCTGCATTCGATGTGTCTCCCTTGTTCGCCGTAGGAACCACTTCATTCATGAAAAGTTCGTTCATCTCTTGATCTTTGCTAACGATTTGCTCAAATAGTTCTTTTTCTTCAGCAGTATTTATTCTCTCACCAATCTTTTCAGCCAGCTCATTAAATTGTTTCGTGTAGTCCTCATATTCTTCCACGGATAACATGCTTTGATTATACATGTAGGTAGAAATAGGAACACCTTTCTCTTTCGTAATCGCGCTCATTTCTGTAATATCAACTGCTTGGTTTCCCCGCATATCTACGTTTCTGACATTGTCTCCAATATCCATTAGTAACTTGGAAACATATGCTGTAGATGCAGCAATGAGGATAAACACAAGTATAATGGTAAAGCCGTATTTCCAACCGATTTTCACGTTTCGTAACGTAAGCTTTTTTCGCATTCCCCTAGTTCCTTCCCTATGTAGCTTGATGTGTTTATCCGGTGCGACCGTCCGAAAGACTCCCACTTCAAAACTGTGGTGAAATCGTGATGTTTAAGTTGGCGTAAACGGACGTTAACACCCCGATTCGTTCAACTAACAATCAGTGGAGGAAGGATGAACCCGCCCCACTGATTGAAGTTTCACTTTATAATGCCTTTGATAATGCCTCGTTAATTCTGTCTGCTGTAAAAGGCTTCACGATAAAATCCTTTGCCCCTGCTTGAATTGCTTCTACAACCATTCCTTGCTGCCCCATCGCTGAGCACATAATAACTTTTGCATCTGCATCCAGCTTTTTAATTTCTTTTAATGCTTCCACACCATTCATCTCAGGCATCGTAATATCCATTGTCACAAGATCTGGTTTTACCTCTTGATACAAATCTACTGCAACTTGGCCATTCTCCGCTTCGCCGACAACCTCATGTCCAAGTTTTGTTACGATATCCTTTAATTGCATACGCATAAATGCAGCATCATCTGTTACTAAAATTCTTGCCATGATTGAAACCCTCCAAAATAAATTAGTTAATCGCTTGTTTTACTTCCTGTACTTCTTCCATATCCAGAATATGTTCTAGATCCAAAAGGATAAGCAGCTCTTCCTTTAATTTAGCAACACCTTCTAAATAACGTGCCTCCACTCCAGCAATCATTTCTGGTGGTGGCTCAATTGCTTCTGCTCCGATATCCAAGACTTCATTAGCAGCATCCACCAGCAACCCAACCTGCATTCCTTTTATCTCTACAATCAAAAAGCGGCTTTCGTCTGTTGTGTCCGTCTGCCCAATCCATAACCGTTCTCTTAAATCAATTACGGGGATGGTGTTTCCGCGCAAATAGATGACTCCTTTAATGAAAGAAGCCGTTCTTGGTACCTCTGTTACTTTTTGTAGACGTTCAATGGAATGTACCTGACTGACATCCACTCCGTATGATTGGTTCTTTAATGTAAACACAATAAATTTTCTTACGTCTTCCACAATTTGTCCCCCCTTATAATATGTTTAGGCTACAAAACTCACCTATTAAATATACCTGATGTAAGCTGTCTTAACTCCGTACCTTCCGCTGCTAGCGGACGCTTTCCGCGGACATGGCTTGGGCCTCGGGCTGTTTTATTTCACTAAAGCATTCGGATCAAGAATGAGTGCCACTCGTCCGTCACCTAAAATTGTTGCACCTGAGATGGCAAAGACATCCTTCAAGTACGCGCCAAGCGCCTTAAGTACAACTTCTTTCTGACCAATGAAAGAGTCAACCAAAATACCTGTCAGCTTGTTTCCTTTTTTCACTACGACAATAGCCTGTTCGGTTGAATTTTTTGTTTCTGTTACTTCTATATTAAATACTTTTCTTAAGGAAACGATCGGGATAATATTTCCCCGGAAATCAATGACCCTCTGACCATGTGCATCCATAATCTCTTTTTCATCTATCATCAGTGTTTCTATAATAGAAGAAAGTGGGATGGCATATATTTCTTTCGATACGTCAACTAGAAGTGTTGATAGAATTGACAATGTTAAAGGAAGCTGGATGGAAAACTTACTTCCTTTTCCTTGTGTTGACTCAATGGATAACTTTCCACCAAGCGATTCAATTTTATTTTTGACCACATCAAGTCCTACTCCGCGGCCGGAAATATCTGAAACTGTTTCTGCTGTACTAAAGCCAGATGCGAGGATAAGCTCATTTACTTCTTGATCTGTTAATTTTTCCAGTTGTGCTTCTGTTAGGACACCATTTTCAATCGCCTTTGTAGCAACTTTTTCACGATTGATTCCTGCTCCATCATCTTCCATTTCAATAAACACATGGTTCCCACTATGGAAAGCACGCAATATCAGGCTGCCTTTTTCTGCTTTGCCTGCTTTTTTACGCTGCTCTGGTGATTCAATACCATGGTCAATCGAATTTCGGATTAAGTGAACAAGTGGATCACCAATTTCATCAATTACCGTACGGTCTAGCTCCGTATCTGCCCCAATAATCTCTAGTTCCAAGTTTTTATTAAGATCCTTGGCCAATCCTCGCACCATTCTTGGGAAACGATTAAATACCTGTTCTACTGGGACCATGCGCATTGTAAGAATTAAGCTTTGCATGTCCTCTGAAACTCTGGACATATGTTCGACAGTATCTTGTAAAGCTTCGTTTTTAATTTCACTCGCCAAATCTTCTAGTCTACTTCTGTCAATGACTACTTCTTCAAATAGATTCATCAGATCATCAATCCGTTCAAGATTCACCCGGATTGTTTTAGAAGTAACGGCTTTATGACTTTCTTGTTTCGCCTCAGCAGGTGCTTCTTCTTTCGTAGCAGCGATTTCTTCCGTTGCTTTTACAGCTTCTTCTTTTACCGTGACATACGGGCTAATCTCAGCAGATTCTACTTCCGATACATTATGTACACTTTGCTTCACTTCTGCTGCAGGAGATTTTGTTAGCACGATAAGAGAAAAACGGTCTACCTCGCCTGCTTCAAGCTCTTCAACAGGAGGAGATGTTTTTATAATTTCACCATGTTGTTCGACCGCTTCCACTACCATATAAGCACGGGCCGCTTTTAAGATACACCCTTCGTCCAGCGCAACCTCCATTTGGTAGGCTTCAAAGCCCTGCTCCTTCGCCTGGTCAAGCACAGTTAATTGGTATTCATCCAGTTCAAGGGTTTCTTGCGTGGTAGCTTTTGCTGCTACTGGAGCCTCTTCTGGCTGTTTTCCATTTTCAATTGCTTCTAAACGAGCAATTAAATCTCTCACATCTTTCTTTCCTTCGTTCCCACCTGCAATCGATTCGACCATCTCTTCTAATGCCTCGACGGCCGCAAACGTAACGTCAATTACTTCTGTTGTAACATGTAGCGAGCTGTTTCTAATTTTGTCTAATACATTTTCCATATTATGAGTTAATGATGCAATATCTTCGTACCCCATTGTGGCTGCCATCCCTTTTAACGTGTGGGCAGAACGGAAAATCTCATTCACAATGGAAAGATCATCAGACTGTTTTTCCAGCTTTAACAGCTGGTCATTGACTGCCTGTAAATGCTCATTACTTTCATCTAGAAATATTTCGATATAATCATTCGTATCCATATAACCTTCCTTTCACCTTCGCATTCTTATAGACTAGCTATCTAATAAGAACATGACATCTAATTCACCAAGATTTTCAAAGCCTGCTGTTAATTGTATCGCTTTTTTGTAACCAGAAATCTTTGTAGAGCCCTGCAATACTGTTGGGGCTGTGATATCGGTTGTCAACCCTTCATTTACAATAATGGTCGCAATTCCACCGGCTAGCATATTCCCCAGCTCTCCACTAAAAGAGACAAGCATCTCTCCCTCCACAGCCATTCCAAACATGACACCGCCAATTCCACTAAAGACAGCGGGATCACCTGAGAGCATAATTTTTCCTTTGATGTCGCCTGTTATCCCTATTAGCACACCATACTCTACAATTGGTGGCTCTGTTAGTAGTTGTGGTTTTGAAACATTTTGCGCTACTGGGATAATGGATTTCATGGTAGTATTTGTGCCATTAAGTAAATGTGTTATAACTTTGCTCTGTTGATTGGCTGTTGTTGTTGTTGTCATCTTGCTATCTCCCCTTATTATTCATTTGTCGTTATATCGTAATTAGGTAGAATGAGTACTTCTACTCGCCTATTTTTTGCCCGGTTTGCTTCCGAGTTGTTTGGCACAATTGGTTGGTGTTCTCCGTAGCCTTTTGCACTAAATTTGCCTGGGTCAAGCTTATCGTTCTCAAGGATAAGACCCATAAAGTTAATCGCCCGCATGACACTAAGCTCCCAGTTTGAAGCAAATTCTGCGTTATAAACAGGACGATCATCAGCATGGCCACTTACAACTATTTGATGTGGTGGGTCTGTATATAGAAGTTCTGAAACATCCTTCGCAAGACGCTGCCCTCTTTCTTTTACCTCAGCACTACCCGAGTCAAAAGAAATATCATTCAAAATTGTAAGCAATAAACCTTCATCCGTGAGCTTTGTATCAAACACCTCTTCAAGATCTTCTTCTTTGATATAGCTATTAATGTGCTCTTGGATTGTCTCCAGTTCTTCAAGCTCTTCATCTTCTTTGCTTACTTGTTTGGGATCTTCTGGTTTCTCATGCTCTTCTTCGTCTTCAGGAATATCAACAGTTGATTCATTCGGTGCATTGCTTTCTTCCATAAAACTAGCCCCACCCGAAAATTCTTCCTGGAACACAGTGGAAAGCTGGTTATACTTTTCCGAATCAATTTCACTCATGGCGAATAAGACAATGAAGAGTGCTACAAGTAAGGTGAGTAAATCAGAATATGGTAAGAGCCAGGATTCATCAATATGGTTTTCGTTATGTTTTTTCTTCCTACTCATTAGCTTGGTCCTGTTCTTGATTTTGTCTTAACGCTTTTAATTCTTTTGTAGATAAATAAGATCCTAATTTATCTCTTACCATCATGGCAGAATCACCATTTGTAATAGATAGAATTCCTTCCACTATCACTTCTTTACGTTGCACTTCTTTTTTTGACTTTTCCTTTAGCTTATTGGCAAATGGATGCCATAGCACGTACCCTGTAAAAATACCGAGTAGCGTGGCAATAAATGCTGCGGAAATCGCATGACCTAATGCTTCGATGTCATTCATATCACTTAGGGCTGCAATTAAACCAATTACGGCTCCAAGTACGCCAAGGGTCGGGGCATACGTTCCTGCCTGAGAAAAAACGGCTGCGCCTTCCTGGTGTCTTGATTCCATCGCGTCTACCTTTTCCAGCATCACTTCACGTATAAACTCTGCTGGTTGACCATCAATCGCAAGTTGTAAGCCTGAAGATAAAAAAGGATCCTCTGTTTCTTCTACTTGCCTTTCTAATGAAAGTAGTCCTTCTTTTCTTGTTTGATCAGCCCACTCTGTAAACGTCATGATTAATTCTTGTGTGTTTTCCTGTTTTTCTTCAGAGAAGATAATTTTAAACAGGGAGGGTATTTTCTTCACAGTGCTCATTGGAAATGCAATAACAACAGAGGCCGCTGTTCCCACAAGAATGATCAGAATGGCAGCTGGATTTATTAATGCTGCAACGCCTACACCTTTTAATACCATCCCTACACCGACTGCAATCACACCTAGTATGACGCCAATGACAGACGTTTTATCCATTACACATGTCTCCTTTATCTCGTTGTCAGTTGTAAAATTAACTAGTAGGTTTCGTTAAGGTGAGGAGGATCTTTAATATTCGTTCAACCTTTTTCAGCCTTATTAAAAACGCTATCCCTAGAAATGCGTGTCAAAAAGGAGGATAAAAAGGACCGAGAAGTTCGAGGCGGCATAGCTTTGAGTACCACAACGTATGAAATGAATACGTGAGGAACGGAAAAGCAAGCCAACAAAGAAATTCGATGTGTCATTATTACCGGACTTTTTGACGACCTCTAAAAAGAATAGCCAAAAAAGAATTAATGGTTTTCTTCTTGGCAGCCAGGCGATCGTAGTTTGAGAACCTTAGACCCTTTGCTTTGCGTCCTACTCTTTCAAGCAGTTTGCCTTTTCTAGAATTGGATTTTGTCCCATTAGTTAAAAATACCTATGCTTTTATATCGTCTCATTTTAAAAATAATTTAGGGATAATGTAAAAAATAAAATTTGGAACAATCCCCCAACTGTTTTGCAGAGTGTGATTTCCTGTTGTCCAACCCGCTTTAACCAAAATAATATTCTACATTTTTCTACATAATTCGTTTTTTCTGTCGATATAACTTGAGAATGTACATTTCAAAATAAATCATCAAAGAGAGTGGTGTTATTACGCATGAAAAAATTCAAATTTAATAAGATGAAGGTTAGCTTAAAGAATAAGCTTCTTTTATCATTTTTGCTGGTATTACTCGTTCCTAGTTGCATTATTGCCTTTACGTCTTACATGAGCGCTAAAAGTAATACAGATAGTAGAATGTTAGATACAGCACAAGAAAGTGTGCAGATGGTAGATTCAACAATTAATCAACTACTTCAAGCACAAATGGAGAATGTCGATTTTCTATCTAATGCTATTTCAGCATCTTCTATTATAGAAGGAGAAACAGAAGAACTAGAAACCATACTTGGCAGCTCACAGGATTCGAAGGCTGATCTTGAACAAACTTATGTGGGGACGGAGGAAGGAGATTTCCTAGTAGCACCAGATTCTATTCAAGTTAAGCCAGATTACGACCCTCGTGAACGCCCTTGGTATCAATTAGCAATGGAAAATCAAGGAGAAGTGGTTATAACAGAGCCTTATTTATCTAGTTCTACCAATGTCATTGTCGTAACCATTGCTAAAACAACCGCTGATGGACAAGGCGTTATTGGAGCCAACTTACAACTTGATCGCTTATCAGCAATGATTAATGAAATAAAAATTGGCGAAGAAGGATATGTGTTTTTACTAGATCAAAACGGTAATTATATCAGCCACCCAACTAATGAGGCAGGTTCTGAAGAAACAGCTCCATTTATGGAAGATCTTTATGCATCAGTTACTGGTAAATTTGATTATGGGTATGATGGGGAAGAAAAAAAACTTGCCTTCACTACAAACACTACTTCTGGATGGAAGATAGCTGGTTCCATGCTTCAAAGTGAAGTAGATGAAGCCGTAGCACCCATTTTCCTGAGAACAATCATTGTAATTGCTATTGCACTTGTCATTGGAATTGCAGTTGTGCTATTCATCATTCGTTCTATCACTCGCCCAGTTAATAATTTGGTTGAAGTTGCTGACAAAATGAGTAATGGTGATCTAAGTGTTGAAGTTGAGAATCATAGTAATGATGAAATTGGCCAATTGGCACAAGCCTTTAATCGAATGAGAAAGCATTTGAATGGAGTTATTGTCCAAGTACGTGATAAAGCAAATAACCTTGCCGCATCTTCTGAGGAACTAAACGCAAGTTCACAACAAAATACGATAGCTACAGAACAGATTACGAATTCTATTCAAGATGTTGCTTCTGGTGTAGAAAGCCAATCAAATAGAATTGATTCCAGTTCCCAAATGGCGCAAAACATGTCCTCCTCCATTCAGCAGATTGCAACGAGTTCCAATGAGGTTTCCTCAACTGCTGCTGATGCTAGCGTTGTTATTGAAGCTGGGAACAAAGCAATTAAGACAACAGTAGGTCAAATGGAATTCATTAAGAAAACAGTCCATGAACTTTCTGGAAATATTGAAGGTCTTGGAAATAAAACAAGAGAAATTGGCGAAATCGTGGATGTTATTACAAATATCGCAGAGCAAACCAATCTATTAGCCTTGAATGCTGCTATTGAAGCGGCAAGAGCAGGCGAACACGGGAAAGGCTTTGCCGTTGTAGCAGATGAGGTTCGTAAGCTTGCAGAGCAATCATCTCAATCATCCGAGCAAATTAAGAATATGATCCAATCTGTACAGAGTGAATCCATCGATGCTGTCAAAGCGATGGAAACCGGTACTACCGAAGTAGATCGAGGAATTGAAGTCGTTAGTGAAGCTGGGCAGTCCTTTAATGATATTACATCATTTGTAAATACAGTTACGACCCAGATTCAGCAGGTTGCTTCAAAAATTCAAGAAATCTCTTCCGGTACAGACCAATTTGTTGAAACATTTGATAGTCTTGCAGGTATTTCTGAAACCACATCTGGAGCAGCACAAAACGTTTCTGCCTCTACTGAAGAGCAGCTAGCTTCTATGGAAGAAATTACTGATTCCGCTAATTCTCTGTCGGTTATGGCTGAGGAATTGCAGGAAGTTGTGGAGCAGTTTAAGTTGTAGTTAGAGAAGACTATAGAATAATAAAAGAGTGGTACTTCCCAACTTTTGGGTGAGTACCACTCTTTTTAATTACTGTATTTTTGTCCCAGTCTCTACGTTCTGAACGAACTACCGGCGAAAGATTTTAATTATTATTTGACCTTCGCCTTTATCTTCATATACATAAGCAATGGTATTTTCATCACCGCTTACTTGAACACTTCGCAGTCTCTTTTCCCCATCCAATTTAATAGTAGAAAAAGGAGAGGTTTCAGCGAATCCAATCCATATCATATGCATTCAATTCCAATTTTGAAGTACTTCTTCATAAATCACTATGCAATGAAAATAAAATATACAATAAATAACAGGCTAATGACATACATAATAGGATTGATTTCTCTATAACGCTTTTGAGCTAATAATGCTAAGGGATAAAGGATAAACCCAAAAGCAAGTCCCATGGCCACACTGGAAGTTAGTGGCATCATAATAATCGTCAAAAATGCTGGAATTACAATTTCTATTTTACTCCAATCAACATTCCGAATATCCATTGCCATTAATGCCCCAACAACAATTAACGCTGGAGCAGTGACTTCTGTTGTTATGACAGCTAAAATCGGTGAAAAGAATAATGCAATTGCAAAGCAAAGCGCAGTGATGATCGAGGTAAATCCAGTTCTTCCCCCAACCGCAATTCCTGATGAGGATTCTACACTCGTGGCAGGTGTGGAAGTTCCTAGTACTGCGCCGATTGACGCAGCTGAAGAATCTGCTAGCAATGCTCTTCCTATCTTCGGAATCTTATTGTTTTTCATGATTCCCGCTTGGCTCGTAAGTGCAATTAACGCTCCCGCTGTATCAAAAAAAGCAACAAATAAAAAGGTAAAAATAACGGCTAATACATCTGGTGTGAAAATAGCATCGAGATTCATAAACACAGCACCAAATGTTGGTTCAAGACTCGGAATTGTACCAATAACCGAAGATGGAATCGTAATAAAGCCAACAAGCATTCCAATAATCGTTGTAATTGCCATCCCATAAAAAATTGTTCCGTTCATTCCACGAACAAGCATAATAATTATTATAAGGAGGCCAACGATAGCTAATGTTGTTCCAGGTAATGTTAAATCACCAATCGAAACAAACGTATCCGGATTGGCAACAATAATTCCTGCATTTTTAAACCCAATAAACGCAATGAAAAAACCAATCCCAGCAGCAATTGCATGTTTTAAATCCTCCGGAATCGCATTAATGATTTTTTCCCTGATTTTCATTAAACTTAAAATCATAAAAATAATTCCCGCAATAAAAACCCCAGTCAAAGCTACTTGCCATTCAATCCCCATTCCAATAACTACAGAGAAAGTAAAGAATGAATTCAGTCCCATACTAGGCGCAATTGCGATCGGATAATTAGCAAGCAACCCAATAAGTAAAGTACCAATGATTGCAGTAAGTGCAGTAGCTGTAAACACAGCACCTCGCTCCATCCCTGCTTGACTTAAAATAAGTGGGTTTACGACCAAAATATAGGAAACGGAAAGAAATGTTGTTAGACCGGCGAAAATCTCCTGTTTATATGATGTATTTCTCTCTGTAAATCCAAAAAAGTTTCTCATGATGTGTAGTATCTCCTATTTGCTACTTCTGTATAAAAAAACTTTGGCGTCGTCTCAGCATGCCAAAGTAACAAGTAAAGGCACGTTCAAAAGGAGGATAAAAAGGACCGAGAAGTTCAAGGCGGCGAAGCTTTGAGTAGTGGAACGTATGCATTTAATACGTGAGCAACGGAAAAGCAAGCCAACGAGCTTCCACAGGATGTGGTGACTTCGACATTCGACACAGGACGTGTCGGAATTTAGTCGAAGGTCATCAGTACAGATGTGTCTTTTTTACCGGACTTTTTGAACAACCTCTTAAAGGTATAGAAAAATACATTTCCATCCCTTGTAGACAAGCTATTTATGGTAGCTGGTAGAAACGTCCAAGCCATATTCCTGGACTTATACAAGATGTAGCTATTTTTTTGAACAATAGAGAAATAATAACAATTTGGGGGCGGTGCGTCAATGGGGAATAAGAGGAATCACTAGAGCACGGTGAAATTATAAAAGGAACTCTAGCTTTGCTAGAGTCCCTTTCGAATCTAAAATTATTGTAACAATTGTAATACACCTTGTGGTTGTTGGTTGGCTTGCTTTGCCGCTATGTCTTTCGAACATAGAACAGACTATATCTTCACCCTTTGTACATCCAAAGGGGCTGGGCGCTTCGAATAATTATTCATTATCCTACGAATCTCATTGCCATAGATTTCTCGTTAGGTAGTACATTCTAGTCGTTGAACCTTCGCCAGGCTTTCGCCACAGGCGCTTGGATGCTGATTATCCATTGTATGATTGCTTTGTTTTTCAAACCTTCACGTCTGCCGTTTCCAGCTACGTTGTGGTACAAAGCACTTTAGGAAGTTCCAGCAATTCACCCAGTTATCATCTAATCCGTTACCAGATTAGACGCCCGTCCCATCAACTTATTGAAGAAGTTGTAATACTCCTTGCGGTTGTTGCTGGGCTTGAGCTAGCATTGATTGTGCCGCTTGTGAAAGGATGTTGTTCTTAGTGAAGTTCATCATTTCTTTCGCCATGTCAACGTCACGGATACGTGATTCTGCAGCCGTTAGATTCTCTTGAGAAGCACCTAGGTTATTTATCGTGTGCTCTAAACGATTCTGAACTGCCCCTAAAGAAGAACGTTGAGTAGAGACTGAATTGATTGCATTATCAATTTTTTCAATCTCTGTATCGAAATCAAATGGAACTGCTGGATTTGCAACTGGGTCAGCCCCCGCAGGAGTACCAAGAACATTAACAGTATCCACACTCAAACCATTTGCACTCATGTCTTCTATGTTAATGCTTAATTGTTGCCCATCATTAGCACCAATTTGGAATGTTAGAGATGCAGCACCTTCTGCAAATGAACCATCTAATAAGTCTTTCCCGTTAAATTGAGTACGATCTGATATACCTTTACTGTCACCAGAGCCACCTATTTCCTCAATAAGTGAATCGATCTCAGCTTGTATAGCAGTTAAGTCTGTCTCACTATCTTGTGTAGCTGTATTTCCAGCTTGAACCGTTAATTCACGCATGCGTTGAAGAATAGAATGTGTTTCATTTAATGCGCCTTCAGCAGTTTGAATCAAAGAAATACCATCTTGTGCGTTTTTACCTGCCATCTCTAATCCGCGGATCTGACCACGCATTTTCTCTGAAATTGCTAAACCCGCAGCATCATCTCCAGCTTTGTTGATATTAAGACCTGAAGAAAGTTTCTCCAATGAATTTTGTGTTGCGCCTTGGTTTGCTCCTAATTGACGGTGCGCATTTAAAGCAGAAATATTGTGATTAATAATCATAGTTATTAACCTCCATCTTATATTATTTTTTTAGCAATACTTATATTTGAGAAATACTAGTTCATTAGTTATATAAAAAAACATAGTATTAAATTTATTCATTTACAATTTAAATATAAAAGCTCTAGTAAAATTAAACTAGAGCCCTTAAAAAGTCTATTCTTATTGAAGTAATTGTAATACTCCTTGAGGCTGTTGATTAGCTTGAGCTAACATAGACTGAGCTGCTTGAGAAAGAATGTTATTTTTTGTAAATTCCATCATTTCTTTCGCCATATCTACATCACGAATACGTGACTCTGCTGCGGTTAAGTTCTCTTGAGATGCTCCAAGGTTATTAATTGTGTGGTCAAGGCGATTTTGAACAGCACCTAGATCTGACCGTTGAGTAGATACTGTATTTATTGCATCATCAATTAGTTTAAGTTGTGCATCAAATCCAACATCAGCTGCGTCAGCATCATTTGTAGCAAATGACGTTACATCAAGCCCTTCTACTCCAAGTCCGGATGCGGACATATCATCAATTGAAATTGTTAACTGTTGTTCTTTATTAGCTCCAATTTGGAAAGTTCCTTCAAAGTTACCATCTAATAGATCTTTACCATTGAACTGTGTGCGATCTGAGATACCTTTACTTCCAGCTTCTCCACCTAATTCTTCAATTAGAGAATCCATTTCAGATTTAATGGCTTTTAAATCCGTGTCTGAATCTTGAGTAGCACTATTTCCAGCTTGCACTGTCAATTCACGCATACGTTGAAGAATTGAATGAGTTTCATTCAGTGCACCTTCTGCAGTTTGAATTAAAGAAATACCATCTTGAGCATTTTTTTGAGCCATTTCTAGACCTTTAATTTGTCCACGCATTTTTTCAGAGATTGCAAGACCTGCAGCGTCATCTCCAGCTTTGTTGATTCCAAGACCTGAAGAAAGTTTCTCCAATGAGTTTTGTGTTGCACCTTGGTTTGCTCCTAATTGGCGGTGTGCGTTAAGAGCAGCAATATTGTGATTGATAATCATAATTTTCTTACCTCCATGTAAGTGTATTTTTGGGCACGTCCTTGTGTCCCATATATAACAACACGTGGTGAATGTCACCTTGCGTTATTAACATTGTCAATGTTCGGCCAAAACATTTTCATCATCATGATGATTACATTACTTATATCGGCCGTTTTATAGGAATGTTTAAATGTTTTTATAAAAAAAGATAAATAATTTTTCTTTTGTGACAAGCATAGGATTCTTTAACAGCGCATTGTAAATCTGTTATTCTATTTGAAAGCGCTTATAAATTGAAAGGAGAGTGAAATCTATGAAAGGTATTACGCGGTTTTGTGACCGTATGGTGCAGCGGTATTTGCCTGATGCGTTCTTATTTGCCATTATTTTAACGCTAACTGTCTTTATTCTCGGCATTATTTTTACAGATAGTTCCCCTATCGACATGGTGTCTTATTGGGGCGATGGATTTTGGGATCTTTTAGCGTTTGCGATGCAGATGTCCCTGATTGTGGTAACAGGTTATATTCTTGCTAGCACGTCAGCAGTAAGAAATCTATTAAAAAAGGTAAGTACGTTGGCGAATACGCCTCCACAGGCCATTTTACTTGTTACATTTGTTGCTTCACTTGCTTGTATCATTAATTACGGGTTTGGGCTTGTTGTAGGAGCATTATTTGCCATCCATGTTGCCAAACGAGTTCCTGCTGTAGATTATCGTATTTTAATGGCAAGTGCCTATAGTGGCTTTCTTCTCTGGCATGGTGGATTGTCAGCTTCCATCCCTCTATTAATTGCAACACCTGGGCATTTTATGGAAGATACGATGGGGACAGTGCCAGTTACCGAGACATTATTCAGTAGTTTTAACTTGTTTATTGTCTTTTTCCTTTTATTTACACTTCCTTTTGTAAATCGCTTCTTAATGAAATCACGTGATCCGCTCACACAAGGAGATGCACCTCTATGGAGACCTGAATCAATTGATGGTTCGAGTGAAGAGACTGGAGAAGAAAAGTTAGCCGAAACACCTGCTGAGAAATTGGAAAATAGCCAGGTCCTATCCTTAGTCATCGGGATACTTGGCTTTGCATTTGTCGTTTACTTTTTTATACAAAATGGATTTGATCTTAATATTAATATCGTAAACTTCATCATGTTATTTTTGGGAATTCTATTCCACCGTACACCGAGAAGGTTTTTAAACAGTGTAACAAACTCTGTGAAAAATGTTGGCGGGATCATTGTACAATTTCCGTTTTACGCAGGAATTATGGGGATGATGGTAGCATCAGGGTTATCTGAACAGATGTCGATGGCATTTGTTAACATGTCCAACTCTTTTACATTCCCGCTATTTACTTTCCTGAGCGCGGGGCTAGTCAATTTCTTCGTTCCATCCGGTGGTGGACAGTGGGCTGTACAAGGACCGATTATGATTACGGCTGCACTTGATCTAGGCGTTGATACTGCGAAGACTGCTGTCGCCGTTGCTTGGGGTGATGCTTGGACCAATATGATACAGCCATTCTGGGCACTGCCTTTACTTGCGATCGCCGGATTAAAAGTGCGTGACATTATGGGCTTTTGTGTCTTAATTCTCTTGTATAGTTTTATTCCAATCTCAATTGGTCTATTATTCTTCTAAGCAGTTAATCCTCGGGCGACCGGGGTTTTTTTCTTTTTTAGAGCAAAAAAAAATAAGCCTGCACATGCACGCCTTAATGTTGATTTTGTTTTAATAACTTCATATCAGCCTTTGTTTCAACGACACTATCACTAAGCACAGAAAACTTGGCGTCCAATTTGCGAATGTCTTGCTTTAGCTCATTACCAGCCCGCTTTACTTCTATTTCCAAATCGCTAACACGTGTTTCTATTTTTTCCATCCTATTAGCTAAACCGGAAACCTGCTGCCCAAGCTCTGTAATAGCCTGCATAATATCTCTGTTTGAAATATCTCCCACATTCATCACCTCTCTCTTAACTTATCCTACCATGGTTAGGCTTACCCAACAAGCACCCAAAAAAGTTATTTTAGTAGTTAGAATCCTATCCATAATACACTTCTTCCTATTGAAAAACAGAATTATGTCTTCCATAAATTCATTCAAAAACAAAAAAAATAAGCCTGCAGACGCACGCCCTATTGAATAATTCCTTGGGATAAAAATTTATTAGTGCTTTTTTCAAGCTGTCTCTCTACCACTGTTGCGATTCGTTGGTCTAATCGTACAACATTTTGCTGTAAACCGTTTAATGTGAGTTCTATGTTATTGGCCCTGATTTCTAAACTTAGAAACAGTTCATCCATTTGCTTGCTTTTTGTCTGCAATTCGTTGATTTCTTCAAGTAACTTTGTGACACTTCGCAACAGATCTTCCATCATTTCTTTGGTCAATCTGTCCCCTCCTTGTAAGCATAGAATAATTTGTAATACAATCGTAACATTTCAGTCTATGGGCAACAAGTGTATATAGGCGGATATTTATATAGGAAGAAAGTAGGTCTATTTATCTGGTAATAAACTGAAAATCCAATCAGTCTAGGTTTTCGTTCTTCTCCCACTGGGGTTAGTTGGACGAATCGGCCTGTTAATCCGTTTACTCCCACTAAAAACTTAAGGTTTCACATCATATTTTGAAGTGGAAGTCTTACGGACGGTTGCTCCGGGATAAGAAACGAAGGAGAGAATCAAGTAAAAATCCATTTACTAAGGAGACCTAGCTCCCCTAATAAAACATGAGATTCCCCCTCTCTCCCCGACATTTTCAATATACTTCCACATTAACTACTCCGTATGTCTACCAGCATATGTGCAACTAATGCTTCCTGATATCCCGCTTTACCAGACAGGCGCATGGCATCGGCAACTTCTCGTAATGTTTTGTGTTCAATCGTATCCAGCTTCGCTAATCTTTCTTGAGACAGCTCTTTGGAAGGTGCACTTTCCTTATATGCTTTTCCATCCATATGCCATAATTGCACGTGATCTGGATAGCGATTGAACAGCCTTTCTGCCATTTGTAACCCTTCTGGATCCAAGTCCCCTGCATAGTGAAGGGAACAATTTTCTTTGATAAGAAGATCCATTACCATGAGAGCAGCCAACTTAAATTGTCCGTTCGTACTGATGATGGGGATGTCACGCTGGTAATCAAGCAACGTAGAACAGACACCAGAGTTTTCCACGATCCATACTTTTTTTCCTTGTGCTGGGTAGATCCGACTTAATGAAACGATCTCCCGCAGTGGGACATTTTGCACAGTATGACTTGCTCCAGTTGCCTGCCAGACAGGATGCTGTTCTCCTGACTGATCTACTGCCAAAAGGTTGGCACATGTTACAAAATTTAAAAGGTCATCCCGGTAAATATTTGACGTTTGGAGCAGTTTGTTAATGGTTTCTGTACTTTTCGGTATGGCAACCGGCTTTTCATCACCTGTGCGCACTGCCAAAACATATAAAAACATCTTGCCAAGATCCGTATGGAGGTCAAATGCATGTGGATCCTCTGTAATTCGCTGACTGAACATCGGAAGTCGCTCAGAATGTGTTGGCAACGCAGTAACCGCACGTGCTAATAATGCAACATTTTGTTCAAACTGGTCTGGACTTTTTTCTGCCTGACGTAATATCCAACGCCCTTCAGATGTGGAGGTCTGTATGTACGCGAACCAATCAGTTAATATGGGGTAGGACTTTGCTAAACGTTCCAAAAAAGATGTAATTCGTGCTGCCGTCGCAAGTCTTTGCTCCTTCTTGGAGACAAGTTCCTCGCCAAAATAGGCATCCAGTAAAGCTTTTAGATCCACCCCACTAAACCTTGTATCATTTAGCGCTTCTGCTAATTCTACTATCGAAACCGTCCCTTTTCGTTCTAAAGTGGCCACTGATTTTCCAAATAGCCCAGCAATTGCTTCCAATTCTTCATAGGAGAAAAGCCGAATGGGAATCGTACCCCCAATTCGGCCTATGGATTCATATTTTTTTCTAAGTTGCTTAAATAAGGAATCATAAAGGCGCTCGCACTTAAAAAAGGTTGCGGCTTGTTTTGTTTGCTTATCCATCACATATCGACTCCTTTACCTATTCGTGACAGTCTCTGCTTGATCCTTCACGAGCAGTGATCGTTTTTTGCCACCCCAATGATAGCGAATAACGGTCACGAAATCAGAATTTTTAGGTCGGACAAGTTCATTGATGGATAGGTTGCTGATCGTATCATAATCTCCCCACAGCACTTGGGAATTCATCATATAATCAAATCCAAGCTCTTCCATGATCCGGAACATGACACTAATATTATCTTCATCCACACCCGCAAATGCCTCATCCAATGTAATAATGTAAGGTGCAGTAGGGTCTGCTTCAGAATATCGTGAATAACATGCGGTGAATAGCGGAATATACATGGCCATTGCTTTTTCCCCACCACTGAATTTGTAAAAAGCATGGTTTGTCAATTCTCGTTTCGGTTCTCGCTCCCGCTTATAGGAAAGTACAAAGGAGAACCAGTTACGATAGTCGAGAACATCCTTTAATACTTGCAGCAACGTACTTCCTTCCCCTTTGATATCAACAAGTTCCTTGGCTCTTTCAATTTTGGAACGGAAATGATCAATGACCATATCCATGTCTTCATCCTTTAGTAAGCGGGAATCTCGCCTGAGCAGCTCCACTAGCTCCTTCGTATCCAATTCTTCCTCTGTTTCAGCTGTCCGTGGTTTCCAGCGTATGGAAAAAGATAGCCCGGAGGAAGAGTCGCTTTCTGCCATCAGCTTATCCATTTTTTCTGTCCATGCCTGCGCCTTGCTAATGCGACTGCGCAGTTTTTTCCCAACAGAATCAAAGAGAATTTCTTCATATAATTGACGATCCTGGTCATCCAGTAGATGCTGTTGTTGTAAGCGGTCCTGATCAATTCGGTCTCGAACAAAGTAAGGATCAACCTTTTTGCCCTGATAATCCAATTGAATTAATCGTCTTGCTGCTTTTTGCCGCCAATGTTCTATTTGCATACGCTGTTCATCTGTCCATTCTTGCTCCCGCATCCATGGAGCCTCTACTGCTGGGACATGCTGATCAGATAAACGATATTCCATTAGATTGGAATGTTGTTCAAAATAAATGCTCGTTAATTGTCCTTCAATTGACGCTGGGTCTTTTTCTTTTAATAGCTGTTTAAAATGCTTATCTATCCACTTGGCCCGTTCTTCCATCTTCTGAAGATCATCGGGGAGATCGATAAATCCATAGTTCATCTCTTGACCAATGGTATCTGCCCATACATGAATCATCTGTTGCTGAAAATGTAGTTTTTGATGATGCTGACTAATCTCTTCCGTCAGCGTCTCAAGTCGCGCTATATTTTGAGGTAATGTCGTTCGATTGTGCATAAGCTCCTGTTCTGTCTGTTTTAAGGAAGCTTGTACCTCCTGTATCTGGTTTCGTATATCGGCGACGCCTTGCATTTCCAGTTGTTTCACAATTTCCTCAATATTACCTACAAGCTTGCTTTCCTTATCCGTACGCTCATTTAACTCGCCTTGCAATTCGTCGACTTCTTCCATAAGCTCATCGACTCTTTCTATTACTCCTCTGCGGTTTTGCTGTTGCAGAACATAAGTCGTATGCGTCGTTATCAGCGAACGTAACGCTTTTTCGTAATCCCGCATAATTGATTTCGCCTCGTTGTATGCAGTAAAGGAAAACGTAATATTTAATTCCCGAGTTTTACGATCAAGCTCTCGTTTCTTTTCTTGGTACGCTTTTGTCGTTATCTCCATATCGCGATCAACTTGTTGAAGCGATTTTTGAAGTTGCTCTAAGTCAAACCTTTTTTCTTTAATCGTTGAAAAGCTAACTTGTAAATCATGATCAACGGGAAAAGCGATCATGGCCTGTTTTGCATCTTCTACCTTTTCTGATAAGGCATGAACGTGTTGCTCAATCGACTGGTAGTTACTGTTAAGTCCAGTAATTTCCTCTTCCAATCGGGTTATTTGTTCTTCACGATAACGTTTTCGGGCATTTTTTCCGATAAAACGTACAGATTTCACAGGCACTGCATGGCCATGGACTATGCCGATCGTATAGGAGCCGTTTTCCTGAATGGAGATCTTTCCTTCAACCTCTTCATCAACGAGGATACTTCGCAGCACCTCATCGATTAACTCAGAAGAAACCTGTCTCTCTGCAGCCAAATCTGGTGTTAGGTAATCACGTAAAGTGTGTGCCATCATGTGCGGGTCGGCTTTAATAATTCGGTCATGCGTAATGGTCGTCTGCTCTTCCGCTATCAAAGCATCCAACAACCCTGTATCTAGCAGCACTGCTTCGATTTGGTTTCGTACATTTTCTGGTACATGGTCTTGAAATTCCACCGCTTCATAGAAGGGAACAAATGCGTGGTTTGATGCTTCTAGCAATTTTCTCGCTTCTCTCGTTTCCTCCCGTTGGTTCGGCGGCTCGGGGTCCCGTTTTGCCTTCCATTCGGCAAGTTCAGCTTCTTTCCCCGTTTTCTCTTTTTCTAAGGTACTTAGATCACTTTTTTTTGTAGCGATTTCCTGATTTACATCCATTTGAAAATCATTGCTTACTTGTACAAATGGATTTCGAACCGTTTCAAAGGATAAGGGCTCATAAAGCTGCTCCATTTGTCTGGCGCTCTGTTGGAGTGTTTTTTCTTCAATGGGCAAAAAGGAATGGTCCGCTGCCCATCGGTGAATTTCGTCCAGCTTCTCTTGCTTATCTTTTTCAAATAAAGCAAGCCAGTCCTGTTCCACTTGTTTCGTTTTATCCCTTTCCATCGTTAAATCTGAAAGCTTTTTCTGGAATGCCACAATTTGCTCGCGAAGATTCTCATAATAACGCAGACCCTCCGTAATGGATTCCAAGTTTTGAAAATGGTTTTCTGCTTCCTGTGTCCATACCTTAAAATCAAAGTCACTTTCTTTATTGCGATGGAAATCTTGTTGATTGAGCGAATGTCCTGTGAAAGATGATGCCTCAGCATCTGCTTCAAGATCTCGCAATGTTTCTCCCATCTGCTGTTCTTGATTATACAGTTCATCATCCAATGCTTTTAATCGGCTTTTTGTCTCTAACTCATCATTCTTTTTGTTGGTGAGCTGTTGATTTTTTCTTTCCAACTCTTTTTTTACTTCTTCTAATGCTTCTTGCTCTGTTGCGCGTTCTTTTTCCAAATTCCAAACTTTATGCTGGCGCAGGCGTTCCTGTTTCTTTTCCAGTACTTCCTTCGTTTGCTCAAGCTTTACGCTTTGTTCTTGCCCTCGCTTAATTTCTTCCTTTAGGGTTGCTTCGATAGCTTCCTTCTCATTTAATAAGCGTTCTTCCTTGGTATGGCGTTTCTTCGCTTCCACATATTCATGGGCTCGATCAGCAATCGCATACTCATTGTAGGCATCATACCGCTTAATTAATTTGTTTAGGGCGTCTTGTTCTCGTTCCAGCTGTTCAATCTGCTGCTTTGTTTGGTCCATATGCTCAATGGTGTCTGATAAATGGCGGAGATCTTCATCTGTTAAGGGGGGAAGGGCCGCTTCCAAGATTTCATAAATGACGGTCGGCTTAAAATCTTTAGATAGTTTTGGGCTTCTCAACTGTATGAGCAACTTGATTAAATCCTCGTAAGCATCTATTTCTTCAAAACCAAAGATATATTTATTGACCAGTTTCATATATTCGCCCTGTGTTCGAACAACATGGCCACCGTCCTGCACGCGATTTTCCAATTGGGTACGTGAGAGAGGAATTTGCTGTGTTTCTCCGCCATGCCGCTCTGTTTCATACAAAGCGAAGTCCTCGCCAATTCTCCGGTTATCTGTGAT
This sequence comes from Oceanobacillus picturae, assembly GCF_000612865.1. Classification (NCBI taxonomy): domain Bacteria; kingdom Bacillati; phylum Bacillota; class Bacilli; order Caryophanales; family Bacillaceae; genus Oceanobacillus; species Oceanobacillus picturae. The sequence continues at coordinate 1,701,208 of NZ_CCAX010000001.1, forward strand.
GATGAAGTACCAAGAATTCATGGATTTATGACGGCGGGCCTGCAGTCCAATTCCTGTTGTTATATACTGATTGGTATCTTCCCGCTTATATTCAATAAATAGATAACCCGTACGTTCTTCTCTATCCACAATGTCTTTTTCGCCTAATAAATAGTCTTCCATTTTACGAGCTTTGGAGCCAAATGGGTCAAGTCTATCAGGAGACTTCTTGCCGTCAAGTAAAACCGGCAAAATACTTTGCATGGTAACGGATTTCCCAGAGCCATTACTCCCTCGCAGTAATAATTTTCCATCTGCAAAGTCAAAAATTTCGTTGTCATAATACCAGAAATTTAGTAGTCCTGCTCGATTCATTTTCCATTTATTGTGTTTTTTCATTGGTAACACCCTTTTCCGCATCAAAATTTTTCGGATAGTGACCTGAAATCCGACCAGCGAGAGGCTTGATAAGATATTCGCCCGTGAAAGGATCTCGCTCAAGCATTTCCCATTCTTTCATCAATGCCGAAAGCTCTTGCATGGTTTGTTTCACCGTGCCTTCCCTATACTGCTTACTCCAGCCCTTTCCATATTCGGCATGTAGCTGGCTAATAATTTGTTCAAAGGTAACAGCAGTTAAGCGAATATTTCCTAACGTATCCGGTAGGTATTCCTGTTTGTTTTCTCTTAGAAAATGACTGAAATGTAACGCTACATCCATAATTGCTTTTTGATCAGGAAACAAGGTAAGCTCCTGTTTCCGCTCATCTGTAACAAGCAATGCTGCATTTTTGAAAAGTTCAAAGCGGAAAAGGGTATGTTCCTCCATATCATCCCGCAATCGATTTCGGAAATTTCGAATGTAGGCGAAATCTGGATCTTGCTCACTTTCTCGATGAACAGCCGGTGAGAAAAGCAGCTTACGATAGACGCGTTTTCGTCGAACATCTGTTTCATGCCTTTCCCATTCGCCCTCAAGTATTTCCTCAATGCTTTTATATTGAACTAAATCCTTAGGATACGACCGCATAAAATAACGCGCATAGACGGTCACTTCATAAAGAACTTCTTGCTCTTCATTAAGAGCAAACTGTTCAATTTCTCCTTCAACAACCGCAAGGATCGAGAGTTTTTCTAATTGTTTAATGACACGAACAAGTGATTTACGATGGTTATAATTGGTCCAATCCAACGGGAATTCACCAGGATACAAATCCTTTATATCCTCACAAACATCCGATAAAAGAAATTGCTCATCCACGGTACGATTCTCCGTGAAAGCTAATGCACAACAAAACATAGCGTAATCGCGTGGCTCCAGAAATCCTTGCATCCCCATCCAGCTTTTCGTCTCAACTGGTATTTTTTCTAATTTTATAAAATGCTGATGTACAATAAGGTCAAAGCCAAACTTCTCATCAACATACCGTTTTATGATCTTTTCACGTTCCCTAATTTGCTGATATACTTCAGGCTCTTTTGACCTTAAGATCCAAAACTTTTCAAATAATAGGCGTAATCCAGTTCGGGCCTTTTCATCAAAAGTAGTTATCTCCATTAGTTCTTCACCTCGTCCATAAATCGAAACGTCACTGCTGGCATTTCCATCACACCGTCTTCAGCTTGAAGTTGGATACGTTCTTGTTTCGATACCATGACATGTACCGTGCGTCCATGCTCGGTTTTAAATGTATGATCCTTTTTGGCCATTGCCTTACCAATCCAACTTAGTAACATTTTCCGCACATGCTTTTCAATAATTGGCAATGCACCCAACTTGATTTCATTCCCTTGCATATAGGCATTCAGCGTTTCCTCTTCCGCCATTTTATCTCGCAAATAATCCTCTTTCGCCGCCTCTTTTTTTTGCTGTTGGCTAACGATCGCCCCTGCACGCGTTTTTTCGCGATATTGACGAATCCGTGGCTTTGTCTCATGACGGATCGGTTGTTCTTCCCATGTATCTGTATAAATGTCATCTGTGGGAACATGGTCGCTGAACATATGGCGGGTATGGAATACACCAAAGGACACTGCAGATAGCTCATGTGCTTGATTGATGTCCTCTAGCGAATCAAACCACTTTGCCAGGTGGATAAAATCCTTTTTTCGACTGCGAAAGTATTGATGACGTTCACCCAAACGTTGAACGACTCTTGTAATCCGTCGTATCTGTTCATTTGTACGAGTTTGCAGGCTGTCCAATTCACTCTCCCTGTGAGCGTTTCCGAGGAACCAGGAGGTTAAACTATGCCACTTCTCCTCTTGTTCTGTCATTAATTCCTGCTCATCTGCTGCGATGTCCTCAAAACGTGGCACTTGCTGTTGATGAAGAATTACTTGATGGAGGAAAGGCTGCAGATGAGATGTTCCCATTGACTGTAATAGTTGCTGGATCTTCCACGCTGTTTGTTGCAAGCCAATAATAAAATCACGCAAATAGGTAGTAAATTGGTCTTTAAAAACGAGAAAAGCCTCGGTTTGCATTCGCTCCTCTGCTTCTTCACTATTTATATGGGCAATATAGTCCGATGTATTTTGGGTAATGGACCGAAAATAGGTAAAGACATCGTTCCATAGCTGTGAACATTCACTAGCATCCGTGAATTCCTTTTTATTAATCATAGATTTTATATCCGCTAAAGCTTGAAACAACCTTTCAAATTCCTTCTTCTCCAATGAGCCACCAAATGCATTGCCGCCCTTTTCCATTTCCATTAACATACGTTCAAATTCCACGGTATATGGCGTACATTGATAACGAAAACGCTTCTTTTTAAATTCTTCAATGGTGTGAGCTCGTCCCATCTCCTGCCTGGCAAGTAGATTATTCCATTTAACCAGCTGGTCCAAGTCTTGATGTAGTTGCTCTTCCGTATAGTCTTTGAATTCTTGAAAATCTGTTAAGTATGCCAAGATTTCTTCAGGAAATAAAAACTCCCGCATCCGTTCATGCTGTATATAAAAATAACGTAGAATAGCCCGGTATCGCCAAGCCTTATCTGCCGTTAAATAGCTAGCTTCTATAACTTTTTTAAATGGTTGCTGCATTCTTGTTCCATACTCCCTACATGTTCCGACATATTATTATTGTAAAAGCTTATATGGAAAAAGTCTACGTCCGTTGTGTTAAGTCGGGGAAGTCTGTTTAGAAAAACTCGTATTCGCTTGTCTTTTAGCGAATGTGTATGTTTTCATATACTGGAGACTTCAAAATTTTAACTCCGTCGTTATTGCTTCCTAGCTAAAATTTCTACTTTACTACCGTGCAAAAAAAGGAACTCTTCGAATGAAGAATCCCTTTTAAAGTTTATCTATCTCTATCTGCCAACAAGCGATTCAATGTATCTGCTGATTCAGATATGGTTGTCGCTGATTGCTCAATTCCACTAATTGCTTCATTAAATACTTCCAGATCATCCTGAATGATTTCATTGCTACGTTTGGATTTATCCATGCTTGCATCAATTTCTCCAAAAGCATCTTCCGTATTTTTTAGTTCACTTTTAATTGTATCCAAAAATTCCTGTGCTACTTTGATATTTGAAGAACTGTTGAAGACTTGCTCTCCTGTTTGGTTTACAAGATCGGTAACATTTGTCACAGAGCTGCCTGTCTGTTCAGCAAGCTTCCGCACTTCCTCTGCTACAACCGCAAAGCCTCGCCCATGTTCACCTGCTCTAGCAGCTTCAATAGATGCATTTAATGCTAACAAATTGGTTTGATCTGCGATAGACTTCACTATCTCGATAATTTCTTTAATTTTGATAGATGTCGTTTCTAAATTGGTCATTTCCAAAACAATTTTAGTCGTACTGTCTTCTAGCTCTTGAACAGAAGAACGCATATCAGAAAGTCGGGAAACCCCTTTGTCGGCGGCAGTTTTTGCATTTTGTGCCAGTTCCGTGCCACTTCTTGAGCTAGTTGTGATGACGCCAATTTTTTCGGTCATGTCACCGATTGACGCATTTGTTTGTTCCGCTAATGCTGCAAGCTCTGCAGAAGTTTGTTCAACCGAATTCAGAATTTCCATTTTGGCCTGTTCTTGTTGATCTCGGAATTCTGCAACTTCATCGTCGTATGCTTCCAACACAACTTGTTGTTCCAGGTTGAGTAGTTTATTGACAAGCTTTATGCCAAGTAAACGATCATCCTGATGCGGAAAGCTTGCTACAATTAAATCGATCAATCCGTCAAACAACTTTTGGAATGAAGCAATATACCATTTCTGGGTAAGGCCAATTTTCACATGAATATGAGCGATTCTCTTTCTCCGTTGAATAAAGGCTTCACTGATTTCACCAGAAAACATCTCAATAATATGTCTTTCTAACGTCAGTTTCAATTTATCGATTGAACTGTATTCTTCAATTATCGCAATCAGTTTGGGATTTTGTTCAATACTTCCATAGAAGCAGTCTATGATGTTTTTGTTATCTGCTTCCACATATGGCTTTAATGCCATCGCTATTGCGAAGTCTTCTCGTTTTAAATCAAGCATTTTTAATTGCTTTTCTAAATCTGAGCCTGGTGTCACTTCAATCGTTGGGTTCATTTCACTTGCAGCTTGCTGGAGTGTTTGTTTGTTCTTTTCACTTTTTTGCTTTCTATGTATGGATAATCCCAATATGGTTCCCCCTCTTTGTTCCCTCTATTTTTTATATCGGCATAACTTGTCTCAATTTATAGGTCTATAGACGGATTACTGCATATTTTTTTGATTTCATTTTTGGGGTGCGTGATTCTGTTGGCTACGGAGTCGAACTTAGGCGGTGGTGCGTCTCTTCGCAGGGGTACTGCGTCTTTTTTTGGAGTTGCTGCGTCTCTTCTTGAGGTCGGGGCGTCTCTTGCCGGAGTTGCTGCGCCTTTTGTCGGGGGCCATGCGTCTCTTCCCGAGATTGCTGCGTCGCTCTTTTGGGTTAATGTTTTACTTCAAGCTTGAGTGTGCTCTTTCATCAAAAAAACCACTTCCCCTCAAGGAAGTGGCTTAATCCATTATTTCGCTGCTTTTTCATGTAAGATATTACCAGCCAATGCATAGAGCACGGCGTATGTGACGAAATGGGAGGAGTTGTCATTGGTATCCTGTTGCGGATAAACTTCCACGTAGTCCATTCCGCGAATCCCCATCTTGGCGAACTCGTGTACGAGCTCCAACAACTCATAAGAAGTGAGGCCATTTCCATCTACTGGGCCTCCTGGATTAAATGCAAAATCCAGAACATCACTGCAAATGCTTAGGTAAACAGCTTCTGTTCCTTCACTGGCAATTTTATATGCTTTCTCTGCTAAAGCTGCAAGATCCTTTGCTTTACGTACTTCTCTAACAGAGATAGTAGTCGCGCCGACTTCCTTCGCATATTTCCCTGTTTCGGGCGCGTTCCTTGGTCCGTGGATTCCCATATGGACAATGCTTTCATTTCGTACACTTTCACTTTCATAAATGCGGTGGAATGGTGTGCTTCTTGCATATAGGTCGCCTTCATATTCTTTATAGTTGTCATAGTGAGCATCCAGATGAATGACCCCCACTTTGCCGTCTACTTCTTCACTTAACGCTTTTACGATCGGATAAGTGATGCCATGATCGCCACCGAAAGCGACAGGGAATTTCCCTGTTTTCCAAACGCCAGAGGCAAAGTCCTCAATTCGTTTCATCGTCTCGATTGTATCTGCTGGCACCACATCTACGTCCCCAAGATCGCCAATTGTATAATGGGAAAGCACATCGATGTCATCTAGTTCCGGCAAATAGCCTGAATACCTTGCAGAGTTCAGCCGGATAGCCTTTGGTCCTAGCTCACAGCCCGTGTAATCTCCCCAGGTTACGGCTCCCTCCCATGGGACACCGTAAATGAGGACATCGCGATCATTAACATCATCTTTTCCTAATTTCACTTTTTTTCCATTAAGATAGCAAGGTGTATTGCCGTATAATTTATTTTGACTCATGCTGTATCACTCCTAACGTTATTTTACGCCTGCAACTTTATCGTATTCTTCCCGCATCTCCTTGGAAGGTCCTTTTCCAATCAAACTGAATAAAATAATCGCAATACTTGATAGCACAAAACCTGGCACGATCTCGTATAAAGCAGATCCGGTCAACGGCCATAGGAAGACTGTTACACCACCCACGATAATTCCGGCGACCGCACCGTTTCGAGACATCTTTCTCCAGAATAAGGAAAACAGAACAGCTGGTCCAAACGTTGCACCAAATCCTGCCCATGCATAGCTTACAAGATCAAGCACAGAGCTTGTTTCATTCCATGCAAGCATGATCGCGATAATCGCAATGACAAGAACGGAAATCCGTCCAACCCATACGAGTTCTTTATCAGATGCATTTTTGCGAAGATATCTTCTGTAAAAATCCTCAGATAGGGCACTGGATGAGACAAGTAATTGTGAGTCAACCGTACTCATAATCGCTGCAAGTACTGCTGCAAGTAATATTCCGGCAACCCATGGATTATAAACAACTTGTACGAGCTGTATAAAAACTTGCTCAGAATCGGCAAGAGGCTCATTAAATGTTACGATACCGAGCATCCCGACAATTAACGCACCATATAGCGGAATAACGAGTCCAAAAGCTACACTGATCAAACGTGCTTTACGAACTTCTTTATGAGAACGGATTGCCATAAAACGAGCTAGGATGTGTGGTTGACCAAAATACCCAAGACCCCACGCCAATGCAGAAATAATTCCAACCGCTCCGATCGCCCCTAAAGGCTCCCAAAATACCCCTTCTGGTTGGTTATAATCTGTTGCTGAGAACGCATCAATTAAGTTGGGGGTTATTTGCCCAAGCTGGTTAAATAATTCCCCAAATCCACCAATCTCAATCAAACCATAAATGGAAGTAAATAAAAGTGCTGCTGACATAAGTACACCTTGGACAAAATCTGTATAGCTAACTGCCAGGAATCCGCCCAAAAAGGTATAGGAAACGATAATAATGGCACCAACTGTTAAAGCAAAATGATAATCCATATCAAAAGTTCCCTGGAATAATTTCGCCCCAGCTACAAGTCCTGAAGCTGTATAAAATAAGAAAAAAGCTAAAATAAATGCTGCGGAAATCACGCGTAATAAATGTGACTTATCTCGAAATCGGTTTTCAAAAAACTGTGGTAATGTAATGGAGTTATTAGAGTATTCGGTGTAAACACGTAGCCGTTTTGCTACATATTGCCAGTTAATCATGGCACCAACTGCCAGACCAATCGCAATCCATAAGCTCCATTGTCCAAGACCTGCCGCATAAGCCGCACCAGGCAAACCAATTAAGAGCCAGCCACTAAAATCACTCGCTGATGCTGAAAATGCAGCAACCCAGCTATTTAGCTTTCTGCCACCGAGTACATAATCTGATAATGTGTTTGTCATTCTGTACGTAATAATTCCGATGACAATCATTCCAACAAGGTAAAAAATAAATGTTATCAACGTGGCGTTCATTTCGTGTCATCCCCCTTTTCCGTGAAAAAGGTAATCACTGCCCAGACTACCAATAGCGGCAGGGGAACGGCAAACCAAAATAATGTCCATCCACCAATTGCATATTCCATCGTATTCCTCCTTTGTCTTTATCCCGGTGCAAGCGTCCGTAAGACTCCAACTTCAAAACGCGAAGTGAAAACGTTAGTTTTTAATGGGAGTAAACGGACGCTAACACCCCGATTCGTTCAACTAACAATCAGTGGGGGGAGAACAAAAACCCCCACTGATTGAAGTTTCACTTTATCTATATCATATTAACATAACAGTTAGAAAATTTCATTTAATCGGAAATAACCGTGAACTTAAACGTTATTCATTGTAAATACAAGGTTTACCTTATATACTTTCCATTAGAGGTGTGAGATGAGTAAACAAAAAGAGATCCGTACTCGTAATGTGAAGAATAAGCGAGGATTAAAAAAGTCAAAAGAAAAACAAATGGTAGAGCACCAATTTTTAGAGGATAGTGATGAAATGTTTGCCTTTATAGCAGGTTATACAGAGGCTGGGTTCCCTTATGGGATAACTTGGGAAGAAGCAGAAGAACAGGGGATAGCAGAAAAAGGAAAGTGTAAAGAAATTTCACCCGAGATAGATTCAGAAGACCTACCATTTTGACTATGGGTTTGTACAATCAGAAAGAGGCTGGGACATAACTAAATCGTCTATGCTTAAATACGAATAATAAGCTTTAGCACCGCTTCGGCGGAACACTCCGCTTTCACGGGAACGGCCTCAGCCTCCTCGTGGAAAGGACACCACTCCGGGGTCTTCGGACTCGTGCTGTTCCCGTTGGAGTCTTCGCGTTCTGCCTACGCTAAAATAAGAAAACCCGAACTAGGCAAACCTTTATTAACGGATTTGCAAGATAGTTCGGGATTTCATGTGTTAAGAGAACTTTTGTCTCATTCTCTTTCCTACGTTATTGATTCCATTTTTCTTTAAAATAATCTATATCGCTCGACAGCTCCTCCCAAGCCTTACCGGAAATATGGCCCTTTTCTTTTTCATAATCAAGCAATACCGTTATACCTTGCAAATGCTTTACTAGTTTTTCATTCTTCCCTTGCCTTTTATAATAGTTCAGTGCTCGCAAATGGTTGTGTAACAGGGTAGAAGTTTCTGTACCTTGAATATCGCCATGCTCTATAAAGTGGTCAACTAGCCATTCCGTACCTTCTAGATTGTAAGAATGACTTCCTTCAATTAATGAAACTTCGGCAACGACTGGTAGGTGATCCGCTGCTTGGCTAGACATCTTAGTAGCAGAATGGACTTCAATCCTTGGAGAAGCAAATACATAATCAATTCTCCGGTCAGGCGAGGCAGCAGGATACGTGTACCCATCTTCTTCTACACTCCATTTCCAAGCATCCGCATATTTCTGAAATAATGGTTGGAGTTCAGGTGCATCAGGTCTCGCGTTCATATCGCCAACGAGAATACTATAGGTATGCGCTGCCATGATTTCTTTCATGTCCGCAACCTGCATTTCTCTTACAATAGGATCTGCCCTGTAGTCTAAATGTGTCACATAAAATGCCACTTCTGCGCCATCCACATTAATCTGTGCTTCAAGGAATCCTGGTGCAGGTTTAGGTACAGGATCCGGGTCTTGGGTAGATAATCTTGCAATCTCTCTATTTGCAGCGTCGGTAATTGGATACTTACTCAGTACTGCTACACCAAATTGCCTGCGTGGTTCCCCTTCATCAGCTGGGTCAAAGTCATAGATTGGGGCAAAATAATATTCCATATCTAAACGTTCAGCAAGTAATGCCACCATGTTATCATTGTTGCTGCGGTCTCCCCAGTTGACATCTACTTCCTGTAAGCCGATAATATCCGCGCCTGTATTCTCAATGGCTGTAGCAATTCTCTCCAAATTATACGCCCCATCTGTCCCCCTCCCCGCTGCAACGTTATATGTCGCCACCTTCACAGTAGTTTCTTCCAACTGACTTGAACCTTGCACCGCATACGTTTCATACGAAGGAGAAAGAGATACCCACAGTAATGCCACAAATCCAGCCACAAACAACAACGCCTTTTTCATTAAATCTACTCCCCTCTATTATTTTATAAAAGACAGTATTGGGACAAATGCATCCCCGCTAAATAATAACCCGAACTATAATGCAAATTCTTGAGTAAAGGTTTGCTTAGTTCGGGTTTTGTATGTTTATACACTAATCTTAGCGTAGGCAGAACACGTAGACTCCTCGAAAATCCAAAGCAATTTTCTTCGTGCGAAGTGAAGCTGTCGAAGCTCTCCTTGTCCTACGGGAAAAGCACGAGCTGAAGACCCCGGAGTGGTGCCTTTTCCACGACGAGGCTGAGGCCGTGCCCGTGGAAAGCGGAGTGTTCTGCAGAAGCGATGCTGAAAATTATTATCTTTATTGAGCACTGACAATTCTATTAATTCCACATCGCTAACATATCGGTTGCGTCACTATAAAGGTATTCGTAAGCGCTTTCGGAAATGCGTTCGGCTTCTAATTGCTGATCCAATAATAGAAGGAAGCTTTCTGCATGCTTTGCTACTTTAGTGGCATCCGCACCTTCCTCATATCTTTCAACAGCGGTAAGATGCAAGTTTAGCTTACGAGCTGCATCATTTTTAAGTTCGCCCGAGTCAACAAATGCTTCAATCGAATTTTTCAAATCAGCTGTGCTGACAGTGTAAACAAGATAGTCTCTACGCACTTCTTTAAATTCTTGCAGATCCCCTTTCCACTGATCAACCATTGATTCAACTGTTTCTCCATTTTCTATTGCTTCCCGTACCCAGCCGTTACCAATTAGGTTATCAAAGAATGACACGCCTGCACTGCTTTCAGCACGAAATGCAAAATCATTCGGGTACATGTCATGTAACGTTTTTACGATATGCAACCCAGTCACAACAGGGTCGTATGCCTTTTTATCTGTCACATGAATTTGCACCCCATGGCTTAATGTACCACTATGCTTGGAAAACGTCGGAGTGAAGGAGGCCGCACGGAAGGTCACACCTTCTAGTTCAAGGTTGTTTAATGCCGCTGCATAGTCTGTACTATTTACAAACGGCGCACCGATTAATTCAAATGGCTTTGTAGTCCCTCGTCCTTCTGACACATTCGTTCCTTCTATTAAAGCAGCCCCTGGATACACAAGTGCTGTATCAAGTGTCGGCATGTTTGGTGATGGTAGTACAAACTCAAGCTCTGTATCATCATAATATTGTCCCCGCTTCCAGCCATCCATTTCAACGACTGTCAGATCTGCTCCAATATCAAACTCTTCATTAAATAACTTGGCCAATTCCCCTACCGTCATGCCGTGTCGTAATGGAATTGGATAGTTCCCGACAAAGGAAGCATATTCTGGGTCAAGGACAGGACCTTCGACGCTGTTACCTCCAAGTGGGTTGGGGCGATCAAGCACGAGAAATTCCACATCGTTTTCCTGTGCTGCTTCCATTGCATACGCCATTGTGTAAATATACGTATAGAATCTAGCGCCAACATCTTGAATGTCAAATAACAAAACATCCACATCTTCTAGCATCTCTGGTGTTGGTTTTCTAGTTTGGCCATACAAGCTATATACTGGTAAACCTGTTTCTTCATCGATATAGTATTCTACATAATCCCCTGCCTGCGCATCACCTCGCACCCCATGTTCAGGACCATAAAGGGCTGTTAGTTCAACATCTGGATCATTATGCAATGTATCGACAATACTGTTTAACTCTTGATCAACTCCTGTTGGATTGGTAATCAGTCCAACCCGCTTCCCTTCGATTAAATCTTTATGCTGTTCAAGCAATACTTCCACACCGAGCTTTAATTCATCACCATCAGCATTGTTATTGTTCTTTAGCTTATCTGCCACTACCCCTGACAATGAACCGAGAACGAAGCATAGACTTATTACCAGAATAATCGTTTTCTTCAAGGTGAACGCCTCCCTTATTTGTTTAGTAAAAGGCCGGGAGGATACAGAGCTCCTCCCCCGCCTTTTGCTTAATTTCGTGCTTTTTGCCAAATCAGTAAGAGAGCCTCTGCATTTTCTGTTAGCTCCTCTTTTGCCTGTTCGGAAATTTTTCCATTATCATGCTGAACATCGAGCAACTGAGTCAGCACCTGCATATGCTTACTTGCTTTATCTAGGCGATCTTGATTTGCAAATCGCTCCACTGCTGTTAAATGGGTAAGCAGAAGTCTTTCTGTTTGCTCATTATTGATTTCTCCATTGTCTGCAAACTGCGCTACTAACTGCTTCAATTTCGATATGGATGGAAGATCTTCAGCTGAGATGCCAATTGCTGTGCCTTCTCTAGTAGAATCCGCTGCACCACTATACGTTTCATCATGAAGTAAAATACTGTTTACGTTGCCAATCTCTCTTGGGGTTTCTTCCCAGGAGTGCCCCATTTGCTCTAATAAATCGCGAATGTTTTCCGGCACGCCATACTCCCAACGAATGCTTGGATAGCTATTACTGTAAATACGTGGTTCTTCAATCGCATCTTTTAAATCCATTTCATATCCAAGTACATTGACAAGTGTCTGTGTTACAGAGGTAATGATGGTGGCGCCTCCTGGTGAGCCAACCGTCATATAAGGTTCTCCGTCTTGTAAAACAATGGAAGGTGTCATGCTGCTAAGTGGCCGCTTATTAGGCTGCACTTCATTTGCTCCACCTGGAATGGCATCAAAGTCGGTCAGTTCATTATTTAGCATAATGCCATAGCCCGGTACCATGATGCCTGATCCAAACACCTGCTCAATGGTCGTTGTATAGGAAACAAGATTTCCCCATTGATCGGCAACCGTAAAATGCGTTGTTTCTCCATCTACCTTGTCATCTACCTGTGTGACAACCTCTGGTGCTTCTCCGTCCTGATATTCCCACGGATTTCCTGGCTCTACGTTCGGGTTAGCAGCTTCTGGGTCAATGGTTGCCACTCGTTCTGCTACATAATTTGGATCAAGTAATCCTTCTCTCGGTACCTCCACATATTCAGGGTCTCCCATATAAGCACCCCGATCGGCATACGCAAGGTGCATTGCTTCCGCCATATAGTGGTACTTCATTGGAGATTTCACGTCATGCTGTGTAAGATCCAACTGCTCAAACATCTTTAACAGCTGTAGCATAGTTAGTCCTCCAGAGCTTGGTGGCGGCATGGATGCAATGTCATATCCTTGGTAAGCGCCCCACACGGGTTCGTCCTCCGTCACATCATATCGACTTAGGTCCGCAGTATCCATGCTCCCGCCGAATGCCTGAACTTCTGTAGCAAGCGCTTCGCCAATTTCTCCGTTGAAAAGAGCATCTGATCCTTGATCCCGAATTAACTTAAATGTTTTAGCCAAGTCCTCCTGTACAAGGATATCTCCTTCTTCCAGTGGAGTGCCACCTGGTAAAAACACATCCCCAGCAGCTGTTCGGGCTAATTTACTTTCATTACTGGCAATTGCATTTGCGAGTACCCAATTCACAGGAATACCCTGTTCCGCCATATCAATCGAAGGCTGAATTAAGTCTTCCATTGGAATCGAACCCCAGTTATCAAGAGCTGTCTCTAATCCCTTTAAGGTCCCAGGAACGCCAACCGATTTTCCGCTTTGTACACGCTCAGAAAAAGGAATTACCGTACCTGCAATCGCCTCTATATCCCATTCCTCAGGCTCTTCTTCGTTTTCTTCCCATTGACGAACCTTCAGTTCATCATCCTCTACACGGAAACGAAGTGATTGCCAATCTGTTGTCCGGTCAAAGGAAACGGTGTCCAACGTGGAGTTTTGGCCGTCTTTAGCTTGAATTAATTTAAGTTCACTTGTATTTGTATTGATTTCTACCCCATACCCATTGCGAGCATAGGTAGACCCCGTGGAACGGAACGCATCTGCACGCAACCATAGGCGAAGTCTTCTATCGTCTCCAGGGTCATCGGTGCGAAAACGAATAAATAATTCGCTATCTTCTACTGAATCCATCACAGAGGTAGCTTGACCGAATGAAGTGGAATTGCTGCCATATGGTGCTCCAAAATGGATGTTTCCTCCTGCTTCATTTAGGCGAAACGCCGTGCCCCGCTCCAACAACTCAAATTTTTCAGCGTCCCACGGTGCAGCATTCTCTCCTGTAAAATCAGAGCTAAAAACATGCTCTCCTGTTACGAGGTCTTCCACTTGCACTTCTGCAACATGGAATTCGTTGCGCACTTCATCACTCAGTTCATTTGCCCCGAGTAGAAACTTTCCTGGCTCTTCCACGATATTGCTTTTATCAATAAACATATCGGGTGTAGCCCCTTGTGGTGCGCGCTCTCTACTATTAATGATCGAGACATCCTCGGTCTGGGCATCGTAATACATCATAAAGCCACCACCGCCGATTCCCGACATCATCGGTTCTGCCACATTCAAAGCAAATTGCATGGCAACTGCTGCATCTACCGCGTTACCTCCGCGTTTTAAAACATCTGCTCCAATCTCAGAAGCTAGCGGATGTGCGGAGACGACCATGCCTTTATCCCCAACATCGATTTGTTCGGGCTGAACCCCTGGATTCTCCGGTTCATATTCCGTATTATCATCAGGACTGCTGACAGCAGAAACCGCAGACACCGGGATACTAAACAACATTCCAATGATAAGCAGGATTGATAATAATCTAGACTTCTTCTTCATGTTTCTCCTCCTTTTCGCGCTTAAAAGGAAACAGTGAGGGGTGACTTCATGCTCCTCACTGCTTATAGCGAATATCTATTGCCACTTCATATTCAAATAAGTTGCTGTACGTACGAGGTCCTCATAGGTGGCGTCATTAAATGCATCTTCCTCGTATAAATAATCGACTAACTGTTGGAAACCGGCAAGATGCTTTAATACTTTTTCTTGATTCCCTTGCTGCTCATAGTGACTAATTACCGTTAAATGCAAGCCGAGGGATCTAGCTGAGTTCGCATCTATTTCCTCCCTTGTAAGCAATCGTTCTACCATGTCCTGCATGCTTTCTGCACTCCATGCATAAATAGCATCTGCTGTCTTTTGCGATACCTTTTTCCGAATACCGTTGGTAGAAAATGTTTCTCTTGTTGGATGGACACGGTTTGTTAGCAAAATTGTCACCGTCTCATGATTCGGGCTTACTACAATCGATGTTCCGGTATAACCTGTGTGGCCCAACGTATTATGTTCAGCCAGATCATCCATGTACCATGATTGATTTAATTCCCAGCCCAGTCCTTGGTCTTGGCCAGGATAGGCTTCATTCCAGTTTGTTTTCATCAGTTCAACTGCTTCCTCGGAGAGAATCTCTTCCCCAGCATAGGTGCCTTGTTCTAGCATCATTTGCGCGAAAACAGCTAAATCTGCTGCACTACTAAAAATGCCAGCCTGTCCTGCTACGCCATCCAATGACCAAGCATTTTCATCATGCACACTTCCCCAAACGACACCACGATTTGTCCATGGCTGATATTCGGTAGCAGCGATGCGCGATTTAAGTGATTCTGGTGGATTATACATCGTATCCTGCATCTGTAGTGGTCCCGTGATTTTCCTTTCTACAAAGACATCCTGGCGCTCACCACTAAGGCGTTCAATGAGCACGCCTAGTGTCAGGTAATTCACATCACTGTACACATAATCGGCACCCGGCGCTTGCTGAAGCGGCTCGCGCAATACATAATCTAACCTGTCAGCGCGATCCCCTTCCACTTTATCAAGGCGTTCACTAGGACTTGGGGCAAATCCAGAAGTATGTGTGAGTAGTTGCCTGATCGTAACTTCTTCTTTGCCTTCCCCCGTGAATTCCGGAATATACTGTTGCACCGGGTCTTCTAATTCAAATAATCCTTCATCCCATAACTGCATAACAGCTGTTGCTGTAAACAGTTTGGAAATCGAGGCCATATCAAATATCGTATCTTCCTGCATTGCTACAGGATCTTCCATTTCGGTAAATTGATCATCCGTGTAACGAGCAGCATACCCATAAGCGTCATGTTTAACGACTTCGCCTTGTTTGGCGATATACACGACCGCCCCTGGCATCACCTTATCCGCAATCGCTTGCTCCACCTCTCCGTCAAGATCATCCAAAGGTTGTTGGAGCATTTGCACCGCATTACTAGCAGCCTCCGCCTTCACGGGCGCTACGGGAACAAACAGTGTCAGACAGAGCATGAAAAGAACGAGCATGGATAGCGCTTGTTGTTTTCTCATCTGTAAACGCCTCCTTGTTTAATTACTTATCTTCTCCGGCTGTTTGCTGTGCAGTGAACGTCCATTCTAGGCTTAACGTGTCTCCTTGGAATTCGTTTTGGTCCTCTCCGTTATCTACAAAATTAAATTGCACGACAAGATCATCAATGGTTCCAACTGGTAGTCCATTTTCACCAAGCAGTGGCAAGAAGACATTTTCATTTACTGCTTCAGGTGTCATGGTTTTTAGTTCTGCCAATGTCGTCTGGTAAATTACTTCATCAAGTTTGTCGGCATTATATAGGAATTCGACCATAATATGCTCGCCGAAATCTCCTGTATTATCTCCTGCTGCATCTGTGACAGTATAATCTGTATCGAGTAATACCTTTTCAATATCAAGTGTGCCGTTATTTTGTAATTCAAAATCACGTACCATCGTATCGCCTGGTTTAATATTATCTACTTCAATAATTTCTGTTGGTGCTGCCGCGAGATCCAGTGTTCCTGCAGCAAATGTGTTACTTGATGTTTCGGTATCACTGAAATACGCAAATGTACCCCCACTAACTAATGTAAGACCTAGTGCTGCTGAAGCAATTCCTAACCCCAATTGTTTTTTAATATTCATTTATAACTTCCTCCCCAATTTTTATATGGCTGCTTATTTTGTATCCATCGTTTTTTCCTGTAGTAAATGTTTTACCTGTTTCAATGTCCTTCTAATGGTTAGAAAAGCATATCCGAGCAATAGAATTCCTGGCAGAATCATGAGCAGTGCCGCTCCTTCAGATGACGTGGCAAACTGAAACACATAGCCAACATATGGAATCGTAAACCCGGCATATTGCCCCACCACATTCTCTGATAATACTGGGCTTACATCAGGGCCATTATTAGCATCCCCTTGTGTTATATACTGTTGCCCGTTGTTTTCCACCTCTATAATTCGGTGAGTGATCAGTATGTTGTCCTCCGCACGATAGGTGATGACATCGCCTTCTGAAAAGCGTTGCATATCTCCACCAGTTTTCACCGCAATAACGGATCCAGTCTGAATCCCTGGTTCCATTGATCCGGAAAGAACGGATTTAATTTGATAGCCAAAAACATTGACCTCATTACCGGAAGCTTTGGAGAGGCCCACGACGAGCAGAGCACAAAGCAGCACAGCAATGACAACCGTATACAAGATATTACTCATCGTTTTTAATGTCATTTTCATTTTCATTCTCCTCCCCTTCGCTCATCGCGTCCTCTTCCACCGTTTCAGGTTCTGTCGGTTCGCGCTCTTCCTCCTCTTCCTCAACAGGCTTTTCATTCTCCATGTTACTTTCCTCTGCTTCTTTTTCTGCATTATTTTCAGAGGTTTCAGATGTACTATCTTCTTCTGATTGCTCGTCTATGTTCTTCTCTTCAAGCGTTGACCCCTTATCCTCCTCTGCTTGTGTTGTATCATCCTTTTGTGTATGCTCTTCTGCGTGTTGTTCTTCCCCCTCAATCGGCGCTTCTTCAGCATAGGTGCCTGCTGTTACGGCACCTTCCACAGTAGAAGTTGCCGTAAAGAAAGCAGACGTGGGAGAATGAACCTGGGAGACGAGCAGAAAGAGCAGGTATAGGATAGTGAAAAAACGCACCATCACTCGCACTAATCTATGCATACGCATCCCCCTAGTTTGATTTAAGTTGAGTTTATTCCTGCGTTGTCCAGACATCATGCAATTTCAAGCTCTCTGTTTCTAGGTAGCTGTATGCTTTGTCGGTAATCTTGTCGTTTTCATGGAAATGAGCAATCAAGTCTTGGAAACTTTCTAAGTGCTTCACAACCTTATCTCCAAGCTCACGCTCTTCAAATCGTTCAATAGCTGACAGATGTGTTGTAAGCGCTCTGGTCGTTTGGCTATCTGCAATTTCATCTTGCTGTGCCAACTCATCGACAAGCTGCTTCATCCCCTCACCACTGAGAGAAGTATCTGTATAATCCAGGCTATGCCCGAGGTTATATAGATCAGGAATCGTAACAGGCAATTTTCCATATGGATTAATGTCGCCTACCAGCACGCCAGCTACCGCATTGATTGACACATCGAGATAGCTATAGGAAGCAACATAACCATCTACCTCTGGAAATACCATCACATCATATGGATTACGATGGGCCGAAACAATGACAGGTTTTCCTGTCTGTTGAAGCGCTTCCACAAATTCACGTTGCTTTTCATTCGTATTCGCCGTATAGGTCGTCACAACAATTTTATCTGCATCTGCTGCGTGCTCTACAGCCTGCTCAATCTGACTGTCTGTTGGACTTGTACCCGTTGCATAGCTACGTCCATCGACACCCTTTTCCTCTAACAATTGATAAAGCAAGGATGGATTGGCTACTGATGGACCAGTAACAAGTACCTTTTCATCGTTTTGAACTGGTAATATGTCTTCATTTTTAACTAAAGTAATGCTTTTCTCCGCAATATCCTTTGCTGCCTGTAAATTGGCTTCTGTTCCAATGTTCTCTAGCTTGTCAGGGCTAGTCTGTGTTTCTTCAAACAAGCCATTTTCCATTTTTGCCCGAAGAATGCGATAAACCGACTCTTCCACACGCTCCTCGGAAATTTCCCCGGATTGGACAGCTTCAAGCATGCCATTATATGCCACTTCTACATCTGGTGGATTTAATAAAATATCCACACCAGCTTTAAAGGATTCTACCGGAACACGGTCTGGAGGTACTACGTTCGCACCAGACATACCAAGGCTATCCGTGATAATTAAGCCATCATAACCAAGCTCCTCACGAAGTAAGTCAGTAATGATCGGTTTTGACAATGTTGCCGGAAGCCCTGAGTCATCTAATGCTGGCACGACAATATGTCCTGTCATGATCGAACCAACCCCAGCATCAATCGCTTCTTTAAATGGTTTTAAATCCACTTCATGTAATGTTTCCAAATCATGGTCAATGACTGGAAGCCCATAATGGGAATCTACATCCGTGTCACCATGTCCTGGAAAATGCTTTGCCGATGCAATTACATTCTGTTCTTTATATGCATTGATTTGCGAGACACCAAGCTTCGAAACCAGTTCAGGATCTTCACCAAAAGAACGAATTCCGATTACTGGATTTGCCGGATTCAAGTTCACGTCAACGGTTGGTGCAAAGTTCATGTTAATCCCTAAGCTGTTCAGCTCTTTACCGATGATGTTTCCAGATAGGGCAGCGAACTCCTCAGACCGCGTTGCTCCAATTGCCATGTTTCCTGGAAAAACCGTCCCAGGTTCTGTTACTCGTTGGACAATCCCGCCCTCCTGGTCTGTCGAAATAAATAAGGGAATGCCGGAATCCTGCTCTACCGCAATTTCCTGTACGCCATTAGACAGAGACTGCACCTGTTCTGGATCCAATGGTGTGCCGATGTTATACGACCAATTAAAATAAATTAGCCCACCGATATGGTAGTTTTCAATAACCTCTTGAAAGTTCTTCCCACCGCGGTTGTTATTTAAATTGGTATTCTCGTATCTTGGGTCAGTTGGGGTTTGGCCATATACATGAACAATAAACAGCTGCCCAATTTTCTCTTCTAATGTCATGTCATCTATGATGGCGTTAATCTCATCCTCGTTTACATCCTGCTTTTCAGCGGCTGACACATTTTTCATTCCCCCTGGTATGGGAAGTGTCAGAAGTAGTAAAGCTGCTGACAAAAACGCGATTACCTTTCGTAGCTTCAAGTAAATCCCTCCTTCATTCATTTATTTGATTTCGAGGTTCATTTCCTGGCTCAACATTTCCAAGTCATGAAAACACCGCCCTTCAAAATTTGTCAAAGGTAGGATCCCCCGTGTCCTAATAGGGTTATCTAGACAATAGCAAAAGCTGTTTAAAAATGTTGTTTGATTATGTCTAAATTTTCTATGTTTTCAAAATTGATATATTGGGACTAGTTACTGATAGAAGTGCTAGTAGAGAGGGCGCATCTATTTTTTCCAGGAAAGTTTGTCCCTACTATCTCACTAGGTACTCCTACACACTTTTTGCAGATTGATGTCTTTGTGTAAGATTTTCACTTTAGATTTACATATTATTCCACGCGAGGATTCGACAAATTTAGCGTTATTTTGATGAAGTGTGGCATTTGGTTAGAAGAGAGAATTTTTTGCGGTGGATTTTGGTGGGGGCGGTTTCAGTTTGATGTGCTGTGGTTTCACTTTTGGGGGTGACGATTCACTTTGGGGTGATGTGGTTTCACTTTGGGGCGTTGATGATTCACTTTGTTGTGCTGTGGTTTCACTTTGTTGTGCTGTGGTTTCACTTTGTTGTGCTGTGGTTTCACTTTGGGGCATTGATGATTCACTTTGTGGTGATGTGGTTTCACTTTGGGGCATTGATGATTCACTTTGGGGCGCTCTGGTTTCACTTCTGGGCGCTGTAGCTTCACTTTGAGGCGGTGACGATTCACTTTTAATACATGATTTCACATTTTGTAAAAAAAGCCTATTGCTCCTGCTTGAACAGGTAGCAATAGGCCTACAGCGTTATCACTTATTTTTTCTAGCTTTTAAAAATCCATCGACCCCGTTCCAGACTATGCTGATGATTAGTATGACAATAGTCCAGAATGTTACCCGACTCCAAATCCAATCGACGGTATCATAGCCTTCACTGCCCGCAGTAAGGACGTTTGCCTCTACCAATTCACTCATGAACGTTGGATTCCAAAAATCCATAGCCGTTACCATGAATAGAATGATAGCCATAGAAAGTGTATTTGAAACAGTTGTATATAAAACTAACTTATAGCTCCATTTTCCAAAAGCTAGTTTTAAACATTCGTTTAATATTCCAATACCTAAGATTAAAATAATGAATACGAGGTAGGTCCCATAATTTTGTTCATTCAAAAAAGGAACAACCCCATTAAATTCATCATGAAAAACCCAAACGCCTAAATAATCACTTGAAAAGGAAAACAGTACGATAAAAAATGCATAGAAAATAATACTCGTTACGGCTTCACCGCGTTTAACTCGACTATGCTCCACTGGAATCGGTGGCAAGTTAGTTGGCTTCCACTCTTCTTTTTCCCATTGTAAATCTTCCTTTTTCACATTACCCATTAACTCTCCCACAGCAAATCCAAATGTCGTCCACCCAAAAGCCATAGGCAATGCAGTAACAGCGGAAACAATCATATCAATGAAGTGATCTAAAATATTTACTGGATTGATAACGACTTGAATGGCGAATCCAACACCTATAGAAATTCCTACTACTGCTAATATAACCTTTAATATATAGAGATACGAGTCAAAAAGTTCTGGTCCTATCAGGTATTTTTTGGTGTTGCGATACTTATCCGCTAATTCTTTCGGCCTGCCCAATTCCAGCAATACTTCTTCTATATCACTTTCCGTGTAGTGATTTTTTCCAGACCGATCTTCCAACATGTCTTCAATTAAACCGCGAAGTTCAATAGCTATATCTTTCCTCTGTGATTGTGGCAGCTTTTGCGTAACTGCAAAGATATAACGTTCAACCATCTCCATCGATATCATCTCCCTTATTCTCGATCACATGATTTAAACTTGTCACAATACTTTTCCATTCAACAACGAGAAGATCATATACCTCTTTCCCTGTCTTACTGAGTAAATAATATTTTCTAGGCCGTACTTCATTGGTGTCCCACTCACTTTGCAATAGGCCTTGTTTTTCTAACCTCCTTAAAAGCGGGTATAATGTGCCAGGTTCTACATGGACCCCATTTTCGCCGAGCAACGTCACGAGTGAGTACCCATACTGCGGTTCAGAAAGCTGACTTAGTACCCCAATCGTAATGGTTCCCCGTCTCAGTTCCTGCATTAGTTTATCTAAATGCTCATGTGCATCTTTCATATGATCAACTCCTGTATTTATTATAGTGTATGACGCACACTATTGTACAGTGCTTAATAAAGTTTATTGTAAACTATTGTGTTGATAACTATTAGAAACAATAATTTATATTTTATGTGTACGTTTTAATGTATTAGGGGTTGGCAGGGGAGGAGAGATTGACCAATTAAATGTACTGGTTGGTAATATGGGGCATTGGACGATTTAATGTTTGTACGCGATTTTCCTGCTTTCCCGCGCGGCTTTCCTGATCTCTCGCGCGAGATCTCCGCTTTGTCGCTCGACTTTCCTGCTTTCCCGCGCGAGTTCTCCGCTTTGTCGCTCGACTTCGCATGATCTCAGTTCGCCTCGGATAAGCTCACCACAATCCAACCAAAAAAAACACCAATCGCATTTGGATTGGTGTTTTCTATTAACCTTTAATTGCACCTTCTGTCATGCCCTTGGATATACGTCTTTGGAAGATGGCGTACAGGATGATGACTGGTACGATGGCGATGACAAGGCCGGCGAATAAGGTCCCCCAGGCATTCGTATATTGTGCTTCACTGCTAATAAAGTCAATAGCTAACGCAAGGGTATAATTTTCGCTGGAATTCAGGAATATGAGTGCCATGAAATACTCGTTCCAAAATTGAATGGCGTTCATAATGGTAACAGTGATGATTCCTGACATACTGAGTGGCGTGATGATTTTCCATAATACTTTGTAAGGCGACATGCCATCCATTGCTGCCGATTCCTCTAAAGATCTAGGAATAGTACCAATAAAGCTTGTTAGAACAAAGATGGAAAATGGCAACTGACTTACGGCATACACAATCGCCAGTCCATAAATATTGTCTAATAATCCTAAATCTGATAGTAGGAAAAAGAGCGGGATCCAGCCAAGCACCATAGGGATCATCATGGCAGACACGTAAACGGTAAACAATATTTTACTGCCACGGAAGTTAATTCTCTCAATCGCATAAGCGGTGGGGATTGCTAATACAAGCGTTAAAACAGCTCCCACTACGGTTACGATTAAACTGTTGAAGACACTAACATCAATATTATAGTTTGTCCAAGCAGTAACGAAGTTGTCAAAACTGAAGGATTCAGGGAATCCCCAAGGATTTCGATAAATTTCTGCATTGGATTTAAAGGCTCCTAGAAACATCCAAAAAATCGGATACAATACTGCTAATGACCAAAGGATCAACGGAATCCGTATCCCTGTTCTACCAAGGATCTGGCCGACGCTTCGTTTCACAATAAATTCCTCCTCTTTATCGGTAATCCGTGCTAGTTAGTACTCTACTTTATCTCGGCGCATAATGAACTGAAGAATTAAGACAGTCAGTAAGGAGATGATCAAAATCATTACACCGATTGTGGCACCATAGCCGAAGTTATATTGTACAAAGGCCTGCTGGTAAAGATAAGAGCCCATTACATGTGTAGCGTTATTTGGCCCACCACCCGTCATGACCTGTACAATAATAAAGGAGCCATTTAATGTGGTAATCACGATATAGAGTATGGAGATTTTCACCTGAGGCCAGATAAGTGGGAGTGTTACCTTCCAAAATTGCTGCCATTCTGATGCACCGTCCAATTCTGCTGCTTCATAATAGCTTTTTGAAACATTGGATATTCCGCCCATTAGTAAAAGCATAAATAACCCAATACCTGCCCAAACCGATGGCAATACAAGACTTGGCAATGCCCAATCCTCGTCTCCTAGCCATGGTTTTGCTAAGCTTTCTAACCCAATAAATTCAAGCCCTGAGTTAACTAGACCAAGATTAGGATTGTAAATAAATGTCCAAAGAATCCCGATGACGACGACACTCATTATATTGGGGAAAAAGAAAACAATACGATAAAATGGTGCTTCCTTAATTTTAAGTTGGGTTAGGGCTACAGCAAAAAACAATGCCATAACCATAATGCCAATTACTTTTGTAGCTACAAGGAAATAGTCATGGATAATCGTATTTGGTATGATTGCATCTTTCACAAGCTTTATGTAGTTCGCCAAGCCAACAAAGTCCTTGTTTTGCGAGGAGCCTGACCAATCAAAAAATGAATAGTACAGACCACTAAACAGCGGATAAAGCGTAAATATGGCAAACAAGATAAAGGTTGGGATTAAACAAAAAGCCAGAAATAGGTATTTTTGCTTTTTTGACTGTACCATTTTATCCCTCTTTCATTAATTTGATTGAACAAAAGTGACACGCGCCGTTTAAAAACGTAGTGGCTGGACCAAAGTAACTGAGATAAAGGAATCACGATGAGACACGAATCGATGATGACTTATCGTAGGGCACTTTGGGAAGTCACCTAGTTTTTGGCGCTTGGAACTGGACGTGATTGAAAAAGTGGATCAGCAGGAGAGATAAGACTCCTGCTGATACCTGTTTTCCTATTCGTTACTGCCGCGATACTCTGCAGCTGCCTTTTCTGCTTCTTCTACAAATTCCTCTGCTGTTGAATTACCCAGCATTAGTGACATAAGCGCATTTCCAACCGGTGTTTCTAAATCAGCACTCATTGGATGTGGCTTGTTGTAAATTTGTACTTGTTCTGGATCATTGATCATTGCATTTGCTTCTGTTAAATATGCTGGTACCTTGTCGCTTTGCGTTAGGTCAACCTCTGTAAGGTTCATGATCGCGCCTGTATGCTCAGAGAATGACATTGCATATTCACGTGTGAAAGCAAACTCTACAAATGCTTTTGCAGCTTCTGGATTTTCCGCGTTTTCTGCAATAGCAAGTGGACGTAAATCTGGTACGATAGCATATGTTTCATCAGGTGCTTGCATTGGGGATGGAATGAACCCAAACTCAAAGCCCTCTGGAATATCATTTTTCATTTCATTTGGTAACCAGAATCCTACTGGAATAAAGGCATTGTCACCTAAAAGGAAATTCATTTGTGATTGGGTATGGTTAAGTGCACCAAGACCAGAATCAAACATTCCTTCGTCTGCCATTCTTTCTACTCGCTTCATTATTTCCAGAACTGGTTCACTTGTCCAAGCTCCTTCAGCACCTTGGATAACATCTGTTAACAACTCTTCTCCCCCGGCTGCTCCAAATGCAGGATAAAGCGCTCCACGAAGGAAGTAATATGGATGCTGCCCACTTGTTACAAATGGATCGATCCCTTCACTTTCCTTAATTTCTTCCATCGAACTCATTAGACTTTCAAAATCTGTTGGTACTTCATAGCCTTTATCCTCAAATTTTGCTCTGTCATACCATGTTCCCCATGTATCAAATACAAGTGGAAGCGTGTAGACATCCCCATCATAATTCGCTGGCTCTACAATAAAACTGTCAACAAGTTTGTCTCCGTTTTCTAGCTCAATATCTTGAAGCCAATCTGATAGATTCATAAGCTGCCCATCTTCTACCATTTGTGCTTCACTAGATCCAGCCCCGTCGATATACACGACATCAGGTGGATCATTGGATACCCAACGCGACCGCATTTCTTCGTTAATATTCGGTCCGGCATGCTCGATAACATTTACATCTGGGTACTCTTCTTTAAAACCTGCAATTACTTCTTTCCACCAAGAATCCCCGTATCCCCCTACAAAATACTGAAGCTCTAAATCTCCTGAAATACCACCCTCGCTACTACCTGAATCATTACCATCTGAATCTGCCTCTCCACCTGCATCTTCATCATTCGAGCAGGCGACAGTGAATGCGATTAGCAGCATGGCAACAAACAGAAACAAGATGTGGCTTTTCTTTATTCCCTTCATCCTAAAATCCCCCTTTGTTTAATTACTATTATATGAAACACACGAAGGCTATTAATGCCGTTCATGTTATTCCCCTATTAAGGACTTGATTGCTTCTCGTACATTACCAGCTGTAGCAATTAGGGCAACGTCTACTTCTTGGAGACTCTTTCCTGTCTTCAACATAATAATGGCTGGTTTTACTTTATAATCGGTTTTTTCCAATGCTTCCTCAGCTGATTCATAACTTGCCTCCGTAATGGCAATCACATTTCGCTTTGCCCTTTCCTTCAGCTTATAGTTGCTTGCATGGACATCGACCATAAGATTCTCATAAACTTTTCCAAGTTTCACCATAACGGCTGTACTAATCATGTTTAATACCATTTTATGTGAGGTTGCAGCTTTCATTCGGGTAGAGCCAGTTAAAATTTCAGGTCCTACGATTACTTCCATTGGACAGTCTACAAAACTGCTAATTTCAGAGTCTTTATTGCTAGTAAGCGAAGCTGTAAATGCACCAATTTTCTTGGCATATTTCACAGCTCCAATTGGATATGGTGTTCTTCCACTAGCGGTAATCCCAATCACAACATCCGCTGCAGTCACATTGCGATCTGTAATATCAAGAGCTCCCTGTTCTTCTTGATCCTCTGCTCCCTCAACCGCTTCGAAAAAAGCACCGTTTCCACCAGCCATGACCGTCTGGACTAATTCCGGTGGCGTCATAAAGGTTGGTGGGCACTCGGATGCATCCATAACACCAAGTCGTCCACTCGTACCAGCACCGACATAGAATAACCTTCCACCATTTTTTAATGCATTGTATACATGTGTGACGACTGTCTCGATTTGTGGCAGGACTTTTTCCACTGCTAAAGCGACCTGTTTATCTTCATCATTTATAAGCTGTAGGATGTCGCGAGTTGGCATTCCATCCAGATTCATAGAATTAGGATTTCTTTGCTCCGTAACCAATCCGGCAAGATTAGATAGGTTCATATGTATATAATCTCCTTATCTGCTAAAAGCTGAAATAAAATAAAATTTCAATTGGGGACTCTTACTATAATTAAAGCGCTTTCATACATTTTCTATAAGGAAGCCCGTAAAAAAATTCTTTAATTCTACCGACTTCTTTCATCTGCCAGCGTACTCCAATTTGTCATAGGTGTCTGTGCAGCTCTTTGTTTAGTTGTTTATATTATAGGGTGAATGATATTTTTTGTCAATTTTATTTTTAAAATAAGAAATAAAATTTCACAAAGCATATAAAGCGTCCCTTTGCTTAAACTTTTTCAGTAAAACTTATCTCTACCTAGCTTAAGTTGGAGCCGTTGGACGCTAGATTTATCTAGTTAATCACGTAAAAACATGACCGCTTCTCTTGATGCATCAAGGTGTTGGATTGTTTCTTCATAATGGTTGGATGCAAGACACATCAATAACATATCAACGACATGTAGCTGGGCAATCCGAGACGAGGTAGCCCCGCTGCGAAAGGTTGCTTCCTTTGCTGCAGACGTATGTAATAAAATATCAGCGTATTG
Source organism: Oceanobacillus picturae (assembly GCF_000612865.1). Taxonomy (NCBI): domain Bacteria; kingdom Bacillati; phylum Bacillota; class Bacilli; order Caryophanales; family Bacillaceae; genus Oceanobacillus; species Oceanobacillus picturae. The sequence goes on from NZ_CCAX010000001.1 coordinate 1,728,097, forward strand.
GCTTACAAGGGAATTTCCATATTTCGTTATCCCTATCGTTGTAATGTCACGTTGTTTTGCCAACTGAAGCAATTTGGCAACTTCCTGTGTGTCCCCAGAAAAAGATATCCCGATCACGACATCTCCTTTTCCTTTGTTTGCAATCAGTGTTGCTGCTAAATGAATGTCTGAAAAGGAATAGGCATTTTTATCGATTCGCTGAAACTTTTGCTCTCCATCCTTGGCAGCAATATAAGACGCACCCACCCCAGCGAGTACGATAGAATTTGCATTCGCTAATGCTTCTACCGCCTTTTTCAATTGATTCTCATCGATAATATCCACTGTTTCCTTCAATGTTTGCACTGTATTTGCTGTCACTTTGTCTATAATACTTTTATAGGTTTCATTCGGCTCAATATCCCGGTAAACGGTTGCATCATCTGTCTGGAGATCCCCAGCTACTCGAATTTTTAATTCCTGAAATCCTTTAACGCCAAGTGATTTACAAAGCCGAATCACTGCTGCACTACTTGTATTACTTTTTTCCCCTAGACCGAGTGCCGTGAGATGGATCGCTTCCTGTGGATGGTCAATAATATATGTTGCAACCTTACGCTCTGATGGTGACAGACTGTTCACCATTTCTTTCAAAATCACGAGTCCGCCTTTAACATGTGCCATGACTTCACCTTCTTATTGTGTATTTTTCATCTGCTCTAACATATTTCGGCTTACTTGAATAGTTGCTTGTTTGTATGCTCCGATTAGCGAACCAGCCACTGGTGGAAATTCTGGTTGCACGAGGGTGATTGGAATATTTTCCAAATAGTCCTTTAAAAGGAATGGCATCACGGCTTTCTCTTGAAAAACACCACCACAAAGCACGACCTTTGTTTTCTCATCACCAGTAAATAGTGTACGATATAGTGCCATAATTTGGGAAGCAATGTCTTTGGCAGCCTGTTGTAAGATAGCTTGTGCCACGAGATCTTCTTGGGCATATGCTTGAAATACAATTCGGGATAATGGCGCAATAATCGTTTTCGGTTGTTTGGCATTATAGACTTTCTTTATAAGCTCCTGGGCTTGCGAAACTTGAAAATGCTCGTAAAGCATCTCAAGCAGAATGGTAGGTTCCCCTCTCCCATCAACCGATTTCAACGCCTCCGTTACGCCTGCTCTGCCTATCGCATAACCACTGCCCTCATCACCAAATAAATAGCCCCATCCGCCTACTCTTCCTTGATCACCAGCTTCATTCATCCCGTATGTAATGGAACCTGTGCCAGCAATCTGAACGATCCCCGCTCCCCCATACGTCCCAGAATATAAGGCGCAAACAGCATCCGGCTCAACAAAAACAGTTGCATGTGGAAGGAGCTTGGAAAGGATACTTTCTAATAAGGTTCGATTAGCTGGATTGGCTGACCCGGCAATGCCGGCATACACCCATTTTACATTCTTTAGCGGTGTTTTTCCCTCGTTATCCAATTTTAGAAAAAGGGTTTGGAACACTTGGCTAAGCTCTTGCTCCCCGACAGCATTTGGATTACTTGCCCCACTGATAGCCTGTGATAAAATGTTCCCTTTCTCATCTGCCAATACAGCATTAGTTTTCGTACCTCCACCATCTATTCCAATATAATATGCCATTTGTCTCCCTCCCCGCTTGATTGATTATCCAACACACATTACAAAATTTTATTTTAAATTCATAAGTAATTATTGAAATATTATTATAACATAAAATTTCATTTACTTTTATAGCAAACAAGTTGAAAATATCAGGAAAGTTTTCGATACAGAACTGAACTCCCTATCTACAAAGAAATAGCTCCATTCCTGAGAACAGAGCTATCTTCCACTATTTTTCTATTTTACTTACTGAATCCCTGTAGACAATTTGATGCGGGATAATAATTCGCTTAGCCGGTTCGTCCTTATTAAGTGTCAATTCAATCAGCGCTTTTGCTGACTGTGCTCCAAGCTGATGGATTTGTACATCCACCGTCGTTAAAGCAGGCCTGGTTATCTCCGATAAATAGACATTATTAAAACTTACCAACGACATATCAAAAGGAACATGGAAGCCCAGCTCCTCCAACGTACTTAGCACCCCTAAACTCATCAGGTCATCTGTTACGACAACGCCTGTTGGCTTCACATCAAGTGACAGGAGCTTTTCTACTGCTTCCCTACCACCAGATTTTAAAAACTCGGTGTGCAATTTATACGCCGGATTTTCTGAAATGCCCGCCTCTCGCATTGCCGCCTCATAGCCAGCTTCCCGGTCAACTGTCACAAATAAATCCTTCGCACCACCTATGAAAGCAATTCGTTCATGCCCTTGCTCAATTAGATAGGAGGTGATGTCTTTGCCTGCTTTAAAGTTATCATTGTCCACATGCGTAATATTGCTTACATTATCATACGGCTTTCCGACAATAACAAAAGGGAAGTTTGTTTCGATTAAGAAATCCGTAATCCGATCGTTTACACGGGAATACAGCAGAATAACCCCGTCAACATAGCTACCATAAACCATACGTTCCACTTCATTAAATATCTCTTCCTCTGTATCTCCACTCGATAGTGTCATGGAATACTGCATTTTATGTGTGATGGAACCAATTCCTCTTAGTACTTCGGGAAAAAAAGGATTTTGCAATGATTTATCAGCAGAAGATGGCAGAATAACGCCGATTGCTTTTGTTGATTTCGCGACAAGATTCCGGGCGTTTACGTTTGGGTGGTATCCCAGGTCCTTCATTGCTTTGCGAACCTTCTTTTTCGTATCTGGACTTATTCTTGGATTATCGGCAATCACTCGTGACACAGTAGAAGGTGAAACCCCTGTTGCCTTTGCTACATCTTTAATTGTTACCATTACCTTCACCCTCTAGTTTTTTTGGAAAGACCTTTTAATTAACCACAGGTATAGTGTTTCTTTGTTGACCATTTATTAAAAGCACCTGGCCATCATGTAATCCAATACCATTTATAGTAATCTCTTTATATTCAGGAATAAAATTCCCTTGTTTTTGAACAACATTAACTTCAACCTTAGCATTTGTTGAAATAACCTCAATATCTAACTTCAGATAATTCCCTTCTTCATGAGCAAATGTTTCACCATCATCGTCATAATACGTAAATTGATATTTTTCGCCTGCTATACCAGCATATATATTCATATTTACATTTCGGGGAGTTTTTTGAGTATTGGAAACCCATTCTCCTTGCATCAATGCTGTTCCTTGCTTTACAAAAATCGGTAAATCTTCAAGTTCAGCATGGATTAAGTATGTCTTTTCTCCTTCAAAAACCTCTCCCGTTGAAAATTCTACCCAATTTCCTTTTGGTAAATAAACAGCACGGTCTGTTATTGCTGGTTGTAATATTGGTGCAAAAATCACATTATCTCCAAGCATGAATTGATCATTTAAGTTATACGTTTTTTCATCCTGAGGATATTCCATTAGCAATGGTCGCATAACCGGCAGTCCTTTTTGACTTGCTTCATAAAACAGACTGTATAGTTGCGGCATCCACTCATAACGCATTTGAATGTAACGCTTCATAATTGCTTCATATTTTTCACCAAACTGCCATGGTTCCTGATAGCGGAACCCGATTGCAGAGTGATTACGGAAGAATGGCGTAAAAGCACCAACCTGGGTCCAGCGTGTTAATAATTCGGCATTCGTATCGTGCGCAAATCCACCAACGTCCGGCCCTGTAAAGGCTACACCCGATAATCCTAAGTTCATAACCATCGGAAGCGACATTTGAAGATGTTCCCAAAAACTACGATTATCACCTGTCCAAACTGATGCATATCGTTGCACACCAGCATACCCTGCACGAGTTAGTAAAAATGGTCGTTTACCATCTAATTGTTGCTTCATGCCTTCATAAGTTGCTTTCCCCATTAATAACCCATATACATTATGAAGCTCACGATGTGTTGTTGGTTTTCCATCATTTCGATGCATGACTTCAAGATCCATTGTTTTCGATTCATTAAAAACAGCTGGCTCATTCATGTCATTCCATATGCCTTCGACTCCTATATTAGTGTAAAAAGCGTGCTTCTCTCCCCACCAATTACGAACTTTTTCTTCTGTAAAGTCAGGGAATGCACTAACACCAGGCCAAACTTCCCCAAAATATGTTTCACCTTCTATATATTTACAGAATAGATCCTCATTAACTCCCTCTTGATAAATAGCATATTCAGCATCTTTTTTCACCCCAGGATCGACAATTGGTACTACACGAATCCCCATTTCACGTAAGTCACTAATTAATTTCTCTGGGTTTGGAAAACGTTCCTTATCAAAAGTAAAGACTCGATAACCATTCATATAATGAATATCCAAATGAATGACATCAACTGGGATATCCTTATCTATAAAATACTGTGCTAATTCACGTACTTCTGTTTCTGATTCGTAGCTATAACGGGATTGGTGATAACCTAGTGACCATTTTGAAGGAAGTGGAATTCTTCCAGTTAAATACGTATATTGCTCCAAGACTGATTTCGGTTCTGGTCCAGCCATAACATAATAATCTAGCTGACCACCCTCAGCTGAGAATGTATAGTACTCTTCTGAAGATGCCATATCAAATTTTGAACGAAAAGTATTATCAAAAAACACACCATGTGCTCTTCCATTACGCAGCGTCATGAAGTATGGAATAGATTCATATAAGGCATTTGTTTCTGGATTATGAGGAGCATAAACATCAGAGTTCCACATTTCAAATTTCTCATCTCGTTTATCTAAATGACCTGATTTTTCTCCAAAACCATAGAAATGATCGTAATCGTACATCTTTTTAAATGCTACCACTTCACCATTTTCCCGGTATGCCATGCCACGTTCGGTTTCTGATACCAGCTCTTTTCCTAGTTTATCAAAAATATCAACTCGGAAAGGAGCTTTTCTTATTTTTAGTTGGAGTTGTGAAGTAGCAAGGATTATAAATTCTCCCTTACTACTAGCTTCAACCTTAACTGTTTCAGGTTTCACAATGACCGATTTGGATTGGTTTAATATTGGATCGGTTTGTGGATTCATTGTAATTCTAACAATCGAACTTGTATAAAATTGAATTGCTACATTTCCACTTTCACAAGTGAATTTATATATAGTAGAAAAATCTTCTGCAATCAAGTTACCAATATCACGGTAAACAACTGCTTTTGAAGCCTGGTCCTTTCCTGGATGAATAGCAAAGCTAGTATCTTCAAGCATTAGAATACCTCCTGTAATCGTTTAAAATCTATCATTCTTATCCTTTAATTCCACCTGCAGTTAAACCAGATACAAAATACTTCTGTAGCGATAAGAATAAGATGGCTATGGGAACTGCGATTAAAATACTACCAGCAGCAAATAATGTAAACTCACTACCATATTGACGTGACACTAGCTCGTATAAGCCAACAGCTAGTGTATATTGTTCTGGCTGCCTTAGTAGGACTTTTGCTAAGATAAAATCTGTGAACGGTGTGATAAATGAAAATACGGCAACAACAGCAATCATAGGTTTTGCTAATGGCATAATAATTTGCCAGAAGATACGAAAATGTCCTGCTCCATCCATTCGAGCACTTTCATCTAATTCTTTAGGAATCGTTTCTAAATAACCCTTCATCAGCCATGTATTCATCGGAATAGCACCACCGATATAAATAAGAATCAAGCCTAGATGTGTATTAATTAGTCCTGTCACATTAGCTAGAACAAAGATAGCAATAAGTGCAGCAAAGTTTGGAATCATCTGCAGAATTAAAAATGTAACAAGACCATTTTTTCTTCCTACAAATTGATATCTTGAGAAGGAATAAGCCATTAAACTAATTGTAATTACAGAAGCAAGCATTGAAAGAATACTTACTTTGATGGTATTCCAATACCATGTAAGATAAAGACTCTCTTCTGAATTAAATAGCTCTTTATAATGTGACCATGTAGGATTATCTGGAATAATACTAGAACTCGAAATACTTGTGCCAGGGGTTAAGGAGGCGCCAAAAACCCAGACAAGTGGATAAATAATTACCACTGCCATGATAGCGATAATGAAATAGCTTGCTGTTATACGCACGATTTTTGATTGTTTTTTATTCATATTACATCATATCCTCTTCTTGGAATGACTTTGTTCTTCTAAATTGCCAAATTGCGATAGTGATAACAATAGCTGACATAATCATCGTTATTACGGAAGCCATGCCGTATTGCTGTGTTGTCATCGTCAAATTGTAAATCCATGAAATTAGAATATCCGTCCCACCAGCATTTTGTTCAGGTATGGAAGGTCCGCCGCTATTGAATAAGAATATAACGTTAAAGTTATTAAAGTTAAACGTATATTGCGTGATCAATATCGGGGCAATGGAAAACATGACAAGTGGAAATGTAATCTGTTTAAACTTTTGGAATACGCTGGCACCATCAACAGTTGCTGCTTCATATAATTCATTTGGTATTGCTTGTAAAACCCCGGTAACCATAACAAAAATAAATGGAAACCCAAGCCATGTTTGAATCATAATTAACGCTAACCTTGTCCACATCGCATCGGTCATCCATGGGATAGAATCAATTCCTAATGCAGATAAGATCGTCGTATTTATAGCACCGAAAGATTCATTAAACATACCCGAGAAAATTAAAATAGTAACAAAAGCAGGTACTGCCCAAGGTAAGATTAGCAACGTACGAATAATTGCTTTCCCTTTAAGGTCTTTTTGATTGACCAACATTGCTAAAAATACGCCCAAAGCGATTTGAAGAGTGGTGGCAACCAATGTCCATATAATGGTCCAAGCAAAAACACTAAAAAATGTGTTACGCCAAACTTCCATCGTAAATAATTTTTTGAAATTCTCAAAACCAATCCAATCCGTTAATTGCGCTGGCCAGTTATGATATAAATCATAGTTTGTAAAAGCTAGTAAAAATACAAATATGATTGGCAATATAACAACGAATAGTAATAAGAAAAAACCTGGACTTAACATTAGATATGGAAATCCATTATCAACTAAATTGCGATACTGTCCACGAATTGAATTCAATTGTAGCCCCATATCTCGCTTTTTCCCATTTTTATATGCATCACGTAAATTGATGTACATAAAAATAAAAGCAATCGCAAGTAAAAATATTGAAATTATCCCATATACCAAAAGGAAAATTGAATTATCCCTTGGAAGTTGTTCCCCAAGTGTAATAAACCCCCATATCCCAAGATCAATAAAGTCCCAAAAAGCAATTAGGAAAGATGTTCCTAGTACCAGAAAAATTAATCCTTTCATATATTGCTTGTTATAAATTTGTCCTATACCTGGAATAATGGATAGCGCTAAAGCTATTTTTCTATGATTTGTTTGATGTACATTATCCATTGAAAGAGACTCCTCTCTTCTACAACATTAGAATACTCAATGCTTTAATGACTAAAATAGTAAACACGATAATTTAAATTTCACCTTTTACTAAGAAGAACATATATATAATTTGCGGAGCTTTGTTAGTGGTCATTCTATTTCCTATAAATAATGCGTTTATTCTATCCCTTTAGTAAAAGGGAAGGCAGTATCTTGACTAACAAGATACCGCCCATGCAAATTAGTTAGCTCCACCATGATTCATTTCAATGTTTTGCTTGATCAATTGAACTGCTTCCTCTAGTGCTTCTTTTGGTTCAGCTTTATCAGTAGCTACTGTTTGAATTGCAGTTTGCATTGGGTCCCATATTTCTGCCATTTCTGGAATAGATGGCATTGCTACAGCGTTTTTAGATTGAGCCATTACAGCTGCTGCGCCTTCATTTTCACTTACCCATTGCTCATCTTCTAATAGGGATACTAGTGGAGGAATTTCTCCTGTTAATTCATATCTTTTCTTTGCATTTTCTTCGTTAGCAACAAACTCAACAAATTTTTGTGCCCACTCTTGGTTATCTTTAAAGTTAGTTACAAACCAACCTTTAACACCCATAAATGTACCAACAGGTTCTCCACTTGGTAAATTAGGCATTGGAGCAATCCCGATATCAATACCAGCATCTCTATAATCATTAAATGCCCAAGGACCATTTTGTACTGCAACTGCTTTCCCTTGCTTAAATAGACCATTCATTTGGTCATTTGAAGTTTCTCCGATAATTCCACTTGGGAATAATCCTTCTGCATACCATTTTTGAATATATTCTAACGCCTCAACTGATTTTTCATTATTTAAGCCGATATCTGATGAATCATCATTATTTCCTCCGAACACATATCCCCCAAACCCGTGAAAGATACCATGCGCATGATAGAAGTCATCCCAAATAGCTAAGAATCCATATTCATCACCATTTAATTTTTCTTGTGACAATTCATATAGTTCATCTAGTGTTTCAGGAACTTCTGGTAGTAATTCTTTATTGTATATAAATACGGGTGTTTCAGTTGCTTTTGGTAAACCATATAAATTGCCTTCATACTCAAATGCTTCAACTGAAGACTCTGTATATTGACTTAATACGTCTTCGCTCACTTCAATTGGTGCAATATAACCTTTGACTACTGACGGACCTACACCATCATGTGACATTGTTACAACATCAGGTGCGGATTCAGTATTCCCATCCAAAGCCATGTTTTCTTGCATTTCAGTTATGTTGTATTCTTGGTACTCAATTTTTATACCATATTCTTCCTCAAACTTAGCAGCTGCATCCTCTAGTGCAACTCCTTTATCCTGGTCTTCCCAAACAATAAGTTTTTCAGGTTTATCTGTACTATCTGTATTTTCTGAGCCATCCGAATTAGATCCGGTCGAGCCTTCCTCAGCCTCATCATCCGGGCCACATGCTGCAAGTACACCTATAATCAATACTAAAGCAAATAATACACCTAACCATTTCTTCATCTAATTGACCTCCCCTTAGGAATAATTTGTAAGCAATTGACCATATCTGTGAAATCGTTTGCGCAATCACTTAAATTTAATTATACAGCGTTTTCATAAAAAGACAACTATAAATTTAACACCTTACTATTCTATGTTTAGATATACAGGTAACGCTTACATTAAATTATTATTCTGTTATACTATTCTTAGTAATAGTAAGTTACTATAATACACATTTTTTCTTATAATAATGCAAACGTTTGAATTAAAAAGGAGTGTCTTATGTGATAAAAGAAGCAATCTACCACCGCCCCAAAAATAATTTTGCCTATGCTTATGATGCGGACACGCTTCACATTGTTTTGCAGACGAAAAAAGGTGACATGCAGGATGTTCAGCTGATCTACGGGGATCCCTATAATTGGAAAGATGGAAAATGGCAAACTGAAGCAGAATCTATGACCTGTTCCGGTTCTACAGACTTATATGACTACTGGTTTATTGCAGTTAAACCGACATTCCGTAGAATGCGATATGGCTTTTATTGCTCAGATGGTGAAGAAGAATGCTATGTTGCGGAAGATGGCATCTTTTCTACTTTGCCAACTGAAATTAGCCATTTCTTCTGTTTTCCATATTTAAATAAGGCTGATGTCTTTCAGGCGCCAAATTGGGTGAAAGACACTGTTTGGTATCAAATTTTCCCAGAGCGATTTGCTAATGGGGATGCTTCTATTAACCCTGAGGGCGCACTTCCATGGGGATCTGAGGACCCAACACCTTCAAATTACTTTGGCGGTGATTTTCAAGGGGTTATAAATAATCTTGATTACTTAGAGAAACTTGGCATTAACGGGATTTACTTTACCCCTATATTCAAGGCATACTCTAACCATAAATACGACACCATTGATTATATGGAAATTGATCCGCAATTTGGGGATAAGGAAACCTTCCGTACGTTGATTAAGAAATGTCATAAACGTGGTATTCGAGTAATGCTCGATGCCGTGTTTAATCATAGTGGATATTATTTCCCTCCATTTCAGGATGTTCTTGAAAACCAAGAAAACTCCCAATACAAGGAATGGTTTCACTTATGGGATTACCCCGTTGTTACAGATCCTGCACCAAACTATGATACATTCGCTTTTGTTTCGTCGATGCCAAAACTAAATACGGAAAACAAAGAAGTCCGTGACTATTTACTCGAAGTGGCCCGTTATTGGGTAGAGGAATTTGACATTGATGGCTGGCGACTTGATGTTGCCAATGAGGTGGATCATGCGTTTTGGCGTGACTTTCGCCGAGTCGTAAAAGAAGTAAAACCGGAAGCATATATTCTCGGAGAAATTTGGCATGATTCCATGCCGTGGTTACAAGGGGATCAGTTTGACGCGGTTATGAACTACCCATTCACCAACGGGGCCATTACCTTTTTTGCCGAAAACAACATGCAACCAACCGCGTTCTCTCATGCTATTAACCGGGTTATGCATATGTATCCGCAAAACGTCAATGAGGCAGCCTTTAATCTTTTGGATAGCCATGATACACCACGCATTCTCACTTTGGCGAAAGAAAGTGTAGCAAGAGTGAAGCTACTTTATTTATTTCAGTTAACCTTTACGGGGAGTCCTTGCATTTATTATGGTGATGAAATTGGAATGAGCGGTGGGCAAGACCCTGGATGTCGTGCCTGCATGGAATGGGATTCGAGCAAGCAAGATCAAGAGCTGTTCCAATTTGTCCAAGAACTCATCGCTTTACGTAAGCAGAATGCGTTATTTGGAAATCAAGCAACATTTCGCTTCCTCCATGCAGATGATGAGAAAAATGTGCTTGTCTATGAAAAGAGATTGGGTAACCAACAGCTAGTCGTCCTGTTAAATAACAGTGAATCTGTATCGTATGTTTCGAAAACTATTTTTGATAAAGAGCTAAACAGTGAAATTTCCCTACCTACACAAAAACTCGAACATCAAGATAGTGCTTCGGAGTTTGAAGTCCCTCCTTTAGGATATCGAATTTTTGAAGTGATAGATTAATGAGTAAAAGGAAATTCGAACTAGATTGTATGAAAGACAATCCAAGTTCGGATTTCTTTTTTACTTATATACTCCTCCCTCTTTTCTTCTTTTTATTTTCCATTTCTTCTATCGAACAATTAATCTTATTGATTTTATCTAGTAGTTTTATGTATTTAATTTTCATAATAATCTATACAGTTTACTACCGAACCTTTATTGTTTATAATGACATTAAATCTTAGGAAAGGAAGTAATAATCATGCGTTTAGAGGATAAGATTGTGATTATCACTGGCGGTGCTGGTGGTATAGCTACTGGTATGGCCACAGCCATGGCCAAAGAAGGTGCCATTATAGTATTAGTTGATATTAATGATGAAGCTGGAAAAGTTGTGGAAGCAAAAGTTAGAGAGATTTCTCCTAAATCAATGTTTATAAAAGGAGATCTTTTTGATGTTGAAAACTTACCTACTATTATTGAAACGGTTGTTGCAAAGTATGGTAAATTAGACGTACTAATTAATAATGCGCATGCGTCGAAACAAAAGCCGTTCGAAGAAACAACCCAAGAAGATTTTGATTTCTCATTTGGTACAGGCTTTTACCCTACTTTCTACTTGATGAAAGCAGCATTTCCTCATTTAAAAGAGACAGAAGGCACCGTGATTAACTTTGCATCTGGTGCTGGCTTATCGGGCCAACCAACGCAAACCTCTTATGCAGCAGCAAAAGAAGCAATCCGTGCTATTTCCCGCGTTGCAGCTAATGAATGGGGCAAATATAATATCAATGTTAATCTAATCAGTCCTATTGCAAAAAGCCAAGCTGTAGAAAAATGGGCTGAGGACTTCCCTGAAATGTATGAGACAAGCCTTTCCTCAATCCCATTAGCCCGCTGGGGAGAACCTGAAGAAGATGTCGGGCGTGTCGCTGTGTTCTTAGCCTCTGAGGATGCTCGTTATATTACAGGACAAACGATAATGGTAGACGGTGGTTCGATTCAATTGCGCTAATCAAAGGAGAAGCCAATGAATAAACCTACATTTTATGAATTAATTAATATGGTCGAACAGGTGAACAACGCAAATATTATCCAATTTACAGAAGGATTGACTAAACCAATTGGCATTTCTTCGCTTATCGTATTAAGCGAAATTCGCAAACTTGAACAATGCCAACCCGTAGAATTATCCAATAAACTTGGATATTCAAAAAGCAGTATTTCTATTATTACTAAAAAATTAGTTGATGCTTGCTATATTGAAAACACATTTGATCCACATGACCGGAGAAAAATTTATTTAAGCTTAACAAACGCAGGCAATGATATGTTACGCGAAGCCGAATATCTTGGTCAGCAATACTATGAAAATATATATAGTGTACTCACTGATGAAGAGTTACTTCAGTATATTGAGATTCAAAAAAAGTTACTGAATAAGTTGAAGGGTTCAAAATAACTATTAACATTCCGTTCTGCATAGTTTTTAGCTAATCTAAGACACGGAGGCAAATATAAATGAATCGTTTAGAGAATAAAGTTGCAATCATTACTGGTGGAGCTCAAGGCATGGGTGCTGCCCATGTGAGATTATTTGTAGAACAAGGTGCAAAAGTGGTACTAACAGATTTAAACGAAGAAAAAGGCCAAGCATTAGCTGCTGAATTAGGTGATAATGCGATCTTTATAAAACAAAACGTTACAAGTGAAGAAGACTGGAATAATGTACTTAGAGTAACAGAAGAAAAGTTCGAGCAAGTGAATGTATTGGTTAATAATGCAGGAATTACGATGGCCAAAAGTATACTAGACATTTCGCTTGAAGAATATCGCCGAATCGTGGATATTAACCAGACTTCCGTATTTCTTGGCATGAAAACTGTTGCACCGTTAATGGCTAAATCAGGCGGCGGATCTATCATAAATATTTCTTCAATGAATGGTTTAGTTGCAGGCGCTGTAGGTTATACAGATACGAAATTCGCGGTACGTGGTATGACAAAAGCAGCAGCCATGAATTTAGCGGCTATGGGTATCCGGGTGAACTCTGTACATCCTGGGGTGATTGCTACCCCTATGGTAGTACAAGAAGATACTAAAGCTGCTGTAGAAACATTTTCTGCACAGATTCCATTAAAACGTGTAGCGCAACCAGAAGAGGTATCGAACATGGTACTATTCTTAGCTTCGGATGAATCGAGCTATTCAACTGGCTCGGAATTTGTAATCGATGGTGGATTAACTGCACAGTAATTTGGTTATTCAATATAAAATTGGTAGCACCGAAAGTAATTTTCAGTGCTACCCTTATAGTATAATCTTTTCTCCCATTTCTTTTCTGCAATGTCTTTGTATTGCGATACAACGGGTCTTCCTAATGAGGCGTCCCATTTAATCATTCATTAAACGGATTGGTTCTGCTCATCTAAGAAGTTTTCTATTTGCTTCCTGTGATGGTTGTCATGCCAAACAAAGCCTGAGAAGTAATTAAACGCATTGTGCGGATAGCCAGAGTGCTCGTCAAGGGTTTCACCATTTAACTTAAAAGTTGTCGTGAAAAATGATTCATCCTTTGCTTTCAACGCTGTAAGTAAAGCATTCCTTGCTTGCTGCTGTTCCTGCAAAATTTGTTTCTGGCTAATTCCTGATTTCGCATGCGTAGCCGCTTCCTTGTTAAGTTTTTCAATATCGATGCTTTGAATGTCCGCATCTTGCTCCATTTTGGGTAGCATAGCAGTAAGAATATATGTATCCCAATAAGCAATATGTGTCATAATCTCCGCCATTGCCCATTTGCCCTTAGCAATTGGGGTAAAAAAAAGATTCTCCTCAACCTTATATAAGGTTTCCGCCCATTCTTTAAATTGCTCCATATCCTGGTAAAGTTCGTTTATTGTATACATACATGTACCTCCCTTTCTTTTTAACTATTCTATAAAGGGAGAGTTAATCCCTCTTTCTAGATAATATATATCCTTGGATCTTGTTAGGCCCTTCCTTCTTGTATTAAAAGAATCAATAATATCGGCTTATTTAGGCTATATGATATGGAGAAACCGATGATATTTACCACATTGGTGTAAAAAATGGAAAAATCGAAACTGGCCTTACTAAAATTTCTACTTGTCCATTCGTAAAAATTGTAAAAAGCCTACATTTTAGTAGGCTTTTTTTAATACACTGCTTTTAGAGGTGATAAATATGGCTAGAGTGAGATACACGGATAAAGATGTTGATTTAGTGGCAAGGATGATGCGAGCAGAAGCAGAAGGTGAAGGCAAACTGGGAATGCTGATGGTTGGGAACGTTATCGTTAACCGATTAAAGGCAGACTGTTTAGATTTTCAAGATTTAAGATCCATTAACGATGTGATTTTTCAAATCCAAGGTGGAAATTACTCCTTTGAAGCAGTACAAAAAGGAAACGTCTTTTATAACAGAGCAAGAACTACAGAGAGACGATTAGCCAAACAGACCTTAGATTATTGGCGACAACACCCTTCCAAATTTGCGCTTTGGTATTTCAATCCCTATGGTGAATGTCCACCTACTTGGTATGATCAACCTTTTGCAGGACAATTTAAACAGCATTGTTATTATGAACCAATTGCTGATACATGCGAAAGTGTTTATAGTTACTAAGAAAATCCCCACTCTACATTTCTACTTTTCTTTAGAAAGGAGAAAAAGGTTGGTAAGAATTTTTTTCTCCAAATCAACCCCTTTTAATTTTAAGAGGCCAGAACATAACTAAATTGTAAGTTTTTAAACACAAATAATACTTTATAGCACCTCTTTGGCAGAACACTATGCTTTCCACGGGCATGGCTTCAGCCTCCTCGTGGAAAGGAAATCACTGTGGCGGGTTCAGTTCGTGCTGTTCCCGTAGGACAAGGAGAGCTTCGACAGCTTCACTTCGCACGAAGAAAATTGGTTTGGATTTTTGAGGAGTCTCCATGTTCTGCCTAAGCTAAATTAGATTAGATTCATACAAAACCCGTACTAAGCAAATCTTTATTCAAGGCTTTGTATTATAGTTTGGGTTATAATCTACCAGCAATACTTTTGTATGTCGCTCGTATAACTAACATCAACATTTGCAAATCATTAACATATTTCCATCAGGGTCTTGAAAATTAAAATAGTGATCATGTTCAATCTCCGTCGTTACGTTAACACCCTTCTTCTTCATAAATTGAAATGCTTCTTTAATATCTTTCGTGTTCAGGTGAAATGCTGGGGTTTTATATATATGGTCCTCTGAATAAATCTTGCTGTCTAGCACAATCCCTGCTCCCTCCATTGGTACCACATAAAGATGACCAAACTGTATTTCTCCCACAGTTTTTAAACCTAACACATCACTATACCAATCCCTTGCTTTCTCTATATTGCTTACCGGAATGAATACAGTTCCAATTTGGTTTTGAATGGGATGAGTCATGAAAACACCTCCTATATTTAAATTTCTACCGTCAACATAGTTTGTATATAGACAACTCTTTAATTAACTTAAAATATAGCATATTCACATAATTTAGCAAGCCAAAATAAATGCTGGACTTCTTGCCTGTATTTTGGCTAGATGTGCCTACATGTAGATCTTTATCCAGCATCTTCTTAACCATAAAAATTTCCTGAAAAATCCTCTCTCTTTAATAGTAACGGGTCTTCTTATCTGGTATAAATAGACTAGGAAGAAATAGCTTAAGAGAGGTGTACTAAACATGTTTTGTGATATTTGTCAGCCAAAACCAAAAGGTTATACTGTTTATTTTGCTGATGATCAGGATGCGCAACCACTTATACATTACATAGAAGGAAAACCAGAGAATACGTGGAGTGTAATAAATGAAAGAATGTTTTGGGTTATGGAAGCTATTCTATTCGATATGATCGATTATGTAGAAGCCCATTTGGATCCTAAGAGCATTTATGCTGTCGAGGCAAACAGAGAAGATCCACTTAAAACGTTATATAAAATGAAACAAATCCATGAGTTTCAAATAGAACGGGAGTCAAGCTGGATTGATGAGGTTATCGAGCAAAGCCAACTTCGCACCCATTTCCAACCTATTATAGAAAGAATAAATGGAAGTTCTGAAATTGTAGGGTACGAGCTTCTTTCAAGAGGCGTAGATCAGGATGAAAACATCATCCCACCTTTCAAGCTATTTGAGGCAGCAAGAGTGAGAAATCGGACGTTCGCTCTTGATCGCGCTTGTAGGCTACAGGCAGTAAGAAACGCTGCTACTTTGCCTTCTGATAAATTAATCTTTATTAATTTTATTCCAACCGCTATTTATGTTCCGGAGCATTGTCTTGCCACTACCTTCGCTTTGATTAAGAAGCTTAATATAAAACCGGAGCAGGTGGTATTTGAAGTAGTGGAAACAGATGAAGTAGAAAATATTGAGCATTTGAAATCCATCTTAAATTATTATCGTGATCACGGTTTTAAATATGCCTTAGATGATGTTGGAACAGGCTTTAATGATCTGCAAAAATTAGCCGATCTAAGACCTGATATTGTGAAGCTTGCCCTGGAATTTTCTAATGGCGTGAGTGAAGACAAAGCCAAACAGGAAGTTGCAGCATCCGTAGTAAAACTCTCACGTGAGATGGGTGCAAAAGCACTTGCTGAAGGTGTCGAAATAGAAACAGATTATCACTATCTTACTAAAATGGGATATGAATTATTCCAAGGTTATTATTTTGCCAAGCCGAGTCCTACACCACTGGAAACACTCAACTTAGAAAAAGACGGAAGGCCTGAACACTTACATGATAACAGCAGAATATAATGTACCACTTGTATTACTTTCCGTAGCAATTGCTATTTTTTCATCATACACAGCACTCAGCCTAGCAAGTCGATTACAGTCAGCAAAAGGAAAGTTGCGAAGAGTCTGGCTGTCTGCAGGTGCCTTCTCCTTAGGCTTTGGGATCTGGTCCATGCATTTTATTGCCATGCTTGCCTTTCATTTATCGATTGAAGTCTCCTATAATATTCTGCTTGTTGTACTATCTATTATCCTTGCAGTACTAGCAAGCGGAATTGCATTTTATATTGTCAGTAAAGGTTTAACCAAAAGACGTCATATGCTAATAGGTGCCTTTTTCATCGGCTCAGGTATTGTATCCATGCATTATATCGGCATGGACGCAATGCAGATGGAGGCTACTATTGTATACAATCAATTTTTGTTAATCACTTCCTTTGTGATCGCATTTCTGACATCTTGGGTTGCCTTATACTTACTTTTTTATTTTCAAAAGGACTCCACTCGGTTTAGCCTTCGTGTTAGAAAAGTTATTAGTTCGATCATTATGGGGGTTGCCATTTCTGGGATGCATTACACTGGTATGGCAGCAGCAGATTTCTCCTCTACTCACCAACATCATATGATGCCTGAGATGGGTGGTACGATAAACAGTACCATTATGGCATATGCTGTGGGAGTTGGAATGACATTTATTCTAGGTATTGTCTTAAGTAGTATTTACTTTGACAGAAGACTCCAGATGAAATCTTCTGAGTTGGAATTTATAGATAATATCTACCAGAATTTTGTAATGCATGCGAGTGACGCCGTGATTCTAACAGATAAGAACGATATAATCATATCCTGGAATCTAGCAGCAGAAACAATTTTCGGCTATACAGCAGAGGAAGCGCTGGGTCAAGTTATAGAGACTATTATTCCAGAAAGATATAGGGAAGAACATCGAGAAAAGGTAACCTCCTATTTGCATACTGGGCATACAAGCATGAATGGCAAAACAGTTGAACTTCTTGGTTTAAAAAAAGATGGCACAGAACTGTCGATCGAATTATCCATTTCCATTTTAAAGAGAGAAGAAGAAACCTACTTTAGCCGCATTATTCGTGATATATCCGAACGTAAAAAAGCGGAGGAACAGATTAACGAATTAGTTTACCATGATCCGTTGACCGAACTGCCTAATCGCCGGTTATTCAATAATTACCTATCCAAAAGCATTGAACAGACTTCCATAGATGGTCAAATGCTCGCCGTTATGTTCATCGACTTGGACCGTTTTAAAAATATTAATGATTCGCTCGGCCATGCCACAGGGGATAGTTTATTAAAAGAAGTGGCAAGAAGAATGGAAGCATGTATTGGGCGTAAAGACATGTTAGCACGCCAGGGTGGTGACGAGTATATCCTCATTTTCCCTCGCACTTCTCACAAGGAGGTTGCCAACACAGCTCAAGCTATTTTGAAATCCATTAATCAGCCTTTCTTTCATGAGCAAAACGAGTTGATTATTTCTGGATCAATTGGAATTAGTATGTTTCCCGAAGACGGGTTGGAAGCTGAAACACTTGTAAAACATGCTGATTTATCCATGTACCGGGCCAAGGAACTTGGTAAGAATAATTATCAATTTTTCACCAAGGACATGAACGAGATTATTGCCAATAAGATGAACCTTGAACTCGGTTTGCGAAAAGCGCTTATAAACGAAGAATTCGAATTGTATTACCAGCCACAAGTAGATGTGGGAACTGGTAAAATAAAAGGAATGGAAGCATTAATTAGATGGCAACATCCAGAGCATGGCTTAGTCCCACCCAACCAATTCATTCCATTAGCTGAAGAGACTGGCTTAATTATCCCAATTGGCAAATGGGTCATGCAAACTGCTTGTGAACAAGCAAAGAAATGGGAAGTTATGCTACATAGACCATTAAGAGTCAGTGTAAATATTTCAGCTTTGCAATTTCAGCAAACAGACTTTACGGAGGTAGTGAAGGAAGTATTGGAAACAACGAAGCTACCTGCTTCTTCTCTAGAGCTTGAATTAACTGAGAGCATTGTCCAAGATCCAGAGCAGGCTCTCCCAGTAATGAATCAGTTAAAAGAGATGGGAGTGCTTTTGTCACTCGATGATTTTGGAACAGGTTATTCATCGTTAAGCTATCTACGCTCTTTTCCACTTGATACGTTAAAAATTGATAAGCTCTTCATAGATAATATGAATGATGTCAAAGACGATGCCATCGTCAGAACCATTATTAGTATGGCAAACAGTCTGGAACTTAACGTTATTGCGGAAGGTGTTGAAACAGTCGACCAGTTAACTTCTTTAGCTGGGAAAGCTTGTGATGAGTACCAAGGATATTTATTTAGCAAACCTGTTCCTCACCAAGATTTAGAAAAAATTCTACAAGCTAATACATCTACTATGCCCGTGATATAATTCTACTAAAGTGACTCCTTTTCAGGAGCCACTTATTTTTTTATGGACTTATTTCCTGTATACTTGGGTTATGCAATGAATTGGAGGAGAACAAAAATGAAGGTAAAAATGAATGTACAAACTGCCTACCATGGGGATTTGCTCCGTGCGGGGAAAATATATGAAATTGATGAAGCGACTGCAAAACGTTGGATCGCCAGTAAAATTGCGGTAGCGGCTGAAGAATAAAGCGAACCCCCTTTGATTGAGACATACAGACTTCAAAGTGGGATAAATTTCCCCTGTAGAAACCTTATAGATGGTACGTTATAATGAGTAGGACAAGGAGGTGATTAGGTTGAGTGAGGAACGATTTGACCGGATGGAGAGTACTCTATCTCAAATTATTACAATGCTAGGTAATGTTATGGAAGAGCAAACTGCTATGAAAACTGATCAAGCTACTATGAAAGAGGAGCTAACCACTCTAAAAGACATGCAAGCTGCTATGAAAGCCGATCAGGCTACTATGAAAGAGGAGTTAACCAGTCTAAAGGACATGCAAACTGCTATGAAGTCAGATCAAGCTACCATGTGGAAAGAGATCACCGCAATGAAAAAAGAAAGCAAAGAGCAACATACTGAAGTAATGGACAAGCTAAAATCCATCGAGGCAGACCAAGAACATATTTGGGAAAAAGCCGCTCGTAATGAACGAGAGTTTGCGCGATTTAAGAATCAATTCCACTTATAATGACCCACAACAAAAAAACAATCTACAATAACGCCTCATTTTAACCCGCTACAAGCTCCCAGCCTGTAACGGGTTTTGTTTACCCACAAATAATTTGAAAATATTCTAAGGTAACGGGGTCTGCTTCCATCTCATCCTTATTCCAGGTGTGCTGCAAGTAAACTTCTGCGACAGCCTCTTCTCTACTTCCTCTCTTAACAGCTGTCTCCATCGCAATGACACTTTCGAGAAGAATAGCAAATTTATGCGCGATATCCTTGCTGTAATATGTTTGAAGCTCCTGCTTTTTCGAAGACCTTATTAGTGTAATCTGCTGGATTAACGAAGACAACTCTTCTTCAAGACGCGTAACCCACTCAGACAAAACTGATTTTTCATTTATGTTGGCAAGCCTTTTTTTCATTTCCTCTATAAAAATAGTGTCCACGTGATATTTTTCAATGAGACGAACAACCTCTAATCCAAGAATATTAGCTGTTCCTTCCCAAACGGTAAGGACTTGGGCGTCGCGCAATAGCCTAGAGGTAACAAAATCTTCAATATAGCCATTTCCCCCATGCATTTCGATAGCTTCATGTGCAAAATGTATTGCCTGTTCAGCAGTTTCCTTTTTTACGATGGCCACATAGAGTCGAAAGAGGATTTGCTCTTCTTCGGTAGCTTCATGCTTTGTCTGCTTCCCCATCACCTTATCCATCAGCTGAATCACGTGAAACAGCGTATTAAGTTCCACTTCTTGCTTTGTAGCCATTTTACCTAATGTGTCCTGAACCATTGGATAATGGGTTAAGGGATTGCCAAATGCTGGACGATTTCTTGCATAGTTTCTTGCCTCAAGATAAGCACGTTTCATAATCCCGAGTGAGGCGACAGCATTCGCTACACGCGACAAATTAAGCGCCTCCATCATGTATCCCAGCCCCTTGTTTGGCTCACCTACAAGGAAACCTTTCGCACCAGAAAATTCCACTTCAGCCGACGGAACGGCTCGCACACCGAGCTTATCTTTCAGCCTGCGAATACGTAGGAGTCCTTCTTTGCGGTTCTCTTCCCACGGAACTAAAAACAGACTAAGTCCTTTCGTCCCCTCTGGTGCTCCGTCCATTCTAGCAAGTACCATTGCCAGACCACAGGCACCGGCATTACTCGCAAAATATTTTTCACCACTAATGCGGAAGCTCTTTCCATTCGGCACAGCTTTTACCTCATTTGCGCCGACATCTGATCCTCCCTGTCGCTCTGTTAGAAAGGTTGCCCCTTCATAAAGTTCTACTTCTCCGGTTGAAAGTACATGTGGCAAGTATAATTGCTGCAAATCTTCTGAAGCATAGTGGTCTATCAGGTAGGCAGTTGCTTGGGACAGGGTGACAGGACAATAAAAACCAGCTTCCGCATGTGATAATAGATAGGCTTGAGCAAAAGCATACACATAATTTCCCTTTTGTTCTAATGCTGGTATTTCTTTGTGCACATAAGCGACAATCCCCGTATTATAGGTTTCTTCTACTGTTTGACGATATCCTTCATTTAACCAGACTTCAGATATTTCCTCACCCATTTTGTTATAGCGAATTAACTTTGGTTGCCCCTCTCGGTCTGTATGCACAGCACGTTCATCTATTGGACCAGCGCAAAGTTCGCCAAATATTCCAAGCTCCTTGTCCGCCCATTCCCAAAATGGCTGGGGAAGCTGATCCTGTAAAATCTGCTTTAAGTTAGGATCGTTATGATAAAAATTTTTCAATATGGTGCCTCCTCTTCCCTACTGTTGTATGCGCTCCCTCAATTGGTTTTTTTGTAGTTTCCCAGTTATGTTCCTAGGAAGCGCTTCCAATTGTTCGCATAGTTTTGGAATTTTATAGTCTGCGAGTTTTCCTTCTAGAAAACTTGTGAGCTCCTCCAATGGCTCGTTTATTGGTTTGTCTGCAACGATAAATGCCTTTACGGTCTCTCCCCAATTTGGGTTTGGAACTCCCACTACAGCAACTTCTTGTATGGCTGGATGTGTAACAATTAATTTCTCTATTTCCTGTGGGAAGATATTAACTCCACCAGAAATAATGATATCTTTCTTTCGATCTACTACCCAGAAATAACCGTCCTTATCCTCCATTGCCATGTCCCCCGTATACAACCATTCTCCTTTTAAAACATTTGCTGTTTCTTCAGGATTTTTGTAATAGCCTTTCATATTTCCTTCTCCGCGAAGGATGATTTCCCCAATCTCTCCCTGTTTCACATCATTTCCATTCTCATCTACAAGCCGTAGTTCACAATGTAAAGCGGCACGGCTTCCAATACTTCCTGCCTTGTTGTCATGTTCCTCTGAGCGAAGCAGTGTCCCACTTGGACCCGCTTCCGTTAATCCGTAAACACAGGCTAGTCTGTTTGTTGAAAAATGTTGTTTAATATACGACACCTCCTGCTGGGAAAGTGGCGCACCTCCATAAACCCAATATTCCATGGAACTTAAATCAAAGTCTTTTAGTTTAGAATGCTTGGTGCTAGCTAGGTAAGCAATAGGAGCACCAAAGAAATGCGTAATTTTCTCTTTTTCAACTGTTGATAGTAATAATTCTGGTGTGAAGGTTGGCACGACGACATGTGTAGCACCCACATTTAAAGCCGCTGCCATAAACAAGTGCAATGGAGCTGAATGGCTGAGAGGCATGATATGAAGTACCCTGCTTTCAGGTTTCATTGTCATTTCAATACAAATCATGCGGGCAACAGTCAAAATATTCCGATACGTGAACAAGACCCCCTTTGGATCTCCTGTTGTACCAGAGGTGTATAGAATACTAGCTTCATCATCTTCGTTTAGATCAGATAAGATCTCTTCCTCCGAAGCATTATCCATTATTTGCTCAAGACTATACCAAGTTGAAGTGGGTTCCCCTGTTGTGATAAAAAGGGAGGCATTATCATTTGCTAACTGCTCCACTTGCTGAAAAATGAGCTCATGCGTGATAAACGCCTTTGCCTCACTGTGGGATAAGATGTAAGTTAATTCGTTTGCAACTAGCTTGGCATTAACAGGAACAATAATTCCGCCAAGCCGTTGGACCGCAAAATAAGTATAGAGGAATTCTTTTGTATTTGGCATATGGAGAATTACTTTATCGCCCCGCTCAATACCTAGTGTTAGGAGGGCATGCGCCAATTGATTCACCTTTTTATTCCATGTCTCATAGGTGACACTTTCTGTCGGTGTTATGATAGCTTCTTTGGTTGGATATTTTCTTGACTGATGGGCTAATAAGTCAGGCATATTCATCTTTGTCACGCTCCAATTCGGATAATTTTTCCTGAAAATCTACGATATACTGCTCCATCTCTGAACGAATCTGAACTAAATCTTCTATTCTGCTGCTCACCTCCTCTATTTTTTCTTTTCCGTATTGTATCGTGCGTTCAAGCTGCTGACGTCCACTTGGATCCTGATCAAAAAGCTGGATCATGTCTCTTATCTCATCTAAGGAAAAACCATATTTCTTTCCACGAAAAACGAGTTGAAGACGTGCTTTCTCTTTTTTGGAAAATAAGCGTTGGCCACCTTCCGAACGATGTGGAGTGAGTAAACCTATCTCTTCATAGTAACGAATTGTTCGTGTTGTAATCTCAAAATGCCTGGCGAGCTCCGAAATAGAGTACATTTCCGTTTGAGACATGTGATCACCTTTTCTTTCAATTTTCCAATAATTTTAGTTTACCATTAACGTTAACGTCAAGTTCAAGGGGGAAATGATGCATTCCTATTTGGTATGGAATTGGTGTTTTGTGGTAAAGTAACATATAACATTTTACGAAAAGAAGGTGATCATCTTATGACATCAGACCAAAAACCGAACGGATTAATAAATGAAAAATCTCCATACCTACTTCAGCATGCATATAATCCTGTGGATTGGCTTCCATGGGGAGAAAAGGCGTTTGATAAAGCAAAGCGGGAAGGTAAGCCGATCTTCTTATCTATTGGATATAGTACTTGTCATTGGTGTCATGTTATGGCACATGAATCTTTTGAAGATAAACAGGTTGCAGAGCTGCTCAATAAGCATTACGTCTCTGTAAAGGTGGACAGAGAGGAACGCCCTGATGTTGACTCGATTTATATGAAGGTATGTCAAATGATGACAGGACATGGTGGCTGGCCATTAACCATTATCATGACGCCAGATCAAATCCCTTTTTATGCAGGTACATACTTTCCAAAAGAAAGTACATACGGAATGCCCGGTGTAATAGAAATGTTGACACAGCTGCACAGAAAATATGAAGACGATCCTGCCCATATCTCAGAGGTTACGGAAAGTGTGCGTGCTGCACTGAAGCGAACCGTCATGGCCAAAAGTGAATCGAGACTTACGGAGAAAAGCTGTCAGGAGGCGTTCGACCAACTTTCCGGCCAGTTTGATCTAACGTATGGAGGCTTTGGGGAAGCTCCAAAGTTTCCTATGCCCCATGTACTTACCTTTTTACACAGACACTATCAAACAAATGGGAACAATACTGCACTCGATATGGCGAAGAAAACCCTTTACTCTATGGCTGAAGGGGGCATCTATGATCATATAGGATTTGGTTTTGCGAGATATGCGACAGATGAAACATGGCTTGTCCCTCATTTCGAAAAAATGCTATATGACAATGCTTTACTGTTAATTGCATATACAGAAGGGTATTTACTTACAAAGGATGAACATTTTAAAAATGTAGCTACAGAAATCATCACCTTTTTACAGCGGGAAATGAAGGGGTCAGATGGAGCCTATTATTCGGCAATTGATGCCGATTCTGAAGGTGTGGAAGGAAAGTACTATGTTTGGGATAACGACGAGATAATATCCGTTCTAGGAGATGATGCAGGTTCTTTATTTGCAGATGTCTACTCCATTTCCCCTCAAGGTAATTTTGAAGGGAAAAATATTCCAAACCTTATTGGCAAGGACTTAGGTATTGAAGCAGCAAAACGAGGCATTAAGCCTGTGCAGTTAAGCAAGCAGATAGAAGAATCCCGACAGAAACTGTTAGAGGTAAGGGAAAAACGTGTCTACCCACATGTCGATGATAAGGTTTTAACCTCATGGAATGCCATGGTAATTGCCGCTCTAGCGAAGGCCTCTAAAGTTTTTGAGCAGGATGATTATTTAGGTTATGCCAAGGGGGCAGTTGCCTTTATTGAAGAAAAACTTATGGATGATGACCGCTTGATGGCTCGGTATCGTGATGGCGAAACGAAGTATAAGGCTTATATTGACGACTATGCATATCTTTCCTGGGCTTATCTTGAATTATATGATGCAACGTATTCATTAGAATACTTGGAAAAAGCGAGAGCTCTAGCAGATAACATGTTGGCATTATTCTGGGATGAGGAAAATGGTGGCTTCTTTTTCAGTGGGAATGATAGTGAAGAACTCATTGCTGTAGATAAAGATATTTACGATGGAGCACTTCCTTCTGGAAATAGTGTCGCAGCTGTAATGCTTGCAAGGATTGGATATTTAACTGGAGAGTCTCGTTACCTTGATAAAGTGGATGAAATGTATTATAGCTTTTATGATGATATAAAGCGTCAAGCCTCTGCAGCGCCGTTCCTCCTGCAAGCTCTGCAGCTTACAGAAAATCCAACGAAAGAAGTTGTGATTATCGGTGCGGAGAGCGACCTTGAAAGACAGCGTTTAATCCGACAGCTGAACCAGCATTTCCTCCCTCATATCACATTATTGGTTGCTGAGGATGCGGAACGTTTGGCACAGGTTGCCCCATTTGCAGCAAATTATAGGCAAATTGGCAATAAAACGACTATCTATATTTGTGAAAACTTTGCCTGCCAGCAGCCGACAACAGATATGGAGAGTGCTTTAGAGGAGATATTGAAGTAGTTTAGGAATGGTGTTGGCGCGCCTCTTTGGGATATTGGTGCGTCTCTTGGGAGGCGAGCTGCGTCTCTTGGGAGGCGAGCTGCGTCTCTTGGGAGGCGAGCTGCGTCTCTTTCGGGTGGTGGTGCGTCTCTTGGGATGGGGGGTGCGTCTTTTTTGGGTGGTGGCGCGTCTCTTGGGAGGCGGGGTGCGTCTCTTTCGGGTGGTGGCGCGCGACTTTTCCGAGTTGACACGCGGCTTCACGTAGCTCCCGCGCGACTTTTCAAGAACCATAACAGGCAGTAGAGTAGGAGGAGGGCTTTCACCCTCCGACCCCTCGTCAAACCGTACGTGCAGATTTCCCGCATACGGCTTTCACTTTGTCAGTTCCCCATTTCCGGGAGTGAGCCCATGATTTCACCCACGGATTAGGAACGGTTGGTGAGTAAGTCGACCATTGAAACCAACCCCAGATGAGTTAGTACTTTGTTCGGTATTCGCCAATTGGATTCCATGGAACGTTTCTTTCGCATGTAAGCTCGAACTCTCATTCGAATCCATTCGTCTTGCCGTTCGAACTTCTTCTTCACATTACCCACCTTAAAATAATTTGCGAAGCCACGGATAACTTCATTTAACTTGAAAATCATTTCTTCCGTACTTCTGCCTTGTTGCCTTCTCGATATTTGCCGGATTTTATCTTTGAACTTCCTAACTCTGTCTTCCGGTAAAACCATATAGTCTTTCCAGAAGTCAAAGCCCAAAAAGCGAAATCCTTCATCGAAATGGACAACCCTTGTCTTGGTGGGATGCATTGTTAAATGGAGCTTTTGTTCCAATATCCACTGTGCTTCCATATATGCCCTTTCTGCTTGCATTCTGGACTTACAGAAGATAACTGCGTCATCCGCAAAGCGGACTACTGGAAAGTCTGCCTCCACCATTGACCAATCAAATTCATCCAAATATATATTTGCCAACAACGGTGAAATGACACCCCCCTGTGGCGAGCCTTGATGCGTGTCATAGAACCGATCGTCTTCCATGACTCCAGCTTTTAACCACATTTCGATCAAATCAAGTACTCGCCCGTCGGCTATTTTGTTCTTGATTCGCTCCATTAGTTGGTTATGTGGGATATTATCAAAATACGACTTGATATCTAAATCAACAACGTATTCATATCCGCTTCGCTTAGCACGTCTCACCACATTCAATGCTTGATGTTGGGAGTGACCTTTTTGAAATCCATAACTATGTGGATAAAAGTCTCGGTCAAACAAGGGGTCCATCACCTGTCGGACTGCTTGTTGAATGATTCGGTCTCTGACTGTGGGTATCCCCAATGGTCGCTTTTGCTTCCCATCCCCTTTCGGGATATAATGACGCAAAACCGGCTCTGGTCGATAGCGATTTTGCTTCAGAAGTCGTTGAATCTCTCCGAGATTCTGTTCCAGTTGTGCCTCAAACCACAAAATCGTTTCTCCATCTACTCCGGCGCTTCCTTTATTGGCTTTTACAGCGTTTCATGCATTAGTTAGGTTACTCCTACAGTATACCTTATCTATAATGGAATAGTATTTGCGCTTAGGTCTCATACATATCACCACCTTCGCGCTTGCTCACCACAGTGTTCTTACGGTCGTTACAGGAAACGATTCCTTTCTCATTCCATCGCAAGGAATTGCGTGTCTAGGTAAAACCAATCGCTCCTATTCCTCTGCGATGTACTCAGGTCGCCAGTTCCTCTTTATCCTTACACAATTGTTGATGTTCGGCGGGCAATTCCCTCTTGAAGAACCTCTCCTCATTTAAGGCGTTACGTTTCCCACTCACTTCCATTCACAATGTTGACAAAGCAGATCCCTTCGCCTCTATTATGAAACTTTTGGTTTCATAGTAGGTTGGGCAACGCAATGCACCCACTCATCCGAGTTTTCTCCTCCTCACTGTCGCCAGCTTTCATTGGCTCGGATTTCATCACTACTACGGAGTCATCCGCCACCTGCAGTGCCGTCGGTTCGGCTTTCCCTTAAAGGTTATACCTCCCCTACCTAATGATGTTTACCATTAGGAGCCTACAGTGCTTCCCCCAGTAATTGCACACTCTCTTCCATCCATCCTGACCCTAATCACGTCGATGTGTCCTATAGGTCATTTCCCTTTTCCTTGTTTTCCTATAGAGTATACTTTCGTATAGGCTTCCCCGTTTTTCGGGCGGGTCACCCAGCATCGCCGCCACCTCTGGTTCACATGTTGTTCCGGGCTGGACTTTGCCTGCAGACCTTTCAGATTCCCCTTCGCAGAGGACACCCTGTCCATCCTTCTCCAGCTTGGAGGGAGGATGTTGCTTCGGCTACGTCACTTTAAAGGGTAAAGTTAACGGGTGGATTTGAACCACCTAGACTGTGTAACAGTGGGGCACACCAAAAAAAGCCGCTCCATCAATAGATGGAGCGGCTTTTTTATCTATTTATTCGCAAAGAATTTCTCTGCTTTTTCTAGGAATACTTCTTGTTCTGGTGTTATATCGTATTCTTCTTCTATTGCATCTACTGGGCAGACGGCTTTACATGCTCCACAATCGATACAAATATCTGGATCTATGTAAAACTGGTCTGGACCTTCCTCTATACAATCAACTGGACACACACTGACACATTCGGCTGCTTTCTCCGGTCCGCATGGATCCAATATAACGAATGCCATTTAAGTTACCTCCCTTATTACGTAAAAGATAGCTAGTATCTCTTCTATTATGATACATGAGAGGGCAATTGCAAGTAAACAGCTTAAAGCAAATTCCCGTTATTTTTCGAAGTAAAGCTCGTAATGTAGTGCACATCCTGGGTTAAAAGCTGCTTGACAGGAAGGGCAAGCATAGCCTGATTTTAAATAGTTACCAATACTTAGTTCTTTACCACAAGACCCGCAGAGAATGGCCTTATGATCGAATTTCTCCTTTGGCCATACTTCTTCTTTGCCACAACCATGCTCCTCATGGCATTTATAGCAAGGATAATAATCCTGACAGCAATAAAATTTTATTGCAATCCGGTCTGTGGGACCATGGTAATGCGTGCAACGCGTCTCTTTATCCAGAGAACCTTTTATATTAAGTCCTTGTATATTCAAGAAATTAGCCCCTTTATCATGTTTTACTTACTCTTTCAGTGGGAAAAGATTAGATATAATCATTATAAAGGATAAAGGAGTTTGTCAAAATGAAAACATATAGTGTCGTACCAAATGTAGATGTGTCAGGGTGGTTTGTTAAACTAGAAAATGTGGCACCTGAAGATGTATACGAGGCAAAAGATGATGCCATCGCCGCCGCAGAGCAAATGGCAAAAGAAAACACACCAAGCATGGTGGAAATCATGGACAAGAATCATAACGTCATAGAAGAAAAACGATTCTAGTAGTTTACATTTCTATTGCGAGGGTACTAGTAGACTAAATCAATAAAAGGCAGGAGAGATGAACAATGGAAAAAACGAAAAATAACAAAGTTGGATTACTAGTAGGTGCTGGAGCTTTAGCAGGTATTTCCTTCATCCTTCTGAATCCAAAAACAAGAACAAAAGTAAAAGATTCATCCATGAATGCAAAAGATTCTGTTGTAACGTACACGCAAAAAATTAAAGAAGATCCAAATGGCACAAAACAATCTCTTGTTGAAAATGCCAAACAAACACTATCAAGTGCACAGCAAGCACTTGAAAAAGTACAAAATGTTTGGGCTAATGAAGGCCAGGAAATAAAAGAAACAGCTAAAAATATTGTAGATGAAACAAAAGAGCTTGGTGACCAAGCAAAAGATGTAAAAGAAGGCGTGAAGGATGCCAAGTCTGATATAGACGAAGCAAGAAACACTGCAATGGATGCTGGTAAAAAGGTGAAGAAGGAAGCAAAATCGACTAATACTTCATCAACATCCAGCGATTCTTCTAACGAAACGGATCATCATGTACTAGACGAACCAATTAATAAAATGTAAAACCGAAGCGCCGTGATTGGCGCTTCTTTTTATGTGTTGGCATATTTTCGCATCTGTGAATCTCCCTCGACCAATATTTTCCCAAACAAAAATGCCTCGTTTCTCTCTTTGCTAGAAAGAAACGAGACTTTTACATAACGAGTGTTTCGAATTTAAATTCCTTACTTTTTCAACTTAGCCAACTGCTCTGCCAAGGCATTATTGCTAAAGCCTTCATCCTGCTTTTTCAGATACTTATTAACATCTTTTTTGGAGACTTTATGCTTTTTCTCTTTTTGCTTCCGCTCATTAAAGGTAGACAGTTTTTCTCTATGGCCACATTTACAGGTAAACATCTGGCCTTCTCCTTGTCCGCGCAGTTCTAAGCGTTTATGACATTTTGGACAACGGGCATTTGTTTGTTTGGCAATGTTTTTCTTATGACCACAAGAGCGATCCTGACAGACTAGCATTTTGCCGTTTTTGTTCTTGATTTCCAACATTAATTTACCGCAGTCAGGACATTTGGTTCCTGTCATATTATCATGCTTGAATGTTTCGTCACTGTTCTTAATTTGCTGTACGACATCTTTGGCATACTCTTTCATTTCGCCGATGAACTTATTTTTATTAAGTTTTCCTTCTGCTATTAAACCTAGCTTCTGTTCCCACTCTGCTGTGAGTGCAGGGGATTGCAGGTCATTTGGAACAAGATCCAGCAATTGTCGCCCTTTTGATGTGATGAAAATATGCTTACCTTTCATCTCCATATACATACCGTTAAATAGTTTTTCAATGATATCAGCGCGCGTGGCAACAGTACCTAGGCCACCTGTTTGATTAATGGTTCCAGCAAGATGCTTCTCATCTGGCTGCATGTAGCGAACAGGGTTTTCCATTGCTTGCAGGAGCGCACCTTCCGTGAAGCGTTCTGGTGGCTTCGTTTCCCCCTGTGTACGGGATAGCTGCAAATTGGCGAAGGTATCGCCTTTTTCCACTTCTGGCAACTTCTCTTCGTCCTCTTTGTCCTCATCATCAAAACGATTGTTGTACACTTCTTTCCAACCTTGTTTTTTCACTGTTTTGCCTCTTGCAGAAAAACGTTCCCCATTGATCGTGGCAACTAATGTGACCTGCTCGTATTCAAATGGATCGGATAAAACGGCCAAAAAGCGTTTTACTACAAGATCATAAATCTTGCGTTCTTTATCATCCAGATCAGCTAAAATTACATGCTGTTCGGTTGGAATGATGGCATGGTGATCGGAGACTTTCTCATTATTAACTACAGATTTAGATAGCTTGAATTGCTTGTTTGCCAGCTTTCCAGCTATCTTCGCATACTCATCTACCCCACATGCCTTTAAGCGATCCTTTAATGTTGGTACGATGTCTGTCGTGAGGACTCTTGAATCTGTACGTGGATAAGTTAGAACTTTATGGCGCTCGTAAAGACGTTGCATCAGGGATAGTGTTTGCTTACCGGAAAAGCCAAAAATTCGGTTGGCATCACGCTGAAGCTCGGTTAAATCATACAGCTGTGGTGCATGTTTTTTCTTGTAAGCTTTATCTACCTGCACAATTTTAGCCGGCTTGTTTTTTAATTGCTTATACAAGCCATCCGCTTTTTCTTCTGAAAAGATGCGGGTGTTATTTTTATCATCTTGCCACGTAAGCTTAAATCCTTTGCCAGTCCTTGCTACAATTCCATAAAACTTGCGTGGATTAAAGTCTTTAATTTCCTTTTCTCTAGCCGCAATCATAGCAAGTGTAGGTGTCTGCACTCGACCACTGGAAAGCTGTGCATTGAACTTTGTTGTCAACGCACGTGTGGCATTAAGCCCAACGTACCAGTCTGCTTCAGACCGTGCGACCGCTGCATGGTAAAGATTTTCAAATTTACCACCGGGTTTTAATTGATTAAATCCATCCCGAATTGCTATATCTGTTACAGAAGAAATCCACAGACGCTTCACGGGTTTGGTGTTCCGTGCTTTTTCCAGGATCCAGCGTGCTACTAGCTCCCCTTCTCTTCCAGCATCTGTTGCAATAACAACAGATGAAACATCATTTCGGTTTAGAACCGATTTAACCGCATTGAACTGTTTTCCGGTTTTCTTCATTACTACAAGCTTTAGCTGCTTTGGCAGCATCGGCAGGTCATCAAGCTTCCATGTTTTATATTTATCATCATAAACTTCAGGGTCGGCAAGTGTTACCAAATGCCCTAGAGCCCATGTCACAATATATTTTGAGCCTTCCATATAGCCATTGCCTTTTTTATTGCAATTCAGTACACGGGCAATGTCTCTGCCAACAGAAGGTTTTTCTGCTAATACAACCGTTTTACTCATACACAAAAATCCTCTCTTTTTGTTAAAGCGCTCCTTCTACTTTACCACAGAATCAATTGTTCTTGCAGAGCCACTTTGTTGGACAGGAACAGAGTAAGCCACCTCTCCATAAGCTATGGATACAACGAACGTGTAAAGGAATTGGTCGTATGCTTTTCTATACAGGATTATTACTTTTAGTTGTTGCAGTAAGTCTTGACGGTTTTGGCGTTGGGATTACGTATGGAATGCGAAAAATACATGTGCCTGCTGTTGCTCTATGTATTATAATGCTTTGTTCAGGTGGGATCGTGTTACTGGCCATGACGATCGGGACTGGGATTACCTCCCTCCTATCACCAGATATAACGAGGTTCATTGGTGGCGGGATATTGATTGCGATTGGTTCGCTTACCTTTTATAATAACGTCCGCTCCGGAAAGGCACAGCAACAAAACCACAATGCGATTACAACGGTTCTGACTGACCCAAATAAGGCTGACTTAGACAAATCTGGGAATATCTCCTCCACCGAAGCCTTATTACTAGGTGCAGCGCTGGCTTTGGACGCTTTTGGTGCAGGAATTGGTGCATCTATGCTCGGCTACCCACCTGTTTTTACAGCCATTCTTGTTGCCTGTATGAGTGGAGTATTTCTCTTTAGCGGAATAAATTTAGGTCTTTACTTGGCGAAAAATAAGCAAATGCAACAAATGTCTCTCCTCCCATCCGTTCTTTTAATCACCATTGGTGTATGTAATATCTTTTTATAAAGTGAAACTTCAATCAGTGGGGATTTTCGAACTTCCCCCACTGATTGTTAGTTGAACGAATCGGGGTGTTAGCGTCCTTTTACTCACACTTCATATTTTGAAGTGGGAGTCTTACGGACGGTTGCACCGGGATAAAACGAAAGTTCATTTGGTGGGAAGGCAAAATAAAAAATCCCGAACGCTTTAAAGGCGCTCGGGATTTTTATTTTTTTACAGCATGGAGATGATCCAACCTATAACAACGATTGCTCCGATAATCATTAAAATGGTGCGTAACATACATTTCATCCTTTCAGTGTAACTCTTGGTTTCTTTTCGTCTCCTGTCTATAGGTTACCCTGTATTAGATGGTAAGAAACATTACGAAACAATGTTAAGGAGTAATGTAATTGTTACAATACTGACGAGCGTTGCTGCAAAGGTGATGCTGGAAACTAGTTCTGGCTCTGTATCAAACTCAATAGCATACATCGTAGTGGTAGCCGCTGTTGGCATTGCCGAGATGATGATAAGCACAGATGCAATGATCGGATCCATATCCACAATCGCTACAAACCCGAAGGCAATCAGTGGTGCGACAATCATTTTTAAGGTAACAGCCGAAATCAGAACCTGCCAATTAAGCTTTAGACCTGTAATGGACGCTAGCTGCATACCAAGCATTACCATCATGACGGGAATGGCTGCGTCTCCTACCATCGAAAGTGTAGAATGGGCAGCTTCAGGAACCGGGATGCTAAATTGCTGAAAGACAAAGGCCAGGATAGCCGCATAGGTGGTCGGCATTTTCAATACATTCAACACAGCTCGCTTCATTCCGCTCGTACTCCGAGAAGCATAATAAACACCGAAGAAGTTATTTTGCAGCGCCTGTACTACCATAATAAAAATTGCAAACGGTACTGCTTCCTGTCCTACACTGAAGAGCACAACAGGCAAACCATAGTTACCAGAGTTCATAAACCCTGTAGCTAGAATAGATGCACTCTCCACTGATGGTGACCATTTAAATACACGTGCCACTATTTTATTTAGAAGAACCATTATAAAAAATAGGACAAAGATATAAATGAATATAATTAAAAAATCACGATCAAACGACGCATCGTACAATGAAACGAAAACAAGCGCCGGTGACAGGATATAAAGCGACACAGCTGAAACAGATTTCACATCAAGCAATCGAATTCGCTGTAATACATACCCTGCTGCAAAAACAGCCATAATTGGCAAAATAACATTTAAAAATAAACTCATGCTGACATCCCCACTATAATTTTTGTATTTTCCTAGTTTACCATATTTGGTTCTTTTAGGACGGGCGATTTGGTTGGAAGTGGTTTCAGTTTTGGTGGGTGACGATTCAGTTTGGGGCGGTGTGGTTTCACTTCTCGCGGCTCAGGTTTCACTTTGGAGACGTGTGGTTTCACATCATGCCGCTGACGCTTCACTTTTAGCGCCTCTTGCGCCACTTTTTCTTTTGCTGCTTCTCTTCTCCCTTCCACCGTGTCACTTTTTCCTATTCCTGCGTCAATCACTGCTCCCCTTGCGTCTTCCTAACTTATTCCGGCGTCTCCTCTCCCACAGTAGTTGACAAAGGAACTAAATGTGTATATATTGTATATAATGTATATATACAATAATAAAATGAGGTTTTGTAAATGAATATTTTAATTGCCAGTACGAGTAAAGAGCCATTGTTCCAGCAAATCAAGGAACAGATTAAACAGCATATTTTTTCGGGAGAGCTGAAGGAAGGCGATGCGCTTCCCTCCATGCGTGCGCTTGCCAAGGATTTGAAGGTAAGTGTGATTACCACCAAAAGGGCGTATGAGGATCTGGAAAACGAGGGCTACCTTATATCCTCTGTTGGCAAAGGAACCTTTGTAGCCGGTCAACAGCCCCATGTATTGAAGGAATGGCAGGTTCGCGAGCTAGAGAATGAACTGGAAAAACTCACAACGGAAGGAAAACGGCTTGGACTTTCTAAAGCTGACTTAATCGAACTGTTGGAGATTTACTATGAAGGAGAGTAGATGCATGAATGCTGTAGAGTTTCATGACGTTACAAAGAAGAGAAAAGATTTTACGCTGGATACAATTAATTTAACGATTCCTCAAGGCTATGTTACCGGATTTATTGGCCCAAATGGCAGTGGCAAAACAACGACCATCCAAATGCTGATGGACCTCCTCCCTCCTGACAGTGGAGACATTACACTATTTAATGAAAGCAATAAAAACCATCGAATGAAGCAGCGAATTGGATTTGTCTATGATGAACTCTATATGTATGAGGAGTTTAACATTAAGAAAATGA
This sequence comes from Oceanobacillus picturae, assembly GCF_000612865.1. NCBI lineage: Bacteria > Bacillati > Bacillota > Bacilli > Caryophanales > Bacillaceae > Oceanobacillus > Oceanobacillus picturae. The sequence goes on from NZ_CCAX010000001.1 coordinate 1,763,261, forward strand.
AGTCGTTTATTGCCCCACTTTATGAAAATTGGAATGAGGCGCTGTTCCAACAATATTTAAAAGAGTTTGATTTACCATTAAAGAAGAAATTAAAGCATTTTTCCAAAGGTATGAAAATGAAGTGCTCGCTACTTTTCGCGCTAGCGCATGAGCCTGAATTCATTATTATGGATGAACCAACCTCAGGTCTTGATCCGATATTTCGCAGGGAGTTACTTGATCAACTACAGGAGCTTATGTTGCGTGACAACCAGACGATTTTCCTGTCCACACACATCACCACTGACCTTGAACGAATAGCTCATTATATTGTTTTCATATATAAAGGCGAAATTATTTTTCAAAAAAGCATGCTGGAAATACAGGAACAGTTCCATATTGTAAAAGGGAAGCGGGAAATGATTGATGCAGATACAGAAACTCTCTTCTCGGGGATAAAAATGAACCAGCATGGATTTACAGCACTCTTTGAAGGTGACTCAACTGTTTTTAATGCTTATAGTGATGATTTAGTGATAGAGAAAGCTAGTCTGGAAGATATTATGTACTTCCTGACAAGGGAGGGACCTGAATGATTGCGCACTTGATGAAGAAAGATTTCCATATTAATAGTTTCTATTACGGTTTTAATGCGCTATTAATCCCATTATTTTATGTGATGGGATTTACAGAAAGTTATTTCTTCTTTGTGATCATGATTCATTTCCTTTTTAATCTATTCTATTTTGATCATCGTAATCATGTAAATCGATTTATTAGTAGCCTTCCTGTAAAGCTTCATCATGTTGTATTAAGCAGGTATCTGTATTTGCTTTTATTTCTAATCGGCTTTCTTCTATACGTCTGGCTTGTTGATAGCATTGCTTCTAAGGGGTTGCCTTATCTGACTTCCCAACCTATTGATGCCTTAAGTATAACGTTATTGTTTACTACGATTTGCATAGTTATATCGTTATCTATGCCAATTTACTATCTCGTAACATCCTTTAATAAAGCATTTGTAATTCAGATGGGGCTACTAGTTTTTAGTACCTTTGCTTTCTCAGTCACGCTTGGAAATGATCTCATTACTTTTCACGAACCGATTTTATCGTGGTTTTCCAATTTAATTGAAATACAACCAATCATTATCCTAGTGGCCATTTCCCTTGTATGCTTATACTTGTCCTATCTTTTATCTGCATGGATATATACAAAAAAAGCGAAAGTTTGAGAGGAGGATTACCATGCTACACTTTGTTAAATATGATCTTATGATGCCTACTTGGGGCGCAATACTGGGATTTCTGTTTATCATACCATTATTTTATGCTGTTATGTTTCCATTGTTTTTTATCTTTGTTTCCTGTGTACTGGCAATTACAGTAGGCTTATTTTACTCCGACCAGCGGGAGAAAAGTAAGCTCTATATGTCTAGTCTTCCTGTCAATAGGGTTTCCATCGTGCGGGGTAGATATGTGTCCATTTTAATGGTAAGTATATGTTTCGTCTTATATCAAAGCATATGGGGAAGGATCCTCAGCCTTACATTAGAAAATAACTACTATGTTTACAGCTGGAAGAATATGCTGGTCCTTTTGTGTATAGCAATCTTAATAGAAGTTGTTGCTATCCCAATTTATTATGGTCTTTCTTCTTTTATAATGGCTACTGGAAATCTAGCATTTTTGTTTTTTCTCTCCATAATTTTCATTTTACCTCCTCTAACTAACGTTTTAGGGATGGAGTATGAGATTATCTTTAATGACCTTGACCCGGGGTTTGTGTTGCTCGTGGAAAAGTACATTCCTTTCCAGCCATATGTAACAGTTAGCTTGGTAACAGCTACCCTTTTTTATCTTTCCTTAAAGCTTTCCGAACTGCTGTTTGTAAAAAAAGCTAAGGTTTCTTGAAAACAATTGTTCTCAAGAGATTATGTGTTAATTTTATAAATAGAATTAAAAACAGCCTAGAACCTTGTAATTACTGGTTCTTCGGCTGTTTCTGTTTTTCAAAAAGTAGGAGTCTAATTCATCGATTCATTACCTTCCTCTACCTTTGAAATTTGTCGGAATGCAACTTCAACCCGATGAATATTTCTGTTCTCATTTCTTCTAAAACGAATGGTGGTATCTTGGTCCCTCATGGATGTTAAAAACTGGTCATTCCCAATTGGTTTAAGTACTTTAGTAGCAAAGCCAGGAATTGCCACATACAACTCACCATTTTCTAAAGAAAACGTGCTTGTCATGCCATCGTTTGCCATGAAGGTTCCTTCAAACTCTTTTAAGCTTTCACATGGTATGTCGACAATCTCGACATCTAAGTGTGAAGCATCAGCAGGCTTTCCTAAGTAACCAGCAAATGCACTAAATAAAAGTTTGGAAGACGGGGCTTCTGCAAGATTTGCAAGCGATATTCCGGTTAATCCGATTTCTGGAAGAATACCCATTTGAGCTGTTACCCCTTTTATATCACCCCCATGGTGAATGAGCTTATATCCAAAGAAATCTGGAATAATCATGACGCCATATCCGTAATAAGTGTCATGTGAACATTGCATGTACGGCGTAGTCATAACCTTCACACTTTCCGTGGATAGGATTCTTGCACGTCCAACTTTACCTTCATTCCGTATGATTTCCATAAATTTGAGCATATCATTCACTGTCGACTTTATAAACCCTGCCGCACGCATTGCTGGTGCATCCCATGGATGATTGGACCTCGCTATCATTTTTTCATCCTCATTAGTTTCCAAGACATATAAGACGGCTATATCTTCATATCCCTTCAAGTCCTCATATTGAAAAACACTATGGTACATACCAGCAGGGTTGAAAATATTATCTTGCACATATTGTTCGTACGACATACCACTAACCGTTTCTATAATTGCACCTAAAATGGCATAACCGTCATTGGAATAACTGAATTCTTTTCCTGGTTCCCCGAGCAATGTGAATTCTGTTCTTGCAATGGTATCCATTAAATCCCCATGTGTATCTATTGTTTGAATCGCGTCCAATGGGTTTCCTTGCTCTGGATCTACTATAAAAGTTGGATCACTTTCCATACTTTTCTTTACTGCGCCCATTAACGTGGCTAATGGTGGAATGCCTGATGAGTGTGTCAAAAATTGGTGTAGACTTATTTTTTCGGATTGTTCTTCATTAGGCGTCTTAAATTCAGGTAAATAGTTACTGACAGGGTCATGTACGTTGAGCTTTCCACTTTCTTGTAGCTGAAGAATAGCAATCGCTGTAATGGCTTTTGTTATAGAACCTACCCCAAAAACAGTATCCAAAGATAACGGTAGCTTCTCTTCACTGTCGCGGAATCCAAACTCTTTCTTATAACCCAATTCACCATATTCGGCTATTCCCATTGCAAAACCAGGTACGTTGTATTTTTTTAAAATGACATCAGTATATCGTTCAAATTCGCGGATCTCTGTAGTTTGTTTCATAAAGTAATCCCTGCTCTCTATTTTTTTATTGCCTGTAGTTACACTCTAATTGTATTTTGTCGTTTATGCGCCCACCGAAAGTTTGGAATGATCTACGACCTCAGACCGATATTTCCATTTGTTGTATTACATTCGAAATTCTTCTTGACAATGCACAACATATATGAGATTATAAACGTTGGTAGTAAAAGAAGTAACAGATAAGTGATCTGGCATTCTACAATGTTTATCGAAGATGCTTATTCACACTGGCGCGACTAAGGGGTCGCAAGGACATAAGAGCAGGTAGGGCTTATGTTGCTTAAGTTAGAGAACACCCAGTGGAACACGTACCGCGGTTAAGTGAAATTCTAAAAAACCTCATAAAGGTTTTCGAATTATAAAGGAAGAATATATGGCTTGTAGCCTAAATACGCCTGGAAATCGTATGTTTTCCGAGGTTATAAAAAGAATTTCCCACCCGATCTATTCGGGGTTAATAAAAATTTAAATCTTATGTGTTACTTTGTAAATCAAAGGGGTACTCTTACTAGTGAGTACCCCTTTTCCAATCTTACATAAAATGAAAGAAGGTTTGCTAATGAGTGATTTACCTATAGGTACTATCCAAACAATGGTAGTACTTCGAAAAATTGATACGGGTTATGTCCTGCAAAAAGATTTAGAAGAAGCATTGCTGCACCGCAATGAAACGGAAACAGAGCTTGAAGTTGACCAAGAAGTAGAGGTCTTCCTTTACCAGGATAAAAAAGGAAACACGATAGCTACAACAAAACTCCCTTCTATTCAAATGGATGAGTATGGCTGGGCTGAAGTGGTAGAAGTGCTTGCTAATCTTGGAGCTTTCGTTAATATTGGTACAACAAAGGAAATACTTGTTTCCAAAGATGATCTTCCCCTGTTTGAATCCGTCTGGCCCGAAAAAGGAGACAAGCTTTTTGTTACACTTGGCAAAGACCAAAAAGACAGATTACTTGCCATCCCAGCAACAGAAGGTGTGATTGCTCGTGAAGTGGAGCTTGCTCCAGACGAATTGTTGAACCAACAGGTTTCGGGAACGGTGTATCATACAAGCAGAGAAGGAGCAGCTTTCCTAACAACTGAAGATTACCGTGGATTTATCCATTACACAGAACGAAAAACAGAGCCGCGCCTAGGTGAGTTTGTAACCGGTCGTGTTATTGAAGTAAGACCTGATGGGACATTAAATGTTTCGCTTCGTCCGTTAAAGCAAGATAGCATGGGCGAAGATGCCGATGCCATTATGGAGCGTTTAGAGCTAAGTGGTGGCGTCATTCCATTTGGTGATAAAAGTGATCCAGAAGATATTCGTGGAACCTTCCAAATAAGTAAAGCAGCATTTAAGCGGGCGCTTGGAAAGCTTATGAAAGAAGGAAAAGTTGAACAGCGTGACGGTAGTACGTATTTAAAATAAATAAGAAAATCCACCTAGCTCTAATGCAGGTGGATTTTTTCATTCTATGGCAAGTATTTCTTTAACTTTTCATCCCATCCAGTAAAAAGCATCACTGCGGTTATCGGTAGTGCTACTGTTATGAGGAAAGGTACCGATATGGCATTAGAAGACCCGAGGAGAAAAGTAATTAACAGCAAGATCATCACAAATCCAATGTAATGCTTTAAGAATAGCTTGAAGGGGATTTTCTTCATCCCTATAACCCCTCTTCCATTTAGTATTCGGAATATCAAACTGGTTTTCTTCTAAAAAAAACCGTAGAAAAGCATTGCTCCTCTACAGGTTCCTTGATGCGATCATTTGTTATGCCTCTGCGTTTGCAGACGAATCTAGTATCGTTGTGATAAGGATGCCAGCTGCTGCTGCAAATAAGAATGCGATTCCCCATCCGCCATAGCCTAGTCCCATAATGTCTGCTTTACCAGCAAGTGCGGACAGCACGATAAATACGCCACCAGCAAGTGCAACAATAAAGCTTGGAAAATATCCAATATATTTATCTTTTGATACCGCTTTAGAAATAAATAAACTAATTGCGACAAGGATTGCAGCCGTGACGCCTCCGATAGTTAGAACGGTTTCTATCATCTTTTCACCCCATGATTTATGTATAGTAAGCTACTTCCAGTCTACAAGTGAACAATTGGAAAGTCAATTGCCAGAAAGATAGTCTAGTTAACTATCTTTCTTAATCATACACCACTCTGCCTACCTGTCCATCTTCTAAGCGAACCTTTATGCCATGTGGATGAAACGAGGACTTTGTTAATAAATCTTTTACAATCCCTGCGGTTCGATTTCCTGATCTTTGATCCTTCTTTAAAATGACCTCAACTTCAAGTCCTGGGTATATATTTTTACGATGTCTTCCATCTATTTGCATTTTCATAGCTCCTCCTACTGACTTCGCTCCATTATATAATAATTTTATTTAGAGAAAAAGGATTCTCCCCTTTTATGTCGAATATTAGTAGGATAAAGGAGGGTCATCATGCAAACTTTTGAAAATTACACTTATGAGCGACCAGATATGCCAGTAGAAAAAGAGAAATTCAACGCGTTATTAAACAAATTCAAAGAAGCTTCTTCTTATAAGGAAGCTACAGAAGCGATCGAAGCAATTAATAAGAGAAGAAATACATTATCTACCATGTTCAATCTTGTCTACATACGTGCTTCGATTGATACAAATGATGCTTACTATCAAAAAGAGCGGGACTTTTTTGACGAAGTTAGTCCAGAGATATCTGAGATGGCAACTGCCTTCTATAAAGAATTGGTCTCCTCTCCTTACCGAGAAGAGTTGGAAAACCAATGGGGTTCTCAGCTATTCCAAATTGCCGACTACCAAATTAAATCCTTCTCACCTGAAGTGATGAATCTATTGCAGGAGGAAAATAAATTATCATCCAGCTATTCCAAGCTTGTCGCATCTGCGGAAGTTGAATTCCAAGGTGGAACGTATACCTTAGCTCAGCTAGGTCCTTTTGCAGAGCATAAAGATCGCGCTGTACGTAAGGAAGCAATGAATGCCAGTGCTGGTTTCTTTTCAGAACACGCCGATAAATTTGATGAGATTTATGACAAGTTAGTAAAAGTACGTCACGAAATCGCCGTGAAATTAGGCTATAAAAACTTTGTTGAACTAGGCTATGTGCGGATGCAGCGAATTGATTATAATGCAGAAATGGTAGACGTCTTCCGTAAACAAGTTCGGGATGTCATCGTACCACTTGCTTCTAAGCTTTATAAAAAGCAGGCCGAGCGGATCGGGGTAGATAAGCTGAAATTCTACGATGTTAATTTTGACTTTAAGACAGGGAATGCCACACCAAAAGGATCCCCTGAATGGATCATCGAAAATGGGAAACAAATGTACAAGGAATTATCTGATGAGACCAATGAGTTTTTCCAATTCATGCTTGATCGTAATTTGATGGATCTTGAGGCGAAAAAAGGAAAAGAAGCTGGTGGATATTGTACCTTAATCGAGGACTACCAAGCACCATTTATCTTTGCTAATTTCAATGGCACATCTGGCGATATTGATGTCCTTACACATGAAGCAGGCCATGCATTCCAGGCGTATTCCAGCAGAAATATCGGAGTGCCAGAGTATTTGTTCCCAACATATGAATCTGCAGAAATCCACTCCATGAGCATGGAATTCTTTACATGGCCATGGATGGAGTTATTTTTCAAAGAGGATACGGAAAAATATAAATATGCACACCTGGCAAGTGGACTACACTTTATTCCATACGGTGTTGCTGTAGATGAATTCCAGCACCTTGTTTATGAGAACCCAGAGTGGACACCAGATGAGCGCAAGCAGGCTTGGAAAAAGCTAGAGGAAACATACCTTCCGCACATTGACTATGATGGAAATGCTTATTTGGAAGCTGGTAGCTATTGGCAACGTCAAGGCCATATCTATGATGTTCCATTCTATTATATTGATTACACATTGGCACAAATTTGTGCATTCCAGTTCTGGAAAAAATCTAGAGAAGACCAAGAGAAGGCATGGGAAGATTACCTACATCTTTGTAAACTTGGTGGATCAAAATCTTTCCTTGGTCTCGTCGAAGCTGCCAACCTAAGATCACCATTTGAGCAAGGTACAGTGGAAGATACCGTTGCGGTTATCGAGGAATGGCTTGAAAGTGTGGACGATAAAGCGTTATAGGTTATAATGTTTCAGAAATAGTTAAGCAAGAGCCGAATGGTTATTTTCTATCCATTCGGCTCTTACTATCTTTGAAAAGCCTATTACCGTACAGACAGCACGTAAAAAGCTTCCCCTTCCATATTTATTAATTCACCGTTCCTGTCATATTTACAGTTGGATTTTTCTTAACATATTTCGTAAATACATAACGTACGATCGGCCCCATGATGATAAGCTGTAACGGTAACGCCATGATCAAATTCTTTAAAGCAATCGAAGCATAGCTTTCCCATAAGGATGTTTCACCTAAGCTGTCCATAACTGCCGCCGTTATTAACCCGTAAAGCGACATGCATAACACCATTCCCAATACCATCAAGACAGTCATCGTCAGGATTTTATAAATGGGTTTGTCTTGTTTGATAGGCAGTGAAAATGCGATTTTCCGCGCAACAGGCCCCACAATAAATAAATCTAAACTAAATGCAACGATAAATCCTAATAGAAGATTTATAATAATTCCGGTCACGGGTATGACGCCAAACAATTCCTGTAAAAATAAATTATAAAAGGTCATCACAATAACCATTCCCGAACACATCATAAAACCAAAATAGAAGCTTTCTTTTTTTGTTGTCGGCATTCTTTCCTCATCCCTTCTCTTTAAAATGTCTAGGTTCACGCTTCAGAAACGCTACGCTTTTCCAAGAACACTTCGTTATTATATAGGTTTAAAAAATTCTTCATAAGTGAACATTTTATGACAGTTTTGTATTACCAAGAGAAGCGATGTTTGCCTGTCTCATTCATAACGTATATCATTGGACAATTTCTCTAGAAGTGACCAATCTTGTATTTGAATAAAATGCCTGTCTTTTGTGATGATCTCCCTTTCGATAAGAGAATGAACTACTCTATTAAGATGGCGATAGGTTGTGCCAAGTAACCCGGCTATTTCTTGCAGATTTGTAGTCTTTAATTCTAAACCAAAGGGATGCTCTGCATCAGCAGCTAGGGTGGACAAAAGATAACTCGCAAATCTATTTTCCACAGATGCTAATAAATTCACACGCGAAGCTGTCGTACAGGTTTGTAGCTTGTAAGCTACATGATCTAATAATAAGTGCAGAAGCTTCGGGTTGTCCTGCTCGTACTTTTTTACACGTTAGGAAAAGTATAAAATTTTAGCTAGGAAGCAATAACGACGTAGTTAAAATTTTGAAGTCCCAAGTATAAGAAAAACGTACACATTCGCTAAATGGCGAGCGAATGCGAGTTTTTCTAACATAGTCTCGTGGTAAGCCAATTAGCAGGCTTTTCTCCACTGCCTTGATTTGTGATTGAACAGAAACGTTTCGAATGAGTTCAATGTCGCCAATAATAGAAAAAGGCTGAACAAATCGCAAAAGCAGTGATTTTCCTGTAGCGACACTCGAGGTTACTTTTACTTTTCCATCCACTAAAAATAATAGTGATTCCAGTTCTGTACCTTCATGCAAAATGACTTCATTTGCATCATAATATTGGAGAGAAAACGGTGGCTTTTTTTCCAGGTCAACTATTTTGTCTAGCTTATATTTTTGTAAGGTTGTTTGCAGTAGCTTTTCGTCTTGAATATTTTTCATTATAAACCCCTTTTTAGGACATATGTCCTTTCCATTATAATACAACCTGATATGATGGAAACATTAACGCGATTATTGGGGGAAATTTTATGAAATATGTATTTGATTTGGATGGAACCATTTGCTTTAAGGGGCAGCCTGTTTCAGAGAGCCTTTTGGTTGCATTGGAGAAATTAGTAGAAGATGGACATGAGGTGATTTTTGCTTCCGCAAGACCAATTCGAGATATTCTCCCCGTATTACCTGAACGTTTTCATCACTACCCTATGGTCGGTGGCAATGGTTCGCTCGTTGCCAGAAACGGAGAAATCCTTTCAGCTGTGTCGTTTAGTGAAGAAACACTTGCTAAAATCCTAGCCATTATTAACATTAACCAGGTTAGTTACTTAATAGATGGAGAGTGGGATTACGCTTATACAGGACCTGCTAACCATCCCATCTTAAAAAATTTAGATACCCAAAACCGTGCAGAAAAGGTTCCTTTAAACCAGCTACAATCTATTGTAAAGATTTTATTGTTCGCGTCTGCAAATATAGAGACTATGGAAGAAAAGTTGAACTTATCAGATGTGGTGGTTAACAAACATGGAAATGAAGGAATTTTAGATATTAGTCCTAGTGGTGTTAATAAGTGGCGTGGATTGCAACAGCTGGGACTAGAAGACGGGGAGTACATTGCATTTGGGAATGATGTGAATGACATAGCGATGTTCCAACATGCTTTACATACCGTAATGGTTGGCGAAAATACGCAACTAGCCCCGTTTGCATCGGAAAGCCTGTTGGTGCCAGAGATCGAGAGCCTGTTGCCGAAAAAACTACAAGAATTAAGTGAGAAGCAGATATCATTAAACATATAACCAATTCATGCAAATAAAGCTTCTTTTGTTATACTGTGGGGATTATCACTGTAATTCACATTTTAGATCACACTAGAAAAAGCTTAGAGAAGTTTTTCCTCTTAGCTTTTTTATAATTCGTTCCACTTGTAATTTCAACGATATTTTATCACTCTTTTACTTCAATAAATTCAACATAAGTATCGTTATTTAATGCAGAAAATAGATTTTTAAAATGACTTACTGCATCCGCATTCGTCATTTCAAAATCAGCATCACTAACTTCTGCTGCATACGTACTGAAATCTTTCTCACTTTCTTTAATTTTAAAGCTTAGTTTTAATATTTCATTGTCATTTTTAAAATGAAGCAAAAGTACATTGTCATTTAGTACATATGTTCCCTCTCCGTTTTGAATAGAGCTCGTGAACGTCTTTTCATCTAAAAATTCTACTGTCAAAAGGGACGCATAGTTATCAGGATCATCAGCATCCCCCTCTATTGACATGTTTGGATCCACGGATGGATAACCAAGTTTAAACGTTTTTCCAGCTAATTCGTCGTTACCGTTACAAGCTGAAAGGAAAAGTACAAGAAAGAATGATAATAGAAGGAATCGCTTTTTCATCATGAACACCCCTTTTTTTCTTAATATACAAAATAGTTTTATTACTATATATACGAAAGAAAACAGGATAACGTTTCACTCTATTGAACATGAGTTAAAAGAATGAGTAAATATGTGATTTTGCTCTACCTCTCCAATATAATCGTTATGTTGGAATTGGAAAGGTTTAATTTCCTCACCTATATGAAAAACTATGTTAGAATTTCCTATATAAAGTGAAACTTTAATCAGTGGGGGATCTTCATTCTTCTCCCATTGATTGTTAGCTGCACCAGGATAAACATGTATAGAAGAAGGAGAGCCAGATGACATATAAACTATTATTCCTCGATATCGATGGAACCATTTTAAAACCAGATCACACATACAGTGCATCTACTAAAGAAGCAATTGCAGAAGTAAAAAAACAAGGGGTCGAAGTATTTTTGGCAACAGGAAGACCACTCCATGAAGTAAGAGAGCTTGCAGAAGAATTGGACGTACAATCTTTTGTTGGGTATAACGGTGCATTTGGAATATACCAAGATGAGACTATCATCAATGAACCTTTAAAAGAAAGTACAATAAAGGAATTCCTTAGACTAGCAAAAGAGCATAACCATGAGCTTGTTTGCTATACGTCCGAGAAAAATTACTTTACATCTTTAACCCATCCAAAGGTGCAGCAATTCATTGATATTTTTAATCTGAAATGGAATGAAGCTCTAACAGAAGACGTCGTAAGTGGCATCCTTGGTGCTACGGTAATGAATTTAAAACCTGAAGATGTAGCATTATACGAGGAAGAAGCAGATATCCACTTGTCCCAAGTTAACGTGGAAGAAGTTAAGCATGGTTATGATGTTATCCGAAAAAGTGTTAACAAGGGTGTTGCTGTGCAACGTATTATGGAGCGCTTAAATATAAAAAAAGAGCAGACCATTGCATTTGGGGATGGGATGAACGATAAAGAAATGCTCCAAGCGGTTGGGGAAGGCTTTGCAATGGGAAATTGTGCGCCAGAACTTCTGCCCTATTCGAAACACCAAACTACCACGGTAACAGAATCAGGAATTGCAAACGGACTAAAACAACTTGGATTGCTGAAATAACAAAACGGGGCTGTGTCATCCTTGACACTTGCCCCGTTTTTATTTTGCTATAGCAGAAAACCACCATATATTAGCGCCCCAGCAATAACAAATGCCGGATGAACTTTAAGTCTTTCGATCAGGATATAGCTAGCTCCAGTTAAAAATACCGTCTGCCAAATGCCGACTCCTTCATACGATTCGAAGAAAAAACGCCAAGCCATGACCCCGAGTAGGATTGCGATAACTGGTCTGACAAATAAGGTAAGCCTTTTTACCTTTGGGGAATCCTTGTATTTAAAAAGGATGCGCAATAGGAGGATCATTAAAATTAGTGATGGTGCAACAGCTGCAAAAACGCCCACCACTGCACCAAGTATCCCCCCTACATCATAGCCAATATAGCCAGCGAGCTTTGTGGCAATCGGCCCTGGTAATGCATTTGCAAGGGCGAGCATTTCACTGAATTCCTGAACACTCATCCATGCAAAACGACCGACCACTTCGTTTTCAACGAGTGGAATAGATGCTGGTCCGCCACCATAGCCTAGGATACCTGGTATGAAAAAGGCAATAAAAATTTCCCAGTAGATCATGAAGGATCACGCTCCTTCCCACCAGCGCCTTGTTTCGGTTTATCTTTTATAAGCAAGGCAATTGCAAGCAGGCTGGCAATGATTATACCAGGGTGCAAGCCAACGATCTGAATAAGTACAAATAGAATCACTATCATGATCGCCGTTTTCACCCAACCAAGCCCACTGCCTGATTTCGCAATAAACTGCCAGGAGAGAACTGCTAGCATCATGCCTACAACAGGGATAACCGCTGCTGTCATTCCCTGTACCCAGTCATACCCCTTAATGGAGGAAAGCGATCCAAGTAATATGATCATGAGGAGAATCGTCGGGACCATAGTTGCCACCACAGCATTTAGCATGCCCCATATGCCTGCTACCCGGTAGCCAATATAGCCTGCCAATTTCGTAGCAATTGGTCCAGGTAGGGTGTTTCCCAAGGCAAGCAGATCACCAAACTCTTCATTATCCATCCACTTATATTTCTCAATTACTTCCTTCTGGATTAAGGGAATGGAAGCAGGTCCGCCACCATACCCAAGAATCCCTACTCGAAAGAAAGCTATAAATAAATTCCAATGTGTTTTCATACGTCACGAACCTTTTCAACATAATAAAGTTACGTTACTCTTTTGTCAGGTCTGGTTTACTCCCAGTCCCTTTCGCATTCTGTGCTTACCAGGCGGAAACGCTGCCGTCTGTACGTGATTCTGTACCACCGATTAAAATTCCGGTCTCCTGATCACGCCAAATAATTTGCCCTCTTCCAAAGCTATTTGGCTCTAGTTGTATTTGTATTTTGTGTCCCTTATCTGCCAGCCCTTGTGCAAGATGGTGTGGGAAGCGATTTTCGACTTCAACTTGTTTTTCCTTTAACCACTGCCAACGAGGCGCGTCCAAGGCTGCCTGCGGGTTCAGATTAAAGTCAATGGTATTCATCATCACTTGCACATGGCCCTGTGGCTGCATAAATCCACCCATAACACCAAATGGTCCAACAGGCGAATCATCCTTCGTTAAGAAGCCTGGAATAATTGTGTGGTACGTGCGTTTGCCACCTGCCAATGCGTTCACATGGTCAGGGTCCATGGAAAAATTATGCCCGCGATTTTGCAGTGCTATTCCCGTTCCTGGAACCACAAGGCCGGAACCAAAGCCCATATAATTACTCTGTATAAAGGAAACCATATTTCCTTCCCCATCTGCTGTTGCTAAGTAAACAGTACCGCTGCTGTTCGGCTCCCCCGCTTCCGGCAACAGTGCTTTATCAGTAATGAGCTTCCTGCGTGTTTCTGCATAAGCTTCACTTAGAATGTCTGCTGTAGTATGATGCATCGCATCCTCTTCTGTCACGTGTTTTTGACCATCAGCAAAAGCCAATTTGATTGCCTCAATTTGTTTGTGATATGTATCTACAGATTCTTTTTCGTTAAAGGTAAAACCTTTAAGTATATTTAGTGCTTGCAGGGCAATAATTCCCTGGCCATTTGGCGGGATTTCCCATACATCATAGCCTCGGTAATTCACTTGAATTGGATCTACCCAATCTGGTTTATATGCAGCTAGATCGTCTGCTGTTAAAAAGCCTCCATTTTCCTCAGAGAAGGCTGCAATTTTCTCAGCAAGCTCTCCCTTGTAAAAAGATGCTCCTTTTGTTTCCGCAATAGCACGAAGCGTCTTAGCATGATCAGGTGAAGACCAGATCTCTCCTATTTTTGGAGCACGGCCTTTAGGCGCAAAGGTTTTGAACCAGTTCTCAAATACTTCATCCGTTAATCTTTCTTTAAAAACTTCATATCCACGGGCCCAAAACTTTCCTAAAGTTGGCGATATCGGAAAGCCCTCTTCGGCATACGTGATTGCTGGTTGTAGAACTTCGGTTAAAGGTAGCTTACCAAATCGCTCAGAAAGCTCAGCCCAAGCGCCTGGTGCACCAGGTACTGTAACAGGAATCCAACCATGTGTAGGGATTGTTTCATGCCCCTTCTCTTTTACTGCATCAATTGAAATATTTTGTGGTGAACGCCCACTAGCATTCAGTCCGTGTAGTTTCCCTTTTGTCCAAACAAGGGCAAATGCATCTCCGCCTATTCCGTTTGAAGTCGGTTCTACAACAGTGAGACATGCTGCAGTGGCGATTGCTGCATCAATGGCATTACCGCCTTTTTTTAATATTTCTAATCCGGCCTGTGAAGCAAGAGGCTGTGATGTTGCCACCATTCCATTTTTTGCATATGTCGCATGCCTTGTAACAGGATACGGGTAGGATGGGTTTGTGAATGAATCCATTTTTTTCACTCCTTTGTTGTCTGAATTATAAAAACATCATACGTAATGTACAGCAATTTGTCAACACAATAAGAAGGTGATAATATGGTTATACTTACATTTAGATTAATGATCTTAGCATATACTTTCATAATGTGGATATAGTGGAGGTTTAACGATGAAATATGATGATATTGATAAAAAGCTTCTGGAGGAACTAACTGAAGACGGCAGGTTATCCTATGTCGAATTGGCAGAAAAGGTCGGTCTCTCCCGTGTCGCTGTTAAGGACCGTATTCAAAATTTGAAAGACAAGGGCGTCATTGAAAAATTTACTGTCGTCATAAACTCAGAAAAGTTTGGCAAGAATGTTTCTGCTTTCTTTGAAGTAGATGTGGAGCCCAAACAGCTGCAGCAAGTTGCACAAAATCTAGCGGATAATCCACACGTTGCAAGCATTTACCAAATGACTGGTCCGAGCACCTTACACATGCACGTCCTCGTGGAAGACTTTCAAAAGTTGGAAGTGTTTATAAATGAAGAGCTATACGCCGTTACAGGCATTACCCGTGTTGAGAGCTCTGTTATCTTGAAGCGATTTAAGAGTCGGACTGGGTTTAAGCTTTAGAGTTGGTGGAGTGGATGGCATTGTTGCCTATGGCATGAGGGTGCGGCGCTTTGTTTCGTGGTGCGTCTCTTCCTCTTACTGATGCGTCACTTCCTCCTGCTGGGGCGTATCTTCCTCTTGCTGGGGCGTCTTTTTCTCTTGTTGGTGCGTCACTTTTTTTGTTGGTGCGTCTCTTTCTCATGGTGATGCGCCGCTTCCCCTTGCTAGTGCGTCACTTTCTAATATTGGCGCGCGACTTGGCTCCGCTCACACGCGACTTTCTTATGTTGACGCGCGACTTTCCCTTGCTGACACGCGACTGCCTGTCCAGATGTATAAAAAACCAGCATTCAGCTGGTTTTTTACCAATAATAGAGTGTAGAAAGAATAGCGATCACCATGAAAAATAGGCTAGAAAATATACTAATGGTGTAGTGTTCCTTTTTACTAAGGATTCCTGTGTCGTAAGCCAAATAGGAGGTAGTCGTATGTATTGGCAGAACCATCATGCTGCCAATGATTAAAATGATAAGAAACGCAAGTTGAATTGGCGGCAATCCGATTAGCTCTGAGTACGACATGACGATCGGAAAAATTACAATTACTGCAGACGATGGGACGACAAAGAAAAAACGAAGTACAAATACAATGAGTGCAATGATCACTACCTTTATAACGATCCCCGCATTATCAGGAATCAATTCAACCAGCATCCCTGCCAGCTGCTGAGCAGTACCATTTGCTTCAAGAACGTAGCCCAGCGAAAAGGAAGCTCCGAGCAGTAAAAAATTTTCCCAATCAAAGCTCCGAATAGTGCGATTGGTGATCAGCCCTATCCTAGGCAACGAATAAAACACAATTAGCAACATAGGTGGAAGTAACAGGGGCACTCGATTTTGATCGGTTACAATCCACGTCAGAATCATAAGTACAAATGCACCTGTCATAATCCAGAATGTACTATTAATTTCTTCGGTCTCCATTTCTTCATGCTTGGGTATTGGTTCCTTATCTTCTGTATTTCCAACCCTCTTTAAGTAGTTCCAACCTAAAAATGCAAGGATAAATGCCCCAATCCATAATGGAGGCGCAATAAGTAGAAACCAGTCCATCCACCCAAGGTTCGCAATTTGATAATCTCGAATTAACTGTGAGGCCAAAATTGGAAAGCCACCACCAGTATAAATGATCATGGTAGCGTTCTGATTCATCATGCCTATTACATAGATACAATACTTCTGGAAAACACTCTTTTCTGTGAACCCGTAAATGCGATTTAAGCTTACCGTGACTGGTAACAGCATCTTAAAGCGGGCGACAGCTGACGGCAGAAAAATAGGCAAAACTGAAATGAACAGTGGCATTCCAATAATGACAAATGCTGGTCCTCCTCTGCTGATTTTCAACAAAAACCCCGCAATAACACGATCCATCCCTACTTTTACAAGAGACTTGCTGATCAACGATAGCATGAAAATAAAATACAACGCAGGTGAAAGAAATCCGATTACGGCTTCTTCCATGGTATCGACTAGGCCGAGTAATAGTAGCATGGCGAGAATAAGGATACTGCTGGCGCCTGTCGGGATCGGTGCTGCCACCCATAGATAAATGGCGAACAGAAGCAGTAACAATGTTCGCAGTTGTTCTGGGGTGAACTCTCTCCATATCCCTGCATTCCACAAGCCGAACAGGGCAATCGCGGTGATGCATAACAAACTGTAACGAACGATATTTTTAAACAATAGCATTTCTCGTACCCGCATATACTTACGCTCTTCTACTTCGGACAACACGAATCAATGGAAAAACGAAAGAAAGCAAGGCAACAAATAACAATGTTAACGCAATTGGATCTTGGACAAATACCGTAAGACTACCATTGGAAATGGTTAGGGACTGCCTAAATGCCTGCTCCATCATGCCACCAAGAATAAACGCGAGAATAAACGGTGGTGCCGGAAATGAAAACAATCTCATTACAAAGCCGACGACCCCAAAGAGCAATAACATATACAGATCAAATGTATTAAAACTAATGGCATAAACGCCGATGATACTAAACATGATCACAAGGGATATCAATAACGGCCGTGGTATTTTTAATATCTTTGCAAAATACGGAATGAGAGGCAAATTTAAGATCAGCAAGAAGACATTCCCTATGTACATACTTGCAATAATACCCCAGAAAATCTCCGGCCTATCCGTCATTAACAGTGGACCTGGCTGTACACCTAGCACAAGAAAGGCACCGAGCATCACTGCAGTTGTACCAGACCCAGGAATCCCCAAGCTCAATAACGGTACAAACGCTCCACTGGTTGCCGCATTATTGGCTGTCTCTGGGGCAGCCAGTCCTTTGACGGATCCTTTGCCGAATTCTTCAGGATTCTTTGATAGCTTCTTCTCCGTAATATAAGAGATAAAAGATGCTATCGTAGCACCAGCACCTGGCAAAACGCCAAGAATAAATCCTAGAAAGGAGTGGCGTGTTACCGGGCCGCTCATGTCTTTGAAATCCTGTTTACTGAGACGCATACTTCCCAACTTATGTGCATTTTCCTGTGAAAGATCTTTTCGTTTAATAATTAGCGTACAAACCTCCGCAAGTGCGAAAAGTCCGAGTGCAATGACTAAAAAATCAATTCCTTCTAATAGGTTTACATTCCCAAACGTAAACCGCTGTGTTCCTGTTTGTGCATCAATACCAATTGTGACAATCATAAATCCCGCCACAGCAGATATAAGTGCTTTAATCGTACTACCTTCAGACAAACTTGAAATAGCTGTAAGGCCCATCAGCATTAATGCAAAATAGGCAGGTGGACCAAACGAAATCGCAACACTTGAAAGCATCGGAGCCAGTAGCATCAGCAGAATAACACTAACCGTACCACCGATAAACGAACTGATCGCGGCTATGGCCAATGCTTTTCCGGCTTTCCCCTGTTGCGCCATCGGATAACCATCAAATGCGGTTGCCACTGCACCAGACACACCTGGGGCATTTAATAAAATCGAGGATGTTGATCCGCCAAATATAGCGCCATAGTATACACCTGCCATCATAACTAACGCAGGCGCCGGATTCATTCCAAACGTAATTGGGATCATGACCGCGATGGCACTTATGGGGCCCAACCCCGGCATCATTCCAATAAAAGTACCTACAAAAACACCAATCATAACAAACAACAAGCCTTCCAAACTGAAAGCCACTTGAAACCCTGCTATAATTCCTTCTAATGAACCCATCTAGATTCCTCCTTAAAAAGGCCATAATCCTTGTGGCAGACTTATATTAAGAAACTCTGTAAACATCCCATACATACATAACGGAAATAGGATAGACACAAGGGCATTGCTTAGATGTTTTTTATACCCTAGAAACCACGAACAAAAGAAAATAAACAACATTGTCATTAGGACGAATCCCAATAATTCCAAAAATAGTATATATACAAAAATAAAGGAAAAGACAGCAAGCAATGCTCCAATATCCTTCTTAGGAATTTTTCTTCTCGCCTTCTGCTCTTCTGTTTCCGAGTCTTTCGAAAAATAGAGGCAAGATGCCAATAGGATTAAAAGAATGCCTAGTGTTATGGGGACTACATCAGCATCGACTGGCACATAGGCATACGAAGGAAGCTGAAATGCGAGAAGCAAATAACAAATCCCAATGGCAATTAAAACTAAACTAATTCGTTGATTCACTGTTTTTAACATGCTTACACCACCTGGTTTGTGAAATAGATAGAAGTCAATGATCTAAAGTTGATCACTGACCTCCCTTAATATAAATTGCTATTCGCCAAGTCCTAATTCATCAAGTAATGATTGTATTTCTCCCTTTTTTTCATCAAGGAACTGCTGGTATTCCTCACTATTCATGTACATTTCGTCCCACCCGAACTGTTTGCGTATATCTGCAAAGGCCTCTGAATCGCTCAATTCTTTAAACTTTTCTTCATAGTAGGCTATCGCCTCTTCATCCATGTTTGGTGGTCCAAAGAATCCTCGCCAGTTAACAAACGTCGCATCAATCCCCTGTTCTTTAGCTGTTGGGAAGTCTTCCAATACTTCACCTTCCAGCCTTTCCTCTGAGGTTACCCCAAGAACTTTGATTGTCCCCGCTTTAACTTGCTCTACTGTTTCAGAAACCCCAGTGGAGAAAACATCCACACTTCCATTTAAAAGTTGTGTCAAACCGACTCCATCTTGGTCTGATACGTATTTGATTTTTGTCACGTCAACCCCTGCTGCCTTGGCAATTTGAACAAACTGAATGTGATCCATACTTCCTGGTGACGATGTTCCAACCACTGTTATACTGGAAGGGTCTTTCTTCATATCATCAAATAGTTCATTTAAGTTGTCCCATTTGGCATCTGCCGCTACTGCAAATGCTGCATAATCGGCTATCACGTTAGCAATCGGAGTAAAGTCTTCATGACCATATTCCGATTGTCCATTTAACGGGATAAAGAGAAGTGGCGGGGAAGCAACAAACATATTGTATGGACTTCCCTCTTGCCCAGCTACATAAGCCCAACCGACTGCACCGCCACCACCGGCTTTGTTAACCACACCAATATCACTGTCTATGATTTCTTCTTCCGTAAAGACCTTTGCTGCCATTCTGGCTGTAGTATCCCAGCCCCCACCTGCCCCAGCAGGTGCGACAATCTCAATTGGCTTCTCAGGTTTCCATTCTTTGGAACCCTCTGTTCCACTTGCCCCTTCATCGCCTCCAGAACAAGCTGCTGAGAAAATAAGTAGTATGACAAATACGATGCCTATAAAAACCTTCTTCATAAAAATTCCTCCTCTTTAAATCAAAAAATTCACATAATTATTACTTACCACTCACTATAAAGTAGGATGATCATAATGTAACCGTTTTCAAAATAATGGGTAATAAGTTTTTTCTATACGTTTTGGTCATTTTGTTCATGGGTCTGTGAGGGAAAAATAAGTCCTTGTGATGCAATATAAAAAAAGCGAACACGATAGTATTCGCTTTAGGGTTAGCTTAATTAAGCCAGCCAATATAATAGGCTGCCAAGTACCTTTATACTAATCTGAGTAATAAGATGAATATTCTTTGGTGTGAAGATCGCTCCTTCTTATTTTCTTCTCACGGCTGACTACTTTTTAACATGATATTTTCTTTCTGGCCTTCCTACTACGCCATATTCCAATTCTGCTTTGATCTCTCCCTCTGTGATAAGATATTCGAGATAGCGCCTTGCAGTCGTTCGGGAAGTGCCAATTTCCATACCCATTTCTTCTGCAGTTACCCCATTGTTTAAAGTATGTATGCGTTGCTTTATTTTTTCTAGTGTAAGAGGGTCAATACCTTTTGGTGTTTGCTTTTCCATAATTGACACACTACTTCCATAGCCGAAATAATCATCAAGAAAACTCTGGTCCAACTCCTTTTGTGCTGCAAGTTTTCCCTTTACTTCTTTGTACCGTTCCATTGTCTCCATGAATCGCTCCAGTTTTACGGGTTTCATAATATAGTCAAATACCCCGTTGCGTAACACTTCCCCTACGATTTTTGCTTCGGTAGCTGCAGAAATCATAATAATGTCCAATTGTTTGTTTAAGGATCGAATGGTTTGTAGCAGTTCTGACCCTAAAATATCAGGCATATAAATATCTAGCAGTACAAGATCTATTTTCTCTTTTTCTATGATTTCCAAGGCTTCTTTCCCATTTAGCACTTTTTCGACTACTTGTATCCCCTCTACTTTCTCTAAAAATTCTTCATGGATACCTGCAATCCGGTAATCATCTTCCACAATAAGTACATGTATCATACGTCTGCCCCCTTTTTTCAACCATGAACTCGAGGAATGAACACAGTAAATACCGCTCCCCCATTCGGTTGCGTGTGTACTTCCAAATGCCCTCCCAAGTCTTCTACTGTTTCTTTTACAATGGCTAGTCCATATCCATGTGCCTGCTCATCATGTGTTTTTGTAGTATAGCCCTGCTTAAAGATTCGGTCTAGATTTTCTTCAGGAAGACCTGGTCCATTATCCGCAATCTCAAATACAATGTCTTCTCCCAAATCGGTTGCAAAGAAAACGATGTGTTTTTCCGTCTGACCTGCTACCGCCTCTAGGGCGTTATCGATTAGGTTTCCCAATATGGTTATAAGCTTAGCAATATCCACCTTTTCGGGCAATGGTTCGAGATAACTGTTTTCATCGATTTCAAACGTTACCTTTTTCTCTGAAGCTTTTCCGATTTTCCCAAGTATTATGGCTTGTACGGTACGATCGTTTATCTGGTCAAGCAGCACTTTATGCTGGTTTGCAGCAAGCTGTGACTCTTTTTGAATAAGTTCAATTGCGTCCTGGTAGTGACCAAGCTGTAACAATCCTGATATAACATATAATTTGTTAGTATATTCATGGGTTTGCGCACGTAGATCTTCAGAGTATTGTCTGACTTCTGATAATGTATTAATCATCTCATTTAATTCGGTCTTATCCCGAAAACTGGAAACTACTCCTACCACCTCATCTCCATCCATGATAGGGGTGCGATTAACAATGACCTGCCGGTTATTCAGGATAAATTCTTCATCTTGACCAGTATTCTTGGAAAGCAACACATCATACATTTTGGTATTTGGAAAAACATCCTCAATTTGCCTACTCTCCGGATCTCCTTGTAAACCTAATATTTTCCGTGCTGATCCATTCATCAAGCTTATTTTCCCTGTCTTATCCATTGCAATAATCCCTTCTCTAATACTGGAAAGAATTGCAGTTCTATCTCGGTACAAGGAGGCAATTTGATGTGGCTCCAGTCCTAGCGTATCCTTTCTTATGTTTCGAGCTAGCGCGATACCTCCACCTATACCAATGAGAACGACGAAGAGAGAAGCTCCGCTTATTTTCACCAATTTGCTAACTATCATGGAACGAATATCCTCCACCATAAAGCCAACTGAAACAATTCCTACAACTTCTCCCTCGTCATTAAAGATCGGTGCTTTTCCCCTTAATGATGGACCAAGACTTCCTATTGCTTTTGAGGTATAATACTCTGCATCTATTAAGGCCCGGTCATTATCGCCCCCGACCATTTTTTTGCCAATCTTTTCGATATCAGGATGAGCGACGCGGACACTTTCTTTATCCCCGACCACGATAAACTCTGCCCCAATAAACTTCCTAATTTCTTCTGCTATGGGTTGGATAATGTTCGCGGGGTTTTCGTTAGCAAATGCAGCTTTGACGGAAGGCATAAAAGAAAGAGTAGTAGCAACTTGTAGCGCCCGCTCTCCTACTTGCTCCTCCACATCCTTGGATTCAAAATAGGCATTAATCGCGGTTAACAAAAGTGTGACCAACATAATCAAAGTGGTAATAAGCACCAGGACTTTTGTTTGGAGAGAAAACCGAGGCATAGATATTCCCCTTTCTATGAATCTATATCTACTTGCAATTCATCTATGTAATCGCTTTATCATATCATGGTAAATGTGTACTGAAAAGCGACTATTTTAATGAAAAATAGTCTGGTAGTATTGGCTGGAAAACGAGGAATTTTTTAGAGAATTGCTTTCTTATCTAAAAAAGGTATCAGGTCTCCCTGATACCTTTTCATTATGCTGATTTTTTCCAATTTGTAATATCTTCTTCTAATGGTATGTTCTTTCTCCGTGCCTTTACTGCTGCTAAGAAGAAGGTTATGACAAGTGCGATCGTAATAATGGTTGCACCGATATATGAAATATTCATCGGTAAGCGGAAACCAATTGGAGCATTTAGTATATAGGTCATGGTTGCCATTAGCATAAACGTACCTGGAATTAAGGCAATCCAATAATTCTTCTTGGCAATGAACAAATACATGGATCCGACAAACAAGGCAATTACTGCTGTTGACTGGTTGGCCCAAGAGAAATAGCGCCATAACAGGTTAAAGTCAATTTGAGTAAGGGCAATTGATATAGCGAATAATGGTAGTGCGATCCATAGACGATTCATTATTTTTTTCTGTGGGAAACGAATATAATCTGCAATAATCATACGTGCACTGCGGAATGCTGTATCTCCTGACGTGAT
The DNA here is from genome assembly GCF_000612865.1 of Oceanobacillus picturae. NCBI lineage: Bacteria > Bacillati > Bacillota > Bacilli > Caryophanales > Bacillaceae > Oceanobacillus > Oceanobacillus picturae. The sequence goes on from NZ_CCAX010000001.1 coordinate 1,786,565, forward strand.
TGGCAGGATAATAACTCCAAGTACTGCCAACGTACCACCAATAGCACCAAGCATTAAGGTAGAAGCTTCGCTTACAACAGCTGCTGTTCCACCATTGTTAAGTAACTCGTTTAGGCCAACTGGTCCGTCGAAAAGACTCATGGCTGCTGCGGCCCAAATCATGGCGATGATTCCTTCTGCAATCATCATGCCGTAGAAAATTTTACGGCCTTGTTTCTCCCCTTTGGTTGTACGAGAAATGATTGGTGTTTGCGTTGCATGGAATCCAGAGATAGCCCCACATGAGATGGTTAAGAATAACAATGGAAAGATTGGTGCATTATCCGGATGGAAATTTGCCAATGTAAGTTCCGGGATTGGAGCACCTGTTACAATCATTCCAACTGCCACGCCAATTGCACTAATTACGAGCAAGGCACCAAAGATTGGGTAAACTCGTCCGATGATTTTATCAATTGGTAGCAGGGTTGCCAGTAAATAATAAACAAAAATGGCGCCAATAATATAACCTAGTGCAACCCAGCCATTCATTAGATTATAAAGTAAATCTGCTGGTGCTGTTACAAAAACAGTAGCAACTAATAATAGCAACAAGACAGCGAAACCGTTTACAACATGTTTCATAAATCGACCTAGAAATTTTCCAGCAAGCTCAGGTAAATGTGCGCCTCTGTTGCGGATGGAAATCATTCCAGTTAAATAATCATGTACCGCACCGGCAAAGATACAGCCCACCACGATCCAAATGAAAGCAACTGGTCCGTATAGTGCGCCCATAATTGGACCAAAAATCGGACCAACACCAGCTATATTTAATAATTGAATCAAAGAATTTCGAGGTGTACTCATAGGCATGTAATCTACGCCATCACTGCTTGTATAAGCAGGTGTATCCCTCTCCTCTTTCACTCCAAAAATCTTTTCTACTATTTTTCCATACGTGAAGTAACCTATAATTAAAAGTAAAATACCAGCTAAAAATGTATACATAATATTACCCTCTCTTTCCGATGTATGCGATTACATACAGTGTAAGACATAAACCATTGAAAGGGCTTTATTTAGCGTAAGATGTTGCAAAGGGAGGTTGAAATGCATTAGCAGACAATCAAGATGCACAGCTGGTCTCACAATTCCAGCTTGCTACGAAGTGCTTTGACATAGTTACGACTCACCGCTAATGCTTCCTCTTTCCCTTCTAACTTTAATTGGTAGGCACCATTAAACCATGGTGTCAACATTTTTACATAGGAAAGGTTCACCACATAGCTCTTATGTATACGAAAAAACTCAAACCCAGCAAGCCTGGCTTCCAAATCTTTTAAGGTAGCCCGAACATGGTATTCCTTATCAGCTGTAAAAATCTTAGTAAACTTGTCTTCACGGGACAAATAAAGAATATCGGCTGGATTAAGATAATGAATTTCCCCTTCAGTTTCAATCGACAGCTTTCCTTTAGCAACTATGGTCTGCTCATCGGCAGTAAACAACCGCTTTTCCACACGGGAAATCGTTTCCTGTAGTTGCTCTTCTTCATAGGGTTTTAATAGATAATCAAGTGCCTCAAGGCGAAAAGCGTCTGCCGCAAACTGTGGGTATGCTGTTGCAAAAATGATGAGCGGGGCTTTTTTTAACTCCTGTAATACTTTGGCCGCTTCCATCCCGTTCATTTTTGGCATCTCGATATCTAGAAAAACAATGTCTGGCTTTAAGGTTAGACTCTTCACAATCGCATCCTCTCCCGATTCCGCCTCCCCTACCACGCGAATATGTTTAAAATCACCTAACAGGTGGACTAGTTCCTCGCGTGCGTAGCGCTCATCATCCACAACGAGTACATCAATTTGTTTCATTCATTCTTTCCCCCATTCCAATTGGCAGATTTAAGCTAATTCTAGTACCATGACCTGGCTTGCTGGTTATTTGAATACCTGCCCGCAACCCAAACTTCATCGTTAATCGTCTGTTGACATTATACAAACCAATGCCTGTCCCTGTTTCAGATTCAAACTGTGTTTCGCCCAAGTTCTTTAGCTTGCTCTCTTTAATCCCTACCCCATTGTCTTCGACTATAATGACAATCCTGTCCTTTTCTCGCTTAATGGAGATATGAACAAGCGCGTCTTTTTCCATTTCCTTAATCCCATGCTTGACCGCATTTTCGACTAGTGGCTGCAGTGTTAATGGTGGAATATTGTTTTCGAGTACCGCTTCTTCGATGTCATAGGTGACGTGTAATTTGTCTACAAACCTCGATGATTCGATTTCAAGGTATGCCTTCACATGCTCCAGTTCTTGTCTTAAGGAAACAATCTCAGCGGTCGTTCCAGCTAGGTTTTGCCTAAAGAAATGGGAAAGAGACATTAAAAGCTTTCGTGCTTTTTTTGGATCGGTACGAATTAAGGAAACAATGATATTTAAGGAATTAAACAGGAAATGTGGGCTAATTTGCGCCTGTAATGCTTTAATTTCTGCCTCTTTTGCTAACTGGTAAGCTTTTTCGGTGTCTGCTAGCTCTACCTGTGTACTTAACAAGGAGCTGAGACCAGAGATAAGCTCCAAATTTACATTGGTGATGTGTTTTTCCGACTGGAAATAGACCTTCAGTGTTCCGATAACTTCATTACGGCTTTTTAATGGCGCCATGACGACCGCACCGAGCGGACAACCTTCCACACTGCAATGAATTGTTTCATCATTGGCGACGACAAGTTTTCCATGCTGAATTACCTCTTTTGTGAGTTTCGTGCGAATCGGTGTATTTGCTACATGGTGATCACTTGCCAGTCCGACATGCGCCAAAATAAGTTCCTTGTCAGTAATTGCAACGGCACTCGGATTTATTTCTTTATAAAGAATAGAACAGACGGCTAATGCCGATTGGTTGGTCATCCCCTGTCTTAAGTAACCGATCGTCTGCTCAGCAATGCGCAACGTCTTTTGAGCCTGCTCGGCGCTTGCATTTTCTCTTTCTTTCACAACATTTTGCACAATTAACAAGAAAATTGCTGTTCCAAGCCCGTTTGCCAATATCATAGGAATTCCAATGATCTGAACGAGCGTCCACGCCATCTCAAATGGTTTGGAGAGAATTAAGATAATGAGCATTTGAACCGATTCTGCAAGTGCGCCAATCAAAAATGCTGTTGGGAGCTTTAAATATTTCCCTTTCTTTCTGAAGTAACCAGCCATAGCGCCAGCAATGACACTGGCTAAACTACAGGAAACAGCAGTGAAACCCCCGAGCGTTAAACGGTGAATCCCTGCTATAAGTCCAGCTCCTATTCCTACTCGATAGCCTCCTAAAAGGCCTGCAATGACCACCCCTATCACACGAGAATTTGCGATTGCTTCCTCTGCAGCGAGATCCATTGTCACACTATCGAATAGTAGAGTACCCGTATTAAGGGCCACACCATAATATGTTCCCATAATGCCAAATAACCCAAAGAAGAGAATGGCAGTAAACTGCTTCCTATTATTAAGCTGATCTTGATGAATCATGTCCTGGAAGAAGCGAAAACGTGTCAGCACAAACGCAACTGCTACCAAAATACCAATTCGCTCTAGCATCGTTATAAGTAGATCAATCAATGCTCGCACCTCACTAACCATCCGTAAAATAAATTCTTAGCTTATCATATCACATTATCAAATACGATCTTAACAAGCAGCGCTAACATGGTATCATGGCATTAGAAGTTTTTTCTAAGGAGGAGTTAAATCAATGAAATTATTTGGAGCTATATTTTTTAGTACCATTTTAGGGTATATCTTAATCCCCTTTAATGTATTTGGTATTGCAATTGCATTTGGCATTATCGCAGGGTCGCTATTCTATGGTATTAGCCAGTTACTATCTATTAAAGAAAAACTAGCAATGATTAGTAAACACCTTGATATAAAAGAAGAAAATGTTGAGGTGACTGATGAAGAGATTGAGAGAGAATTAGAAAGTTTTTCTAAGAATGGAGGATGATTGATGAAGTGTTATCCTCCAGAAATGCTAATGATGAGGGAAGTGTTTAAATCATCGCTACGGAAAATTTTACGCTTTCCAGGGGCGGCTGCTAAGTCTCCTCGTGCTTGTCGCACTGCGGGGCCTTATCTAGGCCTTTTCTCCCCTAGGAGTCTACAAATTTTCCTCCGCTGGATGTTGTGTACTTTATCTCCTAATCTTTAACTATTAAACTCGAGTCCTATAACATGTATCTGGTTGGTTGATATACACTTCTGTTAGAAAAACTACACGATATCTTTTAATTAATTTGAATTGTAGAAAGAAAGTGAATAGAATAATACTATAAATTGCATACGCTGGGGGAGCATTTTCATGATCATTCGAGAAATAGAAGTAAAAGATAACCAAAGAATAGAACATATTATCAAACGTTCACTAGAATCATTTGATTTGGACATTCCGGGAACAGCCTATTATGATCCACAACTAGCAAGCTTGGCGCAATTTTACCAGCAACAAGCAAAGGCTAATTATTGGGTTGCTGTCAATGAACATGACGTAGTCGTCGGTGGTGTCGACATTGGTCCATATGGCCAGACCGCAGACGTATGTGAACTGCAAAAGCTATACATCGCACCAGAAGCTCAAGGAATAGGACTGTCAAAAAAGCTGATGGATGTGGCCCTTACATACGCGAAGGAACATTATTCATATTGTTACTTAGAAACATTAGACAAGCTTGAGGTAGCAAATTCCTTATACAATAAATTAGGATTTGAGCTACTTGATAAAGCACTAGAGGGATCTGATCATGATGCAATGGATGCTTGGTATATAAAAAAATTGAAATAAGTGGGGTTTATGAAGAAAGGTAAATATGTAATTCCTTTTTCCTTGCTTCTTATCCAGAAAACAGCCTCAAGGATTTTCTCCCCTGAGGCTGTTACTCTATTTTATTTTAAAATGATTTCTTTACAGCGTCATGCACTTCCTGCAAGGTTTTCCCCATGCCTGACTCCACTGCTGCTACATAAGCCCCTTCAACTAAAGGACCTTCGACAAGGAGAGCCTGCTCTGTCTCGTTCATTTCGATTGCCATTTCCGCATTCATCTTCGCGCTACCGATATCATAAAACAACAGCACGCCTTCTCCCTTATCTGCTTCCGCTATCGCACCTGTGATTTTCTCAATGCTAGTACCAATCTCACCGTCATCTGTGCCACCGGCTGTTTCTATTGGTACGTCTGTCATAACCTGACGAATTAAATCTTTGAGACCTTCCGCTATTTTAGAGCTATGAGAAATCAGGACAATACCTACATAAGAACTCATCGATTATGCACGCTCCTTCAGTACATCACTTAATGCTTCGAATAAATAGAAGGAAGAGGCAGAACCTGGATCAATATGTCCCTGTGACTTGTCTTTAAAATAAGCGGCACGCCCTTTTGTGGCCAGCATATCCTTCGTGTTCTCCATTGCCTGCTTTGCTGTCTCTGCTAAAACCTCTGCAGAAAAATCTTGCTCTTCCGTGAGCGCTTCGGAAACCGGGTACCACACATCAACCATAGTTTTTTCTCCAGCTTCTGCCTTACCACGTTGTTTTACCCCTGCGACTGCTTGCTCTATTCCGTTAACAAAAGCCTCATATGAGATCGTTTCGGAACCTTTTACCGCAGTGGAAAGCTTCAAAAAGGCTGTTCCAAATAATGGGCCAGATGCGCCACCCACTTTTGACATGAGCGTCATGGCAATATCTTTTAGCACATCTGCAGGTGTCTCATAGGTTTCCTTTGTTACCTTGTTTTCGACTTCTTGAAAGCCCCTTGCCATATTAATCCCATGGTCGCCATCCCCTATCGGTTGATCCAATGTCGTTAAATAAGGTTTGTTTTCCTGCATTTTTTCATTTGTTTTTTTCATCCAGTCTACTATGAGTTGTACGTCTAATTCCATTGCGAATCCTCCTTTCTTTGTTGACCAATATTAGCTACGAAAAGCAGGAGCATCTGAATCGGCATCCAGCAATGTTTTTAACTCATCATCCAGCTTGAGTAAGGTGACAGAACATCCTGTCATCTCCAGTGCTGTCATGTACTCCCCGACAAATGTTTTGTACACGGTAATACCCTTCTCTTTTAGTATTTCTTGTACCCGTTTATTTACAATATACAGCTCCATTTCTGGAGTAGAGCCGAGACCATTGATCATCACAGCAACATCTTCGCCTGTAGTATAGTCAAGATCTTGTAAGACTTTTGCGGTTAATTCCTCTGCTATTTGGTCTGCGCTGGCTATTTCCTTCCGCTCTATCCCAGGCTCGCCATGGATTCCAATGCCGATTTCCATTTCATCGTCTTTCAATTCAAAGCTTGGACTCCCAGCTGCCGGGACAGTACATGGCTTTAACGCCATCCCCATGGAACGGACGTTGGCAACCACCTTTTCTCCAACCTGTTTCACTTCTGCTAAAGATCCACCAGACTCTGCTTTTGCGCCTGTAATTTTATGAACAAAGACTGTTCCAGCAATTCCTCGTCGGCCAGTCGTAAACGAACTATCTTCTACTGCAACATCATCATTGACGACGACATACTGCACATCAATACCTTCAGCTTCTGCTAGTTCTGCTGCCATTTCAAAGTTCAAAACGTCTCCCGTATAATTCTTTATAACAAGAAATACGCCTGACCCACCATCTACTGTTTTGATCGCTTCCAATACTTGATCTGGTGTTGGCGAGGTAAACACTTCACCTGCTACTGCAGCATCAAGCATGCCTTTTCCAACATACCCAGCATGTGCTGGCTCATGGCCGCTTCCTCCGCCACTGACAATCCCTACTTTTCCTTGGACAGGCGAATCTTTTCTAGCAAGAACCATTGTCTCAGGTACTTGCTTTAGTGCTTCTGGGTAAGCTGCTACCATTCCTTGCACCATGTCTTGTACAACTTGATTTGGATCGTTAATAATTTTTTTCATTATCTTCTCTCCTCTTCCATTAAAGTTTGCAATGAATCAAGCAATCATGCACGTTATATTAATGTGCTTCTTTTCGATTTCTTTTACTCTGTCATTTTCCATTGTATATGAGAAAGAGGAAGTCTCTACTTACCTTTGTTTATAAAGATAAATGGAGCTTCCCCTTTCTTTTCCCTTTACGGGTTTCTATTTAAACGTTCTTGTCGACGCAACTGCTTTTTCCCAACCAGAATAAAGTTTATTGCGTTTTCCTTCTGTCATAGCTGGTTTAAATGTTTTCTCGATATTCCATTGTTTTGCAATTTCTTCTTTATCTTTCCAATATCCTACAGCTAGGCCAGCTAGATAAGCAGAGCCAAGTGCAGTCGTTTCCTGTACAACTGGTCGTTCAACCGGTACGTCCAGCATGTCACTTTGGAACTGCATGAGGAAGTTATTTTTTACAGCTCCACCATCAACGCGCAAGGTTTTTAAATCAATTTCAGAGTCTTTAATCATCGCATCCAACACATCTTTTGTTTGATAAGCAAGTGATTCTAACGTTGCGCGGACAAGATGGTCCTTTGTAGTCCCTCGTGTAAGCCCAAACATTGCTCCTCTTGCATCACTATCCCAATACGGTGTGCCAAGTCCAACGAATGCCGGTACCATGTAAACACCATCTGTAGAATCTACGTTAGTAGCAAGCTGCTCACTTTGTGGTGCGCTTTCAATTACTTTCAAGCCATCACGTAGCCATTGAATTGCAGATCCGGCAACAAAAATACTACCTTCTAATGCATACTCGACTTTTCCATCAACACCCCAAGCAAGTGTTGTTAACAATCCATGCTCAGATTTAACGCCTTCTTCGCCAGTATTCATGAGCATGAAACAACCAGTTCCATATGTGTTTTTAGCCATGCCTTTTTCAAAACATGCCTGACCAAATAATGCTGCCTGTTGGTCTCCTGCGATACCTGCAATTGGCACTTCATGGCCAAAGAAATGATAAGAAGCGGTATTCGCGTACACTTCAGACGATTGCTTCACCTCTGGTAGCATGCTTTTCGGTACAGTTAGAATATCTAGCAATTCATCGTCCCATTTTAAATCATAGATATTAAACATAAGGGTTCTTGATGCATTAGAGTAATCAGTGATATGTGTTTTTCCACCGGAAAGCTTGTAAACAAGCCAGCTGTCAATTGTTCCAAATAACAGATCGCCATTATCTGCTTTCTCTCTTGCTCCTGCCACATGATCGAGAATCCATTTTACTTTTGTTCCAGAGAAATATGGGTCAAGTAGTAAACCTGTTTTCTTATTGAAAAGTTCGTTGTGACCTGCTTCTCTTAATTCTCTACATATGCCTTCTGTCTGTCTGGATTGCCACACAATCGCCTGATAGATCGGCTTTCCTGTGTTTTTATTCCAGACAACAGCTGTTTCACGCTGGTTCGTAATTCCAATACCAGCAATGTCTATTGGTTCAGCATCTGCTTTACGAAGCACGTCCGCGATACAAGCAAGTACGGATGTCCAGATTTCATTTGCATCATGCTCTACCCAACCTGGCTGTGGGAAAAACTGCTGAAATTCCTTTTGTGCTGTTTCTACGATTTCTCCATCATGATTAAACAAAATGGCTCTTGAGCTCGTTGTCCCTTGATCAATGGATAAGATATATTTTTTACTCATTATATTTCCCCCTTAAGAAATTTTTTGTTCTACTTTGTTTGCTGTACTTTTTCCTTTTTTCAATTCTGCATTTGCTGCACCAATGAATAGGATTGCTACTAATGCGCTCATTATCCAGAAGAGAGCACCAAAGTTTCCTAGAAACATAGCATTATAGAATACTGCTCCGTAGATACCTCCAAGAATTGGTCCTACTACTGGGATCCAAGAATATCCCCAGTCAGAACCGCCTTTTCCTGGTATTGGAAGAAGCGCATGTGCGATACGTGGACCCAAATCCCTTGCAGGGTTAATCGCATAGCCTGTAGCTCCACCAAGTGACATCCCGATTGCAATGATAAGAGCACCAACGATAATTGGGTTCAAACCTTCTGTGAATTCGTTTGCACCGATGAATAAAAGTCCCATTAATAAAGCAAAAGTTCCAACCATCTCACTAATTAGATTGGAGAATGGGCTACGAATTGCTGGATCTGTAGCAAATACGCCCAGCTTAGCACCTTGATCTTCTGTTTCTTTCCAATGTGGTAGATAATTAAAGAATACGATTGCTGCCCCAATCATGGCACCAATTAATTGTGCTGTAATGTATAATGGTACATCGGCCCACGGAAATTCACCAATTGCGGCAAATCCGAGCGTTACGGCAGGGTTTAAATGTGCTCCTGAAAAATTCCCAACGGCATAAACACCTAAAGCAACAGCAAGACCCCAGCCAATTGTAATGACTACCCAGCCAGCACCTTCTGCTTTGGTTTTCTTCAAGACGACGCCACCTACTACACCGCCACCAAAAATGATTAAAATCATTGTACCAATAAGTTCTGCTAAAAACTCGGACATGTAAAACACCCCTTTATGTTCATTAATAGTTAATTGCCAACGGTAAAAGACCCACACTTTAACAGACATACTCCTAGCAAGGAATATCTATTAAAGTGTGGGTCTCCATATCTCCGCCACATAATTAACTTGTGCTTTCATCATAAACGAAACTGAAAGCGGTGTCAATGAGTTTTAATAAATTATTCCTAGATTATTAGATTTCTTTCTTACCTGCCTCATACCTTTGAACCGTATACAAGTCATTACACGCAGAAAGTCTTATATGGACTGCCCCCCTTTTTGCTCTTATGAGGTACAAGCACAAGCGTTATTAGTTTATGTAACGAAAATTAAAAAAATACCGCTGCTATCTCATCCTTTAGGTGGTGTTTTCTTGCAAATAACGACATATATTTCCCGGGAAATGAAACAGTTTCGTAGTGCAAGTTTCCTAGAGCTAGATTGTTTATGCTCCAATGCGAAAAAAACCATTCCGATGTTAGGAATGGTTTACAAGTAAATCGCTCGATTCAGTTTTATCTTTGTCACGCTTCGCTAGTCTGACAAGAAGATACACAATAGGAGTATCTACAATGGCAACAAGCAGTTTAAAACAATATTGTGTGGCAATCATTCCAAGTAAAACGGCAGTTGGCACTGTTCCCCAGAATGCAATGGTGATAAAGATGCTCGTATCCACCAGCTGACTCGTCATTGTGGAGAGATTGTTACGTAGCCATAGCTTACTATTACCATGCTTCTTTTTTAGGCGATGAAACAAGCTGACATCCAAGTGCTGACTGGCCAAGTAAGATAATAGACTTGCTAGCATCACACGAAAGCTACCACCTAGAATGGTTTCGAATTCTGTCTGTACTGTAAAGACTGGTGCCGCTGGTAACTCGATTGCAATAAATACAAAAACGAGTACGAGGATCTGTGTCAGAAATCCTGCCTGAACCGTCTTCCTTGCAGCTCGCTTCCCGTACACCTCCCCAATAACATCCGTGATGATAAAGGTAATAACATATACAATAACCGCTGCCGGCAAAATAAACTCTCCGATTGCAAAAAGTTTCACACCGAGAATATTTGATACAATTAACAGTCCTGCAAATAAAGCATTTAGATATAAATACATTTTTTCTCTCCTCTTTATATGAGAAGAACTTAGCAACCCTCTATTATCGATTGTCTATTTTTTCTGGATAAAGATCATGATTCATTAGTCGTTGCTCTGCCATTTTTTCATACTTTGTTCCAGGCTTCCCATAGTTACAATATGGATCGATCGAGATGCCACCACGTGGTGTGAATTTACCCCAAACCTCGATGTACCTAGGATCCATCAAGTTAATCAAATCGTTCATGATCACATTGATACTATCCTCGTGAAACCCACCATGGTTACGAAAGCTGAACAAATACAATTTAAGAGCCTTACTTTCTACCATTTTCACATCTGGAATATAGCTTATGTACAAGGTAGCGAAATCTGGCTGCCCTGTCATTGGACAAAGTGTCGTGAATTCAGGGCAATTAAATTTCACAAAGTAGTCTCTGTCCGGATGGTTGTTTTCAAAGATTTCTAGCACGTCAGGATTATAGTCAAACGCATAGGTTGTTCCCTGACTTCCAAGCAGTGTTAGTTCGGAAAGATCTTGTTCTTTCATCGTATATACCTCCTTTTCCTATTTTCACATCAAAAAAGCCATGTACCTACTAAGGCACATGGCTTGATTCGCATCATCTGTCCTTAGTTTTTTATAGAGGGTTTAAGCTAAGAACCTCTCGCATTGTTACCTGACATATTATATCGATTGGCCATAGCACTGTCAATGCAATTATGATTGTGGTTTGTCCCCTACAAGCACCATTGTCCATTCATGCACTTCATAATTTCGTGCACCTTTTTCAACATACGGATCTGCTTTAACTAATACTTCTGCTTCTTCTAGACTATCAGCCTGGTAAATGACAAGTCCACCAGCACCGTCTGTAAATCTACCTTTGGCAAATACTTTCCCCTGTTCCTCCATCTCTTCCAAATAGGCTAAATGGTCAGGACGATACGTTTTACTTTTTTCCTCATCTTTCATTGGCAACAATGCCGCATAGTAATTCATTATGTTCTCCCTTTCTATTTCTAGCATATCTCTTATTTTGTCGTTTTTCTCGCCACATGGCAAGTGGAATTATTCCGGCTTTAAAGTAAGTTCCTCGCCATTGAATGACTTAAGATTTGTTTCATGATAGTTTCCGTACACCCAATCTTCCAACTGGTCATCATACCAATCACTCTTAAAATGCCCGGATTGCCCTGGACCGACGATATGATAGCCCTTCTGCATTTCATTGGAATCAATCACAAAACGCCAGGATGCCCCGTGATCAACCATCCCTGTCTTTTTGTCATAGCTTGCTGCCATTGGTGTAACACTACTTCCTCCGACTTCCATCGGCTTTTCATTATTGAAGAAAAAGGCCAGGACAGGATTGATTCCAGAGAGTGGATGGACAAATTGAACCTGGTGATAGTCTCCCCATCGCCATCCATTTATCGAGTCCCCATACTCTTCCTGTAGCTTCTCTATCGTTTTACTAAATGTTTCTCCCAATAGCCCTTCTATCCCGCCTTCTTCCTCGACCCAAATAGAAGTATCTCCACGAAGCGCGGTTCGTAACAATTCATCTGTTGTTTGTCCTTTACCAGAAAACATGCCCATCATGTTACGTGGTATATCTTTATATAACCGGTTTTCGATCTCTTCCATCCAATGGTGATAAAGGAGGGCTTGGGAACTTTCGACATCATCTTCATAGTTCCACTTTTCTAACAGCTGGATAGCCTGTTGCTCGATATCTGTATGCTCGGTTCCACTTAAAGTCTCTATAAAAAGCGGGACAAATTCTCTTGCACGCAAATTTTTAATATCCACCTGTATTGCCATCATGTCTTCTGCTGTTAGGTTTGTTCCTGATTCTAACACTTCCGAAATTCGCTCATATCTGTATGGCTGTGCCCACACATTACTTATATGGTACGGATAATCGTCTCCGGTAATTTTATTGTTCGCTGTGGCAATATAGCCTTTTTCCCGATTTACTACACGAGGGAGTTCATCAAACGGTATAAATCCTTTCCATTCATTTTCTGCTTCCCATCCGGCTAATGGAAGCAAAGCATCTTCCCCATCCTCATAGATGGGAATGTTTCCGTTAGCCTTATAGGCAATGGTGCCATCCTTGTCGGCAAACACAAAATTCTGTGCTGGAGCAAGGAACTTCTCTAAACCTGTTTCGAATTGCTCCCAATCAGCTGCTTTATTGATAGACAAAATCGCTTCCAGCTCTGTTGTCGCATCCAAGGCTGTCCATCTTAAAGAAAGAACGGTATCTTTGCCTGTGTCCTCAGCAAATTCGGAAATAATAGGACCGTGCCTTGTTTCTATCACGTCATAATCGATTGTTTCTTCATCTTTTACCTTAATTGGTTCTTCAATAACATTTGCTTCTTCCCAGCTATCTTCATAAAGAAATGCTGTGTCGTTTTCCGGGCTACGCTTTTCGACATATAGCTGTTGCACGTCCGGCCCTGTATTGGTTACGCCCCAGGCTATATCCTCGTTATGGCCAAGAATAATTCCCGGTACTCCAGCGAAAATCACGCCACTTACATTCATTTCCTCTGCTTGTAAATGCATTTGAATCCAAATCGAGGGTGTTGCTAACCCCAAATGCGGGTCATCTGCAAGCAGTGGCATGCCTGAAGCTGTTTTATCACCGCTAACCACCCAGTTATTGCTCCCATTAAATGTATGAGGGATCACTGCCTTCTCAAAGCTAGTCGCAATATCCAGCTCCCCTTCTCCGATAATAGTCGGCATATCTTTCGGATATGTGGGGAAAAGTTCTAATGCTTTTTCCTCGTCAAATGTTTCTAATAGGTAGTGATTAAAGGCTTGGCTTTCCCAATGTCCGCCTAAATCGAATGCCATATACTTTCCAATAGTTAGGGAGTCTAATGGTGTCCATTCAGCTGGCTTGGAACCCATCAACGTAAACTCAATTGGTAAACTGTTTTCTTCAATTGCTTCTTCAATATAGGCATTGACGCCATCTGCAAAGCTCTGCAGTACAGCTTTGGATTCGTCGGTATATAGCTCATATGATTTCTCAGCCGCTCTTCTTAACCCCAATGTACGGAAGTATTTATCATTGTCCACTGCTGCTGAACCTACGATTTCACTCAATGTCCCTGAAGCTTGGCGACGCGACATTTCCATTTGGAAAATCCGGTGTTGAGCCTGCACATAGCCTTGAGCCATATATAAGTCATGCTCTGTGGTTGCGCTAATATGTGGCACTCCTTGTTCATCTGTTACAACTGTTACCTCATTCTGTAATCCTGCCAGGTCAATTTCGCCATCAACTTGTGCCAGAGAACGGTTTATGTATGCGTTTACAAAAAATAAGGTAATAAGTAGAATAATTATGATTATGCCAGTAGTTATCAGGACCCGTTTTTTCCATTTTTTCTTTTTTGTTTCTTGGATTACTTCTATACTTTGTGCCTCCACCGTCATTCCCCCAATTAAATTTTCTCTATGATATAGCTTATTCGCCATCATTTAGAATAATCCTGCTCATTCCGATGTTTGGTCGACTGGAGATCTTGTGTAGTGATGCGGAGAGCCTGTTTGATTGATTGATTGAAGTGCGCGTGCCGTTGATTGGCGTTTCCGTTTGATTGATTGAAGTGCGCGTGCCGTTGATTGGCGTTCCCGTTTGATTGATTGAAATGCGCGTGCCGTTGATTGGCGCTCCTGTTTAATTGATTGGAGTGCGCAGGCCGTTGATTGGTGCATCTGTTTGATTGTAAGCCACGCTAATACCTCTCTATTAAATAAAACCCTGCACTTTTGCAGGGTTTTATGCTTATTCGGATACGGTCACATTATACTTCCGCAGCCAATAGTCAATTTGGCATAAATGAGCAATGAGTTGCGGCCCTTTCATAAGCTGACCATACCATGGATCCTTAAATTCCTTGCCTTCACTTTCCAAAATGGCTTTCACTTTCTCTCTATCCATGAATTCAAAAAGCCGGGCATTTTCATCATCTAAAATTTCTTCCATCCAGGTAACGACTGCCTTCGTGTACTCTGGTTGAAATGTTTTAGGATATGGGCTTTTTTTGCGATATAGCACTTCATCAGGTAATATGCCCTCCATTGCTTTACGTAAAATCCCTTTTTCTCTATCTCCTACCATTTTTATATCCCATGGAATGTTCCAAACGTATTCTACAAGCTTATGATCTGCAAAGGGTACTCGGACCTCAAGACTGGCGCCCATGCTCATCCTGTCCTTACGATCAAGCAGCTGTGCCATGAACCAGTGCATGTTCAAGTAAAAGAGTTCTCTACGACGTGCATCCTCTTCCGTCTCTCCCTCCAAGCGCGGGGTCTCTGCGATCGTTTCCTGATAGCGATTTTCTACATATACTTTAAGATCCAGCTTTTCCTGCCATTCTGGGAGTAATAAATCCACCCTCGAATCAAGGGAGCGCATCCAAGGAAAGCTTGCTTCTTCACTACTTGGAGGGTTATGAAACCATGGGTAGCCACCAAAGATCTCATCAGCACATTCTCCTGATAAACTCACCGTTGTATGCTCTTTAATTTTCCCGCAAAACCATAGCATTGATGAATCAATATCTGCCATACCAGGCTGGTCACGCAAATAAACAGACTCCTTCAAGTGGTCCGCAAGTTCCTTTCCGCTTATCACTTCATCATGGTGATCTGTTTTACTATAAGCAACCATTTTCTTTATCCACGGTTGATCACTAGATGGTTGGAACTTACTTGCAACAAAATGCTCGTCGTTTCCCTCATAATCTATTGAAAAAGTTGTAAGCTGTTCTTGTCTCAGTTTTTCAAAATGCTCTGCAGCGATTGCTGTAATCGCGCTGGAGTCTAACCCACCTGATAAAAAGGTTGATACGGGTACATCTGCAACGAGCTGACGTTGCACTGCATCAACGAATAAATGTCTTACTTTTTCTGCTGTTTCGTCCAATGAATCGGTATGCTGTTTACTCGCTACATTCCAATAGCGCCATACCTGTAATCCTTGCTTGGAATAGGTCAAAGAATGTCCTGCTCGCAATTCCTTACAGCTTTTAAATAGGCCATGACCTGGTGTTCGTGATGGTCCTAGTCCAAATACTTCTGCAAGACCTGAATTATCTACTTCTGGTTTTACATCAACATGTGCCAAAATAGCCTTCAATTCTGACCCAAACACAAATTTCCCTTCTGCCTCATAGTAAAAAAGCGGTTTTACACCAAGACGATCACGACTCATAAAAAGTTGATTTTTCTCTTCATCCCAAACCCCAAAAGCATATATTCCATTTAAGTGGTCTACACACTTTTCTCGCCAAGCAATGTAGGCCGTAAGTAGAACCTCTGTATCAGATGTAGTCTTAAACTGATACCCTTGTTTAATTAAGTCGGTTCTCAATTCTTCCGTATTATATAGCTCTCCATTATAAACAATTGTAAATTGGTAGCCGTTCGCCTTTCTGGTCATCGGCTGTACGCCGCCTTCTAAATCTACTACAGACAAACGTTTATGTCCAAAGGCAGCGTGAGGATGGAACCAATACTGCGTATCATCCGGTCCTCTAAGTGACAGGGTATCTGTCATATTTTCTATGATGGTTTTATCTGAACGTGCAAATGTATGCCAATCTACATAGCCGGCAATCCCACACATAGTGCGTCATCCTTTCTCGTTGCAAAAATCTATACAGACCATCCTATGCATGTGGGCAAAAAAGTATGCGCGCCCTTAAGTTAACATGCTATGTAGATACAGTTACGAAATATGCAAATATGTAAAAATTCGTTTAGAAAAACTCGCATTCTCTCGCCCTTTAGCGAACGTGTATGTTTTTCTTATACTTGGTACCCCAAAATTTCAACTGCGTCTACTTTACTTCCTTGCTGAAATTTTATACTTTCTCAATGTGCAAAAAAAGAAGACCCGTAAAGGATCTTCTTTTTTTATGCTTATTCAGCTGTTGGTGCTTCTTCAGCAGTAACAGCTAGGTTGTATCTGTCAAACCAGTCTACAGCAATAGAGTAGTTTTGTACACGGTTATTTACCGGTACTAATACTGAACGATATAGCGTAGGGAATACTGGAATTTCATCTACCATTAACTGTTGCCATTCATTGTAAACTTTTTTACGATTCTCTACATCAAAGGAATCAGCCGATACGCCTGCTTCCAATAATTTGTCATTTTCTTCACTAGCATAACGTGGGAAGTTAAATAATGCGTCACGTCCATAAAGTCCATCAGGGTTCACATCATAGCCTACGCTCCATGCACCTTGGAAAATATCTACAGCCGGATCGTCATCGCCACTTTGCCCTACACGATCGTAGAATGTGTTGAACTCTTGTAGACGTCCATCAAGTAATTGTACATTTAAACCAACTTGTTCCCAAGACTGAATGTAGTAGTTAGCTAGTGGTTCAGCAGTGTCTCCACCTGACATAGAAGCAAAGTTAATTACCAACTCTTCGCCTTCAGGGTTTTCACGCATGCCATCGCCATCCACATCTTCGTATCCAGCTTCATCAAGAATTTGTTTCGCTTTTTCAGGGTCATATTCTACACCAGGATTTTCAGCATCATGGAATTCAGGATGTGATGGCGGAATTAATGTAGTTGCATTCCAACGCAACCCGTTATAGAATTTTTCTCCAACTGCGTTATTATCAACAGCATGCCACATTGCTTTACGCAAGTTAACGTCTGCCATTTTCATACTATCATCTGGTTTTACTTCTTTAGCTTCTTTATCCCATGTTCCTAGCTTAAACCCAATATATGTGTAGGCTAAATCAGTCATACCCAAATATTCAACATTTGACATATCTGCATTATCAGGGAACTGATCAACAGGGAAACTATCAACTAAATCTACTTCGCCTGTTTCTAGAGCCTGAACGACTGTACTTGGGTTAATAACTTTTAGTGTAACTTTGTCAAGATTTACTTCTCCTTGCCAATAGTCTTCGTTTTTCACATATGTTACAGATTCCCCAGGAACAAGGCTATCTACTTTAAATGGACCCATTCCAATCGGGTTTTCGCGTACTTCTGGTGATTCAGCCATATCTGCTACAGCGATATCTTTAAAGATATGTTTAGGCATTGCATATGGCCAGATTCCACCGGTTAGTAGTGATGGTGTAGATTCTTTAAACGTGATTTTCAATGTTTTTTCATCTACAACTTCAATACCAGAAATAGAGTCTGCTTCTCCGGCATGGTATTCATCCATACCTTCAATGTTTGTAAAATCAGAACCATAACGAACACCAGTGTACGCTGCATCTCCGATTACTTCAAAAGAGTATGCCCAGTCTTCAGCTTTAACTGGTTCGCCGTCGTGCCAGTTTACATTGTCCTTAATAGTAAAAGTAAATACTTTTCCTGAATCATCCACTTCATAGGAAGCTGGACCATCATTGGTATAAAGGAAGTTCTCATCATTATACAACATTGGTTCATCAAACCAATTGATTACTTCTGCATCAGGAGCTCCTGAATAGAAATTCCAGTTTAGCGTTCCTTCGAAAGCAGTATCACTAACTAAACCAAAGTTCAGTTCTCCACCTTCAATTGCGTCTCCTTCATTTGTCTTAGCAGCGTTAAAGTCATCGATAGAATATAATCCATCTTCTGATTTTTCTTTATCCCCATCTTTTTCACTACTTCCTTCTGTGTCAGAGCCTTTGCTTTCCTCAGAATCTCCACCACTGTTACACGCTGCAAGCGCAAGCAACAAAACAAGCATAAGTGCGAATAGCGCCTTACTCCACCTTGCTTTCGTCATCCTAATAACCTCCCTTTTTTTGCCTTTCTTTTGTGTAACAGAACCGATAGGATAAATCGGGCCGTTACAATATATACTCAACATTTCTACATTTAGTCATAGAAATGCAGGTAACAATGATTAAATGTTCCGCATAGAGGGTAAAGCTATCTATATTACCCTCTTCGTTGTCTTGCATCGGTGGCCCGTTTTAATGCCTGCCCGACATTGTTAACACTTAGCATTAATACTAATATTAAGATGGCAGCTGGAACCCAAATCCACCATCGATATTCCAACGTTTGTGGGTTTCTAGCATAACTTAGCAATGTTCCTAAGCTCGGTGTGCTTTCAGGAAAGCCAAATCCTAAAAAGGATAAGCCTGATTCCAAGCCAATATTTGCTGCAAGGTTTAACGTCATGGTTACTATAATTAATGAGCTTAAGTTAGGTAATACTTGCGTTAACATTATTTTTAAATTGGAGGATCCCAATGTTTTAGAAGCTTGTGCATAATCCAATTCTTTTTCCTGTAAAGCTTTTGAACGAATGAGTCTTGCAATTCCCATCCATAAGAATGCTGTCATAATAAGCGAGAAGGACAAAACACTATATTTCGGAACAATTGCAACGAATACGATAACAATCATTAGGAATGGTAGGATTAAAAAGAAGTCAACGATACGCATCATGATATTATCAATCGTTCCTCCGAAGTAGCCTGATACCAAACCATATAGTACACCGATAACACCTGTCATCAAGGTAACTAAGATCCCAATAGATAATGAATTTCGTGTCCCAATAATTAGCTGCCCGAAAATATCTCTACCGCCATAATCGGTTCCGAGAAGAAAATCTTCACCAGGTGGTTCATGTATCGCAAACAAATCAACTGTTACAATTTCGTCTTGATTAAGGAATAAGGAAATACCATATACAAAGCCTGTTATTAAAACCAATAGGATTAAAGAGACTAATGCTATTTTGTCTCGTACAATCTCTCGCCAGATGATACTAAAACCAGATGGACTTTTCGTTTCCACATGCTGTGTATCATCGAGTTTTATTTCTTTTGATTCCATTTTTTTCACCTCAGAGTCAATCGATTTCTATTTTATACGTATACGTGGGTCTACTAGACTTAAGATTATATCGGAGATCAATGCCCCTAAAATCGAAGCAATACCGAACAGTAACACGACTGCTGTTACTACACTATAGTCACGTAGCAAAATGGATTGGATAAATAGATCCCCCATACCCGGATATCCGAATATATTCTCCACAAACACGGTCCCACCGATGAGCCCAGTAATTTCGAAACCGAAAAATGCTGCAATCGGTAATAGTGAGTTTCTTAAGATATGTCGATTATAGACTCTAGATTCAGAAGCACCTTTTGCTCTTGCTGTAATAATAAAGTCTTTCTGTTTGGTGTCTATAATTTCACTTCGCAAATATTGCACTGTGTTTACTGTAGTGATGAGTGCCATTGAAATGGCAGGCAGTAAAAGATGCTGCAATTTACTTAGTACATAATCAAACGATCCTGGTTCTAAACCTGGAGCAACACTTCCGCCCGTTGGGAACCAGCCTAACTGATATCCAAACACCCATAGCATTACAAGTGCGAAGATAAATAACGGTGTTGCAAATCCTATATAAGTATAACCAGTTATCATTTGGTCTGCCCAAGAATCATTGTACCGACCACTTGTGATACCTAGCGGAATAGCAATGATATAAGTAATAAGTAATGTGGCAACAGAGAGCCAGAAAGTGTTAATTAAACGTTGTTCCACTAATTCTGTTACAGGCATTTTATATCGGAATGACTGCCCAAGATCTCCCTGTAATGCTCCAGTTATCCAGTCTGTGTATTGTACATACCATGGATTATTTAACCCTAGGTTTTCCCTTTGTTGCTCAATCGCTGCAGGATCAATATTTGGATCAATAAGTCCAGATAGTGCATCACCTGGCATCATTTGTGCCATTAAAAATATTAAGACACTCAATAGAATAACTTGAGGTAGTGTTATAAAAAGTCGTCTAACTATGAATTTCCACATGTTCTATTCAACCTTTCTCCGGCAAAGCTACTAAGTGTGTATCGGATACGGATTGTAAACCGTAAGCCAAGCCCTCGTTATCAAAATAGTCATTGTATGATTGCTCGTATTCCGTTTGTACTTCCTGCCTAAATTGCTTCTTTTCTCCCCGTTTTTTCGGGTCAATATCCGGAATCGCGGCAACCAATCTTTTCGTGTATATATGTTGTGGATTGTTGAAAATATCTTGCTTCGTGCCTGATTCTACATAACGGCCCTTATACATAATGCCGATCTCGTCACACATATGTTTTACAATCCCTAGGTCATGACTAATAAATAAATAGGTTAAATTTAGTTCCTTTTGTATATCCTGCATAAAGTTTAGTACCTGTGCTTGTACAGAAACATCTAGTGCAGAAACTGGTTCATCAGCAATGATTAGTTTTGGTTTCAAGGCAATTGCTCTTGCAACCCCAATCCGTTGCCTTTGCCCACCGGAAAACTCATGTGGATATTTCAAAATACTCTCTGGACTTAGCCCAACTTGTTCTAATAGTTCATGAACACGTTGTTTTTCTTCTTTTCTTGAGAGCTTTTCATAATTTCGTAATGGCTCTGCAATGATATCGAACACGCGTTTTTTTGGATTCAAGGAAGAATATGGATCCTGAAAGATCATTTGAATGTCTCTTCGTGGATCAATCGCCTTTCCTTTTATATTCAACTCTTCGCCTTCATATGTGATTTTGCCTTCGGTAATTTCATTTAATCCAACAATTGCTCTACCTGTTGTCGTTTTACCTGATCCAGATTCACCAACTAGACCATACGTTTTACCTTGCTCGATTTCAAAGGACACACCATCAACAGCTTTGATTGCGCCGATTGTACGATTAAATAGTCCACCTTTGATAGGGAAATGTACTTTTAAATCTTCTACTTTAAGAAACGCCATTTGCTTGCTCCTCCTTGCTCTCATCTGGGAAGTAAAAATGGTTATGACATGTACAGCGAACAAAGTGACCTGGCGTTACTTCATGTAATTCCGGGTTTTCTTCATGGGCTGATTCATCAACCCAAGGAATACGTGCAGCAAATCGGCAGCCTTGACGTGGCAGATTTTGCAATGATGGTACAATTCCTTGAATTACATGTAATTTATCCTGTGCTTCATCCTCAGATGGCATGGAATTTAACAACGATCTTGTGTACGGGTGAAGAGGGTTATCAAACAATGCCCCAACTTCTGCAATCTCTACGATTTGGCCTGCGTACATAACTGCAACCCTGTCAGCCATTTCTGCAACAACACCAAGATCGTGTGTAATGAGAATAATTCCGGCATTCATGTCCTCTTTTAAGTCACGAATCAAGTCCAGTATCTGTGCTTGAATGGTTACATCTAGCGCAGTTGTTGGCTCGTCTGCTATAAGGAGCTCTGGCTGGTTGGCGATAGCGGTCGCAATGATTATCCGTTGTCTCATACCACCAGAAAGCTCGTGTGGAAACTGATCATAGGTATGCTCCGGACGAGGAATACCTACTTTATTGAGTAAATCAACTACCTTATTTCTACGCTGTTTTGTTGACATATCTTTCTTATGGAGAAGAATTGCCTCTGCAATCTGATCTCCAACTGGCATCAATGGGTTTAAGGCGGTTAAGGGATCTTGGAAAATCATGGCCATATCATCACCGCGTAACTTATTTAGTTTAGTAGGTGATATATTGGCAATATCTGCATCCTTAAAATGAATATTCCCTTCAATTTTGGCGCGATTATGTAATCCCATAACTGAAAATGCAAGTGCACTTTTACCGGAACCAGATTCACCTACGATTCCAAGTACTTCATTCTTATTCAGTGTTAACGTTACATCATCCACTGCTGCATAATAGTCATCTTTTATTCTAAATGAGGTCTTTAGGTTTTTAATTTCTAACAACTCTTTACTCAAATTAATCCCCCTACAAATATTTCTATAGTTTTATATATTGGCCTAATAGCCAGTAACTCGTGCTAATTTTGGTTATCGAATGAACGTTCTGAATATTTAAGGTAGAAAAAAGTAGTTATGTTGCCTATTTTTCCATTTTCGCCGCTTTTTCTATTCTTCTGAAAATTCAAAACATTAAAGGGGTACCCTCGACGTTTTATTATCCCATATGCTCACTCACTTCAAATCAGCATTGTTTTATCTACCTTTGAAATCTATAAAAGTTGGAAGTATGTGTAAGAAATAAATTCTTAATAAAAACTTAATAGATTATATGTGATTATAAGTGAATATTTCCAAAAAAGCAATAGCTTCTCATACAATTTCTAGGTATAAATTTCTAGATTTTGTGGAATCCTGTCATTTGTGAGGACTTTTATCTAGTAAGTTCAACATGCTAGTATTGTAGAAAAAGCTTTATATACGTCGATTTCCAGAGAATTTTACCCCATTTTCTCTACTATTCTCCCCCTCTCTCTTAATAGGCTCTTTCTTTTGTAAATTTTCGCACTGAATGGAATAATATATATAATCCCAAGTAATTTTATAGACATTAGGAGGAAATAAATTGAATTTACTTGATTTACAAACAAAGGAAGAACGCCAAAAAGCATTATTAGAGATAATTAAGCCCTTTAAAGAAAGAGCTGCTAAACACGATGAAGAAGCAAGTTTTCCGTTTGAGAATTTCCAAGAGCTCAAGAATGCACGCTACACGGCACTTACTGTTCCACAAAAATATGGTGGGGCAGGTATTTCGTTGTCTGAGTTATTGTCCCTGCAGCAGCTTATTGCCGAAGCTGATGGCTCCACTGCACTTGCAGTTGGGTGGCATATGGGGATTACGAAGCACCTCGGAGAAAATAATGTCTGGGACGAAGCAACATATCGTCGTTTTGCTGAAAATGTCGTCAAAACTGGCGCCTTAATCAATAATGCTGCCTCTGAACCTGCAACAGGCAGCCCAACTAGAGGTGGCAAGCCTGAAACCACTGCAACATTGACAGCGGACGGTTGGGTACTGAACGGACGTAAGACCTTCACTACGCTGGCCCCTGTTTTGGATTATATTGTGGTCAGCGCCTTTATCAAAGACCAAGACAAGGTAGCGAATTTTCTTGTTAGACGTGGTTTACCTGGTGTTCAGGTTGAGGAAACGTGGGATTCTATTGCCATGAGAGGCACTGGTAGCCATGACCTAATTCTAGAGAATGTCCCTATTAATAAGGATGACTTGGTAGAAAATCTAACACCAGGCAAAAAACCTGCAGCAGGGTGGCTTCTTCATATACCTGCCTGCTACTTAGGAATAGCACGTGCTGCTCAACGCCATGCACTTGATTTTGCTACTAGTTATTCTCCTAATAGTGTGGAAGGCACCATTTCTGACTTGCCTAATGTAAAACAGAAACTCGGTGACATCGAGCTAGCATTGATGGAAAGCACTTATTTCTTACAAGCTGTAGCGCAGGAATGGGACTCGGCTACTGATGATACTCGCAACCAAATGAAACCTACACTTGGTGCCGTGAAGCTTTCTGTAGTGAATAAAGCACTTGAAGCAGTTGATTTGGCAATGCGCGTGGCAGGTGCAAGGAGTCTCTCACGGAAAAATCCGCTTCAGCGCTATTATCGTGATGTAAGAGCAGGCCTTCATAACCCGCCAATGGATGATATGACCATCATGCAGTTAGCCGATAAAAGCATAAAAGAAAATGAATAGTTTTGTTGTAACCCCTCTGGTTTGCGTTGCGGATCGGAGGGGATTTTTAGTGTGGATAGGTGGTGTTGCGCATTGTCTGGCGGTTTTGCTTTCACGAGCGATGCTTGCTAGTTCTCGGGGGATGTTAGCTCGCTCTGGGGTGATACTCACAGCTTCTCAGCCGATATTTGCTCGCTCTCGGCTGATACTCACAGCTTCTCAGCCGATATTTGCTCGCTCTCGGCCGATGTTCACAACTTCTTAACCGATATTTGCTCGCTCTTGGCTGATGTTCACGGCTCCACAGCCGATGCCCCCATCTCCCCCTCCCTTCCAAAATAGTAAACAACCCTCTGCAATAGAATTGCAATCTAACTGTAAGATTAACTTTCTTCAAAAAAGGTAATAGTATACAAGATTTACTATGTTCATTTAACACAGGTATATAAATTTAGCCAAAGGGGTGGAAAACATGAAAGGTATCATCTTAGCCGGAGGAAGTGGGACACGTTTATCTCCCAGTACGGACAGTATCAACAAGCATTTGCTTGCAGTATACGACAAGCCAATGATTTATTATCCGTTATCTGTTTTAATGCTTGGTGGAATAAAAGAAATCATGATTATCAGTACACCTGAAGATACTTCCCGATTTGAGGAGCTTCTTGGAGATGGTTCTTCCCTTGGTATAACACTGAAATATAAGGAACAGCAGGATCCGAAAGGGATACCTGAGGCTTTAACAATTGCCGAGAAATTCATTGGTAAGGAACCTGTAACCTTAATGCTTGCAGATAATATTTTTTATGGGCAAGGCTTCACAACCTTGTTACGAAATGCAATCAAGCATCATCGGCATGCAACCGTTTTCGGCTACCGTGTTAAAGATGCTCGTCGTTTCGGTGTAGTTGAATTTGATCACAAACAAAAAGCAATCTCGCTTGAAGAAAAGCCAAGTAATCCAAAGTCTGACTTTGCAGTGACAGGTCTATATATATATGACAATAAAGCGGTTCAGCTAGCGAAAAAGCTGAAGCCTTCTGCTCGAGGGGAACTTGAGATTACCGATTTAAATAAAGAATACTTAAAACGAGGACAGCTAGATGTGGAGCTACTCGGCAGAGGTTTTGCCTGGATGGACGCCGGGACACATGAATCCCTATTTGAGGCTTCTGAATTTGTAAAGATTACCCAGCAACGTCAAGGGTTTAAGCTTGCTTGCTTGGAGGAAATAGCATATTACCTTGGATATATCTCACAAGAGCAACTTTATAAGAAAGGGAAGTCCATGGAAAAGAATGACTACGGGCAATACTTACTAGAAATTGCCGCTCGGAAACACACACAACAATACTGGGATTCAATTGATCGAAATCCTATGCTGGGGCTGGTCGAATGAACAAACAAAAACCTGTACTGCTTATAACGGGAGGCGCTGGATTCATTGGCTCTAATTTCATACGTTATATGCACGAAACCTATCCAGATTACCATCTATTAAACTTAGACAAACTTACGTATGCTGGGAATACTTCGAATCTAATTGGGCTTGAAGCCTCTCCCACCTACACGTTGATAGAGGGAGATATCGCGGATGAACACTTGGTCCATAGCCTTTTTGATGAGCATGATATTCACGGTGTCATTCACTTTGCGGCAGAGTCCCATGTAGATCGCTCTATTGAAGATTCCAAGCAATTTGTCGAGACCAATGTCCTAGGCACCCTCGTTCTCTTGCAGGCAGCTAAACAAGATTGGGAGAAAAAGGGCGTTCTACAAGAAAGGCGTTTTCACCAAATATCAACAGACGAAGTTTATGGCTCCCTTGGTGAAACAGGGGAATTCTCTGAAGACACACCATATGATCCACGAAATCCCTATAGTGCGTCTAAGGCTGGGGCAAATTTAATGGTCAGGAGCTTTGGTCATACGTATAACATGAATGTCGTTATTTCAAGCAGTTCTAATAATTACGGGCCAAGACAACATACAGAAAAGTTGATACCAACCATTGTTTCTAAAGCACTAAAGAATGAACAGATACCGATTTATGGAGACGGGAAAAATGTCCGCGATTGGCTCTATGTAGACGATCATTGCCGCGCTTTGGATCTTATTTTCCATCAAGCTCCCCCCTTCTCCACTTATAACATTGGAGGCGGAAATGAAATACGGAACATCGATATTGCAAAAGAAATTTGCAGTATCCTAGATGACATAAAACCAGAGCTTTTAAAAGAAACAAAGCTTGCTAGTTTTCAAGATTTAATTACACATACAAATGATCGACTTGGACATGATCGCAGATATGCCGTGGACGATTCCAAGCTGCGCAAAGAGTTAGGCTGGGAGCCAAAGGAAGCATTGTCCACTGGATTACGTAAAACGGTTCAATGGTATGTGAACCAATGGGAAAGTGTAGCATCGCCATGATTTCGGTTGTCATCCCCGTCTACGGCTGTAAAACCTGTCTTGACGAACTAAGCAGCCGGCTTGCATCGACCTTTGCAACAATCCCAGTCGACTATGAAATCATTTTTGTAAATGATGCAAGTCCTGACGGGGCGTGGATGAAAATAAGTGAGCTACATGAAAAGAATCCCCACATTAAAGGGATTGACCTTGCACGTAATTTCGGGCAACACCATGCCATCACAGCAGGACTCGACCATGCCAAGGGTGACTGGGTGGTGGTGATGGACTGTGATTTACAGGATCGGCCAGAAGAAATTCCGAAGCTGTATGAAAAAGCACTTGAAGGCTATGATGTCGTTTTCGGACGAAGAGTCCAGCGTCATGACGGACTGCTGAAAAAGGCATCCTCCAAACTCTTTTACCGGGTTTATGATTATATTACAGGTCATACATCAGACCATACGGTGGCCAATTTCAGCATCAATTCCAAAAAGGTAGTAGAAGGTTTTAAAACCATGCGCGAGCAGAGTCGCTTTTTTCCGCTATTTATTCAATGGATGGGCTACCCATCCGTCTCGATTGAGGTAGAACATAATGAGCGGAAAGCAGGGAAATCCTCCTATAATATAAAAAAACTGGTGCGTTTGGCTACAGACGGTATTATCTCGCAATCAAATAAACCGCTGCGGTTATCGATTCAATTTGGCTTCTTTATTGCCAGTATTTCATTTTTATATGGACTTTACTTGTTCTTTCGCTACTTTTTTCTAGCAGAGCCCGTGCAAGGCTGGACCAGTGTCATGGTGTCCATCTACTTTATTGGAGGACTAATGTTCTGTAATCTCGGCATCCTTGGCCTTTATATCGGTAAAGTATTTAACGAAGCAAAAGGTCGACCACTATATCTCATACGCGACACTACTGAAAACGCAAAAACTACAGACAGCAACTATACAAGGAAACGGAGCTGATATGATGGAAAACTATTTGCAGCCTACCCCATGGGATAAACGAAACTTTCATGTTGAAACATATGAAGTAACCACTTTATCAGAGGAAGCGTTAAAGCAGACAAATGAAACGGAGGGCCATTTCACCTTAAAAACAGATCCGCTTGCCAACAAAGAAAATCTTCGTAAGTATGGTTTTTACTATGTAGATACATTAATTGAACCAGTTTGCAAAAAGGACGATTTACAGGTAGTGGAAAAGGAAGGGATTGAATTGTCCAGAACCTTTCCTACTGATGAGATCATTGCAATAAGCGGAGAAGCTTTTTCAGGAGGACGGTTTCACCGCGATCCGGAAATTCCAAATTTCATGGCAGATAACCGTTATCGAAATTGGGTAAAGGATTTGATTGAGGAAGATAAGATCATTGCTCTTTATTATCAAAATGAGCTAGCGGGATTTTATGCCTACCAGGATGACAAGGTGCTGTTGCTCGGTATCCATGAAGCATTTCGCGGTAAAGGATTAACAAAGGCATTTACAAGTCTTGCCGTCCAGGAGCATTTCCATTTCAGTGAGCTTGAAACGATTCGAACTTCCATTTCTCCTTCCAATCTAGCATCCTTAAATCTCTTTTTATCACTAGGGTTTAAGATGAGAGGCGCGGTGGATATCTATCATAAACTAAATGGTTCACTGCCAGTAGGTGTCTAGATATGGGCTATCTTTATATACTTGGCACCATTTCCTTTACAGTATATGGTCAACTCATTTTGAAGTGGAAGATGGATCAAGTCGGTGAATTACCCGACTCCTTCGTGGAGAAGTTCACGACATTGCTCCAGCTGCTGCTAAATCCATGGATCATATCCGGCTTTCTATCAGCCTTCTTAGCAGCATTATGTTGGATGGCAGCCATGACGAAATTTGATATTAGCTATGCTTATCCATTTATGAGCCTTTCATTTGTCCTTGTATTTATTCTCTCTGCATTTCTATTTCAAGAACCGGTTTCCATGCAAAAAGTCATCGGTTTTTCTTTCATAATTCTAGGCATTATTGTGATGAGGTGATGTAACATGATTCCATTTAATATTCCATGTGTGACAGGTAAAGAATCTGTCGCCATCCAACAAGCCATAACCGCACAGAAACTATCTGGCAATGGGTCGTTCGGAAAAAAGTCCTGTACCTGGTTAGAAAAAAACCTGTCATGTGAGCGCGCTATGCTAACACCATCCTGTACGGCTGCCTTAGAAATGACAGCAATCCTGGCAGAAGTCGGGCCAGGTGATGAAGTCATCATGCCTTCCTATACCTTCGTCTCGACAGCGAACGCTTTCGCATTACGGGGAGCAGCAATACGTTTCGTTGATATTGATCCTGCTACGATGAATATAGACCCAGTGGCAGTAGAAGCAGCGATTACCGACAAGACGAAAGCCATCGTAGTTGTCCATTATGCTGGCGTTGCTTGTGATATGGACCGCATTTTGCAGATTGCAGAGGAACACAGTATTTTTCTTATTGAAGATGCTGCCCAAGGGCTGATGAGTACATATAAAGGAAAAGCTCTCGGAACAATTGGTCACATGGGAACCATTAGCTTCCATGAGACGAAAAACTACACATGCGGAGAAGGTGGGGCTCTGCTGTTAAATGACCCGCAATTAATTGAGCGAGCGGAAATTCTCCAGGAAAAAGGAACAAATCGCTCGCAATTCATCCGTGGCCAGGTGGATAAATATACGTGGCGCGATGTCGGGTCTTCTTATCTATTGAGCGAGCTCAATGCCGCCTATCTCTCTGTCCAGCTTGACCATGCAGAAGAGATAAATGAGCAGCGCCTTGCCAGATGGGAAGATTATAATCAGGCATTGAAGCCACTGATGGAGGATGGCAAAATTGTCTTGCCACATATCCCCGATGAACATGCACATAATGCCCATATGTTTTATATAAAAGCAGATAGTGAAGCGACACGTAATGAGCTAATGGATTATTTAAGAGATCAGGAGATTATGGCAGTCAGTCACTATGTTCCGCTCCATTCCTCTGTTGCTGGTAAAAAGTACGGCAAGTTTATTGGAGAAGATACGTACACAACCGTGGAAAGCGCAAAACTTCTGCGTCTGCCGCTATATTATGGATTAAAAGAAGAGGACGTCGCCTATGTGGTCAAAGCCATTCAACAATTTTTCGATATTAAATAAGGTAATTATCGGGATAGCACTATTGATCATCGCTGCTTATGTGGCGCCATACTATATACTTGGCGAAGATGCGCACATTCGGGTCCACGACAACATGGACTCAAACATCGTCTGGTACAAACTATTAGCCGAAAGTGGCCAGATTTTCACTCTGACGGACACCACGTTGCCCAATGTCATGAACGGATTGCCAAGAAGTGCGCTGCCTTCAGGCTTTGATGCAATGGTATGGATGTACACTTTATTTGAGCCAATGACAGCCTATGCAATTGGCCAAACTTTCATGCGTCTAGCCGCCTTTTTCGGTATGTACTTCTTGTTAAAGCATCATGCCATTCGTTCTGATAAACAGCAGGTGCTTTGTATTGGGGCCGCTTTAGCATTTGCCTTACTCCCCTTTTGGCCTTCTGGCATGCTGTCAATTGCTGGACTGCCCTTAGCGCTGCATTGTTTTCTCATGATTCGGGGAGAAGGAAAAAGTGCAAAGATCTACTACTGGATCACGCTTGGTGTCATTCCCTTTTTCTCCAATTTTGTTTTGTCATTTGTGTTTTTCCTTGCAGTGATAGGTCTAATTTGGCTTATTGACTGGATCAGAGAGAAGCGGAGCAATTGGGTATTCTTTTCAGCCATTGCCATGATGTCTGCTATATATATCGTGAAAAATTACTTGCTTATCTTCTCGATGTTTTTCGAGTCAGGTTTTACATCACACCGTTATGCACTGGATCTTGGCCATAACTCCTTTGAACGAAGCATGGATCTGACCTTGGAAAATTTCCTGTACGGACATACACATGATCTGGCTGAGCAGTTTCTCATTATTTTGCCTGTTATTGGCTTTGCCTTCGCGCTTGCTGCTTATCGAAACATCAAGCCGTACTGGCTACTTAGCTTGTTTTGCTTTAATTTCCTGCTTTCCCTATGGTATGCCTTTTGGTACTGGGAAGGATGGCGTATCGTGAAGGATAATGTGATGGTGGCAAACACGTTTAATTTTGCTCGGATCCATTTCTTTGACCCAGCTATTTGGTATATTTGCTTTGCGCTAGCGCTTGCGATTATCTGGAAGCATATGCGTCTTGGAAAGATCATCGCGATTGTGCTGATCGTCGCTCAATGCTATCATCTCTTCCCTCTTAATGAAGAGAATAAATATAGCGAATTTGATACACCAACCTTTAAAGAGTTTTATGCAGAACCTTTGTTTGAGGAGATAAAAGAGTATATCGGAGAAGACCCGTCTTCTTATCGGGTTGTCAGCATCGGCATGCATCCAACAATTGCTCAATATAACGGGTTTTACACTTTAGACACCTATAATAACAGCTTTCCTCTAGAATATAAGGAAGCATTTAGGGAAGTCATTGCTGGCGAACTTGAAAAAAGCCCATCTCTTGAAAACTACTTCGATACATGGGGCGGAAGATTATACATGTATGTAGCAGAACATGGGGAAAATTATTTGTTTACAAAGGACCGTAATGATCCTATTGAGAAACTGGATATTAACACGACTGCTTTAAAAGAACTCGGTGGAGATTATATTCTTTCTGCAGTTCCAATTGAAAACTACGCTGAGCTTGGACTAACGTTTGAAAGCGAATTTGAAAAGGCTGAATTACCCTGGGAGATTTTTTTGTATCGGGTGGATTAGGCAAGGACTCAGGTTATTATTTGGATGATTATAGTGTTATTTTACGTATTTCACTGCAAACACTTTGAAGACTGGTGGCGAAGTGAATTCAATCAGCAAAGAAAATACACGAAGAATCTAGCGGGAGGAAAGGCATAGGTGAGACCCCGAAAGTGCCTACTTAAGGAACAAAGGCTAAAAGCGCCACATCTTGGGGCAACGCCTTCGTGACCAACGTCCTGTTGGCCCGAGGCTCACCAGCCGCCCGCGGAAAGTGTATTTGCGAAGCGGTAAGAAAGGATAAATCGTAATTATCTTCAATGTTCTCAATTTTTATTGCATGACGTTGACTTGATTATTTAATTCTTGTCATCGTTTTAGTTTTTTTTATAGTTCCATAAAATTCTCCATTGTCCATCTACCTCGGTTGCATAGACATGTTGAACGATAGTGAAATTGCCAAAATCGCCTTTAAACTGTTGGTTAACCTGTACTCTATATACAACAGCAAAAGAATTACTTGTTTCATCCATGGCCCAATCCTTCAGTTTTTTCGTTTTTTCCAATGAAAAACTAAATTCCTCTGTACCGAGATATCCCATAAACAATTCGCCTCTTACCTGGAGATATTCCTTCTTATCCATTTTTTCCTGCATAAAGGGATGGAACAATTCCCAAGAAAGAGAGTAAACGCCAGCCTTTTCATACTCATAAAAATTCTCTACAGCCCGTTCAGCTTGATTTTTCGGTGAAAACAACTGAAATAATAGCACGATAATCGTAATTAAGACGACTCCTGCAGCAACAAGGACAATTCCTTTCTTCATAGAAGCGCTCCTCCACGAACATGGTATCCATACATTCTATTCGTAGAAGAGCACTGATATTAATTAAATTGACAAGCTAATTAGGTTGCAAGTGACCCGCCGTCTACTGGATATGTTGCACCTGTTACGAAAGAGGCTTCATCTGAGGCGAGGAATAATACGACTTATGCTACTTCTACTGGCAGCCCATAGCGTTTCATTGGCACACTTGCCTGGATTTGTTTTCGCACGTTTTCTTTATTATCTGGTCGCACGGTATACTGAATTAATGAACGTCCGTTTAAATGTATTCCCTTGTTTGGTGGTACCTTCCACTTCTGTGGTAATGACATAGCTTTGATTCTTTTTTTGCAATGGAATTGTCTGTGACAGACTCGTTTTATTTTCATAGGTGGTAATTCGTTCAGGAGCAGCACCAGACTCTTTAACGTAATAGGTTGCCTTTACTGTTTCGGCTTTCACATACGTAGGATCTGTTAAGACAGCAAATGGGATATGGCTTGTTTCTACAAGGTTTTCTGCTGACACAGTTACGAAAGCTTTTTCGTCATAATCGGCAATAAGAAGGTACGCATTTGCTTGGGCGCTTTTCAAGCGAAGCTCCCATTTCCCTACCTGTAAATCTTCGAGTGAAAAATGGTGGGCGATTGCGTTGATGAAATATCCTTCCTTGCTGTCTGTTACTTTCGGCTTCACTTCCACTGTTTTACCGGAAGGATCCGTTAGTTCAATGCTAGATAACGGCTCTGCTGTCAGGAGTTCAAGCGAAGCCTGTTGGATTGTTTCATCCACGAATAGAGAGACCTTTTCCTCCGTCCCATTTTCCAATTCTCCACCTGTAACCCATTGATTGGGTGCTTCGTTCGCTTTAATTGCCTCTTCATAAATAGGAATATTCTGCGTTAGACGGCTCATGCTGGTTCCTGTAATAACTTCTTCAAATATGGAGAATGTTGCACCAGATCGTACGGTAGTATGGTTCCAGTTACCGATTTCGAGCAACTGCCCTACAGGGAGCTGGCTGCTACTTGTCGTCACTACTCCATCATTGTCCCCATAGCTATTTAAGTACATCCCACCAAACCAAGTAGACGAAAACATAGAGCCCCAATTTGTCCCGCCAATTGTATAATAATCATGAGCTGATGCAGTAGGTTCTGCATCTGTTATCGAACGAAAGTATGCCATATACCCTGTTTCCATTGCTGAGGTTCCTTCCCCTTGAGCGCCAATCAAATCAGCTAGCCAGCCAGCCCAACTGCTATCCGCTAGATCTGCAAGCTGTGACCCATGGTGTGGACTAGAAAGGGTAATTACATTTTCTACATATTGCCCAGCACCATAATAGGTAAGAGCCGTCTGTGCATCCACACCACCTTTACTGTACGCAATAATCGTGATCGGTTTATTCGAAAAATGTGCCGCAATTTCTTCTATTTTTTCGGCTAGGAGTTGGCCATTGTCCCACATATCCGCGGAAGCCCCACCAGCATCATGCAGCTGAATAAATGCGGTCTGATAACCCGCATCAAAGGCCGTCTGGTACATATCATTATCCTCCCAGAAAATCTGTGCAGCATTATTCAGTCCTGGAACGAATAGCAATATGGGAGCATCAGCGATCAGGTTTGTTGGTGTATCCCCTGCATACCACTCCCCTGGTGTCTCGTCATTTCCATTACTAGCCTTGCCATTTAGAGAATACGCTGGGTCTTCTTCTACTAACACAGGATCTGAGATGGGCTGTTCAAGAGGTTGTGCTTGGATCGTGTCACGAAGTAACCCAATTAACAAAATAAACAATAAGGATACGGCAATTCTTCCAAGTGTTTTCACAAGAGAACCTCCTCATTTTTTTACCTTAAGAAAATATTAAAATTCCAAGTAAAAGAGAAACGAATGCATTTGCTAAAAGATGAGCAATTTTCTAAAAAGCCTTTACTAGTTGATATGAGATAAAAAGCTTATCCTATTACTAAATTGGGACAATTTAACAAGGGTTTTACATTTGGTGAATTGAATATTGGATAAAACTAGAGATGTTTTGCGGTTTGTTGCGAGGAATATTTATTCATTTTTTATATGCCTTTTTCCTTAACTCAGTTAATTCGGGTATACGGTGATATATAGTTGACACTCTATCCACTACTTCTAGTTTCACTTGGTCCCCGCCATTCCCTGTCATAGCAGTATCAACATATCCATAAATTAATCTCAATAATGACTTCGCATCCTCTTCTGTTAGTTGATTAACGGCATTTATAGTCTTTTCAAATGTAACCATATGAGAAGTCTTTTCCATTTATAATTCCTCCTATTCCTTGGTAATCGCAGTCCTTATAAGTTACAAAACCAGCCCCTTTTTCTTGGCATTTGCATCTAATGCTGCGCCGATGGCGACACCAAGTCCAACACCAAGCGGTAATCCTATCCCGATATTATCAAATATAAGGAGCCCAAATACGACACCTAAACTTGTTCCAATGGGCATATATACGCTGAAATAAAAGCCGCTTGTTACTAAATTGTGTTTTTTCATTAGGTGAGTACTGATGTTATTTATTTTTTGGTTGTGATGTTTAATATCATCTTCTGTGATCGTGCTGTTCTTTTCCAAAAGGTCCTTAATATGGGACTCTAAGTCAGTAAAATACTGTTCACACTCTTCACATTCATTTGAGAAAGAATCTAATCTGTTTATGATTCGATTAAATTTTTCTAATTCAAGTTCTGTGGCAACCTGTTCATCAACATTGTTACTTATTTCTTCAATACTATTTACTACGTTCTTCACTCTTTGACTTTCCATGGAACACCCACCTTTATTGGTTAATTCCCTTCATAACCTAATACGGCTACAAAGTTAAAATGTTTCGAAAATTAACCACAATAGGAGGACCAATATTAAAATTTGTCCTCCTAAACCTATTGTTTTTCTAAAACACATGAATCATAGTCTGAATATAGCATTGTACAAGGATATAAAACACAATGGCATACCCCAAATTAAACTTAATTCCATTTTTAAACCCATTCAACCCGTTGGATGCGCTAAGTACAATAACCGGCATAATGAGTGGGGAAAGTAAGATAGAAATAACGCTACCTGAAGTCACCGCAAGCACGATGAGTTCGGGTGGATATGGCAAGGCAATGGATTCAAGAATTCCAGCAACAAGAACCATAACGGTCAGGGGACCAAGCCCCAAGAATCCGAGCAAGATAACGATAAATGGCAGCAGGTACAAGAAATTAAGAAACGGAATGTGCTGCTGTAAGTAATAAACACCATCCACGATAGATGTGCCGAATCCCGTTTGGTTCAGAGCTGAGATCAGCATACCCGCTCCGAGCATAATACTAAGCTGATAGGATTGCTTTAGCATTCCTTCTATCGTGTAATGATGCGCTTCTTCCACAAATTTACCGGGGCGCCGTTTTATTGCGTAGTACAACAAACTCCAAAAGAAAATGACAATGGGGATGGTCATCATTAACTCAAGCCCAAAGAACCCATGCAATGCAAAAATGGTGCCGAATAACGTCACGAATAAAAACAAAAATTCCATAACAAGTTTCCGACTTACATTTTTAGAGGAAGCGCTTTGCAAGATTCCAGCGATTTTCCCCTGTAAAACAGATGTGATATCAAGGCCATATTTTTTTTCATGCCTGATGGAAAAAACAACTGATATTCCTATACCAAGCGCTGCGATTACCATCCCTTGGATAATGGCAAGCCATAGCGAGGCCTTCATCGTCTCAACCGCAAATATAAAACTCGGTATGCTGACAACCCACATGGTAGAAAGGGCAAAAGATCGGAGCACAGCGGTCCCTTTGAAATTTTCCCAGCCCTCCCCTTTTTCGTCCTTTAAAATATCATTAATAAACTGATACACCATTGGAATGGCTCCAAAAAGTAAGAAGTAAGAAATCACCTGGGTAAATACCATGGCAGAAAAATAAAATTTCCTGCTCGTGTTAATCGCATGATGTGCTCGTGAAAGAATTGCCTCCATATAGGCCTCTCCATGCAAAACCCAGCTGATCATTGGAACGATAATAAGCAGTCCAATAATGTCTCGCATTTGTAAAAAACCAGCGTAGATGTCGGAAAGGGTAAAATTGTTTGCATATAAGAGTACAACTAATCCGATAAGAAATAGCATGAGTGGTAGCTTGAAACCCTTCAGGCCAAAATGCAGAAAGGCAAACAATAAAATAGCAAAGCCACTAATAGCTAGGACAGTTAGCAGGATGTCTGATGGGTAAAAGTAAGTTAAAAAATGTAAAATAGCATAAACTATTGTGGCAATACGTAGCCCGTAAGCTTTTATTTTCATTAGGCAAACTCCTCTTGTTAGCAATCTATCCATTAATAGCATAGACCTTTTTTAACGTGTTCTCAAGCTAAGGAAATTGATTTGTGAAGATGTTTGATTGGTGTTGTGGTTCCAGTTTGGGTGTTGTGGTTCCAGTTTGGGTATTGTGGTTTCACTTTGGGGTGCTTTGGTTTCACTTTGAGGTGCGGTGGTTTCACTTTGGGGCGTGATGGTTCCAGTTTGGGGCGTGATGGTTTCACTTTGAGGTACTTTGGGTTCACTTTGAGGTACTTTGGGTTCACTTTGAGGTACTCTCGATTCACTTGCTCCAAGTATTTTATAGAAACAACTTCTAAAATTTCCCCTCCTACATAGGATAGTAAAGTGTGTTATTAACATCAGGGAGGGACAGCAATGCCAAGTGGAGTTCATCAGCTGGAAGTGGATCTTCCCATTCGTAATACGTGGTCGTTTATTAGTAATATTGCGAATTGGGCAACCTTGGTTCCGGGTTATGTGGAACATGAAATTCTTAATGAGAGGCAGTCTACGTGGACATTTCGCGGGGATGCAGGCCTGGTACATAAAACGGTGTGCCTCAAAATTGATATTCAGGAATGGGTGGAACCTGCACGTATCTCCTTTACTCTCAAAGGGTTAAATGAAAATTTTTCCGGCGATGGCTATTTCCACGCAGAGGAATTAACAAATTCGACAGTTAAAATGACCGGTTATCTGCACATCACGGCCAAGGGACTAATTGGACCGATGGTGAACACGATGCTACGGACCATGCTGCCACGTACAACGAAGGATTTCACAGAAGCAGTAGTAAGAAAAATGCAACGTGCAGAAGCTGTTGCACGATAAATATAGATTTTTTAAGATTACCTTTATGGTAGTCTTTTTCTTTTTCACTTCATAGCAGGTGTGATTTACTCTTCATATCCATAATGATAGAATAGATCAGTCATCAGTTTTTATCCCGGTGCAACCGTCCGTAAGACTCCCACTTCAAAACATAAGGCAAAACCGTGGTGCTTAGTGGGATAAAACGGACGCTAACACCCCGATTCGTTCAACTAACAATCAGTGGGGGAAGAATGCCCGCCCCACTGATTGAAGGTTCACTTTATATGAAGGAGATCTCTTATGAACATATTAAATAAAAACCGTGCAGTGAACGATGCGCTGAAAATTATTATTGGCGCTACACTCGTTGCGTTAAGTTATAATGTCTTTTTATTACCTTCAAAGCTAGCTGCAGGTGGAATTTCCGGGATTAGTACCATCTTATTTGAAATGTATGAATTGAGTCCTGCTTATACACAAATGCTTATCAATATTCCAATTTTCATTATCGGCTGGATTGCGCTTGGAAAAAGCTTTAGCTGGAAAACGTTGATTGGTACGTTTTGGGTACCGTTTATCATTTGGCTTTCCGCTGATATTCCGTATACCGTTACAAATCCACTATTAGGTGCAATTTATGGAGGAATTGTCCTAGGTACAGGTCTTGGCATCGTTTATAAAGGGAATGGCTCTACTGGTGGAACGGCCGCCATCGCCCAAATCGTAAAAAAATTCACAGGGATCTCAAGTGGTTATTCACAGTTGATTGTCGATGGCTTTGTTGTCATTTCTTCCATTATTGTGTTCAGCCTTGAATTGACATTATTTGCCTTGATGGCGATTTATATTACAAGTAAAACAATTGATATTGTTCAATTACGTACCTCTGCTACAAAATTAATTATGATTATCACAGAAGAAGAAGAGAAAATACAGCAGCTAATTCGGGATGGAATCGACAGGGGGATTACCAAGGTGCGCTCTGTTGGTGGCTATTCCAATCAGGATAAGACGATGATTCTTTGCGTGACAGAACAGCAAGAAGCTGTGCAACTGAAACGTATTTTACAAAAAGAAGAGCCAACTACATTCGTTATTTTCATTAATGCTTCGGAAATACTTGGTCGCGGTTTTTCATTGGACAAGTATTATGGACAGAAATTATAAACGAGTAACCTGGCAACTTAGTTATTGAGGCTTTTGTGTTGGTGCGTCACTTTGGGAGGGTGGTGCGTCTCTTTGGGAGGTCGGTGCGTCTCTTTGGGGTGGTTCTGCGTCGCTTTGGGAGGTCGGTGCGTCTCTTTGGGAGGTCGGTGCGTCTCTTTGGACTTGCGTCGCGTCTCCTCGGGATATCGGTGCGTCACTTTGGGAGGTCGGTGCGTCACCTCGGGAGGTTGTTGCGTCACTTTGGTTTGGTGCTGCTCTCGTGCGACTTGCTCCCACTCTCACTCGACTTCACATTACCTCAATTTATAACATCCAAAAAGAAACGCCCTCACATTGGAGGACGTCTCTTTTTATGCAGGATGATGCAGTCTCTCTGCCATATGTTGTATTTTCGCCATGGTGCTGATGTCCATATTGCCACCACTGACGACAACTCCTAGGTGTCTAGACTTGATGTGTTGATGGTGTGCAAATAATGCTGCGATGGCGGCCGCACCTGCGCCTTCCATTAAGGTTTTGTTTCGCTCCAGCATATAAACAATGGCGGAGGCAATTTCCTCATCGGTCACGGTGAGGATATCATCTACGTATTCTCTAATAATAGGTAAGGTGCGCTTGCCGGGTTGTTTAACTGCAATGCCTTCTGCAATGGTGTTGACGGATTGCAGCCTAACGTCTTTCCCTTTATAAAAGCTATCATACATCGCCGACGCGCCTTCTGCCTGGACGCCGATAATTTTAATATTTCGGTTAACATATTTTGCAGCGACAGCTATGCCACTGATTAACCCGCCCCCGCCAATTGGGACCAAGATGGTATCAAGCCGGTCTTCTTGTTTTAGCATTTCCATGGCGATCGTTCCCTGACCTGCCATAACATCATAATCATCGAAGGGATGAATATAGACGGCTCCTGTTTGCATTTGCCTTTTCAGTGAGGCATCATAGGCTTCCTGAAATGATTCCCCTGTCAATACAATTTCTGCTCCGTAGTTTTTCGTTGCCTGAACCTTAGCTGAAGGTGTTTTTTCTGCCATAAAAATGGTTGCCTTGATGCCGAGCTTCGCTGCTGCGTAAGCAACTCCTTGGGCATGATTTCCTGCAGACGCGGTGATTACACCCTTGTTTCGTTCCTGCTTCGATAACTGCATTAACTTAAAGGTTGCCCCTCTAAATTTAAATGCCCCTGTTTTTTGCTGGTTTTCCATCTTAAAATAAACGTTTTTACCTACGATGCGATTTGTAGTTTCTGACGTGATAATCGGTGTTCGGTGAACAATAGGACGTAAAATTCCTAATGCGGTATGAACCTTTTCACCTGTTAAGCAATCCCCAATGGTTTCACACTCCTTGAAATTTTTAGACCTGGAATCAGCTATTGGTTTTCGAATGCTACAATCTTCTCCTCGTGGTGCAGGGTTAACGCAATATCATCCCAGCCATTTAATAGCTTCTTTTTATGATATGACGGAATCTCGAAGGATATTTTCTTTCCTGTCCGATCCGTGATGCTTTGCTCTTCCAATACAACCTTTAATACTAATTCGGA
Organism: Oceanobacillus picturae; assembly: GCF_000612865.1. Classification (NCBI taxonomy): domain Bacteria; kingdom Bacillati; phylum Bacillota; class Bacilli; order Caryophanales; family Bacillaceae; genus Oceanobacillus; species Oceanobacillus picturae. The sequence continues at coordinate 1,826,608 of NZ_CCAX010000001.1, forward strand.
TTGTTGTGCTTGTGCGATCCAGGCATCAACTTGATCCTTCTCCATCTGAATCGGTAAAATGCCATTTTTTAATGCATTGTTATAAAAAATATCGGCAAAGCTTGGGGCAATCACAACCTGAAAGCCATAATCCAACAATGCCCATGGGGCATGCTCTCTTGATGAGCCGCAGCCGAAATTTTCACCAGCCACAAGGATAGAAGCACCATCGTAAGCTGGATCATTCAGAGAAAAATCCTGACGTTTCAGCCCATCATCATCATAGCGCCAATGGTAAAATAAAAACTTCCCAAAACCAGTGCGTTCAATTCGCTTTAAAAATTGCTTCGGTATAATTTGGTCTGTGTCTACATTCGTTCGGTTTAATGGATAGACCAATCCTTCATGCTCCTGTAATGCCTGCATTTCGACCCACCTCCTAGCTCGGTACACTTGTATAGTTTCTGACGTCAACAAAATGGCCTTCAATCGCAGCTGCTGCCGCCATTTCTGGACTTACTAAATGAGTACGGGCACCATTTCCTTGTCTACCTTCAAAATTTCGGTTAGAGGTGGAGGCACATCTTCCGCCTGGTGGCACAACATCATGATTCATTGCCAGGCACATGCTACATCCTGCTTCTCGCCATTCGAATCCAGCTTCTTTAAAGATCGTGTCCAGTCCTTCTTTTTCGGCTTGTAATTTTATGCTGAAGGAACCTGGTACGACGATGGCCCGCACGTTTTCACTTACCTTCTTCCCAGCAACAATCGCAGCCGCTTTTTGTAAATCACTTAACCTAGAATTCGTACAAGAACCAATGAAAACATGGTCAATGTTAATGGAGGTAATCGGCTGATTTTCTTCGAGTCCCATATATTCTAGAGCGCGTGCTACATCTTCTTTGTATTCAACGGCGCCCAAGTCAGGCGTCTTACCACTTACTGGAACACACATGCCTGGGTTGGTTCCCCAGGAAACTTGAGGCTCTATCTCATCTGCATGGATGACCACGCGGTGATCATATTCTGCGCCCTCATCTGTAGCTAATGCCAACCAGGAATCTGCCAGCTGATCAAAAGCTTCGCCGTCTGGCACATACTCTTTCCCTCTTAGAAAGTTTACTGTTGTTTCATCAGGGCTAATTAGTCCTGCTCTCGCTCCTGCTTCAATCGACATATTGCAAACCGTCATACGACCTTCCATGGACAAATTACGGACCGCCTCACCGGTATATTCCATCACATGGCCTGTGCCGAAACGAACACCAAACTTCGCGATGATCGCCAGGATCAAATCCTTAGCTGTTACACCAGGACCTAGATCGCCTTCGACATGGACATTTAAGGTCTTTGGTTTTTCTTGCCAAATACTCTGCGTTGCCAAAACATGCTCTACTTCGCTTGTGCCGATTCCAAAGGCCAAAGCACCAAATGCACCATGTGTAGAGGTATGGCTATCCCCGCAAACAATGGTTTTACCTGGTTGCGTAAGGCCTAGTTGTGGCCCGATTACGTGCACGATTCCCTGGTCAGGATGCTGCATATCAGCGAGTGGAATCCCAAACGCATCACAGTTCTCTTTTAATGTCTGCATTTGTTTTTTAGCAATCTCATCTTTCATGCTGTCTCTGTTTTTAGTTGGAACATTATGATCCATCGTCGCATACGTTAAATCTGGTCTGCGCACCTTGCGTCCATTTAAACGTAAGCCCTCAAAAGCTTGTGGGGATGTAACCTCGTGTACAAGGTGGAGATCAATATATAACAGGTCTGGTCTTCCCTCTTCCTGATGCACAATATGTTTTTGCCAAATTTTTTCTATAATTGTTTTTGGTTTATCCATCATGCCACCTCCTCGAATTAGGCATAGGTACTGCAAATACTATCGGAAACACTTTTTGTCGTGATGTTTTCAACTACTGCCTCTGTCATTTCTTTGGTTCCAACCTGCTTGCCATTTTTTACTGACAAATCTGCTGTATGATAGCCCTGTTCAAGACATGCCCTGACTGCTTCCTCTATTTCATTTGCCTCTTCCTCCATTTGCAAGGAATGTCTTAGCATTAATGCAGCGGAAAGGATCATGCCAAGTGGATTGGCGATTCCTTTTCCAGCAATGTCTGGTGCTGATCCATGAACTGGTTCATACAACCCGACCCCATCTGAGCGAATACTTGCTGAGGGTAGCATGCCGAGCGATCCGGTTAACACGGATGCTTCATCACTTAAAATATCGCCAAATAGATTCTCCGTTACGATGACATCAAATTGGGTTGGTGCTGTGATCAGCTTCATAGCACCTGCATCCACAAGCATATGCTCAACAGTTACGTCAGGATATTCCTTACTTTTCTCATTAACTACTTCTCTCCAAAGTCTACTAGACTCTAATACATTTGCTTTATCAACAGAGGTAAGGTGTTTACGTCTAAGTCTTGCACTCTCAAATGCTTTTTCAACAATTCGTTCCATTTCACTGCGTTCATAATAAAGTGTGTCAACGACTGCCTTCCCGTTTTTGATTCGTTCACTCGGTTTTCCAAAGTAAAGGCCACCCGTCAATTCACGGATAATTAGAATATCACTTCCATTCACCACTTCTTCTTTTAGTGGAGAAGCATGAAGAAGTGGTGCGAACCCTTGAATAGGCCTTAAGTTAGCAAAAAGGCCCAGCTTTTTTCGAATGCCGAGTAATCCTTGCTCTGGGCGGATATTACCGGGGAGTGCTTCCCATTTCTTCCCACCAACAGCTCCTAGTAAAATAGCATCTGCTTGTTCGCACGCATTGATCGTATCATCCGGTAACGGGGTTCCATACTGGTCGATAGCATCCCCGCCAATTGCATGGGAATGGAAGGTAAAACGATGACCAAATTCGCTTGCCACTGTATTTAGCACATACTTCGCTGACTCCATAATTTCTTTTCCAATACCATCACCTGGTAGCAGGATAATTTGTTTATTCATACGCTTCTCCTCCATTCTATTTTACGTTTCCGATGCGACCACATTGCTTTCTTGTGAATGCTGTCTGACGATATAACGATTGACCGCGTTCAAAAAGGCGTTTGCAGATGCTTCGATGACATCCTGTGCTGTTCCTCTTCCGTTTACCGCTTGCCCATTCACCTCAAGCTGGACATGCGATTCGGCCAAGGCATCCTTTCCTCCACCTACAGAACTAAGTTGATAATCTATAAGTTTAAGATTCTCAGAAATTAACTCATCCAATGTCCGGTATACAGCTTCGACACTTCCCTGTCCGGTGCAAGCTGTTTGAACTGTCCTGCCATCAGGTGTTTGAAGTACGACAGCGGCAGTTGGAATATTCGCTGTACCATATTGAACCTGGAACATTTCGAGCTGGTACTTGTTAACAGAAGTCGTATCTGTTTGAACCTCCATGAGGATCGTAAACAGATCATCATCCGTTACTTCCTTTTTGTGATCGGTTAATTGCTTGAATGCATCAAAAGCACTTTTAAGCTTTTCTTCACTAAGCTCCATGCCGAGCTCTTTGACTTTATCCTTAAACGCATGTCGTCCTGAGTGTTTGCCAAGCACAAGGTTATTTGCTTTTACACCGACAATTTCAGGTGTCATAATTTCATAGGTTGAAGCGTGCTTCAAAACACCGTCCTGGTGGATGCCAGATTCATGAGCAAAGGCGTTGCGTCCCACTACTGCTTTATTTGCCTGCACATACATACCCGTTAATTTTGCTACAAGGTCGCTTGTTCGTTTTGTCTCTTCCAGTTGTAATCCTGTCGTATAAGGATAAAAATCAGAGCGAACTTTTAACGCGACGGCAATTTCTTCTAAGGAGGCATTGCCTGCCCGCTCCCCAATTCCATTGATCGTTCCTTCGATTTGCGTTGCACCATTTTCCACAGCGGCTAGTGAATTGGCAACTGCCATCCCGAGATCGTTATGGCAATGACAAGAGAGGTGCGCTTGGTCAATGTTTGGCACAGTTTCTTTAATATATTGGAACATCCGCCCATATTCAGCTGGCGTCGTATATCCAACTGTATCTGGCAAATTGATCACGGTTGCCCCTGCGTTGATGACACGTTCAATGATTTGCGCCAAAAAATCTAAATCTGATCTGGATGCATCCTCTGCTGACCATTGAACATCATGGAATTTCGTTTTCGCATAGGTGACCATTTCGACTGCCGTATTCATCACCTGTTCAGGAGTCTTTTTCAATTTATACGTCATATGAATCGGAGAAGTAGCCAAGAATAGATGGATGCTTGGATGTTCTGCCCCCTTCAATGCTTCCCATGCTGTATCGACATCTGACTTGACGGTACGAGCTAAAGCTGTAACCGATGTGTTTTTTATCGTGTCAGCAATGGCTTTAACAGCTTGAAAATCTCCTTTGGAGGAAGCAGGAAACCCTGCCTCCATCCGATCGACTCCAAACCGCTCTAGCTGTTTGGCGATTTCCAATTTTTCTAGTTGGTTCAGGTTGACTCCAGGTGACTGTTCGCCGTCTCGAAGGGTTGTATCGAAAATTTTAATTCGTGACATGCTCTTTCACATCCTTTTGCTTAGATTGTTTTGCTTGAAGTGGTTGCTTAACAAAAGGCATTAATTCACGTAACTCCTTTCCAACTTTTTCGATTTGGTGATTGTTTTCTTTTTTATTAATTGCATTGAATTTTGGTCTGTTTGCTTGGTTTTCCAAAATCCACCCTTTGGCAAATTCACCAGTTTGGATGTCTGTAAGAACTTCTTTCATCCGAGCTTTTGTATCCTCATCGACAATTCTTGGCCCTGAAGCAAAATCACCCCATTGTGCTGTGTCAGAGATAGAATAGCGCATGTTTTCCAGTCCACCTTCATAAATCAAGTCCACGATAAGCTTCATTTCGTGCAGACATTCAAAGTAAGCAACTTCTGGCTGATAGCCTGCTTCTGTTAAAGTCTCAAATCCTGCTTTGATTAAGCTTGTAAGGCCGCCGCATAATACTGCCTGCTCACCAAACAGATCTGTTTCGGTTTCTTCTTGGAATGTTGTTTCCAGCACACCCGCTCTTGCTGCACCAATGCCTTGGGCGTACGCTAGTGCCAGCTCTGCAGCATTTCCTGTTACGTCCTGATATACACCGAACAATGCAGGGACACCAGCGCCACCCTCATAGGTTCTACGTACGAGATGTCCTGGTCCTTTTGGTGCTACTAAGAAAACATCCACATCTTCTGGAGGGACAATTTGACTAAAATGAATGTTAAAACCATGGGCAAAAGCAATGGCATTTCCTGGCTGCAGGTTAGATTTAATGCTTTCTGTGTAAACAGCTGTCTGATGTTCGTCAGGCAATAGAACCATTACCACATCTGCCTGGCTAACAGCTTCTGCTACAGAATGGACATCAAAGCCATCTTCCTCTGCTTTTTGTTGTGATTTCCCTGGTCTTAGCCCAACCACGACATCATAGCCGCTTTCTCTTAGGTTTAACGCATGGGCATGCCCCTGTGAGCCATAGCCAACTACCGCGATTTTCTTGTCTTTCAATACCTCTGTTTGAATATCATTTTCATAGCGTACTTTTGTCATTTTATATTCCTCCTCAAGTTTTTATCCCGTCTTACCTGGCAATCCACCAAATGACGTATCACTTTATAGTGGTGTGGCATGTAAATCTGTAACAGTTTTAGGTTGATGTCCTCTTAAGAATGCGGTGACGCCTGTTTTGGTCAACTCTTTAATGCCGTATGGATGGAGCAGCTCAATAAGTGCTTCCACTTTGTCTGGTTTACCCGTCACCTGTATGGTCATACTTTCCTTGCTTACATCAATTACCGAGGCTCGAAACGGGGAGATAATCCCTTGAATTTCAGCCCGCTGATGCCCATTGCTTCCTACTTTGATGAGGGCAAGCTCTCTGGCAACAATCGCCTTGTCGGTAATGTCTGATACTTTGATCACATCAATTTGTTTGTTCAGCTGTTTTGTCAGTTGTTCGAGGTTTTGGTGATCACTTACCTCAACGACAAACGTCATTTTCGAAATGCCCTCTGTTTCTGATTTCCCAACTGAGATACTGTCAATATTGAATTGCCGTTTATGCAGCATGCCGGTAATGCGGTTTAGCACCCCGCTCCGGTCTTGCACAGTGGCTGTAATGATGCGCTTCATCTCTTCACCCCAATCATTTCATGGAGCCCTTTTCCTGGTGCAATCATCGGATAGACACATTCCTTTTGGACAACCCGACAATCAACCACTACTGGCCCGTTATAGGAGAAAACCTCTTCTAGCATCTCGGGTGCGTCTGTCTCCTTTTCTATTCGTACACCTTTGATCCCGTAGCTTTCCGCAAGTTTTACAAAGTCAGGATTCTCGATGAAAAGTGATTCTGAGTAACGTTCCTCGTAAAAGCTTTCCTGCCACTGTCTTACCATCCCTAATGCCTGGTTGTTTACAATGATGACTTTTACTGGCAGCTGCTGTTCCTTCAAGACGGAAAGCTCCTGTAAGGTCATTTGAAAGCCACCATCTCCTACCACTGCTACAACCAACTCTTCAGGGGCACCGAGCTGTGCGCCAATTGCTGCTGGAAAACCAAATCCCATCGTCCCAAGTCCACCTGATGTGACCCATTTATTCGGCTTATCGAAGGAATAATATTGTGCCGTCCACATTTGATGCTGTCCCACATCTGTTGTAATGATTGCATCCCCTTCCGAAATCTGGTGGATTTGATTAATGAGCCACTGCGGAGAAAGCAACTCATCTGAACGGTCATACCAGAGTGGAAATGTCAGTTTGTTGTGCTGCAATCCTTTTTGCCAGTCTTCATGGTCTGTTTTAATGTCCTTTGTTAATAATGCTTGTAGTGCAGCCTTGGCATCCGCTACAACTGGGATAGCAGTTGGAATATTTTTGCCGATTTCAGCTGGGTCAATGTCAATATGGGCAACCTTGGCATGTGGAGCGAAATGCTGTAAATTCCCAGTCAGTCGGTCATCAAATCGTGCTCCAATGTTTAGCAATACATCACATTCATACAAAGCCATGTTTGCTGCATAGGTTCCATGCATCCCGGCCATTCCGAGCATTTGGGGGTGGGAGCCTGGAAAGCTTCCCAAACCGAGTAATGTATTGGCAACAGGTAGCTCGTATTTTTCAGCAAATTCCTTTAATTCTGCTGAAGCTTTTGAAAAGAGTACCCCTGCTCCCGCTAGGATGAGCGGCTTTTTAGCATGGCTTAAAGCCTCCGCTAGCTTCGTAATTTGTAAAGGATTCGGATTCACATTCGGCTGGTAACCTGGCAGTGAAAAAGTGTTCGGGTAAGACCCACCGGTTACTTCAGCTGATATATTTTTTGGGATATCTACTACTACAGGACCTGGACGGCCAGTAGAAGCGATATGAAACGCTTCTTTGACAACTCGTGGTAATTCCTCGATCGTTTTCACTTGGTAGTTATATTTCGTTATGGGTGTCGTAATTCCCAGTACATCTGCCTCCTGAAATGCATCCGTTCCAATAACACCACTGGCCACCTGTCCGGTAAAAATAACGAGTGGTAAAGAATCCATCATGGCATCCGTAATTCCTGTAATAAGATTTGTTGCGCCAGGTCCGGAAGTTGCGATCACAACACCTGGTCTCCCTGTTACTCTCGCGTATCCTTCCGCTGCATGAATGGATCCCTGCTCATGCCGGGAAAGAACGTGTTTAAAAGCTGCCTTACTTCTGTACACCGCATCATAGATTGGCAGAACAGCCCCGCCAGGATATCCGAATATGGTGTCCACTTGTTCATCAACCAAAGTCTGAATGAACAAATCTGCACCTGTCATAAATTCAGTTTCACTTTTCGGTTCCTGTTTTACATCAAGTTTCACTACTACATGCCTCCCCCATTTGCTTTACTATCAAAAAGGCCCTTCTCTCCCCTAAAACTGCGCAAATCAGCAGAATTATTGGGGAGAAAAGAGCCATCTTTTCACGGTACCACCCAGGTTTTATAGCATCCTCACGAATACTACCTTATGAGACTGATCTTCAGTCTCCTTGATAACAGGCACATACTCTGTACCTGACCACGCCTACTTGGCATTCGCCGTTCAACGTGGCACTCAGGGAAGATGTCAGAACAAAATGTACTTCTGGGCTTCCAGCAACCCCAGCTCTCTGTGAATACATTGCGTTTGTTCCTTTGCTCCCGTCATCGAGTTAACCTATAGTTTTGTGTTGTTTAAAAGTTGATAGTCAATTTATTGCTTTGTTCAATAAAGTTTGAATATTTGATATTGCGGATAATCATATACCGTTTTAAATCAACAGTCAACAGCTTTTTTGAAGTTTTTTATTTCTTTAGATAACTCAGTTAATTTGAATGCGCTTTCATGCTTGCCAGGTAGGGAAACCTCTGAAATGTTACAATTACATTACATTGCGATATATTAGTTAGATTATTGTGTTTGCGGTTAAAATTTAAATTTTGTTTAATTAATATATCGCAGTTGTTGATTTTTCGATTTATTGCCGTTATTTGGGGTTATTTATTTTTATATAGTGATATATCGGTTAGGTGAACTTATTTTATCGAAGGGGCCTGTATGCGGTGAAAGATTGGTGTGAGCGCGGTCGATGTTGTGGCGCTCTCGGCTGATATTGACACGCTCTCGGGCGATGTTGCGGCGCTCTTGGCCGATGTTGACACGCTCTCGGCTGATGTTGCGACGCTCTCGGCTGATATTGACACGCTCTCGGGCGATGTTGCGGCGCTCCTCTACCAAAAAATCTCCTCCCAAGTGTGCGGGAGGAGATGCTAGATTATTCTTTATCTAAAAAATCGGTAACGGCACCTTTGGAAGAGCAGGAAACATTATGGGCATACTTCCCAAGAATTCCTCGCTTGTACAATGGGGGTGCTGTCCAATTGTTCTTGCGTTCTTCAAGTTCTTCAGCACTTACTTCCATGCTAATTTCTTTTTTATTAGAATCGATCGTGACAATGTCGCCTTCCTTGAGGAATGCGATCGGGCCACCAGCCTGGGCTTCAGGTGAAATATGTCCTACGACAAGTCCATGAGTTCCGCCGGAAAATCTACCGTCTGTAAGCAGTGCTACTTTTTCTCCAAGCCCTTTTCCGACCAGGATAGCAGAAATCGAAAGCATTTCAGGCATGCCTGGCCCACCTTTTGGTCCAACATAGCGGATTACCAATACATCCCCTTCGTTAATTTGGTTATCCATTACTGCTGCTGTCGCTTCTTTTTCTGTATCAAAAACACGTGCTGGCCCTGTATGTCGGTTAACCTTCACACCAGAAACCTTCGCTACAGCTCCGCTTGGGGACAGATTCCCTTTGAGTACGATGAGCGGACCATCTGCCCTTTTCGGGTTACTAAACGGCATAATAACCTCTTGGCCTTCAGACAACGATGGTGCGTCCTCTAAATTTTCGGCAATTGTTTTTCCGGTAACAGTTAGACAGTCCCCATGCAAGTAGCCATTTTCATGCAACAACTTCATGACAGCTTGTACTCCGCCAACTCTGTGCAGGTCCTGCATGACATATTTCCCACTCGGTCTTAAATCAGCAAGATGTGGGGTCTTTTCTTGAATTCTATTAAAATCATCAATAGTCAAATCTACTTTAATCGCATGCGCAATGGAAAGCAAATGGAGAATTGCATTCGTGGAGCCACCTAACGCCATAACGACAGTGATTGCATTCTCAAATGCTTCTTTTGTCATAATATCTTTTGGATAGATTCCTTTTTCAAGCAAATGATAGACTGCTTGTCCAGCATCTGCGCAATCTGCATGCTTTTCAGCGGACTCTGCTGGGTTGGAGGAACTTCCCGGAAGACTCATCCCCATTGCTTCTACTGCCGAAGCCATCGTGTTGGCAGTATACATCCCGCCACACGCACCCGCACCTGGGCATGCATTACACTCGATAGAAGTTAATTCTTTGTCATCAATCGCGTTATTATTATGCTTCCCGACGCCTTCAAACACGGAGACAATGTCAATATCCTTGTCATTATGTCGACCTGGTGCAATCGTACCTCCATATACAAAAACGGCTGGTACCTCAGCATTGGCAATTGCGATCATACAGCCAGGGATATTTTTATCACATGCTCCAATCGCCACGAAACCATCCAAGTTCTCTGCTCCTACAACTGTTTCAATTGAGTCGGCAATGACATCCCGGCTCGGTAGGGAATACCGCATCCCCTGCGTTCCCATGGAAATCCCATCCGAAACCGTGATGGTGTTGAAAATGAGCGGAACCCCGCCAGCATCCCGAGCACCTTTTTTACTGCTCAGCGCTAAATCATCAATATGTATATTACAAGGCGTGACCTCGCTCCATGTACTCGCAATCCCAATCATCGGCTTCTTGAAATCCTCTTCGGTCACACCAACCGCACGAAGCATTGCTCTATTTGGTGCTTTCATCGGTCCTTCACTGAAAACTTGACTTTTAATTCGCAAATCTTTATCCATCTAGTATCCCTACCTTTCTTTCGAAACATTATATGCCTAATTTTCTAATAGTTCAATGTATTTTTTGTTTTTCGTGATAGAGAATTTTTTGGTGATAGAAATAAAACGCATTAGAGATAGGATTTTGTCAGCAGGTTATTTTCTAATAAATTTCGGGAAAACAAATTATGGACATCGAAGAAAATCGAATGGCTTTTAAACATTTCAGACATGATTCGACTTAGAATTCATGAATAAATATTCTTCTACTGTCCAACTTAAGATGGAGGTGAGTTTATGTTAAATCGTGGATTGACGACTGCTTTATTAGGTATTGGAACTGCTCAATTTTTAAAAGTCCCTCTTCACTATGTGGAGACAGGACAATGGGATTGGAAAAAAACGTTTGGATCCGGTGACATGCCTAGTTCCCATTCATCTGCTGTTACTTCTCTTACTACATATGTGGGCATGAAGAATGGGGTTTCTTCGATGGATTTTGGGATCTGCAGTATCTTTGGACTAATCGTCATGTATGACGCAATGGGTATCCGCTGGCAAGCTGGGCAAACAGCAATTGCCGTAAATGATTTATACGAGCAAGTAGAGCATTTCGCTGACAAACATCCAGATATCAATTACAAAAAACAGGAAAAAGAACTGAAAGAGATGTTGGGTCATATGCCTATTGAAGTTGTTGGCGGTGCTGTGTTAGGGGTAGCTCTTGGGGCACTAAGTTACCTTTTGGAAAGTGGAAAGAAAAAGGCATAAAAAGAGCAGGGGCACATCTTTAGGATTCACCAGATGTACGCTGCTCTTTTAAGCTTAAAAATTAGATGTCGTCCGGGTTTTTCCCTGTTCGATCATTGCAATCCATCGCATCAATGAGACGCATTTCCTCATCAGTCAACGAAAAGTCAAACACGTCTGCATTAGCTACAATTCGTTCTGGATTCGTTGATTTAGGAATGGTAATAATGTCGTGTTGAATGTCCCAGCGTAAAATAACCTGTGCTGGAGTCTTCCCATACTTATGCCCAATCTTCGCAAGAGTTGGATCTTCAAGCAAACGTCCTCGTTTTAACGGTGCCCATGATTCCAGTTGAATCGCTTCTTTTTTACAATACGACTGAAGGGCTGTCTGTGTAAGGTGCGGATGGTATTCGACTTGGTTTACAACAGGTTTTATTGTTGCATTTTCTAGTAAGTGTTCGAGATGTTGTTGATGAAAATTACTCACACCAATCGCGCGCACTTTCCCCTCGTTACACAATTCCTCCATCGCTCTCCAGGTATCAGTGTAGAGATCTCTAACTGGCCAATGAATTAGGTATAAATCCAGGTAATCTAAACCAAGTTTCTGCAGGCTTCTCTCAAAGGCTTGCTTCGTTTCATGATAGCCTTGTTCATCATTCCAAACTTTTGATGTAACAAAAATTTCCTCTCTCGGTACACCAGATTCTCTTATTGCCTGACCAACGCCTTCTTCATTTTCATAATAGGACGCTGTATCAATACTACGATATCCATGCTGCAATGCCGCCTTCACAGCATCGACCACGGTTTTCCCGTCCTCTACTTTGTATACACCAAGGCCAAATCCCGGCATCTTTACACCATTGTTCAATGTTACGGTATCCTGCAAGCTTGTGATCATGCATATCCTCCTCGAAGATTGTAGTATTCTACCTTCATTGTATAAGAACTAGTCAGAAAATCGCAAACCTTTAGCGAAGTGTCAATTCAGATGAAAAAGGGTATAAATAAGTTATTAAAACAACATAGAACATGGAGAGAGCTATGATACAGGAAATCTACAATTCAAATTTATTTATACTTATCGTTTCACTTTTATTAATTTGCAGTATTCTGGCGGTACAATTTTCCGTTAAAGTAAATGCTCCATCTCTTCTGTTTTTTATTTTATTTGGGATGATTGCCGGCAGTGACATACTCGGAATTATAAATTTTAGTAACCCAGAAATTGCACAGCTTGTCGGGATGATGGCCCTCGTCATTATCTTGTTTGATGGTGGGATGCAGACACAGTGGAAAACGATTCGACCTGTGGCTGCACCTGCTATATCCCTTGCCACAGTTGGTGTGCTACTAACAAGTGCCCTGGTTGGGGTGGCAGCTTATTTTCTATTTGATTTAAACTGGGCCGAAGCATTTCTAATGGGTGCACTTGTTGGCTCTACCGATGCTGCAGCCGTATTCGCCATGCTTGCAGGTAAAAATATTTCCAATCGATTGGAAGCTACTTTGGAAGGGGAATCTGGCGCCAATGACCCCATGGCAGTTTTCCTTACTACAGCTTTAATTTCAGTTGTGAACCAAGAAGGAACGGGGCTTCTGGAGTTTATTGGGCAATTTATTTTGCAGATGGGCGGAGGCTTGCTCATTGGTCTGTTAATTGGGAAAATTGCCAGCAAATCTCTTTACCGGATCAAACTATCCTCGAGTGGACTATACCCATTACTCGCCATATCCTTTGCATATTTAGCATACAGTATCGGTTCCCTTTTGAATGCGAGTGGTTTACTTGCCGTTTACGTAACCGCTCTTGTCATTGGAAATTCGCAACTAAAACAACGAAGTCCGATTTTGCGATTTAATGAGGGCTTTAGCTGGATTGCCCAAATTGGATTGTTCGTCATACTAGGGTTGTTCGTTGCACCAAGTGATGTATTCAGCTTTAGTATTATGGTAAAAGGGCTATTTCTGTCCTTGATTTTAATGTTCATTGCCCGGCCCGTAGCCGCCTTCCTCTCTGTTACAGGAATGAAGTTTAAATTCAAAGAGAAACTTTTCTTATCCTGGTCTGGCCTGCGCGGAGCAGTACCAATCGTACTTGCGCTTTTTCCTTTACTTGCAGATCTGGAAAACAGTTCCTTGTACTTTAATATTGTTTTCTTTGTTGTGCTGACATCCACACTTATTCAAGGGACTACCATTCCTAAAGTTGCGTCAAAGCTAGGACTTGTGTCAACTCCCAATACGAATCCGATCTACACAATGGATCTCTTGTCTGTTGGGAAAACAGAGCTTGAAGTGGCTGAATACCAAATAACGGAACACAGTAATGCTACAGACAAGAAAATAAAGGACTTACATTTGCCTGAAACAGTCAATATCACGTTGATTCTTCGAGAGGGGAATACGGTTCCACCAAGCGGGAGCTTAACCTTAAAAACTGGTGATACATTGTATATGCTTTTGCAGGATGATGAAATGAAGGCGGTAGAGGAAATTTTCGAAGCTGAAGAAGAGTAAAAATGGGGAGCAGGAACTGGCATGTGAAGCGCGTGCTAGCTATATTTTTCTAAGTAAATGCAGATCCTGACGAAATAGAACCATGAAACCAATGTTGAAAATACGACAATTATACTCCAAAACGAATAAGAAAACGCAGAGATTCCAACATCCTGCGTTTTTTGGTTTCTATTTTTCTATAAATTCAACAAGACTTGGTAAATTAGTGTAGAAATTTTTATATTTGCTTACCTGCTCAAAATCTTCAATTTGGAAATCTGAATCAATAATCTCTGCTGCATATTCGCTATTGCACTCATTTTTGCATTTTTATAAGCAAAAGGGTAATCGAGTACAATGTAATTTAGAGGTTCATGTCTTAACTTGTCTACGTCTTTAATTAAAGGAGATAAATCCCAACTTTCATAATCTGCTCCTTTATTTACCCAATCAATTATATCGTCCACACCGTCAAAATCATAATCATCGAAAAAGTGTATTCTAGAATTTTTTAATTTTCTATGTAAGTATTTAGCGATCGTTGTTTTGCCGCCACCTGAAACTCCTGCAATAGCGATAACTTGTGGTTTCATTCGATTATTCATAGCATTCTACTCCTCAACCTCTTTCGGCTGAAGCCCTTTAATTTTGTAAAAATAGATCACAGCTCCCTGGACAATAAAATAAAGTCCGACCAAGATCCATAAAGAGTCACGGTAAAATGAATAAGAAATATCGAAAATAGAGTGCGCAATCTCCAACAGTAACCAGCCAATTGGAAAAATCGGTACTATCGCATGAGAAGATTTCTTTAAGATTTCTTGTCCTTGTTTACTTTTCCCTTCTATTCCCCAGGTGAATTTTAATGTGATAGAGTCAATTTCATAATTGCTCTTTTTAAAAATACAAAGACGAGCCGAATTCTGATCTTGTATTCTTAAAAACAGGAATCATGCAGTTTTATGTTGGTTTAATCGTGCATTCATACGGTCTGCAGCTAATTTTGAAGCATTGTAAATAAGCGTGATCATATCAAAATGAACCTTGGCGCGCTTTCCGGTACGATAACGAACATTATTAAGTTGAAAAAACTCCTTAAGATATGCGTTTACGCGCTCAACAGCTGTACGACGTTTAAAGATTGTTCTCCAGGCTTTAGATCCACGAGCTGGCGCTGTGTATCTTCTGAGGTCTTGCGTTATCTTTACTTTATATACCTTTTGACAGATGCCTTCGTTAGCTAAAGGACAGCTACTGCACTCCTTTGGCCTCGTGAATTTCAGCGTTTCATAGTTGGCATCAAAGCTATCGTAACGGTAAGAATGCTCACGAAAACAAGTTGGGGCAAAGTATTTATCAAAGCCAATTGGTTCCCTTTCATTTTTCTTATTATAGGCAATGATAGACTGATTCCCCATTCGATGTACTTGTTCATAAATAGGTTCATAGTCGTAACCCGCATCCATTGTTTGGTAGCGCAAAGAAGAAAGAGCTAGTTCCTTCACCCCTTTTAATAAGGGAATGGCAGCTTTTCCGTCATTCAAACTTCCTGACGAAAAGAGTGACTGTAAAATATATTGACTAGATGTCCCAACAGCTAAATGGCCCTTGTAGCCGTACCAGAAAACATTTTTTCCTTCACTGTTCTTTTTTATGCCCCATTTTGGGGCTTGGGGGACTTCAGCCCGTAAGTCGGTTAAAGGTACGTCTAATTGCGCTTCTATTTTCTTTTCATAAAGAGGCAAGTTTGCTTCTATTTCAGCCTGTTCAAGTAACCATTGTTCCCGTTCTTCCTTGGGTTTGCGTCCACGTTTTTTAGGTTCTGTTTTGGGCTTATCTTCTTTGGGTGGTGCTTGATCACGTGCTTCGAAGTGAGTGGCATCAATGGCGACGGTGTTGTCACTAATAAAGCCTTCCACAATGGCTTGTAGGACTACTTTTTTCTGTTCTTCTTCTAGAACGCTAGAGTCACTAAGTTTCGTCAGCAGGCGAGAATAGGCAGCTTCGGAAGGTGTCTCGTCCGAGACAAGAAAACCACAGTTCAATTTAAAAACAAAATCATCATTCAGGCGTTTCACCAAATCTTTAATCGTTGGAATACGTTCAACTATGCGAATGAAAGAGCTGATAATCATCGCTGCATAATTAAGCTCCACAGGAGCGCCACGTCGTGATTTTTTATTCACTTCATGGAAGATTCGATCCACGTCTATCTCGGATATAATTGAATCATACCGTTGGGTAGGTTCCATCTTGTATAATTCTTGGATGCCAAATAAGCTTGTTTGTCGTATAATAGTCATAAGAAGTGCTCCTTCAGTCTTTTTATGGTTTTATAGTCAACTACCATTATACAAGATTTGGGGAGGTACTTCTTTTTTTGTCTCTCAAAAGCGTTGAGACAGAAGGATTAATAATTATGAAATTCATTCATTAAAATAAATATTATCGTTAACATACACAGCCCTCCATTATTAATTCTTTTTAGGCTTTCTCTCCTTCATGAATAATCCCAGAATAAACAAGATCTTCATAACGGTCTTCTTTTCTTACATGGTCTTTCAGTATTCCTTCCTGTTTCATCCCTACTTTTTGCAACACTCTTCCAGACGCCGGATTTGTCCCGAAGTAACGTGCAAATACTTTATGATAGTGTTTTTCCTCAAAGGCAAATTGGATGATAGCTTGCGCAGCCTCTGTTGCGTACCCCTTTCCCCAGAAAGGCTCCCCAATCCAGTAGGCCACTTCCCCATTTTTGTGTACGTAATGGTTTGAGAGTGCAATCGCGCCATATAACTTCCCACTTTCCTTATCTGTAACAGCAAACTCATAGGATTTATCCGCCACAATACGGTCAAGATGGGGTTCCATCCAAGCTAACGCGTCTTCTATAGAATACGGATATGGAAGATATAATGTATTTTGGTAAATGTTTATGTTATTACATAGCTTTGCTACCACTTCTGCATCAGTCTGTTCAAACAACCTTAGCACAAGCCTCTCTGTCGTAATCGTCCGCAACGCTTGATTGTAAAGCATGGATAATCCCCCTCAGTGAATCTTTTTTACTTATAGTGCGTGTTCAAAAAAGAGGATAAAAAGGACCGAGAAGTTCGAGGCGGTGTAGCTTTGAGTACCGGAACGTATGTAATTAATACGTGAGGAACGGAAAAGCAAGCCAACGAAGAAATTCGATGCGTCATTTTAACCGAATTTTTTGAACAACCTCTACTACTTCAAATAGATTTGGAAAGAAACTTTATTATTACCATAGGACCAGACAGTACTTTCTATTTTTAGGTTGGAACTAAATCTTTCAATCCAGACCTGTTTTGCGTTTAGTAAAGCTGTTAATTGAGCAGAATTAAGATGCACTTCTTCGGTCTGTTCTGTTTTTTGAAAAACAAACACAACACATATACAATCTGTTTGATTTGCTGCAACCTCCATTAGTTGGCCTCCTTGTTGATATTTACTGCTTTCGAGGATTTCCACTTCATTGTCATTACCACCCACCAAAAGATCAAGTAACCATAAAGTGCAAGTACAAAAATTGCCATGACGTCACCTTTCACTACGTTTTGCAAGAAGTACTCCAACTCATTTGACCCTTCAGGTCTCCCAATGAGATAAAACAACGTTGCAATAGGGGTGATAAATGTCATGGCCAATGCAGGATAGGCTAAGTCTTCCAGTCGTTTTCTTCTAATACTCCATATTGCCATCACAATTGTTATCAGGAAAAAAAGAAAATACAAGACCGTAAACCAAGGTAGCAGCGTCTCCCACATAAAAATCCCCCTTAAATTTGCTGTTATTTTTACCCTTATCATACCATAATTTGTATTTGTTTGAAAATTAACAATTGGTTATACACAAGCTTCTTGAGGCTAAATTTTTCCCATAAAACAAAAAAGGAAGCAGTCGTATGCTGCCTCCCTTGCTTGTAAGCTTATTTATGCCTTCCACTATGTTCTGTTTTAATTAACGTGCTTTCTGTCTTTGTTTCATCATGGACATCGCAATAATATACGACCACTTTGATATGGTGGATGATCTGACAGGTGCGCGTATGACGCATAAAATTCTTCCAATAGGTGAATTCATGCTCGCCCCCGTCTACCTTTTCTGTATATGTATCCTGCACTTGCCAATTGTGTTCCTTTTCCTCTTCTGGGATTACTGTTCCACCATCAACTTTTGCATAGGAAATTTCTCCACTTAGGAGGATGAAGAAAATCCCAGCCAGCATCATGCCACGCTTCCACATATCATCAGCCCTTTTTAAAGATTCGGTTACCCTTAGTTATTGCCGGACAGTTAAAAAACATACATGGTTATCCATCTTACCTGGTAGTAAAATCACCATTTAATGGAGCTGCACTTTATTCGAATAAACCGTATTTGGTCTTAAAACGTTTTATGATTTTAATCCAGGCATTGCTGAATAGAAGCAAGAAAAATACATTTGAAAGGGCATGGGCCAAATCAAAATAAAAACTCGCACTGTAATATAAAAGAATCTCTGTCCAGCTTATTTGGTTGATCATGCTTACGACGAACCAAAGATTCATAAACCAGCCAAATAGAAAACCGACCCCAAATCCGTACACACATCTACCTAGCAAATGTTTCATAAACAGCGTGTTGCGCAACAGTCCTGCGGTCAATCCAATCATGCCCCAAGCATACATTTGCCAAGGCGTCCACGGGCCCTGGCCTAAGAAAAGGTTGGAAACAATTGCTGCCAACACACCAATAACAAACCCACTTTGCGGGCCCAAGACAATCGCTACAGCAATGATGACGAATGTGGTTGGCTGAACACTGGGTAATGAAGCAAATGGCACCCGACTCACCGCTGCAATCGCTCCAAGGATCGCAAGCATGACAAGCTCTCTGCTCGTCAATTTCTGTTTAGAAAAACGGTACATAAAGGGTACAAAGGAAATGCCCATGATAAGCAGACTAACGATCATATAATGTTCTGAAATGATTAAGGGAAAACAACAGAGCAAAAGCAATACAGCGACACTTAGGATAATTAAGGTTTTCTTTGAACGCGCCAATTCTCTTTTGCCTCCTCTAATGTTACAGCTAGCGGTGCTGCGGATTTTCTGGTCATTCGATTCATTACCGTTGTGTAATAGGTATTTCCCTTAAAGAAGGCTCTGGTACCCTCTACAACCGAAACATCCCCCTGAAAAAGCATGCTAGAACGCGTTGCATAATTTGCTGCGAATTCAACATCATGGGTCACCATCACAATGGTCAGCCCCTGCTTCCTAAGATCCCCTAGTAATGTTCCAAGCACTCTTTTCGAGTAAGGATCAAGGCCTTTTGTCGGCTCATCAATTAACAAGATCTTTGGATCCTCGAGCAGGGTGCCAAGTAAAGCTGCTTTTTGTAATTCACCACCACTTAAATCAGCAGGATGTCTTTCCGCAAAGCCTTTAAGGCCAAATGTATCTAGCAGTGTATGTATCATCGCTTCTCCATTCTCAACTGGGTGTTTCTTTACAATCTGTCTGTATTCCGCCATTAGCGTATCCTCAAGGAAATAAAGGGCGGGATTTTGCGGTAAATAACGAATAGCCATTTTCTCGTGCTTTTTCTGTTTTTTTCCGTCATAAAGCACTTTTCCATGTTGAGGTCGTAGAATGCCGGCCATGACTTTAAGTAACGTTGATTTTCCCGTACCATTTGCCCCGAGAATAGCGAGCAATTCTCCTTTGTTCACAGAAAGGGACAGATTATGTAGAACAGGTGCTGTGTCTTTGTTATATTGAAAATCGATTTCCTTTAGAGTAAATAAAGGAGTGGCCTCTTGCTCTACTTCCATATCCGAATCAGCTGTTATGTTGTTTGCCAAAAGCCAATCTCTACCTTCCTTTACATTAACAGGGATACTTTCTAGATCTACCTCTGGTTGAAAGTGTAGAAACAATCTAGAAGCACTTGGTAAAAAATAATTTAAAATAGGATGTGCATGCAACATTGCGACAGCTTCACGGGGCGGAGCATCTACCTTCTTTACCCCTCCTTCTAAAACAAGGACCCTGTCGGCTGCAGCAAATAGTTCTTCTAGGCGATGCTCCACCATTAAAATAGTGATGCCAAATTCACGGTTTAACTGCGTTAACGTTTGGATAAACTCTTTGGCTGCAATTGGGTCTAACTGTGCTGTAGGTTCATCAAGCAATAAGAGGTCTGGTTCCAATAAAAGGACGGACACCAAATTCACTTTTTGCTTTTCCCCTCCTGAAAGCTCACTTGTTTTTTTATCAAGCAGGTGAGTTAGTCCAAAGTAGTGCGTCATCTCGGCAACTTTTTTGCGCATATCTTCCGTCTGATATCCTTTATTTTCCATACCAAATAACAGCTCTTCCATAACATTATCCATTACGATTTGATTTTCCGGGTCTTGAAAAACAATGCCAATGTCATCTGGTGGCGTGTCGTGCTTCTCAAGCTGAGTTCCATTATAAAAAATGCTTCCCTCCAGCTTTCCATGTGGCGCTATTTCTTGTTTCACAAGGTGAAGCAGAGTCGATTTGCCACTTCCAGATGCACCGCAAAGGACCACAAACTCTCCTTTATGTACATGAAAATCCACTTCTTTTAATGCTGGATTTTCTTCCAGTGGATAGGTAAAACTTATGTTTTTTGCAGATAAAATTTCCATTTTGCTACTTCCTTCCCTTCTAACCACAGCGGAAAAGCGAGTAACAGGGACCAGTTGGCGATAAAGAGCCATTCTCTCTGTTCAAGTTGGGATGTCTCAAGAACAGGCAATAGAGACAGGACACTATCTTCAAGCCACCATCCATAAACCATGCAAGATCCTGTTACCAGGATAAATGCCAATGCGTACCAATCCTTGTTCTTCATGGTAAAGGCTTGGTATTGGGTGCGTTTTTGTTGGCCATATCCTCTTGCTGACATGGAATCAGCCGATTGGATGGATTGCTCAAGTGAGCCTGTTAACAAGGCCTGTAAAAATAACATGCCGTTTTTTCCTCGCTCTTTTATGCTCCCTTTTGTAACAGAGAATCCCCTTACCTTCTGTATCTCTTCTATTTCCTTTAAGCGTTTTTTTAACAATGGTACAAAACGGACAGCAAGCATACTTAACAGCGCCCATTGCGGGGAAATGCGAGCAAATAAGTATAAGAACCGGTCTTGGCTAATGATTTGATTCAGACTTATAAACGCTAGCAAGATACCTACTATGGTTAACGCCAGCATAATCCCTTGTATGATCGCCTCAAGCATGACTTGATTGCCAAATAAATAAAATAAAATATGATTTCCTCTCCGGTTAAATACCGGGGTTAATACAAGAATAAATATTGCCAATGTAAAAATCATAGTTGACCAGGTTTTCAATTGCTTTCCTTTATCTATAAGAAAATGAAAGACAAGTAGAAATCCTACGCCTACTGCCAAAAACACAGGATGTTGAGAGAGCATGAAACCAATTATGACAACAACATAATAGGCAAGCATCACAGCTGGATGAAAGGACCGAACACCCCTTGTGCTCATCCTTCCACCCCACTTTCTTCCAGATAATTTGTGGTATAAAACCAGTAAATTACTTGGCCATCCTGTACAGGGGTTGCCCCGGCACTCTGTTTAATCAGCGCGCCATCAAGACGGACCATCCACCCACTATTTTGCCCTTCATCGAATTCATACAAGTTATCAATACCTTGAACATATGCAGTGGAGTTAGAACCCGTTACGCTAAATTGGATCCCCCTCTGCTTTAAGACCCTTCGTGTAATATCAAGTATGGTATCCCCTTCCTTCCGTTCCACCCTTGTTTGCGGAACAATTTGACCTTTTATATCCCGTGCGTCAACGGAGAACGTGACATAGGAGGATGGTTCTTCTGGCTTCTTGGGGGGATCCTGCTTTTCCACTTTTCCCTTGCTTTTATCTGGTTTCTCTTCGGATTTTGTTGGTGTCTCATTCTGCTTCGTTTTTTTCGTTTCTTCTTTTGTATTGCTATCCTGCTGTTTCTCTGTAAGAGGCTCTTCTTTCTGAGCAGCAGGTGCTTCTGCCTTGTTGGACGTTGAACTGGAGTTTGCGTTGGTATCTGTGCTACTTGAACCGCTATCATGTTTCTCTTCCTGATTCGAATTTTCTTCGGAGGAATTAGCGTTCGTTTGTTTCGATGTCTTTTCCTCTTTTTGCTCGGTTTCCTGCTTCGCTTTGTCTGTTCCTACTGGTTGTTTTTCCTGAAGCATGATTTCCTTTTCTGGTATTTCAGCAGCTGCTACAGGTTGCTCACCATTAGCAGGGGTTACTTCATCCTTTGCACAGCCAAAAGCAATGAAAACGATAAGACCAATCATGAACAACAGACTCGTATATCTTCTCATGCGTTTTTCCCTCCTTGGCTAAACATACAATCGGGTAACCATTCATCGATTACCCGATCTTTTGTCTTACATACTTTCGTTTGCTTGACGCTTTCTCCACATCAAGAAAATGGCTCCTCCAATAAGCAGAAGCACTAAACCACTTGCTAGGAAGTTAAATGTATTCGTTGATGTATTCGGCAGTTTTTCACCAGATGCATTTGTTTGTTTATCACCCGCGTTTTCAAGCTGTTTTACATGCTCATTTGTTTCATTGTTTTTCCCATTATCTGAAGTATTGTCTCCCTTTTCAGGTTTCGGATCTTCATCCTTTGGTTCGTCATCTGTTCCTGGTTGATTAGGATCCGCTTCCGGTTTTTCTGTATCTTCCGGATCCTCTGGCTGTTCAGGTTCATTAGGAGGTTCTTCTTCAACTGGTGCGGAGAATTGATAAACCGAACCAGTTCCGTTTACTAGCTTTTGGTAGGCGACAAATGCTAATAATGCCTGCTGTGTTGACATATCAGTAGACCCACCAACAAGTAGGTGGCTATATCCGCCATCCTCCTGTTTAAACTTAAGCAAATGCTGCAGGAGGTTGCCACCTTCTTTTGTAAACGACGGGGATGTTGGATCTGCTCCAACTGCTGCTAATCCAATGATTGCCTGTGAAACAGACTCACTAGAATCGCCGCCATTAAACTCAATATCATAGCCACCTTCAGCATCCTGACTTTCTGCTAGATACGTTACTGCGCGATCAATTGCTGTTTTCACTTTTGGATCCTCTTTATAAGGAGCAAGAGCGGCTAGGGCCATTCCGGTAATGTCTGGACTTGGATTACTTCCAAAGAAAGACCAGCCTCCATCTTCTAGCTCTTTATCTAAAATACTTGTGATCAGCATGGTACGGAAATCTTCTGACACAGCAAATTCCGCACTATCTATCGCGAGCAATCCATAGATTGCGGCATTGATTGCCGGATCCCCCTCCTCCATCCAAGAGTGAGTTGCCAGCTTGTCGATTAGATTTATGCCATTTATATCAGTGGCATCTTTTCCAGCAGCACTAAGCGCGATAATTATTTTTTCAAGTTCAAATAGATTACGAAATTCTCCCTCGTTATCTTTCACTAATGCTTCAATGCTTTCTACATAGCTATCAGGGATTTCCCGGTTCGTATGGGCAACACCCCAAACCCACCATTCGCTACCACTGGTTAGCTGAATAGATGCTGCATCCATGTATGATAGAATATCATCAACGTTTACTTGAACCTGCTTCTCGTTGATTGCTGGTGTTTCCTTATCTGCAGGTGTTTTGGATTCATCTTCGGTTTCTTCAGCTGGAGCTTCTTCTTCCTCTGATGGTGTTTCTTCCTCTTCATCTACTTCTTCAGGAGGTTCATATGTAGTAACCTGCAATTGAACCTCTTGGCCTTCCTGAACTGGATGGTCAGCAATACTTGTAGAAAGTGCCTCATTATCCACCGCTACATTCCAATAATCATTCGGCCCAAGATCTGTTTCTCCAACGTTGTTAATAAAGGTTAGTAACGAATCATCTACGGAAACATCAAGGCTCAGACCCTCTTGTGCTGCCGCCTGATACAATGCATCATATGCACTGGACCCTGTCGCAACGGCTACTTCTCTATTAATGATAGCGTTATCATTAATGTCGGTCGCTGTCACACTTATCGACACTTCAGGGGAAAAGTCATCCAAATCCCTTAATGCAAATAAAACATTATCTCCATTCTCTACTTCGAAAGAGGATGCCCCAACATCTGCAGCCTTCCCGTTCACATTGAAGGACCAAGAGTGGGTATCGGTTTCCAGCACCTTACCGATGCCAGTTACATAGTTTCCGAAATCATACTCATCATATTGTATTTCCTTATCTTTTTTCTCGCCGGCTTCCAGTAATACATCAAAGGCAGTGTCGCCTTCGTCTATTTCTATGGCCGTCAATCCAAACACTTCTTCACCGTTTTCATCAATTGCCTTTATCGTAACACCATTATCCATAGTTGCAGCATGAACTGCCAATGGTTGTATAAATGTTACATTACCGACGATGAGTAATAAACTAAGTAAAAATGCAGCGTATTTTATTATTCTATTCTTCATATGCCAACCTCCTTATTTTATAGATAAACGTCGCTATCGCCCCTATGAACTCATTAGAAAAAACTCGTATTCTCTCGTCCTTTAACGAAAGCACCTCAAAATTTCAACTACGTCGACTTTACTTCCTTGTTGAAATTTTATACTTTCTCAGAGTACAAAAAAATACACCTCTTCCCGAAGAGATGCATGCGTGACGTAGCGCATTAAACAATTATGTATACAAAACTCTAGCTGTAAAATCCGCTGACACACCTCCCTATCCGCGTAGGTTTGAATGGTGTAAAAAAACAGGCAGGTCTCCTGGCTCATGATCTTCATTTTCTATGACCTTCCCATCAAGTGACAGTGGTATGCAATAGAAAACTCCCATTTACAGTGGCGGGACCGCACCGGAATTGCACCGGACTTCCCTTTTAATGAGCTATACCTCGGTATAGCCCAACCCATCTTTTTCCTATTCAATTGCTTTCATGATAATCAACTCTAGGTAACTAGTCAACTTCCGTTTTTGATTATTCGCAATAGATTAGGGGAGAATTTGGAAGGAATACTTGGGCAGGAGGCGTGGGATTTAGGAGGTTAGTCACGCGAGTTTGGCTGCTTCTCACGCGAGTTCAGCGACTCCCCACGCGAGTTCAGCTACCCCTCACGCGACTCTAACTGCTTATCACGCAAGTTTAGCGGATCTCCACGCGAGTTTCATAGATTAAAAAAAAGCGGGGTAATAATATCCCCGCCCGAACTATATTGCAAATTGTTTGCTTAGATTTTTAGCGTAGGCAGAACATGGAGACTCCTCAAAAATCCAAACCAATTTTCTTCGTGCGAAGTAAAGCTACCGAAGTTCTTCTTGTCCTACGGGAAGAGCACGAGCTGAAGACCCCGGAGTGGCACCCTTTCCACGAGGAGGCTGAGGCCGTGCCCGTGGAAAGCGGAATGTTCTGCAGAAGCGGTGGTCAAAAAGTTATTTTTTGCACTAACGATTTAGTTATCTCCCACGCTCATCCTTCAAAATAAATCCCGCTTTGTTTTCGTGCTGTTTCAGTAATGGCAAGTACTTCTCGACTAATCGCCTTCATTTCTTCATAGGCTGGTGAATCACCTTCCTGCATACAATCCAAAAAAGCTTCAAGTTCATAGGCCATCACATTTTCCCGCTGAGTAGCTCCGTTCCAGGTAGATCCCCCTTTCGAACGTGGCTTGTACTGGATATTAGAAAAGGCGCCAATATCATCAATGCTAATGGTTCCTGCCTCACCCTGAATTTCCGATTGCAAATGAGAGTTAGAAATTTTCGAGCAGAGGATGGTGCACACAAACCCAGGATATGTTAGCACTAAGGTCCCGCTACCATCCACACCACTAGAAAGCATGACTGGAGTATACTGCACATCAAGCGGTTTTCCAAACAACGCAACAGCCACTGCAATAGGATAGACACCTAGGTCAACCAATGCACCACCCGCAAATTTTGCTGAAAAAATGGCTGGTTCCTTTCCTGCTAGTAGCTCATCATAGCGAGAGGAATATTTCATCCGATGAAAGAGCACATTTCGCAGCTGCCCCACATCATCCAACTCTGCTTTTACCTTTTGAAAGTTTGGTGTATAAAGATTGCGCATTGCCTCGAATAAACGCACCCCATTTGCCTCTGCAACACGATGAGCTTCCTCAAATTCTTTTAAACTGGCAAACATCGGCTTTTCACAAATCACATGCTTGCCCTGTTCCAGAAATAACACAGCCTGCTTAAAATGAAGCGAGTTAGGAGATGCAAGATATACACAATCCAAATGGTCACTCTTAGCCATTTCCTGTAAATCCGTATAGTAATATGCTGCACCATGTTTTTGGGCAAAGTTTTCAGCTTTTACTTCTGCCCTTGAATGAACAGCACATAGCTCTGCTCCATCGACCTCTTTTATTGCTTCAATAAAGGATTCTGTAATCCAGCTTGTGCCAACTGTTCCGATTCTCATTCCAACCGCTCCTTACCCTATCCTTGTGATAACAGCTCTTTCAGTTGGACTGCTGCTTCACGCGGGCTTTTTGCCTTGGTAATCGCACTTCCAACAATGACAGTATTTGGTTTTCCTTCTATAATATCAGGTAATGTATCCGCATTAATTCCACCTGCTACTGTCACTTCGATATCATGGTCTTTCACTAGGGCAAACAGACCTGTATCAAAACTTCCCTCCTGTTGCTTATCCTTGCCGACATGTAAGCTTACTAAATCGACGCCTAAACCAACCAATTCTTCAACTCTTTCTGCTTTATCGACCTCTAGAAGGTCAATCATAATCCGACTTCCATGCTCTTTTGCTACGCGCAATGTATCGGTAATCGTAAGGTCGCCAGAAAATGCCATTACCGTCGTAATGTCTGCCCCTGCGTCAAACGCCTGTTTTGCCTCGTGTTTGCCCGCATCGCATGTTTTCATGTCTGCTACGATTGTTTTATCAGGATACCTTGCCCGTACCTGACGTACAATCTCCATCCCATATTCTTTAATAACCCCTGTGCCTACCTCAATAATATCAACTGACGCTTTTGTTTCTTCCAGTATTCGAAAACATTCCTCTCGGCTTAAACGATCCAGAGCAAGCTGTAGCTTCATCGTCCCCATCCTTTCTAGCGTTCAATCCGTTCAATTTCTCCCATTCTCGCTTGAACATCTTCATAATAAGGCAGCCCTTCATTATCCCCTTTCACACTAACGACCATCGAACCAATCGTTGCCGCAAAGGTAGCAATTTTCTCTAAAGGCCAATCTTGCAAGATTCCATAAAGCATCCCTGCATCAAAACCATCGCCCGCTCCAACGGTGTCCACTACTTTTGAAGCCTTAACTACCGGTGCGTGAATGAGTTCGCCATTGTGATAAACAACTGCACCTTTATCTCCCTGTTTTACCGCAATGTAGGAGATACCAAGTGTTTTCACCTTTTCAATAATCGCTTCTGGGTCATTCTCTCCCATGATGATTTCCATTTCTTCATCTCCTGCCAGAAGAATATCGACATGCGGCAGAATGGTTGAAAGTGTTTCCCGAGCTTCTTCTTTTGACCACATCCGTAAACGAATATTTGGATCAAATGAAACAAGTACATCGTGCTTCTTTGCTAACTCGATTGCCCGCTCAAAAATCGCCATATTCTTTGGATTTATTGCCGGAAAAATTCCTGTTAAATGGAGAACCCGTGCTGATTCAAAATAGCTTTCATCTAAATCTTCTGGTTCCATTTCTAGTACAGGTGATTTATCACGATAATAAAATGTCCGTACATTGCCATCCTCCATTACTTCTTTAAAGTTTAGAGAGGTTGGGTAGCCATCAACAAACCCGATCTGCGATACGTCGATGCCTTCTCCTCTGGCAAAATTGTAGATATATTTTCCAAACTCATCATTTCCGAGCTTGCTGATAAATCCTGTTTGGAGTCCAAGTCGGGAGCAGCCTATTGCTACGTTGAGCTCTGCCCCACCTATATTTTTTTCAAAGCCGTTCACAAATTTCATCGGTCCAGTGGAAGATGGATTGAATGCAATCATTGCTTCCCCGATTGTTATTACATCTTTTTTCATTATTTCTCCCCCTCATCTTACATTACGCTTTTGTTAGCACGTCCACCATCCCGGCATGGCCGACCATGACGACGTCCGCCATGTTAATAAAGAGTCCTGTCTCCACCACGCCGACCAATTTCTTCAGATTTTCATGTAGTTCGGCAGGCTTTTCAATGCTTTCAAAATCGCAATCTAATATATAATTCCCATTGTCTGAAATGAATGCTTCTCCGTTTTGTTCTCTTCGACGCGGGAGGCAGCCGTATTCCGCTATCCGTTTACTTGTCGTCTCCCAACCAAATGGTACGACTTCAACTGGCAAGGAGAACGTCCCTAAATAATCCACAACCTTTGTCTCATCAACGATA
This sequence comes from Oceanobacillus picturae, assembly GCF_000612865.1. NCBI lineage: Bacteria > Bacillati > Bacillota > Bacilli > Caryophanales > Bacillaceae > Oceanobacillus > Oceanobacillus picturae. Next base: position 1,854,753 of record NZ_CCAX010000001.1, read on the forward strand.
ATGATCAGTCGCTTTGCTAAAATGTCGACGATTTTCTCCCGAACTAGTGAGCCACCGCCTCCCTTAAGCAAATTCAGATGTGGATCTACCTCGTCTGCCCCATCTATCGCGAGATCAATACCATCTACTGAAGAAAAATCTGCTAAAGGAATGCCTAGTTCTTTCGCTAGCTTTTCTGTTTTCTGTGAGGTGGGAATACCTACTATTTCAAGTCCGTCCTTTACCCGCTCTCCCAATGCCTGAAGCATCCAATATACTGTCGAGCCAGAACCAAGTCCCACTGTCATGCCATCCTTAATCTCATCCACCGCTTTTTCCGCTACTATTTTTTTATTTGAATCCAATATCATCTGCTCCTTTTGTTTATCGCTGTTTTACTATCTATCAAACTAATGTACCCTGTTATATGGCATATCAACCAGATCGTGCTTGTCCCAATCTCTCTAAACCAGTATCGAAAGTATTTTTAAAATAATGATGGATTAATGAGTTTTGGAATAAAGAATGCAATGTCTGGGAAGAACGCGATAAACACCAGCACGACAAGAACAATAGCAATATACGGTAAAACCGCGACGAAAGAGCGTTCAGTCGACATGTTTCCAATTTTCGCTGCCAGTAACAAACATAATCCATATGGCGGTGTGATGAGCCCGATAGCAAGCGTGATAACCACAATTAATCCTAAGTGAATTGGATCGATTCCAAACTCCACTGCTGTCGGTAGAATAACTGGAACAAACAGGATCATGGCAGGAATTGCATCCATAAACGTACCTACAAATAGGAAGAATGCAATAATGACAACGATAAATAGCCATTTCGCACCGATATTATCTGTGAAAAACTCCTGTGCCATTGTTCCGAGCTGATAGTAGCTCATTAACTCACCAAGAGCGCTTGCTGCAGCTAGTGCAAATAAGGAAAGCGAGCTTAATGCCAATGTATCCATCAGAATTTTTGGTAAATGCTTTAGCTTTAATGTTTTATAATAGAACATGCAGATGAAAAGCGTGTAAAGGGAAGCTACAGCTGCTGCCTCTGTTGCTGTGAAAAACCCGGAAATAATGCCACCAATGATAATGATTGGTGTAAAGAGTGCCGGGAGCGCTTCCAAAGCTAGCTTACCAAATGCCTTAAGTTCCGTTTTCTCTGCTTTCGGGTAATTACGTTTTACCGCAATAATGTAGATGAATACCATCATAGATAGACCGATTAAAATCCCTGGTATGATTCCTCCGAGAAAAAGCCCGCCAATCGAAGCATTTGTTAGCCCAGCGAATATGATCATCGGAATGCTAGGTGGAATGACCACTCCGACTGTAGAAGATGCAGCAGTAACGCCAACCGCAGTCTCCTTGTCATAGCCATTTTTCAACATACTTGGTATGAGGATTTTCCCTACACCTGCCGTATCAGCCTGGGATGCACCGGATACTCCAGCGAACATCATGGAGACCAAAATATTTGCGTGAGCAAGACCACCACGAACTCTTCCTACCATTGCAAGTGCAAGCTGAATTAATTTTTCCGAGATCTTTCCAGAATTCATTAAGTTCGCTGCCAAAATAAATAAAGGTACTGCGAGCAAGACGAAGGAGTCGAGTCCATTTACCATCTTCATCGCGACCGTTGCTTCAGGTGTATACGGAATACCGAAAATACCAATTAAGGCGACAATCCCGATAACAAAAGCGATTGGAACGCCAATCAACATCAGTACGATAAACATTCCCAATAAAAGAAATCCCATTATTCCGTTACCTCCTTCGCTTTCCATGCTTTCATATGTTCCATCAGATGGGTGATGGAATAAAGCAACATTGTCCCAGCCATGACCGGAATGGATAGCCAAACATATCCCATCTTCATCTCAGGAAGGGTAGCCCATGTGTAATTCCAAAACTCCATGACGATTTGGATGCCAAGCAGGAATATAACGACATGGAATCCAATTAAAACGAGGTCACTAATAATGCTTATAGAAAGTCGTTTCTTTCCTTTTAACTTTGTTCGCAGCATGTCAAAGTTAAAATGCTCTCTTCGGTTCACCATGACAGCTGCCCCCATAAATACTGCCCAGATAAACGTATAATTGGCCACCTCTTCCGTCCAGATGACAGATACGCCCATATACCTTGTTGCAATTTGTAGTAAGATCACAAGGAAAAACATGCATAAAAATACGATGCCTAATGTGATTTGTATTTTCTCCAGTGCCTGAACAAAACGTTTCATCTCCAAACCTCCCCACATTTACTCTGCAGCTCTAATTTGTTCTAACAGATCTTCTACCTCAATTTCTTTAGCAAATTCATCTATAATCGGTGTGGCGATATCAATAAATGGTTGTCTATCAATTTCATTCACCGTAGCGCCTTCCTCTATTGCCTTTTCTTTATAATCCACGTCCTGTTGATTTGTCGCTTCTCTTTCCGCCTTCACCGATGCTTCAGCGGCCTTCATAATAATATCCTGATGCTCTTGTGAGTAGTTATCAAATTTTTCTCCGTTAATTAATAAGAACCTTGTTGTAAAATCATGTGCTGTTTCCGTAATGAATTTCCCATTTGGTGTAGCATGGTGGGACTGCTGTACGAAGAATGGGTAGGCATTTTCCGAGCTATCTACTACATCCTGTTGTAACCCTTGGTATAGCTCTCCCCAAGAAATACTTGATGGGATTGCGCCAAGCTCTTTCCAGAAGTCCCCAATTACGCCAGATGTCTGTGTTCGAATCGAAACACCTTTTAGGTCTTCCGTAGATTCAATCGGTTTTTTCCCATAAAAATGTCTAACCCCAGCAGACCAATAGCCTAATAGTTTGAAAGAGTTATTGGACTTTTCATTAATTAGTTCACCCATTTGCTGACCAACTTCTCCATCCACCACGTTTAACCAATGATCATAATCCTTGAACAGATATGGAGCGGAAAATAGATCGACTTCTCTAATTCCCGTTTGTGTCATGAAACCAGGTGATGCGAGTACCACGTCAGCCGCACCTAGTTCTAATTTTTCTACAAGCTCTGACTCTTCGGTACCAATCGTTCCAGCATGCACCTCCACCTCAATCGTTCCGTTGGAAAGTTCTTCTGCTACTTCTTTGAATTTAAGCATGCCTGTTTGGTATGGGTTTTCTGGTGCTGTTTGGTTATGTGCTGCAATAATTTTTATTTTACCGTCTTCACTACCACTAGCCTCATTTGCACAGCCAGCCAATGTTAAAATGGCAGCGATTACAATTAAGATTAAAAAAGATCTCTTGTTTCGCATTCCATACACCCCTTGTTCATTTAGGGAGAATAGTGTCCACCTTCTGCATTCATGGCACCATTCTCCTGTAGGATTCATACTCTTTTTGCTGAAGAATTTTTAGAATTACGCGCATTCGCTCTTCTTTTAGCAAAATGTTAGCAACGTCTTTACAGCTTCTAGCTAAGATTCCTTACGTAAAACAAATGCTCTTGCCCGGTCCGTCAATTCCGTATAAGCTCCTTCATTTGTTAACGCTTTCGCATTAACTAAATTACTACCAATCCCCACGGCAGCACTTCCATTTGCTAGATATTCGTTCATATTGTCTAGGTTGATTCCCCCTGTTACCATTGCTTCCACATGTGGGAGAGGTCCGCGAATATTCTTTATATAACCAGGCCCGAAAGTATCTGCAGGGAAAATTTTCACCATGTTTGCCCCATGCTCATACGCTGTTTGAATTTCAGTAGGTGTTAACACACCTGGTATTGTTTCAATATGATAGCGATTCGTTAATTTCAATGTCTCTACATTTAATGTGGGAGAAACAATAAACTGTGCCCCTGCCATAATGACAGTTCGTGCTGTTTCCGGATCGAGAACGGTACCTGCACCGATGATCATATCATTTGGTCCTTCCTTTACAGCAACCTCGATAATGCGCTGTACATTCGGTGTCTCCGCAGTGATTTCTACCGCAAAAACCCCTCCAGCAGCTAAAGCATTAAGAATTGGAACGATATTTTGTTCATCCGCGTGACGAATAACCGCTACTATCTTATGTTGTTTGATTTGCTCTAAAATGTTCATACATTCATCCCTCTCTATTCCAAATTGGCGTGCACTTGATTAAGTTTCGTATTATCCTGGCCAGCAGGTTTGTTTTCTAGCAAATAGACGACAATGGCATCAAGCAATAAATGGGCAGACTGATCAAATTGACTACCAAGCGGTTGGATGGTAGCTGGTTCTTGAGGAAGCCGCTTCTTCGTTGCCGAAGGAATCGTTACAGTCACATCACTTAGCTTCCCTATTGCCGAATTCTTATTTGTCGTCACAAGGGCTACCTGTGCGCCTATTTCTTTTGCCTTTTCGCCATATTGCTTTAGGGAACCTGTAGATCCCGAGCCTGATATGAGCAACAGAAGATCATTTGTGGCAATACTTGGTGTGATTGTTTCGCCGACAACATAGATCGGGTATTCACTGTGCATCATGCGCATTGCAAACATTTTGCCAACTAGTCCAGAACGACCAGTACCTGCAACAAATATGCGATCAGCCTTTTCCAGTTTATCTGCTAATTCCTTTGTTTCTTCTGGACTTACATTCTCTAAAACTGTTTTTATTTCAGTACCAATCGTTTCGATTATATTTTTCATCCTAACCATCCTCCCAAAAGTTGTTAGCAAGAGTCTCGCTGCATTAATAGTGGTTCAAATCGATATATTTTTGTTTCCTTTTCCTGTGTTTTATTTTGAATCCGATTCAACAATAGCTCGGCCGTTTTTTTTCCCATTTCAAATGCAGGCTGCGCTATCGTAGTTAGTGATGGACTATAGAAGCTAGCGAATGTGACATCGTCAATACCAATCACGCCCAAATCATCAGGTATGCTCAACTTTTTTTCTTTTATATAATGAAGAATCTCAAAGAGCACACGGTCATTCACTGCTAAAATTGCGTCAGGCCTTTGTGGTTGCTGCAACAATTCATCAAGCTTTATTCTGATGTTTTCAATCTCCTCACTGACCAACAAATTCGGATCAAAGTTTTGATTATTGGCTTTTAAGGCCTGCTTGAATCCACTGACCCTTTCCAGTCTTGGGGTAACACTCTCTTCCAGTGGCGGGGTAACCATTCCAATTCGTTGGTACCCTTTTTCCACCAGCAGGTCAACCCCCATTCTGACAGCCTTTTCGTTATCCAGTAACACGGTGTTAACCTCAACTTCTGGGACCATTCTATCAACAAAAACGATGGGATAATTATCTTGCACAAGCTGCTGATATAATGCTAGATTTCCACCAGTCGGAAAAACAATAATGCCATCTACCTGTTTGGCACGCAGCATGTCCATATATTTTTTTTCTTTAATAGGATCGTCATCTGCATTACAGACGATAATATGAAAATTCGCTTCATTACAAAAGTCTTCAATAGCTCGAATAACCTGTGTAGAAAAAACGTGAAGAATGTTGGCAACGATAACGCCAATCGTGGTCGTTGATTTCTGCTTCAAGCTTCTGGCTATAATATTTGGACTATATCCTAATTCTGCTATGGCCTTTTCCACGCGTTCCTTTGTCTTCTCCCCCATGTAATCATAACGTTGATTCACATATTGAGAGACTGTACTCTTGGAAACACCTGCATGCTGAGCAACATCCGCCATCGTTATCGTTTTCATTTTTCATTCTCCTAATTGTTTAATATCTACTAAACCGGTTTACTAAATCGATTTAGGTTCAGTATAAAATAACTGTAAGCGTTTTACAAGCGTTTTTATGAAATTAATTTTTCGATGAGGATGGGAGGTTTACTTGTTGAGGATTGAATTAATCTATTAGCTTGTTAAACACAAAAAAGGAAGACCTTTTATTAAAATGGTCTCCCTTTCACTTACTTACTTAGTTAAAACGAGGGTATACGTCAGTACGCTTTGCCCATTCTTGCCAAATTTTTTTCATTTCTTCCACTAAATCTGGATAAGTATCTCGGAGGTTATGAAGCTCGGTTCGGTCGTTTTCGATATCGTATAGCTCCCAGTCCATTTCTTTAATCTTTGATAATTTCCACTTCCCTTTACGGATACCACAGTGTTGCTCATGCTCAAAGCAGAAGATCCGCTCCTCTGCTGCTTCACCATAAAATGCGGGCAACAAACTCTCACCTTCCATAGGGAGGATGTTATGGCTGTTGTACACTTGTGGGTAGGATGCTCCAGTAATATCTACAAATGTTGCCATAAAATCAATGAAATGTCCTGGTCGATGATCAATTTCACCATTACGAGTTACTTCTTGTGGCCAGTGTGCGATTAGCGGTGTACTGATGCCTCCTTCATGTCCATAATGTTTGTATAGACGAAGCGGTGTACTACATGCGTTGGCCCAACCTGATCCGTAACTGTGATAGGAATCTTGCTGCCCCATCCGATCCAAATCTTCTTTACGATGCAAGAAATTAGAGGTTGTAATCCAATCATCAAATCCCCATGGATCCCACTCTGCACAAGCTCCATTATCGGAACAAAATAATACAAGAGTGTTATCCAGTTCTCCCTTTTCCTTTAGATCGTCTATCACTCTTCCTATATTCTGATCCATTCGATCAATCATTGCTGCGTAGATTGCCATTCTTTTTGCCAAGTCCTTCTGTCTGTCCGGGTCTATGGCATCCCAGGCAGGATTGACTCCTTGAATTTCGCGGTCTCTATCCCAATACTCTGAACGTGGTGTCAATGCAGTATCCGAGGGAACAATTCCTAGCTTTTTCATCCTAGCTAGCCGGCTTTCTCGTATATGATCCCAGCCTTTTTCATATACCTGTTCATATTTCGCTATATCTTCCTTCGGTGCTTGTAAAGGAAAATGAGGAGCATTGTAAGATAAGTAAAGAAAATATGGCTTTTCATCCTGACGTGCTTCCTGAATAAAATCCAAAGCATGGTCTGTAATAGCATCGGTTGCATAAAATTCATCATCCGAATACTCTCGCTTGGCGCGTCCTTTTGGCAAACGGATGTAATCCGGTTGGTTCCAAAAACTAGTGAAGCCTCCGAACAAACCATAAAATTCATCAAACCCACGTTCAATCGGGCCTCTTTCTCCGACATGCCATTTCCCTGAAAGATACGTATGGTATCCACTGTCTTTTAATACTTCAGCAAGTGTGACACACTGATCCTTTAAATATCCACGGTAGCCTGGTGTTTCTCTGTCTTCATCCATTTCCCCAACACCCGCTTGATGTGGGTACAGGCCACTTAGCAGAGAGGCCCTGCTTGGGCAGCAGCGTGCCGAATTATAATATTGTGTAAAACGGAGCCCTCCGGTAGCCAACTGGTCGAGATTGGGTGTCTGAATCTCTCCGCCAAAACAACCAAGATCGGAAAATCCTAAATCATCAGCTAAAATCAGTACAATATTAGGTTTATTCTTTGTCATGCTACGTCCTCCCGTACCTATTATGTTGCATCATTTACTTGCTTGATTTTTTCCATGGCTATTTTCGGTTCCCTGTTTTCCTTTAGCAAGCCATTGATCTCCTGTTGAACATCGGTTGTTTGCGTATAACAGTAACCACTGATCTCTGGGATAGCTTTTATAGCATCGGTTGTTTCCTTATAGCGTTTCAAAAATTCTTCCTCAGTTGAGACTTGATTTCCGTATCCCCAACCACTTTCGTCCTTAAAAGCTATACCACCATATTCTGTTAACATGATGGGCTGCCCCTTGTATTGATACCCTTCAGCAAACGCGTAGCGATGATTGTTGTGTGGAATCTTGTTTTGTAGAATGGCATCCATATCTTTATATCTCTCATATAATGTCTTTCCTGACTCCTCATAGTCATGGAGAGCAATAATGTCAGAAACAGTGTGTTCCCAACCATCGTTCACGATTACCGGCCGCTCTGCGTCTAATGATTTAGTTAAATAATAGATGGACTCCGTAAATGCTTGTTGTTGTTTGTCTTTGAAGATATGCGGAACGCCCCATGACTCATTAAATGGCACCCAAGTTATGATGGAGGGATGATTATAATGTTGCTGCACAATATCCAGCCATTCCTTTGTAAAATTCTCTACCGCTTGATCGGAAAACTCATAGGTGGCAGCCATTTCTGACCACACGAGCAAACCTTTCTTATCACACCAATACAGGAATCGATCATCCTCAATCTTCTGGTGTTTGCGCACTCCGTTATATCCCATCGCAAGCGTCTTATCGATATCTTCAAGTATCGCTTCATCAGAAGGCGGGGTCAGCATAGTATCCGGCCAATACCCTTGATCAAGCAGTAACTTTTGATAGATTGGCACATTATTGAGCAAGACTTTACCGTCTTTAATGGATATCTTACGCATTCCAAAATAAGAATCTACTTCATCCTTTAACACGTCATCCACATATAAACGAAACTTAACATCATAAAGATTAGGGTGCTCTGGTGACCAATGCAGGACTTTCCACTCATGAATATCAGCCGCCAAATCTACTTCTAAGTGAAAAGTGCTTCGATCAAGAACCGTAGTAAACTGTTTGACTTGCTTCCCATTAAAGGAGATCACGGTTTCCAACCTGCTATTCCTTGGTAATTCTCCATGTAATGTATAATCAAATACTACAGAATTGGAATCGACTTTAGGTGTTATCTTCACATGGTCTAAGCTATTTTCTTCTAGAAATTCTAACCATACGGTTTGCCATATTCCTGTATTTTGCACATACCAACAACCAAAATTCTCATTGATCCACCTCTGTTTCCCCCTCGGTTGGACACAACTTTGACTATCTTCAACTTTAACAGTTAGTTCATTCTCGCTCGCACTGTCCACTGCTTTTGTAATATCAAAGGAAAAAGCGGCATTCCCTCCAGTATGCTGACCAATATAGGAACCATTTACCCAGACCTTCGTTATATAATCGGAAGCCTGAAATCGTAGAACCGTCCGTTTGCCTATTTCCTCTTCCGGAATCAAAAATGTGCGGCTATACCATACATAAGGATGGAAGGCCTCCTCTCCAATCCCACTTGCTTTTGTTTCATACGTAAATGGTACTATGATTTCCGAAGGGTAGGTGTATTGATCAAACCATCTTCCCTGCTCTCCTTTGTTTTCATCATCAAAAGCAAACTTCCATTTTCCATTTAGATTCATCCACGCATCCCTTTGAAACTGGGGACGGGGATATTCTGTTCGTTGATACGTTTTTCCTGCCTTCATCGTTGCTTCTTTCATTGTATACACGCTCCTCTTTTTAACCTTTTATTCCTGTAAAGCTAATCCCTTTAACAATTTGTTTTTCAAAAAGCAAAAATGCAATGATAACTGGAATCGAGGCAATTGCATTCGCCGTCATAGGTAAAACATATGCCTGTGAATAGGTAGAATTAAATACTGGTAATCCTACAGGCAATGTATATAACGTTTCAGATAATATGGAAAGGTAAGGCCATAGGAAGTTATTCCAAGAACCAATAAAGGTAAAGATACCAATCGCTGCAATTGCTGGTTTTGCCAATGGAAGGACAATTTTATAAAACAACTTAAAGTAAGAGCAGCCATCGATAATAGCACTTTCAATAATTTCTTTAGGCACATTATCAAAAAAACTCTTTAAAATGATTACGCCGAGCGGCGATGCAATCATTGGTAGAATCAGGCCACTATAGGAATCAATTAAGTTCATATTTTTTACTATTTCATAGAGAGGAATAATAGTAGCCTCTCCTGGTATCATCAGACCCAATAAAAAGAAAATAAAGATAAAATTCTTAAATCGGAACTTCATTTGCGAAATAGCAAACGCCGCTAGGGAGGTAATAATTAATGTTAGAATGGTTGTAACAAATGCTACAAAGAAACTATTAAACAACCAGCGCAGTATCAAACTATCCATAATAATCGTAATATAGTTTGAAATGGTATACGGTGGAAGAAACCATTCAATTGGTGTAGATGTAGAAAATCCATCCGGTTTTATCGAAACAAAGAGCATCCATATGATTGGCGCAATAAATAAAATGGAGACAACGATCCCTATCGTTATTTTCCCTTTAAGAAACGGATCTCGATTTCGATCAAGCGCTCTCCTGCTATTTGAGGTAGTCTTTGCAGCCATTTATTTTTCCTCCATTCTCTGGTTTTTTAATTGAATAACCGATAATATAAGCAGGATGAAAAACAGTGCATAAGACATGGTGGCCGCATATCCAAGGTTATTCTGTGTAAAACCTATTTCGTAGATATACTGAATTAGTGGTCGTGTTGCTCCACCTGGCCCTCCTCCGGTTATCAACAGAATTTGAGCAAATACTTTGTACGAGGCAAGGATTTGCAATAAGATTACTACCCGCCCAATTGGTATTAGTTGCGGTAAGGTAATATAGCGGAATTGCTTCCACCTTGATGCTCCATCAATTTCGCTTGCCTCATAGAGGGCATCTGGAATATCCTGCAGGCTGGTAAGGAACAAGATCATATTAAATCCAACAGACCACCAAAGTGTCACCACAACAATACTAACCCAAGCCAACCCTTTGTCCGCCATCCAAAATGGCTCGGCATTAAACCCTATACTCTGGAGTACGGTATTTACGAGACCGGTATATGGTTGCAGCATAAAGATCGCCAAAAAAGAAATGACGGCAACCGAGAGAATGCTCGGAATGAAAAAAGAGCCACGAAAAAATGTTCTAAGCTTCGTATTTAAATTAGCCAATAGGGACAATCCAAGCGCAAGAAGTACCATGGTAGGAGTTGTCAACATAACAAATAATGTCGTATTCCATAATGTCTGCCAAAAATTTGGATCTTGCACCATCTCCGCGTAATTTTCTAATCCAACAAACTCCATCTTTCGGACGAGATTCCAATCATAAAGACTCATTTCCAGTCCCTTGAAAATAGGGAAAATAGTAAAGATTAAGTAAGCAAGTAAAAACGGAAGCAAAAATGGTATCGCTTTCATATCCTGAATCCATACTTTTTTGTTCATAGCTAAACCCCCTCATTACACTTCATTTTTCCGAAATGATAATTGGAACGAGCGTGAAATTAATCGGCAATTAAATCTTTTACCTCAGTTTCAACAAGTTGGAATCCTTCTTCAGGTGTTACCTCTTTCGTCCAAATTAAATCTAGATTCCGAACCATGATGTCGTTAATTGCTCTTGCATAAATGGTCCGATCCATAAAATTAATGTAGTCCGCAGTCTGTGCGTAATCCTCTCGATAGGGCATCTCCTGAAATGCTTCGGACTCCACTACTGTATCCTTTGCGGGGATATGACCGGCCTTTGCCCAGATCGCACCTTCATCAGCTGCATAGTTCATAAACTCTAAAGCGCCCTTTTGTTTTACTGGGTCTGTCTCTTCATAGGAAGGAATCACAAGCGTATGGGAACCACCCCATGCTCCTTTCTCACCAAAGATATTTGGGAGTGGCATGGCAGTAATCTCCAAACCCTCTGTATTTTCCCACGTACCAGTTGACCAGACGCCTGTCGCAATCGTAGCAGCTTTGCCTGATTGAAAATCGCTATAAAAGTCAGCCAGATTTAATGGAATAACTTCATCTTCATACCAGAATTTAAGCATGTATTCTGCTGCCTCAATTGCTTTCTCTGTATCTAGAGCGTAAGTCGGATTTTCTAGATCTTCTGTCACGATATGTTCCCCGCCAAGCTGGCTATAGTACGACCACCAATGGCGAAAGCTATCCACCCCAGCTGTCACAAAGGCAAACGGGAACTTACCCTCAGGCAACTCATTTTTTAATGTATTAAAAAATTCTCGGTAACCAGAAGGTGTTTTGTCCATTTTCAAAGTCCCATCATCATTCAAAAGCCCCGCCTCTCCTACAAGCTCGTTGTTGATGTAGAAGATATGTGGATGTGTATCAATTGGAATTGCATAATGCTGGTTATCAAACATGGTACTTTCCAAAATATTTTTGTTATATTCACTCCAGTCAATCCCAACCTCTTCTGCCAAACTATCCAGCTTTTCCACCACATCCAGATTTACCAACTCTGGCAAGGTATGTGCATGTGACACAGCGATATCGGGCCCCTTCCCTGCACCAAGACTCGTTAGTAATTTTGTATAATATTCTTCATACTCCTGTTGGACGTTATTAATAAAATACGTATCTTGGCTGTTATTGTATTTATCTACAATTTCCTGCATGTATGCGGCATCTCCTCCGGCAAATAAATTCCACATCACAATTTCTGTAGCGCCCTCCGGAACGTCAGCGCTATTCCCACTTACGAGTCTATCTAGACCGGAGCAAGCGGTGATCATTAGTACCATTACGAAAAAACTCAACAATAGGAAAGTCTTTTTTATCATTAAATGCCCTCCTTTCATTAATACATAAATTATGTATTAAACTTGATTTTCTGTAACTTAAAACAAATAATACGCTTACATTTCTGAAAAGTCAATAAATATTTAAAGTAAATAATAAGGTCATAGAAAGAATTCAAAGCTTCCCTTCTAAATGTTATATTTAAATACAAAGTTGCTGTCACAAAAAAACGACTCCCTGAATAAGAGAGTCGTTTTTTATCCGATATTGAGAATTGCGCTTTACAAGAAATCGATTTTTAATTTAATATCCTGTGCATAATCCCCAAATTCCTTGCCAAATAGATTCATCCCACCTTTATGAACTGCGTCTTCCTTTATCCCGACTTTTACCGACAAAAAGTCACTATCTAACAGTGCAAGGTCCTTTATTCCACAGTTTGAAAGGTGAAAGCTGTCAATCATAGTCTTCGTTTCGGTAACGCTCCAAGTCTTGAGTGTGCCATATTGAGTGCTTGTCGTTTCAGACCAATAGGAAGGATTTAACTTTCCAGGTCGGTTTCCATAATCTCCTGGACTTGTCCATGTTCCTATATCTATCCCATTAAGCCATAACGTTATGTCCGATGGCCAATTATGATCATAGTTCGGCGCTTCAGAGCATATCTCCATAGAAATATCCACTGATTTCACCACTGCTCCATGGGGGATAACAATCGGAAACTTATATTCGAAATATCCTTTACGAGTCCACATGATCTGCGCTTTAGAACGTTCAGGACTATAAAAATGAACAGGTTCATCCTCTGGTATAAGAAACGCATCCTGACTTGCCATTCCGCAAGTAGGAGCAACATGAAAATCTGTATATTGACCAATAGGCATTTCCAGCTCATAACTTTTATTTGTGATATCAAAGCCTGTTTTCTCGTTTAATTGAATATGTATGTCATCGAAGTTCCTCGTACAAACCTTCATTGCCCCTCTGCTGGCAGGTCTTAATTCTGTTTGAATCAATGCGGATTGTTCTAACACCTTTACGTGAGAGGCAGCAGTAGAAACCGGTATGTTAAGTGCTTGGGCCAACTGATGGATATTCATATTACCAGAATTCAGCAAATTTATCATTTGCAATCGAATCTCAGATGATAGTGCGTGCGCCACTATCCTTAACCGTTCAGCTTCGTTGATTGATAATTCCAACATATTATCTTCCCCCCACCCATTCACCTTAGATATTTTGTATTAATACACAAAAACTGTTTTAATATTCTCATCATACTATATTATTTAAAACAATGGTACGATTTCTACTTCAGATCCTTTGAAATAAGGAAAGACAGCCAGGAAGCTGTCTTTTCATCATTCATATATAGTCTTGTCTCGATAAAAATAGTTTGGCTTGTTGACGGTGTTGTCAAACGGCTTATGAAAAATATGCGTTGTTGCCGGCGAAAGTGGCGGGATTAGCCAGGCCCATTTTCCTGTAACAGTTCGTCCGGCCTTTTTTTCATTGTTCTCAAACACTTTAAATTGCTTTGCGGCAGTATGGTGATCCACAATTGCTACACCATGTTTTTTATAAGAATCCAATACTGCTACATTTAACTCTACAAGTGCGCGGTCTTTCCATAATGTGTTTAAATGCTTTGTATTGAGACCTAACTGTTTGGCAACATGTGGGAGCAGGTTATAGCGGTTCTCATCTGCAAGGTTTCTGGCACCAATCTCTGTTCCCATATACCAGCCATTAAAAGGAGCAGCCGGATACTTAATGCCACCAATTTCTAAAAACATATCTGATATAATTGGGACCGCATACCATTTTACTTCCAAGTGATGAAAGATAGAAAAATCCGGATGGCGAATTGGTACTTCTAAAACAAGCTCCTCTGGTATTTCTCTATAGGTTGGTGCGTCATTGCCTATCTGCACCACAATTGGCAATAAATCAAAGGCTGTACCTTCTCCCTGCCAGCCTAACTGCTGACACTTCTCCGTAAAAGCAAGCGACGCAGGATCTCCCACTATTCCATCCTCTGTTTGATACCCTGCATAGCGAAATAATTGGTGATTCCAGATCCGCACGGGGGTTTCTCCATTATACTCAGGCGGAAAAATAGTAATACGAGGCTTAATCCTGCCGTTATTCGTCGCCTGTTCTATATGGGTAAACAATGCTTGAAAAACAGCATCCTCAGATGTTACATGTCTTGCATCCACAACCTCGAGCTTGTCCCAAAACAACCTTCCAATACAGTGATTGTTGTTTCGCCATGCAATCTTAGCCCCTTGTGTCAGCTCCTCTGTAGTCTGAACATATGTCCCTGTTTCTTTAAGTTCTTGTTGGACCACAGTACGACGTTCCTCTATTTCCTCTTCTGCTTTACCGAGCTCTTTATATACATTAAAAATATAATAGTCAGCTTCCTGCATACGTTCTGATAGATTCATCTCTGTTCTCCCTTAAGCGATCTCTTTGCTCCATTTTACCAAACATAGGCGCTTTTTTTGTGACGGGAGTTCGACAATTACGTGTGGGATACAATCCATTCTGCTTTTCCAGAAATCTGATAGTCTGTCACACCATTTGGCAGGATAAAATGCTCTCCTTTTTCCACTGGGAAGGTCTCCCCTTGAATGGTAATTTCCGCTTTCCCCGCTATCACACTGCATTGCAGGAAATCAACGTCCAATTTCCGCTGTACCTGTCCGTCAAGCTTCCAGTGATACACTGTAAAATACTTCTCCTCTACAAGCTTTGTGGAAAGAAACCCTTCGTCTTGCTCTTTCTGTTTCGTCAACTCAGGAGTTTTATGAGGAACGGTAGTAACCTGTTTTGCACGTTCTAAATGCAACTCCCTTGTGTCCCCTTTGGCATCCGTTCTGTCGTAATCGTAGACCCGGTATGTGATATCCGAGCTTTGCTGTGTTTCTAGTATCACAATACCCTTGCCGATCGCATGGATTGTCCCACTTGGCACATAGACAAAATCGCCTGCTTTAACGGGTATGTATTGGAGGAGGTTATTCCATTTTCCCTCATCTATCATATCTTCTAGTTCTGCCTTTGTTTTGGCATGATGGCCTAATACTAGTTCAGCGCCTGGCTCTGCCTCTAGCACATACCAGCACTCGGTTTTCCCATAAGGCTCCCCTTCTTCCTCACGAGCAAACCTATCATCTGGATGCACTTGAACAGAAAGGTCGTCATTAGCGTCTAATACTTTTACTAGCAGTGGGTACGCTTCTACATTATCCTGGTTTTTATTAAAAAGCTCTCCATGCTTCTCCCAGGCATCTGCAAGTGTTTTTCCCTCTAAAGGTCCATTCCGAATTATACTGGGACCGTTTGGATGGGCAGAAATCACCCACGCCTCTCCTGTCTGTGCAGATGGAAGCTCATATTGATAGAGTTGTTGCAGCTTCTGTCCTCCCCAGATTCTTTCCTGTAAAACGGGTTGTAAAAATATCGGTGCATTATACATCTAAAAACCTCCACTCTCTTATTTTCTCTGCATTCATTATAGCAAAGTCAGAATGAAAATATAGAGATAATGTGTGCTCTGTTTGCTTCTTTTCTTTCTATAGCCTTTCAACATATTGGTCGGTGCACGCTCAGAAATAAAAGTTTTTAACGAAATGTATAAAGAAAAGGTTTAACGAAATCTAAACTGGGGTAAACAACTATTACTATATATAGTTATTTAGAGGGAAGGTGCCTGAAGTGAAGCGGTTAAATGAGAATGAAGAAAAGTTTTTACAAACAATTATCGAAAAAGATAACGCCCTTTTTAAAATGGAAGGGAAGGTTTATACCATTTCGCTTGTGCAGGAATCAAAGCAGCCATTAAAGGTACCAATGCAACCCTCATCCATTGAAGAAAAGAAGAAAAACATATTAGAAGGCAAAGAATTTTCCATTGATGATGTTGTCGACATGATGGATAGTGGTGTCTTATAAGCATAATCAAACAGTCCTCATTTTGATAGGACTGTTTTTTGTTTTTAATTACTTAAAAAAGGGAATTAACTGGATAGGAACAATTTTAAAGGAGTGAATAATCTTGGCAGATATGATAAAAGTAATGAATCCCGCAACAGGGGAACTCATTAAAGAAATTAAAAAATTCACGGAAGAGGAAGTAACCGAAGCATTGCGTAAAGGGAAGGAAAGCTTTGCTTCATGGAAAAAAGTTAATGCCCATGAGCGTGCACGCCTCTTAAATGCCTGGGCATCTAAATTACATGAAAACAAGCAAGAAATTGCGGAACTTATGACATTAGAAAACGGAAAGCCTTTGAAAGAGTCAGAAGGAGAAGTAGCCTATGCCGCTAGCTTTATCGAGTGGTATGCAGAGGAAGCAAAACGGGTTTATGGACGCACTGTCCCTGCTAACACGGAATCCAAGCGCATTATTGTGCAGAAGGAACCGATCGGATTGGTTGCAGCGATCACCCCGTGGAACTTCCCGGCGGCAATGATGACGCGAAAAGCTGCACCTGCTTTGGCAGCTGGCTGTACCTTTGTAGTCAAGCCTGCATCAGAAACTCCGCTATCCGGCATTAAAGTAATTGAGCTTGCACATGAAGCCGGAATCCCCGAGGATGTTATTCAATACGTTTCTGGTTCCGGAAGTGAAATTGGCAAACTGTTTACCGAAAGTGAATATGTGCGCAAAATCACGTTCACAGGCTCCACTTCAGTCGGTAAAAAATTAATTGAGGGTAGTGCCAGCACTGTAAAAAATGCAACAATGGAGCTTGGCGGCCATGCGCCCCTTATCGTAGCAAAAGATGCGGATTTAGATCTAGCGGCAAAACAAACCATTGCTACCAAATTCCGTAACGCTGGCCAAACCTGTGTCAGTGCAAATCGGATTATTGTCCATGAAGATGTAGTAGACGAATTTGCTGAAAAGCTCGTCGAAGAAACAAGAAAGCTTAAAGTTGGTAACGGTCTAGAAGAAAATGTAGGGATCGGGCCGATTATTAATGAAGATGGCTATGATAAAATCGTGGCCCATGTAAAAGATGCGAAGCAAAAGGGTGCGGAGATACTACTTGGTGACGAATATGATGCAAACCAAGAGAAAGGTTACTTCTTCGTCCACCCTACCGTATTAAAAAATGTCACAACCGACATGGATATTATGCATGAGGAAACCTTTGGCCCAGTTGCTCCAATTACTACCTTTAAAGAGATAGACGAAGCCATTGAAATAGCGAACGATACACCCTTTGGCCTTGCTGCCTACTACTTTACGAACAATTATAAAACAGGTACGTATCTAAGCGAGCAGCTTGAGTATGGTATTCTCGGTTGGAACGATGGCGGTCCATCTGCAGCACATGCCCCATTCGGCGGTATGAAGGAAAGTGGTCTCGGCCGTGAAGGTGGACTTGAAGGAATCGAGCCATACTTGGAAACAAAATATATTTCAATTGGTGATTTTGAATAAGTTGATTTTGGGGGCGAATCATGGCAGACGCATTCTGAAGCGTGAATACTAGAAACTGAAGCGACAGAGGCGCATTCTGAAGCGTGAATACTAGAAACTGAAGCGACAGCGACACATTATGAAGCGTGAACGCTAGAAACTGAAGCGACAGAGGCGCATTTGAAGCCACAGGCATGATAGTGAATCATCAGCCAACTTTTCAAAAAGTAACTCCAAAACAAAAACCAAGCCTGAGCAACTATCTAGTAGCTCAGGCTTGGTTTTTTTAATGTTGCAGGTCAACTACGATTCTAGATGAAAAACTAGGCGTCTCATATGCAACGTCTCCATCTACATGTAGCTCTACTACGATGAAATCCTCTTCCGTATAATAATCTATTTGGGACAGCACTGGACTGTTATTTATCTGGATCGTTCCTCCGTTCGAATCTAACTGTCCTTGTATTCCCCCGTACGGAACTTTTATAAACAGACGATCCTCTCCTCTTTCTATTTCATAATTGGTTATTGTTTTATTTAGGTCGAGCACGACTCTAGAATAACCTGACTGGAGACCGAAGCGAATGTTTTCCAGCAAAGGCGTTGAAATAACAGCAGGACGTTCTGCTTTTAACTTTTCATAAAAAGCACGTACAATCCCCGACCCGTCCTGACCCGCTATAAATGTGCCATTCTCAATATTGCCGTCCAGTCCATTTAATTCCCAATCCACCTCCTCTTGAGCAATCGTCATCTTTTCTCCGTTTTTGTCATAGCCTTTTACTGTTAAATCCACAGGCTCTCCTGGTGCGGCAGTTAAATCAAGTGGAAAGATCCCAAGAACCGCTTGCTTTTTATATGGTTTCGCTCCCTTCGGATAAGAGCCATACATTAAATATTGGTTCCTTACCTCGCTTACCCACTCCTGTTGTTCCTCTTTCCATGATGCCATAATTTGTGATACTGGCATGTCATCGAGAATCATTTGAGGTACTTCCGGATCGCCAATCAGATTGGTATAGCTTGCTGTCATGTCAAATTCCTCAGGATTTTGATCTCTCATGGCATCGACTAAATGTAAACCAAGTGCAACCAAATTGATGGAGGACGGATCCGTTATATGGACCTGTACACCTGCTACTCGCTCGCCTTCATACTTTCCAAACATCGGTGTATAGTATGCTGGGCGGAAATTTACACCAGCTAATTCTCGACTTTTCATTTCCTCAGCAAGCGCTTCAGCGTCGATCCACGGAGCACCTACCTGTTCAAATGGTTTGGTAGTGCCAAGACCTGTAGAAAGCGTTGTGTCATCGACAAGTTCAGTTCCAGCATAAAGGTAGGCGGATTCCTGTGTTGGAATATTGGGCGATGGGAGTATCCAAGGAAGTCCCGTATTGTCAAAATGCATGTCCCGCTTCCAGCCTTTCATTTCAGCAACTTTCAAATCAACGCCCATGCTATACTCATGGTTCCACATTGTTGCCAATTCACCTGGCGTCATTCCATGTCTGACAGGCAGGAGGAATCTCCCCATAAAGCTCACGGCCTCCGCTGAACGAAGTGGCCCTTCAACCCTCTCTCCACCAATTGGATTTGGCCTATCAAGGACAATGAGCTCCTTATCCATCTCACCTGCAGCCTCCATAGCAAATCCAAGTGTATAAATATAGGTATACACATTAGAACCAATGTCCTGAATATCAAATAAAAGAACATCTACTTCTTCCAGCATTTCCTCAGTTGGCTTCCAGGTTGATCCATATAAACTATAAACGGGTAGTCCTGTTTCCTCATCAATATAGGATTCGACATATTCGCCTGCCTCCTGGTCCCCTCTTATGCCATGCTCAGCCCCGAATAACGCGGTTAAATTAACGTCAGGATGTTCGTAAAGTAAGTCAATTGTACTGTTCAATTCATGGTCTACTCCCGTTGGGTTCGTGATAAGGCCAACACGTTTTCCCTCCAGCCAATCTAAATGGTCTTCCATTAACACCTCTACTCCCGGCTTAACACTCGCTTTTTTCTTACTTGTTTGGCTAGCTTCTACACGATGATTACTCCCTCCCCCAAACAGGCTAAAGAGTAATACAAAACAAAGTACTAAGATATGACGTCGTTTCATAAAAAACACCCCTAACTAAGATTAATCAAACTTCTCCATCTCCTTTGTAGCCATCCACTTCTCTACCATTCGCTCCAGTCTATCTTGCCTTTTATACAGGTACATCATTTCTTCTATAAGTGTTTTTTCGGACATTACGGTCATAAGGTGATCTTGGGCATGTACTAATATGACAGGGAGAACGCCTAACTTTTCTTGTGCGTCTTCTTGAATAAAGGAGGTTTGCACCTTGTGCGCTTTAAGGAGTTCATCAGAAGCTTCTTTGAGCAATTGATCTGTTTCAGAGAAATTTCCAGTCCTTGCTTTTTCTAACGCTTCGTGTAAAATCGCCTTGGCATTCCCAGCATGCAAGATAATTTGCATCGATAAATTATTTATGTTCATCATGTATTCCTCCAAAATGTATGAGCTCAATAGATTCAGAAGTAAAGAGGTGCTTCACGTTTTTGTCTGTTAGAAGTTCGAGCTCCTTCATCCGCGTCTCGGTGTAACTGCTTCTTTCTAAAAGCCATGTATCCAAAAATGCTGGATGGCACATGATTTCACTCACGCCCTCCTCAGTGGAAGTAATGAGATTTTCCAAAAAAGCAGGTTGAACAGTTTCTTCATAAAAATCATAATGCAGATAATCCGTACTTCTCACCTTCTGCCAGCTATTTTTTGAAAAAGACCTCACTGGTAGTCTGTACTCCTCGGCAACCTCCAGTACAGCTTCCAGCACTTGTGGGATATGCAAATGCTTATGGTGATGACTGTCTATATGGGTAACATGCGGATACCATTGTAGCAGTAAATCAAGCTGCGCAAGTAATTCCATCTTTATCTCTTCTTTTCTGGCAGAATTTCCTAGTACTTCCCCTTTTAAAAAGGACCCACCCGCATCTACTAGACTTGGGACATGCCGGGAGATTGGTTTCCCGGCATCCAATACAAAATGCAATCCAACGCCTAAATTTGGATGCCCCTTGGCAAGTTCAACTGCCTGTTTGGCAAAGGCGGTGTTCACCATAGCCGTCGTGCTTGTAACGATCCCAAATTGATGTGCATATAAAATGCCCGCTGTCACGCCTGGTGTCATCCCAAAATCATCTGCATTGACGATTACTTGTCTTTTGCTTTGCTGCATGAACGTGTTACGCCTCCTCTTCCTTAGCTGCCGCAGCTGTTTCTTTTCTCTCTTCTTCCTCTTTTAGAAGCTGCTTATCATATAATTTAAAGAACGGGAAGTAGATAAACATCGCTACCGCAATATTGACGAGCATGAGAATACCTCCACGAAAATCACCTGTCGTTAAAATCCCGGATAAAGGTGGTGGCATGGTCCATGGCACTATAACATAGGGCTTCCCAACTAAACCGATCGACATGGAGAAATACGTTATAATACCAACTGCGAGCGGTGCTAGAATAAACGGAATGATTAATAACGGGTTCATGACAACTGGTGCACCAAAGATAACTGGCTCACTAATATTAAAAATACTTGCTCCGATTGATCCTCTGCCAAGTCCTTTAAGATGCTTGGATTTTGCCAGGAACAGAAAGAGCAATGTAAGTGCCAACGCCATGCCCGATCCCCCGACTGCCCACCAAATCGCCATATAAGGCTGGCCAACTATGTGTGGAAGTTCTTCTCCTGCTCGCTGTGCTGCAATATTTTCATCTGTTAGGCTATACCAAATTGGTGCCATAACACTTGCTACAACAGAAATTCCATGAATCCCAAAAGACCAAAGCAGGTGAATAAGTAAAATGGCGATCATAGCTCCCCAGAAGCTCCCACCAAGCATTTGCAGTGGTTCACGTAGCACCGCTCCAACAATTCCATGCAATGATAAATCCCAGCTAGATCGAAGTAATAGATCGACTCCCCATACCAAGGTTATGATCACCGCACCGGGTATGAGCGCTGTAAAGGCTCGCCATACGGATGGTGGTACAGTGTCTGGCATGCGGATCACAATGTTTCGTTTTTCGAAAAAGCGAAAGATCTCTACTGTGATAATGGCCAGCAAGATGGCAATAAATAGTCCTTCACTCCCCATTAGGTTAAGCGGAATATTTCCTTCCTCTGTTAAAGGGGTTGCGACAAAAAATGCTGCAGTACTTAACACACCTGCTGAAAGACCATCCATGCCGTAGCTTTTAGCCAGATTATAGGCAATGGAAAAGACAGCAATCAAGCCAAGCAACCCGAATGTTGCGTCTACCGGGATGCTAAGCGAAGCTGCAAATGGTGCCATAAATTCTGCCCATGGTTTGTAAGGTGGTGAGGAAATAATTAAAAAGATACTACCAATGATCAATAATGGCATAACAGCAATAATCCCATCACGCACCGCTTTTAAATGGCGCTGCTCCGCCAATTTTCCAGCCACAGGCATAAAATAACGTTCCATAAATGCTTGAAACCCTTTCATAGACCTTCTCCCCTTTGTTTCTTTATTTTTTCAAAGCCAATGCTTGCTCTAATACTGCTTTCCCATTGAGCGTGCCATATGCTTTCATATCAATGATTGCAATAGGGACACCGGCTTCCTCTGCCTGCTTAAACAATGCGTTTTTCTTGTAACGAATTTGCGGACCAATTAACAGGACATCTGCTGTCTTGAGCTGCTTTTCAAGATCATCCACAGAGTGTGCTTCAATTTCCGCATCAATTGACTGGTTTTCAGCTTCCTGGTTCATCTTCTTAACAAGTAAACTTGTACTCATTCCAAGCGCGCATAATAATGTGATTTTCATCTCTTCACCTCCATAATAGAAAAATTTATACTTGCCAATTTAGATAGGGCTCGTTAACTGCCAGCATTTCCTCTAAAATTTGCTTAGCCTTCTCCGCTGATGGGATAAGCGGGTGTATGGTTAAGGCTTGAACCGCAATTCCCTTATCTCCCGTTACGGCTGCTTCTACTGTCAATTCTTCATAAGCCTTTACGACTTGTAGTAATCCTCGGATTTGGGCTGGTGGCTCCAACGTTTGCAGTGGTGTAATCTGATGGTTCTCAACAACACAATTGATCTCCACACAAACATCATCCGGCAGGCAGGATATCGCACCATTATTGCGCACATTTAATGTATGAACCTGTTGGGTGTTTAAATGAATATCACGAATGAGCCGAACTGCTGCTTCCGAATAATAAGCGCCACCTCGTTGTTCCAAGGCTTTAGGTTTTTTATCTAATCCTGGGTTTTGATATAGCTCAAACAATTCTGCTTCCACTTTTTTGACTTGATCTGCTCGTGTTTCATTTTTTTCATATTCTAAAAGCTGTTTCTGCAGAATTGTGTCCGTTTGGTAGTAATACTTATGATAGCCACAAGGTATTGCCCCGAGGGACTGCAGAAAGTCATGGTCCCAGCCAAAGTCAGGTATGTTTGCAGCCTCATAACTGGCAGATTTACCTGTCAAAACATCCTGAATGTGTGATTTTCCTTTAATATACAATCCGGTTATCCAAATTAAATGATTAATACCGATGAAATTAATCCGCACCTCATCCATCGCTACATCATACGTGTTCGCGAACTTCTTATAATAATTAATCGGATTATTGCAAAGCCCCACCACTTTAATAGTAGAGTGTTTTAACACAGCCTCTGTAACGATGCCTGCAGGATTCGTAAAATTTAACAGCCAGGCATCTGGAGCAAGCTCTTCCATTTCCTTGCAAATACCTAATATAACCGGGATGGTACGAAGTGCTTTCATAAACCCTCCTGCTCCAGTCGTTTCCTGTCCAATAACCCCATGCTTAATTGAGATGTATTCATCATGTCGACGCATTTCTAACTGCCCTACTCTTATTTGCGTAATGACATAGGTTGCTCCCTTAATTGCAGCACGTCTATCCAATGTAGAAACGATCTTAATGTCGTGCTTGGACTTTTTTACCATGCGTTTTGCCAGCGCATCCATGATCTGCAGCTTTCGCTCTCCTTGTGGGATATCCACCATCCATATTTCCTTTATTGAGAGCACGTCAGCTTCCGCAAGCAACCCTTCCAAAAGCTCTGGAGTATATGATGAACCTCCACCTATTACTGTTACTTTGATAGGTTCCAAAGGATTCCTCCTTTCTTTAATGTGTCATTAATATTTTATTCTGAAAAATAAGTCATTTGCACCCACTCTTTTTCCATTGGCAACGGAAAAAGGCTGTATGGAAATCAAAAATGAAAAAAGAATCAAGCCAACCTTTTGTAAATAAAGGCAGATTGATTCTCTATACGCCATCCATTAAATGAAACACACTGCTAAGGGAAATTGTTAAAAACGCAAGGGAAATCACCCTATACCCATCAATCGCTTAAACGCATTAAAATTTCTAGCTGCAACTAGTCGTCTAATCAGATGCTGATCCTCCAACAAGTTCCCTATTTCTTCAAACATCGGCTTGAGTTCATGCTGCCTATCCTTGCTGGCATTTAAGAGAAATATTAACTGGACCGGCTTGTCTCCCCACTCAATAGGTTTTACGAGTGTCATAACAGACCAAAATGTACGGTCCGTTTGTGGCTCCAATGGATGAGGAATTGCGACAAGGTTGCCAAAACTGGTGGATGCATATGCCTCTCTTTGCAAGACCGAGTCGAGGTAGTTGCTATCAACCAGTCCCAATCTCTCGAGATCGTTACATAGGAAACGCAAAATTGTTTCAGGTTTCGTAAATTCTTTACGGAAGTATGTAAACGGTTCCAAAAAATAGTTACGTATTACTTGAGTGTTTCTCTTCATCATCCCCTTCACTTCGGATATATCCGCTTTCCCTAATATAGTGCTTACTTGGATAACAGGAATTCCTGGATCCCATAGGAGGGGGATCGTCGTAATAATAAAATCAATTTCGTCAAGGGCGTAATGCTTTAAATTGTGCATTTCAGTAGTTCCAGCAATAACTATCTCTTCATGAAAAAGATCCTTTAATTTATACGTCAACAGCTGGGCGCTGCCCATCCCTGAAGCACACACAATGAGACATCTTTGTTTATTCCTAGCTTCCTGTTTCTTCCGTTCTTGTGCCACTTCCAAATGAAGGGCAAGATAGGCCACTTCATCCTCTACCAGTTTAATAGATTGGATTTCATTTAATACCTCACTGCCAATAAGTGCTGCTTCAAAAGATAGTGGATAATTTAATTTAATCTCATCTAGCAACGGATTGCGAATGTTCATTTGGTAGTGGTAGCGATTGATAGCAGGCTTTAGATGCAGAGCTAATGCTAACCGTAATTCCATATCCTCTTTCAATTGAAAACCATACTGATTATCTATTCTTTCTACCATCTTCTCTACCAGTTCAGAAATTGCTGGATCCATGCTACAAACATGGCGATCCACCTTTTCGTTTGGTGATACAAGCCTTGTGCCTAATAAATGCATGGCCAAATAGGCCACTTCATTTACTGGAAACGTAATCTGTAAAGTATCCTCTATATCGTCTACTATTTTTCTAGCAACGATATATTCTTTTTCATTCTTTAAATGGGCGTAATCCAAGCCTGTTCCAATCGCTTGATTTTCTCCCAGTCGTCTAACAGCTATGGCAACATGGGTAATGAGGTTTTGGAGGCTTATATCTGAGATGAGAATTTGATTTTTTCGTAGGTTGGTTAAAATACTATTTTTTATAGTCTGCAAATCCTTTTCTGGCAAAATGTCCAAGTCGACAGCACCTCGTAAGACAGATGAATCCTGTTGGTAAAGCCATTCTGCAATACAGAAGCGTATTTGCATCTCATCGCCGATGACTTTTATCCCATAATTAGGCTTTTGCTCTAGTGCTAGGTTATAATCACTCAATATCTCCCGGACCTGCCGCAAATCCCCTTGCAGACTTGAGCGGCTAATGAACAGTTCATCAGCCATATCTTCAAGTTTGGTATAGGTTGTTTGCAAGAGTAATTTTTCCATCAAAAAATAGACCCTATTTTCCGGCTCAATTGGCGAAGCTTTTAGTGCCTGTTGTTCTAATAGTAGAGTCACTTTTTCCTTATCAGAGGGAAGTAGCTCATAGCCCTTCCCTCGAATTGATGTCAATTTTATATGATTTTCTAAGAGTAGTGGCTGAAGGTCCTTTAAATCATTTCTTACCGTCTTTGAACTAACTTGGAGTGCTAAGGAAATCTCTTCGCTTGTGATAGCTTGCTTGGCTGAAAGGAGTAATTGTAGAATTTTTTCACAGCGTGCATTCATATACAACCCTCATTAATTGAATATTTATTCCGCCTCACCTGGCAGGAAGAGCCTTACAAAATGACGTT
Source organism: Oceanobacillus picturae (assembly GCF_000612865.1). Classification (NCBI taxonomy): domain Bacteria; kingdom Bacillati; phylum Bacillota; class Bacilli; order Caryophanales; family Bacillaceae; genus Oceanobacillus; species Oceanobacillus picturae. The sequence continues at coordinate 1,880,890 of NZ_CCAX010000001.1, forward strand.
TCACTTTATCCTATCTAAAAGATAGCATATTACGTCTTCTTCCCCAACTGTCTATTGGCCTACATTTAATCGAACGATCTGTTTCAACCCTGCATGAATTAACGTGAAGATAAATATCCAAGCAATTATAATTAGCACGATATACATCAGATTAAATACTTGGAATAAATAGAGCGGCATATCCCAAACAGAATGGAGTATGACAGGGACAGCAAAGAGCTTAAGAAATTTTGCATCGGTTAAATGCTCCCCTTTTAAGGGCTCCGCTTTTTTGACATAGACGAGCGCGGCCCCTGTTATGGCTGCCCAACTAACATGTGTGCCAATGGACATCCAGGCCCGGTCAAACATGACAGAAAGCATAAAATCCGTCCCATTCATCGTGCCGAAGCGGAAGGCATAGCCTGCTGATTCAAATGCTGCAAATCCTGCCCCAATGGCAGCCACAATAAGTAGGCCATTTAATATGTACTTTGGGTTCAATTTCTTTATAAAATAAAGAATGATGACTAGCTTTCCGACTTCTTCCACTACGCCTACGATGATGGCGCCCCCAACATTCAGGTTATAAACCGGCACGATTGAGAACAAGATTAAGGTGGTCACAAGCGAAGCAGTCCCCCCTATGAAAAACATTTTGGCAATTTCATAGATACTCAGATTCCGTGGAGCGTTCATTTCCCAAAAGAAAATGAGTAAGGAAAAGGGTACGACAAACGATCCAACCACAATAAGTCCTGGCAAAGCGTTAGGATTATGAAACATATAAGTACATACGTATAGGAAAAGATATGTAACCGCCAGAATGAGAAAGATTCTAGAAAACAACCACGGCTTTGGCCAAGAGGTAGAGATTTCTTCCTCCTTTGGTGTCGTCAAAGAAGTTCCAGAATTGAATGACCCCCACTTAACGGACGTTTGAAGTGGGGGATTCCTAAGAACACCTTCGTAACCGAAAGTTATGTTATTAGGCTATCCCTGCGTCCCCGCAGTTAGAAGTCGTAACGCTTCGTTTTTAAGATTCAAGCTTGCATTCTTATCACGGTCATGATGTGCGCCGCAATGGGGACAAACCCATTGGCGCAACCCGAGATTTTTAACGGCTTTATTTTGATAGCCACAATTTGGTGTGGAACAAAGCTGACTAGACGGAAAATTCCTGGCAACGATTATCACTTGCTTCCCATACCAAGCCGCTTTGTATTCCAGCATCTGTCGAAACTGTGACCAGCTCGCTTCGCTAATAGCTTTTGCTAATTTGTGATTTTTCAGCATGTTGGACACCTGCAAGTCTTCGATCCCGATAATGTCGTGGTTTTTGACAATAACAGTAGAAATTTTATGAAGGTAATCCTGCCGTGCATTGTTGATACGTTCATGGAGACGGGCCACTTTACGCTTTTGCTTTTGATAGTTCATGGCGTCCTGTAATGGGTGGTTTTGCTTTAGCGCCAGCTCTTTACGCCGGGACAGGATACACTGTTCTTTTGCCAAGCGGGACTCTAATGTACGAAAGTGTTTCGGATTCTTATATACTGTTCCATCCGAAAGAACGGCAAAATCCTTGAGTCCGACGTCAATTCCAACAGCAGAACCAGTTTTGGCTAACGGCTTTACTTCTGTTTCAGCTAAAACGGAAACAAAATATTTCCCACTCGGATTGCGCCTTATCGTAGCGCTCAGGATACGTCCGTCAATTTCCCGGCTCTTGGAAAATCTGACAAGACCTAATTTTGGCAATTTGAGTTTGTTCCCAACTACCGCTATATTATGATTGGTACACTTGGTTGTATAAGACTGAACAGGATTTTTCTTTGACTTAAACCGTGGCGCTTTATTTTGTTTTTTAAAAAAGCGGTTGTATGAATCAGCCAAGTGTTTAAGCGCTGACTGCACGGCTATGCTATCCACTTCTTGGAGCCACACCAGTTGCCTTTTGAGTTGTGTCAGCTGGGAGGAACAAGCCTTGTATGTCAAGCCTTTTCCCGTCTTCGTGTAAGCTACATTCCATTGATTCAGAAAATGATTGAACACAAAACGGGAGCAACCAATCGTCTTCGCAATGAAGACTTCTTGTGATGCATTTGGGTAGATTCGGAATTTATAGGCTTTGTGAATAGACATATTTTTCACAACTTTCTTATATGAATATTGCATCTATTATATCAGAAAAACACGCACGAATGTTCGTTATTTGTATGTAATACAGGAGAACCAAACAATTCATCTCCACCCTAGCTAAGCTTGAGAATGGAGTCTTCTTGTCCAAAACCAATAAACAGAATATTTAGATTTATACCACAAGACGGACAAAACTTCGCTTCCGGTGTCACCTTTATTCCACAATTAGGGCAATACATAGAAATCCTCCTTCTTTTATACACTTCATCAAATTATTACCCTAAATTGCTCAAACTTGCAACCAAATTCAGCTTCTTTTCCTACTGCTGAAAGCCATAGCTAAGAACCCCGCACCCATACCAATCAACGTTCCTGCTGCCACATTATCAAAAAGCAGTCCTAGCCCAATTCCAAGAAACATGCTGCCAACAAAAACAACGCCACCCATACCTTGATTCATTTTCCTCATCCCCCTTACTCTTTATTATTCCTATTCAGGTTAAGCTGGGAAAATCCCCAGCGATTTAAACCGAATAAAGTAACTTACAAAGCAAAGCGGTTCGCTCCGGAATGTCATCGATCAAAATATGTTCATCTCTGGCATGTATCCCTTCACCAGCAGCACCAAGTCCATCGAGGGTAGGAACCCCCATCGCTGCAGTAAAGTTACCATCACTTCCGCCACCTGCACTCTCTTCCTTAAGCTCCATATTTAGCTCTTGGGCTACTTCTTTTGCTTTTGTAAATAGCTTTTCTGTTCGTTCATTCTTATGCATTGGTGGTCGCATAACGCCACCGTGCACCTTTATTTTTGCGCCCTCTGTATGAGGTTCTAGCTCTTCCATAATGTGTTCGATTCTGTCTTGTTCTTCTTCGGTTTCCATTCTTACATCAACCCCAATCGAGGCTGCATCGGCAACAACATTTAGCGGCCCTCCACCCTCCACAGAGCCTACATTCACGGTTGTGCCTTTATCGTAGTCTGTAAGCGACTCTAAATAAAGAATTTGTTCGGCCACTTCTTTAATGGCATTCACCCCATCTTCATGATGATTACCAGAGTGGGCTGCTTTGCCTGTTACATCTACATAGTAGCGAGCAGAACCTTTTCGTTCTGTTTTTAATGCCCCGCTTCCAGCAACGGGAGGCTCTGTAACCAAAACACAAAAGCTGCCTTTCGCTTCCTGTTCGATCAATGCTTGCGAGCTTGGACTGCCAATTTCCTCATCACTTGTACACAAGAAAACGATGCGCTTATTTACGTGCAGACCTAGATCCTTGCATGCTTTCATCGACCAAATCGCTTGGACAAGCCCACCTTTCATATCGAGGATGCCTGGACCAAAGATTTTGCCTCCCTCTTCCTTAATAGGAAGCTCTCCTTTATCCCAAACGGTATCAAAATGGGACAGAATTAAGAGTTTTTCTTCCCCTTCTCCGTATTCAAACCGTAAATGATTTACGTGTTCCTTCTCTTCTATTAACATTGCTCGATAGCCAAAGTGCTTTTCCAATAAGTCTTGGATTCGTTGACCGCAAACGTCCAGTAGTGCTTTATCATGGGAAGGCGATTCACTCTCCACAATGTATTTCATATCCTCCATAATGTCCTGGTGATGTTTAGTCATGTATGCTTTTATCTGATCCATGTTGTTTCTCCTTTCGTTAGAATGGTCCGTAATTTATAAGAACCGCAATGCTATTAAATACTGCGCCAATGAATGCCCAAATAAGGACGAGTGGTACAATAAATAGCGTAGTGCCCGCCTGAGCTTTCTCTTTCAAAAATTCCTGTTGATATAATATATGTAAAAATCGCTGCAAGGAGCAACAAACCAAACGGATAACGAAGGCATCTGGCGTTTTTGACGCCCTTTTTTTAATAACCTCATCCTTTGCGACCTCATATGCCCTAGAATAAGTTAATTGAAATTAATAACTTTTATAGCGATACAAGTTGTTTTTATTGGTATTCCCCTACTATTATCTAAAAACCCTTAACTTGCTTCTCTAAAATACGTTTTCTTGGCCGGCATTAATGCACTGTATCCAATTAGAATGGCTATTATCAGCATAGCAATAGATAACACAATGATCATTATTCTAAGGGAAATAAGGTCCCCCATCGTTCCAACCAGTAATACCATTAAAATTTGTAGGGCGCTTTGCAGTAATTGCACAAGACTTGTTACCCTTCCCATTAAATTTGTTGGGACATTATTCTGATAAAACGTCATTATTCCCGTGTTTAAGAAACTGTTAAAGAAGCCTAATATGATGAAGCCGATCGTTATGGTTAAGAACGACCAGGAGAAGGCATAGAGAACATACCCAACCGACTGAAATAGAATTCCCAAGGCAATCAAATATCGTAGTGAGAAAAGATGAGAGAAAACAGACAAGAGTATGGCACCCGTAATCGATCCAATCCCTGTAATACTAATGAGTAAGCTATAATCCATTTCGGATAACCCTACTACATCTTGGGTAAACACTACTTCCTGAGCATCCATCGCAAATGCAAAAATCGTGGTGACCAGAAATAATCCGTAAATATACGCTACATAATGGTTGACCTTAACAAAGTTACGAACAACTTGGAAGTCTTCTCGTACCTGATCCCAAGAAAGCTTTGGTATGGTTGCCTTCTCAACTGCACCCATTTCAGGCAATAGCATTAGGAAAAACGCAGATAGTAGAAAGGCTGACGAGTTAAAGAGTAGCGTTATATCGATGCCCCAAAGTAGAATAAGGGATCCGGCTACAGCTGGACCTATAATGAAGGCACCTGATGTTGTAAGGGACTGAATAGAATTAAAACGTTTCCGCATCTCTTTCGGTATCATTTCTGTTATGTACGTCATAGAAGAAGGGCCAAAAAATGATTTCGCAACACTTAGCAAGATGAGAAATAAAAAGATGAACCAAATAGAAGATAAGAAAGGAAGGCAGAATACAAATATCGCCCTAGCCAAATATGTAACAATCATGATCTTCCGCTTACTTCGGTACTCAATAAAACTTCCGGTCCAAAATTTAGTTAACACATTTACGATGGGCCCGACTACCCAAAGCCCAGCCACCGCAGCCGCTGAACCCGTTATTTGAAAAACTAATAAGTTGATAGCGATAAGATATATGAAATCTCCAAGACTAGCAGTTCCTACTGAAATTAAAAGAATGGTCGGTTGCTTCCATTTGATCCATGACATAACCGGTTTTCCTCCTTCTGTTAAACCTTCCTAAACTCTCAGTCCAAGTACAATGCAAACAAAAAGTTTAAGATATGTGACTGGTTGATCTTCTATCACGAAATAACATACCTAATAGTGGTGGCACGCCGATTACAATGACAAGTATGCGAATGAGTTGCAAAGAGCTGACGACAGCAGGATCTCCCCCAAGACTATATGCTGTTAAAACCATCTCAAATAAACCACCTGGAGCAATGCTTAAAATAGCTGTAACATAATCTAATGAGGTTAGGTTTGCTAGAATCACACCAAGCAGAATAGAAAAGGCAATAATGCCAAGGGATGTGCCAAAATATATAAAGGAGAGCTTTCCACCTGCCTTTATATCTCGAAATAGAATATTTTTACCAAGGCTTGCTCCGACCGCAACCTGTGCTGCATACATGAGAGTGGGCGGGACTGCTGGCAGCTCCACGAGCGTAATATTAAGTGCCGCTGTCACCCCAATTGCACCAATAATAATCCCCGCTGGAATTTTTTTATTCAAAAACAACGCGGCCAATGCTGGCAGGATAAAAGCCAAATAGCTAACAGGAGATCCAAGGATAACCTCTGTGGAAGCCTGAGCACTAGTGTTCCCAGTCCCTTGTCCGAATAACAAGGCCATAATAGAAGGAACGGTAAAGAGAACGGTCACCAGACGAATGGTTTGAAAGATAACCACCAAAGAGGTTCGCGCCTTAAATGCTTCACTCGCCAATGTCATCTCAGACAAGCCCCCTGGAATACTACCAAAAATACTTGTCATGCTGTCTACCTTCACCCACGATAGTTTTGTAACAATGATACTGATAACGATACTAGCAAAAATAAGAATGAGGGTAAGCAAAAGATATGGAAGAAAATATGGGAGTATCATCTGGAAAGTTTCCAATGTAAAATAAAGACCAAAATAAATTCCTAGTATAATAAAGCTTGTATTTTTTATTGGGGTCGGGATATATGCTTCTCGCTTTAATAGCCCTTGTACGATAAAGGTAAACGTTAAGGCACCAAGCACCCAGGGAAGCGGCATATTTAGAATGGAAAAAATATAGCCACCAATCGCAGCAACAAAAAATGTGAAGATTAACCGTTGTGTTTTATTCGCTTGCATTATAAAACCCCTTACTTATTTCTCTCTAAACCTAGCATACCATGGTTTTTGCACAATTGTGACAAAAGTTGACTCATAGAATCTTTTTGGTTACTATTACGTTATACGATATAACACAAAACGTAATAGATGGGGTGAAGCAATGCAGTCACTTGACCGGTTTTCAGAGCCTGCTTTATTTATCTTAATCAGTTTAGCTGAAGGAGAAAAGCACGGCTATGCCATCATGGAAGATGTTGAAAAACACTACCAAAAAAAGCTCGGCCCAGGGACTCTATATGGCGCCATTAGCCGACTGGAAAAGCTGCATTTCATAGAAGCTATGCCCTTACAAAACAGAAGAAAGCCGTATAAGGTTACGGAATCTGGCAAAGCGTATCTGGAGGAAAGACTAAAGGAATTGGAACAAGTGACATCGCTTGGGTGGAGGAGGCTTGGCTTATTATGAAATGGCTTCTCTATGTATACCCCCAAAAATGGCGTGCGCGTTATGGAGAAGAGCTTTTATATATACTTAGCATGAAAAAACCAACCATTCGAGATGTCATGAACATCTTTTTCCACGGTATCTTGGAACGATTCCTTGCAGGGAAAGATTTGCTTAAATCTTCATCACAAACATCGCTCTATCATTTGCAAAGAAGTTTTCCCCTGTTACTATTACTCATCGTGGTCTGTGCATTCACTGGATATAGTCTTTCCATGGCTCCCATACTTGATTTCTCAATAGAATGGATTTTGCTGTTCGGTGTTGTCGCCATATCCTATTTTTGCTATGTAAGTGGGATAATAAAGGTTTTATTTCTTTTTCAAAAGCACACAAAATAAGAAAAGCGAGGAAAAATGATGAATTATACCATGTTAAAAGATGTTAAGACGATGATCGGATTTTTCTCCTCTATTATAGGAAGTATTATTGCCATCTTCTTAGCAGCAGGAGATTCGGATGTATGGGTGGTTTTTATTGTATTATCCCTCATTCTTCTGGCGCTAAGTGTAACGCGGGCAAGTCGTTTGTATAACCAAAAAAGCACATAAAAAGAGAGAAAAGCTTCCACTTTTCTCTCCTTTTTGCTTCTTATCCCGGTGCAACCGTCCGTAAGACTCCCACTTCAAACATGAAGTGAAGCTAGTTTTGAGTGGGAGTAAACGGACGCTAACACCCCGATTCGTTCAACTAACAATCAGTGGGAGAAGAATGAAAACCCCCACTGATTGAAGTTTCACTTTATATACGTACTGTCGTTTTAACCGTATTTTGCTTCACGAGTTGTCCATCTTTAATGACGGTTGTGATGTTTTCCTTGTTTTCTAAACTCCGGATGTCCGTAAGCGGATTGGTCTTCGTAATGATAAGATCCGCTACTTTTCCAGTTTCCAATGTACCCAGTTTGTTATCCCAACCCATACATTCAGCAGCCACTTTTGTCGTTGCCTGTAGGGCTTCCATTGGGGTCATCCCTATCTCACACATTAGGCCAAGCTCTCTTAAATTGGTACCATGTGGCATGACACCAGCATCCGTCCCCATTGCGATTTTCACTCCCGCACGATGCGCTTTGGCAACACTATTTTTATGAATCTCAGCAACCTCTTTTGACTTTTCTACCGCATAGGCTGGCATGTCATTCGTCGTTTCGGCCAACTCTAGTACAGAAACCGGCGCAAGCAATGTTGGCACTAAGTACGTACCGTGCTTTAACATCAACTCAATTGCCTCATCATCCAAGTAAATGCCATGTTCAATGGAATGGATTCCGGCACGAACTGCATTCTTTATCCCCTCAGAACCTTGAGCATGGGCCATTACCTTGACTCCATTACGGAAGCTCGCCTCCCTCACGATAATCTCTAGCTCTTCTTGCGAGAATTGCGTAAATTCTGGATGGTCAGTAGGACTAAGCACACCACCTGTTGCGTGTACCTTGATAATATCTGCCCCTGCTCGCAGCATTTCCCGCACCTTTTTGTGTACTTGATCTGGGCCATCACATATCGCATCCGGCATGGAAGGATAGGTTACATTCGTGACATCTATGCCAGAACGCATCCACGAGTCCCCATGACCACCAGTAATGGTAAGCGGATTAATGCTTACCTGCATTCTCGGTCCCGCAATTAATCCTTCTTCAATCGCTTGCTTCACACCAACATCCGTAAACCCTGCGTCTCTTACAGAAGTGATTCCGATATCAATCGTTTTCTTTAAATAATCCATCGCCTGATAAAAACGCATGGAGAAAGGTGTCTCCAATGTTTTCTGCATCTCTGCTTTTTGGAACATCATGTGAACATGTGTATCAAATAGACCTGGTAAAATGTAGCCTCCATCTGCATCAACTACTTTTGTGTCGGGTTGCAAAGATGCCAACTCTACTTCTTTTCCCACTGCCTCAATTTTCCCATCGTTTAATAGTACAGCAGCCTTTTCTACTGGTTCTCCTCCATTGCCATCAATTAACGTGCCATTTTTTACAAAAGTGTATGTCATATGTAACGCTCCCCTTCTATTGAGTTTTATAGTGTACCAACAAGAATACTTGCAATCACAATCGATGCAATCGTGACGGTCGTAAACCCACCAACCAGCATCGGTGTTAAAATCTCGTTAAAAATGGCCTTTCTTTCCTTCTCATCCTTTCCTATACTTCTGCTGACTTCCTCACAAATAATATAATCACCAGGAAACCCGAATAGTGCTGTTAAGGCAACAGGTATTCCTTTATTTGGATTCCATTTAAATAATTTAGAACTGAAATAGCCGCCAATTAAAATTCCGATTATCCCCACCACCATGATCAAAAGCACCTCTGGAAGATAGTCCGTGAACATGGACGGTGTGATGGAATTCATGGAAGACATCACCACAACGATTAAGAGTGCCATCGTTATCCCAAAGGAATTTGCCTTTTCCATCATACTTCCTTGATAGAAGCCGAAATAAGTTCCTATAATCCCTATTGCAAGTGCCCATAGACTATAATTAATGCCTGTCAAGGATCCAAGGACTACCGCTATGGCAGCTCCTAGAAACACTTGAAAGAGAAGAATGACCTGTGTTTGGTATTTTTCCGGAAGCAAGCTTTTCCTGCTTTTTTCTTGCTTCTCTTTCGTTGCGGCTACTGTCTGATAGCCTGTCTCACGCAATTCTTTTTGTACGGAGACGCCAAGCTTACGTAGGAAAAATGCAGCAAGCGGCATTCCAACAAAGTTTTGAATTCCTAAAATGAGTGCTGGAATGGTGATCAAGCTAACTAGTCCAAGTTCCTGCAGACGTTCTGATGTAATAACAAACGCGATAATACCACCCGTTAATGGCCCTAAACCAACCACGGAAGATGTGTAGCCAACAAACGGTGTAACCAATAAAATAACAAGCACTACGGCGACAAGGATCCCGGATAAGGCAATAAGTACTGCCTTATACTGCTCCTTCAATTGTTTAAAAGGGATTAATGTCCCCATATGCACAATCAACACTGCTGGCAATATAGAAGCGAAAGCAGAAATATTCGCCTTGTCGGCAATATCAGGTGGAAAAACACCTGTCCAAAGTAAGAGTAAATAACCGAACATCACGACAAATAACATCGGGATTCTTGCTCTGGAAACAACGGATAAAAATTCTCCCAATGCGAATAAAGCAAATATTAGCATTGCAGCAACAATGGGTTCGTCTATCATGAGGATCAGCTTCTTTCTCTACTAAATTTGTTCCTGCGTTAGATTGTGACGTCACTTTAACGTAGTAAACAGTAAAAGATTATTACCCATTCTATGCCCCATTTTTTAAATTGTCAATATATTTTTTATAAAGTGAAAACTTCAATTAATGAGGGGCTTTTTCCCCCCACTGATTGTTAGTTGAACGAATCGGAGTGTTAGCATCCGTTAACTCCCACTATAAACTAGATTCACTTCATATTTTGAAGTGGGAGTCTTACGGACGCTTGCACCGGGATAAATAAAATATTTGGATTTTAATGGTAACAAGGGCTATTTCTATTACATGAAAAGAGCTTATGTGAGAACGTTGATGAAGGTAGTTGTTTAAAGAATGAATAGGGAAAGGATGGGGTGTGACGCGTGATTGATTGAATAGCTTTTTTGATTGATTGGCGAACGCTTTTGATTGATTGAATAGCTTTTTTGGTTGATTGGCGAACGTTTTTAATTGATTGAACAGCTTTTTTGGTTGATTGGACAGCTATCTTGGTCGATTGGGGCTCTGCTTTGGTTGATTGGCCCACCCATTTGATTGATTGACGTACCTTTTTGATTGATTAAACATCCCCCTTGATTAACAATCCACCTAAAAAAACAGCCGAGACTGTGTCTCAGCTGTTTTTCTATTTACCTTAATCCCATTTACGAACTGGTTTGTACCCGGCATTATAAAGGAAGTCGTTAACAGTGTCTTCCGATAAGCCGTTTATCTTAATACCACTCTGCATTGCCTGAATATGCATTCTACACGTATATTCCAGTGTCTGCAATGCCATTCTAGCTTCTTTTAAATTCGTGTCATATACGATAACACCATGGTTTTCAAGTAGCATCACATTTCCAAGTTTCGCCTTTTCCTTTACAGCATCTGCAAGCCCCAGACTTCCTGGATGCTCATATGGAATGCGTACGATCTTTTCCAAATAGTACATTGCTTCTACAAAATAATTAGAAGGAATGGCCATATCTGTATTGGCAATAAGCGTACTGTAGAAAGGAGAAGCATGCAAAATAGCATTGATCTCTGGTCGCTCTTTGTAAATATTTTGATGCATAATATGCTCTTTAGATGGCTTTTTCCCTTCTACCAATCCGTCATCTGAACAGAGGGAGAAATCGCCTATATCCATTTCTCCCAGATATGTTCCACTTGCAGATACGTAAAATTGGTCCTCGCTTACCCGAGCGCTAATATTTCCTGCTGTTCCCCAAGCTAGATCATTGTCCATCATGAAAACGCCTGTATTTTGCAGGTCTTTCACTAACTCTAATCTATCCATTCTTCTCAAAACTCCTTAGTCAAGCAAATTTAATAGTCCCAGTGATACAGATGGGAATAGTGCAATAATGAGTAATGTAATAATCACTGCAATATAGAATGGTATCATTCCTTTTGTAACCTGGTCTAATCTCAAGTTCGCAATCTTTCCTGCGACAAATAGATTTAACCCTAGTGGAGGTGTTACCATACCAATTGCGAGTGTTACGATCATCACGATTCCAAAATGAACTGGATCAATTCCCATTTCTAAGGCAACCGGTGCCAAAATCGGTGCGAGAATGATAATAGAAGCATTGGTTTCCATGAACATTCCTACCAATAATAGTAACACCATAATAACTAATAAGAATACTGTTCCATTAGTAGAGAAAGATGTAAACATTTCTGCAACCTGCTGCGGAATATTTTCGATGGTTAAAATCCAACTGAAAAGCCCAGCACTTGCAATGATAAACATGATCGTTGATGTTGTAACGGTCGCTTGTGTAAGAATCTTGTTGATATTTTTAAAGTTGATCGTTTTATAAAATACAATACTGATTAGAAACGCGTACGCTACGGCAATACCGGCTGCTTCAGTTGCAGTAAAGATTCCACTATAAATACCACCTAAAATGATAACAGGCATAATAAGAGCAGGAATCGCTTCCAAGAACGCTTTACCTAATTCTTTGTTTGTCTTCTTCGGCTCTTTCAGGTAGTTTCGTTTTTTAGATACGATGATTACCACGATAAGTAATCCGATACCAATCACGATACCTGGTGTTACACCTGCGATAAATAAATCACCAATGGACGTCCCAGCTGCCACTCCATATAAAATCAGCGGAATACTAGGTGGGATGATGATGCCCAATGTCCCTGAAACGCCTTGAACACTTGCAGCAAAATCCTTATGATAACCTCTTTCAACCATTGCAGGAATAAGGATAGCCCCTAATGCTGCAGTTGCGGCAACACTTGAACCTGAAATTGCTGCGAAAAACATGGTTGTTACAACCGTTACAATGGCCAACCCACCAGAAACATGTCCAGTTAAAGCATTGGCTAAATTAATTAATCGTTGAGAAATACCACCGTATTCCATAATGACACCAGCTAGCATGAATAGCGGAATAGCCAGCAATGGGAAGGAATCGAGTGATACAAACGCCCGCTGCGCGAGAACCATTAACGGGATATCTCCTGCAACGAGCAGGGCGATACTTGATGATAAGCCTAGAGAGATCGCAACAGGAACCCCTAGAAGAAATAAGATGATGAGGGATACAAATAATGCGATTATCATTGCGCCCCACCTCCCTCTATTGTTTTACCTTGTTTGTCTTCAATCATGACAGCAATTGTATTAAGCAGAAGCAGCAGAGATCCTAAAGGAATAGCTGCATAAGCCCAACTCATGGAGAATTGCAATGTCGGTGTAGCTTGGTTTACTACTGTTAAGGTTAAAGCAGAACCATAATAGAAAAGAATCGCTGCAAAAATAAGAGAAATCCACAGAATAACGGAATTTAGAACCTTCTTTCTTTTAGCGCTTACAATTTCTACTAAAAAGTCTATTGCAATATGTTCTTTATTTCGCATTGCAAGGGCTGCCCCAAAAAATACAATGTAAATCATTAAATATCGAGATATTTCTTCAGACCAACTAAGCGGATAGTCAATGACAAAGCGTGTAATGACCTGAAGTACCACTAATACCGCTAATACGATAAACATGGCCGATACGATATATTTCACTGCTTTATTAATTTTATCTATAAAACTCACATAGCCCTGCATCTAATTACCCCCTAAACTACTCATCTCAATAATTGAATCATAGAGATCTCTGCCATACTTATCTGCTAAGCGTTCATGGACAGGCAATACCGCTTCACGGAACGGTTCTTTGTCTACTTCAATTATTTCAACTCCAGCGTCTTCCATTTCTTGAAGCGCTTTCTTATCTTGCTCAGCAACAAGCTCATTTTGATAGTTTCTTGCCTCTAATGCTGCTTCTTCAACTGCTATCTGTTCTTCTTCACTTAGCTTTTCATACGTAATATCACTCATAATCATTTGCACGTAGCCATAAACATGGTCTGTTTTGACTAAGTAGTCTTGTACTTCATGAATCTTAGCACTAGTCGTAAAGGATGCCGGATTTTCCTGTGCATCAATTACCCCAGTTTGGAGTGACGAATACACTTCACTAAAGTTCATCGGAGTCGGATTGGCTCCCATTGCGCCCCATCCTTCTACAGATGCTTCAATATTTGGAACACGAATTTTTATTCCTTTTAAGTCGTCTATTGTGTCAACTCGTTTATTTGTAGTTAATTCTCTTGGTGCACGCGCCCAAAATTCTAGACCGCGAATTCCTGTTTCTTCTAACATATCGCGTTGTAATTCCTCGCCACCTTCTCCGTATAAGAAGGATTCCATATGTTCTTGATCATCAAATAGATAAGGCAATTCCAATATGGAATATGGTTTATAAAAATTAGACATTACCCCTGCAACTAATGCAAAGTCGACAGAGCCTATTTGTGTTCCTTCTATTAAATCTCTATCAGAACCAAGTGTGGAGCTAGGATAAATTTCGACGTTTACTTTACCATCTGTCTTCTCTTCCACCAGTTCAGCAAATTTTACAGAGGCCTTATGCCATGTATGTGATTCACTTTGGATATGTCCAAGCCTTAGTGTTGTTACATCCTTTTCCCCTTCTTGGGAGCTCGCTGTGTTTGAGCAAGCTCCGAGAAGGGTGAAGGCAGCTATTAGTAAAATTAGACCAATTATTCTCTCCCGTTTCACCCTAAATTCCTCCTCTATGAGTCAAATCTAACTAGAACTTTTACTGAGTTGTCTTGTTTTTTATTTACAATTTCAAAGCCACGTGCTGCTTCTTCATAATGCAGAACATGTGAGATAATTTTTTCAACAGGAATCTTAGCTTCTTTAATAATTTCTAGCGCTTCCTCTGTATCTGGTCGGTTATATGTCATACAGCCCACAATTTCTTTTTCATTTTGCTGTAATTGTTCAATGTCCACTTCTTGCTGACCATGGAACATCGCGACGGTTACGACACGTCCACCTTTTTTCAATAGGTTGAGAGCTTGATTGATAATGCCTGGAACACCTGCTGTGATAAAGACTTTATCAAAAGACCCTCCCATTCGTTCTTTTGTTTCCTCAATCCAATTTGGATTATCCATAATGTTGACCGTTTCTGTTACATCAAGTTCTTTGGCAACATCAAGTGAGTAATCAAGCACATCTGTGATAACCGTCTCTGTTACGCCTTTGGCTTTTACTGCAGCAAGTGTTAACAGCCCAATTGGACCAGCACCGATAATCGCTACTCTATCACTGGGTTTCACATCTCCTTTGAATGCTGCGTGAACGCCAACAGCAAGTGGTTCTACGAGAACACCTTGGTCATAGCTCACACTATCAGGTAAGGAAATCACGAGATCTTCTGGTGACACAAAATATTCAGCCATTGTTCCTAACCAATCTCCCATGCCTGGCGCAAGTCGCTCATCTGAATAATTCACATTCCCCGTCATAACGCCTTCGCTTACTCCGGTACCTTTTTGTGGTTCTACGGTCACTCGATCGCCAACTTTAACGTTCTTTACCGCGTCCCCAATTTCTACAACCTCACCAGCCACTTCATGGCCAATCACAACTGGAGGCTTTCTAAAAGGGTGTAGCCCTTTGTAGGTGTGGATATCAGAACCACAAATTCCTGCTGTCGCTACTTTAATGAGTACTTCATCACTGTTTATTGTTGGACGGTCAATGTCCTTGATTTCAATTTTCTCAGCGTCTTGAACAAATACTGCTTTCATATTGGCATCTCCTTCTTATTGAAATAACATGGATTTCGATTCTTGCAAGTGCTGTCTCATCAGGGTAATACTTTCTTCC
The DNA here is from genome assembly GCF_000612865.1 of Oceanobacillus picturae. Lineage (NCBI taxonomy): Bacteria > Bacillati > Bacillota > Bacilli > Caryophanales > Bacillaceae > Oceanobacillus > Oceanobacillus picturae. Next base: position 1,896,290 of record NZ_CCAX010000001.1, read on the forward strand.
TGATGTGCTTCTAGAGCGTTTACAATCGCAACATGGTCTTCATAGAACTTTCGAACCCTAGTAGGATCCTTGCGCAAATGACGCAAAGTAATACGAAGTAAATGATCATGGTAGTTTAATAGAATGCGTGTAATCTCTTTGTTACCGGCAATTTCACTTAGATCAACATGAAAATCATGATCCAATGAAGCAAAGCCTTTCACATCAAGTTCCTCTGCTGCTACCTTGGTTTGCTCTAAGTTCTCTCTCAAATCACCAAGTTGCTGTGGTGTAATTCGTTCATATAATGCATCACAGGTAAAGGTTTCTAACGCGATTCGCAGATTATAAATATCATTGATTCTTTCAATTGATAGATCATTAATCACGATCCCCTGCTTGGAAGAAACAGTGACAAACCCCTCTGATTCTAGACGAACAAGTGCATTTTTTATTGGTGTCTTACTCATATCTAACTCTTGTATTAAGGTGCGTTCTGAAAGAAATTGTCCTGGTGGATATTCTTCTTCCAAAATTTTCTCCTTAATTGTTTGGTACGCTACATCTTTTAAAAGCATCGCGATCCCCTTTCTCCCATTAATAGGTTTTCTTCGCTAAAAAGACATTCTCAAAGAATCCTTCTCCACCTAACTGTCCGCTCTTTAACGCAATTTCTAAATCATCAAAGCGCTCGTCCTCTGAATATGCGCGACATAAAGGAGCACCTGGTGCAATGCCTTGAAGGACTTCTAGTCCATAAATGCCAAGCTGTGATGTAACAAATCCAGAAGTGTCACCACCAGAGATAACAACTCTCTTCAGTGGAGCACGCTCCATAATGTATTTTGTCCAGCGTCCTAATTGTTGTCCAATATGGATTCCAATATCTGAAATACCTGCTTGTGTAAGATGATCTCTTGTTGCTTTAATTGCTTTATCTTCCGTCCCTTTTGCTGTATATAGAATCACTTTCTTCTTGGAGTCTAGTAATTCAATAATGCGATTTAGGTAGCTTTCAGGGACATTCTCTTCCGTAAACAATTCATATGGCAGTTGTTCCATATGGAAGCCTGATTTCTCTGCATGTTCCAATTGTCTTTTGGTAACTTCTGAAACACTTCCAGAAACAACGAGCATTTGGTCGATATTACGTGGTTGACGTTCCTTCGCTTTGCCCTCCACAATGTTGTCTTTTTTCCATTTGTTGCCGAGTGCATATTCAATGCCTGAGGACCCAATTAGAAATTGCGTTGTGGTTTCACTTCTATCTTGCCAAACTTTGTCAGCGAACCAACTCATCTCTTTTTCCTCTGCTGCATCATAGAGCACAATGTCTTCCGCACCGTCGGTAAATTCTGCTGGGGCTTTTTCCATATCTACCATGTTAATTGTTCCGATAGATTGCTTCGTCTGCTTTTGTAGATGAACTGCTAAATTCGCCTCATCCATTGGCGTTACGGGGTGTTTTGACATTACAGGATGTTTATCAAGTCGATAAATGGACCCATGAAAATTAGCAAAATGATTGCCAAATACCGTATATCTTCCCAATGCTGGTGCAGCGACGAGCAATGGATAGGAGCCGCTTTCAAAGTAACGTCTAGCTAAATCAGCAGCATATCCGATACTTCCCACCTCTGGAGCAGAATCAAAGGTTGAACAAACCTTGTAATGAACAAAATAAGGATTTATCTCTTTAAATTTTTTATAAACTGGTGTAAGTTCTTTTTCCATTTCTTCGTTATTTTTCGCACGTGCAGTTCCTGCAACCCCAATACATTGGGCATCAGAGAACCTTTCTAATAATTCTTCTGTTGGCGGTTCCAAAAAAAGAATTGTTCTAAGTCCGAAACTATCTAATGCTTCCATCGCGTCGGTGGATCCCGTGAAATCATCGCCATAGAAAGCAAGAAGTCTTCTATTTTGCATCTGTTATTGCCTCCCACATGTAAAAGATCCAACATAGATCTAAGATGAATCTATGTTAACATAAGCGTTTTCAAAAATGCAAGCTCTTTTTTGCAAAGGCTTACTAGATCGTGAAAATGGGAGGGCGATGTTGGGCGATGTGGCTATGCTTGGGCGATGCTGTGGCGCTCTCAGGCGATGTGTCGGTGCCCTCGGCCGATGTTCACTCTCTCAGCAGATTTCTCGGCACAACTTGGTTAATTAACTCCGCGACTATATCAACAAAAGTGTCCACTCGCTTTACAACGTACTAAATTTCCTGTAATATAGTTCAGGTGTTTATTTACCTGGGTAAGTATTGAAGAGGGGTATGAAAATGAAGAATGTGGAGAACCGGGATATTATGCATGCTTTAAATCAACTGTCTCGTTATACGGTGAAAGAATTAAACGTACAGCTTAAAGATCATGATTTATATGCATCACAATGGGCCATAATCTACTGCCTGGATACGTTTGGAGCTATGACACAAACGGAGATATGGAAGTATTTAAATACGGAAGCACCAACTGTCACACGGACCTTGGTTCGGATGGAGAAAAGTGGTTGGATTAGCAGAAAGCAAGGACAAGACAAACGTGAGCGCATTATTGAACTAACTCAGATGGCAATAGAACGGATTCCTACTATCAAAAAATCGGTGGAAAGCTTTGATGAGAAGTTGCTTTCGGCTTTTTCACAACAAGAGAAAAACCAATTATACACGCTTTTAGCTAAACTAAAATCATCAGGAGAGACATCAGAATGAAAAACCAACTAGAAAAGATATGGACTCGTAGTTTTATTAGTATTTTTATGACGCAATTCTTAGTGTTTGTAGTATTTTATACATTAATAACCACCCTTCCGCTTTATGTAATTCAAGAAATGGATGGAACAGAAGCACAAGGCGGCCTTGTTGTTACCTCTATTCTAATCGCCGCCATTGCTGTTAGACCTTTTTCAGCAGGCTTACTTGATCGAATTGGAAAGAAAAAGGGACTTGTTTTAAGCGTAAGTGTCTTCACACTCACAACTTTTATCTATATCGGGATTGAATCCTTTGTTCCATTAATGATCTTGCGCTTCATTCATGGGCTTTCCTTTGGCGTAATTACTACCGCTACAGGTGCGATTGCAGCTGATTTAATTCCGCCAGCACGCAGGGGAGCCGGCTTAGGATATTTCGCAATGTCAATGAACCTGGCGGTAGTGGCTGGACCATTTATTGGGCTAAGTCTACTGCAATTTGTCAGCTTTAAAACCTTATTTATTATCCTTAGCATATTTATGATTGTAGGGATTTTATCAACCCTTCTCGTTCATGTGAAAGAACCAGTAGGAGCAGAAACGACTGTAAAAAAAGGAAAGCTTTCTATTCACAGTTTAGTCGAACTTAAAGCTTTACCAATCGCCATTATTGCCAGTCTCATTTCCCTTGCATATGCTAGTATTCTTTCCTTTATTTCGGTATATGCAGAGTCAATAGGACTTGCAGCTGCAGCAAGCTTTTTCTTTCTCGTTTTTGCAGGCGTAATGTTACTTTCCAGACCTTCACTTGGTAGAGCCTTTGATAGCAGAGGAGCGCGTTTTGTTATCCTCCCATGCCTGCTTATCTTTGTGGCAGGGCTTGTGATGTTAAGTATTACGTCATCTGCCTGGATGCTCTTTGTCGCCGCAGCCTTAATCGGTCTTGGATATGGCACACTACTTCCAAGCTTCCAAACGATGGCAATTCAAACAGCAGAGCCTGCCCGGAGTGGTCACGCAACCGCCACTTTCTTTATGCTTTATGATGCTGGTATTGCACTTGGCTCCTTTATTTGGGGACTTGTGGTTTCGGGATACGGTTACCAGAGTCTTTACCTAGTCTGTGCTGTTCTTGTTCTTGTGGTCATGGTATTGTTTAATATGTATTATAAAAAACAACAGAAACCACATGCATCTTAATTAGCATTAAAACAAAAAAACACAGTACAAAGCCACGCTAGTACTGTGTTTTTTGCTATTTAATTAAGAATTTGGCTCTACTAGAACCTTCCTTCGTTTTCTTCACTTCCAAAACAGCTGGGAAGATGGTTTTTAGCTCTTGAACATGCGAAATTACGCCAATCATTCGACCAGATTGCTGTAAGTCGACGAGTGTATCAATTGCTTTATTTAATGCTTCTTCATCCAGTGTTCCAAACCCTTCATCAATAAACATCGTTTTTATAGAGATATTACCTTGGAAACTTTGGATTACATCTGACATGCCCAGTGCTAAGCAAAGTGAGGCGTTAAATTTCTCTCCACCAGACAAAGTTTTGACATCCCTTGTCTGGCCTGTATATGCGTCATAGACATCGAGAGCAAGCCCGCTTTGCCGACCATGAGACTCTTGTCGGTCACTGCGCATTAAGAAAAATTGCCCATTTGATAAATGCTTAAGCCGCTGATTTGCTGCATCGATAATTTGTTCAAGGTACTCAATCTGTAAGTACCTTTCAAAGGATATTTTACGATTATTCTGCCCACGAATGGCATCGTATAGGTCAGAGATAGTCCGGAGTTTTCTTTCAATGTCTCCAGATTCTTCACTTGCTTTTGCTATACTTTGATGTAAATCCTTCGCTTCTTGATGATAGTTTTTCGACTCTTGCCATGTTTTCAGGGTTACTTCATATGTCTCCTTTAACTTAGCCAGTTCAGATTCGATCGCCGACAGATCAGCTTTTTCCTTATCCTTTAACTCTGTCCTAAGCTCAGACACTTGCTCCCTTACGGTGGAGAGTGTTTGCTTAAACTGCTCTACGCTATTTTTTAGTTCATGAAACGCTTCTTCAGATAGCTTTGCATCCTGATAATCAGTTTCCGCGGAAAAACTTGCCTCTGCTAAAGCTGTACTAAATTGCTTTTCCACTTCTTCCCTTTTGGCAGTCGTTTCTACACACTGTTGCTGCACATGGGTAAGCCGTTCTGCCGCTTTTGCCTGCATTTCTTTTACTTCTTGCAGTCTTTTCTGGATAGACTCCCAAGCATTTTCCAACATTTCTTGTTGCTTTTTCGCTTGTTGAATTTTTTGCTCAAGTTCTGTTAAGACCCGAACGTCTTCCGGAATGTTGTTTACTCTCTCTTGATAAACTGCTTTTGACGTATCATAGGAGGATTTAATCTCTTGATATGCTTTTTCTTTTGCTTGTACTTTTTCTTCTAATTGCTTTGTTGTTTCTTTTATCTGTTCATAACTTTGCTTTTGATCTGCTAGTTCTTTACGTGCTTTGTTTAGCTGCTCTACTTCCTGTTTAAGCGCGGTACCAGATTCAGTAAGCTTATCCTTTGTCTGTTCTGCATTTTCCAAGGAAATCGAATAGCCATTTAGCTCCTGCACCTTTTCCTCAACCTGTGTTTTCGCAGCCTGATAGTTTGCCGTAACTTCTCTATATTTATTATCGACCATATCAAATTCCTGTTTGGCTTTTTCAAGTTGTTCCTTAGTAATCGCATCCGCTTTGCTAGTCGCTTTTTCCGGATGTTCCACACTTCCACACACAGGACAAGCCTCTCCATCATGAAGATGTTCTGCTAAAAGAGTTGCTTGGTTGCTAATCCAATTTTCCTCCAGCTTAAGATAGTGCTTTCTATTGTCCGCTACTACCTGCTTTTGCTGCTTTATTTCTGCTTCCAATGTACGTAAATGATCTCTTCGTTTCAGGTAATCTAATACCAGCTTAATTTGTTCGCGCATTTCACCTAATTGTTGCTGCTTGTCGGGCAACTTTTCCACCTGCTGATCAAGTCTTTTAATTTTTTGATCGAGCTGCTCTGCTTTATTTTTCTGTTCTTCCAGTTTTTCTTTCGCTTGCTGCCATTCTGCATAGGTGGCTTTTCCTTGGTGGTGGAGACGTTGAAGCTTCTGTTTCGCTGTATCCATTTCCTTCACAACTGGTAAAAAGTCATGCAGCTTATCCAATTCTTTTCGTATCGCTTCTCGCTCAGCTTTTTTATTCTCTTCTTTTTCATACGCAGCTTGAACTTCTACTCTTTTCTCATCTATCTGTTTCTTGTTTTGTTCTGCCTCTTTTCGAGCTGCTTGTTTTGCTGCCTCTTCCCGACGCCATTCTTCTCGCTGTTTTTCATAGGGGGCAAGACGCTGAGCTCGTTCTGCCTTTTCTAGCTGTACTTCTTTTTTCTCAAATTGTGCAGCCTGGTCTACTAATTCCTTTAATCGATTTTCTTTTTGTTCTAAGGCAGCAAAACGGTCATTCAATGCTTTAGAAAGATGGTATGTTGTTTGTTTCTGATTGTGTGATTTGTAAGCATGCTCATAGGCCGATTTATCCTCCACAATTTTTGCCTCATAGTATTGACGTTCTCCCTCGAGACCATCTAGCACTTGCTTTGTATTTTGATATTCCGCCTCTAATAGTGGAAAAAGGGTACTGCTATCTCGTTTCGGCAAACTTTTTCCAATTGCTGCAATATATTGATCACGCACACGAACGGCCTGCTTGTATGCATCGTCCATGGCAAGCCGCTTTTGTTTTATCTTCTCCGTAATATGCTTATAGGGCTCTGTTTTAAAAAGTCGACGCAGTATTTCTTCTTTGTTTTCCGTCTGTGAGGTTAATAGTTTACGAAATTCCCCTTGTGGTAGCATGACAATTTGCTTGAATTGATCCTGTGTCAAGCCAATAAGTTCCTCTATCTTTCTATCAATCTCGGATACCATCTGTCTATCCACAACCGGGATTTCATTACCATTGGTTATCTCGAAGAACTCATATCGTTCCCCTGTCTTCGTCTTGTTACCACTTTTTATATGCCCCAACTGGCGGAGTACCCGGTAGGTTCGCTCATTTAAAGCAAACTCCAGTTCAACTGCTGTATGGACATTGTCATCAGCAAAATCACTGCGCAGCATCGCATTGTTTTCTCTATCTTGACCACTTGCGGAGCCATACAGGGCAAAACAGATACCATCAAAAATGGTGGTCTTTCCTGCCCCGGTATTACCAGATATAACAAATAAACGATTTTCCTGTAGATCTGTAAAATTGATGACTTCTTTTTCCTTATATGGGCCAAACGCTGTCAGGGTTAATTTTAATGGTTTCAAATCGCTCGCTCCTTACCGCCTGGAAGGCAACTAATTCGTCACTGCATTCCTTGTTCTTTGAGGGGATGATGTTTCATTTTCTTCTTTTAATAATTCATCAAGTACTTCTTTAAAAAGCTCTTCCGCTTCTTCTGTCGCCTCATTGCCTTTTACTTCTTTATAAAAAGCGTGGAATAGTTCAATATCACTCATTTTCGTTCGTTCCATTGGCTCATTAGACGCTTCTGATTCCGGGGAGAACATATAATTTTTCCGTTCTACATGCATGGCATTTGGATAAACAGAGCGTACTTTTTCCATCGGTGAAAGAACGGCTGTTTCATCAGTCAAGCGAATGAACACATAATCTTCATTGATAGGATGCTCTAATAATTCATCAAGTGATGCTTCCACTGTACGGATATCCCGACGTGGCTGAAGTTCTTTTTTCTCAAGAGAGACATCGCCCTTCCCGTCCATTTCCACAATAAAGTAGCCTTTCTTGTGATTTTCTTCCGAGATCGAATACTTTAACGGTGATCCGGCATAACGAATTGTTTCCTTTGTTACATAATGCGCCTGATGCAAATGCCCCAGTGCAGTATAGTGAAAACTACTAAAATGTATAGCATCCACATACTCCGATCCCCCAATGGATAATGGGCGTTCCGAGTCACTTGTATTCTCCTCTTCTTCCCCATATGGTGTCACAAAAGCATGACCAACTAATACATGCCGTGCATTAGGATCCATTGTTGCTTTGATCTCTTCTGTAATTTTTTTAGCAGCATCGTTATGGGTACGGATCTCTTCATCCCCAAATTCATTGCGTACAACACTAGGATCACAGTACGGAACAAGATGAAAATGCACTTCCCCGTGCTCATCATGAAGAATAATTGGCTCCATGTCCTTTTTAAGATTCCCTGTAATATGGCAGCCGTTATCGCGCATGATTTTACTACCGAAATTCAAGCGTCCAGGACTGTCGTGGTTGCCCGCAATAGCCAGCACAGGTGTTTTGAGTTGTAGCACTATTTTATCTAACGTATCGTTGAGCAAATGGACAGCATCTGTTGGCGGGACTGCTCTATCATATAAATCACCGGCAATAATAACGGCATCCGGTTTTTCCTCTTCAATTGCCTGAACAAATTGGTGCAGTATGTACGCCTGGTCCTCGGTCATATACACACCTTGTACTAGTTTTCCTAGGTGCCAATCCGCTGTATGAAAAAATTTCATCGGGTAGTCCTCCTTTATATCTATCTTGTTTAGTTACGTTGTGTTTGGGGAGCTCTTTAAGTGTGAGGGCTAAGAAAAGGGTACTAAAAAAGAATGATTGCACAAAGGCATCACATTTAACCATTGTGCAATGATTAGCTATGCTGCTGTTTTAATTTATATATTTCTTTCTCTAGATGAAGCGTCTTATCTGCCCAGAAGGCTGTCTCTACAAGAGGTGTGAAATTTTGTGTTATATCTTCCTTTTGATTGGTAATGACTTCAACAAGATCCCGATATGCCTGTGTAGTTTGCGAAGTCAGCAGCTCTATTTTTTCTTCTACCTTGTCAAGGCGGCCTTCCACCAACACAAGACGTTCATCCATTTGTTCAATCCGCTTCTCTATTTGTACAATCCGCTCTTCCATTTGCACGAAACGCTCTTCCACCTGAGTAAAGCGCCCTTCCATGTTGGCTTCTAATGCCTCTATTTTTTTATTTGTCTCGACCTGATTATCAAGAATTTGCTGTAATATTTCGTTCGTCTCCAACTCATCACCTCCTCTACTTATTATAAATTAATTTTTATCCACACACTATATCAATCTCCGAATTCTCTAAAGTGAAACTTTATTTGGTAGGAGGATTATTGCCCGTGATGGCAAGGTAAAACTTCTAGTTCTAACGTTAAGCTACTCTAGTAAAAATGTAAACTGAATAAAAAGCTATTTCTCCGTCCAATTTTATCCTTAAAATACAATTAACTATTAGGGAAAATTACAAAATGAGAGTGCCTAATTCCTTTAAAAATAAAAAGCATTATTCTCCCCATTATATTTTTTTAATTACAAATTTTCGGGTAGCCTTCCTCCATAAAAAAACAGAGAAAAGCAACGCGCAGCCTCTCTCTGTTTGTACGTAATGTATTACATATTTTTACCCAATAAAGTGAAACTTCAATCTGTGGGGGGCCATTCTTCCCCCACTGATTGTTAGTTGAACGAATCGGGATATTAGTGTCCGTTTATTCTCACTAAAAACTAACGGTTCCACCTCATGTTTTGAAGTGGGAGTCTTACGGACGGTTACTCCGGGAGAAATTTCACACAAACGACTTCTGGCACATCAATTACTTCATCTGTCTGTGTTAATTTCCCTGTTACTTCATCCCTTTTAAATAATACGATATTTCCACTATGTTGATTGGATGCAACGAGGAATTTCCCTGTTGGATCTAGCACGAAATCTCGTGGCCAATCTCCACCTGAAGGCTTTATCTCCACAAGGGAAAGTTCACCTGTCTCTTCATTAACAGCAAAAACGGCGATACTGTTATGTCCTCTATTTCCGGAATAAACAAATTTCCCATCCGAAGAAACGTGAATGGCACTCGCATCATTTGTCTCCGTGAAATCTTCTGGAATTGCTTTGATATATTGTTTTTCGGTAAAGCTTCCCGTTGCTGCATCATAGTCCAGGACCACCACTTCTGAGCGGAGCTCTGTAACTAAGTATGCTGTTTTGCCGTTTGGATGGAAGGCAATATGACGTGGACCACTTCCCTCTTTGACTGTCAATGTGTTTACATGAACCAACTCGTCCTTTACCTGTTTATAGGTGACAAGCTTATCTGTCCCGAGGTCAGCCACTACAATATATTTTCCATCTGGTGTATAGCCAGTAAAATGCACATGCGGTTTTTCCTGGCGATCGTGTGGGCCACTTCCTTCGTGTTTTAAAAATTGCCCCTGTTCCACTTCATTATTGCTGCCAACCTGGTGCAGGCCGATATCCCCCTTATGATAGTTCCCTGTTACAAGCACACCGCCCTTCACATCAAGGTGGCATGGTGGGGCACCTTCCACAAGCTGCCCATTAATGGAAGAAAGTTCAGCCGTTTGCTCTGTTAGTTCATAGGCATGGACGCCGCCCATTTCTCCATCCTGAGCAACAGAATATAAATGCTTCTTATCTTCACTAATGGTTAAATAGGTGGGACTGCCTACCTTTGCCGCCACTTCAGCTTTGCTTAATGTTTCCTTTTCCGTATCCAGTACAAACCGATAAATACCTTCGCTCGTCTTCCGTGTGTATGTTCCTGCATAACCGATAAATTTTGCTGTCATACGTATCTTCCTTTCCAAATTTGTTAAATCTGTATAGCTTAATTGTATCATGTTACCTTATAACTAACGAAAATATCGCTCGTATTTTGTTATGATAGCAGTAGAAGGTAATTGGAGGGATGGGAATGAATCGCATTGGAATTGATGCAGGAGGAACACTTCTAAAAACGGCACATCGTATGCACGGCGAAATGGTTACACGTACTTTCCAATCTGAGCAAATGGAAGAATGTCTAAGCTGGCTTGAAAAGCTTGGTGGCGAATCGGAGTTTTTCATAACTGGAGGAAAAGGTGCACATATCCAATCCAACCTATCAGGACAGGCTCAGCAAATAAATGAATTCACAGCAACTATAAATGGTACGCGTTACTTAATAGAAGAAGAAGGTCATGAAGTAAGCAATTATATTGTGGTAAGCATTGGTACAGGAACGTCGTTTTACCATGTGACACCCCATTCTTTTCAACGTTTGTTCGGTAGTGGAATTGGGGGCGGAACACTAATCGGTCTTGGCTCCCTTCTTTCCAACAAAGAGACAAATTTTTCGTCACTCGTGGCTTCTGCTGAAAACGGTGATGAGAAAGAAAGCGACCTTTTAATACGGGATATTTATGCTCCAGGTCCCGCTCCTCTGATGGGAGATCTCACTGCTGCTAACTTTGGAAAGGCACATCTTAATCAAGAAGCGACCTCCCATGACCATATGGCAAGCTTAGTACGGTTGCTTGCAGAGACAATTCTTCTACTTTCCATTCAAGCAGCACAGGCTCATCATACCAAGTCCCTTGTTTTTATTGGTAGTACCCTGGAAGATAACCCACCTTTAAAACGGCGACTAAAGATGTTTGAAGAAAGCTTTGATTATCAAGCCATATTTTTGGAAAAGGGTGCTCATGCTGGGGCAATCGGGGCGATGTTAGGATAAGCAGGCCCCGTTCCCAGCGTGGAAAAGTTCTTAAAAAACACAGTAAAAAATTATTCCAACACTAATGCCAAGGACCCTTTTAAACCAGCTTGGGAACCAAGACCAGGCAAGGAAATATAGTCCTCGATATTGTCGGTGATTTGAGTTTTTTTAATATATCCATTTAAAAGCTCCAGTGTTTGCTTTTGAATCTGCTCTATCAACCCTGGGCGCTGTGACACTCCCCCGCCAAATATAATTTTTTCCGGAGAGTATGTAACAATAGCATTTACAGCTGCCTGCGCTAAGTAATAGCCTTCCAACTCCCATGCACGATCATCTGTCAGCTCTGTTCCAGCAACACCCCACCTTGTCTTTAAGGCAGTGCCTGAGGCAAGTCCCTCGAGACAATCTTTGTGGTACGGGCAGCAACCTGAAAAATCATCCATTTCATGGCGCTTTATAAACATGTGTCCAGCCTCTGGATGCATTAAGCCATGCAAGAGCTTCCCATTGAGAAACACTCCAGCACCAATGCCTGTCCCTACAGTAAAATAAACACAGGAATCTTTTCCTTTTGCTGCGCCCCATTTAATTTCTCCAAGTGCTGCTGCGTTCACATCTGTATCTACCACGATTGGCATACCAGCCGGAAAATGCCCTTCAAGATGCTTTAATAATGGGTAGTGCTTCCAAATCGTTTTCGGGGTTTCTAAAAGTGATCCATAATCAGGCTGAGTCTTATTCACTTGAATAGGCCCAAATGAACCAATTCCCAGTCGTTCAATTTCTTTCCCTTTAAAAAAGTCCACGACGTCCTTCAACGTTTCCTCAGGACCTCTTGTTGGGATACTTATCTGTTCTAGTATTTCTCCCTGTTCAGTACCAACTCCGCAAATGAATTTGGTGCCCCCTGCTTCAATTGCTCCGACTAACATCTTACCACTCCCCCTATGTAAGCGTTCTCCGTTTCATTATATAAGGAATAGGGTAATAAATATAGCGTTTGTTCTGAAAATCATTGCAGCTGTGGTACAAATTTTGCCTACTCAAAATCGACACAACATGACAATTCTTGAATATTCAGTCTGTGTTTGGTTTAATAGTACCCATACTAAAAAAGGTGGTGTGATCAAGAAGACAGAAAGAAACCGAAAAAAATTTTGAGGGGATTAACTTACATGACTTGGTATTTAAGCTATATTGTAATCTATTTTATTTTAATGTTTTCTATGGGGGTTTACTATTTCTTTAAGGTGAAAACTTATGATGACTACCTAATCGGCGGCTGGAACACCGGATTTTGGCCAATAGTCGGAACTATTATAAGCACATGGTGTGGTGCAGCTGTTTTTATTGGTTGGGTGGGCATGGGCTTTACCGTAGGACTTTCCGGATTCTTCAAATTTGCACTTCCAGGAATTTTATTCTGCTTGCTACTTATTGTTGCTTTTGCCGGTCCATTAAGACGGCAACGCCTCTATACATTGGCTGATTTATTTGGCGAGCGTTTCGGCGGTAAATCAGGCATTATCCCATCTATTCTTTCAGCATTTATTTATTCCGTTCCAACACTTGCCCTGCAAATGGTTGGGATGTCCACGATTTTTAAAATTACGCTTGGAGTGGAGCTAAATACAGGGATTGCGATTTCCTTTGTCTTAATCGTTTGCTTTACCATTTTGGGCGGCTTACCAGCGACGATTATTACAGATGCACTGCAATCAGTCATTGTGATCATTGGGATCATTGTCCTTGCTGTATCCAGTGTTATATATGCCGGTGGTTTTCAAGAAATCCTTGCTAACACACCAATCGATTATATTTCACCATTAGGTGCAGAAGGCTTAGGTAGTGTCCTGCTTTACGCTTTATCTGTAGGTCCGTTTTATCTCGTTTGGCAATCCACCTGGCAACGAATTTTTGCTTCAAAAAGTGAGAAGGTTGCAAAAAGAGCTGGTATTACAGGGTTTGTTATTGCAGGGGCAATCTCAATTCTCCCTTATTCCATCGGCGTCATTGCGCGTCAATACGTGCCAACCGACATGGATGCAGACCTGATCTTTTCCTATGTAACGGCGGAACTGCTGCCACCTGCAGTTGGTGGAATTGTGTTTATCGGATTAATGGCTGCCTTAATGACTGGGGCAACATCCTTTATTTTACAAGGAAGCTCTAACCTGACAAGAGATTTATTCCAGCGGCTGATTAAACCAAATGCCACGAATAAGCAGTTGATGTTTTCGGCAAGGCTTTCCGTTGTGATCATTTCAATTCTCGGTATGGTAGCAGCATATTTTGTCACAAATATCGAAACGGCCTATCAATGGGCACTAAGACTCTCCGCGACCGTGCTTGTATTCCCATTCCTTGCCGTCATGTTCTGGAAGAAAGTGACGAAGCATGGAATGATTTGGAGTATGATTCTCGCTTTAATTGCAACATTAAGCTGGCCCTATCTTAATCTGACCATCGACCATACCATATTCGGCTTTGCCATATCTATTCTGACATTAGTCATCGTTAGCCTACTTACGAGCCATGACAAAACAGAACAAGTCCGCGCAGTTTATTGGGAGGATCTAGATTCAGCAACTGCCACAACAGAGACAACAAAGGAATCCACAACATAAAAGTGAAACTTTTTCTGGTGGGGGTTCCTTACCTCCCCACCAGATGTTAGTTGAACAAATCGGACCTTTACTGGCAATTGATCCTCCATTTATAATACTGGATTGTTTTCCACATTCTTAAAGTGGAGCCTTTACTGCCAGTTTAGTCGGGATAAAGGAGAACACAATGATGACAATTGATTTAGTAATTAAAAATGCAACAATCCTCACAATGGATGAAAATTTTTCACGTGCTGGTTCACTAACTGTAAAAGATGGACGAGTAGATCAGGTTTGGGAAACTGCTGAGCCGCCAGAAGCGCTACTAGGAACTATTGACACAAGTCAAGTTATCGATTTAAAAGGAAAAACAGTTGTGCCTGGCTTCGTTGACACGCATAGTCACCTGCTTATGTATTCACAATTTCGAGATCAAGCTAATTGCAGCTCCCCATTGAATCAAAGCATTAGCGACATATTAGAAAAATTAAGGGCTCAGCTGGAAAAAGTGAATGAAGATGAATGGGTGCTTGGCTGGGGGTATGATAACACATTACTTAAGGAAAACCGACATCCTACTCGCAAAGAATTAGATCAAGTTTCCACAGAAGTACCGATTTTTATTCGCCACACATCGGTTCACTTTGCTGTAGCTAACTCAAAGGCTTTAGAATTAGCAGGCCTGACAGATGATACAAAGAATCCAAAGGGCGGACACTTTGGAAAAGACGAAGATGGAAAGTTAGATGGCGTACTTTATGAGTTGCCTGCCTTGGAGCCAGTCCAGGCGGCAATCCCTACCCCATCTATTTCTGACATGGCTGACCTGCTTGGTGAAGGAGCAAAAGATTACCTAGCTGAAGGGATAACGACATGCTCAGATGCCGGCGTTGGACTTGACCTTGGGATGGCTGAATATGAGGCACATCTAAAAGCAGTTAAAGAAGCCAAGCACCCATTGCGTATGCGTTTAATGGTCTTACATCATTTACTAAGTGGCGCGTTTAAGGAAAAAAATGCTGAAACACTTAATAAAGAAATCCAAGCTGCAACGGAAGGGCGCGCGGTATTAGATAGCGCGAAGCTTTTCCAAGACGGATCTATTCAAGGATTTACTGCTGCTTTACGTGAGCCGTATTACACAAAACCAGAGGAATACGGGGAGTTGTTGCGTGACCAAGAAGATTTTGAAAAAGAACTACTTGATTTACACAACCGTGGTTTCCGACTTACGATACACGGAAATGGAGACAAGGCAATTGAATCCATATTGAATGCTTATTCGTTTGTATTAAATAAGAATCCTCGTGCTCATCACCTACATCGAATTGAGCATTTGCAAACAGCTTTACCCACTGACTTGGACAGAATGAAGGAAATGGATGTTGCAGGTTCATTCTTTATTAATCATGTTTATTACTGGGCAGATCGCCATAAAAAATATTTTCTCGGGCCAGAGCGAACAGCTCGGATAAATCCACTTGCCGATGCTTCAGAACGAGATATTTTGTACACCTTGCATTCGGATTGCCCGATTACACCTATCTCCCCTCTGTTTTCCATTTGGGCTGCCGTAAACCGCCAAACAATGGACGGAGAAATCCTCGGAGAAGATCAGTGTATTAGTGTGGAAAAAGCTTTACAAACCATGACAATTGATGGATCGAAGCTTAATGCAGATGAAACAAATTCAGGTAGCCTGGAAGCAGGGAAACTTGCAGACTTTGCAATACTAGATCAAGATCCAACTGCCGTTGATAAGATGGCGATAAAAGATATTACGGTCTTGGAAACCTTTATTGGTGGCGAACGCGTTTACCAAAAAGAAGAATAACAGGCTACAAGGAGAAGCCTCCGCTACCTATGCGGAGGTTTTTCTATGTGTGAAAATTTGTTTTGAGCTCCCTCCTACATCGCTTCTTCTAACTTCATCCTCCACCTATAATGTATTGGGAAAATCCCATACTTTTTCCACATTTATGCCATTCACGTTCCTACTATTTTGCCTATAGTAAGACCACACGCATAAAGTGAAACTTCAATCAGTGAGGGTGTACGTTCTTTACCCACTGATTGTTAGTTAAACGAATCGGACCTTTATTAGCAGTTGATCCCTCTTAAAGTTAGAGTTCTTACAGTCAGTAAAGGCGAGATAAAACAGTGAAAGATGGTGAAAAGAATGGAATTACTAAGCTTTCAAGGACTTTGTCATATCGTTGGAATCCCCCAGCAAACAGGGGAACATTGGATGAAGGAGTTCTCGATGTATATTCCAAAAACCCAACAAGATGATACAATCTACTTCCTCACTGAAGCAATTGACGTGATGCGTTTTATAAAAAAGTGTAAATTTCAGAATATGGGAACGACAACCATCACAAAACAGCTTGCAGGGAGAAGTTTTCCAATGCGTGTAGACAATCCACAAACCGACGTTTATATAGAATGGGAACAAAAAATTAGCCACGATACTGCTAATATTGCTGCATTTATGCGCAATATCGGGACAACCATATCGCGTGTGGCAGCACATGAGCATATGTTGCAGAAATTAGTAGAAAAACAGGATGCTTACGAAGAGCATTTTATTACAATCAAAGAACAGCAAATGGAAATTAATCAACTTAAAGAAGAAATCGGCATGCTACAGAAACAAATAACACAGACGGAAGATTATAAAACAAAAAAACAATATATGGCAAACCTTTTTAAATAATAATGTTGCCCCCCCAGCAATTGCTACAATTGCTGGGGGTTTAATTAATTACCTGGTGGTCGATTTCGCTTGTATTTATTGTCATTTTTCATATCATTAATTTCTTCCTTGCTCTTGTTCTTCGTTTTTGTTTTTCCTTTTGCCATCGATTATCCCTCCTTGCTCTTTCCCTTTAGTTTTAACTAAATATAAAAATTGATGTAGTTTGTATATGTTTTTAAGTATCGTATTCAGAATAAACTACCTTTAAAGGTAACCCGGTGATATCATCTTCAGATTAGCGGAAAAGCTCATGCCTATAAAAAAACAGTCCCAAACTGCATTTTTCAACCTAAATGCTATCTAGCTGAAAACCTTATGGAAATTTATGCTAATATAAAATTAAAAGTTAGTGGGAAAAGGAGCGCCGTCCATGACGAAGGCAGATGCAAGTATTTTAGTAATGTTTGGTGTAGCAATCATCACAGGATTTTGTGCACAAAGTATAGCTTATTTTTTGGATGACTACATTTTTAAATCATATCCGATATACTATTTAACCGGCACCACTATAATAAGTCTACTTCTATATTTAAGTAGCTTTGTTTTCACCTACATCCAGTTTAAAAAACAGAGAATTGAAAAGGATAGAATGGAAGCCTATTTTGTTATATTCGGCATTATAGGGTTATTGACGTATAGCTGGTCTTTTATTGTTTTGGCTATGTGGTGGGGATAACTAATATTTCATTCCCAACTATTTTCACACATACTCCTACAAACGTTATGGTTCACGTTTTTCCCTCCCCCGAACCCAATGGACTGCTGGATCCTTTAACCTAGACGAACCATTTAGATGATTAATTGGCGAACAACTTCACAAGTTGTTTAACTTTCTAGTAGAACAGGTATAGTACAATAGTACCGAATTATAAAAAAATTTCTTCCTAGGAGGTCACTTTAATGAAAGCAGCAGTGTGGTATGGAAAAAAAGATATGCGAATTGAAGACCGTGAATTGAGAGAATTAAAAGATACAGAAGTAAAAGTAAAAGTTGCCTGGGCTGGCATTTGTGGGAGTGACCTACATGAATATGAACATGGACCGATTACCGTCCCAGTTGAAGAGGAAGAGCCGCTCACTGGAGACAAAGCCCCTTTCACATTCGGCCATGAATTTGCTGGTGTTGTAGAAGAAGTTGGGAAAAATGTAACAGAGTTTAAGGCTGGAGATCGGGTAGCTGTTAATCCTACATTAACATATGGAAATAAAGAAGAAGGTATGGATATATATGACGGATTTGCATTTATAGGACTTCATACAGACGGCGGTTTTACAGACTACGCCAATGTACCAGCAACAAACGTTTACCATTTACCAGATTCATTAACTTTACAAGATGGTGCGATCACAGAGCCTACAGCAGTTGCAGTACAGGCTGTTAAAGAAAGTGAAATGTCCTTCGGCGATACAGTTGCCGTGTTTGGTGCTGGCCCGATCGGTTTGCTCACCATTATTGCTGCCAGAGCAGCAGGAGCTACTAACATCATCGCACTTGATTTATCTGAGACTCGTTTAGAAAAAGCAAAAGAACTTGGTGCAACCCACTGCATTAATTCCGGTGAAACAGATCCAGTCAAAGGTATTCTTGAGATCGAACCAGAAGGCGTGGATGTATCCTTTGAAGTGGCTGGCGTAGAAGCTACTTTCCAACAATCTATAGAAGCAACAAAGCCACGTGGCATGATGGTAATCGTGTCTATCTTCTCTAAACCTATCAAATGGAATCCATTTCAGCTAACTGCTAAGGGAGTGCGCGTCACCTCATCTGCAGCATATGCACCATCTACTTTCCAGAAGACCATCGATTTAATGGCCTCTGGACAGCTTAAGCCACAAGGCGTCATTACAGATAATATCAAGCTTGATGATATTGTAGAAAAAGGATTTGAGGCATTATCCAATGATAAGTCTCAAGCGAAAATTCTTGTGGAGTTAAGTGGAGAAAAATAATTACCTCTTTAATATAGAAGGCATGCGAGTGGTTGCTCGTATGCTTTTTCATTTTGCTAGTGACAAGGCACACTAACCTTGCAACAGCAAGTGGAAACAACGAAACATATAAAATAGCTTCAACGACAACCTTATCATCAAATAAAGTTTCGTCACCTAGTTACTATAGTGATTAAACCGAATATCTTCACATGGGGACACGTTAATCATGACAGGCTATTTGTTGTTTTTCATTAAAAAGGTAGTTGCATTTCTTCTAATACTGCTTCACTTCGGGGACTTCCTGCGTCAGCTTAACTTGGCTTGGCGTCTCTTCTGGCTGTCTCGCGTCGCTTTGAGCTGGTGTTGCGTCTCTTCCAATGGCTATCGCGTCTCTAGGACTTGAGGATGCGCCACTTCAGGCAATTCAAGCGTCACCTATACTAGCTCCTCCCCGCTAAACTTCTAAATAGCGACAAACTCTGGCAAAATTGGTAAAATGAATACCATTATATAATGATTAGAAGGTGCTCGCATGGAAAATGTTGTGTTAATCAGTATGGTCGTTATCCTTGTCGTTGGTATTTTTTCACAATGGCTCGCTTGGCGGATACAATGGCCATCGATTGTAATTATGTCGATAGCCGGCTTATTGCTCGGTCCTGTCTTTGGGTTATTTAATCCCCAGGAGGCATTAGGTGAACTATATAGCCCGCTTATCTCGCTTGCCGTAGCCATTGTCCTATTCGAGGGAAGCTCAACGCTTGATGTTAGAGAAATAAAGGGTGTTTCCAAATCTGTATTTCGTATTGTTACAATAGGTGCCATTATTGCCTGGATCTTCGGCGCACTCGCAGCGCATTACATAGCAGGTCTCAGCTTGGAAATCTCCTTTATCATTGGTGGGTTATTTGTTGTTACAGGTCCAACTGTGATTATTCCCCTGTTACGGAATGCTAAGCTAAGTCCGCGGATTGCTGCTGTTTTTAAATGGGAAGGAATTATTGTCGACCCATTCGGCCCATTACTTGCTCTATTTGCTTATGAAGTAATTAAAGTCATCAACACAGAAGGCTTGCATGCAGATTATATGCTTACATTCTTCTTCAGCGCCTTTATCGCCATTTTATTAGGGCTAGGTGTTGGCTTATTGGTAAGTTTTATGGTAAGCAAAGGGGTTTTTCCTGAATATCTTAAATCACCAATCATTTTAGCCTTTGTGTTACTTTGCTTTACCGTGGCTGAGGTCATTATGCATGAAACGGGAATGCTTGCTGTAACGGTCATGGGACTCACGCTTGCCCGCACGAAGCGGTATCTTTCGTCGATTGGCAATGTAAATCATTTTGTGGAGAACATTTCGGTGCTTTTAACCTCCACGATTTTCATTTTACTAACAGCATCTCTTTCTCGGGAAACGATTGCGGAGATCTTTACTTGGCCAATTATCGGGTTCGTACTCGTGATGCTCTTTATCGTTCGTCCATTATCTATCTGGCTCTCCACCATTGGAACAGAGTTAACGAAACAGGAGAAAACCCTAATTGGTTGGGTCGCTCCCAGAGGGGTGGTCGCACTGACCGTTTCCGGCTATTTTGCCGCGATTTTACTTGAGGACGGGCATGAAGGTGCAGCCTTGTTAACAACCCTAACCTTTGCCCTGGTTTTCATCACGGTTTGTGCCCATGGCTTCACTTTACGCCCTATGGCGAAAGCACTTGGTCTGGCGAATGATGCACCACCCGGCATTCTTATCGTGGGAGCGAGTAGCTTTTCCATAGCTTTTGCCAAATATATAAAAGAACTTGGTATTCCTGTTTTAATTAGTGATTCCTCTAGAGGAAGATTACAGGCAGCTATCGATAAGGACATCCCGATCTATCATGGCCAGCTTTTATCAGAGCATACGCAATACGACGTGGATCTTACACCATATGAAACGATACTAGCGATGACTGGAGACATGGCCTATAATGCACTCGTCAGTCAAACATTCGCACCGGAATTCGGCTTTAACAATACCTTCTCCTTACCAGCAGGAAGTAGCATGGGTAAAAAAGAAATAAATACATCCCATAAAGCACACCTGCTATTCGAAGAGAATGCTATTTTCACTGAACTCAATCGAAAAATAAATACAACGTATGAAATAAAGCCAATTTTAATTAACGAAAATTGTAAGTTGGACAAAGACACTATACCGGAGGAATCTACTCCTCTCTTTGTTCAGAAAGAAAACAAAACGATCCAGCTCGTGACCTTGCGTAAGAAAATAAACCTGAGCAAGGGAGAGCAACTTGTTGTATTGAAAAGAAAAAATAACTAGTGTAACGCCCATTGCTTCCTAGCAATCGGGCGTTTTTTGTATAGGTTCTCGCCAAAACACGAACATTACGTAAAAATAAATAAATAAAATTCGGTATTGACTCGAAATTTGTCGAATGCTAAGATAAAAACATACTTTAGGACGTTAAAAAAATTTAGGAGGTATTGGTGATGCTTTTTAAAGAGCAATACGAGGAAATTAAGGATATAGCAGAAGATATCTATTATCATCCTGAACTAGGCTACAAAGAGACACGGACAAAAGAAAAGGTAATGAATTATCTTAAAAAGGTAAATCCGTACGTTGACTTTGAAGAGTTCAGTACCACTGGGTTTAAAACAACCATGGGGAACCCGAACGGGGACACACATATCGCTTTCATTGCGGAGCTTGATGCTGTGTATGCGCCTAGTCATATGTATGCTGATAAGAATTCGGGTGCAGCACATAATTGTGGCCACTATACGCAGGTCGCTATTGCCCTTGCACTATATAGCCATCTTCATAAATCTGGAGCAACATTAACAAACAAAATTAGTTTTATCTTTGTTCCGGCTGAAGAATACCTTGATCTCGATTACCGAGACGGTTTAATCAAAGAAGGTACGATTTCCCATTATGGTGGAAAACCTGAAGCAATGAAGTTAGGTGTCTTTGATGATATCGATCTTGGTATTTGTGTTCACGCAATTGGCGGGGAATTTGAAAAAAGGACAGTTGAAGTAAATTGCGACCTGGCGGGATTCCTTTATAAAAAATATACATTTGAAGGAAAAGCAACACACGCCGGGTTTGATCCTTTCTCCGCGAAAAATGCTTATAGCATGTCGACATTATTTAATACAGCGGTAGCGCTTGGTCGTCAGCAATTAGACGAAGCCGAGCATGTACGGATTAACCCAATTGTTATGCAATCCGATATGTCTACAAATGTTGTCCCTAATCAGATTACAGTCGGTACAGATCTGAGGACCAAGACAGTCGATTATTTGAAAAGGACCGCTTTAAAGCTTGATGACGCTGCAAACGGAAGTGCACTGGCACTTCAAGGCAAGGTGAATACACATACCCAAATGGGCTACCTTCCATTTGTACAGGATAGATATTTATCTACTTTTGTAAAAGAAGCGTTTGATGAAACCAACGAGATAGAAGAATTATTAAACAACAACTTCATTAGTGCTGCAGGAGATATCGGAGACCTTTCTTATATGATGCCATGTATTCAAATTGGCTATAGTGGCTTCACTGGAACCATTCATGGTGACGACTTTATTGATGTGGATCCAGAATACATTTATGAAACGTTCCCACGTTTCCTTGCGAATGTACTAGAAAAAATGGACGGTAATATAGACAAAGAAAAACTTTATCGAAAATCTTACGCGGAGTACGAAAAACTTATTGCCGGAATTATAGAGTAAACGTTATTATGGGTTGCTCGACTTGGCCAGGGTCTCGCTCGGCTTAAAAAGAGACATATAACGAACTCTACTAATCTATCTAAATAAAAGAACTTTCCAGAATCGAGGGGTATATGTTGTTAAAAAACTTTTCTTATTTCCTTATTTTCATCTTGGCTGTCATTACCATTTCAGAGATGATAGGCTTCCAAAGCATTCCAATCGGCCCTTTCAACATTGGGTTATTGCCACTAGTTTTTGCCATTATTATTACGATGGTTCTCGGCCTACAAATTTTCCGGAAAGGAATCTGGAAGAAAGTATACAGTGATCGAAACATTAGTTTTGCGGGGAAATATCTCATCTTTATCATGCTGCCACTGATGGCTAGATACGGGGCAGATGTCGCTCCACAAATCAGAGAAATACTTCAGGTTGGCTGGGTATTTATCATTCAAGAAATTGGTAACCTAGGAACTGTTCTGATTGGTCTTCCAATTGCACTGCTACTCGGATTACGGAGAGAAGCAATTGGTGCCACATTAGGTATTGGACGTGAAGGAGAACTTGCTTATATCTCGGAAAAATATACATTGGAATCAAAGGAAGGCCGTGGCGTGCTTTCTATTTACATTATTGGAACATTGTTTGGGGCTATTTTCTTTAGCGTGTTTGCACCCATAATGCTTGATCTTGGCCTTCGTGTCGAAGCATTGGCAATGGCTTCAGGGGTTGGTTCAGGTAGTATGATGAGCGCTGCTTCTGCAACATTGGTCGCACGTATACCAGAAATGGAAAGCACAATCCTAGCATATGCTTCAGCTAGTCAGCTACTCACCAGCTTCCTTGGAACATTTACGATGGTATTCCTAGCCGCTCCACTACAGCGGTTTATGTATAAAACTTTCACTAGAGGTGACAAATAATGAGTCCAGCTTTACGCAAATATACTAAATACGGTCTTATCCTTCTATTGAGTGTTGCCCTTATATTATTCACTCAGGAAATAAAACTTTTAAAAAATCCGGAATCTACACCTGTTTCAGGAATGACAATTGCCGGACTCGCAGTATTATGGCTCTTTTCCATGATAGGAATAGTCATCTCAGATCTTATGCAAAAATCGCCAGTCAAGTTTATTCGTGATTTCCCTATTCTCGGCTGGGTATCCATTACATCACTTGTTCTTTGTTTGCTCTCAAATTTCTTTGTACAAGCTATCCAGGCTGTAGACTTTCTTTCCATTACAACGCCTATCCTTACCTTTGCAGGGATCTCTGTTGCTAATCGATTAGTTGACCTTCGTAATACATCATGGAAGGTTGCGATTGTTGCCGTATTTGTTTTTACGGGAACGTACGCTGGTAGTGCGTTACTTGCACAGCTTGGTCTTCTCCTATCGGGAAATTAAGTCATGAAAAAATCCGCGCCATTAAGGTGCGGATTTTTCTTTATACTCTTACGCCAGCCTCATCTTCATTTTTACGAATAAAGCACATAATTCCAGCAATCAAATATAAGATTGACTGAAACGCCACTCCGGTGAATAAGAGCCAACTACTAATGGCTGCGGAAGCGATAAATAATCCGCCGGCAAGCTTGGCATTACGCTTCACTTTTACTACAGCAATAAGTCCTAAAATAAAACTAACAACACAGCTTAGCACTGGGAGCCAAAATAAATTATTTACGATATAAAGTATGTTAGAGACAAAACCCCATTCCACAGTATTAATGGAATCTCCGAACCAGCCAATACCTAGATTGACTACCACTATGAGAATAGTGCCTAGTATCGCGAACAGAAAATCCATAACAATACCAACAGAACCTAATATTCTTTCGATCATACGATTCGTCATCTATACTCCTCCTTCCATGAAATTAATATTATATCTAACGTTTCATACGGAAAACTTCCTTCGTTGGTTTCAAATTCCCGACTTTTGTGAGGATTAAACTAAGACCTACTATACAGATCAGGCACGAGACTCAAAAAGCGAACAGGAACAGATAGCACAGATTTTTAAGAATAACCTTACCCAAATTCATATAGTCCCATTATTCCCTCCAACCTAAAAAGAACTCCCGTAAAAAATACGGGAGTTTTAAAGTTTATTCCTTATTTAATCCATTGAGAACTTCTTCGTACATTTCTTCAGTACCTATACCAGTCAGTAATGGCACACCATCAATCACTTTATCCTTAATATTATCAGGAACGAGCGTGGTAGAAACCACAACGTCATAGTCATCAATACGATTCAATTCATCCGTTAATTTCGATTGATATAGAGAAACTTCATTTTCTAACCCCTTTTCTTTAAGCCATTCCCTAACTTTCCCTGTGACCACTGTAGAAGTTGCAATTCCGGTACCACACATAATTAATAACTTTTTCATCCATAATCTCCTCCACCTATTTTAATTTTTGTCCATATGAAGTTGTGTAGAATTCATAACAGGCTGCTACTACCTCTTCTGGTAGTGGTTTTATATTGGGTTCTTGTAAAGTTGCGTAATATGCATACTCTGCTACTTCCTCTAAAATAACGGCAGCCTTCAGAGCTTTCTCTATTGATGAACCTACAGTGAAAACGCCATGGTTTCTTAATAAAATGGCTGGTCCACTCCCAATATGCTTTACGATTTCCTTTCCAATTTCATGCTCCCCAATGGTTGCGTAGTCGGAACATGGAACACTCTCTCCAAACACATTTGCTGCAGTCGTTGTATAGGCCGGGATAGATTCTCCTCTTATGGCAAAGCTTGTAGCAAAAGGGGAGTGTGTATGAATAATACTGTTTACATGTGAGAGATGTCTGTAAACATATAAATGACTTTCCGTATCTACAGATGGTTTTAAATCTCCTTCCACAACCTCACCATCTAACGTTACAACTACCATACTTTCAAAAGTTAATTCGTCAAAATGAACGCCACTGGGCTTAATGATTACTAGATCTGTCTCTGGTAAACGGTAACTAACATTGCCACTAGTCCAGCGTACTAAGTTATTCTCTTTTAATCTTTTATTCGCATGACAAACTTCTTCTTTGAACTTGTCGTACATTTAGCTCACCTCCTGTTCTGCTGCATTTTGAATCTCCCTTTTAGGTTTGATTTTATTAATGTAAATGAGTCCAGCCAGTAGCAAAAGCCCCAATGCTCCTATTCCAAACCAGCTAAATACTTTTGGTAGCCAAACGAACAAGAATGTTGTCCAGACAGCCCCGTCTACCAAAGCAGAAATACTAGTATTACTACCCATATCAAAATTAGCGGCGATCGCGGAATCGGTGAAGAGTGGCGATACCCATGTAGCAATATACAGTCCTACTGCGATATAAAAGGAACCAGCAATTACGGTACGTAGAATATTGCCTTGAAATACTGGTACCATTAAACAAATCAAGAATGGAATGGTAGCCAAATCACCGAAAGGCAATACCGTATTACCAGGTAAAATCACCGCTAGAAATAGAGTAACTGGGACAATGATTAATGAGGCAGATAATACTGCCGGGTGGCCTACAGATAGCGCACTATCCATCCCGATATAGAGATCTCTCCCTGGAAAACGTTTCTTAACAAAATTACCTGCTGCTTCCGACACTGGTGAAAGACCTTCCATCAATAAAGCCACCATTCTCGGCATTAGCATCATGACGGCACCAGTTTGAACAGATAATTGCAGAATCTCTGAAACGTTGTATCCTGCTAAAATACCAATGACAATACCAATCATCACACCCATTACAGTAGCGTCTCCAAATATACCCATTCTTTTTTGAATTGCTTCTGGATTTGCTTTTAATTTATTAAATCCTGGTATTCTATCAAACACCCAATTAAAAGGAAGTGCTACTAGAAAGGATGGTGCTGATGCGCCATGTGGAAAGGTAATATTCTTAAATCCATAAAACTTCTCAATATGCTTTGCCAAAATATCTCCTAGGAAAAAAATGAGTAGTAAATGAACAGTGATCGTAAATAATCCGAGTGCAAAGTCTCCTGTTAATGCATAAACAAGAGAGCCAGTAAAAGCACAGTGCCAATAATCCCACACATCTACATTTAACGTTTTGGTTAACCCAAAGGTTAATAAAATGACATTGGTCGCGATCCCGATGGGAATGGCTAAGCTTCCAAGAGCTGTACCATACGAAATAGCTGCCGCGGCAGGCCAACCTACATCGATCGTATTTAGAGCGAAACCAAAATTATCAACCATGGATTGAGCTGCTGGTCCTAAACTATCTGTCAATAACCCAATGACTAGATTTAGCCCTATAAAACCAATCCCTACCGTAAGACCTGCTCGAAATGCTTTTCCAGGCTTAGAACCTAAGACTATTGCAAAGACGAAAATAATAATCGGTAACATAACACTTGCTCCAAGATCGACAAACCATTGCAAAACTCCCATTGTATTTCCTCCCTTGTACATTTTATATTTTGAAGCTTATTGCGAAACCTAATCTTGTTAATAATGAACGTGCATTACACTTGTAAATTCCTCTGAACTGTTAACCTCTGCCAGTTTCTTCACCATCTCTTCGTTTTGAAAAATACTTGTTAGTTGTTGTAAGGTTTGTAACTGTGCCTCTGGGTTGTCTAAAGCAAGCATAAAGATTAACTTGACCTCTACGTCCGCCCCAGAGTTGCCCATCGCTTTAAATTTCACGGGGTTTTTTAATGAAGCGAAGGCTATTATAGGCTCCATAACTTTATCCGCATCAGTATGTGGAATAGCGACACCGAAAGGTAATGTTGGCAATCCTGTAGGAAAAACCTCTTCTCTCTCAAGAATGCTTTCAACAAACTTCTCCGTAACATAGCCACTTTTAACTAACTGATTCGCTACAAACTTCAAAACTTCTTCTTTTGTCTGGCATTCAATATTTGGGTAAATAAGCTCTGGGTTAATTTTCATATCCACTTACCTCTTTCACCTCTAATCTATGAGTCTGACTTAGCTCTTCTAATAATTGGGTAATGGTCTTTTTATCACTCGTATACATTACTTCCTTTAGTAATTCTTGATTCATAGACAAATTTGTCAGTTGATAGATGGCTTTTACATGTTCTTCAGTGTCTGTAGGTGCAATAACTACGACTAGGTGTATTTTTAATCTTTCAGAAAACTGGACGCCTTTTTTAATAACCAAAAGACTCATCCCTAGACGGTTTACACCCTCCTCTGGCTCTGCGTGTGGGATCGCCATGTGCTCTCCAAGAACCATATATGGGTGATGATAATTATGTGCCTCAATCATTTTGTTCACATAGTTTTCCGTGATCATATTGTTTTTTAATAGGGGAATAGAAGCTAATTGTATCGCATCTTTCCAGCTTTCAACTTCATTCGTAATGGCTATCATTTCTGGTGTTAGTAGTTCATTTAAGTTAGGATGGCTTTCTGTATGAGGATGTATAATGTTCCTGTTATTATGATCAGTCTGTTGAAAATAGCTCTGCAGATCTTGCTTTAAACGTTTCTTATCTAAAATGTCTGTGGAGCTTTGAATAACATCTATTAATTTATCTACATTAATTAAGTCGTGGTCATAACCAAATACTTTCTTCATAACGCGTTGTCTCAAATTCCACATTGCCCTTTCTTGTAGCAATGGATTAACGATAAAAAAGTATTTGTTTGTTGTTACTGGGATAGGAGAAAAAATGATTTCAGCACTTGAATGGTCTATTTCATTAAACTGCCTCAAAGACATGGTTGGAAAAAAATCAAACTCAGGAAATAGCTTGGTTAGTGTATTTCTCAGAAGTTTAGATACAGTTACACCGTTTTGACATAGCACAATGGCCTTTTTCCTTGTTGTGAGAATTTGCTTTGCTTCCAGCAGATGTCCTCCAATAAAGATCGTTATATAATGTCTCTCCCTTTGAGGAATCTTGCTCTTTATAAACTCTTCTAACGGCTTTAAGGAGCGCTCGACGATAGAATCTAGTTCGAGGTAGGAATCATCGATGTATGGTGCTGGGCTAGCATAACTTGTAAGGTTATATTTCATTCTGTAATAGGCAGGCTTTAAATGTAACATGAGTCTTTTCACAAGCATTTCCTTATTCTTTAACTTAATAAAGGCAAGTCTTTCTACATTGTTTAACGTCTCAAATAAGGCATTCTTCAACTGCGGTATCTCTAGTTGCGCCAAAGTCTCGCTTGAAAATATGTTCGCTGATAAGAGTTGTAGTGTGATGTACAATCTTTCCACTTCAGGGAGCCCCGTGTCGTTTTCCACCAGCAGTTCTGTTGCTTCAAACTCTTTAGTGCCCGATAATTCCTTAAACTTAATTTGGTAATCTACTTCTATTAAAAATCCCTGCTCAATTCGCTTAAATATAATTCCTAAATAATAAGGTAATAGTTGAAACTTTTCATCCGTAAATTTTATTTTTAATACTTCTTCAATCTTCTCTAATTGCATCGAGATATTATTTATTTCGTTAATAGGTATCAGGGTGAAATCCTGTACGAGAGAAAGTCCACTATACATAAGTGTCATTTCTTGTACACTATCGTGTAGTAAGTTTCTTATATGCCATTCATTTCCTTTCAGCACATAACCACCGCTACGACTGTAATGGATTTTAAGCTGGTATTGTTTTACTTTTCTTTGGGCTTCTTTCATATCGTTTAAGACTGTAACATTACTAACCTTAAGTGCATGTGTAAAATGGAATAAAGATAAGTTCTTCTGAGACATCATAATGAATAAGAGAAGTAATACTCTTTCATTTTCCGAGGGGATGTAACTACTTGTGTCCAATTCATTTTTCTGTGTAATAATTTCATTTAACGTTGCATCCACGATAAAGTTGCCATTATTAAGTCGTTTAATTTTTGGATAGTTATTGCCTTGAAGCCAGTTATTAATCTTTTCAAAGCTATACTTAATCTGTCTTCTGGATAATTGCTTTCTAATCTCCATTTCTTTACTCGTAATCTTTGGGTTTACGATTAACTCCTCAAGCAATTCAAAGCTTCTTTTATCCAGATACATGTTGTTACCTCCTTCGCTATTTATTATATTTCAATTCACGCTATTTTTGAATGCGCTTTCATTTCAGATTTTATTAGTTAAATTGTCCGATATTTTAATTAATTTTTAATGAGTATAAAAAGACGTTAGCATTCCTACACTGCTAACGTCATAAGAAAACTACTTATAATGAATCCCTTTTCCAAGCCAAGAAGCAGCTGCCTCGGATAATGCCTCCGATACGGTAGGGTGTGGGAAGATCATCGAGTCCATCTCTTCTGCAGTTCCTTCTAAGTGCATGAAGGAAGTTGCTTGACTTATCATTTCCGTCACATGGGCACCCACCATCACAACGCCTATTACTTCACCAAATTTTTTCTCTGCTATTAGCTTCATAAATCCTGTATTCTCGCCAGCAGCGATTGCTTTTCCGTTCCCCGCTAAGTCTACTTTTTTCGTTTCTATGTCATGGCCGAGTTCGATTGCCTTCTCTTCCGATAGACCAACACTGGCAATTTCCGGGAAGGTGTAGACACATCGAGGCACCGCTGCATCAACAACCGGGTTTCCGACAATATGGTTTACAGCTTTAATCCCTTCCTCACTTGCTACATGCGCTAGCTGGTAGCCACCAGCAAGATCTCCAATCGCATAAATCCCTTGCACAGATGTCTGCATGTTGGAATCCACCTTCACAAACTTGCCATCCATCTCAAGGTCTAATAATTCAAGTCCCATCACATTTGGCACTCTGCCAACACTCATTAGCACGTGGTCTGTTTTGAGGCTTTGTATCTCACCTTTATGCTGCATTTCCACTTTTGTCTCGCCGTCCTCTTTCGTAAACGACGTGATTTTTGTTTCCGTATGAATCTTGACCCCAGCTTTTTTTAGTTGCTTCGCTAAAAAGGCACTCGCGTCCTTGTCTTCACTAGGTAAAATGCGGTCTGCCATTTCCACGATTTCTACTTTTGTGTCCATACTATTAAAGATACAGGCGATCTCCAGCCCAATGACACCACCACCTACGATTACGAGATGCTTAGGTACTGCTTGGATATCAAATATCGTATCACTTGTATCATACGCAATATCCTCGAGTCCCGGTAAATCTGGTACAAAAGGTTTTGAGCCATTTGCTAGGATAATATGCTCTGCTGCAAGTTTCGATTCTTGCTCGTCTGACAAAACCGTAATGGTTTTATCCTTTTGTACTGTTCCATATCCCTGATAGAGTGTTATCTTATTTTGTTTTAATAACCCCTCTATCCCGCTCTTTAATTGCTTAATAACCTTGTTTTTCCTTGACACCATTTGTTCTAGTGAATAGGAAAAAGAGGAAACCTGTATGCCAAACTTTTCTGCTTCTTTAATTTGGTTCAGGACTTCAGCATGCTTCAACATTGTCTTGGAGGGAATACAGCCACGATTTAAACATGTTCCACCAAGATCCCGGCCTTCAATTAGTGCAACCTTTTTCCCTTCCTTTGCTGCACGTATTGCTGCAACATAGCCTCCCGGGCCTGCCCCGACGATAACTAGATCAAATTTCTCCATTGTTTAACCCCCTAGACTAACAACCCAAATGGGTTTTCTAATCTTTCTTTCAACTCTGTTAGAAAAGCAGCAGCTGGGGCTCCATCAATGACCCTATGATCAAAGGACAAACTTAGGACCATAATTGGTCTTATTTCAATTGATTTATCGACGACAACTGGCTTATCTGCCATTCTTCCCACACCTAAAATTGCAGTTTCGGGTGGGTTGATAATGGGTGTAAACCCTTCGATTGCATACATGCCAAGATTGCTTATCGTAAATGTGCTGCCTGTCATTTCCGCTGGTTTTAATTTATTTTCTCTAGCTTTTGCACCAAGCTCTTTGCTTGCCACCGTTAGTTCAGCAAGTCCTTTGTCTTGGACGTTTGGAACAGAAGGGACAATTAATCCGCTTTCGACCGCTACGGCCAGCCCTAGATTAACTGACTTATTAAAGACAATCTCGTTGTCTATTAGCGCAGCATTTAGTTTTTTATGATTACCAAGTACATGGGCTGTTGCCTTCATAATGATTTCTGTATAGGATAGACGGTAACCTGTTTGCTTTTCAATGATTGGTAGCAGAGATTTCCGGACCTCCACGGTTGCCGACATATCAACCTCTGCCGTCAGCGTAACATGCGGGATCGAGCGCGCACTTTCCAGCATTTTGTCTGCAACTGCTTTACGAAGACCTTTTAGCTTAACACGCTCTAATGGTTCTTGGTTGGATGTTTCTATTTGCCCACTGGATGCAGATAGCACATCTGATTTCGTAATCTTTCCGTTAGCACCAGTTCCTTGAACACTTCCCAGTGATACGCCTTCATTTTCTGCAACCTTACCAGCAAGTGGTGTATGACGTCTTGGTGTAACTTTTTCAGAAGAGGCTTCTACATCTGCCGCATGAATTCGCCCTTTTGGCCCACTGCCATTTACATTTTCAAGGGAAACACCTTGTTCGCGAGAAACGCGTCTTGCTGCAGGTGTGGCTCTTACTTTTCCACCAGCTTCGCGCTCTACTTTTTCATTTTGCTCGCTTACATAGACTGTTTCCTGCTCCGCTTGCTCAGCTGTTTCGTTATCATCCGAACCAGGAATTGGCGGCGAATCTGGTACACTTTCATTTGCTTCTCCTATATAGCCGACAATAGCATTTACAGGTACCTCATCATCTACTTCATTATATTTTTTAAGTAGAATACCTTCTTCATAGGACTCCACTTCAATATTTATCTTGTCTGTCATAATCTCAAAAAGAGGTTCGCCTACTTCTACTTCTTCGCCCTCTTTTTTAAACCATTGAAGCAAGGTACCAACCTCCATCGTACTACTCAGCTTCGGCATAAAAATTTCCTTCGCCATCCGTCTCCCCCCTATGCTCTATTTAATGTTTCTTTTACTGCCTGCACAATGTCCTCTTTTTGTGGCACATGCATTTTTTCTAGTTCCGGATTGTATGGAACAGGGGATGGTGCACCACCTAAACGCTTAATTGGTGCATCCAAATAATCAAACGCTTCGCTCTCCGCAATCATGCTCGCAATCTCTCCACCATAACCACCGCGCTTTACAGCTTCATGAACAACTACAAGGCGACCCGTTTTGGAAACAGATTTTATAATGGTTTCTGTATCTAATGGCACAAGAGTGCGTGGATCGATAACTTCTACGTTGATCCCTTCTTTTTCTAATTCTTCTGCTGCTTCTAATGCTCTATGCACCATGATGGCAGTAGCAACAATGGTGGCATCTTTTCCTTCACGCTTTACATCCGCCTGGCCAAGCGGGATAGAATATTGCTCTTCGGGAACATCGTCCTTTGTTTTATAAAGTAATTTATGTTCATAAAAGATAACCGGGTTGTCATCATCCATCGCGGCTTTTAAAAGCCCTTTCACATCATATGCAGTGGATGGCTGGACAACCTTTAATCCAGGAATATGTGTTACCCAAGCCTCTAAGCTTTGTGAATGTTGGGCTGCCGCTCCCGTTCCTGACCCACTTGGCGTACGGAGCACCATTGGTACCTTTCCTTTCCCACCATACATATAACGCAGTTTCGCTGCTTGGTTCACAATTTGGTCCATAGCGATTGTAATGAAATCAGAGAATTGCAGCTCCATGATTGGGCGCATTCCCGTTAATGCCGCTCCTACTGCTGTTCCGGCAATTGCCGACTCACTTATCGGGGTGTTACGTATCCGTTCTGGTCCGAATTCCTCGATCATTCCTCGCGTTACACCGAATGCTCCTCCATAAACGCCAATATCTTCTCCTAAAATAAAAACATCCTCATTCTTACGCATTTCCTGACTCATTGCTTCTCTTACTGCCTCTAAGTACGTTATCTCCCTCATTGTTTCCCCTCCTTAAGCGTAAACATCTGTTAATAAATCTTCTTTACTAGGCATTGGGCCTTCTTTTGCGAATTCAACAGCATCCTCAATCTCTTTCTTCGCTTCTTGCTTAAGCTGCTCCGCTTTTTCTTCTGTAATTACACCTGCCTCAATAAGTACGTCCTTGAATCGTTTAATGGAATCCTTTGCTCTCCATTCTTTTTCTTCTTCACGTGTCCGATATTTCTTCGCATCACTTTTCGAGTGACCCTTCCACCTGTATGTTTTTGCTTCAATTAACGTTGGGCCCTGCCCGTTACGTGCTCGTTCTACCGCTTCATGGCTCACGTTCATCAGATCAACCATATCGGTACCATCAACCACTACACCAGGAAAGCCATAGGAGTCAGCGCGCGTTGCGATATCCGGAATTTTAACCATATCCTTTACAGGTCCAGACATTCCGTACTGGTTATTCTCACAAATAAAGACGACTGGCAAATTCCAAACCGCTGCTAGATTCAGTGCTTCGTGAAAGCTTCCTTCATTCGTTGCTCCATCCCCAAAATAACAAACCGTTACATAGTTTAGCTTTTTCATAGAAGATGTGAGTGCAGACCCTACTGCTAAGGGGATACCTCCCCCAACAATGCCATTTGCACCAAGATTCCCTTTCTCTACATCGGCAATATGCATGGAACCGCCTTTACCTTTACAGTAACCTGTTGTTCTACCAAAAAGCTCTGCCATCATTCTATTAACGTCAGCGCCTTTGGCAATACAGTGGCCATGCCCTCTATGTGTACTCGTAATTTTATCTTCATCCCGTAAAACAGCGCATGGACCAGAAGCACTTGCCTCCTGTCCCACAGCCAAGTGGGTTGTACCATGAATCAGACCTTTTGCGAAAAATTCATCTACCTTTTCATCAAAAAAACGAATGAGCCACATTTCTTTATAGAGATCCGTAAGCTTTTCGTTCGTAATATTCTCTGGCAATGATAGCTTTGTCATTTTTATCGCTCCTTTTTACATTTGTTCATTGTGTTTACATTTGTAATAAGAATACCTTTAAACACTAAAAACGTCAAGAATAATTAAAGCGTTTTCTCCTCCTCTAAAAGAAAAGCCTCTACACAGTATTTAATTGTGGAGAGGCTTTGATCAAAAGGGCAAGGCGCCCTGGGTAAAGACGTACGGACTGGACAGAACCGCAGGAGATAAAGAAAACACGGCGATCGAAGAAAGCCGATGTTGACTTATCGTACGGAGGTGAGGGAAGTCTCGCTAGTCTTTGGGCGCAAGAACTGGATGTGGCCATTTCAGTCTATGAACAATTTAAAGCAAAATCTTTTTTATATTTTTTATCATTTCTAAGAAAAGTCTTTATCTTGGATGGCACGAAGCTTCCAAATAGTTGTTTCTTTTGTTTGTATAATATCATCATATGTGATGGTCTCGCCTTTCTTGATCGATCTTTTCAGTTGCACGTTTTGATCGATTAATCCTAATGGCAGAGCATTCATTTCTTTTGCTTCAGAGGCTTTTAACAGCTTCCCGTAAACGGTAAAGCCTCCTATATTATCTAGATATTCTCCTTCTTCTAAATCCTTTTTCGCCACTGTTACTGTTTCACCCTGCAATCCATAATATGGTGCAATGGTAGGCTCATGATCAAAATAAGCTTTTGCAATGGAAAGAGGTGTCTCTAGACTTGTTAGGTGGTATGGACGGTATAACACGTAATTAGGGCCATCGCCCATTTTAAGATACTTCATCTCCGCATTTACTTCGTCTTTATCTGAAGCAATAATTGCAAACACACCTGGTGCAATCCCGTTTACAAAATCAACCACTTTTTTATTTTTTACTTTACCGCCTTTTTCTTCTTCCAGAAATAGTCCAGGTAGCTCAGATACCGAACCACTGAATCCATGCATACCAGGTTTATCTGGAAGGAAGCCTGTAGCATTTGCAACCGCATTCATCTCTACCATTGTTTTTGTACCATCTTGGAAGGATGCTAACATTTTCGGGCTAGAACCTTTTGATAAAGCCTCTTCTTCGGCTGTAGCTGGGTTTGCCTCCAAATTAAGCGGATTGTTTTTTCCTTTTCCTAAAGCAACGATTTCAAAGCCCATTGCATCCGCAAAATCATAAAGCTCCATAATAGCGCCAGGTTCATCACCGGCAGAACCTGTGTACACAACACCTGAAGCGTCCGCCATTTTCTTCAGTAATGGACCAACGGTTACATCAGCTTCTACATTAAGCATAACAATATGCTTTCGGTTCAAGATGGAATCCCAAGCAATCTCTGCTCCTATATTTGGTACACCAGTCGCATCTACGACAACATCTACTTCATCGAGTGATGTTACAAGCTTCATGTCGGTTGTTGCCACCACTTGGTTATGTTTTACTGCTGAAGCAGCTTCTTCTTTAACATCTGTTGTGATAACATTTGCTGCTTCAATTCCTGCATGTGTATACGCATTCTTAATGTTATCTACCTGTAGGTCAGCTGTGATAACAACACGCATCCCTTTCATACCTTCTATCTGAGAAATCATCCCTCTTCCCATTTGGCCTGCACCAATAAGTCCTACTTTTATATAGGAACCTTCATTTTCTAGTCTTTGCAACTTTCTATTCAAACCAAGCATATTTCTCCACTCCTCACAGTTGTATTCTATTTATCTTCTAAATGAAATGACGGTATTTTCGTTAATCGGAGGGATCGTCTTATTTTCTAAACAAACCGTTCCTGGCATATCTGAATGGGACTCACCGTTAAAGTGAAAAGTTGCATGACCTAATTCAGTCAATGTTTCATTTGCTTTATCTCCCACAAACAATACCTTGAAGACTTCCTCATCGATTAACATTTCATCCCCTGCTTGTAATGCTATCGACAAGCTTCCACCATCATGCACAACAGCAATTTCTTTTAAATCATTAGGGACACTGCTGTTAAAAAGAATAATCATGTTTTCCTCAAGCATTAATTCGGCGTCCTGTCCTACTTGAACAACGTTTACGTCTACATAAGGTTTGGTCATCTCCATTTTCTCTCTCCTTCATTACTAGTCTTGTATCTAATTACTCCTGTAGAAAAAACAATTCTTCACTATCTGTGCGAATGGGCACGTTTTCCTTTAGACTTCAAAATTCAACCGCATCAGCTTACTCTAGTTAAAACGCTACTTTCCTTTATCTCTTAAAATAAAAATTACAAATGTAATGGTTAGTTACATTTGTAATTATAAAGCGTTTTCTTTTTTAGGTCAATAGATTTGACGAAACCGAATGAAAATTATGTTTTTTAGCTATATAAACCAAAGCTAGCAAAGTATGCGATGACTACTGCTGCTGGTCCTGTAATCAACCTTGAAAATAGAACTGCAGGTACACCTACTTCCACTGTTTCCGGCTCTGCTTCTCCAAGCGTCAATCCGACTGGTACGAAGTCCGTTCCTACTTGCGGGTTAATCGCAAACAATGCTGGTAGTGCCATCTGTGGAGGGATATTTCCATTTCCAATTTCCACCCCTATTAATACACCAACAACCTGTGCAATAACAGCTCCAGGTGCAAGCAATGGAGAGATTACCGGAATGGAAGCTATTAATGATAGAATTAACATCCCTATTAAACTAGTCGCCATCGGTGCAACAAACTCCGCAATAATATCACCAATACCGGTATAATTAATAATCCCAATAAGCGCACTTACAAATGCCATGAATGGTAAAATATTTTTTATGATTGTATCAATCGTATCTCGACCAGATTGGAAAAAGATACTTACTACATTACCTACTTTATTTCCAAGTACTTCGATGAACCGCATAATCGGATTCTTTTTGCCCCTTTGTTGCTTCTGTTGTGCCACTGCGTCTTTTGCTTGTTGCTTCTTTTGCTGGGCAACATTTTTATCAAGCAAAGAGCTGTCTTGTGATGTTGGGTCCTGTGATTTGTCTATTGCAGCTGCTGCTTCGGAGTTATCTGTGGATGCAATTTGCGCAATATCGACTCCAGAAACGAAGTTGCCCTCATTAATAAACTTCATGAGCGGGCCTGATGGCGAATTACTGAACGTGTTTACTGTTTTAATGCCAAGTCGAGGATAGACCCCACTTCTTGCTGTTCCACCACAGTTGATAACAGCGGCAGCTACCTCTTCGTTTGGAATTGATTTTTCGAATCCATCAACCGCTATCCCACCAGTAAGATCAGCAATTTCCTGTGCTACTGCGTGAATTCCGCCACCAGTAACTGATAAAATATACTTTTGATTATCTGTAGGTTCAATGATTAATGGTCCTCCCCATCCAGATGGACCCTTTGATATTTTTACAGCTTTATATTCACTCATTATATTCTTCTCCTCTCCCGAGCTAAATTAAGATGCAACGTTCGCTTCTGCATTCTTCGCTTTGTTTTTGATCATGCGGTCTGTAATAATCTCTGTCACTAAACCTCTAAGTAACATTACAACAATTCCAACTAGTAAAAAGCGTAGAGCCAATGGTCCTAATGATAAACCTAGTGACGTGATCCCTGCCGAAACCCCCATGTAGACAAACAACTCAGCTGGATTAGCATGTGGGAAAAGCCCTGTTACCGGATGAACAAACGAAACAGCCGAGTCATAGAAAGCTGGCTTTTGTCTCTCAGGTAAAAAGCGTCCAAATGTATAACACATCGGGTTAGTTAGGAAGAAAACGGCGATAAACGGAAAAACGGTATATCTTAGAATGAAATATTTCGTACACTTTTGGGCAAAGGCATTTACTTTGTCTTCCCCGATAAATTTTATGACGGCATTTACTGCTGTAATAAGAACGACTAATAACGGAATAATACCTGTGACGAGCCCCATAAATTGTTCTCCACCGGCCTCAAACATACCGATAAAACCTTCAGCTAAATTAATTAAGAAATCCATGCTTCATTCCCCTCTCCTTTGTTTACTTCTTTTTTAATCATATCGATAGCACCTTGCAATGCATTTCTTTCTTTAATGGATAAAAATTCTGCTTCCTTGCTTGATTCCAGCTGCATGCCAATAAGTTTGTTCATATTACGAAACCTCGCAAACACAGTAAGCCCTTTCATAATTCGAGCTTCCACAATCTCCATTTGTTCATCACACACGATTAGCATAAGCGCGCCCGTACCTAGTGTCTTTTTGTAGTAGCCAGTACCGAGATATCCTGCTTTTCGTTTAGCAAATTCTTTAATATTTGCTCTGTAATGCTTCACTTGAAGCTGTGTTAACAAAAACTGTAGTGCCCAGATACCTGCAAACACAAGAATGAATGTTCCCCACAATTTTACCCCCCACCTTTACACTTGTAAAAGATTATGACGTTTGTAAACATAATAAAACGCTTACATTGAATTGTCAATGATTTTTGAATACTAATTTAATGAGCTACTTTCCAAAAGCAATTCCGCTGTCTGGTCATCCATGACTAAAGTGGTTAATATCCCTGCTTCTAAGGCTACCCGAACGCTTTCAACTTTGTGTGCACCCTGCACAATGGTAATTACTTCCGGTATTTTTTTTATGTCCTCAAGGCTTAGGCCAATCTGTCTGTCATTAAGCGAGTGATGAATCAGTTCACCTGCAGCATTGTAAAAATTGGAGTTAATATCCCCTACAGCCTCTGTTTCTTGTAGTGTCTGAATATCTTCTTCACTTAAGTACCCTAACTCTTTCATCGTTGTCTGAATAACAGGGTGCCCAACCCCGACTACCGCAATATCTACTCTTTTCCCAACCTCTAACACTTCTGCCACATCTTTAGATGCAATAATTTCTTTTTTAAACTCAGTGGTTTCTGCCACAGCCGGAGCGTACAAATAAGAGGAGCGCGTATTTAATTTTTGCGCCAGCTCGAAGGTTAAATGGTTAGAATGATAGTTTACATGAGACTGCCCCATTCCGCCGATCAGTGGAACAATGTGTATATGGGGCTTTTCCATGTTAGGAAACGCCTCAACCATGGCCTCCATAGATTTTCCCCATGAGATTCCAACTGTCCGAACTTCATCTAACCGTTTGGCTAAGTAATTTGCGGCGACATTACCTAATTGGCTTTGTGTCTTTTCTCTACTTCCATTTTTCCCCGCAATAACGAGAACTTCTTTGAGTCCATACCTTTTCTCTAACTGCATTTCTAGTTCTACTGTGTGAGCTGCTTCATCTTTTATATAGATTTCTACAATATCTTTCTCCTTTGCCTGCTTAAGTGCTTTGGAAATAATTGGGCGTGATAAACCCACTTTTTTAGCTATTTGGCTTTGGGTCCACCCCTCTAAATAATAGAGTTTAGCAATCTTCACAA
This sequence comes from Oceanobacillus picturae, assembly GCF_000612865.1. Lineage (NCBI taxonomy): Bacteria > Bacillati > Bacillota > Bacilli > Caryophanales > Bacillaceae > Oceanobacillus > Oceanobacillus picturae. The sequence goes on from NZ_CCAX010000001.1 coordinate 1,935,816, forward strand.
TAAATTTTCGTTCTTTTGTATCCACTTCTTTTCCCCCTTACGTATATCCATCTATGATGCTATAAGATTACCACAAATTTTCATTAATGGAAGCGGTATCAATTATACTCACCGTTCAAACACCGCACAATTGTAAGCCCTTTATTGACTAAAAATTTCAACAACGTTATACTGAATGTGTATTTTTACTAATGATACCACATCGAACATTTGTAAATAAGATAAAAAGGGGATGCACGAATGAAAACAGAAATCTTCTCTACTGTGTCACGTGAGACAATAGTGAAAAGAATGGAAGCAGATCATTTCGATGTATTGGTTATAGGTGGCGGCATAACCGGGAGCGGAATTGCATTAGATGCTGCGACAAGAGGGTTAAAGGTAGCGCTCATCGAAAGAAATGACTTTGCTTCTGGCACGAGCAGTCGATCTGGGAAGCTAATTCATGGCGGGCTAAAATATCTACAAAACCTTGATTTCCCAGTTGTAAAAGAAACAGGGCGCGAAAGAGCGATTGTATATAATAACGCTCGCCATCTTGTCTATCCAATTAAAATGAACTTTCCACTAGTAAAAAAGGAATCTTATAATCTTGTAACATTAAAAGCAGGTCTCACTCTCTATGATCGATTGGCAGGCGTAAAAAAAGAGGAAAGACATACCATCTATTCGAAGAAGACAACGCTAAAAAGAGAACCATTGTTTAATAAAGATACTGTTCAAGGGAGCGGAGAGTATGTAGAGTACCGAACAGATGATAGTCGGCTAACAATGGAAGTTGCCAAAACAGCTGCTGAGGCTGGAGCCTCTGCCTTGAACTATGCGGAAATGACAGAATTTCTAAAGAATGAACAAAACCAGGTGAAAGGGGTCGTTGCCAGAGACCACATTGGGGAGCAAACCTTCACGATCACAGCAAAACACATTGTCAATGCTGCTGGTCCATGGGTTGATAAAGTCAGAAAGAAAGATCGACCAATTGAAGGGAAATACATGGTACTTGCTAAGGGAATCCATCTTGTTTTCCAATATCGTGATCTACCCGTTTCTTCTTCTATTTATTTTCAGCATAAAGGTAGAATGATTGCTGTTATTCCAGTTGGTGACAGAACCTATGTAGGATCAACAGAGTCTCTCTATAGTCAGAATATGGATGACATTCATGTCAACAAGTCAGAGGTTACTTATTTGCTAGGATGTCTGCATGATATGTTTCCAGATGTGAATCTCACGGAAAAAGACATCACCTCAAGCTGGGCTGGTATTCGTCCGCTTATTGGAGAACAAGGTAAATCGCCATCAGAACTTTCAAGGCATGACGAAATCTTTGAATCGGATACAGGCCTTGTTACGATTGCAGGCGGAAAATTAACTGGTTACCGTAAAATGGCTGATAGAGTGTTAACTCATATTGAAGCAAAGGCTGGTATTCACTTAAACGGCACCCAAACGGATACAGTGAAGCTTTCCGGAGGCAAATTTGATTCCAATGAAGAAATGAATCATTATGCCCGTAAACTACACGGCATGTATCATGATCTCGAGTTGACTGCAGAAGAGATCATGAACTATGTCCTTCGTTATGGATCAAATACAGAAAAGCTACTTCACCTAATCAGTGAGCTGAACACCACTTATACCGATAAAGAAGAGCGAGATGTCCTTGCAGAAGTACACTACACTATTCAGCACGAAATGGTAGCATCCTTAATAGATTTCTATGACCGCCGAACAAGTTATCTCCTTTTCAACCTTGAAAAAGTGAAAAGGTCGCTACCCTATGTTGCGAAAGAAATGGCGACAATCCTGCAATGGGACAGTGCAAAAGAAGAGGAAGAAAGACGAGAAATGAATTATTTAATTACGAAAGCCGTGACATTTAAAGAAGCATAAAGGGGGAGACATTGGATGAAAGCAGTCGAACTTACCGGAAAAAGGAGCTTAAAGCTTACAGAAAGAGAACGTCCAAGTATACAGGACGATGAAATATTGCTGAAAGTTCATGCTGTAGGTGTATGTGGTTCAGACCTGCGCATTTTCCAGAACGGGGATGACCGTGTAGATTATCCTCGTATCACTGGGCATGAAATAGCAGGAGAAATCGTCGAAATCGGGCCGGAGGTGTATCGCTTTCAAATTGGCGATCGTGTAACACTTGGTGCCCATATGCCTTGTGGCACCTGTCACTTTTGCCAGGCAAATGAAGGGCATCATTGTGTCAAGGGCTGGTCAATTGGCTATCAAGTTGATGGTGGATTCGCTGAGTATGTAGTATTGCCAAGTCTCTTTATTCGCAACGGATCTGTTCAGCGAATTGCGGCTACGACGTCTTACAAGCTTGCCTGCTTATCCGAACCGTTTTCCTGTGTGTTAAGTGGCCTCCAAGAATTAGAAGTACATGCTGGAGAAACTGTTGTCGTTTACGGAGCGGGCGCAATCGGTTGCATGTATATTGCTGCATTGAAGCGTATGGGTGCTGCGAAAATAATTGCAGTCCAGCGTTCTAAAGATAGGCAAAAGAAAGCACTCGAAATTGGCGCAGATATTGTCATTGACCCGAACAGGGAAAACACAGTGGACAGCGTCATGGCGGAAACAGAGGGACTTGGTGCACATGCTGTCATCGTGACAGCGCCGTCGCCAGCAGTTCAAAATGAGGCGCTAATTCTTGCTAGAACAACAGGACGCGTGTTGTACTTCGCAGGGATTAAAAGTGTCACCGACATGCCAATCAATACGAACCCAATTATTTATAAGCAACTAAAAATTGTTGGGACCCATGGTGCTCCAAGACATCTTCACATGGAAGCAGTAAAATGGATTGATCAAAGTTTACTGGACTTTTCTTTTTTTGTTACCCACACCTTCCCATTAGAAGAAACAGAAAAAGCATTTGAAACAGCATTAAGTAAAGAAGGTTTGAAATCGGTGGTTGTACCTACGCAGAAAAAGTAAAGTATGTTTGCAGGTTTCCCACTTACTTAAGAGATAGAATGACCAGACCAAATCGCCTATGATTTGGTCTTTACTTATTTATAGGCAGAGGATTTACATAACAACTTAGCAAAAGGTAGTTTAACATATAGCTTCTTCGGTATTAATTATTGAATATTATGGTATTATAAAGTAAAGTTATCTAACTATCTGGACAGATTGGTTTAGTTAATTAATAATGAAGGGGTGAATTTTTTGGATGGTTGGATAAGTGGATTACCTGATATGTTAATATTCATTATTTTATATAGCCCTCTTGCAATGGGCATTTTTATCATGGTTAAATTAACAAAATGGTTCGTCATAAAAAAAGAAATTAACAATCGTATGCTCCTTATCGCTTTGGTAATAAATGTACTTAATTTTTATCTCATCTATGATTTGATGACGCCATCCCCAGAGGTCAGTTCTGGAAACGGCAACCCGTTTATACCAAATATCTTTATCTCCTTCCTACTATTTATCTCTTTCTGTGTTGTTTTTTCAAAAAAGATTATTGAAATTCTCTCAAAGCAAAAGACTTGGATTAGTATATTAGTCATTGCCATTACGTTAGCAATCACTTGGTTTTCATTTGTTTCCCAAATGGATTTTGTCTTAACGATAAAAGAAGCGCTTTACTATCCACTTGATAATTGGTTAACTTGGTGGAAAAGCATCCATCTAAACTATCTATACTTTAACCCTTTTACCTTTCTACTTGGAATCTGTATTTCTTGTTTAGTCGCAGGTATTCTTGGTTTATCTAAAAGGAAGCCATTGTAAAGTGAAACTTCATATTTTGAAGTGAGAGTCTTACGGACGGTTACAGCTGGGTAAACCATCCTTTTATTTAACTGCATTAAAACAAAAAGCCCGGATTTAAATATCCAGGCGGTTTTTTTGCTTACTATTACGGTGCTAACGTACTGTCTCGTTTAGTATGTTTAGCACCTGTTTTGAATTTCCTCTTTACTAATTATTTCTATATCCATTAGTCTTCCACCAATTCCTGTGCTGTTCGATCATCTGTAATGAGAACATTTAAGTATCCACCCTGTAGTGCGGCTTCAATACTTTCAAGTTTGTAGGAGCCCTCTACTATCCCGATCACCTTAGGTATTTTACGTATTTCATCCAAGGTAAGGCCTATGACTTGGTTATTCAGCGGATGATCTACTTCCTCACCGACAGCATCAAAAAACTTAGAACTGATATCGCCTACCACCCCAGCTTTTCGTAAGGAAGCTAAGTCCTGTTCATCTAGATAACCAATCTTCTCCATCGTAGAACTTTTATAAGGGTTACCCAGACCTACTACGGCCATATCTACATTTCTTCCCTCTTCAAGCACAAAAGCTATATCCTTTGAGCTAACAAGTCGTTCTCTTAAATCCTGGCTTTCTACCATTGCGGGGGCATATAGATATGAGCAGGATGCGTTCATTTTTTGTGCCAGATTAAAGGACAGTTGATTGGAATGTAAATAAACATAATCACTTCCCATCCCCCCAACTATTGGCACAATATGAATATCGCTGCGACGCTCATACGGATATTCTTCTACAAGGGATAGAAGCGTAGATCCCCAGGAAATTCCTAAACTTTTTATATTCGTAAGACTCTTGGAAACATATGAGGCAGCAGTCTGGCCAAGTTGTCGCTTCGCCATTTCCGGTGCAAATCCTGCAGTAGACACGACAATTACCTCATTTAAGCCATACTTCTTTTCGAGTTGTTGCTCTAAATCCACCGTGTGGGATGTTTCATCTTTAATGTAAATCTCAACAATACCTTCTTTTTTTGCTGTGTTTAATAGTTTGGAAATTACTGGCCTTGATACATTATGTTTATTCGCTATTTGTTGTTGTGTCCAACCATCAAAGTAATAAAGCTTGGCCACTTTCACCATTAATCTTCTATCTTCCCAATTCAGCATAAAATCTCTCTTCCCTCTTAGATTACATATGTTCACCATTCATACATATGTATGTATCATATACTTCCGCTCGTTGTCCTGTCAAGGTGAAATAGGCGTCAGGTTAAGGGTTTTGCTTCCCAATACCTATTCCACTCTAAAAATCCTCGTTGTCCTCTGCTCGTTTCCTTCTTTATCTGCACCTAGGAAGGTGACAACATGGAATTTTTCCTTCAGTGGTTCTTTAGGTGTAAAAGATAGGATAGCTAATTTCTTATCATACGTTGCCTGGTTTGAAATGCCATCCACGATAACTTTTAAGCTCTCCGGATCGAGCTCTGTTCCTTCCTCCACCTTCAATTCTGCAGTTAGGGTAGGTGTACGTTCATTAAGATTTTCTCCCATTTCTACTTCAGGAATGATAGAAAGTCCCTGGGCACGGATCACTCGGTCTGCCGCTCCCTGGATCTCATTTAGCACTCTCAACGTGTTAAGACCCATGATTTTGCTGACCTCTTCCTCTGAGTATCCTCGTTCGGTCAGTGCTTCTTTTATTTTTCCAATTTCACTGGAGTCCTTTATATCACTCGGCAGCTCAGCTCCATCAAAATCAGAGCCGATCGCAACATGATCTACTCCCATTATTTTAACAGCATGATCAATGTGATCTACCACATCAGAAATCGTGGCTCCACCCGAATCTGTAAGAAATTCTGGATAAAAGACAATTCCGATGACACCGCCATTTTCTTTTAGTGCGACGAGTTGCTCATCTGTTAGGTTACGCTGGTGATCTTTTAATGCCTTAACACCAGAGTGGGTGGCAATAACTGGTGCCTTCGTTGTTTCCATTACATCCCAAAACGTGCTCTCCGCCATATGGGAAACATCCACTGCCATCCCTAGACTATTCATTTCTTTAACTACCTTCGCTCCAAGTTCTGTAAGACCGCCTGATGAGGCCGTTTTCGCCTGGTCATCATAAATTTGATCGGCCCCTTCTCCAAGGGCGTTGGAATAATTCCACGTAAAGCCCATTACTGCGATGCCAAGATCTTGATATTGGCGAGTTAGCTCTATAGCATTTTCCTTATTTAAGGAATAAGCCCCTTCAATTGTTGGGACAGCTGCAATTTTGCCACGATTTGCAGTGGCAAGGATATCAGGTGCATGTGAAACGATTTGTAGCTGCTCGGCATTATTTTCTGCCGTCCAATATAAAGAGGAGATTTGCGCAAGTGTGTGGCTTATGCTCCGCGCATCATTTCCATAAAAGCCTGGTGTATATGCAGCTAAAAAGGGGACGTTTAATCCTCCTTTTTGCAACTTGGGGATATCAACTTCAAAATCTGTATTTTTCCCGAGATCTGTTGTCGGCAACCAAGTCTCAGAGTCTATTGATTTATACAGTGCATCCTGATGCCCATCCACAATAATTTCTGCAGTATTTGATCCCATCATCCCTATTCCCCCTTTCATATTGCTAAGCAATGTTGTTGAATTAGGAAGCACGAGGACAATAGACAGGATGATATAGAATAATTTCATATTCAACGTGATGCTTCCCCCCTTTTTTTAATTATTTTATTGTTTGCTGTGCAAGATGGTTAGAGGTGCGCCACTTTTGGTGTTACTTGCGTCTCTTTCTGATTTGGCCGCACCACATTTGGGTAGGGCTGCGTCACTTTTAAATTGCGGCACGCCACATTTGGGCAGAGCTACGTCTATCTCGAGCTGTGATGCGTCACTTTCCGCTGTTCACGTTTCACTTCGCCATGTTTTGGTTTCACTTTCCACTGCTCTCGATTCACTTCGCCATGCTTTGGTTTCACTTTTGGCTGTTCACGATTCACTTTAACATGATATCGTCCCTCTCCCCACACATCATCTCAACAAAGACTCTGCTCCGTCAATGAATAGTTCGGTACCTGTAATATGGCTGGATTGGTCTGACAGGAGAAAGTGAACGAGATTTGCCACTTGCTCAGGCTTTCCTGCACCATGCTCGAGTGGCTGGCCGCCTTCTGGGAATTCTATTGGGATTTGCACCTTTTTTAAATTCTCTTCTTCCGGAAACGTGTTCTTCCCAATATTTGTTTCAATTGCTCCAGGGCAGATGATGTTCACTCGAATCCCATACTCCGCAAGCTCCAGTGCAGCCATTTTCCCGAAGGCCATCTGTCCAGCCTTGGATGAGCTGTACGCACTCATGCCAAACCCTGTGAAGGTACGGTTCCCATTGATGGAGCTTGTGATTACGATGCTGCCGCCATTTTCTTTCATATGTGGAATGGCGTATTTTACTGATAGGAACGTGCTCCGGAGATTTGTTTCCAATGTTTTATCCCATTCCTCTGGGTCTAAATCTTCAATGGGGGCAATTGTGCCGTTGATCCCAGCATTGGCAAACACTGCATCTAAACGTCCCCATTTACTGGATACCTTTTGAAAGCTTGCTTCCATCTCTTCTGGTTTGGAAACATCTGTCTCACAGACAATCGCTTCCCCGCCTTCTTTTTCGATTTCCAGTTGTACTTTCATTGCATTCTCTTCCTTAAGATCAAACAGTGCCACTTTTGCTCCAGCTCGAGCCAATTGTAAAGCAGAAGCCCTGCCAATTCCAGAACCTGCACCTGTAATGATTGCAACTTTATTTTCCATTACCGTATACCACCTTTTTTTAGGGAGTATACCCTTTTGCAGAAGATGTATGTAAGATTCTCTGCTTTTTATAACATACCAGCCTCTGTTGTACGGGTTAGAATGGGGAAAGGTTCCAGCCTAAAAGCGCCCCAATGATTCATGCAATTGGGGCGCTACTTTTTAGTCTGTACTTAACTTTGCATACAGGGCGAGGTCGACGAACCTCCCCTTTGCTTTCTCAGCTTCACGTAAAATGCCTTCAAACGTAAATCCGAGTTTTTGTAGCAATCGAATAGAATTGTCATTTTCAGGCTCCACCTTCGCTTCAATTCGGTGAAAGCCTAATTCTGCATATGCATACTTAGTAAGTGCATGAATAGCTTCTGAGGCGTAACCCTTTCCCCAATGTTCCTTTGCCAGTTCATAGCCCAGCTCTGTTTTATGGTTTTCAAAATCGAGTACGTTATAGCCACAACTGCCGATAATTTTCCCACTGTCCTTCATCCGGATAGTATACCGGAGAGCCTTGTTCTCTTTAGCCAGCTCTGTTAAAACGTTGATCATTTCTTTCGCCTGATCTTCCCCGGTAAAGGAGGGAATGTTCATAAACCTGGTGACTTCAGGGTCTGACCATATAGCAAACAGCTCAGCCGCGTCGTTCTCTTGCATCCTTTTTAATGTCAATCGTTCTGTCGTAAGGTCGTTCATCAATTTCTTCCTCCAATTTAGTAGAATATGAGAGTAGAATATTGATATCTGTGCATCGTTCAGTCCCTTCATCTTTTCTCTACTCTTATTATATCCACTTCTCGTGCGTTGTCACCATATCAAAAGCCTGGGCATACTAACGGCCCAGGCTAACTCTCCCTATAAACAAGCTCACACTTCTCTTTTTTCTACAACAGATTGATAGAATTTGGCACTGTCCTTCCATGTTCGCTTTTGTGTTTCAAAGTCTACGTGTACGATACCAAATCGTTTTTCGTAACCAAATGCCCACTCGAAATTATCAAATAAGGACCAAACATAATATCCGGAAATATTCATACCCTCCTCATTTAATTCTGCAATAGCTTGTAGATGTTGTTTTATATAATCCATTCTTTCTGGGTCATGGACTGCACCATCTTCTGTGAGTTTATCCGGATAGGAAGCACCATTCTCAGTTATGATAATTGGCAGATTGGTATATTCCTTTCTCAGACGGCGAATAAGCTCTTGGAACTCCTTCGGTGACACGTCCCAGCCCATTCCCGTTTTAGCATAATCCGAATGCCCTCCCCGGTACATAAAATCCCCTGCACTCGTGAACTCCACCAGCTGGCGACTGTAATAATTAATGCCAAAGAAATCACATGCTACCGAAATTTCTGCAAGATCCCCTTCATGAATAAAGGAAAAGTCATGTACATACTTGGAAAATAAATTGACCATATCTGCTGGATAGCTCCCTTTAAAAATAGGATCTAGATACCAGCGATTCGAATAACCATCTGCATTATTAGCGGCAATCTTATCATTAAAGGATTGGCTTACTGGGTAAATCGGGCTTAGATTTAAGGTAATGCCAATTGGCGTCTCAGACTTCATGGTTTCTTTCAATAATTTCACTGCTTGCCCATGGGACACTAGAATATGATGTGCCGCCTTCAATGCTTCTTCTACATTTGTATGGCCAGGTGCGTGAACTCCTTGATGATAACCGAGAAATGCAGCGCACCATGGTTCATTATGGGTAATCCAGCTGTCCACTTCTCCATCTAATTCTTCAAACACTTTTTTCGCATACGTGTAAAACCATTCAAGAGATTGTCTGTTCACCCAGCCTCCCTTGTCCTCAGCCCATTGGGGGAGATCCCAGTGATAAAGTGTCACAACGGGCTTGATTCCCTGTTCCTTTAATTCGCTAATTAAATTTTTATAAAATTGCATACCAGCCTCATTATACTCTCCCTCGTTTGGGAAAATACGTGGCCAGGCAATGGAGAAACGATAGCTTTCCACACCTAACTGCTTTATGAGCTGTACATCCTCTTTATATAAATGATAGTGGTCACAGGCTACTTCACCAGTGTCCCCTTGGTAAACCTTCCCAGGTGTAGCAGCGAACGTATCCCAGATCGACGGCGATCGACCATCCTTATTCACTGCTCCTTCCACCTGGTAGGAAGAAGTTGCCGTACCAAACACAAATGCAGGGTCGAATTTTTTCAATCTAAACATCCTCCTATATAAAAACAAAAATATTTTATTGTACGTTATCCTTTAATCGCACCAGCTGAAATACTGCTGATGATATAGCGGGATAAAAATAGAAATGCAATCATGATTGGTACTACGGAAATCGCAATGCCAAGATACATGGCTCCCAGATTCATCGCAACAGGTGAGCCGCGGAGTGCGCCCATCATGACAGGTAACGTAAATAGTTCAGGTGACCTCAAAATAACTAATGGTGTAATGTAGTTGTTCCATGATCCAATAAAAGTAAAGATTCCCATCGTAGCAATGGCAGGCATTAACAATGGCAGCACAATTCGGTGGAACATGTGAAGCTCTGTCGCGCCGTCGATCCTTCCTGCCTCCAATATGGAGGTATGCATTGTGGTAATTAAATATTGTCGGAAGAAAAAGACGGTAAATGGCGCCGCAATGGCTGGGATAATCAATGGCCAATAAGAATCTAGCATGCCCAGTGCTTCACTTAAATCATAAAGGCCAAGTAAGCCTAATTGTCCTGGCACCATCATCATAACCAAAAACGACACAAAGATAATATTCTTCCATTTAAACTCATAGACAACGAGAGCAAAGGCAGTCAAAGCAGAGAAATAGGCGTTCAACACTGTGACAGAAACAGCTACTATTAAACTGTTTGTAAACCCACGCCAGACATCCATGTAACTAATAAGTGTTTGATAGTTATCGAGAATCGCGCTCCCTGGAATTAAGGTAAACCCTTGTAAGATCTCAGAATTGGACCTCGTCGCATTTACGATCATCATATAAAACGGAACAAAACAAATGATCACAAGCACAGTTAACGCAATATAGATAAATGCTTTTAGAAGCGTAATTTTTTTCATCGCTTTCCCTCCCCCTTTACTTAACTTCCTTCCGATACATTGTGCGGAAGGTGACGGCCGAGAAGATCACGGTAATTATAAACAACCCGTATGCCAAGGTCGCGCCATATCCGAAGTTATTATACTTAAATGCTTGGTTATACAAATACAACACCATCGTATTAAGAGAGCCTTGAGGTGCACCGCGCGTATCAGTTAGAAGCATTGGTAGATCAAACAGCTGCAATCCACCAATAATCGAGGTAATTAATACATACAGCAAAATAGGTTTTAGTTGTGGCAAGGTAATGTTTGTAAAGGACTGCCACCAGCTTGCCCCATCAATATATGCAGCCTCATAATAATCTCGGGAAATACCAGAAATACCGGCCAAAAGAATAATGAAAGAGTTCCCAAACCACATCCAAGCCCCGATTAAAGCGACGGCAGATTGGGCATAGACAGGGGAATTCAACCAGTTTATTGGAGAGTCGATAATTCCGAGACTAAGCAGCATTTGGTTTAATGCCCCATGGTTCCAATCAAGTAATATATTAAACAACAAAGCAACCGATGCTATCGTGATAATATTAGGTAGATAGAATAGTGCTCTAAACAGTCCAACACCTTTGAGCTTCAGTCGAATATCTGAAAACAACAAGGCCAAGCCAAGCGCAATCATCATCTGTACGACAAAGTTAAATCCCCATATTTTTAGCGTGTTTCCAAAAGCCTCAAAGAAATAACTATCGGTTACAAGTCTTATGTAATTCCCAAACCCAACAAACTCTGCATTTGCGATACCACCCATGCCACTGTAATTGGTTAAACTATAATAAAAAGTAAGCAGTATCGGATAGATATTAAACACCAGAAACACGATTACAAACGGGGCGATAAATAAATAGGCGCGACGATTTGTCTTTTCCATGCTCTTCCCCCTAACCTAAAAAATTTAGATAAACGCGCATTCGCTCTTCCTTTTGCTAAGATGTGCGTTTTTCTTATACTTGGGACTTCCAAATTGCCTAACGTGTTAATAAGTGGGGAACACAGCCAATTGGGAGTGCTCCCTCACCTTGTTTGTCTATTCCGGAATGATGATGTCTGGGAAGGCATTTTTCACTTGATTATAAAACTCCTCTAATGCCTCTTCCTTTGTGACCGTTCCTTCCACATAGTTGCCTACCTCTGTACCAAATAAGTCGCCGATCTGCTGGTCATATTTGGTGATCGTGCTGGCATCAATTTTGTTTGCTTCTTCCAGGAAGAATTCATAGTGGTTCTGCCCGCCTAAATACTCCTCCTCATACCCTTCACTAATTTTACTTGTAACAGGAATATAGGAAAGGACATCCCCTGTAGTCTCTGTAACCCATTCAGTTAGGAACTCTTCATCATGTACGAGCATTTGGATAAACTCCCAAGCCAGATCCTTGTTCTCTGAATCCTTATACATGCCAATCCACGTACCACCTTGGAAATATGGAGTAGGACCGTTGGTAACTGCCCAATCTCCAGCGGTTTCTTCTGCTTCAACTTTAAGCACAGAATTCAGTGCCCACGTTGGAAGGGAGACAGCAAATACTTCTGTCTTGTCTTCTGCTTCTGCACTATCATCCAACTCATCCCAGCCGACATTATAACTAATTGGACCAACGAAGGACTCATACCAGGCTGGAGACCAAGCAGGAGCAAGGGCAGTATACTGCTTATCACGTAGTTCTTTTGCATAATCAAAGTAAGATAAACGTGCTTCTGTCATCACAAGCTCATTGGCTTCATTTACCCACGGCTGTGGATCCTGTCCATTCGTGTATGGTTGAATCGATCCTTCATCAGGGAAGAGACGATAATTCTTTTCTTTCATCTTTTCTCCAACCTCCATCAAGCCTTCCATAGTGGAGAACATTTCGCCTACTTCTGCAGGATCATCGGTTCCCAGTACTTCTTTTGCAATGCTTCTACGATAGTAGATACCACCTGGCGTTGTTTGCCAAGAAACTGCTCTCACATTATCCTCTGGGTCTTTTCCTAAATCCCAGACATACTCCATATAATCATCTTCCCAGCTATCTACGTTATAAGGATCTGCAGAAAGATTTTCCCAGTAATCTTGTTCCAGCCAATCTTTTAAATAGACGATCTCCCCAGTAAATACATCTGGCGCTCCCTTCCCACTTTCTAAAGCAGGACGTAGTGTTGTTGTGTAATTTTCGGTAGGGATAATCTGTAAGTCTACTTTTACATCATGCAACTTTTCGAACTTATCAATTGGTCCTTGCAATTCATCTGTAAACGATGTAACAACTAAATCTGCTTTCTCCTCAGAACAAGCAGTAAGCACCAGAAAAACACTTGTTATAGCTAGTAAGAACATCCATTTTTTCAACGTAATTCCCCCTCGATTACATTTAGAAAAACTAGCATTCGCATGTTTTATAGCGAATGTGTACGTTTTTCTTATACTTAGAACTTCAAAATTTTAACTGCGTCGTGATTACTTCCTAGTAAAATTTTATATTTCCTAATGTGCTTGAAAAACTAGCATTCGCAAGTTTTATAGCGAATGTATACGTTTTTCTTATACTTTGGACTTTAGAATATAAAATATTGCACAACCATCGTTCCACTACTTTTCTCTCCTTGACCCCTTTTCCTTTTCACATTTAAAAATTTAGGTAAAGCGCTTTACTATGAAAAAGCAAACTAGTATTGGAGATTTATTTAGCATACGGTACATGATTACGCTTACATTTAACGAATTATACAGTTTTTTTCCTATTTTCACTTATTCTTTATTCCACTACTTTAGTAAAGCGCTTTACCTTTTTGCAATAAAATTCCCTAATCCCTTACAATGCACTGCAGGAATTCCGTTTAATTAACTGGACAGGAACGATTTTATCCTGATTGTTTTTAGATAGCCCATTAATCTTATCGAGTAATAGTACCGCAGATTGCTGGCCTATCAGTTGTTTATCCTGCCTTATTGTCGTTAATGGTGGGTCTACATGCTTGGAAAGTGGAATATCATCAAACCCAATTACCGAAATATCCTCGGGTACACGAAGTCCCGCTTCTTTGATTACTTTAATGGCCCCTAGTGCCATCTCATCACCTGCGACAAATACCGCAGTTGGCGGATCTTCCAAACCCAATAACCTGACCATTGCCTCACGACCACCCTCATAGGAATAATAGCCACCATCCACTATGTACTGTTCTGGTATGGTTAACGCCTTTTCGCGGGTGGCAAGTTTAAATCCTCTTGTGCGTTCAACAGCTGTGAACATGGTATCACGTCCAGCAATATGGGCAATTTTTCGATGCCCTAACCCATACAGATAATCTACTGCCAGCATCCCACCTTGCTTGTTATCACTGTATACTGCGCTTGATTTTTCAATCGGCATATCAACGAATACCGTCGGCAATTTGGAAGTGGAATATTCAATCGCTTCTTCCCCTAATGATTGGACCACTACTACCCCATCCACACCTCGATGTTTCAAATGTTTATAGGTACGCTTTTGTAATCCCATGTTACGAGAAACAAAGAGTAGATCATAATCATATAGCTCTACTTGTTTTTTAAAGCTCTCGATGACTTCACTAAAGAAAGGATGAGCCATGCCGACACCCAAATGCTCTGCGAACACCACCCCAATCATCCAGGATTTGTTTGTAGCCAACGTACGGGCAGAAGAATTTGGTGTATACCCCAGCTCTTCTACTGCTTGCAAAACCTTCTTCTTTGCTTTTTCACTTACATTTGGATAGTTGTTTAATACTTTGGATACCGTTGTAATCGAATACTCTGTTGCTTTTGCTATGTCATAAATTGTTGTCATGTTCTACTCCTAACGAAAGCGCTTTCCATCTTAATATAGAGCGGTTTGGTTGATTTGTCAATAGTTTCTGAAAATTTATCGCGTAGCAACCGTCCGTAAGACTCCCACTTCAAAATATGAGGTGAAAAAGTGATGTTTAAGCTGAAGTATACGGACGTTAACACCCCGATTCGTGCTTCACACGTTTTTGATGTAGTTGGAACGCCTCCATCTTCCCAAATGCCTGCAAAGCACAGGCCTGAATAAGTAACACAGGGATACTTACCCCAAAGAACAACAGGGTTGCGGGAAAAAGGAAGGAAAGAAGTGAAATAAGTGCTAAGCCAAAAATAATTAAAACAACAGACAATGGAGATATCCCTGCTGCTAGCACTGCATATGTAACATATTTCCAGAAAGGAAGGTCAAAATGGGTATGGACTGCAAATAAATAGCTTGATAGAATAACAACCAAAACGGAAAGCAAGAGAAGCGCTGGAAATACGATATAATCTATAAATACATCATAGGGTAATGTTTGAATGATTGAAAAATCTACATAAATAAAGAGATAAATAGGTAAAAGAAGTAATGTTAGTTTATTTCCTTCCCAAAAGTCATTCCGATATGTGTTAGCAAAAACCTGCCATGTGGAAAACCCTTCTCCCTCTCTCAGTCGCTTCCTTATTACGGTAAATGCACTCAATGTTGCTGGTCCCACACCTAACACTCCGGCACCAAGGATAGAGAATAGAATCCATAATACGTTCACATAAGCCATTCGTGCAACCCACTCAAATAATCCATACAATCCTTTCATAGGCATCTCCCCACTATTGAAATAATCATATTTTTGGTCCTATTAACTAATTCCAATATAATGCAAGCGACCATTGTTCGCAATAGACATTAAAATGAAAAAGCTGCCGGCCAACGACCGACAGCTCATGTAGAGGGAAATGAAAACCTTAACGATTGAAGATTCCCCATTTCCTATTCAATTCCATTATGAATTAGTGTACTTCAATTCCACCATCAATGTTGATTGCTTGTCCGGTCATATAATCAGCATCTGATGAAGCAAGATAAGAAACTAAGTTTGCCACATCCTCTGGAGTTTGAGAGCGCTCTAGTGGGATGCCGTTTACTTGCTCTTGCCAAGCTTCCCCTTCTTTTAAGCCTTTATATTCTACCATGCCTTTATCAATACGATCCCACATGCTAGTTCCCACGATTCCTGGGCAATAAGCATTTACTTTAATATTAAATTGGGCAAGCTCTTTAGCTGAAACCTGTGTCAGCCCATGGACAGCGAATTTTGTTGCTGAGTATGCTCCAAGTAATTCAAATGCTGTTTTACCGGCAATACTGCAGGCATTAATAATTTTACCGCCATTTTCTTGTTCTTTCATCTGCTTCGCTGCTGCTTGTGTACCATAGACTGTTCCGTATACATTTACGTTAAAGATTTTATCCAGATTATCTGGTGTTATATCTTCAACCGCCTCTACTTGATCAATACCAGCATTGTTAATAAATACATCAACCGAACCGAATTTATCAACTGCTTTTTTTACTAGATCAAATTGGTCTTCTTGTTTCGCCACATTTCCTTCAACCGCGATAGCATCAATATTATTCTTTTTAAATTCTTCTACCGTTTCCTGGGCAAGGTCAATATTCATATCGTTAATAACAATATTAAATCCGTCATTCCCCAGTCGTTCGGCAATCCCTTTTCCGATACCTTGTGCTCCACCTGTAATGACTGCTACTTTACTCAAAAATATCACCTCTCCTAAAATTTATCTCATAGTTTTTTTACCCTAGACCTTTTTGACTAAAACATTGAAATAAAAAAGAACCTGGCACCTTAAAAAGAAATGTTAATGATAGCAGTCTTACCATGTATTCACTCGACATTTATTAGATTCTTAACTCCTTTTTACCTACAGTTAATTTGTACAGACTATGTTGCCATTTCAGTTTATTACCATGCAATTGCGGAATAGTTGGACTATAATAGAGAGAAAGCAAGGCTTTAGAAAGGAAGATGAATCTATGACGAATGAAACAACGATTAAGTTAACCTCCCTATCATCCAAAGGCGGATGTGGCTGTAAAATTGGCCCCGCGGATTTATCGGATATTCTCAGAGGGTTACCTCCTGTATCCCCAAACCCAGATTTGCTTGTAGGATTAGACACAAGTGATGATGCAGGTGTATTTCGTATCAATGACGACACAGCACTTGTACAAACGGTTGATTTTTTCACACCAATTGTAGACGATCCCTATTCATTCGGACAAATTGCTGCAGCAAATGCGATTAGTGATGTCTATGCGATGGGCGGCACACCGTTAACTGCACTAAACATTGTTGCTTTTCCAATCGCTACGCTTGATAAACAAATTCTTACTGATATTCTACGTGGTGCAGCCGACAAGCTGAAAGAAGCAAATATCACACTAGTTGGTGGTCATTCCATAGACGACAAAGAACCCAAATTCGGTTTAGCTGTAACAGGAACTGTCCATCCTGATAAAGTCCTTACAAACGCTGGCGCAAAGCCCGGTGATAAATTAATATTAACGAAACCCATTGGTGTAGGTATCACCACAACTTCTCTTAAAAAAGGATTGCTCACAGATTCTGAAATCGATGTGGCAACGAAAACAATGGCTACACTGAATAAGACTGCAGCAGAAACGATGCGTCCGTATGACGTCCATTCATCCACTGATGTAACGGGATTCGGCTTACTAGGCCATGCATCGGAAATGGCAAAAGCTAGCAATGTCACACTGCGTATCGTAAACGAAAACGTTCCAAGGCTCTCAAGGGTAAAGGAACTAGCTGAAGCGGGTGCAGTGCCTGGTGGGACAAAAAATAATTATGCCCATTTGCAGGACGATATCGTTTTTCCTGACACAATGGACCAAGTCGATCAATGGATCTTATGTGATGCTGTAACCTCTGGTGGTTTATTACTTTCGGTTCCGGAAGAGGAGGCGAGCGATCTCCTTAAAGCTTTACAGCAAGCAAAGGTGGAAGCCGCTATGATTGGAGAAGTAACCGAGAAGAAATCTAAACATATTTACGTTGAAGCATAGAAAAATTTTGCCTGGTTTGTACGTCATACTAAAAATCAGGAGAAAGGTGGGCTACTCATGTTTGAAGATATTAACGTAGATTCATTACGTGCCTTACATCATGCCGGCGAACTAACGATAATCGATGTCCGTTCCCCTTCTGAGTTTAAGGATGCAACCATTCCAGGTAGCATTAATATTCCCTTTTTCAATGACGAAGAGAGAGCAGAGGTTGGAACACTCTATAAACAGGTAAGCCCTGAAGCAGCAAAAGAAAAGGGGCTTGAGATCATCTCAGCAAAGCTACCTGCTTTTATCCATGAATTCTCTGGCGTCCCTGGAGCAAAAGCTGTTTTTTGCTGGCGTGGAGGAATGCGAAGTAAAACCTCTGCAACCGTTCTAGATTTAATGGGAATTAAGGTGAAGCGATTAACTGGCGGTTATCGCAGTTATCGTAATTGGGTTGCATCGACACTAGATGCGTCTGATTGGAAGCATGAGGCTTTTGTTCTCAATGGCTATACTGGATCAGGAAAAACGAGAATTCTACAAAATCTAAAAAATGCAGGCTATCCGGTACTTGATTTGGAAGGAATGGCGAATCACCGCGGCTCCATTTTTGGGCAAATTGGTTTGGACCCATACAATCAAAAAACATTTGACGCCTTATTTGTTGAAGAGATGGAATTAATCCATGACGCCCCTTACGTTCTGTTTGAAGGGGAAAGTAAACGTATAGGAAAAGTATTGTTGCCTACAGCTCTTTTGGAAAAAAAGGAGCAAGCTACACAACTTATCCTTCACATGCCAATAGAAGTGCGCGTTCAGCAAATTTTGGAGGACTACCAACCATGGGAGCAAAAACAAGCATGCATTGAAGCATTTAAACGAATTAAAAAGCGAATCCATACTCCTGTTGCAAGTCAAATAGAAGCTGACTTAAATACAGAGCAATACGCTTCTGCAGTTAGACTCTTACTTGAGTACTATTATGACCCGTTATACGACCATCTTGTTGACCAGGTTCCCTCTAAAAATAAGGTCAGCCTCACGGCAAACTCCATAGAGGAAGGGACAAGTTTGGTTACTGATTACCTAACTACGAAGAACATTGCACGGCATCGCTTGCAAGCGTAACTTATTGCGCTTTCTCACATACATGTGTCGCAATTATGAGAACCCCATCTTGTAGTTCAAACCTTTAAGGAAAAGCATGCCCCCTCGATTGTACGAGCAGCATACTTTTCCTTTTAAATTTGGTCTACTATTTCTTCTATTCCTCCACTCAAGTGCTGCTCCTTTTAAAGTTTAGCAAGGTATAATTTTCAACAAATGGAACAAGGTAAATACGAGTATATTTAGATTGGAGTTTGGTCTGTGGAAGAATATCTTTTCATTCTCTATCGCACCCCCATTGCTTTTATTGCAATTCTACTGTTTTTTAAACTGACAGGGAAAAAGGATATTGGGGAGATAAGTATTTTGGAGATCGCGGTCACGCTTATGATTGCCGACATTGGTGTAATTGTTATCGAAGACCAAGAGAGATCTCTGTTCATAGCGCTTCTACCAATCTTCCTCCTAGTTATTATTCAATACATTGTATCCAAGCTCACCCTTAAAAGCCAAAAAGCTCGTGACGTTATTGACGGAAGGCCCTCCCTTATTATTGAGAATGGAAAATGCCATCAACAAAACATGAGGGATAATGGCTACACGGTTGACGATCTTTATACCCAACTTCGCGATAAAGGCATCGCGGATATCTCAACCGTAAAATATGCCCTGATCGAAGCTTCGGGTGCTTTTTCTGTCTTTGATTACGACACCCCCTTTAGCCTGCCCGTAATTGTGGACGGCGTGGTCCAAGAGGAACAGCTAGACATCCTGCGCGTTAATAAAGATTGGCTCTTTAGCCAAATCAAGCAGCGCGGACTTACCGTAGAAGATATATTTATTTGTAGCTATACAGACGGAGAGCTTTATATGGAGAAAAAGGAGTAAGACGTCACAGTTATCTAGTGCGTCTTTTTCTTTCTACATCCTCCTATTTTCACCCTATTGCGATCAGGAGAAAATGAAAAGAGCCATGAATCCCACTTCATGTCCACTCTGTCTTCTTATATTTAATCCCTTTTAATCTGCTATTAATCTGAGTCTTATCATATTCCCGGTACTGTTGCATTTCGGCCCATTGTACTACATCATCATGATCTGGATCCTTCTGATCATGATATTTCTTTAGAAATGAAGCAAACCCCAGTAAGCCCCCGACATCTTCTGGCGGAGCCGTTCCAGCACCATCAAGAAGTGTAGGATAACCGTATGGGTAATCTTCCCTAATCGATTCCAGCGTGATTAAAAATCGCCAATCATCCCCAAAGTCATACGTATAAAGCAATTCTCCATATTTTTGTAAATAATCATCAATTTTCAACCCAGTAGGCTTTCTGACCACTGTCTGCAATGATTGTAGTCGTCTTTGCACAAACTTTTCATGTTCAGGTAATACCTGCTCCCTCATTTCTTTCTCCATTACTTTTCTGTTTTTCATAAAATGTTTATGCTCCACATAGGCTTCTTCGTCGTTTGTTACCAAGATATTATTTTTTACTAAGTCAAATTTATATAGATGATAGCCATCACTTGGGTAGCCACCTAAAAAATTAGTTGTATTTTGAATCACATCATGTAATCTTTTGAAGGTAGCATCTGCTGGCATTACGACTTCCCTCCAAATTGCCGGGTCAGCATCGAGTAACTCAATCTTAATCTTATAAGCTTCCATTTCACTTCCCCTTCCTTCTCCCAGAAATTTAAGAGAAACTTTCTAGTATAGTCAAATTATTACTAACAGCCAGTTACATTGTGTAGCTAAATTTTTAAAAAACAGCACGCTCCTGAGATGGAACGTGCTGTTATATCGCCTTTACGACTTGATATCTGCAATCATGGAATGTACTTTCTGAATCTCTTCATCTGGCACTAGATAGTAATAAATGCCATCAATAGTGGTGCCACTTCCTTCTAACATGTAGTTATCCACGTTTTTACGGACGCCTCTGTAATTAGAGAACAAATTCTTCATGTCTTCAAAGTCTAGGTTTGTCGCCATGTTGTTTCCAAGAACGTCAATCACGCCACCAATTTTATTCACAGAGCCAACCGAAGCCCCTCTATCCACTATTCCTTGAATTACCTGACGCTGACGCTTAGTACGTCCGAAGTCTCCAGCGTTATCCTGCTTTCTCATCCGGACAAATGCCATCGTCTTATCGCCATCCATCTCGACAGGGCCTTCTGTAAAGTCATACTTTCCATCATTCCAGGCAATTTCATTATTCACTGTAATGGTTCCTAGTTCATCAACTAACTCTTCAAGCCCCTCCATGTTCATGCGGACATAATAATCCAAGTCAATATCGAGGAAGTTTTCTACTGTGGCTACCGACATGTCCGGTCCACCGAATGCGTAAGCATGGTTAATCTTGTCTTCTGTACCTCTACCGACAATGGTTGCACGTGTATCACGTGGAATACTAATTAGTTGCATGCGCTCTGAATCAGGATCAAGTGACAAAACCATAAGAGCATCAGAACGCCCTTTGTCTGCTCCCCTTGCATCCACACCCATAAGTAAAATATTTAAAGGCTCTAAATCCTTAACCTTTTTCTTCGTAACTGCTGTATCAATTGACTCTATTGGCTCATTCATCTTTTCATTGACTGTACTTTTAGCATTGTGATATAAGGAAAATGCATAAACTCCAACTCCAACCAAAAGCAATAGCACTACAATTATTGGTATCTTTAGCCATAATTTTTTTGACTTCTTGCGCTCAGACCTTCTCATATAGGTGCCCCTTCTCTAACTCAATCTTTATAGTAGTAATCTTTTACCGGTATTCTTTATAAACACTACTCTATTATACCTACAAAACTAGACAGAAAACAACACCAATTTGCCAAAAAATACTATATAATGTTGAGGTCGCAGGGCGGCTGAGGCTTGGTTGCTATCTGGAAATGTTCACTCGCTCATGGGCGATATTCTTTCTCTCTCGGGCGATATTCCCTCACCCTAAGGCGATACTCTCTCGCTCATGGCCGATGCTCTCCCCTTGATTAGTGATGATGCTCGTGATCGACTTCTTCCTCCTGGGCGCCCTCTTGCAAAATTTCTAGTTCTTCATCTGAAAGCTCTCCTACGATAAATTGCTTTTTGGGTGTGATGATCGAACCATTAGAACTGGCATGGAGTTTTATAAAATAGAGTCCGTCCTCGTCAAAGTCCTTTTTCACATAAAAAGCGCCATTTTCATCCTGCTCTACCTCTTCCATTGGAAAAGATAAGGATCCATCCTGCTTCCAAATTTCCGCATGCAGAAACTCTGGGTTCTCCACGCGTTCCCCGTTCTGTTCCAGTGCAATAGAAATCACGTCCTCGACATTTTCTTTAAAAGATGCTGGGATCTGAATATCAGCATGCAGGGGCGATTCTTCCTTATAAAGACTTGCCACACCTGTATTCAATGAACAAGCAGCAAGCACAAGACTGAGCCCTATTAGAACCAAGCTGGTTATACCTTTTTTCATCGTGTAAGCCTCCTTCTATCATTAGGCATTGAAAAACCGTCGCAGTGCAGGAATTCGTTTAATTAATAATAGATCTATGATTAAAATACAAATAATGGACAAGCCAACTAATGGGAATAGAATTCCTAGTCCGATTAATATGATGAAAAAGAGTTTCATATTAAAGAGTCCCCCAGATTTTGGTGCTCCCATTCCGTTCTCCGGTTTTCTTTTCCACCATAAGTAAAATCCGCTTAATACGATGAAAATGATACCGAGACAAATTGCCAGACTCACAAGTTGGTTTACGATGCCAAACTCTGTTCCTTTATGCAATGTGATGCCCAACGCAACCAGCTTTCCAATTGGTTCATAATTGTCATACCGATAATCTGCAAGGACGGCACCTGAATACTGATCAAGGTGCATGGTAATTTCATCCCGTGCTTTAGGTGGAAAAGCAGATAGCGTGTAGACCCCTGCTTCGTCATTTGGAAAAATAACCGTATAGCTTGGGTGGACACCCTCTCGCTTGGCGGTTGACGTAATATCATCAATCGAAGCAGGCACTAAGCCCTGCAAATTCGACTTTGGCACATCTAAAGTTTCCGCAGCCCATGGCACCTCTGCTATTTCCTTTGTTTGCACACCAGAGCTAGGTGCATCCCCCACCCAAACGGAAGGTGGATAACCAACTCCTGCGTTTGTTGCGATTGTTTGGAAGTTCGTCCCCCAGAAGCCAGACCATGGCAGGCCAGTCATGATTAGAAAGAACATCCCTGCCGCTATCCAGAACGCTGGAACGGCATGTAAGTCACGTCGTAACGTCATTTTTCCTTTATGAAAACGGGGATAGACTACGCCTGACAAACTCTTTCTTTTTCTAGGTAACCAAAGAAAAATTCCGGTCACAATGAGGACCATTCCCCATGATGCAGCAAGTTCTACAATTCGATCACCCAACGTGCCTACCATTAATTCTCCGTGGAACTCTTCTATTTTATCCATGATGCGATCTTCATCATTTAGCTCACCAAGTGAGTCACCTGTATAAGGATTCACAAAAACAGTCAGTGATTCTCCATCAGACGACAGTCCAACTTCACTCGAGCGCGTGTCATCCTCACCTGGTCGAAAGCTAGTGACCACCGCACCCGGATGCATTTCTTTTGCCTGATCTATGATCTCAGAATCTGCAAGTCTCTCATCATGTGGCGTGACATCATAATAATCGGCGTAAATCATGTTTTCAATCTGTGGTTTAAACAAATAGACACTTCCCGTCACGGCAAGTATCAGAAGGAATGGCGCGATGATAATACCTGCATAGAAGTGCCATCTCCATACCGTTTTATAGAATAAAGCTCTCTTTTGCTTTTTTGTTTTTTCTTTAGAGGCTTGATTAGACATTTCTTTTTTTATGGGATCCATAATTTTACTCCTATACTTTTTCTAATTTCATGAAGGAATGGAGGTAAGATAAATATTCCTATTTAGCTAACGCTATTCGTACCATTTTAGATCACTTACCGTACATGTTATTTCGTTATGAATTAATAAGCAAGAGAATTAGTGAGGTTTTTTGTTAAGAATTGTGGAGTTGTAACATTTTAGACAAGAAGATACGCGAAAGGTTTCGTTGCAGGGGGAAGGGAGTGAAAAATATAATGGGATGCGATCCTTGTTCCAGATTCGCACCCACACTTATTTAGAAAGAACTTTTTGCTTCGTTTCTTAACTATTTTATTTTTAATATTATTTTCCCTTTAGCCCTTCCAGACTCAGCATATTCCATCGCCTTTTGAGCATCATCAAAAGGATAAACTCTATCAATTATAGGCTTAATTTTACCAGTCTCCATATAGTTTGCGATTATACGTAATTGCTCACCACTTGGCTTCATAAACAAAAATCTATATTGTGCATGATGCTTTTTTTCAAGCGCAGTTAGTTTATGGCTTGCTACTGAAAACAACAACGTCTTAATAAACCCGGAACCATTTTCTTTACCAAAGCGAGCATTCGGCAAACCCGAAACAGAAACAATTTTTCCGCCGCGCTTTATTACTTCGAAGGATTTTTCAAGTACCTCGCCACCAAGTGTATCAAATACAGCATCATAGTTTCTTAATGTCTCTTCAAATTTTTCTTCCTTGTAATTTATCATTTTATCTGCTCCCAGAGAATTTACTAAATGTTCACCAGCTTCACTTGCAGTGGTTGCAACTGTAGCCCCCATTAATTTGGCCAGTTGAATAGCAAAGGTACCAACCCCCCCTGCCCCAGCTTGAATTAAAATCTTTTGTTCCTTTTGTAATTGCAAAATGTCTACTAGGGCTTGATAGCTGGTTAACCCAACCAATGGAATTGATGCTGCTTCTTCAAAGCTTAAATTTTTAGGTTTTAAGGCGGTGTCATCTTCATGAATGGCGATATATTCAGCAAAAGTTCCAATTTTACTTTTACGTGGACGTGCATATATCTCGTCACCAACTTTAAAGCGAGTCACTTTTGCACCAACCTTGGCAACAACACCAGAAAAGTCATTTCCTAAGATAAGTGGCATTTTATACTTAACTAATAATTTCACTTTTCCATCCCGTATCTTAAAATCAATAGGATTAATACTAGCAGCATGAATTTCTGCGAGTACCTCAAATTCACCAAGTTCAGGTGTAGGCACATCTGCCATACGTAATGGCGCTTTCCCATACTTCTCAATAATCATTGCTCTCATTGCCATTGCCTCCAAATAATGTCTATTTATGTTCAATAATTGTTCTGCATGAAGTTATCAATATTCGACATAAGTGTTTTTAATAAACCTAATTCCGTACTTACATTAATATAGTAAAAGTTTTTTGTCCCTTCCTTACGCATTAAAATAACACCGGCCTCTCGTAAAACCTTAAGATGATGAGACACAGCAGGACGAGAAAGATGTGTTTGTTTTGTGATTTCCCCCACGCGTAATCCAGTTTCACAATCCGTCCCCATGAGGACTAACAAAATCGATTGGCGTGTTTCGTCTCCAATTGCCAAAAGTACCTTCTGACTATTAATAAAACCCTTTTTGATTATATTTAGTTGGTCCTGTTTATTCATTCAATAAAATACCTCCAAAATTAGTTTAACTGTTTAAGTTGATAAACCATGTTGCAACAAAATAACAATACAATAGCGTTATGCGTGTTGCAATATTGAGAAAGCAAATCGAGACGAATACATCCAAAAAGGGAAGCATTAAAATGTTCAGCAACTTTCGTGTCCACTTCATACACAAACCTAAAAAAGCGTAGTTTCTGCCTACACTTTTTTAGGTTAAATATTTATCATCTTTTGGAGCGTCGTCATCATCTAAATAGCTCCGTCATTTTTCTTCCTTTACCTGCTTTATTAATCCTCGAACAGTTAGAGAGAAAAGGATAATAATGAGCACACTTACAATAAGGATGGATGCAGTGTTTGCCTCACCGAAAATAACTTCAAACAAATCACTAAAGTTCGGTAATCCCAACGAGTTGAACAAACTCGATAATAGAAACCCAATTAATATACCCAGTAAGAAAAGCAGAGCCACTTTCATCGTCTCGACCTCCTTCTATCCATTGACTTTTCCAAGATCTTAATTAATTATTAGAATAGTAAGTTAAATAAAGTGTACCGCTATTTTCCAGTAATGTATAGTAACTTCCATACAAATGGATAAAAGTAATTCTCCCCAATTACGTACGAGCAGATGCTTATTAAAGAAAGGGAAGAAGGACAATCTACTGCTCTGTAGAATTAACTAAGTAAGGGATTTAACTAACCGTAAAAGAGGATTAACCATGACTAGCTCATTTCAGTTCATCTCCAATGAAATATAATGTAGACATAAGGGTACTGATTCTCATATATATAAGTAAGATCGATCTTATCCAAGGGGGACGATTTTATTAAAAGGTTTTTATACTATTTCAGTTGTACAATTGTAATTGGATGTATAATCTATTTAGGGATTAAATATCAGGGGCGGGTAGAAGAAACAGCAAGTATGAAGTTTGAAGTAATGCCTGTCGTCCTATATGGCATCATCTTCCCGTTCGTTATTGGACTCCTACTGAGATTGCCCAAATTGCTTATTGAAATGAGACAGAATAAACATTGGACATTTGATTGGATAAAGTTTATAGCAATAGCGATTCCAACCTTATGTGTAATTGCGATGGCCATTTTGCCTTATACTGCTGCAGCAGAAATTATTAAAATACCTTTAATCATGATGGAAGGAACACCAATCATACAAACCATTACTGGAATTGTTCTAGGATATACATTATTGGATTGTTTAAAGAAATAAGTAAGTGGCTTTTATATTAAATCGTAACTAAGCAATAGCGGCTGCATTCGCAAGTCGCTATTGGCTTTTCCTTTGGGCATGTTTCAAAAAATAAAAATAGCACTTCCCCCTTACCTATAAGGGAAAAGTGCTATTTCGTTTACTAATACATTCTATTTCGGGCTTACTAAAATTTTACACTCAGATTTGTCTTCGATTAATTTATCAAAGCCTTCTTCGATGATGTCATCTAGTTTAATTTTATTTGTGATAACAGGGTCAGCATTGATAGAGCCCTTCGCTAGAAGATCAATCACTTCACCAAAGATACTGTTATATCCTAGGGAAGCTGTGATTTTCTTTTCACTAATTAGCTGTGTTGCAGGGTGGTAAGAAACCGGTTTAGAGAAGACACTTACGACCATAAATTCACCATTCGGTTTCGTGCAATCCAATGCGCTATTGAATGTTACCTCAATACCAGCTGCATCATACGCAACGTCAACGCCTCCGTTTGTCATCTCTTGGATGATCTTCACAGCATCTTCTGTTGATGGATCAATTACTACATCAGCGCCCATTTCCTTCGCAAGCTCGCGTCGTTTTTCGTTTACTTCCACAACAAAAATCTTGCTCGCACCAGCAGCTCGTAATGTTTCAGACAACAACAAGCCAATTGGACCTGCGCCAAATACCGCAACCTTGTCCCCTATTCTAAATTCGCTGTTACGTACTGCATGTAGCACAACTGCAGTCGGTTCTACCAATGCGGCAAGCTCATAGCTAAGACTCTCTGGAAGAACAAATACATTTTCTTCTTTCACAACTATGTATTCAGCAAATCCGCCATCTTCATGGATACCATAAGATTCCATGTTAGGGCACGTATTGTAATTTCCTTTTTTACAGGAGGCACATTCTCCACATCCCCAAATCGGTTCCACTGCTACTCGGTCACCTGATTTGAACCTTGTAACACCTTCTCCAACTTCAACTACTTCCCCAGTAAATTCGTGTCCTAAAATCATTTTGTCAGCTGTGACAAAAGATTTGTGCATGTATTCATGTAAATCTGTACCACAAATACCCGCATATTCCACTTTTACTTTTACTGTACCTTGTGTTACTTCTGGTGTAGAAATTTCTTCTACTTTGGCATTCTTTGTACCATAATAAACTAACGCTTTCATCGTAACTTCCCCCTTCTCCTGCTATATTACTAGATTAAGTAAGTAATATAGTTAAATTGTACTGCAATAGAAGATAGAGAAACAAGAAAATTGTATTATTTTGTTGATAATTGTCGAAATTATAGAGATATCATAAGTCCAAAGCACATGTTAACTCTCCATTGTAACCAAACGACTGGAAAAAGTATTAAAACACTATATTAAAAGTTGTCTATAGCAATGACTATCCAAAGTATAAGGATATTGATTGGAGAAAATGCTCTTATAACAAAAGCGGCTCCATAAGTGAGCCGCTTTTGTTATATGCTTGCTTTGGGCATGTTTTTGAATCGACCAAGTTGTATTTCCAATCAACCTACCTTATGTGTCAATCAACCACATTTGGCTTTCAATCAATCAACTCCACTGCCCTAACGCCCTTCAAGCTCTTAATCACTATTTCCCATTCCCATCAATGCTCTTAATTCTTCTTCATTATGAATAAGGTCCTCGAGCGTGTATTCTTCTAGCACTTTAAAAAATGTACCAAGCGCTTTATTGATGACATGCTTTAGGCTACAGCCTGGAGAGATGACGCAATGGTTTGTTCCTTTATCAAAGCATTCTAATAACGCGAAGTCCTGTTCCAAGTCACGCACTAGCATGCCAACATTGATTTCACGTGCAGGCTTAGCCAGCCTGATCCCCCCACCTCTTCCTCTGGTGGATTCTATAAGTCCTCGTTTCACAAGATCGTGCACGACCTTTCGCACATGCTCTTGTGAAATGTTGTAGACATCGGAAATTTCTTTTATTCTAGCACGTTCCTCGCCATGCTTTAATCCAGTAAAAATTAAGACACGTAAGGAATAATCCGTGTATTTTTTTAAGTTCATGGCAAGCACACCCTCTTGTTCATCTTTTCACATTATTGTAACATACTTCTGCCTAAACCCCATTGTAAAAGACATTAAAGCGTCTTACAATAAAGATGTATTCAAAATACACCTTTTAATAAGGAGCGAATTTTTATGACAACTCAAACACAATTATTAGATCAAAAAACTATGGACATTATTAAATCAACAGTTCCTGTATTAGCGGAACATGGAGAAAGCATTACAAAACACTTCTATTCAAGATTGCTTGAAGATCATTCTGAATTAAAAAATGTTTTCAACCAAACGAACCAACGAAAAGGGGATCAACCAAAAGCATTAGCCAATACGGTGTATGCTGCTGCGGCAAACATTGATCGCTTGGAAGAAATCCTGCCACATGTAAAGCAGATCGCACATAAACATAGAAGTTTAAACATTAAGCCTGAACAATACCCTATCGTAGGGAAATATTTATTATTAGCTATCAAAGAAGTACTTGGCGATGCTGCAACTGACGACATCATTGAAGCATGGGCCAAAGCATATGGTGTTATTGCGGATGTTTTCATTTCAGTGGAAAAAGAGATGTATAAACAAACCGAGCAAACGCATGGTGGTTGGCTAGGATTCCGTGATTTCATCGTAGAGAAAAAAGTTGTGGAAAGCGATGTTATTACATCCTTCTATTTAAAACCAGCAGACGGGCTGGCAATCCAAGCCTATGATCCTGGCCAGTATATTACCGTAAAAGCACAAATCGAAAATGATCCATACGACCATTTACGTCAATATAGCTTGTCCACCGCACCAGGTAAAGATTATTATCGGATTAGTGTAAAACGAGAAGATGCACTTGATAACCTACCAGCAGGTGTTGTCTCAACATTCTTGCACACGCAAGTTCGTGCTGGTGACATTATTCCAATCACTGCTCCATCAGGTGATTTCACATTAAATGAAGAGCAAAAACCGCTTGTTCTGATTAGCGGCGGAGTTGGTTTAACACCATTGATGAGTATGCTAGAAGCTACTCTAAAAGAACAGCCAGAGCGCGAGGTCATTTTCATCCATGCAGCAAAATCAAGCAAGCATCATGCGATGAGAGAACAAGTAGAGACCTTAGCTAGCACGCATGATAATGTGACACATTACTTCGTATACGACAACCCACAGGATCCGGTATCTTGTGACAAACACGGAAGAATTGATGAGGAATGGTTAAGAAGCATTATCCCTTCAACAGATTCTGCGTTTTACTTCTGTGGACCAAAAGGATTTATGCGCGGCATGTACCAAGCATTGAAAAAAATGCACGTTGCAGACGAAGCAATTCACTTTGAAATCTTCGGCCCGGCAGCAGACATAACAGCCTAACCCCTTAACAAAAAAGTTGACTTCTACCACGGAAGTCAACTTTTTTTCTTTTCATAACAGGCAAAACAGAAAAGATCCTTTCCTTCCTGCACCCCTTCTAAAAACCCACTGTGACAATACACAACTTTCTCACATTCTACACACGCGCCGACACGTTCTTTCTCCATCTTCAGCCCCCTTAAACACTGCTTTTTTCCAGTAACTTCTCCCTCTGAAAACGGGCCCCAACCCACAGCACTATTTCCACTACAAGTAAGCCTAAAACAACCCATGCCCATACCTTTAAGAATACAGACTGCAAACGATATAGCAGACTTCCCTCTGAAAGCGCGCTATGCAACGCTAGGGTGAAGGCATACAACATCCCAAAGGTGAAATTTCTTGACCACTGGCTAATATGGTAGGTGAAAATTCCTCTTTTCCATCCATATTTCGTTATCCTGCTGATTGCTCTTCCTATCTCTATGCCCTCTACGAAGATAAAAATGATAAAAACAATTACCCAAAATACGGTCATGAACGACGAAGACAGGAGCTGAGAAAAAACAAGCGCAAGGCCGGTAATCGATAAGGCCCCATGTAGGATACAATTTGTGTTTGCCCAGTCATCGGCAAGCGTCCATGTACTTGCAATATAGCGTAGACTAATGAAGACAACTCCAACAACATAGAAGCTAAAACCAAGGCTAACCATAAACACGACTAATGGAAGAGGGACTCTTGAAAAAGCCTGAAACCATGAGATAACCACAGATTGCGTCGCGACTGCCGATAATAACAGCACCCCATGGATTGTGTAGACATGATACTTTTTGAAAAGCTGTTTGAAATGATAAATACATAGAATAACAAAGCATATCCATATTAGACTATTGATTACGGCAATAAGTTGCGTAATCAAATAAAATTTAGGGAAATACTTCATTACAACGTCACATATAATTGCAATTCCTGCTATCCAGGACCCAACCAAAAAGGAATTCACTGGATTATGTATAAAAGAATAGAAAAATCCTTTACGAAAAATCTGTACGGTTAGCAATGTATAAATAACCATACCAAGCATAAAAAAAGCCACGACAAGGACTATTCGCAAACCTTCTTGCAACCCGAAGGCGTCCATAGCAGAAAAGAGAAAGATCCCGATCGCCATTACAAT
The DNA here is from genome assembly GCF_000612865.1 of Oceanobacillus picturae. Classification (NCBI taxonomy): domain Bacteria; kingdom Bacillati; phylum Bacillota; class Bacilli; order Caryophanales; family Bacillaceae; genus Oceanobacillus; species Oceanobacillus picturae. Next base: position 1,966,820 of record NZ_CCAX010000001.1, read on the forward strand.
CGTGCCAGCTGCCGGATTTATAATTTTTAATTTATCTATAGATAACATGAATGACACCTAATTTCCTTTACTTGCAGAAATCATTTTATCACAAAAACTTTTCGAGTATCTATTTTTCATATTTGGTATATCTTATTGTCGTAATTGCTTGTAATACTTTCTTCAGGCTTTCTTTGATATGATAATAGAAATACTTAACCGAAGTTTAAAAGAAGTTGGAGGAGTAACCATGACAAAAAACCAAGCTATCATTATTGCAAGATTTATCATAGTCCTCTTTTCTGTCCTGGCGTTAAGTTGGGTGGCGGCTTGGGTATTTAAAATATCTTATCCTTTTTGGATTGCTGCCCTGCTCGTATGGATGTTTTATCCACTCGTCCGCCTGATTCGATCGAAAATTAGGCTCCCGAATGCGCTAGCTGTATTTGTAGTGCTATTAATTAGTCTCGCCGTACTAGGTGGCGCGATTACTGGGTTGGTCTTCTTAATTATTTGGGGAGTGAAGAGCCTTTCTAAAATTATACCGGATTGGATTCAGAGTACCACTGGCCAGGCTCAAGACTTTTTCAATAATTCCATTTTACCGATTTGGCAAAGACTTGGTGAATTTATGAATGTTTTTTCAAGTGAGCAACAGTCTGCACTTCAGGAGAGTATCTCTTCAATGGGTACACGACTAGCTTCTTCCATAGCTGAGATTGGGACTGGACTAGTTAATGGACTAACACAGCTATTTGTTATCGTTCCATCCTTTCTCCTTGCCTTTCTGTTTGTATTTATCGGCTTTTACTTCATCGGAAAAGACTGGGAGAAAATAGTAACAAGAGTCCGTACAAAAATGCCTGTAAGTGTTTGGGATAAAGCTAAATCCTTCCGAAACATACTGAGGTACCGTGTGTGGGGGCTAATTCGCGCTCAAATTTTGCTTATGTTTATTGCCTCCATCATCGTATTTATCGGGTTACTCATACTGGGAACAGACCATACCTTGGCCGTCGCGATCGTAGTAGGGGCTGCGGAAATTCTCCCTTATCTCGGCTCGGGAACCATTTTAGGGCCGTGGGCCTTGTATATGTTTTTCACAGGAGATATTGGGATGGGCATCGGCCTTGCCATCTTATATGGTGTCACAGCTGGCGTCCGCCAAGCAATCGAGCCAAAAATCCTGTCCTCCAGCATGAATCTGGATGCACTGGCAGTCTTGATCTCCTTATTCGTCGGTTTGCAGTTATTTGGAATGGTAGGCGTTTTTCTCGGCCCCATCATCCTTGTTATTTTTATCATATTTAAAGACATCGGAGTCGTCCGAGACCTCATGAATTTTATTAAATTCGGATTTAAAGAAGAACCAGACAGTGTGAAGGAGCGTAGGAAGTAGGCCAAATTATAAAGATGCTACAGGCATTTTAGTTCCGAGGAATCAGGCGTTAAAATGGTAGCGTATGTTATGCTGAAATAGAAATCGTTTTACCTGAAAGGGGACAATCAAAATGAGCTCCATAGAAACGGTAAAAAGTAACTTATTCACAAAAGCTTTCACACCAAATCCCTATCCTGCATACACACAATTAAGAAATGAAGAACCGGTGGCACGAGTATTGTTGCCAGACGGTCAGTATGCCTGGATGATAACACGCTATGAAGACGCATTAGAAGCACTGAAGAACCAGAAGTTCATAAAAGATTATAGGAAGCTTTACGAGGAGGATGACTCCGATTATGGCAGCGTTTTTAGCGAAAATATGCTTTTTGCTGATATGCCAGACCATCGCCGTTTGCGCGGTCTAGTTTCCAAAGCGTTCACACCACAAATGATTGCAGGCATGCGAGATCGTATTCAAGAGATTACGGATGAATTACTGGATGAAATCGCCGACCAGGAAACCGTTAATTTAATTGACGCGTTTGCTTTCCCACTCCCTATCATTGTCATTTGTGAAATGTTAGGTATTCCTACAAAGGATCGCGATGATTTTCGTGTTTGGTCCAATTCGATGATTGAAGGATCCAATGGAGCATACGCCCAAGATATTCAGAAGCACATGCAAGATTTCATTCAATACCTCAGAGATCGCTTTGAAACGGTAAGGAAAAATCCAGGGGGAGACCTTATTAGTAAATTGATTGTCGCAGAGGAACAAGACGACCAACTAACCGAGAAAGAGTTATACGGCGTCGTTTCCCTCCTCATTATTGCCGGCCATGAAACAACGGTGAATTTTATCGGGAACAGTATTATGGCGTTGGTCGAAAACCCGGATCAGCTTGCATTACTGAAGGAGCAGCCTGAGTTGATCAAATCAGCAATTGAAGAGACCCTACGATTTAATGATCCTGTTGAATACAGTACATCTCGCTGGGCAAGCGAAGACATGGTGTTTAAAGGTCAAGCCATGAAAAAAGGTGATTTAGTAATTGTCATCCTTAACGCAGCCAACCATGATCCCAGTCAATTTGAAAATCCTGAGCAACTGGATATCACCCGGGAAAAAAGTAAACACCTCGCATTCGGCAAAGGAATTCATGCCTGCTTAGGCGCACCACTCGCCCGACTTGAAGGGGAAATTGCCATTGCCAGCTTTTTCAAACGATACCCTAATGCCCAGTTGAACATAAACAAAGAAGATTTAGAATGGCGGACTGGCATGATTGTAAGAGGGGTAAGAGAATTACCGCTTTTACTGAATTAGACAAGTTATTTATCTTGGAGAAGATTGCGTAAGTTAAATGTTAGTGGTTTTCCTCACATTAGTTAGAAAAAGCGGATTAACTCCTTTAGAGAATTAATCCGCTTTTCTTATTAACAATTAGGTCATACTCACAGCAAGTATCGATAAATCAAATGGTTCTCCCTTTATAACTATATTAGTTTATTTCCCTTAATAGTGGGTTCTCACATTAGGGTTCTGAACGTACTCTTCCCATAAGTCCTCAATTGATTTCCCTGTTATTTCCTCAAACAGTTGAAGATCGAATGTGCCGTTTTGCATCTTCCTATTTACGATGTCAACAGCAAAATGATTCTTATGCTGGGTGATCCATAGGAAAAACCGCGCTGTTACACGATAGCCACTGTCATAGTTGTCAGCGTCTTCTACTTCTTCTGGCAACCTCCAACTCCCATTATGTGGTCCATAAATATATCTAGTATAATCTGCAATTCCCTCGGTAATCCACCATGTTTCATCATCATATGTTGGATACGCTTGAGCTAAATGAGTTAACTCATGTGTGAAAAGAGCCACATCATCAGGGTTAGTAAGAATCCAGTCAGTACTAACAACTATCTTGCCATTGTCTGCATATGCTACACCGTCATACTCAGGATCAAATTCAAGGATCACCTCTCTACTTGCTTCTTTTGGATTATATGCATACTTTTTTATCAATTTTGGATAAACTTTGAAATACAGGTTAACAAACTCATTAATAATCGGTTCCATAGCTGGATCTGTTTCCCCATTTATAACTTGAAGACTGTAACCTCTTTTTTCATACTCATTTGTTGTCTGGATGGAATTGTTCAGCTCATTCGTTACCCCTTCTGCATGTACACTAGCGAAACCGCCAAAACCACACACCAATAGTCCAGTACAAATTAAACTGCTCACAATTTTCTTCATAAAACTACCTCCTATTTATTTAGTAAGGAATATATTTCTCCCTATTTTTCTAGCAAGGTTTGCTTTCCCCCCTCCTTTAATTCTACTAGAAACGTTTTAATCTCATAGGGAGTAATAGAAAATGTTAAGTTCTCATCCAGTGAAACTTCACCTGTTGCTTCTTCCATCAAGTTACATTCTTGCCAACTTTTAATAGAGACTCCTGATGTTATCGTTACAGGACCTCTTCTTCCTGTATATTCATGTAGCCGAATTACTATTTTGTTGCTATCTTCTGCTTTCTTTACAGCGTCGACAATAACGTGATCAGTTGATAGCAAAAATAGACTTAAGTCACCCACTGTAGATTTACCTGAAAAATAGGACAAAGGTTGATTTAGATCTGAAGCTTCTTGAACCGTATTTCCTTCTATCCAGTCCCCTTTATGTGGAAGTAAGGAATATGAAAAAGTATGCTCTCCCTGATCTTGTGTATAATCTGGGAAAGTTGCACCTTTCAATAGAGTCAACCTCATTGTTCCATCCTTAATGTCATAGCCATATTTGCAATCGTTCAACAAACTAACTCCATATCCCTCCTCGGCTAAATCAGCCCATTGATGACCTACTGTTTCAAATTTGGCTAGATCCCAGCTGGTATTCCAATGGGTCGGGCGCTTTACGTTACCAAACTGAATATCAAAGGTAGCTTCTGTTGAACGAATATCTACCGGGAATGCCACTTTAAGTAACTGGTTAACCTCATGCCACTGTACGCAAGTCTCAAAGTCTATTCGGCGCTTATCGCTATAAACTACCATTCTTTGTTTAATGAGAGACTGGTTGTACTTCCACGTAAATTGGACTACAGCCCGAAGTGAATTGACTTCTAGCACCTTTATTTCTTGCACGTTCTCTATTTCCTTCATTTTTTCAAGATAGAAAATATCAATTTCCCATGCATCCCAGCGTGTTGGCTTATCTTCAAAAATTTGAAAGACATTTCCGTTTTGGCTGCCTTTTAAAACGTTGCGGTTGTTTTCTATATCAAAAATTCGCGTAAGGTGACCCGACTTATTCCATGCGATTTCATAATAAGGAGTTCTAACTCCATTACCTAATATTTCAATTGGGGTTATTGTCTCTTTACGTTTGTTATGGTTCGATTTGAAGTGTACCGTTGTGATCCCTAGTGAAGGTACCGTTACCTCTACCAACCAATACCCATCCAACTTTTCTGCAAGCAAAGGCTGCTGTGATCCATCAAACCAAGTTCCTGATTCTTCCCCTAGTTTAACTGGTATCTTAACTAGCGACTGGCGATTCCAAGAGGATTGGTTAATGATTGTATAGCAACCAGCCGCTTCGGCCACTACACCCTCTGTTGTTGTGTTTTTGATAGATAATGCTATGTCTTCAGCTTCCTTATATTCAAGTCTACTATCTTCATAAACTTCTTTAATAGATGATCCTGGGAGAATATCATGAAACTGATTTCTTAGAATTACTTTCCACCCTTGGTTTAGTTGTGTCAAAGGGTATTGTTCCCAGTTGTCCGTAATGGCACTCGATAGTACACTTTCTAATTCTACTTCCTTATACAAGAGTTCCAACTTGCGATTTGATTTCTTGTTATATGCTTGAGAGGTATAGGTTCCTCGATGGAATTCTAAATAAAGTTCCCCGTCCCACAAGTGGACATATCCCTCTGTTTCCTCTACATCCTTTTGCAGCTTTTGCAAATAATCCACCGCTTTACTTGGTACTACATTTGGCATCCCAGGCATAGCATCTAAGCGCCGGCGCATTTCTAACATGTCCCGCGTCACTCCACCTCCTCCATCTCCGTGTCCATAGGTGATCATAATATCTTTTGTTACATTTTTATCACGAAAAGCCTCCCATGCCCCTAGCATTGTTTCAGCACTTATAGACGCATTGTAATCTGCGCCCCATCCTTTTCGTCCAGGATAAGGTGTAGTTATGAAGTAGGTTAGTATTTCTGTTCCATCTATACCGCGCCACTTAAACACATCGTGCGGCATTCGATTGTACTGATTCCAGCTGATTTTTGTTGTAACAAAAGATTGAATGCCTGACTTTTTCAATATTTGGGGCAACGCCCAGCTATAGCCAAACACGTCAGGCAACCAAAGATAGGTACACTCCACATTGAACTCTTCACGCAAAAAGCGGGTACCGTGTAATAATTGACGGACAAATGATTCCCCAGACGGAAGGTTACAATCTGGCTCTAGCCACATTCCTCCTTCAGGTTCCCAACGACCTTCCTTAACACGTTGCCTCATTTGTTCATAGATAAATGGGTAATCCTGTTTAATAAAATCATAAAGTTGGGGCTGCGCCTGTTGAAAGGTGTATTCCGGATATTTCTCCATTAAGCGAAGCACTGTAGAAAAGGAACGAGCAACCTTTTCTCGCGTATGTTTCAAACGCCATAACCAGGCAACATCAATATGTGTATGACCCACCGCGTGTACGGTAACAGAATGGTGTTTTTTAATCTGCTCCAATCCAGCATGTAAACAATCGACCGCAACTTTAGTAGATTGATAAAATGAATCCGACCCTGGTGAAACCCAATCCAATAGGTTAACTGCCCGGTTTAGAAATAATAACAGGTCCTCTCGAATCGGGTTGTGCTTATCTAGCATTTCTATGGTTTGCAGGACAGCTTTCCCTGTGTAATATAAATCATCGACATGTTTATCTAGCCAGGATATAAACGCCTTTTGTATTTGATGATCTTGTTTTTTCGGACGCCCTCCTCCCTCCAATCCTGACCATAGACGGAAAGAGAGCTGCACAGAATCTCCTACAAATTCATCTGGAAGGAAAACCTCTTTATGATTTCCATCCACACCCTGGTACGGCAAATTATTCACATATAACAGGGACTCAAAACCAGCATTCGTCCCCCCATCTGTTATTCCAAAGTCAAATACTCCTACTACCTCTTTTTGCTGCCACGTTTTCGGAATTTCCACTTCCGTTGTAAGCCAAGCATATAGATCTCTCCCAGACCACGTATCTCCTAGTTCGATCGTTGTCCATTCCCCTTCAATTGGTGGAGTGACTCCTATTACTCCTTCTGCATCTAACTGAAACCGGAAAATAGGAATCTCTTTTTTCTCCCTATAACGATATTGGTTTAATTCAGTAATTCTTGCTAATAGCTTTTTCTCGGTTTGAAACAATTAATCTCCTCTTTTCCTTCTCATTTGTTGTTCACTTCGCCAATTCCATTATTCCATCTCATTTAGCCCTTAATTCCACTAAACGTAATCCCTTTAATAAATGTCTTTTGTAGAAAGAAGAATAATAAAATAATTGGGATTGTCATTAACGTTGAGACAGCCATCATTAAACTCCATTCTGAACCTTGTTTGTTTTGAAATTGCTGCAAAGCAAGGGAGAGCGTATAGGAATCTTCATTTGTTAAATATAATAATGGTCCAAGAAAATCGGTCCAACTCGCCATTAATTGAAATAGCCCAACTGCAAGGACTGCTGGTTTGGCTAATGGCAGCATGATCTGCCAATAAACTCGTAGCTCGCTTGCACCATCCATTTTGGCTGCTTCCCTTAAGGAATCTGGTAATCCCATAAAAAATTGCCGTAACAAAAATATGTAAAATGGAACACCAAAGAACTGCGGAATAATGAGTGGTAGTGACGTCCCGACCCAACCTAATTTGTTAAACAGAAGAAATAAAGGAATCATGGTAACTTGAGCAGGAATCATCATAACAGCCAACGTTAAAGCGAAAAGGACATTTCTCCCTCTCCACTTTAATTTAGAAAAACTGTAGGCAACAAGTGGACATGATAGCACAACTCCTAATGTACTTAATATCGTAATGACAGAGGTATTAAACAAATACTTCCAAAAAGGAATATATTCAATTGCTCTACTATAGTTCTCCCATTCGAACGGTTTTGGAATCCATTCGGGCGGAAAGGTAAATACTTGATCAATTGGTTTTAATGATGTGGAAACCAACCAAATAAACGGCACTAAAAAAAATATAGAGGCAATAATTAAAAAGACATGTGCGACAGCGTTCTTTCCCTTTTTTACATGAGTAGGGTTCATTACTCTCCTCCTTATTTACCTTGATAGTGTACCCAGCGCTTGGAAGACCAGAATATTAGGACCGTTAACAGCATGATGACAACAAATAGAATCCACGCCATGGCAGAGGCATATCCCATCTTAAAATATTTGAACCCATTGTCATATAGGTACATGACATAAAAGGTTAGGGAATTAGCTGGTTTTCCCTGCCCTTGTGTAAGGGTGTATGGCAAAGTAAACTGTTGAAATGCTCCAATTACACCCATTACAAGATTAAAGAATATAACTGGTGTAAGTAATGGAATGGTGATATGAAAGGTTTTTCGAAACCAGCTTGCTCCGTCGACTTCTGCAGCTTCATAATATTCATCTGAGATATCACCAAGTCCCGCTAAATAAATCACAACGGCTTGCCCAATTCCCCAGAGCGACATAAAAATCAAGGATGGCTTTGACCACTCCTCGCTTCCTAACCAGGCAGGTCCACTGATGCCAATCATATCGAGAAACCCATTGACAAGCCCAAACCCTGGGTTTAGAAGCCACATCCAAAGAACAGCAATAGCGACATGGGGAACCAAGGTCGGTAAAAAGAAGATGGTTCTATAAACTGTCATACCTTTGATTTTCAAATTCAACAGCATGGCTAAAGCTACACCTGAAATAATACTCAATGGGACAAAGAAAATAGCGAAATATACTGTATTATAGATAGATTTAAAAAATAGCTGGTCATTCATTAATTCTTTATAGTTCTGGAAACCGATAAATTCACCCGGCTGTAGTATAGAATAAGAGGTAAAGCTAAAATAAATTGATACAACTAATGGTAAAATGTAAAACAAAAGTAGACCGATAATCCAAGGTGCTGCGAATAACCATCCACTTGTCTCCTTATTTACTTGATTGCCTCTCCTTTTCTTATTTCCATTATTGGCTAACTGTCTCATTGTGTTCACCCCTTGCATTGTGAAGTGGGAGAAAGGAATAACCCCATCCCCCACTTTTCATTTATTCGAGTGCTGCATTTACCTTTTCATTAGCAGATTTTAAAAGATCTTTTGGTTTCCCATTTCCATGGATGGCATTATCTACCGCATTAGATAGTTCATTCCATAAAAGCTCACCCTCTGGAAGCACAGGGCGGTTGTGCGATTCGGGAAGAATGTTAATAAATTCACTGAATATCGGATCATCCTTATACCCTAGCTTCTCATTAACTGAATCAATAACAGACAATGTTTTATACATACCGTTGTATATTTCTTGCCCTTCTTCTGACCCAAAGAACTTAACAAATTCCCATGCTTCATCTGGATGCTCTGCTCCCTTAGGAATTACCACAGCCATCCCTCCAGACCAAGAAGTAAAGTTTTCGCCTGTAGGTGTCGGGATGGGTGTAACACCGTAATTTAAATCAGGCTTGTACTTTAGATAACCGGAGATGCTCCAATTTCCACCAATGTGCATCGCAAGTTGACCAGTGAGAAAAGGATCCATCTCCCCAGAACCACTAGAATCTGTAAATCCAGTTATATCTTCCACATTGTATTCCTTGGCGTATTTTGTCATCCATTCTAGAGACTCCACAACTTTTGGATCATCGGCTGTTACTTTCCCAGCCTCTTCGTCATAGAAATTGCCTCCATATGCCCATCCCCAAGAATAAAGCCAACCTTGGTTGTACCAAGGAATAAATCCAATTCTTTTAAATCGATTTCCGTCCTTAATAGTTAATTTCTCAGCTGCTTCTTCTAATTCATCAATTGTTTTGGGTGGTTTTTCAGGATCTAACCCAGCATCTTTAAACGCATCCTTATTGTAAAATAATAGGCGTGCGTCTGTATCTACTGGCATAGCATAAAGCTTATCCTGATATGTGGCTTCTTCCCAGGCAAATGGGTAATATTTGTCACCCGTTATGCCATCCTTTTCAGCATAGGCAGTAAGATCGGTCAATGAACCCTGATCAGCCCATGACCCCACCTTAAAACGATCAAACCAAGATACATCGGGAGGATTCCCTCCTGCCACAGCTGCTAATAATTTTTCATTTTGCGATTCATTTGCAGCAGTATACACAGCATCTACTTTTATATCCTGATGCTTCTCATTAAAAGCATCCACTACCGCATTAATCGCTTCTTCCCCTACCCCAGAATTTTCATGCCAAAAAGTAATAGTTGTTACACCATCTTCATCTTCCCCTCCCGAAGTTTCGTCACTTGAACAGGCGGATAATGTAAGCGCAATCATAATAAAGACAGCTAAATAAACCTTTTTTAAATTATGGTTTTTCCATAACATCCCTTTCACCCTTTTTCTTTGAATTTGCCATGCTCTTTACTTCTTTCATCCTCCCCTTTGCACGTTAAAGAAAACTGAAAAATCACACTCCTTTTTGATATATCAATATACTAACAATGGCAATTACTAATGTCAATATATTTTTATTTTATTTTATTTTCTAAATTTATCCCATAAAAAAAAGAAACCATATTATTCATGGTTTCCTTGTAAATGATTTATCTTGGTTGAAATTCCTGGGACTAAACGATAACCTACTTTACAATCATGTAATTCCCTCTCTCCATTTAATTGTTTAATTAGTAAGTCAGCTGCTTGATATCCCATTGCCTCTTGATCTTGCCTAATATGAGTGAAAAAAGGTTCATTAAGATAAAAAGTTGGTGAATCAAAACAAAGGATAGAAATATCATCCGGAACTTTTTTCCCCATTGATGTTAGCAATTCATTCAGTAGCATCGCTATTTCAAACTCACTACAAACATATGCTGTAACCTCTGGATGGTGTTGAATAAATTGAATAAGTCTTTCACGATCCTTCTCATCAGATATATTGTGATTCTCACTGTATACATGGACCGGCATCGTACTGTGTATTTCTGTTAAGACATGTTCTTGATTTATCGGTTTTCCTTTTTCAGAAAAGGCGGCTTGATATCCCCTAAATCTTTCTTCCACAGAGGAAGTGCCATCAACTGACGGAGAAATAAATGCAATGTTGTCATGACCACTATCTAAAGATAAGGTGGTCAGCTCCTGCATAGCTTTTCTATTATCTATAGAAACAGAAGTTGCGGGTATCCTCTTTAAATAGCGGTCAATCAGAACTAAAGGATATTCTTCCACTACCATTCGAAGTAATTCATTATTATAGTGAACCCCCTGAACTGGTAAAATGATAATGCCTTGTACTCCCATCTCCAGTAATGAATGAATGGCCTTTTTCTCCTCTTCCTCCAAACCAAAAGTTCGTTTTAGCACAAGATTATAGTTTAGTTCTGCACACCTTTTTTCAATTGCCCTTACTAAATCTAAGCCATATGTATCAGTAAAATCGGGTATGATGAATCCAATCACTTTTCGATAAGCATCTGGTTTTATTTCGGTTGACTCACTCAATGGCGTAGAATCAAAATTAGGTAAGTTTTTTGAGACAAAAGACCCTTTGCCTTGAAAGCGTTGTATAATATCTCGTTGTGAAAGTAAATCAAGTGCTTTTTTAGAGGTAATCCTACTCACCTGAAATTGTTTGGCTAACTCCTCTTCTGTAGGTATTTTATCCCCGCTTTTTATATCTCCTTCTTTAATCATATTTAATATATAGTCATAAATTTGTTCATATAAGCTACTCATTCCAACCATCCTTAGTAAATTGTTATATTCATTATAACAATTTACTGAAAGTTGTTCAATTGAATCTAGTATTGGGTAGAAAGACATATAACCTATTGCCAATAAGTTAGGGCTTTACTTTCAGTATCAAAAGGCGCTCTTTGGTTGATTGATTGCCATCAATAAAGGCGATGTTCACGCGCTCTCAGCCGATACTTCCTCGTTCTCGGCCGATACACACGCCTTCTCGGACGATACTTCCTCGTTCACAGCCGATACACTCTCCCTCTTACCCGATCCTCCCACGCCACCTTGATCAACCCCACCCCAACTGTTAAAATACCCCATAAATAACCAATAAAAAACGATACTCCCATGCCAAGCAAGGAAGCATCGCTGAATTTTATTCTTTTTCTTTTCCTTTATCAGAGGTATGGAAAACAGGTTCCTCTACCGTAACACGTTCCATGCGGTCTTCTTCCATCGATCCTGCGTAATCTATTCCTCTGACCGCCCATGTTTCTTGCTGTTGGTCATAAGCTAATACATATCGCGTTTCGTCCTCTACTTGTTCTAATTCTGCATCGGTGCCTTTTTCATAAATTGCTTCTTCGTAATAGGTTATTGTATCGACGGTTAATTCCCAGAAGCCTTCATATGATTTTTCTAACGTAAAAGAATCCTGATAAAAATCCATCCCGTGAAAAGCTCCATCATACATTATATCGTTTTCCAGATTATATGCTGCCTCCTCTACGATCCGATCCTTTAAATCTGGAATTGCTGTCGTTAAGGCATCTGGATTTGCCGTTGAGTAGACTTCGCCAAATTCCTCATTATAAGTTACCAAGATATCTTGGATCTGTTGCTTAAACTCATCACTATCTCCTAGGTTAAACTCCATGTAACGTTCAGTAAGTGGCTGGTCATTCGTTCTTACCGTTCCCCATGGAAGTTCTGCTTCAAATGAGACATTCATTGATCCATCAATCAGTAGTGGTCCAACTTGATCTTGCTTTGATAAATCCACACCAGTATCTTTGCCATTAACAAATAATTTAATGGAACTTAGTTCATCATAGCCTTTCATCCCTAAATCAAATGTTACCATGTCACCATCTAAATAAAGATCCACATATGCTGGAAAATTCGGATCACCTACAGTCGTTTCTTCCCTCTCTAAGTTAAAGAATCCGGTATCAAGTGCTGCTCTAATCGTATGCTCGCCAGGTAAAAAGGGGCCAATTTCTAATTGGGCATTATCCTTATCAGCTGTTGCGACAACTTCATCGCCTACAATGATCTCCGTGTCTTTATAATTCGTTGCAACTTCAAAGTAAACAGGATTTACTGTGATCTGGTAATCATCAAACAAGAGGAACTTCTTCCCGTCCTTTTGAAAATCAAGTGCGTACGTTCCAAATTGATCTACTTCGCCATCTGCTTGGTACTCCAAATGATTCAGCACAACCTTAAATTCATTCTGCTTTGCGTTATATAACGCTATCATCCCTTTTACAGATTCTTCCGTGATCTCTAAATCATCGTCATCTGTTGTTAATAAGGATGCTAGTTTGCCAGCATCTTCCTCTTCAATGGCCGATTGAAATTCATCTAAAACATGCTTTGGTGAAGTCATCGTGTTGCCTACAGCGTAAACCCCAATTAATAAAATGATAAGTGCAGCAGTAGAAAATAGAATGATTTTTGACTTCTTGTTCATTTTCTTCCTATTTTGATTTCCATTCGATCCAGTTGTTGCCTGATCAACTTGAGGATCTTTATGTTGCTCCACCTCTAGCGACGGGGTGACGTTTTGTTCTTGTTCCTCGTTTTGACTAATATATGTATTCCCCGTATTTTCGTTAGGTTGCCCCCCATGCTCTAATGCTTTCCCGCAATGCTTACAAAATCGTGCATCTGGTGCTATTTCCCCACCACAATTTATACAGTATGCCATGTGCTTCCTCCTGCCCTATATTTAATTTACTTCCGCCAGCTCAGCATATAATAACCGATATAGGTTTAGTCCTTTTTACATGCTTTACTGCTGTAAATCATCATAAGTATACAACAAAAAAACCGCCATTTGGGGGCGGATTAGATTTGTGGGGGTTCAATTTAAAAAACAGGAGGAAATACCTAAATAATTTTTGTGTAGTACGAACTTTCTTTAGTTATAAATAACCAGTTCTATCTTACCGGTTTTCGTATGATGTGGAAAACAAACATAGGACAGTTCTAACTCCCAAGCGGGAAAGAACTGCCTTTAATACTTTGTCGTCCCGTTTAAAATCAAATCGACAAGTAAACTATATTGTCCAGCTAACGTTTTGGGCTTTTCCTTCCATTGTGACATGGTTTGGCCCAATGTTAGTAAGCAAAAACGGGCAGCATCCTCTGGCTGAATACTTTCCCTGAGCATTCCTTCTTTTTGCATTTCCTCAAAGATTTTAATAAACGGATCCAAATATGTTTCTTTCCACAAGGAAAAAATACGTTTGCGGTTTTCCTCTTTAAATTCAACTAAGATATCATGCACCATCATCATCATGCTTGTAGGATGCTCTGCAGACAGAACTTCTAACATTCCTTCAAGCCGCTCTGCAATTGTACCATCGCCAACAACATGTATCCTTTTTTGAATGTGCGAAACAAACCTTTCTAACATCGCTATGTAAAGGGATTGCTTGTCTGAATAATGGTAGTAAAGAGCTGGCTGCGTTATTTCGCATTGGGCCGCAATCTCTCTTGTTGTGACAGCTCGGTAGCCCTTTTCCATGAACAATTGCTGTGCCACATTTAATATACGGCTCTTCGTCCATTCGGGATCCTTGCGATTTGCCTGTGATTTTTCCATCGTAGATCTTCCTTTATCTATATAATCTCCTCTATTTTAGCATGAAAAGGGCCGTCCGTTTCCAATAATGTGTAAGTCTTAACTTACACATTATTAATAGAGCAATATTTAAAATTTTATTATAAATACATAAGGAACTCACGTTCGTTTATGATATAATCGTAATACAATAGACTGGCTTTACATGAGGGTTAGGCACATTTCCTCCTGGGAATTTTCCCATGAAGGGGGGTGTTGCCTATGGATACGAAGGATGTGTTAACACTGATGATTTCATTCGGTATGTTAATCGCGTTTATCATGTCCGGTTAGAAAAACTCGCATTCCCTCGTCCTTTAGGGAATGTTTATGTTTTTCTTATACTTGGTACTTCAAAATTTTAGCTGCATCGTAAATGCTTCCTAGTTAAAATTTGGTTCTATGTCAAATGTGGTGGGTTGAATCAACCCATCACCTTTTTCATTTCTTGTTGCCAGAGAATTTTCTTCTTTAATCTCTCGAAGCCTTTGATTCCATAAGAATTGCGTTTTATTACTTTAATCGTGTTGTTCACACCTTCGATGTATCCATTGTTATAAGGATATACAAAGGCTTGTAAAATCTCTTGTCTCCAATTTAAAAAGGTTTTTCTCACACGATGAAAGGCTTCAATCCTTGACCTCTTTAAGGATGCTAAACAATGATCTAGGTTTTTACTCGCCGTTTGATGATCACTTTCCTTAAACCATTTCTCCATCATGACCTTCAATTGGTAGGCCTCTCTTAAACGGGTATCAATCTCTAGAAGCTTTTCAACTTTTTCTTCTTGGTCTTCGTCCAGATTAAAATGTGACTTCCATAATAACTTCTTACCTCGCTTCATTTGGAGGCGGATGGGTTTATCGACATCTGCTTGCACTTGTCGTCTCACTTCATCCAAAGCCCAATACACTTGACGCATGAAATGGAAACGATCAGCGATAATAAGCGGATGATCAAGCACATCACAGACAGCTTTCTTGAACCACTTCGACATGTCCATGACGACAATTTCCACTTGACCTGTATCGCGGGAACGCAGATACTTTTTAATGGTATCCACTTTCCGATCTTCTAAAATATCAATAATATGTTTATTTTCCACATCGACAATGACCGTTTGAAACCGTTCGCCTCCGGCGTCACCTTTAAATTCATCTATGGCTATCGCTCTCGGGAGTACTCGGTTTGTCTTTATGTTTCGACGATCAAACAGTCGCAAAAGGCGAGTGTCCGTCAGGCCAGTCCATCTCGCAGCTGTTTTAAATGAGCTGGAAGATGTATACATCAAAGCTTCTGCTTGCACAGAGGTGGTACAACGTTGATAGCGATCTACCATTTGAAGTCGTTCGTAAAAGGTCTTACCACAATCCTTGCACAAATATCTGCGTTTCCGAAGGAATAGTTTACCTGTTGGTTAGGTAATACGGGCCCTTGAATCGGTTGAATTCGATAACTATGAACCCGTTTGGTTTTACATCGGCAGAACGGACATTTCTGCTGACGTTTTTCAGTATAAAGTTCAACAATCAAGGCATCCGAACCCTGAGATATATCCCACACCTTCACATTATTATCTTTTATCCCTAACATTTCTATGATAAAATGGTTTTGCATTCGTTCTCTCTCCTTTGCCTTTTGTGTCGCAACTTTAGGGTATCAAAAGAGAGAGAACGGTGCATTTTTTTACATCTTTAAAACATTGGCAGGACAAGAAGCACCACCACATTCATTGTAGAGCCTAAAATTTTATACATTCCTAACGTGAAAAAATGAAAAATAACCCCTCATGTGCTTTAGCCAGGCCTTGAGGGATTATTTCCTAAAGTGTGCCACCCCTTACGTCGGGTTGGTCTATTGTACCGTTCCATGTGTCCAGCATGGAACGGTTTTTAATATTTTATATGCTTCTTATTAGATTATACCATGAATTTGTTTCATGTACACTGTAATGTAACCATGAACACCTTTCAATGGCACAATCCTCTCACGACAATTTTTTTATGCTCTTACCTCTCAAACAGAAACACCCTCCTCACCTCTTAATCAAAGCAACACAACAATATAATATTAAAATCTAATAATTATTTATTGTAAAACGATAAATAATATGGTAAATTAAATAAGACAAAAAATTAGTGAGGTGTTTCGCATGAAGCAAGGATCAACTACCTTTTAAAAAATAGCTGTGTTCCTAATGGGTATCCCAGTACTAGCTTTAGCTATTCTTTTATTACCTAAAATAGGAATGGAAGCAATGGATCAGGCTGCAAGTGGTGGTACACAGTTGGCTTACATGGTCTTTGGAATTTTATTTATCATGTATGTATCGATTATCCCATTTTACTTTGCTTTGTATCAGGCTTTTAAGCTTTTAAGTTATATTGACAAGAACAGAGCGTTCTCTGATATTTCGGTAATCGCGTTAAAGAAAATAAAACAATGTGCCATTACAATCAGCGGCTTGTATGTTATCGCGCTGCCACTTGTTTATATCATAGCCGAGTGGGATGATGCTCCAGGGCTTATCATCGTTGGCATGGTCCCAATTGGCGCTTCCCTAGTGATAGCAGTCTTTGCTGCCGTTCTCCAAAGACTTCTAAAAGAAGCAATTAATATCAAATCTGAAAATGATTTAACGGTCTGAGGTGATAACATGGCGATTATAATTAATGTTGATGTGATGCTGGCAAAAAGGAAAATGAGCGTTACCGAATTATCCGAAAGGGTTGGAATCACAATGGCTAACCTGTCTATTTTGAAAAATGGCAAGGCCAAAGCAATTCGCCTCACGACGTTAGATGCGATTTGCAAAGCATTGGATTGTCAGCCAGGGGATATTTTAGAGTATCGAGATGACGAGGAAGAATAATTACGCAGACTTGTAATATTTTCAAAAAAATCCCACCTTTGCTTGAGCTGAGCATAAGTGGGATTTTGTCTTCATCACCTTTTTAAATACCCTAGAACTTTCTCCACTTCCTCTTTAGAAAAGCCCTTCGCAAACGACTGATCGATCCTAACAGCTTTCCCAAAGTGAAACTGCGTACCGCCTGTTGCCTGCTTGATTTTTTCTATATTATTTGCAGAAAGTCCTGCGCCAGCCATAATAGATGGATCTTGAAGCTCACGCTCTAAACCAACCAATTTAATAAGCTGCTCTAGCCCCGCTTCGCAATTTGCCTTTCCACCAGAAGTCAAAATGCGCTTAACGTTCTTTTTATATTTAGACAACGTTTCATAAGCTTCTTCCTGTGATACCACCTCGTCAAACGCGCGATGAAAGGTCATATCAAGGTGAGGAAACAGATGAAAAAGCTTGCTTAACATTGCTTCATTTATGGTGTGATCTTCATTTAACGCCCCGAAAACAACCCGGTTGCCTCCAAGCCGCTCAATGGCTTCGATATCCTCACAGATCACCTTGAACTCGTCTTCCGTATAAAAGAAATGATGGCTGTGAGGGCGGATCATAATTTGCACGGGGATTTTCACATTCTCAAGTACTTGCTTTATCGTTCCGTAGCTTGGTGTAAGTCCACCTTCTGAGATAGCGGATACGAGTTCCACCCGGTCTGCTCCCAGCTCCTCTGCCTGAATTGCTTCCTGTTTATTTTGTACGATAACTTCTAGTTGCATGTTCATTCGCCCTCTCTTTATAATATGAAGCTTCAATCTGTAGGGGTTGTCTTTCTTCCACCACTGATTGTTAGTTGAACGAACCGGGGGTGTTAGCGTTCGTTTACTCCCACTTAAACATCATAGTTTCATATCATGTTTTGAAGTGGGGATCTTAAGGATAGTTGCACCGCGACAAACTCCCTTAAGAAGGCGCACCCCAAATCCATTTGCCCTCTTCCCATGATATCCATATTGCTTCCATTACCATATCAAGGTGCACCTATTTAGTATTTTTCAACAAAAATTGGATGTAACTACTACGATACCCCTCTATTTAATTTTACGTTGCTTCAACAGACCTAACACAATGGGGATAAATGAGCTACTTATGATTACGGGTAAAACCCATGCTCCAAATCCGTTACTCCATCCGAGTGCTACTGTTATGGATTGGACTAAAATGACAGCAAAGAGGATGAAGCAAATATTCTTTAATAAATTTACCATTTTTCGGCTATTTAAATAAAATTCGGCTGCATTTTCTTCATTTATTCGTTGCGGATAATTATGCGTTTCTGGGAATTTTTCAAACACCTGCATTAAAAATGCAGTAAACAACCCGACAATAGGTAGAATAAGTAATTCTAATTTGGAACCCCACCTATCAACCTCTCCAGAAGCATTATAATGTGCCGGGACTTCTTCTGGAAGCATTCCCCAACTAAAGATTAAAAAGACAACCGACCCTAAAAAGGAGAGGTAACCAATAATGTCTGAACCCCACTCCATTTTCGTTTTAGGTATGTTTATTTTTGGTCTATTCCAAGTTCCTGACATCTCTCACCCTCCTTTTTTGTCTACGAGATTGCTATATAGATGGACATCGCGAAAATGACAAACGTCCCCAATAAGTGAAGCTTTTCTCTCTTTTTATTTACATCAGGATAAACCATTATTTTTAAAAACCTATACATCATAACGATAGTTAAAATAACCATTATGGATAAACCAACCGGATCGAAATTGCTTTGTATGTCCCAGAAAATCGTGAACAGCAATACTTGTGAAAGAAGCGCTAAAGTTAATTTAAGACTAGAGTATCTATCACTGAAAATAGCATATGCAACACCTTGGCCTGACACGCAAGCACCTCCACACAAGGTTAAAATAGTGTAAGACAAATTTGTGTATTAGCTTTCTACTTTATTATATCGGTATTTGTAATCTCTGACTTAGCTATTCGCCACTCACCCTCTTCTCTCACAAAGGTTTGTTCAGACCTTGCTATATGGTCACGGTAGGAAAGACCTTCTGCGACATATGTAGCAGTTGCTCGTTGTTCAGCTTCTATGACAATACGCTCATCTTCCTCTTCCAAAATCTCAAAGCCTAACAATTCGTACTCCATATCATAGTCTTCAAAGAAACCTGCGATCTCCTTCTTTGTGCTTTCCCTGCCACTTTCCACAAGTGTAGCTAAATAGGCATCCATGTCCTCTTCTTGTATGGCTTGTAGATTTCTTTTCAACACTTGCTTTACTTCGCTAGCATTCTCACTTAAATCCTCTGCCGGTGTATCGTTAACAGTAGGTCCACTATTGGAGCATCCTATCAGCAATATAGGAAGCGCTATCATAATTAGGAAGCCTTTTTTCATCGTATGCCCTCTTTCTATGTATGGTTTCATATTATGTCCTACATTAAAATCGTACTATACCCATTGCAAAATGGGAAGTACATATTCGCTACCGTGTATTACTATGGGCCCAAAGCCAATCCAGTGTACAGTACAGGGGAATACAGAATCAAGCCCTTCAAAAGAGAGTTTTTCTTTGTTTAAGAAGAGATAAATACTGTTTTTCTTTTCATACATAATAGGGTATACTTCAAGTAGGAAGTAATATAATAATAAAAGCCGCTTGGTGCTATCAACACCAAACGGTTTTAAGCACAGTAGCCCTTCGAGGGGGCAGCTCACAAATTAGAGCAAGAAAAAAATAACCACACTAATTGCTTGCTAGGCTATGGGTGGTTATTTTTTTTGATTAAAAGACAGCACTGCGACAATCAAACTGGCAAATGCCACAGAAAACATAAGAGTTTCGAATACTGTCATTCTCTCACCCCCTAAAAAAGGGCATGAACCAGGCCCTATGAAAAGCCTTATGTACGTAATTACATAATAGTATAACAGTTGATCTTCTATAGAGATGTAAAATAATAAGGATAAGCTACCTAAATAGTCCTTATTTTCTGATAAAAATAGATATCTTGGCGGATTGTCCTATTTCGAATAGATTGTTAAATTTATAGTAGTTGGATGTTTTTTACATTCATTAAGATTGAAAAGAGAAAAAAGAGGAGGAGAAACGATGAGTAACCGTAAAAGAGTATGGTTTGAAGAAGCTGGAAAAAGGCTGGATCCTGGGTTAGTGGAACAACTGCAATTAAATCGAAAAGATGATCCATTAGAAACAGGTAATAGAAAAATCCCGGTAATTGTATACCTTAACTCCGATTGCGAACATGCTTCAAAAGATGACCTCCTTAAAACCTGCAACAAAGAATCCCATAATAAATTAGAAAAAGAGTTAGCAACTGTAAATGGAATCAGGGGATATTTAACACCTGGGAAAATTAAACAAATTAAGGATCATAACGCTGTGGACCGTATTTTTCATGATCGAATTGTAACAGCTTATCTTGATATAGCAAGTAATCATATTCGTGCGACTAACGTTTGGAAGGAACACAGCGTAAAGGGTAAAAATGTTTCGATCGCTGTTATTGATACAGGTGTGCACCCACATGAAGACTTGAAGGATCGAATTGTAGCTTTTAAAGATCTTGTTAATGACCGAAAGGATACCTATGACGATAATGGCCATGGAACACATTGTGCTGGAGATGCTGCGGGGAATGGTCAACTCTCCAATGGACAATATTCAGGTCCAGCTCCAGAAGCTACCATTGTAAGTGTGAAGGTTCTGGATGAACAAGGGAGCGGAAGGTTGTCCACTATCATTGAAGGGATTGAATGGTGTATAGACAAAAAAGAAGAACTTAATATTAAAGTCATCTCCTTATCTCTTGGAGCGACAGCATATGAATCGTTTAGGGACGACCCATTAGCGATTGCTGCGCAGCAAGCATGGCATCAAGGTATTGTTGTTTGTGCAGCTGCTGGTAACAGCGGACCAGCCCCAACAACGATTGGTACCCCTGCTATTGACCCGTTTATCATTACAGTCGGATCTGCCTATGACCAGGATACACTTGAACGATCCGATGATGTAATCGCAGACTACTCTAGCAGAGGACCGACCATTGATTCCTTCGTGAAACCTGATATTTATGCTCCAGGTACAGACATCATATCTCTTCTCTCTCCGGACTCTGCACTAGAATACCAGCTTCCAGAACAGATTGTCGACGAAAACTACATTCAGTTATCCGGAACATCTATGGCAACCCCAATTTGTGCTGGTGTTGTGGCATTAATGCTTGAAGCCAATCCGAATCTTAGTCCAAATGACGTGAAAAGCATTTTAAAAGCAACCTCTCATCCAATGTTCGATGACCTGTGGGGCTATATTGATGCGGTAGACGCAGTGGAAATGGCAAAAAACTACTACAATGCACAACAAACGGCGCAAGTATCAACTACAAAAGGATAAGTGTAACGGGTCCATTATGAGGTCCGCTAAACTATATATCATAGTAAATTGAAAAGGAAACCACAACTAAAATCGTAAAAAGGTCGCAATATAATTCAAAGATGGAGCTTGAATTAACAAGCTCCTTTGTTATTGGATAACTATTTTCTTCTTAAATAATTATGGAAGAATATCAGACAAATCGATAAATTCTAGTTCAGTTTCTGCTTCTGCCTTCGAACAATAAACGGTAATTTTATCATAGGGTTTCATGCTGTCTTGCCATGATTCAACTTTGCTCAGAAAATCTTTCCCGCTTTCAGAAATTTTGAAGCTCTCCAACTCCTTATTGATATAACAAATTGGTGCATTACTTTCTAAGTCACATTGGTGGTCGACAGTTCCGATAAATCCACCTTTACTATCTTGTGCCATAATATCAACATGTGGAACCGTAAAAAACTCTAAACGTGGAATATCATCGTCAAATATAAACTGAATATCATAATCGTTAGCGTATCTTTGATACTCTACATTTCTGTTATGAGCCCCCATTGAATAAATGGTTGCTCCTGCTGATATAACCTCAGTATCTTCTAAATTAACAATTACCGCTCCAGAGAATGCTGTTCTATCTAGATAAATTTTTCGCATATAACCCCCCCGTTTAATCTTAATTTTAATGTAAATGCTCATTACTTTTGTGATTTCTTATTGAACTAAACTGCCCCGTTAGTTTAACAAGTCACGCTTCAATGCTAACATAATATTCCATAAACAGGCCTTAAAATTTTAGATTAGAAAAGGCGATCATTTAAGATCGCCTTTGTTTCATTAGATCACGCTTTAAAATCATCAGCCCTAATAAAGCCTTATTCCTACGATTTCATCCCATCAACAAAGCTTTTGGTTATAAGCTGCGGTCGTGTTATTGCCCCACCAACCACTACAAAGGCTGCACCAATTTCCAAAGCTTTTTTCGCTTGCTCAGGGCTACCGAAATTTCCTTCCGCCACTACTGGTGTGGAAACCTCTTTAATTAGCTCTTCGATAAGAGAAAAATCTGGTTGTGCCCTGTCTTTGGTATAAGACGTATAACCCGACAAAGTCGTGCTAATATAGTCACATCCCAATTCGCGAGCATTTTTCCCTTCCTTCAGCGTAGAAATATCTGCCATTACCTTCTTACCTAGCACCTGTTGTATGTAATCAACCAATTCTTCTAGCTTTTGCGGTCTCGTCTGCTCGGTTGCATCAACGGCTATAATATCTGCTCCAGCTTCAGCAACACTTTTTGCATCCTCGGTCGTTGGTGTGATAAATGCATCAAAGCCTTCATAATCCTTTTTCCATATACCGATGATTGGTAAACCTACCTTTTCTTTGATTTGCCTTATATCAGAAGGACCGTTTGCACGAATGCCTACTGCCCCGCCTTGCACAGCTGCTAATGCCATTGCTGCCATATGTCCATTTCCATGAAGGGGTTCATGTTCTAGGGCTTGGCAAGAAACAACCAAGCCTCCCTTTAGTTCTTCCATCAAATCCTCCTCTTCCTGCCTGCTTTATTAAGCTCAACGTAACTAGTAATATACCGTTACTTTACTTCCTCTACTGACTTGATAATCTCCGTCAAACTCATCTCTTTCATGGAACCAATTTTTAAATGATGATCTTCAAAAGGAAGGTGTTCTGTAACGGGATTTGGCACAATAATTGTTTTTATATTCGCCTTGCGAGCAGCAATCAGCCCATTTAGAGAATCCTCGAATACAATTGCTTCCTCTGGTTTTACAGCCAATTCCTCAATAGCCTTTAAGAACAAGTCTGGAGCCGGTTTTATATTTTCCACATCATCTGAAGTAACAAAGTGATCAAAGTAAGAGATCAACCCAAGGTTTGTAAGATGTGTTGTCACCCATTCACGTTTTGAACTAGATGCGAGGGCAATTTGATAGCCAGCTTCTGAAGCTGCTTGTAAATAATCCTCTACTCCCTCTCTAGCTTTAGCTTCTTTTATTCGTTCAGCATGGATAACATCCACTTTTTCTTGAAAACCCTCTAGTTGAAATTCCCCTTTCAATTCCTCATCTATGTAACTTAACAATGCGGTATCTTCCCCACCTACACCTTTAACAAATTCAGAAAGTGGGAGGTCAAAATCATATG
The DNA here is from genome assembly GCF_000612865.1 of Oceanobacillus picturae. Classification (NCBI taxonomy): domain Bacteria; kingdom Bacillati; phylum Bacillota; class Bacilli; order Caryophanales; family Bacillaceae; genus Oceanobacillus; species Oceanobacillus picturae. The sequence goes on from NZ_CCAX010000001.1 coordinate 1,990,484, forward strand.
TCTCTTTTAAAATTTGTTTATATGTATCATACCAAGCCGTTTCTGTATCCAAAATAAGTCCATCAAAATCAAAAATTACTGCTTTTATCATGTATATTCTTCCTCCTTATATTCAAACTATTCTATTAGGATAACACGAAAACAAGAATTGTTGAGAGCCAAAAGCTTGTCTCCTTCACACATAGAGACGCCCTTTCCAATAGCGCAACAAAGCGATTGCAACCTTTATAACGAACAATTCCTGCCGATTCGCTCATATAAACACCCAGATTGGGTGTTTATACTTTTATCTTCCTTACCAAACTCAAGGTAAACATAAAAAAATTTAGAAAGCACCCCCTGCCCCAACTTTTTTTCGATAGTAGTTATGGACACCTATATTATCGAAAAAGGAGTTTTTCAAAATGAATTATATTAAAGAAATCAATGGTTTTCACAAACGAAATATCTTTGAGCCCCTGTCCAGTTCTGCTGTCTCTCTTTGGTTTACCCTCATGCATTTTCAAAACCTTTGCGGGTGGAAAGAACAATTTTCTGTTGCAGCAAGTCAGCTCCAATCCCAAAGTGGCCTTAAAAACACTAGTTTTAAATCTGCACGCAGAGAACTACAGGACAAAAATCGAATTATTGTTACCAATCGTGGCAGTAATCGATCCGCCATCTATCAAATGATTTCCCAAGTTGAGGATTGCGAACAAACGCAAGGAGAAAATACGCCATCCAAAATTACACCGTCAAAGCCACGACCTGCCAAAAATTCAAAAGAGCAATCAAAGCTACCAATCACTGAAAGCCGTTCTACATCAGAAACAACCAACCAGAAAAACAACCACAAAACAGACTGCAGTTCCGCCCACACAACCGGCCCATTCATTAAACAAAACGAAATAATAAACAAAAATAATAAACAAACCAATACAGCTGCAAGCCATTTCTACACGACACACTTCAATGAACTAACGCCACATATTTCCAAGGAAATAAAGGAGTGGGCCGCTGCTATGAACGAAGAACTTTTGGTTCATGCAATGAAAAAGGCGTTGAAGAAAAATAAGATAACCTGGCGCTATGTCCGAGGTATTTTAAAGGCATGGGAAAAGAAAGGAATTCGGACTGTTGAGCAGGCGAGAAAGGAAGAAATGCAATTTTCCCGGCAGCGTACACGCTATACAGGAAATGTCCAAACAGAAATAGTGCCGGAATGGTTTTATGAACAGAAGAAGATGCGAAAAACAATGCAACCTAAAATTGTGGTGGATCCGGAGAAAGAAGCAGAAGAATTGAAAGCATTGTTGGGTCAATTTGCAAAGGCGGAGAATAAGTGAGGCTTCTATTTGCCTTATGCCTAAAAGCAAAAAATTAGGAGCACCCCAATAAGCTACAGGTGCTCCCAAACTACTAAGAACTTATTTTTTCATAATGCCTTTTCGTCACTACTAATAAAAGCATTAAAAGTAGCTCAAATCCGTTCGTCACAGCTGAACTCGCAAAATCAAATGGAATCACGTTAAAGACAAGAATGATACATAGAGCACCAAACATCCATGGCCATTTCGTCAACTTCCACAGGATAATACTCGTCACGAGCAACACGGCCATAACCAATAAAATCATGATTGGTGGACCTGAAGAGGATTCTACTGTGTTATAGCGAAGCACACCATATTCCCATACTGGCTCTAACGTTTTATTAAGGATACCTGTTTGAATTTCATAAACGATTAGGCCAGCTGTAATGAGGAGGAAGCTACCTAAGGCAAGCCTGCTTTTTCTCCATTTTTCATTCGTTAAACGTAATAATCCTAATGCATAGAATACAAGGGTCGGCGTAATAAAGGCATGGAGCCAATAGCGCATTTCGTTTAAGAATGCCAGCAATTCTCCTTCCCCAATGACCTTGCCACTTGCGATCACGGCATTATCAAAAATAAGTCCAATAATCACAAGGTGAACAAAAGAACGCATGGACCAGCGGAATTGAGTTGGTGTAGCACGCAAACTCCAAATTAGGATTACGGCATAGGCTATGGCGTAGAAAATGTAAAGAAACGTATCCAATTTCATCCTCCTTTATGGGCGAGTTTCGATAAAGTGAAGCTTCCTTTGGTAGGGGTTTTACTGCCAGTTTAGGCTGGATAAAGCACTACTACTGCATTTCGTTTTCTGTTGTATCCTGTTGATCTAACCATTCTATGATTACGTGCATGATCTCATTCTGCTGCTTTTCAACCGAAATGGTTGCATCCCCGTCTCCTTTTTGCGGACCGTACACGCCAAACTGAGCATGATTCCCACCCTTTATTTCATGTAATTCAGCTTGTTCAGATAGGAGATGTTTTGTGTCTTCTATCTTAGCTAGTGTTGTTAATTGATCATGCTCCGCATAAATGGAAAGCATCGGCATCGACACATCTGAGAAATCGGTGCTATCACTTGGATAAGACCCAAGTAAGATGACACCATCCACGACATCTTGGTTGTTCATAGAAAAGCTTGTTGCTCCAATACCACCTAAAGAATGTCCTGCAACATACCAACTTTTCATCTCGGGATGCTTCTCAATTACCTGCTCTGCTTTGTTTAAATCAAGGATAGCGAGGTTCAACCGTAAATTTGGTATGGCAACAAAGTACCCTTGCTCTGCTAATCGCCTACCATAATAGCTATAGGCATCTGGTTCTACCTTTGCACCTGGATAAAGTACAACTCCAGTATCCGCGCCTCCCTCTGGCTCGAATAATAACCAATCTTCTTCAGAATGAATGTCTTCTTTATCAACAAGTTGAGACAGCGTATCTGAGGCTTCATATGTTTGTTGGGTCCAATAATAAAAAACCCCTGCCCCTACTAAAATGATTGCTAATAAAACCGTAAGTATAATCTTGAGTGTCTTTTTCATTTTTTCTCTCTCTTTCTGTTTTTGCTTACTTACTTTTCTTATTTATATCATAGCCGTTTTCCCTTATCAATTGATAAGTAAACTTAAATTTTACATGATTATATTCAGGTTAAGTCTCCAGCACTAATGCTTCTTCCGTAAATAGCCAGCAAGACTCATTTTTAGTTTGTGTAGCGATTATTACATTTACTTAATAGTACATTAATGAAGCTGGTTTATACTGTACTGGAAACAAACTTTTATTAGGGAAGGTGATTGGGTTGAAAATGAAAAAATTAGCTTTCGCATCCATGACTGCACTTCTATCAACAGGTTTATTAATCGGATGTTCATCGGATGATGAAGAAGACCAAGACGATCCAGCAACTGAAGATTCTACGGAACAAGAAGATCAAGAAACAGATGAAGGTACAGATACAGAAGAAAATGAAGATGAAGCGTAATTTATGATTGGAAAAGCCCTCATTTGATGTGAGGGCTTTTTACATTTTATGAATGCACAAAAGGGCACTATATAGATAACTCTCTATTAAAATTCTGGAACAAATATTTTCTCTCTCTCCACAGATAATATATGAGAAAGGAGGGTCTGCTTTGAAAAACAAAGGTGCTGGAGAAATGATTGAAGAAACTGCAGAGAGCTTAATGAAAAAAGGGGTCCCTGCAAGAACAGCGGCATATGCCTCTTCCATGGGATATCTCAGGCAGCTGAAAAAGAAGTAACTGCAAAATAAAAGGAGCAAACTAGTTTGCTCCTTTTAAAATAGACTTCTTTGTTCATGTATTCCGATCTCTAATTTGGATTAATCACAATTTCCACTCGACGATTTCGCTCTTGGCCATCTTCTTCTTTATTAGAAGCAATTGGTTTGGTGTCGCCAAATCCTTCAATTTGCACATCCAGTCCAGTCACATCACCACTTTTTTCTAGATAGGCCCAAACTGCTTCCGCACGTTCCTTTGATAAGTTCAAATTATAATCCGGATCGCCGACATTATCGGTATGTCCATTAATTTGGATTTCCGTATTTTCATCTAATTTTTGTAAATCTTTCATCACATCATCAAGTGTTTTTTTCGCATCTGCTTTTAAGGTACTTTCGTCAAAATCAAAGAGTAAGTCATCAGGCATTTGTATTTTTACTTCCTCATCCTCTACTGTCAAACCTACATCCTTAGGAGGATCAAAGTCCGGTGCATCGATCTCTACGATCAACTCCACATATTGATCTTCCCCATCTTTTTCAACAAGTTCCCCTTTCAGCTTCTCTCCATGCTCGCCATATGTATCCAGGACATCTTCCCAGACATTGTTCTTTGGCTCAAAGCGTATTGGCATGTACATTCCTTTTTGCAGCTTATAATACGGCACACGTAACTCAAACGTGCCATCTGGATTTATCCGTGTAAACCCAAACGAAAATGCATCAATGATACCCGAAGCCTTACGCAGATTCCCACCAACTCTTGTGCCTTCCACTAGGTTCGTCTCTCCATGAAAATAGAGGTATTCGTGGTCACTGTCCACCTCTGCTTCCATCCAAACTTCCGGCTCCCCATAATCATCTGGCTTTTCTTGCCATTGAGGAATTTCGATTGGAATCGTGTAAGGCATTGGCTGATCTACATCAATATAAAATTCAGCTTTCACTTCGTACTCGCCATGTGTATCGGTCACATACACTTGTGGCCCTGTTGCCTTCTCCAGGTTTTCCCCGTAATGCTCCTCTGTCTGGTTATTGGTATATAAATTCAATTTAACGGTGGTACTTGTGCTTATCCCAGAAAATTCAAAGGAAAAACTGCCATCCTCTTGGACTTCTGCTGTATCAATAAACGTAGAAGAGGCAAAGCCGCCATCCGTCACACCACCTGAATAGATACTTGAACCAGGCAGCAGATTGCTTTCCCCTTCTATTCTTATTTGGTCCTCCTCAATTATTGCTTCACCACTTAGCTTCACTTCTAAATCGCCAAGTTCCGACGTAGCCTTCTCAGCATCCCCTTCTTCATCTTGCGCCGTATCGGTCGCTTCCGTTTCCTTCTCCTGCTCTGAAGTCTGTTCCGGTTCTCCTTTGGTCTCACTGCTTGCATCCTTTTCTTTTACACAGCCACTGATCAACAAAACAATGACAATCGCCATGAATAATTTTCTCAACTTAAACACTCCTCTTGTTCAATCGAGACAAGTCTCCTGTCCCCTCTGTTCTCTGAGTTTAGTATACCTAGAGAGGCTAAAGAAAGGTAGCAATCACTGTGCGTTTTTCATAAAAATACTACTTTCGTCATGTTTTTGTGGCAGAAAAAAGAAGCCTCAGGAGATATGTAAAGGGCTCGGTTTTAAGATGGATATGGTGCGGGTTTTATATTTTTTTGAGCACTACTGAGTTTCTTATATTGTGTTTTATCAATTTCAATCATTAAATTACCGCCTACGACTATGCCAAGAACTGTCCCTAAAGCGGCATAGCCACTGCTTATTTATTATGAATGATAGCAATATGATATAATTAAGTTTAATAGACTGGCTTCACATGAGGGGTGGCGCACTGGAAACCTTCTTCGGAATTTCCGAGAAGGGAGGTGGCGCCTATGGATATAATAAGCGTTCTAATGCTAATGGTTTCATTTGGCATGCTAATTGCGTTTATCATGTCCGATAAAAATAAAAAATAATCCCTCATGTGGTTTGAACGGCCTTTGAGGGATTATCTCTTCCTTGAATGCGCCTAGCCCCTCTTGACGGGGTTCGGTCTATTATGACCGTTCCATGTTATAGCATGGGCGGTCTTTATTATGATATGCACTTTTTATGCTTCTATGTTTACTTTACCATAAATTCTATGTTTGTACACTTTTTTCTCTGTATTTGTGTTGTTGTAATATACACCGACAATGGATTGGCCACATTGAGGTTTTATCATGTTCTTTATAATATAAAGTAGTCTTAATTAAAACTAATTTTCTTCCTATCCTATCCAATTTATTTTGTTTCATCATGAAGCCATTCTCCATCCTTCCGATAATACCATTCCAAATATTCAGTTGGGTCACCTTTAATGGTATAGCTGACAACAAAGTATTTTTCTTCGTAGTAGTCCACTTCGTCTATAAATTCTATCGAGAACGTTTCATCTTGAACTTTTTCTTCAATCACGTCATAAACTTCATTTTCTAATTTGTTTTCTTGCAACTTTAGAAAACCCCATATCATCAAAATAATTAAACATATTGCGATTACTACCCAATCCCTAGCCATTGTTTTGATGTTCTTTTTCTTGTTGTACCACGTTATTTGAAATACAGACAACACCAATGCAAAGATTAAAAGAGGTACGAAAACATCAATTATAGGAACTTCAAAAACATACGATAGATATAAGGCAACTAAAAGTAACAAAATGGTAAGAAAGGCTCTCGAGAGTTTATACTTTTCTCCGTTAAATAAGTATTCAATAACTTTTGTCTTAATAAAAGACCCACCCCTCCATGCTACTAAATTACGCTCTTATAAAACAATTGCGCTCCATTAAATAATTAGTGTAAATCTTCTTCTCGGTTGATTAAGCCCAATATTTAACAATTATTTTATCATATATTTAAAATTTTAAAAAAACTAATCAGAATCCTTTACAATAAGAAGAGTTTTCAAAGAGATATACCTGGCACCCTCTGTGTCTATCCCCTATCAATTAAAGAGGTCGTCCTCCTCCCAAATAAAAAGAAGAAAGAAGGCACATGCTGTGTATGCCTTCTTTTCTTCGTTCTATGTTGCAATTCTATTGATAATTAATATACTTGTATGGTTAGTTTCATCCATATGAGGTTCATAAAAATATAATCCAACCAGTTACTGTGTTCCCCCACTTATATCGCCAAGTCTCCAGCTGCCTTTATCTTCACTCTTGTTGCATCACCAGGTAGATAGGCAAGTGGTACACTTTCCATGTCTACTATTTCTACCTTTTTACTATCAGCACCTGCTTTAATGGTTTCTGATATCGCAAGCTCTCTGGCTTGCTTTAATATCTCTTCTCTATTTTCCTTATTAATTGAATAGATCTTTTCAATTTCCCCACTGATTTGGGAAATAGCTGAACCAATTGCGTTTGCAACCCCACCGTTCTCTGGTTGGTAAACAAAGGATGCGCCTTTGATTTCATTCGGAAATAGGACACTTCCTCCTCCAACAAATACAACTGGCATATCATCTGCACTTGTTTTCACTTTATCAATAGCTTCTTCTATCATTTCCACCATTTGCTTAAAAATCTTATTTAATAGATTTTTATCAAGGTGTGCGACATTCTCTGGGTTTCCTAGTTGTACTTTTCCTAATCCAACCACAACGTCTGTCGCGGTAAGGGTAGAACCACCAAAGACAAGTGCATCTTTAAGGATACGGTGCCCTACACTATCAGGTCCAATTTTAAATGTATTGTCCTCTGCAACGCGGATGACGGTGCCTCCGCCCAGTCCAATAGAATTGATATCCGGCATACGGAAGTTTGTACGAACTCCACCTAGGTCAACAGCAATGGAAGATTGACGCGGAAATCCTTTAACTAATACACCAACATCTGATGTTGTGCCGCCAACGTCGACGATAATAGCGTCCTTATTATCCGAGAGGAAGGAGGCACCTCGTAAACTATTCGTAGGTCCACATGCTACAGTTAGAATTGGATATTTCAAGGTGTATGCTTTAGACATTAATGTACCATCATTTTGGCAGAAAAAGACTTTGGCATGTATTCCGTTCTGCTCGAGTGCCTTTTCAAACCCTTCTGCTGTTGTTTTTGCCACATTAATAATAGAAGCATTTAAAATGGTTGCATTCTCTCGTTCTAATAACCCGATGCTACCAACTTCACTCGAAAGAGAAATTGAAACATCGTCTCCTAATTCCTCACGCAAAATTTCTGCTGCCCTTGTTTCATGTGACTGATCGACAGGGGAAAAGATGGAGGTAATGGCGATAGAATCCACTTTTCCATTCACTTCTTTCGCAATGGAACGGATTTTCTCTTCATTTAACGTGTTAATTTCCTTGCCGTTAAACTCATGTCCCCCTTCCACCATATAGGTATGACCATCAAGCATTTCTTTTAAATCTTCTGGTACACCAGCAAGTGGTTTTATGGATGTTCCAGCAGGAGCACCAATTCGGATGATTGCTACTCGGTTTAATTTCTTCCTTTCTACAATGGCATTGGTACATTGCGTTGTTCCTAGCATCGTAAATTCGATATTGTCCACCTTTACGTTTGCTTCCTTAACCAAACTACTAATCGTATTGTAAATCCCTGTCTCTACATCCTCTGTGGTTGGTGTTTTCAAGGAATGAATCACCTTCATATCCCGGTCCAAGAGAACGCCATCTGTATTCGTACCACCTACATCAATACCTAAACGATAGTTCATGATTTATTTCCCTGCCTTTCTGATCAATTGTTCTACCGGAGTAAAGTCGTGGTCATATCCGAAGTATCGCGGCCCAGCAACTTCAATTCCTTTTTCTGTTCGCCATTTTTCATCAGCAGGAATTCCAATCACCGTTGTCCTTGCCCCATATCTTAATCCCTCTGTAGTAAAGGGAAGCGCTGTATCCGTATCCATGACACAAATTAAATCGGGTGTCATACAAAGCACCTCATGATCGGTTTTCGCCATTAAGTTTTCATTTTGAAATTCTAAATAACATTGTTCCCCTTTGTTTTGGTCTAGCCCTTCGATTGTCGCTGTACCACGAACAAAGCCTCCATCTGTCTTCCGTTCGATATCGGTAACTTTCCCAGTAAATAACTTGAAGCCACCTAAAAGCTGTAATACTTCCTCGATTGGATTTTGTTTATTGGCTTTTGCTTCCTTGATCACCTTCCCAATATTTTCTTCTAAGGTTAGAGAATGATAGATACTTGATGCTTTTACTTGTTTTCCTGACATTGGGTAAATAGCATTCATGACCGAGCCACCCATCACCATGGTTGCAGCTCGTGCGATGTCCTCTGCCCATTTTCCATTAACCGTATTTAATACCATGCTATTTCCTTTTTCATCGGCCAAAACCATAGGAGTGGTACTAACACCATGAAGATAAAACGTAACCATTTGTAGTTCTGGAAAGGCTCGTCCCATCCCATCCGCATCGACTACAGGTAAACCGACTGATGCAGCTAATGCTAAAGGTAATAAGGAGTTTACACCACCGGCCTCAATTGGCATGGTCGCTTTAATTTTTTTATTTAGTACTTCTTCTAACGCATTAAAAGCTTTTAATGCTTCGTCACCACTTGCTAATTTCTCCACCAACACAGTTGGTGCACCCATCATCGCAGAGGGGACGATTAAATCATCATCATCAATTTCATCCACACTAAGTAACTTCACAGGGCCGTTTTCTTCGATCGCTTGGAGTGCCATCATTTTCCCAACGAAGGGATCTCCTCCTCCGCCAGTACCTAATAAAGCCGCTCCAATAGCTATATTTTCTATTTCTTCTTTCCCAATTAATCTCATGCTGCATCCCCCTTCAAGGCTTCTTTATTATTTTTAATGTAGGAAAATCCAAGTATAGATTGGATGATGAAAGCTACTAAAAATGCATCAATGCCTGATGCTCCGGTAAGGCTAAATACTCCAAATCCAGTTGGACTTGGGGTGGTCATAAACGCGACCGCTGAAGCAACTACCCAGTTTAAAACACTTAGTACTCTAATATTTGAAACATTATGGATGTTGGAGAAATGATACTCGCGATGTCTAAATATAAAATCAGCTGTATAAATCCCTCCAATTGGTGGGATAAGGACACTTAGTACATTTAAAAATGGTATGAAATGATCGTAAATTCCCATGATAGCAAGCGCTGTACCAATAATCCCTGCAATAATGGTTAAAATGTATTTTGGTACTTTTTTAAAGATAACGGAAAATCCTAATGCGGATGAGTAAATGTTGGTGTTGTTTGTCGTCCATTGTGCAAAGATAAGCACAAGCATGCCACCTGTTCCCCATCCAATCCCAATCATAATCGCAACGACATCAACTTCACTGGTTGCTTTCGCTAATACGGCTGCAATAATTAATACAATACTATAGCCAATGAAATAGCTTAGAAATGCGGATATTGTTGCATCTTTCGCTGATTTTGCATAGCGCGAAATATCTGGACCGATAATCGCACCAACCGCTAGTGAACCGATAACAGAAGAAATACCCATCCCCACTGTTAAGGGATCTGAAGTGAGCGACATGTCATTTAGTTGATTAAATGTAAAGCTCCTGCTTGTCATATAAACAGAACCAATAAGCAATATGGCAAGCAATGGTACTGCAAGAATACTTAATTTTTCAATCGCTTTGTAGCCAATACAAGCGGTAAGTGTCATCAATATTCCGCCAATTATCATTAATATGGTAGGTGAGATATCTAACCCAAAAACATCGCTAATGACTTTATTTAAGCTTGAACCAAATAAATCCAGTTGAACACCAAACCAGCCGAATAAAGAAAGGGCAATGACGACCGATACAGCCATGGAACCATACCTTCCCAATGCAAAGGAAGAAACCAATGCGGTAGATAAGCCTGTTTTAGCACCTACGATACAACACAACGCACTAAGCAGGGATAACAAGAAAGTACCAATAATTGAAACGATAATGGCTTGCTGTAAATCCATCCCACTCCCTAATGCTCCACCTAATGCAGTTGCAGATAAAGCAATGATTCCCGCAATCCAAACCATTGTCTGTTTCAACCATCCCTGTCTTTTTTCGTCAGGTACTCGGTCAAGCTCGTAATCTTCAATTAATTTTTTGTCACTCATCTTTCTCACTCCCTAACGATTGGTTTAAATATTGATTCATTAAATTGGTAGCTTGTTTTAAATTCTTCTGCATCTCGGATTTCTCATAAATAATAACTCCCCAAAATAAACCATTTCCAAGAAAAATAAAGTAATCGATAATCTCTTTAATCTCACTTGTATCTAAATGAGGATTCCTTGAAGCAATTTCTTCCGTCAATTGTTCTACCAACCAAACATTATAAGTAGCTAAATAGTTACGAACCTCTTCTTTGATTTCAGGAATCGCAGAGTTCACCATCAATACATAAGCTTTTGTTTCTTCTTGATTCGAAGTATGATGGCGGACGATATTATCGAATAGTTCTGAAAATATTGTGTGTAATTTTTCCGTTTGATACTGTTCAAACGTTCCTTTCATACTAGTAAAGTGGTGTTCTAAGATTACCTTTATTGCTTGGATAAATAAGTTCTGTTTGTTCTCAAAAAAGTAATAAATAGAAGCTGGCTTAATGTTGACCTCCTCCGCAATTTTCCGCATGGAAGCTCCCTCGTACCCATACTTAGCAAAATTTCTAATTGTCGCTTGGATAATTTTATCTTTTGTCATCATCTTCTCCCTAACTAACGTTTGTTAGGTATAATACCACCAGCTTTTTGTATAGTCAATATTTTTTAAAAATTTACGCTAGATCGATACTTTGTAAAGGGTTTCATGTGAAAACACTACTATTTTATTGCTTTCTAGCATGACAAAAACCGTTTCCATTTTCTATTGTTATAAAAAAATAACTATGGTATAGTTTCACCATAACTTATTAAATCATTTTAATAAGTGGCTTAGGTGGTGAACTTTGTGCAGGAAAAATTAACGAACCCCAAATCAATGAAGAAGATAATCCTTCGTGATATTCGCAAAATACTTTTAGAAATGGGAAGTACAACAAAAGTAGAGCTCCGTAATAAATTGGAAATTAGTTTCCCGACAATAAGTAAAATCCTAGCGCAGATGGAGAAAGATGGCGAAATTATCTCTGCTGGCCTGGATGAATCTAGTGGTGGCAGAAGAGCAAAACGATATATGTACAATCCGGAGTATATGCTAGGCGCTGCCATTTTCTTAGAGAAGTCAGAGACAAATTATACAATCTTTAATTGTTTGGGAGAAATAAAGGATCAGGGCAAGATTTCAAGTGTGTTAGTAGACGATGGGTTACATTTATTAACTTCCTATATTGAACAAATCATAACAGCACACCCAAAAATCCGTGCTTTGACAATTGGTGTTCCGGGTGCAGTTGATAACGGGCGTATTTTTCATATACCTGGATATGAAAAATTTCATAATGTAGATTTAAAGGAATATTATGAAGCATATTTTTCCCTTCCTGTTGCTGTCGAGAACGATATGAATGCAGCTGTTCTTGGCTATTACCATAACCTGAGAATTCAGAACCGGTCTCTTGTATATTTATATGCCGGGAATAATGGGCCAGGAGCGGGGATATTGCTTAATGGGGATGTCATTCGTGGAAGCACGTTTTTCTCAGGAGAGGTTCAATATATCCCACAATATAATGACCAAAATTTTCAACAAGCTTTAAATTATGGATCAAGAAATGTAGTCTTGGATGGGAGAGCTGAGATAGATGCCATTAGTAGATTAGTAGCGTCTTTTGTTGCAATTATTAATCCACATATGTTTATTTTTTGTGATAACCAGGTGGATGATACCCTTGTTGAAAAAATTGAAATTGCAAGCGCAACATATATTCCATCCGAACACCTTCCTGAATTCGCAATAAGCGATTGGGAACAAGACTATTTATTTGGATTACAAAGACTTTGCCTCAATATAATGATTGATGGGATAAGTAATATCTCATAAACGTCAAGCGATGAGCAGTCTAGGCATCTGCAAAATAAGTGGATGCTGAAATTTTTATATACTTATTAAATCTATTTAATAAGTTGATTTTAGATAAAGTGAAACTTCAATAAGTTTGGGTTTTCGTTCTTCCCCCACTGTTAGTTGAACGAATCGGGGTGTTAGCGTCCGTTTACTCCCGCTTAAAACTTTTTGGCTTCCCTTCATGTTTTAAGTGGGAATCTTACGGACGGTTGCTACGGATAAATTTAATGGTTCAACACAAAAATCTATGGTTGATATTATTTCATAAGTAAGTTAGTGAGACGAGTTAGCGGAGGAAAAACACGGTGAATCCTATGGGAAAGCGCGGTGGGAAGACCCCGCAGAAAAAAGCGAACTTCTTTTATCGAGGAGGCTGAGCTCAAGCCCATGGAATGCGTAGCGGTTGCTATTATCAAAAATATAGCTATTTGGCACCCATAGATTTTGATGAAGAGCCAATTTAACTAATATAGAAAAGGGGTACACATGACATTATTACTTTTGCTAGTTATTTATTTAGCATTTATTAGCTTAGGATTACCTGATCCCTTATTAGGAGCCGCATGGCCTGTGATACAAGAAGACATTGAAGCTCCACTTGAGGCAGCAGGTTACCTGTTTATGATCATTTCTGCTGGTACCATTATTTCGAGCTTACTTAGTGGGAGGGTTATCAAACGATTCGGAACTGAAAAGGTTACCTTTGCTAGTGTCTTATTGACGGCTGGTGCATTACTTGGGTTTTATTTCGCGCCGTCGATCATTTGGTTGGTTCTATTTGCTATACCGCTTGGCTTAGGTGCGGGAGCTGTAGATACTGCATTAAACGATTATGTTGCTTTACATTATAAGGCACACCATATGAGTTGGTTACATAGTTTTTGGGGTGTGGGAGCAACTTTAGGGCCAATCATCATGGCCCAATTTATTACAGGACAGCAGGCATGGAGAAATGGTTATCTCACCATAGCCGGAATCCAATTTGCATTAGCAACTATCCTTTTCTTTTCCTTCCCATTGTGGAAGAGAGTAGCACAGAACAGAAGTAGGACATTAAACGAAACAACAGAAGAGATTCACAATGAAGTCCATGAAAATACAAAACATACAAAACCATTGCAAATAAAAGGAGTGAAATTCGCATTGTTGTCCTTCCTATTTTATTGCGGGGTGGAAACAACAGTCGGCTTATGGGGAAGTAGTTTTCTCGTAAACGTCAAAGAGTTGTCAGCATCATCTGCTGCCCAATGGGTTTCCCTATATTGGGGAGGTTTAACAGTTGGTAGATTTGTAACTGGTTTTGTAACGTTTAAATGGAGCAACCGTATTCTGATTCGAATTGGACAAATTATCGCATTAGTTGGTGCTGTACTTCTCGTACTGCCCTTTCCAACTACGTTTTCACTTGCAGGTTTTATCATGATAGGGTTTGGTTTAGCACCAATTTTCCCTTGTATGTTACATGAAACACCAACACGCTTTGGCAAGACACATTCCCAGACTATTATGGGCTACCAAATGGCGTTAGCATATACAGGTAGCACCTTTCTACCACCGATTCTCGGTATGATTGCATCTCATTCAACAATTGCCATCTTCCCGTTTCTTATCGTTATCTATATTGCAATAATGCTTTTATGCTCAGAGCAATTAAATAGGTTATTAGGAAAGAAGAAGCTAGTATCCAAAGAAATTTAGTTAAATTAAAAGGAGAGTAGAACGATGACAGAAAAAGAGATCATGTTAGCTGGAGAAATGTACGACCCGATGGATCCTGTTTTAACCAAAGAACGGAAAGAAGCAAGGCGCAAGGTCAGAATCTATAATGAAACCATCGAAACAGATGAAAAAATACGTGTAGCATTATTAAAAGACATACTCGGTTCAACTGGAAATAATGTCTATATGGAGCCGACTATTCGTTTTGATTATGGATATAACACACATGTTGGAGAAAATTTCTTTGCAAACTATGATTGTACAATTTTAGATGTTTGTGAAGTTCGGTTTGGTGATAATTGCATGCTCGCACCAGGGGTACAAATTTATACGGCAACACATCCAATTAATCCAACCGAGCGTAATTCTGGTAGAGAATACGCAAAACCGATTACGTTTGGAGACAATGTATGGATCGGTGGCAGTGCAGTTATAAATCCAGGTGTAAATGTCGGTCATAATGTTGTTATAGCCTCCGGTGCAGTCGTAACGAAAGATGTCCCAGATAACATTGTCGTTGGCGGGAATCCAGCTAAAATAATCAAGGAAATTGATTTATAAAATGATTTTTTTAGTCAATTTGAAGGTGTCTGATTTATTGGAGCATTTCGGCCGAGAGTGAATGAGCATCGGCCGAAAAAAGAACACTCCAATTTGGAATGCTCTACTTTACATTACTTCATATACTCTTCAACCAGTTCCGTGCATCGTTCTATCGTAAGGTCGTTAAGGACTGTTGTATATACTAGGTGTTCTGCAGTGCCCCCTTCATATTCTAGGGATGCTTCCTCTGCCTTGTTATCGCGGTGCTTAATCCATTCACGTTGTTCTACTCTCAGTTGCTCCATCTCTTCTGTAGAAAGTTGCTCCTCCAGAACTCCATAAATTTCGTTTAATAACCCGTCCCACAGGTCGAATAAATTGCCTTCCACACCTTTTAACTCGATTGTTATGCCATCTGCTGACTCTTCCCGCTGCTCACGTGTTTCTCTTTTTGCATCTTTTAATTTCTGAAGGTATTCTTCTTTCTTGCTTACTGTACTCTTAGTCGAGGAGTCTTCTTCCTCTGCGGCATCATCATTAGCTGTCTCAACTTTTTCGGTAGTTTCCGCTTCTTCCGTTGTGCTTCCCTCCGAGTTGGCTTGATTCGATTCGTCTGCATTTGAACCCGGATCTTTCCCTGCTTCCTCCTCTACAGCTTCTCCATTTTCATTTGCCGTTTGGGTTTCTGACTCGTTGTCTGTCGTAGCGCTAGACTCGGCAGAAGAATTCTCACATGCAGCTAAAAGGAGCAATCCAACTGTTAGCATTCCGATTAAAAAATGACGATTAAAGTTCATTAAAATCTACCTTTCTATGTAATCTAGTTCTAAAATAGATTTTAAATCATTTTATAAAATTCTGCCAGTTCATGGAATTTATACAACGACTTTTAGAAGGTAGAAAGTGCTTGGCCAAATGATAGGTTTTTTCAAAAAAGCTTCTTTAAATTCCCCACTCAATTAGCCCCAACTAAGCCATATTGTTTCACCACTATGATAAAATAAAGGTAGATAATGAATGTTATATTTTAAGCTGCAATTTGAGCTACTGGAGTTGTTTTATATGTCTACGACCCTCATCCTATTGGTCATCGCCGTTGTTTTCATCGGCTCTTTGATGAGAGCTACGTTTGGTTTTGGGGAAGCTGTAATAGGGATGCCTCTCCTTGCATTGCTACCACTAGATTTACATACTTCCATATCGCTGATAGGATTGGCCGGGCTTACTGTAGCTTTGCTCGCTGTGTCTACAGGATGGCGTCACATTGATCAGCCCGCACTTATTCGGTTAGCCATTACTACCTTGCTCGGCATTCCTGCTGGCCTGGTCTTAGTCCTTTATGCTCCTGCAATGGTGATCACGGTTGCACTTGGTATATTTCTTGTTGCATATGGAGCGTATTCACTGGCCAAACCAATGATTACGAAGTCAGCACAACGTCCTTTGTTGGATAGTCCAGCATGGGCGTTACCGTTCGGTTTTGCTGCGGGAACACTTGGAAGTGCTTATAACTTCAATGGTGTACCCGTTGTTATTTACGGCACAATGCGTCGCTGGAGTCCAGATCGCTTTCGAGGAACATTGCAAGCTCATTTTCTTATTTCTGGGATAATGGTGGTACTAGGCCAAGCACTTGGAGGTCTATGGACAAAGGATGTATTTACGCTCTTCGGCCTTTCCTTGCCTTTTATCATTGCCGCAACATTTTTAGGTGCGTATTTACATCGTCGTATCCCAAGTCATAAATTCGAGCGTTACGTCTTTATTCTTATCGTTCTGCTTGGGGCTGTGCTGCTGATTAATCCAACTTGATCATAGTAAGAATAGGAGATGGGTTCACGATGAAACAAAATAAATATGATGACCCGAATTTCTTTTCTGCATACGAACAAATGCCCCGCTCCGTTCATGGGCTTGAAGGTGCTGGAGAATGGCATATTTTAAAAGAACTATTACCGGACCTTAAGGATAAAACAGTTCTTGATTTAGGTTGCGGTTTCGGCTGGCATTGTCGGTATGCACGGGAGCAGAAGGCAAGCTCTGTCACAGGTATAGATATTTCTGAAAAAATGATTCAACGAGCTCGTGAAATGACAAAAGATCCTTCCATTTCATATATTAAAAGGCCTATTGAAGACATCGACTTTTCAGCGTCTCCATTTGACGTGGTAATCAGTTCCCTTGCATTTCACTACATTAAGTCATTTAAAACAATTGGTGAGAAGGTTTATGATTCATTAAAGCCTGAGGGAAGCTTTGTCTTTTCTGTGGAACATCCTATTTTCACTTCTCGAGAAGAACAAGACTGGTATTATGATGAACAAGGGTATCGCCTGCACTGGCCAGTTGATAACTATCAAATCGAAGGCGCGCGTGAAACGTCCTTTTTAAATGAACCTGTGACAAAATACCATCGAACCATTGCGACATATATGAACGATTTGATTCATTCTGGTTTTCTTATAAAGGAAGTGAAGGAATCCTATCCTACTGAGGAATTGGCAAAAAAAGACCCTCTGATAGCAGATGAAAATCGGAGACCAATGTTTTTAATTATTTCAGCGTATAAGAAATAGAGGAACATCCATGACATAATGTGGACCAAGAAGCTCTCCAGTCCTTGAAAACCAGATTAGGATATAACGAGGGGTTATCATAGGTTGAAGATTGGCACGAAAGTTTAATAAATCTCGCAAAAAAAGATGGAGGCGAGTTTTATTATCTGATCCATTTGGCCATTGAGTATGTAATTTATAATTAGAAGGCTCTAAGAAGGGAAAATCCCCTTTTTTGTTTATAGAAAACTACTCCAAGCGGTCTATCGTAATTAGTAGTAATCATTTCAGAAATGGTTTCATTGAATAGTTTCATTTGGGCAAGAAATGATTATAATTAGAATAGGAAGGTATTCAATTGAGTGATAATTAAAGTACATTACCTTTACGTATTGGTAAAAGGGGTGGTTTTAATGAGAAAGATTAATTTAAATGAGATCGATGACAATATCATTTCAAATAAGAAACAGGCAAATGAAATCATACAAAAAGAATTCGGTTCAGAACGACGCAAAAAATCAAGAACTCGTTCTGAAGGCGAAAAAATAGCATTAGATGAAATTTCTTTAAACAGGTGGGAAAAAGCCGTAAAGGCTGGAAAAATAAGAAGAACTGGGAAAAGGCGCTTGTATTATGATTACGATTGAGGAGCTACTCCCACGTCATGTTTTGAAGTGGAAGTCTTACGGACGGTTGCTCCGGGATAAACTGCTGTCTAATTTTTGAACTGAATTGAGTGAAGTAATGCTAGTTATAGTATAAAACTCTTAGAAAGCCTTCATACTTATTTCTTCTGCTTTCGTTGTGAATGGTTCTGTTTATTAAACGGGGTAATATACGTACAAGAATAGTCTAGAGCAATGACCTCACTATACTCGTAGACAGTTCCCCCTCTAAGCATACACCTATTCTGTATATTCATGGCTGGAAGGCCTTTTTTACAAGACATCAATTGGGATTGTTCTTTATTAATCAATACTGGTGTATAGGACGTAATGTAGTGGGAGATTTCATACCCTTTCCGTTGTACGTACTCCTGTATGGAATTAGAGATATCTTCTTCTTTTAAATTTGGGAACAATTTATAAGGTAATCTGGAATTTTCAATCTGGACAATTTGGTAATTGACATTTCTTATTCTTTGAAACTCCCAAATTTCATCTCCCTTTTCAATTTCGAACATGCGCTGATCTGCTTCTGTTGCTACTTCTTTTTTTAGATAAATTGGCTTAGATGAGATGCGTGAATACGGTGTTGCTGTTATCGAATTATAAATGAGAGGATTTTGGCTAACATTTTTCTGCACGTAAATACCAGAGCCTTGAACCACATTAATCACACCAATATCCTGCAATTTAACAATCGCATCCTGGATAGTATACCGAGATACCTCATAAAATTCCGCTAATTGGCGTTGTGTCGGCAATTTACCGTCCGTATAATAATTTTGATAGATTTTACTTAACACATCATTAATAATAAATTCTTTCTTTTTCATAATCATAACGCTTCTCTCTAATTTTATATTTAATGATTAGATTCCGTCGAAAAAATTTAGACGAGACTACTAAGCCTAGTACTCACAAGACATTTACTATAGGCATTATCATACATTACATATAATATTCTTTCAATAAGGATAAATCTTTCATTTTCTCTCGTTCTTACAACAAAATCAACCTCAGCTCATACTAATCATGAGCCAAGGTCGATAAGGTAATTTCTTTATATAAAACCATTTCCATCTACAGTTTAGTTTGGTAGAATATCACCGATTTTCTCTCCTGCAGAATACGATTGTTTTGTCGCTTCAGGAAGTGATTTTACTTTTTCCATATTGGTTACCACGACCATCGTTGTTATATCCATTTTGTTTTTTTCTAATTCTTCTATATCCATCGTTGCAATTTGTGTCTTCTTGTCAACCACGTCACCCGGCTTCACTAGTATTTCGAATGGTTTTCCATCTAAGCTAACGGTCTCTATCCCCATATGAATCAAGACTTCTAATCCGATATTGGTTTCAATTCCTATCGCATGTTTGGTTGGAAAAACAGTTTTAATTTTACCGGAAACTGGTGAGAAGATTTCACTCTTACTCGGTTTTATGGCATATCCATCACCAAGTGATTTTGAAGCAAATGCTTCATCTGCTACTTGATCAATGGCCACATAGTTACCTGTTGCTACTGCTGTTAATTCCTCTTCCCTTAATTCCGTTTTTGCTCCTGTTGGTTCTAATTTCTCATTTGATTTAGATAATAAGGTAGCTGCTATATAAGCAACGACGATAGCGATGACAATACCTAAAATAGCAAAAATGAAATATTCCCCGATATAAGCTGGTAAACTGAAAATACTAGATAAAATGTAACCGTAAATACGTACACCAAATGCACTAATGAAAGCTGATGCAAGTGCACTACCAATCGTTGCTGCAAGTAATCCACGTTTATATTTTGTTAGAACACCAAATAGTGCTGGTTCGGTAATTCCCAAAAACGCTGAAAGGGATGATGACACAATGATTGATCTTTCATTTTGAGATTTCGCTTTGCGATACATAGCAAGTGTCGCACCAGCAATGGCCATGTTTGCCATGAACATCATTGGCATTAACATGTCGTAACCTTGGTCGGAAAAGTTCTGTAGTGCAATAGGTGTCATCGCATGATGTAAGCCAGTCAAAATAGCTACCGGTCTGATTGTCCCTACGACCACACCCGCTAAAATAGGTGACACATCAAATAACCAGGCAATAACATCTGCTAGTCCTCGTCCTAAATGAATTCCTATTGGTCCAATCACTATAAACGCGATTAATCCAGCAATAAATAATGAAAAAGTCGGTGTAAATACTGTTCTCAAAACTTTAGGTAATACTTTATCAACCCATCGTTGCACGTAACTTAAAACAAATACAGCAAATATGATAGGGATTACATTTCCGGCATAATTAAAGACTGGTATCGGTATAAGTCCAAAAATATGAAATGCATCAATATTTCCAGCTGCTGCAGCGTCCGTCATCGTAGGATATTGCATTGCTGCTGCAATGGCTATTGCTAAGTATTGATTTGTTTTAAAGATTTTTGCTGCAGATGCTGCTATGAAGAATGGTAAGAACGTAAACACACCACTCGCTAGCATATCCAACACTTGAATCGTCTGACTTTCATCAGATACGACGCCTAATGCCACAAACCCGGCGATTAAACCTTTGATCATCCCCGCCCCTGCTATAGCTGGGACAATGGGCCCGAAAACACCTGAAACAATGTCCATAAACATGGTGATTAGACTCTTTTTCTCTCCCTTATTTCCATTGGAGGAAGATTCAGCTCCACTTATTCCTAGCTTACTAGCTAACACTTCAAAATAAGACTCTACTTCTGTTCCGATAATAATTTGGTATTGATTGTTTTGATTCTGCGCCCCCATTACCTCTGGAATACTTTTAATGTTTTCCTCTTCTATAAGAGATTCATCTTTTATCTCAAAGCGTAATCGAGTCATACAATGCCATGCATTACTGATGTTTTCTTTACCGCCCAAATAATCAATAATGCTTTTCACTACTTTTTCTTGATTACTTTCGCTCATGTCTCCACCCCTTCTACGAAATATTTGTGCGCGCTTTCAAAGAAAAATATAACACACAATCACAAAACAAAAAAACGTACAAAAATGACATCACAATCATGATGAACCCTTGTCAGTAAAGGATTCTATCAATTTAAAAACATAAATTGGACTGGTTTTTATCGCTTATAGGTGATGATACCAATCCAAATTGACATGGTGTTATTGCTAGTGTTTCAATGAAATAGTAAAAGCTTAGAATAGAGGTGCCTCAATGAGTCCTATATTAATTACCGATGTAAAATGTTACATTACGCGACCTGATAGACATAATTTAATTGTGGTAAAAGTTGAAACAAATAAAGGCGTACACGGATACGGGTGTGCAACTTTCCAACAACGACCACTTGCAGTTAAAACAATGGTTGACGAATATCTAAAACCTATCCTTATTGGCAAAGATGCTAACAATATTGAAGATATTTGGCAGATGATGATGGTTAATAGTTATTGGAGAAACGGACCTGTTATTAATAATGCCGTTTCTGGCGTGGATATGGCACTTTGGGACATTAAAGGAAAGCAAGCAAATATGCCTTTATACCAACTCTTCGGTGGAAAGTCACGTGATGCTATCGCTTCCTATACGCATGCCGTTGCAGATAACTTAGATGAACTTTATAAGCAAATTGATACCATTTTAGAAGAAGGATATCAGCATATCCGCTGTCAATTAGGCTTCTATGGAGGTCTAGCCGATCAGTTACTCACTACGGAAAACCCTAGTATAGGCTCTTATTTTGATCAAAATAGTTACATGCAGACAACCGTCCACATGTTCAAATCGATTCGTGAAAAGTACGGTTTCTCTTTCGAAATTCTACATGATGTTCATGAACGACTTTTCCCAAACCAGGCAATTAATTTCGCCAAGGATGTAGAAGCATACAAACCATATTATATCGAGGACATTTTGCCTCCTGACCAAAATGAATGGCTGGAGCAGTTACGTTCTCAATCAGCTACACCACTTGCAACTGGTGAACTGTTTAATAATCCGATGGAGTGGAAAGAACTCATAACCAACCGCCGTGTCGATTATATGCGTTGCCATGTGTCGCAAATTGGTGGTATTACCCCTGCGCTTAAACTTGCTCATTTCTGTGATGCAATGGGAATTAGAATGGCTTGGCATACGCCATCTGATATTACACCTATCGGAATGGCTGTCAATACACACTTAAATATTCATCTTCACAATGCAGCGATCCAAGAAAATATACATGTTAAAGAAACCACAGCATCCCTATTTAGTTATGTCCCTAAGCCAAAAAAAGGCTTTCTTTATCCAATTGATAAGCCTGGGATTGGTGTTGATTTTGATGAAGAAAAAGCAGCAGAATATCCAGTGGTGTATAGAGCCCATGAATGGACACAAAGTAGAATACCTGATGGAACAATCGTTACCCCATAACAAGAAATACCAGATATCCTTTATTTGCAAAGGAATCTGGTATTTTTTTGCATTGATAAAGATCTACAATACATGTGGAAGAGTTTACCCCATCGCAACCGCGCGGAGCGACGTCTTTATTACTTTTTTCGTTATAATGAGTTATATAAGATATAATAGATTGAATGGTAATGGATTGATTATTGATCGAAGAAGGGCTAATACACAAATTATGACAATACTTAACTCGCAAACATCTGAATACATATACACGTGCACACATGGTCTCGAAGAAAGATCTCTCTGTGCATTAGAGCAAAGGGCTCTCTTTGGCGAAGAAGCCGATAGCCTGATAAAAAGCACAAGAAACATCGATCCAAGCAGGAGTCCATTTATAAAGGGGAGGCTCTCGATTCTTTTCTCTGGCAAATCTGTTCAGGAAATCGCTAAACAGGTTCACCAACTCGAGCTTGATGACCAAACCTTTAAGGTACTCTACATAAAAATAAATGACCTTTCCAATGACCTGAAAATAGAATATGCAGAACAGCGGATTATTGAAAAAGAGATTGGATGGAATATCGTCGGAAAAGCGAAGATGAAAAATCCTGATATTCTTTTCGGCATTGTACCATTTAAAGGGCAGTGGTACTTTGGGACATACCAGGAAAGCGAGTCTGTCTGGCTACGTCATATGAAGAAACCTCAAGAATACTCGACTGCCATAAGCACACGTTTGGCCAGAGCTGTTGTAAATATAGCAGTTCCAGACCCATCAGGTGTCCGGGTAATCGATCCGTGCTGCGGAATAGGGACGGTACTTGTGGAAGCACTTTCCATGGGGATTCATATCGTTGGTTCTGACCGAAATCCATTAGTAGTAAAAGGATCCAGGGAAAATATCACGTACTTTAACTATGATGGACGAGTGGAAGTAAAAGATATAGCCGAAGTAGAAGGCCATTATGATGCGGCAATCATTGATATGCCTTACAATATTGCATCCCTAGCTACACCAGAAGAGCAGTTCACTATTATCAAACACGCTAGAAGAATAGCGAATAGAGTTGTTATTCTTACAATCGAAGACATAGATGAAGTGATTTTGATGGCTGGTTTTACAATAGTCGATCGATGCGCTGCTCATAAGGGACTAAAGGAGCTTTTCTCACGGCAGGTAATTGTTTGTGAATAGCGGACATAGATGGTTAGGGGGATTGTTACAGCAGTAGTGCTGGAATGTCTCTCATTCCTTTATTCTTTGGGATGATTAAATATTCAGTTCCAGCAACGATTACTTCTTCTATTCTTATTATCGCAATCTTATCTTCCCCTTTTGATAGTGGGATCGGGTCCAACCTGTTTTCTTATGCCATAATACCAATTATGCTAGGGATCATTGATTTTGGTGTAGCGAGTCTAGTGATAAGTAGAGTAGTAAAAAGGGGTTTTTAAGTCTGAGGAGGATATTAAGTGCGGTCGTAACTGATAAGAATTTACTTATTAAGTAGAATTAGAGCATATTCGTCATCCATCACTCTAATTCTACTTAATTACTCAATCAAACTTCTTTATGTGTCTTTTCATCACATAAAATGTTGCTACTCTAATGAGTCATCTAAAGCTTTACCCGATCCTTATATTTATCGATTAATAACTGATTATGTTCATCTGCACCTTCTATGTTGCCACTTAGAAAGACTGGTGGTTCAAAGTTATTGTCTGCCATTTGTTTAATAGATTCTGCAAAAATGGCATTTAATATGGTAGATCCAATTACCGTAGAGCTAGGAGAAAAGTTAACATCTACTTTGTCATGAGATAAGAGTGCATCTCCAACCGGAGCATGATTGTCAATTACTAGATCCACAGCATCGAATAAGTGCAGTTCACTAGTATGCCGCGAAGGTTGGCTAGAAGAATATGAAATCGAAGTTATACCAATAACAAAAGCTCCTTTACTTTTAGCAATTTTCGCTACGTCTACTGGGACCGGATTTCTTCCTGACGTAGAGATAACGATAAGGAGATCACTGTTTCGAATATCCTGAGATTCCATAAATGTTCTTGCATAGTCATTCTTTCTTTCAAAAGCAGAAGAACGAACAGCACCTTCATGAAGCATTAAAGGTTCATGTAAAATAGGGTGAATTGGAACTAAACCACCTGCACGATAATAGACTTCTTCTGTTAGAATATGTGAATGGCCGCACCCAAATAAATGGACAACCCCACCATTTTGTATGACTTCCGCAACTTTTTTTGCGGCAAGAGACATTCCTTCCAGTTCTTCTTTTTCTACAATGGCGAGTAAATCCGCAATTTTACTGAAATATTTATCAATCATTATAATCCCTCCACTTCTGCTAGAATCTCCGATACTTTGGCTGGAATTGTAGCTCCAGTCCTTTTGTCAATCGTTGATCCAAAGATATGTGGCATAAAGAAATCAATATCGATATCTTTTATTGCTGTAAAAATCGCTTTTATGTTGTTTACATCGATTCCACCTGCAGGTTCCACACCGCGAATCCCTTTTGTAGCAGCCACTCTCGTTAGATATACTAATTCTTCTAGGTGTTGCGTACCCTTAATTGGCATCATTTTTATACTCTCAATCCCATATCCTCTTGCTACTTCAATAAATTCCTCGACTTGCATTACTTGTTGTGAAACAGCTAATTTAATCTTCCCTACTTCTCCTGTTGGTTGAATAAGTGCATTGACTAATTGAGCTGGAGCACCTTTTCTATCAAGATAGCGTCTCGCATAGGATGTAGTTTCAAATGGCTGGTTGATATGGCCTGGGCTTGAGGCAACCGCTATGTCTAAGACCTTTTTCCAATTAGCAGGATTTCCACCCCCACCGAGGCCGATACTCACCGTATTCGTAATAGATTTTAATTCCTCTACCTTCTTTACAGCCGCGTCAACAGTATCAAATTTATCTGATACAATGCCTGGTACTACATAACCTGATCCAGCTTCTATTATTGCCTCAGCATTCTCGCGGTCATTCGCTAAAAAATTGAATAGAAATTTATCATAAAGTTTTTCTTTCATGGCGTGTCACACCTTTACTATTTCATACTAATTCCATATGTTATCTACTATTATTTTAGGTCTTCCATGATTTTGACCATATTCTCCAAAGCTGTATTAATAATATGTTCGCCTTTCTGTTTCGTAGCTAGGCTTGCATCTCCTAATACAGCTGTTTCTGTAAAATCCTCCCAAGGTGTAGGAGTGAAATCTGCATGCTGAGGAATAGTTGGTATATCTGTAAGTGCCTTTTCCATGTTTACCAATTCAGGTGCAAGGTAAAGCATGAACGATGTTTCAATTTCACATGCGTGGAAGTAAGTATTATGAGTTGAGCTTTTTTCTCTCACTTCAGCTGCAGCATTGTTCATACCAGGATAAAAGAAATAAATCACCCGCATTTCTGGGCACGATTCATACAACACACGTGCCGCTTCTTTTAATGCCGTTTGATTCCCTAAATGGCCATTTACCATAACAAATGTTTTGAAGCCTTGTTTATATAGACTTTCTCCAATATCAACGAGAAAAGCAATCATGGAATTATTTTTTATATTGATACTTCCAGGAAAATTGCGTAGGCTCCATACTTGCCCATAAGGTAAAGTCGGTAATATAAAAGCCTTTGTTCGTTCTGCCAATTTGTGGGAGAGCCGCTCCGCAAGGAAATTATCCGTCCCCAGTGGTAAATGCGGGCCATGTGCCTCTACCGCACCAACTGGTAAGATAGCAATTTTTGATTGATTAATTTTTTCTTTTACGTCAAACGAATTTTCATATTGGAATTCCATTTTATCACCATCCAATTTATTAAAAATTTTCCAAGGTAGTAATGTAAGGCCGTTACAATGCCTTTCAACCTATTTTTTAAATGTGAAGCAACGTGCAGGGTTTTGGATGAAAAACTTATTAATTAACTTTGCGCCATCAAAGCCATTTTGATTTGCTTCATCAATGAATCGTGGAACCCATTTGCCAATAATATATTCCAAGCCTAATCCATAATCATAATGTTTATAGTAAGACTTTCTTGCTGTGTCACCACTTACTAAAATCTGATCCTCATATCCCTTTTTAACAAGTTCTAGGATACATTGAATTCGGGTGCTTTCTGGTGCATATTTAATTTTCGAAATGCCATCAAAAGATAGTAATGCACCAGTTTGGGCTACTTTCTCATGATAATAAGGATCGGGGTTTCGATCCATATGGCCAAAACTAATATATTCTAAATTTATACCTTCACTCTTTAGTAATTCAATTTGTTCAAGCCCCATTGTTCCTGCTTCTGTATGAGAATGCAAAGGCGCCTTTGTTTCATGGTGTGCTCTTGCAACCGCGCGTAATGTTTTTTCCTCTAATGGTGTTATCCTGTTATAGCCTGTACCAAATTTCACCTGTCCTCCCCGTATAGTCGTTCCTTCAAGTCCCTCTTCCACTTCACGGATTACGAAATCAGCTAGCTCGTTAATTGATTTTGCCTCTATCCATTCAGAATACCTATCATAGTCGCCTGTTAGTCTTTTAACATGTTCAGGGATTGGGGCATCCCATAGAAAACTTTTGTTAAATCCTGCAGTCCCAATAATCGTAACGCCAGTTTCTTCTGCAATCTCTTTAACTGCTTGCACGTCACGCCCATAGTCCACTGCCGTGGCATCAACAATCGCCTGTCCGCCGAGATTTTTGAAATCTTGGACATCCAGTTTGGATTTTTCCCTGTCATCTAAAAGCAGATCGTCTTTCTCTTGTTCAACCCAATATGGTGGACGACATACAATATGTTCGTGTGAATAGGTAAAACCTAATTTTGATGGCTCTATATCGCCATGAAATGTTCTAATAAAACTCATTGAAATCACCCCTGATGTAATTTATTAATTAAACTTGAAAAAGGGGACATACATCCCCTAACTCTCTTATTCTAGAAAAATAATTGTGCTAAAAATCGGATGATTGGGCCTAAGATGAACATGTCGGAATCCGCTGCCCACATTGCTGTATCTGGTACTGTCCCAGGTAAAAGCATTTTCACCATTACAAATTGTCCCCATGCCACGACAGTTGAGGTAATGAAACCACCCATAATGGCACCTCTAACCCCACCTGTGGCATTTCCGAATACCCCTGCAGTAGCAGAGTGGAAGAATAGCACGATCATCGTTGGTACAAACACATAGCTAACTGTATTCCCTAATATCACCAACCAAATTATTGCCCCAACGAACGATCCCAAGAACCCTAGGATTACTGCGTTTGGTGCAAAAGGAAAGACAACTGGGCTATCTAGCGCTGGTTTCGCACCAGGTACAATTTTCGTTGCAATTCCCTTAAAGGCAGGAACCATCTCCCCAATGAACATACGCACACCTAGTAGTACAACTGCAATACCTGCAGCAAATGTGAATGACTGTATAATAGAATAAACAATAAAGTTTTGATCTCCTGCAGCATCTACTAGCGCCTGAGCCCCTGGTGTATCCTTAAAGGAAATAATTATTGCTCCAACTAAGAATAATAAACCCATTGTCAAAGCGGTAATAACGTTTGAATCTCTGAGAAATTCTAATCCTTTTGGTAGTTTTATTTTCTCAGAATCATTTTCTTTATTACCTAAATATTTACCAGCCAAAGCAGCTAATAAGGATACAGAGGCTGATGTATGTCCAAGTGCGATATTATCATTTCCCATGATCTTCCTCATAAAAGGCTGGGTTATAGCAGGCTGAAGTGTCCAATATAACCCCATAAACACGGCTAAGAATATAACGAGTTTACCGAAGGAAACATCTCCAGCAGTTTGAACAACAATTCCAGCAAAAATGGTGGTTGTCCAGAACATCATATGACCAGTTAAATAAATATATTTAAATCTAGTAAACCTAGCTAGTAAAACGTTAATAACAAATCCTAACGTCATTGCTAAAGTAACAGCACTACCATACTTCGCGTTAAATGCTTCTTGGCCCATGAAATCACCAAGCGGCTCTGCCGAAAGATTAAAAACTTCTTTCCACAACGGTTCAAAGACAGTCAAGGCTCCTGTGATTACGGTGGAACCAGCACTTATGATTAAGAAACCAATAATGGCTTTAAACGTACCGCTAATTACCTGACTCGCCGTTTTTTTCTGTAGTAGTAATCCTAATAGAACGATGAAACCTAGTAGAATCGCTGCTTGCCCAAAAATATTCGTTGCTACCCAAAAAATAGCATCCATTTACGTTTCCCCCCCTGTTAATTTAACTTTCGATGTTCTCATCTATTGCATTGTTTATTTCTTCCATATCAAAATAGTTATTAACTATGAAGACTTTTGCGCTATGCTCCACAAGGCTTTCTGCTAATTCATTACTTGTAATGATATAATCCGCCTGCATTGTTGAAGCAGTCGAAACATCCATATGCTCCACCTCCGCACTAATTCCTTTATCTGCTAATGCTTGTTCAACATTCATTTTCAAGATTAAGCTTGTTCCCTGACCTAGTCCGCAAACAGTAAGTACTTTCATCATCACTTATCTCTCCATTTCTAAAATGTTTTTTATTTCTTCATAAGTTGTTGCCGAAGTTAATTTTTCTACATTGCCAGAGTCATTGAGTAGCCCAGTTAATTTTCGAAGTAAGGTGATATGTTCCTCACTCGAAGATGCCCCTAATCCAAATACAAGTCGTACCGGATCGTTTGAAGAATGACCAAACACCACAGGTTCCTTTAATTGCACAAATGAAACAGAAGCTTCATTTACCCCATCCTCTGGTCGTGCATGTGGAATGGCAATACTGGGCGCTAGTACAAAGTAAGGTCCGTTTTTTTGATAGGAAAACTTCATCGCTTCAATGTATGATTTTTCTACAAGTCCAGCTTGCCTCAGTAAGTCTCCCGCAATTTCAATAGCATCCTCTGCATCCGCTGCTTCTACACCAACTGATACAATGTCTTTTTCTAAAAATCTCATCTCTTTCACTCACCTATCCCTTGCTGTTTAATTAATCTCCGTTGAATATGTCTGTATGAATTTGTTTACTTCACGTCTATCCGTTGCTTGCAGCATATATTCCATAGTCGCTTTATCAGAAAATAATTTCGTTAGCTGCGCCAATGCCTTTAAATGCTGTTCGTTATCCCGTGAAGCTAAAACAACCATAATTTGTACAGGTTTCCCTAATATGTCAACAGCTTCTTCCAAATGGAGCATGCTCATCCCCGTTTTCATTACCCCATCATCTGGATTCGCATGGGGGAGGGCAAAATGGTGGGATATAACAATATAAGGACCAGACCTCTTAACATTTTTAATCATTTCTACAATATAACTCTCTTGAATATATCCTTGTGTCAACAAAGGTTCAGCTGCAACCTTTATTGCCTTTTCCCAGCCTTCTACTTGCTTCTTCATCAAGATTCTTTCTGGTGGTAAAAGTTCATTTAAATTCGGTTTCTTAATTTCATTTTCTACATTAAGAGGTGCTTGGAAATACCTTCGAAGCTCCTTAGATAAGGATTCATTATCCTCGATAGTAGCGTATCTTTGAACAATATCCAGGACTGTTTCTACAGAGTAAACTTGTTTTCTTGATGTACGATCAAACAAACTGTTTACTTTTTTCAATAGCTGCTCTTTGTCTTTATTATCCAATACAGGATTCACAACAAAGACTGGGATTCCTCTTTCGGTGAGCTGGATGGTCGACACAATAAAGTCGACATGTAGATCCATTTTTTCATACTCTCTTAAGGAGGTTACCCCTACCGTTTCTACGTCAGTGAAAAGCCCCTCAAGTTGACTTTCTAACAGCCTCGATGTACCCAGCCCATTCGTACAAACAATAAGCATTCTCTTCCTAGTTTGTTCAAGCATCACCCCTTCCTTACGAAGCCATCCTCCAAAGTGAATCGTAATATATGCAATTTCATTTTCACTAATGGGTTCACCAATCAAATCTTCAAAATGATGGACTACTTTCTTTGTTAGATGGAAGACCTCAAAATAATTTTGGCTAACCGAATCCCGTAAAACATTTTCTACTTCAATTCCGTATTTAATCCTGTAGTACGCAGGCTTTAAGTGTAGTAGCAAATTCTGGATCATCTGCTCTGGTTCTTGGAATTCAATTGCAGCATGTAACTGAAAAGAGGAGACCATCTTTTCTACCACCTGAAGAAGTGCTTTCATCTCCTCACTTTCCATTTGTGGCCTAAAATTATAGTTAACCTTTGCACTAAGGAGGTACTTGGCAAAATAATAAATTTCATCAGACGGCATTTCCGTTTTTAACGAGTCGGATAAGCGGTTACAAAGGGACTTAACGCCTGTGTATTCATCAGTTGTTTTTATTACTTCCTTCTCAACTACATCTACCTCAACAAATTTCCCTTGCTCTATTCGCTTTAAGAAAAAGTGAAACCAAACGACAATATTATTAAAAACTTCATCAGTAAACTCCACCCTAAAACGCTGCTCATGCTTCTGTAATAATTGCCTTAGTAGATGCACCAATGAGAGATCAAAGCTTAAATATGGTCTAAAAGCCTGGTCTTCTATGTTGATAGAAGAATTTTGTAGATTACACAAAATGCTGTACCAGCTTTCTTTTGGTGTAACCAAAGATAGATAATAGATCAACAGCCTTCTGATATCGTTTTCATTTCCTTTTATCGAGTACCCAGTCTTACGATCAGAATAAAAATATAACTGGTTCGTTTTCATTTCTTCTTTAAGCTTCTTAATATCATCTAGGACTGTATTTCGACTTACTTCAAAAATTTGTCTGATATCCTCTAAAAAGTAAGCCTTTTTCTCCCCAACAACATGTATATAAATCCAAGCCCTTCTTTCTACAGGAGAGAATTCGTAGTACGTCGCTCTTGATGAAGAATGTTTGGCAGTAATATCTTTTTTAGTTTGTTCATCGATATATATGCCTTGCCCTCTCACTTGCTTGACCTCTTCTAATTGATGGTCATTAAGCCAATTATTTATTTTGTCAAGGTCACTATAAATCGTGCGCCGTGATACATTTAACAAGGTTGCAAGTTCTTGGATGGTAATGTATGAATCTTGAATCAGTAAC
Source organism: Oceanobacillus picturae (assembly GCF_000612865.1). Lineage (NCBI taxonomy): Bacteria > Bacillati > Bacillota > Bacilli > Caryophanales > Bacillaceae > Oceanobacillus > Oceanobacillus picturae. Next base: position 2,022,075 of record NZ_CCAX010000001.1, read on the forward strand.
TGATTTAATACTGCCATACTACGTTGATCCATCTTTATCCCCCTAATCAATAGTTCATAAGTAGTATGTTCTATACCTATATTTTATTAAAATATAGCCTACATAATAAGACCAAATGAACCACATCGTATTGTGCAAAGTTGTACTGAAGGTCGAGTAACCTAATGAATCTGTCGAGTAATATAAAGTGAAACTTATATCAGTAGGAGTTTTACATACGGTTCCACCGTAAATTGGAACCGTATGGCAAATAGGCTATTTCCTCATTCCATAGATTAAGTAATATACAATACTAATTATATTTGATTAATTGAATTCAAAATGTGATCTTTTTATGAAATGGTATGAAAAAGGGCAATCAAACCGATATTTATCACCCTAAACATGTCGAGTATTTAAAATATTTCTTTGCTATCATATAAAGTGAAACTTCAATCAGTGGGGATTATCGTTCTTCCCCAATGATTGTTAGTTGAACGAATCGGGATGTTAGCGTCCGTTTTACTCCCCCTCCATGTTTTGGAGTTGGAGTCTTACGGACGGTGGCACCGGGATTAACAGAAAGGAGGGATAACGTGTTAAAGGAATTAAACCAAGTCATTGAATATATTGAAGAACGGTTAACGGATGATTTGTCGCTTGAAACTATTTCTGAATATGCCGGGGTTTCCGATTATCACTTTAGAAAAATATTTTTTTACCTATCCGGAATGACACTAAATGAATATATAAAAAACAGAAGACTATCAGAGGCAAATAAGGACTTGTTGCGAGGAGAAAAAGTAACAGATGTTGCTTTCAAATATGGATATCAGTCAGTGGACGGCTTTAGCAGAGCATTTAAAAAATGGAACGGTTTTCTACCCTCAGAAGTAATGAAAAGAGGAGTAAGCAAAACGTTTCCGAAGTTCACATTTGTCATAACAGTACAAGGAGGAACTACAATGGAATTTAGAATAGAAGATAAGCCAACATTTAATTTAGTTGGTGTAAGTAAACGTGTGCCAATGCAATTCGAAGGAGTGAATAACGCGATTGTCGAGCTTGCGAAGAATATAACAGATGAACAAAAAGAGGAAATGCATTCTCTGCAAAATTTAGAACCATATGAGATCGTGAATGCTTCCTATGATGCAGATGCTCAATTTCTGAAAGAGGAAGGCGATTTAACGCACTTGATCGGTGTATTAACAACGGAAGATAACGTCAGTGGTCAATTAGATAAAGTAACCGTGGATGCCTGTACATGGGCGATCTTTCCTAATGAAGGTCCATTCCCATCAACACTGCAAGAAACCATGGCAAAGACCTATTCAGAATGGCTCCCCTCTTCCGATTATGAAGTGATCCCTGCCCCTACCTTTTCGTTTACTAAAATGGATGAACAGAAAGCGGATTATGCCTATAGTGAAGTCTGGATTCCAGTGAGGAAAAGATAAATACGAGGACTTATAATGAATGAAGAGCAACGCTGACTAAGGGGCGTTGCTCTTCTTATAAAAATCCTCCCCCCTCTTTAATGACCACAAACCCAAAACATCACCTCTCTATTTCTTAATTATCAAAAAAATCACTTGACGGTAATTTCATTTTACTGTATCTTTAATCTACAAATTACATATCACGAATTTTCTTATCCAGAGAGGTGGAGGGACTGGCCCTACGATACCTCGGCAGCAGCTCTTTTAGAGTAATGTGCCAATTCCAGAAGCGTAACGCTTGAAGATAAGAAGAGTATTTTAACGTTGACGTTTAAGGTCTCTTCTTGCTATAGAAGAGGCCTTTTTTGTTTGCATTTTACTTTCGCAAACTAAATGTACAGCAGGGCAACAGGAAAGGAGTATGTTTTTTATGTATACGATGGATTTAACCAATAAAGTGGCCATTGTCACGGGTGGTGCACATGGTATTGGAAAGGCGATTGTGGAGGCATTTTTAGATTGCGGGGCAAAAGTTGCGGTTGTAGATATGGCTGAGACACATGATGAAACAACAGCTAATACGTTTCATGTTCAGGCCGATGTGTCCAATCCGGAGCAAGTAACCACGGTGGTTGCTTCGGTTATTGATCATTTCGGCAGAGTAGACATTTTAGTCAATAATGCGGGGATTTCCACGATGGACTATTTTGTTGATATAAAAGAGCAAGACTGGGATAAAACAATCGATGTGAATGCTAAAGGGGTCTACCTTTGCATGCAATCTGTTGCGAAACAACTACAAGCTCAAGGCCAAGGTGGAAAAATCATTAACATTGCCTCACAAGCTGGGAAAAACGGCTACCAACTAATGGGTAGTTATGTTGCTTCAAAACACGCGGTACTAGGGATGACAAAAGTGGCTGCACTAGAACTAGCCAAAGACAATATTAATGTGAATGCCGTTTGCCCAGGAATCGTGGAAACAACGATGAAACAATCAGAAAGAGTGATTGGCGGCCACCTACGCGGTCTTCAAGCTGAAGATATTAAACATGAAGATAATTCACAAGTTCCCTTGGGTAGAACTGCTGTACCATCTGACATCGCGAATGTCGTTGTTTTTCTTGCATCCACCTACTCCGATTACATGACTGGCCAAGGAATCAATGTTACGGGTGGGATGACCATGAACTAATCTCTTGTTACATGCTTACCCACTAAAAAATCAAAATGAAGGAGGATATTTTGATGGCTAATGCGAAAAAAGGAAATGCACTTGCACTACTTCCGTTACTTATCTTTGTATTACTATTTATTGGCACTGGCGTTATTTCTGGAGACTTCTCCAATATGCCATTAAACGTTGCGATTATTATTGCGGCGGCTTTTGCTCTCGCCATGAACCGAAAAGAAAAGCTATCTAGCAAGATTGATATCTTTACGAAAGGCGCAGGACATCCGAATATTATCTTAATGGCGGTAATTTTTGTAATGGCCGGGGCATTCGCTCAAACAGCTAGGGACATGGGGGCTGTAGATTCCACCGTAAACTTGGGATTATCCGTTATTCCTCCTAATCTATTAATGGTTGGACTCTTTATTGTAGGATGCTTCATCTCTGTATCAATGGGAACATCCATGGGTACCGTGGCCGCGCTAGCACCAATTGGCATTGGGATCGCGGAGCAAACAGGCATACCAATAGCGCTTGCGATGGGAACGGTTATAGGTGGCGCAATGTTTGGTGATAATCTATCCATGATTTCCGATACCACCATCGCAGCTGTCCGGACCCAGAAAACAAAAATGAGTGATAAATTTAAAACCAACTTTTTCATTGTTCTACCTGGCGCAATTGTAACCGCGATTCTTTTATGGATCGTGACCGCTGGAGCCGAAATCGATACCATTGGCGATTACGCGTTTGATTTCGTGAAGGTTTTACCTTATATAGCGGTACTCATTGCCGCCTTAGCTGGCGTTAATGTCTTAGTCGTATTAATTGGCGGCATCGTTTTCGCTGGGATTATTGGCTTAATAGATGGTTCATATACGTTATCTAGTTTCATTCAAGCTATTTCACAGGGAATCATGAATATGGAAGATATTGCAATTGTTGCCCTATTAATTGGTGGGATGATTGGAATTATCCAGCATAACGGCGGGATTCAGTGGTTATTAAACTTTATAACGCGTAGAATTAAAACGAAAAAAGGTGCGGAGCTTGGGATTGCAGGTTTAGTAAGTGCAACCGACATTGCAACGGCCAACAACACCATTTCCATTATTGTAACAGGTCCATTAGCAAAAAATATTTCCGATGAATACGATATTGATCCTAGAAAATCAGCCAGTATTCTCGACATATTTGCTGGCGGATGGCAAGGTATCGTTCCATACGGTGGGCAAATGCTTGCAGCTGCAGGTTTAGCAGCTATCTCACCAATTAGCATCTTGCCGTATTCCTTCTACCCGATTGCCATCATCCTATGTGGAATTATTGCCATTCTCATTGGCTTCCCTAAACACAAGGGAAAGAAAGCCGCTAAGGGAAGTAAAAAAACAGCTTAACGAAACATCTAATCTGGTAAAAAGCATATAAATCTAGAAAAATATACTATTAGGAGTGGAATACATGGTTAAAAAAATGAACGTTGAAAGCTTTAATCTTGATCATACAAAAGTGAGAGCACCTTATATTCGTCTTGCCGGGACTACTACTGGGGCAAACGGCGACGTTGTTCACAAGTACGACCTCCGTCTCAAACAACCAAATCAGGAGTATATGGAAATGCCTGCACTCCATTCATTAGAACATTTAATGGCTGAAAATATCCGCAATCATCACAGTAGTGTCATTGATTTAGGTCCAATGGGTTGTCAAACAGGCTTTTACTTATCAGTTATTAATCATGATAATTATGACGAGGTATTAGAGGCTGTGGAAGCAACGTTAAAAGATATCTTAGAAGCAACAGAAGTTCCTGCCTGTAATGAAGTGCAATGTGGTTGGGCAGCAAGCCATAGCCTAGAAGGTGCAAAAGCACTAGCAGAAGATTTTCTTGCTAAACGATCAGAATGGGCTTTTGTATTTGGTGAAGAATAAGAATGGAAAAGGTGAACAGTTGACTGGGCTGTTCACCTTTTTAATAACCGAAAATGCATTATACTAACGAAAAAATCTCTGTCATTAGACCAGAAAAAGACTAATTTCTCAGGGTTTTTATTGACAATGATAATAAGCAAATGTATAGTGTATGTAATATTAAGGAAAGGAGGGTTATTAAAAATGATGCCATCAGGAAGATTACGCCAGCAAACTTTGAACAATAGGTAACTTAATATGTTCAAAGGCTCTGTTTTCATAAAACAGAGTAAACGGGAGTAGTCTGCACATTTTTAATAATCTTCGACGGAGAAGTATACACTTTTGACGTGAAGAAAGGCAGATATTCATCTGTCTTTTTTTCGTATGTTTTTTCGCACTTACGAAGGAAGACGTCTATTTTGCTATACCTCGTTTACTCTTTACCACAGACAGTAGCTTGTCTGTGGTTTTTTTATGATTACATCCCTTTAAATTCCATAAAAAAAGGGAGTGTAATAATGCAAAAACTAGTTTTGGAATTGAAAGATATAGAAGTTTCATTTTTGGACCGAACCATTCTCACGATTCATAACCTGAAAGTCCATCAGTTTGATCGAATTGGTGTCGTTGGGAAAAACGGCAGTGGAAAAAGCACATTATTACAGCTTTTACACCAAGATCTCGAACCTAATAAAGGACATGTAAACCGTTTGATTGATTTTGAGTATTTTAAACAAACCGAGTTCCCTACTTATCAAGCATCTGATTTTAAATTACTTGGCCAATTAAACGTACCAGATCGTCATGCCAAACAAATGAGTGGTGGAGAACAAACTCGGTTGAAGCTAGCTCAGCTATTTTCTACTTATCATGAAGGGCTACTAATTGACGAACCGACTACTCACCTTGATACAAATGGCGTTGATTTTCTTATCAAGGAATTAATGTACTACTATGGAGCTCTTATTTTAGTTAGTCACGACCGTTTCCTACATGATCAGCTCGTGACAAAGATCTGGGAGATAAATGAGGGCGAGATTATCGAATATACAGGTAATTATTCTGATTATGAACAACAAAAGGAACTTGAACGTATCCAACAACAAGAACGACATAAAAAATATGTAAAGGAAAAACAAAGGCTGTTATCTGCTGCAGATGAAAAAATGAAAAAGGCAAAGAAAATTACACAAGCAAACCAGTCTATGTCAAAAAAAGAAGGAAATACACCTGCAAACCGCATGTATATGACTAAACAAAAAGATACTAGTCAAAAATCGGTTCAACGAGCGGCAAAAGCATTAGAAAAACGAGTTGAACAATTAGAAGAGGTGGAAGCGATAGAACCTGAAAAGACAATTCGCTTTCATCAACCAAAACTACTTCAATTGCATAATAAGTTTCCGATCATGGCAGACCAACTTACCATTAAAATGGAGGATAAATTACTGTTTGACAATGCAAGATTTCAGTTTCCGTTGGGTAAAAACATTGCCATTACTGGCACAAATGGTTCTGGAAAGTCAACGTTATTAAACCATATCCTTCATGATGGAGAAGGCATTACCTTTTCTCCCAAAGTCAGTTTTGGTGTGTATCAACAGCTTGATTATCAATTTAGTAATGATAAAACGGTTTTAGAATTAATGAAAGAAAACAGCCATTACGAAGAAAGTAAAATCCGAGCTGTTTTACATGCGATGAACTTTACAGGAAACGATCTAAAAAAAGAAACCTCTCAGTTAAGTGGAGGAGAGGCTATAAGATTAAAGCTTTGCCAACTTTTTCTGGGTTCTTATAATGTGCTCCTATTAGACGAACCAACAAACTTTTTAGATATTCATAGCATGAAAGCACTCGAGACGTTTCTGCTTAATTATGAAGGAACCGTTTTATTGGTTAGCCATGATCGTGAGTTTGTTAAACGGGTGGCAGATCATAGGTACGATATACAAGAAAAAAGCATCAAACAAATTTATTAGCATGAATATTTGGAGGAATAAACATGAATAAACTAAAACTTAAACAATTAGCAACGAGTAAAGGATTGGATATCGTCGAAAGCAGTATCATCATCAATGAATCTGGCGTTGACTTTCAAGTAGCCCAGGCCAAAGATCAACATGGCGAGAAATGGATTTTGCGAATTCCACGTAGACCTGAGTCAATGAGACATGCACGACAAGAGAAAAAAGCTCTAGATATCATTCACCACCATGCAAGCTTCCAAGTTCCGAATTGGTCTATCTTCTCTGGAGACTTAATTGCTTATAAGCAACTAAGCGGAATTCCTACGGCTACAATTGACGTGGAGCAACTGAATTACGTTTGGAGTTTTAATGAATCCAATGTGCCATCTGCGTATTATCATTCTTTAGGAAAAGCCCTAGCAGATTTACACTCATTACCTCCCAAAGAGTTCAAACATATTGGGCTTGAAATTCTTCGTTCCAATGAATTAAGAGTTTCCATGAAACAGCGAATGGAACGGATAAAAAAACAATACGATATCAATCCAAATTTATGGGATCGCTGGCAAGCATGGCTTGCGGAAGACTCTCTTTGGCCCTCCCATGTAGGGGTAAAACACGGCGACCTACATCCTGGTCATATTCTCATTAATAAAAAACATCAAGTAACTGGATTAATTGATTGGTCAGAAGTCGGGGTTGCTGATGTTTCTGTCGATTTCTTGTCACATCGTCTTCTTTTCGGGAGTGATGGACTAACAAAGTTAATCGACGCTTATGACAATGCCGGTGGAAAAACATGGTCAAGAATGGATGAGCATATTGTAGAACTTCTAACAACAAGCGGCATCACTGTTGCTGAATTTGCCGAAATCTCTGGCTTGCAAGAGATGCATGAAACGGCTGCAAACATGCTAGCTAGCGAAATGTAATAAAACGTTATGGTTATCATTTACGTTTGCCATCATTCTCGTATTCTTATTCCCAGAAAACGGTATGCGAATCTTTATTGATGGCCCTGCTTTTGTTGAAATTTTTTCATTTCCTTAGTATGTGGTCTACCAAGCTTCTTCGGAATTACTGGTATATTTTTCACTTTTCCCATATACAACTTTTAGCCTTTCTACTCTCAGCTTATTTACTGTTCGTGATGGAGTTACAATCTTGGGTAAAAGGGAAGAAAACTATAATATCCACAAAGGAATACAATATGTCTACATAGCTCAAACTGTGTAGACATATTGTATTTAAATCCCTTTCATTTAAATGTACTATCTATCAGGAAAATCCCCTCTACTCATATCTGCAATTCGTTTAAATGCCACACCATATGACTCTGTTTCTAATCGCAATCGGATTGCATCTGCACATTCTTCAGAGCTTAAGACCGATGTATCAAGTTCCAAATCATAAATACCAGGCACATGAACGAAGTCTTGCCAAAGAATCACGGGTTGCGGTACTTCCCCCGCTTCTGTGTAACCAGTGTTCCACGTTTCAATTCGCCGCTCCATCACAACATCTAAGGGACATCGGATACCTACAAATAACACAGGGAAGCCCTTTAACAGGGTAGCACAATTAGAAAGAATGCTCCTTGGAGCTGAATAGAAATCATGATGTCCAACATCAACCACAACGTTTAAGCCTAAACGGCTGTGTGCTGCAATTGACTCGTACATAGCTTGATATAATGTAACAATTAAAGGCTCTAAATCAGGTCGTTCTCCCCCAGGTCTTAGACCAATTCCTGGTTGATACTTTTTTGGGGTCATTTTTATAAACGTATCAACTCCCAGATTCATCCACACCCCATCAAAAGTATTCTGGACAACCGTTGCAATACTTGATTTCCCAGACCGAGGAGTCCCGTTTAGAATCACAATATTACCGAGTTTATGTTCAGTTGGCACTCGACATCCTCCCCTTGTCTTAATAGTACTCTAATAATAGCAAAACTCTTTAGATTTACAGACGAATAGAGCCATAATGATGTCGACCCTCAAAAAGAAACGCAATAATACTTTCATAATAGGGTATGAATTTTTTGAGTTCAATTAGCTTTATGATCTCCTCTTTAGACGCCCATTTGACTGCTTGTACCTCTTCATCCTGTAACGTCAATTCATTCAAATCTACATCATATTCAATTAAATAATAGTCATCAAAGCCGCGTTCAAAGTTAATAGTAAAGTGGGGACGAACCTTTTCAAAGTTATAATGAATCCCTAACTCCTCGAATAACTCTCTTGAAGCAGCCTGTTGACTTGTATCGCCTGTAACCGCACTACCACCACAAGTTATATCCCAAAGGTTCGACCATCCTTGTTTAAAGGGTTGACGCTGCTGAATGAGCATTTCCCCTTTTGAATTAAATATACATACGTGTACTACTAGATGAAACTCTTCAGGTGTCATTTCATCTCCACGAGTTATTTGTTTTTCTATTTTATTACGATGTTTATCATATAAATCCCACTTTTCCATTGCTAAACTCCTTATGTATACCATAATTAGGAACTTTTTTTACGTAGAGTTGGATGGCTGCAAAAAACTGACGGTATTCTTGTTGCGCTAAAGCACCTGTTAACTCTTTTTTCTTTCCACATATATCCAAGTGTAATATATTATCCAAAAAAGTATAGGAAGTGGTAACAGATAAGGTCTCTGACTTGCTGGAAGATAAAATAGTAAAATTACTCCAATTAGTAGCATAGGTGTCAATAGAATAAAATACTTCTTTTTATGCACTTTAAGTTCCCCCATTTCATTTCAATAACATTTCAGCTGTTAAACTCCATAAAATGACTTGAATTTGAATAAAGATCTCCCTTTGAAAACCCAATAGAAGTATAAAATTTATCAGCTTGTTCGGTATCTGTATGAAGCACCAAAATTTTATAATTTCCTTTTGCTTCGTCTATAATCCTTTGAACCAATAAGCTCCCTATACCGTTTCTCCTATACGCTTTACTCACATAAAACCTTCTCAACCTACCAATATATTGTTCATTTGAGAATGGGTCTCTGTTTAATCCACCAATAGCAACAAGTCCACCTTCTTCATTACATACACCAAATAAACCTTCTCCAGCATGGTTGAATGTATTACTACCATTCGAATAATCATTTACCAATCTCTCTACAAAATGAAAACCATCTTCTTTACTTTGCTGTATTAAACCATCTAAATTAAAATTAAATAGATTATTTATATGTTTTACATCAAACCTCTTCATATAATCCCCACCCAATAGCGTAAATGTTGTAGTTAAAAATAAACGGCGTATTGACGATATCCTTGTTGAGCTACCCCCGGTTAGGATAATAAGCACTGAATTAAATATCTGTTAGAATCCATTCTTCTTTCAATGAAGGCTACTGAATCATCTACCTTTTTTGTTTTCTCAGGGAAAGATAGCCATTTCCCAATATTTTCGCGACTTTCATCTATTACTTTAAACAATTCGCTTCCGTGACTCGGTTCTAGAATAGAAAGATGATTATCAGAATCAATATGCACTTTATACTATCTTTTCCCCCTGTATTATTAACTTTTCCTAAATCAATACTACCATAATATTCTAAAAACAAAATTTGTATTTTAGACATAGAAAAAAGGTGATCATACGTGGATCACCTTTTTCACTATTGCACTCGCTCGTTTAATTCTTATTTAAAATTCTTGTTGGTCAAGTGAAAAGCGACCTTCAACTTTGAAAAATCGCAATCGTTATTTAACCTTTTTAATAAACGTATTCTCAATGCTTACCTTTGTTCGTATAAAAAATTGGAGCTGAATCAACGTCCTGAATCCATATCTGTTCTCGATCAGTTAATCCTTCCTTCACCCATACATCGCCTTTTGTACTATTTAAATTCTCTCGAAACCAAGTAAGTTTAGAGTCAACAACTTGAGGATCTCTGTCAAGTTCATTTTTCTTTGGAAGTGAGATTTGTTTTTGCTCTTCTGTTTTAACATTGATAACATAAAGTGCTGTGAACATGGTTGGAACAGGTCCTTCATTCCACTGCTTGTTCTCTTTGGCACGAGCGACAATGATCTGCTCGGGCGAAAACCATTCCAAATCAAGATCAACATAACCTTTAGGTGTATACTCCTTTTGCTGCTTTGAAGTTGGTATATCAGCAATTGTGGTGTTCTTGTTCTCAACAAAAAATCTTCCGTCTCCCGAAATATATGCGAGTTTGTTAGCAGAAGGAGCCCACTTTATCCAGTCCTGATACCAAAGCATTTTTCCTATTTCTTGAAAATCCTTTCCCTCTGATGACAACACGCTTAATGTATTACTATCATTTGCCCATGAAGCCGTCGGAGTGGCTAAAAAGCTAACCCACTTTCCGTCATAGCTCCATTTAAAGTTCTCAGCGGAAATAGCAAAGAAACCTTGATTTTTTGTTTGAATAGTATAAAAAGGTTTCATCTTCTCTTCAGAAAGATTCGCATCTACGGGCACCCTATAAAGTGGTATTGGCCCCCACCCAGTAGGACGCAAACTGGCTTGGGAAGAAACGATAAATTCTCTTCCGTTTGGAAACCACGCAAAATCACTAACACCTAGAGAGACATTTTTAAAACCATGTGGACGGCCATTTTCCATTTTTGTTACATTTAGTATCCCTTCTGAATTGTAAGCTATTTGATTTTTAATCGGCGACCATTTGAAGTTCGTTGTTTCAACCCTCACATATGGCTGGTAATTCTCTCTTTTCTTTGTGTCATATATGAATAAATCCGTTTTTTCTCCTTGCTCATCCCCATCGATATATGCAATAAATCGACCGTCATATGACCATTTCGGAGAAGACACATATTTATCTTTTGTACGTTGTCTTTCTGTATCACCGTCTTTAATCCATAACTGGTTGTCCCGAATAAATGCTGCTTTTAATGGTGTACTTGCACTAACTATGGTTGATAAATGAAAACTAATGAGAATAAGTAGTAATAATACTCGAAGTACCAAAATCATCCCTCCTGCTTTTAGGATGACCTAATATTTCTGGAAAATCCTACTTAAACTATCTAGAATAGATTTTTTCCTTAATCCTATTTTCAACTACCCTGCTTCATTACTATAAGTTTCATATTTCACCACCCCTTTTTTTACGGAAGCTGTCTTTCTTAACCAGCTTCGTTAGTCGAATACTACAAAAGCTATACTTCTTATTGGAATATAGCACCAGTTAAGTTTATTTAAGTATATTTCTTCAAAGTTTTTCTGTAATATATAAAAATCCAATAAAAAATCACCTTACCCTAGTTCTTAGAGGTAAGATGAATTCAATTAAACTTTACATAATCTCCTTCTTTGATTTGATTCTTTTCAAACCAACCTATATTCACTTCAATAGCATAACGATAAAAACATTTCGGATAATAGATAGGACATTCATCCCCTTTACAAGGCTCCATATCTAGTATGTTTAGAATTTCCCCATCTGAATCAAGAAAAGCAATAGATAAAGGAATTACTGTGTCTTTCATCCAAAAGCCACCAAATATTTTTCTTGAAAACACAAATAACATCCCCTCATTTTCGGGTAATTTTTCAATAAGCATTAAGCCCTTTTCAATTTTTTCTTGCGTATCTGCAACTTGAACGGTTAACCTAGTTTCCCTGTTTCCACTGATTATATATATCAATTTTGTTTTTACTCTATTCATGTTCACTCACCTTCGAGTATTAGTAAAAGCGTGAAAAAAATTTGGTTAAAACAAGAAGAAAAAATAACGGGGTAAGCTCCTTAGAGAGCGTAAAATATTTTGTGTAAATAAATAGAAAAAGGAAGACCTATTCTTGTAGAATCAAGTTACCACACAAAATCCCAAGAAAAGAGGTCTTCCCTTATGATCATTTTACATCAGATATTATGCAAGCTCTAGTGGTAAAAGAGGATATTACGGAAATTTTTCGTAGCCATCTGGAATGTGCAGTGAATAACCTACTACTTCAAACGGAATTGACAGCTTTCTTATACTATGAAAAGCACGATCGCCTAAGCTGTTATGAAAAAGGGTTCTTTTAACTTCTCTCCGACACTATTTTCCGAAACCCAAAAAAGAGTAGCGAGGTTTATTTTAAAATTTTCCTTGATTTGGGTATGTTCTACTTGGTGAAAGAGGGCATATCGCCTTCAAAAGTATTAGAGAATTTTAGTTTTCAATTTATCATTTTTGCTTTCTTAATAAAAACACAACAATACCTCCACCGATTAAAGCACCTACTCCTCCAAAAAGAGAAGTAGAAATAGAAGTTCCTTGCAAAAACATCATTAAAAACAAAGTTATACCCATTGCCAAAGGAATAAGATATTTCATAATAACACTACCTTTCGAAACATTTGAAAAGTATAGTACTTATGTTATCTTAATTTTGAATACTTTTAAAGGAGGAAGTTTAAGGTCACGGGGCCCGGAGGATTAGCTTGTTCAGTTCTATGCACGGCTTATAATGGTATTCCTTTAACACAGGCTATTGAGGATATTTGCGGATAATTATGTATTAATAAATATACAACCTTTTCTTTCCAAAAGGTTTACTGGATTAAAAGACTAATCCTTTTAGTTTATAAGTTTGGTTTTAGTTCTCACCTGGGAAAAGAACAGCTAATATAACAACATCATTTCCAGTCATTTTATAATAAACTCTAAAATTTTTAATGACTACCCGTGAAATTCCTTTATATTCGCCGAATTCTTCCGTGTACGTTTTTCTAATCATACTATTCTTTAATAGATCTTCGGTTTCGATGACAAAATTAGAGATAAAACCAAAAGTCTCTTCAGGTGTAAATCTCTCACTCCTAAACTGAGTTAGTTTTTCTCTAACAGCAGGTGACCAAATAACATTTCGGTCATACATTACATAAAGTCCTTTTCAGACAAAGATTTCAATAAATCTGAGGTAGTCATGCCACGTTTATTATCATACTGCTCCTGGCTTTCTTTTAACATACGTTTAAGTTCAGGGTTTTCTTCAGCTTCCAGATATATGGACTCATTATTATCTTCTTCTTGTAAAACAAGTGTAAATTTCCCTTTGCCTGGAATAGAAAACTGTAATACAGAGTTATCACGATTCATACTCGAAATATAATTCATAAGTTCTTCTGAAGATTGAATTTTTTCCATGATAATTAATCACCACCATTGATTTCCTTGTTTTTATAATATCATATTCATACGGCCATGTGACGAATCAATAGTACTTATACTGGTAAGAAAAAGTTATTTAATTAAGGTTTTTCACAAATTTAAAAATCGGAGTTTTACAACCGCTTGTTAACTTCAATCCTAATGAATTCCGGCAAATAGCTGGGAGTACATCCTTTTGATACTTTTTCATCTTTATATAGACCCGTTTTTTCACCAAGTTTTATACATCGTGCACGATTCTGTTCATCATAAACACCTATCCAGCCTGCGGTGAAATTCATAGCCCATTGAACTTCCGGTTCTTCCTGCTCAATATTGGCTTCTAATGCAGATAACAAGTCTGCGTTATCCGTTGGTGTTTTTCCAGTCCACCTCAAACGCCCTTGGTAATACCAGAAAGTTCGTCTTTGAAGAGCAGAAGGACTGTTTTCCCATGACTTTACCAATGCAATTTTCTTCTTGTCTTTGGTCAGCTGATTAGCCATTAACCAATCCATTAAGTTATTTCGCTCGCCAAAAGTGTGCGTCAGCATATCCTTATCAAGCTGATTTAGCACATCTTCTGAAAGAAGTTTTTTGTCCATAATTAAGATGGCTAATAGTCTGGGCGAATACGCTTCGGATGACCAAAGTTCCATAGCAAGTTCGTGATTTTTTTTAATGTCCTTCGCGATTTTTCGTAAGTCGCCTAGCTTCGTTTTACTATTGATCTGAGATAAAATGTTTTCTGCTTTTGAAGAGCGTTTTATTTCGGTATCTTTTTTTACATCCATTCTATGCAACTCCTTTTATAATGCATTGTTTCAATGAATGACCATATGCATCACCTTTCACAAACTCCACTGCTTTGCTTATACCATTAATTCAACAGAAAAGAGCAATAACCCTTCATTGGTTAACGACCTTCTTGTCCCTATCAACCTACTTAAACCATATACTCTCACCAGTGTACTTGAAGCTTATTATCATTTGGATCAAAAAAGTGGAAATAAGCATGTCCGTTATCTTCTACAATATCCTCCACCTTAACCCCATGATCAATAAGGTGTTGATGAAAACCACTTAAATCCGGACTCGTAAAGCCAATGCTAAATACTGGTTCATTTTCGATCGTAAAATGTGCAAACGTTTCATCTTCACTAGGAACTAAGATAAGTAAAAAAGGTCCTTCATTTACTTTTATAATCGCATATGGATCCTCCGTTATGGATAACAACTGAAGCCCTAATACATCTCTATACCAATGTGAAGACTGATTTAAATCTCTAACAGGGATTCGAATATAATGTACTTGTTCTATAAATGATTTGCTCATCATTTTCTCTCCTTTAGTTAATTGGATATAAAACATTAAAATTAAATGCCTGGATGAAATGATTCCTGTGATTTTTTATGACAAAGACTTCAATACAAATCTTAATATATTTTATAAAAATAACATCATAGCTACCAATTCAATGCCATGATGTTTATTGGGTAATATCTTTAAAGTTCCTAGCATTGTGGATGATTCGAACTACTTCTACTGCATCATTATTAATTCGATAAATTATCCTGTAGTTAGATAATACTTTTTCTCTGACCTTTTCATCTTTCAGTTCCGGAACAATACGCCCAGAATGAGGGAAAACAGCAGCAGTTTCAATTGCTTCCATAATTCTTCTTGCAAACATCCTTGCATACTCTTCAGAGTCTTCAGCAATATAGGTACAAACGTTATCTAAATCTTTTACAGCAGATTCTGCCCACCTTAATTCAGCCATTTTCCTAATTTCTCCTTAACTACATCATGAGAAACAAATTTTTCAGCATCCAACTCTTTAAGCCCTTTATCAATTTTTTTTCTAACATAAAGCTCCTGCATAATATCATCGAGGGTTACATTTTCTGGTAAATCCTTAATTAGTTTAATTACTTCTTCTTTCGTGCTCATGCGACCTACCTCCTTGTTAAGGGTTTACAATTATTATAATACACATCGAACTATATAACATTAATATTTATACTAATGATCAAATTTGCTCCTGCATTCCGCAGCTTTTAATTGTGAAGTAGCAACAGCCTTGTTCCACTATTGCACCAGTTACTTTAAGTACATCTATCCATTTCTCTAACCTTCTGAAAACCACCGGAGTACCTGTCTTCTGTTTGAACAAACACAATGTAAGTGTCACCCAGTTTCCAACTGTGACCACTTTCCCATTCTTGAAAAGAATCATAGCCTCATTCTTCTAGGAACCACCCCCTAAATCATTAAAACAATCAATTTATTTATCTACCTGGAAATCACACTAACACCATGTTATCTATAACCGTTAAAAAATAAAAAAGCTGAAGACACCTCATCTCCAGCAAACTCCTGCTATGGTTTTACTACTTCCATATCCCCAAATACTTCTTCTTATACTTTTGGTCGTCCACCGTTTCAATCAAATCTAAAGCTGTCTGTTTAATAGACTCCTCATTGTAATGATCATATAAATTTCGCATGTTTTGTAGGATGTCGTTTCGAATTAAGGTATAATTTTTTTCATCTGTTCCTTTAAACCGCTCCACCATATATTCCATTAGCCTTTCTCTTTGCGGTGTTCCAGCAATGCCGACCTTCCATATGGATTGGAGGCTATGTCTAGCTGTCACGAACTTTTCATCTTTCGTTACCTCCCATAACAAAGGGAAATCATTCATCATTCTTATTTCTGGATCGCTTTTAGCTAGGTTGGCTAAATATTGTGCTGCACGAGAGCGTTGATGATTATCTTTATGGGTTAAGTCCTCTAAAAGTTGGTCCCATACTTCATATGCCCAATCAACCTTTTGGTCTGTTGCCTCTAAAATGGTTTGATATGCTTCAAAACGTTCTTCTTTATCGCCTGATTTCGATTTTTCGAATGCCAATTCCATTTGACTATCCATATTATCTCACCTCATTTTTTAAGTAAGTTGCGTCTGTAAGTGTCTATTACTGCTGGATGATCTGGATTAGATTCCCACACGTATCATTGAAAACAGCGATCGTCACATTCCCCATTTCTGCCGGTTCCATCGTAAACTGCACGCCTTTTTCCACTAGTTGTTTATACTCTTCATGAATATCTGCGACCCCAAACATGGTTACAGGAATACCTTCAGCAAATAACCGCTGTTGATAATCCTTTGCGGCCGGGTGTTCATTCGGCTCAAGTAAAAGCTCTGTTCCGTCTTGGTCATCTTGAGATACCAGTGTAATCCATCTATGTTCTCCTGTTGGAACATCGTGTTTTTTTACAAATCCTAACGTTTTGGAGTAAAATTCTAACGCCTTATCCTGGTCTTCTACAAATATACTATTCACAATAATTCTCATAATGGGTTCCTCCCTTATTTTGTTGGTTCCAAAAACGTATTACTCCACCCAGCCTTTCAGCAGGTCTTTAAGTGGTGCGTTGTTGAAAATAAGTACTCGATATTTCCCCTTTCTTTTCGATTCAACAAGCGCAGCATCCTCGAGTACTGCAAGGTGTTTTGCTATCGCTTGTCGTGAGATGGAAAGGTCATGCTTCATGATTAGTCGTGTTGTAAGTTCATACAACGTTAACTCATTGCGCTCGGCTAACTCGTCTAAAATAAGCCGCCGTGTTGCGTCGCTAAGTGCTTTGAATACCACATCTTTGTCCCAATTCATGTATCTAGTATAAGCAACCTTATAGTTGCATGTCAAGGATGTGCAACTAAATGGTTGCATGATCAAAATACTAATATGTTCTCCCCGTCATAACTTCTTACTATAAATTCCAATAAAAAAAGCCCGCTCCCAAAGAAACTTCTGGAAACAGACTCACGCTATCATTGGCTAGCTAATTTATTATCAATTTCTGATGTATCTACATTCTCGCCAAATAAATCTTTTAATTTATTCTTGGCTTTTAATTTGACTTCATCATCCACATATATTGCTACTTGAATTAAAGCGAAAAGTACCACACTTAAGTCATCAGCATATCCTGCACCAATGGCAAAGTCAGGGATAACATCGAGTGGTAAAATAAAGTAACCTAACGCCCCTACAATAGTTGCTTTCACTTTCATTGGAACATCTGGCTTTTGAAGTGTGTAGTACAGTAACAGCACAGCGTAAACTACTGATGTTCCGGCTTTCTTAGAAAACTTCTGTACCTTCTTCCAAAACCTCTCCTCAGAAAAATGCTCTTCGTGTTGGCTTATAACTTCAATATCAAACTTTTCAGCTTCGTCCTTTAAATCATCTACTAGTTCTTCTTCTATTTGAATTTCGTTGGTTTCCTCAATATTAGAAGACGATAATTCGTCTAGCTCTTCTTTCTTCTTAAATGGATTCTTAAACATGAAATCCCTCCAAGTGGATTAGTACATTATAAATTCATTTTACACCATAATTATCATTTAAAACACCATTGCAAATAACTGTGTACATTTCTCCCTATTCTTTTTCAGCAAAAAGGGGGCAACCCGTTGCTAATTAATTTTTACTTTTCTGTTAACAATGTTTTTTCAAGTTAGAAAATGTTACCATTAATAGGAGCTTTAGAGTTTTAAGGAGGTCCTGACAAATGGTAAAAACAGCTGGTTTTCAAGTTAGATTTATAGCATTATTTATCGACTTTATTATCTGTACCATTGGTATTGGCTTACTAAGCTTACTATTTTATGGACAGTTTTTTGCGTCTGATCAAAACTTTATCACCGATTATCTAGGCGTATTATACTCTATCCTCTTACCCGTAATATGGCAGGGCCGTACAATAGGGAAACGTCTAAATCATATTCGCATCATGAAAACCAATGGTGAGAATGTGACGCTAATAACGATGCTCATACGAACGATTGTCGGCAATTTAATTTATTTATTATCTTTTGGAATCTGTTTTATTATAAGCGCTTTTATGGTCGGAATGCGCGAGGATAATCGTTCTATTCATGATCTTATTGCCGGTACATATGTTACATATAAATAAGATCTTTTCTCAAGGGAAGGAAGTGGTTTTTATGAACAAAAAGTTTTAAGCGGGTTTATTGTGCACCCTTTTTGTTTTGCTGCTGTTTTTCTTAGTGACCTGGTTGAGATTTGAATCATTTATTATAGGTTTGGAAGGTCCGTTTGCAAAACAGGATATTATGATTTCCCCGTTGTATTTGGGTTATTTCATTACCCTGATTTCTTTATCCCTTTCTTTTTTTCTCAGTATGGGCAGATCAAAGAAAAGCAAATTCAGGATATGGGGAATTTTTATTATGGTACCAATTTCTTTACCCTTAGCCTATTCGCTTGGTATAACCTACTCTTTAATCGTGAGAAATCCTTGGGCAACAATGCTGATGTTCTATATATTCCCTTTGATATTTATCGCAGGACTTATTCTGTTATGTGTTGGGGTTTTTAAGAAAAATTAAGTAAGAAAGTATTAACCGCGTGGTTGTAAAATAAGCGATTACACTCATATCAGTATTATTACTATTACGAAAAGTGAACTCTCCACTAATCGAGCGCCATTCTTGAAAACAGAGTGGTCTTCAGGATCGGTCCACTTTGCTTAATAGAGATGGGAGGGATAAATTATGGAAGGTTCATTTATTGGTACTATCGTGCTCTGGATTATAGGTTTAGTTATTCTATATTTTGTGATTTATACTGCAGTAAAAGATGGGATCAACAAGTCTCTAGTTGGGCAAGTTCTTGAGAAGAAATATGATGTTAAAGAGGAAAAGAAATCATTCCTCGATAATGATTTGGATAGTGACTGAAGAAACGCTTTAAACAATCGGTCATGTTAATTGAAAACCTATCATTAAAAATCGGAAAGGAAGGAATAACTTGGAACTCTTACTATTTCCTGTTACTTTGTTTTTCTATATCGGAATACCACTCGCTATCATTTTCTTTTTAGTATGGATCTACAAAATAAAGAAGAACAGCGAGTTAAGCACTAGACAAAACCAAAGAATTATTCGTTTACTAGAGGATATTAGTAAAAAATCTTGACTGCTTCAAATGTCTGATTGCTACCATTAGGCACTTAACCGGAATAGAGATTAGAAACGGGCCCGTTACTAGAATGTTAGGAGGACGAGAGATGAGAAAAAAATTAAGAAACTTAGGATATGTATTATTTTTGGCGGGAACCGTTTTATTCGGAATCATGCATCTCGCAATCGCTTTATACATACCTAGTATGGGCGGTTGGGGAGACCCACCCGGTCTGATAGCTACTGTTTTGTCTGAAATCGCTGGCTGGGTTCCGTATGTTTTAAGCATTATTTTCATGATTATTGGTGCTTTTCTAATAGCTATTGATTTAAGCAATAACTCTAGCTTATGGCAAAACATAAATGCAGATGAGAGAAACCAGAAGTCTGGCGCAAAACAAAATACAGAAGAGATAAAATAGTATCATGCTATTAAATTGAATCATGCAGGGAGTGAAGGTTTATATTTTTCTCACGTTGGACGTTATTTCAGGGCATTATAATCGCACTACTAATCGTTCTAGGTTTCATAGCAGATATATTTAAGAAAGATATAGGCGTACCCGCTTCTTCAACAGCTGTACTAAATATACAGCCAATGATGACAGCTTTATTTTTAGTTATCATAATAGGTCTATTGAGTCTTTCCATGTACTTTCAAACAAAGAAAAGTGACACATTCCTAAAGCACCAATTATGGGATAAAATGTATATCGTTATGCCGGTAATTGTTTTTATGTCTTTGGTTCTTGTTATGATTTTATTTTTGACGGGTCCACTAAGTGAGGTAACGCAGAGCAATCGATGGCTTATATATGTAGTAATGTAATGTATTACATGTTCTTTGTAATCAATATGACTGTTTTAGCAATTATACATAAAGTAAAAAAGAATACTATATCCATTGAACATAAGATCGGTTATTCATTTGTTATCACATCATTAGGTCTCTTACTCGTTATTTTTATACTGTAACTGTCTTACTAGTTATTTAGATAAATTAGGATTAGATATGGGGGATTAATATGGAATTTGATTCAATTTGGATTGCATTAGGAATTGCTGCTGCAGGATATTTTATAGGGAATGGGCTCAAGAATTTTAACAATCCGGATGCTAAAGATAGTCTCAGCGAACTCTTTAGCGAAGACGATGAACACGAATTGATCAAAGAGAATGAAGTCCATTACTTTATAGGGATTTCTAAAGAAGATGCGAAGAGCTTGATTCAAGATTATCCAGACATACCCCACGTCACGATAAATAATAAAATATATTACCCTAAAGCGAAACTTCGTAAATGGTTATCTGATTTAGGGGTATAAATGTAAAGCTCGGCGCTATTCCGGAATAAGGATTGGCGCCTATATTGCAAACAGGTCAGATTGTAGGGAACCATGGGGGGAATTATGTGAAGAAGGGATGGGTTTCCTGGTGGATCGCAAATGGTATCTGGATTGCTCTTTTTGCAATAGGTACATTTGTTGTCTGGACAAGAGAGGTTGACGGTGCGGGTGTAACTCAATCACCTGAACTAAAACTTGTGGCATTTATAGTATTATTGATTGCGTTTATAATTCCATTAACTATTCAAATTGTATGGATGATTCTTAATCAAAAAAAGGGTAGGTCAAGTTAAGCAATCTGGTGCGTTTGTTTGTAAACTAGTGGTGTTCCAGGATGGGGCGAAATTGCTGTATAAACGATTGCGCCTAGATTGCAAAGGAGCTATTTTGTGAGAACTTGCAGGTTTTAAAGAAAGGCGTGTACATATGATAAAAGCTATTACAAAAATATTCCTTCACCCATTGTTTCGTTTTTTCATATTCTTAGTGGCTACCGTGTGGCTTACTTTACTGGGGATTGCAGAAAGCGGGTTATTTCGTTGGGTTGATTTTATATTGGCTTTCATATTATTGGGATCCGTAATCGAAAATGGAGTAAAGTCTGTAGCATATTTCCAAAAAGATCAGCATGGCTAAAGTAGAGCGATTAATAAGTAATAGGGCGCTTTTCCGGAATAAGGAGTGACAGCTTCTCCTTCCATAAAGCCAGTTTGCTATTTAAATTTTTAGGGGTGATAAATTGTACAGAACAAAAGAAACACCGAAATGGAATGGATCTACTGTCCAACCAAAAAGGAAAGTAATCATCAGCTTATTTATTATTCTATGTGGAGTGCTGCTTATGCAAGGTTGTAACATGGAAGATGCAAATAAGAAGGACATCGCAAGCGAAAAGGTAAGGGATTTGTTTCAAGATGAAGATTTTAAAAAAGTGAAAGAAGATGGATCGGGTAGGATAAAAGATTCAACAGACCAAGAAAACATTAATGAAGCATCAGAAGCAATAGAAGAGATTGATATAAGCGATGAGGAGAGAGAGACCATTGCATTTGTATTCGGCCTTCGGTCCGCTGTCCTTGTAGCGCAAAATCAATTAAATGAACGGGATGTTGTACCGAAGTCATCTAAAAACACCGATTCACAAGACGACCAAATAGAAGAAGATTTACCTGACTATCAGCCAGGTGAAAATGATGTTGTTTTGAAAAATAGTGAACTAAAGAATAAAGAAATCCTTGAAGAATTTATGAAAGTCGCTGGAGAAAACGGCAAAAATAATACTAGTGAAATTAGAGTAGTGAAAGATGAAGGCTCACAAGGTGTGCTGGTTTATGATTTAAAATCAATGTACGACAAAAATGCGGACCAAAGTTGGATTCGGGTTAAGCCAGATGTGAGTCACTATCGGGCATTAGAAAATGAAGTACAGGATGTTTTTAATAATGCACCGCAGCAATGTGGATATATGTCAAAAGATGAAAAAGAAGGGTTTTATAAATTATTTGAATGTCGAACACATTGGGAATACCGGTTACTTCCTATTGTAAATCAGTGATGAGATATAATCATTTTCCCTAATACGATTGGGCACGCATCTAGAATTGTATGTTTTCACTGAACAAGCTTTTCGTCCATTAATGTTTCATAGGAGAAACCCTTCACAAACCACCTGGCATAGGACCTCTATACTGAAAAGTAAGTGTCAACTAAGAAAGAAGACCACCCAAAAAGTAATCGTCTTCTAATGTTTATAGTATTATCAGTATGGTTGGACAGCGCAACCATACTTCCGTTAAAGTTTTGTTCTTTACAAATAAGACTCTCGCTCGTTTAACAAGCTAAATAAAAAAAGCAAGTATAGAAGTGCTCCTACTAAACTCGCCTTTAGCTATTTGCCTTGACTGTTAATTCATCTATATTTATAACAGCTTTCAATTGTTGTAACAAATCCAATCCAATGATACCGTCCAAGTCAAAACCATAATTCATCGCACCAATTTCTAAAGTTAAATCTTTTGCTTTCATGTCTCCAATTTTAACCGAGTCAACCACCTTTGAATACACAAACTCTGATCCACCAACGCCACTAATGCGATATATCATATCATTTTCTTCCGCAACAATTCCTATTGATTCTGCTAAGTCTGTTGATACAACTGTACTTCCTGAGCCAGTATCAACTAAGACACGTTGTAAATGAAGTAATTGTCCGTTAAATATTAGTTCCATATCCGTAAGTAATAAACCGCCTTCAATAATTAGCTTTTTCACTATTTCCTTACACCTACCCATTTTTTCTCAATGATATTAGGCTCCTTACGGCTAGTGTGAAGAACATATAATTCACGACGAGGATCATTTCGATGGATTTTTTGATACGCTCTCATTGCATCTGGAGAATTAGAAAATTTCTTCAAGGGAGCAATCTCATCTAAAATACGCTCACTCTCCTCATTTGTATGTGCTTGAACAGCTTCTATTAAAACCCATTGTTCCGGAAACGCTTGGCACACATCTTCCCAATTCATTTATCTCACCTCCAGAATATTTACTTATATTGTATCATGATAAAGTAAAGATGTAATGACACAGATGAGAGGTCCTCGTTTGTTAAAGGGTGCTTCCCTTAGTAAAAAATAAAATTTACGAACAAACTAAGTATTATCATCAGAATAATTCCGGTTGCCATAAAATTTAGTACGCAATTTGGCTAAAATCTACCACAATTGCGGCCGTAGTTATATAAAATTATTCGGATATTAACCCCTTAGACATTTTAAAATTAACTAACGTAATCCCTTTACGCTCTACCGTTTGAGGTTCGATTACCTGGTACCCGCGGCGTTCAAAGAATGGTTTTGCTGTGATATTTGCCTCTGTCTCTATTTGCGGAAGTCCGATTTTTCTTGCTTCAGACTCAAGCCTATTCATTAACGCCGTTGCAATTCCCTGTCCCTGAAAATCTTTACGAACGAAAAGTCGATCAAGGTAACCATTCTGAGTCATGTCACCGAACCCTACAATTTCATCATTAGTTTCTGCAATATATGTAATGTTACGAACGAATGAATTCTTCCAATTTATTAGCTTCGCATCCATCTCATCTTTCGGTGCCCAGGCATTAAGTTGTTCCTTTGTGTAATCTCGTGCGTTGACAGCATGTACTGTTTCGTAAAATAAAGAAACCATCTGATTGATATCTGCACTTTGAAAGACCCTAATTCGCATATGTTGTATCTCCTTGCCACTTTGTTCACTCTAATTTTTAGGCTCTTGCAATTCCCTTCCCGCCTATGGGTGACGATGTATTCATTTTTTCTATTCCCACAATTATCGGTTTGGCTTTTTGGATTAATGTTTGAGATGCTTCCAATGATAAGGAAGCGCGATGGGCATTCTCGTCACTCCAAACCTCGTAAACATAAATGGAGTCCTTATTGTCATCATCTAAACTCACGACATACAACTCACATTCATCTATTCCCTCCATCGATTTCGCTGCCTCCAACAACATTTCTGCCAAAGCATCCCTTTTCCCTTCAACCGCAGTAAACCTGTTATATAAACCGAATTTATTCAATTCCATCCCTCCATTTAAAAAAAGTGTAATATAAGGTAATTCCATTTAATCTCTACTAATCCTTCTTTTATTCCCCAAGCGAGCACGATAATTTAATTTCTGTCTGAACGGTAAACGAGTTGAACAACGCCGGAGGAGAACGTTCTTGTATTCATCAAATTTAAATTTAGTCTATGCTTTATATCACGAAATAATGGTTTTCCTTCTCCTAATACTACAGGGTGAACAGATAATCTGAACTCATCAACAAGCCCAAAATCGATAAACGTTGTGAAGAGGCTTGACCCGCCGTATAACCAAATGTCTTTACCAGGACTGTTCTTTAATTGGGTTACTTCCTCGGAAATATTTTCATTTACAAAGATTGCTTTATTATCAGACCTGCTTGCCTTTCTGGAAAAAACATATTTTTGCTTGCTGTGTACCAATTCCCACATTTCTTTTTCATCGTCAGGAGCATCTGTTGCTGGAATATATTCTCCCCATAAATCGTAACTCTTTCTCCCATACAAGATGGTATCGATTTGATTTAGAAAATGAGTAAATTCCATTTCAGGATCCATGATGCACCAATCAATTTCTCCATTTTTACCTTCAATAAATCCATCTAACGTAACTGCTAAATCTAAGATTATCTTTCTTGATCCCATTATTTTTCTCCTTTCGTTTTCAACAAACTACCTTCTATTAAAAACGATAACGCATTCTATTCCATTTGCCTACTCCCTAATATCACTTCAACGCATCAAAAACAACTTCTGCAGCCTCCGAGATTAGCGCATCGTCATAGTCTGCATCCTCGGTATCATGGCGGGACATAATCGCAATAACAATTGGTTCTCTATCTGGTGGCCAAACAACTGCAATATCATTTCTCGTTCCGTACGTTCCTGCCCCACTCTTATCACCGACTACCCAGCCTTCAGGTGCGCCAGCACGAATTAGCGTATCACCTGTCGCATTGCCCTGCAGCCAATCCGTGAATAGTTCACGCTTTTCCACTGTTAGCAAGTCGCCTACTGCAAACTTCTTAAGATTGGTGGTCAGGGCTTTAGGTGTGCTGGTGTCACGGGTATCTTCTGGATTGAACTCATTCAATTCTGTTTCGTATCGATCAGCCTGTGTAACCTCATCACCGATTTGTCTTAGCGCTTCCTCAAATTTAGCTGGCCCTCCCAATGCTTCAAATAATAGATTTCCAGCGGTGTTGTCACTTGTGCGAACTGCCGCTTCCCCTATTTCTATAAGAGTCATGCCCGTATCTACGTGCTTCTCCGTAACCGGCGAATAGGGAACCAGGTCATCTACCGTGTATGTGAT
The DNA here is from genome assembly GCF_000612865.1 of Oceanobacillus picturae. Classification (NCBI taxonomy): domain Bacteria; kingdom Bacillati; phylum Bacillota; class Bacilli; order Caryophanales; family Bacillaceae; genus Oceanobacillus; species Oceanobacillus picturae. The sequence continues at coordinate 2,047,962 of NZ_CCAX010000001.1, forward strand.
GATTTCGTTAAGCTCTTCCTTAGTGTTCTCCTTCAGCACAAAGGCTGCGGCCAACGCCTTGTATGTAGATGAAAAGGCATAACGCTCCTCAGCTCGATATGCAATCGTCTGATTCGACCCTGTATCAAGCGCATAAACACCAAGCTGTGCGTCAAAATCATCCTCTAGTGCGGCGAACTGCTCATCTAGCTTAGCACTTTGTCCGTTTTCGTTCTCCTCTTTTGGTGAGGATTCGGTTGAACTGTCTGCCTCCGCACAGGCTACGAGCGAAATCAGGGCTAGTAAAGACGTAAACAGAATAAACTTCTTCATGCTCAATTTTTTCAAGACCAAAACCTCTTTCTTATTATTAGAATTTAGTATAAATCGTTTCTTCCTACAAATTCTGCTCACACACGATAAAAGACCAAGATATAACAGGTATTTACAACCTACATTATGCATGATTGCGCTTAAAAATCAATATGTATAAGGAACTATACGTGTTACACTTGTTGTTGAAAATTTACTAATTTACGTATTTTAAAAGAGGCATAGATGATCTCATTGAATACGATACACTCGTGGAAGTAGCCGATGCTGATAATCTTAGTTCCCAAGTTGTTGAGAACAATCCACACAAGCGTATCATTCTATAAAAAGACAACAATGGGTAGCCACTTTTCAAGAGCATTTATTATAAGAACACAGACACATCAAATACACAAAAAAGCATGCCACAAAATACAAATCACGCATTTTGCGATAGCTTTCTTAAGTTAGCCACCCGCTCTAAGCATTCTAACGCTCAAATAAGCGTCCTCTATTTAGTCCATTAAAATAAGCACTTCCTATTCAAGAAAGCGCTCGTTAGTTGAATAGTTAAGTTTTTTAAACAAAAAACTTAATTCACCTATTACTAATAAAATAGCTTAGTATATTCTGTCTGTGTATCAGCGATATGATAAATATAAATCGTATCCTCGATCTTACGATAAATTGCTACATGCTTTTTAGAAATTACCATACGGTAACCTTGTTCATTCAACCATGTATCGGCTGTCATGGTACTCGAATCTGGGGAATTCTCCAGTCGTTCAATCTTATTCAATATATAGTTACTGACCTTCGTTGCCGTTTGCAAATCAAACTGTATCAAATAATAATCCTGAATCTTTTTTAAGTCTTCCCAGGCGGAAGGCAGAATTTCAATTTTATACTTCATCTGCTCGCTCGCTTAGTCTTCTTCTTGCCTCAGAAATACTGAGGGTTTCTGCTCCACTGATTCTTTCTTGCTCTGCCTGTAGAACTTTTAAACGGAGCTGTAAAATTTGTTCCCTTTTTTCAAAGGCATCAATACTCATGAGAACCATATCCCCCTCGCCATTCTTTGTTATATATATAGGCTCTTTGGTTTCCTTTGCAAGATTTGATATTTTAGCATAATCATTTCTTAATGCTGCTGATGGTTTTATTATCATAACTTCACGCTCCTTATATCAATTAATTGCTATAATTATATTACCATTCTCATATAAATTACAGCGGTAAAATACCTACATACCATTCATAACATAATATCTCCATAGTATTATCAATGTTTTTATATAAAGTGAACCTTCAATCAGTGGGGGTTTTCGTTCTCCCCCCACTGATTGTTAGTTGAATGAATCGGTATGTTAGTCCGTTTACTCCCACTAAAAACTAACGGTTTCACCTCATGTTTTGAAGTGGGAGTCTTACGGACGGTTGCACCGGGATAAAAACACGGTTACATATCACTGAGCAGCTTGTTTAATAATAACGCCCTTATCTGGAAAACTCGAAATCAAGGGGCGGGAACTGGACATGGCTGTTGCTGTCTAAAATGAGTATATCGCTAAATTTTGATACTTTCTTACCTAATCAAAAAGGCCCGTCCCCAAGACGGGTACAGACCTTTTAACTTCATTATACACTTTTAACCAATCACTTCGTTGTAAACTTGGCCTTCACCGTCTTCCCCAATACTCATAATTTTTAAACGCTGCTCATCTAGAATATATACAGACTTGTACACAGGCTTACCATTATTTTCATAAAGGATTACTCTACTATTTCCTTCGTCGTTCTCCACGTTTATCGATTCGAAATCGGAGCCTATTTCATTTTCAATCACCTCTAGCTCTGGCCAATCACTTTCATTTTCAGCAAAAAAGCTTGTAGCATTCTCTTCTCCGCTCCCACAGGCGGCTAGCAATCCCGTAGATAAAAACACCGCTAATGTCAATTTTAAAAATTTTTTCATACCAAGTCCTCCGTTTATTAATTCTTTCCTTACACTTTTAGAGATTAATAATAACTTCCAACTCACCTTATAACTTTAACTTTGTAAGGCCTACAATTGGGCTTGACCTATATTCAGGCTGTTGGTTTTTTAAGCTCATTAATAAAAATGGCTGCAATAATCAATAAAACGCCAACCCATTGTATGAAGCTGACAGATTCGGAAAGAATAATCATCGCTGAAACAATAGCAACAGGTAATTCTATAGAGCTTAAAATACTTGCAAGTCTACCAGAAATAAGCGGAGCGCCTCCTGCAAAGAAGGAAGATGGTATGACGGAACCGACTAAAGCAACTCCTGCACCAATTAACCATAAGCGACTATCAAGAGGATCAACTGAAGGAATATCTTGAAAAAATACGACACAAACAAGAATGAATGATCCGGTCACCATCCACGTACTTTTGATCAAAGGGGGTTGTTCCACAGCTACTTGCCCACTAAAAAAAATAAAGCCTGCATAGGCAACCCCTGATAATAACCCTAAAATTAATCCTGTTGTAGATATGTCTATCAATTCTCCTCCTATAATATCAGAAGCAAAGAAGACGCCTAACAACGTGACCAATAACGACATGTAATTCATTTTAGTTGGTTTTGTTCCATTAAAAATTCGCTCATAGATCATGCCAATCCATACGAATTGAAATAAAAGGATGATGGCAATAGATGCTGTTAAGTACTGTAAAGCCCCATAATAAAATATACTCGTCAACCCAACTGTTGTGCCTGTAGCAAGAACCTTTAAAATATCCCGCTTTGATATACGTGATACCTTCATTCTTTTTACTAACGTCACACTCCACAGAAGCAATAAAGCGATAAACATCTGCACAAGATTTAGTTGTCCTAGTGAATACCCGTTGGCAAATCCTGTTTTCACAAAAACAGGCGTAAACCCAAAACTTGCAGCTCCAATTAATACTAGAACTACCCCTTTAATACTCATAGAAAAATCTCCTTAACTAATATGAGATAACGATTGATAAATGAATTAGTATTACACTCTATAGAGTACAATACAGTCGATAGTGTAACATAGTTACACTAAAAAAATTAATAAACCAGCTTCTACTCTATTAATGAAACATTTTGCAACGACTTCATTAAAGGATGCAGCATCATAAAGTGAAACTTCAATCAGTGGGGGTTTTCGTTCTTACCCCACTGATTGTTAGTTAAACGAATCGGGGTGTTAGCGTCCATTTACTCCAACTTAAACATCACGGTTTTACTTCATGTTTGAAGTAGGAGTCTTACGGACGGTTGCATCGGGATAAAAATAACATAGTTTCTTCAAGAAAGAGAAATCATTCCACCCTTTAATCAAATACCAATCATCACACACACTAGATTCACTAAGTTCGAAAGCACGTCTTTCATTATTCGTTTGCCTCTAATCCCATGTTTTTAACTTTATTACGAACAAAACACCCACCACAACCAACTAAAAACACCCGAATTGGGTGTTTTTCCTTTTGTCAGAATTATTTGTGGTATTTTTTAGGCGATAGAGAGGTGTTCATAGTGGAAGGGTTCGGTTTACGATTAGAAAATCTTCGCGAAAAGGCTGGCTATACACAGCAGGAAATAAGCTTCAAATTGGGATATTCCCAAAATGCATTTGGAAAATATGAAAGAGAAGAACGCAGGCCAAGCTATGAAGCGCTCATCCAGATAGCCGATCTTTTTCAGGTGCCGATTGATTCCCTGTTACGAGGAGAAGAACCAGTTTATTTAAAGAACTACCGCAAAATAAATGACGTTCTTAATCTATTAGAAGACGCAGGATATAAGCAGCCGTTTCTATTAGATGTGAACAGTTGGACCAGACTAGGGGAAAAGGAACTTCACGACCTCTCCCACTACTTCTATTGGCAGGTACAACAAGCAGCAAAGAAAGAAGACTAGCATCCCCGTTCTCCCCCTCTTCACCAAGACAGAAATGGCATCTCCCCTCTCCAATCCACTAAAGGAGGCATTTCATGTCAAAACCCTACAGCTTTGAAGAAATTTACGAGCAGAACAAGCGACGCATTCATTACCACATCCACAAGCTTAATCTCCAAGACCCCCATAAGGAATACTACCAGGAAGGGCTGATCGCCATGTGGCAGGCCTATGAGAAGTACAACCCCGACAAAGGCCCCATGGCTACTTACTTCAATTACACTATCCGCCATAAACTCATCGACTTGCTTCGAAAGGAAACGAACGACTCCCTCAAGCAACAAAACTATCTCGATAGCCAAGCTCCCTTATTACCCCAAGCATCTCCTCCCGTAACATATAACGAACTCCCACAACTACTCAAGGAAATAAAATCCCTCCTTACCGAAAAACAATGGAAATGGTTTTATCATGCCATTTTATTAGGTATGCCCATGAAGGAAATTGCTGTACAGGAAAATACGAGCGTTGAAGCTGTGAAGAGTTGGGGCAAAGATGCAAGAAAGAAATTGAGAAAACTACATTTTGAAGAAAGACTGAAGGAAGAATAGCGCAAACTTCCACAGTAAATAAGTAGATTATAAAGGAGGACTATCCATGCCAATTAGAAAGAAAAAAAGACCCTTGTATCAAGTTATTCTCCCAACACCTGTAATAATTGAAGATCAGGGTGTTGAGAAGGAGGTAATCGCATTTCGAGATAACCATGGCTTTATTCTGACTAAAGGAGAGATAATAGAAGCTAGAGATGAACTAATAAAAGAAATTGAAAGATCCAAAGAATTCTATGTACTGGAGGGAGTTGAGGAGGCCATTCGGATAGAGAATATGAAAACATGCCTTTCCTCCCCTTCATTCGAGATGGAAAATTCACGGTTCCCAATGCTAATTTAAAAAAGAAACATAATTGGTTTGTACCAAGGTCTGTGGTCAATATATGAGATGAAGTACTTCAATACGGTTGGCTAAAACCATTCTGGCTAAAGTGCTAATTGTGCTAATCCCTCTTCTTATATAAATTAAAACCCAAGTTAAAAAGCAATAGTAAGAAAACAAACGGAGTAAAAAACCAGATTGGCCTCCAATCTATTTGTCCATCTCGAATCAGACTCGCAATCATAGGACCTATGACGACACCCACAATTCCACCAAGAAATGACTTCCATCTTTTACTCAAATTACCCCTCCCCCTATTTCGTTTAGACGTTATGCTTTATTAAAGGTTAACGTGAGATTGCTGTATGGTCAAATCAAAACGCGTTAGGGACCGTACCCATTTACAGAGAAAGGTCATAACATTTTTAGCCATTAAAAAACTCCCTCATGCACTCTAGCAGGTATGTGAGGGATTATATTTCCTTGTGCCGCCTTGTGGGGTTCAGTCTATTAGCCGCACATGTACCATGTATAGGCTGTCTTTAATATTTTATGAATCTTCTACATAATGCTTCGAATACTGTCATTGGCATCTTTTAGAATTTATTTGGGCTTAGTTGACTACATGAAAACAGCTATTGGAATCCAATAGCTGTTGTTTTATCCTATCAATAAGTCTTCTCTAAACCACTGCTTCTAACTCTTTCCCTCTCTTCGCTTCCTTCGCCATTGCTTCCATTGCGACTTGATTCAGGTAATTGACTGGTTTGTTGTAATGTGGTTGGAAAAAGAAATCTGTTAAAGCTAATTGCTCAATCGTCATATTGTTGGAGATCCCAACGCTTATTGTATTGATTGCCTGTGTAAAGTCAGCATCAGAAATGACTTGCGCACCAACAATACGATGTGTTTCTAATTCATAGACAAGCTTCAATTGGATAACCGCGTTTTCTGGCATAAATTCCGGACGATAATTATCTGTGATCAACGCACTCCCTACAGATAATCCTGCTATTTTTGCACTTGTTTCCGTTAAACCAGTTGAGGCGATGTTATGGTTGTAGATCTTTAACCCTGACGTTCCTTGTGTTCCAGGGTGAGGTAACACAGGGTTTACGAGGTTATGCGCCACAAGCGTTCCCATTCTAACCGCGTTGGTTGCCAATGGGATATAAGTCGGTTGTTGGGAAGCATTATTATATACCGCACAGCAATCCCCCGCTGCATACACATCTTCCCTACTTGTTTGCATATATTCATCCACGATAATGGCACCATTGCCTAACATATCCACTTGCCCTTTAACTAGCTCTGTATTTGGTCTAAATCCAATACACATCACAACAAGGTCTGCGTTATATTCCCCTTTATCCGTAATGACCTTTTCTACTCCATTGGCTCCTTCGAATTTTGCAACGGTTTGGCCAAGGGCTAATTCAATGCCACGTTGTTCAAATGTCTCTTCTACTGGAGCTGTAAATTCCGCATCTAAATAACGATTTAAAATGCGTTCTTCACTATCAATTAAGGTCACGTTTTTGCCATTTTCCTCAAAGGCTTCCGCAAGCTCAATCCCAATATAGCCCGCTCCGACAACTACCACATTCTCGACTGGTTCTGAACGTTTAATGATCTCCTTGGCATGGTAAAAGTTCTTACATAACAATACGTTATCTAAATCAGAACCAGGAATTGGTGGTGTTACGGGCCAAGAGCCAGATGTAATGATCAACTTATCATAGCTATAGTCTTTTATGGCCTGTGTTTTCATATCTTTTGCTTGTAATTGTTTAAGATTCATATTGCAGGAGGTCACTTCATGATTCATATGCATCTGTACACCTTGTTTCTCAAATTGTTCTACGGAAGCATAAAACAGTCCATTCGGATCTTCTACCACTCCGCCTACATAAAGCGCAATTCCACAAGATAGGAAGGAAACATTATCGTTCTTTTCAAAAACATCGATCTGTGCGTTAGGGTAAAGATTTAACATATTATTAATCGCTGCTGTTCCTGCGTGTGTACACCCAATAACTGCTACTCTCATTATTCAACACTCCCATTTGTTAGTTAGTTTGTTCAGCATTTCACATGTTACTGAATACTAGCTCCATGTGATTATGTGTTTATTATAATACATTGTTCAGTATTTCACAATATATATTTATGAAGTTCACAAGATTGACAAAGGTGGAAAGGAGATATTTTACTTAGTCTATAGCATAATCGGATAAAAGAATTTCTATATGGACATTGCCTTTAGAGCTATAAACTGCTTTAAGTACTTTAATAACTGTTCTTACTTCTGCCAAATCTGCACAATTAATCGTAACTATTGGCTCTACTTCCTCAAAAGGTTCATCGTCAATGATAATGATATACTCCTCATCAAAACTGACAACACTTACCCATTTCGGCATTTCTGATATTGGCTTTTCAATGAAATCATAATCTCTTATGGTCTCATTGTACACCCACTCACCATTAGTTGTATCAAGTTCTACTGCATTTTCTTGTCTTTGTATTTTTGAATTGCCAATTTGAAAAAATAATTCACTAAGTAACCACATACAAATCGCCCCGCTTATTTAAAATTAGTATCTAATTAATCTTGCTCCAGGAATAACCTGATTACAAGATGGACAGCGATATCTCAACCCCATTTTCTCATGTATCTCTTTCTTAATAATTATCCAGGGATAGAGCTGTATTTCATCCGTAGCCCAATTATTTACAGTATGACTATCCCAAAGTTCGGAATCAGTTTCTTCACTACATTGAGGACAACCAATCTGTTCATTAACGTAAGGTTTATTCCCAACTACTGAATAAGCAAACACATACTCCTGACATTTATCACACATATACTTATCAGTAGAAATCTCTTTATCACAAATAACACAGTTGCCACTATAAGTCATAATTAATTCAGATGTCATAGGATTTCTCCTTTACAAATCATGATGGTATATTAACTTTCGCTTGATAAATATCTTTTAATTCATTTAATAATATTTTTTGGTCAATAAGTAGGTGCGGACGTAAATGATAATAGTCTAACTTGTTTTTATGTAGCTTCCCAAAAAATGAGATTCCTGATTCCTGTATTCTTCTATTCCATAAGGATTTGATTTACTGTAAATGTTTGTATCGCTTTTCACTATTTATCCCCCAGCCAAGACAAATCCATGGATGTCCTTGTAGCTCTTCTGCAGAAGGTACAACCTCCATCGGATCAATTACATTCTTCTCTGCTAATTCTTCAAAGTTCAATATTGCATCTACATTTTTGGGGTCCCTCAAGGAAAATAAATTGTAGATTTGAACCCTCCCGTTTAATTGATTTGTATTATAAATTTTTTCAACCAATTGGACCATTTGCCTCATAGTAGGGTCAATGTCTACTCTATGTTGTTCAATGACCCCCTCTTTCAAAATATCAAGTTCTTAAGGCTTAGCTCTACCCGGATTTAATAACAGAAAGCTCCCAATCGACTTTTTACTAGTACCCCATTGTAAATATGCTGACTTCCTAAAGATAATCCCATCTTTCTTTAGAAAAACACCAAACGCTTGAACACTTTTCAATATTCATCATCTCCCAACTCTTAGTCTAATGTTATTCTAATATCGTAAAAAAATTAATATCCCCTAAACTTGTGTAGGCAACTACTTAACTCTTGGTTCTTTTGAATGAATTCGAGTAAATATTTTTCAGTAATAATAAACTGCTCTCCATTTTTCTTCTTGGTAGCTAAAATTTGAATGTTATTATGAGTAACTTGGAAACTATGTATAATCCTATTTCTCATTTGAACAATTTCATTAAAAAGAGAAGCAATTCTTGTATCCGAAAATTTAGTTATATTTTCCTTAATTGGTTGAGCAAGTTCACCTGATGTGCCATCAATTAATTGACTCCAACTATATTCATCACTCTCACTGTGAGCAAGTATATTCTCAATAATAAACGCATTATTGGAGTTGAAAACACACATTGCACTTCCTAATAACTCTTGATACTCTCTAGAAGGTAAAGCTTGCCTACTATATTAACTCCTCACTTCATACTATTTTGTCTCTTTAAGAAAAAATTTTGTTATAGATTAACCCTTGGTTCTATGATATACATATTCTTAACTAATGCCTAGAATTTTCTATCATGTTCTATACTTCCAACTTTTCTCTATTTTAAAATAACTGCCAAGTTCTCTTGACAGCCAAAATTTTTCAGGTTCCCTCTACATCACTCCATAATAAACCACATACCATTCCGCGAACTGCTGCAGACCTTCTTCAATTGTTGTCTCAGGTTTAAAACCAACAGCTTCCTGAAATTGCTCTGTTGATACATAGGTTACTAGGACATCTCCAAGTATAATAGGTTCAAATACTTTCTCGAAGTCTACTTCTTTGCCTAGAGCATTCCCTCCCCAAACATCTCTCTATTGTAGTAATAAAGGTCATGAGTTTCTCTTTACTGTTGTTACCTTTATCGAATACTTTATATTGCACATCGCCTTCTGGGGCGTGTGTGGTATATAATTCCCATTTGCCAAATACCCCTTTATTGTTTCAACAACATGGCATGATTCCCTTACTCCGTTTGTATATAATTGTAGTATTTGACGCTTGCGTTTATAAGTCTATGTTAAGAGCTTCTTATTAACTAGCCCCTTTAACCTCCTCCAACATCCATCCCATCAATTCTTTCCGATCAACCAACCGAACCTGATTGGAACGCGCTAACTTTTTAGCCTGGTCGGTAAAAAAGCTATTGGTCACTACCCAGCATTCATCCACGCTATAATAGCTTCTAGCTGACACGACTTCTTGTACAGCTTTCACGCCTACGTTTTTCTTATATCGTTTTGCTTGTACCGCAATTTTCTTTCCTTTACCAGTTAAAAGGAGATCTGCCCCATAGTCGCCACTTGCTGGTGTGATTTTTACGTTATAACCTTTTCCTTTGAACAAGGCGTGTAAATATTCCTCAAACATTCTTCCTGACATTTTATCAACTTCTAGCATGCCAGATTTTCTTAGCTTGTTTTCTCGAATTGTGTTTACTATTATTCCAGCGATGGTAGAACCAATCACTATCAAGAAGCTACCGACTAAAATAAAAGGTACTGCAGGATGCGAATTTATGAGAGTCCAAAGTAATTCCCACCCCATTTTAAACCCCTCAAAGAAACCTTCCATCACAAACTACTCCCCTAATGTTATTAAAATGGCTGCCGAGTCATACTCGACAGCCACTGTTTTCAGAACTTTACTTCACTCCATAATAATCCACATACCAGTCCGCAAACTGCTGCAGACCTTCTTCAATTGTTGTCTCAGGTTTAAATCCTACTGCCTTCTGCTATTGTTCAGTAGATGCATAGGTTGCTGGTACATCGCCAGGCTTAATTGGTTCAAATACTTTTTTTTACTCTACTTCTTTACCTAAAGCATTACCTAAGCATTTCTCTAACGTGGTAATAAAGGTCATAAGCTTCTCTGGACTGTTATTTCCGATATTGAATATTTTATGCTGTACATCGCCTTCTGGAGCGTTGCTGAGCAATCTTTCAATACCTTCTACAATATCATCAATGTAGGTGAAATCGCGGTATAGATCGTTCTCAAAGTCGCCGTTATTGAAAATCTTGATTGGCTCACCAGCAAAGTATTTATCTGCAAAACCGAAATATGCCATATCTGGTCTACCCATTGGGCCATAAACTGTAAAGAAGCGTAGCCCTGTTGCTGGGATATTATACAGATGGCTATATGTATGTGCCATAAGCTCATTTGATTTCTTTGTAGATGCATACAGAGATACTGGGTTGTCTACAAAATCAGTTTCCTCAAAAGGTACTTTTTTGTTAGCTCCACCCATTTATTCAATTCTCAGTAATCAAACTAAGTTTTAATAATTTACACTTAGCCAAGTTTTAACAATTGATCAAGCTCATCTCTTCTATGTTGATAAAACTGTTTAAGAGCATCAAGGCTCATTAGAAGCGGAAGTGATGTGTTACCAATTTGTTTTATTTCTTTTATTACTTTAGGCAAATCATCCACTGACTCCAGATAAAAGGTGTCTGTATCTGCTTTACTGTTCATATCAATTAATTCATTATGATCTGGAGTCAATTGATCCAGTGAGCAATTTAGTTTACTAATACCTACAAACTCTGGTTTACCGCCTCTCTTCAACCACCGAAAATAACCTAAGAGTTTAGTTTCTGCAAATTCATCAATACCAGATTTATGGTTCCTGCCACCATTCTCTTCCCATAACTCTCGCTTCATTGAGTACTCAATTGTCGAACGGAATGAACCTTCCTTAATATCTGACCAATTACAAGATCCACTCCCGGTTGGAACGTACTTGTTAATATTTTGTTGTGTACCTGCACCTTGCTTTCGTATTACAAGATAGTTGTCATCTGTAACTGCAAGCGTTGAAGCGCCTATATGATTGTTCATTTCGGATTTATCTATCGACTGTAAATAATATTTATCCTCTGCTCTGTTATACTCACATGGATAAAAATTCGAGGCGTCGTAGATTATCGTGGCATCCTCTATCCTTTTTAATACAGAAGTAGAGATCTCGTTAGTCAGGAAAGAGTTATAGTAGTTACTTTTATGACAACTAACATAACTTCTTTTGGGATTGATATCACTAGACATACAAAGCTTTGTTTCGTTAAAAAAATTTTGGTTTTTTCTTTTTGAATTATAATATTTGTATTGAAAAAAAGGAGTTATAATCTCTCTATTTTTAATTATGAACTTTTTAATCTTCTTTTCTCTTGTCCCATCATCCTTCTTAAGTTCAAAGTCATAATCCCAAAGATAGTTATTTAAGTCCTCTGATCGTACAACTCTATTTTCTGAAGTACTATCAGGACTAAAATTTTCGAATAACCAGTTTCCTCTTTTTTCACTATTAATTTTATCTAATTGAAAAACAAACTCATCTTTTACTAAGTTAGTTTTTGTAGTCATTTCTATTAGTTTGTTTTTGCCAATAAATTCTTGTATTTCTTTATATTTCTCTATCATACTCCAAGTAGCATTAAATAAGGAGTACCCAACTAAAAACAACATGATGAGATTAAAATCATTCATTGCATTAACAAAGTTGCGATTATTATACACCAATGTAATGAGGGAAACTAAGAAAATAAACAAGTTAATAATTAACCCTATTCCCTTACTCTGGTTTAACATGAATAAATATTTATAAAAGTCCATAGTCATTCTATAGGATTTTAATTTCAACATTAAGGTCTTAGCATTCCTTTCAAAATGTTACTATTTAGCATAGCAATAAATTAATAAGAGATCATTAACTTTTTGGTAAACTTAAGAGAGTATAGTTAACTCACATGAAAACAAATTTTAACTATAGCCTTCTGGATTATTTTTATGCCATCTCCAAGCGTCATTAATAATCTTTTCTAAAGAATTAAATTGTGGTTCCCACCCTAGCATATCTTTTGCCTTTTCTGAGGAGGCAATTAAAATAGCGGGATCTCCTGCTCTTCTCTCTTTTACTTCTGCTGGAATGGGGTTATTTGTTACTTGTCTTGCTACATCAATTACCTGTTTAACAGAATATCCATTTCCGTTTCCCAGATTAAAAACTTCACTCGGATTATTGCCCCTTAAATATTCTAATGCTAAATAATGTGCAGAGGCTAGATCCATTACATGAATATAGTCTCTTACACATGTCCCATCTTCTGTAGAATAATCGTCTCCAAACATGAAAATCTTTTCTCTTTGACCGAGTGGTACTTGTAAAATCAAAGGAATAAGATGGGTTTCTGGATCATGTTCTTCACCAATATTTCCACTTTCATGTGCTCCTGCAGCGTTAAAGTATCTTAATGACACGTATTTAATATCATAACCTTGATCAAACCATTTCATCATTTTTTCCATTGCTAATTTTGTCTCACCATAAGTGTTCGTTGGGTTTGTATCATCCTCTTCTATAATAGGAATGTTCTTAGGCTCCCCATAGGTAGCTGCCGTTGAAGAAAAGACAATTTTCTTTACATCATTATCTTTCATTACATCTAGTAAGCACATCAATCCATATACATTGTTATGATAGTATTCAAATGGTTTTTCCATACTCTCGCTAACTAAGGAATTAGCAGCGAAGTGAATTACCGCTTCAACATTATGAACCCTAAAGATTTTGTCTAATTCTTTTTTATCTCTAAGATCAATTTGATAAAGATGTTCTATAGCAAGTGATTGTCTATGACCTGTTTGTAAGTTATCAACAACAATAACATCTTCATTCTTGTCTAAGAAATATCTAACTGTGTGGGAGCCAATATAGCCTGCTCCACCAGATATCATAATTGCCATACGTAATTTCACCATTCTTTCTATACATTTATCATTCCAGAGAACAACTTTACGAAAAAGTCGTAAATTCTACTTCCTTTTTAATAAATTGACATTGCAATAAGTTCATTCAATGTTTAGAGGAGCAAATCACCAAATGATATATTAGTTAACCATAGCTAATAAAAATCTTTTATAAGCTTCAAATTTTGAGATAAGTTTAGCTACACCCAACTTTTTTGCTGATTCTTAGCGTGATTAAAATTAACACTATACAAAGGATAGCACCAGAAGAACCGAATAAAGCTATTATTACTAAGTCGCTAGAGAAGATATAATATCCTATTATTATATTAGATGTTTGAACTAACAAAGTTAACACAGTGAATATAAGATGAAAGCCCTGTGCTGACAAAACTGGTAATGCACGAATACATGGCTGGTAAGTAAAATTAAAAAACATCCACAGTGATATCCATCTGGCATACTCTCCTGCTACTTCCCATCCTGCTCCAAATATAAAAGTAAATAACCATGGTCCAAAAGCTACAATAACGCCAAATGGTATTATCCCTACTGCACCAAGAAGTAAAATTGCTTTTCTAATCAGTTTAGTAAGGTTTTCCCCGTTATTTTTCGCTTCAGATATACGAGGATAAAATACGTCGCCAATTGATTTACCAATGAGGTTTGATGGGACTTTTAATACGCTTCTACATAAGGTATAAAACCCTGCAGATGCAGGGCCAAAAAAGACTGATAACAATAGAACAGGCATATTATCAGAGAAAGCATTTAATAATACTTGGGGAGCTCTAAACAAGGGAAAATCTTCATATTTTTTAGCTGTTGTTTTTAAAGACAAAAGTTTAGTAAATTGAAACGGAAGTGGTTTCCCAGTCTTTTTGGAAAAAACCAGCATCATTATAGCTCTAATACCTTCATTTATAGATGACAGTATAATTAATGTAGTTGCAAAAGGATGCAAGTACCCAAGTCCTGTTTTTGCCCCATTAACAAGTAAAGACTGCGAAAAAGCAACTTTTGCTGATATTCCAAACTGTTTTGTTCTAATAAGCCACTGTTCCATTACTTGGAAAAAACCTGCGCAAAGTATAACTACCGGTATTAAAAATAAATACGGAGAAATTTCCTCTATATTAAATAACCGGACGATAAATTGTTTAAAAAAACATAAAATCAATAATACCAATATTGCAAGCCCTATAGAAATGTATATTGAAAGCTGAGCTAAAGATTGTGCTTCCTTATTTTTCTTTGGCAGTACTATAGCTATCGGATAAGTTAGAGCTGCAATGGGAGTGACAACCCCCATAATAGCTATAAATACTCCCATTAATCCATAGGATTCTGGTCCGTATATTCGAGTTATTATTGGAGTTAACAAGAGTGAAATCGCTTGGGCTGCAATAGTTCCTGTAGACATTATAATAATATTTCGGACAAACGATTTATTAAATAGCCTTGCTAATTTGTTATTCATCCTGATTATCTCTTTTCTATTCTTATAATTGATATAATCAAATATTTATTCAAAAGTAATTACTAGTATTTTGTTCAAAATTTTTTAATCTTGAGAACTATCCTCTCCGTGTTTCTTTGAAAAGAGAACCAATAAAACTATAATTAGTACTACATCAATCCGCCTTCTCATAAAAGCTTCAATATCAGCATACATCGGGTAAAACGAAATAACTTGGAACAACCTAATTTTAGCTAAAGTTATGAAAGTAGACTGATGTGAATTATTGAAAAACCTATCAAACCATGACACGAGTAGACCGAATAGAAAAGTTATTATAATTACCCCTACTATGGAAAATTGATAATAACCAAAGGTTACTATATCGGTCGGAACCCCTCCCGCAGTTTTATTAGAAGGGTCAAACATAAGGTGGTTTTCAGTATTTAAAGTATAAGATGGTGTTATTTGATCTAATCCTATAACACTAGCTATATTAGAGGGTAAATAGTTTATAATCCAACTAATCAAATCAATAAAATATCTGAACTCTATATTACTATAGGTAAAATCATGCACATGCAGAGTATTAATATAAGGAAAACTAAATTGTGCAATTAGTCTAGGGATATTATCTAAAACACTTTTTACTGCAATGTCATCTGATGATTGCGATAGTAATTTAAACAGGCTATCTAAATAATTTAAAGATAAAACACCAACAATGAAAATGAGAAATAGGTTCTTAAAACCCCATTTCCCTTTCCTTTCCATGATATACATAGGTATTATTAGTATAAATAAGGCAATTGGCAACCTTCCTCCAAAAATTAATAAATAATAGATTGAATTAATTAAAGATATTAATAAAAATAGGAAGTTTATTGAAAATATATTTACCTTATCCAACTGAAAAGACAAATATATTAAAAAGGAAACAATTGATACAGGTAATAATAAAAATATAGGTCCAGGTATGTTAATATTACCAGCTCTTATAGCTTCAATATATTTAAAAGAATTAATAAATCCTCCCATACTTACAAAGAAATAAAAAACACAAAAAGAAGAAACTAAAAGTAAAGAAAATGCAACATACTTTAAGTATCTTCGGGGAATGTAGAACTTCTGTTTGTATCTTTTATAAGGATTTGATAAAAAATATCCAAGAAGCATACAAATATAACCGATTAAAATAACAATACTTATGTAGAGATATGGTTCATTTTCTTTATCTATTGTGTATATTAAGTAAAAGTCTGTTTTTCCTACAAAAAAATCATTTAGTATTAAAATTGCTGGAATTAGCCCGTATATGAAAGTAAACACAAGGTTAGTTCCCATAAAGACACTTAGTTTATTGTTATGTCTACGTTTATAATCATAAATTACAAAACTAATTCCTAATACTATTATAAATAAATGAATAACTATAGCTAATCCAACCATTTTTCACCAACTTTAGTTACAAAATCCTTTTCGCAATCAATTTTACTTATACTTGATACATACAATTTATAACTATTTAATATATCTTCTTTATTCTTTCCACCTACCATATTGGAGACAAACATGTTAAGATCTTGGTTAGAATAAAATAACTCTTTTTCTCTTAAACCTATCTGAAACAAAAAATTTTCTGGTAGTATATTCCTTACCTCTCCTGCTATATTATCAGTTAGAATTATGCCTAGTCCATTAGATATATAATCTATTACTTTGAACGGTGAGGCTGTTATATTGACTAAATTATTGTCTCGAATTATTATACCTATATCATAATTTCTTAATTCATCGTCTAATTTGTTCGGGGATATATACTTTAAGATCATCTGGTCAGTTATATTATACTTTCTAGCTAAGTCTTTCGCCCTTTCAAAATTTCCCTCAAATGTTAGAACTGTAAATTCACATTTAATTCCACTCTGTATGATTATATCACTTACAACCTTAAAAACCAGGTTAATATTTTGCCATTTTGAAAAACCACCTGAATAAAGTAGTTTAACTTTAGAAGAAGCATAATTTAAATTAGAGTTAGTGGATACCTCATTCATCAATTTAACATTTGGAAGGATCCTTGCCCTTAGTATCTTTTGTTCATGTTTTGAGTATTTTAATAGGAAATGTTGCTTTTGTTCATTGTTGAGAAATATAAAGTAGTCTGTAGACTTGATTACTTTAGATTCTATAAAATTTAATATAGTTTTTTTTAATATACTATTATTTTTATAATATGATTCTTCAGGTAGAATCCCTCTGGGTCTAAAAACAAGAAGCAGGTTATCGAAACTTTTATATTTTTTCAGATTATATCCATCAATAATGTTAAAGTATATTATTACTTTACTTCCTTTTCTATCTACAAATTTTTGGAAGTCTAAATAATCAATCTCAGTTGAATTGTTGAGATAATTTCCCCATTGTTCATTTAAAAATATTTTTTTGCAATCTAAAAATGAAATAATCGTTTTCATTTGCCTGATAGACTGTTCGGAAAAATCATTACTATATAAATATATTTCCATAATTCCCTCCGTTGTTAGCTAAATAAAGTATGTGGACTAACCTCAATGCTAGTGAGCTATTAAAGGACTATATAATTGGCTTTATAAGTGTCACACAATAGATAAGGAATAGGTTATTGATCATTATTTGTTAAACACTGAATAATTTCTTCTATATAGTTTTCAATAATAAAATATTCACTTGATGCTTTTGCTTTATGTTTCATTTCAGCTAGCAAATCTCTATTTAAATATAATCGTTCAATGACATTTGCTAGCTCCTCAGGGGTATTTTGTTTTAAGACAATCCCAGTAGATTCATCTTCAATTATTTCAGAATTAAAGTTTAAATCACTTACAATAGAAGGCAAGCCCGAAATTTTAGATTCTACTAACACACCTGGCACACCTTCATTTTTCCATCTAGTTGGGAATAAAAGAACATCATAGTGACTTAACTTTTCATATAAATCGTTGTTAGTCGATGATTTGTAAACTCCGCAATAGTGTATGTTACTATTAGAATCAATGGTAGACTCAAAAATCATCTTGTATTCACTCACAATTTCTCCATAAAAATCTATTGAATATGCAACACCTTTATTATCTAAAATCCCCGCCATATCTAGGACATTATCTACACCCTTTTCAAGTGATACTTGAGAGAAAAATAAACAGCGAATTTTTGGATTTTCATTTAAGTTAATACTAATATCCGCTCTTTCCCTGCAATTTGGAAATACTGTTACATTCGATATTCCAACAGAATTAAGAGCTTTTTTCATTCCATCTGTTTCAATATATATTTTTTTATACTCCTTTAAAAATTTCTGTAACTTTTTATCTTTCAGGACCATGTGATGAAAAGTTCCACCCATTACCATAACAATAGAGTTATTCATAACTTTCTTATTAAGATAATAGAGAATATACGTTAATATTTTTAAAGAGCCCTTACTTACACCAATAACTAAACTATTATTTTTATTAATCAACTCTAATAATAGAGCAATAACTCTATATACTATATTTTTATGATGATTGTAGAAACCTGACTTCTTAATTTCTAGATTACTATTTAATTTCTTAAAAAGAAGTTTATTTTTTACTGTCACACCGCCGTAAGGAGGAGGAAAGCCCCCAAGATAAATAAATTTCATTTCAACACTCTCTTCTATCCGTTATACCTAACTAATTTCTATACTTTCACATAAAAATTGAGATAGCAAGTAATTGACATACCTATTGCTATTGATTGTTATTCTCTAAAGTGTGTACAATAAGTATTTAGCACTTACTTAACTAAAATATCAGCTATTTTCTTACTTGCTAATCCGTCACCATAAGGATTATTCGCATAACTCATTTTTGCATATTCTGTTTTATCTTCGAGCAACTTTTTAACTGTTAAATAAATAATTTCTTCTTCAGTCCCAACCAGCTTTAACGTTCCAGCAGCTATACCTTCTGGGCGCTCCGTAGTATCTCGCATAACTAAAACTGGCTTGCCTAAACTTGGTGCTTCTTCTTGAATACCACCACTATCAGTCAATATCAAATATGATCTTGAAAGGAAATTGTGGAAATCCAGGACTTCCAATGGCTCGATAATTCTTATCCTGTCACAGTTACCAAAAACTTCATTAGCAGCTTCTCTTACTACTGGGTTCATATGAATGGGATATATGACCTTAATATCTTGTTGTTCTTCTACAATTCTTTTTATAGCCCTAAACATATTTCTCATTGGTTCTCCAATATTTTCTCTTCGATGGGCTGTAATCATAATTAATTTGCTATCAGATGCCCAATCTAAATATTTATGAGAATAATCCTCTCTCACAGTCGTCTTAAGTGCATCAATAGCTGTATTTCCTGTCACATAAATACTTGAAGACTCTTTTCCTTCTTTTAATAGATTTTTTCTGGATTGTTCTGTGGGTGCAAAGTTATACTTTGCTACTAGCCCTACAGCTTGACGATTGAATTCCTCTGGGTATGGAGAGTATATGTTATAAGTTCTTAATCCAGCCTCTACATGCCCGATTGGTATTTGTAAATAATAACAAGCTAAAGCAGTTACAAATGTAGTTGAAGTGTCACCATGAACTAAAACTACATCTGGTTTAGAATCTTCTATTGCGCTTTTCATTTTCTCTAAAATGTTAATAGTTACATCAAACAGTGTCTGTTTTGATTTCATTATTGAAAGATCGATATCCGGCACAACATTAAAAGCACTCAAAACTTGGTCTAGCATTTCTCTATGTTGACCTGATACACAAACAATTGTTTTCAAATTTTCTCTCGTTTTTAGCTCTTTTACTAACGGACACATTTTTATTGCTTCAGGTCTTGTTCCAAAAACCACCATTATTTTCTTTACCAAATTTAGACACCAACTTTTCTATAATTTATAGGCTCCATCAAATGTACATATGTTTTTAGTATCTAAAACCCACTTATCTTGTAACAAACCCATGTTATTCTTTAGATGGTCATGACCAACCATTACAACAACGATTTCTACCTCATTTAAAAAGTCTTCAAAGTTTAAAAATTGATGATCTACTATTCTATCTTTAACAAAAGGATCAAATACTTTTACTCCAAAGGCCAAATGCTCATCCATTCTTTCTAATAATTGAAGAGTAGGACTTTCTCTTGTATCATCAACATTTTCTTTATACGATAAACCGTACAACCCAACTTTAGATATGTCTTTGATACTATGCTCTCTCATTATATCTCTAATTCTTCCCAATACATGTCTTGGCATGGAATCATTAATTTTACGAGCCGTTAATATGAGGTTTGTTAAGTCTGGGTAATCTCCAACTAAGAACCATGGATCTACGGAAATGCAATGCCCTCCAACTCCAGGTCCTGGTTGCATAATATTAACCCGTGGGTGCATATTTGCAATCCTTATAATCTCGTAAACGTCCATATTATCTGTATGGCAGATTTTAGCTAACTCATTAGCGAAGGCAATATTAATATCACGATATGTATTCTCTACTACCTTAGACATTTCAGCTGACCTTATATCCGTTACTTCAATCTCCGCTTTGCAGAAATTTGAATATAGCCCTTTAACTTTCTCACCAATTTCTAAGTTATCTGCTCCAATCGTCCTTGAATTGTACTCAAGCTCATAAATCATGTTTCCAGGTATTATTCTTTCTGGGGCATGTAACAGATGCACATCTTTCCCAATTACAAACCCTCTTTTTTCAATTTCAGGACGCACATATTTATCTATAGTTCCAGGTGAAACAGTTGACTCCACAATTAGTGCTGCGCCCTTTTCACAAACATCTAGAACACTATTCACTGCTGAAATAACATACTTTGGATCAAGTTTCTTACTATCCTTTATATAAGGAGTTGGAACTGAAATAATATAGGTATGTGTCTCCTGGTATTTAGTAGCAAATTCAATTTCATTAGCAAGAGCATCAGTAAATAGTTCTTCTAATCCCTCTTCCTCAAATGTAAGTCTACCCTCATTTAAAGAATCTACTAAATCGGTATTGTAATCAGTACCTACAACTTTTAATCCACTCTTAGCAAACATAAGAGCAGTTGGTAATCCTATATAGCCTAGTCCAATAACATTAATCATAAAGAACTTCCCTTCTTTCTTTTATTCGCACTTACCTTTTCAGTTAATTAGCGTAAGGCTAAATTTCATACAGCATTTATTTTTGGTTATTGCACTTCTAACAGTTATGCAATTTATTTCTTCTTTTTTTAAGTAATACAAGCTCCTATATGTCTTTCCTACTTCTACATGGCCATCCGTTATTATTTTGCATATTAGTTTATTTTCATGATAAAGTTCAAATCCCCTTGTAGTCACCAAAACTTCACACGGCGTATGAAAATAAAAGTCTGCGTACTCCCCTAAACCCAAAACCTTATCAGTAATGATATAACTTAAGTTGTTCTTTTCAATATGTCTAGTATGCTCATATCCATTATTTGAAACCATAGTACCTTTAAAACTCTTATCTTCTAATTGTACACCCTTACGTTTTGTCCAGTTCGTGACTAAAAAGGCACCTCTTTTATTCATTTGCTCAATACCAGAAACTTTCACAGTATTATGACCAGCGGTAGAAGTAAGTTTCTTACCAAGATCACTTGCATAAGAATGGGTGCCACTGTCACAAAGGATATTTATCCCTTTATGCCATAAATCTATATGAAGTTGATCCATGTGAGCTGGTCTGGAGTTAAAGTTTTGTAGACAAGTCATCAAAAAGCCACCATTATGTTGTAATTTATAAAACCCGGATTTTTCAAAAAAAGTAGTTTTACGTAATACCTTTTCAATTGGTAAGCATATGCTACTTCCAAACCACAGTAGTTCTTCGTCAAAATCACCAGACTCATAGAGTCTTTTTCCCTCAATTAAAGCATACACTGTATTTAACACTGGTCGAAAATCACGATAGCTACAAGAGGTTAAGGGAAATATTAAAGCACCATCATTTGAACCATAGTTTGGGACGTCTCCTTTACCATCCTGAACTTGATATAATAAAAGTACGCTATTTTTTATTCTTTCTTTTTCAGTAATGAATACCTTTGTCTTTTCGCTAAGTTTATATACACATTCAATTATTTGAAGGGTGAATCTATGATAATTAAATGAATATTGTGTGAAACCCCCATCTGGAAGAAATTGTTTTTTAATTTCTTTATCAAGTAGTTTATAAGCTCTTTTCACCTCAACTTCGTCATCACAGCACCACGCACCAACAATTAACCCACATATTTCAGAAAAGGTATGATTATTTTTAATACACTTATGGGCATAAAAAAAGTTTGACAAGACCTTCTTATAACATACTTTTACTAGTGTTTTTACATTCACTTGGTCATCACTAGTAGTAACCCCGCAAGATGAAAAAACGGAATAAGCGATTAATACGTTTATCATACGAAGAGTACATTCTTGTCCGCATTTAAAGTTTGCTCCATAAGGGTAAGGGTTCTGTTCTAACCAGTCCCTAAGTTGACTTGAGAATGCATCATAGTATTTAATATTCTCAGTTATCAGATATGCTCTAACAAAATAAAAGAGATGTGTAAATCTAGATGCCTCCCAAACAACTTTAATATCACCTAATTGACTATCAAAATCCGGTATTTCAAACCATTTGACATCCTTTTTACTTTCAAATCCAGTTAACGGATTATAATGCCAGTTAATAGGCTTACCATAATCAAGTTCAATTGAAGAAAAACCATTAAAAATACCATTAATCGCTTTATCAGCAATAGAAGTTATTTCTACTTTATCCTTTTCCGATAACTCACCTAAAAAGGTTCTAATTGTAGGAACATCAAAATTAAATATATCTACCCTTTTTATATTGACATTTTTTTCATAAAATTTCTCTGTAACGGGGATAGCAGACATTGTTTTTAGCTTGGCTGAATATAAAGAGCGATTAATCGTCCATTTTAACCCATATTCTGTTAATAATGATTTAACTACTTCTTTCATGAAATTACCTTCTCCATAACTGTTTCCAATTTTTGGGTTAAGACTTTATAGTCAAATTCCTTAGCCCCTATTTTAGCGTTTTGACTCATTTCGTAATAAGTTTCATTAGGCAGATTATAAATTTGCATAATATTGTTTGCAAGATCCTCCGGTGTGTCTCTTGTTAAGGATAACCCGCAATTATATTTCTCTAACGGACTATAACCCATTTGAACAGTTGATATAATAGGCTTACCAGATGCCATATATTCAAATAACTTGTTTGAACTGTTCCCCCTAGACCAATTGTATTTGGTTTGGGAATAATTCAATATGTTAACTGACGAATTGCTCAAAACATAAGGAATATATTTCTTATCTACATACCCTTTCATCTTAACATTCGTTAAGCCCTCTTCTTTTACACGTTTTTTCAAAGAATCTAATTGATTTCCATCTCCATAAATTAAAAATTGTATGTTAGTTTTTCCTTTTAATAATCTAGCCGCATCTAGTATATTTCCTACATTATTAATAGGACGTATTGCACCTGTATAAACAACATTAAATTTCCCACTAAGTAAATCTTGATCTTGTAAAATATTTTTTTCAATTTGGCTATTAAATGCAGCTATATCAACACCATTATTTATGTAATGGCACTTATTTAAGTCGATCTCTCCACCTTGTTCTGTAGTCCAATTTCTATCTCTGAGATAGTCTGTATCTCCCTCTTTTAGAAACACCAATCCATCTGCTCTTTTGTATATCCAATGTTCTCCAGCTATTAGAAGCTTCCCTAGAATACTATTCTCTTTAGTTTTACCGAAAGCGAATATGGTCTCTGGCCACAAATCTCGAATTTCACAAATACAAGGAACGTTTAGTTTTTTTGCAATTTTTATTCCAGCAACCATAGCTAAAGGATGAGGAGATGAAGCAATAATAACGTCAGGTTTACCATATTTTTCAGAAATTCTTTTAGCTACACTAAATAATTTTTTATAGTAAGTAGCCATATTTTTTATTCGAGCTATTGTACTTTTGGCTGAAGAAGGTGTGTTTACAAATACAAAAGAAACATCTGAATGATCTTCTACCGTGTATAGCCTCTTATCACTAATTAAGTTAACATCTGAAAAGTGAAGATAAGAAGCTGCAAAAACTGTAGTCTTAACATTTTCATCGTTCATATTTATTGCAAAATTATATGGCCTCGTAAAACCATTCATTGTTGGTGGTGTTGCATAATGGTGAAAAACCCAAACGTTTTTATTGTTATTTTTTTCCTCCATAATTTTAATCACCCACATTCTTTTCTGTTAATATAATGGATTCTTCAAATGAAACAGTTTCATAATCTACTTCTTTTCCATTTATTAATCCCGTCCGCAAGCGTGAAATCTTTTTATCATAGACAAATGTCCCAAATACTTTTCTTAATGTCCCAGACATTTTAATCCCTACTGCAACAGCCCAATTGAAAACCTTTGAGGTTTTAATTTCCCTGCGGTGAGCTTTAGCAATAAGTCTTACTAACTCAGTGGTATTCACATAATCCTTATTTTGTGGAAAATATATACCAGATTGATTATTATCAGTTAAAATCTTTATAAACTCAGATAAATTATTAATGAATATCATGCTACGTTCATTTTCTAAATTAGGAAAAACCGGTAGCTTTATTGCCATATTTGCTAGCCTGGTATAGTTTCCAGGGCACCCCTTCCCATATACAAGTGGGGGTCTAAGAACAGCTACATAAAAAGTACTAGATTGAATTTCTAAAAGGAGTTGTTCAGCTTCATATTTTGACTGGGCATAAGGGGTTTTCGGTACTGGCTTAGTATCTTTATTAATATAACCCGTCTCTGTCCCATAAACCCCCATGGTACTTAAAAATATGAATTGCTTCACACCTTCTTCTTTCGCCTTTAATGCTAACTCAACTGTTAGATCTCTATTTACTTCAAAATACTTGGATTTATCAATTCCCTTAACATGAACAATTGCTGCAACATGAACAATTACGTCATAATCAGAGAAAGACTCCTTTTTCCAGCCGTCATTTTTTAAACTAATAAAGTCTATAGAATACATATCTTTATACTGTGAGACCCATTTTTCAAATGATGTACCTATGTAACTATTTACTCCTGTTATAAGCACCCTTTTCATTTGAAAGAATCCTCTCTAATTGCAGCTACCTCTTCAGTTCGATAATTTATATCAACTAAATTATTATCAACATATTTGTCTTCACCTAGTAAAACAACACCAATGGTCCTCAAGAAAATCTTTAAATCAAGCCACAAACTAAAGTTCTCAACATAATACACATCAAGCTTGTAACGATTATCAAGTGCAAGGTAAATATTACCACTAACTTGTGCTAAACCTGTCATACCGGGCCTCACATTAAGTCTCTTTAAGATTTCTTCATCATAATCTGAGAGCGATGCAATTCTTTCAGGTCTTGGACCGACCAGGCTCATTTCACCCTTTAATACATTTATTAATTGAGGTATTTCATCTACTTTAGTTCTTCTAAGTAACTTACCAATAGAAGTAATTCGAGCATCATTTTGCATTACTTCTTGTCCTTTAATCATTTTTTCCGATCCAGGTCTCATCGTCCGAAATTTATAAACTTTAAAAATTTGCTTATGTAGGCCAGGACGATCCTGTAAAAATAAAACCGGCCCTTTTGAAGTAGCCTTAATTAGAATTGCGACAATAATCCATATTGGTAAAAAAGGAACTATAACAATTAAAGAGACTACAATATCTATTGTACGTTTAATAAACCTTTGAATTTTTTTCCCTTTCATGACAATCCCTCAATCTCATAATCGATAGGAGTTAAATACCCATCGTTGAGTTTTATTGTACCACCGTTTTTTTGGGTTTTTGCTGACCATATCCTAAAAGTATTTTTCTCATTAATGTAGAAGGCTCCTGGATAAGGATGTGTAACTGCTCTTACTAAATTATCCGCTTCCTCCATCGTCATACTACTTAGGATCTCCCCATCTTCAGGTTTTCTACCAGGCCACTCAGTAGCTTTTGAGTCATCTTGTTTAGTTAGCTCAACTTTATTATTAACAATTTTATCCCAGTAATTTGAGATTAGTGTAATATGCATTTTATTAACATCTTCATACAATACTTTCGCCGTCGTGTTATGGTTAAGTTCAATTGTCTCTTGTCCAATAATATCCCCAGTGTCTACACCCTCATCTAACTTGAACATAGTAACACCTGTTTTTTTAAGCCCCTTAATGATTGCCCATGGTATTGCTGCTCTTCCTCTGCCAATCGGTAGGAGGGTAGGATGCATACCAATACAACCATGGGTAGGTGTATTAAGTACGTCCTTTTTAGCAATTTGCGACCAGCCAATTATAAATAACCAGTCAATTTCATAATCCTCTAGTGCAGATATTACTTCCTGATCGTTAATATTATTAATTTTCAGTAGAGGTGCATTATGTACATTTGCGATATCATCTAAATATATTCTTCCAGACTTATTTCTGGACTTATCATCATTAAGTGTAATAAGTAAATCCAGATTCCCACCTATACGATAAATCTCTTCTATACAACTCAATCCCAATTGTACACAAGTAGCAAATGCTATTCTTTTCTTCAACGTATCCCACCCTTTCTATTTCTAGAAGCCACGCCTAAAAACACTCTCAAAAGCCTCTGCATAAATCGTTCCTGATTGTCCACCTCGGTATGCTGCTAACCCCTTTATCGCTTCTTCACTTCGAGGGTGAGGATAATTTCTCATAACACCCCTATATTGAGCAAGGGCTTCTATTTTTTTATCTACACTCTTTTCACCAACTTCAATAAAGGCATTAGGCGAAAACTGATTCATAGATTTATTTAAGCCCCATTCTGTGGAAGATGGTACCTCCATGAAAAGTAATTCTTTAAGAGGTTTCACGTCATTTCTTCTTTGGAACAATCTTACTGCAGCTTGACAGGCCATTGATGTATGCAAATGGTCGTTATTTAAGTCTGCTGGATGATGAGTAAATATAACATCTGCTTCCGTTTCTATTATTGCTTGCTCTATAAATTGTACCAATTTCAAATGGGGGACCATGTTAAACTCAATATTAGGAAAGTCCCCTGAAATAACTTTATCAACACCAATAATGTTCATTGACTTATTAACATCTTCATTTAATTCTTCAGTGCTTGGTCTGTAATTCCTTGCGTTTACATCACCTGATAGAATACAAACGTTTACTGAATGCCCTTCTTGTGCAAGTTTATACATTGTAGCCCCTGCACCTAACACCTCATCATCTGGATGAGCAATAACAACTAAGTATGACATATAAAAACCTCACTTGTGATTTTTGATTCTATTAAATTAATTGATTAACTTGGTTAGTTGGTTAGAACTTAGCTGGATCACTTTTTCCAATCAACTTCTAACCTACTAAGTCAATATAGGCGCTTCTTTCTTTGCTTTCAATATAAGTTGCTTTTATATTGCCCTATAGCATATCGAATGGTAAACTCTCGACTTTTTACCGCCTTGTTTCACAATTTAATCATTAATAAATCTTAACATATGTTTACTACACAAAGTATGGAGGGGTAATAAACATTCTTAAGAGAACTACATTTTTGTTTTAAGGCCTACCTTCTCCTTTAAATAAGCTAGTAACTCATCTTTAATCTCCTCATTCTGCAAAGCCATCTCAATATTGGTCTTTACAAAACCTAGCTTCTCCCCAACATCATAACGCATGCCTTCAAAGTCATAAGCATAGACATTTTGTAGCTCGTTTAGCATTTGTATCGCGTCAGTTAATTGGATTTCCCCACCTGCACCAATTTGTTGCTTGTCTAGGAAATCAAAAATCTCAGGTGTGAACACATAACGACCCATAATGGCAAGATTAGAAGGTGCAGTCCCTTGCTTTGGCTTTTCAACAAAGTTATTCACCTGATAACGTCGCCCTTCTATGGTGCTTGGATCTACTATCCCATAACGATGTGTCTCATCATCTGGAACTTGCTGTACTCCTACAATAGAAGACTGTGTTTCTTCGTATTGTTGAATTAATTGCTTTAGACTAGGAGTTTCAGCACGAACAATATCATCCCCTAATAACACAGCAAATGGCTCATTGCCAATAAATTTCCGAGCACACCATACTGCATGACCTAAACCTTTCGGATCTTTTTGGCGGATATAATGAATATCAACACTAGAAGCATGATTTACTTTTTCTAAGAGAGCAAACTTCTCCTTTTTAACTAAGTTATCTTCTAATTCAAAGTTATGGTCAAAATGGTCTTCAATAGCACGCTTCCCTTTACCAGTAACGATGATAATATCTTCAATACCAGATTCAATTGCTTCTTCTACAATATATTGAATTGTCGGCTTGTCTACAATTGGAAGCATTTCTTTTGGCATCGCTTTTGTAGCTGGCAAGAACCGTGTTCCTAACCCTGCTGCTGGTATAATTGCCTTTTTTACTGTTTTCATTACTCTTTCCCCCATCCAAGTAATTTAGCGTTTATAATTCATTATTCATGGAGTCTACCAAACGTCTTAACTCCCTTTCACACTCATGTACGTCTTCTCCATAAACACAATGGCCATGAGCTTCTCTTTCAGCTCAGTTTTATCGTAGCCTTCAAAGCTATCAATTAAATCTAAAAAGAGTTGCTTATCAACTTGCATAGTACGTCCCACATAAATCTTCTCGTATACTTCACCAGGATGTACTTCGTCTTCCCCAAGAAGTTCCTCAAACATCTTCTCCCCTGGCCGTATACCAGAGAATTGAATTGGAATCTCCTCTTCACTATAGCCTGATAGTTTAATAAGGTTTCTCGCTAAATCTACTATCTTAACAGGCTCTCCCATATCAAGGACGAAGATTTCGCCACCTTTAGCAAGGGTTCCAGCTTGCACGACTAGTCTAGAAGCCTCTGGAATGGTCATAAAGTATCGCGTCATTTCTGGATCGGTTACTGTGACAGGGCCACCCTGTTCAATTTGCTTTTTAAATAGTGGGATAACACTACCACGACTACCGAGGACATTACCAAAGCGTACAGCCACAAACTTTGTTTTACTGCGACTGGCTAGATCCTGAATGACCATCTCGGCAACACGCTTGGTTGCACCCATAACATTTGTTGGGTTAACTGCTTTATCCGTTGATACGAGTACAAATGTATTGATGCCGAATGTATCTGCTGCTTCCGAGACATTTTTCGTTCCGATAATATTGTTCTTCACCGCTTCGTGCGGATTATATTCCATAAGTGGTACATGCTTATGTGCTGCTGCATGGTATATGATTGCTGGACTATGTGTGTTTACTACCTCAAAGATTCGTTCCCTATCTTGGACATCTGCAATAACCGGAACGATTTCAATATCTGCGTCCCCGTATTGCTGCTTTAATTCCATATCAATTGTATAAATGCTGAATTCCCCGTGTCCGACAAGGACGATTTTCTTCGGTGTAAACTTCATAATCTGACGACAGATTTCTGAACCAATCGAACCACCAGCACCGGTTACCATTACCGTGCTGTCTGTTACATATTCTGAAATCGCGTCAATGTCGAGCTTCACTGGCTCGCGGCCAAGTAGATCTTCTACTTCCACATTTTTCAGGTTGCTAACGGATACGCGGCCTGTCATTAGATCCTCAATTTTCGGGATCATTTGTACTTTTGCTTTTGTTTTATTCGAGAAAGCAACGATCTTTTCCAGTTCCCCATTTTGTAAGGAGGGGATGGCAATGACAATGTGCTCAATATCGAGCTCT
This sequence comes from Oceanobacillus picturae, assembly GCF_000612865.1. Taxonomy (NCBI): domain Bacteria; kingdom Bacillati; phylum Bacillota; class Bacilli; order Caryophanales; family Bacillaceae; genus Oceanobacillus; species Oceanobacillus picturae. The sequence continues at coordinate 2,077,775 of NZ_CCAX010000001.1, forward strand.
TCAACAACTGTCGGAATATCTTGCACGCCACCAGCTACTGGTAAGTTGAATAATTGCATCTTTTGTTTATGTACATCGTCATCCACGAAAGCGACTGGTGATAATTCGGTGTTTTGCTGCTCGTTTCTCAGTTGACGGGCGATCATGGCTCCGGCAGATCCGGCCCCGACAATAAGGGTTCGCTTTTGATTCCTGTTCTGCTTTATGTATCGATCACGGAATATACGCCATACAAAGCGCGATCCCCCAATTAGAATAATATGGAGCATCCAGGTAACGACCAATGCTCTGCGGTAAAGGGCATAATCATTAAATAAATACATAACAATGCCGGCAGCTAATACAGAAAACGTAACAGCTTGTACAATGGCGACTAGCTCGCCGACACTGGCATAGGACCATACTTTGTTATAAAGCTTATAAATAAAGGCAAATAAATGATGGAATAATAAAAGGGCTATTGCGCTAATAATGATGGCATTCATGTTAATAACAGAAGTAAATGGATAAACAACCCAAGAAGCAATGAAAATCGCGGTACTTACAATAATGGAATCCAATAAGATGAGTAAGCTTAAGCGCGTACGATAGCTCATGAACATGCCCCTTTCTCTTTGTATTTTAATTCTTTTAGATGTTGGACAAGATTTTTGCGGCGTTTGATAGCGAGTTTTGTATAAATATGACTAATATGTACTTTAACCGTGGTTTCTTTCATGCCAAGTAAAAAAGCGATATCACGGTTTTTCAATCCCTTTTCTACGTAATAGGCGACTCCTATTTCTTTTGGTGTCAGATTAATTCCTGCTTGTAATAGATTATGAGCGAACGCTTCTTCCTCCGCCTGACTCTTTTCGACAACTTTCTTTTTTAATAATTGTAACAGTTCTGACGATAGAATACTATGATCCTTTTGCGTTGCATAAATTGCCCGCTTTAAGCACGTAGTGGAATAATCTACTAGAATACTCGTCATCCCTTCCTCTAGAAGGTTGAGCAAAAAGTCAGGTGTTTCTTTCCCACTCGCCAGCCCAATCGTTTTCACGTTATGGTTTGCCAACTCTTTTAAAATCACAATTGTTTCGCCTACGGGGAATGAGCGCAGGTCAATAAAAATAACCGAACAGCTTGTCCGCAATACCTCGACCGGATCTGTGTGTACGGTAATATCTGACTGTTTCTCAAGCCGTATTGCAATATCTACTAAGTTCGATGTCTTGGTTGTCAATCCTACATGAATCATTCCTATACCTTCACTCTCAACTGTATTGTATAGCCAAAAACAGAAAAGGCTTGTCAAAATAGGCCACAAAATTTATCATACTAAAGACCCGGTCATAATTGAAGTGACTTTTGGAAATAAAAGTCACTGTTCTTCCAATTAGCACCTAATTCTTCTTGTTTAATACTTTATTTAAGTAATTGATAAGGTTTTTGCGATTGGGGATATTGAATTTGTGATAAAGCTCACTAATATAGTTCTTTATTGTGCCTTCACTAAGGTACAGTTTTTCAGCAATTTGTTTGTTTGTATGGTGGTCCATTAGCAAGCACGCAATATCTAGCTCTCTCTTAGATAGAACGTAGTTGCGATTTTGTAGTTTACGATCGAGGATTTGTTTTTTACTATAGGTTTGATTGCGAATTTTCTCTGCCAGGATGCGTGCCGCCGCACCAGAGAGTACAATTTCATCAGCATACACATCACGAATGCAGCGAATAAGACTAGCTGCCCGAAGACTTTTTAAAAGAAACCCGTCAGCACCAGCATTGATACCCGTGATAATTAAATCTTCGTCTGCATAAGTCGTTAGCAAGATGATCTTTGTATCAGGATGGTTCTCTTTGATTCTAACCGTAGCCTTAATCCCATCTAAATGGGGCATATGGATGTCCATGAGTACGACATCAGGGAGACATTGTTTGAATGTTTTAATTGCTTCTTCCCCATTGGCAGCAACCCCGACAACCTGGATATCATCTGTGTTTGATATTAATGCTTCTACCCCTTCGCTGAATAAACGCTGGTCTTCTACTAGCATAACTTTAATCATGAATCCTGCCCCTTTTATATCTATATTGGATCCCCTTTTATTAGCAACACTCGCATCCGCTCCCCTTTAGCGAATGTGTGCGTTTTTTACTTGGAACTGAATTTTAGTCTTCCCTAACGTGTAAAAAAGAGAGCACTGTACCGTACTCTCCTCTCCCTTTTTTCAGCGCACATCAAAATTAAAAAAGACCGAGAAATTTCTTCTTTTTCACTTTAAATGGCTCCATTTTATTTACATTGCTATTATCCACTAACAATTGACTGTTTTCCATGAACATATAATAGTACTCATTTCCGTACTGTTGCTTGATTGTCTGCATTGCCTCTTGCAGACAAAAACCACGTGTCGTAGTATTATGCGCATCTGTGGCAATAAAATGTGTCAAGTTTGCCTCAATCAGCTGGTGTGAAAATTTCTGGATGTTTTTACCGAACTTGCCTATTACACTTGCAGCTGTGACTTGCGTAAGCGCTCCCTTACGAACGAAATCATAGAGCTTGTTCGGTTCTTGAATTAATTCTGCATTGCGCTCAGGATGTACAATAACCGGGGTGTACCCAGCAACTTGAATGTCATACAGCATTTGACCTGCATAACGTGGCACACTACCAGAAGGAAACTCGACAAATAGATATTTGGTATCGTGAAGGGGCAAGAGTGTTTCGTTTTTCAATTCCTCTATCATATCGCCGTTAATACGTACCTCTTGTCCAGCCAGTACCGATAACGGGATATCTTCCCTCACAAAAAGCTCACTTAATATTTCCACATGTCGATGAATCGTCGCACGATCGTTATCATATTTTCCATTTCGATGGTGTGGTGTCGCAATGATCGTATGAATTCCCTGGTCAACCGCAGCCTTCGCCATTGCAATACTATCCGCCTCTGTCTGTGCTCCATCGTCAACACCAGGAATGATATGACTATGAATATCGATCATTCTCTTCACTTCCTACTAATGTATTCTTTAACAATTACCGAAAAACATAAGAATCAAACCAGATTATAGCAGACTTATAAAGGTAATAACAAACATTCCTAACTAGCATTTTTTAGTAATTTAATAAAATTAACTATTAATGATCTGGGTCATATGGCTCATTTAGTATATCAGAAAATTAAGTAATTCACTAGAATAATTTACTAAAAAAGTAAAAAAACCTGCTAATTACCAGCAGGTTTTCCTTTTCGTTATTAATTTGTACCGTAATAATAATAGTTATGAGATGCTTTCTTTTCGCGGTCGTTGAGCACAGCACCAAGTAATTTCGCTCTTGCCGGCTCAAGTGCTTCCTTCGCTCTTTCTACTGCATCATTTTCTGTTTGCTTACTTCGTACGACCATTAATGCCCCGTCTACAATGTTAGCTAAGATTTGCGCATCTGTAACGGCAAGCACTGGTGGTGTATCAAAGATGATTAAGTCATATGTCTTCCTTGCTTCGATTAAGAACAGCTCCATTTTTCTGGAAGCAAGCAATTCAGCTGGATTTGGTGGGACAGGCCCACTGGAGATCACATCAAGGTTGTCTACATCTGTCGTATTCGCGGCTTCTTCCAGCGTTGTTTCTCCTACGAGAATATTACTTAGCCCTCGTAAGTTATCAAGACGAAACGTATAATGTACCGTTGGCTTCCTCATGTCCGCATCAATTAACAGTACTTTTTTCCCTTGCTGGGCATAGACAACTGCTAGATTAGCTGTTGTCATCGACTTTCCTTCTCCTGGACCTGAAGAGGTAACAAGCATCGAGCGTAGTTCCTCATCCACGGAAGCAAATTGAAGGTTGGTACGAATGGTACGATACTGTTCCGTTATCGGTGACTTTGGATTCAGTTTGGCAACGAGGTGTCGCATTTTATTTGCTTTGTTAGCTAGACTTTTTCTGCGGGCCATCAAATCCACTCCTTTGCATACGATTCCCTTGGAAGGCGGAGTTCTCCCCGTGCAGGTCTGTACTATCGATATGGGCGATCACACCAAGTACGGGCAGACCATGTTTCTTCTCTAGATCGTCTTCTGTCGTAACCGTATTATCTAAGTATTCAAGTAGGAAGGCTAAACCAACACCAACCATTGCTCCTAGTACGACTGCAATTGCAATATTTAATACTGGGTTTGGTGCAACAGGTGTAGGGTTTTCACTTAACTCCGCTTCTGACAAAATACTTACATTATCGACATTCATAAATTCGGTAATATTTTCTTTGAAGATGGAAACTGTTGCGTTGGCGATGTTCACTGCACGTTCAGGATTTTCATCCGTTGCCGTTACAGAAACAACCTGAGAGTTTTCGGCATTAGAGACTTGAAGCTTGTCCCCTAGCGCTGAGGAGCTATAAGGTAGATTTAATTCCTCTACGACCTCATCTAAAATAGCAGGGCTTTTTATAATAACATTATATGTATTTATGATTTCAACATTGGCCCTTATATCATTGACATTGTACTGGACTTCTGGATCCTGCTGTCCTTGGTTTACAATAAATTGTGAGCTCGATTCATAGGTTGGCGTTAGGACAAAATAACTAACTGCAGCAGCGATCAAAGCCGCCCCAAAAACTAAGGCTAGTATCAATAGTAGACGTTTTTTGATTACCCCGAATATCTCCTTCAGGGAAATAGTTTCTTCCATGTTAGTACCCCCATCTCCTTCAGATCGTGATAGTTTTTTACACATTTCGACATTACAATATCAAATTATATCATAAATGATAGATCTTAAGATTACTTTTTTTATATATTTTAACATTTTTAAAAAGATGGGAGACTTGTAGGATATTTTAAATGGGTGTTTTAAGTTGGGGGTAATTTGTAGGGCTTCTGCTCTATATTACAGTTATATTACAAAGCCGCTTGTTGTCTATGAATCTATTGTCGGAAAAGATATAATAAAAGTACTTTCTAGTAGATATTGGAAAGAAAACACAATTTATGCAGGGGGAAACGACTTTGGCCAATAAGAAAATGATCATGTCGGTTACTGCCGGTGCAGCTATAGCATCAGCCATTGTCGGTGCAGAAGAAGCAGACGCAGCATCATATAAAGTAAAGAGTGGCGACTCGCTTTGGACCATCGCACAGAAATACAACACGAGTGTTTCAGATCTGAAATCAATCAACAAACTTTCAGGAGATATTATCTTCCCGAACCAAGTTCTCGAAACATCGAAAAAGCAATCATCTAATTCTAACTCTAATTCTAGTAATTCAAATTCTACTAATACATCTACTTCAACTAAATCTACATACACCGTGAAAAGCGGCGACACATTGAGTGGCATCGCCTCGAAACACAACATTTCATTGAAGAATTTAATGGATTGGAATGGGTTGAATTCAACGCTCATCTTCCCAGGTAACAAATTCATTGTTAGCAAAAATGGAGGATCTAGCTCAAGTTCTAGTGGATCTAGTTCAAGCGGAAGCAGTTCAAGCTCTGGCGGAAGCAGCTCTCCATCAACTGGTTCAGCAAAAGTTTATACCGTTAAATCAGGCGATTCCCTATCACGTATCGCTTCACAAAACGGTACTACTGTAGCTAACTTGAAAAAATGGAACAACTTGAAATCTGATTTAATCTTAATCGGACAAAAGTTGAACATTGGCTCTACTGGGTCCTCTAGCTCCGGTTCTAGCAATAGCTCAGCTAGTGAAAAACCAACAGCTGACGTAAGCTACAATGTAAGCAAGCTTATCTCAACAGCGAAAAGCCAATACGGCGTACCATATGTATGGGGCGGATCTACTACAAGCGGCTTCGACTGCAGTGGTTTCATCTACTATGCATACAAAAAAGCAGGCATGAGCATCAGCCGCCTCTCAACAGACGGCTACTATAACCGCTCATACTATGTCAGCAAACCACAAGTAGGCGACCTTGTATTCTTCTCAGGTACCTATCGCTCCGGCATCTCCCACATGGGGATATATGCCGGAAACAATGAATTCATCCATGCAGGCTCGTCCACTGGAGTTACCAAAACAAGCTTAAGCAACTCATACTGGAAGAAGCACTTTGAAGGATTCAAACGTTTTTACTAATATAGATTTTGATTAATGGGAACTCCAGCGTGGCTGGAGTTCTTTTTTTGGTTGGGGTTGGTGGGTCGGTGGTGCGCTTCTTCTTAATGGTGCTGCGTCTCTTTCCTTGATCGACGCGTCTATTCTGGGGGGTGCTGCGTCTCTTTCCTTGGTTGGTGCGCCTCTTCTCGGGGGTGCTGCGCCTCTTTCCTTGGTTGGTGCGCCTCTTCTGAGGGACGCTGCGTCTCTTTCCTTGGTTGGTGCGCCTCTTCTGAGGGGTGCTGCGCCTCTTTTCTTGATTGGTGCTCCTCTTCCTGAGGGGTGCTGCGTCTCTTTTCTTGGGCAGTGCGTCTCTTCCTGATGGTGCTGCGTCTCTTTCCTTGGTTGGTGCGCCTCTTCCTAATGGAACTGCGTCTCTTTTCTTGGGCGGTGCGTCTCTAGGAAGCTCCACCTCACAAGATACCAATACTCCCCACTATATTAGGAACTCTTATTCAGCGGTTTTTCCAACTTCTTTTTGTTTTATCATATACTAATTCTTTTTTTAGTAGTTTAGTGGCTATATTTTTAGAGGAAATATTAAGGTGTCTTCTACATTCTCTATTGCTGATGGTTGGTTGGATGAGGAACAAGTAGTCATAAATAGCACGCTTATGCGCCTCTTTGCTTATCATTTTACATTTCGGGCACAGCCATTTGCCATACAGCCTGCGCATCCCTAAGTATCCACACCCTGGACAGCGCACACCTGGCAGTATATCCTCCGGCCTTATCTCATAGTTTCTCATCAGTTTATATTCTCTCTTCCTGGCTGCCTGCATAAGAAAGTGACCCAGCTTTTGATGCTGAATCGGCTGTTGGTTGCTGCCTCGGTCCTCGTGCTGCTTAATTTTATTTGGTATATGAGCAGCGTGGGCCACGACTTTGGCGATCTCTTCTTTATTTCCTTCTACTCTGATGATAGTGCTTGGGTCACTGATGGCGATAAAGTAATAAATGGGGATTGGAGGTAGGTTCATTTCCTGCAGCCATGCTTGCAGTCGTTGCTTCTGCAGTTCAGCCTGCTGGATGGGGTGGCGGAATCCTTTCTCCTGTGTGCTGTCATCACGGGTGAATTGCTGCAACTCCGTGTCGAATGTAATAGATCCTGTGAAATTTTTAACTTCCACAATATACGCGGCGTACTGAGAGATAAGTAGGTTATCAAGCTGCATATTCTTTCCCTCAACGGATAGATTGAGATCCTGTAAGATTGTCATTTCAGGTGCTAGATCCTCTAAATAATAATCCACCTGTCGCTCGCCAATATAGCCCTTCTTACGACGTGCATAGTCGCTTTCTACCTCTCTGAATTTCGGGTGTTCAGGTCTCATCCTTGATAATAGGGCTTCATATTGGTCTAGCTCCGTTTTGTTTCTTTTTTTTATAATCATTTCGTTCTCCTTTTTACCTGCTATCTTACCCTCTATTCGAAGGCGTGAGAAATAAATAAAATCGTATTTTCACAAAGAAAAGCACCCTCAAACTAGTCTTTTCTTTTAAACAGAAATTAAATTTTTCTGCGATTTTGGGGTATGATAATTAATTTTTACTCTCTTTTATCGAGAAGCAATTCTGTTATAATAAAATAAAGTTACAAGCAATTTGATCGTGGAAAAGCTTCTATTGTATCTATAGATATAAACGAGGAGGAGATAGGTTGGAGACTTTCGCACTCATTGGAATGTGGTTGGTGTTCGCCTTACTATTAATTTATACGGTAATTGCTTGGTTAAACAGAGGTTTGGAAAACTATACATCTGCAATAAGAAAGACATGGTATGTGATTTTTATTTTTGGTAGCTTGGTGTTTATAAGTGACAACCCAAGTCTGTTATTTACAAATTGGAATAACTACCTAATAGTGCTTTTTATCTTTGTTATCGTTGATTCTTTAGTATTCTTAAACCTTTATGTAAGTACGCTAGGTGGCCACCAATTAGAGAGTGTAAAAGTCCAGGTTGGAGTTACGCAGGAAGAATTGGAAGAAAACAATAGAAAAACAGGGCATATACCCGATATCTTGACCTCTTTTGATTTTCCGATAAATACTTTAGATAAGGATGAGTATATTTTTCAGTTAGGAGAAATCTTGAATAAGTATGCTCAAAGAGAGAATTTAGTCATTGACCTTCTTCCTTATGAAACGGAAGAAGAAAAGGAAAGTATTTTCGAAGGGTTAGGAAGGAACAAGAAAAGGGCTGAAAGGTTTCTAAGTCAACAACATAGTATTCTCTTAGAGAAAGACCATTTAGGTTTATACCCATATCATATATTGAAGAGATTCTATGTGGTACAAGTTCAAACTGTCAACGAAGGAAATAAAATCTCGAAAATAGATGGATTGGTTATTAATACGCTAATCATCACTTTTAGTTTAGCAGTTAGTGAATATCTTAACGATAGTGTAGAAGTAATGGCAAATCCTGAGAAAGTAACTGGTAATATGAAGTCGACTAAACGTGCAACCGCCACGATTCCGCAGATTACAGAAAGTAGCCACTCTATAAGGATGAGAGAAAAGAACAGAAGAATTGTATCCACTTTAAAGAAAGAACATCAAAAAAAGTTCAGGTTTTAATTCTGGAGTGCTTATGTCGCTCTTTTTTCATATTAACCGACATTGCATCTTGGCAGAACCGGAGACACTGAAAATAGTCCCCAATTAAAAAACCCGGATTTCTCCAGGTTCTTTACTTCACCAAATATGCTTCTAATATATAACGCTCTGGTGCACTACCAACAAAATCGAACGGATAGCATGTGCTGACAGTTAGAGTGGCCCGTGGTTTTGGCACGATAACGGTGCGATCATCTGCATCGACAATTCGCACTTTGCGCACCTTGTACGTGAACTCCCCAGCTTCGGTTGTGACGATTAGTTCGTCGCCAACACCTACTTCTCCTAGCTTACGAAATACGGTATCCCGGTGTCCGGAAAGAACGGAGTTATCTTTCTCGCCTGGAAGTACACTATCTGCGAAATGACCAACCCCCTTGGCTAATTCATCTTCATCTGTTCCGTGGAAAATGGGCAAAACCGCCTTAAGCTTCGGAATGGAAAGCTCCCCTATCTCGTCACCGATTTCTGGTCGCACTGGATAAAGCACTTCTGATGCTGCTATCTTTTTTTCCTCGACAACCTTGTTGCTTTCTGCAGAGACTTCAACCTGCTCAGCTCCTCCACCAAGATTATATCCTTTTAAAAAGATCCATCCATTGGTTGCGGTTAACCAGAGACCACCCGCTACAAGCAGGATGGCAGTGGTTAGCATGAGCCGTTGCTTTTTACTTTTCAAGGCTTGTTGCCCTTGTTTTACTAAATAAGAATATTCCTCCACTGATGATCAACAATCCAGCAAGCGTCCCCATGCCATAGTTGGAAGCTGTTTTTGGCAGCTCTCCTCCTTTTACAGTAGCTGGAGCTGTTGTGTCAGATGAAGCGGTCTTCTTGATTGGTGGGGCTGTTGGTTTTTCGGTTCCGTTTGAAAGTGCTTGTCCTGTGTCATGTAGGCTTTCCGAGTCGACCATCTCTCCCGTTATGATCAAGTCTGCCAGGAATTCGCCCTGTAAGTTATATAGTGAGATTTTCAAGTCTGCATTCACAAGCTCTGTCATATTGAACAAGGCAGTTAAGGATAGTGGTTTTTCTGTGCCATCTTGAATGAGGCTGAATTCTACTTTCAACTGGAAAATGGAAACGAATTCTTTGTATATGGATAGTAATTCGGCTGCCTCTTTTGGTGTTAATTCTGTTGCTGTGTCAAAGTCTTCGAATGCCATCATGCGCTCAGCCAAATTAAATACGCGCTCTAGCGTTTCGTCATCCATTGTTTCAAAGATGGAAAGGAAATGTGCTTCCAGTCGGTCCATTTCTTCCATGGTCACCCCATACTCTTCCATCAACACGCTTAATTCATCAATGAGGTACATGTCCTCAAAGAAACCATTTATATCCTGGTCAAGATCATCGATAAAAATATAGTCATTAATATTAAGTCCGTTCTCCTTCATAAGTGCAAGTAATTCATCTTTGTTAACATCATATACGTCAGTAAAATAATCAAGATTACTTAAATCTTTCTTAATAATTTCGCCTAAAAAATCAAAAAGGCGATCTATTGTTTTAAAGTTGTCCAATGTTTCTTCATATCTAGCAAGTGATGCTACCACATCCTCGCGGGTGACCATAAATCCTCTTACTTTGCTAACTTCTTGTAAACGGATCTCTAGATTTTTATCAAAATCTGGATCACGTACAATCCTTGCTTCTAGATAAAAATCAACCGCTTGATAAAGATCATCGACGAATACATAGTCATCCAATGTTTCGCCGTTTTCAGCTAATAATGCTCCCAGTTCCTCTTTGCTTATTTCGTAGTCTTCATAAAGATAACGTATGTTCCGGCCATCTTTTTGAATAACTTCCCCTAAAAAAGCTTCTAAGTCTTCCACTGTTTCAAAGTTGTCTAATGTATCTTCATATAATGAGAGGGAATACTCGATATCTGTCTCTGTTACTGTAAAGCCTCGCTCATTGCTGACCCTTTCCAAGTATTTGGCAAAATCCTTTTCAAATCCTGTGCTCTGCGCTGCACTTGCAAAGCCCGGCATTACAGTAAAAACGAGTAGTACAAAAGCCAATAAAGCAATTGCCCTTTTTTCCATTTCTTCTCCTCATTTCCTAAAATTGCATATCTTTATGAAATGATTATAGCCGTGAACGGGTGTTCTGGCAATCTATTTTTTTATAAATTTTTGTAAAGATTCGAATGGTAAAAATGTTAGGATAGAAGTAAGGAGGTTGCCTATGAAACTATTTAACTCAAAAGCTGAACGGATTTATTATCTTATTTATACAATCGTTATGCTCCTTCTCTATCTTGGCTATGTGGCTTTAGATAACGCTCGTATTTCCAAAGGAGCAATGATTGGAAATGGATCGATTACAGAATCGGAGTGGGAATCCATGTCACAAATGGGAGCCTGGACAGTAAACCTCGAATTTATCTTTCTTGGATTATTTATCGTCATGTTAAGTGTTATGTATTTTCGTTCCTTTAAAAACAAATCGGTTATCAAGCCGTTCTTGGTTACGCATGCTGTTCTATTTACCGTTTTAGTGGTGTTGAGTTTTGCCTTGCTTCCTGTAACATCGCTACCAATCGGCAATTTGCTTCAACCTCTCCTATCTCTAGCAATCATCACGCTCTTTCTCATTTCTCTATTCTTTGTGATTTTTATCTTGAGAACAATGAAGAAGAAAACGGAGCAGTCGTTTTAAACTTGGATGTGGCCGGGAATAGTCCTATTACATACATTCCGATTTAGGAGATGATTTTTTGGGGCCGGAAACATACACGGAAAAGTGGTTGCTGCAGCAAATTGACAGCACGTTAGCATTTTATTATCCAACCTGCATAGATGAAGAGAATGGCGGGTATCATCATCGTTTTTATGATAATGGCGAGCTTAGTTCTGACACGACGAAGCACTTAGTCGGGACCTCCCGCTTCATTTATAATTTCAGTATTGGTGCCATTCTTGGTCGCGGGGGTTTTTGCAAAGACGCTGCCGAACATGGCCTGCGCTTTTTACAAGAATATCACCAAGATAAGGTGAATGGTGGTTATTTCTGGTCATTAGATGGCCAGGAAGTAACCGTGGATAAGAAGTATGCCTATGGCCATGCTTTTGTATTGCTTGCGGCATCTAAGGCCTATGAGGCAGGCATCGATTGGGCGCGTGACGTGGTGGAATCTGTTTATCAGGTGCTAGAGAAGCATTTCTGGGAAGCGCCGTATCAGTTATATGCAGACGAACTAACTGCTGACTGGTCTGAAATGTCAGAGTATCGCGGCCAGAATGCCAACATGCATATGTGTGAAGCGATGATGGCGGCCTATGAAGCGACCTCTGATAGGAAATACTTGGAGCGTGCATATGAAATTGCCGACGCAGTTACAGGACGCCTTGCCGCACAGACAAAGGGGCTTATTTGGGAGCACTATACGACAGATTGGCAGCCAGACTGGACGTTTGTCGAAACAGAAGAAAGCAAGCAGGAATTCCGCCCACATGGTTTTGTGCCAGGGCATTCCATCGAGTGGAGCAAGCTGTTGCTAATGCTGGACCGACATATCAGCGAACCGTGGATACTAGACAGAGCTGTTCATCTCTATCAAGAAGGCTTTCAAAAAGGTGCCGATATGGAATATGGCGGAATCATCTATTCTATCTCCGCTGACAAAGTCATGATGGACACCGATAAGTATTATTGGGTGCAAGCCGAAACGTTCGGCGCTTCCGCCCTCTTAGCGGCGAAGTTGGGAAATCCCGCATACTGGCAACGCTATAAGGCTATGCTTGACTATTGTTCGGATAATTTCATTGATCAGGAGCATGGTGGTGGCTGGTTTAACATGTTATTCCGCGATAACTTGCGCCAGAGCCCAATAAAAAGTGAAAAAGCAAAAGCCGATTACCATCCGATAGCGAATTATTATGAAACATTACGAGCAATGGGAGCGGTTTGATAAGGAGGGGTGCATCACCTTTGGTGGTGCGCTTTTTTATTGGGGGCGGGTTTCACTTTAGGGTGTTCTGGTTTCACTTTGGGGTGCTGTGGTTTCACTCGGAGGTGCTGTGGTTTCACTTTGAGGTGCTGTGGTTTCACTTTGAGGTGCTGTGGTTTCACTCGGACGTGCTTTGGTTTCACTCTCAACCGATGTGGTTCACTTTGTCGCCAAGTCCAAGCCACACTAATCAAAACAAAAAAACCTTCCTGCCATGAACAGAAAGGTTTTTACTATTACCCTTTAACAGAACCTGCGAGCAATCCTCTAACAAAATATTTTCCAAGGAAAATATATACGAGTAATGTTGGGAGGGCTGCGAGTAATGCGCCGGCCATTTGGACATTCCATTGGACGATTTGGCTACCTGATAAGTTTTGCAGGGCTACCATGATCGGCTGTTGGTCGGATGTCGTGATGGTGACGGCGAATAGGAATTCATTCCAAATGTTTGTAAACTGCCAGATTGCCACAACAACAAAGCCAGTAATCGATAACGGGACAATGATATGGCGGAAGATTCCTAGAAAGCTAGCGCCATCTATTTTAGCTGCTTCGATCATTGTATCCGGAATGTTAGCGTAAAAGTTACGGAACATCAACGTTGTGATAGGCAGACCATAGACAACATGTACCAATATCAGTCCGGGAATCGTGTTATATAAATCTACTGTTCTCAGAAACTGAATTAATGGAATAAGAATACTTTGATAGGGGATGAACATCCCGAATAGTATAAAGGTGAAAATGGTATTGGCGCCCCGGAATCTCCACTTCGATAGAACATACCCATTCATCGCACCAAGCAGTGCTGAGATTAGGGTCGCTGGGATGACCAGATAGATACTGTTCATAAAGTTAGGCGCTAATTGTTGAAATGCCTCCGCGTACGAGCTGAAATCGATCGCGGTCGGTAGCGCCCACATGCTTTCTAACGATACTTCACTTAGTGGCTTCAGGCTCGTGACAATAATGACGTAAATCGGCATTAAAAATATGATAGCCAGCACGGAAAGGATGAGGTATTTAAATAGTTTTCCAATGTTAAATGTAGCCATTATTGTTCCCCCTTTCGATTGCTCCACAGGTACGGAACAATGAATACTGCCACCAATAGAAGCATGATAATCGCAATTGCTGCCCCGTTGGCGTAATAGTTTCCACGGAAGGTTGTTTCAAACATGTAGACACCTGGAACATCTGTTACGAAGTTAGCTCCAGAGCCGGTCATGGCGTAAATCAGGTCAAAGATTTTCAAAGAGATATGTGCCATGATGATAACCACACTCACAGTGATTGGCATCAGCATTGGCAGCACCACTTTACGGTATACTTGAAATTCGCTTGCGCCGTCCATGCGGGCCGCTTCCCGCAATTCATCGGGGATTCCCCGTAATCCGGCAAGGTACATCGCCAGGGAGAAGCCAGTCATTTGCCAGACCGCTGCAATCACAACCGCGATGATGGCAACAGGTAAACCAAATTCAATGCTGCCCCACTCGAACCCGGCAAGGATGTTCGTGTCCGTATACCATTTCGGCTGGATTCCAAACACACTTAAAAATTGGTTGAACCCTGTTGATGGGTTAAGCAGCCATTGCCACACAACCCCTGTTACGACAAAGGATAAGGCCATTGGGAAGAGAAAAATGTTTCGGAAGATCGATTCTCCTTTAAGTTTTTGGTCGATAAGGACCGCAATCCCCATACCAAGTACAATTACGAGGCCGATAAATAAAATGGTGAAAAATAAGGTGTTCCGCAGATCTGCCTGAAAACGGAAATCCTGGAATAAATAGATGTAGTTTTTTAATCCTGCGAATGAAAAATCTGGAACGAGTGAATTATAATTGCTTAATGATACATATCCCGTCCAACCGATAAAACCATAAACGAATACGAGAATTAATAGAAATGACGGGATTAGAAATGCAATGGCTGTCCAATGATCCTTAGATAAGCGTTTTTTCGTTCGCACTTGCAGTTCCTTCGCCATAGAAATCCCTCCTTGCAATTAAACAGCAAGAGGCCGCCTGCTTTCCTGAGGCAGCCTCTGCATTATAGTTTGGTGTTGATTAAATTTCTTTTAGATAGGTGTGTTGAGCTGACGTGATGCGGTGGTTTCACTTTGCGTCACTCTGGTTTCACTTTGCGCCACTCTGGTTTCACTTTGCGCCACTTTGGTTTCACTCTGCGCCACTTTGGTTTCACTTTGCGTCGCTTTGGTTTCACTTTGCGTCGCTCTGCCTGGGAGTTGCGCCACTTCTCATGAATCTCGCGCCACTTCTCATGAATCTCGCGCCACTCGAAGCGAGTCCCGCGCCACCTCAATTCAAATCCTACATCTCACCTGCTGCATTGGTTAAAGCTTGTATTAGGTTGTCGACATCACGTTGGGTTACGAAGATGTTGACTGCTTGGTTTGCTTTTGTCAGGAATCCTTCTGATGCTGCGGATCCGTGAGCTAAGCTTGGTACAAGTCTGGAATTTTTGAAGTCTTCCATGGCGTCTGTGCCGTATTCATCATATTTGGATGGGTCTGCATCAACGCGTGCTGGAATGGATCCTTTTAATGGGTTGAATGCGTCCTGTCCTTCCACTGAGCCAAGGACGGTTAAGAATTCTTTTACTTCGTCTGTGTTTTCTACGCCTTTTGGCAAGCCAAATGTATCGGTGATGATGGTAAAGCTATCATCTGTTGCCGGGAATGGGAAGTACCCGAAGTCTTCATTTGTTTTAAGATCTAAATCATTCGCAAAGTAACCTTTTGCCCAGTCACCCATGTTAATCATAGCCGCTTCTCCATTGGCTACTAGTTGAGCGGAATCCTGCCAGTTACGGGATGCATGGTCTTCGTTTACGTAGTCGAGCATTTTGCCGAAGATCTCAGCTGCTTCTACGACACGCTCGTCATCAAAGCCAATTTCTCCTGCGAATAGTTTTTTATAATCATCTGGTCCAAGAACGCCTAATAAGATGTTTTCAAAGACTTGCGTTGCTGTCCAAGATTCTTTATCCCCTAAAGCAACTGGTACGACGCCAGCTTCTTGCAAGGCATCAGCTGCTTCGAAGAATTCATCAAAGTTTGTTGGAACCTCGATTCCATGCTCTTCGAATACGGCCATATTATAGAAAAATACGTTACCGCGGTGAATGTTTACCGGTACGGAATAAATATTGTCATCTTGGCTTACAAGGTCAATCAGTTCTTCTGGGAATTTATCCATCCATTCGTTTTCTTCATACAAATCATTCAATGGCTCCATCTTATCGGCAGCCACCCAGCTTTTGTTCAATTCTTCCCCGCCATGTACTTGGAATGTAGATGGTGGATCATTCCCTTGCATCCGTGTGGCTAGAACAGCTTTGGCGTTCGTTCCTGCTCCGCCAGCAACTGCTGCATTTTCTACTTCAATATCTGGATGTTTTTCTTCAAATAAATCAATTAATGCTAATAAACCATCTTCTTCTCCTGCCCCTGTCCACCAGCTAAAGATTTCGACTTTACCAGCACTTTCGCCGCCTCCATCTCCTGATGAATCGCCTTCTGCTTCGCCTGATGTATCTGAATCTGAATTACAGGCAGCTAGTAAAAGTACAAGTGCTACAAAAAGTAAGTAAAATAATTTCTTCACATGGAGTCCCCCTTTGTTTTTGTTACCGCTTTCAATGTTTAGTATATAGTAGGTTACTAGGTGAATGACCACTCAATTTCTATATTATTTTACGGTTTTCTTCATTATTTACAGATTTGGCGTTGATACTGGGTAGGAGAAAGGTCGCAGTGTTTTTTAAACACCCTGCTGAAGTAATTTGGGTCTTTATAACCGATCATGAAACTGATTTCTTTAAGCGTGTACGCATTATTCTTCAGCAACTCTTTCGCTTTTTCCAGTCTTACATGGGTCACATAATCGATAAAGGTCTCGCCTACCTCCTGCTTAAATAAATTGGAGAGGTAATTTGGGCTTAATTGCACGACACCCGCTACTTCCTCTAATGTGATCGGGTCCCGAAAATGCTCCTGTACATATGCCTTCACCCGCATGATGGTTTGCCTTGAGCTTAGATATTCCCCCATTTGCACACAGCAGAGATGGATGAATCGTTGCCAGGCATCTTCTGTCTTTAAGGTAGTGAACGATCCTTGGGGTAGTGGGGTATCGTATTTGGTTAGCAGTTGTTTTACCTGTATGTACAAATCCTCCCTTTCCCCATCGGATAGGACCTTATTGTTCTTTTTAAAAAATAATACCGCCTCTGTCGCGTTTCCTGCTTCAATATGGGACGTAATTTGTTCTACTAATCGTTGATTGGGAATGGCTTTTTGTTCGGCTTGATAAAAACCATAATGCCTGCCATCTGCCCCTTCTAGCTGCATACACGCCGCATAGGCCTCCTGATAAGCGTCCGGCATTTTTTGTAGTGAGGTGCATGGCTCACTTATCCCGATAAACAGGCCGGGTTTCGCCTCCTGCAGCTGTTTGGCCGCGCGTAAAAGCACTGACTTTTCCAAAAGTTTATCTGATATGGCGCCCATAATCCAAGCATGCTGCTGTTCGAACAAAATGATTTCACAAGCTAGCAAGTCGGAAAGCTCTTGCTCCACCTCTGTTATGGAGGAAGTGGCTTTTATCACAAAAAAGGCTGCACTTTTCATGTCTGGAAAGCATTGTTTTTGTAGCCGTACGTCATCTTGGGCAATTGGCTGCTGCATCATTTTCATCAGCAACTGTTCTTTTAAGAGGGCTTCTTCCTGGGCATGGTGCTCCCTTTCTGCCTTAATTTCTTTCGCTACGCGGAGGAGCGTTTTGACAATTTCCTCCTTGCGGCCAGGTTTTAGAATATAATCCTTAATGCCAAATCGCATCGCCTCTTTCGCATAGGCAAACGAGTCATAGGCAGAAACAAGGATAAATCGAATCGCCGGGTTGTGTGCTTGAATCTTTTCGATGGCCTCCAGTCCATTAAGGCCTGGCATCTGAATATCAACGAACATAATATCCGGCTGTTTTTCAACCGCCAATTCTACCGCCATACGTCCATTTGCCGCTTCTCCCACTACTTCCATGTCCTGAAAATTTTCCTGCAAAAATTTCACCATCGCTTTGCGCTCAATCATTTCATCTTCAGCTAAGAGGATGCGCATTTGCTTCGCCCTCCTTTTTTGGTAATGTTAAACGGACTGTCGTGCCTTCTCCTGGATTGGAGAGGATCTCGACCACATCTTTTTTCTGATAGTACAGCTGTAATCTGCGTATCACGTTCGCTAAGCCAATGCCTGTTGAATGGCCAACATGCTCTTTCTCTGCTTCCATTTCCTCCGTTAGGTCGCGGATTTGCTCCTGGCTCATCCCAACACCATCATCCGTCACTTCGACGATTACTTCGGGGCCTGCCTGATAAACGCTTAAGGATATCGTGCCGCCCTCTTCCATTGTCTCAATCCCATGGATAAAAGCATTTTCCACAAGTGGTTGGAGCGTCAGGCTCGGAATCCGAATGTCTAAGCAGGATTCATCAATCTCCGTTTTAAAAGCAATTCGCTCTGAGAAGCGAACCTTTTGAATATGAAAATAATCGCGTACCACTGCTACCTCGTCTTGTAGTGCTACCTGTTTATCAAGTTGCCCCAAGCTATGACGAAGCAATGTTGCGATCGAATCAATCAATTTCGATGTTGATTTGGCATCCTCTAAATAAGCGAGCTTTGATACCGTGTTTAATGTATTAAATAAGAAATGCGGATTGATTTGGCTCTGCAAATGCTTTAATTCCATGTCCTTTACAAGCCGATCAAGCTCAGACTGATCCTTGATTTCCTCTACAAGTCCATGAATGTTGGAGCGCATATTATTGAACGCGTCCCCTAACACTTTTAATTCATCATTGGACTCCACATGTACCGGTTCTCCTGTCAGCTTCCCCTTGGCCACATCCCTTGCTGCATGGGATAGATGGGCAATTGGCCTTGTAATCCCTTTGGAAAACCACAGCGCAAAGAAAATTGCCAGCAGGATAGTTGTACTAAATAATAGAAGAATAAACAGGAAAAAGTCCTCGTTGCGCTGCTGCATGTCCGTATAGAAGGATTGATAATCGGTTAGCTCCACATCTAAAATTTCCAGTGCTGCTGCCTGAATATAGTCTGAGGCGACCCTTGCTTCCTCTAGATGCAGTGTGTATTGTTCGATATCATCCTTTATAACAAACCCAGCTGTTAATTCACTCTCGTAAATAAACGTATCGATTAGATTGAGGTAATTCTTCATTTCGATTTCATTCGGGTTTTCAAATTTGTGGCTAAGGCGTTCCTTTTCATCCTCTAATTTCCGCTTTGCCACATAATATGCCATTCCATCCTTGGATTTCGTTCCGGATACAAGGGCCTTTGTTTCGGTATAAAGCACTTCGGATTGGTGTGAGATCGAATTTAATAATAAAAAGCGTTCAAAGCTATCATGGTAAATAGTCGTGAGCTGGTTTGAACTGACGAAAATAGAAATGGCGGTTATCTGAAATAACAGGACAAACACGAAGAAATAGATTAGTAGCTTTCCCCGGATCGTTTTCATGGTTGCCCCTCCCGTAATGCAGGAAGATTTTCCTTGTCGATAATCCCTGTCTCCGTGTAAATTAAGTTATCCAGTAAGTCCTTCTCTTGCAACTGAAGCAAAGATGTTACGGACTCCTTCCCCATTTCCTCAGGAAACTGCGCAATCGTGGCCTGGATCTTCCCCTCTTCAATGGCGTCCAATGTCTCGGGAATGAGGTCAAATGCGGTGATATACACATCCTTATCAGGGGCGATTTCCTCCAGCCCCTCTACCATCCCAATGCCGTCCAGCGCACTTGTCCCGACCAATGCGGTAATTTGCGGATACTCTTTTAAAAGAGAATACGTTGCCTGGGTTGCCCCAATTTCCGTGATACCGGATTCTTTAACACCAACAATCTGGATGCGCGGATTTCCTTCGAGTATATGTTTTAACCCAGCGATTCTTTCCTGCTGATTAATCGCATCAAACCGTCCCGTGACAATCCCGACAAACTGTTCTCCCTCTGTATTTTCCAAGATGCTCTTGCCCGCAAGTTCCCCGGCATGATGATTATCCGTCCCAACATAAGCCTTTCGCTCACTACTTTTCACATCTGTATCCACTGTAACGACCGGGATACTCCGTTCTGTCGCTTTATGTACCAGGTCAACAAACCGCCTGCCTTCAATGCCCTGAACAATAATCCCATCCACCTTCGCGGCTATCATTCTATCAAAGAGCTTAAGCAGCTCATCATTATCCGCTCTCTGTGGTGCCACATATTCCAAGTAAACATTCTGCTTGGCCGCTTCCTTCCTGGCTCCCTCTTCAATCAGCCGCCAGTACTCGTTATCTGTTTCCTCCGCTATTAAAGCAAAATGATAGCGATATTCCTTTGAGGCAGCCAGCTCCTTTTCTATGTAAAAGGTTTTGTACCCATAGATCAGCATGCCAATGAAACTAGCAAGAAATACTAGGATGGCAGCTCCATATAAATATTTCCTTTTATTCATGAACGTCGCCCCTTTTATTGTAAGCGCTTTATAGTATTGTAGCATGGAAGGGTGGATTGCGTGGGATTTTTTGGAGGGATATTAAATGAACGGTTGGTTATATGGTATATATGTTTTTATTATAGTAATAGTCTCTTTATTTACAGGAAAATCGTAACATTTGCTATGCTTGGATTTATTTTAAGAAATCTTCAAAATAACAGTTATACGTTGGAAGAGAAAGCGGACTAGCGGGTACGCTAGACATAGATGGGGGGATATGAATATAGATACTGATTCAATGGTTACTTTCCTTATCATGAGGGGAATACGAACTTTTATGGTTGTTCAAACTTACTTAGAAATGGATAAAGATGAAAAAAACTCTGCCAAGAGGTATTTTAAAACACCACATTTTATTTTCACTATCGGCTCTTGGAATAGGTTGTTTTTTTGCTTCTCTCGGAAATCTACTGACACTAACTACCATTAACGTACTTGGGATTTCCTTAATGATTATAGCAGGGATTACAATCACGGCAGATATGTGGAAAAAAAACAAAGAGAGAAGTATTTTAACTCCACTGCTAATTGCAGTTGCAATTTTCTTCTTGATATAGTAGTAGAAACAAAGAACTCATCGTGGTGCTATCGACAGCGATTATTTTCAAACATATGAGATAAAACAGCAAGCTTTGAAAGCTGTTGAGTTTGAGAAAAGGTAAAATTTAATACATAGATTAAAAAATGTACTTAATCAACGAAAGTTCTATTGATCATCTTAGATAATGATATAGATACTTTTTTAATTTCTTCATCTGTCATAGTAATACTATAATTAAGAAGATCATCCACTGAAATATTAAATACTCTTGCTAATTTAGGAAGCATTGTAATATCAGGATAAAGTGTTGCATTTTCCCACTTGGAAATGGTTGTTTTTGTTGTATTAAGGTATTCAGCTAGTGCTTCTTGAGTCATTCCACGACTTAAACGTTCTTGCTTAATTGTTTTAGATATTTGAATCATTAATAACACCTCTTATATTTAATGTTACTAGAAAATTTAAATAAGGTATATTTCTTATATAACAACTTATAGAAACTTTGTTTCTATATAAGAAACAATAGTATGCTAAAAAACCATCTCTTTTTAAAAGAGATGGTTTAAAAATTTTGTTTCAATAACGAACAATTTTGATTTTTTAATCTAGACAGTTATAAAAAGTAAAATTTTTTCAATAGGTTTAACAATATACTATAAGTGGAATAATATATGTAGGAATTTAAATTTAATTAGCGATTGGTATTAAAGAATTAGCTTTAGACATATAAAAAATAAGGATTATGACACAATAATTCGAATTAATTAATTCATTTATTATTGATTCGAAGCATTCGTTGTATCATTTATGATTTAATTGTTGTCTTAAGTATTTCTAAAATTTCTTAGAGGTGATATGTATGAGTAATGGATTTTTCAATGATGATTTTGATTCAATTTTCGGAAAAATATTCCAAGATATGCAAGAATCTGTCAATAATGGTAATAAAAAATATTATATCAATGGTAAAGAGGTTTCTCCCGAACAATTAGCCCAATTACGACAACAGCAACAACAAGGCGGAAATTCTGCTGAGCAAAGCGCGCGTGCATTTCAACAATCTAGTACTCAAGGACAAAATGATGAAAGTAATTATTTGGAAGAAATTGGGCGCAATTTAACACAAGAAGCACGTGATGATTTATTAGATCCAGTAATTGGTCGAGATAAAGAAATTCAAGAAACTGCTGAAGTCTTAAGTAGACGTACTAAAAACAACCCTATTTTAGTTGGTGAAGCTGGTGTAGGTAAAACAGCTATTGTTGAAGGTTTAGCACAAGCCATTGTTAAAGGTAACGTACCAGCATCTATTAAAGATAAAGAAGTCATCTCAGTAGATATTTCTTCTTTAGAAGCTGGCACACAATATCGTGGCGCTTTTGAAGAAAATATCCAAAAATTAGTTGAAGCTGTTAAAGAAGCGAAAAATGTTGTATTATTCTTTGACGAAATTCATCAAATTATTGGTTCAGGCTCAACTGGCGGTGATTCTGGTAGTAAAGGGTTATCAGATATAATTAAACCTGCATTAAGCCGTGGTGAATTTTCAATTATTGGTGCAACTACACAAGATGAATATCGAAATAATATTTTAAAAGATGCTGCATTAGCACGTCGTTTTAATGAAGTACTTGTTAATGAACCAAGTCCTGATGACACTTTTAATATTTTAAAAGGTCTCCGTGAAAAATTTGAAGAACACCACCATGTTGAATTACCAGATGACGTATTAAAAGCTTGTGTAGATTTATCAATTCAATATATTCCACAACGTTTATTGCCAGATAAAGCTATTGACGTACTAGATATTACTGCAGCTCACTTGTCAGCACAAAGTCCTGCAGTAGATAAAGTGGAAATTGAAAACCGCATTGCACAATTACAAGATGATAAAAGTAAAGCCGTGAGTAACGAAGAGTATAAAGAAGCTGACAAATTCCAAAAAGAAATTAAAGAACTAGAAGATAAATTAAAAAACAACAATGGCAAAAATAATACTAAAGCTACTGTAAAAGACGTGTCTGACTCAATAGAACGTTTAACTGGTATTCCTGTATCTCAAATGGATGCAAGTGATATCGAAAGATTGAAAAAAATCAATAAGCGCTTAAAAGATAAAATTATTGGTCAAGATAAAGCTGTTGACCTTGTTTCTCGTGCAATTCGTCGTAATCGTGCTGGATTCGATGAAGGAAACCGCCCAATTGGTAGCTTCCTTTTCGTAGGCCCTACAGGTGTAGGTAAGTCAGAACTTGCAAAGCAGTTAGCGATTGATTTGTTCGGTAACAAAGAGGCGTTAATTCGCTTAGATATGAGTGAATATAGTGACCAAACTGCCGTATCTAAAATGATCGGAACAACTGCTGGTTATGTAGGTTATGATGATAATTCAAACACATTAACAGAGAAAGTTAGACGTAATCCATATTCAGTTATCTTATTTGATGAAATTGAAAAAGCCAATCCACAAATCTTAACTTTATTATTGCAAGTTATGGATGATGGTCACTTAACAGATGGTCAAGGTAATGTCATTAACTTTAAAAATACAATTATTATTTGTACTTCTAATGCTGGCTTTGGTGACGAAAATGAAGAATTTAATGATATTATGGATGAAATGAAAAAATTCTTCCGCCCTGAATTCCTCAACCGTTTCAATGGTATCGTTAAATTCGAACATTTAGATAAAGATGCATTACAAGACATCGTGAACTTATTATTAGAAGATGTTCAAAAAACATTAGATAAAAAGGGAATCACAATGAACGTTACACAAGATGTCAAAGATTGGCTGATTGACAAAGGCTACGACAAACAAATGGGTGCGCGTCCGTTACGTCGTGTTGTTGAACAAGAAGTACGCGACAAAATCACAGATTACTACTTAGATCATACAGAAGTAGAACATGTAGATATCGTACTTGAAAATGATGAAGTCATAGTTAAAGGTAAATAAACTGTTACATTAAGCACAGGAATCTATATTAAAAAGAGTCTGGTACGTGAATACAAAAAACGCCAGTAAGATAGTTTCGAATTGAAAATTATCTTGCTGGCGTTTTCTATTTATCAATTAAAATGTTTTTGTGGCTTTTTATAAATCACTTAAGAGTAAAGAAATTCTTGTATATTCAAGGTTGTTTAAAGATAAGCGAAAATAATTCATACAAAGAAAAGCTTAGAAAAATCATAAATAACGTTCTAATTTTTTATACCAAAATAGCTTCTAATAAATTTAAGAGATGGAAAAGTTAAAGTAAAAAAATTGATAATCTTCATTAATTTTACTCTCCCTTGTCTTCTAAATTATTAAGATAACGGTATATTGAGTGATTTGGCTTATCACTTAAATATATTTAGAGACATTTAAAGCATAATAATTATTGATGATTTTCTAATTTATAACTTTATTTTTAAAACCTGAATTACTAAAATGATACGGCAATTATACATCCTTTATTTTATATTATTAACCATAGCTTGTATAATCTAGATAGAGTAGAACTAAGTTACTATAAGGAGGAATTTAATGTTAAGTATTTTACAAGCAATTGGTTCAATTGGAACATTTATTATGGCGATTTTATATTTCGTTTCAGTAATGGTACAAATAAGACAAATCAAGATTTCTTTTATACCATTCTTGGCCTTCGATCAGATTATTATTGAACAAACTGACCGTTTGAAATTGAAGAATATAACTGAATCTGATACTGACTATGTAAATACTGCTTTTAAACTACAAAATTTAGGTGGAGGGACTGCTAAAAATATTGATATAAAAGTTTATTTAGATGAAGATGAAAATAAAGTTTTACAAGAAAAACATATAAATATTTTGCCTAGTAATAAATTTTATTTAATGCCTATTAATAAAAAGGCGTTTGAAGAGTTTGAAGATACAATTAAAAATAATGGCTATACAACTAATATGTATATAAATATAAAATATTTTAGCCAAATCTCTAAAAAGCAAAATAGTATCACATATAGAGTAAATATTGAGGAGTTTGTTAATTTAGATGATAAAGATTTGTATGAAATGACATTTGATACTTTTAATTCATAAACCATAGTGAATTTCAAACGATAAGTATTTAATATTTCTGCAAAAACGAGTGAAATATCATACTAAGGAGAACAAATCATGAAAATTAGTAAACCACTTAAAGAAACAGGTTGGGGTAGCGTCAGGAAAATGCGGATTTACAACGCTTAGCCTATTTTCCTGACGAATCCCTCGTTTTTAACAACGTTAAGAAAGTTTTAGTGGTCTTAAAGAATCTAATGAGACAACTTTCTCTGAGTTAAAATGGTATTCTCCTAGTAAATTAATATGTTCCCAACCTAAGGGTGACATATGGTGTAACAAATCTTCATTAAAACCACCTGTCCGTTTTTTATATTCAACAGCTGTTGTTAGGTGGAGAGTATTCCAAATACTTATAGCATTGATAATTATGTTTAAAGCACTGGCTCTTTGCAATTGATGCTGTATGGTTCGTTCCCTAAGCTCTCCTTGTTTTCCGAAGAATATAGCTCTTGCCAGTCCATTCATGGCTTCTCCTTTATTCAATCCTCTTTGTATTTTTCTTCTTAGCGATTCATCCGAAATGTAATTCAGAATAAAGATGGTTTTTTCGATTCTTCCCATCTCACGTAAGGCTGTAGCTAAGCTATTTTGTCTTGAATAAGAACCTAATTTCCCCATAATAAGGGATGCTGAAACTGTTCCTTCCCTTATAGAATGAGCTAATCGCAAAACATCCTCATAATTCTCTTTAATGACCTTTGTATTTATTTGTCCACGTAAAATGACTTCTAATTTTGGATACTCACTTGCCTTATCTATTGTAAATAATTTCGAGTCTGATAAATCTCGTATTCTTGGAGCAAATTTAAATCCTAATAAATGGGTCAGTCCGAATATTTGGTCTGTGTAACCAGCCGTGTCTGTATAATGCTCTACTATATTTAGATCCGTCTCATGGTGTAACAAACCATCCAAAACATGAATCGCATCCCTTGAATTAGTATGAATAATCTTTGTGTAATAAGAAGAAAATTGATCACTTGTAAAACGATAGATGGTGGCTCCTTTTCCAGTTCCATAATGTGGGTTTGCATCTGCATGTAGCGATGAAACGCCTATCTGCATTCTCATACCATCGGACGAGGATGTTGTACCGTCTCCCCAATAGGAGGACAATTGCAATTTGTGATGAAAATTTACTAATACGGCTTGGGCTTTATTCATTGCATCTTCATACATGCGCCATTGTGATACATTGGCCAATTGCTTATATGTAAGTCCGGGTGTTGCTTCAGCCATTTTGCTTAAACCAATATTCATTCCCATTCCTAAAAGAGCAGCCATAATAATAATTGTTTCTTCTTTATCCGGTTTTCGATTATTGGAAGCATGAATAAATTGTTCATGAAATCCTGTTATATAAGCAATATCCATCAGTAAATCGGTTAATTTTATTCTTGGTAGCATCTGATACAGGCTTGCACTAAATTTTTTTGCTTCTTCTGGAACATCTTTTTCTAAGCGTGCAATTGACAGCTTTCCTTTTTCAAGAGAAACCCCGTCTAACTTGTTGGAATTGGTAGCTAACCACTTTAACCTTTTGTTAAGGCTGCTGGTTCTCTCCGTCATATAATCCTCGAATGATAAACTAACTGATAATCTTGTATTCTCCTTCGTTTGATTCCATGTATCTTCTGAAAACAAATATTCTTCAAAGTCTCTATATTGTCTGCTGCCAACAATGGAAACATCTCCTGCCCTAACATGCTCCCGAAGTTCTGTTAAAACAGCCATTTCATAGTAATGACGATTGATTGTTGTACCATCATCCTAGTATAAATGCTTTTTCCAACGTTTTGAAATAAAATCCACAGGTGAGTTATCAGGCACTTTTCGCTTTCCGGATTCGTTCATTCCACGGATAATCTCAACAGCTTGTAAAAGTGGCTCATTTGCTTTTGTAGAATGAAATTCCAATACCCTTAATAGCGTTGGCGTATATTTTCTAAGTGAATAAAATCGTTTTTGCAGTAAGTCTAAATAATCATAGTCGGCAGGGCGTGCAAGCTCCTGAGCTTCTTCGACCGAAGAGACAAAAGAATTCCATTCGATAACGGATTCTAAAACCTCAAAAACGTCTAATTTTTCCTTTTTTGCTTTGATTAAAGCTTGTCCGATGTTCGTAAAGTGTATAACTTTCTCATTCAGCTTTTTACCGTTTTGTTTCTGAATTTCCTCTTGAGCCTTACGGCCTTTTGATAACAGACTAAGTATTTGTCTATCATGAATTTCAAAAGCTTTATCCGTTAACTCTTGAGTAAGATGTAATAAATAGACGGTTAATATCGAATATCGCTTATTTTCTTGAAAGTCACGGAATGCATATGGCTCATATCTTGAGCCTAAGCGAGATAGTTGTAACAGGCGATTGCGATGCAAATGACTAATTTGTACCGTTTCTAATTCCATTCCTCGTATGTATTCGAGTCGTTCTATTACTTTTAGAAATGTTTCGGGTGAAGGATGACCCGGCGGTTCCTTTAACCAACCCAATATCGTTTTATTGGATTCGGATGGATGCTGCGAAGTAATGATCTCTTCAAGCTTTCCTTTTTGTTCATTTGTAAGAGATTGACTAACAGTATTAAACAGTTTCTTTTCAGCCATTGCCCTTGCCTCCCACACCATTCTTTCAAGTGTAGTAATAGCAGGCAGTATGATTTTGTTTTTTCTTAGAAAATCTATACATTCATGTAGTAGATGTATGGCATCGCCATTTTCAAAAGCTAATTGATGAAGATGCATAAAAGCTATTCGATATTCTCTTAGAGTAAAAGTTACAAAGTCGTATTCACTTCGAAGTTCTTTCAAATGATCCCAAAGTGTATTTTCTCTTTGAGGATAAAGACTAATCGAAGATGGAGTGGCACCGATTTGTTTCGATATATAATGTATGACTGATTCCGGGATGCTTTTGATATGAGTGTATGGCCAACCGGGATACCGAAGAACAGCTAATTGAACAGCAAACCCTAAACGGTTTTCTTCTCTCCTTCGCTTATTAACTATTTCTAAATCCCGTTTGGAAAAAGTGAAGTAGGTCCCCAATATCCATTCATCTTCAGGGATTTGCATAAAATCCTGCCTCTGTTCCAGTGTAAGCAATTCTCTACCTCTCGCAATTTTCATTCAGTATCATCCCATTTCCATAATTATTCAGTTAATTAGTTCAATTATATATCAATAGAGTGTACTCTATTGATATAATTGTAAGAGACAGATAAAATAATTGTTTCGACTGTCTCATAAGACTTGTCTCGAAAACGAGGTGATGTTTTGCGGAAAATCGGATATATACGTGTCAGTTCGACCAGCCAAAATCCTTCAAGGCAATTTCAGCAATTGAACGAAATCGGTATGGATATTATTTATGTTACAGACTTAACTCGTATCACTCGAAGTACACAGGATTTATTTGAATTGATTGATTTAATACGAAGTAAAAAGGCAAGCTTAAAATCACTCAAGGATTCATGGCTAGATATATCAGAGGATAATCCATATAGCCAATTCTTAATTACGGTAATGGCTGGTGTTAATCAATTAGAGCGAGACCTTATCCGTATGCGTCAACGTGAAGGGATTGAGCTGGCTAAGAAAGAAGGGAAGTTTAAAGGTCGCTTAAAGAAATATCATAATAATCACGCAGGAATGAATTATGCAGTAAAGCTATATAAAGAAGGTGGTATGACAGTAAATCAAATTTGTGAAATTACAAATGTGTCTAGGGCTTCATTATATAGAAAGCTGTCAGAAAGGAAAAAATAGTCATGCTTTATTCCGTTAAAGGGAGGTTAACAGAATAAGCAGTGCTTAAAAGCTGGCGTAATCTCAAAGGAGATTGCGTCTTAATTTTTTGTCCTGTTAATGGAACAAGAGCATTGCCGAAGCTCATAATTTTTGAAATAATTGGTATTAGAGAGGATGAGACAGATGATTTCAGAACTTGAAAAGTCTGAATATTATAAGTGTAAAGAATTAATATATGAAGAAGGGCTCTTAGAAGCAGAAGCCGTAATCGAAGGAGAGAATACTGGTCGCATATTTGTTGATGACATTATTGCTCCTACGTCAGGATTCATTTGGTTGGGGAGTAATAATGGTTTTATCTTTATTGGGAACGAAGAAAATGAGGAATTTAATGTCGAATTATACAAATTTTTTAATACAGTAATCAAACCTGATGCCAATAAATTGGGTTTAACAGCATTTGAAGCGATAGGAAATCATTCGAAATGGAATAAGACTTTCAAAAAAGTATTTGGCGAAAATGTGATGGGTTACAATCAAAGAGTTTATGAATTAAAAAAAACTGATTATAGAAAGCAAAATGAACCTGTTATAGAGCAAGGATATGAAGTAATAAAAATCACAAAAGACATCTTGGAAAACAAAGGTTATGTAACCTTTGAAAACATTGATTTTTTACGTTCGAAAATCTTGGAGTTTTGGACTTCATTTGAAAGGTTTTTAGATTATGGTATTGGGTATATTGCCGTTTATGAAAATGAAATTGTAAGCGTTTGTTTTTCTGGCGTAGTAGTTGGAAATGTACATGGTATTGACATTGAGACTTTAAAACATCATCAAGGAAAGAAACTTGGACAAAAAGTTACTCATTTTTTTGTTAATGAATGTATAGAGAATAATATTACTCCATATTGGGATTGTATGGAGATAAATAAACCTTCTGTTTCTGTTGCAGAAAATGTAGGATTCGTGAATAAATTTAATTATTTTTGGTATAGCATATCTTTTGAATAAATTTAGTCTTTATCTAAGAGGGCAATAAATGAACTCAAGCTATTGCTTTCTTCAATATATGAGCAGGTTAAATGAAGAATGAAGACCGTTGTTTAACTTGTGTTCAACAACCAGGCCATATTGAGAGTATTTTGTTAGTGACAAGAATACAGAATGCGTGAACGCAAGGAATAAATGTTTTTTACACTTTGCTACGGGGGTACTTATGAAAACTCACTATTATTTAGGTTGGTTTAACAATTTCTTTCCAGAGAATATGTGCAGGATGTTACAGGAGGATATAACTGATAGAAAATCGCTTGCTATGATTAGCTCGAATCCATCTATTTATGAAGATGATGGTGCTACTGAACGCTCGTGGCTTGACCAGGCTGGCATTATGTTTGATGAATATCATTTAATTAATTATCGCCTACAGAAGGAAGATGCCCAAACGAAAATTCAAAATGCTTCAGTCATTTTCTTGTTGGGTGGAAATACTCTTAAACAAAATGGTTTTTTGATGGAATATGAATTATCGGATCCGATTAAAAAAAGCAACGCCGTTGTGATTGGAGCAAGCGCTGGTGCAATCAACATGTCCGCTAAATGGTTATGCTCGAAAAACTTTGGATATAAAGTTGAAATGAGCTCTGTTTACGACGGAATCGGCCTTGACAATTTTTCCGTCCTGTCTCATTTTGATCTTGAAAATAATATTTCACTAGTTCAAAGTGAACTATCTGTCCTATCGGAAGAAATAAATATTTATGCGTCGAACAAAGATTGCGCTGTACGAGTAAAGGGAGACAAAATCGACAACTTTGGCAATGTTTTTTTAATTTCCCACTCAAAGATTCACAAATTGGATGAGACGCTCTAATTGTATGACTATGGCTTAATTGAATTAATTTCTTTATGCAAGGCCTATATATTAAATTTAGTGAAGGAGAACTATGTAAAATAGGATCGTCCGGAAAGCATAGATGTGCAGAACGGTCTATTGCAATCGGACGCGAGTGTTGAATGTGCATCTCTTTTTACTGCTTCAACTAAACGGGGGCACTTGCTGAACAAGCAGCCGCCCTTTGTTCAAGTAAAGAGGCAGGATTGTTGAATAAAAATCAAAAAGTAATTTTATAAAGGAAGTTATATATGGAACAAAAATCACTCGTATTGTATGAAAAAAAAGAGTTGAAATGGAATCAAAAAGAATTATCACCTCTTGAAAAAGATGAAATTTTAGTAAAAACGATTGCAGGAGCAATTAGTATTGGAGCCGAACTTCCACAGTATATGGAAAGTGACAAAACTGAATTGTCACCGCATTATCCTAAAGAAACTGGGTATGAAAGTTATGGTGAAATTGTAGAAGTAGGAAGTGATGTCAAAACACTCAAAATAGGTGACAGGGTAGTAGCATTTTATGGACATAAAGACTACGAAATAATTAAAGAGAAAAAGGCGATACCAGTTCCCAAGGATATTCATTATTCAAATGCCTTACTTACCATCTTGTCGTGTGACTCTGCAAAAGGTGTTCTGAAACTTAAACCCAAAGAAACAGATAAGGTATTGGTTACAGGTGCAGGAACAATGGGTCTTTTAACGGTTTATTTTCTAAAAGAATATATGAATGTTCATCAAGTTGATATGTTAGAACCAAATCCATCGAGAGAGTCCTTTGCTAGACTGTTAGGAGTAAATAATGTCTTTAGCAATATCTCTGAATGCCCAATTGACTTTTATGACTATGGATTTGAGTGTTCAGCAGATAACGAAGCCTTTAATTCGCTTCAAATATCATTACGTAAGGATGCAGAGATTTGTATACTTTCAGATGGAAATAAAGACAAGTTTGAACTACAACCAGAATTCTATGAAAAGGAATTAAAGATTGTTGGTTCAAGTGATGGTTGGGATTATAAAAAGCACTCCGAATGGTATTTTGAGAATATAAAACAGAATGGTTCTCACTTAAATAAAATTTTTGAACTTAAAATTGGAAAGCAAAAGCTAATCCAATGCTTTGAAGATTTGAGTAAAGGAAAAGTTAATCCATTAAAAGTCTTAGTTGAATACTTATAGAAAATTTCTTCTTCAAAACCTTTTCAACAAACGGGGCGTTAATGGAAGTAACCAAAGCCTAATTTCTAACTTATACTACCGAGAAATTAGGCTTATTTTATATCTGGATTTCCTTATCGTTGTTAATCCGCATTTTCCTGACGGTACCCCAGGTTGGACTGAAGATGAGATTCATAAAAAACTAGATTCTATTATTGAAGAAGATAATATCGATGTGACAGAGGTGGAAGATATAGACGAAATAATAGAGGAATAAAAAAAGCCCCATAATGTGGTGAACCCAAAAATTTGAACTTTTTATTAAGCTATTTTCATTAAAAGCGGGGTATTTTTACTTTCATTTTACTACTTCTGGTATCAATTAAAATATTTTTATGGACGTAACCGGGACATTAACTGTGCTGCTTTGCTGAGCCTTCCTGTCTCTTTACGTGCTCTCTTGTCACTTCTGCCCGCTCTCTTGTCACTCTGCCTCGCTCTCTTGTCACTCTGCCCCGCTCTCTTGTCACTCTGCCCCGCTCTCTTGTCACTCCTACCCGCTCTCTTGTCACTTCCCCATT
The DNA here is from genome assembly GCF_000612865.1 of Oceanobacillus picturae. Classification (NCBI taxonomy): domain Bacteria; kingdom Bacillati; phylum Bacillota; class Bacilli; order Caryophanales; family Bacillaceae; genus Oceanobacillus; species Oceanobacillus picturae. Next base: position 2,110,091 of record NZ_CCAX010000001.1, read on the forward strand.
CAATCTCCCCCAACAGCTTGCTGGGCGAAACTTTGCTATAATGTAAGCCATGACAACAACGGAAATGAGGTATAGCCATGCAAGTAATTGAAAATGAACATTTAAAAGTGAGCATCAGTCCTGAGGGGGCGGAGCTTCGGGAAGTATGGAGCAAACAAGAGGAATTGCAATATATGTGGGAGGGCGATCCTGCCTATTGGGGGCGCGTTTCGCCTGTGCTTTTTCCTATTGTGGGACGGTTGAAAGATGATCGCTATTTTGTTGACGGCAAGGAATATGCCATGAATCAGCACGGCTTTCTGCGTGACGTGACATTTGAGCTTTATGAACATCGCGCAGACCACGTAAGCTTTTCCTTTTCATCAAATGGGAAGTTTACGGCGCAATATCCTTATGAATTTCAGGCTACCATATCCTATACGCTAAAGGAGGACAGTCTCTCCGTCAGCTGGAAAATCATCAATGAAAATGAGGAGAGCATGTACTTTTCCATTGGAGGGCATCCCGCTTTCCAGGTTCCTTTACTTGAAGGGGAGACACTTGCTGATTATCGGTTGGAACTCATAGGTGATGGCAATGTGACGCAATTCGAGTTAGAAAATGCGCTGATACATGTGAAAGAAAGCAATCTGGAAACTCCAATCACCCCTGTTCTTTCGGATAATCTATTCAAAAATGATGCGCTCATCTATAGTAATATCAAGCAAGTGAAGCTCCAATCAACAAAGTCCGATAAAGGCATCCAAGTTGATTGTGCAGGGTTCCCGTATCTCGGTATCTGGAGCAAATACAACGGGGAAACTGGCAAGATCGCTCCGTTCCTCTGCATTGAACCATGGCATGGTATTGCGGATATGCATGACACAACGGGAGACCTAAAAGAAAAATCCGGGATAAACCAGCTGCCTGCTGGTGAGGCATTTGAAAGTACGTACGAGATTACGTTTAAATAAAGCCAGTTAGACATACTGACTCGCAACGTCTTTTTCACTAGCCAACAAACAACAAAAAACCTAAATTGGTGCACGCGCACCAATTTAGGTTTTTCCACTTTATTCCCAGCGTTGTAACATATAAGCTGCATTGTCTTTTAATAGCTTGTAAGCATCCTCTGAGATCAATGCCGTTTTATGTTGCTGGTCAAGCAACTTTTGGAAGCCTTCCATATGTTTTACAACCTTGTCTTCATCTCCCTTTTCTTCAAATCGTTCGACTGCTGTTAGGTGCATCAATAGGGAACGACTTGCCCCATTATTTTTAAACTCTCCTTCTTCAGCTAGTTGGTCCACAACATCTTGCATGCCAGCAGCCAGGCCAATAAGCTGTTCCCCATATCCTAGTAATTCTACTTCGGCCAGGGTTGTTGTTTGGTGACCTCCATTATCCGTTATTTCTAACTGATAGTAGGAGTAGGCTTCAGGCTCCGCAATTTCAAATGCCCGGGTGTATTTTCTCCATTTGAAGGATTCATTTTCCCGTTCATCTAATACTGTCCAATTTTCTCCGTCATCAGATCCTTTCAGCACCCAGCTTTTCGGGTCGGCCGCTTGCGGATCTGAGCCATCCGCTGCATTTGCTGAGGTTAGGGTGTACATGTTTGCTTTCTTCTTTTCTTCTGTGAACTGGTACTGAACCCAAGGTGTTTTCCCTTCTAACTCCAGTTGTGTTCGCGACGTGTTATCAAACAGTTTGCTTGTATCGCTTCCATCACTATCCGTCGCGATGCCTGCATCCTCTTCTATTGCCTGATCGGTCACATCGCCTAATGATTCTGGTGCAAAGAGTCCATCGGTTGCCGCGGGGGTAATCGATTCAGGTAAATCGGTTAGCTTACTGCCCCAATCTGAAGGCTCTGGCCCCATATCAAATTCCAATGTGCCTCCTTCTGCTATGTCTTCATGTGTGATGTAATTTTTCGTATAAGCTTCTCCATTCACTTGAAGACCTTGGACATATTTATTCTCTTTACTATTATTTGGTGCGTTTATGACAAGATCTTTTCCATTTTCTAAATGAATCGTTGCTTTTTCAAATAATGGTGCGCCAATTGCATACTCTGGGCTTCCCATTTTAAGTGGATAAAACCCTAGTGCACTGAAAATGTACCAGGCAGACATCTCCCCATTATCCTCATCTCCTGCATAGCCCTGGCCAATCTCACTGCCAATATACAGTCTGTCTAAAATCTCACGTACTTTTTCCTGTGTCTTCCACGGCTCGCCCGCATAATTATACATATACGCAATGTGATGGGCCGGTTGATTACTATGTCCGTACATTCCCATTCGGACATCCCTGGCTTCCCGCATCTCATGAATCAGTCCGCCATAACTACCTGGATAAGCTGCCTTTTCTGGTGTGGTAAAGAAGGTATCAAGCTTTTCAGAAAGCCCTTCTTTTCCACCATATAGGTTTGCAAGTCCTTGCCCATCCTGTGGTGCGTGGAAGGCCATGTTCCATGCATTCGTTTCCGTATAGTCATGCCCCCATTCAGCTGGGTTGAAATTCTTTAACGTCGAACGCCATTCTCCGTCTGGGTTTTTACCATTAAAGAACCCAAACTCCGAATTAAACATGTTGTCATAATGCTGTGCGCGACTTAAATAATAGTTATAGTCCGCACTGTACTCAGATTGATATGGGTCATCTTCGTTTTCTTTTTCAGCGAGTGCTTTCGCCAAATTCGCAATCCCAAAATCATTGATATACCCATCAAGTGCCCATGACATTCCTTCATGAGTCGATGTGTTTGTGTAGCCATCAAAGATTGACGTTTCCGTTCCCTTTCTGCCCACATTCGCATTTGGTGGTACGACAGATGCATCCTTCACGGCAGATTGGTAAAAGCTTTCGACATCAAAATTGGTAACTCCTTTTAAATAGGCGTCAGAAAATGCAACATTGGCACTTGTCCCTGCCATTAAATTCGCATAGCCTGGGGATGACCATCTGGCAATCCAGCCTCCATCCTTATAATGCTGGACAAAGCCATCAATCATGTCACCAGCTTTAGAAGGTGTTAACAAAGCGTATGCCGGCCAGGTTGTTCTGTAAGTATCCCAGAACCCATTATTTACATAAATTTCGCCGTCTTCTATTGGGGCACATGTTTCGGTCGCGGTACTATTTGTACATGGCGATAATTCCAGTTGGCTTGCATATTTATATTCCGGTTCTTCCACTGTCCCGACATTTTCATAAGCGGAATTTGGATATAAGAATAAGCGATACATATTGGAATAAAGGGTTGTCAGCTGATCATCTGAAGCGCCCTCCACTTCAATAATTCCTAGCTTCTCATTCCATGCATTTTCTGCTCGATTTTTTACCGATTCAAATGTATCATCAGCATTGATTTCTTGCTCCAAGTTTTTCTTGGCTTGGTCTACACTGATGAGGGACGTGGCCATTTTCATCGTAACTTCTTGATTGTCTTCTGTATCAAACTTGTAATAAGCAGAAACGTTATCTCTGCCTTCTCCTGTTAACATGCCACTATCTATAACAGGCTTATCAAACGTGGCGTACACAAACATGCGGGTAGCACCTGTTGATAGGCCGCTTTTTTGATCGGTATAGCCTGAAATGATCCCATTTTCCGCATCAAGGGTAATGCCGCCATTGTTACTGACATTGTCAAAAATAATATTCGCATGCTCGTCATCAAATGTGAAGCGCATCATCGAAGCATGATCTGTTGGTGTCATTTCTGTTTTGATGCCATTTTCAAATTCCACGCCATAATAATGTGCTTTTGCCACTTCATTATCATGGTTGAAGGCTAATGCACGATCGTTACGATCTGCACTCGGTTCCGCTTCTGCATTGGATGGCATGACTTGGAATGTCTGCCTATCTCCCATCCATGGGCTCGGTTCATGGCTTAAAGAGAAAGCTTGCAGCTCAGGGAGGTTCTCCTCGTTATTGCTTTCATTATAAGAATATAGCCAGTTTGAACCGGCATTAGTTACAGGCGCCCAAAAGTTAAACCCATGCGGGACAGCAACGGCCGGAAAATTATTTCCTCTGGAAAAGCTACCATTTGATTGCGTACCGCGCAGTATGTTCACGTAATCAGATGGATTTGTAAAGCTGTTCTCCTCTGTCTGTTCTTTAATTTGAATATCATCGATATGCCCCGTAAAGGTTGCTGGGCCTTTTGGATTGTCATAGGCAATCAAAATTCGTTCAATCGTCTTTCCTTCTGCCACATCGCCAATCGCTGCTTTTTTAAGATTCCATTGATTAGCATAGAGTGTCTTTGAATCACCTTGCGCTTGTGGATCCAGTTTGATGCCATGCTGGTCATATGCTTCAAGGTCATGTAGATAGGTACCATCTGAAAATGCTAAATCAACTGAAGCATACGTGCTTGCATAGTTCGTATGGTCTTTGTCTGTAAATGCTGGAAAAATATAATAGGATAGTTCCGTATGCTCTGTTACGTCAATGTCCACATCAAGAATTTTATTATAGGAATATGCCCTTCCCTCTTCAAGATGAGAGCCTAAATAGGTTACCGTATTCAGTCCAGACCAGCCGACATTTGTTTTTGACGTGTACGCGCTTGTCGGACCGTTCGTTACGGTTGTTTTCATATCGGATGCGGGCGGGGCTGGCTTGTCAATTCCATTGGAAATAGCAAGCTCTGCAAGTTGGATAATGGATTCCCCATGGTTCTTCGTTATATTGAGGCGATAATACTGATAAGCTGTGCCGTTATCAAACTCGTACAGCTTTCTTTCATAACGGTCCTCAAATGATTGCTCACTCCTATTGTCCAAGGCTGTCCAGTTCTCCCCATCATTGGAGCCAAGTAACTCCCAATCCTGCGGGTCCCTGCCAGCATAATCATTTGCTGAGGTTAGGGCATATTTTACAACTGTATCTGCCTCTTCAAGCTCGAATTCAATAAAAGCAGTATCCTCAAAGGTTAGCCATTTTGAAGTCGAATCGCGGTCAATGAGCTTGTTTTTTGTCTCACTTGGCGGATTTTCACCAGAGACCTCGATATTTACTATTCTTTCTGTGATATCACCTTGAATTCCGTCAAATGGGATATTCCCATCAATACCGGAGGCCATCTTATTTCCATCAGCATCTGTTTCCACTGTGTTTTCCCAATCAAGATCCGGATCATTCTCTTCAAAAGATGTAGAAAAATCCTTTGCAGCGGCTGATGCTGTTTGTTGCGATGGGATTTTTACAAATGTCCCGATTAGCGCAACACAGCATAGAATAGGAAAAACTTTTTTCAATCGTTTTCTATTCACCAATTAAACCCTCCTTGTTTACTGTTTTTTGGTAAGGAAAGCTGCTGGCGTTCATCCTATCCCCCTTCTCTTCTGCATGTGAAAATACAATACAGCAACTTTCCGACCAAGGAAACGCTTACATGCAGTATATAAAATATATTCTGATAATAATAACAGCAAATACAGCATTTGTTTACGATTTTCTGCATTATTTACAGATGTTTTTTTCATAACAAAAAAACTGTAGAAAAAGCACTAATACTCTTTTCCTACAGTTTATCTTACCAGATTTACTTGGGGTATCTTTTCTCCTAGGAAGGCAATTCTACTTCCCTCCCACTTTATCCTTTGAAAGTGCTTTGTAAAATGATATACACATTAAGAGCATGATAATGGAAAACGGAAATGCCGCTGAAATGAGCACGTTCTGTAAAGCCTGTAACCCGCCGGTGTATAATAGGACGGCCGCGATCGCGGATTGAGCAATTCCCCAAGTGAATTTTACCATAGTTGACGGTGATAAGGAGCCATTTGTTGTTTGCATTCCTAGCACAAAGGTTGCAGAATCTGCAGATGTAATAAAGAAAGTCGAGATAAGCAAAATTCCTAATATGGAAAGAATAATTCCCATAGGAAGTTGATCGAACATACCGAATAATACCTGCTCGTCCGGCAATCCAGCTAAATCTGCACCACTATTTTGAATGTCAATGCCTGACATACCAAATGTTGCAAACCACAGGAAGCACACAATAGTTGGAACAAATAGCACACCTGAGAGAAATTCTCTTATCGTTCTTCCACGAGAGATACGGGCGATAAATATCCCCACAAATGGTGACCACGCAATCCACCAGGCCCAGAAGAACACGGTCCAATCCATAACCCATTGTCTCTCGGACTCACTATTAGGCGCAATTCGTAAAGCTTCAATAGGCAGACTCATCACATAAGTTCCGACCGTATTTGTGAAGGAGTTGAGAATATACAGGGTTGGCCCAAGTATCAAGGTTCCTAAAAATAAGATCCCTGCCACACCCATGTTTGTATTACTTAAATATTTAATTCCTTTTCCTAGACCAGAGTATGTGGAAAGCATAAATAAAATAGTTACAATAACAATGATTAAGAGTTGGACCCAAAAACCACTGGCTACTCCAAACAGGTACGTAAGACCACCATTGATTTGCGTCGCACCAAACCCTAATGTTGTAGCGACCCCAATAAGCGTTGCGAACACGGCGATTACATCAACCGCCTTGCCCCACCCTTTTTTCATATGGTGACCAAATAGCGGCTCTAAGGTGGCACTGACTAAAGCCGGTTTTCCATGGCGGAAAGTAAAATATGCCAGTATTAGGGCGATTGTAGCGTAAATTGCCCATGCATGAACACCATAATGGAAAAATGTAATACGTAGCGCATCCTCTAATGCCTCAACTGAGCCCGCTTCAGCGGTTGGTGGTGTTTTAATATAATGTGATACTGGCGAAGCCACCCCATAAAACACGAGGCCGATTCCCATACCTGCACTAAACAACATAGCGAACCATGAAGCATAACTAAATTCGGGACGATCATTTGGCTTCCCAAGCCTTATTTTGCCAAAGCGGCTAAAAATTAAATAAATGCAAAAGAGCACAAAAAACGTAACCGCAAGTAAATAATACCAGCCAAAATGCACGGATATAAAATTCATTAATACCCCAGAATATTTTTCAAATAAACCAGGAGCCACCGATCCCCAAATAGACATAGCTATTGTTATTGCTAGTGTAATCCAGAATACGGATGTTACCTCAGCTGTAACTTTCTTCATTTTTCTCTTCCTTTCCACTTCCGCTAGTTCAATACAATACTCTAGTTGTCCTTTTAGTATTTAAACTGCGGCTTAAAATATACAGGGTACCGTTTTATATTTTAGTAGTAAGGGGGGAGTTCGCTTGGCTTTTTGGGCTTGCTTCGCTTTGGTTGGTTGGTGCGTCTTTTCTGGGGGTGCTGGCGTCTCTTCGGGTGGTTGGTGCGTCTCTTATTGGGACTGGCGCGCCACTTCGGGTAGTTGGTGCGTCTCTTATTAGAATGCTCGCGTCTCTCCTACAGATCGCAGCGTCACTTCGTAAGGTTGGCGCGTCTCTTTTTGTGGCTCGCATGCAACTTTACGTGGTTTGCACGCGACCTTGTGAAGCTGGCATGCAACTTTACGTGGCTCGCACGCGACCTCGGTTGGATCCCACGCGACTTCACGAAGCTGGCACGCGATTTATCGGGGGTGACACGCGACTTCCGCAGCTGACACGCGCCTTTGCAGAGAACCCACGCGACTGCCCGCAGCTCACATTCTCAACGTAAACGCCCGCTACTTATCAGAAACAGAAAAGCAGCTATTCACAATGAATAGCTGCCTTCCAGGTCTTACGTTTGTCGTATAATTAATTTATTTGATAAGTATACTTTCTTTGGCACTTCTCGTTTGTCGTCAATTCGCTCTAAAATCAGGTCTACTGCTGTTTCTCCCATTAATTCGGTATAAATTTTAACCGTGCTTAGAGAGGGATAAACATACTTGGACACACTGATGTCATTGACACCGATAACGCTCACCCTGCCAGGTACAGGGATTCCTTCCTCATGTAGTGCTCGCAATCCGCCGATTGCAAGGGGATCATTTGCCATATAAAAGGCTGTCGGCAATTCCTCGCCCAAGTCGTGAATCGCTTGCTTCATGAGTTCATAACCATCGTTAACTGCAAAGCTATCGAGAAAAATAAACCGCTCATCAAGCATATTTCTCTCTTGTAAGTAGTTACGGTAATGCTTTTCACGCATGTCCTGAATAGGAGCAATCTTTTCTTTAAATGTTTCATATCCACCGATAAATCCAATGGATGTATGTCCTTTTGCAATAAAATGGTCCATCACGAGTTGGGTGACCCGTTCGAAATCGACTAGAACGGCATCAAACTCTGCTTCGTTTGGATTGGAATCGACGAATACAATCTGCGGAGAAATAGCTTTTAACTGACGTACTTGTTCTTCACTAAAGCGGCCAACAGCTATAATTCCATCGATATTTGTATCAATGGTTTCCCCTTCGACGTATTTTACAAGCTCAACGTCTAACGCCTCAGCACGCCGCTCAATCCCATAACGTATGCCCATATAATAAATATCATCTAATTCTTCTGCTTCTGTGACCCAATGCAGAAAGGCAATCTTTCTACTAATTGGTTTTCGGTGACGTCGCTTATAGGATAGTTCTTCTGCGACTTCAAATATTTTCTTTTTTGTATCAGCTGCAACGGAAAGGCTTTGATCATAATTTAATACCCTTGAAACGGTTGCGGCCGAAACGCCTGCTTTATCAGCAATGTCCTTTATTGTTGCCAACATGGCCACCTCTACTTTTTTCAATCATCTCTTTTAACTATACCATTTTCTTTGGCATTTTCATTACTCTTACGTACAATTTTACAAGCATATGGCGCAAGCTGTACATCATTATAATAGCCTTCCTGACCGTTATGGTTCATGATGAATAAATAACTGCTTCCATCCTCTGTTGTTCGTTCCATTACTTCAATCCCAGCACTTGTTTTTGTAGTATTTAGTCCCCTTTCATCTGCCACACGATTTGCGATTTCCTGCATGACCTCTTTATCTGCACCTGTACCGATATAGTAGGCATTGCCTTTCCCAAACGTATTGACTGTCACTGCAGCATAGTCGCGATATGCGTCTGTATAATGGTAAAGTCCTGTAGCATCAAGAGGCTTGATCAGGTCCCGCCAAACCTTGCTCGATCCCTTTTTCCCTTTATCGGTTTGAATTTCTATTTCTTTGCCATCAGGCAGAGATTCCACCTCTTCCACCTGGACACCAAGTAATGGACTTAACTTACCTGGTTGCTGTTCTCCTAACACTAGGTTATTGTTACGATCTCTTACACCAGCCCGATAAGAGAAAATAACAGTCCCACCGTTAGCCGTGAATGCTTCTAAGCGCCCGACCAGTTGCTCATCCATTATTTTCATTACAGGAAGTAGCAGCACCCGATAGTTCTCGAAATCCACATCCGCTCGTATAACATCGATCGATTGATTCTGAGTGTAAAACGGTTCATACAAGCGCATTACTTCCTCTGTAAAGTCAAAGGCTGCACTCTCTTGTTGTATTTGCCAAGACCAGATCGTATCAAAATCATAGACCAGTGCAATATCCGATTGAATCGGAGAATCAACTACCTTTTTATAGTTGGAAATATCCTTAAAAAAGGACTGTACTTCCTTGTATTTACGGGTTAAACGGTTGTCTGTATCCAGAATGCCCAGACAGTTCTGCTCGGCTCCATGTGTCATCCCACGCCAGCGGAAGAACAGCATATCCGTTGTTCCATGAGCAAAGGCGTGATATGCCCAGAGTTTTGCCTGGTTAGGCCTTGGCAAATAACCAATGACATCATGCCCCTGTGCACCCATCAGTTGTTCCACAATCCAGAAGTTTTCCTGCTTCAGCCCCCGAACGAAATCAAGAGTCATGGAAAGCATTGCTGGCGACACCGGTTCAGCTAAACCACCCCATACCGGATAATTATCATAGGAAACAAAATCAAGGTCTCTTGAAAATTCATTATGGTCAAATTTCTTCTCGAAGAATCCACCAGGAATATTTGTTGTAACCGTTTGGTGTTCCCCTTTAAATCTTCTTATCTGTTCCATATGTTGTTTTGCAAACTGACTAAGAGAGTAAGAGCGAAACCGGAGCCATTCCAGTCGCATGCTCGGATTGTGAACCGTGATCGTGCGGGTTGGCATCGGGATCTGATCAAAGGATTGATAGGTTTGCCCCCAAAAAATGGTGCCCCACACCTCATTTAGTTCATCAATTGAATCGTAGCGCTGCTTTAAATATGCCGAAAAAGCCTCCTGGCAATTAGAACAATAGCAATCATCGCTCCCCTCATGACCTAGCTCGTTATCCACTTGCCAAGCGAACACTTGGGTTTCCTCCCTATAGTGTTGCACCAACTCTTTTACAATCCTTAACGAATAATTCAAATATGTAGCAGAGTTATAACAATATTGTCTTCTGCCACCGAAGGAAATCCGTTGCCCATCTTCCGCTACATTAAAAATGTCTGGCTGTTTCGTTGCAAGCCAAGCAGGAAATGTGGCTGTTGGTGTGCCAAACATGACCGATAACCCATATTCCTTACACTTCTCAATCACCCTATCAAAAAAGGAAAAATCGAATTCTCCTTCTTCCTTCTCCATCATGTTCCATGCGAACTCGCCAATTCTTACAGTGTTTACGCCCATTTCTTTCATTCTCGTTAGATCTTCGTCAATTAAGCTAATGTTCCAATGTTCCGGGTAATAATCTACACCAAGATGCATTTAAACCTCTCCCTCTTCCTTGGAAATATAAAAAATCTCGGATTGAAAGTCGCCTATTTGCATTGGGATCGAGAGTTCGCCATTTGCTCCATTAAATTCGCCTTTAAGTGGGATCCCTCTATACATCAATTCACTCCCATAGTAATGACGCACAACACCTTCCGTGTCCTGACAACGATAATACGCATCAGATTCCAGTCCCTTAAGGCGAAGAAACTTCATCTTACCGGGATTCGATTCAGCTAAAATTCGGTAATGACTGACAAGCGCTTCCTCTCCTGTCTCATTCACCATCATCCAGGCAGCCTCATTCCCATCAGCAGGGTTTTTCAATCGAATGAAGTCCCCTGTCAGCATGAGATGCTGATGTTGTTTGTAAAGCGCAACCTGCTTGCGTATTTCCACTTTCTCTTCGGCCGAAAAGCCCAGTGGATTTAGTTCATACCCAAACGTCCCGAACAAAGCGACATGCGCACGGAAACTTAACGAGGTTGTTCTTCCTGTCTGATGATTCGGTGTTGCCGATACATGAGTACCAAAACTGCTTATCGGGTAGGCAATCGAGGTCCCATATTGAATATGTAGGCGTTCGACTGGATCGGTATTATCACTAATCCATCCTTGTGGTGCATAGTACAGCATTCCAGGGTCAAAGCGTCCGCCCCCACCTGCACAGGATTCAAACAGTACATCCGGGAATTTACTCGTTAAATTTTCATAGAGCTGGTATACCCCGAGAATATAGCGATGATAAAATTCCCCTTGCTGCGCTGCAGGCAATGTGGATGAATAGGCTTCTGTTATGTTTCGGTTCATATCCCACTTTATATAGGAAAGCTGTGTCTCTTCGATCAATGCGCGCATCCGCTCATATAAATAAGCCACGACCTCTTTATTGCTGAAATCTAATACCCATTGGTTACGCCCATACGAAGCTGACCTCCCAGGTGTCTTCACCACCCAATCTGGGTGCTCACGATAAAGGTCACTGTCTGGACTGACCATTTCTGGTTCAAACCAAAGGCCGAAATCAAGACCAAGATCCCGAATGTCTTGGGCGAGTTTCCCAAGTCCATTCGGCAGTTTTTCCTTGTTGACGAACCAGTCTCCCAGTGATGTCGTGTCACTGTTCCGTTTACCAAACCAGCCATCATCAAGCACAAACAGATCTAGATCCAAGTCTACTGCTTCTTTCGCAATTGCTAGTATTATTTCTTCATTAAAATCATGATAGGTCGCTTCCCAGTTATTGAGCATGACAGGGCGTGGTGCATCAAGCCATTTCTGATTAATTAAATGGTTGCGGTAAACATTATGGAATTGCTTACTCAATCCATTTAGACCGTTCGATGAAAACGCCATGACAACCTCAGGCGCTTGGAACGACTCTCCTGGTTCCAGCTTCCATTGAAAGCCAAATGGGTGAATCCCCATGGACACTCTTGTTTGCTCATAATGGTCTACTTCCACCTGCGCTAGAAAGTTGCTGCTATATACAAGATTAAAACCGTACACATCCCCTGTGAATTCTGTCGCATCTGTTTCTTTTAATGCTAGAAATGGATTCTGACTATGAGAACTGGAACCTCGTAAGCTAGAGATAGACTGGATTCCACTCTCAAGCTTACGTTCTTGCAGGTGCCTTTCCCGTGACCATGCCCCTGATAGCTGGAGCATGGCAAAATCAGCGTGGGGGAAATCAATGCTGCCACTCAGCAATCGATCCAATGTCAAGGTTGCCTCTCCCCTGTTCGTAACCCGCGCATGACGGGTAATTACAGCTACATTTTTGAAAATCGTGTAGCTTAGTAAAAGTTCCATATCGGTTACCGCATCATACAATGTAATTTCTATTGTTTCGGCTTCTTCCTCGCTCGTAACATAGGTAGCTGGCAAGCCTTCCAGCATGGGTTTCCCTTTCACTACACGATAAGAGTCAAACACGAAATTGCTTATATGACTCCCATTATCCTGTAGAATACTGAGGGCTGGTTCGCGAAAGTCCGTTGCGCCAAATACAGGGAATTCCTGCCTCGTTGTTTCCATTGTAAATGCCGGATCGTTTGCCTCAAGATGGGTTGTATTTGGTGTCGGAATGTTATAGCGTTGGAAGTCTGCTATATGCCCTGCTGTCTTGATAGCTTTTCCATAATACAGATGGCCAAGCTGTCCATTTTTCATCACATGGAATAGGTAGCTTATTTTTCCGTTTGTTAAATGAAATTGTTTTCTGTTGTCGTCAATTGTAATCATCATCATAATCCTTCCTATCCCAAGTCAGGCTTATTGGCAAAATGAACTTCCTGCTGTTTCGTTCCTTCAAGTTCTAGAATTTGGATCGTATTTTCTCCTACATTTAAAAAGGGTGCAGGCAGGTATAGCGTTTTCTGTGGTCCAATCTCCCAATATCGTCCCAGGTTAAATCCATTGATAAACACATTGCCTTTTTTCCAGCCTTCCATGTTAATAAAAGTGTCACCTGTTTCGGTCAATTCAAATGTCCCTTCATAAAACTGCGGAAAACGCTCTGTAGTTGCCCTTGAAAAGTCTAGGACGACTTCGTCAAGCTCAATACTGAACATCTCCCAATGGAACATATATTGATTATCAATCCATAGATTTTCGATTATTCCTTTGCGATCTCTCAAATGCTTTCCATAATTAACCCGGCCCATATTTTCCACGAAAATTTCAAGCATGTTTATCTCCTCAGGGAAGGAGAGGGTAATTTCTTTTTTCTCATCATTTCGGTAAACGGTTTGGACATATTCTCCGTTAATATAGAGGAATGCTCTGTCACGGATCATCGACGTATCCATTACCATATCGGCTTTTCGGTCAATCGTCGTGCGATACAATACATAGCCGTATGCTTGATCCATTTCTTCCATGGACATCGGAACCACATGCTTATGATGATTGGCTATCGTCGTTAACGTATCAAATAAACTAACAGAACGATCAAGCTGCACCTTTTGCTCTGGCAAAATTGGAATAGTCGGAGGCTCCACTGGCTCAGGTATGGTCACGAATTCCTTGAGAACCTTTTGGACTTCCCTGTATTTTTCCGTTATCTCACTAGACTCTGTTAGCAAGGAATCATAATCATAGCTGGTAATGGTTGGATCATATGTCTCGTATTGATTGGCACCATTATAAAACGCGAAATTCGTTCCACCATGGAACATATAGAAATTGACGGATCCACCCTTTTCTAGCATGGCACGCAATGTAGCTGCTGCATCTTTAGGATCTCTTGTGTGGTGTTCCTTTCCCCAACTATCAAACCAACCGATCCAAAATTCCGCACACAGCTTCGGACTATTTGGCTTGTATGCATCCAGCATCGCATAAGAATCTTCCACACGAGAACCAAAGTTTAAGGTTGTAAGAACATCTGGTAAGGAGCCATCTTCAATCATATCTGGCCCATCTGAGGTGAACAGCAACACATCAATGCCTTTTTCTTTGTATATCTCTCTGGTTCGTTCCAAGTATTGCTTGTCATTCCCGTATGCACCATACTCATTTTCAATTTGCAAGGCAAAGACGTTCCCACCATTCGTAATTAAATGCGGTACGAGCTTAGGAAGGAGCACATCATAGTAATCTTCTATATGTTTCAGAAAGTTCGGATCTGCACAACGCAGCGCCATATTACGATCTTTAAGCAACCATGCCGGTAAGCCACCAAACTCCCACTCTGCACAAATATATGGAGCTGGCCTGAGGATGATATACAACCCTAGACTTTCCGCTGTTGCAATAAACTGTTCAATGTCTGCCATGCCCTCAAAATGAAATTGCCCTTTTTTCGGTTCATGAAAATTCCATGGGATATATGTCTCTACTGTGTTGAACCCACAATTTTTTAATTTAATTAAGCGATCCTCCCAATATTCTTGGGGGACACGGAAGTAATGGATACTCCCTGATAAAATTTGAAACGGCTGTCCGTTTAACATAAATTGGTCGTCTTTCACTGTAAGCATATCGTTCACGCACCTTTTCTATTTTATTGCACTGCCAAGCATTCCCGAGATGAAGTGGCGTTGTAAGACCAAGAAAAAGATCATAATTGGAATGGTGGCGATCGTAATTCCTACCATTACTTGGCCATAATCTGTAAAGGAAACGCCGTTTAAAGTAGATAATGCAACCGGGAAGGTATACATATCCTGTGATGTAATGGCAACTAGTGGCCACATAAAGTTATTCCATTGGAACATAAACAAAAAGATAGATGTTGCAGCTAGTGCAGGTTTCATAGAAGGTAGCACTATTTTCAGGAAAATTTTCAGTTCACTTGCACCATCCAGTCGTGCAGATTCCATTAACTCTGTAGGGAATGCTGCAAAGTTTTGCCGCATTAGGAAAATTGCAAAGGGATAACAAAGCTGTGGTGCGATTAACGCAAAATATGTGTTTAATAGATTGTAACTAGACATCATCTGGAATAACGGAATCAATGTCGCTTGATAGGGAATCATCATCGACAGAATAAATATCGTGAAAATCACATTTTTCCCTTTAAAGTCATATTTAGCAAAGGCATAGGCGGACGTCGCACTCACTGCCAAAGCAATCACGACATATAGTCCTGAAACAAGCAAGGAGTTAAACAACACCCGCCAAATCCCTACTGTCGCATCAAGATTGTTTAAGTTCGTCATAAACTCAGACCCTGGAAGCAAGGTTGGTGGGCTCGTAAACATCTTGTCAGACGTGTTAGTTGACCCAACTAACATCCAATAGAAAGGAAAAATGGAGATAACTAAAAACAGAAGCAACAACGCATACATGCCAACTTTGCCGAGTCCCCGTTTCGATTTGTTTGTATTCATCATGACCTTTCCCCCGTAACCTTAAATTGAAAGTAAGATAGTATAGCCACAAGTACAACGACTACATAAGCAACCGCACTTCCGTAGCTAAAGTCAAAGTACTCAAACCCATTTTCATAAATGTATAATCCTAGTGTCATCGTAGAATCTGCGGGCCCGCCCTGCGTCAGGTTAAACGGCTCATCAAACAACTGTAAGGTACCAATCGTTGATAGAATTCCTGCAAATAAAATAATAGGTTTCAAGTTTGGAATCGTAATGGAAAAGAATTGTCGTATCTTTCCGGCACCATCGATCGAAGCCGCTTCATACATGTGATCCGGGATGTTCTGCAATGCAGCAAGGAAAATGATCATGTTGTACCCTGTCCATCTCCACATCATCGCCATCACAATTGATATTTTTGCCCAAAATGGGTCGGATAGCCAAGGAATATTCTCGATACCAATCGCGTTTAATAACGTATTTAAAATTCCATTGTCCTGCAAGATAATCGAAAAAAGCAGGGAATAGGCAACAAGGGATGTTACGGCTGGTAAAAAGAAAGATACCCTAAAGAAGCCTTTTAATTTAAGCAATTGACTGTTCAATACGCTTGCAAGTGCCATCGCCATTAATAACATAATCGGGACCTGCAAAATGAAAATGATAAACGTGTTCCCTAACGCTTTCCAGAAAATAGAGTCCTCTAGTAAACGCGTATAATTACTTAACCCAGCAAAAGAATAACTTCCTCCTTCATAGGTCTGGAAGCTTAAATAGAGGGAAGCAATAATGGGGTAGGCCGTAAAAACAATAAATAGAATAACGGCTGGGGCTATGAATAAATAAGGAAATTTTTTAGACTGCTTCATGCGTTTTCCATCCTCTCTCCAGAATAGAGTGATTCTTTAAAATGACAGAATAAAGGGTGCATATTTCCCCCCTTTATTCTTCATTTGTTTAAACTATTTGTTTACTAGTACGTCGAACTGTATGGACTCCTCATGGGAGACGCCTTCGCAAAATCAAACCAAGAACGCTTCCCATGATGATAATTCTATTAGACTGACATCTACACTTCTCCAACGTTCATATTGTTTACTTATTTAATCTGTTTTCTAATTGTTTTGCAGCTTCTTCTAATGCCTCTGCTGGGTCGCTCCCATCAGCTGCTCGTGATTGTGCCTTCGTCGCTTCGTCTCTTGCAAGAGAATAATCTCCCGTATAGTTAGCATATGGAACGTCCTCAATTAGGTCTGCAAACATCGTCCAGATAGGCTGATCATTGAAGTAAGCTACTTCTTCACTAAACACGTCTTCCGTGTAGATAGTATTTAATGATGGGAAAAGTCCATTTTCCATCGCAAAAATCTGGACCTCATCAGATGTTGAGAAAAACTCCATAAATTCATAAGCAAGGTCAACCTTCTCAGAGTTAGAAGAGATCATATAGTTACTTCCCCCAAGGTTTGCTGCTCTGTTGCCGCCCTCTTCCATGGCAGGAAGTGGAAATACGCCCCATTGTCCTTCCATATCAGGAGCCTGCCCAGTTAATGAACCTGAAAGCCACGCACCAGATGGAGCAGTTGCTACTGTACCGTTAGCTAGCCCACCAATCCAAGCATCCCATCCAACAAGATTTTCATTTAATCCTTCTTCGCTCAATTGTTGGATTACATTCATCGCTTTCACAGATTCTTCAGAAGTAAGGTCAACGTTTCCTTCCTCATCAAAGTAGAACGTACCTTGTTGGTTTAACATTAAACGGTATACTCCATCATCGTTATTAATGTCGATTCCAGTTAAGGCAACATCCAATTCGTCTCTAAGTACTTTTCCTGCCTCGATAAAGTCGTCCCATGTTTCGATTGCGTTAGCATCGATTCCTGCTTCCTCAAATAAATCAACACGGTAAAACACGCCTGCAGGACCTGAATCAAATGGGAAGCCATACATATCGCCATCTTTAGATAATAATTCCGTCTTGTATTCTGGGAATTTATCCATATGGTCCTCGGCAAATCCTTTTTCAGATAAGTTCACAAATGCTTCAGGGAACGAGTTAAGATAACCTTGAAGTCGATCATCTTCCACAAGCATGACATCTGGTAATCCTTCCCCTTTTGCTTGCAATCCTGTCGTGATCTTTTGATATACATCCGGTGTTCCAGTTTCCACTATATTAAGTTCAAATCCAGGGTGATCCTCTGCAAACATTTCCGCAGCTTTTTCAATAACAGGCACATTAATATTCCATGCCCATACCGACAATGTATTATTGTCACCGCTTTCATTTTGTTCACTACTTCCATCATTTCCACTACATGCAGCTAAAGCAAAAAGTAATAATGCAAAGATAATTGAAGCTCTTTTCATTCTCTTTCCCCCTAAAAATTTGGTTTTGAAAGCCTTACCAATACCATAGCTTGATTTTAAATAATTAGCAATAGTTTTAGTAAATATTTTAGTAAATATATTTAGTTAATGATATTGGAGGCTGTTGTGGTGCGGTTTTCGGGAGGTTGGTGCGTCACTTCTGGGGGTGGCGCGTCTCTTTGTGGGGTTGCTGCGTCAGTTCTGAGGAGTGGCGCGTCTCTTCTTGAGGGGACTGCGTCAGTTCTGGAGAGTGGTGCGTCTCTTCTTGAGGTGCTTGCGTCACTTTTGTTGGTTGACGCGTCACTTTTTGAGATGCTCGCGTCACTTCTTAAGATTCTCGTTTCACTTCTCTGGTTCTCGATTCACTTCTTGAGGGTTCTCGATTCACTTCTCGTGGTCCTCGATTCACTTTTGAGAATCTCGTTTCACTTTTTGAGGTGTACTCGCGCCCTCCAATACCTCCTTCACTTTAATCAAGAAAGCGCTTGAAAGATTACGAGAAACAAGGTAAGCTTAACTTAATTAATTAAATTAATAAACTAAACAAACAAGGAGGATATCATGAATTTAGTTACGGATTTTAAAAGAATTTTCCCTGCATCAAGCCAGCCACGTATGTTCTTCGCCCCGGGGCGTATCAACTTGATCGGGGAGCATACGGATTATAATGGTGGGCATGTTTTCCCTGCTGCCATCTCGTTTGGCACGTATGCGGTTGCCAGTAAGCGTTCGGATCAAAAGCTACGTTTTTACTCGATGAACTTCCCAGATGCTGGGGTGATTGAATCTGATATCCATGCCCTTGATTACAATGAGGCTGACAGCTGGGCTAACTACCCAAAAGGGATGATCCGCGCCATCATCGAAAAAGGGCACCAACTAGAAACAGGGGCTGATATTTTATTTTACGGAAACATTCCGAATGGAGCGGGATTGTCTTCCTCAGCCTCGATCGAAATGGTGACAGGTGTGCTTGTTGAGGAGTTATTCGACGTAACACTTGATCGAATTGACATGGTAAAGCTCGGACAGCATGTAGAAAATAACTACATTGGGGTAAACAGTGGCATTATGGATCAATTTGCTATCGGCATGGGCAAGCAGGATCATGCGATTCTATTAAACTGCCAAACGTTGGAGTATCACTATGCCCCGCTTGTACTGGAGAACCATTCGATCCTCATTATCAATACAAACAAACAACGTACATTGGCCGGTTCAAAATATAATGAGCGCCGCAGTCAATGTGAAACAGCACTTGCTGACTTGCAGGAGGAGCTGGGCATCATAAGTTTAGGAGAACTTTCCAAGGAAGCTTTTGAGCAAAACAAACACCTTATTAAAGACCCGATCCATGCCAAACGGGCAAAGCATGCGGTTTATGAAAATGCGCGCACTTTAGAGGCAAAAGCAAAGCTAGAAGAAAACGACATTCAAGCTTTCGGTAAGTTGATGAATGCTTCCCACCTCTCCCTAAAAGAGGATTATGCGGTGACCGGGGAAGAACTCGACACGATTGTGGAGACAGCATGGGAGTTAGATGGCGTTGTTGGCGCACGCATGACAGGGGCAGGCTTTGGTGGTTGTGCGATTGCGATTGTTGAAAACGCGAGGCTAGACACGGTAAAAGAACAAATCCAGTCCACCTATAAACAGAAAATCGGCTATGAAGCCACCTTTTATACTGCAAACATTGGCGACGGGGCCAAGGAAATAACGGAAGGAGTGATGAGATGAGCATTCTTGTGCTAGGCGGAGCAGGATATATCGGTTCTCATGCTGTCTATCAATTAATTGAAAGTGGCAAGGACGTAGTGGTGGTAGATAATTTGCTGACAGGTCATAGGGCTGCTGTTCATCCGAGAGCTACCTTTTACAAGGGAGATATCCGTAAGCGCGACTTTTTACACGAGGTTTTTTTCAATGAATCCATTGAGTCCGTTATTCATTTTGCCGCAAGCTCACTTGTTGGAGAATCGATGGATAAGCCATTACAATACTTTGATAACAATGTTTATGGCACCCAAATCTTGCTCGAGGAAATGGTCGAGCATGGTGTAAAAGAGATTGTCTTCTCCTCTACTGCTGCGACATATGGAGAACCAGAAGCCGTGCCAATCACCGAGGCAATGCCGACAAACCCGGCAAGCACGTACGGCGAGACGAAACTGACGATGGAAAAGATGATGCACTGGGCAGCTCAGGCTCATGGCATCCGCTATGTCTCCTTGCGCTACTTTAATGTAGCTGGCGCCCGCGCGTCAGGGGAAATCGGTGAAGATCATCGACCCGAAACACATCTCGTTCCGATCATCTTACAAGCCGCCCTGGGCCAGCGCGACTATATTACCATCTTTGGAGAGGATTATGACACGGATGATGGGACGTGTATCCGCGATTATGTGCATGTCGAGGACTTAATCGAAGCCCACCTGCTTGCACTGGAGTATTTAAAACATGGCGGAAGTAGTGACATTTTTAACCTTGGCAGCAGTCAGGGCTTTTCCGTCAAAGAAATGATTGAGGCTGCACGAACGGTAACAGGGGAAGAGATCCCAACCCAGTCTGGTCCACGCCGTTCCGGAGATCCAGCTATTTTAATCGCGAGTCCAGAAAAAGCCAAGCGCATCCTAGGCTGGAACCCAACACGCACTGCCATTCACACGATTATGCAGGATGCTTGGAACTGGCATACATCCCGCCCAACCGGGTACGAGGAGGCTGACAACAAATGATTTATGAAGACATCGATGCCCTCGTTCAGCAAGCCATCTGCGAAAATTTAATTGAGCCTGCTGATGAGATTTATGCACGGAATCAAGTGATGCAGCTTTTGCAGCTCCCATCCTTTCCGGAAATAGAGGCAGTAACTACAGATCGCACCATTCCGGATATCCTGGAGGCAATTACTTCCTACGCCATAAATGATGGCATCATTGCCGATGTGCTCGAGGAAAAAGAAATGCTATCCGCCAACATCATGAATTGCTTTATCGCGCGCCCCTCTGTGGTGAATGAACAGTTTTATAAAAAATATAATGTCTCTCCAGTTGAGGCAACCGACTATTTTTATCAGCTCAGCAAAAATAGCAACTATATTCAAATGAATCGGATAAAGAAGAACGTCCATTTTAAAACCGAAACCAAATACGGGAACTTGGATATTACGATTAATTTGTCCAAACCAGAAAAAGACCCGGAGCAAATCAGACGAGAGCGGGAAATGAAGCAGGCACTTGATTATCCAAAATGTGTGCTTTGTATCGAAAACGAAGGCTATGCAGGATGTACAGGACACCCGGCAAGGGCTAACCACCGAATGATTCGGGTCCCCCTTGGCGGAGAAACATGGTACTTCCAGTATTCTCCTTATGTTTACTATAACGAGCACAGCATTTTACTTGCAGAAGAACACCGTGACATGAAAATTAGCAAGGAAGCATTCGCCCGCTTGCTCGCATTCACAGATATTTTCCCGCACTATTTTATTGGTTCCAATGCAGACCTGCCGATTGTTGGCGGTTCGATCCTAAGTCATGACCACTATCAGGCAGGGCGTTATGATTTTGCCATGAGCAATGCGGCAGAAGCCTTCCCCGTTAAACTTGATACGTTTCCTGATGTACATGCAGCTGTTTTGAACTGGCCACTATCGGTTATTCGCTTAAAAGGTGAGCAAACAGCACAGCTACTAGATGCAGCAGACCATATTCTTCAGACATGGAGCGGGTACTCAGATGAGCGTGCAGCCATTCAGGCTTTTTCTGGTGATGTGGCCCATAACACCATCACCCCGATTGCGCGCATGCGTGATGGCAAATATGAGCTGGATCTCGTCCTGCGAAACAATCGAACATCAGCGGAACATCCAATGGGAATTTTTCATCCCCATGCTGATGTCCACCATATTAAAAAGGAAAACATTGGCCTGATTGAAGTAATGGGCCTTGCCGTTCTCCCCGCTCGTTTAAAAGAAGAGATCGTCGAACTAGAAAAAGAACTGTTGGATCAAGATGCTATAGTTGATCCGATTCATCAGCATTGGGCAGCAGAGCTAAAAGAAACATATGGTACGATAGAGTCAGCATCAGAAGCGAAAAAAATCATCCAGCACGAGCTTGGTAAAAAATTCGTCCGGGTTCTCGAGGATGCCGGCGTTTTTAAGGAGAAGGATGCTTTTCAGCGCTTCCTTCACACATTATAGAAAGGTGGGATCAAGTTGAAAATAGAAGTTAGGGATTTGGAAAAATCATGGAAGGAATATACCCTTACGAATGATCATGGGATGCAGGTTAACGTACTAAACTTTGGTGGCATTATTACAAAAATGCTCATTCCAGATAAAGCTGGCAACCTGGAAAACGTTGTGCTTGGCTATGCCGATTATACGGAGTATCAAACCAACCCCAATTACTTCGGTGCCATAATCGGCCCAGTGGCAGGGAGAATTGCAAACAGCCATTTTACGCTGGATGGCCAGGAATATAAGCTGGAAAATAATGAAGGCGCCCATCACCTGCATGGTGGCTCAACGGGATTTCATCAAGTTATCTGGGATGTAGATTCCTTTGAAAAGGCCGATGCTGTGGGACTTGTGCTTTCTTATACAAGAGCCGACGAGGAAGGCGGCTATCCAGGAAAGGTAGACGTTCAGGTCACCTACACGCTCCATCAAACCAACCAATTTGAGATTAGCTATACAGCATCAACGGACAAGACAACACCGCTCACGCTGACGAACCATTCTTATTTTAACTTGAGCGGAAATTTGCGGAATACCCTGCATGAACAGCAGGTGTCTATTGATAGCGATCATGTTGTAGAGCTTGATGAAAAGCTTATCCCGACAGGTGAGCTGCTTTCCGTAGAAGGAACGACCTTTGACTTTCGTAAAGCCCGTGCCCTACAAGATGGCTTTAATGGGGATACGGAACAAAATCGTGTCGCCGGAAAGGGCATCGATCACTATTTTATTTTTAACGAAAATAATAAGGAAACAAAAGCAACAGCAGCTGATCCGGTCTCCGGGAGAAAAATGACGATCCAAACAGACCAGCCTGGCATGGTGATGTATACATCGAATAATTTGCCTGAAGGTTTGCAGCTACAAGAAGGAACTTCACGACAATACCTTGGTGTCTGCTTCGAAACGCAAGCCTCCCCCGCTTCCTTGCATCATAAAGGATTTCCGGGAGTAGTGTTGAAGCCAGGGGAAGTCTATCAAACTAGGACTTTATTTGATTTTGGGGTTTTGTAAGAAGGATTAGTTAAAAGTAAACACCAGCTCTCCATGTAGAAGCTGGTGTTTTTATTATATGCTTGTCTCATGGCTAATATGGACGGAGTAGTCGAAGAGAAGTTCTTCTAATTGATTGGAGAGCGTTCGTGATTGATTGGAACACTCCTCTGATTGATTGGCGGGCGTTCGTGATCGATTGGAACACTCCTCTGATTGATTGAACCGCTTTTCTGATTGATTGGCCTCATTAATTGATAACCTTGCTATTATCAAATAGAACCCCGCCTTTATGGTCAATACAGTAGTCATTAAAAATATATAATCTCCTCATCACCAATATCCAATCCGAAAAAAGAGCAGCAATATAATATATCACTACTCCCTTTTCTACTTATTTTTCAATTGCTTGGAAAAACTGTGGTAAATGTTCTTTATGTGCTTCCAACATTTCATCCAAAATTACTTTTCCTACTTTGTCAGACGGAACGAGCGGATTGATTGTCATTGCAAGTAACGCCGTATCATAGTTACCCGTTACGGCCGCCTCTGCCCCTACGCGTTCAAATGATTTAATTTGTTGTACTAAACCTCTAACTGCAACTGGCAGGTCCCCATTTACAATCGGCTTAGGTCCTTCTTTGGTAATCACACAGCTTACTTCCACTGCTGAGTCATTCGGGATGCTTGCAATCGATCCATTATTTTTTGTGTTAACCGGTTGAATATCCCGCTTATCATTATACATGGATGAAATCAATCGAACCGCTGCATCACTGTAATACGCCCCGCCTCGCTCCTCTAGCTGTGGTGGTTTAATGGAGAGGTTAGGATCTTTGTATAGCTCAAATAATTCCGCTTCCAATTTTTTCACTACTTCTGCTCTTGTCGTACCCTCTTTAAAGTTTTTCAGCTCTTTTTCCAGCATTTCATTCCGCTTATAATAGTAAAGATGGTATGGACAAGTTAAAGCATTTAACGCACGAATAAATTCTGGCTCCCATCCTAGTCCGTCTATATTTTTCACAAAGCTACTATTCTCTGGAGTAGCTAACAATTCTATAACGCGATCTTTGACACTTACACCGTCCAAATACACGTCTAATCCGTATACCATGTGATTTAGACCAGCGAAGTCAATTCGAATACGGGAGTGATCTACATCCAATAGCTTTGCTGTGCCTATTTCCATTCCAATTGGCACGTTACATAAGCCAACTACTTTTTCGTGATCTGTATAGCGAAGGATTGCTTCTGTTACCATACCAGCCGGGTTGGTGAAGTTAATTAACCAAGCATCTGGGCAAAGCTCCTTCATGTCTTTTACAATGTCTAAAATAACAGGGATCGTACGCAATCCCTTAAAAAGTCCACCAGGTCCATTTGTTTCTTGGCCTAACACACCATGCTTTAGTGGAATTCTTTCATCCTTAGCACGTGCGTCCAATTGGCCGACACGAAACTGGGTTGTTACAAAGTCAGCATCCTTTAATGCGGCTTTTCTATCTAATGTTAAATGAACTTCCATTGGCAGTCCTGCTTTCTCAATCATTCGTTTTGCAAGGTTTCCAACTATTTCTAGCTTTTCCTTCCCTGCTTCTATATCCACCAGCCATAATTCACGTACTGGTAACTCTTCGTATCGTTTTATAAAGCCTTCTACTAATTCCGGCGTATAGCTTGAACCTCCACCGATCGTCGCAACCTTCAATCCTTTGCTCATAATTCATCCTCCTAAATAGATAATGAACGTACAAACCCTATTCTATAGGAGACTATAGGATTCTGATAGGCTTATGAAAGCGTTAGATTTTTGTTACATCGAAAGCAATTTGTTTCGCATTCGTCACACAGTGTTTCCTATTTAGTTTATGCCGGTGCAAACGTCCGTAAGACTCCCACTTCATAACATGAAGTGTAACAATGATGTTTAAGTGGAAGTAAACGGACGCTAACACCCCGATTGGTTCAACTAACAATCAGTGGGGAAGAATGAAAACCCCCACTGATTGCAGTTTTACTTTATACTAAATGAATAGACTACTATTTCGGGAGGGACTAGGCCTTTGTTTACAAATGAGGTTATCGCATCGTTTAATGATCTAGAAATGCTTCTATATAAATATGTCATGCAGCATAAAGAAAAAGTCGTTTATATGCGCATACGCGATCTTGCAGATGAATCACATGTTTCTACCTCTACTATTATGCGTTTCTGTAGAAAATTACATTGTGATGGTTTCTCAGAGTTTAAAGTAAAGTTAAAGCTCTTACTTGATGAAAAACCTAACATGAAGGTTAAAAGCGGCCAGCATGTGTTAGCGGAGTTTTTTGAGCGCATCCAAAATGAGCGCTTTACTTCCAAGCTAGAGGATGCTGCAGAAGCTATTTCTAAAGCGAATCATGTATATTTCATAGGGATTGGCAGTTCAGGAGCACTTGCAGAATATGGTGCTAGGTATCTATCGAGCTTAGGCACCTTCTCCACGTATTTAAAAGACTGGTATTTTCCAATTCACGCCGACTTACATGACTGCGTTACCGTTGCATTGTCCGTTTCTGGTGAAAGCGGGATTACCTTATCTCACATTCATAAGCTTAAAGAAAAAGGTAGTGAAATTTTAAGTATCACAAATAACATGCAATCCACGATCGCCAAGGCTTCTGATAACAATGTATCCTACTATGTGACGGAGGAATTTTTTGCCGAGTCCAATGTGACGACACAAATCCCTGTTATTTATATATTGGAAGAGTTAGCAAGAAAAGTGTATGAAATACGAAATAGGAAGAAAATTTGACTCATCTTTATAAATAGGTAGTTCGAGATGTAAATAAAAAGAGAATGAGACAAAAGTTCTCTTAACACAAGAAATCCCGAACTATCTTGCAAATCCGTTAATAAAGGTTTGCCTAGTTCGGGTTTTCTTATTTTAGCGTAGGCAGAACGCGAAGACTCCTTGAAAATGCTATAACATTTTCTGCTTGCGATGTGTTGCTGACGTAGCCTTTCTTGTCCAACGGGAACAGCACGAGCCTGAAGACCCCGGAGTGGTGTCCTTTCCACGAGAAGGCTGAGGCCGTGCCCGTGGAAAGCGGAGTGTTCCGCCGAAGCGGTGCTAAAGCTTATTATTCGCATTTAAGCATAAACGATTTAGTTATGTCCCAGACTCTTCTTTGTGTTTACTATTTATAACTTCTCCTACGTCTCCTACCCTACTGGATCAAACAACTCCACAAGCAAGAGTGCTACAGCTCCCAGTAATGTTGCATGAGCACCAAGCTTTGTAACCGAGACGTTGGTTTCTTTGGCATCTTGAGTAAGGCCCCTGGATGAAATGGTTTCTTTAATCGCTGGCAGGATGAACTTCTCGCTTTTCATCACTCCACCCCCAAGGACAATCTTCTCTGGGTTAACCAAATGAATGAGGTTCACTAATCCAATACCGATCAGCTTGCCCGTTTCCTCTAAGAGGGCAGTTGCTTCCTTGTCCCCACTCTTGGCCTGTTTCGCAATGTCTTCACCAGTTAGCCCCTCTTTGTGGGAACGCGCTGCTATAGCAGGTCCTGAAACAAAAGCCTGCAAGCATCCGGTATTCCCACATGTACATGTGGGGCCATGCAAATCGATCGTCATATGGCCGATTTCCCCCGCGATATCCCGAACCCCGTGGTATAATTTTTCATTTATTACGAGACCTGCACCGACACCATGGCCAATATTAACGGCAACCATACTGGCTGAAGCATGCCCACCAAACCATGACTCGCCTAATGCCATGGCCCGCGCATCGTTTTCTACTTTTATATCAAGCTCGAATTCCTTCTCTAATTCTTCTTTGATCGGTATGTTTTTCAGGTTTAAGTTTGGTGCAATGAGCGAGGTTCCTGTTTCCACATTGACTACCCCATGCATGGCAACACCAATGCCGACCATTTCTCTTTTTTCCCTGTTCGAGGCCTCAATTGTTTCCCTTATGGCATCCTTTAAAATTTTCATGAATTGCTCATTAGTTATCGGTGTAAACAGCTGCTTATCTGCACGGTGGATGATGTTCCCAGCCAGATCTGTCAGTATACTTGTTACCCTTTGTGGCCCAGCGTCCACCCCAATGACATAAAAAGCATCTAAATTAATATGTAGCATGGTTGGCTTCCGGCCACCTTGTGATTCTCCAAGACTACTTTCTCTAATAATCCCTTCTTCCAGTAGTTCCTTCACAATACTGCTGACAGTGGGAGGTGTAAGCTTTGTCTCTTTCGCAATTTGCGCACGAGAGATTGGTTCAGACGTTCGTACTTTATTTAAAATGATCGATTTATTTACGGATTTCATTAATTGGAAGGTACCGCGTTGCATTTTACCGCTCCTGTTCTTTGTTGTTCCAACGTTTTAATCCGATTATATCATAATTAATTAAATTAATTTAGAGAGTCTATTCTTCGCTCACCTAACACTAATACATGCGAAACATACCATGTGACGCTGGATATGTATAACGAAATCCAAATTGTTCATAAAGCTTATTTGCTGGGTCGTCTGCTATTAGACTTACATAGGAGCCGGAATAAGTATGGTTATCCAAATAACTCATAAGCTTTCTCATGACTGCCTTTCCTAGACCTTTACCTTGATAACTTGGCTTTACTACAATATCCACTACTTGAAAAAATGCTCCTCCATCACCGATGATTCGTCCCATTCCAATGAGTACTCCCTGATCATAAATGGACACTGCAAATAAGGAGTTTTTCAAACCAATTGTTGCAGCTTCCTTGGACTTTCCACTAATGCCACCCTCTAATCGTAGATCAATATATTCTTGCGGAGTCGGGGCTTCATGTAAAATACTAAAATTATTATCCATTATACTCTTCTCCTTCTGGTTATTAACATCTACCTCTTACTTAGCGCTAAGAAGCTTCGCACAGCTATCTCCCACGACATCAAGCCACGTCTTCGCCATGAGCATATTACCTTTTGAATTCATATGTACACCATCTGTCGTCAACCCTACTCCACTTCCAGCCTGTAAATAAGTTAAAAATGCTTTATGGGTTGGTACTACTTTCGCCTGATACTTTTCTCCAAGTTCACGAATTATCTCTACATATTCAGAAAGTTTTTGGTTCCCCACTGCTTCTACGTTCTCCTCAATAACCGTCGGCTCCATTAACACAACTTCCATGGCACTCAGCTGCTGTAAAAGCTTTTCATAAACTTGCGCAAATTGTTCTGGAGTTACCTGGTCCATGTCTGGCTGATCTAGTTGTCGCCAAACATCATTTACACCAATAGAGATAGAAAGCAAATCCGGCTTCTCCTCCAGTACATCGTTTTCCCATCTTTCAGCTAAATCCGTGACACGGTTTCCACCAATGCCTTTATTTACAACACTAAATTCCTCCCCAGGATAGGTAACCCGTAAATAGTCATGAACCAGACGAACATATCCAATCCCTAAGCCTTCTGGGTCTTCCGGCTTTCCCCACTCTGTTATACTGTCGCCGATAAAGAGTATTTTTTTCATAAATTCTGCTCCTTTCAAAAGTACAAAAGAAAACACCAGCCGCTTATTTAGCTGGTGCTTGCCTATTTTACATGCGGTATACATTTAACCTATCATTTACCTTCTCCGTCTGTCCATACACATCCTCATAAATAGCAAACAATTCTTTATATTTCGCAATATTTTCAGTGTGCAGTTTATAGACTTTATCTGTCTCCAAGAATTTACCTGCACATTCCTGCAGGGAAGTTAAAGTAATATACTTTCCGTCATTAATACTGCAATTATATACAACATCCTTCTTCTGAAAAAATGAAAACCAAAGAAAAAAGCATCACCACAAGAAAGTTTGGCGACAATATCATTTCTTTCACATCCTCTGGATAGAACCTTAGTTTTCTTTTATCTCCTATGTCTCACCAGTGCTTTCTCTCTACTTCAAACCAATCCTGTTTTAATTCGAAAAACCCATCAAACACTACTCCTTTTCTTTCACTAGAAGAACATGCTCTGGCACATCCCAAGAGGTCAATACATCCACTTCCTTTACACGCTCTACATTATAGGAAGAGCCATTCAGGATTACAGAATCCAAGTAACCAGGATGGACCATTATTTCCATGCTCTTTTTATCTTCTATGGTTAAAACAGCATCATCTAGGACGCTGTGAGAGATATTCTCGCCAAAAAAATCAACATTTAGTTCATCTGTAAAAGGGCTTATTTTCATACCAGCGTATTTCCGTACAGGCAAGTCATGCTCTTGAGCAAGTTTTTCGATAACTGCGTGGAGTTCTCTCCTTGCGTGCATGTGATGGTGACTATCTAAGTGAGTAGGAGTAAGACCACAGCTTAGGAAAAGTTCAATTTGGGTTCTCCATTCTCTCTCCACATCTGACATGCTAATATGGTTAGAGAAGAATTGATCCGGATTTCTAAAAAAATTCCCCTCTTCATCAGTTAGACTATCTACATCATGGAGTAAGGGCTTGCCACACGTTAATACCAGATGAATGCCAACACCAAGTGAAGGGTTTTCCTTTGCTAATTTTACCGCATGTTCTGTACCAGGCATATTCATCATCATGGTAGTGGAACGAACGACACCGTATTTAAACGCATCGAGAATACCATAGTTCACCGCATTGGAATACCCGAAATCGTCTGCATTTACGATTAGCTTTATCATTTGACTTCCCCCTAAAAAAGCGAGTTTTTCACTTCCTCACACTCAATCAAAAAACCGAGGCAAAAACTCCTTATGATCTTCTAGCATTTCATCTAATATCTTTTTCGCCACAACATCGGACGGTACAAGGGGATTAATGGTCATCGCTAGCATTGCCTTATCATAATCGCCTGTTACAGCAGCATCAGTCGAGATGATTTCAAATGATTTGATTTGCTGCACAAGACCCCGGGCTGCTACAGGGATATCTCCAACGGAAATCGGAATAGGTCCTTCTTTTGTGATCACACAGCTTACTTCAACGGCAGAGTCACTCGGAACACTGGCAATCGCACCATTATTCATCGTGTTCACAGGCTGAATGTCGCGCTTATCATTATAGATAGAAGTAATAAGCCGAACTGCAGCATCACTATAATAAGCCCCACCCCGTTCTGCTAATTGTGGTGGTTTGATAGCTAAATCAGGGTCTTTATAAAGCTCGAATAATTCCTTTTCAAGCTTCATTACAACTTCTGCTCTCGTTTCCCCTTTTTCATAGCTTTCGATCGACTTTTTTAGCATTTCATCTGTTTTATAATAATACATGTGATACGGACACGTTAGAGCTTCTAACCCACGGATAAACTCTACTTCCCAGCCTTGACCATCAATATTTTTAACAAAACTACTATGTTCTGGATTAGATAGCATGTCGATTACCTTATCCTTAACACTGACGCCATCCTGATAGACATCTAACCCATAAACCATATGATTTAACCCTGCAAAATCGATACGAATTCTTGAATGGTCCACTTCTAATAGTTTCGCAATACCCATTTCCATGCCAATTGGGACATTGCACAACCCAACTATCTTTCTAAAACTCGTATGGCGGAACACGGCCTCTGTCACCATGCCTGCAGGGTTGGTAAAATTAACTAGCCACGCATTTGGACAATGCTCCTCCATGTCTTGAATAATATCCAAAATGACAGGGATTGTTCGCAGCCCTTTAAATAACCCGCCAGGCCCGTTTGTTTCCTGGCCGATGACGCCATGTTTTGCCGGGATTCTTTCATCCTTAGCACGCGCATCCAAGAGTCCTACACGGAACTGGGTCGTTACAAAATCTGCACCTTTTAACGCTTCTTTACGATCAAGCGTTAGATGAATAGCCATTGGAAGTCCTGCTTTTTTTACCATCCGTTTTGCAAGGTTGCCTACAATATCTAATTTCTCTCTTCCAGCCTCAACATCCACAAGCCATAGCTCGGAAACAGGAAACTCCTCATATCGGTTAATAAACCCCTCCACTAACTCCGGGGTATAACTGGAACCTCCACCAATGGTGACAATTTTTACTCCTTTACTCAACAAAATTCCTCCTTCTATTTCTCCGCGAGTCTTCGGTGAACGTCAATAATTTCGCTTGCCAGATCAGTAATTGTCATAGCATTCATAAAATGATCTTGGGCATGGACAAGCAACACACTAACCTGTTTAATCTCGCCCTTTGCTTCCCCTTGAATTAAATCCGTTTGGAATCGGTGTGCTTTTCCCAGTTCCTTTCTGGCTTCCTTTATTTTCTCAGATGCGGATATGAAATCCGCATCCTTGGCAAAGCGCATTGCTTCCATTGCACAACTTCTTGCATTTCCACCATATAAAATAATATGAAAGCTTATTTCTTCCGTATTCATATAAAACCTCCTAGTTCGTTTCCTCTGCCGCTTTTTCTTCTTTTACTTTCATCGTGTCCCAAATCTTGAAGAATGGTAGATAGATGAGTAACCCAATGAAGATGTTAATAAGTTGCAGAATCGAACCAGCTAGACTTCCCGTTGCTAAATACCCTCCTATAACCGGTGGAGTCGTCCATGGCACTGCAATACCAATTGGTTTTGGAACGAGGCCAGTCGACATCGCAATATAGGTTGTAAGGACAATAACAAGTGGTGTTAGCAAGAACGGAATGATTAACAAAGGATTTAACACAATAGGCATACCGAAAATAATCGGTTCATTTATATTAAAAACTCCAGGACCTACGGATAATCTGCCAAGCTGCTTCATCTGTTTACTTTTCGCCCAGAACAAAATCGCAATAACGAGCGCAAAAGTTGCACCAGATCCACCCATAAAGACGAAAATATCAAAGAATTGTTTAGTAAAGATGTTCGGTAAATCGGCTGCAGCCATCCCCTCCTGGAAAGCAATACGGTTTTCATCCATTTTTGATAACCAAATCGGATCCATCACGCCACCAACAATGGATGCTCCGTGAAGACCAGCAACCCATAAGAGGATAATTAGTGTGACCGCTACCAAAGATCCCGTTAAACTTCCGCCTACTGCACTGAGCGGGGTATAAAGTAAATCACCAACAATGTTATGAATGCTTTCAAATGGTGTGGCTTCAATAATTAAACGAACAATCCATACAATAGCAATTACAGCAAACCCTGGAACAAGTGCTACAAACGATTTGGCCACTGATGGCGGAACTCCTGCTGGCATCTTAATGGTCAAATTTTTGCTAACAACCCAGCGATAAACTTCCGTTGACAGCATCCCAATAAGTAATGCTACGAATAGTCCTTGACTCCCCATAAGCGCAGCGGGGATTACACCGCCCACTTCATATGCAGTGTCAGATCCCTCTGGTGTAAACATGGTTGTATAAGGAGTAGCGAGTATAAAAGCTGCTAAGGAGATAGCACCTGCTGTTAACCCGTCCAATTTATATTTCAAAGCTAAGTTGTAAGCAACACCAATTGAAGCAACAAGTGCCATAATGTCAAAAGTCGCTGAAACCGGATAGCCTAATTTGTCCTTCCACGCGTCGCCAAATATATTTGCCATAAACCCTTCATACCCAGGAATTGGAATGAACATCAAAATTAAAAAGAAAGAACCAATAATAACTAAAGGCATGGTAAGGATGATACCATCTCTTAGTGATTGCAAATGTCGTTGTCCGGCAATTCTCCCTGCAACAGGCATGAACTTTTCTTCTAAAAATTTCGTAAACCGATTCATGTCGACTCCCCCTTATTCTTCCGTTAACTTTAAGGCATATTTGACGACGTTTGCTCCATTCATCATTCCATAATCAACCGTTGGAATGACGTCAATTGGAATATTGTTTTCTTGTGCAACAGGCGTTAACTGATGTAACATGTAACGAACTTGTGGACCTAATAGTAAAACATCCGCTTCCTCAATATGACCTCCTACCTCATCAGCACTTACAGCCCAAATTTTCCCCTCTATTCCTTGTTTGGTAGCATACTCTTCCATTTTGGTTACTAATAGACTAGTAGACATCCCCGCAGCACAGCATAATAAAATATTCATCATTACTCCCCCTAAAATAGAATGAATTCCAAACAACGTTGTATATAGAAACACTAGTATTGATGTCATTATATTTTGTAAGCGATAACATTATGCTTTAATTATATTTTTATAGATTGAGGGACAGGGGTTCATTGCTTCCACTATATAATGCGTTGGAAGTAAGTCGCGATTTCAAGAAAAGATAGTAGATATGTAGAATTACGTCAAAAAGAGACATTTCATCAACCACAAAAAAAGCACCAGTTTTTCACCAGTGCTTTACTCGTTTCTATTTCGCCTCTACACTACTCCGATTAGAAAACGCTCTAAATTGCGATTGATAGACAATATGATCTTTTGTAAATTTGGTCGGACTGTCAAGACCAGCAATGGCTGCCAACTCAAACAATCCTTGCCTTAAGGTAACTAAGTAATTACATACCCGATATTTCTTCTCTTCTATAACCAATGCTTCCTGTAGCTTTTTATCTGTTGTTGCCACCCCGACGGGACATGTATTCTTATGGCAAACTTGCGACATAATGCATCCAGTACTAATCATAAATCCTCTTGCAATATTGACCAGGTCTGCCCCTAAGCATAATGCCATTGCGATTTTATCAGGCGTGAGCAGCTTACCTGAGGCAATAATCTTCGTTCTGTGACGAATCTCAAATGCTTCCAGGCATTCATGTACCAACGGAATGGCAGTAAAAGCAGGGAGTCCAACTGAATAAGCTAGTTCGTAGTAGGAAGCGCCTGTTCCGCCCTCTCCTCCGTCTACGGTGATAAAATCTGGCACAATATCATTTTCTTTCATAGCTTTAACTAGTTTCTCAACTTCTGCTTCATTACCTGCCACAATCTTGAGCCCCACTGGCTTCCCTCCAGATTCACGGAGTTCTTGCAGAAAGTGTAACAATTCCTCTGCTGTGTTAATACCAGGAAACCTGTTTGGACTGTCGATATCTTTTCCTTCTTCTACATTTCGTACTTCCGCAATCTCCTTGGTAACCTTTTTCCCATCAACATGCCCGCCTCGCGTTTTAGCTCCTTGGGCGAGTTTTAGTTCAAAGGCTTTTACTTGGGGTGTTTGCGCCTTTTTCTTAAATTCCTCAAATGAAAAATTCCCATCGTCATCTCGCACCCCGAACAAACCAGGACTAATTTGCATGATGATATCTACATTACCCTTTAAATGATAGGGAGATAAACTTCCTTCCCCCGTATTCATCCACGTGCCGCCTGCCATTCCTAACCCTTTTGAAAGGGCAGTAATAGCATTTTCACCAAGTGATCCATAGCTCATCGCGGATTGTCCGATGATTCCCTTTAAATAAAAAGGTTCCTTAACCGTGTTTTCACCTAAAATCACCCGCTCCTCATCGGGAAGAAACGCCGGCTTAATTTGTGATTTCTTTCGTTTTTCTTTTCTACTAAACAGGTTTTCCTCTTTTACTTCATAGATTTGTGTAGAAATAGTAGGCTTATTCTCTACTTTTATTTCTTCATCCATCTTGGGAAGCATACTGTTAACAAGGTAATAGTCATTCTCTTTAAAGTCCTTCTCTGCGCCATATCCTAACAAACTTGATTGATATTTCCCTGCTTTATTCACATATTCGAATTGTTTTCTATTAAATGGTTTTCCTTCTCTATCGTTATTAAATAGGTATTGTCTTAATTCAGGCCCCATCTTTTCAAGGATATACCGCATTTTACCTAAAAGCGGGTAATTCTGTAACACAGAATGCTCCTCTTGCTTCCTATCATGCACATAAAGCCTAATGATTAGGAATACAGGGACAATAATCACAATCGCTAAGAGACATATTAAGATAATCGCAAAAACATCATCCATTTCCTATTACTCTCCTTTAAACAAGACGTCCAGCTATTGTAAGCAAACGATCTAATCCCCTGATTAGGAATTAGATCGATTGTTTCATCTTAAAATAGTCGCTTTAATACGGTTTTTAATGGAGGCATGTCAAAGTTCCCTTCACCCTCTATCAGCTTTTTCAACATATGCTTGGAATAAGATCTTGCCTGATTCCATTCTATTTTTCCTGGTAATGGAGCACGTTCTTTTATATCCACATCGATAATAGTTGGTTTATTATTCGCTTTTGCGGACTCAAGTGCTACTTGCAACTCTTCTTGTGTGGTAACTTTATATCCTTCGCCACCACTAATTTTGGCAAATTCCGCATAGTTCATGCCTTGCAAGTCTGTTTGATATGGGATATTTCCCATTTGTTCTTGTTCATATTTGATCATACCGATTTTTTCATTGTTGAAGACAAGGATATTAATTGGCAATTGGTACTTAACAGCTGTAAGAAAGTCCTGCATGCCCATGGAAAATCCGCCATCGCCACAAATTGCCCATACTTGTTTTTCCGGATTGGTTAACTTTGCTGAAATGGCACCTGGTAAACCACAGCCCATTGTTGCTAACCAGCTTGAGATAACGAAGTCCTGGTTGGTCATACGGAAAAATCCTGCAAACCATGACGTGACATTTCCTACATCAACGGAAAGAATCGCATCTTCTTCCACAACACGATTTAGTTCATGCATAACTTGTGGACCTTGTAAGGCTTCTCCTTCTTTTGCCTCTGCAATCTTATCTACATGCTCCCACCAGTTTGCCATGTTTTTTTGACATGCATCTAGGAAGGAACGGTTTTTCTTATAAGACAGCTGTTCATTAAACCGCGCTAAAATTCCTTCTGAAGAACCGACAAGTCCTACCTCTGTTGGATACCATTTCCCAATCTTTGCGGGATCAATATCGATTTGTATTGCCGGGACATCATCAGGCAAGAAATCACGATACGGGAAACCTGTTCCAATTAAGATAAGCAGGTCTGTTTCTTCCATTGCTTCATAGGATGGTTTGGTACCTATTTGTCCTAAATTCCCTAAGTTATACGGATGCTCATCTGGGAGTACTCCTTTACCAGGTAATGAGACGACAACAGGGGCTGCTATTTTTTGTGCAAATTCTTCTAGTTGTTCTCGTGCAGAGAGTGCGCCTCTACCAGCAAGAATGACAGGCTTTTCCGCTTCGTGTAACAGTTTAGCAGCCTGCGCAACATCCTCCTTTTCAGGGAATAGTCGATAATTGCTTTGAACGGTTGAACGCAGCTTATCTTTTTTAACAGACTCTTTAAAAACATCATCCGGGATCGTTAAGACAGCCACACCATTATGCGTTGTTGCTTCTTTAAAGGCTTGTTTAAGTAAAGGTTGCACGAGCTCCCCAGAAGTTACCCGTTTATTAAACACTGCGACATCATCAAACATTCGCTCCAGATTTACTTCTTGAAAGTTGTCGGTGCCGACTAGGTCTTGGGAAACCTGCCCGGTAATGACGACTAATGGTGCGCCATCTTCTCTTGCATCATACATTCCGTTTAACAGATGGATTGCTCCAGGTCCGCCGATTGATAAACAAACACCAACATGATTCGTCAACTTAGCTTCTGCCGAGGCAGCAAGCGCACCTACCTCTTCATGCCGTACCTGGATAAACCGGATGTCATCTTCTGCTTTTCGCAATCCTTCGATTAAATTATTTACAGAATCACCCGGATACCCGTATACATGCTTAATATTCCAATCTTTTAAAATATCAATAACCGCTTCCGATGCTTTCATTGATAGACTCTCCTTCTTTACTGCTTATTGTTGTTCATGGCTATATAATCACTTCCCTTTCACATGTGAATAAAACCTTACTTCGTTATTTTGAAAATTCGTCGTCGAAAAAATGGGTTGACAAATAACGCTACTCTGTAATACTGTATACCATTAGTAAGTAATACAGAATACTAACACGTAAGATGTCACGCACAAAAAAAGTATCGAAACACAAAAGAGGGATGAATTTGGAAAATATTACAGAAATGCTTAAAGGAGTACTCGAGGGGTGTGTGCTTGAGATTATAAGTCGCGGGGAAACGTACGGCTATGAAATCACGCAACACCTAAGAGATCTAGGCTTTACCGATGTTGTGGAAGGCACGGTATATACGATTACGATAAGGCTCGAAAAAAACAATCTAGTTAACATTGAGAAAAAAAAGTCCACTGTTGGACCGCCCAGAAAGTTTTATACCCTTACCGAAGCAGGCCGAGAGCAGCTTGATCTCTTTTGGGAAAAATGGGGTTTTGTCACAAACAAACTTGAAGAACTTAAAACGAAAGAAATGAAAAGGAGATGACGATAATGAACTTCTTTGAAAAAGTGACCGGTAGCGATATGACGAAAGAAATGAAAAACTTTGAAGCACGCTCTAAACTCCTACCTGCTGAATATCAAACTGCTTGGGAAGAGATCAAAAATAATCTCTGGGTTTACACTGATTTTACCGGACGAAACCTAATGCCGATTCTAGACAGCGCCCTTGAACTACTTGAAGTGACAGCAGCAGACGGCCAAACCGTCGAAGAAGTACTAGGTGATGATATTAAGGGCTTCTGTGCCGCGCTTGTTGGGGATGACGGTGCAATAAATTATAGAGATAAATGGCGTGACCAACTTAACAAGAATGTATTAAAAAAATTAGGAGGGCTTAAATGAATATTAAAAAAATAATTGAAGGTAAAAAAGAATGGAGAGCCCATGTATCACGTGTTAAATCACTTCCCGAAGACTACCAAATTGTCTATAAAGAGATCCAAAAATATCTTTTTAAAGTCGGACCCGTTGAGCTGGGCGAAGGGATTGGATTGCTATCTGAGATTCTCACCTTCTTTGAAGAAGGAGTAGCTACAGGCAAGAGTGTGCTTGAGGTTACAGGAACAGATGTTGCTGCATTCTCTGATGCGCTAATTGAAGACTCCAAAACATACGCGGATCTCTATCAAGAGTCGGTCAAGAAAAAATTGATAAAAAGAAGTAACTACATTGAGTTTAGTGGATATTTTATTTTACACAGTCATGAAGAGAGAGATACTCCCTTTTATTGCTTTTCGGAGATAATGGCTATAAAAATTTCTTTCTAGGTCAAAAATGTAGTGTTGCTTAGTGAAGCCGCATCGTAAAAGATGCACCAGCTAATTGAAAGTTGGTGTATCTTACGTTTTCATTATTGTAGACTTTTACCTCAACGAAGTCTTCTTAAACTTTGTTATAGTCATCTTCTTCCTGCCGTTCTTTTAACTCTTCTCTAAGCTTCTCAATCCTTTTCACCTTTTTTAAAGTAAACAATGAGAGTAGTGTGATGACAATATATTTCATTTTCACTTCCTCGTTGTTTTGCTGGATAATCCGTGCCATACTATCCCTCCTTTGTTTCATCGGGTCAGTAATAATTAATTTTAACAGCCTTTAGACTAACAATTTGTCTCTTCGCCTTTTACAATCTCCCCCGCTTTGATCATCTATATAGTCTATACCAAACTCACAATTTGCATCAATTTCCCACTCCACTTTATACTCCCCAAAACGATGACTCACTGCTTTTATCTTAACTTCTTCACTGCCTCGTGAATGACTTTCTAAAACGATAGATACAGCCTCATCTTCTGATATCTTAGGGCTTTCACAACTAGCAGATATTAAAAGGATGAATAAAATCATGACCATAAAGGTTGGTTTTCTCACTATATAATCCCCCTCCTTATGCTAATTTCAATATTACTTTTTTAGCCCGCCTTCCTCCTATCTGTATTGATTTATTTAAATTGGACTTTAGCTGCTCATTCTTAACTTCCAATATATACTTCTTATTCCATTTACATAAAAAAGGGCAGCTCGCCATAACCAGTGAGCTACCCTTCTTGAAAAATACCTACTCCTTCATCGACCCAGAAATCAAAACAGGCACTAGCCTTTTTGGCATACCCTAAGCTTCGGATATTCTTATAAGTTTAGTAATTTTCAATAACAATTTCCATTTCCTTTTTATAGAAATTCCTAAATATTTTTAATACTTAACGGGCTCTCTTATCTTACCCGCTTAATTTTCATTTCCGTAACTATCGGTAGATGATCTGATGCTTCAGAGTAGATTACTCGCTGATTGGATAGCTCTATGGACGGTGAATGCAGAATATAATCTATCCTTTTAGTCGGATCAATTACCGGGAAAGTATTAGCATTCTCTTCCCCTGCAAAACTATCTACAAAGTTCCCTCCATCCAGTAAAAATTGAAATTCCTCACTATCGGGTTCTGCATTAAGGTCACCAGTCAAAATCCGTGGACCACTAAATGATGACGTAACATCAATAACTTCTTCTACTTGTGCCATGCGACTAGGCACATCCAACCCTAAGTGTGTATTGTACACATTTACATGGATGCCTCTAACATTAACCTTTGCCCGAAGAAGGCCTCGCTGCTCCTTACCAAAGCTACTGAGAAAGATATTTTCTGAATCAATGATGGGGTACTTGCTTAGTATAGCAGTACCATATTGTCTGTTGTTTTTTTGCCCTTCACCAGGTTCCAAGTCAAGATTTGCGCCATACACATAATGGTAGTTAAGTAATTCAGCTAATTCTTTTGCCTGGTCTTGAAAATCACTTCTCTCACCATAAAACCTATCCACCTCTTGTATCCCTATAATTTCTGCTTCAGCATCTCGCATGACATCTGCGATTCTTTCTAAACTTAGCGTCCCATCCAGTCCTACACCGTGATAAATGTTATAGGACATGACATTAACTTCAACTGCTTTTCCATATCCCTTCCCATCTGCAAATACACTTGTTGACATGGAGAATACCAATAGAATACTTAAACCAATTCCGAAAAGATACTTTCTCATTTAAAACTCTCCCTCTCCTTGTAATTTTTAAAACTTTTAGTTTCACCACACTTTCCTTGGGAGTTTTACCAAGCATCTATAAGTCATTCATGATGTACATAATTAATGGTCACCATATTTTTATTTAATTCTGACTTTTAAATACGTTCTATCATCAAAAGATATATTGTTTTTAGCTACACCTTTTGTACCAATATTTTCTTTAATGCAAAGTGGGTCTATTAAAAGAAGCCTGGCCAGCTCCTCTTCCGACTTTTCCAGGTTTTCATAAATTCTAGGATATCCATCTGAGGCGAGTGAAATAAACTCTGTTTGCTGGGATACTTCGAGTGTTTTTATTAATTCGGGAGGAATGGAAAAACCATTCACCACCCCATAGCTCAAAGTACTAATCGGTGTCGCATTCTGGAAATTATACTGTTTTTGAATGAGAGGTTTAATCAATTCAAAACCGATATCTTTTTCTAATAATTCCTCAAGCCGCTTCCCAGCTTGTAATTCTCCTTTTATTATAATACTCCGGACTTCTTCAAATACTTGATCTACCCGCTTAATATTTTGGTATAGCGTATCATTATAGAAACATTGGCAGTCGCCAATCATCCATACTTTATTATGAAATTTACTAAAAACAATCATAGCAGCACTAGGGCGTATGTATGGCTTCTCAAGTATTTCAGCTTCTATATCTAATGTTTTATACAAATATTGGAAATTTAAATTAATCGATTGAATGATAGCTATAATATCCTCTTTCCCATTCAATTGTAGGAAAGTATCTCTAATGGTAGCTGCGGCTAGTTGCCCAGGGGACTTCCCGGAAAACTGTCGTCCAGAGACATTTGTTGCTCCATCAATGACTATTGCAAAATGTTCATTACAGTAAAATGTATCTTCACATTGATCAATATTTCCAGATTTGGACTGAATGAATTGCTCAACTATTTTCATAGCACACCTCCATCTTAGTCAAAATATATGTTGCTGCTATCTTTTCTAGCAACATACAATGCTTTTTTTATTTGCCAAGTCATTATTCTTTCACTTGAAAGAGAGGGTAGCTCGTTTTCATTAAAAAACGCTACATCCTCCGTTTCTATACTATTTCTTAACTCCCCACCAATTAACTCGCACTGAAAATAAATGGTATAAATATGTTGCAATGTTACGGATGAACGATGTTTTGTTTGATCAAACAAACAAAGAAGTCTAGTTGCTTCTGTTCGTAAACCTGTTTCTTCTTCTATCTCTTTTATAATATTTTGACTCGGAGATAAGCCAGTGTCACACCAACCGCCTGGTAGGCACCATAATCCGTCTGCTGCTTCTTTAACCATTAATAACTTTCCCTTTTTTAATACCACACCCCTTACAGCTATTTTTGGTGTGCTATAACCTGTTTCTATGGGAAGCAATTTCCTTATTTCTTCCATTTTTTTACCCGAAATAAATGAGAGCATTTGTGTAGCTATTTCGTTCATTTGATGATACCTTTCCCGATCAAAAACGTCTGTTCCATAGGCTAAGCCAGTTTGTGCGATATCTTTTATTTGTCTTGCCCAAAGCTTTATCTGCTGAGCCGTTTCCACCGTAAATCCTCCTCAATAGTCACTTTCTATTTTATGAGCTTTCTTTTTAATACCAGTCTGTTCGCTTTTGGCATTATTCGTAGGTTTCTTCCCTCTAAAATTCCCACTGTATTTTAGTAAGGAATTTAAATGTTTTGCCATCGGAAGCTCATGTAAGACTTCTGGTTTGTTCCACAGAGATTTCAGTGTAGGAAACCACCCTGTCTTACTCAAAATCTCCGTTTGTATTTCGTCACTACTCATAAATTGGAAGAGTTCTTTTATATGTTTACTATTTCTAAGAACCACAAGTCCATTCCCTGATACGAGAATAGGATCATTGTTATTTTGAATAAAGGGAAGTACTTCAAATTCAAAGCTATTACCAATTAGGTGTTGAATAGTTTGTAACTGCTGAGAAGTAGTTATTAATACACCAACCTCCGTATTTGCAAATCTTGTAATTGCCATATGATTATCCAAGGGGGGAACTAGTTCGTATTCTACAATCAATCGCTTCCACATATCAGTAAAAGAATGCGTATCACTATTCCCATGGGAGTATAAGTAAGAATTCCAATATAACGGTATATTATTATCTAAATGAAAAAACCAAAACGGCTTTGTATTGTCGTTCTTATCAATCTTGTTTTGTATCCGCTTATATTGCACCAGTTGGCTTTCTGTAGCAAATGGATATAGGCTCAGATCTGTACTTATTTGGTTATTTATGATTGTACGATTTATCAAAATCAGCGGTATTTCAACGCCAACTGGAAAGGCGAACAATGAATCATTGTGATAGAAATTAAGACTAATGGAATGATAAAATTGATCAGGTAAACTTTTTGATACTTCGCTGAGTGGAACTATATTTCCAAGTTCTGAAATTTCCTCCATCCCAAAATTGGAGTCCGTTTCTACGATATTAGGGTATTCACTATTATCTGTATCTATTAATTCTAATTCTTCGAAAAGCGCTTCTGTATCCTTAAATTCTCTCACATTCATTCTATTATTCGATTCTGTCTGAAATTGTTTCAAAGCTGAAACTAATCCTGGGGTAGTTATCCATACATTAATTGTAGAATTGTAGTCGTCATCTTTGTTTAATATAAAGTCCTGATTTAATAGATTTATTATATAAACGGTGGAGATAATAACGATACATATTGACAAAGTTAATAAAATTTTAATTTTCAATGTAACTACCCCTAGAAATGTTTTATGGATTATTCAGCAATACTTTATTTTCAATAATACTTATTACATTCTGGATGATAGAATCTATCTCCTGCTTTCTGGGTGATTCTACCATAATTCTTAATAAAGGTTCAGTTCCCGAAAATCGGACTAAACACCACGTTCCATCCTGCCATTCCCATTTCACACCATCATAAGTCTTGTAATTAAGTAGTTCATCTTTGTATATTTCTTCAGCTTTCACTTTAGTGATGATAGATTCAATAAATTCTTTATCATCTGCTTCATACGTATAACTATATTCTTTAAAAAATCTTTTCCCAAACTTAGATACAATTTCTTCACGAATTGTTCTAAGCGACATTTTTGTGTGGGCAAGCATTTCGAGCAATATACCTGCAGATAATATCGCATCTTTTTCCAATAGATGACCTCTGATCGTAATTCCTCCTGAGCTTTCTCCACCTAGAATGGCCTTCGTTTCCAGCATTCCTTCTGCAATATGTTTAAAACCAACTGGCTTTTCATAGCATTGATGGCCATAGCTAACTGCTATTTCATCCAGTAAGTGTGTTGTTGATATGTTTCGTACTACATTACCCTTCTCCTTTTTATATTCCAAGAAATAATAATATAATATAGTAAGAATTTCATTAGCGTCTACATAATTTCCTTCTTCATCAATAATAGCAATTCTATCTCCGTCCCCGTCTGTTGCAATACCAAGATCGTAATCTCCTTCTTTCATCATTGCCATTAAACGCCATAGTGTGCTTTCAGTTGGAGCAGGAACACGTCCACCAAAAAGGGGGTCCACTTCATCATGAATAATTTTCACATTAGAACGGGTATCCACAAGTAATGTAAGCAGTGCGTTCACACCTGTACCAAACATTGGATCATACAACACTTTAATAGAAGATTCCTTTATTAAATCCATATCCAATTGGGATTCTATAAAATTAATAAACTCGTCTGTGTAGCTTCTTCTGGTTATTAACTTTGTTGAAAGAGACTTCTTATAAGACAACTTCTTAATATCCTCAATAGGTATATTATTAATTGATTTTTCCAGGTTTGATGTAACCTCTTCGGTAGCTGGAAGGCCACCTTCACACACATATTTAATACCGTTGTATATATGGGGATTATGACTGGCTGTAAAGGTTAGACCGGCAGCTGCATTTTTCTCCTTTGTAACAAAATTAACTAACGGTGTTGGTACAGATGGTGTTAACAGAATCACTTTAATATTATTACCTGCAAAAACTTCTGCAGCAGATTTTGAGAATTCCTCTGCCATAAATCGATTATCGTACCCAATTACAACCCCTTGACCTTTTTTCCCTTGTTGAATAATTTGTTCTGCAACTCCTTGCGAAAATCTTCGTACATTATCAAAGGTAAAGTTTTCCCCAATTATATCTCTCCAGCCTCCAGTACCAAAACGAATCATGTAATCCCTCCATATATTAAAGTTATCTGTCCAACTCCAAACTACAACTAGAACACTCATCCTTCTTCCACACATTCAATATTAGTTCGCTACGCTAATATCATTTCCTTAACACTTTTTCAACGATTGAATTATCCCTTATTTATGCAGTACTTAAATTATCTCTCTTTACCTGTTTTCCTCCCCTATCATATATTAATATCCTTCTTCCCAGTCAAAAGTGTAATGATGATCAGCGATATGATAGTGGCTAATGACAAAATAGATGCTAAAGCAGCTGCAGTTCCAAAATTGGCTGTAAAGACTTCACTGTAGATCGAAACCGTAATGGTGGCGGTTGCACCATA
Organism: Oceanobacillus picturae; assembly: GCF_000612865.1. Lineage (NCBI taxonomy): Bacteria > Bacillati > Bacillota > Bacilli > Caryophanales > Bacillaceae > Oceanobacillus > Oceanobacillus picturae. Next base: position 2,154,558 of record NZ_CCAX010000001.1, read on the forward strand.
GTAAAGGACAATGGTTGAACTAAGTTCATTAATAGTCGTTACCCAACTCAATATCGCCCCAGACAATACACCAGGTATCATCAAAACAGCTGTTGTCTTAAAGAAGGTTTTCATAGGCGGTACACCTAAGCTAATAGAAGCTTCCTCTACGCTCTTATCGATTTGATGCAATATTGCTGTACTCGAACGCATGGTATAGGGTAACTTTCGAATACAATATGCTACAACTAAAATTATCCATGTTCCAGTAAGTTCAATAGGTGGTTTATTGAATGCAATAATTAAGCTGATTCCTAGTACCGTACCTGGTATTACATATGGAATCATAATGAGCGCATCTAATAGAGAAGTAAGTTTTGATGGCCTTCTAACGACGACATAGGATAGTAACAGCCCCGCTATAACCATGAACACGATCGCTAGACTCGCATAGGTGAATGTATTTTGAATTGCTTGTGGGACTTTATACAACACTTGCCTGTAGCTTTCCAAGCTAAACCCGCCAACAAATACTGGCCCATTTGTTTTAAGAAAAGAAGTAGTAATGACGGTAGCCTGTGGAATAATGGACAATGTAACAACAGCCATTACCAATAATGTTGCCATTACTCTCTTTGCTGGTTTTAGTTTAATGATTTTAGGTGGCCGTAATGCACTCATCGTATATGTTTTTTTTGCAACTACATACCTCTGCAAAAATAAAACCATTGTTGTTACGGTTAATAAGATCATACTAAGTGTGCTAGCCATGGCTGGATTTGATCCCATTTCACTTATAAATTGTTCATAAGCTAAGATAGGTAAGACCTTTTCTCCTTGACCTATTAACATTGGGGTTCCAAAATCTGCAAAAGAAGCCATGAATACCATTAAAGCACCAGTAGAAACAGTAGGGAAAATTAAAGGAAGTGTTACCTTACGAATTCTCTTCCAACCAGATACACCTAAGCTGGCAGAAGCTTCTTCCAGCGAAACATCGATTGTTTTCAATGCACCTGATACATATAAATATATGTGGGGATAAAACTGTAGGGTAAAAACCCATATCATTCCATGCAAACCATAAATCGAAGGAATATCCAATCCTAAGTCCGCAAAAAAGTTCTTTATAAAACCATTGTTACCTAACATTAAAATCCAGGAGTACGCTCCAATAAACGGTGGAGAAAGCAGAGTTAAAATAATTAATATATGAAATAAACCCTTAAATGGTATATTAAATCTCGCCATAGCATAAGCTACCGGTATCCCTAGACAGCACGCGAAGAAAGTTGCCGTAGTGGACACAATAAAACTGTTCAAAAGAGCTGAATAGTAATATTTATATGAAAAGAATTCTTGGTAATTTTCCAATGAAATTTTCCCATCCTGCCAGAAACTATTAACAAATATGTTGAACAAGGGGTAAATAAGGAAAAAACCAATAAGTATAAATGCAATAATAACCACATAATTCCAAAATCCTAACTGAATGCGAAAAGGGTTTCTGTTACGAATGCCTAATGTTTTTATGCTCATTTATCACTTCCTCCCCGCTTTCATCAAAAATAACCGCTTCGTTTGGATTTAAGTCAACTTTAACTTTGTTTCCTTCCTCCCTTAACATACCAAATCTTATAGAGTGCTCATGGACACTGATGGTATAACCGGAGTTAAAAATAATTTTATATACAACAGATTCACCTAAGAAAGTGGCATCCACAATCTCTCCTTCCAATAAAGTGGGGGAGGTCTCTTTATCATCCCTAATTTTGACTTGTTCAGGACGAATGGAGTATAGCACTTTACCTTGAAAAGGTCTTCCAAATTTAGTAGCCAACTTAACTCCCTCTACCGTTACCATTGCATTTTCACCTTCTTTTCCTGCTTCAACCTTTCCTTCAAGGAAGTTTGTACTTCCAATAAAATTAGATACAAATTTATTAACTGGGCTTAAATAAATTTCATGGGGTCTACCAATTTGCTGTATTTTCCCATTGTTAAGGACTGCTATCCGATCAGATACAGCTAATGCCTCTTCTTGGTCATGGGTAACATAAATAGTTGTAATGTTTAAGCGTTTTTGTAAGCTTCTAATATCCTCTCGCATTTTGACACGGAGTTTTGCATCCAAATTTGATAATGGCTCATCCATTAATAACAAACCTGGATGAATTACAATTGCGCGGGCAAGAGAGACCCTTTGTTGCTGTCCACCACTCAGCTGGGATGGTTGCCGATCTTTTAGATGGGATAATTCCACCATTTCTAGTGCTTCATTTACACGTACAACAATCTCATCTTTTTTTACCTTTCTAGCTTTTAGGCCATAAGCAATATTTTCAAAAACTGTCATATGAGGGAAGATTGCGTAGTTTTGAAATACCATTCCAATATTTCGTTTATGTGCGGGAACCTCATTTATAAAAGTATCACCAAAAAAAATGTCTCCCTCTTCTTGTTGGTAAAACCCTGCCAACGTCCTGAGAAGAGTGGTTTTACCACAACCACTAGGTCCCAACAAGGTGAAAAATTCCCCTTGATTAATGGTAATATTAATATCATCTATTGCTTTGGTGTCTCCAAATAATTTACTTACATTATGTATCTTTATATGCTCCACTTTATTATTTCCTCCTTTTTAAAGGGACCCGTGTATCAGATCCCTTTTTTGTTATTACTCATTTTTTATTATTGTGCAATTATAATTTGGTGAAAATCATCCATAACCTCATCTTTGTTCTCTGCAGACCAGCCAAAGTCATAATCTAGCATTTTTATTTCTTCTGAACTGATTAACCCTTCTGGAGGAGACACGTCATCTCTAATAGAGCGGCGGTTAAAATCTTCTACAATCATTTCCTGAACATCCTTACTTACTAGGAAATCAATAAATTCTTGCGCATTCTTATTGTTTTTTGCCTCTTTAATTAATGCTATACCGTCCGGTACAGCTGATGTACCTTCTTCAGGGTAATTCACATCGACTGCAGCTCCTCCTGCAATATATCGATAAGCAGCCTCTTCTAACGTAATGCCGACAGGAAACTCCCCATCTGCAACACCCTTAGGAACCATACTGGAACTTGATAAGATTGCACCATCTAGGTTAGCTACAAAATCTTTAACAAATCCCCAGCCATCTGAACCATCGTCTTGATAGGCAAACAACATCGTTACTAATTGTGTGTATGCTGAACCTGACTTACTTGGGTCAACATATGCAATTTTTCCCTTCCATTGTTCATCTAGCAAGTCCTCCCATCTTTTAGGTGCATCACCTTCAGCTACCATATCTTGGTTATACATAATTACCATAGGCAATGCTGAGAATCCGGTCCATACATTAGAGGGGCTTTTAAAATCCGACGAAATAGACTCATCGCTTTCGGTAACATAAGGTTCAAAACTGCTTTCATATGCCTCTAGCGATTCGGCTCCACCGCCCCAAAAAACATCCCCTCCAGGATTTCCCTCTTCTGCTGTAACGCGATTTAGGAGTTCTCCCGTACCACCTGTTACCATATCAACTTTAATCCCAGTTCTATCCTGAAATTCTTTTATAATTGGATTAATAATTTCGTTTTGGTGTGGTGAATAAACCGTCAGCGAATTTGAATCTTCATCACTCCCTGCTTCACTCCCACCTGAACTGCATGCACTTATAAAACTAAGTAATAATGCAACACTCATCATAAATAGAATCTTTTTCACTATTAAGCCCCCTGATAAATTTTTTATGATACACTACTGATATTAGCAATATATGAAAACGCATACAATGCATTTTTTTTCATAAAAAGTATGTAATTTTTCATGATTGAAGGTGAAGCACATATTAAAAAAATTTCTTAGTAAAAACTTACGAGCAAAGTTAAATATCGTTATCCTTTTCACATCAATTATTCCATTATTACTTCTAGGTTTCTTCACCTATAAATATATATCTGGACTGCTACAAGAAGAAATAAGTGCAAACGAATTGGAAAGGATTACAGCTGTTAATAACCAATTCACTTATTTTCTCAAAGATATAGAACAAATGTCTTTATTCTTTTACAAAAACGACCAAACTCAACGTATATTAAAGGAAGATACAAATAGAAACTTAAAAGAAAAATACGCTGACTATGAAACAATAAACGAAGTATTTGATACAATTACTGGAATAAAAGACTGGGATGTAAATATTTACATTATTGGCTTAAATGGAGATCGTTACTTTTCCAATAATTACTTACCTGCAGATTATACGAACATACGTGAAAATTGGGGAGTATTTAGAAAGGCAAAAGAGGCAAATGGAATGATGGTGTGGGATACAAGATATACAACCGATGAATATGATAATCAAGATGTCGTACTAACAGCAGGAAGATTACTTGTGGATTCGGATAATGATCAAGATCTCGGATATATCATGATTGATATCTACGAATCAGCTTTTACTAGTATTTATGAGGATAATAACCCTCTTGAAAGTAAGCAATATTTTCTGCTGGACAACCAAGGGTATGTTATTTCAAGTCAACCTGATAAAAGTAATATTGGAACTATCTTGAACTCAGATTATATTTCAAGAGTGATGATTGGTGAGAATGGCTTCTTTAAGTTTACTAGAGATAAGGAACCGTACGTTCTCACCTATCACACCTCAGATAAAACAAACTTCAAGCTAATTAGCACTACTCCTTTGGATGTTATTCAGAGTAAGAATAATTTAATCAGAAACTTAACATGGAATTTCGCATTACTAGGAATCATCTTATCAGGCTGGCTCGCCTATTACCTTTCTAAGACCATCACGATGCCCTTATATAAGCTAATGTCTCTTATGGGAGAAGTTGAAAAAGGGAATCTTGATGTAAGATTTGCCAGCAAATATAATGATGATATAGGAATATTCGGCAAAAGATTTAATCGTATGTTAAAAAGGCTGAAGACCCTTATCCAGGAAAGCTATGAGAAACAGGTGCGTTTAAAGGATTCGGAACTAAAGGCATTACGCGCACAAATAAACCCACATTTTTTATATAATACTTTAGAAACCGTCAACTGGTTGGCATGCCTGAAGGGTGTTCATGATATCAGCAGAATCGTTGTCTCCTTAAGCGAAATTATGAAATATTCGGTAAAAAAGGGAGATGATTTTGTTACAATTGAACAAGATATTAAGCAACTGGAAAATTATTTGACGATACAGGAATTCAGATATAGAGATAAATTTGATGTCCATTTGCATGTTGATAAATCTATTCAAAACGGATTAATTCCCTCCCTTCTTTTACAGCCAATAGTCGAGAATGCAATTATTCATGGGCTGGAAAATAAACTAACCAAAGGGAATATTGAGATATCTATTACCAGTTTCCAAGAATATATTAAGATTTTTGTTATAGATGATGGAGTAGGAATGGATAAACATACTCTTGAGATCGTTAATCAAAAAATGGAAGAGGCTTTATCTCTGGACGAATTAGGAATTGGCATAGAGAATGTACGAAAACGTTTATTCTTATGCTATGGAGACGAATATGAATGGAAGCTTTCTTCTATAGTAAATGAAGGTACCGAAATCATGATGATAATTCCTTATAAGGAAGGTTAGAATATGTTAAAGCTATTAATCGTTGATGATGAATGGGTAATAAGGGAAGGATTGGAAAAAACTATTCCTTGGGAAGAGTGGGGGATAGCTGTTACTACAACTGCAAAAAATGGCAATGAAGCGTTGCAAATATTGGAGCAACATAAGCTGGATATCCTTTTAACAGATATTAGAATGCCAGGAATCAATGGTTTAGATTTAATTGCTTCATGTAAAGATAGGTATCGAGCGCTAAAAATTGTTATTCTAACTGGCCATAATGAATTTGAATATGCACAAAAAGCTCTGCGATTGGGAGCAGATGATATTTTATTAAAACCCACAAATGTAGATGAGCTAAAGAGGACCATGTTACATGTTGCTCAAGTATTAAGAGAAGAACTAATTGAAGATTTACATCTTCTTTCCTATTTAGCCAAAAGTGTAATTGAAGATCCGACACAAGATAAAATTCAAAAACTAAAATCCCACGATAGACTCAAGCCTAACTTTTGTATAATCATGATTAAAAATGAAACCCATCTTGTAGAAAGCATACCTTCAGAAAGATGTGTTCTACTAGATCAGACAGTTCACAAACACATTTACCTTTTTCATCATATTGAAAATGAAAGTCACTTTGAACGAATAATTAATGAACTAATTATCAATGTAAAACAAGAAGAAACGAAAATATTTATTAGTTTGTTAACAAATGATTTAGCTGATTTATTAAAAATATACAAACAATCGAGCGTAGCAACTTTCACTTACTATAAAAATGAGACACTAACCATTTTTAAATATAAAGATGAGAAGTATACACGTGGTATAGAGGACGCTATAAGATATATTAATAATCATTTCAACAGTTCAATTAGCCAAGTTGAAATGGCTAATCAGTTATATATGAGCAATAGTTACTTTAGCAAATTATTTAAACAACATACTGGTATGAACTTCGTAGATTATATCACACTAAAGAGAATAAACGCTGCTAAGCAAATGCTACGTGCAACCAATTTAAAAACGTATGAAATTGCTAAAGAAGTCGGGTATGAAGAATCCAGATACTTTAGTCAATTATTCAAAAAGAAGACCTCCTATACCCCAATGGAGTTCAGAGAAAAAAATAGTTAGTGAAACAATGCAGTGCAGATCCAAACTGGTATTTTATGGTATAAAAAACTCATAGGAAGGATCAAGCGGATAGTAAATTCATAGATTCTCGCTCTCGCGCGAAGACACTGCCTAATATAAAACTGTGCCAGCATACAATCGACAATAATGGAAGTAAATCTAAATTGTTACAAAAGTTATTCGCTATAATAATTACACAAAAAATTAGAATTAGTGTTTCTACTAAAAACCCTAAGCTCTCTAATGTGAGCCTTCACTTGTCCCGTTATAGTTATACTACTTGTAATGGGGACGCATCACCATCTCCGATTAGGGGCCCCATTTTCAACTAGTATATTCTTAGTCAAAAACCGACAATGAGATTAATGTGTTTTCTAGACAATCTCTACAGCCTATTGCTTTCACATGCCGCTAGGTCAAAGCAGAGCTCTAACTCCTACTAGACACCAGACATGTTCGTACCTCGTATAACTTTTTCTTCATTCCCCTGAATACTTTCTGTATTCTAGCAACTAGATCTAAATGGTTTCTTTAATTCCATATATAATAAAGCACAGAGCATCATTCTACCCTGTGCTTTCAAGTCATTATACCTACTCCTTCATCGACCCAGAAGTTAATCCAGACACAATTCTTCTTTGGAAGAACAGTACCAGTATTACAATTGGAATCGTCACAATTACCGTTGCTGCGGAAATATCGCCCCACGGTACAGAGTATTGACTCTGGTACATGGAAATCCCTACTGGGACGGTACGCCATGCATCATCACTGTTAATCGTCAAAGAGAAGAGATACTCATTCCATGCTGCGATAAACACGAGGATTCCTGTCGTGAAGACTCCTGGCGCTGCCAAAGGAAAGATAATTTTCCGAAATGTTTGGAAGGGACTTGCTCCATCCAATTTGGCAGATTCCTCTAACTCGAATGGAATCTTTTTAAAGAAGGTTGCCAGAATCCAGATTGCTAATGGAAGACTAATTGTAATATAAGGAATTACCAATCCTAGGTAACTGTTTCGCAGCCCCAAATCTGTTACTAAATTAAAGATTGGGGAGATAATCGCGATTTGGGGGAACATGGATGCTGCAAGCACTATTCCAAGTATGAGACCTTTCCCCTTAATCGGCAGCCTTGTCACAGCGTATGCTGTAAAAGCTGCAAAAGCTAGTGATACAATCGTTGTTAGTCCAGATACGACAAAGCTATTTAGCATATACCTTAGTAATGGGCGGTTTGTCAAAGCTGCATCATAGGAATCCAAGGTCGGCGATGTAGTAAACCATGAGAAGGATGAAAAGATCTCCCCCACAGGTTTAACGGAGGTTAAAAAGACCCAGATAAACGGAAACATGACGAGAAAGACAAAGGCTGTCAAAAAGATATAAAATCCAATTCCTGCTTTTTTATTCATCTGTTTCCCCTCCTCATTTTGTACGACCTGCAAATAGATCGGATCCGATTAATTTAACAAAGATAAAACTAATGAGCGCTACACACAAGAAAACGATAACGGAAAGAACCGAACCTTCTCCAAAATTCTGTTGCGCGAAGAGTGTTTTATAGGCATAAACCGATATAGACTCGGTCGCATTCGCCGGTCCACCACCTGTTAGCACATAAATTAAGTCAAATACCCGGAAGGCATCCAGACTTCTGAACAATAGCGCTACAAGAATAGAAGATTTCAAGAGTGGTAGGGTGATGCTCCAAAATTGCTGCCATTTATTCGCTCCATCCACATTTGAGGCTTCATAGAGTGGTGCTGGTATGGTTTGTAGACCTGCTAGGAGCAGTAAAGCCATATACGGCGTTGTTTTCCAAACATCTGCTAGGATGATAGAGAACATTCCTCCATCTGCAGTCGATAACAACCAAGATGCACCTGGAATAAGGTTAAATACCTCCATGTAGTGAGCCACAATCCCGGATTGACCATCATATAAAAAGCCCCACATCATGGCCGCTACTGCTGTCGGTATCGCCCAAGGGATTAACACAGATGCTCGGACAAGTCCTCTCCCTTTAAAGGCTCGGTTGATTAACAGTGCCACTGCAAGTCCGATGACAAGCTCAAGCGCTACGGTTACGACAGTAAAAAAGGCCGTATTACCTAAAGCTCCCCACATTCTCGAGTCTTTCAAGTATTTAGCGTAATTTGCTAAACCAATAAAGTTAGATTCTAAAATATTTTCGGATGTAGCACCTAGTAAATCAGCAGTCTGGGTGATCGTTGACGCTACTTCTTCATTCGGCGCCTGCTCTGCGGCAGTCATTAACTCTTTCTGTGCATTGGTTAAAGTATCCCTGTATTCCGATGCAAAATCATTATCCAAATCGGCATATTTGAGCTCATTGTCTCTCACAGGGGTAAAGCTTGCCAGCATTTCATCGATTTTTTCAACCTTTTGCTTCATTTCTTCATCCTGAATCAATTCCGCATGAAACCCTTCAATATCTTCTTGGATAGCTGTCGCTGTGGCAGCTAAGTCTTCATTCTCACTGCCCAACGTTTCCAGCTGGCCCTCAATATAAAAATGATTATCGACATAGCGTTCTAAATCAATTGTGGATCCTAACATCAATTGCGATCTTGTCGGGTCGTTTAGCCTGTAATCAAACAAGCTATTATAAAAGGATTGTGCAACCGGCCACAGTACGACTGCAATAACTAATAGAAGTGATGGAAGCACCATGGCATAACCGAGCTGTTTCTCATTTAGTTGAAAGCCACGCCGATTGTTTTTTTTCATCCTGATCCTCCTTGCTCATGTTTGCTTAATAGAAAAGCAAGATGAGCAACTTGCTCCTCATCTTGCTTTATTCAAGTTATTCCACCATGGCTGCTTCCATTTTCTCCTGCATGTTTGCAGCTGCATCTGCTGCAGACTGTTCACCTGTTAAAGCCTTTGATAATTCAATTTGCATAATGTCAGAAATCTCCGGATAGATTGGTGTTACAGGACGCGGTACTGCTGACTGCAATACTTCTCTAAATTCCGGGTTAGCAAATAAAGAGCTAACATCCTGAACTTCTGGGTCATCGTACAATTCAACAATTGTCGGGGCACGACCACCTTCAACAGCGGAGATTTTTTGCCCTTCTGGACCAGAAATAAATTTCACAAACTCCCACGCTGCTTCAGGATGTTCGGAGTAACGGTTAATCATCGTCATCCAACCACCAAGTGCTGCTGCACTTCCCTCATCACCGGCTGGAAGCATTGCCATTTCCACATTATCTACAATTGCGGAACGTTCTTCGTCATTGGATGAAGCCATCATATACGGCCAGTTTCTAGCAAATACCGCTTTTCCTTCGATCCAAGCATTTTCTGTTTCCGTTTCCATGAAATTCAGAATGTTATCAGGAACAAAATCTGATCCTACAACTTCCTGCATCTTTTCAATTGCTTTTACTGTCTCAGGACTATCCACTACGACCTCGTTATTCTCATCCACGACCTGCCCACCATAAGAGGCTATATATTCAATCGCATTTGTAATTAATCCTTCATATTGAGCAGATTGCATAAGATAACCAAACTCTGTTCCTTCTTGTCCTTGAAGTTCTTTTGCCTGGCTAATTAGTTCATCCCATGTTTCAGGTGGTTCTTCTACAATATCCGTACGATAGTAAAACACTCCGGCATCTGTATATTGCGGCATCGCCCATTGTCTTCCATTAAATTTCCCTGCGGCAACGGTACCTGGGAAATAAGACTCTAGATCTATGCCATCCTTTTCAATGAAACGATCTAGCTCTAGTGCATAATTCGCTTGGGCAAATTCTGCTGGCCAGATTACATCCGCATTGAAAACATCAATTTCCGTACTTTGCGAACTGAATGTAGTTACATATTGGTCATGAGACTGACCCGTGTCTGCTGGCATCTCCCGTTGTTCCACTTTAATATTAGGATGTGCCTCTTCAAATGCTTTAATGACAGCATCTGTAGCTGGTGTCGTATCCACCCCACGTGCATACACGATTGTAACCTGTTCATCTTCTGTTGCTTCCTCAGCGTTTTCACCAGAATCTGTGTTTTCCTCTCCATCCGTGCTTGATGTTTCTTCCCCTTCGCTATTACATGCTGCTAAAAATACCGCCAACGAGATAACCAATAATGACCAAATAACATAACGTTTGTACTTCATGCTTTTAACCCCCTTGGTATAGTAAACATTTCCTACGTGTGAAAACGTTTACATTTGACTTTATAATATACACTGCAACCCAATCTGTCAACCTGTTTTTCGAATTATTGGTGAATTATTTTGCCATTTACCATCTTAACTAAAGGAAGATTTAGTTACGGAAGAAGCCTCCTTCTGAATTGATCACCTGGCCTGTAATCCATGCTGCTTCTTCGCTCGCAAGAAAGGCAATTAATCTGGCAGCATCATCCGGCAGGCCAATTCGCTTTGTCGCAAATTTTGGTGCCAACTCCTCTTTTAGCTCCTCTGACATCCAGCCCGAATCTGTCGGACCAGGATTAACAGCATTCACTGTAATGCCAAGATTTCCGATCTCTGCTGACAAAGAAAGGGTGAACGCAGAGATGGCTCCTTTTGTTGCTACATATGCCAGCTCTTCCAGCATGGGACCTTGCGCCTGGCCTGAGGTCATATTAATAATTCTCCCAGCTTGGATTTGCTTTTTTTCAAATCTGCGAGCAAATTCGACACATAACAAAGATACCGAACGAATATTTACGGCATAGTGCGCATCCAACGTTTGGGCATCCAGCTGCTGGTATCCATCTCGTGTGGAATATGTTGCATTATTTACTAAAATACATGGAAATTCGAGCGCCTCCTCTGCTACGTTTAGAACCTTTATTGCCGCATCACAATTTGCCAAATCAATCGATGCTCCTTCACACCGTACGCCATATCCCGTAATCTCTGCTTTAAACTGTGTCTCCCATTTTTCAGAGGCTTGCCAATGCGTAAAAAAAATATCATGCCCAGCTGCAGCCAACCGTTTGCATGCTGCTGCCCCGATTCCGTTTTCATGGCTAACCCCTGTGACCAATGCCGTTCCTTTTTTCATATTATTCTCTCCCTTATGTAGAATCTCGTTTTATGAGCTTGTGCTCTAGTACTCTACTATTTACAAGAATCCCACTGATTTCATCCATAATCATCTCAGCTGAAATACAACCCATTTCATACATTGGCTGAGCAATCGTTGACAATGTAGGAAATGCCATATCCGAAAACGTAATTTTATCAAAGCCAATAATGGCAATATCCTCTGGTACTTTCTTCCCCAGTCTATGAATCTCCTTTAATGCCCCAATCGCATAGACATCTGACACTGCAAACACGGCAGAAGGGCGATCGTTGAGCTCCAGGAGTGTCCTGATGGCCTTTTGACCAGCTTCAAATTGGAGATATTCAGCGTTGTAAACCCACTCGTCATGAAATGGTAATCCGTGTTCCTCCATTGCCTTTTCATAGCCATTCTGTCGCTGTCTGGCATACAAAAATCGTTCATCAGAATTAATCAGTGCGATTTTTCGGTGTCCTGACTCGATGAGATGCGTAACAGCATCATATGCTGCTTGTTCATTATCAATTGTCACATACGGAATAGGGCTCTCTGTATCATATTCACTGCACTGGACGACTGGGTAGCTCTCTGCAAGTTCCAGCAGTTTATTTTTATTTACAGAGGGATCCATGGATATAATTCCTTCTGCTAGCCTGTTGCGAAGAAGGTTGAAATAAATGGCTTCCCGCTTAGGATTGGAATCCGTCTCGCAGAGCAAGATATTATAGCCTCTAGCAATTGCCGTATCCTCGATCCCATTAATAATTTCTGTGTAAAAAGGGTTGGAAATACTTGGTAGAAGCACAAGCAACAGATTGCTTTTTGAGGTTCTTAGGTTTCTGCCTAACACACTAGGTGCATAGTTCAACTCGCTAATCGCCCATTCTACCCGCGTCCTTGTTTTCTCCGCTACACGCTTATTCTCATTCACCACCCTGGATACCGTCGCAACCGAGACCCCAGCTAACTTCGCCACATCATGAATCGTCACCATATCCCTCACCCATTTCTTTTTGTAAACGTTTTCATTAATCGTAAATTGAAACCCAAATTGTGTCAATAGGTGAATAGGAGTAGAATGGAAATTTTTTCTTGGTGGATGGATGGGATCAGGTTGGTTCTTGGGTGATATTCTCTCGCTCTCGGACGATGTCCTCTCGCTCTAGGGCGATGTGCTCCCGCTCTCGGCCGATGTCTCCTCGCTCTCGGGTGATGTCCTCTCGCTTTAGGGCGATGTTCTCTCGATTTCGGACGATGCCTCCACGCTCTCGGCCGATGTCCTCTCGCTCTAGGGCGATGTGCTCTCGCTCTAGGGTGATATTCTCCCGCTCTCGGGCGATGTCCTCTCGCTCTCGGCTGATACTCTCAGTCTCTTGGGCGATACTCTCTCACACTCAGGCGATACTCTCAACCTATCAGCCGAAAGGCACCCCCTCTACAAATAAGCTGCAATAAACTCCAATGTTTTATCCGTGTGGCTATTCATACTCATATCATGGCCAGAGAAAGGATAGACTTCCATGCTTTTGGGAGCATGTATCAAATTATATACACCATAGCTCGGCTGAGGTGGGCAAATAATATCACGTAGGCCAACCGCGAATCGTGTTCGGCAAGTTATTTGCTCTGCTAGGTTGACATGGTCAAAATACGACAGGGTTTCATAAACCTGCTCTGTAAGTTGCGGATTCTGCCGCAAGAAGTTTTCGACTATTGTTAAAGAACCTTCAAATTTCTGCTCCATTGCCAGCGGGATATCACACATGTTTGGCATATCCGCCACAGCAAGCTTAGGACGATCATCCAATGCAGCAACCGCAAGCGTGATTCCTCCCCCCATACTGCCGCCAATTACACCAATGCGTTCAGCATCTATCTCTTTCCTCGTACAGAGAAAGTCGATTGCTCTGACAGCATCCATATATACATTCCGGTAATAATATTCATTTTTATCTAGTATCCCTTTTGTCACCCAGCTACCAGTTACCTCTGAAGAATAAAGCGCGGCATCGCCACTTTCTCCATGACCACGGCTATCCACTGCCAGCACTGCGTACCCTTGGATTAGCCATTGCATATACTGTGCAACAGATCCTTTATTTCCTCCGTAACCGTGAAAAAATAGCAAACAAGGCAACTTCTCCTCCGCATTCCTTGGCAATAGGTAGTGGGCGTGAATCGGTGTGCCGCCGAAACCCTGATAAATAACACGCTGAACTTTTACTTGCTTAATTGGATATTCTCTTTCTGATATTGTCGCTGATAAAGGTTGTCTACTTGATTCTAGCAAGGACTTATCCCAAAATGCCTTATGATCAGAACGTTTAGTTGATGTAGGTATATAGGTTTTTAAATGTTCTACGGTTCTTTGAATATGTTCCATTTTTCTCGCTTCCTTTCGTCCTTGTTTCGACAGATAGCCAAAAAATATTACCCGGGAAATAAATAGCGAATCCTGTTTGCAATATTTCCACGAATCACTGTCTTATTTGTCTGTATTAAACTGGTAAGAGCTCTTTTTTTTCTAATTGCGCTTCTATACGTTACTCCAATGTCGTTAGAGTTTCTAGCATTTACTCGTCTTTTAGCAAAGGCTTCGTATACTTCAAAATTTCATCAGCTTCATTCTATCTTATTGGCTTTACTTTATGCCTATGGAACCTACAAAAAAGCATCTTTTTCAACAATTTAAAAAAACATAGATTTCCATCTGCACCAAAAGGGTAGTATACTAAAAGCAGGATGTTGCGAGAGGAGAATCGAATTGCAAAAAACGTTTTCAATTAAGACAACACGTCACGCAGATATGCTCGACATTACGAGCAAGCTAGAAGAATGGATCTATGAAACAGGTGTCGAAGAAGGGATTCTCGTCGTTTCCTCTTTGCATACCACAGCGGGAATTACCGTCAATGAAAATGCGGACCCTGATGTAAAAACGGATATGCTTATGCGCCTTGATGAAATTTATCCTTGGGATCATGCTAAGGACCGTCATGCAGAAGGAAACACAGCTGCCCACTTAAAAACAAGCACAGTCGGTCATGCCCAAACCCTGATCGTAGCTGAAGGAAAATTGGTACTTGGTACATGGCAGGGTGTCTATTTTTGCGAATTTGATGGCCCACGCGAAAGAAAATACCAAGTTAAATTAATAGCTGCTGATTAGAAACTTTATGTTTTCCTAATAACGTATTAGAAAAAGCATGGCCACCCAAGGGAGCCATGCTTTCTTTATTATGAGAGACGAACAGATGTCCCAGTTTCACTACTTTTATAAATGGCTTCAATAATGCGAGAGACTTCAAGTGCCTCTTCTGGTTTTACGACTAGCTCCGCATTCCCCAAACAACTATCGACAAAGTTATGGGCCTGCGCGATACCCGCCTCATTTTCATTATGATCCGCTTTCGTTGTCGTCGTCATAAAGGTTCCGTGTTTTGGCTGATAAAATTCCAATGGATAGAGATTCAGACCACCATCAACGCCAGAAATGCTCAGGTGTCGTGCGTCTTCCTTGATATTTGCGGACCATGAGCATTCTAAAAACAATGACGCTCCGTCTTCGAATGTAATATAGGCTGATACATGGTCATCCACATCAAATGTTTCGGTATCAAATACGCCCCAATCATTTATTTGATTAGGTGTTTTACTAAGACGGTTATATGTTCTGCCACTAACTTCAGCAGGTTTTGGACCATCAAGCAACCAAAGGGCAAGGTCAAGCATATGACAGCCATAGTCTATCAGACTACCGCCCCCTTGTAATTCCTTGTTTGTGAAGACGCCCCAGCCAGGAACTTTACGACGTCGCATTGCTTCCACACGGGTTACAAGCGGATCGCCTACTTCTTGATTACGTACTGCTTTTTTGGCCACCTGTGCTGGTTCAGTGAACCGGTAATGGTAAGCTATGGCTAATTTTTTCCCTGACTTTCTGGAAGCATCCAGCATGCGCTGGCATTCCTCTGCAGTCATAGCCATCGGTTTTTCACACAACACATGAACTCCGGCTTCAAGTGCAGCTACTGCGATGTCTGCATGAAACTTATTTGGTGTGCAAATGGTTACTGCGTCAACCACATCAAACAGATCCGTATAGTTATCAAATACTTGTGTGATGCCAAGCTTTGATGCCACTTCATCTGCCCTTTCTTTATTCACATCCTGTACTGCTGTGATCTCGACTTTCTCTTTCATTTGAAGATATGCGGGGATATGCCTGCCCTGCGCTATCCCGCCTACTCCGATAATTCCCATTTTAAGCATGTATGTTAACCCCTTTATTAAAAAATAAGCAAGCACAAAATTATGGCTAAGAACTGTTCATAGACACGAATGGAGATGTCCATCTCCAGCCCCTAATATAGGCGCTGGAGCTTTTAAATCATCCGCAAATTCGCTTTGTTTCTGCTGATTCTAATGCATTCAAAATAACTTCTAGTGATTTCTTTCCATCTTCGCCATCAATTGGTGGGGTTGTGTTTTCCGTAATACTTGTAATAAAGTGATGGATTACTTTCGAGGTCGTCTGTCCACCAGCATCATTTGTTTGAATACCACCAAGCTCATACTTCACAACTTCTCCGCTCACATATTGTGCAACTAAGGAGAAGTTCGGGTCATCTTCCAATCGAAGTGTTGCCTTCTCTCCGTAAATAACCGTCGAATTATCCTCTTTAGCGGAATATGCCCAGCTTGCTGCCAATGTTCCAACAACCCCGCTTGCAGATTTTAAGATACAAACGGCATTATCGTCCACGTCAGAACCTTCTTTTGCCGAGCTTTCTACAAACCCCGCAACTTCTGTAAATTCTTCTCCAAGCAAGTAGCGCATAAGGTCCGCTTTGTGAACACCTAGGTCACCCATTGCACCGATAAACGCTTTTTCCTTTTGAAAGAACCAGCTGTCTTTTCCGTCTACGCTCCATCCTTCAGGTCCACCATGGCCGAACGCAGTACGGAAGCTGTATATTTTTCCAATTTCACCTTGCTCAATTAATTCTCTCGCCTTCTGATGTGAAGGTACGAAACGCTGATTATGCGCGATCATGAGCTTCTTCTCGTTTTTGTTTGCTGCATCAATCATTTGCTGTGCTTCCTCACGAGATGTCGCCATTGGCTTTTCACATAGCACATGGCATCCTGCTTCCAGTGCTGCTATGGATACTGGTGCATGTAAATAGTTAGGTAGACATACACTTACAGCATCCACTTCTTCTTCTTTTAACAGCGTTTCATAATCTGTATAAGCGGTTGCTCCGTACTTTTCTGCAGCTGCTTTTGCGCGTTCCTCCACGATATCGCAAACTGCCGTGATTTCGACTCCTGGCTGTAGATCATACTCGATTAAATGGCGATGCTTTGCAATGCTTCCACATCCGATTACTGCTACTCGAACTGCTGTCATGTTATTTTCTCCCCTTTATTTCTTTGTGATTTCCTCTAATGGCTGGTGGTTTCCACGAACAGGCTCCGGTGTATTCGTATTGGCTGCCCATTTCACGCCATTGATGATAACTTTTTGAATTTCCTTGTTATGGTAAGTGGGATATGTTTCATGTCCAGGTCGGAAATAGAAAATCTTCCCACGGCCACGCTTAAAGGTTGCTCCACTACGGAATACTTCCCCACCTTCAAACCAGCTAATGAATACTAATTCATCTGGTGCTGGAATATCAAAATGCTCTCCATACATTTCTTCTTTTTCTAACTCAATGTATTCCCCAATGCCTTCCGTAATTGGGTGGGTCGGATCTGCAACCCATAGTCTTTCTTTTTCATCCGCTTCTCGCCATTTTAAGTCACAGCCAGTACCCATTAGCTTCTTAAATACTTTGGAAAAGTGAGCTGAATGGAGCACAACTAACCCCATGCCATCAAGGACACGTTGCTTCACTTTTTCAGCGACCTCTTCGGTAACCTCTTCATGGGCCATATGTCCCCACCAAACTAAGACATCGCTTTCATTTAAGACCTCATCTGTTAATCCATGCTCTGGTTCGTCAAGCGTTGCTGTTCTCGTATCATAACCTGCTTCTTCTAGAAAAGATGCTAATTGCCCATGGATTCCTTCTGGATAAATCTCGGAAACTTTCTCATTTGTTTTTTCATGGCGATTCTCATTCCAAACCGTTACTTTCATTTTTAAAAACTCTCCTTCTGTCTAAATATAGCGCTTACTTTATACTTAACTATGATTATATCATTTTCTTTAATGCTTCTACATTTTTCTTTGCACTATCTAATGGGTCACCTGTGAAATGCTCTTGCTCTACGATAAACCACTCCACATTGTGATCAAGCCCTGATTGAATTAATTTATTCATATCTAGTGTGCCTGTGCCTATTTCAGTAGAGATCTTTTCTCCATTTTCTACTTTAATATCTTTTAAATGAAGGGAGATACATCGTGTTTTATAATCACGGATAATTTTGTTCGGATCATGTCCTGCATAGGTTGCCCAAAAGCAATCTAGCTCCATTTTCACCAACTCTGGATCGGTGTTCTCAAATAATAGTTCAAATCCAGTTGTTTCTTCTATTCTATCAAACTCAAAAGCATGATTATGATAACCAAATTGAAATCCTGCTCCTTTCAGCTCTTTCCCAATTTGATTAAATAATTCTGCTGTTTGTAAGTAGCCCGCTTTATTTTCACGCATGGAGTCGGGCAGGTATGGACAAATGATTAACTGATTCTCAATAGCTTCGTGGTAGCGCATAACCTCTTGCAGGTTATTTTGTAGTTGATCGATAGGCACATGCGCCCCAGCTGGTCTGAGCGTTGCTTTATGGAGCGTCTTTTTCACATCTTCTGCTGATGCATCATAAAAACCGGCAAACTGTACGCCTTCATAACCGAGTTCCCCAACATCTGTAAGTAATTTTTGAAAGTTTGCTTCAGCAGAATCCCTTACTGTATAAAGCTGTAATCCAATTTTCCCCATATGATCCTCTCCTTTTCTAATAAAGTGAAACTTCAATCAGTGGGGGGGTTTCGTTTTTACCCCACTGATTGTTAGTTGAACGAATCGGGGTGTTAGCGTCCGTTTACTCCCACTCAAACTACTGTTTCTCTTCATGTTTTGAAGTGGGAGTCTTACGGACGCTTGCACCGGGATAATTTTAGTTTAACAGATGGTCATCCTGGGTAATAGTATAATACCCTTAAAACCTTCCCTTTTTAAATAATGTAATGTAGAAAACCGGACGATACCAGTATGGATCGCCCGGTTTTCTTTTTGAGATCACGGCTTGTATAAAGTTAACGCACTTTGTATGACCCTTCTTACACAAATACTTCGATTGTATTGTCATCCGCTTCAAGCGCTTGATCTAGCTGTTCACGCGGAATACGAATTCCACCCGCTCGGTATGGGTTAATAAGCTCGGTTGCTTCACTAATTGCACCGTTAATTAGCACTTGCTGCTTCTCAGCATTTAAGTGGTAAACAAACGTTACAGGCTTGCCATTCCACGTATATGTGAAGCGCAGACCATCCAGACGTTCAGGCAGTACTGGATCAACGATAAGATCGCCGGCAAATTGGCGTACGCCTAATGTATTGGCAATTAGTTGATTCATGTAGATTCCCGGGCCGCTGGAGTAAATGCGCCAGCCACCTTTCACCTTCACAGAACCGTCTCGTAATTTACCAAATTGCTCTTGTGCTTCATAACGAGTCTTAAAGTCACCATCTGAGCTACTGAAGTAAGCATTGCTCTGACGCAGCTCAGCGTTTGGCACCACATCTTGGATCGCGATCGGGTTAATAACTGCTAGTCCATCCCATGTTTCGTCACCATATCCAAGCTTCGCCATCGCTTCTACATACCGAATATGTGCATGAACATACTGAAGGCCAATTTCCCGACCAAAGTTTGACGCTTGCTCTGCCCGCTTAAAGTGTGTGCTCACACCACCTTTATAGTTTGCCGGGCGGTTCATTAAGCGAACACCATCTGGGAAGAAAAGATGTTTTTTAATGATGTCATAATGTGATTCTGCCTGTTGTAATGTAAACAATTCACTAATGATGCTTTGTTGCATAGGAAGCAGTCGATAATTAATCCCTGTTTTTTTATCGGTAGGGTGCAGCATTCTTTCCACTTCCCCTGGCTCTTCCATGTAAACAAAACCTGGGATAATGTCTGTTTGCATTAGGAAGTCATTGAAATCACGCTTAATTCCTTCTACCAATTCCTGTGTTTTGTTTGCCGTTTCTTCATCTACATCTTTCAACACATTTGTCATCTTGCGCAATGCTTCATACGTCAACGCGACAGTCCAGCTGCTTGCCATATATTTTTTTAGGTTCTGATTCGCAGGCTGTAGCGTGTCGTCCCAATCCCCATCATCATATGCTGACAAATACGTATCATGAAGAAAATGTGCGTTGATGTAATCCATTTCTTTCTTCAAATGATCAAGTAGTGTTGCTTTTTCTTCGGTGAATTCATACGTATTACGATCTGTATACGGAATCTCTTCCTTTAAAATTGCTGTATCGCCTGTTGCCTCAATATAATCACATACGACCTTCATCGGCCACACGATAATATCTCCATGGCTGTCATCCTGCTGAATCTTGTTATATTTATCAAACATAAACCACTGTGGCCAGTTACCCGTATCCTCATATTGGTGCGCAAAGATCGTCTTAATGATATCTCTTACCGTTTCATAGCGCTGGGTTGCCATGAAATACTCGGCAGGTCCTTGGCTGACGTCCCTTGTTCCCCAAGCAGCACCACCGTATTGCTCCAAGCCGTGCGGAACAGAGAAATGTACCAGCATATTATGGGTATACCACCATGCAAGGGTATTTACCTTCTCTATTTCTCTTACATCCCGCTTGTTTTCCTGTTCTAAATGGAAGCCTTGCATCACTTCTTTGTAATAGGAACGATAATCTTTAACGACGTCTGTAAAAAGGTACGGTGCAGGACGGCGCTTTTCACCATAAAGATCACCAGATATGATCATCGTCCACTTGGATGTTGGCTGTAGTTCTAGAACAACAAGGGAAGCACTGCCAGGTTCAACATTTTCAGCGAGTACTCTCTCATCTTTTACATCGATTTCGGTTCCCATCACCTGCATGGTGTACGTGAGGTCTGGATACGTTTCTTTACTACCAGCTTCCTCACTCGCTGCGAAGGTTAGCGTGTTGCCGTCAGTAGCCAGCTCGTATGGAACTTCAAATTCGTTGTTTTGCATCGTCGCCTGGTTTGTCACAAGGAAGCGATATGCTTTCCCTTGTTTTGAGGTCACATCAAGTTGAACATCTGCTGTATCAACCATCGTAAAGGTGGTAACCGTCACAACATCATCCTGTAGCTTGTAAATCCAACGGGCATAGTTAAAGCCAATTTCGAATAAAGAAGGCATTGTTAGCAAACGGAACTCCCCGTCTACCTCTAGATAAATTCGTTGACCAGATGTCTTCATTCGATTTAGTGGGTTTCTAGCATTGGACAGCATTTTATTCATATTCGTATTCCCAATCGAAACTTGCGAGTTAAATAACCCATACATATACACGTTAGTGGTGATCGTCGTATCTTTGACCACATCATTATGACCACTCATTAAAATATGGCCATGTGGACGCTCAACCGCTAATTCCTTTTGTTGCAAAACGACGTGCTCATGCGTTGGGGTGAAAAAGGAAAGAAGCCCTGCTTCCGTTTTTTCCTCAAGGCGTCGTTCTGGATAGTAAGACCCAATCTCTGCTTCTGTCAGTTCCTCGGCAGCCAGTGGTGCACCAATTGTGTTTGCTTTTTTGACTTCCGGAAGTGCTGTACCTTGTCCTGCTTCCTCAAGATTATCCCACGCCTGCTGTACAAGGCTCTCTGCAACCGCCTCAGTTACTGCAGCTTCCTGGTTTTCTTGAAATAGTCCGTAAAAGACAAATTGTTGCTGACCATTTAGTTGTAATTTTTCAGATTGAAGGGCTGTATATGCAAATTCATATTGATACACTTCGTTTGCCAAGCTCTCCTTGTTCAAGACCTCAGGTTGATTTGTTCTGCGATAGCTTTTCCCGAAAAATTGAAAGCCGTCTGTCGAATACCCGACTGTTTTGCCAAGTGCTCCCTGCTGAATATATGGAAAACCACTTTGCATCGGCTGGTTTTGTCTTGTCGCAATCGTATAACCATCGTGATTTTCAAATATTTTATGGTCCATGTACTGGGACATATAGGCCTCATTGGAGCGGACTGCTCCCTTATCAGCAAGACCTAAGTCTTGTCCGTAGACAAGGTCCACTTCTTTCCCTTCCCCTTCTAACTCAACATTCCAAAACCACATGTTTTCTGTTGCCAATTGGAAGGTGACGGTGTAGTCGATCCCAGCAGCCTCTCCCTTCCACTGCATGCCATTATCTAGCTGGCTAAATGTGCTAGTTGATGCCACTCCAAGCAATGGAAATGTTTGTATTTCATTAGTTGTGTGCAATCGTAAGTAAATGTTATTTAGGGAGCCATCAATCGGGTTCGCCATAAGCTGATTAATTAATGTTTCGTTGTGCGTTACTTCGAAGATATCCCCGCTGTTTAGGAACGTAACCTGTAAATCTCCTTTTTGCATAGGGATGTAGGTATTAGTTAGCTTCATGAAGCATTCTCCTTTTTCTTATGTCTAGTCACTATATGGAATCGCGTTGGTAGAGCCCGCGTTCTCGGCCGATGTACTCTGGCTCAAGGCCGATGTTTTGGAGCTCGCGGGCGATGTTTTGGAGCTCGCGGCCGATGTTTCAGTTCTCTCAGGCGATGTCTCCGCAATTTCGGCCGATGTTTTCACTCTCAAAGCCGATGCACTCGCTTTCTCGGCCGATGTTCCTTCGTTCACGGCCGATGCACCCGCTCATTCTAAACGGACACTTATCACTTTTCTATTCTAATTCAAAGCTCTGTGCTTCTACCTCTGCACTATTTGGTCCTACAAACACGACAAATTCGCCTGGGTCACTTGTGTAGCTTAGATCTGCATGATGATAACGCAGTTGCTCTTCTGTGATTGTAAATTGGACTGTTTTCGTCTCGCCTGGTTCTAGATGGATTTTTTCAAATCCTTTTAATTCTTTCAATGGGCGAACTATTTCGCCTACTTTGTCCTGAATATATAGTTGCACAATTTCTTCGCCTGCTACTTTTCCAGTATTGGATACATTAACCTGTGCTGTGAGCGTTTCGCCCTTCTTAAGTGTCTCACGAGAAAGGGAGAATTGGTCGTAGGCATAGGTCGTGTAACTAAGGCCATATCCAAACGGGAACATTGGCGCATTCGGGCTATCAAGATACTGCGATACATAGCGAATCTGCGCATCTGGCGCTCCTTTTGGTCGGCCAGTATTGAAATGATTGTAGTAGACAGGTACTTGTCCTACATTGTCTGGGAACGACATGGTTAATTTACCTGAAGGATTCACTTCCCCATATAGTAAGTCTGCAATGGCTGCTCCGCCTTCCGTGCCTGGGAACCATGCCTCCAGCACCGCATCGGTTTTATCAATTACGCCGTGTAAATCTAGTGGTCTACCATTAAATAGCACTGCTACAGTTGGCTTTCCGATTTTTACAATCTCTTCTACTAATTTAAGCTGTGGTGCTGGTAGTTGAATATTTGTTCTTGAGCCTGCTTCTCCACTCATTTCCGAAGCCTCGCCAAGTGCAAGTACAACTACTTCTGCCTCACCTGCTAACTTGATAGCTTTTTGTAAATCATCATCTTCTCCTGTTTCAATGTCACTGCCTTTAGCGGCTATAACTTCTTTGTTTAGCTTTTGCTCGATCCCAGCCTTTACCGTAATCGCATCATCGGTTGAACCGAGGAAAGACCATGGTCCAAGGATATCGTTTCCTTCCGCAAATGGGCCGATGAGGGCAATCTTTTGCTCTTTTTTCAAAGGAAGAACATTGTCATTCTTCAAAAGGACAGCCGATTTAGCGGCAAGATCCTGTGCTGTTTGGCGATGCTCGTCACAGCGGATCACCTCTTTTTCACGTTCTTCATCTGCTCCCCGATACGGGTTTTCAAATAATCCTAGTTTCTGTTTTAATTCAAGCACCCGTAAGACAGCTTCATCTAATAGGCTTGCATCCACTTTTTCTTCTTCAATCAATTCCTTGAGATGGCTGGCATACGTTGTAGTCATCATTTCAATGTCCAAACCTGCCTTTATAGCTTTTTCGGCTGCTTCTTTCTCATTGGCGGCAACCCCATGTGGGATAAGCTCTTTCACAGCACCCCAGTCAGAAATCAAGACACCATCAAAGCCCCATTCCTCACGGAGAAGATCACGCATCAAGGTTTTGTTTCCGGTAGCGGGAATGCCATCAACCGTATTAAATGCAGTCATGACCATTTCACTTCCTGCCTCCAGTGCAGCTTTATAAGCAGGCAGGTAATATTCTCTTAAATCTCGTTCTGACATATTGACTGTATTGTAATCACGTCCACCTTCTGCTGCACCATAAGCAGCAAAATGCTTCACACAAGAAGCCAGTGTGTCCGTATTATTCTTTAAATCATCGCCCTGGAATCCCTCTACTTGAACTCTAGCAAACGCCCCATTCAAATAAGGATCTTCTCCTGTTGACTCCATAACACGTCCCCAACGTGGATCGCGTACAAGATCAACCATTGGAGCAAAGGTTACATGTATACCTGAAACAGCTGCTTCTTTCGCTGCAATCTGTGCACTCTTTTCTGCAAGCTCCAAGTCCCATGAGCTACCTATTGCAAGTGGCACCGGAAAAATTGTCCGGTATCCGTGTATGACATCCGCCATCATTAAAAGCGGTATTCCCAGTCTGTTTTCCTGTAAATGGCGTTCTTGGATTGCTTTTATTTCTTTTGCACCCCACGCACCAAGTACGGAACCTGTATTTTCCACTGTTTCATCCGTAACGTTCATATTTACCATCGGACCGGTTATTTCTCCGCTGTTGGATGCACCTTTAAAGAATGGTGTTGCAAGCTGCATGAGCTGTGCCACTTTTTCATCTGTTGTCATTCTACCTAATAAATCGTGTAGGAATTGATCTGTCATGTGTCTTCCTCCGTTTCAGCATATTATACAACTTTCGTTGGCTTCATTTTTCCAGAAAAAACTTGCATTCTTTCTTCTTATACTTAGGACTTCATCATTTCAACTACGACCTCATTTGCTTCCTAGCTAAAATTTGAAAAACTTAGCTTATCGCCAAGCCTTCATGGCACTAATATAGTAGAGATGTTTTCTACTTCCCTATCTGCCAAAAAATAAATTAATAGTTGCAATCGGTTTCAAATACTACTATAATCGATTTGTAGAAACGTTTCAACAAAAACATAGAATTTTCAACAGGGGAATTTTAATCTCCTCTCCTTAAGAACCGCCAGAACAACAAGAAGTGATTATAAATTCACGTAAAGTGAGTATTTTTTAATCTAAACTTGAAAACGATTTCAAAATGTTTTATGCTATTTTTGAAGAAACGTTTCAATAAAACTCTCTGAACAAGGAGTGATGGTGTAACTAGCCAGAACATGGAAGACT
Source organism: Oceanobacillus picturae (assembly GCF_000612865.1). Classification (NCBI taxonomy): domain Bacteria; kingdom Bacillati; phylum Bacillota; class Bacilli; order Caryophanales; family Bacillaceae; genus Oceanobacillus; species Oceanobacillus picturae. Next base: position 2,179,877 of record NZ_CCAX010000001.1, read on the forward strand.
CTGAAATACTTTATTATAATTAAAACTACTATATTTAAGGGGTGTACGTATGAAAAACAATAAATATGCATGGCTTTCAGCAATTTTGCTAAGTGTAGTACTTGTATTAGGCGCTTGTTCATCTGATGATGAATCGAGCAGTGGATCCTCAAGTGATTCGGATACTATTTCCGTTTGGACAATGACAAGTGGATTAGAAGAATTTGTAACAGAGTATGAAGATGAATCTGGTGTAACTGTTGAAGTACAGGCAATCCCTTGGGATAACGCCCATGACAAACTTCTAACTGCTGTAGCTTCAGGCAATGGACCGGATGTTCTACAGATTGGTACAACATGGGTTGCAGAATTTGCCGAAGCAGGAACATTCCTTGATATTTCGGATAAAATTGATGACTATGACAACTTAGCAGCTGACAATTTCTATGAATCTGCTGTGGAAACAACGAAATATGAAGACACTACGATCGGAATTCCTTGGTATGTTGATACACGTGCTTTATTCTATCGTACTGATTTACTAGAAGAAGTCGGATACCCAGAAGGTCCACAAACATGGGATGATATGGTAGATGCATCTCGCCAGTTGGCTGATCGCGGCGATGGACAGTATGCCATTGACTTACCTGCAACCGATCCGCAATTCCCGTTCTTATTAGCATGGGAGCATGGTTGGAATTATGATATGGATAAAGGATCCGCAAGCTTTGATGATCCTGGTTTCAAAGAAGCAATTGAGTTACACAACCTTTTCTATAGTGAAGAACTTTCTCAAACCGGAGAAGGAAAAGAATTCTTCCAAGCATTTGAAGATGGCTCTAAGCCAATGTTCTTCAGTGGCCCTTGGGATATCAAAACAATTACCGAAAGAGCCCCTGAGATTGAAGGTCAATGGAATGTTAAAGTGATGCCTAAAGCAGAGAACAACAATTCTATGATGGGTGGCGCACACTTGGCTGTTTTCAATAACTCTGAAAAAGTAGACCAAGCGCTAGATTTCATCAACTGGATGGCAGACCCGGAAACACAAGTAAAATGGTATGAGGAATTTAGTGAACTGCCTGCAAACCTAACTGCTTGGGAAGATCCTGCATTAACAGAAAACGATATGGTTGCGACGTTTGGTGAGCAATTGAAATCAACACAACCACTTCCACTAATTCCTGAGTATGAAAGATTAGGTCAAGAGATTCTGAATATGCTTGAGCAAATCAACCGTGGTGGCGCGGATATTGATGAAGCATTAGAGGATTACAAAGCCGAGGCAGCACGCGTTCTCGGTGAGTAAGATAAGTAAAATCTTAGAATCATAAAATACAAAATAGAGTTTATCAAGCTACGGCATGATAAGCTCTATTTTTTAATAATGGTTGTGGAACGTATGCGATGGAGACAATAACTTTTAATTCGCTCAGCGTTTTGTTCGCTCCAGCTGATTAGACCCTCTCCTCCCTCTATATTACTTCGTCTTGATCAGTCTCCAATAGTCGATAGCAGATCTCCTAATCTATAGTTTGCGAAAAATGATAGAAAAGGAGGAATTTTTTCTTGCAATCGATTTCAAAACCCACTATAATCAAATTATAGAAACGTTTCAACAACTTATGCTTTAATAAGAAAGTGAAACGAGTTCATCATATAATACTTATACCAATACCAGTTGCGGGAGTTTCCTTACATTTTTTATTGATTTGTTGAAAACGATTCCAATATTTCGGTTGCATCGGTTTAATAGAAACGTTTCAACTTTTCTAAACTTTATTTGGAACCAACTCCTGTCAGTATGTAGAACAAGCGCACACAAGTGAAAGGAAATCCTAGACCTTTCGACATGTCAATTAAGGGGTGAACGTAATGAATCGCTTTAAAAGTAATTTAACACCATATTTCTTTATCATGCCTGCTGTTATCCTACTCGGTATATTTTCTTTCCTACCGATCCTTGTTTCATTAGTTATTAGTTTTACAGATATGAATTTAAGCGGGCTAGCAAACTGGTCGCAAATCAGTTTTATCGGCTTCGATAACTTTGTCCAGTTATTCCAGGATGATGTTTTCCTTAAATCGATGGGAAACACTTTTATTTACGTTATTATTGGGGTACCTTTGGCAGTAATTAGTTCCTTTGTCATCGCACTACTATTAAAACTTGTATCTGACTGGATGTCCACGACTTTCCGCGTCATTTACTATGTTCCTTCTGTAACGAACATTGTAGCGATAGCTGTCGTGTGGAGTTTCCTTTACAATCAGGAATACGGGCTTTTTAACTATCTATTGTCACTTGTGAATTTTGACGCCATCCCATGGTTAGAAGATCCATTTATTGCTAAACTTTCCTTGATTGCAATGGCAGTTTGGAAGAGTAATGGAGTCAGCATGCTGATTTTCCTTGCAGCACTGCAGTCCATTCCTAACATGTATTATGAAGCAGCAGACATTGATGGTGCAAACCGCTGGCAGAAGCTTTTCAAAATCACGCTACCTTCTATGAGCTTTGCTACTTTCTTTGTTGTGGTTACAACACTAATTGGCTGGTTACAATTCTTCGAGGAACCATTTGTTATGACAGAAGGTGGACCTTTGAATGGTACGAATTCACTTGCTCTATTTATCTATCAAGAAGGTTTCCAATATAGTGAATTTGGCTATGGTGCAGCAGCATCCTTTGTTCTGTTCATCATTATCATTCTAGCAACTCTATTACAATTTAAACTAAGAAAATCTGAAGATAATTAAGGAGGCGGCTTCCATGGATTTAAAAAATAATTTTGAACGTGCCATTATCAACACGGTCCTTTTCATTGGCGGGCTGCTTGTATCATTGCCATTTGTTTGGATGATACTTAGCTCATTTAAGAATGAAAGAGAAGTATTAAGTATTCCGCCAACCTTGTTCCCAAATGCTCCAACATTTGAGCATTATATAAATCTATTTACAAATTTGAACTTTGACGTTTACTTAGTCAATACATTGGTCATCGTCTTTTTCTCCATGATCGGTTTACTGTTAAACACAATGGCCGGCTATGGTTTTGGTAAGTTTCAGTTTAAAGGAAAAGAAATTTGGTTCGCAGTTGTGCTTCTAACCATGATGATACCTGGTCAGGTGACCATGATTCCTACGTACTTAATCCTAAATGAAGCTGGCTTAACGAATAGCATGACGGGAATTATTCTTCCTGGGTTAATTGCTGCATTTAATATTTTCTTAATTCGACAGTTCATGGTAACCATTCCAGATGACCTGATCGAAGCAGCTCGTCTCGACGGTGCTGGCGAAATGTATATTTTCCTTAAGTTGATTATTCCCTTGGCAAAACCAATTCTCGCCGTACAGGTTATCCTGACATTCATCGGTTCATGGAACAGTTTCCTATGGCCATTGATTATCGCAAACGATGAAAAATTGTACACGTTATCGGTAGGCCTTGCACTACTACAAGACCAAAACGTTTCAAACTACGGCTTGCAGATGGCAGGTTCCACCTTTATGGTTGTTCCTGTACTCATTATCTTTATCATCTTCCAGAAACATATTGTGGAAGGGTTCAACGTATCTGGTATAAAGTAAAACTTCAATCAGTGGGGGGGGTTCGTGCTTCCCCCAACTGATTGTTAGTTGAACGAATCGGAGTGTTAGCGTCCGTTTCCTATCACTTTGTGTTTTGAAGTGGGAGTCTTACGGACGGTTGCACCGGGATAAATAAAATTTTACCCGGTAGAGGTCTTACTTCCCGTTACGGCGGGATAAAATAACTAAACGATGGACTGTTGGAGACTCGCTTAGCGGCGAGCCTTCTTCTTTCCTAATCGTAATAGAAAGGAAAAATGACATGGCGCTATTTCAATGTGAATTTTCGTCAGAAGTTTTATCAAGATCTGTTTCCATGAACGTCATTTTACCACAGCCTTCCTTTAAGAATGGTGCTACAGGAAACAAGAAATATCCAACCCTATTTCTTCTACATGGCTTCAGTGACAATCACACTGCCTATCTTAGAACTACATCTATTGAGCGGTATGCCGCTGACAAGGGGCTTGCTATCGTTATGCCAGGCCTTGATAACAGCTATTATACAGATATGGCTCATGGCGGAAGGTACTGGACATTTTTAACGGAAGAGCTTCCTGCTGCTGCCAGATCTTTCTTCCCCCTTTCTGAGAAACGGGAGGACAACTTTGTAGCAGGTCATTCGATGGGCGGCTTTGGTGCATTGAAATGGGCATTGAATTTCCCTGATCGCTTTGCAGCAGTAGCTAGCATGTCTGGTGTCACCGATATGGTATACCATTTAGCAAATGTTAGAAAAGAGCCTGGTGACAAAAAGCGTTCATTGGAGCTCGTTTTTGGTGAAGCGGATGTCAGCAAAACAGAGAATGATTTAATCTATAAGCTGGAGCGGTTAAATGAATCATCCAGTGAAAAACCAATGCTTTATCAATCTTGTGGTACTGAAGATTTTTTATATGAACATAATTTACGTTTTCATCGTATTTGCAAAGAAGCAGGCCTTGACTATACGTATGATTTCGGACCTGGAGACCATACTTGGGAGTATTGGGATGATAAGATCCAGGACATATTGAAGTGGCTCCCTATTCGGTAAAATTCAGGTAATTCCTAGCATGTAATGTATGATACGATGTTAGTAATGAATCGTTGGAGGAAAATGACATGGCAACTATAAAAGATGTAGCAAAACGTGCTGGGGTCGCAATATCCACTGTTTCCTACGCCTTAAACAACAGTCCAAGAATAAGTATGGCAACAAAGAAAAGGGTTGAAGAAGCGGCGAAAGCATTAAACTATAAGAAAAACGGCTTTGCTTCGGACTTAAAAAGAACAAAGACAAACACCATCGCACTGCTTTTGAGCGATCTTTCTGGACCTTTCTATTCAGACCTTATTCAAGGGGTGCAGGATGTCACATCTGCTAATGGGTATGATCTAATTGCTTGTAGTTCGATTGGCGGCGCACAATCAACCGCAGTAAAATTTCTCACAGAAAAGCGTGTAGATGGAGCGATTATTCTTGCCCATAATATTAGTGACGCCATTACACTGGACGCAGCACAGCACGGCTCCCCACTCGTTGTGCTTGATCGATATTTGGAAGATGAGTCTATCTACCACGTGGAAGTGGATAATATACAGGGGGGCTATCATGCCACAGAATATTTAATCAACCATGGCCATAAGCAAATTGCGTTTATTAGCGGACCAGCAGCCTCTCACGATAACGTGCAACGGTATAAAGGATATCGACAGGCATTAGAAAACTATAATATTACGTATCAATCAAAATGGGATATTGCCAGCGACTTCACCCGAGAGGGCGGCTACCGGGCGACAAAATTGCTTATCGCCCAGCGGAACCTTCCTCAAGCCATTTTTTACGCAAATGATGAGATGGCAGTCGGTGGACTTCAAGCTTTTAAAGAAAACAACATCAGCATTCCCGATGATATTTCCATCATTGGTTATGATGATATCCAATTATCCGAATATGTAACCCCGCCACTAACAACTATTAAACAGCCAAAATACGAAGTCGGGGCCCTTGCTGCCCACCTCATCTTTCAACTGTTAGGCGGCGAAAAAACAGATCACCATTACAAGCTTTCAACAGAACTTGTAGAGCGCGAATCTGTGAAGCATATGACAGAATAGATTAGATTAGGGAAGCTCTAACCATGTGGTTGGAGCTTTTTTTGTGGGGGTGGTTGATTGGGAGCTCCATGTGATCGATTGGACTGCTCTTCTGGTTGATTGGGAGCATCTTGTGATCGATTAGACCGCTCTTCTGGTTGATTGGGAGCATCTTGTGATCGATTAGACTGCTCTTCTGGTTGATTGGGAGCGTTATGTGATCGATTAGACTGCTCTTCTCGTTGATTGGGAGCATCTTGTGATTGATTGGACTGCTCTTCTCGTTGATTGGGAGCTCCATGTGAGCGATCAGACTGCTCTTCTCGTTGATTGGGAGCTCCATGTGATTGATTAGACTGCTCTTCTCGTTGATTGGGAGCATCTTGTGAGCGATTTAAGCAACTAAAGGTTAATAAAATCTGCAAAACAAAAAGCTCCTCACCAAGGAGGAGCTTTCGCCTTCATCTAAATCTACGCTTTTAATTGTTTTATTTCTTCTAATTGCTTCATAACACTTTCGACCAAAGGACTTCCTGCTTCTAAGCCTGCTACAGATTGTAGTGCTTGTTCATATCCTTGCTGTGCTACTTTTTCTTGCAATTCTACTGCTTCCGCATCCTCATCAAATTGATAGGAAAGGGCAGCAGCAATTGTTTTTGCTAGAAATACGGGTTCTTTGCCTGTTGTTTCTAAGTACACGCTAGCAGGGCGAATAAGACGGTCTTTTGCGCCAAGCTTACGAATTGGTCCACGTCCTACACGTGTTACCTCATCAGAAATATACGGGTTTTGGAAACGGCCGATAATTTTCTTAATATACGTCTGGTGTTCATCTCTATCAAAGCCGTACGTTTGAATTAATGCTTCACCGGATTCATTTAATGTACCGCTTAGGATTTCTAGAACTTTTTCATCGTGCATTGCTTCATTAATGGTTTTGTAGCCCATGTAATGCCCGATATATGCAGGTACAGTATGTCCAGTATTCACCGTGAACAATTTACGTTCAATATACGGCGTTAAATCTTCGACAAAGGTAATGCCGTCAATATTCGGGACTTCGCCTTTGATTGCAGAACGGTCTACCACCCACTCGTAATATGGCTCTACAGATACTTCAAGCAGGTCCTCATTAACCTGGTTTGGTACAATGCGGTCAACTGCTGCGTCAGGGAAACCAAATAGCGTAGCCATTTTTTCCTGTTCTTCTGCTGGCACATGATCCATTACTTTTTCTTTTAATAACGTACTTCCACCAACCATGTTTTCACATGCAATAATATTCAGCTCCGTTGGATTGGAAGCTAGTCGTGCACGTAAGCCTTTGGCAATTAACTCTGCGATAATTGGTAGGATGTTTGGCCCAACCGCCGTTGTGACAATATCAGCTTTTTCAATTGCAGCAACCACACTATCTGGGTTTTGCATACTATTTATCCCAGAAACATTTTTCACAGTCAGCTGTTCTTTGTTTTCTGCAGCCAAAATAACATTATACTGTTGTTTATTGTTTAATTCCTCAATCACTTTATCATTTACGTCGACAAATGTAGTGTGATAGCCTGCTTGATAAAGTAAGGCGCCAATAAACCCACGCCCGATGTTTCCTGCTCCAAAATGTACGGCTTGCATTTAGTTCACCTCACTGAAAATACGGATGATCTCTTCTTCTGAAGAAGCATCAAGAATGGTTTGAATGTTTTCTTCTTCTGAAAGAACAATCGCAATTTTAGATAGAACCTCCAAATGCTCGTCACCTTTACCAGCAATACCAATAAGAACTTTAACGATATTTCCATCGCCAAAATCAATGCCTTCTGGAACTGTCACAACAGAAAGGCCAGTTTCTGTAACCATTCCTTTTGCATCCTCTGTGCCATGAGGGATAGCAACGTTATTTCCCATGAAAGTAGATGTCAATTCTTCACGCTCTAACATTTTATCGATGTAAGAAGCCTCTACATAGCCATTGTCTGCTAGGATGCCACCCGTGTAACGAATTGCCTCTTCTTTGCTGTTTAATGATACATTTAGTTTAATATTGTCTTTGCTTAATACTTCTTTTGCCATAGCTTGATGCACTCCTTATAATAAATTTTTTTCTTTTAGTAATTTTTGAAACTCCTCTATAAAAAGCTGCTTTATCGCTGCTTCTTCCCCGGATTCAAACAACTGAATCCGCTCCCTGCCCTGGATGATCATCCCACTTAGTAAACTCATGACCTCCAACGCTTCCTGTTCTGTCTCTTCTGGTGCCAGCATGAGCAGGATAGTCTGCATTTGCATGTCCCGATCATCCATCCCCTTTACAGTTACCGGATGTTCAAGATGGTATACCGTGAAGCTCGGTCTGTTCACATCATTGGACCTGGTGTGATACAATCCTAACTTCGTTTCTGGTATCCCAAGTCCACTCAGTTTTTCACGTTCTACAAGCATTTGAAAAACTTGATTAGGATCAGAAAGGGCTCCCTCCTGTGCCAGCTCTGTGCAGAAGATATGCAGCATATCTTTTGTAGTTCGTTTTTCAGCAAGTCTCTTTACCGAAAAATGATCAAGGATCTGTAACATAACGCGGGAATAAACCTCGACGACTCGAAGCCTGCCAATAAACTCTTCAGCAGAAGTTGTTGTGGCAATCATGCCATGTGCTTCCCTATTAACTGGCTTCTTAGTTACAGTTAACTTTTTTTGTCGGATCGCTTTTTTAATCCGGTGCACTTCTTGCTTTGTCAGAATTGGCGAAGCTAGGATATACTCTCCATCAAAGCCCTGCAACGGGATAGTCGACACGATAATATCATAGCCACCAACCGGCAATTCCTGCAGATCAAACATAGATTTATTATCGACATGTCTAATCTCGGGTATGCGTTGTTGTAAGGTTGTGGCAAGCATTTTGGCCGTCCCAATTCCGCTAGAACAGATAACAAGAGCGTGTAAGTCTGTTTTGTTATCGTCATGCAAAAGAATGGCGGCAAAATGCAGTACCAAATAGCCAATTTCATCGTCTGGAAAAGAGATACCTGGAAAAACTTCCAAAACACCAGCCCGCACGATGTCAAAAAGATCGCGATAATCATTCATGATCTCTTTTAAGAGTGGATTCTTTATATTCATTTCCTGTTGCAACCGATACATAGTCGGCTTCAAATGTGCTACGAGGTCGTTTAACATGACCGCATTTTCCGCTAAGTCCACATTCAATTGATTTCCAACATGGTCTATAAGAGCTTTTGCTTTAAAAGCGATATCCATACTTGTATCTTCAATGAGATAATTCTGATCCGCGCGTAGCTTAGCGCCTAATAAATGCATCGTGATATAACCGATCTCATCCTCTGGGATGTCCATATCCAGTGAGACTTCTAAATCCAACAACATTCTCTTGGCTATCGAGAATTCCCTTGTACCTTGCAGCTGCTTCCAGGACGTTGGATCAAAGCGAATCTTTTCTCCTCTTTTTAAACGCTCCATCGCCAAAGCCAAGTGGACAACCAACCCAACATAGGCACTATCAGCCAAGTCATTAGGCAGTTCATGTCTTGCCTGTTCCACTCTTTCTTCAATAACATGCAGCTTATCAGCATCCACTAAACCAAGTAATCGATTGGAGATTTTATCTGTTTGAATCCCTGATTTTTTCTGGATGTTTTGCTTGATTAAGCTGATAAAATCATAAGGCTCTACATATTGGGAAATCAAGTTACTGATCGCAGCCCGTTTACTTGCTTCTTTTCCTGTGATTTGAACACCAGAGCCTCTTTTTCGGATAAGCTGCAGATTGTACCTCTCCAATTCTGTTTCAAGCTGATCAAGGTCATTTCTTACAGTAGCAGTTGTTACGCGTAATTCACTGCTTAATGCATACAATTTTATTGGCTCTTGCGCCTCAAACAAAATGGAAAGAATGACTGCCTGCCTTTCTTCTGAAGAAAGATCAAGCTCCGCTGTTTGCATCAGCTCTTTGTTTAATCTGTCTTTATCTTCCTTTTTCCCTTCAAGCGAAAGGCCTACACCTGCACGCTTTACTAAATTTAGCTGAAATTCTTTTGCCAAATCCTCTAGTTCTTTAAGGTCTCGGTGAATGGTCCGCTCACTAACATCGAGTGTCGCTGCAATTTCCTTCACTGTTATCCCTTCATATGCCTGAAGTAAAACCTGAAGCATCCTCCGAACCCGTGCTGTGATATACAAGCCATTCACCTCCCTTATCGTTTCGTATTAAATTAACTTTGTGTTATCGAGCAAGTTGGCTGGGGTATCGGCCGCGCGAGCCTGAACTTCGACCGTGAGTCCCATACCATCGGCCGTGCGAGGCTATACATCGCCCGTGAGACTTCAATCATCGGCCGTGCGAGCCTGAACTTCGCCCGTGAGACTTCAATCATCGGCCGCGCGAGTCTCATCTTCGCCCGTGAGTCCCACACCATCGGCCGTGCGAGTCTCATCTTCGACCGTGAGTCCCACACCATCGGCCGCGCACATCCCTTTTCAACTTTTAAAAAACATAAGAGGGCAAGGAGTTTCCCCCTGCCCTACTTTTTATCTTACTACTTTTTTAGTCTCTCTACCAATTGATCATATTTTGGACTGTTTAAGAAGTTCTCAACAGAAATATGCTCAGCAGTTGGAATTTTTTCCTTCGCACGATCCGTAAGATCTTTATGCGTAATAACGATATCTGCATCATCCGGGATCTCGTTAATGGCATGGTTATTAACATAAATGTCAATATCAGCTTTCTTAAATTTGTTCTTCAATAAGGAAGCTCCCATTGCACTTGAACCCATACCTGCATCACAGGCGAAAATAACCTTGTCAACTTCTGATGCGTCTTTTTCTGTATCGACTGGCGTTTGATTCAATGCTTCTGCCTCAGCAGTTTCACCGGCATTTAATGTACCAGCTACAGAACTTTTCTTCCCTTTCATGGCTTCCATTTGGCCAGTAGCTTCTGCTAAGTCTTCTTCTTTTGATTTGCTTGTTTTCAAGATTACAGACGCAATTAAAAAGGAAACAACAGCGGCTACAAGTACACCAAGTGTTACACCAAGATAGCTATCTGGTGTTGCCATTGCATAGACTGCAAAAATACTTCCTGGTGAAGCTGCAGCTCTAAGTCCTGCATCAAATAAAGAAAGTGTGAACACACCACTCATACCCCCACCGATTACTGCTAACAGTAACATTGGCTTCATGAGGATGTATGGGAAGTAAATTTCATGGATACCACCAACAAATTGGATGAGTGCTGCACCAGGCGCAGAGGCCTTTGATGCACCCTTACCAAAAATACTGAAGGCAAGTAAGATTCCAAGACCTGGCCCTGGGTTTGCTTCCAATAGGAATAGGATCGATTTGCCAGCATTTGCTGCTTGTTCGACACCAATTGGACTTAAGATACCATGGTTAATCGCATTGTTTAAGAATAGAATTTTTGCTGGTTCAATAATAATACTTGCTAATGGTAGTAATCCTGCACCAATAATCGCTTCAACACCAGCAGCTAACCCATTGTTGAGACCTTCTACAACAGGACCAATTGCTAATGAAGCAAGTATTGCAAGAATTGCTCCGATAATACCAGAAGAGAAGTTATTGTAAAGCATCTCAAAACCGGATCTTACTTTATCTTTAAACAAATCATCAAATTTCTTCATAATGTAACCAGAAAGTGGTCCCATTACCATTGCGCCGAGGAACATTGGAATACCTGCACCAACGATAACCCCCATTGTTGCAGTTGCCCCGACAACCCCACCACGTAAATCGTAAACCATTCGTCCACCAGTAAAACCGATCAATAGTGGTAATAAGTATTTAATCATAGGGTCAACCATTGCCGCAAGACTTTCATTTGGCGTGAAGCCATCTGGAATAAAGAGTGCTGTAATAATCCCCCACGCAATAAATGCGCCGATATTTGGCATGATCATGCCGCTTAAGTAACTACCAAAGCGTTGAACCTTGGCGCGAAAACCTTTCTTTTCTGCCATTTTCGTTACCCCTCTCAAATTATAATGAATATATAAATGAAAACATTTTACTATCCTAATTCTATTCCCCAAATTCGAGTAGTACAACGTAATCTAAATACAACTTTGGCAAAACACTTGTTGACAAAATTTGATGAGAAGGCTTAGAAGATGTATTGTTAGTTGGGGATTCGTTTGTTGAGGATTAAGTCATGGGCTAGTAACCTCTCTTGGAGAGTATCTGCATCGTCCGCGAGCCCGCACCTTCGCCCGTCATGACTTCTACATCGCCTTAGAGACTAGAACTATCGCTAGTGAAAACTACTGCATCGCCCTTGAGTCTGCTTCCTTCGCCTGTGAGAACTTTTGCTTCGGCCGTGAGAACCGCACCTTCGCCTTCCAGCTACACTTTATCGCCCGTGAACTCCCCGGCACCTCCCAGTCGTCCGACTAGCGTTATTTTCCCTTAACCTCTTTTATGTATACAAAAAAACGCCCTTCTCGGACGTTTCTTATATATATCCCCTATTGTTTAACCTTGCTCTGGATAAAAGAGCACTTTTCTGTATGATTCTTTTCGATTAATAATGCGATCAAAAGTTTCTGGACCTGCTGATAAAGGCAGGCGGTGACTAATAATTGGTTTAATTTTAAGTTGGCCTGTTGCCATATAATGAATTGTCGTACTCCACTCCCTGCCCGGAAATGGAGAAGAAATGGCATTCCATGAGCCGTATACGTTTAATTCGTTGCGAACGATTTTTTCAAAAAAGAAGCGTTCAATATTAATATCTGCGTACGGGATGCCCATAAATACGACCTCGCCACCCTTTTTAGGTAAAGAAAAGATTTGCGCTGACGTTATCGGTGATCCCGCTGACTCTACGGCCAGATCTACTCCTGTGCCATTTGTATGTTCAAGAATCTGTTCATGTGCTGGTTTATCAAGCGGATTAATTAGCACATCTGCCCCCAATTCTTGCGCCACACTTAATTTGGCAGGATCGATATCAATGGCGTAGACCTTTTTCGCTCCAAAGATTTTTGCCCATTGTACAGCCAACAACCCAATATTTCCACAGCCCATTACCGCAACTTCAGCCCCTGGCCTAATTGTTGTACGGTAAAAACCATGTACCACAACCGCGGAAGGTTCTACTAATGCCGCGCTATCAAAGTCAACTTCATCTGGAAGTGGTAAAACATTCTCTTCTGGTAATTTAACAAATTCCGCATAGGCACCAGGGTGTCTCGCGCCAATTACCGTAAGCTTTTCACATCTAGCAAGCTCTCCCTTTTTACAGCTTTCACATTCCCCGCAATAAAAACTTGGACAAGCTGCAACACGGTCTCCTGGCTTTACAGTGGTGACATTATTTCCAACTTCCACAACCTCGCCAGAAAACTCATGCCCGAAAATCATCCCTTCAACGTATGGGCCTAGCTTGCTGTATCTAGATATGTCAGAGCCACAAATCCCTACTGCTTTTACTTTTATAATGACATCATCTGTATCTGTTATAACGGCTTTTTCTGCTTCCTCGAAGCGAATATCTTGCTTCCCGTAAAGTTTAAGGGATCGCAATTCTCTCACCCTTTCTCCATTACTTTAACTTGCTGCTTTATCCTTCTTCTTTGTTGTAAGCTTAAGAACCACAGCGCCTATTAAAATCGTGTTAAAAATTACCTGATATTCAAAATAAAAACTGGAAACGGACCGAAATGGACCAATCATAAAATCCAAAAATGTATCCATCATAAAAATCACCTTCATTTCCATAAATTAGTCATACCCCACTGAGACGTGGGGTCCGATCTATTCTACCGGCGTCAATAATACCTTAATTGCTTCACCGCTTTTAATAGCCTGATACGCCGCATCCCAATCTTCAATCGTATATTCATGTGTCACGAGTGACTTCGCATTAACACTTCCATTGTTCATCAGCTCAAGAGATGGTTCCCAGTCTGCCGATTTTTGACTCCTGCTACCGACAACACGGATTTCCTTTTGAATAATTTTTTCTAAGTCAAAGGAAATCTCAGGTTTAGCGAACAAACCAACCTGGCCGTATTGGCCTTTTTTACGCAATAGATCAAGTGCCTGCTTCGCTGCAGGAACTGCCCCTGAACATTCGAAAACAACATCGGCGCCATAGCCGTCTGTTAAGCTATTTACGAGTTCTTTAATATCCTGATCCTGTGTGTTAACGGTATAGTCAATGCCCAATTCTTTCGCTTTATCAAGACGAACTTTATCATTGGTCAATCCAGTGATAATAACGGTTGCTCCCTTACTTTTAACAACCTGTGCGGTAAGCAATCCAATTGGTCCTGGCCCAATAACAACCACCACATCACCTTGGTTAATTTCTGTTTTGGCAACAGCATGGTACGTACAAGCCAATGGCTCCGTCATCGCTGCTGATTGAAAATCAACGTTTTCCGGTAACTTATGAACACTTTCTTTTCTTGCAACGAGGAACTTTGCAAAGCCACCATCCTGCTGTGTACCCAAGCCTTTTCGATGATTGCAGAGATTGTAGTCACCTGATTTACAGTAAGCACACTCTCCACATATATAGAACGTTGTCTCTGATGTAACCCGATCTCCCACTTGGAATTCTGTTACACCTTCGCCAACCGATACAACTTCACCGGAAAATTCATGTCCTAACGTAACAGGAACACCCACTTTGTAATGTCCTTCATACGTGTGTATATCTGATCCGCATATCCCTGCATACTTCACTTCAATTTTCACTTGATCTCGACCAGGCTCCGGCACGTGCTTATCTTGCACTTCCAGATTGCCAAAGCCTTGTGCTGTTTTCACTAGTGCCTTCATGCTAATTCCTCCCATGCTTGAATTGTACGGTTAACCCTTAATTAAATAAGGAGAAAAGTTTATAAATGACATAGTTTACAATGTTTCCACCTTGGTCAATACTTGAAATTTGTGCAGATCCTTCTGGCATATTGAAATCTGCATTCTCCGCCATTTGTGTAAACATTGGTGCGACATCTGTTGCAATGTAAAGCGAAATTGCGATCATCACAGTTCCTACAATGACAGAATGCACGATATTACCTCTTGCAGCTCCTACAATAAATGCCACAATAAATGGAATGGTTGCCAAGTCACCAAATGGAAGTACTGCGTTTCCTGGTAGAATAACAGCTAAAACAACTGTGATTGGTACGAGAATAAGAGCTGTAGAGATAACTGCAGGATGCCCAAGTGCAACCGCTGCATCAAGTCCGATTAAAATTTCTCTATCACCAAAACGTTTATTTAACCATTCTCGTGCTGATTCGGATACAGGCATTAGCCCTTCCATCAAAATCTTAACCATACGTGGCATTAATACCATAACGGCTGCCATCGCCATTCCAATTTCAATTACATCGCCAACACTATATCCAGCAAGCGCACCAATCGCTGCCCCGAGGAATAGTCCAATGAAAATGGATTCGCCAAAGATACCAAAGCGTTTTTGAATGGTTTCAGGATCTGAATTCCAGTTTTTGATTCCAGGTACTTTTTGCAACCCTTTAACTAAGAAAATTCCTGGTGCGTAAGAGATCGTACTTCCTGTAGCGATCGATACGCCTGGTAGTTCATAAAATTCGCTCATCATTGGTGCAGTCCAATCCGCCACCTTCAGACAAACAATTTGGAATAGAACAGCAGCGATCAATCCTTGAACAATACTGTCAGAAATCGCATATACCATTGCTGCCATAAAGGTATAGTGCCAGAAATTCCAAATGTCTACGTTCATTGTTTTTGTTGTTTTCGTCAATAACATGACAACGTTTACAACAAGACCTAATGGAATAATAAATGCTGCTACCACAGATGCCCAGGCAATCGAGGACGTTGCTGGCCAGCCAACGTCGATGACATTTAGCTCAACACCAAGCCGATCTACCATTCCCTGTGCTGCAGGACCTAAATTTAGTACTAGTAAGTCAATAACAAGGAAAATCCCGACAAATGCTACACCTATCGTTAAACCGGAACGAAAAGCTTTACCTGGTTTCTGCCCAAAAAATAAACCTAATAGAAAAATTGCAACTGGTAAAATTACCGTAGCTCCTAAGTCAAGAAAGCCCTGTATAACATCAACAAAACCTTGCATGTTTCATCCCCCTCACAAATAATGTTTGATCCCGGAAGAACCGGGATCAATTATGAACTATTTTTTTAGTTCCTCTAAAATTTGTTTCTTTGTATCTTCTACACCAATTCCAGTTAGGAAAGCGCGTGCATTGATTACTGGAAACGGATACTCTGTTTTTGTCATTGCAGTTGTAACAAGTAAATCAGCTGTATCAACATAGCCACCTACTTCTGAAATTTTGATTTGCACCAAATTTACTTTCAGATTGTTTTCTTTTGCCATCTCTTCAATCGCACCATTCACTACAGTAGATGTCGCAATTCCAGCTCCACAAGCTACTAAAACCTGTTTCTTTTTCTCCATCTTACTCACCTCCTTTAAAGTCGAATTCTAATTTGTCTGCCAGTACTTGCATGACAGCAGCTTCACTCGTTGCTTCAACGATGGAAGCCAATGTAGCCTCATCCTGAAAGATTTGCATCAGCTTTTGTAAAAGTGACAATTGATCATGCGGCTTATCCATCGCCAGCATAAAAACGATTCTTACAGGCGTGGTCTCCTCGTCGTCACCCATTACACAAAAATCCACTGGGTCTTTCAATACCGCAACACTTATCGTTTTGCGATTTACATGCTCTACGTCTGTATGCGGGATGGCAACAGAAGCCCCTTTTGTAGGAAGTCCTGTAGCAAATTCTGCTTCTCTAGCAATAATTGCGTCTGTAAAACTATCCTTTACTAACCCCAGCGTCTGAAGGTTCTGCCCCATCTTGGTCAGCACCTCTTCTTTATTATCTGCCTCCAAGTTTAGGAGAATAATAGAATCATCAACGTACATCTCACTCATGTTGTGCCCCCCTGTTTCTCTCGTTAGTTGGTTGCGTATTTTTGTATTATATTGACAACCGTTTCTTTATCTGTTGCTTCTATCAGCGCTTTTTGATCTGCTTCGTTTCCAGCCAGTCTCATCAATTGCATTAGCGCTTTCAAATGTTTTTTCTTATCCACCGCTGCAATGATGAAAATCAACTGGATGGAGTAGTCTTCTGTAAAAGCTACCCCTTTTTTTAATCGAAGCAGACTCATAGAAACATCATTTACCCCGTCTTCTGGTGTTGCGTGTGGAATAGCAAGGTTTGGCCCGATGACGATATATGGGTCTTTTTCTTCTTCTCCCACCATTGCTTCTACGTAAGCGGAATCAATTGCCCCTTTTCGAATCAGTGGAGCGGCCCCAACTTTTAACGCCGCCTCCCAAGATGATGCAGAATCACGCAGTGTAATGGTTTCTGGTGTAATAAAATCAGCTAGTGTCATGGCAGGCTCCTTGTCCCTTTGCTTTCTTATTGCATCCGCTTCATCACGATGCAAGTAACGGTAAAGGTCTTTAGAGAGCTGCACTTCATTGGTAATCTCAGCGTGATTTTGGACAATTGCTAGAATCTCTTCCACATCAAGGTCTGATGCGATATAGCCATGTACCTCTAGCATCACCTGTTTGCGTAAGCGTGCTTTTTCTTCTGTTTCCATAAAAGAACTTGTAATAAATAATTTCTTATCTGTCTCGAGTGCAATGGGAGAGAACACTAAATCATAAGCAAATGGGTATTGTTGAAACTCCCGTACAGACAAGGTATCCAGGAAAATGAACTCTGGAAACAGCTCCTTCAGCTGACTATACATCAGTCTGGAAACGGAGATCCCTTTTGGACAGACAACAATCGCTTTCGTTTTCTCCTGAATGCTATCCCCCTGCTTTGACAGCCACCCCCCAATTAACATGGTAAGGTACGTCGTCTCACTTTCCGGGATAGGCATTCCTATTAGCTCAGCAAGTGGTTCCGTTGATTTTTTAACAAGATGATGCAGTTCCATAAATTCCTGGCTGACTGTATGCTGCATATCATGAAGCTCTGCAAGCTGGTATTTAATCCGGTAATATGCTGGCTTCACATGTAATAACAATTTGTTCAGTAATTGCTCGCGATCCCGAATAGAGATAACGGCCCTTCTCTCAAATAGGCGAAGCATATCATCCAGCGCTTCCATTAAATTAGGAATTGCTTCTTCTGTTAAAAACTCAGACCAATACACATTTGTTGTAAGCAGATAAAGCGTAATAAATAGTCGTTCTTCCATCGGAATGTCTGCAACGTCGTAAAGGATTTCTTCTGTTGCATGGTATTGCTTGGTATCCGATAACTCTTCATATTTGATATAGAAGGCTCGAATCAAATTCCCTTTTTTAATCCGACGCGTTACGAGAATCAGACTATACGGCATGGTTGCCATTCGATCATCCGTAAACTTCAAATTCAGTTTCTTTTCAACGGACTCTATTCGCTGGGTAATTTCCTTTACTTCCGCTGCCTTAATATCTACAAGACGGGAAAGAAGTTCTGCTCCGTTTTTCAGTCGGAGGATTTTTTCCAAAACATGCAAGAGCAATTTACGGATCTGGAATTCCTCGCCATCCAAAACATAGCCATCTCTTCTGGTATAACGGACTGTTAATCCATAGTTTGATATAAATTGCTGTGCTTGCTTTAAATCACTCAAGATTGTATTTTTGCTCACCTTTAGCTCGCTAGTGAAGTGAACAAGAGAAAGATCTTCCTTACTAAGCAACATCATGAGGATCATATGCATTCGATGCTCTTCCGATAGAATGCTGGTATCTTCTTGTTTTGATGTTTCTCCCTTGGAAAATGTCGTGAAAACAGATTGATCAATAATGAAAAACCCTTTTTTCGTTCTCTGAATTTCCGGGAGCTTTTCATCCGTAAGCCACTCATTAATTTTCGTGATACTGTATCCCAGCTGCCTTCTTGTTAGGCCATACTTTTGTTCAATATCCTTACTTGTAACACTTGGATTACTTATCAGTTCCTCAAGAAGTTTGTTGCTGCGGTTATCAAGTTTCATGATTAACCCCTCTTTCAAAATTAATTGTAGCACCGTATTTTAATTAGTGAACGCGCTTTCATCGCAAATAAGTGGAACACATTTGTACATTATTGTGATTTAAAAAGCAAAATACCGCTAGGATACATAGTAGCGTCGGTTTCGAGAATTGTCGAATTTAGTCGGAATGAGTCAAATTGAGTGAATTCGGTTGGGGTGGGGGGGTG